>NZ_CP095550.1:1470000-3870000 GCF_023078335.1 Metabacillus endolithicus | reverse complement strand
AGGTATTTAAAAGTTTTTAGCTTATTTACAAATGTCTGTTCTTTTTCCTCTGTGATATGTTCATTAAATCTAAACGCTACAATATGTTCGTACATGGAAAATCTCCTTTCTAGATTACGAATTATTGTTTATAGAAAGAAAAAGCCAGCAATCGCTGACTTTTTAACTTTGTTATTGTATTATAGAATCTAACTCCCATTCTATTGAATTTAAAGCATCAATAAGTTTTACTAGTCGATTATCTGTCATTTTTGTCATCGGGTTTTCTAGTAGTTTTTTAATTGGGTGAATTCTTAACTGAGCTAAAACACCATGAGGGTTCGAAATACCCGGTATAAATGATTCAAGAACTTGTTTTGTTTCTTGTTCTGTTAATAAGTCAATAATTCTAGAATTCTCAGAATAGATAGGTTTTAATCCACGATCATTAGAATAAACGAATTGGTATGATCCTGATCCTACTACAAATAGAATACCCTCCTCGATTTGTGTAATTTCTAGTACACCGTCTGCTTCACCAATACTAACTCCATTATCTGTAACTGTCTCAATCTTAGCATGTGGTAAAATAATTTGTGCTGTTGTGTTTACTGGAATCTCGATTTCCATTCTTACTTCTTCATGAGTGATTTTCCATGAAGATTTAATACGTCCGTACATAGATTGGTGAGTTGCACGTGCATAAGTCATTTCTCTCCCACCAATAGTAGGTTGAATTTTAATCTTTTTATAAGCCGGCTCTGAATCATCCATATCGAGTCCCGCAACAACTCTGTACATCCAATCTCCAATTGCTCCATAAGCATAATGGTTGAATGAGTTCATGTCATCACTCCAGAATGATCCATCTTCTTTCACTCCATCCCAATGCTCCCAAATGGTAGTTGCCCCTTTTGTTACAGGGTATAACCATGATGGATAAGATTCTTGAAGCAATAGCTTCATTGCTGTTTCATGATAGCCATTATTTGAAAGAGCTAAATTCAAATATGGTGTTCCTACAAATCCAGTCTGAAGATGATAGTCATTTTCTAAAATCATCTCATTTAAATCTTTTGCTACTCGTTCTTTAACCTTACCTTCAACAAGATCAAACATTAATGTAAGAACATGTGCTGTTTGAGTAGAAATAGCTAATCTACCTAATGGTGTTACAAACTCATCACTGTAGTATCTCCTAACCTTTTCTAAAAGATCAGTATATTCTCTTACATCTTTTGTCTTGTTTAAAACACGAGCTGCATCACGTAAGATTTGAGTTGAATGAGCATAGAATGCCGTAGCAACTAACTCATTTGGTGTCGCACCAAAGTAGCTGTCCTCTTTTGCATCTAATGCTAACCAATCCCCAAAATGGAAGCCTGTATTCCAAGCAAATTCGTTTTCACCTTGTGCACGGATATATTCTACCCAAGCTTTCATACTAGCATACTGTTCTTCTAGCAGTCTTTTATCACCATAGCTTTGGTAGACTGTCCATGGACATATCACAGCAGCATCTCCCCATGCTGCAGATGAATGACCGTCAATTACATTCGGGATAACAAAAGGTACCCCTCCATCTGGAAGCTGCTCTACTTCTAAGTCACGAAGCCATTTGGTGAAAAATTGTGCTCCATGATAATTGAATAGTGCTGTACGAATAAACACTTGTGCATCACCAGTCCACCCCAAGCGCTCATCACGTTGTGGACAATCTGTTGGAACATCAACGAAGTTACCGCGTTGTCCCCATTGAATATTTTGTTGGAGCTGATTAACCATTGGATTTGAACAATCAAATTCTCCAGCTGGTGTCATGTCTGTGTGTATTACCTCACCAACAAAAGAGTCTAATAAGAGACCGTTTTCTTTTGCAGGGTAACCTTCTACTTTAACATAGCGGAAGCCTTGAAAGGTAAAATATGGTGCATATACTTCAGTTCCCTCACCTTTTGTGATATATTCTACCTTTTGTTTTGCAGTTCTAAGATTACCTAAATAAATATTACCATCTTTATCAAGAATTTCTGCATGACTTAGGATTATCTTTGTACCTGCTTGTGCATCTACAGTAAATTTCATTCGTCCAACCATGTTTTGTCCCATATCTAGCACCGTGTCTCCTGCAGGAGTAACAAATACTGACTGAGGTTTAAGTGTTTCAGTTACTCGTGTTGGATTATTTTCTTGAGCAACCAATTTTGATAACGGGATATGAATAACTATTACATTATTCCAATTGAAATCGTTAAAGGAATGATTGCTCCATCCCTTTTTTCGAGACAAGCATCGTATGTTTCCCCGTGATAAATTTCAGAATAGAGAATTGGACCTGTTGAAGCCTTCCAAGATTCATCGGTTATAATTACTTGCTCTGTTCCATCTTGATAGCGGACAACCAATTGAATAATAACTCCTCGTTTTTCACCATATATGTTGCTCTTACCCTCCCATGCAAGATTGCCTTTGTACCATCCGTCTGCTACCATTATCCCTATTGCATTCGAGAGTTCTAGCTGATCTGTTACATCATATGTTTGATATTGGATTCTATGGCTGTAACTAGTCCAACCAGGAGCAAGTAAGTCCTCACTAACTCTTTCACCATTTAAAGAGATCTCGTAAAGACCTACACCTGTTGCATAAATACGTGCTGATTCAATTCCTTCTTTTAAGTCAAATTCTTTACGTAAAAGAAAAACTGGTTCTAATGCTGGATTAAGTTCTTCTGGGTCTGGAGTAATCCATTTCGCTTTCCATTCTGTTGTTTCAAATAGAGCAGTTTCCCACCACGCAACTTGGCTCCACTCAGACTCACGTCCATAATTATCCCACACTTTCACACGATAAAAGTATCTTGTTTGAGAAGAAAGATCTGGACCTTCATATACGATTTGAATTGATTGATCAGATTCGAAATAACCCGTATCCCATAGAGGACAATTGAAATTATTTTCAGTACGAGAAACCTGTACTTGGTATGCAATTTGCATTGTGCTTCGTTTGTCAGATTCAATTTGCCAGCTTACTCGTGGTTTTTTCACATCAATTCCAAGTGGATTCGTTCTATACTCACAAGTAAGTGTTGTTACATGTAATCCATTCATTATAAATCTCCCCTTCACTAGTGGTTAATACTCACTAAATTTGACTTTAAATCTACAAACCTATTTACGTCTAAAAATAATGTTGGCCATTCACTAGAACTTTTGTATTATTCGTTGGTGCTTTGATCTGTGCTTCAACTTGATCTGGAAGGGTAATTCGTAAATCAACATAGTCCCCCAAATCTTTACAATAAATATTGATCTTTCCTTGTGGAATTGGGACTGACCCTTTTATCCACTTTAGACCATTTAACTGAGGAGAGATCTCTACTTTTGTAAATCCTGGTTCTAGTGGTTTAACACCTAAAAAGAGCACTCCGAATACATAAGTCGGAGCTGCTGACCAGGCGTGACAGTGACTGCGACTGAAATCTCCTTCAATTAATTCCCAACCTTCCCAGCAGGTTGTAGCATCATGTTCTAACATATGTCCGTATATATCTCGTATATTATCTAAAACTAAATCGTTCTTCTCTAAACTCATTAAAGCTTGATAATAGAAAAACAGAACGAAAGGACTCTTAATTTGGACAAAGTTTCCAGGAGGATTTTCAATGTATTTCTCTACATATTTTCTGCGTCGACCCTCAGCACAACCTGTAATAAAGGCAATTAAATTTGTTTGTACACTTCTAGTTTTTGATTTAGTACCATCTTCATGAATGCTATCAACATAAACCATATCAACTTCATCCCATAGATGATTGTTTATTGCTTGTTTAAGATTCTCTGCTTGGTTTCTAAAGTTATTTTCATCTTCATCTTCTCCAATAATCGATGCTAAATAAGCAGATTGTCTTAACGCATCAACAAGGAGTGCATTTTGATGAGTAACAATATTATGCTCTGTATCCATTGGTGCCCAATCAAGCATATTCCAGGCTGCAATTTCTAGTAATCCATCTTCATTAATAAATTCTTTAAAACGTTGAACTGTCAGCTTAAGTTCAGGATAAATCTCTTTAATAAACTCTACGTCTCCAGAATATCGATAATATTCTTTACATGCCATCATCCATAAAATGGACCATGCTGTTAAGACATTTTGCCATCCACTTGGTACATGTGATTCTGGTAGAGGAGATCGATAAATAGATTTTGAAATTAGTCTTAAGCATCTTCTAACTAAATCATAGTTACCAAATGTATAGTAATTCATTAAAGATATATTATAGGAATCCCCCGTCCAAAGCGCTTGTTCATAGGCTGGACAATCAATGATTGTATCTTGAGAACACATTCTTATTGTATGTTTGGAGATTTCCCAAATTTGATTTAATTGATAATCCGAGCTACTAAAAACCCCTATATTTCCTGTTGGAAATGTGGCTACATCTACCTTTATTCGGAAAATTTTACATGGGTTGCTAAAATTCCGAATAGTTAGCAACATATAGCGAAATCCTCTTGGTATATAGGAACGATACACTTGACGACCATTCCTCGCAATATACCTGAGAGAGTTATTCAAAGAAAAAGTATGTTCTATTCGTCCATCTTGGTGAAGACCTTCAAATAAGAAAAAATCAAAAATTGTACCCATTTCAGCTTCAAGCTCAAACTCAATATGACCTAAGTATTCCTTACCAAAATCGATTATATATTCTGTATCCCCTTTATCCATTGGATCTACTTTCGTAAAGCTCTGATTTGGCAACACCATATTTTGATGTTGAAAACCCAAAGTATGGATCTTAATATCTTCTTTAAACATAGAAAGAAGGCTCACGTTATCTGTACAAACATGTTCGTTTGGAATTGCTTTAAATTTCATTTTATAAATGCTTCTAATTCGTTTAAGGAAGATACCTCACTCATTTGTAAATATTCTTTTGTCAATGGGATCGTTTTTGGAACAGGCTTTCCAATTTGAAGCCTTGTATCCGTGTAAAATGGTCCTATTGCTAAAAAGTTTGATTTATCCCCCCAAAAAGGTGCATTTAACTCTATTTTTTCAGGAAAATCAAACGCTAAAGACATGATTGGCTCATGAAAAGATCCACTTACATCAATAATTAAGAGATTTGAACCTTTTCTTAATTTTACTTTTTCATATTTTCCGTTTTGTGTTTTGTATTCGACACCAGTTAACTTAAATTCCCATTTTGCTTCAGCGTGAGCATCAAAGATAAGGGTCATGACCCCTTCCATCTCTTGATTAGAGTGAATTTCCGTAACTACATACCCTTGCATGATTTTACCCGAATTACTAGCGAATTCTCCCTTAAAAAAAGTTGGTCCTAAATCAATAGAATAATGTTGAGCTATAGGCTGTACCTCTTTTAAAGATAAAACACTTTTAGGAAAAGTTGGTTCATTTGTTAATCCTGGAATATCTCTAGGAATAAGATTATTCCAAGGGGCCATCCCATAAGAACCAATAATTTCGGAATTATTCCAAGATGTATCGTCAAAATCTGGTTTTTCCCAATCATTAGGAAATAAATTCGCATCATAAATTTCTGCCCATGCAAGACAGTTAGACATTTTTACAGTTTCCTTAACAAAACCTTTATGATTTGATGTTTTCCAAGTTTCGTCAGTTATTAGTTGATTGATCAGTCGATCTTTATTGTAAAAATCAACTTGTGATATTAAACCACCGTGTCCCTCTATATAATGCATTGTGCCGATCCCATAGTGATTAACAAGTATTGCAATAACATTTTCTCCTTGGTTCAATCCACTTAATTCATATTGGTCAAAATACCATTCAGATGTCCAACCACGTACTGGACCCGATCCTAAATACACACCATTTATATATACGGTATACTTTGTATCAGCAGAGATTGATAATGTTACAGATTCATACTCAGAAAGAACAGAAAATGTTTTTCTGAAACAAGACCACTGATTTCTTGGATGATCCCCACTCTTATCCCAAATCCAATTAGCTTTCCATTCCATAGAAGTACCCCCATCAAAAAGACCCGATAAATGAATATACTTCTTTTTTCGGGTCTTTATTTTTACATGAATTTGTTCTACAACTAATACACAATTTTACTTAACAGATCCTGCCGTCATTCCAGCTACAATTTTTTTATTAAATAATATAAACAAAATCAGAGGTGGAATTGAAATTAACAATACATTAGTGAATAGTAAGTTCCACTGAGTGTTGTACGCACTCATAAAATTATAAAGAGTTAACTGTAGAGTTGCGTTTTCTCTTCCTGGGAAGAAATATAACGGATTTACAAAGTCGTTATAAACGTTTACCGCTGTTAATACAATAACTGTTGCCGAAACTGGTTTTAGCAACGGTAAGATGATATTAAAAAATAATCGAAATCGACCACAACCATCTATTAATGCAGCTTCGTCCAGTGATTTCGGGATTGTAACCATAAACCCACGATATAAGAGAATAGTAAATGGTAAGTTAAGTGCAACTTCAATTAAAACAATACCTGGCATAGTTTTAAATAGGCCGATTTCTTGTAATACCCAAATTGTTGGTACAACAGCTGGAGGAATGATTAGTCCTGCTAAGATTAAAAAGTTAAAAAGTGGAGTAGCTTTTGTTACTTTACGCTGCAACACATAGCCAGCAGCACCACCAAATAAAATTAAAAGAATAATAGAGAATCCAGTAATCATTACACTATTAAAAAATGCACGAATAATTATTCCGTCTGAAGCACTTAACACACTTTGAATGTTTTCCATTAAATGAATTGTACTAGGCCAATCCATATTTAATAGAGACGATTCTTTTGTATTTTTTAAAGCGTTCACAACAACAAAATAAAAAGGGATTCCAAACACAACTAATGTTGCTAATACTCCGAAGCACTCTACTAAAAATTCCCTTACTTTTTTTGCTGTTTTCACTTTATTTGATGCAGTTTGATTTGAGGTATTTACGTTCACGTTACTCATTATAAATCCACCTCTTTTTTATTTAAATAAGCATATAGAGGGAATGCTAAAGCGGAAACAAGTATAAATAAGATAACGTTTCCTGCTGTTGAAAGCCCATAAAAACCGGCTTGATACTGTTTATAGATGATCGAGGCAATTAAATCTGTACTGAAGCCGACCTCCTTTAGTCATCGCCCATATTAAGTCAAATGATCTTAATCCTCCAATAAAGGATAAAATAATAACTGTATTCATTGCTGGACGACTAAGTGGTAAAATAATGCTTTTAAACTTATGCCATGCATTTCCACCATCAATCATTAATGCTTCATAATAGTCTTCCGGTATGGACATTATTCCTGCAATAAATATGACGGTTGCCATTCCCACACCTTTCCAAACATCTACAAGGGCTACTGATATTAATGCGATTCGTGTGTCACCTAACCAATCTGGCCCAGTAATTCCAATCCCTTGAAGTACAATGTTAATCATACCTTGTGAAGGATGCATCAACATTGTAAATGCAATCCCAACGGCAATTGTACTAAGTAATGTAGGGAAGAATACCATTGATCGAATAAAACCAACTGTTTTTAACTTTCCACAAAGGAAAATACCAAGTAATAGCCCTAAAATAACCTTTAATACACTAGTAACAACTGCATAGATAACTGTATTCTTAAATCCAATATTTAAAGAGGGCTCTGTTAAAAATGTCTTAAAGTTCTCTAAGCCAATAAATTCCCAATCTGTTAATGACCACCATGTCATACTGAAAAATAATGACATAATCGTTGGTAATAAGAAAAATACAAAATAAACAATTCCTGCAGGTAATAAGAATGCATACGTATATGTTTTTCCTGTTAGTTTATTCACATTACTACTCCTTTCATAACTATTAAAAGATTGGCCCTGCTAGAATCTAGTCAGGGCCACTTTTAATAGAATTGCTTGTTACCAACCTTCAATACCTAGTTGTTTGGCTTGTTTTTCAACATCTTTATCGTATAACTCAGCTCCTTCTTTCGCAGAGCTAATGCCGCTTCCAACTTGTTGAGTAATTTGTTGTAAGTTAGGACCTTTAACAGGACTTAAGAACTCAAGTGCAGGAGCAGTGTTTCCTGATTCATAATAAGGCAACATATCTTTTACTGCGCCGTAAACATCCTCAGGGAGTTCTGCACCTTTTATTGCAAAAGGACCATCTGGGCTAACTTTTGAACTATACAAATCTATTGCTTCTTGTGAAACATAAAATTCCATCCATTTTTTCGCAGCATCAATATTTTCACTATTTTTGTTAAGGTATACAGCTCCCGGCATCCAAACAGTTAGTCCATTTTTGTCAGCACTGTCACCTGGTTGTGGGAAAAATCCAATATCATTCATTTGATCAGGATAGTTAGCAGCTAGAGCAGATAGCGAGAAAGTTAACATTGGATAATGAGCACCAGTACCTTCCGCTAGCATTTTCAAACCAGCATCGTATGTTGTTGCAAGATAATCTTCATTAAAATATCCGTTTTCATGTAATTCTTCTAGTTTTTCAAAGCTACGTAGTGCAGCAGGTGTATCAGCAATTTTTGCTTTATTTGATGTGAATTCTTCTGGGAAATTAGGATTTTCTGCAAGAACATTGTAATTATCTGCAAGTACAACTAATTGTGATGTCCAAGCATCCTTAAACGTTCCAACTACTGCAGTTTTACCCGCTTCTTTAATTTTTTCATTATTTGCCATTAATTCATCCCAAGTTTTTGGTACTGAAAGTCCAAGCTCTTCATAAACCTTTTTGTTATACAACCAACCTCCTGCATTGGTTGCATTTCCTGGAATACCAAATACTTTACCATTAACACTTACAGCTTCTTTGAAATTATCCATTACATTTTCCATAAAAGGCTCGTTTGTTAAATCAGCGAAGTTTTGTTCTGGGTTAAGTGCTCCTAATAGCGAACCAGAGTTATACCAAACTAAATCTGTCATATCTCCCGTTGCTAGACGAGTTTTTACAATATTATCCCCCTCTGAACCACCTGGACGCGTTTCAAATTCAGTTTTAATGTTATATTTCTCTTCAATTGCATCAGTAATTGCTTCGATACCTTCTAATTGTGTCTGGTTATCAACTAACATTGTGAGTGTTACTGCTTCTTCACCTTCATTGCCTGTTGACTTTTCATTTCCTTCATTCCCACTACATCCAGCTAAAATGCCTGAAAAAAGTGCGACCGATGTAACTAATGATAATATTTTCTTTCTGTTTTTAAGAACCATTAATAAGACCCCATTTCTCTTAATAATTTGTACTAGCATTTGCAAAGCCTTATGTCTATGTACTATGAGGCTTTGTTTTTCTTTCTATGCTTAGATTGTAAGTGATTTCATTAAGTTTTGTAAGTGCTTACTTTTTTAGGTTTATGTACGTTTTTTTTGTTTTAGGTCCGGTTTTTAGTGAAAATAGGAAGTATATACAAAAAAAGAGCCTTGTGTAGTATAAAAACAAGTCCCTTTTTTGTTTAATTGGATTGTGGAGTTTTAACTTATCCTTTAAATTCACTAGGCTTAGATCCAGTATACTTTTTAAATACGTCCGAAAAATGTCTAGAGCTATGATATCCTACCATTTCACTAACAGTAGATACCTTATTTCCTTCCTTAAGAAGAGCTTTTGCACGTTCCATACGGAGTCTTGTTAGGTACTTAATATAGGATAACTCCATTTCCTCTTTAAATAATAAACTAAAATACGTTGCATTCATTCCAACATGTTCTGCTACTTCTTGAAGAGTAAGATCACGACTTATATTTTGTTTCATGAAAATAACGGCTTTTTCAACTGAAGCGTGCTTCGTTGTATCACGGACTTCTAATGTCCAATTCATAATCATTTCCATTTGTTGTCGTAACCAGTTTAACATTTCTTCCTTCTTCTGCTTTTCCCTTATCTCAACTTGAGGTAGATACTTACTTTGCTTCATCTTAAAAATGTCTCCACCTGTTTCCTTTGCCACTTCCAAAGCTAAATAAACAAGCTTTAATATTTCGCGTTCAGCAATATCTCTAGTCAATTTTTCAGTTTCAAGCTCATGAATGTATAATTCAACTTGTTGTAATAATCCTTGTTTGTTTCCTGTACGGATATAGAATATAATTTCATCTGCTTGTTCTAAAGCTTGTCGAGGAAGGTCAGAATTACTCCCAACATCCTCATAACGAGTCCATCCACTTTTCTCTAGAAAGCTTCCATATTTTAATGCTTCTATTGCATCTTTATAACTTTTGTACACATCATCTACCGAAGAATAGGTTTGACCAGACCCAATATGATAGCTGATGCCTTCTGATAAGAACAGCAGCTGATTCCAAAATTCATCGATTTCCCTTTTATAATGAAAAACCACTTTTATAAATTCAGATCCATATCGAAACGATACGACCCGGTAGGAAGGCTGCTCATTAATGGAAAACTCTTCAGAATAAGAAGCTAGAACTGTTACAGCGACGATGTCATTAGCATTTTCTCCAAACAGCTCTTTCCATTTTTGAAGATATTTAGTTCCTGATTGGATTAAGTCTAATGTAGCCTTTTGCAGCAACTCTTCCTGACTATTCTCCCATTGCAATTTTAGTGTGGAGTATGTTTGCTCTTTACTTATTCTTTCTAGAATTCTCTTTATTGCATCTTCGATCATTGATATAGTAATTGGCTTCTCTAAATAATCTACAACACCTAGCTGAATAGCCGTTTAACATATTCAAATTCATTGAAACCACTAAAAACGATACACTTGGTTTCTGGTGCTTGTGATAAGATTTTCTCAACGAGCTGCAAGCCATCAATCCCAGGCATTCGAATGTCTGTAAAAACAACATCTGGTTTTTGTTCTTGAAATAGTTGTAGAGCAGCGGTACCATTAGCTGCTGTACCAACCAATTCAATTCCGTACTTTGACCAATCGATCATTTTCTTTAAACCTTCTGTAACAATAAATTCATCATCAAAAACTGCAGCTTTTAACAATGTCACTCCTCCTTTCTAAGAAAGAAACGAAGCTCTACCTTTGTACCTTTCTTAACCTCACTTGTTACTAACAGCTTGCTGCTAGGACCATAAAAAAGTGTTAACCTTTCACGTACATTTCGCAGGCCATACCCTTGATCCACTTTCTTTAATTTATCAATTCCCACTCCATCATCCTCAACATTAAAGATAATCAGATTATCCTGAAATCTCCCTTTTACTGTAATCGTACCTTTCCCTTCTTTAGGTTCTAAGCCGTGATAAATAGCATTTTCTACAAGAGGTTGTATCAATAATTTTAAAATTTCAACATCCATTAGTTCTTTATCCACTTGCTCTATATATTCAAAACGACCATTATATCTTAAGTTTTGGATTGTCATATAATGCTCAATATGTTCTAACTCTTTTGAAACAGGGATCAGTTCCTCACCACTATTTAAACTTAACTTAAAGCTCTTTGAAAGCGAGAAAGCCATCTTTGCAATTTCAGGATTGTTTTGCAATGTGGCCATCCAGTAAATTGAGTCTAATGTATTGTATAGAAAATGCGGTTTGATTTGAGCTTGTAAAGCTCTTAATTCAGCTTCTCTTTCCTTTAACTCAGAACGTACAAGCTTTTCATTTAATTCTTTCGTTCTTACATTCAATCGATTGAATGTTTCACTAATCGTTCCAATTTCATCTTTATCAGTAAGTTCTACATCGTTGTATAATTCTTTTGCACCACCAATGACCATCTTTTTAAGTTGTCGTAATGGCCTTGTTATCCTACCAGATAAAATAAATGATAAATAAAGGGCAATGATGGCTATAATCAAGGCTATAATCGCTGTAATTCGTCCAATCTGATTGGATTCTTTTAAAAGGTTATCTTCTTCTATTAAAAGCATTAAACTCCAACCTGTTGTTTTGTTTTTATAAGAATTAACAATATATTGATCATTCTCTAGTTCATTAATAAGACTTTCCTTATCTTGATTTGTTCTAATTCGACCGGAAAATGATTGTGGATACGTATAAATTGGTCGGATGCTGTATCCATCGGAATCTAAGACTACAAAGTTACTTTCATCATTTTCATTGAAGACTTTTGAAAACATAGATTTCTTGACGTTTACGACTAATAAACCAGTCACCTCTTCTTCAAAAATTCCTTGTGGATCTTTTAATAACTTCACAGAAGAAAATGTTTGTAAATCATTTGTTAAAACATTATAGCTATTAAACACTGGCTTTCCTTTTGCTTCAACACTTTTTTGGTACCATTCAGTAAGAGAAATATATTGATGTGTTCCATTTTGTTCCAAAGCTCCGTAACTATCTGAATTTCCATAACACACTGAATGAAAATCTTTATCAAATAAACAAATCGAGTCAATATCCTGCGTATCAATAAGATAACTCGAAATTAAATTGTTCATTCTTTCCCCTGTTTCATCATCTATTTCTCTATTACCTCCAACTTCCGAACTGTCAATTAACGCTTGCCTAATTCCATCGTTCCAGGAAATTAACCTCTCCATCTTGATAATGTTATCAAATAATAGATCTGCCACTTCACTTGATGTTCTTAGATGCTCTTGAGTACTTTGAACTTGCTTGTCCACTAGTGTGTTTTTTGCAATATTAAAACTAATAAATCCTAAAATAAAAAGTGGTGGAATAGACAGCATGATCATAAACAAAAAATATTTATTTCTTATTTTTCTTGGACGTAATAGATATAGGATTCTTCTTAATGCCTCTTTCATTTCATCCTTCCATTTCCTATCAAGTTTTAATTAAATCTTATCCTTTAATATAACGCTACGGCACATGTTTTCAACCCCTTATCTTAATAACCTGTAAAACAAGCAAAAATGACTGTAGTTCAAACATTGCCTAAATAGTATGTAATCGCTTTAACTATACGTAAGAGAAAACTCATTGGAGGTTCAAATCGTTATGATGCAAAAAACTGAACAAACAATTGTTAGAAATGAAGAGTTTATTACAAAAGCTGAAGAACTTATGCCTCAATTTTTTGAGCAAACAGTTCAACCTAAACATATCATTGACGTTATTCCCGATTCTAATGTGATTCACGGATGGAAAGTAAATACTATTGAAGCTGCTGACAACATGACAAATAAAAACTATGGGAAAGGAGATACAGTTGTTCTTGATTTTGGAACACATTTAGTAGGTTATTTATCGTTGAACATTAAACCAATTGGAAGTCCACCGGATGCTCCATTACATCTTAAGTTAACCTTCGGGGAAATGCCCGTTGAAATGGCGGAGCCATTTTCAGAATACGATGGTTGGCTTAGCTCTTCTTGGTTACAAGAAGAAGTGATGCATATTGATGTGATGCCAACAAAGCTAGAACTTCCACGCCGTTATAGCTTTCGTTATTTAAAGATCGAAGTGCTAAATACATCACCAAAATATCGAGTTTCTTTCGAAAATATCACATGCAAAACGGTTACTTCAGCAGATGTCTCAAAAGTAAAAAAATTAAATCATGAAGATTCATTAATAGAGAAAATAGACCAAGTTAGTATTAAAACTCTTGAGGATTGTATGCAGGAAGTGTTTGAAGACGGCCCTAAACGTGACCGCCGCTTGTGGCTAGGAGATTTAAGATTGCAGGCATTAGCGAATTACGAAACCTTTGAAACAAATGATCTTGTAAAAAGATGTTTATATTTATTCGCAGGTGTTCCTGAAGAAAACGGAAAAGTGGCAGCGAATTTATTTATTGCTCCATCACTCATTGCCGATGATACGTATTTGTTCGATTATTCGCTATTATTTACAACAACATTATTTGATTATTATGAAGCAACCAAAGATATAGAAACACTAAATGACTTATGGCCATTAGCATACAAGCAGGTTGAGCTTGCCTTAGAGCGTTTGGATGACAATGGAATTGTGAAAGATGATACTACATGGTGGTCATTTATTGATTGGCATGAAAAGCTAAACAAACAAGCACCTTCACAAGCCATCTTAATTTACACAATGAGAAGAGCAAGTGAATTAGCGAAAATAGTAAATAGTGAGAAAAGTCATTTATTGTCAGAAAAACTGCAAGATGTTATTAAGGCAACACTGTTTCATCTTTGGGATGAAGACCAAGGCTTTTTTGTTAGCGGTGAGAATCGTCAAGTCTCATGGGCAACTCAAATATGGATGGTCCATGCTGAGGTGTTTGATTCTGAGAATAGTCAAAAGCTTATGAACCATTTATTAGCAACAAGGCCTGAGATTGGATTAACAACTCCATATATGTATCATTATCTTGTTGAGGCTTTATTATTAGTTGGTGAAAGAGAACAAGCCATTTCTCAACTAAAGGCTTATTGGGGTGAAATGATTAAGGATGGTGCGGATACATTTTGGGAGCTGTATGATCCTGAAAATAAAGATTTCTCTCCATATGGAAGCTATTTAATTAATAGTTATTGTCATGCTTGGAGTTGTACTCCAACTTACCTTATTCGAAAATATGACCTATAATCATAAACAAACCTTGTGCGTTTTTCCGCGCACAAGGTTTATTTTTTATTTTTTCTATACTTATTTGGTGTTTCTCCATAAAACTCTTTAAATTTACGATAAAAGAAACTAAGACTGTCATACCCCACTTGGTAAGCAATATCCTCGATGCTTTTCTCAGTATTCCTAAGTAAAGAAGCAGACTCTATCATTTTCTGAGATTGAATAAGATCTAAAAACGTCTTCCCCGTTTTCTCCTTCAACATATTTCCTAGATAATTCGCATTAAAGTTAAATGTTTCAGCTAACCTTGTTAATGTACAATCTTTATAATTTTTCTCAATATAGTGGAGAATGTCCAAAATACTTGTTTTCCCTGATGATTGAGGAAGCTCAAAATTTTTATCAAGCTGATATACACGCATAAGCTCGGTTAATAAGATCGGCATATAATAGTTGACCATTTCCAAAGAATATTCTCGTTGAGCAAAATACTCACAAAGCATATTTTTTACGATATATTGAAGATTTTGATTTTGATCTGAATGAAACAAAATATAGCGATCATGGTGTTGATTTTCTGAGATTGCGTTCATTAAGAAGCTTGAAACAATCCCCTTTTTACTTAGCTGTCCAAGTAATGACATGGTGAAAGGATCTTTTTTCATAAGTATATTTACAACAATATCATTTTCACCAAGTGCTGAAATACTGTGTGGCACATCTTTATCTAATAAGCAAATTTGCCCCTCAGTTAGTTTTATTTCTTTTCCATTAAGAATCTGGTCGCACTCGCCGGAATATACATAATTCATTTCAATAAATGTGTGCATATGTAATGGCATGTCGGCATATCGATGATGTTTACTTATAAAAATAGGACCTTTATCAAAAAAATACTTTTCATCCAAACGTGGAATAGATTGACCATCATTGACCACTAGTTCCCTACCATCAAAGTCGTTAATGTTTTCATTTGTTAGAATTTGGATTTTCTCTATCTCATCAAGCTTGCGAAGATATTGATCTAACTGGTCATGGTTCATCTGAATACACCTCTAAAAACACTATTTTATCACCATAATCATATCAGATCACTTGACCTTAAACGAATAAAAAAGGTAGCTCTTTTATGAGCAACCTTTTTTTATGATTAGCAATTTCAGTTTATACTGACTCGACTATGTTTCTCTTTTCACCTTTAACAAACTTCATAAACAAAAATCGAACAAGTGGCCCCATTACAATAAGCTGAAGCGGAAAAGCTAAGGCAAAGTTTTTGGCTGCTGTAGACAGGTAACTTTGTAAAAAAGAATCTGTTGGCAGCCCATTCGTTAAATAAGCAGCAATGACTCCATAGAGTGACATAAAAATAACCATGCCCAGCACCATAAAGAATGAAATAGACAGGATCATATAAACTTTCTTAGACTTATCAAATGGTAGTGATAGAGCAATCTTTTTCGCAAAAGGACCTACTAAAAATAAATCTAGCAATAATGCTACAATAAATGCACTTAAAAGTTGACCAAGTCCTTCAATAATAGAAATTTCTCCAAGCATTCCAGTAAGAATCATATTATAAAACCCCATCACAATGACCATACCGGTACACATCATCACACCAAAATAAATACCTTCTTTTTTCGTTGTTGGCAAATTCCTCATCCTTCCTGTTGTTTGTGCATTTGTAAGTATATCGATTATAAAATTTCCTCGTAAGTGAACATTCTATGAACGTTTTGAAAGCCTTGTCATTCCTCCAAAATAGTAAAAGGCTTACATCTTTTATGTAAGCCTTGAAATAAATATATAATGATTAATTACCCTAAAACCGGAGTAAACTCACCAGTTATCGTCTGATATCCATTATTCTTATCATACTCTTGTTTACGCTCCAACCCGAATTTCTCTAAGATTGGTAAATCATTTGTTGAGAATAAATAACTATCACTTGAAGCAACGTGCTCGTGTAACGCCCAGTTTGGTACAACAAAGAAGTCTCCTTTTGACCAATCAAAGCGAACACCGTTAATAATTGTGTGACCTTCCCCTTCATGTACATGATAGATGGATGCATGAGTATGACGATGTGCTTTCCCTCTAAATCCAGCAGGAAGCTTCTGCATCCAAGCTGCAATGGTAGGACAAGCTGTGTCGCCATTTGAAGGATTAATGTACTCAACTGCATAGCCATCATACGGATCTGGCTCAAATCGGCTTAAGCCGTTGATTGCTGCCTCAGTTCCTTGCCATTTATAAGACCCAAGAGGAGCTTTTTTCGAATAGCGGTCTGAAATCGGACGAACCATTCCACCTTGGTAGCGTTGTGAACTATAGTTATCTGGAAGACTAGGCTGCTCGATACGATCTGGGTATGGTTCAAAGAATGTTCCACCAAGATAGTAGATTGTTGGAATATCAAGACAGTCCATCCAGATCATCGGTTTATCACCTTCATGTCCGTGACCGTGCCATAAACCATTTGGTGTTGTTAAGAAGTCTCCTCTTTCCATAAAGATTCTTTCACCTTGAACAATGGAGTATGCCCCTTCTCCTTCCATGACAAAACGAAGTGCGTTTTGCACATGTCGATGAGATGGTGCAGTTTCGCCAGGTTGTATTAACTGAACAGCTGCGTATAATGTTTGAGTCGTTGATGCCCAGCCCCATGGCTTTCTATAATTTAGACCTGGATTTTGTAAGTAAATCGCTCTTCTTTCTCCCCCACGATCTGGAGTGAATATTTGTGTAGCTTCCTGTAGCTTTTTCATTAACAATTCACTTTTCCATAAGTATGCCTGTGCATGTGGTTCAGGGGTATGCTTCATTAAATCCGGAATGGCATTCCATAAGGGTCCTAAATGGTATTGCTCTATGTCTCTATTAAAATCCTGAACAATTGTACTGTTAAAAAATTCATTCTTTTCAGCCATGTCTTCTCCCCCTTTTACTGATTAAACTTTGATAAATTGCGCTGAATTTGATGATCGTGCTTTTCAACATGCTCCACGATCAAATGGTTTACGATAAACTCAACAGGTTTTCCATCAAAGCGTGGGTTACGGCTTGGAGCAATTATTTCTAAATCTTCACTTGAAAGAGCTTGAAGCGTTTCTTTAACAAAAGATGGTACTGCGGCAAGTTGGTCTAATACATCTTCAATCAGTAAACTGTTCACATTTGCTTCCGACACTGTTTTCAGTCTTGTTTCATCCGTTAAGCCCCGACCCCATGTTTGATCAGGATGCTCTTTTATCTGTTGAATCTCCCTCACCCAATAAGGTATGGCTTCAGCAACATGAGTAATAATCTGCATAATAGACCATTCCTCCATTGATGGATTCCATCTAATTTCCTTCTCTGAAAGATCCTTTACTACACTAATGATGTTCTGAATGGATTGATGAACAGATTCAATGGCGCTCATTTGTAATGTTTTGGTCATGATACCGGCACCTCCGCTGTTTGTTTCACTTTATTTTTAAGAACTCCCACCTGATCAACCTCAATACGAACAACGTCTCCATCCTTTAAAAACACTTGTGGATCCCTCGCGACCCC
This sequence comes from Metabacillus endolithicus, assembly GCF_023078335.1. Lineage (GTDB taxonomy): Bacteria > Bacillota > Bacilli > Bacillales > Bacillaceae > Metabacillus > Metabacillus endolithicus. The sequence continues at coordinate 3,851,958 of NZ_CP095550.1, read as the reverse complement.
TACTCCTCCAGGTGTACCAGTCAGAATAATATCGCCTGGCTCAAGCGTCATAATATTCGATAAAAATTCAACAAGATATGGAACTGAGAAAACTAGATTCGCAGTATTAGAACGTTGACGCTCTTCGCCATTCACCGTTAAAACAATATCTAAGCCAGATGGATCTGTTAGATCGTCTGCTGTTACTAACCAAGGACCCATTGGAGCGCTTCCATCTACAGCCTTGCCTTGAAGCCACTGTAATGTTCGACGTTGTAAATCACGATACGTAACATCATTCACAATCGTATATCCTGCAACATATTTAAGAGCCTCATCTTGTGAAACATTGCGTGCACGTTGACCAATAACAAAGGCAAATTCTGCTTCATAATCTAACTGCTCTGAAATCGGATGAAACGGAATATCATCCTGCGGTCCAACAACTGTATTGGCAAATTTTGCAAAAACAACAGGGTGTGGAGGTAGTTCTCGTTTCATTTCTAAAATATGCTCACGATAATTATGACCAACGCAAATCATTTTGCCAGGAGCGGGAACAGGTGCCTCTATTTTCACATCAGTAATGGAATAAACAAGCTTACGCCCCTTTACTTCAACATTATTTATCGCATAGGCAGCTGCCTTTTTTGCTTCCTCAATGCTCTCAGAGCCACCTTTTAGAAAATCCGTCATTTCTCCTGGAACAAATGCTTCGGCAATTTTTTCAGCACGTAGTTTCCCTTCTGACTCAAGTAAGGCACAATAGGCGGCATTTAAATCAATCACGTTTTCATTCTCTATTGCTCCAATACGTGTTATCCCATCTTTCGTAAACGATACTAGTTTCAATTTCATTCCCTCCAAATCGAAAAATTGTTATGATCTTGCTCATATTATATCGAGATGAAGATTGAGCTCACATTCTATCGTTCTTCTATATGGAACAAATAAGAAAAAATCAAAAAAATAAAGCTGAGCATGTTATACTCAGCTTTTGTAACGATTTTTTAATTTTCGCATCCTTACTAATTCCGTTATTTTCTCTCCTGAACGAACGACCTCTTCAACTAATCGATGACTTTTCAGCTTACTTTTTATCCGATTTGCTGGTCCGACAATATTAATGGCTGCCAGCACTTTGCCCTTCTCATTAAAGATTGGTGCTGCAATCGCCATCACGTCTTCCTGTAGTTCTCGGTCACATATAACATATTTTTCTGCTTTAATTAGATTGATTTTTTCATATAATCTCTTATGGGAGGTTATTGTGTGGTTTGTAAAGGATTCCAACGTTTCCGGTAAAAGTTGGTGTCTTTCATCCTGCTCCTGAAAGGCTAGAATAGCTTGACCAATACTTGTTGCATGGATAGGATGTCTTTTTCCAATATGTGTAAACAGTGAAGTTGGGTTATCACACTCAACCTTTTGAAGATAAATCATATGTTGATCCTCAAGAATTCCAAGATGTGAGGTTTCACCTGTTCTTTCTGTTAACATATTTAAAACAGGAACTGATTCATTTAAAATTGGTAGCTGTGAACCCACAAGATTCGTTAATGTTAAAACAGAGGTTCCTAAGCTGTAACGATTTGTACGGGGATTTTTATAAACAAAGCCTTCACTTGCCATAGATGCAAGCAGCCTGTGAACGGTGCTCTTGCTTAACCCTAAATGTTTCGCAACATCGGTTACACCTTGTTCAGGATGATCCATTGTAAAGCCTTTCAAAATACTCAAAGCATTTGCTAGAGATGAGTCTCTTTTCTCCTTCAATACACTCACTCCACTCTTTTAGACTCTTACATTTTTACTCTTATCTAACAATTCACTAAAGGCATAACATCTCCTTTGTTAAATAGAGGAAACTCACTTCTTTTAGTATAATAGAAGAAGAATTTCTTAAAAAGAGGTGAAATGGAGCTCAATGAATAATGATCCCCCTGCAAAAGCGATCTTATCTTCTGTTAAGAATGCTATGAGAATATTACGTTTGTTCAAAAAGGGACAGGAAGAATTAAGTGTCACAGAGATTACCAGACTCATTGATTTGCCTAAAAGCACCACACATCGATTAATTACGGGGTTAGTTGATGAGGGATTTTTATCTAAAAATCCGAAAACAAATCACTATCGCTTAGGACTATCTCTTCTAACATTAGGTGGTGTTGTGTTTAGTCATAGAGATCTCTATCTCGAAGCACAACCTATTGTAGACAACCTTGTGGATGAGTTAGGAGAAACCGCTCATATATGTCTTCTCGAGGATCATGAAGTTGTTTATTTGTTTCGAAAAGAATGTGATCAGCCTGAAAGACTTTTAACATATATGGGGAGGAAAAATCCTATCCATTGTACAAGTGAAGGGCTAGCTATTATGGCTTTTCAAAAACAAAAGAGGATCAACAGCTTTTTAAAGAATACTTTTTACTCTTACACTGAGTTCACACTAACAGATCCAAAGGAATTAAGAGATGAAATGAGTAAAATTCGAAAAAAAGGCTATGCCATTACACCCGACCATTTTTACAAAGGCTTTGTTGGGATTGCTGCCCCTATCTATGATCATACAGAAAACGTAGTTGCTTCTGTATCAATTATTAGTTCAACATCACGACTATCAGAAGAAAGATATCCACTATTCATTGATAAAATAAAAGCAGCAAGCAGTCAGATTTCTGAAATGCTGGGATACTTTAAATAAACCATCCAGCAACAGAACACTGGATGGTTTTTCAATCTTATATTAGATAAAACGTATTTCCCTCAGATCCTATCGGTAAGTGACCAGCCTCAATTAAATCAACAATTGATATAAAAATATTTTTCCCCTCGGCTAGCTCCGCTGTGCATGACATCACACTCACGTACATGGCTAAACCAACTAGATATTCTACAGTTTTCTTTTCTTCAAATTGCTGAAACAGATGTGAGTAAGCACCATGAAAGATGCGTTCCGGTACGCGATCACCTAAATCCAAAAGGTATTTTTCATGACCAGCTTCCTTAATTTTGCGGCTTAACTCTTCTGGAATTTCGTTTAAAGATTCCCACATTTCACTTCCCTCAAAAGTAAGACGGCTAATCGTTTCTGGTACTTCTTCTTTTGATAACCACTTTATTTCATAAGAATTCACGTTAAGATCATTCATAAATTCAATGACTTTTTCCTCTGCCTCTAGATTTTTCTGCCCAGCCTTCTTCCCCCAATGAATAGCTTGTAATCTATTCACCATTGCGTCAATAGATTTTGTCTGCAAATCAGCTTCTGCAACATTAATATTCTCAGACATGTATCTTCCGCTCCTTTCGATTGGTTTTATGTTAATATTTTGTTGTTAATTCAGGTGGTCCAAATTTAGGACCATAAGGACCTTCATCTAACCAACGTCCCAATCTAGGAATAATAGATACAAGTGATGCAGCTAGTTCACGCTTCATATTCATATCAGGAGCATTTCCTTGTAAATGATGTAGAGGCTGTGCTTGAGCCGTCACGGTTCCACAGCGCTGCAATTCTACGTTCATTTGCCACCGCTTCAATGGCTTCTGTTCGCTCTTCTTCTGAATTAGCTTTTAGGGCTTTTTCGATTCCACGAACAGCTAACAGTGCATCAGGAACTCCAGAGTTTAGACCGCGAGCACCAAATGGAGCGAATAAATGAGCAGCTTCACCAGCAAGAAGAACTCTATGCTTTTCATCAGTAAACGAGTTAGCAACAACCTGATGAAAACGATATGTTGATACCCATGTAATTCTTTCTGTGTATTTTGAATCCATTACTTTTGGCAGCCACTTTTTCACTCCTTCAAGATCAGAAAACTCTTCTGGATTATCGTTTTCTAACAGTTGAAGATCCACACGCCAGCCTCCTTTAAAAGGAACAAACATCACATTACGTCCTCCCATTGCAGGGTGTTGATAATGGAATGTTCTCTCAAGAGGAAGAGGATTTTCCGCGTCTTCTTTAACATCGACTACAAGGAAAGTATCATTTGTTCTTGGACCTTCAAACTTTAAGCCAGCCTGCTCTCTGACAACAGAACGAGCACCGTCACTACCAATAATGTATTTAGCTTCCCATTCTTCACCAGATTTCGTCGTTAAAATAACATGATCTTTTTCAATAACTAATTTGTCTACAGGTGAATTCCAGGAAAACTCCACACCAGCTTCCAAGCATTCTTCATAAATATGTTTCTCAATTTCATCTTGATGAAGTGCTGTAAAATGCGGTAGTTTATGAGGATCCTTGTTATTTGTTATTCCATAATTACGTACATACACTTCTTTACCTTTGTACAAAGTTCTTTTTACTGGCCAGATAATTCCGTTTCTTGCTAGAGTAAAACCAAGTCCTTTTGATGTTTCTTCTAAGAGCTTTAACGTGGCACTATGCAGATATATAGCACGACTCCCTGGGCGGGCACGTCCAAATGGTTCAGCTTCGATCACAACAGATGAAATTCCCTTTTTTTGCAAAGCAAGACCTGCTACAAGTCCAACCGGTCCAGCACCAACAACGATCACATCACATTTTTTTCTATTTGACATATCCTTCTCCCCTTTAATTAAAAAGTTTCTTCTTGTCTTGATTATAAGAAATTATAGTGAATATTCTTATCCTGTTGTTCTTCTATACGGAACAAGAAAATAGTTTTTTTCTAAAACTCTATTAAAATTTTACTAAACAAAGTTACTCTACGAACATCCATAAAAAAGACTCATAGCAGAAAATCTTTCTACCATGAGCCCCTCAAAACTAGCATTCTATTTTCTCAACTGCGTGACAAACATCTACCTCAAATCCACCAATTTGTTCAATTTCAATTTTCACCTTGTCACCATGCTCAATTGGTCCAACGCCTTCTGGAGTACCTGTTGCGATAATATCTCCAGCATTTAGCGTCATATTATTACAAGCGACTTCAAAACATTTATAGCAATCATAAATTAAATGCCTTGTACTACCATCCTGACGTATTTCATCATTTACCCACAACGTCATTTTTAAATCATTAGGATCTTCAATTTCATCAGCAGTGACAATCCATGGACCAATTGGTGTAAACGTATCAAACGACTTTCTCCATGTTCTCTCTTCATTTCCTCTAATTGATATATCTAAAAGAGCAAAATAACCAAAAATATAGCTTTTCGCATCTTCTGCTTTTACATTTTTCGCTTTTTTACCAACAATATAGCCAAGCTCTGCTTCATGATCTGTTCTACGGTCTTTAAATGGTAGAATAATCGGGTCGGTCGGTCCTGATAGTGATTCAGGAGATTTTAGAAATAATGCCAAATCTTCAATTGTTCGCGGGGCATTATTAAACATTTTATTCATTTCAATTTGATGGTTTTTATAGTTAACTGGTGCAGCCCAAATCTTCTTTGTAGAAGGTACAGGTGAATGAAGTTTTACACTAGATAAAGGAAATGATGTACTCGTTGCTATGGCATCCTCTATTCTTCCTTTCAACACATCAAAGTTTTCAATAAGGCGTTGAAAAGATTCACCTGGATTAGACGGCTTCCATTCCACTGCATTTGATACGTCAATGATTATATTTCCTTGAACAATTCCAAGTAAATTCTCATTAAAAATTGCGATTTTCATCCAAGGCTACCTCCTTATCTTAACGCTAGTTTTCCGGTACAAACACTTTCTCTACAATTTGATGACCATCGTTATCTTCGTATACTTCACTGTACTCAAGGTCTAATTTTTCCATAACAGGTTTATCATTAAACGAAAACAGAAACACATCACTCTCTCCAGTGTTTACATGTTCATGCAAACTCCAAGGCGGTAAGATAAAAAAGTCACCTTTTTCCCACTCAAACTTCTCCCCATTAATGACCGTATATCCTGAGCCTTCTAGAACGTGGAAGATGGCACTATGCACATGTCGATGTGCTTTTGTTTGTTGACCAGATTTTAGCTTTTGCATCATCGTTCCAATTCGCGAATCTGCAGAGCCTCCTGTTGTTGGGTTAATATATTCAATCGCATAGCCATCATAAGGATCATTATCTGCTTCTGTCATTTCATCTAATAAATACTTCACTCGATCAAACTTATATCCAAAGATTGGTGAAGGATAACCAGGCTCCTTTGATTCATTAAGCTTCTTAAATGCACCCATTGAGAATTGCTTTGTTGAATAATTTTCAGGTGCTTCCATCGGATAGGTTTCTTCTTCATATGGTTCAAAAAACGAGGCAGCCATTGTTTTCACTAGTCCTACATCTAGTCCATCAAGCCAAAACATCGGCTCCGTTCCTTCGTGTTTATGTTCATGCCACGTCCATGCCGGAGTTAAAATCATATCTCCGCGCTCCATATATGTTTTCTCACCATTAACGGCTGTATATGCTCCGTCTCCTTCAATAACAAAGCGAATTGCTGACTGTGAATGGTGGTGTGATGGTGCACTTTCACCTGGTAAAAGCAATTGAATACCAGCGTAAAGAGTATGAGTACCATAACCCACAAGACCTCGTTTTAATAAACTTGGATTTTGTAAATATACAACGCGTCGCTCAGCATCTTTACCTGGTTCAAGTAATTTGCCGGCTTTTAACACATATTCTCGGATTGTTTTCCATTTCCACAAATATGGTTCAACATCATGAACGGGCTCCTTTGTAACCATATGTCCAAGGTCATACCAAAGTGGTCCTAAATTCTGCTTCTTCAACTCTTCGTAATACTGATCCAACTCTTCTTTAACAGACATATCGTTTTTAGCCATCTTCATTCACTCTCCCTATATAGGATTACGATCTATATTTTTCTTCTTTTATAATGATGTCAGCAATCCTGCGTTTTATTTTTACAAAATCCTTCTGACTACTTCTCACGAGTCGGCATGCAAGTTGGGATAACGTTTCTTCATCACCTAAATGTGGCAAAAGGTTTAATGCTCTTATCGCTAATTGCTGTGATTGTTCATGTGTGTACAATATTGTGTAATCGAGCTTTTGTTGGTTTCTATCGAAGCCAGATAATTTAATCACCTTTTCCGTTCTCAATATCGCACTCTCAATTGCATAGATACTTGAAACAAGGTCAGCAAGGAATGCTGCAACTTCTTGTTCTTCGTTTAACATGACCAAATCATGTTTTTGTATAGAAAGAATCATTGCATGATACAATTTTTTTAATAGATGAAGAGTTTGTTTTTCCTGAATAAGAATTCCATCTTGCGCTTTTGTTTGCTCAATTGGCTTTTCATACGTTTTGAGTAATGCTGAGGCTATATTTAATCGATTAATTTCATTTGTCCCTTCAAAAATACGGGTGATTCTGGAATCACGATATAATGTTTCAATTTCGTATTCGGCCATGTATCCATAGCCTCCATGCATTTGAAGGGCTTCATCTACAACAAAATCTAATGTTTCTGTAGACATCACCTTATTGATAGAGCATTCAACTGCCAAATTGCTGATTGCTGATGCAACATCGTCTTGATCGGCTATTTGGTTAAATGACTTTTCTAACAATCCTGCTGTTCGATAAATAGAACTTTCATTTACATATGTTTTGATCACCATATCGGCAATTTTATCTTTAATTAAATGAAAGCTAGAGAGTGGCTGGCCAAATTGTTTTCGCTGATTGGCATAAGCGACCGCTAGCTCAATCGCATGCTTTGCTGTTCCGAGTGATGTGGCAGCTATTTTATGTCGTCCTAGATTTAAGACATTAAGTGCAATGATATGTCCTCTGCCAATTTCACCAATGATATTTTCCTTAGGAACCTTCACATTGTCTAAAAGTATCGAACAAGTAGAAGATCCCTTTAGGCCCATCTTCTTTTCCTCTGGACCAATAGATACTCCATCGAAGTTTTTTTCTATAATAAAGGCAGTAAACCTGTCTCCCTCTACTTTTGCAAACACGATAAAAAGACCCGCAAATCCAGCGTTTGAAATCCATTGCTTTTCACCATTCAAAATATAGTAACGACTACATTCGGAAGGAACCGCTGTTGTTTTTATATTCATAGCATCTGTTCCAGCTCCAGGCTCTGTTAATGCGTAAGCTGTAATAAGATCACCAGATAAAATGTCTGGTAAGTATTTTTCTTTTTGCTTATCTGTTCCAAAATAAGCAATCGGAAGAGCACCAATCCCGGTTTGCCCGCCAAATGTTATAGAAAAAGAACGAGCAGGTGCCATCTTTTCTGAAAGTATCGTTGCGGAGACTTTACCAAGACCTAGACCTCCAACAGCCTCTGGGATATCAGCACTAATTAATCCGAGCACACCAGCCTCTTTCATCAGTCGTACCGTTTCATCAAATTGCTGATTTTCTATTCTATCTAGTGATGGTCTTACATCTTTCACAACAAACTTCTCAACTAAGTTTTTAATCATTTCATGTTCCTGATTAAAATCCTCCGGGATAAATACTTCATCAAGTTCAACATCATTCGTTAGATAATGCTGTTTCTTTTTTTCCCTGAGCATATTTTAAACCTCCACATGCTGATTAGGCTGTAACATTTTTGCTCGCACTTCTTCGGGAATTGGCTGTGCTTTTGGCTTATCTTTAAAAGAAGTCCAAGCACGAACTTCATATCCTTTTGCTATTTCTTTTTCTCCCCTTAAGAACACATGACTAATTTTAAACACTTTATTTTGAATTTCCTGAACTATGCTTTGAACTCTAACAGAATCTTCAAATGAAAGCGGTTGCTTGAATTGACAATTTGCCTCAAGAATCGGACAGCCTATTTGCTGTTCTTGAAACAACTTGGAAGATGGATATCCAATAGCTGATAAATATTCATGTGTTGCCTCATCCATCCATTTATAAAAATTGGGATAAAATACGATACCTGCAGCATCTGTATCTCCCCATCTCACCTTAAAATCATAGTTATTTGTCATCTAAAGGCCCCTCTTTCACTTTAGACAGGGCGACTTATTTCCCCTGCCAATTGATCTCGCAGCTTTAGCTTTTGAATTTTCCCACTAGCTGTTACTGGAAAGTTCTTTGTGAAAATTACTTTCCCAGGCAATTTATAGATAGCAAGCTGTTCCTTTAAATAGTCTTTCAGTTCCTCTTCCGTGCTTGTTCTTCCATCTTTTAACCGAATGACAGCACAAACAATTTCGCCTAGTGTTTCATCTGGAAGTCCAACTACAGCTGCTTCAGCAATTTTCGGATGCTTCATTAAAACACCTTCAATTTCTTGAGGGTAAATGTTAAAGCCTCCTCGAATAATCAATTCTTTTTTTCTACCAACAAACGTTAAGTAACCTTGTTCATTTAATTTTCCTAAATCACCTGTATAGAACCATCCTTCATCATCCAATACATGAGCCGTTTGCTCTGGCAACTTGTAATAGCCTTTCATCATCCCAAAACTCTTGATTGCAATCTCGCCAACACCACCATTTGGAACCGCTTCTCTTTGATCATTCACTATTTTTAATCTCACACCAGGAATTGGCTTGCCGACAGTTTCACAGATATTTTTTTCTTTATCATCGTATGGCGTCATTGTCACTGAAACAGTTTCTGTAATTCCATAGGATTGACAAAGATTAATTCCCAGTCGTTCTCTAATTTCCTTCATTTTTCCTGGTGAAATAGCAGAAGCTCCTACGATTCCTGCTCTTAAAGAAGAAAGATCATACTGATCAAAATTTTCTGTTTCCAATACTTTAATAAACATCGTTGGAACACCTTGTTTGATCGTCACCTTTTCTTGTTGTATCAACTCTAACATTTGCTGTGGATGGAATTTTTCTTGCAGCACCATCCTCGCTCCTGAGGATATTGCACAATAGAGATTAATCGCCATACCAAAGATATGAAAAAACGGAGCAGCAATCACAAATACGTCTTGATCTGTACAATATAGTTGTCTTTTTATTGTGTTTGCTGATTGTACAACACTTCGATGTGTAATCATGACTCCTTTTGGTATTCCTGTCGTTCCAGAGGTATATAGAATACAATTAATATCGTTAGTTGTATCAATTTCTGCTTCTTCTACTTCATTCTCATGTTTTACAAGTAATTCATCATACGATGGAAGACCATCCAGCTTGCATTTGACCGTGATCGCTTCAGGTACAACATAAAGAACTTCTTTGAATCCAATGTTTTCTTCAAATTCTTTCGAAGCGAAAAGAATTTTAGGTTCAGAGTTATTTAGAATAAAATTCACTTCATGTTTTTTATATTTTGGGTTAAAAGGAACAAGAACACCCCCAAGTTTAGCGACAGCAAAGAAGATAATGGCCGTTTCATAAAAATTAGGTAATGCTACAGCAATTCGATCACCTTTCTTTATCCCCTTAGTATTAACCCTGCTGCAATACGATTCACATCTTTAAAAAACTCAGAGTATGAAACACGTTTCGATAAGTCGTATATGGCTTCTTTTTCTCCATACTGGGTAGCTGTCCTTTCAGTAAACCATACAAGGTCATTTGATCTTCTTTATGATTCATGCCTAGCATCCCTCTCCCTTGTTTCTATTCTTAACAAGTGTAGATAAAGAATTTTCTATATTTATAACGATACATATCATTGAAATTAAATTAATCAAATCACACACATATAACATTCGATACAACGCTTTCATTTCCTTGGGAATTCAAAATATTTATTCCGAAATCAATTATAATGCTTCCCAAACAGCTGCAATTCCTTGACCACCGCCGATACATACTGCGGAAGCCCCGTATTTTTTGTTTCTTCTTCTTAATTCATAAATAAGGGACGTAGAAATTCTTGTTCCACTTGCAGCTAATGGATGTCCAATCGCAACCGCTCCACCATTAACATTGCCGATTTCCAAGTCAAATCCTAACACCTTTTGGCAAGCTAGATACTGTGCCGAGAAGGCCTCGTTAATTTCGATTAAATCTAAATCTTCTAGTTTCATATTTGCCTTTTTCAAAGCACCTTGAATAGCTGGAACAGGTCCAATTCCCATATACTTAGGCTCAACACCGACTACTTCCCAAGAAACTAAACGCGCGATTGGCTTTAAGCCACGCTCAGCCGCATAATCACCAGATGCAACAACTATCGCAGCAGCTCCATCTACCATTCCACTTGCATTCCCTGGTGTTACCACACCATTTTCAACAAATCGTGGTCTTAATTTAGAAAGCTGTTCCATACTTGTGTGACGAACATGTTCATCTTCTGAAATGACCTTATCGCCTTTTCGTCCCTTAACCGTTACAGGAACAATTTCTTCTTGTAAATAGCCCTTTTCTCTTGCTGCCAATGCACGTTCATGACTTGAGAGTGCATGTTGATCCACTTCTTCTCTTGTTACATTGTATTTTGCTGCAAGATTTTCGGCTGTTTCTCCCATCGTGCAATCTCCATAGGTATCATAAAGACCATCCCATACCCAATCCTCAACAACTGGTGCACCAAGCTGACTTCCCCACCTCATTCCACGGATAACGTGAGGCACCTGACTCATGCTTTCTGTTCCACCAGCTAATACTACATTTGCTTCATTTGTTAAAATATAGCGCGCAGCCGTTAAAACCGATTCAAGGCCAGTGCCACATAAGCGATTAATGGTTAGAGCAGGAACATCTATCGGTGTTCCTGCCTTTAACCCAACATGTCTTGCTAGAAGATGAGCGTCTTTACTTGATTGCTGAACATTTCCAAAAACTACTTGATCTACATCCTCACCAGTAATTTTTGATCTTTTTAATGCTTCTGTCGCTGCAATTGCACCCAAATCAGTTGCGGTCATCTCACGAAACGAACCTGAAATTTCGGCAAATGGTGTTCTTGCTCCTTCTAAAATCACGATATCTTTCATGGTATTTCACCTCATTTTTTAGTGATGGTGTTTCTTATCTCCCTGTATAAACAGGTTTTCTTTTCTCCACAAAAGCTTGAAGTCCCTCGATTCTATCTTGAGTTGAAAAAGCATTCCCAAAGCAAGTACTTTCAATGATAAGTCCTGATTCTAAGTCCGTATTTCCACCAACGTTTACCGCTGTTTTCACCATTTGAAGCGCAACTGGAGGCTTTTGTGCCAATTTCTTTGCCCATTCTTTTGCTGCACCAAGAACCTCTTCAGCTGGAACTACTTTGTTAACAATCCTTAATTCTAGTGCTCTATTTGCATCAAACATATCACCGAAGTATAGAAGTTCCTTAGCTATTCCTTGACCAACAATTTTTTGTAATCGCTGAGTTCCGCCACCACCAGGGATGATTCCTAAACCTACCTCTGGAAAAGCAAATTTTGCTCGATCTGAGCTAATTCGCAGATCACATGCTAGAGCAAGCTCTAAGCCTCCACCAAGTGCTAAACCATTAAGGGCAGCAATAACAGGCTTTGTCGTTTGTTCAATTTTAGAAAAAACGGTTCTAGAAACTTTGTTCATTTTATTAACACCAACAAGATCAAGACTAGCCATTTCGTTGATGTCAGCTCCTGCCACGAACGCTTTCTCACCGCTGCCAGTAAGAATGATGGCACGGACTTCATCGTCTGCATCTAATACATCAAATAAGGTTGAAAGTTCTTGAAATACAACGGTATTCAATGGATTAACCGGTGGTCTGTTAATCGTTACCACCGCTACATTTTCTTCAATTTCACATAATAAAAATTCATAAGTCATTATTAAGTCCCCCTTCATTATTCGTAATCGTAAAATCCTGCACCTGTTTTCTTACCGTGTCTTCCTGCTCTAACTAACTGTTTTAATAGTTGTGGTGGAGCAAAATGGTTATCATTAAATTCTTCTTTAAAATACTCCATCACATGGTAGCCAATCTCAACTCCCGCATAATCTTGAAGAGTGAAAGGTCCCATTGGGTAGTTCAATCCAAGTGTTACCGCCTTATCGATATCTTCAGCTGAAGCAACTCCTTCCTCTAATAGCTTAATCGCTTCAATAAATTGTGGAATCATAATTCTATTTACGATAAATCCGGGAGAATCTTTCTTTACTTCAACTGGCTCTTTCGACAGCTGTTTGGATAGCGCTTTCAATTCTTCGATGGTTTCATCACTTGTCTTATATCCACGAACTACTTCAACAAGCTTCATGAGTTGTGCTGGATTAAAGAAATGCATCCCTGCCACACGTTCTGGACGTTTCGTTGCAGAAGCAATTTCTGTAATAGACATGGATGAAGTATTTGTAGCTAAAATGCAATTTTCGTTCACAATGCTATCAAGCTTTGAAAATACTTCTTTCTTTAATGAGAGATCCTCTAAAACTGCTTCAATCACCACATCTGCTCCACTCATTTCTTCCAAGCTAGTAGTTGTTTGAATACGGGCAAATGCTTCTTGCTTTTGCTCTTCAGTCATTTTTCCTCTTTCCACACTTTTGCTCATAAACTTATCAATACGTTTAAGAGCACCATCTAAAAAACGCTCCTCAATATCATTTAAAATAACATTAAACTTATTCATAGCTGCTAGATTCGCAATACCTGCTCCCATCGAACCAGCACCAACCACACCAATTGTTTGAATCGCCATCTCATCTCATCCCCAATCTCTTTTTTCTATACATTCATTATAGCTTTCACTGTAAGGGGATTGTACCTACACAATGTAGGGAAAAAAATGTGTAATTTCCTATGTTTTGTAGGAAGGGGCAGTGCCTGGTCACTTCCCGGAATTTGTCGAAAGAAAAACAATGCCCAACTCATACAAGTTGGACTGTTTCATACTACTAATCTAGCTCTTCTTCAACCGTTCTCCATGCATATCATGCAGCTTGAAAGCCATCATTAAATTAAACCTGATTTCAGCATCATTCAAATCAACATTTAGTAGTGATTCAATTTTTTCAAGTCTGTATAACAGGGAACTTCTGTGGATGAAAAGCTCATCTGAAGTACTTTTAATATTTCCGTTATTTTGTAGGAAAACGTATAAAGTATGATATAAATCTATGTTTTTATTTTCTGTGTAAGTTAATAGAGGATCCAGCTGACTTTTTATAAACAAGTTTACCGCATTAGATTGATCGAGATGGTGGAGAATTGTATAAGCTCCAAGATCTTCATATAGTGAAAAAGAGATATGCTTCATCCTAATATTCATAACATTTAATGCTAGAAGTGCCTGTTGGTAACTTACATAATAATCTTTCATATTGCTTGTTGATGTACCAATCCCCAATAAAATCTTACAACCTGAAAACACTTCTAGTGACCATTTCTCAATATTGTCAGAAAGGTTTTTCCAATAATTTTTACTTTGAACATCATCATCCACTGGGATTAGCAGGAGGATATAGTTTTCATCATGTGACACTGTTAATATTCGAGAATCAAACTTTGCAAGATGTGACTTGATCGCATCCCATATAAGCACTTTTTTTGCTTGCTGTTCTAAAAGGTCATCTTCATCTATTGAAATCGTCAATACCGCAACACGATGACATTTGAAAATATCCCATTGGAACAGATTAGCATATTGAATGATACTGTCTTGATCTTCGATTTTTCCCACCAACAATTTGCTAATAAAGCTATCCTTGACCTGTTCTTTTGTATCGAGAACAAGCTTTTGCTTAATAAACTGAATTGAACATATATTTCGTGCCATCTCAACTGTTAGCTGGTCAAATTCATTCATCTCACTGGCTGTATTGCAAACAGAAAGATATCCTAATAAATTCCCTCCACCATTTATAACCCAAAAAGAAAACACACAGTCATCTCTTTCAGGGTGTACGACAGTAAACTTCTCTTGTTTTTTCAGATTTTTCCTTAACCTATTCGCTTGTAGTGCAAGGTTATCAGGTAGATTGTAATCGTTATCACTATTTCGGAAGTTAAAAGCAATTGGCCTCATAAATCGGTCATATAAGATAACTGTTTCTTGAAACAAATCTGAGAGCTTTAATGTAATTCCTTCAAAATCATCATCTTCAACTGTTTTTTTCACCAGTGATTGTTGAAAATCTAATAAAAAGTGTAGACGGTTTTTATTATCTTTTTCACTTTTATATAATCGTGCATTCTCTAAGAGAGTCGCAACATGTGTTGATAGCATCTCTAATATTTTTAAGTCTTCTTCAGAAAAAGGTCTTTCATATTTATTCTGAACATGAAGCACACCAATTGGCTTAAGATCAATTAAGAGTGGTACTGTCATTTGGGTGCATCCAGTTTCCTCAAGAAATGGAAAGTATTCCTTAAGTGCATAGTTATTCTCAATCATCATTATATCGGGATATTCCATCTCCCCATATACAGGCTTCTGTAAGTCAAAGCAATTCTCTTTCTCATTATATAAATACATACAAGCAAAATCAGCATTTGTTGATTTCCCAGCTCTGTATGTTACTTCAGAAAAATGCTGGTCTAGGGAAGAATCAAGAGACTGATTTTTGCTAATCCATTCAATTCCCTCTAGCTTTTTCAACTGATTTTCCTTTTGTCTAGCCACAGATAGAGCGACGGCCATATCTTTTCCAAATTCCTCAAAATGACTTTCCATCTCTAGAAGTGGAACATAACTTAAAAAGCCTACGATACAAAAACCAAAGTGTTGAATGTCATCATTTAACGGAACAGTAAACCATGTTTTCACATTTTCTTCCTTAAGTATCTCTGTTAACCTGCAAGAATTATTTGTTACAGAAGCTTTATATGTTAAGCTTTGACGAAGAAGTTTGGAGGAACAGCTTGCCGCTAAAAGAGGGAAATGCCTAAGGACTGAAGGAGTATTTCCACTCCACGCCTTAGGGATAAAAGAATCTCCCTCACTCAAAACGACTCCAACAAAATCACAATATAATTCAGAACGGAACGAATCAGCTAAATATTGAAGCACTTCATCTTCTGTATTAATTTTAATTAGCTGCCGGGATGTGGTTCGTAGATGATGCTCTACTTTTTTCATTAGTATTTCTCTCTTACTGTTTGACACACAAGTACCCCCTATTTCCGTTTTTCTTGATACTAATAGTATAAAAGAAGAAAAACTTAATTGAAAAGGTAATCGTGATCGTTTAAACAATTAAACAACTTGATAAAATGAAATTTGAACATCATTTGGTCTTCTAATTCCTTCACCAATGAAAATCATTCGGTTCAAATAAGAGTACTTTTCACTGCTCGTTTCAAAAGACGGGGTAGTTTTGAAATAATAAGAACCATCATGAACCTGCTCACCACGAATAATTTTATCTATGATTTCTTTAGGACCATGTCTGTATCCTTT
The DNA here is from genome assembly GCF_023078335.1 of Metabacillus endolithicus. Taxonomy (GTDB): domain Bacteria; phylum Bacillota; class Bacilli; order Bacillales; family Bacillaceae; genus Metabacillus; species Metabacillus endolithicus. The sequence continues at coordinate 3,835,767 of NZ_CP095550.1, read as the reverse complement.
ATTGATCACATAAATGGGTACACCATCGTCCGTTTCAATTACATAGTGAGCAAGAGCTTCTGTTACACCATCATATCTTATAATCTGGTAATCTGCGCCACCTGAAAGGACTTTGCCTTTTATACCATTACCTTCAAAAGTACCTCCAATAATCGGAATCACTCTCCTTATGCCTGTTCCAACATCCCCAACTTCAATTGGGTTAGCTACCTGAATATTTGCTTTAAAAACAAATGTCGTTTCCATCTACAAAATCCCTTTCTTTGCTAAAAATTTTTAGACACTTAAACAAAAATAGCAAATGGGCAACCTTCTACCATTCTAAAATTTCTTGAAGAATAGTAGGTAAGTTAACCCATTTGAAGTTAAACCCTGACAAATTTATTTTGCCACATTCACTTGACTGTTTGCTGGTTTAATCTCTTCTTTTGCTTCATAATAATCGCCATGTTTTTCCTGGACAAACAACATAGCGATTCCACCAAGTAATGCAGCTCCTCCGATTGCGACAAAATTAAATTGCGGCAATAGATTCATTGTTAATAGGAACCCAACAAAGATTGGCGCTACTATTCCTCCAATACGACCAAATGCCATCGTGCTTCCAAGTCCTGTGGAACGCATGCTAGAAGGATAGTATTGAGATACAAATGCATTTGAGATGTTCTGTAATCCTACTGAAGCTGCACCAATGATCGCAATTAATACAAAAGCGATTGCCATACTATTTGTTAATCCGATAAAGGATAACGCTATAGCACCACAGAAGAATAAAGGAACAAGAACCTTCTTAAATCCAATTTTATCAACCAAACGACCAAAAATAATCGTACCTGCAATTGCCCCAATTTGCATGACAGCCGTAAATGCTAGACTTGAGCTAAGGTCATAACCTGATTGCATCATAAGTCGAGGTAACCATGTGTTCATAGAATAAATTAAAACAAATGCACTAAAGCAAGAAACCCAGAACATAATTGTACTTAACGCACGTTTATCTTCAAATAGCTTCACAACTGGTGAACCAGGTTCTTTTGCAGTTGGCTTTACAAATTCAAACTCCCCACCAGTTCTTAAGCTTGGATCAATTTTCATTAATGTTTTTCTAGCTTCCTCTTCTTTGCCTTTTTCAATAAGAAACCCTACCGACTCAGGGATACTTTTTAATAAAAATGGGATAAACAAAAGTGGAATACCCGCTAACCAATAAACCGGCTCCCATCCAACTGTTGGTAATAGTGAACGGCTAGTAAGTGCTGCTGTAAGCGCTCCAATAGAATATCCACAGAAAATGAAAGAAACAATAGCAGATCGAACTCGTTTTGGAGAAAACTCAGTAGCAAGAGCAATAACGTTCGGCATTACCCCACCTAAACCAATTCCGGCAATGATTCTAAATACAGCAAATAAAATTGGGCCTGTCGCAAAACCTGATATCATGGTAAAGAAACTAAATAAGAACGTTGTTAGCAAAATAATTTTTTTACGACCTATTTTATCAGACAGCATCCCAAAAATAACTGCCCCCAAAGCGGTTCCGATAACAGTGTAACTGCCTATTGCACCAGCTGTTACGTCTGAAATTCCCCACTCCTGAATTAATGATGGAACAGAAGCACCATAAACTACTACATCATAACCATCAAAAGCAATAACCAAAAACAACCAAGTTATCAGCCATACATGAAACGAAGAAATTTTACTATTATCAATAACATTCATCGGGTTAATCACTTTCATTTTGTTAGCCCCTATCAGATATTTTAGTAGACGCTTTCAATTTTACCTCCTTTTTCAAATATTCAGTTTTCTTACTCATATTGTAATAGAATAAGAAAAGAATAGTTAGCTACTTTATGTAGGAAAAAAGGAAATGTGTTTCGTTAAATTTGTGGAAAGAGTTGAATAAAAAAACCTCAATCCTTTAATTGGATTGAAGCTACATTAAAGTGTTTTATTCATGTTCCAACAACTGACGAACTTCATTAGGGATCGCAACAGCTTTAGGCTTCTCACCTGATAGATCTCCCCAGGCTCTTAATTCAGTACCAATAGCAACAATGTTATCATCCTTTTGAAACGTATGCTCTACTAAGAAAACTTTATTATGAATCTCTTTCATTTCTGAATGTATCGTCAATTTGTCTTCAAAAAAGAGAGGTTGCTTAAAATCACAAGTAGTTTTTATAAGTGGTAATCCAATCTTCTTGATCGTAAACAACTCTGAGGTCGGATATCCTATGCTTGAAAATAGATGATGTGTTGCCGTATCCATCCATTTATAAAAAGTGGGATAAAAAACGATTCCTGCTGCATCGGTATCTCCCCAAGTAACAGAAAACTGATACTCACTTTTTCTCATGTAAATTCCCTCCATAAAGTGGAAAACACCTTATAGTTGAAGTAAGGTGTTTTCCTAGTTTATAAACTTTCTAGCTTTTAGTTAACAACTCTTTCATCCACAACCCGCTTAGCTTTTAAGTCAAATCTAGGCAGTGAGTTCTCTGGTACCATTTCTACATCAATTCTTAATCCAATTCTATCTCTTAATTTAGTTGCAACTTGAGAAGCAAGATCTGTCACAGCTTCTATTTGAACTTTAACTTGATTCATATTTTGTTCTGTGTAATAAATAATTCTGAATTCCTTCACAGCTTCAAATTCACGTATGATGGATTCAATGGAAGAAGGAAAGATATTAATCCCCCGAATAATAACCATATCATCCAGACGCCCAATAATACCGTTAACTAAAAGAGTATTTTTATTACCACAAGGACATGGTTCTTCACTGCAAATAACCATATCACCTGTACGATAACGAAGTAGAGGATACCCATATCTTCCAAGGTTCGTTAGCACCAACTCACCACGTTCACCTTTTCCAACAGGCTCTAACGTATCTGGATTGATGACCTCCACAATAAATTCTGCTTCATTCACATGCAGTCCATTTTGTTCAGTACATGAATATCCATATGCCCCTATCTCTGTCATTCCAACATGATCATAAAGCTTTGCATTCCAAAGCCTTTCGATTTGTTGTCTAATTGATGGAACAGATCCTCCAGGTTCTCCTGCAGTAATGATCGTTTTAATGTTAGTTTCTCTTAGATCTATAGAATTTCCCTCGGCTACCTCAGCTAGGTGTAGAGCATAACTTGGGGTGCATAATAAAACGGTGGCTTCATTATTTATCATGCTTTGTAATCTTTCTTTAGAGCTTTGACTTCCCCCTGTGATGACTAGTGCACCTAGTCGCTTAGCTGCTTCGAATGCGGCCCAGAAGCCAATAAAAGGTCCAAAGGAAAAGGCCAAGAAAGCGGTGTCATTTTTTGTCACACCACTAGATTTAAATACTTCCAACCAACAATCTTCCCACCAGGTCCAACTTTCTTTCGTATCAAGTACTTTTAATGGTTTCCCTGTTGTGCCAGATGTTTGATGATATCTCACATATTCTTCCTTAGAAAAGGTGTGATTTCTACCCAATGGAGAAAAGTTTGTTTGATCCTGTACAAGTTCATATTTACTTGTAAATGGAAGTTGTTGCAGATCTTCTGTTGACCTGATTGGTAATGACACATGTTTTAACCTATCTTTATAAAACTCATTGTATTGCGAAATAAAAACAAGCATTTGATTTAACTTTTGGTTTTGCATGTCTGAAAAAGTCATATCCGTTTCATTAACACGAATTGTGCTTTCCATTGTACCCCCCTATTCATGCTCAAATTATAGAGGATTAAAAAATGAACTTGTATTCTATCGTTCCCCTATATAGAACAACTAAAAAAACAATTTTACATCGTTATATCAATATTCTTAGGCTGTTTCACCTTTATTGGTGCTGTTTCTTTAATACCAAATGTACAAACAAACGCAATGAATGCTGCGACTGCTGTAATCCATAACGGAGCCGTTAATCCGTATTTATCAGCCAGAACTCCCGCCATCATCGGTCCCATCGCCCCGCCGATAATTTCTCCTGTTAAAATAACGAAGCTTATGCTAGTCGCAATAAATACACGAGGAACAGATTCTGCAGGAACAATATTCATTACTAGTGGTTGATAGCCATTTCCAATTGATAGAATAATTAATGAAACAAGTAGAACGGCAAAGTTTTGATAGTATAGTGCAATCATGATTGGAAGGAAAATAGCAATAAATGAAAAGATTTTAAGAATCGGTAATCTGCCGAAACGATCAGATAGCGCAGGGGCCCCCATTTGTCCAACAAACATCAAGAGACCCATAATGCCTAGGAGCATCCCAATTTGTGCGTCTTTATAGTCTGTTGAGTTGGCTAGCATCGTTGGAAGAAAGGCAGTAAGAGTCAGGATAAAGACCATGTTACATGTTCCTATGATTGTACAAAGCCATACGTTTCTTGTTTTAAAAACTTTTATGTAATCTGCTTTTGTTGGTTTTGCTGTGGGTTGTTCTTGGTTTTCTACAACGTTTTTAGGTTCCTTTAAGTATTTCCATAAAATAATACCAAGAATAATACCTGGAATGGCGATAATATAAAAAGCTGATCTCCAGCCAAAGGCCACTGCCAGTGAAACCGTCAAGACAGGTGCCATTGTTCCTCCAATTAAGGAGGAAGCGCTTTGAATGACACCCATATTAAATCCTCTTCTTTTCTCAGAGGATTCCTCCATGACAATGGATTGAACTAATGGCATAACAGGGCCTTCAGCTAATCCCATGATGATTCTCGTCAAAATTAAAGCAATAAATGAACCGACAAGTCCGGTTAGTAGGGTAGCAATTGAAAAAACAAAAACAAAGATAACGAGCATGACCTTCTTTTTCCCTATAAAATCAGAAAGGCTAGCGAATATTATCGTCGAAATTCCAAAGAATAGACTCGTAATACCAACTGTTATCCCCAGTTGCGTGTTTGATAGATTTAAATCCGGTCCCATGATAGGAAAAACAAACCCTAAACTTAAACGATCTAAAAACACAAGTCCAACAACAAAAAACATAATGATCACAAGGAAATTCTCATAACGCTTGCTTCCGCTTACTCCATTCATTCAATTGCCCCCTTACCCATTTTATAGTCACCTCAACCGAAAGCGCATACAATACCTAGTGTTCTATTAGACATTTAACTCAGTTAAGAAGGGCTCATTCATTTTTCCAAGAGTCATTTTTACATACTCTCCAACATTCACCTTTTCCGTCATTTTTCCAGCAGCGGTTAATAATTCCCACTCAACTAATTGGTCAGAATTCTCAACAATCATTTTGCAGCGTTCAAAGCGTTTTTCCATAAAGACTTCCATTGTTTCTTGAACAGGTAGGTTATGTTTTAAAATATCAGCTAAAACAACAACATCTTCAATCGCAATTGAAGCACCTTGGCCAAGATGTGGGGCTGTTCCATGTGCTGCATCACCAACTAGTAAAACATTTCCTTTATACCATGGGCTTGGTATAAGATGAGTAAATATAGGACGGTAAACGACTTCAGAAGGATCAACAATTTGCTTAGCCACATCAGCAATAATCCCTCCAAATTCTGTCATTCTTTCCTTTAATAAAACATGTAATTGATCAGTAGGAAACCTTGGATTTCCTGGTTCATTTGTTGTAACAAGCAGGTACATTAAGTCGTCAGACATAGGAACCAATCCTGCTTTTGCATCCTTACCATAATAAAAAAGACCCTTGTCGATTTCTTTTGTTCGTGGCAAGTTATACCTCCACACTCCTTGCCCACTATAACGCTGTTCGATTTCTCCAAACAGTAATGTTCGAACCTTAGAATTTGCACCATCTGATCCAATAACTAAATCGTAAGTGCTAGTTATTCCATTATTCAATTCGACTTTTACACCATTTCCTTGATCTTCAATGGTATTAACGGTTGTACCCATATAAATTTTCGTTCCAATAGATTGAACGGCATCAAACAATATATTGTGTAGCTGTCTTCTTGAGATTCCGTTAACACCTGGGTACCCCTCAATTGTTGGTGATGCTGCGTGAAACAAGAAATGGCCTTGACCCGTATAATAATCAAAACCCGGATATGACGTGCCTTGTTCCATACAAGCATCTGCTAAGCCAAGTTCATTAAGTGCTCTTAAAGCATTAGGTGGTTGAATAATCCCAACTCCATACACATTCCACTCTAATTCTTTTTCAGCTATTTCAACTTCAATCCCAATTTTATTTAAAGCAATTGCTGCTGATAAGCCACTAATACCTCCACCAATAACCAGTATCTTTTTTACATATTGATTTGTCATGCCAGTACCTCCTCATATTTTTTGAAGTGCTTGCAAAACGCTAGTTTTAGATGTATTTTTTAATCAATGATTGCAACTGCCCTCGTCCAGCCTGCACTCGCTCCCTTAATTTTCACTGGAAGCACAGATACTTTAAAGCCAAATGGTGGCAATTGGTCTAAGTTTGCTAGTTTTTCAATTTGACAGTATTCCTTTTCTTTTCCCGCATAATGAGCGGCCCAAAGAACACCTTCACGTGGATTTTGCTTGTAATCAGCAGCTTGGATAGCAAGTGGTGTATCCCATCCCCAACCGTCCGTTCCCATCACTTTGATTCCTTGGTCAATTAACCAAAGAGTAGCTTCAGTTGAAACACCTACATGTATTTCACTATAGTTAGATTCATATCTCTTTTTATCTGCATCACATCGGATCATGACGATATCGAAGGGCTTCAATTTGTAATTGATGATTTCGAGTTTTTCTTTCACATCTTCAACTGTGATTGCATAGCCTGCTGGTTTGTCAGTAAAATCAAGAACAACTCCATCGTTAAAAAACCATTCTAGCGGCATTTCATCAATTGTTCGAGCAGGCTTTCCTTCAGATGTTGGCCAATAATGCCACGGTGCATCTACATGTGTTCCTGCATGACTTGTTAAAGTTAAAAACTCACCGGCAAGTCCTTTTCTCTCTGGAAAATCATCAGGAGTCACTCCGACAAGCTTTGCTCCAAATTCTGCTCCTTCTTCATGTGTTTCATAGCGGATAGAAAAAGGAAGAGGATCCTTCAAATCCTCTTCTATTGATACACTAAGGTCGACAATTTTCATCTCTAGTCTCTGTCCCTTCTTAGATAATCTTATTTTTTAGAGAACCGAGTCCAGTTATCTTTAGTTCCACTTCATCTCCCGGCTCTAACCATGGATGAACATCTGTACCAAGCTCCATTAGGCAACCAAACCCGACCGTTCCTGACCCAATGATATCGCCTGGATACAAGGTTACTTCCTCTGATGCTCGTTCAATCATGTCTCCAAAACTATAGAATATATCTTTAAAATTCCCCTTCGAGAGAACCTCACCATTTACTGATGCCGTCATTTCCAGGTCAAAGACATTCCCGACTTTATACGAATCTAGTTCATCTTTTGTTAAAATATAAGGTCCAATAGACGTTGCGAAATCCTTTCCTTTTGCAGGTCCTAAAAGCACCTTCATTTCTTTCATTTGAAGATCTCGTGCAGACCAATCATTTAGGATGGTATAGCCAAAAATATAATCTTCAGCCTCGCTAGCTTTAATGTTACTTCCTTCTTTTCCTATTACACATGCAAGCTCAAGCTCATAATCAAGTCTTACACATTTAGCAGGACGTTTAACATCTTCACCATGCCCTTTCATCGAATGCGGATTTGAAAAATAAAAAATCGGCATTTCATACCATTCAGGCGCCACCGTGTCTCCATTTCGCTTTGTTGCGTTTTTGACATGAGTTTCGAAGGCAACAAAGTCACGGAAGCTCGTTGGATTTGGTAATGGTGGAGCAAGACGTATCTCTTCTAATTTATAGGATGGAACATCTTTATCACTAACAAGCGTTTGTACAATAGGAAGATATTTTTGTTGGTGTTTAATTAATTCTAATATTGAATTAGGTAAGTTCCAATCAGATGCAAGATTTAAATCAATAACTATATTATTTTCTAGATAACCTGCGCGCATGTTTCCATTCGGGTCATAAAATGTCACAAACTTCATTTACTTAAGCCCCCTGAGTTAGCTTGTTAACTGTTCTTTGAGCCAATCATACATTTCGTACGTTTCTGTAATATTATCCACCTGGCAATGAGATGAACCTGGACTGCTTTTCGGAATAATTTTTAACCATCTTGGGCAAGTTAAATCATTGTATACGTTATAGGCATTATCCACTGTATTTTGGCGATCATCTTCACCATGGATAATATAAGTAGGCATTTGAATTTTTTCGGCAACTCCACGAAGGTTATAATGCTCCAATTTCGCTCTTGCAGCTGGCATGTCTTCTACACCAAAAATATGTTGCAGGATCTTAGCTAAAGGGTGATTGTCAGGTCGTTTTCGCCAAACATCATTATAATCGTAAACAGCACCCCAGATCGCACATGCTTTAAATCTTGGTTCAAACGCTGCACATCTTGCTGCCATATAACCACCCATTGATACGGCCATAATCCCAATGCGTTCAGGATCAACATCTAAATTGTCAACGGCCCATTCATATGCAGCTGTTCCTGCAGTATTATAATCATGTCTTGAATGAATTTTGTGAAGTCTCAATGCCCCTCCTTGACCAGGTCCATCAAGAGCTAAAAGGGAAATACCTCTTTGATTTAAGAATTGGGCAGGTCCATAGTATAATTCTTCTGCTGTTGAATCTAAACCACCGAACATTACCATTAAAGGTCCTCTTTTTTGCCCCGGTGCTTCAAAGAAATACCCTGGAAGAGAGGCATGCTCAAATGGAACATTAACAGCCTTTGGTGGATTATCTAACAATTCTCCTCCTTTTCTAAAGGACTCAACTGATTTTAAATAGGTTGATAGTTTTCGTTCATCATCTGGTTGCAGGAAAAATTCAGCTGTACGGAAGTAGTTAGCTGCACGTAAGTATCCTGCTCGAGCAGTTTCCTTATAGCCTTTATCCATTGCATCATTTGCTGTTGATAATGACTTGTTACCGGCGTTCATCCATTCACTATGAAAACTATCAAAATCACCTAACTTCATTCGACTAGCGGCATCCAAAATCTCATTTACTTCACCGCCTCCAAAATAAGATTGGCTAATCATTCGAACTATTTGATAAGACCACATATAGTTTTCAGGAAAAAAGTGCCACATCTATAAAACATCCTTTCTATTGTTCTGAATCTGTTAAAACAAGTTATTAGCAGTAAAAAGGCCTTGCTTTCTACTGGTGATTAGGGAGTCATTTCGACAAGATGCCTTATTAAACTCCCTTAAAACCACAATTAAACTTAGCCTTTAAGGTATATATTATTTTATAATTTTCCCGGATTTATCCCATGGCATTTCTCTGCCCCAAGCATCATTTGGATTTTCAGGAAGACTCCATCTGTATGGACCAAAATCAGGTGCAAACACTAAATGTGCTCCTGCATACAGCTCAAATCGATTTCCGCCTGGCTCATCAACATAGAAGAAAAAACCTTCGGCAAGAGCATGACGAGTTGGTCCACCCATTGCTAACTCGTATCCGTTTTCAATAATATGGTCAGCTGCGAGTAGAACCTCTTCTCTACTTTCAACCGCATAGCAAACGTGATTGAAACCGCCTGGCTTTCCATTGTGAGATTTTAAGAAAGCAATATCATGAGAAAGGTTTGTCACAGAAAGCCACGCACCGATTTCCGGACTTCCCGGTTCATTTGCGTCTAAAAAGATTCCTTCATTATAACGGAATCCAATATTTTGGTAGAATTCACGATCTTTTGTCACATCATTACTATGTAAGGTAATGTGATCAATACGACGCGGAGATATCCCTCGTCCGGGATTTTTTTGCGGACGATTTTTCCATTTGCTTTGAAGTGTTGCAGGCGCTTCATACACTTCCACGTCCCAAAAGATTTCCTCTAAATGACCATCAGGGGACGTAAATTGATACGCACGACCATGTCCTAGGTCTCCTTCAATCCAACCAATACCCTGTCCAAGCTTTTCAATTTGTACTGCAGCTTCTTCGAGGGCAGCCGGGCTATCAGCTCTCCAACCAATATGGCCAAGGCCTGGTTCTGTACCCTCTGTAATCTTTAAGCTGTGGTGATAGTGTTCACCCCATGCACGGAAATACACTGAATTCCCTTGTCTACCTGATTCTTCTAATCCGATAATATTTTTAAAAAATTCAGCCGATTCTTCTAGCTTTGGGCTGATTAATTCAACATGTGCAAGATGTGAGAAATAGTGTGGATTTTTGTACATAATGTAACCCTCCAATAAAATAAGTTTTTTTAATGCAGCCTGTAAAAGCTGTGTATTTATCTCAATTATAAGGAAGGTTCTCTTTGAAAACGTTTACTTTTTTATTATAAATCATACCGATTTTTATCTTTTTTTCAAATAGTTATATAAATAACGGATATCGTTTTCTTCTACAAATTCATATCCTTCTATCCCTTCCTTTTTCCTTCGAGGAGTTGTAAATGATTTGGACTGGTTCTTCCGATATTGATGTGGTGTTGTGTGAAAGGTGTCTTTAAATAACTTGTGAAATGTATTTAAGTTTGTAAAACCACACTCCATTGCAATCTGAATGATAGGCAAATCCGTTTCTAATAAGAAGTGAAGAGCGTGTTCAAGGCGAATTCCATTTAAATATTTCAGAAATGTTTGCCCCATATGCTGTTGAAAATATCTAGATAAGTACGGAGGAGTTAACTGCTCGGTTTCTGCTAATTCTTCGAGTGTAAGAGGATGCATGTAATGTTTCTCTATGTAGTCGGTAATTCTGTTCATACGTTCAATATTTTTTTTGCTTGTTTGTTTTAATTCGTGTTGATTTTTCACCTTAAAGTTCGTAACAAGTTGATAGATGATGTCCAAGAGTAGGGAATGAACTTTTAAATCATAGCTCTCTTTTTTTCTCTAACTGATAGACATAACTGAGTTAGTAATATCCGAATTGCATTATATTGGTGTTGATTTTCATGAAGAAAAGATTGACATTGAAATCGTTCTTGCTCAATATTTTTGTAGCTTTTTCTTATAAATGAAATAGGAATTTGTACGAGTAAAATTGTATTGTCTTCATCAGATTCAACTCCGTGTACTTCATTACTATTGATAAGGAGGAGATCATTTTCTTGTAAGAAATAATCTTCCCTTCCAACAAAAACGTGAACCTTACCTTTTAACACAAATAGAAATTCAATTCGGTCGTGCCAATGCATCGCAACGTATTTCACAGTTGTCATTAGCATGAAAACAGGCACTTCTTCGTTTACGACGACACTTTCGTAAGGGTAGTTCATGTTCGCCTCCATAAATTTGTTTATTTTTAATATCTAGTAAACTATCTGGGTATTACCTATTAATATTATATAAAGTAAACTGCTACTAATTGTAATATTGAAATAGAACCCTAGCTTTAGCAAGAGTTCAAACTACTTTATATCTCTAAAACTTTTGTATTTGTTCCGAAAAAAGGAACAGGAATATATGAAACCCTTACACCTTGAGTTAATGTAATCTCATGAGGGCCTTCAGCAAGTCCACCTGGTTGTTCTACAAAAACGATACCTTCAACTCCATATTCCCACTTATAAGTGGTTACTGTCCACATTTCATCTAGGGTAAAATAATTCTCTCCGTCGGGAGAAAACTTTATTTTTTCTCTCGGCACCTCTTCTCCATCGATTTCCAATTGAATATCCTGAATCATTGACAATGGAATACCTCTGTAATACGTAATTCTGGTACGCATTTCATATCCAATAACTTCTCCATTTACCTCAACATTTTTAAAGCCTTTATCAGATAAAACATAGTTATCAAACATTCATACCTCTCCTACCCTATATATTTTCTTAACATAGCTTGGTGTGCACGAACCTGACTAATTGCATCAATTTCAGAACCGGGTAGCGCAAAGCGTCCACCCTCATATTCACTAGCAATATATCCGTTATAATTATTTTCTTTTAAATAATCAATAAATTCATCATATGGAATTGAATATTCTAAACCTTCTTCAGTCATATCCCAGAACTTTCCATGAAAGTGCTTTATATAAGGGAGAATTTTATCCAAATCACTAAACGGTTTATTTTCATATCCTCCAGCAAAGATTAAATATTCTTGATCGATTTTATTTTTTATCATAGTTTGAACTTCAGCAGGTGCAGTACCCGGATGACTTATATGAAAAACATCTCGACCCATCGCAAACTCATTATCAATGTAGTCAGCTAATTCTTTATTTAACCCCTGTTGAAGAAAAAATTGTGTTGAAACTCTTGGATGCTTACGACAGAAAATTCCTGTATCAACTACTAAACCTAAGTAGGGTGAATTCACTTTAAACATTATATCAGTAAATTTTTTTGTTTCCGGATGATCTAGACCCATACCACCGTGAATTTCTAATGCCATTATAACGTCTAGTTCTTCTGCAAGTGGTAATGCATTCTCAATGATGTCAGTTGGTGTTAAAGAAACGAGTCGAACTAGTTTAAAGCCTAGCTTATTTGCTAATATTAGCTCATCTTTTAATAATTGTAAGTTTTCCTTCTGGGTTAAAATGCGGTTACGATATAACTTTGTATTTATGAAAATATCGTTACAGGCTGGGAAAACATTATACTTCTGGGTTAATTTTTTCCAAGATTCTATATCTTGATCTGAAACAAAAGGTGCGTTATGTAGCATTTGGTCGCTGATTAACTCAACACCTTCAACACCCTGTTGCGATAACTCTTTTATACAATCTTCTAACGACATTTTCCCCCTTGCATATTCATCCTGAAAGCTATATAAAGAAACTGCTGTTTTAATAGAATTCAATTACTTTTCCTCCATTCTATGAAAGGGCAAACAACACAATATAAATGTGCTTATATTTAATATAATTATTCATTTGTTAATAAGCATTTTAGTTATTATCCTATTAGATATAATTTTTTATCTTTTTCTGTTTCAAGACACCCATATTTATAAACACATTAAAAACTAGTGCATATTTCTTAATTACTTATGTTTTTTTTTAGCAATCAACAATTTTATATACAACCATTAGCGTAACTTACTTATCCCTTGATCGCCCCACTCGTCATACCAGCAATGATGTATTTTTGTGCGAACAGATAAACTACCAACACTGGCAAGGTAACAATAACGACATTGGCAAAGATAAAATTCCATTGCGAGTTATATTGTCCTTGGAAGAAATAAATGGTAAGTGGAAGTGTAATATTGTTACTACCCGATAGAAAATAAATCGGCATCATAAAATCATTCCAAACCATTATAAAATTGAATATACTAACAGTTGCAAGTATCGGCAACATCATTGGAAATATGATCTGAAAAAATAGGCGGAGAGGACCACAGCCATCCATTATAGCTGCCTCATCTAATTCAGCGGGAAGACCCTTCAAATATTCGTGCATTAAATAAACTGATATTGGAGAAAAGAATCCAATATATATCAAAATAACCCCTAATTTAGACCCAGTTAAATTTAATGAGTTTAAAACATAAACTAAAGGGACAATAGAAGGTGTAATCATTAAACCTATTAACAATAGAGATAAGATAAGTTTACTTAATCTCGATTTATTACGTTGCAATATGAATGCCACTGGTGCACCTAACAAAATAATTAATCCTACACTAATAAACGTTATTGTCGCACTATTCAGAAATGCAAGTCCTACGTTTGCTATTTTAATTACCTCAATGTAATTTTCCCAATGAAATTCTGAAGGTAATCTTAAATTGGGTACAGCGGCTTCTGCAGTACTCTTTAATGAATTAACAATGGTTATATAAAACGGTATTAAGATGATAAAACATAACAGTATTCCAAGTAGCTCCAACATTACTTTGTTGATTTTATTAGAAACCATAACGTTTCTCTCTCCTTTCTAAGAAAAAGCGAAGAACAATTGTAAAAATAATAATTATCAAAAACAGTAAAAGTTCCCCCGCGACAGCTAATCCATATCGCCCCATTGAAAATGCATTAAATACAAATGTATTTATCACAACAGAAGCAAACCCTGGGCCTCCACCAGTTGTTACTAGGACAAGGTCAAATACCTTCATTCCTTGAATAACTGCAAGAAGAATATTGGCGTGAAAGATCGGAGTTAAGAGTGGGAATGTTATTTTTTTGAACTTTTGCCAAGATGATGCACCATCTATATTAGCAGCTTCATAAAATTCTGATGAGATACTTTGTAATCCTGCTAAAAAAATGACCATATGAAATCCAATTCCTTTCCAAATATCAATTCCTGCAATTGATAACATGACAATATCTGGTTCTACCAACCATCCTTTAGCTAGTGTTTCTAGTCCAATTGCACCTAACATATTGTTTAATAAACCTACTTCTGGATGAAGAATAGATTTAAAAATCACTCCAGTTGCAATAAATGTCATGAGTACAGGAAAGAAAAACGCCCCTCTAAGGAAGTTTTGAGTTTTTAATTTTTGATTTACGAGAATCGCCAAAAACATCGCAATCGTAATTTTAAAAATCACCGTAATAATCATAAAGGTAAATGTATTTGAAAATGCACCAGCCATGCTTGGATTACTAAAAATTTCTTTAAAATTTGCTAAGCCTACAAACTCAGCATCTGTTAAATTCCAATTTGTAAATGCAAAATAAAATCCAGCTATAGTAGGACCAATAAAAAACAAAATAAATATGATCAACCATGGTATAGTCAGTTTAAAAGAGTATATTTTCTTTTGAAGTTGATCCATTACATATTCCCCCTAATAGTAAGTGAACCACTGATACACAGAGGTTCACTTTGCATTGTTAGTCTGTAAAAGCTGGAACACCTTCCGCTTTTGCATTTTGTTCAATGGTACTTTGAATAAATTGTGCAACTTCTTCTGGTGTTCTATCTCCGATTAGCATTTCTTGGACAACTGAACCCCATATTCCAGGCTTGCGATTAAAGTTCCATCAAACATTTCAATTGGAGTATTCTCCGCATATACTTTTGACATACTTTTGAATAGTTCATTAGAATTGGAAGTATCTAATTCTAAACCTGCAAGAGCCGGAGTTTTAAATCCTCTATTATTGTCTAGAAAAATCTGCTGCCCCTCTTTTGTCATAAAGTAGTTCATAAATTCAATGGCTTTCTCTTGATGTTTACTTGTTTTAGATACACTAAGCGCATAACCAGGTTTATATGCATAAACGTTTTTTCCTTCAGAAGGATATGGAAAGAAACCTAATTTATTTAATTCGTCATCCGAATAAGAAGCTGATAGAAGATTCGTTATAAAATCTGCAGTAAGGAACATAGCTGTTTTCCCTTCTACTAGTGCTGTTATTGCATGTTCTAGAGAAGCTGATAAATAGTCTGAGTTGATTAGTTTTTCGTTATTTAAATCCTCCAGCATTTGGTGAGATTGGATAAAATGCTTAGCATCCATAACTGTGGCTTTCTTGTCATTGATCTCTTTTACTAAATTTTCATTGTGTGCTTCATCAACAGCAAATGAAGCAAGTCCTAATGAATTTAGTCCCATCGGATTTTCACCAGAAACGTAGAACGGAATAACATCACTTTCTTGTTTAATTGTCTTAGCAACTTTCATCATCTCATCTACAGTCGTTGGTACTTCCAAACCTAGATTGTCAAATAATTCCTTATTATAAAAAATACCAACACCCATACCTCCTCCCATCGGAGCACCATATACTTTTCCATCGATAGAATACGGTGAAGTATCACTTAACTGTTTTACCCATGATTGCTCGGTTAAATCTACTAGATTCTCTTCTGGAACTAAATCCGATTTAAATCTTGTACCAGGGTGATATAAAGTGATATCCGGTAAACTTTTTGTAGCAGCCTTTGTCTTGTATAGTTGTTCATTTTGATCTCCGTCTGGTAACACTTGGATATCAATTTCCACACCAATTTGTTCGGCAATTTCTGTCATCCAACCTTGTGTAGCTTCTGCATCAGCCGCGAAAACAGCAGTAGTAAGTTTGACCTTTTTACCTTCTGATGTAGTATTGCTATCGGCTGAACCTTGAGTTTCACTAGAATTACTACAAGCACCTACTACTGTTAACAATAAAACTAAAATGATAGATAAAACCTTTCTTTTCATCTTTATCCCCCCCGAATTTGTTAATTCATCTTTCATATTAAAAGATAACAAAAGAGAAAACGCTTACAAATGGAAAATTGCACATTTATACATGTAAAATTGTTTTCATAACTCCCTAAAAATAAAACCTTTTTAGTAACTCACTTTTTTCTGTAAGTCCCTAAAAAGGCTGTTCAGTTAATTATTACTTAGATCTTTTGATAAACTATTTCTATGATGTATTTTTTTTTGCTGGACATGCACAAATGCTTGATCTGCATACCACATGATACAAAATGAATAAAGACTACCACCAAAAATAAAAGTAGCACCTGGAAAATACATACCTCCCAAAAATAGTGTAATTAAAGCAGCAATCATTATGAAGGTAACTTTGGGATTCACGAACATGTATAAAAAAGAATTTTGAATAATTTTAATTACTGATATTTGATAGGTAACGTAAACAGGAAACACATACAAAACCATAAAAATAAACAAAATGATGGCTAATACGGTAATTGAACTAACAACACCCCAAAAACCTGTATGATTTTGCAAAATGAATTTCATGTCTACATATAGGATAAAAGCTATTCCTAAGAGGATAATCCCTAAAAGATTACTCTTAATAAATTCCTTTTTATAATAAGAAAAGAAAAAATGAAAAAGAGAGAATTCACCCTTGCATTTTAACCATTTCCGAACAACTGCAAAGGTAGAAACACTCGCAGGGAAAAATCCAAAAATAATCAATCCGAATAATGTAAATAAAATCCATAACAAATTAAGATAAGCGAACTTAGTTATCCAGACAGAAATTTTATAAACCCCACCCATCAGTCCATTTACTTGCATGACTAATCCCCCTTATCCTTCAATAGTAATCTATTACACGATTATTAATAAACAAAGAATCAATTATTTTTCACCTTTTTGAACTATTTTCTAATTCTTCATCTTTATTTAACACAAAGTTAGATTCATTACTACCTCCAATGGCTACAAAGGCCCCTCCTTGTGTCATGTTTCCGAAGTCAAAAATCATATTATTTGAATAAAACAAATTTAGTCGAATATAAGTACTTAAAATTCCCATTCCCCCTATAGATAAATCATAGTGTTTATGACTATCAGAATTGTATTCTCCTATCTGATTATGCAATTTCTCAAGAGATCTAACTTTAAATCCAGGTCCATTATCTTGTATGACAATTTCCCAACTTTTTTCACATTTTACACCCTTGATATTAATATTTAATACTTTATTATTAGTAAATCCATGTGTAAGGCAGTTCTCAACAATAGGCTGAATCATCATTTTTGGAATCAAAATTGATTCCATAGATCTAGGTATATCAATGGTAAATGTTAGTCTGTCTATATAACGAGTTTTCATTAGAGCTAAATAGGTTTCAGTAAATTTTATTTCTTCAATTAAATAGGTTTGATTTGTATTATCTGAGGAAGTTGTATATCTTAGAAAATCTGCCAACTTTCTACTAATCTCTTCTACTTCTTTATTTTTTCCTCTCTTCGCTAAAATAGTTACTACTCCTAACATATTAAAGATAAAGTGTGGATTGATTTGAGCTTGTAATAGCTTAAATTTCAATTGAATTTCAGAGGTATGAAATTGGACGATTTTCTCTAAAGAGTTTTGTAATCTTTTATTCATTAATTGGAATGATCGATTCAGTGCATCAATTTCATTAAGATGATGTTGGTTTTCAATTTTAGACGGTTCTTCTTCTAAACTAATGTTATCTATAACATTCTTTAAATTTCTAAGTGGAAAAGTGAGCTTTTTAGCTGTGATAAAAAATGCTCCTGCTGTTAAAAATATAAGGAATAAAATTGCAACTGCCATCAAAAAATTGAAGTGGGATAAAGAAGCATAAAATTGCTCCTCTTTAACAGAGTATAAAAGGTGGAAATTAGAATGATTTGATCTGATATAATACTGTACCTGCCCATTAGACGTTTTACTACCTTTAGATTTTCTTGTATCAATCATTTCACGAAGAAACTCCTTTTGGCCGTTAACACCCTTCTTGTCTGATTGATAAAGAACTCTACTTCCATCTTCATTATAAATAGCTATTGTTCCACCATTCATTAGAGATAGATTATGTAGAGGAAATCCATTAAATTGAACTTCTAAAAAACCAATTTCATGGTTACTTATTCGAAGCTGACGCGTAAAAATCATAACTGGATCCTCATTATCTTGGTTCCATGGGTCACTATTATATTTAACATAAACATCACCCGCTTTTTCTCTTGCAGCTTCAACATAGTTACTTTGTTTAAATGGATTACTACTATTATTCTTCGATGATAGTAATAAGAAATTGTCTGTTAATAAACTAATTCTCGTTATATTTTCATAGACTTCAGAATTGAGAGCCAGACTATTCATTAACGCGTTATGAGTCTTGATATAAATCGCATCGCTAGGTGAACTTTTTAATATGTCGAAATATTCAATTGGAGTATAACCTTCATGGTCTTGGTTTAAGTAAAAGTATTTAGTAATTTGGTTATATTCATTATAAAAAGCATCTAATTGTGTAGAGATATTTTCTAGTGTCGATCTTGCTTCCTGATCTAATGTTTGTTTTAAACTCTCCTTAACGAACCAATTAATTGGTATTGCAACCAAAAGTGTAAGTGTTATCAGAATTAAAGTATATACAACAAATACTTTTATATGTAGCTGCCTATTTCGTAGCATTTTGTTCTCCTTATTCGTTCTAATCTATGACTTATTTGAACAGCGACTAATACTACAATTAAGTGACCAATAATCCATTCCCCCACTAATCAAATTTGAAAATAAATCTTCACACTATACTTCAGAAACGATCTGTTTAAGAGGATTCAACTGATGGGTCATTCGATAAAAAAAGATGAGTGAACGTCCCACTCATCTTTTCCTAAACCATAAGGTTAAAACCCAACAAAGCTACGTCTAGTTTCAGTACTCTTTAGTGATTCAATGATATGATCCGCAGTGCGAATGGCAAAAGCAACAGTAGTTAAGGTAGGATTCGCTCTTCCCACGCTCGGCAATACACTATTGTCTGCTACATATAGTCCCTCGATTCCATGGATTTGACCATAACGATTTGTAGCTGAAGTCGAAGGATCATCCCCCATTCGGCATGTTCCAGTTTCGTGATAATCACTTCCAATAGGCATCATGAATACAGATGGATCATCATCCCCAGTAACTAAACGAAGAATGTCACGGCACGATTCTGTCATTTGCTGAATAACCTTCTGATCATTATCACTATAAGAAAAATCGACATTTAACATCGGAACCCCATATTTGTCCCGACGAGTAGGATCCAGGTAAACTCGATTCTCAAACCTTGACTCTACTTTTCCATAGGCACCGATATTAATTCTCACATCTTCCTGGAATGTCCTTTCATGCTCCTGTGAAGACCATGACATCGGATCCAGCATCGCAAGCAAATAAGGGCAATTCTCCCCATTTGGTATGACAATTCCTAATGTTCCTAGAGGCTCCGGGAATTGCTCTCGTTTCATAGAAGAAGTGGCTCGAACACCGGAATGATTAGCAAGGTAATGACCAATTGCCTCTCCCTTTATGCCTGAGTTCATCAAAATCCGAGGAGTCTCAAACGTACTCGCTGACATAACAATGTTTTTAGCTTTCAATGTATACGATTTTTTCTCTGGAGTCATCACTCTTAATCCCTGAACTCTATCATTCTCAGTATATATCTCAACAGCTTTAGCCCTTACTGCAAGATCAAATGATCGTTTCATTGCTCTGGTAAGGAATGAAATAGAGCTGAAGAATACATTGGAGTGTATCTCTCCATGCATAGTGGTTTTTAGATCAGCAGCCATTGGGATATAAGTTGAGTCAGAATAACCAGCTTCGCGCAGCCTTTGAATCAAAGTTTCAGTAAGTGGCGATCCTTTAAAGAAAGAGTCGGAAACATTCATGGCCTTCTCGGCAATTCCGTAATAATCATTCATTTCCTCTAAAGAAACTGGCCAGTTTTTTATTTCACAGGAGTCCATTCTCGGTGAAATTTGTGTCCAAAACAACGTTCTTCCTCCTAGAGCATTTACCTCAATTGCATCCGGGAAATTAGAAGAATATTTTGAAGTATGCGATGTAAAGCTTGGGTTATGTAAATATTGAGGAAATCGTTCAGATGATATGGTTGGTATATTTCTCGCATGAGTAGGAATCACGAGGTCACCAGCTTCAATCATACCAATCCGTTTGCCCTCTGCTATCAACTTTTCACATAATCTCCACAGAACAGCCCTCCTCCTGCTCCGGACCCGACAATTAACACATCATATTCATTATTCGACATTTCTTCAAGACTTACAGTTGGAATCCAATTGTTCATGGTTTCAGAAGGACGTCCAATGGAACTAGTCGGTATATTTAAATTCATTCTAACTCACTCCTTGATTTAGATGTTGTATTACATAATTAAAATATCGCATCTGTTTCTATAGCTTAGATCATCAACTTAAATTAAAAACGATCCATTTTATAACTGAATGTTTTCGCAAGTCATACTAAAGTTATTTAATATAATAGACTTTTAGCTACTTTTATAGATTCTGAGAGGTCAACAGTAGGCGTATATTCTAATCCAAAATATCCGTTGTAGGAGGTACTTTTAATCGCTTGAATAACAGCTTGATAGTTTATTTCACCTTTCGTTATTTCATTTCTACCAGGGTGACCAGCAGCATGAATGTGTCCTATCTTATCGATATTCTTTGTAATATTAATAATGAGGTTGCCTTCACTAATTTGTTGATGATATATATCATATAATACTTTAACGTTAGAACTACCAACTTTATCAATGATTTGAAATGCTTCTTCTGAACTAGACAAAAAATAGTTGGAATGATATAAATCGACTTTTACATTTAGAGGTTCAACCACTAATGTAATGCCAGTCTCCTCAAACAAAGGTGCAACACGTTTTAATCCATCTACAATACTTTGATGTTGACGCTCTCGTGGTATACCTGGGATCAAGTCACCAACAGTGGTAATAATAGTGTTGCATTCTAGCTCTCTCGCTACTTTAATCGTTTCTATGCAATCTTTAACGTATTGTTCGCGAAATGCTGGATCTGTTAAACTTATTTTTTCAGTCATAAATGCGACAACTTCCATTTGTAAATCTTTGATTGTCCTCTTAAGCAAATCAACGTCTTTATTTCTCCAACTCCAAAACTCTACAGAATCACAACCAGCTTCCTTTACTGCTTTAATACTTTCAATAGGGTCTCCACCAAAAAAAACGGCATCAAATAAAACTGATAATTTCATAAAATCACACCTTTACTTATTTTATGGCCTGAATATAAATTAAAATGAAAGATTCAAACTACTAGAGCATTTTTCTTATCTCACAACAATTTGATAGGATTATTTATAAATAGGTGCTAGCTCATGGTCGATATACCACTTAGACAAAATCATAGATGCAAGCGGATCAGGAGTTCCATCAGTCTCGATTGTTACCCAAATTTATGGTTATATTTTTTCATTAATTTCCATAGTCCTTTGAAATCAATTACACCGGCTCCTAGCTCCCAAAACCATCGTGTCCCTTCATCTGCAAATTCAGCACCTGGAGCAAATCTTTCACTATCGGGAGCATTTGGATGTGTCGTATCCTTTAAATGAAAATATTTTACTCTATCATGATACTTATCATAAAACTGAACAGGATCAACGCCCATAATAGCTAATTGTGCTGTATCCAAACAGTAGGAGACATACTTCGGATCTGTCATTTCTAAGTATTGCTCATGATCGTAACGATTAACT
The DNA here is from genome assembly GCF_023078335.1 of Metabacillus endolithicus. Taxonomy (GTDB): domain Bacteria; phylum Bacillota; class Bacilli; order Bacillales; family Bacillaceae; genus Metabacillus; species Metabacillus endolithicus. The sequence continues at coordinate 3,813,807 of NZ_CP095550.1, read as the reverse complement.
GCGCACCAAAATTCATTATGAATACAAGCCGTAATCCCTTTATCTACTGCCCTTTTCCCGATTTCATTCATACAATAAGCTGCATTTTGAAGTTGTTCCTGTGACAACGGACCAGTCCCATAATATTGCCCTGCAGGCATAATAATTAAATTTTCACCACCTAATTCATTTAAAGCATCTATCCACATTTGATTAAATTGAATTGCACCGTTTAAAGTTTCTTTATTTTCGGAACCTATTGCAAATGAAAACATACCTGTGATTTGTTCAATTCCTCTCTCCTTTGCAAAATCAGTAAAGTTTTTTAAAGAACCAAAAGCTTGCTTTATATATGGGATATGATAAAACATCAGTTCAATCCCTTTAATTCCAGCGCCTGCATGATATTTTAAAATTTTGTCCCAGTCTAAATAATAAGCTGCATTACCAAAGTCATCTTCATACCACTCATTAAAATTATTAATCTTTGGTATGTCGGTAATCATGCCCCACATATTTGTCATGTATGAATACTTCAAATTTTCCATTTCCTTTTCTCCTTTCATGATTTTAGTAGTTTATTATCTATATACCAGCGCATTTTGAGTAACGCCTTATAAACATTTAATGTTTTCTTAGATTCACAGATGACCCATCCATCGTAACTAGTATCAGTTAATGCATGATATACTCCCTGTAAGTCAACCTTTCCATCACCTAAATCACAAAAGACTCTTTGTGCTCCAACCTTAGGTATTTCAGGGTTTGGTTTCTTGTAGTTATCTTCTAAATCCACAAATCTAGTATCGCTAAAACGAATGAAGTTAAGCTTATCATGATATTTTTTTACCACTTCCACAGGATTCTCATTTGCAATAGATAGATGCGCCAAATCTGGACTGTAGAATATATGTTGGGAATCTAATTCATCCATAAATCGATCTAATTGGTTACCACGTACCAGGCTCCAAAATTCATTTTTTATTGATGCTTGTACTCCGCTTTTTGATGCCATCTTTCCGATCTTATTAATAGTGTCAGCAGCTTTTGAAAGAAAAGATGGCTCCCAGTTCTCTCCTTTGGATCCCATAAGATGATGAAGTAATCCTAACTCTGGTGTTGGAGAGATCACTAGTCCCTTTCCATCAACCTCTTCAAGAAATCCAATGGCTTCTTCTGCAGCGGCTTCGAATTTTTCAAACACTTTTCTAGGATCTTGCCCCGTTGTTATTAATTCGAGTAAGGAATCTTGCGCACTGATATGCACTCCTGTAATTTGCTCAATGCCAACATCAGCGAGTATTTCCATAAAAGAATTTACAGAACCATACTTTGTATTTACCGCATACTTGTTTATAGGCATTCCACTTCTAGTCATATTAAAAGCTATACCGTCATTTGTATAAGGATTATATGGGAGTTCTACCCCCTTAAAGCCTACTGCAGAAGCAAACTTAAACAATTCAATCCAATACTTCTTTGTTAATTTATTTGTATAACCAGGTTCAGTTATACGCATGTTGATCATCTCTAAGCTACAACCAAATTTCATTTTTTTAACTCCTTCCATAAATTCGAATTATTCTATAAACTACGTTTCCAATCTTATAAACAACTCTTATTAAAAGATTACCAAATACGTAAGCGCTAACAAATGGAAGATCGTTCTTATAAACATAGAAAATTGTTTTTCTATGTAGAAACCTTTAACAAGGCACCCCTATCTACATAACAATAAGATAAATTTATTGATATAAGGTCGTCTCTTTATAAGTACTTGGGGGAACACCTACATGATGTTTAAAGATCTTACTAAAGTAAAAGTGATCTGGATAACCGACCATTTCTGCTACCTCTTTTAATAGCAAATCTGGATATTCTGTTATTAAAGCTTTAGCTTTATTCATTCTCAACAAAGTAAAATACTCAACAAAAGATTGATTCATATTTTCACGAAATAGACTACATAGTTGTGTCTTTGAAATATTAAAAGTATCCGTTAATTTTGTTAATGTAATAGGTTTATATAAATTTCTTTCTAGATATATTTTTATATCGTTAAATATTTGTTTTGAGCTTTTGCCAATTTGTTCTGATTCATTGTTATATTTACACTCTGATAGGATACTTAAAAATACATCTTGTATTTCATCGTAAGAGTCTGCTAAATATATAATTTCTTGTAACTTTTTTTCGATTGATGAAATTTCAATTGAATTGATAGACTGAGCATACTCACCTACAATCCTTAAAACTGTTTTTAAGTTCTGCTCTAATGCTACACAAGATATTTCTCCTTTTTTCCAGAATGAAAATATACTTTGAATTTCATCTTTTAAAAGATTCCATTTTCGTTTGTAGATTAATATTCTTAGCTTGTTATTTATTACTTCTAAAAAATATTTAGTATTTTGATCATTTTCTTGTACTCCTGCATAAACATCTATTAATTGTGATTTCCCAACTTTTAAATGTGTATATAATCCTTCACGAATAATAGGCAAAGAATCAATTAATGCTTCTATTGTTTCATATGTCTTCTCGTAGGCAAATGATACAATAGAACTCTCTGAAAAATAATGAAAAGTATCTGATAATATGAATTTCATTTTATCCTTATTTGTATTAGTTAATCCTATAATAAGAATATCCCCTAAGGCATTATCATTCAGAACCCACACTTCTTCCCTATTATCTAATAAAGCTTTTAGCTTTTTTGCCACTAGTGATTCAGATGGTAGAGGAAAAGGAAAATCAAAGGGATACGCCCCCTCAAAGCTTTTCACGTAAATTGCAAAGAAGCAATTAAATCGATTATTCAGTTGCTTAACCATCTCTGAATCAAAATTTACTTTAGGTATGTGTATGATATAATTTAGCTTTCTTTGAATTTCATCATGCTCCTGAAGCGCATTGTTTTTAACAATCTGAGATAGAATATGATCAACCTCTTCTTCAAAAACTGGTTTGGTTAAGAAATCAACAACACCAGCTTGTATTGCTTTTTTTGCTGAATCAAAAGAAGGAAAGCCGCTAACAATGATAATTTTAATAAATGGCCAATGGGATTGAATTTTTTTGATAATTGGACCCCGTTCATACTTGGCATATTGATATCAGTAAATATACAATCTGGTTTCTTTTTAGGAATAATATCTAACGCATCTTCAGCGCTAAATACATAATTAATCTCATAAGGAAATACTTCGAATTTTGCGAAAAAATGTTCGATAGTTAATTTTAATTCTTCTATAAAAAATGGCTCATCATCAACTAAAAGTATCTTCACCGAATCCTTCCTCCTTGTCATTATAGGTCTTAAGTTTTAATAATTTATTAAGTCCAAAAATGTAAATAGAAAGATAATCCTGGTGATAACCACCTCAGGTTTTAAAGCGCTTTCATAAATAACCTTTATTAATCGGTTTTGCATACCCCGTTAAATAATCGTAAACGTCCTCTTGTGATATGTTCTGAGCATATAGCAATAAAAACAGTAAATTTGACACAATATTCATTTCGCACATCCCCCTATTTCCAAAAATGATTTATTCCTAGTTTCTTTTTATAAAGGGGAGTATTTTCTCTCTACCCTCTATATAGAATAAGATCCTCTATTATTAAAAATATTGAAGGAATAAAAAATAGCAATTAATAAAGTAATGACCATCTAAGTTGGGTATTTATCTTAATTATATGGAAGGTTTAATTTAAGAACGTTTAGTTTTTTAAGATAAATCATACCAATTTTTAATTTTTTCAAATAAGAATGTCATCTTCTTTTGCCACGCTTATTGTTAAGTACTTTTTTCCATTGGGGGACAAGATTTCATCAAATCATTCTGACTCAATCTTTTTATTTCGCAAACAAAAATAGTTAAAAGACCTACAATTCATTGTAAGCCTTCCGGTAAGTTGAAAATTTATAATTAAGCGTTAATCTTATATTCTTTTAAATAAATAATGACAAACACTACTTAAAAACTATTTCTCATTAACTGTTGACCCACGTTTAATTAACTTATGATCAATTAATATTCTTCTTCCAGTAGAAATTTCCCCTTTAATCATTGATTCAAGCATTCTCATAGATTCATAACCAATCTCATAAAATGGCTGATCTATTGTCGTTAACTTTGGATTAGTCATTTCGGAAATTTCTTGATTATCAAAGCCACATATTCCAATATCCTCTGGAATTCGGTATCCAGCCTCTTGAAATGTATTAATACAAGCAACAGCTAAATTGTCTGTTACACAAAAGACTCCATCGATTGGAGCACCAGATTTTAATAACTCATTTGCAAGATGTACTCCAGTTTCATAACTATAGTCGCCGTGCTTAACTAAGTTAGAATTATAGGTGACCTGATTCTCCTCCAGTGCTCTACGGTATCCTATATAACGGTCTCTTGAGAAGTTAAGTGAAAAGTTACCATCGCCATCCTCTACACCAAGGCCAATAAATGCAATATTCTTTTTTCCCGTTTCAACCAAGTGATTTACTGCACGATAAGCAGCTACCTCATCATCTACAGTCACTGCATATGTATTTGGAATAGATGTATACTGAGTACATTGTACAAGTGGAACAGTCTCACTTAATTCTATTAATTCCTGGGTATTAAAAAACATTGTCAAGATAATGACTCCACCTAATTGCTCTTTTGGTAAGAAACTCCAAGAATGTAAATGCTGAGTTTGACTTGCATGATAGCTGATAATCACTTCATATCCAAGTTGTTCACCTAAATCTTGTATTCCAGCAATTACTTCATGAATAATGACTGCTGCCACTACAACAATGACTTTTTTTTCATTATTTTGTTCATTTCTTATAGTTGTTTTTGGGACATATCCTAACTCTTGAATTGCTTTTAATACTTTTTCTCTTTTTTCTTTTGTTACCATATAATTACTGTTCAACACACGGGAAACTGTCGCAACAGATACACCCGCTTTTTTTGCTACATCTACTACTGTAACCACTACATCACCTTTTTCTGAAAACAAGTATTCTTACAGTTTTGCAATAATAGTACCATATCTATATGTTCCCTTCAATTTTACTTTTGTATCTATAGAAAGTGTTTACATAACCAAAATAAAAACAAGTATTTTAAACATACTTCTGAATAAAATACTTGTTTCTAATACTAAAAGTAAACTACATGATTAAACAGTGATAAATCAGTACAACAAAAGATTAAGAACTCATTTCAACGTTATCTTCTATTTTTTCTTGTGTTTTTTCTTTTTTCAGTTTAAGTGCCAATAATAAACCGACCCCACTTATGATTGTAATAACCATAAACGTAATTCCCATTGCATATTTTTCTGATTCTAGAGTATTAAGATCTCCATTGTTAGATATACTTGTATATAAACTGACGATTATTGATATTCCAACTGAACCCGCAATTGAAGTCAATGTGCTATAAACTGCAACACCATGTCTAAATAAATACTGAGGTATAGCATTCATAGCACCTGTTTGGATAGGCGCCATTAACAAGCCCGTTCCGATCATTCTTAATGTATAAAAAATAACAATAAATGTAATAGATTTTTCTATACCAATTATAGCTAAAGGTATCGTCGAAACTGTGATGACAATAAAACCTAGTACCACGAGATACTTAACACCAATTTTATCCGTTATACGCCCTACAAATGGTGACATTATTCCCATTAATGCTGCCCCGGGAAGGAGAATTAAACCAGAAGTAAGTGCTGAAACTCCTTCTACATTTTGAGTATATAAAGGAATAATTGTCTCAGTACCAAACAATGTTCCGAAAGCAATTGAAACTAATATTGCGGAGACAGTAAACGTATTGTATTTAAATACTCTAAATTCAATCATTGGCTGGGATAATTTTAATTGTTTTACTACTAACACCCATAATGCTACAACACCTGCAATAACCCATCCAATCGTTTTAACGCTTCCCCAACCTAATGATCCAGCAAGACTTAGTCCATATAGAATTCCTGTGAAAGCAACCGCAGACAATATAATTGATATAACATCTATTTTTTCATTTTTATTTGTTTCAGTCACATTTTCCAACGTAAAAATAGCACAAATAAAAACAATAAGTGTTAGTGGAAATGTTCCATAAAATAGGTATCTCCATGATAAAACATCAACAATTCCACCAGCAATGGCAGGTCCTATCGCAGGTGCAAAGCAAATAACTAAAACAACTAACCCCATTGCACTTCCACGGTTTTCTTTAGGTGTTATCAGTAATATGATATTAGAAACTAAAGGCATCATGATTCCAGCACCTACTGCCTGAATAAAACGAGCAATAAGTAGCATTGTAAAATTTAAAGAAATCCCTCCAAGAAGAGTTCCTATTAAAAAAGTGGCAACTGCAGTAAAAAATAACTGCTTAGTTGTAAACCTTGCTATTAAAAAAGCTGAAATAGGAACAATGATACCATTTGTTAACATAAACGATGTAATTAACCACTGCGCCTTATTTGCATCGATTTTAAAATCAACCATAATTTGCGGTAACGCCGTTATTAAAATTGTTTGATTCAATACTGCAATAAAGGTACCTACTAGTAGCAAAGTAATTAATATTTTTCTGTTATATTTACCTGTTTGTATAGATTGATTCATTTATTAACCTCTCTTCTTCTTATTAAAGCTTCTCAAATTCTCTTCATTATCAAGTTAATGTTGCTTCTATTTTATTTTAAATTTTAACCTTTTAAATAGCTTTCTTTTCTTTTTACTAAATGTATTAAATTTTTATCCTTTACGATAACGTATCTCTTTCCACGTAGAACAATAATTTATATGTGTTTTTTAACCCCCTTCACCTAATTAGTATGTAACGCCTTCTGTTTGGGATTTTTTTCAAGAATGAGTGGATCATTTTAAAATAAAAACACGCAACTCCATATCCTTCTTGGTTGTATAGCCGAAGGATATGAGTTTGCGTGTTTAATATGGTAACCCTTACATTATTAAGATTACTTAATTAATTTATTCCTTTATTCATCAATCGTTTACTTTTCATCTAATCTTTGTCTAATTTCTGCAGCTTTTTCTTCAGTTAATCCATACAATTTTGTAGGGATAATTGCAAGAAGGAATAAGATCGCAGGTGCAATGTTAACTACAATATTTATACCATTCATGGCTTCAGCTGTTTGTTCAGCATTAGCTACATATCCAAATACTCCCAATAATGCAACTGTTCCTGCTCCACCTATTGCACTGGCAAATTTAGTAGATAGACTTGTTGCAGCGTAAGCGGTACCATCAACCCGTACATCATTCTTATCTTCCATCTCATCTATAGCATCAGGTATCATTGCCATAACAATTGGTATACCAAACTGTGTTAAACCAAAAATAAAAGTACTAATTATTAACAATGGAATATTATTATAATCTACAAAGTATAGAAAGATAAGTGAAAGTGCTGCTAAAGTATAAGACACGTACAACATATTCTTTTTCCCAAAGTTTTTAGCAAATCTAGTGAAAAGCATAATCCCAATAGCTGCACCAATAGCCGGCAAAGGCATGAAAACTGCTATTAAATCCATTCTTTTTATTACATACATATAGTAATAGATTTGAACTCCCATTCTTCCAAAAAAAGCTGTTAGAGAAATTAGCAATATAAAGAAAATACAAGTTAGAGATCTACTAGTTAAAACAGTACCTAAATGACTCTTTTATGGATATTTTCTTATTATGAATAGGTTGTACAACCTCTTTACACTTGAAGAATACTAAGTAAAAAAGTGGAATAGCAATAACAGCTAGTACTATCGCTGTCATTGTATACCCTCTAGCTGTAATTTGATCTCCTGTTCCTGAACTAAATAACAAAATTAAAGGCATAGATATGACACTAAGAAGAACACTACCTAGATTTGTAAATAACATTCTAAATGAACTTAGTGCAGTTCGTTCTCCAGAATCCTTTGACATTACTGCAGCTAAAGATCCATAAGGTAAATTAACAATTGTGTATAACATACCTAGTCCAATATAAGTAAACATAAACCAGGCAACCTTAGCTTCCATATTCCCACCAAATCCAGGGGCAGTAAATGCTAGTACACTAAACAAAGCTAGAAATGGTGTACCATATAGTATATAAGGTCTAAACCTTCCATGTTTCGATTTTGTACGATCTGCTAAAAAACCAAGCATAGGGTCATTAATACCATCCCAGATTCGGGCAATTAACATAATTAATGCTACCAGTGCTGGTGTTATACCAACTACATCCGTATAAAAAATCGTAAGGTAGGAACCGCTGAAGCTCCACAATAACTGACTTGCAAAATCACCAAAACCGTAACTAAGCTTAGTAGAGAACGATAATTTTCCCTTTTTATGGACTATTATGGTTTGATGATTTAGATCTTGCGTAGCCACATTACTACTTAAGTTTTTACTCATGTAACCAACCTCCTTGAATGTTTTTAAAACAGACTAATATGTTACTATCCCTCCCTAATGTCAATATTAAAGCGCTTTCTTAATTCTATTTTATTAACATTTAATCTCACTAGATATGTATTATTTACACTAGTAACAACTTATATTTAATCTGATTACATTCTTTTTTAAAAAATGAGGTTAATAATTTACATATGACTTTTGCATTAAAACATTGTTCTTATTGATCTTCTATTTTCAATTTCAGCAATAATATAACGACTTAATAACTATATTTCACTACTCTTTTTTGGGCATTTTATTAAATTAAATGTAACTATTATTTATACTAATGTAAATAAAAACCCCCAAACTAACTTTGAAGCTAGCTTTTGGGGGTTTCTTTATTATAAAAATTAATTTATTATCATTCTGCTAGAGTCAATATTATTGCTTTACCGTTACTAACTCTAAAAGCACATAAATTAACAATTATCAAGTATTTTTCGTTCCATTTGCAAGTGTCGTTTTGTCATTTCTACTGCATGATCAGAAGCTTCATACTCTGACATGATATAACCTTTAAAGTTTGAGTTTTTAATAACTGGTAAAATATCACCATATGGAATACTAGCTTCTTCAAGATGTTCATACATATAATGAAATTTCCCATGGAAATACATCACATGAGGCATAATATTCTTCAACCCTTCCAAGTCAGGGTTGCGGGTGAATTGCACAAATCCATACATTCCCTGAAATGCTCCCATCACTGCATCATTCGCACCAGCATCTAGTAAGCGTTCTCTTGCTTCATCTCTTGATACACCATCATAACGTAAATTAGCAGCCATTTCTAATAATTCAAGGGGTGCTCCTTTTTCTAATGCTTCATCCCAATACACTTTGTTCGGTTTTGTTGCAAAGCATCCAAAATCAGGAACTAATCCAATGTAATCAGATCCTAATTTTTCAAAAACTTCCACATATTCCTGGACCCTTGGTGATGATGGAATTTGAGGATTGTGAATTTCTACTCCCACCTTCACTCCATAATTCTCAGCATAAGTAGCTAACTTCTCAATGGCAGCAGGTGATAGGGAAGGTTGTGCTCTCATCATTTCACAACCTAATTTATTAGCAGTTTTTATATCAAGAATAGCCGATTGAATTAACTCATCGTCTGTTAAATCTCTCCCTGTTATAACTCCACGATCAGAGCTTGCACCGTAGGAAACAAATTTAATTCCATAATGATCTGTCATTGCTTTAAATTCTTTGACTACTTTGTCACTTGCATAAGGATAAGATGGTAACATTGTTGCCCCTACAAGCTCAAATCCTTCTGCACCAATTTCAGCTGCTGAACGAACACAATCTTCTAATGAAAGATTACCTTTTACAAAATCTGTTGAAAAACTAAATAATGAAACTCCTAGTTTAATATTACTCATTTACTTTTATCTCCTTTCTTTCCTTTCTTACAGGTAACGTTTTACTTCCACACGAATCTAGTACGGCATAATTGTGATTCTTCGTATTCCCTGGTACATGCATGTATGCATTACGTAATAAAAGCGTTACATCAATTGTATGTTCACCCTCGTCTAATCCTCCTGGTTGATATACTTTAATTGTTGCAGGCTCATTAACATTCCAAAACTCGGATATTAAATATGGTATTTGCCCCATTGTAAATTCTTTTCCATTCAAACAAAAATTCAAATCATTAAGATCAACTTGTTTATCGTCAACTTTTATTGTTAGTTCCTCAATACATGATAAATAGTGACCTCGATAATAACTCAATCTAATTTGAAACTCATAACCAATCTTTTTCTCATTTACGTACGTGTTAACAAGGCTGTCATCACAGACTGTATCAACAAAAGGCAATTTCATTACAAATGTCATTTTTTCTCCTCCTATTTAGAAACTACATATTTTTTCACCTTATTTATCAAAAACAATCTCCTTACCAGTTTCAGCTGATTGATAGATCGCATCTAATATTTTTGTTACGATAAACGCTTCCTCTGGTTTTACTAGTGGCTCTTTATCTTCTCGAACAGCTTCTAACCATTGTTTAGCTTCTAACGCTTCTGGTGAATTTGCTCCACCTTCAAAATAAGCAATGTTTCCAACTGGGGATTTTCTTTGTTCAACTAACATGCCATTATGGGTGTTGTTATAAACCAATTCCTTGTCCTTAAAGCCCATTCCTGAAATAATTTCCGCTCCGCCTTTTGTACCACAAAGAGTTGTCGCAGCTTCTTTTGCATTTAATACATTAAAGCCCCAGGAAGATTCTAGGAAAATCGTTGCCCCGTTTTCCATTTTGATATATCCAAATGCTGAATCCTCAACTTCAAACGTTTCTGGATCCCATGTTCCGAATAAGTTCCCTTCTGTTGCCTCTGGTAAATGACCTAGCTTATGAAAGACAGATCCTGATACGGATACAGGTTTGTAATTGTTCATCATCCATAACGTGATGTCGAGTGCATGAGTACCAATATCGATTAATGGACCTCCACCTTGTTGAGATTTATCAGGAAATACTCCCCAAGTTGGGACAGCACGGCGACGTACCGCATGTGCCTTTGCGAAATAAATATCCCCTAGCTCTTCTTTTTCACATGATTGATGTAGAGCTTGTACTTCCTCTCTGAAACGGTTTTGATACGCAATCGTGAATTTCTTACCTGATTTTTTCCAAGCGTCCATCATTTTTTCGGCAGCTTCTGTATTATGAGCCATTGGCTTTTCACACATAACATGTTTCCCCGCCTCAAATGCTGCTACTGTAATTGGGCTGTGCATCACGTTAGGTGTTAGTACATGCACAATATCAATCGACTCGTCTTTTAATAACTCGTTATAGTCTTCATATACTTTTGCATCCTTTGAACCAAACTCCTGTGCTGCTTTTTGTGCACGCTCTAGCACAACATCACAAAATGCAACCATTTCACATGTATCTTTAAATTGTGATAATGCTGGAAAATGTTTTTGATTAGCAATACCACCACAGCCTATAATTCCAATTCGAAGTTTACTCATATGATATCTCTCCTTTAATGTCCTTAAAAATCACTTATTGTTTCCGTTTACAATAATATTCTAACTTGTCTCACATAATTTTCCTTTTTATTTTTTAACATAAAAGCCTTTAATTTTCGCTCTTTTTCTACCGAATTTTAAAACAATTAGAAATATACAACAAAAAAAAGTAGATGATTTTTAACCTCTGGAATTTTTCAAAGGCAATTTATATATCTAATCCATTAAAAAGAAAAGAACATTCTTTGAAGAAAAATACAAAAAAGAGAAATTAAAAACTATTGAAAATTTTTAACCTCCCGTATTTTTTAATAATTATTCACTAAATAACAAATTAAGTTCATATAACCTTACTTCATGTGGTTGAAGCTTACCTTCTAGGACAATTGAATTCTCTTCTACTAATGTATGATCTACTTTCATATAAGGAACACATTTTTGCTTTAAGTATTCGACTTCATCGGGTTTTATGTCGTAGACTGAACCAAATTTTAGCCATTCGTCTAAAACACTGCCCTGATCACGATTAATTCGGTGTTCTTTTATACGATATCTCCCATTCGTAATTCCTTGTATTTCTAGAGATAGATTCAATGGATCATTATTCTCAAAAATATCGTACTGCTCACTAATTTCTGTACTTCCTTCAGGATTTAAATAATAAGAGTAGTCAAAGTGTTTATAATTAAAGCATATGATTTGATAGCGATCTCCAGATTTCTTGGTAACAATATAATTTTCACCTTTTGATACTAAAATCTCTCCTAATTGTTTCATTAATACATACGCATGGTAGCTTGCTTTTTTTATTCCACTTTTCGTGATCAGTCCAGCTCCACCATGTAGTAGATTCTTAGAATCTCTAAAATCACTAAAAATATCAGAACACATCCAATATCCCATCATATTGATGTTGTGTTTCAAATTGTCAACGGTATTTTTCACTATATAGGCTGCTTTAAAGCAACTATCATTAAGATAATCTCGGTTAGATATTGAGATATTCCACTCAGTTACATTTAACTCAAGTGAATCAAATCCAGATTTTTTTAAAGAGGTTCTTACCTGTTTAATTTTATTCCTTATATAGTTAGGATTTGTAGAAAGCATATTTTTTTTCGGAATTCTATTCTTATCAGTGTCAATTTCAATTGGATATAAATAGATTGATAAGAAATCTGGTTGTACCTCTCTCAGTCTCCATTGATTAAGAAATAAATCTAACTTATCACTTTCTAAATCCATCGTTAATCCACATCCTCCAACTTTCGCTAAAGGAACAATTTCATTCGTAATCTTTTTAAGAAAGCTGAATACATTAAAATACTCCTCAAATTGGCTAGGGTCATGCCTTTTATTAATCTCATTCCCAGAAATTGTTTCATCTCGTATAGGATCAATATCCTTGCTCCATATCTCAAAGTACCATGTTTCTACCTCTTCAATACCATAACGTTCAATACAATGTAATAAAAATGCTCGAATTATGTTTTTCCATTCTTCAAGGGATTTTTCACTACTCGTCTGTAAAATAAGAGTTTGATCAAGAGTTTTATTCACAATTTTTGGTTTAGGGCCAAGTTCAATAAATGGTTTTAACCTATTTTTTATTAGGAAATCCAGTAATTTATTTATATTAGAAAAATTATAAGAAATATGCTCATTAGAATAATCTTCAACATGCATATCATCACTAAATAATCCCCAAAATCTAGCATATGTAAATCCAATTTCATTCTGTAAAAGTGCGATTTGCTCTTGCATATCTGAATTTAATAGATCAGTTGCATAACCGATATTAATTACCTTGTTCCAATATTTTGTGAAAGCATCAAGTTTAGCGAGTTTAACAATGTGCGTTTCCTTCTCAACCGGTAGCTGATGATTGCCTTGGATAATCGGTAAATGAGTATCCAAATAATTCTGTAATTCTTTTAATACCTCATTTTTTTCAGGTTTGCTATTCTCATTTGAAATCTTCTCTTCTTGTTCTATCGAATCTACCATTTGCTTTCTATACTCGACTGGTTTCACCTGATATTTTTCATTAAATACTCTATTAAACGCAGCTAAATTCGGAAACCCATTATCTAATGCAATTCTAGTAATCGTTTTATTAGTATTGATCAACTCATTAACAGCATGTGCAAGACGTACTTTATTTAAGTATTGTGAAAATGTTTTCCCGGTTTGTTTTTTAAAAAATTTAGATAAATAAGGTACAGTAATAAATTGAATGCTTGCCACTTCCTCTAAAGATAATGGCTCCCGGAAGTTATTCTCAACATATTCAAGAATCTCAGATAATCTTTCATTATTTCCACTCTCTGGTGAAAAGTGTTTCAATTCTTGATGTTTTCTGGACTTTAGATAATTAAAGTGGATAACAGAAATTAATTTAAATGCCTTCTCCCAAAATTCAACCAATGAAGAATCACTCTGTTTTAAGTAAACAGACAGTAGCTCCTCTATGACTCTCCGAAATTCTTGGTCTGATGAAGTCTCGTTTTCTATTGAATTACATTCAAATAATACATTTTCCTGTAAAAAAAGAGAGCATAGTTGATAATAGTTAAAATGGATAACAACATATAAATTATCCTCGTCAGACTGAAAAGAATGTAGCTCATTTGAGTTAAGTAAAAGAAAATCGAATTTACTTAATGTAATTGTTTTACTATTTACTTTTACTCGCAAATTGCCCTTTATGATATAAATTAATTCGATGTCTTTATGGGCGTGGTCTAGGACACTCTTTCCGTGCATGACCGAAATAGTTATTAGCTTTGAATCTACTGAAGTTTGGACCGTTTGTGAACTAAACATTCTATCCCCTCCATCGAATAAGTTATCTTGAATAAAAACACCTCTAAAAACGTATTTATTTTACTAAAAAAATTAAAATTAGAACCTGTAGACATAAATAACAGGCTCCCTTACAAAACAACTTTAATTATCTAATAAACTTTTTAATAATTCTTGATGACGTTGAACTTGCTTAACACTATCTACTTCCATAAAATCTTGTATGTGACGGTTTCCTTCATACTCACTATCAATGTATCCATCATATCCAGCTTCATCTAAAATATTAATGATATCTTTATATGGAATACTAGGTTCTTTATAGTCATCCGTAATATCGTAGTATTTACCATGTACATGCATAATATATGGAATATAGTCTTTTAGAATTTTAGGGTCCGTATAAATTAAGTGCCTAGCCAATTCAGCATAAGCAAGATCGACCTTATTTGCATTTTTCATTTTCTTGACTACTTCCAAAGTCTCGTCCTTATCGACTCCATTCTCATAATTCTCACTTACAAATGTAATGATCTCTGGTGTACCACCATCACGAATATGTCTTTGTTCCATAACAGGAGGAATCCTTTTTACAAATATTCCTAAATCAGGCATAATCCCAAACCATTTTGTTCCACTACTAATAATATACTCCATTCGCTCTTCAAACCAAGGAGTACCAAATGTAAATGGTGCGTGAACTTCTAAAGCAATTTTCACTCCATATTCTTCCGCATAAGGGAGACTTGCTTTTACAACTTCGAGAGGTGTAGATACTAATGTTCTTAACACTTTAAACCCTAATTTATTTGCAAGCTTTAAATCACGTACCATCATATCTACATTTTCTTCTAAAGTAAGTAAGCGATTAGGAAACAATTTATTATCTAAAAATGCATCATAGGCAACAGGTTCCACTCCATATTGGTCCATCCATCCAAACCATTGGTCAACAAACTCTTCCGATACTTTTGGGAATCCTTTAAGCATCTGTTCTGGTAATAATTCAATCCCTTTAGCCCCCGTTTTTGCAACCTCTGCAATACATTGTTCAAGATTTAACTTTCCGGTATAAAACTCTTCTTGATAACTATATAATGAAACTCCTCGTTTTATTTTTGATTTTTCTCTCATTTTTACAATACCTCCAATAGTTCAATTTTCAACTAGAGTAATAGTTTTCGTATCGTCTCCAATATTTGGCCATGGCAAGTAGGAAATCCGTAAATTAACAACAGCATGAACTTTGTGACTTCCTGAATCTAATCCACCTTTTTTCTTAACAAATAATGTTGCTTTTTCTCCGAATTCCCAGCGATTATTTATAACAGTCGATAATTCATTATATGGGAAACTCCCAGTTTCAACCTTAAACAACATATCATCTTGTGGAAATGAGATCCCATCGACCTCTAAATCAATACTATTAATTAATGATAATGAAACTCCACGATAATAAGGAATACGTAATTTAACTTCAAAGCCAATTAATTCTCCGTTTTCTTCTACATTTTTAAATCCATCTTCACAGACCATATATTGTTCAAACATGGTTTATTCCTCCTTATGTAACAACGTGACACTATTTATTGTAAAGATTAATAAATTATCTGAAGCTGAAATAGATTTACATGATTATTTTGAAGTTTACTATGTTTCTATGAAAAGCCTCGCTATAAGACCTAGAACTGATTTTAAAATCGCTTCTTCTAAGGATAGACTTTCGCTTC
The DNA here is from genome assembly GCF_023078335.1 of Metabacillus endolithicus. Taxonomy (GTDB): domain Bacteria; phylum Bacillota; class Bacilli; order Bacillales; family Bacillaceae; genus Metabacillus; species Metabacillus endolithicus. The sequence continues at coordinate 3,797,808 of NZ_CP095550.1, read as the reverse complement.
GTCTCTAGATCAAATAGCGTAAGGCTGATTTTTTTAAGTTTTAAATGTATTACTTAGTTTCTGCCCATTTATCTAATTGCTTTTGCTTCTCTTCAATAATTTTGTCAATACCTGCTTGCTTAAGTTTTTCTTGATACTTTGGTAATTCAGTTTCAGGATCCACAACACCATTTTCAATTGATGCCTTAAATTGGGATATGACGTTAGTTACAGCTGCTAGTTCTGTTTTTACAGGTGATGTATCGAATATGAATCCTAATGCTGCTGATTTCTCTGCTGATTCATTAAGCTCCACCATTTTCTCCCACATATCAGGAGGAGTATCTTCCCATACATAAGTTAACATCTGATTACCGAATTGCCATCCTGCGTTTGGTGCATAGCCAATATTATCTGCATTTACACCTTCTGGGTACGTAATGACATTATCTGATACTTTTACATAGTGCTTTCCTTCAATTCCCCAACTAATGAGGTTCATAATATCTGCATTCGAGTAAAACAGATTGAGTAATTCCATTGATTTTTCTGGATATTCTGCTGATTGTGGGATAAGCCACATAAATTTCGTTACAGTAGATGTATCAGTAAATGAACCTGAAATCGGTACACTTATAACTTCATGACCTACAACTCTACTTTCTTTTTCAGCAATATATGGTATTCCAGATTTAAAAAATGCAAAGACTTTACCCGATTTCATTAGGTTTTGTGCTGATTCAGTATTTGTTGCTACATCTGGTAAAATATACCCCGCTTTATACCATTTTCTCGCTAGATTTATTTCATTCTCATATTGTTCAGATTCAACGTAATTGCTTATTTCTAACTTAGAGGAATCTAGTAACACTCCGATAGTGTCAGCTAAGAAGTCCCCGTTCATGTATCCAATACTGTTTACTAAAGAAGCAGATGTTGATTCGTTAGGCATTAAATACATATCTGGTTCGTTTTCTTTAATCACACGAAAAACATCTGTTAAGTCTTCAACTGTATTAATTGAATTTAAATCAATATTGTATTTATCCACTAAATCTTTTCGAATAATTAAATTTCTAAACATTGCCAAATCACGAACTTGTGGGACTCCGTAAGTATCTTCACCAATTGTTGGTGTATATAGATAATCCGATGAAAGTGCATCTTTAATTCCTTGACCATGCTGATCTAATAAATCATTTAATGGATAAAGCTGACCTTTGGCTACTTGTCCAGGGTAATCTAAGAATCCTGAAAGATTACCTGTTACCAATAAATCTAGCTTTTCACCACTTGATAGCATCAAATTTGTTTGTTGTGCGTATTGCCCAACGTTAATAGGCTCAAGATCAACTTTAACATTTATTTCTTCTTTGGTTATCTTGTTAATTTCTCCTTGAACTAATTCAAGATCAGCTGGTTCCGGACCAAACGAAATATAAGCCATCTTTAATTCAACTGTTTCTTTCGACTTAGACTCATTATTATCTGATGAATCTGATGAGCTTGTGTTACTACATGCTGAAAGGATGATAAATAATGAGACTACAATAGATAATAAACTGATAATTTTTTTCAATACATTTCCCCCCAATTATTTCATCATTAAAAACCACTAAAGAAACTGAGTTTTCAGAATAATAAACCTATGGATTCACCCCCTTTAATAGCCTCTTACCCCTTAACAGCTCCTACAGTTATCCCTTTAACAAAATATTTTTGGAAAAATGGATAAGCTAGCAACATTGGCAATATTCCGATTACAGCTATAGCCATTCGAATTGTTGTTCCTGGTATTTGAGCATTTGCTTCATTTGCACTAGCTCCCAGACTTGTACTAGACAAAAATTGAGTATCAGTAAGAATACGATTTAATACATTCTGAATTGTAAACAAATCTGGGTCTGTAATATAAACCATTTGATTGAACCAATCATTCCAATAAGAAGTTGCCTGAAACAAACCTATTGTTGCTAAAATTGGTAAAGAGAGGGGCAAAACGATTGAAAAGAAAATGCGCACTTCACTTGCACCATCTATTTTTGCTGATTCTATAACGGAATCTGGAATGGATGATATGAAGAATGTTCTCATTAACAGTACATTAAACCCGCTTAATAATAGTAGTGGTACAATTTGAGCCAAGATTGTATTTTTAATGTCTATTAACTGTGTATACACCAAATATGTAGGTACAAGTCCTCCATTAAACAAAAGCGTGAAAAAGACGATAAAAGTAAGTGGAGTTCTAAATGGTAAATCCTTACGCGATAAAGGATAGGCAAGTAAGGCGGTCATAAAAAGCCCCACAACAGTTCCTATCACCGTAACAAGAATCGTATTTCCATATGCATGTGTTATCTCAGCTGCATTATTCCATAGGTACTGGTACGCAATAGAACTTAAATCCTCAGGGAAAAAGCTATATCCATTTTGAATAATCGATTTTTCATCTGTTATAGATGAAATAATTAACAATAGAAAAGGACAAACATACGCAAGGGATATTGTTAATAAAATGATATGAGGTACTAGACTTATTATTTTTCTGTTTCTCCCCATCGAACTCGCTCCTTTCTAGAATAAGGCATTATCTTTATTGATTTTCCGTACAATATAATTTGCCAAGATAACAAGGATAAAGCCTACTACTGATTGATATATCCCAGCTGCAGATGACATCCCTATATCCCCTAGCTGAATCAAAGCACGGTACACATACGTATCAATAACATTTGTTGCGTTTAAAATGGCTCCTGAATCCATTGGAACCTGAAAGAATAATACCCAAAATCCGAATAAAAGATTCTACCAATTCTTAACAAAGTCATCATCATGATAACGGGCATGATAGATGGTATCGTGATATGAAGAATTTGTTGCCATTTACTTGCACCATCAAGTTCTGCGGCTTCATAATATTCTTGATTTATTCCAAGAATTGCTGCAAAAAAAATCACACATAGAAAACCAGCTTCTTTCCATGTACTAACTATTGGAAGGATAAATGGCCAATATTCCGGCTCATTATACCAAGATATTGGATCAAGCCCGAAATTTGGTAGGATCGTTTTATTGAAGAAACCTGTATCAATACTTAAAAAAGAAAAAACGAGATAACTAATAACAACCATTGACATTAAATTAGGTAATAGAATTATACTTTGATAGAATTTTGAAAATATGCCTCTTCTAATTTCATTTAATAAAACCGCTAACGATAGAGCTACTACTGTGCTTATAAGAATAAAGGAACCGTTATAAAGAATAGTATTTCTGGTTATAATCCATGCATCAGAGGTTTTAAATAGATATTCAAAGTTCTTTAATCCAACCCAATCACTGCCGAGTATGCCCTTTGTAAAATTGATATCTTTGAACGCAATAATCATTCCAAACATAGGCAAATAGTTATTGATAAGCAGATAAATTAATCCCGGTAACATCATTAGAAAAAGTGGCGTGTATCTTAAAAGTTTATTCACCCTCTTTTTTCTTCTAGTTGTCTTTATGGTTATGTCCGCTTTTTCTTTCTTTAACCAAAGCTCCTCCATGATTCAGGCCCCCTTTTTCGTACGACTGGTTTTACTTGAAAGTTAAATTCATTGGTAATCTATTTCTTTATAAACTCCTCCTTTTTGTTGAGTTTTTCAACAATTATCCCCTTCCTTACAAGGATCTTTAAAACCTAATTAGAATGTAATTAACAGTTGAAGATATCATTGTAAGCGTTTTAATAACCTTTAATATAATATATCATTTGGTTTTCTGTAAAACAATTCATTTTTTTCACCTTTTTTTCACTAAAAATGTAAATTTAATTAACATTTTCATATTAATTTTCTGAAATTAAATGAAAAGGTTAATTTTTTCAGGTTAATTTTAACCCTTTTCTTAATTTGTCGATAAAAACATCCTTGATCTTTCGCTCTCAACCCAGGAATGAAAATGGGATCTTCCCTCCATAATGTAGATACACAAACAGTGAGTATATAACGTGCTCTTTATTGGTGGTTTTACCCTGTATAAAAAACTGTTGGAATGAATTTGGTGTACAACCCATTGTTAGCTCTCTCTGACGAGAGATGACTACGAACAGAAAAATGTTTAATTTCAAATTCATTCCACTGTTTGTGGAATACATTAAAAAAGGTGATTGTTAGTGGAAACATTGCACCAACGGTGTGCTGGTTTGGATGTTCATTCCGAATCTATTGTAGCTTGCGTGCTTCTCGGGGAATCAGAGACAGACATGGTAAAAGAGACTGAAACATTTCCTACTTTGACGAAAGACCTGTTCCGTCTTCTTAAGTGGCTTGAGGAAAAAGAAGTAACCCACATTGCAATGGAAAGCACCGGAGTATACTGGAAGCCTGTTTATAATATTTTAGAGGATTATTTTGATATTACATTGGCAAATGCACAGCGCATTAAAAACGTTCCTGGAAGAAAAACTGTTGTTTCTGATGCAGAGTGGATTGCAAAATTATTAAGACATGGCTTAATAGAGAAAAGTTTTGTCCTTCCTGTAGACATTTCGAAATCTTCGAGACTTAACTCGCCTTAGAAAGAAACGGATTGAACATATGACCTCAGAAAAGAACCGGATTCAGAAAGTATTGGAAACATCTAACATTAAGTTAGCGACTGTTATTTCAGATGTGTTTGGAGTTTCAGGAAGAAAACTTTTAGAACAACTAATGACCGAAGGTTTTATAAACCAAGAAGAAGTTGAACAAAAAATCCATGGAAAGATGGCACATAAAAAGAAAATAATTACAGATTCATTATTTGGTACATTAAATGACCATCACTTTTTCTTATCAAACATTCTTGGATGCACATTGTCTATCTCGAAGAATTGATATCTGATATTGAAAAGAGAATTGATTATATCTTACTAAAATATCAGGATGAAGTTGAACTTCTTATCACAATGCCAGGAATTAAAAAAGATACAGCTGCAATTATTCTCGCAGAAATAGGAGCAGATATGACACAGTTCCCTACTTCAAAACATCTTGCTTCTTGGGGTGGCTTGTCTCCCGGAAATCACGAAAGTGCTGGGAAACGAAAAAGTACTAGAACAGTAAAAGGAAATCCACATATAAAATCTGCATTATGCGAAGCTGCTTGGGCTATATCAAGGAGTCGAAACAAAAGGTTATCAGTTAAATACTGGTCGTTAGCTGCAAGAAGAGGAAAGATAAAAGCACTCGTTGCCATTGGTCATCGAATGCTCACAATAGTCTATCATATGCTTCAGAATAAAGAACCCTACCACGAGTTACAATAAATTAGCATTATAGACAAGAAATAAGAAAGTTATACGAGAAACCGTAAAATACGGTAGCTCTAATTTACTATTGTCAAAATCTAATTAGTAATATCATTAACAGACTAGATCAACTTTAAACCATATTTATTTTCACAGAAAAAGAGCTGGAAATTCTCCAAACTCCTTTTACAGTTTAATTCCTTCATATTTTAAAATTGTAATTATTTGTGATATTTTCTATTTCATGCCATTCATTTAATATTAACTAAAGATGCCGCACCTATAACCCCTGCGTCATTTCCTAATTTCGCTAGTTTAACCTTTGTACTATTCCTCACTTGAGGGAAGGTAAGCTTTTCAAAATATGTCTTTACCCCATCCAATAACATATCTCCTGCAGCAGAAACTCCGCCACCTATAATGATCGCCTCAGGATTTAATATATTTGCTATATTGCTACATGCTAATCCTAAATAATAGTAAAATTTATCAACAACCGTGAGAGCAAATACATCACCAAGCTTTGCTTGATCAAATACGGTCTTTGCCGTTACCTCCTGTCCATCATGGATTAAAAACTTCAAATGTGATTCATCTAAAAATTTTTCAGACATGTCTCTTGCTAATTGTACAATACCTGTCGCACTTGCTACAGTCTCAAGGCAACCACTGTTACCACACGTACATTTATATCCGTCTGGATCGACAATTATATGACCAATTTCTCCAGCAGAACCAGCCGATCCATGTATTAACGATCTTTCGGCAATAATACCACCACCAACACCTGTCCCAAGTGTTACAAATGCAACATTACCTTCTCCTTCTCCAGCACCCTTCCACTGTTCGCCCAAAGCTGCTACATTAGCATCATTATCAATAAAGAATGGAATATTTGTACCTGCTTCAATCTGTTCTTTAACAAGTTGGACTGTATCCCAGTTCAAATTATAAGCTCCAATAACAGTCCCCTTTAAACGATCCACTGAACCAGGAGATCCCATCCCAATGCCTATAAAATCAGTAGCTGAAAACCCATTTCTTTTTATTCGGTGATTAATTGAATCAACTATACTTGGAATAATATTCTTACCATTATCTTTAATATTCGTTTCTATGCTCCATTTTTGTAGTATTTGGCCCTCCTCTGTTAATATGGCAAATTTTACAGTGGTACCACCTAAATCTATACCAATTAAGTTTTTCATTTTTCTCCCGCCTTACTTAAATATGTTTAGAATTAGTTATTGTAAATAAAAGAATATACAGGTGAAGATTTACCTGTATATTCTTTATTGAATAGTTAGTATTTATATTGTTCTAAATTAAGCTTTTACAGTTTCTGCTTCTTTTTCAAAAACAATCTCTTTACCAGTTTCAGCTGATTGATAGATCGCATCTAATATTTTTGTTACGATAAACGCTTCCTCTGGTTTTACTAGTGGCTCTTTATCTTCTCGAACAGCTTCTAACCATTGTTTAGCTTCTAACGCTTCTGGTGAATTTGCTCCACCTTCAAAATAAGCAATGTTTCCAACTGGGGATTTTCTTTGTTCAACTAACATGCCATTATGGGTGTTGTTATAAACCAATTCCTTGTCCTTAAAGCCCATTCCTGAAATAATTTCCGCTCCGCCTTTTGTACCACAAAGAGTTGTCGCAGCTTCTTTTGCATTTAATACATTAAGAGCCCAGGAAGATTCTAGGAAAATCGTTGCCCCGTTTTCCATTTTGATATATCCAAATGCTGAATCCTCAACTTCAAACGTTTCTGGATCCCATGTTCCGAATAAGTTCCCTTCTGTTGCCTCTGGTAAATGACCTAGCTTATGAAAGACAGATCCTGATACGGATACAGGTTTGTAATTGTTCATCATCCATAACGTGATGTCGAGTGCATGAGTACCAATATCGATTAATGGACCTCCACCTTGTTGAGATTTATCAGGAAATACTCCCCAAGTTGGGACAGCACGGCGACGTACCGCATGTGCCTTTGCGAAATAAATATCCCCTAGCTCTTCTTTTTCACATGATTGATGTAGAGCTTGTACTTCCTCTCTGAAACGGTTTTGATACGCAATCGTGAATTTCTTACCTGATTTTTTCCAAGCGTCCATCATTTTTTCGGCAGCTTCTGTATTATGAGCCATTGGCTTTTCACACATAACATGTTTCCCCGCCTCAAATGCTGCTACTGTAATTGGTTTGTGCATCACGTTAGGTGTTAGTACATGCACAATATCAATCGACTCGTCTTTTAATAACTCGTTATAGTCTTCATATACTTTTGCATCCTTTGAACCAAACTCCTGTGCTGCTTTTTGTGCACGCTCTAGCACAACATCACAAAATGCAACCATTTCACATGTATCTTTAAATTGTGATAATGCTGGAAAATGTTTTTGATTAGCAATACCACCACAGCCAATAATCCCGATTCTTAATTTACCCATAATAAAATACCTCTCCTTTTTGAACTATTTATAGTTTAATCATTATTGCCTATGCAAAATACTGACTTAAATAATTTTTACTTAGATTAATAGAATCTTTTCTCGATTTAAGCGAGTCTTCAAATGCCTTATCCTCTACCTCAATTACCGCATAACCAAAATATCCAATATCAGTTAAAGCAGAAACATATTTTCCCCAATTCACATCACCAAGTCCAGGTAGTTTCGGTGAAATATATTCAAGTGGTGTAGCCATAATGCCTACATCATCCAATCGATCTTTGTACACTTTTATATCTTTGAAATGAATATGAAAAATTCTTTCTTTGAATTCGTATATCGGCTTGATATAATCCATTTGTTGCCAAACAAAATGAGATGGATCAAAGTTTAGGCCAAAATTGTTATTTGGGATGAGTTCAAAAGCTCTCCTGAATATGGCCGGTGTCGTCATGAGATTTTGTCCGCCTGGCCACTCATCGTTTGTGAATAGCATCGGACAATTTTCGATTGCAATTTTTACACCAAGCTCTTCAGCGAAATCAACAATCGGTTTCCAAACGGTTTCCATCATAGTTAGGTTTTCTTCGACTGTTTTCTTTTGATTTCGCCCAATGAATGTATTAACAAGATTAATATCAAGCTTTTTTGCTGCCTCAATACACTTCTTAATATGAGCAACATAGTATTCACTTTTTTCTTTATCCTCATCTAAAGCATTCGGATAATAAGCAATAGCGGAAATTTTCACTCCTTTTGCCTCTGTATAGTTTTTAATGTAATTAACATCTAGGTGATCAACATCTATATGAGTCACTCCGGCATATTTTCTAACCGCTTTCCCTCTCGGCCATGCGCATAATTCTACACAGGAAAAACCATTTTCAGATGCAAAATCAATCACTTCCTCAAAAGTACAACCATCTAAAATGGCACTGTTAAAGCCCAGTTTCATGATTCACTCTCCTTCATCTACTACATAGAAAACATCGTTTTTTATTTTCACCTTTGGTTTCGCTTACATTCTTATCTTACCCTGTATTCGTAAGCGTTCCCTTTCATTAATTGTCATTGTTATAATAGATTTTCATCTTATTTTTTTTATTCAATGATTAAGTTTTTTGAAATGTTAAAATTAGTACTCTTTTTTTTAATCTTTCCGATAAATTAGTATCAATTAGAACTCTATAAGCTTTCTGCATATCTCGATAGAAATGATCTTTGACTTTATCAAAGACCTTTCTACTTAGTACTAAAAAAAGATGAGCGAATTCTTCGCTCATCTAAAATCAAACTTTTATTTTGCAACAATACTATTTCTAGTTTCAGTACCATTTAGAGTTTCAATAATATGATCCGCAGTCCGAATCGCTAAAGCGACAGTAGTTAATGTAGGATTTGCCCTTCCGACAGTAGGTAAGACGCTATTATCAGCTATATAAAGTCCTGTTATTCCATGGACTTGGCCATAACGATTTGTGGCTGAAGTCGAGGGATCATCACCCATACGGCAAGTTCCAGTCTCATGATAATCACTTCCTATTGGCATGACACATATGGATGGATCATCATTCCCTGTAACCTTATGAAGAATTTCTCGGCAAGACTCAATCATTTGATGAATAACCACCTGATCATTATCACTATAAGAAAAATCAATATTTAGCATCGGAACCCCATATTTGTCTCGACGGGAAGGGTCCAAGTATACTCGATTTTCAAAACGCGACTCCACCTTGCCAAAGCCACCGATATTAATGTTCACATCTTCCTGTAAGGACCTTTGCTGTTCACGTGAGGACCACGACATTGGATCAATCATCGCAAGCAAATATGGGCAATGCTCTCCTTTTGGAATGACAATTCCCAAAGTTCCTAATGATTCTGGGAATTGCTTTCGAGGCATTGAGGTTGTAAGCCGAACTCCGGAATGATTTGCCAGATAATGACCAATTGCATCTCCTTTAATTCCTGAGTTCAATAATATTCGTGGGGTTTCAAACGTACTTGCCGACAGGACAATATTTTTAGCTTTTAAAGTATACGTTTCCATTTCTGGATTCATTACTCGTAACCCTTGCACCCTCCCATTCTCAGTATACACCTCAACAGCTTTGGCTCTCACTGCAAGATCAAAGGATTGCCTCATAGATCTTGCAAGAAATGAAATAGAACTAAAAAATACATTGGAGTGAATTTCCCCATTTATTGTTCCTTGAACGTCAGCTGCCATTGGGATATAGGTGGCATCGGAATAACCTGATTCGTGCAGTCGTTTAATCATTATTTCTGTAAGTGCTGACCCCTTAAAAAATGACTGCGAAACATTCATGGCTTTCTCAGCAACGTTATAATAATCATTCATTTCCTCTATAGACACAGGCCAAGTCTTCATTTCACTCGAGTCCATCCTCGGGGATATTTGAGTCCAAAACAACGTTCTTCCGCCTAATGCATTAACTTCTATTGCTTCCGAGTAATTGGAAGAATATTTAGAAGTATAAGAGGTATGATTTTTATTATATAAAAGTTGTGGAAATCGTTCTGACGGTATAGTAGGTAAATTTCGCGCATGAGTAGGAATTAAGAGGTCTCCTGCTTCTATCATTCCAATCCTTTTTCCTTCATCCGCCAATTTCTCACATATCCTCCAAAGGGCAGCACCTCCTCCTGCCCCAGAACCAACAATTAACACATCATATTCTTCATTTGACATTTCTTCTAAACTGACAGTTGGAATCCAATGGTTCATTGTTTCAGTAGGATGACCGATAGGACATGACGACATATTTATATTCATTCTAATTCACTCCTTGGAATAGCTGTAATATCTTTTCATTCTTTAAGCCATATTTGTAATTAGTTTGCCTATTTAATAATTGATCTAATTGTTTACTAATAGATATTGTTCTAGTGTCATTGAGACCATACTTATTCACTGCTTCGATCATTTCTTGTCTTTTAGATTCTATATTTTTTGTTGACCAATAAACCCATTTGCACTATCTTCTAAATTGAAGATGCCATCTGGATTCCTCATATATCCGTTTCGATTTCGAGTTGTCGTATGAGCAAAACTTTGATGAGTAGCGCCAGTAACATAAGTTGGGTCAGGCATTCCCATAAGAAATAGTGCTAAATCAAGATAATGAACACCTAAGTCGATCATTACCCCTCCGCCAGCGACATCTTTATTTGTAAACCAAGTCCCCCTTCCTAGGATACCACTTCTTCTAATCCAACCTGCTTTCGCCTTATAAATGTGTCCTAAGTAACCCTCATCAATAAGTTTCTTTAAATAAACAGCTTCGTTTGTAAACCGATTATTTAATCCTACCATTAACTTTTTCCCGGATTTATTTTTTGCCTCGACAATTCTTTGGGCTTCATTTGCGTTAATAGCAAGAGGTTTTTCACAATGAACATTTACTCCATTTAGTAATGCATATAAAGAAATGTCTGCATGTAGCAAATTTGGTGTACACACACTGACAATATCTAAATTCTCTTCGTTAATCATTTCCTGATAACTTTTGTAAACTTTAGAAATCTTGTATTTATCTGCAGCTCTCTCTGCATTTTCGATATTTACATCACAGATAGAAACCAATTCTATATTAGACAAACTTGAGTAGTTACTTAGGTGTTTTTTACTGCATTACTACCAGCACCAATCAATCCGTATCTAAGTTTTCTTTTGTTCACCTCGTGTCCTCCCTTTGTCTTTTAAAGTATTAATTTCTCCATATAGTCAATCGTAAAATTAATCCCTTTTTCCCTCAATTCGCCAGTCCACACGGGGGAATGAGTTATCTATACGAATCGATTTCCATCTACCTATCGATCCAATCTTAATTCCATACTCATTTAATCCATTTCATTATGTTTTTTCTATTTTGATAAAACTCTTCCACATCTTGACCTTCATTTATACATAACTCTAAAAAGTCTAATCCCTTTTGTTTTGCATTTTGGAAACTTTCTTTAGTTGGTTTTGCGATGACTCCAAGATGCATCATTTAAAAACCCCTTCCTGCTCTGTTACATTCACTTCATTTTATCTATTTACTCTAGAGAAACAAATCTTCTAGTAAAATTTTAATCTATTTTCATATTTACTTCTTTCTACCTCTTAACCAAATTTCTTTGATTCTTTATTCGGGTTGGTGCGAATATTTTTGAACATAAAAAATAGATTAAAAATCAACGTGTGATTTTTAATCTATTTTTATTCTCACATCCATTTACTAATCATTCACCACTCACGATGTCAAACAAACTAATATACGTACAGAAAAAACCATATTTTGCTATACCAAAAATCACTTAGAATAAAACGGCCAAGGCTTGAGCCTGTTTTCACCAGTACGATCTGGTTTGGGTATTGTCACTTTCCCAGTTGCAGCCCATTCAGCGCCTCTTACAAACATGGCGAGAAAGGTCTCCCTTCGCATAGTATCGATATCATGACCAACGGAAATCGAAAAGGTACGCCCTTCACCGTATAGGTTGGTCCATGCAACAGGTTGATGTGTATTGACGCCATGCATTTTATTTAAGTCACCTTCTGGAATTTTCACCTTGAAATGTTTCGGAGGAAAGCCAGTATTTTTATACTCATCAACAGAATCAAAAGCAGTAGCCAGAATCTCAACCTTATGTTCCGGAGCATAATCAATCCCAACTAAAAGGTCATCATTTACTGCATACCAATTCTTTTTAAGTCCCTTTGTTATAGGGTGATTATTATCTGTATTCGTAATAAGGAAATCGGGTTGTGGGTTTCTTCTACCATTTCTTTCAACATAGCAACCTAACATCCTTTTATATTCTAAAGGTGTTTCTGCTCCAACAGCAACTGAAGAGTGATAAAATACGGCACCTTTACCAGATTTCACAAAATGATAAATTGCATTTTCTGCTGTCTCTCCCCAATAAGTGAAATGTTCGTCAAGTATCCATTCCTTGCCATCATAGTTGAAAATGATAAGATCATAGTCTTGTAGAGTTTCTTCTGTACATCCTCTAAATTCTTCATTAATTTTCACACTAAACATTCCTGTTGATTCAAGCATTTGTTTAAGTAATAAATTCGTTCGTGAATAGTCATGTTCTTTAACTACCAGTCCGGTAATAATCAAAGTCTTTACCGTCATATTGAGTCCTCTCCCATTTTTATTTAGATAGGTTATCAATCCATTCCTGTGCATTCTCAGGTATAACAAATGCGGTTTTACCAGTACAGTAAATACATAACCTTCTTCAAAAGATCTATCAGGTGCATTACAGAATAGTTAGCCTGTTTGCTGTATTTTAGTTATCAGTATGGGAAAACTGTAGTCTTCTTATGTACGTTTGACAAGAGGGAACAAACATCAGTTAGAACTGTGGTAAATAATAATATTGCTGAGGAAATTAAAACGCAATCATAAGAAAGACTTGTTTATCATATTGTTTTGGAATAAAATTATTCAACTACTAAAACAGGATGATCATTAGCAGACTAGATGTTAACTCAAATATTTTAAGCAATACAAAACTAGAAGTTATACATACCTAGAATTTCAAAAAGTTATGAATTTGAACTGTTTTTGCGCCTTAATCTTTGTAAGCGCTTTAATTAACTTGATTATAACGGTATCTATATTATTAAACTTCCATAATTTTAATTAAATTCATATCAATTTTTATAATTGACGTAAAGGAAAAAGAGGTGATCCATATTGTGATGGAAGTATATAAACCTATAAATACAAAAAAAAGACAAGTCTAACTTTTGGGTAGTTGTAGACCTATCTCAAAAATTTTTTCTTCTTTATTCATTTATAGAATTATAGCTTGCAAATTACCCCGTGGTCGATTTAGCAACTTTGGCTGCTCTGTTCTTTTGATACAAATCAAAGCCCATAGCAGCGATTAATATAGCACCTTTTGCAATATACTGAGGATAAACACCTAATCCGATAATCTGCATTCCGTTAGCGAGAATCCCAAGAATAAATACCCCAACTACAACACTCCAAATTTTCCCTATACCACCTTGAATTGCTACACCACCGAGAACTGCAGCTGTTATCATTGTAAACTCAGTTCCTGCCGCCATGGTCGCATTAGCAGAACCTGTTCTAGAAACAAGTAAAATAGCACTAACTCCAAAAAAGAAACCCGCAATAATATAAATAAGAATTTTTGTTTGATTCACTTTTATACCAGCAAGTCGAGAAGCCTCATTATTGCCACCAACAGCATAGATATACCTACCTAAATAGGTAGTGTTGAGGATGAAACTAGCTACAGCAATTAGAACTACCATTATAATAAGAGGAATCGGTATGCCTAATAATGATCCCTGTCCAATGTACTTAAACTCTTCAGGAAGATTGTAAATTGCTTGCTGTTGTGTAAATATATTCGATATACCTGAAAAAATTGTCATTGTCCCCAACGTAATCATAAATGCATTAATATTTAGTTTTATAGATAAAATACCATTTATTACACTAAGAAGGATACACACAGCAATGCCTGCTATGACGGCAACCCAAACCGGAGTATCCCACCATACTAGGCAAGCTGCAGTCAGGACAGTACCAAAACTTAAATTATAACCAGCCGCAAGGTCTACTCCTCCCCCTATAATTAGCAAAGCCATTCCTAGCGTTGCAACTACAAGATATGCATTTTGCCAGATAATGTTTTCAATATTATAGAGTGTTAAGAATTGAGGGTTTATTACAGAAAAGATTGTAATACATAATATCAAAACGACTAATAGTACATATTTGCGAAAAAATTCACCAAGTGATATGGAACTAATAGACCTGACTGCAGTAGTTTTTATTTGTTGCTCCATCTGTAGTACCTCCCATATGTTATTGTGTAGATGCCATTTCTAAAATTTGCTGCTGATTAAAGTCTACCTTATCGATTTCACCAACCAGCTTACCATCTGACATAACGAGAATACGGTCACTCATTCCTAATAATTCTTCCATATCAGATGAAACCATTATCAATGCCTTGCCTTGATTTGATAATTCACGCATTAGATGATAAATTTCTTCTCTAGCACCTACATCAATTCCACGTGTTGGTTCATCAAAGATAAGGATGTCAGTATTTGCTGCTAACACTTTAGCTAGTACGACCTTTTGTTGATTTCCACCACTTAAATTACCCACTTTCTGATGTAAGTCTGGCGCCTTTATTCTCAATTTATTACGGTAGGATTCACCAAGTTCATTTTCTTGTCTTCGTCTAACAACACCGTGTTTACATATTCTTTTTATATTTGAGATACATATATTCCAAGTAATAGAATTACCTAGAAATGCACCATGATGCTTACGGTCTTCAGGAATTAATCCTATTCCAAGTTTTAAAGCATGTGCAGGAGATTTAACCTTTACTTCTTTACCATTTACAATTATCTCGCCGGTTTCAAGTCTATCAGCACCATATATCATTCTCATAAGTTCAGTTCTACCAGCACCAACCAAGCCAGCGAACCCTAAAATCTCACCTTTTTTAACAGAAAAAGATGTATCTTTAATCCCACTTCCTGAAATATTTTTCACTTCTAATGCAATATCAGAAGGGGCTGTACTTGATGGAGGGTATGAGTTTGTTAACTCTCTACCAATCATTAAGCTAATTAATTCGTCTCGATTCGTATCTATAACATTTCTTGTCGTAACATACTTCCCATCACGCATAACAGAAATTCGATCAGCAACCTGGTAGATTTCATCAAGCCTATGTGAAATATAAATAATCGTAATACCGTTCCTTTTTAATTCATCTATAATTGTAAAAAGATTCTCGACTTCAGACATAGTAAGAGGGGCTGTTGGCTCATCCATAATAATGATCTTTGCATTTTTATGAATAGCTTTGGAAATCTCGATTATTTGTTTATAAGCTGGAGAAAGATTTTGCACTTGTACCTTCGGATTTATATCTACATTAAATTTCTTGAAAATTTCTCGAGCTTTTTCATTCATTATCTTAAAATTAACTAGCGCATTATTCGAACTCTTTTCCCCAATGAAAATATTCTCGGCTGCAGTTAATGACTCAAATAAATTGAATTCTTGATAAATAACAGAAATTCCGCTAGCAATTGCTTGTTTAGGAGTTAGCTTGTGATGAACGCTTTGGTCTATGATAATTTCTCCTGAATCAGGTTCTATTGCACCAGCAATGACTTTTATGAGTGTTGATTTACCAGCACCATTTTCTCCCATAACCGCGTGTACCTCACCCTTATGAAAATCAATAGAAACATCATCAAGTGCCTTCACACCCGGGTAAGTCTTTATAATATTGTTTAAAGATAAAACCGAGTTATCCATAATCTGCACTCCTAAATTTTTTAATATTTACGAATAAGAGTAGATATTAAAATATCTACTCTATTCGGAAACTCTCTATTTATCATTTTCAACATCATCATTGAACCTGGTCTAAATTATCTAGGGTTACTTTAGTTAATTCTGCATAGTCATCGACAACTTCTACGTTTCCTTCAAGAACCTCTAGTCCACCATCCACCATAACTTTAACTGTTTCATCTAAAGAGCCACCAAGCACGATTGTTCCACGCATTACACTTTCATTATTTGCAGATTTCGCTATAGCATCTGCTACAGATGGGTTAAAATCTACACCAAATGTAGCAAATTGTGATTTATCTTCCACTCGAGAATTTATGGAACTCACATATGCATTAACACCCATTGCTGTGTCAGAGTTATAGGACAGAATAGCTTTCACATTAGGCTTTGTTAGAAATAAGTTTTCAGCAGCAGCTTGCCCTCCTTCCGTTGTTGAATCCACACCAACTGTTTCCACTACTTTTACTTTGTCACTAAATTCGGTAATCTTTGCTAAGCCATCGCTTCTCTCAGCTGCTATTGGCTTATCTCTATATTCAAAAATAGCTACTTCTACACTTCCAGGTTCAGCATCAGGAAACGTACTTTCCACCCAATCGGCTGCCATCTCAGCTTGCGCCTTACCTGTTTCTATTTCATTTGCACCAAAAAATTTATCATATACTGAAGTCTTTTGAGAAAATGCAACAACTTTAACTCCTTGGTCATGTGCTTTTTGAAGTACATCTGTTAGGCTGGAAGGATCAACAGCCATTACAATAATTTCATCTACACCTAATGAGATAAAATTTTCAATTTGTTCAATTTGCTTGGTTGGATTAAAATCTGCCGAAGCCACATCAAACTTAATCCCTCGTTCTTTAAATGAGTTTTGTAATTTTTCGGTCATCTGTGACAAAAAATCACTTTCTGTACTTAGTACTGACCAACCAATATAGTACTCATTATCTGAGTTAGATTCATTATCTTCCGTTTGAACACTTGTCTGCTCATTACTATTGCCACAAGCTGCCATGAGTAAAACGCTTACAAAAGTAAGAACGAATAGAAAAATATTTTTTCTCATTCTCAGATCCCCCATTTTATCACGATTTTATATCCTTCAAACTGAACAAATTACTTCTTACCGTGCTCTAACCAGATAACCTCTTCTTTTGTTAATTCAATTTCAGAACCGCCAAAACAAGATTCTAACTCCTCTTCATTTCTAGGTCCAATTACAGCACATGTTGGGAATGGTTGATTGAGTACATAAGCAAGTGCGATTTGTATTAGAGAGTATCCTTTTTCTTTGGCTAATTGTTCTGCTCGGTGATATCTTTCCCAGTTTTGATCACTGTAAAAGACACGGACTAAATCTTCATTACTACGATCCTCGGGCGTAAATCTTCCAGTGAAAAATCCCCTCGCCTGTGAAGACCAAGACAGAAGTGGGAGTTGAGTCTTTTCATGCCACTTGCAATAATCTTCATCAGCAGAAATTGAACCTGGAAAGTAAGGCTCGTTTGCTTTTGCTAGACTAAGATTTGGACTATTAAATGTAAAACCAACTTTTCCATTTTTAGCAGCATATTCATTTGCTTCTTCTATTCTTTCTGTCGTCCAATTAGAGACACCAATTGCTTTAATACGCCCGGCATTGATATGTTCATTTAAAACATCAATAATTGTGCCAACAGGGACATTTGGATCATCACGGTGTAAAGCATATAAATCGATATAATCCGTCTTGAGCCTAGATAAGCTTGTCATTAAGTCACTTGTAATACACTCAGGATTTACACGTGGTCCATTCTTCCCGAAAGGATGTGCTCCTTTTGTTAGAATAACCACGCTATCTCGGTTATTCCGTTCTTCTAGCCACATGCCAATTGCAACTTCACTTTCCCCCTCGCATAGCCAAAAGCAGTATCAATCGTGTTTCCACCTTTTGCAACGTAACGATCGAGTACGGTACGTACTTGATCATAAATGTCAGGTTTAAAATAATCAGAACCTTGAACTAGTGTAGTAACTGGCTTATCTACCCCGTTTATTTTTATTGTTTTCATTAGTCATTACTCCCTTCTAATATTTCAATACGACGACGTTCTTTTGCGGACTGCAAACAAGCTTCGACAACTTTCATGTTTAACACCGCGTCCTCTGCTGGGTAAGGAAGTGGTGTGTTATTAAGAATACTTTTGCTTACAACATCTGCTTGTAATGCATATTGATTAACTCGTGGAACTTCTACCTCTTTTCTAATTGCATCTCTGCCTTTCATGGTAATAACAAAAATATTATCAGATTTGTCAATGTTCGTAAGAAATGCTGAAGGTACTTCGATACGTCCCTTAGTGCCAAGTATTTCTAGCGTATTTCTCCCCGCCGCCATCATTCCACAATCAAAACTCAATGCTACACCATTATTAAATTCTAGAAGTCCAGTGTCCATCATATCTACGCCATCATGTTCGTCTGAGAAAAATGAGTGGACAGTAACTGCTTTAGGCTCTTCTCCAAGTATCATTCTAGCAGCATGAATAGGATACACGCCTACGTCATATAGTGATCCACCTGATTCTTTTTTGTATCGGAAATTTGACAAGCTAGCCATTGGGTTAAAAAAAGTAAAAGTACCATGTATACCACGAATCTCTCCTATTTCACCTGAAGAAATGATGTCACGAATCACATCATATCTTGGGTGGTAACGGTACATAACCGCTTCAGCTAGCAGTACACCAGCTTTATTGCATGCATCAACCATTTCCTTAGCATCTTTAGCATTAAGTGCTAAAGGTTTTTCACACAAAATGTGTTTCCCTGCAGCCGCTGCCTTTATTGTCCATTCTTTGTGTAAATGATTTGGTAGTGGAATATATACAACATCAATTGAATCATCTGCAAGCAGCTCTTCATAGCTATCATAAGCTACAGGAATTCCTAACTCATCAGCAGTTTGCCTTGCTCTTATTAGATCACGACTTGCGATTGCCACAACTTCCCCTGATTCCGACTCCTTTATCCCTGGTATTACTGCTCTTTTCGCTATGCTAGCGCTTCCTAAAATACCCCATCGAACTCGCTTCATTCATCCTTTCCCCCTTGTGTATCGAATGTTTAAATCTTTGTCTCATTTACATCGTCATTATAAACCTAGCACTGAAATATAAGTCAATATTTTTTTCGGAATTGTCAAAAAATGATACGGATTATATTAAAAAATAATATTAACCTTACCTAATACTGGATTAATAACTATTATTTTTTTAAAAAAAAGATTCCTAATAAGTAACCTTTTGGAAGCAAAAATTGGTATGAATTATAACAAATAATTGTATGTTTTTTTAAAAGTTTAAATTTAAAATAAAGTTTACACCAAGATAAAAATCTAGATTATTAGCTTATGATTAACCCCTATATTCCTTATAAAGCCCACCTAACTAAGGGAAACAACTGACGCATTTACTCGTTAAACCACAAAAAGAAAGCGCTGTCAGTCAATTGATTAAAGTGAAGCTATCTCTATTGAAGGGAGTGACACATTACGAAGTGAATAACTTGCTTGCTAGTTACATAGTCAAAAGACTTAGTACTAATCTAGCAAAAGCAAGACAAATAAACAGTATGGAAAGGAGTTTCATTGATGAAATTTGGATGTAGTTTAGAAATGGTTAATATGCGAGTTAGTGAGCCTGGTTTCAAACATAAATTGTCAAAATCATATTGGGTTGAACTTCTAAAGTTTATAGCAACGTCAGGGTTTAAAGGAATTGAGCTCCCATACAACACCTATTCTACCGATGGGATCGCTTTTAACATGGCGAGAAGCGGAATGCCGATAAGTAAATATGCCATCAACACAAAATATGGATCTGTCAACGAGTTTAAGAATCTTCTAAACCATGTTGGAATTGAAGAGGTTACTGGAGTTCATTTAAATGCTAGTGATGCCTTAATTGAGCTTTTAACAACTGGCCAGCATCCAGACAAACTATTTGAAAAAGTAGAAGCTGCTGCTGATGAGGCAATCGATTTTCTATTAGAGATTGGCGGTAAAGAGCTTGTCATCTCGCCAACCCCAGAGATTGGATTACTCAATCAGATTATGGGTCATAAAAATGACGATTGGCCTCAAGCATTTCTTTCTCAAACAGCTGATGTTATTAACAGGATTGGGACGAAAGCAGCAGCAAACAGAATCCAAGCATCTATTAGGAATGAATTCTGGAGTCTTATTCGTGGTAACCAGTTAGATTTCTTTATGGATAAGCTTGATCCTCAAAATCTTAAATACAGTCCAGACTTAGCACACCTTCATATTTCAGGTGTAGATCCAAAAGAGGTAGTAGAAAAATACAAGGATAGAATTAGCTCTATTCGTTTTAGTGACACTAAATTTGAAGATTTAGAAAACAATTTCTCAAAGACAAACCCTGAATTTCCTGTTGTCGGGGTACAGCGAGTTTTCTGTGACCTAGGAGATGGCCATATAGATATAAAGGGGATCTATCAGATACTATTGGGTACTGGATATGACGGCTGGATAATCTGTGAATCTAAGAAAACTTTAAATGTCTATAAAGCTCTGTTGAAGTTGGATTGGTACATAAACAATTCACTTAAAATCACGGGAGAGGAGTGTAAATAAATGGACAACTTAAAATATTCATATATGACAAATATGTGGGGAATGATTACTGATTACCCTAAAATTAATAACTTTAACGAATGGTACGAAGAAGATTATGGAAATGCTGCGTACTATTTAGATTGGGATCACATCTTTAAATATCACGTTGCCTCCGGAATTAAAGGAATTGAAGTGATGTTTTACCATATCCCCTATATTAAGCAATTTTTCGGCTCATTAAAAAACTTTGCTGATTTCGCTAAAGAAAGAGGTATTGAACAGATTACGGGAATGTTTTCTGCAGCGATGGGGTCCGAAAATAAGGAAACCTTACAAGGTGCGATTCACTTTAATCAAATGTGGATCGATGCATTGCATGAATTAGGAGGAGAAAATATCGTTATTATGCCTGCTGGTCAATACTATGGAACAGGTCCATTATCTAAGGATCAGCTACGTAATGCAGCTTATTGCATGAATGAAATTGGAAAAAGAGCAGCTGATAAAGGGATCACAGCTTGCATACATAACGAATTCTGGTGTGCAGTCAATCTTTATGATCATGAGGAATACCTAGAAATGACAGATCCAAAGTATGTTTCCTACTGTTTGGATACAGCCCAGCTCTCCATAATGGGTGTAGATCCAGTGAAGTTTTATGATAAGTACCATGATAGGATTAAATATTTTCACTTAAAGGATACCACTCACCCAAATGCTACTGACAGTGAAAGATTCGGACCTGGAGCCGAATTTGCCGATGAAGGTACAAGATGGTTCTGGGAATTAGGAGCAGGTAGTGTTGATTTCAAGGGGCTTTGGCATCTACTAAAGAAGTATAACCATAAGGGTTGGATGACTCTCGAGACAGACGGTACTCCAGATCCACTTGCATCTATGCTTCTATCAAAATGGTATATCGATCAAGAACTTTCACCTATTTATAAATAATTTACAAGACTCGAATATTTAAAGATTTGGTTACATTGACAGGATCATGTTATAGAGGGGGAAGAATCATGGAAAGAGTAAAAGTTGGGATTATCGGGTGCGGTACGATTAGTAATGTATACTTAGATAATTTAACACAGCGTTATAAACTTATTGAGGTCGTTGCATGTGCAGACTTATTTGTTGAAAAAGCAGAAGAGCTGGCAAAGAAATATAATGTACCGAAAGCATGCAGTGTGGAAGACTTGTTGGCCGATCCTGAAGTCGAAATCATTTTAAATTTAACAATTCCAGCTGCTCACTACGAAATAAATGTAGCAGCATTACAGTCTGGAAAACATGTATATTGTGAGAAGCCACTTGCATTAAATTTGGAAGATGCGAAAAAATCCATAGAATTAGCCAATGAGAAAGGATTGATGCTCGGATGCTCCCCAGATTCTTTCTTAGGTGCAGGTATTCAAACCTCTAAAAAAGTCTTTGATGGAGGTTGGATTGGCGAGCCAGTCTCTGTAACAGCTAATTTTATGTGTCATGGACATGAGTTATGGCATCCAGCTCCTGATTTCTACTATAAGGAAGGTGGCGGACCAATCTTAGATATGGGGCCGTATTATATTACTGCTATGGTAGCATTATTGGGGCCAATTAAGAAGATTACTTGTATCGCAAAAAAGACATATGAAGAAAGAACAGTACTAAATTCAAAAATTAGATCAAAAAAATCAATCGATGTAGAAGTACCCACCCATTATTCCGGGTTGGTTGAGTTTGAAAATGGAGTAACAGCAACTGTCAATATGAGCTTTGATATATGGTTTTCTAATTTACCGAAGCTTGAGATATATGGAACAGAAGGAACATTAATGGTTCCCGACCCTAATATGTTTGGCGGACCAGTTAAGCTAATCAGAGGCGATAATATGGTTGACAGCATTGAGGGCTTGATTGGATAGAATCTATACAAATCATCAATTCAAAATCAAAAATGGAAGAGTTCGTGAGAGAAATTCCAATAGCCTACCATAATATTGGCTATAACTCAAGAGGATTAGGTGTGTTAGATATGGCTAGTGCTTTACGTGGAGAAAGAAAACATCGAACAAATACCGATTTAACATACCATGTGTTAGAAGCCTTACTTGCCTTTGACATATCTGCAAAAGAAGAAACTACCTACATTATGACTAGTACCTGTGAGAAACCTGCTGGCGTTCCAACCGGTTTAAGATTTGGAGAACTTGACTAATTGTTATATATAATTGTGTCTGTTTATGTATTATAAAAATTACTAGCGGAGGGGAATTCTTTGAAACTAGGTGTATTTGCCGTACTATTATCAGAAAAAACTCTTGCGGAAGCACTGGATTACATTAAGTCTAAAGGACTTGATACAGTAGAAATTGGTACTGGTGGTTTTGTGGGGGATGCTCATTGTAAGCCATCTGAACTTTTATCCGACGAAAAAAAATTATCTAAATTTAAAGAGGCTTTCTTTTCCCGTGGCATCCAAATTAGTGCATTAAGTTGCCATGGAAATCCATTACATCCAAATAAAAACATTGCTGAACGAGATCATCAAGTGTTTGTGGACACTGTACGTCTAGCAGAAAAGCTTAATGTTAATACGGTTATCACTTTTTCTGGGTGCCCAGGAGAATCTGAACATTCTGTTCACCCTGTCTGGGCAACCTGTACATGGCCTAATGACTTTGCAGAGGTAGTAAATTGGCAATGGAATGAAAAGGTTATCCCCTATTGGAAAGCACAAAATGAATTTTTGAAACAGCATGGAGTCCGAGTTGCGATTGAACCACACCCGGGATTTGTCGTCTATAATACGGAAACGATGTTGCAATTAAGATCAGCGTGTGGAGAGCAAATTGGTGCAAATTTTGATCCAAGTCATTACTTCTGGCAAGGAATGGACCCCGTAGCTTGTATAGATGCATTAGGTAAAGCAAATGCACTCTATCATTTTCATGCCAAAGACACCAAACTTGCTACGAAAAATAGCCAATTAAACGGCGTGCTCGATACTAAGAGTTATACCGACATAAACAATCGTTCTTGGATATTCAGAACGGTTGGTTATGGTCATGGAGAAGATACATGGAAAGCTATTATTAGTGCACTTCAAGAAAATGGCTATGATGGCGCAATTAGTATCGAACACGAAGACGCATTAATGAGCGTGGAAGAAGGATTCACAAAAGCTGTCTCCTTTTTAAAAGATAAAATTATCAAAGAAGGAGCTAAAGAACTATGGTGGGCGTAAACAAGAAGAAGCTACGTATTGGCATGGTTGGTTACAAGTTTATGGGCAAAGCACATTCCCACGCTTATCGTGACGTATCCTTTTATTTTGATAACAACATAGAGCCTGTACTACAAGCTATATGTGGACGTAATGAAGAAGCTGTAAAAGAAGCTGCTAATAAGATGGGTTGGTTAAGCTATGAAACCGATTGGAAGAAATTAATAGCACGTGATGATATCGATTTAATTGATATCGTTACTCCTAATAATGCCCACACCGAAATTGCTATTGCTGCTGCTGAAGCAGGAAAACATGTATTTTGTGAGAAACCATTAGCCATGACGTTAGAACAATCCATTCGTATGTTAAAAGCTGTTGAAGAAAATGGTGTCATTCATATGGTTAATTACAACTATCGTTTTGCTCCAGCTACTCAATTTGCTAAAAAAATAATTGAAGACGGTAGATTAGGAAAAATCTATCATATTCGAGCAACTTATTTACAAGATTGGATTATGGATCCTAATTTCCCACTTGTTTGGCGACTAGATAAGGATGTATGTGGTTCAGGATCACATGGAGATCTGGCAGCCCATATTATAGATATGGCCAGATTCTTAGTCGGCGAATTCAAAGAAGTTAGTGGCTTAATGGAAACATTTATAAAAGAACGACCAGTAGTAGAAAGCAGCTCTGGTTTGAGTGGAAAAGCCTCAAGTAACAAGCTAGAAGAAGTTAAAGTTGATGATGCTAGTGTATTTATTGCCAAATTCGAAAACGGTGCCATTGGTACGTTTGAGGCTACCCGTTTTGCTGGTGGAAACAAAAATGGAAATCGCTTTGAAATTAATGGTGAAAAAGGGTCTATTCGTTGGGACGGCGAAAACATGAATAACCTGCAAGTGTATTTTCATGATGATGAACCCGGAATTCAAGGATTTAGAACGATTAACTGTACAGAGGAAACCCATCCATTTGCAGGAGCTTATTGGCCTGTTGCACATATAATAGGATATGAGCACACATTTATTAATTTATTGGTTGAATTATTAAATGGTATTGATAAAGGCTATAATCCATCTCCAAACTTTATTGATGGTGTGAAAAATCAGGCAATCCTAGAAGCCGTTGAGCAATCGGCACGTACAAAACAGTGGGTATCTCTGAATGAAATGAGCGTAGGAGTTTAAACTGACTTCTTGATTTATCCTTTCTTGATACTCCTTTCCCAAAATTCAAAAGTATATATCTTCTAAAACCTCAAACGTCTCACATCTATTAATTGGTGGGACGTTTTCTATTACTTAAATAAAATAGAACAGAATAGATTCAAGGTTATAATAACGACGTATTTTAAAAAATAATAGCAGGCTATTTAGAGCCTGCGAAATAAAATGAATATAAACTACTATAATTTAAACTTTATAATTGTTTGATTTAAATCATCGGCTAACTTCGATAGGCACTTCACAACTATTAGCCACTTCTTCCATAGAACTACTTGTTTGTTGTGCATTTGCCGATGTTTCTTCTATTCCTGCAGCAAACCCCTCCGAAATAGATGCTATTACTTCCACTGTATCACTCATTTGTTGACTTTTTTCTGTGATATTCATGAAAGTTGATGTTACACCCTTAATCGTATCAACCATATGCATTATAGATTTATTAATATCTTCAAACGTTTCACCTGTTGTTCTAATTTGCACGCTTCCCTCTTCAACCTCGCTATATCCACTTTCAAGCGATTTAGCAACTTCTTTTGTTTCATTCTGAATATAATCAACTATATTCGTAATATCAGATACTGATGTCGAAACCTGTTCTGCCAGTTTTCTTACTTCATCTGCTACTACGGCAAACCCTTTTCCTTGATCTCCTGCACGAGCTGCTTCAATAGCAGCATTTAACGCTAATAGATTTGTTTGTTCTGCTATATCTTTAATAACCGACACTAGATTAGATATTTCCTGTGATTGTTTATCTAAGCCTCTTACTTTATCAACGGCTATTTTTACAATTTTTTCGATATTATCCATTTGGCTTACTGAGTAATGCATTAATTTTTGCCCTTGATCTGATAATGAAAGCACATTTATTGAGGACTCTTGGATAGACTCCCCCTTAGAATTCGCTTCTATAATTTCGTTTAAAAAGCTTTGCATCATATCAGATAGATCACTTGTATACTGAACTTGTGTTTCAGCACCTGTTGCTAATTCTTGCATGGTTGTAGCCGTTTGTTCAGAACCAATCTTTACTTCCCTTGTGGACTGTGTTAAATCTTCACTTTTATTAGCAACTGTCAAAGAAACACTCGCAACTTGCTCTATGATAATTCTAATACTATTTTTCATGCTATTGGCCGAAATAGCCAGTTGACCAATTTCATCTTGCTTTTTATTTTCTAATTCAACAGTTAAGTCTCCTTCTTCAACTAATTTCATTTTAGACTGCAATTCCTTTATAGGAATAGTAATTCTACCGGCAATGAATAGACTAATAAATATAGATAAAACAACCAGTATCACGAGGCTGGTTAGTATTGGCTTTAATACCACTTGAGCTTCTTTTTGAATTTCTGATATATCCACTGTTCCAATTAAAATCAATTTGGCTCCTTCATTTGATTTATAATAACCTGTTAATTTTTTTATACCGTCCTCAGTGTACTCAAAATAACCTTTCTCAGCATGAATTTTTTAATATATTCCGTCATATTCTAATCGTTTTATAAATTCTTCACTATAAGAAAATTAATCAAAACAAATGAATAATTTCTCCACTTTGTATTTTAAGTTAAGTAATGTTTTCGTTTTAATTAATTTTAAGTTTTTTTGATTAAACTAAGCTGATTTACTTAATCTACTTAGTCTAATTTCAATAAATTTTCACTGCCCTTGGGAGACAGTTTTCTAGATGTAAGTTCGAATATTTTCCACTTCCAATTTTCTATTAAACACACTTACTTCACAAAGAGTTAAAAACACAAAAAAAGCTCCTATCCCTTTTTGATCAGAATCGAAGCTTCTCATTCAGTATGAAGAACTTATAAAAAATTTAGTATCTGTATATTAGTAAGAGTTTTGATTAATCTTCACCTGCTTTTGCACACGTTTCCTTACAAATAGAACAATTAGGACCGCCATTGTTAGCTCAGCAATCGGCATCGAAAGCCAGATACCCTTGACACCTATTATTTTTGGTAATACAAATAAGTACACTAAAAAAAATCCGTAACTTCGGCAAAGAATAATTACTGTGGCGGACCACACTTTCCCCACCGATTGGAAATACGTCATATAGACAAAACTAATCCCGATAAATAAATAGCTAATGAAAAACAACCGAATGCCTTCTACTGCTAGCTCAATAATGGCTGAATCAGTAACCCCAAATAAACGTACTAACGACGGAGCAAAAACGTAGCCAATTACAAATAAAATCAGCCCAAGTCCGATAGCCGTCTTTTCAGCCAATCTAATTGTTTCCTGCATTTGCAGCTTCTTTTTGGCACCGTGATAATAGCTAATCATTGGTTGCATCGCTGTTTCTATACCAAAGAATGCTAAGAACATAAAACCATGTAAATAGTTTATAACAGAAAATGCTGTAACGCCATCCGTTCCTAAAGTTGCTACAATGGTTAAGTTATAGCCAACAATAAAAATAACAGTACCTGTTTCTGCAAGCAAGCTTGGAAAACCAATCGCTAATATTCTTGTAGCTAGCTGTTTTGTCCAAGCCCATGCCATCCTATTTAAAACAACTTGTTTTTTAAAGAAATGGGGGATGAAAATAGCTACCCCAACTACCCCTGCAAGAACTGTCGTAAACCAGCTCCGTATACCCCTAACCCCAATTCGAAAATGAAAATGTAATTCAGAATAATATTTACGAGTGAGGTAACACCTAGCGACACCATTCCTAGCATCGGTCGTCCATCATTTCGGATAAAAATGCTCAGTAGCTGCTGTAAACCCAATATCCAGCCAAGTGAAAATAAAATAGTTAAATATTCAGTTGTTGGTGCTAATGTTTCTTCATTAGCGCCAAGCCAAGTTGCAACTGTTTGTATATTAATATAGCCAGCAACACAAATAGCACCAAGTAAGCCTGTAAAAATAGCTAAGGCTAACGTAAAGCTACTTCGTGCCTTTTCAATAGATTCTTCGCCAATAGCTATTGAAAAGTTTGTAGCTCCACCAATACCTATCCATAAACTTATTGCCAAAATAACTGTAAAAATGGGCGCTGCTAGATTCACACCTGCTAAACCAATCTCCCCAACGCCATGTCCGACAAAAATACCATCGAGAAGCATGTTAACAGACATGAGTAACATGCCAAAAACGGCGGGAAAAAAGAAATGAAAGAACACATTCTTTACCGGTTTATTCATAAGGTCTTGTTGCAAAGTTTCCATCTTTTATCCTCCTAAAACAGGAGCCTTTAAGCTAACGTCTCGCTTAAAGGCTATACACTTTAATTATTGTTATATTATTACTGTTCTACTTTCATGAACACAAATAGGCCAACATGAGCATCCGTTTGTTTCATTTTATTTTATTTATCCCAGTTAGCTTCTACCCCATCATTAAAGAATGCATAATCCTCTACATTATCAAACTCTAAATTATCTAACAAATTTGCACTGTGAAACACTTTTTCTGCACGTGACTTGCGGTCATGCTCAAAATAATAAAAGGCATCCTCATAGTCGTGATCACGTAGCATTTTTGCTAAATACATCGCATCCTCAAACGCTAAAGTTGTCCCCATACCTGCGTTCGGATCCGCTGTATGCAAGGCGTCACCTATTAATACAACACGACCGTGAGAGTAATGTTCCATTAAGTCGATGCGATAAAGCTGCTTTGCAATAATATTGTCAGTTGCTTCTATTAATTGCTGAATTGGCATTTCCCATCCTTCAAACCGTGCAGCCAAATCAACCTTTAATTCTTCTATCGGTTTTCCTTCGAAGTCTTTTTTCGCTATTTTCCGTGGCTCCGTTGAAATAAGCGACCAGGATATTTCTTCATCTGTTGGGTGATGCTTCGATACAAAGAAATTAAAGTTATCATGGAAATATATAAGGGACGTATCCGTTGTGAAGTATTCCTTAAACTCACCTAATTTTTCTGTTTCAATCATACCGTACACACCTGTTTTCCCTAAATATTTTAACGGATTTGCTGGGAACGGGAATAAAAGCTCACGCGTTTTCGAACGAACACCATCTGCTCCAATTAGTATGGAACCAAAATCATCAGTTCCATCTTCAAAAGTTACGTTTACACCTTCTTCATCCTGAGTAAATCCTCTTAAACGTTTACCGAACTGAATGTTAATTCCTTGTTTTATCGCTTCTTTATATAACACATTGATTAGATGAAAACGGGCAATATTAATTAAATACGGCATATCCTCTAATTCTAGTTCAGCTTCTACTTCTTCTTCAAATAATGGATTGTTTTCCTTATCAAGGACTGCAAAATCGATTAAATGATGGCTATTCTTTTTAAGTTCTTCACCTAATCCTAACATTTCAATCATTTGTACCCCACTTGGATGGATGACAAAATGCCCACCGACTTTACCATACACTTGTGCCTGTTCGTAAACGACACTTTCAATATCTGCCTTTTTCAAAAACAATGCCATTGCTAAACCTGCAATACCTCCACCAATAATGATTGCTTTATGTTCCATAATTAACACTCCTTCCAAAGAATAAGATAACACTAATCGGACGAACGGTCAATTAATTGTTTTCGATGTATATATATGAATGTTATAACAAAAATATAACCGGATAATCATTCGATTAACTCGACTCTTTTCTAAATCTGGTTAAAGTTAATAAAATGCTCGGAGCCAATATGAGTAGATCAGTAGGTATAAATAGTGAAGGTCATTGAGGTATCGACTAAAATTTTCGAACAAAAGGGATATAGTGCAGAGAGTAAGTTTATCTATGGGCAAGATTAAATGGTATGATGAGCCAAGCCAATCATCAACACTAACCCAGAATATATAGTATCAATGAATAATGAAGACTACGATGTTGTGCTCAATTTATATGATCCTGAATTTGACACGTCAAAGTGATCGCTGAAGAAGAAAAGCAAACTGGTGAATTTATGGTAGAGGTAGATTTAGACGTAGATGGTACAGCAGTTATTCTTTTTAACTTAATTTCCTTTATTGGAAATGCCGATCTTTTTGGTTATAGCAAAAATTAGGAAATGAGAGGACAGTCACTAAAGAGCATTTTAATATACGAAAACATTTGATTCAGGAAATGTTACGAAAAGAGAATTAGAAAAACAAGGTCCCTCTAGTGCCTGCGGAGGAAGCCGAAATTCTAATAACTCTCAATAAATTAGCTAATTAAAAAATTTCCTAATCGAGAAACCACAAAACAGATGAATTCGGTTTGGTAAACTTATTATCCCTAGGACAGGTATCAGTAAAATGGCAATATTGCCATAATGCATAATTGGATCATTGGCTCATTCTATTTCTATTCTTTGTCTCAATTTTTACTTTTAAGGTAAGGGTTAGAGGTTTTCCCACCTCACCTTATAGAAAAGTCTATATATGCGTCTTACAATAATTTTTAATATTAAGTAAGCTGGGATACTAATCAAAATAGTAATGATTCCACCGAGTTTGGCCGCCACCATAACTAGAATTATAGTAGTAACCGGATGAATATCCAATTGCTTTCCAAAGATATAAGGCCCAACCAGGTTATCTTGAATTTGTTGTGCAATGAAAATCACTAGAACTGCCCAGAGAGCCATACTCAGAGATTGAGATAATGCTACAATAACAATTGGAACCGTAGAAACAAGGGCACCGATAATAGGGATGAAGTTAAGAATCACAGCAAAGACAGTAAGAAGAAGGCCATATGGCAATCCAATGATAAGGAAACCGATATACATCAGAATGCCTAAGATTAGATTGACTACTACTCTCCCAATAATAAATCCACCTAACATATTCCCGATCTCAGTTAAAACTTCCCTCATGTCCGTACGAAATCTTATCGGCACAATATTTGTCAAAGATGTGCTTATTTTATCCCCTTCTTTTAACATAAAAAATAATATAATTGGAAAGATAATCAGAACCATAGCGAAATTTGATACAAATTCGAATAATTCCCTCGCATAATTTTCCAACAAAACAAAGCCTGAGTTCAAACTTTCGGTTAACTGTGGAAATGTATCTGTGGTTTCAGGAAAAATATATGCGAAAAGTCCACTTTTCTCCCATCCTTCTAAAACAGCCTGAAGTGAAGCAAACATGGATGGGACATTAGTAATAAAATTCATTATCTGCATGCGCAATGAGGGCCAAATTCCAGCACCGAAGGCAAAACATACCACAAGACAAACTCCATAAATGAGCAATATGGCCATAGTTCTATTCAGTCTATACCTTACCAAATATCCAACCACAGGATTAATTAAATAATAGAAAAAAACCGATAACAATAGAGGTACAGTAATGACTTGAATTAATAAAACAAATGGCTGGAAAATAAAGCTAACTTTAGTTCCTAAATAAATAACAACAAAAAATAAAGTAACAATTTGACATACTCGAATTAAATTGTCTTTTTTGTTCATCCTAATAACTCCTTTTAAATCCTCTAATTTATTGCCGAATACATTTCCTATGGATATAAACACAGTACATACCATATCAAAGCACCGACACAACTTAACACATGATATTTCTTAAAAGGCATATTTGTTGTAGTAACTGGTCACAAAATTCTTAAGCAAATATTATATTTCATCTTCTGAGTTTGGTAAACCAACGCTAAACCTTTTCATACTTTTGGGGAGCCAATACCACATTTACCAAACTTGATGCTATCCAAAATAATAGTGACTCCAGAAACACAGAAATTCCCATTTCATCGTTTACGATCCCTTTCTGATATAAATTTAACTAGGCAGCTAATACCACACTATTTATAACCTTTTTACCCTATTGAACTCAATCTCTTTTTCAATTAAATTATTATTTCTCTAAACTTTCTCTGATCTTCCCTTTAAATGATTTGGATGAACTATAGCCATCCTGCCAGGTAATTTAATCAATTACATTTAATTCTAATATGCCAACCATTTATATTTTAAATTTACAAATATCATCGATTAAATTATTGGACATGCCATCTAATTTTACAGCTGATACTGATATTTCTTCATTTGATAAAGCCTGTTCGGCAACAGACTCTGCTATGTTTTGTGAATTTTGTAATGTTTGTTCTGCTATATTTGTATTTTCGGTGATAATTCTAAAGGAATTTCCCCAATTATTTTCCAATCTTTTTATGGTGTCGATAACTTCATCAGTTCGACTATTAATTTCTTGTACAAATCCTACTATATCCTCAAAAGCATTCCCTGTTTTACTAATCAAACTTCTACCTTCATTAACAATCTGAGTTCCGTTATTTATAGAGTTTACTGCATCACGAGTTTGACGTAAGATATCATTTACTAAGTTTTCAATATCATGAGCTGCTTTTCCTGATTCCTCTGAGAGTAATCTAACTTCTTTAGCTACTACAGCAAAACCTTTCCCTGTATCTCCAGCTCTAGCAGCTTCAATGGAAGCATTTAGAGCAAGTAAATTAGTTTGATTAGTAATGTTTGAAATAAGACTTACTATTTTGCTAATCTCTTGTGAATTTCTACCTAACTTGTTTATTAGACTAGCGGATTCAATTACTGAGTTATTGATTTCATCCATCTTTAAAATAACCCGCTGAATGAGATCTAGTCCTATATCAGCCTTACTATTTGTTTCATTAGATACATTTGATACAGATTGAATGGAAGAAGTTAAACGATTCATATTTTCACCAATTATTTTTGATGAACTCGTTAATTCTTGGGCGTTTGCTACTTGTAATTCTGAGCCGGATACGCTCTCTTGAATTGATCTCGAAATATTCTCTATTGAATAACTATTTTCTGCGGTACTAATTTTAAACTCTTTAGATTTACTAGAAACCTTAGATGCAGCATCATTGGTTTTTTTTATAATATCATTTATATTCTCCACCATTTTATTAAAGGAGGAAGACAACTTTCCAATTTCATCCTTTGAATTATCTACGATATATACTGTCATATCGCCATTTGCTGCCAATGATATTTCCTTCATAACTTTTTCAAGCCTTCTGATTATTAAAAATTTCGTACATACAGATATAATTAAAGTTCCTACAAACAAAGAAACAAATGTATTTATTAAAACTCCAATATTACCATCAACTACTTTATCAATTTGCTCATTAATTAGCGTAGAAATATGAGAACTAATAAATAAACTTATTACTACAGCTAGTACCATTTTTTTGATAAGGCTACCTTTAACTATGTTGAATCTCAAAAAAATTACCCCATTCCTATTTATTAAAAACTAAGATTCCTATTCCAAAAATGAAGTAAGAATATAAATACATCTTAAAATTCAAAACATTTTACTAGAACTCTTAGTAGAACATTCATAAGCGAGAGAAAAAATTAGATTATGAAATAACCGGACGAACCCACTGCAAAAATGGACTCCGAACATGCAAGTCCGATCACCTTTTTATGAATAATGACATGGCTAGCCTGCAATTCATCACCATCAATGATTACTTTATGCCCCATGTTAATCCCTCCTACGGAGCTTCATTCGAACAATCGTCCGATAAAGGTTAAAAAAATAAGCTAACCTCGGCAAATAAACACTAACATTAAACGAATGATCGGTCAATTAAATATCTGAAATTTCTATATAAATGTTATATAAACTTAACATATAATCGAACACATATTTGATTGTTTGGATTTTTCAATTGGTTTATTATAAAATTAGAATAAAAAATAGGAGGAACTATGAGCAGGCCAGTTGGACGAGATAGTGAAAATACTAAGAAATTTATTAAAGAAGTAGCAACCAAAATTTTCGATTATAAAGGTTATACAGCAACATCAATGGAAGATATAAAAAAAGAAACTAATCTAAGTAAAGGTACCATATACTATCACTTTAAAAATAAAGAAGATTTGTACCTATATTGTCTTACTCAAGCATCTAATGATTTTGTGGATAAATGGGGGATAATATCAAAAAAAGAATCAAATGCTGAAGAAAAATTATATTCATGGGCAAAGCTAAACAGTATGGAATTGCAACAACCATTAACGAACACTATCCCTGAATATTTGGTTTCAGTGAAGAAAGATGATTACACTCCCTTTATAGACATGTTTAAATATGAATTTGATATAATTCAAGCTATTCTCGAAGAGGGTAAAAAATCTGGTGAGTTTAAATCCGATTTAAATATTGAGAGCACTACCCATATCCTCTTCAGTTTAATTTCTTCTCTAAGTAATTCTTTCTTCTTTGGTTATAAAACACCAGAGGGTCAAAGAAATCTTTATACTAATGCCATTGATATTATTATTCATGGTTTAAAAGCTTAAAAATTAAACTTGCTATCTTTCACTGAACGCTCTACTCAACTATTAGTGAATACTCTAATAGCCTAATTTCAATGTAGTTGTCTGCTGCCGATAAAACTCCCGGCGGGACGAATTCCACCCGCAATATGAGATTCAGGCATTGGCTCGGTTGCACAGCTCATTTAGCTGGATAAGGGTATATTTAAAAGCGTTAATCCTCGTAGATTAACGCCCCTGATTGTTTTTAAATGGTATTTTTTTTATAATTTCTATACAAACCACGCTCCCAATAACGCCAGCTAATACACTAGATGTTAGTAGTTTTAAACCATAATATATACCTGTACCAGTAAAACCCTCCAGTATTATAAACTTTTTAATTGTGGAACTTCTAATTGTATAGAAAATTACTTGATTTTGATTTTGATTTTTCATGGCCAACCACATCCTATTTTTTATATAGATATGATTGATCAGGTTGTCTTATTCTAAAACCTTCAGGCATGTTTTCCTTGCCTCACTATCTAATTCTCTCAGTAACAGAAAGTGTTTTTTCTTTCACATAGGCATTATAGCTAGCGTCCCTTACTAATATCAATGGACCCATCCGCTTCTTCAATCGTATAATTAAGCTCACACAACGCTGCATGCCCTGTGCCCGCATTATTCCATTCGTTAGAACTTTCCTCTCCTGCTTTTTCAAATTTTTCAAATACCTTTATTTCCCAATTTTGCATTAGTTCTTTCAAAAGTGTTCCTAACGTTGCACTCATAATTCCGTTACCTATTAAAATGACGTCTGTTGTTGTCCCACTATTGCTCATTATTACCTCTCCGTTCTTATTAATCTCAGCTTTTCTTTCACATAAAAAAGAAAACTTCACCAACTTGGTGAAGTCCGTCTAAATGAATTCAAATTCAACAAATCTATCAATAAAGTCATTGAAATATTTCAATGATTACAGAGCCTTTTCCCCATCAGTTCCGTTATACAAGTGGTCCGCCTTGCTTAACAATCTCTTCCGAACGTTCGAGTTGTGCTCTTCAATTTTTTCTCCAAGTATTTCCGCATAACGAGATGCATTAAGCGGCAAAAATGGTGAACCAAAGCAAGTAGAGAACGTTACTTGTGGAGATGTAATTCCTCGCTCTGTTCCTGCTAGTTTACTAGTATAGCTGCTTAAGAAATGATACATAGCTTGTTCTTTCGATAACTTGCTGATTGGAGGTAATACACCGAATGCATCAGCTGTTAGAAACACAATTGTATTTGGATGTCCCGCAACACTAGGAATCATAATATTCTCTTTTGCCTCAAGTGAATACGCAGCATGTGTATTTTCTGTTAGAGAAACATCGTTGTAATCTGCAACACCATTCTTATCAATCACTACATTTTCTAGAACAGAACCGAATGTAATGCTGTCGAAAATTTGAGGCTCCTTCTCTCGAGATAAATTCACACATTGCGCATAGCATCCACCTTCGATATTAAAAACACCCTGATCAACCAACAGTGCTCGTCATCGCCAATTAACTTACGATTTGGATCTGCCGAAAGCGTTGTTTTTCCTGTGCCGGATAAACCGAAAAACAATGCCACATTACCTTCTTCAGAAACATTTGCAGAACAGTGCATAGGAAGAATATCTTGTTCTGGCAGCAAGTAGTTCATAACAGAGAAGATCGATTTCTTCATTTCGCCCGCATACTCAGTACCACCAATAAGAAGAACACGTTTTTCAAAGACAATAATGAATGTTTCGGAATTTATACCGTCAACCTCCGGATTAGCTTTGAACGTTGGAGCAGATACAATTGTAAATGGTTCCTCATGTTTCAGAGGATCAGCCCCTGTTGACGAATAAACAATTGATGTGCAAATAAATTGTGTCAAGCATATTCATTTATTACTTGAATTGGTAGGCGGTAGCTGTGATCTGCACTTGCAAAACCGTTAAACACGAAGATTTCTTCTTTATCTTTCAAGTATTCTAGTACCTTAGTATAAAGATGATCAAAATGCTCTCTGGAAATCGGTTGGTTTACAGTACCCCAATCAAAGATAAGGCTATCTTTTGAACATCACGGAGGTAGGTCACTTAATAAACATGTTATTAACTAAATAGTTTCATTAAAAGCGTTGCCATTATTACTGTAGCAGCACCACCAAGCCTTGTTGCTACTTGAGCAAATGGCATTAACGACATTCTGTTGGAAGGAGATAAGATCGCTATGTCCCCTGTTCCTACTTAAACTGGTCGAAACAAATTTATATAAATGAAATAAACCTTGTTCCATTTTTGCTGGCATAATCTGAAGACATTTTACCAATGTTGCAGCAACAATCATTAGAACAGGAGCTTTAATACCTAAAAACATCATTTGAGATACATATGTTTTAGGTGATTCACCTAAAACTTGCGAATTCTAGTGACAAAAAAACGTCTTAAACCCTTTAGTCCAAGAGTTTAAGACGTTTTACCAATAGGAGCTTTTTTCAATTATTTTGCTGGTCAAGACATAATGAATCATTATTAGTGAATAGTAATTATATTATTGATAAAAATAGATATGATGAATGAATATATTACAAGTACAGCTTTAATTAATCACTTATGAAATACATTAGTTTTAGTTACTTCTCTTCTAAGGAGACTATCATATGGACAAACTTATTGAGAATTTAGACTTTGGAGCAGAAGGTCTCTGGTTTCCTATTACAATAAGTATTTTATTATCAATAATTGTATTATTTATTCCAAAACGAAACATTACTTGGAGAGAAATATATATCACTATTGGTATTGTAGGTTTTGCTACTTGGATAAGTGATGCCGTTATTGCCAGAACATTGGATCTAATTGATTTAGGTGACCCAAACAAAACTGGTATTGGAGAAATATTCTGTTATACCTTAATTCCAACTTCATTTAGCATTCTGTATCTAAATTACCTTTCAAAAGAAAACAAATGGAAAATAACAATCCTTTTCATTGTTTTGTCTTTTTTAGTTGAAGCTGGAATGCTTTATTTCGGATATATGAAATATAATGGATGGAATTTAGCTTTTTCATTCATTGCTTTTGTTATTGCTTTCGGTTTTTTATTACCACTTCATTCGAAAATTATTAAAATGTAATTCTAATGAGATAAAAAGTGATTATCCAGGTGATTATCACTTTTTAAAAACCGTTAACCTCAAAACATCCTTCATAAAATCATCAAATGTACCAAAATTCTTCTGATTATACCATCTTTGCACAGTTTGCATTAACCAAAAAGGAATGGTTTTACCATCAATCAAATCATAATACTGCTCGTATGCATTTTTCAAATGCTCCCATCGTAGGTCATTTCCTTCCTTACCGTATTCAGATACATCAATAACCTTCGCCCTCCCTTGTTGAAGCAAGATATTTTTCAAATGAATATCACGTGGGTTCAGTCCCTGTTCTTTTGCAAAATCCCTAGCATCTTCAACGTCCACAATAACTTGATGTGGAATATGAATTCCTTGCAAAACGCAGTCGTATAGAGTAATACCCTCTTCAAAGCTTAAAACTAAGTAACGTTCATAAACAGCGTAGTAACAAGTAGCGAAAAATGGTGAATTCTTTAACCTTTGATAAACCTCTGCTTCTGTTTGAATTTTTTCCTTTTTATCCTCTGCATAAAGCTTAAAGGCGTATTGTGGTTTATGAGCATATTGAAATACAGCAGCATCCGTCCCAACACCAATACATCTTAAATCATCCAAGCTGCCGTGAATTGTTACAGGTTTATTATTAGGATTTGATGTGATTTTAATTTTAGACAACAACTTATCAACAACTAACCATTCCTTTTCCATAGCTTCACCCTTTTTCTTGAGTACTTTAGTATTCTAATCGTTTCTTGTTATTCCATATATATGCTAGTTCTAGGGCTATGACCCACCCACCAAGCCAAACAATCCCCGCAAGAAAACCTGCGAAAACATCAGATGGATAATGAACTCCCAAATAAATACGACTGATTCCAATTAAGAAGATAAGGCAAATGAGCGATGTCACCACTCCAACTTTACGTATCTTCCTTCTGTCATATCGAAGAGACAAATAAACTAAAAATCCATAAAGCAGCATGCTGCCCATTGAATGTCCACTTGGAAAACTTAAACCGTCCACTTCAATTAATCTATTATCATTTGGACGATCTCTATTAAAATAGATTTTTAATAGAGAATTAAGTAACCCGCCTCCAGCCACAACAGTAAAAAAGCATAGAGTAGCTAACAAATCTTTGTATTTCAAGAAAAAACATACCATTCCAACAATAAGTAAAAATCCTAGCATAGTACTAGAGCCAAGATGAGTAATAAACACCATCACTGTATCCATTATCTGAGAAGAATCGGACCTAACAGCCTGTATCATCACAGAATCAAACGGAAAAGAATTGTTTTCCAATAAAGTAAGTGACAATTGAATAAAAATCACTACATTCATAGCAAGTCCAACAAAGACAGTTAATAACCATATCTTTGACATATTAAGGTGTTTTCTCTCAATCTCATGTTTCAGAACAGATTTCATCCACATTCTCCATTCATTCATTTTTTAATAGAGTAGGGTAACCTCTTTCAAGGCTACCCCCTCATCAAACCGTACGTGTCCTATTAAGACATACGGCTTACCAATGTGTTTGAATTAATCAGTATGTTGCTAGTCGCTTGGCATAGTTCATTTTACGAACGCGTTCAGGAGTGTAATATTCCTCCCCGCGTTCCTTTGCTCTTTGAATTTGCTTTTGTTGTTTCTTCTTTTGCTTTTCTTTCATGTATTGAATGTAGTCATCCAATGTATGACCAAATTGCTTTCCATAATACAACTGAAACGCAGGTACTAGTCCAATCTTAGTGAAATATTCTATGTTCCACTTCGTATTCATGGCATACCCCTTGCGTTGGCTTGGGTGGTCATGAATCATGGCCACTCTCAACCTTCTTCGAACGTAAGAATCCATTGCGAGTAGTTCATTCTTAAAAACATTGAAATAACAGTTTAGTTTATGCCCATGTTCTTTGAATTCTTCTACTGCTTTCCAAATCGTTAAATAGAAATTAACTTTCCCTCGAATCACAGAGTTCACTATCTCAAGCCACTTTTCTTTGCTTAAGGTTAAAGTCTTTCTTGTTCGTTGTTTAATTTTAAGGCGAAAGTCACTCCATGTTTCCTCTTTGGGTTTCGTAATGTAATACGGTTTCCCATCTTTCTTACGTTTTCTCCAATGCTCAAAAGTAAAGCCCAGGAAGTCAAAGTCATCATTATTAAAATCAACGATTTTAGTCTTCTCCACAGAGATTTCTAACCCAAGTTCTTTTAATACTTCCTTTGTAACTTCTTCAGCCTTCTTTATTTCCTCCTTGCTCTTGGCAAAGAGTAAGAAATCGTCCGCGTAGCGGACGAACTTTATCCCATGTTGGTCAAGAGTCCAATCCAATTCATTTAAATAGATATTGGCGAGTAAAGGCGAGATCACTCCACCCTGCGGTGTTCCAGAATCTACCTGATGGTATTTACCTTCTTCCATATATCCTGCTTTTAGCCATTTCCAAATCATATCAAGGACGGTTCCATCCGCAATGTACTTGTTTAACACTTTCAATAGCTTCTTGTGGGGAATATTGTCAAAGAATCCTCTAATGTCACAATCATAAATATAGTTGTAACCATTTTCGATATTCCACATAATCAATTGTAGTACACGCTTCGCCCCCACATTGGGACGATAGCCACAAGACCATTTATGGAAAATGTCCTTTTCAAACTTAGGTTCTAGTACATTACGTAATGCCTGTTGAACAATACGATCTTCAATGGTTGGGATACCTAGTGGGCGTTTCTTCCCATTCTTTTTTGGAATATAAACACGTCGCACTGGTGAGGGTACGTAATCTTTCGCTCTTAGTTTCATGAGTAGATTTTCAAGGTTCTCCTCTAGATTCTTCTCATAACTTTCAAGCGTTTCCTCATCTATTCCTCCTGCACCCTTATTCACTTTTACATTCTCCCAAGCTGTTTTGATCTTTCGATCAAAGAGAATTTGCCCATAGACACTATGCCATTTTAATTTCAAAGTCTGATTCATTCTTATTCGACACCTTTCAATGTGTACTTTCAGTTCGTTTATACCGAAGTATCGTTTACTGTTAACATTACACACTTTTAGTTGTGTAGAGCCACAAGGTCATTCCCCTTCCGTTCGATGATTGTTTAGTCAATCACCTACTTCCGTACTATGAGAACGTCTGACTTCTCTATCCACAAGGCTCATTTCGGATTATCCTTATAAAGCCTTGCCCTTATGGTAAGATAGAGACCTCACGGGGTTATCGTACTTTCCTTCTGTACATACCCAGCACCATCACCGAATAAGCTACGACAGATCGGCTGATTTCTCTGACCTGCCATTACAATTATTGTAGACTTCCCATTATTTGCGGATGGTCGCCAACTTATCCTGCCGCCGTGCTTCACACTTATTGCATTTGGGTCTGCACATCCGACTGCGGTTCTCTCGATTTACCGCATCTCCATCAGACAAAGCCTCACGACCATGCCATAGATTAGTCTTCACTAGTTGTATCAGCACCCTAGTGGAAGGACTTTCACCTTCGAGAAAATGAGTCTTCCAGGATTCGGGAGCAGTTGTTATCGAAATAACTTACTCCAACCTTTAACAGCTCATTCAGTGCAGATATCTGCACAAGGTACGACTGTCCGTCGCACACAAAAAAGACCCTTACTATTTAGTAAAGGTCTAAAAAAAAGACCTTCACCAATTAATAAAATTGGCAAAGGTCTCGCTAGCAATATAAATTGCCAACAAAGCCGGGGCCTAAATCTCCCGAAATGACGACTTTGTTTAACAGCTACTCCCCTTTGAGGAATATCGAACATTTAGTTGAGCTAATTCTAGCAAAATATGCGATCATGGTCAATCATTAATAGCTGGGAATTCATCTCAAAGAAATGAGTCGTTACTTTTTATTTTCTATTTCACAACAGGATTCTTCTGATCCTCATTTAACTGTTGTATCATCCCTTGCAGCATTTCTTCGGTAAACTTTCCATCACTAGCACGTAATGGCATATATTTCATCATCGCTGCCATCATTTCTGCACCTTCCCCTTCGTCCTCATCAGCTGCTGCAAATGGACTTCCTTCTTGAGCTTTTGCTAACATTTCTTTCGCTAGCGGTGCAACTTTAGGGTTCGCAAACAGATCTCCTATTGTTGTATTACGATGAACAACTAATGGAAGCTCTATTGAAGATTCTACTGTTACCTTTTCTGATAAAACAATTCTTTAGAGCTTTTCCCTACTAATAGTTCAAATTTTCCACTTTCAACATGCCAACCTTTAAGCTCCGTATTGTAGTAAGCAAAAGCACGTTTATTTAACGAAAAAGTAACTGCTTTTTCTTCACCAGGTTGTAGTTCTACTTTTTCAAACCCCTTTAGTTCCTTCTCAGGTCTACTTACACTGCTTTGTACATCTTTTACATAAAGCTGAACAACTTCCTTACCAGCAACAGCACCTGTATTTTTCACATTTACTGTAATAGTTAGTGTTTCTGTATCTTTTAGTTGTTTTGAGCTTACTGATAGATTGCTATATTCAAATGTAGTGTAGCTAAGTCCATATCCAAATGGGAATAAAGTTTCTACATTTTTTGTATCATAATAACGGTAACCAACGAAAATTCCTTCGCGATATTCTACTCGATCTCCCTCACCCGGGAAGAATAAATACGAAGGATTGTCACTTAATTGTTTTGGAAATGTTTCAGCAAGTTTCCCGCTTGGATTTTCATCTCCAAAAAGAATATCCGCAATGGCTCCACCAAGTGCTTGACCTCCAAGATAGCCTTCAAGTAACCCTTGTACTTTATCTAACCATGGCATTTCAATTGGTGCACCGTTGCTTAACACAACAATAATATTAGAGTTTACTTCAGCAACAGCATCAATTAAACGCTTTTGATTTTCAGGAATGTGTAAGTGTACACGATCATATCCTTCAGACTCATAACGATCTGGTAAACCAGCAAACAAGACAACTGTCTCTGCTTGAGATGCCACTTCTTTAGCTTCATTTGATCTCTTTATGGAACAAGCATTAAGTGATTTTGCCGATCGTGTACGTAAACAAAAACAACAAAGCTACTCAAAAC
The DNA here is from genome assembly GCF_023078335.1 of Metabacillus endolithicus. Classification (GTDB taxonomy): domain Bacteria; phylum Bacillota; class Bacilli; order Bacillales; family Bacillaceae; genus Metabacillus; species Metabacillus endolithicus. The sequence goes on along the minus strand of NZ_CP095550.1, from coordinate 3,755,153 downwards.
CGATTAACAAGTGTATGAATTATATTTATACACATCTTTACGAAGAATTGACCCTAACACACCTAGCTGACATCGCTGATATGCACCCAAATTATTTATCTTCCCTCTTTAAGAAAGAAGTAGGCATACCCATTGCGGAATATATACACCGAACGAAAATTGATGAAGCCAAAACATTGTTAACTTTTACGGACTATTCACTTTTAAAAATTTCTACGATCTTAAACTTTCATGATCAAAGTTATTTTACAAAGGTGTTTAAGAAATATACCGGTGTTACACCTAAAAAATATAAAACTTCAACTTAAGAAAAAGGTTAGTAACAATAAATATATTTGCTACTAACCTTTTAAATATAATACATATATGGAGTTTGATTGTTTTTATCAGAAGAAGTTGATACCCGTATCCTCTTATTTTCAAGTAACTTTTCAATTGTATAGTAATTTATTTCTTCATTAAATTTCTTATCCCAGCCTAATTTTTCTGCTGTTTCCCTAACAGTACCTTTCATTCCAACAAAGTACATGGAAATATCTTTTTCCTTCTTAAGTTGTTCCTTCAAATCTTCAATTACCTCAAAGGACGGTGTGTCCATATCATTAACTCCAGAAAAATCGATGATGACCATGTTAGCCAGAGGCTTTAAATAAAGAAACTCCCTGAGTTTATCTTCCAAATAAGAAATGTTTGCAAAGTGAATCGAAGAATCAACTCGAATCATAATTAAATCATCAAGTGTAGTCGCTTGAGGAAATCTCTTTATATCACGAAATATTTGTTCTTTTTCAAGATATCCCATTTCAATAATATTAGGTCTTGTTATTCTTGCTAACAACAAACAGAAGTTAAAAATAGCACCAACTAAAATTCCCCACTGAATTCCGACAAATAAGGTTACAAAAAAAGTTACAATCCAGCTCCATCCGTCTATTGATCTTACATTGAACAAAAATTTTGCTTGTTCAATATCAATTAATTTATAAACAGCAACGATGATGATCGCAGCTAGAACTGCATTCGGCAAATAATAGAAATAAGAAGTAAATAACATAAGCGTAATGATCATGAACATACTAGTGAAAATTGACACTAATTGCGTAACCCCACCGCTTTGATGATTTACCGCACTTCTTGAAAAACTTCCATTTACTGGGAAAATATAAAACAACGAACCTAGTATATTAGCTAAACCTAATGCTTTTAACTCACGATTTGGGTTAAGTTTATATTTTTCTTTATCCGCAATTGTTTTCCCTATTGCCAATGACTCCATAAAGCCGAGCAAAGCAATGATGACTGCTGGTATAATTAATTGCTTCACACTGCCTAAAGAAATCGTTGGCAATACTAAATTAGGAAGTCCATTTGGCACCGTACCAACAATTTGAACTCCTTTTCCATGTAATGAAAAAATGTACACACTTAGTGAAGACAAGAGAATTAGGACAAGAGTAGCTGGAAAACGGGAGTTTATTTTTTTGAAAACAACTAGAAAAATGATACTACTTACTCCTAAGAGAACAGTCATCCAATGTAAGTTCGTCAATTCCCTACCTATTCCAACTAGTAAATGATGTGCTTGAAAATACGTACCAAGATCAATTCCGATCAAATGTTTAAATTGACTAAGACCGATAATGATCGCTGCAGCCGAGGTATAGCCGCCCAAAACAGACGGTGAAATGAATTTCACAATAAAACCCATTCGTAATACTCCTAGCAAACATTGAATCGTTCCCACCATAAGTGCCAATAAAATAACAAGAGTTATATAATCCTGTGACCCTGGCTCAGTTATGCTTGATATTCCTGAAAAAACAAGTAAAGATGTTATGGCTGTTGGACCAATTGATAAATGCCTTGAAGAGGCAAATAATGCATAAATAATTAAAGGAATGGTTGAAGCATACAACCCCATAACGGGTGGTAAACCAGCTAACATCGCATATGCCATACCTTGAGGAACGAGCATCACAAACAAGGTTAAGCCTGCAATCAAATCTTTACTTAAAAGGTTTTTGTTATATTGTTCCAATCCTGGTGGAATATACTTTTTAATGGTCATCTTTTACCATTCCCTTTACTATTAAAGTTGTTCTTATATATACGATAACACTCTTTTTAACGGAAGCATATTGCAACAAATGCATAGCATATAACAGATTGTTATAGCTAGTTTATTTTCCTGATAAGCCGACCTAGGGTATTATATAAAGATAAGATAAATTTTTCTAATTGGGAGGGTATTTATGAATATAGAAAACCTTAAAATGTTTTGCTTAGTCGTTGATGAAGGAAGCATTAGTCAAGCAGCAAGATTAAGCTTTGTGTCTCAGCCGGCTGTGACAAGACAAATCCGCCAATTAGAAAATTTTTATGGTACCTTACTATTTGATCGGACAGAAGGAAAGCTTATTGTTACAGAAACAGGGAAAATGCTCTATCCTTTTGCAAAAGCCATTATTAATGATTTTGACAGATCTAAAGAAGTGATCCTTCAAGCTACCGGAGAGTACAATTCAAATCTTAGGGTAGGTGCTTCTTTGACTATTGGTGAGTTTCTATTACCAAGTTTACTTGGTCGATTTAAAAAACATGCACCAGATATAAAAGTAACCTTAACGATTCGAAATACACCAAGTGTGTTAGAGGATTTAACGAATGATGTGATTGATATTGCATTAGTTGAGGGAATTGTTGAAGATAAACATCTGATTGTGGAGAAATTTGCCAATGATGAACTCATTCTCGTTTGCCCACCTGATCACCCATGGAAGGAGCGATCTGAAATTCAAATTGAGGAATTAGCAAACGAAAAAATGATTTGGCGTGAATCAATTTCGGGGACAAGACTCATCGCAGAAAATGCCCTCAAAGAGTATGGAATTTTGGAAAAGATAAATAGTTATATGGAAATCGGTAGCACACAAGCCATAAAAAGTGCCGTTGAGTCAGGTCTTGGAATTAGCATACTTTCTAAACTAACTGTTGCTAGAGAATTAGAACAAGGCTATTTACAAGAAATAAAAATTAAAGATGTACATATTGAAAGAAGCTTATGGCTCGTTAAAAAGCCACAGCGATTTCATCGAGAAGGTATCTCTCAATTTGTAGATTTTATTCAGCATTAAGAAAAAAGGCAACAAATCCGATAATAGATTTGTTGCCTTTTATAAATTCTACAACCCAAACAAATTAGGCAAAAACAGGCTAATCTGCGGTACAAACGTAACCAACACTAAAATCACGACAATCGCTACATAAAACGGAAGCAATGGTTTAATAATTTTCTCAATCTTCACCTTCCCTATACTCGCCCCTACGAATAATCCTGTTCCAACAGGAGGTGTAATCGTTCCAATACATAAGTTAAAGACAAAGAAGATTCCGAAGTGTACAGGATCAATTCCTAAGTTTGTAGCAATTGGTAAAAAGATTGGTGTGAAAATTAAGATGGCAGGTGCAATATCCATAAATGTACCAACAATCAATAAAATCACTGTGATACATGCAAGGATAACGAATTTATTGTCTGAAATGCCTAAGATTCCATTACTAATAGCTTCAGGTATACCCGTTAGCGCCATAACAAAAGACATACCTGATGAAGCTGCAATTAAAAACATAATAACACCGGTCATTTGCACTGCTTGTACTAAAACACCTGGTAATTGCTTAAGAGAAATAGAACGATAGAAAACAAGAGCTAAAAATAATGAGTAAACCACACAAACTGCCGAGGCCTCTATCGCTGTAAAAATCCCTGAAAGAATTCCTCCAATAATAATCACAACAAGTAATAAACTAGGAATAGCGTCTATAATAATTTTTCTAGCTTCACTAAAGGAAACCATTGGAATGACCGGATATTTATTTTTCTTAGCGATGAAAAACGCAACCAGCATAACAGCCAATCCCCATAATATTCCTACAACATATCCACCCATAAATAATGCGGCAATTGAAGTTCCACCACTTATCAGAGAGAAAATAATGAAGGCTGAACTAGGAGGAATTAACATCCCTGTTGGAGCTGATGCAATATTAACTGCTGCTGAATAGGTTTTACTATATCCTTCTTTTTCTTGCAGTGGAATCAGTGTTCCACCAATTGCTGTTGACGCAGCAATTGCAGAACCAGAAATCGAACCAAAAAACATATTTCCGATAATATTTGTATGTGCTAATGATCCCGGAATTCTACCACCTATTAACTTTGCTAGATTCACGAGCTTGATCGCGATTCCACCATTATTCATAATAATTCCTGAAAGAATAAAGAACGGTACTGCTAATAGAGAAAAGCTATCTAAGCTAGTAATCATTTTTTGTGCTGAAGTGAATACAGAAACATCAAAAGGTAAAACAATAATTACTGTTGCTAGAGAAGCTAATGCGATACTAATCGCAATCGGAATTCCAATAACCATTAATAGGGCAAAAACAGCAATTAAGATCAAGCTTGCTTGTAACTCCATAGGTTGCACCTGCTTTCATTAATAATTGTCTTAACTTGCATTTCTCTGTTTGATAACGGTTACTTTTTTCTTTTTATGTAGCAACTCCAAAATATTCGTTGTGCTGTAAAACAGAATAAAAACACCAGATACAGGTAAAGCCAAGTAAACAAATCCCATCGGTACATGCAAGGCAGGAGAAATCTGTGCCATTGTTAATGAAGCAGCCTTTGCTCCACCATAGACCATAATAATTGCAGAGAATAATAGGAAGATAGATTGAATGAGAATATCTAGTTTAATTCTTGATTCCTCAATCAAACGATCTCTTAAAAAGGTAATCGCAATATGCTCATTTTTTCCTACAACATATGCAGCTGCCAGCATAGCTAACCAAATCAAGCTATACCTTAATAGTTCTTCTGTAAATGTACTTGGATTTTTTAGAATGAAGCGACTTAACACTTGCCAACTTGCAACCGCTACCATCAATAAAAATAAAGTACAAGTAAGAAATTCTATGACTCTATCGACACTTTTCTTTACATCTCTCATCGTATCAACCTCTATCATTTATTTTCTTTCAATTTCTGAATATCTTCATACAATTGCTTGAACTCTTCATTATTGGCAAATTCATCATGTAACGGCTGTACGGCTTCTTGGAAAGGCTTCTTATCGACTTCATTAAAGACTACACCAAATTCATTTTCTGATCTTTCCTTTGCTTGATCGACTGCATCCCTCCAAACGACTTTTTCAAATTCCGTTGATTCCTTTGCTGCTTCATAGACAGCCTCTTGTTGCTCTTTTGTTAATCCTTCTAACGTTTCTTTGTTCATCACCATTATGTCAGGAACTCTTGTGTGTTCGTCATATGAATAAAATTTTGCTACCTCACCATGGCCCGCTTCTGTTATAGCAAATTCATTATTTTCCGCACCATCTAAAATCCCTTGCTGCAAGGAAGTATACACTTCACCGCTATCCATCGGTGTTGGTGAAACCCCTAGTAATTGAACCATTTTGATTGCTGTTTGACTTTGCATAACCCTAATTTTTTTACCTGCTAAATCACTTGAGCTTTCAATTGGTCCATCTGTCATATAAAAACTTCTTTGTCCAGAATCATAATACGTTAATCCAACAAACCCCAACTTTTCTGTTGATTGAAAAATTGGTTGAACAAGGTCACTATCCATTACTCGATAAAAATGTTCTTCATTATCAAATAAGTAAGGTAAACCGAAAATGGAGTATTTATTAGAGAAACTTTCTAATGCCGATCCACTAACTTTTGTAATATCTACTGCCCCTGTTTGCGTTAATTCGATTAATTCACGTTCTCCACCTAATTGACTATCAGGATAATATTCAACCATAACTTCTCCATTTGTTTTCTCAGAAAGTAACCTTCCAAACTCAGCCATTGCATCTTTTACGGGTTGACTATTACTTGCATATGCAAACCGTAAAACTATGGAATCGTTCTCATTTTTACTATAGCCAGTGATTAAAATAACACATAACAACCCCATAACGATTACTGGAATGATTTTCTTCAATTTTTAATCCCCCTGTGAAATTAATCTCCCTTGCTCATAAGAGATTTAGCTAGCAACTTCACTCTGTCACTAGCCAAATCTATTATTCAACGAAACAACTTTTTAGAAAAATTCATATAAAAATTGAGATAAGCTTAGTACAGCTAACGATTGTCCGTAAGGCATTGTTGTCGTTTTGATTTCTTTATAAAACTCTAATGTATCACCCATACCTGTTCCAACCGAAACCTTTTGCAGAGCACCTTCATCATTAATTTCCTTCACAATTCCACGGACTGCCTTATAAGCCACTTCTTTATATTCTTGACCAATATATCGTTTATGAATAGACTTCAAGATACCATAAGCAAATCCTGCTGTTGCAGAAGCTTCTAAATAAGATGATTTGTCATTGATTAATGTATGCCATAATCCGCTTTCATCTTGATATTCAGCTAATGCCTCAATTTGTCTTTTTAATGTATCAAGAAGATATTCTCTTAAGAAGTCCCCTTCTTTTAAATCGAGAATTTCGATAAATTCCGGAATGGCAATAGTAATCCAGCAGTTCCCTCTTCCCCATAATGCTTCTGCATAATTATGATTTTCTTCAAAAGTCCAGCCGTGAAACCATAATCCTGTTTTACGATCACTTAAATACTTAATATGAATTAAAAATTGTCTTTTCGCTTCTTCGATATATTCTTGTTTATTGAAAAGTCTTCCGATCTTGGCCAAAGGTAAAACCGTCATCATTAAGGTGTCATCCCAAAGCTGATTTTTATTTTCAGGACCGTATGTCATATGTTGAAGACCGTTTTCCTCAGTTCGTGGCATATCATGCATAACCCACTCTGCCCAATTTTCTAAATAAGGAACAAATGTCTGATCCTTCGTTTCTTCATATAAAAACGCTAGCGTTAATAAAGGAGCCATTGTATTGACATTCTTAGGTGGTACACCTTCTTCAAATCTAGCTTTAAACCAATCAGTAATTATAGTTAAAGCCTTCTGACTATTTGTTAGTTTCCAATATTTAAAGATTCCATACAACCCAACACCTTGCGGCCAGTTCCAAACATTCCAGCTCTTATCGTCCACAATTAAACCATCAAAGTTTAATAAAAATTCACCTGTATTATCATTTATTTGTGAAAGATTATCCATTAATACATCTATGTAGTTAATAATCTCAGTTTTCTCTAGAAAAGCTTGTTTTTGAGTCATTGTAATCCCTCCAAAAATTATTGTAATAGCTTTAAATCTCAAAAAGATAAAACGTTTTCAATTTCATTTAAAATTCTCTTTGATTTGGCATAACCTTTTGTTTCTCTGCTATTTAACGTTTCTTTTTTATTTATTATGTTTATTTAGTATCACTTTTGTTTGTTTATTTCCACTTTCATTATAGAAAATTAATTCTTTGTGGTCAATAGGGTTTCTTTTATTATGTTTTGCTAGATTACTAAAAAACGCTAAAACCAGTGTTATAACAACAACTTCAACATTTTTATGTTTTTAGAAAAATAAAAAAATAACTACCAAAATGACTTTGGTAGTTATTTGTAAGTTTTATATGTAATAAAAAGAATTGTACTTTAATTTAAAACTGATAATAACGTTTTCTTAAAACTTTGATAAACATACAACCAAAGTGCGTGTTCCTCTTTATACCGTTTTTGTAATGATGAAATCATTTCTTTTTGTTTTTTCGGAAAAGAAGGATCGTCCTTTGCTGGAAGTGTAGCTCTGAGATCATCTACAATTCGCTGGACTTCTGGCGCACGAGGACCCCATTTTCCAATTAATGTACCTTCATCATTCAAAATTAAAACAATCGGTATCGCTCGTCCACCATTTGTTAAATGTCGGTCAATAAGTTCTGTATCAGCATCTCTTAATGTAACACGAACCTCAATATCTGCAGCTTCAGCCAGCCTTCGTATCACAGGATTAATCATCATAGCATCACCACACCAATCTTCTGTAATAATTAAAAAGTGCAGTGATTGCTTTGCTAATTCATCGGCAAACCCATCATCTAGTAGTTGAAGCTCTTGATAAACATGGAAGCTTTCCTCCTTTAAATTGCCCATCTCATCCATATATTGTTGAATTGACTTTCCTTCTCTAAAATACTGTTCTTCTGTTTTCATGAAAACACCTCTTTTACGTCTTTATATCATCATATTAAGCCTGAATTATTTTAAATGCAAAAATTGGTGCGATTTTTCCTCCGATGACCGGAGATAGGTCGACTACATGGAAGCAATGCCCCTATGCTCTTAAGTTAAGAATATTGACCAAATGAATATTCATTTCATCAGCAGATTCTTGAAAATCATGACGATACCATTCAATGATTAATCCGATAATGGCATTTGCAGAATAGGAATATAAAAAATCTGTAGAATTTCCAGGCTGTAGAGTATTTTTATCTTCTATAAAAATTGAACGTATTTCATCGAATAACATGTAATAATACTCTGATGATACTTCTTTTGATAAGATGATTTTATAAAACTCCTCAAATTTCTTTATATGATGAAAAATCCGAACTGTTTTTGGGTCTAAATTTTCTAAGTTAAGAAAATCGGTATGACGATACGGTTCATCATAAGATTCTTTTAAGTCTACCATCATTTCTTCAAAAAACTCCTTAAACACATCTCCAACTTCTTGATAATGAAAATAAAATGTACCTCGGTTTATTTTTGCTTCTCTACAAAGTTCCGTAACTTTTATATGTGTTAGTGGTTTCATTTTTAAAAGTCTCGTTAATGCTAAATGGATACTTTCTTTTGTTTTTTGAACACGCAAATCATTTTTATTCAAATAGCATCCCTCCTTTATCAAACACTTTCTAGTTTTTTGTTCAATATTGTACAAATCCATCATTTTTTGCTTATTGAATGCGGTTTCAACTATATATTATTATTTTATTGAACAAATGTACAATAACATTTAAGGAGGATCTTTCATATGAGATTAAAAGATAAAGTAGCAATTATAACAGGTGCAGCTTCAGGTATGGGAAAAGCAATCGCAGAACTTTACGCAAAAGAAGGAGCAAAAGTAGTTGTTTCTGATTATAATTCTGAAGGTGCTCAAGCAGTAGCAGAGTCTATTAACAACAGCGGTGGCGTTGCAGTTGCTAACCGTACAAACGTAGCTGAATTAGAAGATTTAGAACAATTATTCACTGAAACAAAAGAAGCATTTGGTAAGCTGGACATTTTAGTGAACAACGCAGGTATTATGGATGGTATGGAGCCTGTTGGAGAAATTACTGATGAAAAATGGGGTCGCGTTTTTGCAGTGAACACAACAAGTGTAATGCGTGCTATGCGTATTGCTACAAACATCTTCTTAGAGCAAGGTCATGGCATTATCGTAAATAATATATCCGCAGGTGGCTTACGTGGTGCGCGTGCAGGAGCAGCGTATACAGCTTCTAAACATGCTGTAACTGGATTAACAAAAAACACTGCATACATGTATGCTCAATCTGGAATCCGTTGTAATGGTATCGCCCCTGGTGGTGTAGAGACAAACATTGGTTCAAGTATGACAAATGTATCTGAGTTTGGATTTGGTCGTCAATCGACCGGACAAGGTACAATGCCACGCGTTGGAAAGCCGGACGAAGTTGCACAACTTGCTGTTTTCTTAGGTTCTGATGAATCTAGCTTTATAAATGGACAAGTGATCGCAGCTGACGCTGGCTGGACTGCTTACTAAAATGAAACAAATAACAAGCCCTGATAATCTTTTCGGGGCTTGTCTGTTATAGTTAGAATTCAATTAGTGATTTAGATGAAGCATCTATTTCTAGGGAATTATTCATGAGGGTATACGTAGAAGTAGTAGAATCGTGATTCGTAAATAGAACGGCATGTCGATTCACAAGCGAAGATTTTGACTTTTACTGTCTACTCATTCGTTCTATTTCAGATTCGGCTTTATAAACTCTTTTGTTTAATACTTCTGTTCGATCATCAACATAATCAACAATCTTATCAGTATATAAGCCTAAACTATCAACAAGGTTCTTTTGTAACTTTTCTTGGCCGGCTTCTAGTCTTTTCTGACCTTCTCGCAATTCATAAGTATCTTTCTTTAATTCATTTGTATCTTTTCTTAACTCTCTGGTATCTTTCTTCAATTCATTTGTGTCTTTGCTCAATTCAATTATATCTACACGCATTTCTTTTATTTCGTTTAACATTTTCCTTAAAATTTCTTCCATATTCTTCTCCTCCTTTCCTATGTTCTTAAACTGATTATACCACCCTATATATTAATAAGGGATAAAAAAGATTTCTAGACATAGGCAATTGATTATTTATAGTGAATCCAATTACAACTTATGACATTTGTACATAAACTAAACAAGGAACGCACGAAGTTAATGTATGAAATTGTTGGAGGGAGAATTATGAAGGAAGATGAAATCATTCACTCTCATGGAATGGAAATTGGAATTTATTCTTTAGCAGATTTACGGCCTAATCCCCATACAGGAGAAACCATCGGTGCTAAGCAGCGAATCGAAGAAATCGTTGAAGCGGCAAAGCTTGCAGATGAGGCAGGACTTGATGTTTTTGGTTTAGGTGAGCACCACCGTTTTGATTATGCAGTGTCATCTCCTTCTGTTGTATTGTCTTCAATTTCTCAGGTAACCAAAAGAATAAAACTAACAACTGCAACCACAGTCTTTAACACAAACGACCCAGTTCGTTTATATGAAGATTTTGCAACACTTGATCTTATATCAAATGGTCGTGCCGAGATTATTGCCGGCCGAGGAGCCTACTTGGAATCTTTCCCTCTCTTTGGATATGATGTAAAAAATTATGATGAATTATTTGAGGAAAATATTACACTTTTCCAAAAGTTGAATGAAGAGAAAAATGTAACGTGGGAAGGGAATTTCCGCTCTCCTCTGCAGCATGCAGATATTGTTCCACGTGCATTTCAAGACAAACTGCCGTTATGGATTGGTGTTGGTAACACACCGCAAAGTGCAGCACGTGCGGGAAGATTAGGTACCGGTTTAGTTGTCGTTACCTTTGGAAAAGATTATCTAGTTTATAAAGACCTTGTAGACATATATCGTCAAGAAGCAGACAAATATGGAGTGTCTCCTACAGAGATTAAAGTAGCAGTTAGTGGACACACCTACCTTTCAAACACAGCTGAACAAGCTAAAAAAGAATTCTTTCCCTATCATTCAAGTTATTGGAGATCAATGGATGGGGATCAGAAAGAGATAAGAAATGACTTTGAACAAATAACCAGTGAGAAAGGATCACTATTTGTGGGAAGCTCGCAACAAATTATCGAAAAAATTTTACATCAATATGAACTTTTTGGACATCAACGTTTTATGGCGCAAATTGATATTGGAGGAATGCATTTTAAAACTGTGGTTGAAAACATTGAACGATTAGCCACCGAAGTAGCACCTGTCATAAGAAGGGAAACAAAGAAATAGAATGGTATCAAGGAATTGCCAGGAGGTATGCTCATGTTTGATGAAATTGAAAAAAGAACAGGATTAACGGTGAACGATCTTGTTAAAATGATGGAATTTTTCAAACAAACAGATTTCCAAAAGGAACAAGAGCTTCGAGCCTTTATTCGAAAAGTCTCTCAGACTGCCAAAAAACCGATATCAAAGAAAACGGAAAACTTGATTGTTCAAACCTATGAATCTTTTCAGAATGATACAAAGATATATAACAGCAGAAGAAGAAATTCATAGGAACTTCTTCTTTCTGCTTCCTTGTTTATTCTGTGTGGAAGGGCCATTTATTTCTCCCTTCCATTTAAATAAAACACTACTGACTGATAATCTCCGCCCCGTTCAGTCAATTTTCCGTTTACTCCATTAAATTCAATAGGCAAAGGTAAACCCCGATAAACTAGTTCATCACCATAATAGGCTTTTTCTCCATTCACTTCATACAACAAGTTAACATCAAGTCCTTTTAAAGGAAGCACCTGCTGCTTCTTTGGATTCGCAGTCGCAAGGACTTTATACCATCCAACCAACGCTTCCTTTCTATCTTTTGAAACAATCATCCATGCTGTTTCGTTTTCTTCAAAAGGACACTGAAGACGATAAAAGTCTCCATCTCGAATCAGTTTACGGTGACTTTTGTAAAATTGCACTTGAGTTTTGATGATTTCGCGCTCTTCCTCTTTTAGTTCAAGTGGATTTAACTCATAACCAAATGTACCAAAATAGGCAGTATTTGCTCTAGTATCGATCGGTGTTTTTCTTAATGTTTGATGATTTGGAACAGCCGAAACGTGAGAACCCATACTATAAATAGGGTAGGCAAGTGATGTTCCATATTGAATTTTAAGACGTTCCACTGCATCGGTATCATCACTAGTCCAAGCTTGTGGAGCATAATAAAGCATACCTGGATCAAATCTGCCTCCACCACCGGCACAAGATTCGAATAGGACGTCAGGAAATTCAGATGTTAGTTTTTCATATAAATCATAAACACCTAAAATATAGCGGTGGAAAAATTCACCCTGTTGTTCTTGGTTAAGGGCCGATGAGTAGGCATCTGTTATATTTCGATTCATATCCCATTTAATATAAGAAAGCATTGTTTTGCGGATGATACCCGACATTTTTTCATATAAATAGTCCACTACTTCAGATCTTGAAAAATCCAACACAAGTTGATTTCTTCCAAATACGAGATGCTCTCCAGGTCTTCCTACTATCCAATCAGGATGTTCCTTATACAGCTGGCTAACCGGATTAATCATTTCTGGCTCAAACCATAATCCAAACTTCAGATCCAACTCCTTTAATTTGCTTGCTAATGATTCCAAGCCATTCGGAAGTTTGTCTTCATCCTCATACCAATCTCCAAGTGATGATGTATCATCGTTTCGTTTACCAAACCAGCCATCATCTAAAACAAATAACTCAATTCCTAAATCCTTAGCACTTTTCACAATATGAACTAGCTTTTCTTCATTAAAATCAAAATAAGTTGCTTCCCAATTGTTGATTAAAACAGGTCTTTCTTCTTGTTTCCATGGATCGCGAATTAAATGCTGACGATATAATTGATGAAAAGCCTGACTCATACCGTTTAACCCCTCATTAGAGTAAACAATTACTACTTCTGGCGCCTGAAAGCTTTCATTTGCATTAAGATTCCACTGAAATTGATGTGGGTGAATCCCCATCATCACTCTTGATGTTTCATAATGATCAACCTGAACCTGTGCTAAAAAATTACTGCTATACACAAAATTAAATCCATACACTTCGTTATGATGCTCGGTTGTATTTTTTCGTTTTAAGGCAATAAAAGGGTTATCATGATGTGAACTAGCTCCTCTAATACTGGAGACGGAAGAAATGCCTTGTACAAGTTCTCTTTCTTTTATATGTCGCTCTCTAGACCATGTTCCAGATAGATGCACCATTTTAAAGTCTGAGTCTGGAAGATCAATAGATGAACTCATGAGCTTATTTAATGAAAGTGTATGTTCTCCTATATTCTCAATTTTTACAGTGCGGGTTATCACCGGCAAATGATGAAAAATGGTATAAGATAATTGAAGACTTGCGTTTACTTGATGATCTTCAAGTGTCACAATAAGAGTCGTAGCTTCTTCTTCTCCGGCATATGTAGCAGGTAGTCCTGTTAATTTTGGCTTTCCTTTTACTACCTCATATCCTCTGTATGCAAATAAATTTCCAAGTCTGCCTTCAGAATCAACAACCTCAATTGCAGCCTCACGAAAATCTCCTTTACCTGGTACCGGAAATTCTTGACGTGTTGTTTCAAGAGAAAAAGCTGGGTCATCTTGATAAAAATGACAGCTTGCAGCTGTAGGAAGATCATTTCGTTGAAAATGTGAAAAATCCTCACGATGACGAAGAGCCTTTCCAAAATAAAGCTGCCCAAGACTACCATTCTTTAACACTTGAAAAATATAACTAATTTGACCATTTGTTAAGTGAAATTGTTGCAGTTGATCGTTTATATGAATGTACATGTTTCAACTCCTTTGATTGACAATTTTTCATGTATCGAGACTGGATTTTGCTCTCTGAACCGGTTTCTGTCCCGATTCTGACTGTATCGAGACTATAGCCTGATCTTTACACCAGTTTCTGGCCCGATTCTGACTGTATCGAGACTGTGGCTTGATCTTTCCACCAGTTTCTGTCCCGATTCTGCCTGTATCGAGACTGTAGCCTGGTCCTTCTACCAGTTTCTGTCCCGATTCTGACTGTATCGAGACTGTAGCCTAATCTTTACAAAAGTTTCTGTCCCGATTCTACCTGTATCGAGACTGTAGCCTAATCTTTACAAAAGTTTCTGGCCCGATTCTGACTGTACCGAGACTGTAGCCTGGTCCTTCTACCAGTTTCTGTCCCGATTCTGCCTGTATCGAGACTGTAGCCTAATCTTTACAAAAGTTTCTGTCCCGATTCTACATGTATCGAGACTGTAGCCTAATCTTTACACCAGTTTCTGGCCCGATTCTACCTGTATCGAGACTGTAGCCTAATCTTTACACCAGTTTCTGGCCCGATTCTACCTGTATCGAGACTGTAGCCTAATCTTTACACCAGTTTCTGGCCCGATTCTGACTGTACCGAGACTGTAGCCTGGTCCTTCTACCAGTTTCTGGCCCGATTCTGCCTGTATCGAGACTGTAGCCTAATCTTTACAAAAGTTTCTGTCCCGATTCTACCTGTATCGAGACAGTAGCCTGGTCTTTATAAAAGTTTCTGTCCCGATTCTACCTGTATCGAGACTGTATCCTGATCTACCCACCAATTCCTGTCCCAATTCTACCTAAGAACAAGACAGATTCCTGATCCATCAACCATTCCCTATCCCAATTCTCCCCCCATCAAAACCGAATTGAGCTTGAAAAGAATTTCAAGCTCAATCCTATCAAATCCCTTCACGCTGAATCACAAATTCAAATGCCATATCTCTATTTGCTTTTATCACATGTTCTTCATGGACAGGAGCACCCCAGCTATCATCTCCACCAACACCCATTTGCTTGCCGGCAACGGTGATTACAGAGTAATGAACATTAGGTAGTTCATGATGATGCTGTGCATTTTCTAGCTCAAGAGCTGTATAAGGTGAGACATTGCATTCAATCGGTGTGCCCTTTGCAGCAATCATCAATCCTTCGCCACCCTCATTTGTTACCCGAACTCGTCTGACTCCAGTTCGATTTCCAGATTCTTGCGGATTCAAATACGCAGCCATATTATCTTTTACAGTGTTCTTAAACACACCAAGTCGTGCCCCTTGAGCTCGGTCTGAATAGTTTTCTTCCGGTCCCATTGCATACCATTCTAGTTGATTATAATTAGCTGGAACCTTAAATGATAAGGCAAAGATCGGCATCTGCGGCAACCCTTCTGCTCCTTTGTACGATGACTTTACGTGAATGCTACCATTAGGATATACCGTATAAATCGTGTTTACATCAATATCTGCATGAATGGAAAACTTATAAGTAAATGCGACCACAACGTTATTTTCATGAGTTGATAGCTCAACATTTGTACATCTCCGAGCCATACTCGCTGATAGCCAGCAGCCTGAAACAAAAGCTTGAGCGTACCCTCTATCATTGTCTGTGGTTGCCCGCCAGAACAATGGTGCAGGAGGAAATGCAATCATTTCTTTTCCTGAATAAGTAATAGACACTAGGCTTCCCACTTGCTTTGAAAAAATAATGCTAAAATCTCTACCATGAACACCGATGTTAACGTCACCTTCTACCAACCTAACTTTCTCTTCTGATCGTGTCGGCAAAGTATCATCACCTTTTTTCTCAAAAACAAATTGCCCGAATGCCACCTCGTGCCCAGCCTCTGCCCAGATTGTTTTTTCTTTTAATAGAAAAGCGACCTGAACATAATACTCACCTGTTTTGATCATCGAATCTCGAGACCAATCAAAATCCAATCGCTGATCACTTTGTGCTGCAACATTTACCTCAACTGATTTTTCACATACCTTCTCTCCTTCATGAAAAAGAGTGTACGTTAACAAATAATCTGAGGTATCTTTAAACACATTCTTATTCTTAATCGTTACACCTGTTTCATCTGCTTCTAGCTTCATATTTTGATATAAATATTTAACTTCTTGCATCTTAGGAGAAAGCTTTCTGTCCGCATAAACAATTCCATTCGTACAGAAGCCGTAATCTGTCGGACGGTCTCCAAAGTCTCCGCCATAAGCTAAAAACTCATTTCCATAACGATCTTTTTGAACGAGAGATTGGTCCATATAATCCCAAATGAATCCACCTTGATACATCGGGTATTTATCCTCTAACTCTGTGTAATAATTCATACCACCTAAAGAATTCCCCATCGCATGCATATATTCGCAGCTTATATATGGTTTTTCAGGATTGTTTGTTAAATACTCCTCAATATCTGCTGGCTTTGCATACATGCGGCTTTCCATATCACTTGTATCATTGTAAGTACGGTCGTAAAATACACCTTCATAATGGACAAGTCTGCTAGAATCAACGGACTTAAAATATTTCGTAACATTAAGAATCACTTCACCTGCATATGATTCATTTCCACATGACCAGATAAGAATAGAAGGATGGTTTTTATCTCGTTCAAACATTGATTTTGCCCTATCTAACACGATATCCTGCCATTCTGGTTTGTTTCCCGGGATATTCCAGGAAGGTTCAACGGCGCCCATCTTTTGCCATGTTCCATGTGTTTCCAAGTTCATTTCATCAATTACGTAAATGCCATATTCGTCACATAATTCATACCAATAGCTTTGGTTTGGATAATGTGATGTGCGAACTGCATTGATGTTATTTTGCTTTAATGTTTTTATATCCCAGAGCATATCTTCCTTTGAAATGGCACGCCCTGTTCGATGATGAAACTCGTGGCGGTTTACTCCTTTAAAAACAATACGCTCACCATTTAATTTCATTACCTTATCAACAAGCTCAAATCGTCTAAAGCCAATCTTTTGCGGGACAACTTCAACAATCTCTTCATTTTCATCAATAAGCTGAATAAAAAGCTTATACAGATAAGGAGTTTCAGCACTCCACAATTTTGGTCTGTCAACATTCAGTGTAAAAGTCTGTGTTTCTCCGTTAAGGTCAACACTAGTTGATTCAACAAGATCTCCATCTTTATCTACCAATTCAACCAAAACCTTTGAACCGATAGCAGCAGGTGAACTTAGTTGAAGATCAACCTTCAGTGTTCCCTTTGTATAGGTTTCATCAAGTTCTGCATGAACATAGGCATCATACACATGCATTTTCGGCACAGTATACAAATAGACCTCACGGAAAATTCCCGAGAAACGCCAAAAATCCTGATCCTCAAGCCAGCTACCTGTACTTCTTTGGTATACCTCAATTGCAAGCTTGTTTTCTCCTTGCTGTAAAAAAGGAGTTAACTCGAACTCAGCAGGAGTAAAACTGTCTTCGCTGTATCCGATAAAGTGACCATTTAGCCATACATAAAAAGCAGATTCAACCCCTTGAAATGAGATAAACACAGGGTTTCCTTGCATATTGTCTGGTACATGAAAGTTCTTAACATAGCTTCCAACTGGATTTTTATCCATTGGAATTACAGGTGGGCGTATATCATTGATTCCGTCCCATGGGTACATCGTATTAACATATTGAGGCTTACCATAGCCTGTAATTGAATATGACCTGGAACCTTTATATCATCCCAGCTGTCACAGTCAAAATCGACATGATAGAAACTTTCAGGGCGTGTACTTGGATTGATCGCATAATGAAATTTCCAATTTCCATTTAAACTTTTTCTCATAGCCATTGGAAGAAAGTTCTTCGCCTCTTCCACTGTTTTGTAATACACATGACTAGAGTGTGCCGGTAGTCGATTTACCGCAAAGGTATTTACATCTGTTAACCAATTTAAATCTGGATTCGTCCTCATTCTAAACTTCCTCTCTCTTTATTTTACTGAAGCCCATCATACCTGCAACAAAGTGCTTTTGCATGATGAAGAATATAAGTGCAGCAGGCAATGTTGCAATAACAATCGCTGTCATAATAACGCCAAAATCTGGGGCATAACTTGAGCCTAAAGTCGAAATAAGCAATGGTATCGTTTGCTTTTCAGGAGATTGCAACACAACAAGAGGCCATAAATAGTTATTCCAGCTAGCCATAAACGTAATAATCGCTGCTGCTGCATACGTTGTTTTCATCGTTGGGACATAAATTCTAAAAAATACACCTAACTCACTTAATCCATCAATTCGACCTGCTTCAAGAATATCCTTTGGAAACATTTTTGTACTTTGACGAAAGAAAAAGATTAAGAACGCAGTTGTAAGGGTTGGTAACACCGCAGCTGTTAATGTATCAATCCCTAAGAATGGTGCTGTTTGTGAAATCGTACCAAACATACGGAATAACGGAACCATTAACGCAGCAAACGGTATCATCATGGATAGAAGTAAAATATTAAACACAACATCCTTTGATTTGCTTTTAAAAATCTCAAATCCATACCCTGCTAGTGACGCAATTAATAGCGATAAAATGGTTGTTGAAATCGATACCTTAGCAGAATTAATTAAAGCAGGAACAATATCGACAGTAGCTAATAGATTTTTAAAATTCTCTACAAAATGAGAACCTGGTAATAATCTTCCTTGCGTAACATCAACCGACTTATTTGTTGCCGATACAACCATCCATAAAAACGGAAAAATCGATACAATCGTCGCTACAATTAAAACTCCGTAACTAAATACTTTCTTAAGCATTTCGATCACCTGCCACTTTAAACTGAATAATAGAGAAAACAACAATCATAATCACAATTGCATACGACACGGTCGCTGCATAACCAAAGTCTGGCGTATATTTAAACGATAAATTATAAATATATTGAGAAATCGTCATCGTTGCATTACCAGGACCACCTTTTGTAATATTCATAACTTCATCAAATAATTGCAGAGTTCCGATTGTTGAAGTAATGGATGTAAAAAGAATGATTGGCTTTAACATTGGAATCGTAATCTTAAAAAATTGTTGAATAGGAGATGCTCCATCAATTTTGGCAGCTTCATAGATGGAAGAATCAATATTTTGCAGTGATGATAAATAAAAGATCATATTATAACCAGTCCAACGCCAAGTAATGGCGATAACAATCGTGATTTTTGCCCAAAAAGGATCTGTTAACCATTGTATTGGCTCTGAAACAAAGGAAAGCTTCATTAACATCATGTTGATAATGCCATCAACACCAAATAAATACTTAAAAATAACAGAATACGCGACAAGTGATGTTACACATGGTAAAAAGATCGCGGTACGGAAAAATCCTTTAAATTTTAAATTTTTATCATTTAATAGCACTGATAAAAATAGAGCTAGAAATATCATGACCGGCACTTGAATAATTAAGTAGATAACGGTATTTTTTACGGCTGTGATAAAGGTCGGATCTTTTAATAATCGAGCATAATTATCAAGACCAGTAAATTTCAAATTTGTCCCTGTTCCTGATTGAAAAGACATGATTAACGCATGAACCATTGGATAAAAGTAAAAAATGCAGATTAACACCGAAGCTAATGTGATAAAGGACCAACCGATGAGGGTTGTTTTAGTAATCCGCTTCTTCGTCGAATAAGAAACAGATGTGTTTGTACTTGTTTTTGCTGATATCATTTTAAAGTCAACTCCTTAACTTAATCAATATAGAATTGAAGCCTTGAAAATCTCCTCTGCATCGTTAGCAGATTGAAATTTCAAGGCTCCGTTCCTCACTTCAGATCAGAGGAATAGTTGGCAGGATTATTACTGTAATTGTGCATCAGCTTGCTGTTGAGCGTCCTCAAGCACTTGATCAATATCCTTACCGTTAAGGTAGTTTTGCATTTCAACAATTAAGATGTCGTCAATGGCATATGTGTGTAAACCATAATTCACTTGTGGAATTTCTTCTAACCATGTTGAGAAGTCAGAAATAATCGTTTGACCAGCAAAGAACTCATCAGCCGCTTTATATGCTTCTCCAGTTGATGCAGGAATGTATGTTCCAATTGCCCCAATTTCTGTTACTAAATCTTGATAAAAATCAACATTTGAACCAAATGTTTTCGCTAAGAAATCAGTAGCATCTTCTTTACCATCAACATTTAACACATACCATGAGCTTCCACCTAAGTTTGAAGCATTTACTGACTCAACATCTGGAAGCTTCGGTTGTGGAACAACTGCCCATTTGCCTGATTGAGATGCTTCAGCTTTAACAGAAGGTGTAATCCAGTTTCCAGTCGGAACAGATGCTACCTCACCACTATTAAATGCCGCTAAGAATTGACTCCAATCAGAGTTTGGTTTTACGATATCAGCGTCAAGCATTGCTTTGTACACTTCAAATGACTTTTTAAGTGCTTCGTTTCCAGCGATAAATGGTGTTACACCATCTTCTTTCATATACCAAGCACCAGCAGATTGCATCATCATACGAATAATACCTTGGTCGTTTGGATCAAGTGTAATCATATTCTTGCCAGTTGCTTCTTTTACTTTTTTCCCAATTTCGATATATTCGTTCCAGTCAATTCCTTTTAAATCATCAACTGTGTAACCCGCTTGTTCTAAGTAATCTGTTCTTACATATAGACCTGTTACTCCAGTGTCAAATGGTAAACCATAGTTTTTATCATCAAGACTTGTTGGTACTAGTTTATAAGATGCAAAATCTTCTGTTTTGAACGATCCAGTAATTTCGTGGAATGAATCTGGATATGCTTGAAGAAAACTTTGCGCACGATAGTCTTCAATTAACACAATATTTGGTAATCCCTTTGTTGTGCCAGAGCTTAAGCTTGTATTTAATTTTTGGATGATATCAGCCTGAGCATTTTCGACAATCTTGATTTCTAGATCAGGATTTTCTTTTTGATAATACTCTTTTGCAATATTCAAAGCTTTAATATTAAAGTTAGGATCCCATGCCCAAATCGTGATTTCATTTGAACCTGATGATTCACTTGACTCTGAATCTACTGTTTCTTTTGACCCAGAAGAGCATGCAGCCAAGATCATCATGCAAGCCATCATTAAAACGAGTAGCTTTTTCATAAAAATACCCCCATGTTTTTTGTTTTTTGTAAGCGTTATCTCTCCCTTACACCTATCATGTTAGCATCTTTATTCTATTTTTCTTTAGGACTATATTTTTATAAATTTGTGATTTTTTCATAGGGTGTATCCGCTTACAAAATCGATGGAATTGTATTTTTTTTAGATTCTTGTGATTTTTTTAGGTGGTTGAGTTTGTAGGATCTTTCTTAACTTACGGTACATCATGAAACGGTTTCGGTTGGCAATGTAATTTTTATCCTTGTCCCTTGTCCAACTTCACTTGAGATTGTTACACCATATTGATGACCATATAATATTTGAATTCGTTCATGAACATTCTTTACACCAATTCCAGTAAAATGCTGCTTCTTACTCTTGGTGGCTGGCAGTTTATTCGATGTAATCTCCATGCCATCACCGTTATCCATCACTTCACAAATAAGCGTGTCTCGTTCCTGCCAAACCATTACATTAATAAAGCCTGATGTTTTGTTATTAAAACCATGGAAAAATGAATTTTCTATAAATGGCTGTAAAATAAGCTTAGGAATTCGATGTTGTATGCAATCAGGTGAAACTAAATAATTCACTTTAATTCGATCTCCATAGCGTTTTTGATTAATAAGAACATAGTTTTTAAGATTATTTATTTCCTGCTCCACAGTAATCGTTTCACATACATTGCCAATCGTATTTTGAAGCAAGGAAATGAGGGAATTAATCGTTTCTTCTGCTTCTCCCTTTCCCCCTGCTGAATCATAAATTTAATAGAAGTAAGTGTGTTGTAAAGAAAATGTGGATTAATTTGCTGTTGCAACGCCGCTAGCTCAGCATTTCGCTTTTGCTTTTGATAAAGAACAAGTTTCTCCAAATAATCTTGCAATTCATCTAACATACTATTAAATGCCTTGCCAATTTGCCTAGTTTCATAAGTTCCGCTTACAGAAACATATTGATCAAAATCATATTTAGATGCATCAGAAATTTGCTTAACCAATGTTGAAAGTGAATTTGTCATTCTTCTTGAAATAAAAAACACAATAATAAGAGCAATAACCACGATAAAAAATAAAATAAGCGCAATTTGTTTTTTATTAATTAAATCACCAATTGCTTTTTTTTGGTCAATTAAATTGAATAAATACATATCAAGAGAAGGGATGTATTCCCAAAAGATAATAGAATTTGTCCCCTTAAACTCTTTCACAATGTAGTTTTCACCTTTATCATTGTTTTCCTTAATATATTGAAAAAGTTCTTCTGCTTTCTCACCAATTAAATCTGTTTTATTACTAGAAATAATTCTTCCAGTATTATCAAGAACATACACATCATTACCTGTGCTCGTGTAGTTGTTATAGAATTTTCTGAACTCACTTTCATGAATAGGGAAATACATCATTCCATATATCGTTCCTGAGATTCTTTCCATTAGTGGTTTCGTCGCAATAATGTATTGTTCATCTTCTTTGTTTTTTGTTTCTTTCATTCGTCGATCATGTTGATAAATCAATCTTTTAGGATTTTGCATGGAAACATTTGTTATGTTATGAGTTTTCAAATCTTCATCAGAAATCATCCAATAAGGACGATTTGTTGCATAACTCATTCCGTTAATACCTTTAACAATAATTTCCGTTTCATAGGCATCCACATTTGATTTTATTCGCTTCATTTGCTCACTCATTTGATAAAATGAATTCATTTTCTGACGATTTGATTGCTCTTCGGTCATAATCCTTCTAATTGTTCCGCTTTGCAGAATATTATTTGATGCAAGAACAATCGAATAATTATAAGATTCAAAGCTGTCCTTAATTTGATCCATTACTTTTGCATTTGTAATACTGAATTTATCAATAAAAAACTGCTCAGACATGCGGAATGTTGTCCATGTAATAATAATTGAAACACTTATAATGCTAATAACACTTATCGAAAACATAGTGACAAATAATCCGTTATGTTTAAAATACTTTTGAAAAACATTCATATTGAATACCATCACTTATTTCAATTTTTGATTTCTACGATATTGACTTGGTGACAGACCCTTTTGTTTCTTAAAAACCTTACAAAAATAACTATGATCAGAATATCCTACAAGTCCACTAATCTCTGAGATCGGAGTGGTTGTATTCAGTAACAGCTTTACAGCCTCCTCGATTCGAATTTTGTTGAGATACTCATTGAATCCTTCTTTATTATGCGTTGCAAAATAGCTTGATAGATATGAGGGATTAAAATGAAAAGTATTAGCAACATCGCTCAAACTAAGCGGTTCGGCATAATGTTCTTCTATATAATCTAGGATGAGTTGGAAATTGGAAAAACCTGAATGAGCTTTCTTTGTCGTAATCACTTCTTTTGCTTTTGTAATAAATAGTTGTAACTGCTGAACAACACCACTTGCTGTTTTTGCACTATCAATTTTATTAAAAAAACTAAATTTTTCATTTTCTAAACTTTTCACATCAAAATCTAAATTGCTTAACAAAACGGAAATCGTAAAAATAACATTTCCGAAGAATGATTTGTATTCAAAAATATCTGTCGTAAAGCTTGAAGACAACACAGTTACATGTTCGTCTAAATAAGAAAATGCCAAATCAAACCGTTCATGTTTAAAGTCATTCGTAAATTTATCAAGGTTAAAAGAAACGATCTTAGGTGTTTCTTTTAGAAGATTCTTTTCTATTACTATATTGGTGTCGGGAAAATAAAAGCGATATTGTAGCATCTTTTTAATCACTTCGTTGTATTTCAACCAAATTTGTGAAAAGCTTGTAAAAGTCTCAGAGATTAGTATGGAAAGTTGAGAATGATGCTCCAATATTTTAGGAGGGAGCTCTGAAATTAAAGTTAAAAAGTCTTCACTACCATTAACTAAGAATACGCTTACATCTTCTTCTATTTTGAAGATTTCTAGTTTCACATCCTTTGCAAATGATGTGATAAGTACTTCAATTTCAGAATTAATTGCAGAAATATCCTCTAAACTCTTTTCTTCTATTAACCTATAATCAATTGCAACCAAACGAAAGTTAGAATAAGGAAATACCTCTAAAATGAGATTTTCATCATATTGTGTGTCGTAACCTGAAATAAGCTTTTCGATGATATGTCCAATATTCACATCAACAGTCGATTCTTCCTTTTCTCCTTGTAACGAAGGAATTTGGCTTGCTGCCGTTTTTAACACAGTAAGCAATGATTCTGTATCAAGCTTAGGCTTTAAAATATAGTCAACTGCCCCATTTTGAAAAGTAGATCTTACATAATCAAAATCACCATAGCTACTTAAAATAATAATTTCAATGTGCGGATATTTGCTTTTAACAATTCGAGTTAACTCTTCACCATCCATAATTGGCATCACAATATCTGTTAACACAATATGAGGCTTCGTTTTTTCTATTAACTCAAGAGCCTCCTGACCATTTGAAGCTTCGCCGACAATTTGAAACCCTTCCTGCTCCCACTGCATATAATGCTTAATTCCTTGCCTGATTAACTGCTCATCATCAACAATGACTACTCTACACCCTTCACTAGATCTCAACAAAATCCCCCCAGGCTTTGTAGACTTAACGATTATTTTATCTTTTTCTTTCATTATACACTTGAATAATTTTATTAACATCGGTTTGTCAAAAAGCCCCCATTTGTTTGGGGGCTAAACAATCATATACGGTACTCTAAAGGTGTTCCAAATCCCGTAGGATACTGATCGAAAAGTGTTTCATCCATCTGCACATTATATCCTTTATCTTTTAACACCTTATGAAGCTCTTCAATATGATCATGGTTTTTTGTTTCAACTGACATTTCGAGCTGAGCAAATCCGGGATAAATATGTTTTCCTATATGCTGGAGATTAACATATTGTACATTAGCGTTTAAATCGGTTATAACGCTTAATACTTTCTGAAGCTCACCTGGTTTATCTTTCAACGTTATGGAGAAATGAGCATACCTACCTGATTCAACTAACCCCCGCTCAATAATCCTCGCAATAAAATTAACATCCACATTTCCGCCACTTAATACTGCTATTACTTTTTTATCTTTTAACTCAAGCTTTTTATAAAGAAGTGCCGCTAGGGAACTAGCACCAGACCCTTCGACTAAAAATTTACTTCTCTCTAAAACCATTAGCATTGTTCGTGCAATTTCCATTTCATCCACACAAACAATATCATCAACATACTCTTTAATAATGTTAAACGTCTTCTGTCCTGGTTTTTTAACAGCAATTCCATCTGCCATCGTTGGGGTCGCTTCAACCATTACCGGCTTTTTTTCCAAAAGTGACTGCTTCATGCTTGGACAGGCAAGAGTTTGAACACCATAAACTGAAACATTTGGATTACTTTCTTTCACGGCCTTAGCAACACCCGCAATAAGCCTCCCCCACCAACTGGGCAAACAATGGCATCCACGTCTGGAAGCTGTTCCATAATCTCAATTCCAACTGTTCCCTGTCCGATGATAACTTCTTCATCGTCAAAAGCATGAATAAACGTACCCCCAATTGAATTACAATATTCTAATGCGTAAGCAAGAGCCTCATCAAAGACAGCTCCCTCTAAAATGACCTTTGCACCATATTGCTTTGTTGCTAGCACTTTACTTAACGGCGCTCCCTTTGGCATCACGATCGTACAAGGAATCCCAAGCATTTGACTTGAGTACGCAACACCTTGAGCATGATTCCCAGCTGATGCTGCAACGACCCCTTTATTTAGTTCTTCTTTTGTAAGAGAAATAAGCTTATTATAAGACCCCCTTACTTTAAAGGAACCTGTTTTTTGTAGATTCTCAAGTTTTAAATACACATCATTTTGTGCAAGATGACTAAAAGTTTTCGAATGATCTAACGGAGTTGTATGAACAATTCCTTTAAACTTTTCTCTAGCATTGAAAAAATCATTTAAGTTCAAACATAACTCCTCCTATAATTTACTGATATATCTAGGGTGCTCTTTCGGTGAGGGAAGTATGTTTTTTATAGAGTAGATTTAAATTTATGGGGTGGAGGTTAGTTGTGGTTTAGTTATTGAGAGGAATATTTGAGTTGTTTATGCAAGTAGATATTTTGCTATGTTTTATGCAGCTGTATTGGGACATGGTTTCGATTTTCTTGTTCTGGTGTGTCCCGATTCTCCGGGTATCGGGACTCTTTTTCGCTTTTTTCCTCTGGTGTGTCCCGATTCTTTGAGTATTGGGACTCATTTTCGCTTTTCTTCCTCTCGTGTGTCCCGATTCTGCAGGTATCGGGACTCATTCTCCCTTTTCTTCCTCTGATGTGTCCCGATTCCACAGGTATTGGGACTCATTTTTGCTTTTCTTCCTCTCGTGTGTCCCGATTCTGCAGGTATCGGGACTCATTCTCCCTTTTCTTCCTCTCGTGTGTCCCGATTCTCCGAGTATCGGGACTCATTCTCCCTTTTCTTCCTCTGATGTGTCCCGATTCCACAGGTATTGGGACTCATTTTTGCTTTTCTTCCTCTCGTGTGTCCCGATTCTCCAAGTATCGGGACTCATTCTTCCTTTTCTTCCTCTCGTGTGTCCCGATTCTCCGAGTATCGGGACTCATTCTCCCTTTTCTTCCTCTCGTGTGTCCCGATTCTGCATGTATCGAGACAAGAACTCCATTCTCTACCTCATCTTGTCTCAATTCTGATCTAATCGGCACATACGTATAAACAATTTCCATTCCAGAGAACAACATATTTCCCCAATGCTCTTTGTTCCAAAATTAAAACTAACAAAAACAACTACTCTTCCAATAAAACATCTTTAATAAGTTCATCAATGGAGTAATATCGTTTTTGCTTGTACCTGAAAGCAAAAAAGAACAACACCCCCTTATTAAAATAAGGAGACATTGTTCTTTTCCAAAACCCATTTTGGAACTAAGAATCTCGTTGTCATTAGTGGATCAACGACCTGACAAATTTGAGTTTGTCCTACAGCACTTAATATCATCGTTAATTCACTAAGTGGTAAGCGCGTTTTATCCTGAAGTAATTCAACCATATCTTCTACAGACACCTTAACAGCTTCATCGATTGTTTTTGCTGATGCAATCGTCCCAATAAATTCTTCTGTTTCTAAAACAGGATTACGTAGTGATTTTCCTTTAATCACCTTTATAGTGACAGTAACCTGTCCAGCTATCTCAATTCCTGTTACACAAACCTCACCATCGCCCATTGCAGCATGAAGATCTCCTAAAGCAAAGAGCGCACCTTGTTGAAACACTGGGAAATAAAGGGTTGTTCCTTTTGTAATCATTTTATTATCCATATTTCCACCGTGAGAGCCTGGTGTGCCGCAAGAGATTGGTTCACCTTGTGGAGCTACTCCAATTACACCAATCATTGGATTTAATGGAATGTGGATGTTTTCATTAAAAATAGCTTTCCCGTTTTCAACTGGAATAAGTTTTGCTTCAAATTTAGTAATCTTTTCACCTAAAACGCCCATTCCTGGACTAACGGCCATCACACCTTGGTCTTCTAATTTTATATCATCAATTGTCACTTCTAGAATATCTCCCACTTCTGCCCCTTCCACATAAACAGGACCTGTCGCGGGATTGACCTTACTCCAGTCCAAGCTTTCATATGTAGAATTAGCTGAAGTAATTTGGTTTTCAAAGCAATCATAGGTTTCAATGATCACTGTTTCTCCAGATTTCATATTCAAAATTGGAGAATGCTCTTTACTAAAAGCGTATATTGGCTGTGAACGGTTAATAATGTGAGACATGAAATCCTCCCTACTTTCCTTTTACTTTCGATTAAGCCCGTTTATTCCTCTTTAATTTAAACAAAGCCTCCAAAGATTCCTTCCTAAATGCTGAAAAAGTTCTTTTCTCACATAAAAACCCCAAGTAGTAGTGTCCTACAACTTGGGGTTTTTATGTGTTATTTTACCGATACATTTTTATCTTCAGGATCAATAACATTATTCATATAATTCTTTCCCCATTCGTACATAGAATCGAGAATTGGCATTAGTGTTTCTCCTTGTTTCGTCAATGAATATTCTACCTTCGGAGGCACAACAGGGTACACTTTTCTCTCTACAATAAGGTCCTCTTCTAACTCGCGTAATTGATTAACAAGCATTCTTTGAGTAATGCCGGGCATAAGTGCTTTTAGCTCCCCAAAACGTTTTGTTCCCTCTTTGCCTAAATGCCATAAAATAAGCATTTTCCATTTACCACCGATAACCGAAAGGGTTAATTCTTTTTCACAGTTAAACGTCTTATCATTCATACGTGACACTTAACCACCTCCAATTTTTACATAGAATAGCACATAGTATACTTTTTGTCACTATGTAAGAAAAAAGTGCGTACTTCATTTAAAAATAAATACGTATTAGACTAATAGTGTACCGTTAATCAGGGTTAGAGTTACCGGATAAATTACATAGGACTCGGACACATTAGCACGGTACAAAACATTTTAAACATGGGAGTGGGAATAAATATGGAATTACAATTAGCACTTGATTTAGTCAATATCCCAGAAGCAATTGAATTGATAAAAGAAGTTGAAGATCACATTGATATCGTTGAAATAGGTACACCTGTTGTGATTAATGAAGGTCTACGCGCTGTAAAAGAAGTAAAAGCAGCATACCCTAACTTAAAGGTACTAGCTGACCTGAAAATTATGGATGCAGCTGGTTATGAAGTGATGAAAGCTTCTGAAGCAGGAGCAGATATTGTAACAATTCTTGGCGCAGCTGAAGATATGTCAATTAAAGGTGCGGTAGAAGAAGCGAAAAAGCAAGGGAAAAAGATTCTTGTTGATATGATTGCTGTAAAAGATCTTGCTTGCCGTGCAAAGGAAGTAGATGCTTTAGGCGTTGACTATATTTGTGTACACACAGGTTATGA
Organism: Metabacillus endolithicus; assembly: GCF_023078335.1. Classification (GTDB taxonomy): domain Bacteria; phylum Bacillota; class Bacilli; order Bacillales; family Bacillaceae; genus Metabacillus; species Metabacillus endolithicus. The sequence continues at coordinate 3,726,054 of NZ_CP095550.1, read as the reverse complement.
CCTTCAAGCAGTTGGAAAAAATTCATTTGAAGATCTTCAAACAATTAAAAGTGTTGTGAAAAACGCAAAAACGGCTATCGCAGGCGGAATTAAATTAGATACTCTTTCTGAAGTAATTAACGTACAACCAGATCTAGTTATTGTTGGTGGCGGAATTACTGGTCAAGAAGATAAAAAGGCTGCAGCGGCAAAAATGCAACAAATGATGAAAGAAAATGTATCAGTAGGGTAACGTAGGAATGCAAACGACCCAATATCTAACTAAAATTCTAAATGAACTTCATCAATCTTCAAGCCTTATTTTAGATGAAGATGCTGAAAAATTGGTTAATGGGATTTTAGAAGCCAAGAAGGTTTTTGTCGCAGGTGCTGGTAGATCAGGATTCATGGGAAAATCATTTGCTATGCGGATGATGCATATGGGAATTGATGCATATGTTCTCGGTGAAACCACCACACCTAATTTTGAAAAAGATGATATTTTAATCATCGGGTCTGGCTCAGGAGAAACGAAAAGCTTAGTATTGATGGCTGAAAAAGCCCACAATATAGGCGGTAAAATTGCTGCTGTCACGATTTTCCCAGAATCTACAATTGGACAATTAGCTCATTTTACAATAAAAATGCCTGGGTCGCCAAAAGACCAATCTGAAGGCGATTATCAAACGATTCAACCTATGGGATCCCTTTTTGAACAAACTTTGTTACTTTTCTATGATGCAGTTATCTTGAGGTTCATGGAGAAAAAGGGGTATGATACAAATGAGATGTATGGCAAACATGCCAATCTTGAATAATAGGTATGTGAAGGCCGCAATCTTTTACTTGCGGTCTTCAGTATGACTACATAAAAATTTGTATAAGGAATGATGATATGACCTCATTAAAAGGGAAAAAAGCTGTAATTACAGGAGCTGGCAGAGGAATTGGACGAGCGACTGCCATTGCTTTAGCAAAAGAAGGAGTTAATCTTGGGTTAATCGGATTAACCATGTCAAATCTTGAAAAACTAACTTCTGAATTAGAACAATACGAAATTACAATTTCTGCTGCAACAGCTGATGTTTCTGACCTTGAAGCAGTTACTCATGCTGTAGAGCATATCAAATCAGAACTAGGTTCTATTGATATACTCGTTAATAATGCTGGTATTGCTAAATTTGGAGGCTTCCTTGACTTATCTCCTGAAGAGTGGGAAAACATTATCAAAGTTAATTTAATGGGTGTTTATAATGTAACAAGAGCTGTGTTACCTGATATGCTTGAGAAAAACTCCGGAGATATTGTTAATATTTCTTCAACAGCTGGCCAAAAAGGGGCCCCTGTTACAAGTGCATACAGTGCATCTAAATTTGCTGTACTAGGATTAACAGAATCACTTATGCTTGAAGTAAGAAAGAAAAACATTCGTGTTACAGCTTTAACACCAAGTACTGTTGCAACAGACTTAGCAGTAGAAACAAATTTAATAAGTGGAAATCCAGAGAATGTGATGCAGCCTGAAGATCTTGCTGAACTACTGGTAGCTGGATTAAAGCTTAATCCAAGAGTCGTTCTTAAGGGCGCTGGATTGTGGTCGACTAATCCTTAAAATTAGCAAACTCCAAAGAATAAGGATCTATTTCTATAAAGGAAATAGATCCTTTTCATATAAAACCTTTTATTAATCGTTATTCAATAGATTTCCTTTAGATATATAAATCGTATATACTCCATCCGATAAATTATAATAAAGACATCTAAAGCATCTTGTTTCTTTAATGTGAATACCTTTTTTCTTGTTTTTATCTTTTGATAACAATTTTTGCGCTAAACGCTGACTCTCCTCAAAGCTAAGACCAATCGATATGGGGATAAGCTTGTTACTTTTTATTGCCTTTCTATTTTTAATTTCTTTATAGTAAATTTCATTCTGCATTCTAAAAAACCCCTGTTTCTACATAGAAGATTTAAGAATAATTAAAGAGTTATAGGGAAAATGTATAACATCCATCCCCCTCTCATTTAAGTATGTTACCAATAAAGTGTAAGAAAAGTTTTCAAAAAAGTATTAAGAAAGTGTTAAGGAAGTGTTATAAAGAGGAAATTTCTCCAAAAAAAGCCTTTAAGCAGTTTGTAAAAACCACTTAAAGGCTTATTAAGAATTTCTTTAGTTCATCCATTTATACCCGATTCCCCAAACAGTCTTAATATATTCTGGCTGTTTAGGATGATCTTCAATTTTCTTTCGGAGATTCGTTATGTGAACATCAATCGAACGATCTGTTAAAAAATAATGATTTCCCTTCACTCTATTGATGAGATCTTCTCTACTAAAAACAATCCCTGGGTGATCAGTAAAAAGTGATAATAACTCAAACTCCGTATTCGTCAATTCAACCTGTTCCGTATTAATTGTCAGTACTCGTTTTTGTCGATCCAATTCTATCTTTTTGTTATGTAATTGTTCTATTTTGAAAATTTCAGGTTTTAAAAGATTGGCTCTCTCTACCTTTGCTACTCTTCGAAGAACAACCTCTATTCTAGCTTGTAGTTCTTTCATATTAAAAGGCTTTGATAAGAAATCATCAACACCTCTTTTTAACGCATGTATTCGTTCTGAACTTTTTGTTTCCAGCGAGATCATAATAATTGGAGCTTCAGTTTGATTTTGAATATCATCAATTAATTCATTTCCCTTTTTGTCAGGAAGATATAAATCAAGAATAATAACATCTGGCTCGAATGTTTTTAGTGCTTTTAACGCGCTATCACCATCAGAAGCAACATCAGTCTTGTACCCTTCATCTTCTAGATATAAATGCAACATTTGTGCCATCGTTTGGTCATCATCAACAATCAACACTCGGGTCATACAGAGATCACCCCTTTTCCTCTACAAATTCTATATTCTTTCAATTATAAGGTGTTAATATAATCAAATGCATGAATTAAGCTTTCTTCTAATAGGAGAAGAGCCGTATTCATATTAACATCTCTTTTTACTAGATAATCTTCCAATTGTGTAACTCTTTTACAAACACTTAGTAAAGATAAGTTGGCAGAAGCTCCTTTTAGTGTATGTACTAGAAGACGTGCTTTTTCATAATCTTCCTGTTCAATGCATTCTCTTATCCTGTCAACAGTAGTATCATTATTAGTTTCAAACGATTTTAAAAGCTTAATTAGTATTTGTTCCTTACCATTTAGCCTGTTTCTTGCTTCTTCCCAATCAATCACATTTGAATGTTCGTCCCAGTTAGACAACATCATACTAATCGTACTGAACATTAACTCGGAATCAATTGGCTTTGATAGAAAAGCATGAAATAACGAAGCTTTTTCATCTTTAAATGCCGTTAGGTCAGCAGTGATAGCTATAACTGGTATTTGCTCGTAGCCTTGTAATTCTCTTATTTTTGCTGTAGTTTCGTATCCATTCATCCCAGGCATATGAATGTCCATTATAATTAACGCAATACCATGTTCCCTATTTAAGATCTGCAATGCTTGTTGTCCATTATTGGCTAACTGTACAATATAACCTCGATTTTTTAAGTTTGTACTTATTACTTCCTGATTAATCTGATTATCTTCAACTACAAGGATTTTGTCTGAGTTCCCAATCTTATTTGCATTTTGAGCTATTTCCTTTCCTTTTTTAAATTCTACTGCTTCATAAAGCTCAATCATGTTCAAGGGTAAAGTTAATAATGCATTTGGGATCCTATCCTCTAGTTGATTTTTAACCCTTTCTTTTTTATAGATTCTTGTATATCCAATGGTATAGATATTTCTCTTAACCGATTCTTGATATAGCCACTTCCATTGCTTCATGTCGATCTCATCAAGATCCAGGTCTACTAAACAATGTGTGAAAGAATTGTTTTTTATTTCTTCCTCTACCTGATCCCAAGAACTAACACTTATAGCAGTTCCTATATTCACCATCATCTTTTCAATATTTTGACGTAAAAGATCATCTTTTTCGATAAGTAAGATTGTTGCGTTTTCTACCGAAATATTCATTACCTGTTTTCGAGGTGTTAGATAAAATGGGATGATGAACGAGAAGGTGCTACCCTTACCCTTTTCACTATTAACAGATAAATGACCACCCATCTTTTCAATAAAATTCTTTGAAATGATAAGGCCTAAACCAGTACCACCGTACTTTCTATTAATGCTACCGTCTAGTTGTGAAAATTCCTTGAAGAGCTTATTTATTTCTTCTTGTGTCATCCCAATACCTGTGTCAATGATATTAAATTGGAGCAGCAGCTCATTTTTGTAGGACTTCTTTATCCTAACTTCAAGTGTGATATAGCCATCTTCTGTGAATTTGATGGCATTAGAAATTAAATTCATTAAAACTTGCTCTACTTTAAGATCATCACCAACCAAGACAATCGGGATATTTAAATCAACATCGAAAATTGGAGAAACAGGCTTAGAATCAATTAGAACCCCAGTCGTTGTACTTAATCGTTTTATCATTTCATGAAGGTTAAATTCTTTCTTAACCATTACTACTTTACCAGCCTCTATTTTAGAAAAATCGAGTATATCATTTATTAAATTTAATAATAAACGTGATGATAACAAGATTTTATCTACATAATCTTTCTGTGTTTCTTGAAGGTTTGTGCTCTTTAATATTTCTGATAAGCCAATAACTCCATTTAAAGGTGTTCTAATTTCATGACTCATTTTTGCTAAAAACAAGCTTTTTGCTTGATTGGCTTCTTGCACTTGATGTATGGCAATTTCTTGTTTACGATGAGCCTCTTTTAAAACAGAAATATCACGAATAATGGCTGAGTAAAAGGTTTCATTAGATTCCTTTCTTTTATGTGAAACCATGACAATACTTGCATCAATTGATTTCCCTTCTACACTGGTGATCTCAGTTTCTACTTCATAATATCCCTGTTCTGCCGCAATTTTTAATCCTTCCATGACTCTTAATTGAGTGGATACTGAAATATAATCTTTTAAGTACCTTTTCTTACCTAAACTAACTTCATTTAATGCTTTGAGTAGTGCTTTGTTAAAATAAAGAATTTCTCCGTCACTATTAAACGACACAATATAGTCTTTAGCATTTTCTACGATGCTTAGCAGTCTTTCAGTGGTCACTCTTTGATTTATTTGATTACTAATATCTTTTGCTAAAAATACATAGCCTTTCAATTTACCGTCCTGGGAAACCATTTTATTACTATTTAGCTCAGTAGGGAGTTTTGAGCATTTTTTATCACAAACAGTCCAAACCTTGTGATGACTATCAAGTATCAATTCAATAACATTGTTTCTTCCACCTCGAAGGTCTACTTCCTCTGGACAAAGAAAATCAAGTAAATTCTTTTGTCCAACTACATCACTCGAAGAATACCCTGTTAGGATTTCTGCATAAGTATTAAAGTTTGTGATATCCAAATTCTTATCTGTTACAATCATCGCATATTCGTTATTACTAATAATAGTTTCAAAGGGCTCAAATAAATTGATCAAAGTTTCCGTCATTTTATTTACAGAGCTTGCAATTTGCGATAATTCATCTTTTCCTTTCACATCTATAGGGGAAACCTTCAAAAAGCCATTTGCCACTTTTTCAGTTGTTTCTAAAATCGTTTTCAATCTATTGATAATTAATCGACTGGAAATGATATAGATCAAAAATCCGAGCAATATCTCTGTAATGATAAGTCCAGTGATCGTCGAAAAAAATAAGTCCTTTAGCGGCTTGCTAATAATTTCTTCAGGTACTAGGTAGATGATGTACCGATCGTCTGTAACATCCGTAAAAATTAATTGTTTATAAAATAACGTACCCGTGAATTCTTCTTCATTAATATGTATATATCCCTGACCGTTATTCAACAGGCTGGTGTATGCCTCATTTTGAAGAAAACGATATTGTGAATTCTCCGGTTGTTGATTATAAACAGCCGAGCGGTTAAAAGCTAATTCTCCCTTAGAATTTATCACCTGAACATGAATCGCTTCGGGAACATCTTCTGATTGTAAAAATGTACGAAAAACCTCTTCCGTTGAAAAAGCAAAACCTATTAATGAATGAATCTTGTTATTTTCATCGTAGAGTGGCACGTACAGTGTAAATATCGATCTTTCATCCATAAGCGATATAAATGGCTCCGACCAGGAAATCTCCCCATTTAGTGCTCTGTTGTAGTTTTCTCTCATTGAAACATCAATCACTTCGCCATTTAGTAAAGTCATATTTCCTTCTAGATCGGCAATGCCCAGAGTATGTTTATCTTTTGTTATGCTAGGTTCATTTAGCCTTTTCAACTTCTCATCTAAGGTACCATTTCTTAAAATAGGATCATCTTGAAGAATATTAGCTTCTTGATAACGAATATTTAGCCAATCTTGTAGATTTTTACTACTGTTAATAATTAAAGTTAAATATTGACCTTCTAATCTTTCCATTAAATTGTTCTTGGAAATAATATAATTTGAAGTACCAAGGATTATCAACGCGATACTTGTAACACTTAAAATAAGAATCATCCATTTAAAGCGTAGGGAATTTATCTTTTTCATCGTTTTCCTTTCAGGGTTGTTATGCTTTTTTATTATTGATATTGTCCCCAGAATGTAGAAAATTTAGTTATGAAGACCATTTCCATGTAAAATTCCTGCTGCGGTGGTCTTCATTCCTCTGATGAAGACCGTCTCCTCGGAAAAATCCTGCCGCGATAGTCTTCATTCCTCTTATGAAGACCATCTCCTCGGAAAATTATTGCCGCGATAGTCTTCATTCCTCTTATGAAGACCGTCTCCACATAAAATTCCTGCTGCTATGGTCTTCATTCCTCTTATGAAGACCGTCTCCACGGAAAACTACTGCTGCTATGGTCTTCATTCCTCTTATGAAGACCGTCTCCACGGAAAACTACTGCTGCTATGGTCTTCATTCCTCTTATGAAGACCGTCTCCACGGAAGATTACTGCTGCGATAGTCTTCATTCCTCTGATGAAGACCGTCTCCACGGAAATTTCCTGCCGCTATGGTCTTCATTTTACCGACGAAGACAAAAAAAGGCCAAATCAACATGATTTGACCTTTCCTGTATTAAGCATGTGATACAACAAACTCCGCTTCACCAGATAGCTGGTATTCACCAACTTCATGTGGAAGAACAAAATGTGTGCCTTTTTCAATGAAGAAAACATGATCATCTACTATAATTGATCCTTTTCCTGCCGTTACACTAACCTGTAAGAAATCATGCTGAAGTGTCAATGATGCCTCGCCACTCAACTTCCAATGATAAACTGTGAAATATTCGGCCTCTACTAATTTCTTCTCAGTAAGATCGCCTACAATCCTTTCACTTTGCTCTGTTTCATAATCCTGGTGAGGGACTGTCGTCACTTCTATTGAACGATCTAAATGTAGGTCACGCTTTTGACCATTATCATCTCTACGATCATAATCATACACTCGATAAGTAATATCAGAGCTTTGCTGTGTTTCTAAAATGACAATTCCTTTACCGATTGCATGAATGGTGCCACTTGGAACATAAACAAAGTCACCCGCTTTTACTTTTTTACGACGTAAAAATGATTCCCATTCTTGATTTTGAAGCATTTTCTCAAGTTCATCTTTAGTTTTTGCATGGTGTCCTAAAACAAGCTCGGCACCTTCCTCTGCACTGAGAACATACCAGCACTCTGTTTTTCCATAAGGAACACCTTCTACTGTTCGTGCATAATGATCATCTGGATGAACTTGAACAGATAAATCTGCATTCGCATCTAAAATTTTAACAAGCAAAGGATATTCTTCATTATTAGATGCATTTTTATTAAATAGCTCTCCGTGTTCTTTCCAAGCTTCCTCTAATGTTTTTCCTGCTAAAGGTCCATTCTTGATAACACTTGGACCATTTGGATGTGCAGAGATTACCCAAGCTTCCCCAGTTTTTTCATTGGGAATTTTATACCCAAATTCAGTTTGCAGCTTTTGGCCACCCCAAATTCTTTCTTGAAAAACAGACTCTAAAAATATTGGCTCTTTATACATACACTACCTCCAATATGGTATTCTACTTTATTTTATTTCCTCTAATACAGCCATTGCTTCGTTCTTAGAAGCTACTTTTAATAGTTGATTTCTAAACTCTTTATCCATTAACTTACGAGAAAGCATTTGTAAAATTTTTAGATGCGCGTCTCCAGCATTTTCTTCAGGTACAGCTATCATAAAAATAAGTTTCGCATCCGTACCGTCAAGGCTGCTCCAATCAACACCCTCACGCTTGATTCCAAAAGCAACAGCAGGTCGTTTTACCGCCTTTGACTTACCATGTGGAATCGCAATATTCATGCCAAGACCAGTTGAGCTTTGAGCTTCACGATTTAGAATAGCCTGTTTAAAAGCTTCCTTAGAATCTAAGATTCCTTGTGAATCGAATGTTTCAATTAATTCATCAATAACATCATTACGAGTTGTTCCAGCGAGATTGATATGAATCAAATCTGCACTTGTAATATCTACTAGTTTGTTAATTTCTAGTTCCTCAACTTCTTCGGGAGCACGTTCTACTTTTCCGTTGCTACTAGTTGCGCTTTCTACATCTTTTTTCAAAAAATTAACCATAAATGCCGTAACAAGAACACCTACAATGGCTGCGATAAAGAACATCACAACATGATCTACTGCTCCTAAAACCGCTACTATAGGGCCACCGTGTGCTACTTTGTCGCCTACATTACCAAGCATTGCGATTACAGACCCCACAACTGAACCTGCAACAATACTAGGAATAACACGAAGTGGATCTTGCGCTGCAAATGGAATTGCACCTTCTGTAATTCCAAAAAGACCCATTGTAAATGATGCTTTACCAGCTTCCCTTTCGTTAGGAAGATATTTTTTCTTATTCATTAATGTTGCAAGACCCATCCCAATTGGTGGAATACAAATTGCTACTGCAATTGGTCCCATAATTTCATAGTTTCCTTCAGCAATCATGGCAGAGCCGAATAAAAATGCTACTTTGTTAAAAGGTCCACCCATATCAACTGCAATCATTGCACCAAGGATGACGGCCAATAAAATAGAACTAGCTCCTTGCATACCAGCAAGCATTGATGTTAAACCTTCAAAGATTTGCGCCACTGGGGCACCGATCACGAAAATAAATAAAAGTCCAACGATAACAGATGAGAAGATCGGAATAAATATGATCGGCATAACTGGCTGTACCGCTTTTGGAACCTTGATTTTCTTAATAGCGAGTGCAAGATAACCTGCTAAGAAACCTGCGATAATTCCTCCAATAAAGCCAGCACCAGCTTCACTTCCATAAAAACTACCATTCGCTGCAATATACCCACCAATCATACCTGGTACTAAACCTGGGCGGTCAGCTATACTAACAGCAATAAAACCAGCTAATATTGGAATCATGAACATAAATGATGTTGCACCAAGTGTTTCAATTTGCTTCCAAATGGAATCTTCAGGAATCACAATTCCACCTGGTGTTTGTTGACCACCTAGAGTTAAAGCTAATGCAATCAACAGTCCCCCTACAACGATGAAAGGAACCATATACGATACACCGTTCATTAAATGCTTATAAATCGGATTTTCTTTTTGCTTACTCTTTTGCTTGATTTCTTCTGCAGACTTTAAGTCCGGTCTGTAAAGTGGCACATCACCACTTTGAATTTTTTCAATTAATTCTTTTGGCTTACGAATCCCATCCTGTACGCCTGTAACGATTACTTTTTTACCAACAAAGCGATCCTTTGATACCTCTTTATCAGCAGCAATAATAATTCCGTCTGCTTCTGCAATATCTTGGTCTGTTAAGGCATTTTCAACACCAATTGATCCTTGTGTTTCAACTTTAATATCAACACCTAATTCTTCGCCTGCTTTTTGTAGATTTTCAGCAGCCATATATGTATGAGCAATACCGACTGGGCATGCTGTGACAGCTAAGATCTTCATGTACCTTTCCTCCTAAGAATGTTTTTTTGTAATTGCTTACATTCATTGTAATGGGAATTCAGTCATGAATTGATTTTTGTTTTTACCACAACTTCCGGTAAAAATAAATTATTACCGGAAGTTTAATATAAGAGACGTTGTTTATTTTAACTTCTCCAAGAACTCTTTTACATTCTTTGGTTCTTTTAGAGATTGGATAATTGACGGGGTTTCACTATAATCTACAATTTGTCCAACCGCATGACGATTTAGTTTTGGATCCTCAGTTGTAATGGCTAGCATGAACACGATGGAAACTTGTTCGTTTCCCCAATCTAAAGGTTCTTTTAAAAGAGCAATGGCTATTGCCGATCTATTAACCATTGTTGGATGACCATGTGGAATGGCTATCGATCCTCCAATGGATGTTGATGATTTTCTTTCTCTCAGGAGCGCACTATGAATAAACTCTTTATGAACGAAACCTTTTTCATATAATACATTTCCTAGCATTTCAATGACTTGAAAAGGATGTTCCTTATCCACATGTAAAAGAACTAAATCACCTCTAACTAGTTGTGTTAGAGCTTTTTCTTTACTTCCTGCATGCTGATTATTTTCCATTTCAGTTAAAAATTGATTTAGCTTTTCCTTATCCTTTGCTTCTAATAAAGGAGAAATCGTAATATTTGGAATATTGACCTTTTCTAACTCTACTGTAGAAATGATAAAATCAACTTCGTTATTCCGCAAATAATCACGTAATTCAGCTTTTCCAATACAAGCAGAAACTTGTATATCCTGGTAATGCTGCTCAATTTTAGCCTGCAATAAATGAGACATCCCAACACCCATATGACAAACAATTAATGTTCTTCGTTGTTTCTCTCGACTTTCTTTTAATCGCTCGATTGAAGCTTGAAAATGAAGAACCAAGTAAGCTGCCTCATCCTCAGGAACTTCCAATTCATAGGTTTCTTTTATTTCATTCAAAGCTAGCAACACCATATTAAATAAATAAGGATACATTTTTTTGATATTCGGTAGTAGTGGATTTGTAATAGGAAAGCCGTACTTTATTCGATTAATAACCGAATGGACATGGACGATTAATCCACTTTTTAAGATCTCATCCTTTTCAAAGGGAAATAACGTAATACTACTAAGCTTTGTTGTTAAGTCAGAAATAATATTTAATAAAAGTTCATTTTTAATAAACGGATCCTCTACAATATCATTTTTTCTTTTCCCACTAATCAAATGCCATGTAAAGTAGATTCGCTCATCTTCAGGAAATTTGATTCGGAAAACAGCTTCTAATTGTTCAAAAAAGGATAACGCAATTTTATATTCTTTGTAAGAATATATAGCCTCCTTTTCATTATTAGGAACAGTTACGGGCGATTTTTGCCTTGTTCTTTTCATCATGATAAGTGCATGAACAAGTAAACTCTCCATCGCAGCATCGGTAAAAGCAATTGAATATTTATGCTGTAATTCGTTTAGTGCATTTTTAACGGTTGCTATCTCATAGGGTAAAAAAAGCTCAAGAACGTAATTTTTATGATCCGATAAGGAAGAAAGAAGCTCAGATAAATGCGCCAAAGCACTACGTTTTTGCAGTTCAGATCCTTGAATGATATTGCCTAGTCTTGGTTTAGAGATGAGCTCTAATTGATAGTTTGTAAGCCAATCAGCAATGGTATCTAATTCTTTTTTTATGGTTACTTTGGGAACATAATACTTCTTAGATAGTTCCTGCAATGTAATAGCTTTATTACTTACCAATAAATGATAGGCCATTTCGATAAAACGATCTTCCTGAGTTTTTGGTTCAGTAGATAGCAGCTTTTGAAAAATTTCAGACATATCGTGGTCCTGTGTCTTAAGTGTAATGCCTATACCTGGTTGCCGTTTTAAATAAGTATTAGGGTATTCAGCAAGAAGATCTTCGATTATGCTCAAGTCATTACGAACCGTTTTTTCCGAACATCTTAATTGACCTGACAAATCTACTATATTTAAGGTTTGTCCATTTTGTACTAATAGTGTTCTTAGTAATTCCTTTTGACGATCGTTCACGTTCATGATTGCACCTCGCTCAGATATTCAATCAGTAGTGTAGCTTATTGCGACCATTAATTCAATCATTCGTAAACTCGTTTAAAGCTAAAAAAGAGTTGCCTTCAAAATATGAAAAGCAACTCTTTAATTCTTATAGTGTACATGTGCTAAAAATAATCGAATCTATTAGTTTCCATTCTTCTTATCAATTGTTTCTCTAATTTTTTCATTTCCTTCGTCAACATATTCACGATATTCCTGGTTTCCACTATCTACACTTTCCCTATATAGTCTATTTCCTGTATCCACAGCATAACGCCATTTTTCATTTCCATAATCTACAATTGTTGAAAACATTTTTGATGCGGGATGCTCATAATCATCGAATCTCTCTTTTAAATAAGCTTGTGCTTCCTTCAAACATTCTTTCTCACGAGTGCTTTTTTCTTTCATGCTCTCTTTTGTGTCAAAAGCTAGCTTCTTTTTTTCTTCCTTTAGTTTAAATGCCTGTTCCTTACCAGCTTCTTTCCATTCAAACCATTTTTTCTGAATTTCTTCATACTGAAGCCTCATATATTTCTTCAGTTCCTGCTCTGAATTAACATATGTGAACTCACCCTTCCCTGCAGCTGCCACTTCCTTTAAAAGAGTTTGACCTTCATTATCAACATCAAAGCCAATAATATTAACGACTGTTTCAATATCTGCTGATACAAGGTTTTTAGCTTCTTGTACTGGATCACCATCACATGTTTCAATTCCATCACTTACAACGTATACAACAACCTCATCAGTATTCTTAGGGATATCTGACTTCACAGATTGCAACCCAAGTGCAATTGGAGTCCATCCTACAGGCTTTACCTGACTTAGTGCTTGTTGAAATGCATTTTCATCAAAACTGGCGCTATATAAGCTTTCAGTACTACTACACGAAGCTTTTTTATCAGCTTCACTATTTGATCCTTCATGACCGTATACACGTAACGAAATCGTTGCATTCTCCGGTACTTTCTTAGCAAATTCCAAAACGGCTTCCTTTGCAGCATCCATTCTTGTTTTACTTCCTACTTTTGCTGCCATACTTCCACTTGCATCTACTAAAATAGCATAATGAGCTGTTTTCAAAGTAGGAGTATCCACAGTTTCATCTGGACGTTCAATTGAAACATCAACCGTTGAATCAAACGTAAGCATTGTTTGCATTTCTTCATGATAATCTTCAGCAAATAAATATAAAAGCTCCTCCATATATTGCTCTTCTGTTAGATCATCAGGTAATTGATCCAGCGCTTCCTTCACTTTCGCTTCATCATATTGTTCACCACTAAAAACTCCAGGTTTTCGAAACATTTCCTTTTCTATGTCTGTTAACTCCCGATCTAAATCTTCCATTTCATAATAACTTGCTTCCTTAGGAGTATATGTTTCTTCTTTTTCGCTGTCATTTTTTTGTTCTGTTTCCTTTGGCTCAGCATCTGTTTGTGCTGACTGACTTCCATCGCCAGAAGAACAAGCTGTCAGCATGAACGATAATATCGCTAAACCAATTAATAGCCTCTTCATTAATTCTCTCTCCTTCCACCCTGTAACAAAATAACAATGATTACATATTACTGTATTTTTCGGTGAAATTTTCCTATCTTTAGAAAAAGAGGAAATAAGTATGATATGTATGCTTTCAGGTAATTAGGATTAGGTCTTAGGAAAGCATCTATTTCATTTTTCTTTTTTTAAAAACAGAAAACAGCCACAACCTCCTAATTCAAAAGAGATTGTGGCTGTGCTTCAACTAATTCATCATTTAAAACGAACATGCTTAACCCAAGTGGCAGACATTAGCATATTACCGGCTAAATTCATATGTAAGCCGTCTATCCTAATTGACCTTGAAAGTAAGTTAAGATGCAATGTCGAAAACACCCCTTAATGTTAACTGCACTTTAAAAGAATCAAGTCTAAGGTGTTCACTTAAACTCTCTTTTTTAACAGCAATTTTGCTGCTTTCTCCAGCTGATAAGTCAAAATAATTACCATTAAATTTGCAGTCTACAGATACTAAATCCAATTCACCGGTGTTTGTCCCGTTTTCCCTTGTATCGGGACAGAAGTTTGCTCATAACACCGTGGTTTGTCCCGATTTCCCTTGTATCGGGACAGAAGCTTGCTCATAACACCGTGGTTTGTCCTGATTCTCCTTGTATCGAGACAGAAGCTTGCTCATACTACCGAGGTTTGTCCCGATTCTCCTTGTATCGAGACAGAAGCTTGCTCATACTACCGAGGTTTGTCCCGATTCCGCTTGTATCGAGACAGAAGCTTGCACATAACACCGGGGTTTGTCCCGATTCCCCTTGTATCGGGACATACATTTGCACATAACACCGGGGTTTGTCCCGATTCCCCTGGTATCGAGACAGAACTTTGCTCCTACCACCAAGATTTGTCCCGATTCTCCTGGTATCGAGACAGAACTTTGCTCCTACCACCAAGATTTGTCCCGATTCCCCTTGTTTCGAGACAGAAGCTTGCTCATACTACCGAGGTTTGTCCCGATTCTTCTTGTATCGGGACTGTGGCTTGATCTTTCTACCGGTTTGTGTCCCGATTCTCCTTGTATCGAGACAGTAGCTTGCTCATACTACCGAGATTTGTCCCGATTCTGCTTGTATCGGGACAGAACTTTGCTCCTACCACCAAGGTTTGTCCCAATTCGCCTTCTATCGGCCCATAAACTTTGCTCCTACCACCAAGTTATGCCCCGATTCCCCTAATATCCGGCCAGAACTTTGCTCCTAGCACCCTGTTGCTCTATTTCACACACCAACCTGCTATGAACACAGTATGATGGACCGCCGTTAGAATCTAAAAAGTGGATCTACTTCACATAATTACAAAGCTTACCAATCTTCTCTACTTCCACAGTCACCACATCTCCTGATTTCATAGGACAACTCCCTGATGGAGAGCCTGTAGCTAAAACATCGCCTGGCTCTAATGTCATGACCTGTGAAATCCAGCTAATAAGAAATGGTATGGAAAAGGACATTTGATTAGTGTTGCCATTTTGTACAACCTGATCATTTAATGTTGTAACGATTTGCAAATTAGTTGGATCTAAACCTGTCACAATCCACGGACCTAAAGGGCCAAATGTATCAAAGCCTTTTGCACGTGTAAATTGGGGATCAGTTTTTGTAAGATCTCTTGCGGTAACATCATTAAATATCGTACAGCCGAAAACATAATCCAATGCTTCTTCTTCTTTTATGTTTTTCCCACGTTTTCCAATGATAAGAGCAACTTCGCCTTCCAGTTCTACTTGATTTGTTAATTTGTTAGAAGGCAGTATGATATCTCCTCCGTTAGGAATTAAGGAAGAAGCAGGTTTTAAGAACAAAAATGGTTCTTTGAGGTTAGCTTGTCCCCCAGTTTCTTTTGCATGTTCTCTATATGTCCAGCCGAAATTAATCACTTTTTGTGGTACAACTGGCTCTAAAATTTTCACATCACCAATGTTAAGCCTTACACCATCAAATGTTATTTCATCATTTATTATTTCAGTGAATGAATTAGTTGTTTGTAATATATTTCCATCTTCAATAATCCCATAATATACCTTCTCATCATCAGTAAGATAACGTACGATCGTTTGTGTTTTTTGCCCTAGCTTCATTCTTGTACCAGCTCCAGTTGTAAAATGTACTTGCTAAATTAAGTTCCATATCTCTTGTTAGAAGAAATTTATCAAAAATCTGAATAAGCTTATTATGTAATGATATTCTTTGAATAACTCTATGTACTATGTATTATTCAATTAAAAAGAGTATTAATCCTTTCTTGGATTAATACTCTTTTATTTACTCCACCGAGCTTATTAGTATATTATTCAGTCTCCGCTTCAGTACTCTCCTGTTCAGTAATAACCGGATTTCGATTAATATAATCATACTGTGAACGATCAACAGGGACAAAACCTTCAGGAGTGTAGAAGCGTAAAAGATCACCTTCTACAACTTTATCAGAATAACCTAGTTTCGTTTCAATGATTTCCTTCAGTTGTTTTGCTTCTTCAGTTGCTTCGATCTCAGTACCAGTAGTTGAGTCATAATATTTACCACCAGTGTAAGTGATTTCTGGACCTACGAAATCTCCATTTCTAAACGGTACAAGCTCATCATGGTCTTTTGATAATAAGTCAGTACCAAATTGCATATATGGTTTTGATTCAATTCCCAGTAAGTGCATTAAAGTTGGAAGTAAGTCTATTTGACCGCCATATTGATGCATTGTACCGCCTTCTGTACCAGGTACATGAATTAATAAAGGTACCCGTTGCAGTCCAGCACTTTCAAATGGTGTAATTTCTTTATTTAATACTTTTGACATCGCATCATTATGATTTTCTGAAATGCCATAATGATCACCGTACATGATAACAACAGTGTTGTCATATAGACCAGATTCCTTCAAATAATCAAAGAACTCTTTTAAAGCCTCATCAGCATAACGTGCTGTCTGAAAATACTGATCAACAGACGCATCACCAGTTGTATGCTGTTCAATTGTTGCTAGTTCTTGATTAATCTTATAAGGGAAATGGTGCGTTACTGTTATAAACTTTGTATAAAATGGCTGAGGCAATGATTCAAGCAAAGGTTGTGATTGTTCTAAAAATGGCTTATCCATTAATCCATACTCTGCAAGATCCTCTGAATTCAATGAATAATAACTTGAATCAAAGAATTTGTCATAGCCGAATGATTTATAAATTTCATCACGGTTCCAGAACGATCCTTTATTTCCGTGGAACACAGCTGATGTGTAACCATGCTGACCTAAAATAGCAGGAGCAGCTTGATACGTGTTCATTCCTTTTAATGAAAATGCAGATCCTTGTGGTAATCCGAACAAGGAATTTTCTAACATAAATTCAGCATCAGCCGTTTTCCCTTGAGCTGTTTGATGAAAGAAATTATCAAAATACAGGATATTTTCACTTCTAGTTAAAGAGTTCAGGAATGGAGTTACTTCTTCACCATGAAGCTTATAATCAATTAAGAAATTTTGAATTGATTCAAGGTGGAAGTAAACAACGTTCATTCCTTTTGCAGCACCGAAATATTCTGGGTTAGGAGCTGCGTAATTTGTGCTTTTATAATTCAGAACTTCAGTAACATCATCTGAATCTGCCATTGCACGCTTTGCTGATACATTTGCACTTAGCACAGCATCATAAATCGTATAATTGTACATTCCAAGATATTTTACAATATAGTTACGATCGAAGGTTCTTGTTAATAATTGCGGACGATCTTTTTCAGCTAATCCAAGGTTTACTGAAATGATTAAAATGGCAGCTATAAATACAGTTGCAACACTTCTGCGTTTTATATTTACAGCGGTAATCCCCTTCTTTTTACCATATAACCCTAAGGCTAGAACAATTAGTGTGTCCAAGAATAATAAGATATCATAAGGCTTTAAAAGTGAGGATACACTACCACTAACATCACCAAAATTTTGCGTCTGCGTTAATGTTGGAATTGTAATAAAGTCACTAAAGAATCGATAGTACACAACATTTGCAAATAACAAAAAGCTCAAAATAAAATCAAAAACAACGAGCCATAAAAATTTTCTTTTCGTTGACAATAAAGATAAACCTAAGAATAAAAGGACTGAGCCTAGTGGATTTAAAAATAAAAGAAACTCTTGCAAACTATTATCTAAGCCTAATGTAAATTCTGTATGTTGTACTAAATATGTTTTAATCCATAATAAGACAACAGCTAAAAAGAAAAGACTCAGATGACTTTTTTGAATTTTATTAAACATCTTTACTTTCACCTCACGGTTGTCTACTTTTCTAAAAAATAATTTATTGGGGTTTGCTTAACATTCAACTATTCTATAAAACATTGTAAAGAAAGTAAAGTAACTTTGGATTTATTGTAAATTAAATTTGTCTATTTTTTTACAAAGATTTAACTCTCATTATTATAATGACCAATGAAACTAAAATAAGCAGCACATATTATAGGTACCTTTTGGCATAACAAAAGTGAAAAGGTTGGAGGTAGTAAAAGTGAAAGTTCTATCAATGATTCAGCCATGGGCTAGTCTTTTTACTCTCGGAGAGACCCAATATGAAACAAGATCATGGAACACGAAATATCGTGGTCCCCTAGCCATTCACCAAGTGACCTTCTTCTTACTGGCTCGATTATCGCTGTCTGTACGCTTAAAAATTGTATAAAAGTAACTGAAAATAATCAGTCATGGGCCATTTTAGAGGATGGGACAATTGTATCAGGTAATGACTATTTACTAGGCGACTATCGAGAGGGAAATTATGCATGGATTGTTCAGAATATGAAAATATTGGACCAACCTATCCCAGCTAAAGGACAGCTTGGATTATGGGAATATGAAATATGATATAAAATATAACCTAAAACATGATGACGACATTCTCTTCCTTGAATGTCATTTTCTTCTATAAGAATACTTTTTTCTATTATTCAGTCATATAGTAATTTACAATTTTAGTATTTATTTGTAAAATAATATTTCGATACCATTTATTTTTAATTAAAGGAGTTACGCTGTTGAATAGTTCAATCTCTAGATACTCTAATGAAAAAACTGAATTAATTAATAGAATTAGCTCCAACAAAAATGAACTAATTACTATAGGCTTAGCCAAAGGCTTAAATCATCCTTTAACTATTTCTCAGAGTCAAAAGCTTGATAAATTGATCCTTCAATATCAAAAATTAATGGGTATTGATCATGAAACAAGCGATCAATAGCTCTTAAGTATACCCTCAGGTTACGTATCGCCGCTTTCCTAACTTCTACATTTCTAGTACAAAAATATTTTTTCTACATTAAATACAAATTTATTTTTGCATCTCCCTACCACTTTTAACATATTCAAAGTTCCTCATAACTAAAAGGAGTCTTATTTTATAATTATTATAAAATAAGTTTCATTCAAAAGTAATTTATGATAAAATTTTAAAGCAAGTACTATCAAGCATAATATGATGTAACAACCTATATAGTTGGTAATAAAAGAAATACTTTTTAATTAAGATTTTGGGGGTTTTGTATATGAATGAAGCAATGGGATTTGTAGCAATTAGAGAAGTAACGAGAGACGAGTTTCTTGTCTTAGCTCAAGACGGAGCTCGTGAGTTGTTTGGACTAGAACAATATAAAGTATTTGATGGCAAGAAAGGCGCGGAGCAATTTCACTTCGTTTACGACATGGGAACACACCGCTGTTATTTAATAGATAAAGACACGTGCTATGAATTGGTCACATCTTTCTATTGTGGTGGAAGTAATCCAGCAATCATTGATAATTTAAAAAACATTGCTTTATCAATTAAATAAATGTATTAACAATTTACGGGGGACTCATAACGAGTTCCTCTTTTTTGTATTGCCCAAAATGCACTTTTACGATTCCACACTTTTTATAGCTGCTCTATCCTTAAATTGTATAAAAATTTTCTCCGAACAAAAAATAACAATATGTTGGTGATCAGGAGGAAAATATGAGCAATTTAAAAAAGAAGAAACATACACCTATTCTCTTAGTTATTCTTTTAAGTACAATGATTTTAACACTTCAGGAAAGCAATACTAATGCCTTTACAAATCAAGCAATTCAACGGGGAGCAGTGGGTGATGATGTTATTGAATTGCAATCTCGTCTAAAATATATTGGATTTTACAAAGGAGAAATTGATGGTGCTTTTGGTTGGGGAACTTACTGGGCGCTTCGAAATTTTCAGTCTGAATTCGGACTCACTGTTGATGGGATAGCAGGTTTAAAAACGAGGCAAAAACTTGTTAAAGTAACGAAATATGATTACTCTAAAGGAGCAGGACAACGTCAAGGTCAAGCTAAAAAATCAACAGCCATAAATGTTCCATCCGGATATTCTCAAAATGATATTCAACTTATGGCAAATGCTGTTCATGGAGAATCACGGGGGGAACCTTATATTGGGCAAGTTGCGGTTGCAGCTGTTATTCTAAACCGTGTTAATAGCCAGACATTTCCTAATACTGTTTCAGGTGTTATCTTTGAACCACTAGCTTTTACTGCGGTGGCTGATGGACAAATTTGGCTAACTCCTAATGAAACATCAAAAAAAGCTGTACTTGATGCCATTAATGGATGGGATCCTACAGGAAATGCGGTTTATTACTTTAATCCTGATACAGCAACAAGTAAGTGGATTTGGGGAAGGCCGCAAATTAAACGAATTGGGAAACATATTTTCTGTAAATAATCCTCAGATAAATGGTTACATATACAATTCTTTGCAAACTTTATTTTTTTTAAAAACACAAAATAGGCTGATTCATTATGAATCAGCCTATTTCAGTGTATTAATTATTGGTTAGTTCGTTTCAACAGTTAATATAGTCTCAGCTATATTAACCGAATGATCCGCAATTCTTTCTAAATTGCTTATTATATCAACGAACACTATCCCAGCATCACCAGAGCATTGTCTTTCGTTTAACCTCATGATGTGTTTTTTTCTAAGAACTCTCTCCATCTTGTCTATCTCATTTTCACGAGATAACACCTCTTTAGCTTTTTCTACATCATTTTCAAAGAAGGCAGAATAAGCTGTTTTTAATGTAGCTAACGTGAATTCATACATTTCCTTTAATTCATTTGTTGCATCGTTTGATAGGTTAACTTTTTTGTTAATTTTAAAATCAACAAGTTCAACGATGTTTTCCATGTGATCACCAATGCGTTCCATATCTCTAATAGAATCGGCTATGTTTGAAAACTCATCTCTTTCTTTTACTGAAAGTGGTTTTGCTGATATTTCAAGTAAATAATTCGTAATTTTTTTATCTAGATTGTTGATTCCTGATTCATATTGAAGAGCATTCTCCGCATGTTTTTTCTCGCCTAGGCTTAAGTATTGAAATGCCTCATCAAGGCCATTGACTGTAAATTCCCCCATTCTTTTTAACTCTTCTTTAGCTTGTCCTAGAGCAATAGATGGTGAATGTTCAATCAAGGTTGGATTTAGATGTTGCGGCTTCGTGTCAATATATTTATCTTCACCAGGAATTAGTTTTGTCACTAACCATGCTAGAGCAAAAATAAATGGAAATTGAATAATGGTATTCGTAATATTAAATGTCCCATGGGCAAAAGCAATCGTCATCGCTGGATTTAAACTTAATGTATCTTGTAAATAAGTAATTAAATATGTGAAAGGAATTAATAGAATTAAAAAGATTACCGTTCCTATCAGGTTGAATAAAACGTGCACAAATGCAGCTCTTCTCGCAGCAATTGAAGTTTCCAAGAGATGCAAGTACTGCTGTAATCGTAGTCCCAATATTATCTCCAAATAATACAGGTAACGCAGCATTCAAACTAATTGCATCCTGTGAGAATAATTCCTGTAAAATCCCGATTGTTGCGCTTGAACTTTGAACAATAACTGTAAAGATGGTACCAACTAGCACACCTAAAATTGGATTACTAGCCATACTTACTGTTAAATCATGAAAAGCTTCTAGTGACCTTAATGGTTTCATTCCTCCACTCATCAATTCTAAACCAAAGAAAAGTGATCCAAAGCCAAAAGCAACTTGTCCAAACGAAGTAATTGCCTTCTTTTTAAAGAAAAAAATACAAAATGCACCAAGAGCAATGATAGGTAAAGCATAGGCACCAACATCAATACCGATGATAAAGGCTGTTACCGTTGTCCCAATATTTGCCCCCATAATGACACCTATTGCTTGTCTTAATGTCATAAATCCAGCACTTACTAGTCCAACCGTTAAAGCCGTTGTTCCAGAGCTAGATTGAATTAGAACTGTTACAAGTAATCCAGCTAACACACCCATAAAAGGATTTGTGGTGAAACGGTCAAGTATATCTTTTAAACGATCTCCTGCTGCTGACTGTAAACCGTCTCCCATGTATTTTATTCCGAAAAGGAAAATTCCAAGTCCTCCTAAAAACTGAAAGAGCATTTCCTGATAGTTAATCTCCAATTGATGTCACTCCTAAATAGTAAAATTAATAAAAATACTCATATATATTAACAATGTAAATATAGGTTGAAAATAATTGAACACCAAATTTACAATATATTAATGAAATCTTTACATTAAATTTACAAAAGACTTATTAAGTAATAGCATCTCTTCTTATTATTGCCAAATATTTAAAAAAATTCCATATTAATTCAACCACTTATATCTCAACTTTCTCTTAGAATAGAAATACGTTCAAATGAAAAGAAAGCACCCAAAATGAGTGCTTCCTTCTTAAATCAATATTATTATTACTTTACCTATTTATTCTTTTAAATCTTCAATTGAATCAATATCCATATATGCAGGTACTACTAACCCTAGCTTTGTTCCAGAAAGGTTTGCACCAAGGTCTTCAAACTTACCTTCGTACTCAGCATAATAATCAGCGTGAGTCGTTGGTAGCCATGCACCTACCATTGCATCTCCACTTCCATCAGCAATACCAGCCCCACATTGGACCTGCATCAACTTGAACTAACTCTACTTCGTATCCAATACTTTCTAAGACATTTTCAACAACATGTGATCCTGCGATTACATCATCCCATGCTACATAAAGAAGCTTTAACTCTTTACCGTCAACCTCGTTAACCCCTTCCGTCCATGAGCTAACTAACTCTTCATTTTCGCTTACCCATTGTTCAGCTGCTTCAGCCGGTTCGTTTCCTTCTTGAATTAAATTCATCACTGTTTCAATATGTTCTGGTTCCCAGTTAAATTGATCAAGAAGCTTATATGCATCAGGTTGGTCTTCTTTTAAGCCAAGACGAACAATTGTGTTAACATCTTCAGCTCCACCATAAATACCTTTTGGATCTTCTAAGTATTTTAAGTCATAGCTTGCAAATTTCCAGTGTGGGCTCCAGCCTGTAACGATAATTGGCTCCTCATTATCGTATGCTTTTTTCAAAGCTGCAGTCATAGCCGCACCTGAACCCTCTACTACTTCCCAATCATCTAAACCATATTCAGGTAATACATCATTAATAGTCAGTTTCATAAGTCCCGCACCTGGATCAATACCCACAATCTCATAGTCTACTTGCTCCCCTACCGATGCTGTTGAACCTTCTGACTCTGAAGATTCTGATCCACTTGTTTCATTTCCTCCACACGCTGCTAAACCTAGCGTTAGTGTTAATGCTGATGTAACTCCTAGTAATTTTTTAAACATTAAACTGTTCCCCCTTCTTTTTTCTTACCTATATTTTGAGTGATGCGGTCTAGCAAAATAGCAATAACAACTATTGCCAAACCAGCTTCAAACCCTACACCTGTTTTTATTTGTGTAACAGCACGATAAACCTCTGTACCAAGCCCAGGAGCTCCAACCATGGATGCGATAACAACCATCGATAAAGCTAGCATGATACTTTGATTGATCCCGGCCATGATTGTTGGCATGGCCAATGGCAGTTGCACTTTTAAAAGTCTTTGCTTCGTTGTAGAACCAAATGCTTCTGTTGCTTCAATTAAGTCTGCTGGTACCTGCTTAATACCAAGTACTGTTAAACGAATGGTTGGTGGCATAGCAAAAATAACAGATGCCACAACCCCTGGGACTACGCCTATACTGAAGAAAAAGATGGCTGGTAGTAAATAAACGAAAGCTGGCATCGTCTGCATCAAATCAAGGATCGGTGTAACGATTTGTCTTACCCTTTCACTCTGTGAAGCCCATATACCAACTGGAATTCCGATCACAATGGAAATCAACACTGCCGTTAAAACAAGAGCGAGTGTTTCTAACATTTCTTCCCAATATCCTAAGTTATCAATAAGAAATAAGCCTAATAATGCAAATAAAGCAATTCTTATATTACAAACCTTCCAAGCTAGTAAACTCAAAAGAATAATTAATATAATAGAAGGGATAAAGCCTAAACCAGCAACAATACCTTCAACAAAAAAGTCTACCCCAGTAGAAATACCATCAAATAAACCACCAAAGGTATTTGTCATCCAATCAACTAAAGCATCAATCCAATCAGCTAAGGGTAACTTCGGTAACATTCCTTCCATCTTACATTACCTCCTTAGCATGGGGTGCTTCAGGTTCGACAACCTCATTGATATATTGTTCATTACCTGTTAGTGCACCAATTACAGCACCCTTGATCAAGATTCCTTTTAAGCGATTTTTTTCATCTGTAACCGCAACAGGAATACTTGCAGTAGATACTTTTTCAAATAAATCAATTAATAACGTTTCCGTTTCAACAACCGTTATGTCTTTTTCTAAGAAAAATTCTAACGACTCATTTTGTTCAGCAGCTTTTGATGCATCTTTTGCCGTAATCACACCAAGAAGCTTCTGCTGTTTATCTACGACATATATAGAAGAAATACCTAAAGTCTTCATTAATTTAAGAGCTACACGTGGACCCTTATCGATTTGAACAGTTTCTGCCCGCTTCATCACATGTTGTGCTGTTAATACCTTAGAAAGATCAACGTCTTCTACAAATCTCTCGACATATTCGTTGGAAGGACTCATTAATATTTCTTCAGGTGTTCCTATTTGTACGATGTTACCATCCTTCATAAGGGCTATTCTGTCGCCGATACGAAGGGCCTCATCTAAATCATGGGTGATAAAGACAATTGTCTTTTCCATATTAGATTGTAACTCTAGCAACTCATCCTGCATGTCTTTTCGAATCAATGGATCCAATGCGCTAAATGCTTCATCCATTAAAAGCACATCAGGATCATTTGCCAGTGCTCTCGCCAGTCCAACACGTTGCTGCATTCCACCACTTAGCTGACTAGGGTATTGATTTTCATAGCCCTTTAATCCAACTAGTTCTAGTGCCTCTAAGGCTTTTTTACTTCTTTCTTCCTTAACTACACCTTGAATTTCTAATCCATATTCCGTGTTCTCAAGGACTGTTTTATGTGGAAATAAAGCAAACTTTTGAAAAACCATACTTATTTTCTTTCTTCGTACTTCTCTTAGTTCTTCCTTATTCATTTTGACAACATCTTTTCCGTCAATTTGAACTTGCCCTAATGTTGGTTCAATCAGACGATTAAGCAATCGAACTAAGGTAGATTTACCACTTCCGGATAACCCCATAATCACGAAGATTTCGCCTGACTTAACTTCAAAGGATGCCCGGTTAACCCCAACTGTTGAGCCTGTTTCCTTTAAAATTTGTTCCTTTGATTTTCCTTCTTTCACTAACTGTAAGGCCTTCTTTGTTGATTTCCCAAAAACTTTGGTAACTTCACTGACCTTAATCTTTATGTGATTTTCTTCCATTCTTACACCTCTTTATTCTCTTTCTCTTTAGGACTTCTTAATTATAAACAGATAATTCAGTATAGTTCAAACAGTGTATATTATGTTTATTGTATGTATAGTACGTACAGAAATAACTGTACGTACTATACATACATATTCCTTATAATTACTCCTAAATACTCCCTATTCTTATGTAAAGGAGCCCTTTACATTTTATTTATTAATGGGTAGTGTAGAATTAACATATGAATAAAAACATTTTAGGATGTGAATTTATTTGAAAGACAACGAAACATTAAACAAAACCCGAAATGTGGTTATAGATGCAATTGCTCAAAATATGAACCTTTATGGTATCACCCCTTCTGCTGGGCGGTTATACGGTCTCCTATTCTTCTCAGATAAACCGCTTACACTTGATGATATGAAAGAAGAGCTTGGGATGAGTAAAACAAGTATGAGTAATTCGGTTCGAAGCTTACTTGATTTAAATATGGTGGAAAAGGTCTGGGTAAAAGGAGAAAGAAAAGATTTGTACACAATCAAAGAAGATTGGTATCAATGCTTTTTTGACTTTTTCTCTATTAAGTGGAGAACAGCCATTACGACGAATAGCAGTGCGATGGAAAAATCAATAGCACATTTGCAAGAGCTCGTTGATGATCCGGATACTTCCGATGAAATCCGAGAACATGCCCAAAAAGATATCAAAAAACTCGAGGAGAGAATGGAATATTACGAATGGCAAAACAGACTCATTGACAGTTTTGAGACAAGAGAAATTTTGAACTTTATTCCTATCGAGAAGGACAAGGAGTAGAACAAATTGCTTCTTTGTTTTCTTCATAATAAAGAATAATATAGAAAGATCTTCCTTCACTCTAATCCCCATAAATAAGAAAGAAAAGGCATCAATTCCTCCAAGAATTGATGTTCTTTTATTAAATAGAAGAAATCCGGTCCTTGCCTACTTTTAGCAAAAAGGCAATTTTTGAACCATTTATAGTATTAGTTTTATTTCTCGCCCTATCCAAAAACTTGTTTTTAATATTAACTCATACATAATTCCTGACCTTTTGGCGAAACATAATTAATGATATTCCCTTGAATATCATTATCCTAATACGAGGTGATAAAATAATGAGCTATAAAGATCAATTAGATCAACAATCTCAGTTATTTCACCATAGATGGACAAGTCGTAAGCATTTAAATTCTCAAGTAAATGGTGAAACACAAGTAACACAAAATACCATTAGAGCAAGAGGAAATGCAAAAGCACATCGCATGTTTTAGGATAAATGACAATCAACTATAGGGATATTTAAAGAGGCCTATGCTTTGGGCATAGGCCTTTTTTATGAAGATAAAAATTGATCAATAACAGACTTATTTTCCTCAAGGTCAATGTTTAAAACTGCACCTACATTATTATATCGCTCATTTGTATAGGATCCGTCCACAGGAATTCGTAATGTTGTTAAGTCATTTGATTGATTTTTTATTAAATCTTTTCCTAACATTAACAAGGTTATAGAATCCATATTCGTATCCACATAAGGATCTATTACACCCAAAAGCTTCGGAAGCTTTATGATCGTCCCAATGCTTAAAGATTCCTCTTTTAGTTTTCCAATTATTTCTTGTTGCCTTTGAACCCGACCAAAATCACTTAATCGGTCATGCCTAAACCTTACATATCCTAGCAGTTCTTTACCATGTAAAATTTGTGTCCCTGGCTCTATTGTTATCCCAATACCATGAGACATTTCATAAGGGACATCTACCTCAATCCCATCTGGTGCTAGAACATCTGCGATCTTAGAAAATCCCTCAAAGTCAACCACAGCATAGTAGTTTATATCGATCTGAAAGTTTTCTTTTATTGTTTGTCTAAGAAGTTCTGGTCCTCCAAATGCATAAGCAGCATTTATTTTTTGCTTACCATGTCCTGGTATCGTTACATAAATATCTCTCATAATAGAAATTAACTTTGATTGGTGTGCCTTTTGATCATATTGGGCAATCATGATCGTATCTGTTCTTGCATTTACTTCACCACGGGAATCACTCCCCAATAAGAGTACATTTATTTTACCTAACTTTACATCTTCACCATGAAAAACTTGCTCAGTATCTTCGAGAAATTTTCCATCACTAGCAAGTGAAAGTCCTTGTTTATATTGATACGTTGCATAAGCACTTACACCACCAAACAATATAATAAAAATAATTAGAAATATCCTTTTCCCTCTCTTACGCATCTTTCTTCGACTAGTCCTCTCCATCTTGCACACCTACTTCTGTGATTTACACCAATACACGTTAAAAATTCAAAATTATTTAAAGTACCGAGTATTCATTACTAGTAACAATCCGTTTTTATATCTCTTGGACCGATAATTACGACTTAATCTTTAGGACGTTTGTGATGATCTGAATAGCCATTGCATCATCGATATATCCAAGCGGAAAAATATAATCCGGAATAACATCCACTGATACAATAAAGTAGATTAATGCACTCCCAATCATTACTAATTCCTTGGGTGTTCCCTTTTTAAACCGGAATTTTTCATACAAATCCTTTAGTTGATTTATGAAGGGACCAATGCTCCCAGTTTTTTTCAGCTTATCAGTAAAGCTCTCCAAAATATTTTCTTTCCCCTCTTCTGTCTCCACATATTTTTCAAAATTAGCTAATTGCTGTTCAACCTCACCAATACTAAACTTGTTCTCTATAACATTAGAGGACTCAAGTAAGCTTTGAATATTCTCAACAGACATAAAGATATCCGGCTGATCTAGTTCCTTTTTTTCTTCATTTTGGAACCCTGCAGCAATAAAAAAATCAGAGATAGGTACTCCAAAACATTTAGAAAACTTTTGTAAATGTTCAGGCTTTGCCTTCCGTTTACCATTAACAATCCTCGAAATTGTTGCTGTGTCAATTTCTGTAAGTTCACTAAGTTTTCTCATTGAAATCGATCTTTCTTTTAATAATTTCTTCAATAATAGTCCAAGTTCGTTTTCTATATTTTTATCTGACATTTTTTCTATCCTCTCAATCAGTGGTTATGTAGAAGCAATAGACAATGTTTGTCAACAAATCTATAAGCAATATATATATTACTTGACAAATTGTCAACATACAATCCAGTTTTTTATAGTGCAATCTAAAAAATGATCGTTAAGATGCTCATGTTTACCTTTAATCAATTAATTCAAAAAGGTTTGTTGACAAAAGTAAATCTATTTCGTTGACATTTTGTCAACAACCTTTTATAGTGAAACGTGCTTATAGTCTATTATTTTCTATGATCATCACTTACTTGCATTTTGTGATCAACTTTATGAATCTACATTAATTACTAGCCTAGCATTACTTATTGTTTGGCGATCTACTTTCAAGAAAAAATATTGTAATAGTTTAATGAAAAAAGGTTTGAATAGTTTTGAAACAACAAGAAAACCAGATTGATTACTACTTATTATTTATCTTATTTGGATTATTTATTTTTAGTTTGTTGGCAGTGTATAGTGGCTCGGGTCAGTATCAAACACATGATCCCTTTTACTTTGTGAAGAGACAGGCAATATGGTATGTCATTGGAATAATTGTCATGTTAAGTGTGGCTTCATTTGATTTTGAACTTCTTGAAAGAATGGCTAAACCTTTATATGTATTTTGTATCTTTTTGTTAATTATCGTCCATTTTTTCGGTACATACAAAAATGGTTCACAACGTTGGATCAATTTAGGCTTTTTGAGTTACAGTACCTCTGAATTTATGAAGGTTTTCTTAATCATATTCTCTGCAGCGATCTTAAATAAATCCGATAACGAAAGACTTTCATTTAAGGCTAGTATACCGATCACCTATTATCCCCTTCTATTTAATTCTAGTTCAGCCTGATTTAGGGTCTGCTCTAGTCATCGGAGCTGTATTCTATACTTTACTAATTGTTTCACGAATTTCCTATCTCATGATCCTTTTTTTATCTGCTAATATTATGGGATTCATTTTTTTGTTAGTTTACCTACACAATCATTTTTTTAGTGTATTTATCAAAATTATAAAACCTCACCAATTAGATCGGATATATGGCTGGTCAAGTCCCTATGAATATGCATCTAGTTTTGGTTATCAATTGATACAAGCAATTCAAGGTATAGGGTCAGGCCAGCTTACCGGAACAGGGTATAACCAAGGAATACAAGTACAAAGTGGAAGAATACCTGAAGCACATACAGACTTCATTTTTTCTGTTATCGGGGAAGAATTTGGATTTATTGGAGCTAGTATTTTTATTAGCTTGTACTTTTTATTAATGTATCGAATTATCAAGATTGCTATCCATTCAAATAGTGTTTATGGATTTTATATATGTATAGGAACTGTTGGGCTATTAAGCTTTCAAACATTTCAAAATATAGCAATGACTATTGGTATGATGCCAATTACCGGATTAAATTTGCCGTTTGTGAGTTATGGGGGAAGTGCACTGCTAACCAATATGATTGCGATTGGATTAGTTTTAAGTGTTAACATTCGAACAAGAAAATATATGTTTAGTTAGCATGAATTCATATTAAAACCGATACATGTAGGTGTTTATATGGTCTTAAAATATTTTAGAAAAGTAGATTTTCCATTATTTTTTGCTTTTCTTATGTTATGTATGTTCGGGCCATCATGGTTTATAGTGCGAGTTACCCAATAGGAATAATTAAATATCAAGCTCCTACCTATTTCTTTTCAAAACAACTTCGGTGGTTTTTGATAGGTTCTATTGTTTTTATTATTAATTCAATCTTACCCTATCGATTGTATGGAAAACTTAGTACTTTATTCGTCATGCTCTCAATTATGTTGTTATTGTTAGTGTTAATTCCAGGTATTGGAGTGGAGCGATATAACTCTCAGAGATGGATTCAGCTTGGGATATTCGTTATACAGCCTCTGAAGCTGTAAAACTACTAATGTCTATCTACTTTGCCTACATTTATGCTAAAAAACAAACTTACCTGCATGACTTTAATAGAGGGGTTTTACCTCCGCTTTTTGTTTTGGCATCTGTTTTTCTATTAGTACTAAAGCAACCGGATTTAGGAACAGCTACTTCCATTCTTCTCACCTGTGGTATTATTCTTTTATGTTCTGGCGTGAGGAAAATACACTTGTTTATTTTAGGCAGTTCAGCACTAGTAGGTGTGAGTTTTTTTGCTATAACAGCACCATATCGTCTACGAAGACTAATGTCCTTCCTAAACCCTTTTGATGACCCAATTAGGTGATGGATACCAATTAATACAGTCCTTTTATGCAATTGAATCCGGAGGGGTGTTGGGAAGAGGTTTAGGTAATAGTATCCAAAAGCTAGGATATCTTCCTGAAGCTCATACAGACTTTATTATGGCTGTTATCTTGGAGGAACTAGGCATATTTGGATTATTATTCGTAACGATTTTATATTTATTTATCATGCTTCGTGGGGTATCTAATGCAAGGAAACATACAAACGCTTTTCCTAAATTATTAGCTATTGGTCTTACTTTTCAAATCATGATATAAGTAATATTTAATTTAGGAGCAGTTTCAGGGTTACTCCCTATTACTGGGATAACTCTACCTTTTATCAGTTATGGTGGTTCGTCACTTGTATTCATGCTGTTCTCAGCAGGCATATTGGTGAATTTATCTTCAAGTGTAAAGGTTACTACTGGCAGATCTCCTCATTAACGTAGGTCATTTTTATAACAATTGCATATAAAGTTGTTCATTATAATCAAATACAAAAAATAGCTTCAACTCTTTCAATAAAGAATTGAAGCTTAACATACTAAGAAAACTCATATTATATCAAGTTTAACTACGAATCTTATCTACTAAATTTAGTCCCTCTTTTATAGATTTTAGAGTTAGTTCGTTTGACCATTCAGGTTTATCAGGATAAGCAAATACAGAGTTTGTTACAATTCCATTGAATTTCATTTCTCTTAGTTTACGATATAACGCATCAAAGTTTATTTCCCCTTCACCAGGATTCAAATGCTGGTGAATTGTTACATTTGCATTTGGCGGGTTAACAATATAACGCAATCCAAATGCTGCTTTATGGTTTAAAGTATCTGCAATTAGAACATGAGCAAGTAAATCTCCTGCTTCTTCTAAGTGTTTCTCTACATCACCAATCCCATCATCATAAAAGAAAGCATGTGCGACAGAATAAACGAGTTTAATCCAATCTTTATCAAGTGCGCGAATCATTTGGATAGCTTCTGTATTTAACTCAATAAAATCATTAGGGTGAGATTGTAAATTAAGTTTAATCCCTTCTTTTTCAAAAAGTGGCATTAACTCATCCATCGATTTAACAAAAGCTGCTTCGCTGTCAACCGGACGGCTTTTGTCACCAGCAAATTCGCTGTTCATTAAATCTACTCCGAGGTCAGAAGTGATTTCAATACAACGTTTCCAGTTTCTCACAGCAGCTTGACGTTCTTCTTCAATTGGTGAAGACCATTGCTGAACAGGTAGTA
Source organism: Metabacillus endolithicus (assembly GCF_023078335.1). Lineage (GTDB taxonomy): Bacteria > Bacillota > Bacilli > Bacillales > Bacillaceae > Metabacillus > Metabacillus endolithicus. The sequence continues at coordinate 3,694,140 of NZ_CP095550.1, read as the reverse complement.
CAGAAGAAATTTTTACCCCTGCATCCAAACAATATCTCTTTAAATCTCTAATCTTTTGTTTATCAACCTTTGGGTATTCATAAAACCAAATAAAATCCTTACGTGGGGATAACTCAACGTATTCATATCCTAATCGGGCAACTGCATCAATTGTATCTTTTAAATTTGTGTTATCACGATAATGTGATGGATCATATGCTAAACGCAATGCAAACATCTCCTTTTTACATATTTTATTTAATTGTTATTCCTAACTAATGCTCCTTACTTATCTCAGCATTTTTATTGCTTCCCCATAAAACTAAGAAAAAGCTAGCAACAATGCCCAATATTCCCGTAAAATAAAAGCCTGCTGAAATACCGAAACTTGAATTAAGAAAACCAGCTAGAAGTGGACCAGTAAACATGCGCGTGGTGTACTTCATCTTCAGCAAAGTAACTTGAGTAGAGGACTGTAAATACAACCCAAGTTGCCGCTGCAATCCCTGCAAGAGATCGCCCCAAAAGAACCCAACCAAGACTATCCGTTACAGCAAATACAACACAACTCATTGACCCGATTAATAAACCAAAGATCATGAATGGTTTTCTAAGCTTCATTAGATCTGAAAAGATACCTATTGGAAGTCTAAATAAAAACTGCATTAAACCATAGCTACTAAGAACAATTCCAATGAAAATATACTCGCTTCCCAACAACTCCATATAGGGAGTTAATACAGGTAAATAGATAAAATGCGGAAACCAAAGAGTAAAAGATACAAATAGAAAGATCCAGTTGTTCCTAACGAAATTATAGTTGCTCAAAGGCTCACTCCGTTTTAAAAAGAAAGGTTGAGATAAAGGAACAGTCCTATTAAAATGAAATCGATTACTTCATATTGAGTAACTGCTCCTCTCAACCTTTTAATCTATAATATTACCAGCGTGCTGTTACCATTTTTTTACGCGTATAGAACTCTACGCCATCTGGACCATTTGCATGAAGATCACCATAGAATGATTTCTTCCAACCAGAAAATGGGAAGAACGCCATTGGAGCAGGAACACCTAAGTTTACACCTAACATACCCGCATCAATTGTTTCACGGAATTGACGTACATTGCTTCCACTTGATGTATAAATACATGCACCATTTGCAAAATCAGATTCATTTGTTAAAGAAATTGCTTCCTCTAAAGTATTTACACGTACAACTGATAGTACTGGAGCAAAGATTTCCTCTTTCCAGATTGTCATTTCTGTATTTACATTATCAAAAATTGTAGGTCCTACAAAGTAACCTTGACCTGACGCAGCTGCGTCTTTACGTCCATCACGTACCAATGTAGCTCCTTCTTTTTCTCCAAGCTCAATGTATTTTTCTGTTTTTTCTTTATGAGAATCACGAATAACTGGTCCAAGGAATATACCTTCATCTAAACCATTTCCGATTGTAATATCGCTAACTGCTTCAACCAACTTTTCCATAAATGGATCTGCAATTTCGCCTACAGCCACAACAACCGCAGCAGCCATACAACGTTCTCCAGCTGAACCATAAGCAGCATTCATAATTTGGTTAACTGCGTTATCTAAGTCTGCGTCAGGCATAACAATTGAGTGATTTTTTGCTCCTGCAAGTGCTTGAACACGTTTGCCATGATTTGAAGCAGTTTTATAAACATATTCCGCAACTGGTTGTGAACCTACGAATGAGATTCCCTTTACTTGTGGGTGCTCAAGTAAACCATTCACAACATCATGTGCACCATGAACGATATTAAATACTCCTTCTGGAAGGCCAGCTTCTGTAAACAATTCAGCAAGACGATTTGCGAGTAATGGTGTACGCTCAGATGGTTTTAAAACAAACGTATTTCCACATGCAATAGCTAATGGGAACATCCAACAAGGAACCATCATTGGGAAGTTAAATGGTGAAATACCACCGATAACACCAATCGGATAACGATACATTCCAGATTCAACATTTGTCGCGATATCTGGAAGCTGCTTACCCATCATTAAAGTAGGAGCACCTGCTGCAAACTCAACACATTCAATCCCACGTTGAACCTCACCATATGCTTCGTTATAGCTTTTTCCATTTTCTAACGTTACTAAGCGAGCTAGCTCATCCCAATTGTCTACAAGTAATTGTTGATATTTAAAAAGGATTCTTGCTCTACGAGGTACAGCTGTTTTGCTCCATGATTTAAACGCTTCTGCTGCTACTTCAACTGCATGATCTAAATCTTCACGACTAGAAATTGGTACATGAGCTAGCGCTTCACCTGTTGCTGGATTTGGAACAACTTCAGTTTTACCAGAATTAGATTCTACCCATTTTCCACCGATATAGTTTTTTAAATTTTCAACTGTTACTGTGTTTGACATAATCAAATACTCCTCCCTTTTTTCAACAATCTATTCTTTCATGCTACGTTAATCGTTTTCATTCTCTTTATCTCGTTAATTAAGATAAGGTATAAAAAACGTAAGTAGCATAACAACTTAACTGAAATCGATTTCAATTAAAACTTTAAAGACTCTTTCCTACAAGACCTATTCTAAATGAAAAATATGTTTTTGTAAACGCTTTTCCCATAACTTTTTCCATTAAATTCTCCACCAAATTTCACTGTTATTCTAGGTTTTAAGAGCATTAACATTCTTAACTAGTCTATTGATCGATATGTACTTGCCCTGCACTGTCTCCACATTTACATGAAATCAATTCAGAAATCGATTTCATTTACGAATTTACACCATTTCTAAAGTCTCTTTCACATCAATCTCTTTTCGAGTGGATCCTCTAACGATTAACTCATCTTTAAAGACAATTTTCTTATTGTGCAGCTCCTGATTATTGATTAACTTTAATAAGATTTCCATCGCCTTTTTACCAATTTCATACTTTGGTTGATCAATCGTTGTGATTGATGGTTCATTTATTGAAGACATTTTAATATTGTCAAAGCCAACAACAGCAAGGTCATTCGGAACGTTTACTCCACTATCCTTTGCTGCTTTTATAGCTCCTAAGGCCATTTCATCATTAAAAGCAAATACGGCTGTTGGAGGTACTTCTAATGCTAGTAATTTCATCATTTGATGATAACCTGATTCAAATTTAAAATCTCCTTCTTGTATATAGGAAGATTCCACCTCTAAGTTTTGACTCATCATCGCTTGCTTAAATCCACGGAGGCGATCTCGACTAAGTATAACATTTATAGAGCCTGATATATGAGCGATTTTAGTATGACCTAAAGATATCAGGTGCTCTGTTGCCTTTCTAGCACTACTAACATTATCGATTGAAACGGTTGGCACATTTAGTCCATCTATATATTCACATGCAAGTACTAAAGGGAATTGTGTTGAAAGTTCTTCCAACCTTACTTTATCTTGTCTAGCTGTTAATAATATCATTCCATCAACTTGTTTTTGCAACAACAAATCTACATAATCCTTTTCTCTTTCAATATTGTTCTCTGTATCACCTAATATCACTTGATACCCATTCTTTAGAGCAACATGCTCAATCCCCCGTAACACTTTCGAAAAAAAGGCACTTGTAATGTCAGGTACAACAACGAGGATATTTCTTGTTTTTTGTGTTCTAAATTGCCTTGCAACGATATGAGGCTTGTAGTTTACTTGATTAATAACCTCTAATACCTTGCTCCTTGTCTCCTCACTCACCAGCTCTGGATGACAAATAACCCTTGACACTGTTGCTGGAGAAACATTCGCCAACTTAGCTACATCGTTCATTTTCATTATGACCGCTCACCTTCAGAGAGTATTCAGTTTTCACCAATCCAATTATTTACTTATTGAAGAATTAATACCTGTTAATCAATAAGTTATTGTAATCGATTACATTTTTTTGTAAAGGAATCACTATTCTTGTGTAGTGATTAGTCCATATTTTCGTTATTCATTGTATTTATATAACAAAAGCAAGCCATGAGAAAAATGCTTCATGGCATATTTTTTACTAGCTCTGATGATTCCCTTACAATCAATTCATCTTTCATAACAAACCTTTTCTTTTGAAGTGCTTCACCATTAATTAAATTTAGTAATAATTCCATTGCTTTTTTACCAATTTCATACTTAGGTTGATCAATCGTCGTTAAGTTCGGCTCAATAACGGAAGCCATTTTAATATTATCAAACCCTACAATAGCCACATCATTTGGTACCAAAAGATTACTATCTTTCACTGCCTTTATTGCTCCCATTCCCATTTCATCATTAAAAGCAAAAACTGCTGTAGGAGGAGCTTCTAAGGCTAATAACTTTAACATTTGGTTATAACCAGATTCAAAAGTAAAATCCCCTTCTTGAATATAAGCCGAATCAATTTCTAAATCATGACTCATCATTGCCTGCTGAAAGCCTCTTAATCGATCTCGCCCCAATACTACATTTATAGGTCCAGTTATATGGGCAATTTTAGTATGCCCCTGTTGAATTAGATGCTCAGTCACTTTCCTAGCACTACTAATATTATCAATTGAAACAGTTGGAACATTTGACCCATCCATATACTCACAAGCTAAAACCATCGGAAAATGCTCAGCAATCTCTTCTAGCTTTTCTTTATCTTGTCTAGCCGTTAACAGAACCATTCCATCTGCTTGTTTCTGCAGCAATAAATTAATATATTCTAGCTCACGATCTGTATCGTTTTCAGTGTCTCCTAATATAACCTGATAACCGTTTTTAACAGCAACATGCTCTATGCCACGAAGAACCCTTGAAAAGAAAGCGCTTGTAATATCTGGCACAACAACAAGAATAATCTTCGTTTCTTTTGTTCGAAACTGCCTTGCTACAATATGAGGCTTGTAATTTACTTTATTAATCACTTCCATGACTTTTTCTCTTGTTTCCTTACTAACCAAGTCAGGATTACTTAACACTCTTGAAACTGTTGCAGGTGATACGTTGGCTAATTTGGCAACATCACTCATTTTCATCTATTCAATTCACTCACCTTCGATAAACACAATGTAGCAGATATAATCTAACGAAAATACCATTATTAATTCATTATTATACTAGTTATTCTAAATGATTTTTTATAATTTATTTAATTTAAAGCTCGACCATACTTTTTATTTTACCATGTAATAAGGTTGAATACATTATTTCATTTTGAGTGAATCACTGAAGAATGGGTATGTCATAAATAAAGAGGCTATTTTACTTTTAAAAATAAAATAGCCTCTTTTTTATATACCAGTAGTAACATCAACCACTTTTCCACTTGATTGAAATTCTCTCATTTTTTCTTTAACCGTTTCTACGATCGCTTCTTTACCTGGGGTCGTAATAGCACGATGATCATACACGTTTAAGTCACTATTTAACTTATCACGAACCGCTTCAGTCCAAGCTTGTAAACACTCAGTATTTACATTAATTTTAGCATGCCCTAGCTCAATTGCCTGATGAATCTGATAAAGTGGTATTCCTGAACCACCGTGTAAAACAAGCGGAACACCTGTGAGTTCAGAAATTATTTTCATTTCAGCAAAACCCAGTTTTGGCTCACCTTGGTAAGGGCCATGAACCGATCCAAGTGCTGCTGCTAGTGCATCAACCCCTGTTTCTTCAACAAGCTGAACACATTCGTCTGGGTCTGCATATCTTACTCCACCAACCAGACCGTCTTCCATTCCACCAACAGTTCCTACTTCAGCTTCAACCGAAACCAGTCTAGCATGTGCGTATTCAACCACTTGCTTGGTCATCTGAATATTTTCTTCAATAGTAAAATGTGACCCATCAATCATTACAGATGTAAAACCAGCATCAATTGCTTTTTTACATCTTCCTACACTTATACCATGATCCAAATGAAGAGCAACCGGCACTGTAATTGACATTTCTTCAATTAACGCTTTTACCATTGCAGCAATTGTTTTAAAGCCACCTAGATAGTCAACAAGTCGATCAGATGCAGCAACAATAACAGGAGATTGCTCTTCTTCTGCTGCCTGTAAAATCGCTTGAGCCCACTGTAGACTATTTAAGTTAAATTGACCTACAGCATACTTTCCTTCTTTCGCCATTAATAGCATTTGTTCCATAGAAACTAAAGCCACTTTTATACACCCCCTTATCCAATTTTTAGAGCTTATTATTTTGAAGCAACCTCAATATCATAGTATTTAGATAAAACTTCCAATGTTGTTTCTTTTGCAGTTTTAATTGCTTCTTCAGCATCTAATTGATAATATTCTGGTCTAAAGATCTCAACGGAAGCAGGACCATTATATTCTTTTTCTTTTAATATTGTAATAATGCTGTCTAAATCAATTGCTCCTAACCCAGGCCACACACGATCTTCATCTGTTAAGAAGCCAATTGGAAAATCTTCTGTATCGTCTATATGAAAGATAAAGATTTTAGAACCATCTGCATTTTTAAGATCCTCAATATCAGATCCCATTGCATGAAAGTGGAACGCATCTAATACTAAGCCAACATTTTGACGATCAACTGTTTGCACAATATCATAGGCTTGACCAAATGTATTGACTGTACATTGTGGGTGCCCGACAAATTCTAGAGCTATTTTCACACCATACGGTTCTGCTAAATCAGATAATTCTTTTAGCACTTCCACACAGCTTTCTTTAATATCTGTTTTTAAAATTTTGGTTTCTGTTACAAGAGGAACAGCTACTACATATTGAGCACCAATTTTCCCCGCTACCTCCAGCATGTTTTTATATTCTTCGATTGTTTCCTTATATCCAGCATCATCACGATTGTTAAAGAAAACAAGAGCATTTAACGCAAGAGGCTTAATATGGTTTGAACGAAAGTAATTTGCTAAATCATTAATTGATCGATCTTGTAAATATTCTGGTAACTTATCCATCGTGCGAATTTCAATAAAATCATAGCCATGCTTTTCACAATACTCTAAGTCTTTTGCAAGATTAGAGTTTTCTAATGTAGTAGCTTGATTAAAACATAGTTTCATATTTAACCTCTCCCTTATAGGTAAATTTTAAGCATTTACTGCTTCTGTTTGCTTATTGTAGAAAGCTGGTTTTTCTTTTAGTGAAATCTGCTCTTTTTCTCCAGAATTTTGTGCTTTAATTGCAGCATCTGCTGTTACTGCAGCAATGTAACCATCCCAAGAAGTAGGGCCATTTGGTTCACCAGTTAGCTTAATAGAATCCATAAAGTCTTGAAGCTCTTTATCGTAAGCATCTATAAAACGATCTTTCCAATCCATTAATACATTAGTGCCAAACATTGCATTTTTACGGAAAGAAATACTCTGGAATTCTGGTAAGCTGACAACTCCCTCTTCTCCGATTACTTCACATTGAATATCATAGCCGTATTTACAATTAACATTAATTTCAGCTGACATCACAATGCCACCCTCTGTTTCAAGAGTAACAATTTGTGGGTCTTTTAAGTTTTCATGTGCATGCTTGGACTTTTTAGGATAAGTTACTTGAACAGTTTTGTAATCATCGTTTACTAACCAATGTAAAACATCAATCTCGTGTATCAACGTATCATGAATGGCCATATCTGTTGTGTAATTCTCGCCTACTTCTGGATTTCTATGTGCTGCACGAATCATTAATGGCTCACCAATAAATTTGTTTTCAATAGCTTCTTTTAATTGAACATATCCGCTATCATAACGACGCATAAATCCTACTTGAACTAGACGCTTTCCATGTTTGATTTCCGCTTCTACAATTCTCATACAACCTTCTGCTGTTGTTGCAAGTGGCTTCTCTACGAATACATATTTCTTAGCTTCGATTGCTGCTAATACGCTTGCTTCATGAGCAGGTCCCCAGCTTGTAACGAGAACTGCATCAACGGTAGGATCAGCAAGTAGTGTTTTATCATCCGGGTACACAGTTGCATCTAGTCCAAAGGTTTCTAAAGTATCTTCTGCAGAAGCTTGATTCACATCGGTTACTGCGACAATTTTTCCACCTGCTAGTTTATTGCTAATACGCTTAATATGTTCTCTTCCGATTGCACCTGTTCCGATAACTCCGAATCTCATTGTCATATTTGTTTCCTCCAATACTTTTCATTATATTAGTCTAGATAAACGCTTTCATTCTCTCTCTTTTAACAAGGAGGTAGAGGAACTAGCCTCTACACATGAGAAAAATATTTTCATAATTAACTAATACTAAACGTTTCTTTCTTCAATTTCAGAAGCTTTTCATCTATATACTTTCTAGTAAGTAAAGCATATTCTAATGGATGAGCAATTGCCGGATCTTGTTCTGCTTCAATGACGATCCAACCTTTATAATTGTGGTCTAACAAAAATTGATAGACCTCTGTGAAATCAATGCAACCATCTCCAGGAACAGTAAACATCCCATTTAAAAATGATTGTAAAAATGATTTACCTTTTTCTCTACATTGATTTAACACCTCTGGTCGCGAATCTTTAAAGTGAACATGCTTAATACGATCAATATGCTTTTTTAGAAGTGTCATATAGTCTCCATCTGAAACGAAAATATGCCCTGTATCATATAGCAAATGAACATGTGCCGGGTCAGTATGATCCATTAGTCGCTCAATCTCCTGTAATGTTTGCACACCAGTACCCATATGATGATGGAAAACCAGTTTTAGATTATACTGTTCTGCTATTACTCCAAGTTTATTTAACCCATTACATAATAGAGTCCATTCATCATCAGTAAAATACGGTTTTTCAGCGAAAACATTTTTCTTTGTTCCCTGAACACTGTAAGTTTGCTCTGAAACAACAGCCACACTGGCATTCACTTCTTGAAGATATGCACAATGCTTATGAAATTCTTTAGAAACCTCTTCAATACCATCTCGGATAATAAAACTACTAAACCACTTGCCAGCAATTTTTAAGTTTCGTAGATTCAGCTCTTTATTCAATACTTTTGGTTCAGGAAAAAAACCTCCAACCTCAGTTCCTTGAAACCCTGCAACAACGATATCACTTAATAGGTGTGATAATGTATTATCCTTTCCAATTTCGGGTATATCATCGTTTCGCCAACCAATAGGAGCAATTCCCCACAGAATATCTTGTTTTCTCATGTTTTACTCACCCTCTATTAATATTGCTTTGCATTTTGAAGTTTTTGTTTCTTAAATTCGTATGATTTTTGGACACCTTCTTGATTCGAAACTTCTGGGACACCTAAATTCCACCAGCTACCATCATAGCCATCTGTCATTGTTTTTGGTAATACTTTCATTTCAATTAAAGTGGACCTATCTTGCTTTTTAGCATCCTCTAAAGCTGCTTTTAATTCTTCGACAGTATTTGCACGGTAAGCTTTTGCACCATAACCTTCTGCTACCTTTGCGTAATCAATGTTTAAAATTTGGTTATCATCTGTTCTAAATTCACAGAAATAACTTCCATTTCCAAAGTCCATTTGCAGATTATTAATACAACCATAACCTGAATTATCAAACAATAAAACATTTATCTTTTTATTGTATTGAAGAGATGTGATAAACTCTGAATGCAACATAAGGAAGCTGCCGTCTCCAACGATTGTATAAACTTCCTTGTCTGGTTCAGCTAATTTCAAATTTCTAATGTACCAGAAACTTCATACCCCATACAAGAATAACCGTATTCTAAGTGATATGTGTTTGGTACTTCAGCATGCCATAGGCGTTGTAGGTCACCTGGTAGGGAACCTGCAGCACATATAATTACGCTATCTGGATCAATTGTTTCATTAATTGCTAGTAATGCCGTTGTTTGTGGTAGCTCTGTATTTAATGCATCTGCATATTCATTAAGTACTTCTTGGGAGAAATGGTTTTTTATCTCAGGATTGAAGTTTTCTCTATTAAATGTGATTTTACTTAATCGATCTCGCTCCACTAGCCACTCTTCTTTTAACTCTGTAATGCTATTTCCAAATTCACTCTTGTATCCTTCTAGCATTGGAATCAATGCTTCTAGTGTTGATTTAGCATCCGCTACAATTGGAAAAGCATCTAATTTGTATGCTTGCATACGACTCACATTTATGTTTAAAAATTTAGTTGTTTCAAAGTTAAAGATTGTTTTAGAAGATGTAGCAAAATCTGTGAATCTAGTACCTATTCCAATGATAAGATCAGCTTGCTGCGCTGCTTTATTTGCAGCTAACGTTCCTGTAATTCCAAGACCGCCTAGATTGTTTTTAAACGAAGATTCAACAGCTGATTTACCAGCTTGTGTTTCTACTAATGGAATATCATATCTTTCAGAAATTTCGATAAGTACTTCCCTTGCTTCTGAGTATTTCGCTCCGCCACCAACAACAATTACTGGCTTTTTACTTGTTTTAATAAGATCAGTTGCACCATCTAATTCGCGTTGGTTAGGTAATCTACGATCAATATAATGAACTCTTTTTTCAAAGAATTTCACATCATAATCAAACGCCTCACCTTCAATATCTTGTGAAATGCAGACTGTAGCAGGACCAGATTTTGCAGGGTCTGTCATCACTTCGAACGCACGAATCAAGCTAGACATTAACTGCTCAGGACGAGTAATGCGATCCCAATATCTAGATAAAGGTTGAAGGGCATCGTTAGTTGTAATGGCAATGCTATGTTCTTGTTCTACTTGTTGTAAAACCGGGTCTGGCTGACGTGTTGCATATGTGTCTGCTGGCAGTAATAGTATAGGAATATTATTCGCAAGTGCTGTACCAGCAGCCGTCGCTAGGTTAGCCGATCCTGGGCCACTTGAAGTTGTAATCGCATAAATTTTCTTTCTTAGCATTTGCTTGCTATAAGCAATGGCTGCATGTGCCATTCCCTGCTCGTTTTTACCTTGAATTATTTTTAAATTTCCTGGATTTTGTTCAAGTGCCTCCCCAAAACCTAACACATTTCCGTGACCAAAGATGTTAAAAATCCCTTCTACAAAAGGATGTTCCTCACCATCAATTGATACATATTGCTGTTGGATAAATTTAATCAAAGCCTGCGCTGTAGTTAATCGTATTGTTTCCATCTATTATCACCTCTATTAAACAGATATCGTTTCGTTCTTTTCAATTAATGCTTCAATTTCTTCTACTGTTGGCATAGCTTCTGATGAACTATGTTTACTTACAACTATTGAGGCTGATGCACTTCCATATTTTAAAGCTGTTTCAATATCTTTTCCTGAAATCAAAGCATATAAGAATGCTGAAGCATAGGAATCACCTGCTCCAAATGTTTTAAGAACCTTCGTTTTGTATGCTTTGCCTCTAAATATTTCACCAGATTTTGTATAAGCATATGAACCTTCTACACCATGCTTTATAACAATGAGCTCTGGAGAATGTTTAAATAAATAGTTAACAGTATCTTCATTTTTCCCCTCAGAGGTACGATTTTCAAGGGCGTCGTATTCATCACGAGTTCCGATTACTACATCTGACTGCTCAGCAACTAAAGAGTAATAAACAGCTGTTTCTTCAGGATTTTGCCAAGAATATGGTCTGTAATCTAATTCAAAAATAACTTTCACATCATGCTCTTTAGCTAAACTAACTGCTTTAAGCATTGCTTCACGGGATGGACTTTTTGAAAGCGCAGTACCTGATACAAGCAATATTTTTGAGCGCTTAATATACTCTTCATTTACTTCGGATGGATCTAGATAAAGGTCCGCAACATCTTGACGATACATAAGAATACTACATTCTTCTGGACTTTTAATCTCTGTAAACGCTAATCCGGTTTTATGTCCCTCATTGTCTACAACGAAATTTGTTGTATCAATGCCTATTTCTCTCATATATTTTTCAATAAATCGGCCATGCTGATCATCTGCTAGCTTCCCAATAAATCCTGCTTTCAGTCCTAACTTAGAGCTTCCAATTGCAATATTTGCAGGCGATCCTCCTACATATTTTGAAAATGTCATCGTTTCTTCCATTGGACGGTTATATTCAACAGCGTTTAAATCAATACATGCACGACCAATTGCGATAATATCAAACTCTCTATCATGATTAAAATTCAATTTCATCGTTATCACGTCTCCTTTTTATCGTTTTAAAATCCATTCGTGGTCAGGGTCATTATGAAACTTCCAAACTCGTGATGGCCCTGCCATTACATTTAAGTAATAAGATGTGTATCCCTCTGGCACTCCAACTGGATGATATCCGACAGGTACAATAACCATATCGCTATTTTCAACTGTCATTGTTTCATCTAAAGAGCGGTCATCTGTGTAAACTCGCTGGAAAACGAAGCCTTGCTTAGGATTCATTTCGTGATAATATGTTTCTTCTAAAAACGACTCTTCTGGTAAATGATCTTGATCATGCTTATGAGGAGGATAGCTAGACCAGTTTCCGCTTTCTGTATAAACCTCTACAACTAACAAACTATTAGCTGAGGGATCAGAATCAGGTAAAATATTTTGAACCATTCGCTGATTGTTTCCTGTACCTCTATGCTCTACGCTATTATCAGCAGCACTTATAAGTTTCGTTGGTAATTGTTTATTTGAAGGTGAATAACATAAAGCTACACGTGCTTGACCTACCGCTTCAATTTCGAAAGATTGATCATTCGAAACATATACACTGTCAGTTGGCTTTTTTTCAAAAACTGATTCTCTCGTTCCGATGCTGTTGAATGATACATTGTAATCTGATACATTAATCTTCCCAGTTACAGCTACAATACAGCATTCCTGTTTCCCTAACTGTTCTGTATATTTAGCTCCTGAAACAAGATCAATCATTTTAAATCCAACATATTCTAAAGTCGAATTGTTTGATGTAACATCGTGCACAAGTGTAACGCCAGCAGTGATTTCCTTTTGCTCTGGCTTACGTAGTAATTTACTCATGAATATCCTCCTAAACCTAAACTTTGAATTCTAAATTATAATTTGTGATTATTGCAATCGATTTCATTGTTGCGTAAGAAATATGTGTTAATTATATTTCATTAACTTACTTCGTTTTATCTATCCTTCCTAGAAGGAGTGCTTTCAGCTAATACCTTTTACACTTTTTGTTTTTTCCCCTTATTAAGGAATATCCATGGTATTAACTAATAAAAATACTAGTTTTTAACTGTAATCGATTTCATTGTCTTTGTAGGAAAGAATCAATTAATATAATTTGATATTAACATTTACATTAAGCGCTTTCAAGGTATTATATTTAATTTTTTCATTTTATTCAAATATCTTTACTATAACTTTTTAACAGTGTAAGAATGGTAACAAATGCACCACCCTTACATCTTTTTTAAAATTTATAGCTTTCCTGTTAGAAACTGAGGCTTCTCCTACAAAACTCCAGTCAGCTTCACCATTTTCAGTAATGGAAATCATTAGATCTTCTGGTGATACACCGCATTCTGTATTAAGTCTCTCAGCAAGGAGTGAATAAAGCGTTGCTTTTTGAGAGGTTGTTCGTTTTTTACTTACAATACTAATGATGACTAAGTTTTTTGTTCTAGTAAAGCCTAGTCCAGTATCCTCAATGATCAATTCACTTGGAGAATGCTGATGAACAATCTGATACCGATCTCGTTGCGGCACTTGAAATGCATCTACCATTGCCTGATGAGCAGTATCTAATAATTTTTTTAACTGTTGTTCGTCCCTTCCTTCAACTAAATCAAATCGTAATAATGGCATATTTGTACCCTCCTCAATAATTAACTTTTTTGTTCAGATATGACAAGTTGAATACCATGTTTTTTTGTAAATTGCTGATACTCTTCCCCTGGCCTTTTATCTGTAATAATATAATCCACATTTTCAAGATCACAGTAAGTCATCAAAGCATAACGACCAAACTTATTATGATCAATAAGCAAATAAATTTCGGTGCTTTTTTGTACGACTGCTTGTTTTATTTCACTTTCATGTGGAGACGAATGGGTCACTCCATTTTCAATCGTAATTCCAGTTGAAGCCATAAATGCTTTATTAATGTTGTAGGATTTTAACAGATCCATATTTTTTAAGCTAACAAATGATTTTGTTTTGCGATCAAACACACCACCTGTTGATATTACATTTAGGTTTTCATAAGGAAATGACTTAAAAATAAAATCTAAATTATTCGTTATGATGGTTACCTGTTTATCTTTTAAAAATTCAACCATCTCAAGTGTTGTTGTACCAGAATCAATATAAATAATATCCCCATCTAGTACAAAATCTGCTGCTGCTTTCGCAACATACCTTTTCTCTAGCTGATTTTTCGTTTGTCTTTCGTCAAACGATTTTAATGTGGCATGATTAACCGCTACCCCACCATATACCTTTTTAATCTTTCCTCGTTCCACTAATTGCTGAACATCACGTCTTATTGTGTTCTTAGAAACATCAAAAACTTCTACTAGTTCATCCAAAGAAACCGTTTGATGCTGAAAGATATAATCCTCAATTTGTTCAATTCTTTCTGTCTTTATCATAAAATCCCTCTTATATCATGTTGTCTTGATGTAAATATCTAGATAGAAAAGATAAAGCTTATTATCCTTCCTATTCTTAATATAAATCTTTTTCCCTTTATACACAACACTTAACCATAACTTATTCAAAATATTTTAATTAGTTGCTCAAATCGCCCTATTAAAATTACAATTTAATGACTCTGATCATTAAAAGTTGATAACTTTATATTTGAAGAACTCTTATTATAACTAGGTTTTATATCTATCTATGAAAATTTTTCTAAAAATTCCGTTGACTGAAAGCGCTTTTAATATTATGATCATTTTAACAACAATTTACCAAAAGTTAATCAAAAACTAACCAATACCTTTTAAAGGAGAGAATTAATATGGATCAATCCCAAAAGTCTTTTCTATTCAAAATCATATTTGTCTCAACATTTGGTGGCCTTTTGTTTGGCTACGATACCGGTGTTATCAACGGAGCCTTGCCATATATGTCTGAAACACTAGGTCTTAATTCATTTACTGAAGGACTAGTTGCAAGCTCACTGTTATTTGGTGCAGCTCTAGGGGCAGTGTTTGGTGGTAGATTAGCCGATTACAGTGGCCGTCGTAACAATATCCTCCTATTAGCAGTTATCTTCTTTTTTGCTACAATTGGATGTACACTAGCACCAAACGTAACCACAATGGTTATCTTCCGCTTTCTATTGGGATTAGCAGTTGGTGGAGCTTCAGTAACGGTTCCTAGTTATCTAGCAGAAATGTCTCCAGCTGAGAGTAGAGGTAGAATGGTTACCCAAAACGAGCTTATGATCGTTTCAGGTCAGCTATTAGCGTTTGTATTCAACGCAATTCTAGGTAATACAATGGGTCACCATGAGAATGTATGGCGTTATATGTTAGTTATTGCAGCACTCCCTGCTATCTTTTTATTCTTTGGAATGCTTAAGCTACCAGAAAGCCCACGTTGGCTTGTATCTAAAAAGAAAAACAGCGATGCCCTAAATGTTTTAAATAAAATTAGATCAGAAAAGCAAGCAAAAGATGAACTAAATGATATTAAATCTATTTTCCAAAAAGAAGCTAATCAGAAACAAGCTACTATGAAAGACATGACTGTTCCTTGGGTCCGTCGTATCGTATTTATCGGTATTGGAATTGCTGTTGTGCAACAAATTACAGGTGTTAACTCTATTATGTATTATGGTACTCAAATCCTTAAGGATGCCGGCTTTGACACAGGAGCAGCACTTATCGGTAATATCGCAAATGGAGTTATTTCCGTCCTAGCTACTTTTGTTGGAATTTGGCTACTAGGAAAAGTAGGTCGCCGTCCAATGCTATTAACAGGATTATTAGGAACAACAACAGCATTACTACTTATTGGAATTTTTTCACTTACACTTGAAGGCACGACTGCTCTTCCTTATGTTGTTTTATCATTAACAGTAATGTTCTTGGCTTTCCAACAAGGTGCTATTTCACCGGTAACGTGGCTAATGTTATCAGAAATCTTCCCAACACGATTAAGAGGACTTGGAATGGGAGTTACAGTTTTCTGTCTATGGATTATAAATTTCTTAATTGGATTAGCTTTCCCTGTACTTTTAGCATCAGTTGGGCTATCCACAACATTCTTCGTATTCGTAGTATTAGGAATATTCGCCATGACGTTTGTTATGAAATTCTTACCAGAAACAAAAGGATTATCACTTGAGCAATTAGAAGAATACTTCCGTAACTATGGAAAGGAAAACAATAACACTACAAATGAAGAATTGAGTAATATAGCTAAATAGCTCAAAAAATAAAGCGCTTTATATAAAGCGCTTTTTTTATTTAATTCTAAAAAATTCTGTTTGCTATAAGATAAAAACCACCCTGTGACCGGCCCAAAAGAATGCTTTGTGGGTGCCGTTCATACTAAGAGGGTGGTTTTAAAATGACATTAACTTATTATTTGACTACTCGTTGATTCTCTTTTCTTCTTTTCCTTTATTTTTACTCTTTTTTCAATTTCCCGATGGGCTTCCTTATAAAAGGAAGCACCCATCAAAATCATAACGACGGAAAACGGAAGAGCAGCAATAATCAGCATATTCTGCAGCCCCTGTGTGCCGCCAAAGTAAACAATAATCGCTGCCATCGCAGACATTGCAAGACCCCAAGTAACCTTAACCGGATTTGCCGGATTTATGGATCCCCCTGTACTTAACATACCTAAAACGAATGTTGCTGAGTCGGCTGATGTAATAAAAAAGATAGCTATAACGATGATCGTTAAGAATGCCATAAAATCTCCAAGTGGGTAATGCTGGAGAACCCCAAATGTTGTCGTTTCAAGAGAATATTGAGAAATAGCATCAATTCCGTTTTGCTCGATATTCAAAGCAGATATACCGAATACAGCAAAAAAGATAAAGCAAACGAGTGCCGGGACAATAAGAACACCTAATAAAAATTCCTTAACAGTTCTTCCCTTAGAAACACGCGCGATAAAGATTCCTACGAATGGTGCCCAAGAAACCCACCATGCCCAATAAAAAATTGTCCAACCATCAATCCATGTTCGACCATCTTCATTCAGTGGAGACAGGCGGAAACTCATATCAAAGAAATTTGTAATATAACCACCAAGTGTTGTTGTAAACATATTCAAGATATATAATGTTGGTCCTACTATAAACAGGATCAACAGAAGGGCAAATCCAAGACCCATATTGATATTACTCAAATATTTTATCCCTTTTCCAATTCCAGACCATGCTGAGAAGATAAACAGTACGGTTGAAATGGCAAGAATTAATAACTGCATCCCATAATTGTTTGGCGTATCAAATAGATAAGCTAACCCACCGTTAATTTGCGCTGAACCGAAACCAAGAGTGGAAGCGACACCTACGACTGTAGCAAATATTGCAAGAGTATCGATTAATTTTCCCAGCATACCACGCATTCTTTTTTCGCCGAATATAGGTACAAGTGTTGCACTTATTAATCCAGGATATCCTTTACGAAACTTAAAATAAGCTAAAACTAAAGCAACAACGCCATATACTGCCCAGGCGTGAACTCCCCAATGAAAAAAGGAATATTGCAGCGATTGTTTGATCGCCTCATCAGAACCTGGTTCAAATCTTGGCGGACTTATAAATGCATGAGAAATTGGTTCGGCGGTTGTCCAAAAAACCAATCCCATTCCCATTCCTGCACTAAATAACATAGCGAACCAGCTAAGTGTACTAAATTCCGGTTTCTCGTCATCTTTACCTAATTTGATTTTACCAAACCTGGAAAACATTAAATAAACACAGAATGCTAGCAGCAACATGATAAGTAATAAATAGTACCAACCAAATGCTCCTGATATATACGACGTTAGATTTGACGTCAAAGTCTGTAAATGCTCTGGAGCCACCGCTCCCCAAACAACCAGGACCGCACAAATCGCAAGTGCGTACCAAAAAACTGAACTAACTTTGTTCACAAATTTTCACCTCATATGCTATTTTCAAATATTAATTATGTCCTAGCTTTAAAAATATCGCAAATTTTCATAGATAAAAACATTTATCAATATACATCTAAATTTATTATTATTCCGTGCTTTTTGTTTAATTTTATATTTTTATAGCTCATTCCCATCAAACCATTCATATTTCCTGCATAATAATTCAATTGTAATATAATTTATTATTGTGACTGAAAAGTTTATTCTAAAGAGACACATTTAGAAAAACTTCATATCAAGCAAGGCAAAATTAAACTATGATAACTACTACCCTTTCTTAATGTTATTCAAACTATATATACGGAAAATAGGCTGGGACTAGCGGTTTACTATGGAATTATTTAACCATATACACCAATATTCGAACAGATCTTGATTATCTCCATTTACCATAGGTTCAAAGATACTAAAAAAACGTCTTTCCCCCTTCATAAAGGAGTTTTAAGACGTTTTTAATAAAATCGTGATATTCTGATTTGTAATTTTATTAATATAATAAAGTTGTTATTTAATTATCGTAATATTGTTTTGGTATAGTCAGTAAAATCGACTAGATGTTCTTCTACAATTTTTTGTAAGATAACTAAGTTTATCTCTTGGTAATCATGAACAGCAATATTTCTAAATCCAACCATTGCTTTCATTCTTTGTTCAAGGGAAGGAGTAATGATATTTGCCTTTTCCAGTAATGTAAAAGCTTCTCGACTGCTTTGTGGTAAACCAAGTTTCTTTTCAGCAACTATATGCATTGCCAAATCAATACTTGCTTCACATGCACGTTGCAGGTTGAGTATAATAGAGTCTTGTTTTGTAAAGTTTTTTAGATTTTCTGGGTTACTTTCATATTCTTGACAAACTCGCTTTACACATCGTTCAACTATACTTACCTTATTCAAAACAACGTCATTCTTCATGGAAAACAGACCCACTTTCCTCTACTTTATCAATAATACTTTGTCGTTCTTCATTTAATTTTGCATACATTTTTAAGGTCATCATTTCAAAATTCATTCTAACTTCATCATTTAAACAGTAAATAACCTTACCTGTACTAACAACTTGACTTAGAAATACAGTTGAAGCTTTCCTTAAACTAATTAAATCTACATCAATATTTATATTACTAGCTAGCTCTTGAGCTAACATAAAGGTTTCGTATTCATCCAGCTTTTGGTCAGAAAGATATGCTATATCAATATCACTATTCTTATTTGCTGTTCCTTTTACTGTCGAACCAAATATGTATATTAAAGTTGGAGAAATTTTTTTTACTAGAAAATTTATTATTTCTGCCTGAATTTTACTATCCAATTTAATTACCTCCAATATTTGGCTTGACTTTATTATAACAAACATCACGATCCTTATGTATCTCCAACACAACAGAGATATAACACCATTAAATAAATATTCTCATAAGCGCTCAGAAGACCCGTCAGCATAGCTGTACGGGTCTTCTGAGTTAGGGATTTAGGATATTAATCTACTTCCCTACACCCGCTTTTGCCTTTACAAGAGCTGGAACAGCCTGAGTTGGGTGAACCTTGGTGTACAAGGATGGTTTCCAGCCTACATTTTCATTTAATTGTACTTCATTTCCTTGATTATGGGCTTTAAACAAGATCTACCCTGTTTGCCTTGCTAGATCCATTAATGAATGTACCTTCTTCATAAATCGATGTGCTTTTTTCCAATAGTGAATCATACTAGAAGGATCTACATCATATTCAAAGTTGAAGAAATTGTTTTCTGCATAAATTTTCGATTCAACTCCTACGCCTAGTGCATAATCGAATTTATAGTCAGAGTTATTTGTAAACTCATATTAGTTGTTATCAACGTAAACCTCCCCATAACGTACTCGGGGTATACGCTGAGTTAAATTTTTGAAATAATTATGGTGAATTGTTACTTTTAACTTTTCCCTGTCAGTCGTTTTGCTGTCACTCGATCCTATTAACATCACTTTATCATGATCTTCAAACTTGTTATACGATATAGTCACATAATTTGAACCGTTTGTTACATCTAACAATCCATCGTGCTGTTGGTAGGTACGGCCAAAATATTCTCCAAATGACACGTCTGTGTGTTCTCCGTCAGTAAATGTATTATGTTCAATCCATACGTTTTCAGTTCCATTAGTGATCGATACATTATCATACTCAGAATTCCACTCACCATATGTTCCATCTGTTGGGTCCCACTGTGGAAAGAGTTCACGCGGTGCTTCGAACTCAATGTTGCGAATAATAATGTTCTCCACTCTACTTAAGATAAGACTTCCCCCAATTATCTTGGCATCATTACCAATTCCGATAATAGATGTATTTGAACCAACATTTATGACAATTTGTTCTTTTTATTTTTTTGAGCTTCAGCACGTGCATTTTCAAGGTGCTGAAGGATCTAATTCTAGTTTTATCTTAAGTGGGCGATTTTCAGATACTGATTTTACTATTTTCTGTTCTAGCTCTTCAGTTGGAATAATTTCTTGTACACCTTGAGAGTAAATACTGAGCTGTCTCTTTACTTCTTGTAATTGTTCTTGGGTTAAATTCGTTATTAATTCACTCATAATGATTCCTCCTATTTTTTGTAAACAAAAAACCACATCCCCAAAAAGGGACGTGGTTGACTTTTTCACGCGTTACCACCCTTATTGAAGAATAAATAATATTCTTCCACTCAACGATTAACGGTTCGTCCGTTCTTTGCTACGTTTGTAACAAAAAAAGCTCAAGGAATGTAATTCGTGGCTATCTATGTGTCGATTCACACCAGCCATCGACTCTCTGCAAACAAGGAGATAACTACTACTCAGGTTTCCTCTCATCACTTATTGAATATTCACTTTTAAAATCCATTTTCTCTAATCACTCTTCTTAATAACTTAGCAAGCAGGATTTTCTCTGATACATCAGACTCGATACTATATCAACCTCTCCTGAATGAAATCGTGGATAGAACTCCTCAATGACTTGCTTTCCCTTATCAGTTAGTAAAACAAAGGTATTTCTTCGATCTCTGTGATCACCTTTTCAGTAACAAAGATCCTTTTTCTCTAATGTGTTTGTAATATTACTTATTGTTGCTTTTGAAACTCCTGCTGATTCAGCTAGTTTTTTTGTTTCAAGAGAGCCACCAATCCACAAATCATATAGAATCGTAAATGAGGTCCAAGATAATCCGTATTGAGACAGAACTTCTTGTTCCATTTTATTTCTTACCCCTTGAGCTACCCTATATATATTTGTCACAACAGCAATTGCATCTAAATTAAGTGAATCCAATGGCAGTTTTGTTAATTGACTAATTGTCTCAACCTCTTCAGGAGTAATTCTCCATCTTCGTTATTTATATGAATGTCAAATACCTACTTGGTTATTGATTTTTATAATCGTTAGCTACGAAACGTTTTTATCAAAAAATAGAGTAAATGACAATGAATAATTAATTGCCATAAACCCAACAAAAAGTATCCAAAGATTTTTATTTGTGGATATTTCGTTTTATCAATTATGATTGGAGCAGTTGAAACAATGATAGCGGGGTTTGCAGTAAATCAGCTACTAAATATTCCCCATCGTATTATCGTCAATCTTTAATCAATAGAGTAGTAGTCTTTCAAAAATAAAACGAAAGCATTGACAAAAGATAAATTAAGATCGTTTTCAAAGTAATACGCCCAATCATTTCTTAGCAAATATGTGCCGTCCTTGTGTGTTAGAGGGAGAGTGTGTAATTGCTCCTTATCCATATCGTTGTTAATCAGATACTCTGGAACAATTCCATAACCAAGTCCCATTAAAACCATTTCTTTACAGGTTTCTACCTTATCGACCTCCATGGAAATGAGTGGGGGTCGGCTAAAATTTTCCTGCCACCAATTTTCATCAGTAATTTTAGCGCTAGATTCCATAGTGAATTTTATTCTTGGAAGATCAGGCAATTCATTTAATTCAATTGGATCTTTTGAAATTAAGCAAATCCTATTTTGTTCAAGTAACATTTTTGGATACTTTTCATCCACATTACCGCTTGCAATATAAATGTGATTCAATTCATGAAACATGCTTTCTAAGATGAATGAGGTCGGCCCAGTCTGAATCTTAAATTTAATATTTGGGTGAAGATTGTGAAAGCGTTTTAAAATAGTAGGTAACTTATAACGTGCAAAATTGCTTGAAGCACTAATGCGTAGCTCACCACTAATAGTTTCATTAATATCATGAAGTTGATCTTGTAATTTAATATAATTATTCTTCATTTTCTGGGCATATTGGACAAGATACTCACCTTCTGCTGTAAACTTAATAAACTTTTTTCCACGAATAAAAATAGTGATTTTGAATTGTTTTTCTAGCTGGTTAATTCTGTAGCTTAAAGCAGGTTGTGAAATGTAAAGCTTTTGTGAGGCTTTTGATAAATTCTTTTCATGATAAATGGTTGTCAGTATGTCCCAATCCTTATTATCCAATCCTTACCTCCTCCTAATCTATTGATTAACCTCAATTATAGAATTTTTTTAAGTAAAATGAAGAAATTTTATATTTTACTTATTAGTTAAATTCAATGTATCATTTTTATAACACTAAAGAAACAATATTCTTAATTTTCCGAAATGTTTTTTGGTGTATTCATCATTAAATATGTATGTAAATAGGGGGATAGTTTGAATTAAATGTAAGCGTTTTCTGTTGTTCTGTGATTGATATTTAAAAAGAGGGGTGTTTTTTATGGCTAGAAGAAATGTACTCAAGCTTTTTATCATCTCATTGGTTATAAGTTTAATTGTGGGTTGTAGTGGAAATTCCCAAACGGGTTCAAACTCAACAGAATCTGGTACTGACAAATCAAATTCAGGTTCTAAAAATGTTGAATATCCAACTAAAAAAATTAGCTTAATTCTTCCAAACTCACCAGGTGGAGGAGGAGATATCTTTTACAGAGCATTTGCAAAAGTAGCAGAAAAATATATTGATCAACCTATCGTGATAGAAAATAAAACAGGTGGTTCCGGTTCACTTGCCATCAATGAGATGATGAATCGGGATGCAGATGGATATACCATTCTTGGAATAAGCCAAACTGAAGCCTATGCATTTGCACATGGTGTAATTCCAAATAAAATGGAAGATATTCAGCCTATATCCTCTATTGCCGCTGGAAGAGATGCTTTATTTACCTTAGAGAAATCGTTTAAAACTTACGATGAATTTAAGACATTTGGTATTGAGAATCCAGGTGAGATGAAGATTGTTTCAGTCGGCACATTCAATGATAATCATGTTTCTGGTATGACCATACTTCAGGAGGCTGGAATCGATGGGCAATATATTCCTTATGACAATCCAGGTTTAGCAGATAAAGCTATCCTAAGTGGAGATGCCCATGTTGCAGTAGCTAGTGTATCGGCTGTTGCTAGTTTGGTTCAGGAAGGCTCACATACCCTATTAGCTGTCGGTGGTAATGAAGGTTTAGAATTATTTCCTAATGTTCCAACATTTAAAGAATTAGGTCTGGATATTGAGGGGTTTGATTATCGCGGGTTCGCTGTAAAACCGGGTACACCTCAAGAGGTTATTGATCAATTTAATGATCTTGTATCTAAGGTGATAAAAGATCCAGAATGGCAGGAGTATTTGAGTAATTCCGGACAAGAGGATTATTTTAATCAAGGCTCCGAGTTTGAAGCTATTTTTAAAGAAAGCTATGAAAATGGTAAAGCTATGTTCGAAATATTTGAAAACTAGTAATAAGTTTTATAAGAACAGGGATATAGACTTCAATCCCTGTTCCAAAATTTCCTTTAATTTGAGGTGATATCCATGAGTTACAAATTAGCAACTTATATCTCGCTACTTTTTATTGTTGGGTTGGGGATTTTGTTCTTTGTACTTTCTTTTAGCTTCACTTCTACTTTATCAAAGTATGTAGGACCAGCGACCTTTCCTCAAATATTAAGTTTTCTTATTGTCGTTTTTAGCGTGGTCAGTTTTATTACAACGAAAAAACAGAAACATGACCAAAAGATTGAACTCCCTAATTTCAGAATAATAGCAAGAACCGTTGGTGTTATCCTACTGTTTATTTTAGCTTGGGAGTTCATAGGTTTATTTTATATTTTTTCAACAATTTTTGTATTCTCACTACTTTACTATTACAACAACGCGAAACATTCTCGAAAAAAAGTTTTGTTCACACTTTTAATTTCTGTAAGCTTAGTTATCTTTGTATATGTTGTATTTGAGCTATTTTTAAAGATTTCTTTTTAATTTCATTGAGAGGTGTGTATAATGGAATTTTTTTCTTTGACTTATCCATGCTGTTAACTTGGGAAAATTTATTTGCTGTTATATTTGGTGTCATTGTTGGTTTATTCTTCGGGGCTGTACCTGGATTAGGGCCACCAATCGCAATAAATTCTTCTAATTCCTATTACGTTTACGATGTCTCCAGTAGCCGCTATTTTAATGCTAGTTGCTGTTTATCAAGCAGCAGAATATGGAAATTCGATTTCAGCTATCATTATGGGGATTCCTGGATCTGCAGCTTCTGTCGTGACAGTATTTGACGGTCATGCTATGGCAAAACAAGGATTTCCTGGAAAGGCATTAGGTTATTCTTTAACTGCATCTTTGGTAGGTGGAATTATTGGATGTATATTTTTGATTTTTCTTGCCAAGCCATTATCAGTTCTAGCTCTTCAATTTTCTGACCCTGAAATGTTTCTAATCACAATACTAGCTTTAGTATGTGTTAGTAGCTTAGCATCGAAAGATTTGCCTAAAAGCGTTCTATCACTTCTATTAGGTTTGCTACTAAGTACAGTTGGAGTTGATCTTTTAACAGGTCTTCCACGCTATACCTTTGGCAGCGCAAATCTAATTGATGGATTTAATTTTATAGCCTTGTTGATTGGTATGTTTGCAATTACTGAGGTCTTCAATATGATCTCAACCCAATTAAACACACGTTATGTTTCAGATAAAAAAAATCTTAAAGCATCTGTTTCGTTAAAGGAATTTTTTGCTGTTCGAAGTTATTTGATCAGAGGTTCTCTAATTGGAACTATTGTAGGCATTATTCCCGGCTTGGTGCAAGTGCTGCGTCTTGGATTTCTTATATGGATGCAAAACGCAGTTCAAAACACCCTGAAAAATTTGGAAAGGGCTATCCGGGGGGCTTAGCAGTTTCAGATTCAGCCAATAATGCAGCTGTTGGAGGAGCTCTAATACCACTTATAGCAATTGGCATACCTGGTTCTGCTACGATGGCTATTATCATGGGGGCCTTTATTATTCATGGACTTCAACCAGGACCAAGAATTTTTGTTGAAAACATGGATTTGTTGGCTGCTATGTTTTGGGGCTTTCTTAGCAACCTGTATCTTTATGTATTTTATTGGTAAATACTCTACTTCTCTTATGGCTAGGATTTTAACTGCCCCTAACTATGTTCTAGTGACTTGTATACTATTTGTATCGCTAATCGGTGTATATGCTTCTAAAGGAAACAGCTTTGACCTATGGCTTGCTTTAATCGTGGGGATAATTGTCTTTTTCCTTAATAAGCTGGATTTTGCGGCACCACTCTTTGTACTCGCCTTTATTTTTGGTCCTATGACAGAGGATTACTTTCGAAGATCATTGATGCTGTCAAAAGGGGAATATAACGTATTTTATACCGGACCTACAGCTCTTATTTTGATTTGTTTGATTCTGTTAGTTTTTGGATTTTCCACTTATCGATCATGGAAAAATAATTCAAAGCCAACAGACAGTAGTGTAGAAAAAGGAGAGAATATTCAATGACAATTGGATATGAATTTATCATGGAGTTGCACGCTAAAATAGGTAAACCCTATGTGATTGGTGATGTTCCTCAGGGTTATAGGCGAGTAATCCCCATAGTTGGTGGTACCTTTAAAGGTCCTGAATTAAAAGGAGATGTGTTACCTGGAGGAGCAGATTGGAATCTTAAACGTCCAGATGGTACTGGAGAATTATATGCACGCTATACTATTCAAGAAAAAGATGGAACGATGATATCTGTATTAAATCAAGGAGCGATTTCTCTTACTTCAGACATTATCGAAAGACAACGAAGTGGAGAAATTATTGACCCATCTGAGTATTACGTCAGGACTACACCTAGTTTCGAGGTTTCAACAGATAGCAGGCTAAATTGGTTAAATCACTCAACTTTTATTGGTACAAAAAGCAAGCATCCCCAAGGTGGTGTTTTACTACATTTCTACCGTATTGTATAGAGTTTCAACCGGGAAAGGAGAACCAAATACAATGAAATTGACGATAGAGAAAGATATTATGGTACCTATGCGGGATAACGTAAGCCTTGCAACGGATATCTATAGACCTGATACAAATGAACCTTTACCTACCTTAATCCGAAGGTTGCCTTATAATAAAAACTCAACTAAATATATATCGAGTCCAGAAATCTTAAAGATTGTTCAAGCGGGTTATATTTATGTCGTTCAAGACGTTCGAGGTACGGCTTCTTCTGAAGGTGAATTCATCCCGTTTTTTCAGGAGCCGGAGGATGGAGAAGATTTGATAAATTGGGTTAGACAGCAGCCATGGTGTAATGGAAAAATTGGTATGATTGGCAGGTCCTATCATGGCGCAACTCAATTATTTGCTGCTCAGAAACAACCTGATGGACTTTGTGTGATGATAACTGAGGTAACCCCAGCAGATGCATTTGAAGGTCTTACCTATAGAGGAGGAGCACTCCAACTAGCTGGGGCAACAGGATGGGCAACAAGAATGTTCAATAATCATGTCTTAAGTCGATATGTTAAACAAGATAAGAATAAAATAGCATTTGATGTTGATTCGCTTCCTCTCGTGAATACGCCACTCGCAAAGGCATGGAAAGTTTACAAAGATTGGCTGAACCATCCTAGTTATGATGATTATTGGAAAACAGCTGCAATAAGAGAACATTATGATAAAGTAACAGTGCCTGTCCTGCATATAGGTGGATGGTACGATATTTTTTTAAATGGGACACTTGATAATTATCAGGGGATTACAAAAAGAGGTGGCAGCCAAATAGTACTCGTCAAAACCAAAGATTAGTTATCGGCCCATGGACACATCGGGTAAAAACGGGTGTATTTCCAGAGAGAACCTATGGTAGCCACGCTAACAGGGATGCATTTATTACTCAGCTACATCTGGATTGGTTTGATCGATGGTTAAAGGGAAAAGATTTCTCTAATGAACCAGAAAAGCCTGTAAAAATTTTCGTTATGGGTATTGATTCTTGGAGAGATGAAGAAGACTGGCCTCTTCCTGATACGAAGTATAAGAAATACTATCTTCGAAGTAATGGGAAGGCCAATACTGCTAATGGCGATGGAAACCTGTCTTTACAACCACCTGAAAATGAACCTGAAGATACTTATAGATATGATCCTTCATATCCTGTTCCTACCTTTGGTGGAGCATTGCAGCACCTTGAATGTAGAGCCGAAACAGAAGCAAGCACAGTAATCCTTCCAGCTGAATATAGTGCTGGCCCACGTGATCAGCTGATAGTAGAGAAGAGAAAAGATGTTTTATGCTACACAACCAACCCGTTAGAAGCTTCTCTTGAAGTCACTGGACCTATTCAATTAGTCCTTTATATTTCTTCTTCTGCTGTGGATACTGATTTTACCGGAAAGCTTGTGGATGTGTACCCTGATGGTAGAGCTGAAATTTTGTCAGAGGGAATACTCAGGACACGCTACCGTGATTCGATGTCTGATCCTGAACTAATGGAACCTAATAAGAAGTATAAATTAGTAATTAATATTGGGGCCACTTCAAATGTATTTAGGGTAGGCCATCGTATTAGACTGGAGGTATCAAGCAGCAATTTTCCACTCTATGATCGGAATAGCAATACAGGTGGAGTAATAGCTGAAGAAAGTTCAACCGATTTCATAGTTGCAGAAAATAAAGTTTTTCACAACCAAGAATTCCCTTCACATTTGATTCTGCCTATTATTGATAGGGAATAGCAGCGATATATATTCACTAAGTAAAAAACCCTTGGAATGACCAAGGGTTTTTGTATGTGTTCACTAAAAAGTCCTAAATCCATATCTTTTTGCCGATGGATTGAAGTTTCCAATTATATAATATCTAAAAATGTTTAATAGATTTCTACCTAATAGATAATTAATTCGTCCCTACCTTTTGTAACTTCTTCTTCTTTTCACTTATTATTTCTACTTTCTTTGATTCTTCTTTGTTCGCTTTTAATTTACCTGCAAAAATAACTCCAGCTACGATAACTAATTCAAATCCATATTTAATGAAAGGATTTGTGAAAAATTCTTTTAGAAAAGGTTCCCCTACTATCATTTTTGATGCTGTCCAAGCTAAGATTGCTGATCCAATCGTGATAATAATTGGAAAACGTTCAATCCATTTTAATATTAGAGTACTTCCCCACATCACAACAGGTACAGATATTAGTAGTCCAATGATTACTAGAGTAATATTTCCATGTGCAGCACCTGCTACAGCTAATACATTGTCTAATCCCATTAATGCATCTGCAATAATCACTGTTCTAATGGCAAATTTCAAAATTATCACCTGCTTTAACATCTTCATGTCCCTCTTCTTCAACTAGTAACTTATATGCGATTATAACTAAGAGGAGACCTCCTACTAAATGTAATCCTGGTATGTTCAAAAGCCATACTACTGCCAGAGTTGCAATTGTACGAATAATAATTGCGCCTATTGAGCCCCACAAAATTACTTTCTTTTGTTGATGGCTAGGTAAATTTCTTGCTGCAAGTCCTATTAGAATGGCATTATCTCCTGCCAAGACCAAATCAATAGCAATAATCATAAGAAGTGCTGTTAAAAACTCCATTTCCATGACTTATTCCTCCCTTTTTTATAAAAATAAAGAGACCTTTGCCTATAATTTAGGCAAAGGTCTCGCTAAGCATAATTTTATGCCAACAAAGCCGATGGAGTTTATCCATGTAATGACGACTTTGTTTCAGGATATACCTGACGCTACTCCCCTTTACGAGAGATGTCTTTTTTTATTTACAGAGCCATTGCACCTGTGGCTATTGCAACAATAATCATCACAACAGAACCAAGTAATATCCAAGGTAATGTATACTTCTGTAATTTTCCTAAATCTGTTTTTATTAACTCAATTAGTACCCATAATGGAGCTGAAGTAGGTCCAATTAAATGAATCGTTTGACCAATTACTGATGCTCTTGCTACATCGATTGGTTCAATTCCATATTGTGCACCAGCCTCAGCAAGAACTGGCAAAGCTCCAAAGAAAAACGCATCATTTGACATTAAGAAACTTAAAGGAAGACCTATTAAAGAAACAATGATTGTATAGTAATCTCCGAATGCTGGAGGAATGATAGAAACTAAATCCCCAGCCATATGATCTACCATTTTAGTTCCTTGTAATATACCTGTAAAAATACCAGCACCTAATACTAATGAAACAACTGGAATTGCGTTTGGCGCATGTTCCTTAATTACTTTTTTCTGTGCTTCAATATTTGGATAATTAATAACTAATGCTATAGCAAAGCCAATGATAAATAATAAATATAGTTCTACAACATCTAGTATTAAAACAAACATGATGGCTAATGTTAAGAATAAATTGAACCAAAGCTTCCAAGTGGAACCTTTCGTTGTTGTTTCTACAGTAGCAGCAAGCTCATTTTGATACTGCTGAATTACTTCCATTCCCAATCTTTTTCTTTCTCGAAGTCCGAGTATATATGCGATAATAAGTGTTGCAATAGCTCCACCCACCATAACTGGTAACATTGGAATAAAGTATTCGTTTGCATTTAATCCTAATACACTGATTGCTCTTGTTGCTGAACCACCCCATGGTGTACTACCAGCAATAATTCCTAGAGCCATAATAGAAACGGTTGCTAATATAAGAGGATTCATTCCTAAACGTCTATAAACTGGCAGCATTGCAGAACAGATAATCATGTACGTAGTTGTACCGTCACCATCAAGAGCAACAAGTAACGCAAGTACCGCTGTCCCCATCGCAATTTTTACCGGGTCTCCTTTTGCTACCTTTAAGATAGCGTTACTAACAGGATCAAATAATCCTGCATCCATCATGATACCAAAGTATAAGATGGCGAATAATAGAAGTACCGCTGTATCAGAAGTTAGTAAAACTCCTTCCATCATCATTTCGCCAAGCTGCGGACCAAAACCGCCAATTAAAGCGAATATAATAGGTACAAATATAATTGCTGTAAATGCGATTAATCGTTTTGTCATTACTAAATATGTGAAAACTGCAATTGTCAAAAATCCTAGAATTGATAACAATTTTATACCCCCTAACCTTCATTGAATTCGCTTTCAATAGTTCCTAAAATAGACCTGCTAATAAGCACAGATCTATTTAATTAACATTTTCTTTTGCATTTAAATTTTTTAAATGATTTATTGCCTCATAAAGAAAATCTTCTTTTCCAAAGCTTCCAGATTTAAGTACGATAAACATATCCCGACCAAGAGCTAAGCCAGAAGGTACTCCTGTTGCAATTTCTTCCAACACATAGTTCCCTTTAATTCCAAGCTTTCTACTGACTGTACCTGAAGTATCTCCACCGGCTACCACTAGTCTCTTTAAATCTAAGTCCTTTACAATTTGCTCTGTTATTTCAGCT
Organism: Metabacillus endolithicus; assembly: GCF_023078335.1. GTDB lineage: Bacteria > Bacillota > Bacilli > Bacillales > Bacillaceae > Metabacillus > Metabacillus endolithicus. The sequence goes on along the minus strand of NZ_CP095550.1, from coordinate 3,663,462 downwards.
AAAGCAGCAGATACCATCTTACTGATAACAAGCGGGTCTATGTTCTGCTTGGAGCCAATTTCTTTGGTTTCCTTTACTGTATTTGCATCATTATCAGCAAGAACTAATACGTCTTTCCCCTGCTTTAAGATACTTTTGGCTTCTTCTGCAAGAAGGGAAATTTCTTTCTCTCGTACCTCCGGGTCAAATACTTTTCTCGAATCAAAAATGATTGAAGGAACACCATTAGAAATTAAATAGGCTGTTTGCGCTCTCGTTTGAGGTGTTAAACTACCTGAAACAACCAATACGCCTTGATTATCATTAATCTCTACAGTTTGAATAGGGTTTTCTACAAGCTCTTTATCCAGGAATTTTGGCAATTCCTCGGCAATCGCCGAACTTCCCGCCAGTACCTTTATCTCCTTAACAGCCTCCGCTATCACAGATAAATCTTCCTGTGTTTCAGCATCAACAATGCAGTAGTTATATCCTGTTTTTTTCACTTCAGCTATTTTATTTTTTAAGAATGATGCTCCACTTCTGACAACGGACAGTTCAACAGAAGTCACTTTTCTTGATGTTTGCTTCGATAAAATAGATACAAGATTCGATTCTGTCATTGGGTGAACCGGGTCATTTGCAAACTCTGAATCTTCAAGAAGTTTATCGTGAACTGTATGAATTCCATCAACTGTTTTCCTTCCATTTTTAGGGAATGCCAGAATAACAACACAAAAATCTTCATTTAATGCATCAAGCATCGCATCAAATTCTTCTCCAATGTTTCCACGAAACACAGAGCATGTTTTATTAAAATAGATTGAACAATTCAAATCCATTAGTGATTTAGTAGCTTTATAAACCCTGTTGTAACTTACACTTGGCGGGTCTAGTCTGCTGTCAGTATCAACAATGACAACATCTGAATCATTATTTAATTTTAAGTCGTCTTCAAATGTTACGACCTTTGTGGTGTATTGATTTTTTCTAAACATAATTCCAATATCATTTGCACCTGTTGTATCATCTGCAACAACGCCAATTAAGTTAATCAAGATTCCTTCCTCTTTTCTATTACGTAGTTTCTAAATGTTGGAGTTTTGATAATAAAGATTTAATCGCTGTCTCACCACTAGACAATATAGGAACCGAAATCTCTCCCACAGAACCTAGTGCTCTAACCATTGATAACTGAGCAATGACGATAACATCACACACTTTAGCCAGTTCATGAATTTTTTCTTGTATTAACATGTCGTGCCTCTGACTATCACCATTCTTCATTGCCTCTGATGCTTCGATGATCGTTTCTGTAACGATTTCAATTTCTTTCTGCTTATTATTAGCGATTTCTTTTATTAATTTAGTTGTTGTAGGTCCAGCAGCAGCAACAGTTGCAATCACACCTATTTTTTCGCCAATTGTGACTGCTTTTTCTAACATAGCCATATCAACACTTACAACAGGAAAATCAAACAAGCTTTCAATCTGTGGAACAAATGGTGTAAAAGAAGAGCATGAAAGAGCCACACCATCTACCCCAGATTCTTCTGCTTTTTCAATAAGTTTTATGATCCTGCGAACCAACTTTCCAGTTACTTTCCCCTCTCTATTGACTGCATCAAGGAGTTCTTTATCTATAAAGTTTTGGTAGTTAACATTGGGAGCAAATTCATCAATCGCATTCTCCATAGCAATAACGCTGTTAGGAGTTGCATGAATTAATCCAATCTTTCTTCCCATTTTTAAAATCACTCCTTATATGAAAAGCTTTCACCCTAATTTCTTCCTTGGTTTATATCGAGAATCTTCCAGGAAACTTGTTACAACATGTTCAGGAATGTGGTTTAATTTAACGCCACTTTCTTTTGCCTTTAAGATCATACGACAAGCCATTTCTAAAGTTTCAAGCCTCATAATTGCTTCAGACATGGAGTCATCATATACAACAACACCATGATTTTTAAGGATTATAATATTTGCTTTTGTAGCTTGTTCAGTAACTGCATCTCCGAGTTCTTGAGTCCCTGGATGAAAATAATCAACATATGCAATATTTTCTAAGTAATACATGGTTTCAACAAAAAGCTCTGAATGAATCTTTTCGTTGCTACAGGCAAAAAGGGTTGTATAAAAAGGTGATGAATGTAAAACTGCTTTCACATCTTTTCTCATGCGATAAATCCCAGTATGCATTGGAGTTTCTTTAGATGCTTTACGCGTTCCTTCATATTTACCAGTTTCAATCTCGCAAGTAACAAAATCATCTTCTTTTAAATCAGCCATATAGGTGCCAGAAGCCGTGATGAGCATGTGATCCTCATCAGATTTAGCACTAATGTTTCCTGAGGTACCCCAAGCAAGTTGATTAGCTTTCAAATATTTTCCTGCTTCAATGAGTTCCTTTTTCACATTCATAAAAAAACTCCCTTTTCTGTTACAGATCCAAGCTCAACAATTATAGATATGATTTGAACTTGGATCCTCCAATTAATTTAATACTGCACTTTTAATGCGATCGACAATTGCTTCTGCAAATTCTGATGTGGATGCACTTCCACCTAAATCACCAGTTTTCACGCCATCTTCAAGTGTTTTGTTGATACCGTTTTCAACAAGCTTACCTAATTCAGATAATTTTTGATCATTATGTCTTTCACTTAACCAATCCATTAGCATAACTGTTGAAAGCATAATCCCAATAGGGTTTGCAATATTTCTTCCAGCAATATCAGGAGCAGATCCATGAGCAGCTTGTGCCATTGCCTGGTTTTCGTTCGTATTGATTGATGGAGCCAATCCTAAACTTCCAACTAACTCACCAGCTAAATCTGATAAAATATCTCCAAACATATTTTCTGTCACAATAACATCAAAATCTTTTGCTCTACGAACTAAGTGAGCTGTCATTGCGTCGATATGATAATCATCAACAGTAACTTCTGGATATTGTTGAGCTACTTCTAGACATACTCTCTTAAACAACCCTGTACCTAATTTGATTACATTTGCTTTGTGAACAATTGTCACTTTTTTGCGACGCTGCATAGCCATTTTAAAGGCTGCGTGAGCAATTCTTTCTACAGCCTTTCTAGTAAATACACCAGTAGAAACAACAACATCTTCAGTGATTTGCCACTCACCTGTACCAACATACATATTACGATCTGTATAAAAACCTTCTGTGTTTTCGCGATAGATAACTAAGTCTGCTTCTCCAACAACACTCTTTGTACCAGGCATTGTTTTAGCTGGTCTTACATTTGCATAAAGGTCTAATGTATGACGAAGCTCACCACTTGGATTACGTTTTGCTTTGTGCTCCTCTGGGTAAGCTGCAGAATCGTGTGGACCCATAATCCATCCATCACATTGTAAAAGAGCTTCTTTTGTTACTTGTGGAGTAGGGTCATTATACTTATCAATTGCTTCCCAACCCATTGGTAAATCTGTCCAGTTGAATTTAACATCTAATTTTTCTGCAGCAGCTTTGAAAACATCAACTGTAGCGCTTACAATTTCAGGACCAATTCCGTCCCCAGATAGTACACCTAACTTATAACTTTTCATTTATAAACACCCTTTCTTAACTATTAATGAAATAAATAATGGCCTGAGTTCAATTTAAGTTGGAATTGAATTGAACTATGCTTATAATGTATTATATTTTTAGAAATTAATAAAATATTGTTTTTTGATGTAATACCATTAAATTTTTCTATCGAAAGGAAGTAATCATGGAAAAAAAGATTGGATAATTCTCCAAACGGTTCATGAAGAAAAGAATATTACGAAAGCGGCTGACCGTCTTTTTATGTCACAACCAACTCTTACCTATCGACTCCAGCAAATTGAAAAAGAATATGATATTAAACTTCTCTATAGAGGAAGAAGGGGCGTTGAATTCACCGAACAAGGAGAATTCCTTGTCAAATATGCTGATAAAATGTTAACTCAATTAAGAGATATGGAAGAAGCACTATGGAATTTAGGAGATAATGTTCGTGGAACCCTTAGACTAAGTGTAGCTAGAGCCATTGCCCTTTATCAATTACCAAAAATATTAAGATTATTTAGTCAGCAGCATCCACAGGTGGATTTCAATATTAATACAGGCTTAATTTAGATTTAATTCAATCAATCTATAAACAAGATTCCCACATTGGAATTGTTAGAGGTGATCATCATTGGCCTTATGAAAAAGAAATCATTTCAGAGGAAAATATCTGCATCATCTCTAATAGTGAGATCGATATAAAAGATTTACCGACAATGCGTAGAATTTGCTACAATACTGATCCAGCACTGAATATGGTGATAGACAACTGGTGGAAAGATAATTATTCTACCCCTCCATTAGTTACTATGAATGTAGATAATATGGAAATTGCAAAAAGAATGGCTACTAATGACCTAGGTTATTCCATTGTTCCAAGTATTATACTTGAAGAACACGACAAACTTTTTAAGATGAACTTAACGAACCATAATGGCGAAAATATTAAATGGACGACTTGGATTCTCTATCGAAAGGAATTTCTAACTCTTTCGATGGTTAAAGAATTTGTTGATTTTATCACGGATTATTTCGATGAAAATAAGTGTAACCTCTCTACTTAAAGTGAGGTATAGAAAAATCCTATGGCAATCCATAGGATTTACTTATTTTATACACATCAATAGATAGCATTATAATAAAGATAGTAATTAATAATCTTATAGGGGGAAAAACTATGGAAGAATTATTCTCATCATTTCAAAACATTCCAACTACATGTATTTCTGATGTGTTTGAAGGTCTTAATAATCTAGACCCATCTATTAAGCCTTTAAAAGAAGATTATAAGTTCGCAGGAAGAGCCTTGACTGTAAAAATGCCTGTCGGCGACAATCTAGTTGTATTAAAGGCTATAAGAGAAGCCAAACCAGGTGATGTCATCATTATTGATGCTAAAGGAGATCAATATCGAGCAATTGCTGGTGACTTTGTTGTAGGAATGGCTAAAACTCTTGGTGTAAGCGCTATAGTTGTAGATGGCGTCATTAGAGATATTACTGGAATTAAAAACCTAAACTTCCCTGTATTTTGCAAAGGAACAGCTGTTGCTGCAAGCGGAAAGGCCGGTGTTGGTGAAATCAATGTACCTATTTCTTGTGGTGGAACAGCCATTCAACCTGGGGACATAGTAGTAGGTGATGCTGACGGGGTTGTGGTGATCCCGCAATCAATGGGACAAGAAGTGTTAGAAAAATCACGCGAAAAACTGAAAAAAGATGAGCAAAGAGAGCAAGATGTATCTGGGAATGTAGAAGCAATTAAAAAATACCTTGATAATATGTTATCTAAATAGGATTTCTTAGGAAGGGGATTGTCCCTTCCTTTTCTTATTCAAAAAATTGGAGGAGACCTTTATGGTATTACGCAGTGTGCTACTTATTGTGTTAGGTTTTCAAGTGGCTCTTAATCTGACAAGACCTATTATTACTTTATATGCATCAGAAATGGGAGCAACTACTTTTGAGATTGGCATCCTTACTGCGGCATTTGCATTTTTCCCTTTAATTTTTGCCATACAGGCCGGAAGAATAGCAGATAAAATAGGTGACCGTTTACCTGTTTTATTCGGTCTAATCGGCTTAGCAATAGGAATGTTCTTTCCCTACTTATTCCACTCGATTTGGGCTTTATATGTTAGTCAATTTATTATTGGAGTTTCAAATGTATTTATTGCAGTTTCCTTACAGAATGTTCTTGGAAATGTTTCAACTAATGAAAATCGCGACCAATACTTTAGTATGTTTGGTATGGCTGTAGCCTCTGGCCAATTAATTGGTCCAATTTTAGGAGGTTATATATCTGAACACTATAGTTACTCCATTGCTTTTTTAACTGCTTTAATTATTAGTCTGGTGCCTATCTTATTATTTAATAGAATACCAGTCATACTAAAGAGAAGTATTGCTAAGAAAGAAAGTTTGAAATCATCAATAGGGTTATTAAAGGAACCAGCTTTAAAGAAGGCATTAATCTCAAGTGCCCTTGTTCTCTATTCCAAAGATATCTTTGTTGCTTACTTTCCATTATTTGCAAAACAACATAATATTTCTAATTCATCAATTGGCTGGATTATAGCTTTACAAGGTTTAGCCATGATTGTTGTGCGTTTTATTTTACCAGCAGTATCTAAACGGTTGGGCAGGGAAAGGGTGCTATGGGCTTCGATCATTATTGCCGGAATCTCTTTTTTCTTAATCCCAATTTCGGATCAAATAATGATTTTATGTTTTTTAAGCTGTTTAATGGGCTTTGGCCTAGGTTGTGGACAGCCAATTTCAATGTCAACAACCTATAACGCTTCACCTAAGGACAGAACTGGAGAAGTCCTCGGTTTACGCCTTTCATCAAACCGCTTATCACAATTAATTGCACCATTATTCTTTGGAATAATTGGAACTTGGCTTGGTGTCATTTCAGTCTTCATAGTAAGTGGAATGTTCCTAATAGGAGGTTCATTTTTTATAAGGACCGGAAAGAAAGAAAAACAAGTTGAGGAAGAAAATATAATAATAGAAAGAAAAGAAGTAAAAAATGGTTACTAGGAATAGGAACCATTTTTTTGTAGTCCTTCCATCAAAGTTTGTTTTATGTATATTCATTTGTAATACGGCATCTTTTGCTCTACAGCACGCTCTATGCAATAAAAAAAAATATCTATTTTAATTAATATTTTCTATTGTTATAGAGTATTAAATATTATTTTTTGATGATTCCACAGTGGTAAACTTAAAGAAAAGGAAAGATAAATATTTATCTTTATGTGAAAGGAAGTTATACATGATTAATTTAAAGGATGTTATCGACTTACATATCCATTCAGCACCTGACATTAGAGTTCGATCTCATAATGATCTTGAACTGGCTGAACAAGCAACTAAAGTTGGCGCTAAAGCGATCGTCATCAAATCTCATCATACACCTACCATGGACAGAGCTTGGATTGTAAATCAAGTTTATCCAAAAACAAATGTATTTGGCAGCATAACACTTAACCATACAGTTGGCGGATTTAACCCTTACGCTGTTAATTATGCCTTAGAACTAGGAGCAAAGATTGTTTGGCTTCCTACTATCCATGCTAAGAACCACCTTCAAAAGGAAGGAAAAAGTGGTGGATTAGAACCTGTTCAAGATAACAAGATTGTATCTGATCTTATAGAAATCTTTAAGTTAATTGCTGAAAAGAAAGCAGTTCTTGCTACAGGTCACATATCACCAAAAGAAATATTCTATGTTGTAGATGAGGCAACAAAGCATGGGGTAGAAAAAATTGTTGTAACCCATCCTGAGTTTCACATTGTAGGGATGACAATAACCGACCAAAAAAAACTTAAGGATAATTATAATGTCTACTTTGAACGTACGTATGCTCAACCTATCGGAAGCGGGATATACCAATCAAATCTTCCCATTAATTTAGAGGCTATTGAAGAAATAGGTTATCATTCTACTGTTGTATCAACTGATGGAGGACAAATTGAAAATCCAAAATGGAACGAAGCCTTATCTAATTATATTAAATTCCTTTTTGATAATGGTATAAGTACAGAAGCAATTGATACAATGACAAAACACACCCCAGCAAAGTTATTAGGATTAGATATTTAGCATTAACTTCTGTTTCATTAATTCCTTCTATAGAAATTCATCAATATTTACAATACCTAAATAATAACATTTACTATTAAATATATACCTTAATCCCCGATATAACATATGTAAACACATACTTATATCGGGGTGAAGTTATGCAAAAGAAAATGCAGAATAGTATATCTAGTAAGCTAATGATTATTATTATTGTTATCGTTGCTTTAACAGGAATAACAGTTGGGGGCCCAGGCTACTTCTTAGCGAAAAAACAATTAACAGAAGCAGGGAAAAATCAGTTAAAACAAATTGTTGAAGGATCTCTTGTGCTATTAGAAGAATTAAATTCTCAGGTTAAGAATAATGAAATAACCCTTGATGAAGCAAAAGAAAAAGCACGTTTGAAATTATTAGGACCTAAGTTGTCTAATAATGAGGAGTACGATTACACGCAGTCCTCTTTTTCATATAAGGATGCAGGCTATCTAGTAGCATATGGATCTGACTACTCTGCACAGCTACACCCGACAAATCCTATAGGTCAAATCCCTGATGATACGTCAGATCGTGAAAAAATGGTTCAAGCTGCACAAGCTTCTCAAATTGAAAAGCATTATTATATTTTTTCGGATGAAGATGAAGATACAGGGAAGTTCAAAAATAAAATAGCCTACATGGAGAAATACGAACCTTGGGGTTGGAATGTAGGTGTCATTGTATTTGAAGATGAATTTTATTCTGAACTTAATATTGTGCGAAACTATATGACTTTACTTACTCTTTCTATAGCACTTTTAAGTATTCTATTATTTTATTTTGCTAGCAAGAAAAAGCTAAAACTTTTAAGAGAAGTTTCTACAGCAGCAATTAGTGTATCTAAAGGTGATATTGTAAGCGCTAAATTACCTGAATCTAAAGACGAAATTGGGCAATTAGGTTTTGCATATAATCAAATGACAGAACAGCTCAGACTACTTATTAGTGGATTACAAAATACAAGCAACCATTTACTTCAATCCGCAAATGATTTATCGGCTATTTCAGAAGAAACCTCAGCTACTAGTGAAGAAATTGGAATGACATTAACTGAGATTTCTGCTGGAGCTATTGCACAATCAACCGACTTAAGTGATATTGATAAAAATGTTTCATTACTTAATCAATCTATTGAAAGAATGAATCATCATAATAATTCCATTAAAGATATGACAAAGAATTCAGAAGCTGCAACACAACAAGGTCAACAAATCATAACGAAACTTAAAGAATCAAATTTAATAGCTTTTAATGCGTCTTCTGCTGCAAGTCTAGGGGTTACAAATCTATCAAAAAAAATCCAAGATATCTCACGCATTACAGATACAATTGAAAGTATTGCTTCTGAAACGAATTTACTGGCTCTTAATGCAAGTATAGAAGCAGCTAGAGCAGGTGAAAATGGCAAAGGATTTGCTGTAGTTGCAAATGAAGTCCGAAAACTAGCGGAACAATCTAATCAAGCGACAAAACAAATTCAAGAGATGATCAACTCAATAGAAACAGAAACAGAAAATACAGTATTATTAATGTCAGATACGATTGAACGTTCAGAGGATTTAAAAGAATCTGTTGTTGATACTGAGAATGAGTTTATACAAATTTCTTCAGCAATCTCAGAGACACAACAAGCGGTTGAATCACTAAGTAAAGAACTTGAAATACTGACGAATAAAAACAAGAGCATTACCGCTGCAATGAATAATGCTTCAAATGTTGCCGAACAATCTGCATCGTCAGTAGAAGCCATTACAACATCTGTAGATGAACAAATAATAGCAATCTCAAATATTTCGATATCTGCCGAAAAGTTATGTGATCTTAGTCAGGAAATGACGAGCATGATTAAAAAATATAATATTAAATCATAATGGAATTAACAAAACCCTTACAACTAGAGTGTAAGGGTTTTGGATGTTAAAAGTATTTGTTTAATTCATCAAAAAAGGGCTGATATATCAAACCTTTAGTTGCATATTTACTTATTTATCTCAACAGAAAGTTTGTTCTTTACAAAAACCTCTTTCAATGCATTTTTAGCATCCTCTTCATCTTTCCCATGAATCTCCAACTTAAAAGATTTAGAGGTAAGAATACTAAAAGATAATCCCAACATACTTTTAGCATCTACAACTTTATCATCAGTAATAATAACAATACTTGATTCAAACTTACTAGCTACTTGATTAATCTCTACGACTGCTTGTGCTATTGTTCTATTCATGCTTACACCCCTTAACATCTTATGATTTAAATATACCGATTCTCTTTTCACATGAAAAATAGTAATTTTCTATCGAATTCAATTGAATTATTTGTGAATAACTCATTCACTTGATTTCTACATGTATACTAGCTCGATCATTTTAATAAGCTTTTTGACTTGACCATTCGACGCACAACAGATTGCATAATTCCACTATTACGGTAATACTCAATTTCCACGACATTATCAAGACGTAGTTTAACATCAAATTCAAATGAACTTTTATCAGGTTTGATTGCTTTTATTTTTATAGTTTTTCCTGGTTTAATTGAATCATTTAATCCTATTGTTTCAAATGACTCATCTCCAGTGATTCCTAGGGACCGCACATTTTGCCCTTCTAAAAATTGCAGAGGAAGGATTCCCATTCCTACAAGATTACTACGATGTATTCTTTCGAAGCTTTCAGCTAAAACAACCTTTACCCCAAGTAAATACGGACCTTTTGCAGCCCAATCTCTGGAACTACCAGTACCATACTCTTTACCTGCAAGAATAAATAAAGGCGTACGATCTTCCCTATATTTCATTGATGCGTCATACATTGATAAGATTTCTCCCGTAGGAAAATACTTCGTCATTCCTCCTTCATAACCAGGTACAAGTTGATTTCGAATTCTTAAATTGGCAAGTGCAGCTCTAACCATGACCTCATGATTACCTCTTCGGGATGGATACGAATTGAAATCGTTTATTCCCACTCCTTTTTGTTGCAAAAATAAACCAGAAGCACTGTCTGCCTTAATTGCTCCTGAAGGAGAAAGATGATCAGTTGTCACTGAATGACCAAGCATGGCTAGAGTGCGAGCTCCTTCAATATTAACGATATTACTAGGTTGTTCTGTCATCTCTTTTAAGAAAGGAGGCTCTTGGATATATGTTGATTTCTCATCCCAATCGTAAAGGTCGCCCTCAGATACCTGTATTGAATTCCATTCTTCATTTGAACTGGTTACATTTTGATATCGCTTTTGAAATAATTCTGGACTAACAGCATAACTTAGGATTTTCTGAATTTCTTGTGATGATGGCCAAAGCTCTCTTAAATAAACTGGTTTATTAAATTGATCAAATCCTATTGGTTCTTTAAATAAATCTATATCAACAGTACCTGCAATAGCATAAGCAATAACAAGTGGTGGAGATGCCAAGTAATTTGCTTTTATTTGTGGATGGATACGACCTTCAAAATTTCGATTTCCCGACAATACTCCGGCTACAACTAAATCGTTCTCACTAACTGCATCATTCACTTCCTGTGGTAGTGGACCTGAATTTCCAATACAAGTTGCACATCCATATCCCGCAATGTGGAATCCTAGTTTCTCTAGATAGGTTAATAGACCTGATTCCTCTAAATAGTCCGTAACAACACGTGATCCCGGTGTAAGTGAAGTCTTAACATAGGGTTGTTTCATTAATCCTCTCTCTACTGCTTTCTTCGCAACAAGCCCTGCAGTTATTAATACATTAGGATTGGAAGTGTTGGTACAACTTGTAATGGCAGCAAGTACAACAGAGCCATTCTTTATTATAGATGTCTCTCCATCTTGATGATTTACTTTTGTTGTTTTTGTTAGATCTTCTTCAGTTAAAGCGAATCCACCTTCACTTATGGATGAACGAATGATTTTATTATATTCCTCTTTCATTTTAGTAAGTTCAACCTTATCTTGTGGACGTTTTGGCCCTGCAAGGCACGGAGTTATTAAAGATAAATCAAGTTCAATGATGTCTGAATAAATAGGTTGAGGGCTTTCATCTGTCATGAACATACCTTGTGTTTTGTAATAGCTTTCAATCAGAGAAATTTGTTCCTTACTACGCCCAATTATCTTTAAGTAATCTAACGTTTCTTGGTCAACAGGAAATAATCCCATTGTCGCACCGTACTCTGGAGCCATATTAGCTATTGTTGCTCGATCTGCCACACTCATCGACTTTATTCCTGGACCAAAAAATTCAACATACTTCCCTACAACTCCTTTACTCCTTAACAAACTCGTCACGGTTAAGGCTAAGTCTGTTGAAGTTGTTCCTTCAGGAAGTTGACCAACAAATTTAAATCCAACAACTTCAGGAATAACAAAATAAACTGGTTGCCCCAGCATTGCAGCTTCTGCTTCAATTCCTCCTACTCCCCAAGCAACAATCCCCATTCCATTTACCATAGTTGTATGGGAATCTGTTCCAACAAGTGAATCAGGATAAATCATGAGGTTACCACTCTCTTCTTTTATAAAAGCAACAGAGCTTAAAAGCTCCATATTAATTTGGTGCATAATACCGGTTGCTGGAGGAATAACATTGAAGTTGTCAAAAGACTTCTGTGCCCAACGAAGAAAACGAAACCTCTCTAAATTTCTTTCAAAATTCAACTTTTCATTTAGTTTCATGGAATCAGGAGTTCCAAAGTAATCAACAGTTAATGAGTGGTCAACAACAAGATCTACCGGTATTGATGGATTAACATCTGAAACATTACCTCCAATACGTTTTATTGATTCTCTCATGGCAGCTAAATCTACTAAAGTAGGCAAGCCTGTTGTGTCATGTAAAAGAATCCTGGTTGGCTTAAAAGGCACTTCTTCATTAGGAGCGTTATCCATTCCCCAATTTGCTAGCTTCTTTATATGTTCCATTGTCACATTAACCCCATCATAGTTCCGAATAGCAGATTCTAAAAGAACTTTAATTGAGTATGGAAGCTTTGAAATGTGACCAATTCCGTTCTCCTCTAATGAAGTGATTGAAAAATAACTATATTCTTTTTGGTTAATCCTTATTCGTTTTTTTATTTTATTTATTACAGCTTCATCCTTTATCATTTCATCACAACTCCTTAATACTCTTTCATGCGGTTTATCTTTATTTTATTTCACATACGACTTTGTGAATAATACCAATATTTCATACTCATATATGAAACTTTTTCATATTGTTACTGAAACAAGACTTCAAAAAACTTATAATAGATACATAGAAACAATACTAATTTAACACTGAGTTATTGGAGGCTAGGAAATGGATGATCGGGACTGGCTAATATTACACACTTTGAACAACGAAAAGAGCATTACAAAAGCAGGGCAAAGTTTATTTCTGGCACAGCCCACATTAACAAAGCGTCTAAAACAAATAGAAACAGAATTTGGCGTGAAAATAGTTGATCGAGGAATTAAAGGAGTTCAATTTACTCCAGAAGGAGAATATTTAGCAAAACGCGCAAATGAGATGCTACAGTTTCTACGTGAAATTAAAGAAGATATCGAAAACTTTAATCAAAATGTGTCTGGAACATTAAGATTAGGAGTTTCTAACTTTATAAGTAAATATAAACTACCTATTTTATTAAAACTCTTTAAAGATCAGTATCCTGATGTAGAATTTCAAGTAGATACCGGTTATAGCAAAGACATCTTTAATTTAGTTTATAATCAAACAACACATATTGGATTTGTTAGAGGAGATTATAGTTGGCCTGGTCAAAAGTTATTATTGTTTGAAGAAAAACTATGTATTGCTTCTACAAATAAGCTAGAGTTAGAAGATCTTCCTAGACTACCAAGAATTGATTATCGAACAGATCAACTATACAAACAATTAGTGGAAAATTGGTGGACAGAACATTATTCACAACCCCCGTATATTGCTATGTCCGTTGATCAAGGTGATACGTGCAAGGAAATGATTCTTAATGGATTGGGTTATGCGATCATGCCATCTTTATTCGTAGATGGTATTGAAGAAATACATAAAATATACTTAAAAGATAACAAAGGCAATTATTTAACAAGGAAAACATGGATGTTCTACCATGAAGAATCACTAAATCTAAATGTTGTTAAAGCATTTGTTAACTTCATAAAAGATATAGATTTATATAAACTATAAAACAAAAAAACATTTTTAAGAATGAGTCATTTTTCATTCTCAGAAATGTTTTTCTATGATAATTATATTCTATGATTCATCATTGATGATAACGTTTCTACCTCTTAATTTTAACAATAGAGGAATTAACACCCACATTAAAGCAATAATCAAGAAGATTAAAGAAGCTGGACTTTGCAGAAAAACCATAAAGTCACCATTTGAACTAGTTAAGGCACGTCTCATATTATTTTCAATCATAGGGCCTAGTACAAGACCTAAAACGATTGGAGCAATTGGAAAATCATGTTTCTGTAAATAATATCCAACGATTCCACAGATTAATAAAAGGATTAAATCAAAAGTTGAAAATTGTACCGCGTATACTCCAAAAAATGAGATGGCAATAATTATAGGCAATAAGTACTTTGCAGGTGTTTCTATGACTTTTGCAAATACTTTTACAAGCGGCATATTAAGAATAAGTAGCATAAAATTCCCAATAAACATACTAGCTATTAACCCCCATGCTACCTGAGGATGTTCCTCAAATAACAGCGGACCTGGCTGTACATTATACATAATTAAGGCACCCATTAATATGGCCGTTGTTCCTGAACCAGGTATTCCAAGCGTCAGAAGTGGTATCATCGCTCCTCCAGAAGCAGCATTGTTTGCTGATTCTGGAGCAGCTACCCCTTCGATTGCTCCTTTCCCAAACTTGGCTGGATTCTTACTAATTTTTTTTCCATAATATAAGAGAAAAACGATGCCAATGTTGCACCTGCTCCTGGTAAAACACCAATGAAAAAGCCCAAAAGTGATCCCCTAGTGATTGGGCCACTGCTTTCTTTCAAGTCTTGGCGTGTAGGTAAAATACGCCCTATCTTACTAACAACTCCACCATCGCTCCTCCTCTCTAAGATTGTTTTAAAAACCTCCCCTAACGCAAAAAGACCAACAGCTATTGTTAAAAATTCCAATCCTGAATATAAAGTAGGAATTTCGTAGGTAAAACGGGCAACACCCGAAACACTATCTAAACCTATCGTAGCAAGAAGTAAACCAAGAACAGTCATCATAAGCGCCTTTGTCATCGATTTACCTGCTAATCCACTTACTGCACATAACCCTAAAATCATTAATGAAAAATATTCTGCAGGCCCAAATTTCAATGCCATTTCAGATAATGGTTTAGCCATAAGAACAAGTCCAACTAAAGAAATAATTCCAGCCACAAAAGAACCAATTGCAGCAATCGATAATGCAACTCCAGCCTTACCTTTCTTTGCTAGTTGATAACCATCTAAAGCTGTTACAACTGATGAAGATTCTCCAGGTGTATTTAATAATATAGAAGTTGTTGAACCACCATACATTGCTCCATAATAAACACCAGCTAATAAAATAATAGAACTAGCTGCCGCAGACTCAGGATCAAGTCCACTTGTAAATGAAGCTGTAACTGGTATAAGTAAGGCAACACCACTCATAGGACCAATTCCAGGAAGTACGCCCACTGCTGTTCCGATTATTACGCCAACTAAAGCAAAAAGGAGATTATGCCACTGTAAAGCTGTATAAAAACCTTCCGCTAAAAATTGTAAACTCTCCACTAAATTCCCCTCCTAACTGAACCAAACCGGAAATCCGGGTAGAGTTCCTTCTAATATCTCTACAAACAAGAAATAAACACCATAGGAAAAACCACCTGCAATGACAAGCGATTTCCACCACTTCCCACGTTCCATTACCTGAAACCCAACTATTAAGAATAAAAAGGTTGTAATAACGTACCCGATTGTTTCTAAAAACAATCCATAAAGTACTGCTGAAATAAGAATAATGACAAATTTCTTGTAATCAAGCTTTTCTCTCATTTTCGTTTCCTTAGGATATTTAAATGTTTCATAAAAAAGCCGAATACTTAATAAGATTAATGCCAACCCTAAACCTAGCGGAAAAATATCTGGTCCAACATTACTCCCATAAGCACTTTCCGTAATTTTTCTACTTTCAATAACAAAGGCCAAACCTATTGCAAAGAATACCATACCTGAATATCGATCAAAAGACTTACTCATTATCTAACCCCCGATTTAAGAATAGAGAGAGGAATAAGTATTCCTCTCTACATGACAATGAACACGATTATAGATGATTGGATTAAATAATTGTCTACCTACTTATTTTTGCATTCCTAATGTCGTTAAGATCTCCTTATACATGACTTCTTCTTTTTCTATCTGCTTAATGAAATCTTCAGAGTTAAGATAACCATCTTGAAAACCTAAACTATTAAGTTCATTCTGCCAATCTTCAGTAGTAACAAGGGCTTCGATTTGTTCTTCCCAGTATTTTTTAGCGTCAGCTGACATATCTTTTGGTCCAAATATCCCTCTCCAGTTTGTTAGTTCAACATCTATACCTTGTTCTTTGTAAGTTGGAATTGCCTCAAACTCACCTGGTAATCTCTCTCCAGAAGAAACACCCAAAATTCTTACCTTACCGGCTTTTTGATACTCGTAAACGGATGCAACATCAGAACTTACAACATCAGCATTTCCTCCAAGAAGTGCAGTTAAAGCTTCTCCACCACCGTCATATGAAACATACTTTATTGATTTAACATCTACTTCTGCTTTCATGGCTGGGTAAACAATGTTGAGGTGATCATATGATCCCGGTCCTGACCCTCCTGCAAATGTAATATTACTTGGGTTTGCCTTTAAATCTTCCATTAATGATGTTAAGTCTTTGTATTTAGAATCAGCACTTACCGCCAATACTGCGTTTTCTGTCACTAACTGAGCAAGTGGCGTAATATCTCTATAAGAAATTGGGCTATTCCCTTCCTTTTTGAGGTTGTTTAAGATAAAGGGAGTAGATGTTAGTAATAGTTTGTAGTCATTACCAACTTCTTTATTTGCAAACTCAACTGTACCAACAACTTGACCTCCACCTGGTTTGTTTTCAACAGTGATAGTCTCACTTATTAACTCGGTTTGATCTAGTATCTTTGCCAAAGCTCTTGAAGTTGTATCCAATCCTCCGCCAGCCCCTGATGGCGCTACAATTGTAATTGGTTTTTCCGGATAGTTTGAATGATTAGTTGTTTGTTCTTTATCTTCTGAACCATTTGAGGATGCCGACTCCCCACTGCAAGCTCCTAAAATGACCATAAGTAATCCTAGTAACACAATTGATAGTAATTTCTTCATAATAAATCCCCCTTTTTTGTAAGCGCTTAAATTAGTTCCCAAAAAATTTATTATCTAAAAGTTCATGACTAAACTCCCTTTGTTGTCATTCCTCCTCTTTTTAAAGCTAAGATTTTCTCTTATACGAAAATACTAGCTTAAGCTAAATCTTTAAAAGATAGCATTATTTCATAAATGAGTATTCCTACTAAAAATACGGGAACTGCAAATGCTCTTTATGAAAGCGCTATTTTCATAACAATAATATAAATTAATAATCAGAATTTTTAAAATAGCATTTTTCTATCTAAATCCATTAAAATTTCCTATATAAGTTTTCTATTGCTTTATTGAATAGATATCTATGTCATTTCACTATTTAACCCTTCTTACAATTATAGGTTAATTTTAAAATATAGGTTTGAAAGTAAGGTTACACCATATCTGTAGAAGGGGGAAAATAAATGTCTAAAATGTATGTTACACATGATCTTTTAGTAGACCTTGCAAAAAATTTACTTAAAGCTGGAGGTTTAAACAGTGAGAATGCTTTAATAATTGCCAATGATTTGGTAGCTGCAAATTTACGTGGTCTTGATTCTCATGGAATTTCTCGGATTCCAATGTATTTGGAGCGAATTAGGCGTGGTGTTGTGACACCCAATCCAGACATAACATTTACTCAACAAACATCTGCTGTTGGATTAGTCGATGGTGACAATGGAATGGGTTTTTTAGCTGGTCATCGCGCAATGGATGAAGCAATTAAGTTAGCGGAAAAGTCAGGGATTGGAATGGTCGGTGTTAGAAATAGCACCCACTACGGTATGGCTGCACTTTATGTATTACAGGCAATAGATAAAGGGTTCATTTCAATGGCATACACAAATTCATCCCCCGCACTCCCTGTTTATGGCGGAAGAAACGCGTTTCTTGGTGCAAGCCCTTTGCAGCTGGATTTCCTTCAGGAAATGAAGCTCCTTATGTACTAGATATGGCCATGACTGTCATTGCAAGAGGAAAAATAAGATTAGCAGCTGCTCATGGTGAAGAAATTCCTTTAGGTTTAGCTCTGGATGCCAATGGCGTCTCAACAACTGATGCGCAAAAAGCATTTGAAGGTGTGTGTTTACCTTTTGGTGGCCCAAAAGGTGCAGCTATGGCCATGCTTATGGACCTTTTTGCGGGTGTTTTTACAGGAGCCAATTATGGAGGAGACGTAAAGAGTCTTTATTTCGATCATTCAGAACCACAAAATGTTGGTCATATCTTTATAGCGATTCGACCGGACCTCTTTGTCACAAAGGAAGAATATGAAGAAAGAATGGATACTTTTGTTAAACGAGCAAAAGCATGTCCTCTTGCTGAGGGATTCGATGAAATTTTGAATCCTGGAGAACCTGAACAGAGGGTCGTAAAAGTACGGCGTCAATCTGGAATTCCTTTGAGCGAGAAAATCTATCAAACTTTAAAAAAGGAAGCTGAAAATTACGGACTTGATATTTCCATATATGAAAAAGAGATTTCCACAAGAATAGAGTAGCTTAAGAAATATAGACCAAATCAAGTTATGTATGATAACTTGATTTAGTTTTGTCCAGTCATTTAATTGAACTAACTCCCCCTTTCTCTCCTGTGAATATTTGCTTCTCTTCCTCATATAGTTCTCCCACATAAACTTTATCCATATATAGTAATTGCTCTCACATCTAAAAAATAGCAAGTGTTAAGACTCCTTGTGTGTTGACTATATTAACTTTATACTTAAGATATAAAAAAATATATGAACGAATAAAGATTCATATAAATTTTCTTTATATCAAGATTGGAGAGTGAAGATATTGAATGATAAAGACTGGAAGATTCTTAAAACACTCTATAAAGAAAAAAATATTACAAAAACTGCAGAACAGCTTTTTCTTTCTCAACCCTCTCTCTCCTACCGTCTTAAACAGCTGGAAAAAGAGTTTAATATTACGATTCTATATAGAGGAAGACGAGGCATTGAATTTACCGAACAAGGAGAGTATTTAGTTAGATATGCAAATGAAATGGATCTAAAATTAACTGATTTAAAGGAGAAATTATCTAACATAGATAAAGAGCTTAATGGCACTTTAAGGCTAGGCGTTTCACGTTCAATCGCTCTTTATAAGATCCCTAATTTACTAATGGAGTTTAACTCTATACATCCTAAAGTTCAGTTCTCCGTTAATACAGGACTAAACTTGGATCTTATCAATTCTGTATATAAACAAGAATTTCATATAGGAATTGTACGTGGAAATCACCATTGGTCAGATGAAAAAATTGTCGTGTCCAAAGAGACGATTAATATCATATCAAATCAAGAGCTTGATATGACTAAATTACCAAGCATACCAAGAATTGATTATGGCACGGACCCCGCACTAACGATGATTTTTGATAATTGGTGGACAGAAAATTACTCTGAAACCCCTAAAGTTGCCATGCATGTGGAAAATATGGAAATTGCAAAAAAAATGGTCTCTGCTGGCCTCGGATACACTATTGTTCCCGGTATCGTTCTTGAAGATGGCAGTGAGTACAAATACAACAAAGAACTAAATGGGCAAGATGGTGAAAAATTACAATGGATAACATGGGTACTTTTTAGAAAAGAGTACTTGGAGTTATCAACAGTGAAAACTTTTATTGATTTTTTAAGAGGCAATTATTAATAACTCACCTTTAAACAACAGATTTTATATAATGGAAAAAACCTAGCTGAGATGCTAGGTTTTCAATTAAAAAATTATTTTTGATACATAAACAATAATTGTAACTGTTACACTGCTAAGCAAGGTTGAGACCAAAACAGTTTGCCCCGCGAATTCAGGATAGTTTTTATACTCTAAAGCCAATTGAGCGCTATTTCTAGAGGATGGATAAGAACTTGCGATAAATAATGCCTGAGCAGTCGTTCCTTCCAACTGAAAAGTATAAATAATAACTAATGCAATAATGGGGAAATTAAAATCAATCTCCCAAAACAACTGAGGATAAGAACTAAACTTATCCTCTTTATTTTTATATAAGCAACTTGAGCACCGAGTGTTAATAGAGCCATAGCCAGGAAAGCATCTGATACACTTTCTATTGGACTCCATATAAATTCAGGAATCTTCACGTTAACGCCCTGAAGTAACATTCCTAAAAATAATGCATAAATCATAGGCATTTTAATAAATTCATAAAAAACCTTTACCCCTTTAGAATTGACTGAGACAGAGTTTATCAACCCATAGGTATAAGTAACAAAGCCTGGATAACCGTAACCACTATTTGAATGGATAATCCCAAAGGATTCTGACTAAAGACTAGTTGACTAACTGGAAGTCCAAAATTACCCGAGTTGACCAACACAATACTGTTTTTAAAATTAGCAGACATACCTTTATCAAGTTTTATTAATTTTGAGATTAAAGAACTTACGATCATTAATGCCACACACAAGGTTAATTGGAACCCTATGACCTGCAATAATATTTTTCCATTGATCTCACTTTCATAGATATTAACAAAACCGACTGTCGGGATAAAATAGTAAGTTGTGATCTTTGACAAAGTATCTAAGTTAAAATGAAACTTCCTATGAAAAAATATACCCATCCCCATTAAAACAAACACTGGAAAGATGACATTTAATAAAATTAGGGTTAATACATCCATCTCAATCAATCCTATACTAATGTTTTATCTTGGAGTTTTATCTTGGAGTTATATCATTATTATTATTTATATTCTTTCCTTTCCTGTAAGAGAAGAAAACGGAAGCAAATACAATGATAAAAAAGCTAATTAATAAACCTAGAGTAATAGGACGTGTAACTAAAAAACCTAGACTTCCTTCAGATAACAATAAAGATTGACGTAAAGTCTTTTCAGCTAGAGGAGCGAGCACTAGTGCAAGCACAACTGCAGCTGGAGAGTATCCATACAGTTTCATAAAGAATCCAATTACACCTGCAATTAATAAAAACCATACTTCAACAATATTGCCATGTAAACTAAATGTACCAACAATACAAAGAATGATAATCGCTGGAAGGATTAATTTATATGGAATATCTAAAAGTTTCACAAATAATGGAATTGCCACAATGTTAACTAAAAGCAACATCATGTTTCCTAAATACATACTTGTTATTAAGCCCCATGAAAATTCTGGATTTTGTTCCATAAATAATGGACCTGGTGTAAGTCCCCACATAAGAAAGGCACCTAATAAAACAGCAGTTGAACCAGAACCTGGTATACCAAGTGTTAACATCGGAACCATCGCCCCTGCTGAAGCAGCGTTGTTCCCCGCCTCTGGAGCAACTAATCCTGGCATATGCCCTTTTCCGAATTTTTCTGGAGTTTTCGAGACCTTTTTCTCAAGAGAATATGCCATAATTGATCCTAGAGTTGCACCCGATCCAGGAAGCACTCCTCCAATAAAACCTAAGATCGATCCACGAATTAATGTAAATTTACTTTCAATAAAATCCTTTGCATCTGGCCAAAAACCCTTTCCTCCAAATGTTACCTTAATTCTATCTTTTTTCTCTTCCCGATGGAGACCACTATGAATACAATATAATAATTCACCGATACCAAATAATCCTATTGCAATAACAACAAAATCAATGCCACCTATTAACTCTGGAGAGCCAAAGGTATATCGCTGTGCACCTGTAATGATATCTACCCCGACAGTGGATATAGCAAATCCAAATAGGGCCGAAATAAGACCATTCAATTTATTTTCACCCATCATTGTTGTTAACAACAACAACCCTAATGCAATGATCATAAAATACTCTGGCGGCCCAAAGCTCGATGCAAGATTTGATAAGGATGGAGCAAATGCGCATATTAAAATAACTCCAATTGTACCTCCCACAAATGATGCAACTGCCTGCATAACAAGTGCTGGGCCCGCCCTTCCATTCCTAGCCAAAGGATAACCATCAATGGTAGACGCTACTGTAGCCGCTTCACCAGGTGTGTTAATTAAAATGGAAGTGATGGTTGCTCCGTACATTGATCCATAATAGATACCAGCAAGCATAATAATTGCTGTTGTTGGTTCCAAACCAAACGTCATCGGTAATAAAATAGCAATACCTGCAGAAGGACCAAACCCTGGAAAAATACCTACAACCATACCCACGAACACACCAATTACTAAAAACAATAAATTATGGGGCGAAAAGGCTACTGATAGTCCTGTTGCTAGGTTTGAAAACAATTCAGTCATAAACGTCTCCCCTAACTCAACATTATATTCCTATATCGATAATCCCTTTAGGTAATCCGGCATTAAGCCATTCGAATAACATATACATTAAGACTGGAAATATCACACTGTATAATGCATTTTGTAATAGCTTTCCACGATTGTATATAAACAAAATGCCAAGCATAAACAAAATCATTGACAGTAGACCACCTAGGAATTTGAAAATGAATACAAAGATAATTGTCACGATAATTGTCCATAAAATTTCTTTACCGAAATTAATTCCACTTGATTCAATCTTCCCATTCTTCTTCATTTCTCTAAGATCTTTCACAACATTTACAGCGGTAGTTAGGATTAAAAAACTACCTATTACAACTGGAAAAAATCCCGATCCAGGCCTTCCTGCTGCGGCCATAAATTTTAGAGTAGTTAAACCATAGATAGTAAACATTAATGAAAAAACAAAAAATGCTATATTTAACCAAAATCTCATTAATCATCATCCTAAATAATTTATTTAGTTATGGCAACGGGAACTTCAATTCACCGTTGCCACCTAATCTATAGATTAATTAATAGATTGATTTGACTATTCCATTGCACCAGATTCTTTAAGTACTCTCTCGAAAGTTGCAACAGTTTCGTCCATATAAGTAGAAAATTCATCGCCGAATAATGTATAATCTGTCATCGTATTATTATCTAAATAAGCTTTCCATTCGGGAGTTTCTACAACTTTCTTTAAAGTGTCCACCCACCATTGACGAACCTCCTCTGGTACATCTTCTGGCAGGTATACAGCTCTTGGAATCGAAAAACTGAAATCATAACCTGATTCAATAAAGGTTGGAACTTCTGGTAATTTAGGATTGCGCTTCTCAGCTGAATATGCAATTGCTCGCAAATCACCAGATTCTATCTGACCTAATACTTCAGAAGGATTAGATACCATAACATCCACACTGCCAGACAACACTCCTGTTACCAACTCTCCTGCTACTTCAAACGGAACATAGTTAAAAGTTGTATTTGCAGATTCTTCTAGCAAAGATGTAACAATTCGATCCGGACCATATGCCCCTGTACCACCTAAACTAATCTTTTTTTCTTTTGATGCTTTAATTAGATCTTCAAGTGTTTCATATTCTGAGTCAGCATTTACAAGCAGTACCTGATCATCAGAGGCTAAAAGTCCAACTGGTGTAAATGTTTTATGATCATACTCAGTTTCCGATACTAGTGGTGTTGTAATAAAGTTCCCACTTGTTGTTGTGATATAGTATGGATCACCTTTTGCGTTATTTTTAAAGTACGTATAACCTATTGCACCACTTCCACCTTCCATGTTTTCAGGAACGATTGTCTCAGGATAAAGCTCATGCTTTTGTAATACGTCAATAATTGTACGTGAGAACGTATCACTGCCTCCTCCTGGACCGAATGCAATAAGGAAATCTAATTGTTCACTAGGATAGTTGCTAATATCAAATTCCTCTGAACCTCCACTACTTTCACCTGTAGCCTCCCCTGAAGTACTATCTTCTCCACAAGCTGCCAATAGAAGAATTAACCCTAGAACTAATAAGAACTGTAAACCATTTTTTACCCTTTTCAATCGAACCCCTCCTTAATTAATCTTGGAATTTGTACATTTGTAAGCCTTTTCAATTAAATATGCAAATTCCAACAATAAATAAAAAATAGAAATCTTTCTTGCATCCCCCAAAAATTTTTTTAGCTTAAATATCTTTCTTTCATTCCTTTGAAAAATCGTTAGTTAACTACTATTCCCCAATTCATACTACACTCCTACTGTTTTCAAATACTCTATAGATGCTTTAGCTTCTCGATAACTACTTGTTCCTTGTGAAATTTCAAGAGTTATATAATTTGAATAATTAATAGCTCTTAATGTGTTAATAATCTCTTTAAAATTCATTTTATCGTTACCAGGTGCTTGGCGATTACTATCTGCAATATGAATATGAATAAAGTGATCTTTTGCATTAAAAAAGTTATTACTAATTGATTGATCTTCAAAGTTCATATGATAAACATCAAGCATAAGGGATAGGTTTGGTAGATTTAGATCTTTCACAAATCTAAGAGCTTCTTGTGTTCTATTTAAATTGTTTATAACATCACTATTTTGAGGCTCTAGTGCAACATTAACTTGATATTTCTCAGCATGTTCACATATTTGTTCTAAAGATTCACACATCCATTTCCATGATTGATCTGGATTATTTTTATTAATATTGCCTCTTAGTTTTCCTACAAAAACCTGTTTCCCAAAATGTGATGCAAACTCAATAATTTCCTTTGTTCGGTTAACAGCTTCTTTCCTTATTACCTTTTCTTCATCAGTAAATGTTAGCTTATCATCACTAACAACAGGCCCTGTTCCAATTCCAGCTATTTCAATTCCTGTCTTAATAACTGATCTTTCAAATTGCGATGAATCAATCAGTCTAGGATTACGAATAAATAGTTCTACTGCAGAATACCC
The DNA here is from genome assembly GCF_023078335.1 of Metabacillus endolithicus. Classification (GTDB taxonomy): domain Bacteria; phylum Bacillota; class Bacilli; order Bacillales; family Bacillaceae; genus Metabacillus; species Metabacillus endolithicus. The sequence goes on along the minus strand of NZ_CP095550.1, from coordinate 3,638,697 downwards.
TAGTTCTTTAAGAAGTTTGAACACTTCTTCCTCATCTCCACGATAGCCTAAAAGGGGAGCCATAGTTTCCTTTGTACCAAAAGGATAAGCTAACTTCAAAGTCTTCCCTCCTCATTTTTTAAAATTAGACTAAATCACATCATTCCATTCTTTGATTTCACCTCCTATACATTTTTGAAAGGGTATTCATATTTCCGAATGGAGAGTGAAGTAGATCTATAATTAACGGTAATACAATTTCACATATAAATAAAATATATATATTTTATAAACTAGCATAGAAAAATTCTATATATATTAGTCAGAAATAATGTTTTTTTTAAAAGATAAGAAATGTTGACTTAGCAAAAGTTTGGGTGCAAGGGCACAGCAGTCGAACTTAAAGGTATAAGTATTGTATACAAATAACAAATAAAATTAAATTTCCCATAAAAATATCTAGTTATATAGTCATTCTTAATGGGCTTGTTAACGTTTTATTATTGTAACAGATTATCTTTATTAAAGATTTACACAACTCTATTGCTTTAAATCACTCTTTCACTAAAATACTACTATTTTCACCTCTTCGTGACCATATCACCACTGGAACCAGTAATAAAGATAAAATCCCTCCTGCTAATGATAACGTTAGATAACTAGAACCTGCCACGACCATTCCAGACAAAGCTCCGCCAGCAGCTCCTGATAACGCAATTAATACGTCAACTGTACCTTGAGTTTTAGCTCTTGTGGAAGTTTTTGTGGAATCAACAATAAGCGCAGTTCCACTTATCAAACCAAAATTCCATCCTAATCCAAGTAAAGAAAGAGAGATTACTAAAAGAACCATTGAATCCCCCGGTGCAAATGCTCCTATTATACCTGCCAACAGCAGTGTTGCTCCAGAAGCAATAGCCATCGCGGTACGCCCCAATTTATCAACAAGAATACCAGTAAACAAAGAAGGGAGATACATCGCACCTATATGAAAACCAATAACAAGACCTACTGCACCCAAGCTATGTCCATGATGTCTCATATGAACTGGTGTCATTGTCATAAGAGCAACCATGACAATTTGAGTAAGCACCATAATCGTTGCGCCAACAATTACGCCTCTTTTGTTTTCTATATTTCCAGCTGTTTCCAAACTTGCTTTATCACTAGAATCTAAGTTGGACGCTTCTATCGTTTTTGCTATAAGTAATGGATCAGGACGAAGCATGATGAACAGGACAATACCTGCTAAGATGTATGCTGCTCCTGCTAAAATGAAGGGACCTGCAAGTGATGGAACGCCAATAGAAAGGGCAAAATCCCCCATCACATTCACTAAATTTGGACCTGCAACCGCACCAAATGTTGTAAAAACCATTGTCGTACTAATAGCAGTTGCTCGCTGTTTACGATTCGCTAAGTCAGTCCCTGCATAACGTGCTTGTAAATTTGTTGCTGATCCTGCACCATAAACTAATAGGGAAGTAAATAGAAGGAAAACACTATTTATGATTGCAGCAATTATAACTCCTATGGCTCCAAGTCCACCGATTATAAAACCCGCTGTCAGACCGAGTCGACGTCCAAACTCCTGTGAAAGTCTCCCAACAAATAAAGCTGCTCCTGCTGACCCTAAAGTAAGTAATGCTGAAGGAAGCCCAGCGAACGCTTCAGTACCGAGCATTTGCTGAGCAAGAAGTGCCCCCACAGTGACTCCAGCAGCTAACCCCGCACCACCAAAAATTTGTGAAATACTTACAACAAATAATGTCCTCTTGTATAACATTTTTCGTTTTTCGGCAGAAAGCAACGAATCTGTTTTGTCGTCTAACACTTTTAAACTTTTTTTCTGTAACATAATCTTCCCTACCTTTCTATAAAACCTCCAACTAGATTTTGAATCATCATACCACGCACAAAAAAGACCATACAATATAATAATTGTATGGCAAACAATATTAGGTAACATTATTTAGCAAACGTTTCAGGATCTCCAATCCTCGCTCAAGCTCCTCAAGCGTATTTGGTGCACACACAGAAATCCTTACTGCTCTATCTGGACTACTATTTCCAACGACAAAGCGTTCTGCCGCATACACTTGTACTCCCTCTTGTGCTGCCAATGTTTCAAATTCAGCACCTGTCATCTTCCCGGGAAGTAACAACCAACGAAAGATACCTGTTTCAGCACCTAAACACTTATAATCTGCAAAATACCGGTCTACGATTCTGTTTCTGCGAATAGCTTGTTCTTGATGACCCTCAATTAAGAGTTCAAATTGGTTCGATACAATTGTACGTGCTGAAAGTTCTGCTAATAGCGGAGAAACTGTGATATTTAGATTATATAGCGCCTTTGAAATAGGTTCCTTATACTGATTCGGCACTGCAACATAAGCTAGTCGTAAGCCTGGTGCTAATGATTTAGATAAACTTGCAATATAGATAACCTGCTCTGGAGCAAATGATGCAACTGCTGGAAGTGGTTTTTTACCCAGAAGATGGTACGATGCATCTTCTATCACGAATTGTTTATACTTTTTTGCTATAGCTGCAATACTTTTACGATTCTCAACAGACATAAAGGTAGCTGTGGGATTATGATAATCTGGAATCAAGTAAATTCCTTTAATGTTTTCATTTTTACACGCATATTCAAAGGACGTTGGACTCATTTCATAGTTCTCTGATTTTATCGGTACTATTTGCACACTAAGCATTGATGCAACTGTTTTTAAGCCTGGGTATGTATGATGGTCAACTCCAATGCGATCTCCTGGCTTACAAAGACTTGCCAAGGTTGCAGCAATCGCATTTTGAGCTCCATTTGCAAATAAAATGGACTCAACGGTTGTTTCAAACCCACCTCTTCGAATTAGCTTTACAGCTGCATCCTTTTGCCAATGGCTTTCGCCAGCCCGACCATACCCAAACCATTTTTCATAATCTGCCTCTTGTACCATACTTTTTAGTTGAAGTAGCAGTGGCTCAAAAGAAGCATTATCTGGTAGTGTTGCCCCCATTTCAATTAAATGCTTCGGCTTTGTATCTTCAAGTAAGTATGCATTCGATAACGCATCATACGATACAAATGTACCACTTCCTACAGATGCACTTAACAAGTACCTTTAACTCACAAACCTTAAAAGCTTTTGAAATGGTACTTAAATTCAAATCCAAAAAATCAGCCAGTTCTCTTTGTGGAGGAAGTTTTGTTCCTGGTAATAAAACGCCATTTACTATATCCTGTTCCAATTGTCTCGCAAGAGCTTTATAAATAGGTTTTTCATTCTTATTAATTGATGGTTTCCAGCTCATCGGATAGTTTTCAAAAGAATTAATAGGCATCGTATGCATCCTTTTTTCTCACAATTATATGATTGTGCTGGTTATAATACAATTATAATTTTCAATAAGAAAGGCATGAACTATAATGTTCACGCCTGTTAGTGGAAGATTGTAAATGTTTATTTGATTAAACCGGGCCCTCGTCAAAAAACACCCATTCAACAGTTCACCTTAAATTTTAAATTGTGCTACTTGTTTGTATAAGGTTTCAGCTGATTTGGCTAATCGATCAGAACTTGCTGCAACCTGCTCCATTGAGCTGCTTGTTTGTTGCACCGATGCAGCCGTTTGCTCAATTCCTGCTGCTGCTCCTTCCGCAACTGCAGCAATTTCTTCAATAGATTTATTAATCTCATCACTATTGTCCTCTATCGTGCTAAGATTTCCTGAAATGAATTGCACACCTTTCGTCATTTCCAATAAAGCTTGATTAATTTTTTCGAATGTCTCGCCCGTTGTTTTAATTTGATTTGTCCCCTTTTCAACTTCCGTATAACCAGCCTGTAAAGAGTCTGTCATTTGAGTAGACTCAGATTGAATATTCCCTACAATGCGAGTAATATCCGCCACAGAGAAGGACACCTGTTCTGCAAGTCGTCTCACTTCATTAGCAACCACTGAAAAGCCCTTGCCATGTTCTCCTGCTCTCGCTGCTTCAATTGCAGCATTCAAAGCAAGTAGGTTCGTTTGATCAGCGATATCCTTAATTACTCCAACGAGTATGGAAATTTCTTCTGACTGCTTTTCTAATGTTTTCACTTTTTCTACCGCTTCTTCCACAATTGAATGAATCGTACCCATTTGCTGAATAGAAGTAAACATTAATTTACTTCCCGTTTCTGTCAAATCAATCACATGCTGGGAAGATTGATATACCTCTTTCCCACTATGACCTGCTTCGTTTATCTTTCCGGAAAAAATTTTCATTGCAGACGCTAAATCGCTCGTTGTATGGGCCTGTGCTTCTGAATCTAAAGACAGCACCTGCATTGTTGCCGCAATCTGACTGCTTCCTTCTTTTACTTCAAATGCAGATTGTGTTAGTTCTTCACTTTGAGATGATACAGATTCTGAGACTATATGAATTTCTTTCAAGAGTCCTTTGATATTGTCACTCATTTGGTTAGTTGCTGAGAATAATCTCCCAATTTCATCGCGAGATTTCGTCTCGATAGGCTGTTGGCTTAGATCTCCTTCAGCAAGTAAGCCCATTCGATGTGTAACAGTTTGAATAGGTTTTGAAATGACGGAGGACATATAAATAGCTATAAAAATACCTATAACTGCAACAACAACAGAAACGACCAACCCCATCGTAATGTTTGATTCATTATTAAAAAGTAGGTTATCACCAGCTCCTTCAATCATTTTTTCTCTATTATTAATTAGATATTTATAACCGTTCATGATTTCGTTTGCAGTTACCCGAACAGCTCCCTCTAAATTCTCCTTTGCTAACTCTACATTTCCACTTTTGTACACTGCAAACACTTCGTCATTAACACGTTGTTCCCATTCTAAGCTTTTTGCTACTAATTGCTCAAAATCCTCCGAGTCATTAATTTTCAGTGCTGTTTCCTCAACCGTTCTACTTTTTTCCGAATACACATTAAATTGATCAATATATTCTTGTTTTCCTGTTAACACATATCCTCTTGCTAGCCCAATTCGTTCTGCCATGTTTTGACCTAATGTTTCATTAGCTATTAACAATGGAATTTGGTGGTTAATTATATTCTTCGCATCAGAATTAATTGATTTAGAAGCCATAAAATTATAGGCACCAAAAGCGATTGTTAACAAAATGACAAGTGAGAATCCAACTAGTATCTTTGCTCTTATCGAATTCAACTTAAATCTGTAGAAAAGCTTTTTCTTCATACTAACACCCTCTTCCCCTTTATACACAAATACCCCTTGTCCCTCATGGACAAGGGGTATTTCCCCATCAACTATTAAGCTCTTTGTTTACGTGTCATTACGTCAAAGATTACCGCAAGTGCAAGAACTCCACCACGAATCATATATTGAGGAGCGATCCCAACACCTAATAAGTTCATACCATTTGTTAGTGTAGCCATAACAATTGCACCTATTACTGCTCCTGTAACTTTACCAACACCACCAGCAGCGGAAACTCCACCAACGAATGCTGCAGCAATCGCATCAAGCTCAAATAATGTACCAGCTGTTGTTGTAGCTGATTGTAAACGTGCTGTGAATAAAATACCAGATAAAGCTGAAAGCATACCCATTGAACCGAATACTAAGAACGTAATTTTGCTTACGCTGATACCTGTAAGGTGTGCCGCTTCTGGGTTACTACCTACTGAATAAATATGACGTCCGATTACTGTTTTTGTTGTAATGAAATGATACACAAGTACAACAACAAGAATAATAATAACTGTCCATGAAAAACCATTGTATCCAGATAGCAACCAAGTAATATAAGCCATAATTCCTGAAACAAACAGTAATTGCAGGATAAAAATAGGCTTTGATACAACATCAAATTCATATTTGATTTTGTTTCGACGATTTTTTATTGCACTATAGATATAGAATAAAATTCCAACTAAACCAAGAAGCAGTGATAGTAAATGAAAACCTCCTACTTCAGCAATGGAAGGAATATATCCATTACCAATTGCATTAAACGCATCATTATCAACAATGATTGTTCCTGATTTTTCTGTTGCTAATAAAATAGCACCACGATAGATCAACCAACCAGCTAAGGTTGCAACGAATGCCGGAATTCCAACTTTAGCTACTAGAAAACCTGTAGCCGAACCAGCACATATTCCAAGAATTAGGATAATTGGAATGACGATAAAAACTGGCATGTTAAATTGCATTAAAAGAATGGCTGCTATTGCCCCGAGAAATCCGGCTAAAAACCCGATCGATAAATCAATATGTCGAATAACGATAACAAGCATAACACCCACAGCTAGAACCGCAATATATCCTGCTGAATCTAGTAAGTTACTAATATTTCGAGAGGACATGAAAAGTCCATTTGTAAGTATTTGAAACGTGATCATAATAACAATTAGTGCGATGTACATCCCATAATCACGAATATTATGCTTTACTAATCCCTTTAGCTCATTAATATATTTCATACTTTTTGCCTCCTATTGCGTCGCAAGTTCCATGATCTTTTCTTGGCTGGCTGCATCTGATGATAATTCACCTTTGATTTCTCCCTCAGCCATTACATACACGCGATCGCTCATACCAAGGACTTCACCAAGCTCTGATGAAATCATGATGATACTCATACCTCTATTAATCAGTTCATTCATAACTGTATAAATTTCAAATTTAGCACCAACATCAATTCCTCGTGTTGGCTCATCTAAGATCAATAATTTAGGACCTACAAACAACCATTTTCCTAATGACACCTTCTGCTGATTACCACCACTAAGGTTTCCAACAAGTTGTTGTAAAGAAGGTGTTTTAACCCCTAGAGATTCTCTATATTGTTGTGCAATGACATTTTCTTCATTTTCATTAACAACTCCATTTGAGGAGATCTCTTTCAAGTTTCCGATTGAGATGTTGCTTTTTATATCTTGTTGTAAAAACAATCCGTCACCTTTACGATCTTCTGTTACATAAGCAATTCCTGCTTTAATGGCTTCACTTGGGTGTTTAAATTTCCCAGGCTGTCCTTCAATAAATAAATCACCTTGAATTTTATAGCCTGCAGCGTTTCCAAAAATACTTAATGCAAGCTCTGTTCGTCCTGATCCCATTAATCCTGCTATTCCAACAATTTCTCCCTGTTTTACGTGTAAATTCACGTTATTAGCAACATTTCGTCCAAGCTTTGGATCATACGCTGTCCAGTTCGATAGTTCAAGAACATTTTCACCGAAGGCTTTCTTTGGACGTTTCGGATAAATATCTTCTATTTCACGGCCCACCATGTTTTTGATTATGGCATCCTCGGTAATTTCACCTTTTGATCTTTCTAACGTACAAATCGTTTCACCATCACGTAACACTGTTGCCTTATCGGCAATCGCAGTTACCTCTTTTAATTTGTGAGAGATCATGATTGATGTGATCCCTTGCTTTTTTAGCTCTAATAATAATTGCAATAAATTTTCACTATCATCTTCATTTAGTGCTGCTGTTGGTTCATCTAAGATTAATAATTTAACTTTCTTACTTAACGCTTTTGCAATTTCTACTAATTGCTGTTTCCCTACACCTAAATCTTTAATTAAGATTTCCGGATTTACTCTTAAACCAACTTTGTCTAACATCTTCTTCGCTTCAACAATGGCTTTGTTCCAATTCACAACGCCACCTTTTTGAATCTCATTACCTGCAAAGATATTTTCGTAAACAGAAAGATCAGGGAATAAAGCCAATTCTTGATAGATAATAACAATTCCCACATCTACGCTATCACTTATTTTGTTAAACCTTTGAACTTCACCGTTAAAAACGATATCTCCTGAGTAGTTTCCGTATGGATATACACCGCTAAGCACCTTCATAAGAGTTGACTTACCGGCTCCATTTTCACCTACTAAAAAGTGGATTTCTCCTCTTTCCACTTTAAAATTGACATTAGAGAGCGCCTTCACACCTGTAAATTCTTTTGATATCTGGTTCATCTCTAAAATATAATCGCTCATCTTTCTGCCTCCTTAACCAGACAACTTTACAAATGAGTGTTAGACATAAGTCTAACACTCATTTCTTAACATCTATTTTTCTATTATTCTAGTCCAGTGAATTCACTAGCATCATAGTAACCTGAATCAACTAATTCAGCTTTTACGTTTTCTTTGTTCACAACGATAACATCAGTTTGTTTAGCATTTACATCAACACTACCGTTGTTATAAGTACCAGTTGTTTCTGGCGTATTTCCATCAAGAATGTCTACTGCCATACCCATTGCATCTTCAACAAGTGTACGAACATCTTTGAATACTGTCATAGATTGTTTATCATCAATAATGTATTGGACAGAAGCTTTTTCAGCATCCTGACCAGTGATTACATAGCTTGAAACAGCACCATCTGAAGCAAATACATCAGCGATTGAACGAGAAGTACCATCGTTTGGAGCAAGAATTGCCACGTCACCTTTTAAGTCAGCACCTGCAGCTGTTAAGTTTGTTTGCGCTTTATTTTTAGCTTCGTTTGGATCCCAGTTTGTTGTAACCTGACCTAAGATTTTCCCTAACTCGTCACGAGTAAGAGTTGCTTTGTCTTTTAACGCTTCCGCTTCACTAGAGTTAGCGATTACAAAAGTACCATCAGCAATTTTTGGTTGAAGAACGTTCCAAGCACCTTCGAAGAATAAGAATGCATTGTTATCAGATGCTGCACCAGCAAATAAGTAAAGTGGAATTCCAGTACCTTCTGCATTGTCAACTAAATATTGACCTTGTGCTTCACCTACAGCCACACTGTCAAATGTTACATAATAATCAACTGCATCTGTGTCAGTGATTAAACGGTCGTAAGAAATAACTTTAATTCCTTCTTCTTTTGCTGCTTCTACTGCTGAACCAGCTGCTGCACCATCATGAGGTGCGATAATTAGAACATCGATTCCTTTACTAATTAACGTTTCTACGTTTTCTTTCTCCTTTGCAGAAGAACCTTGGCTGAATAAAATTTCAGTTGTATATTCAGAGTCTGCTAGAGCTGCTTTAAATCTTTCTTCGTCTTGAACCCATCTTGGCTCATCCTTTGTTGGTAATACGATCCCAACACTTACTTCACTACTGCCGCCGCCAGTGCTGCCACTGCTACAAGCAGCTACGAAAGTTAATAAAATACCTATTAATAAGGCCATTGTTAATTTAAACCCTTTTTTCATTACTATTTTCCCCCTCTTATCTTTGTTGGAAGTGCTTACAAGTAAAATATATCACCCGTAATTGGTTATGAAAACACTTACTTATAGTACTATTTTGGTATCTATCTGTACTTTTTCAACATGGGGATATGGATCTAGTGTAGGGACTAGGATATGCGGAAGTACCTATGTCATATTTGAGCATGATCTACCACTTAAAATTCATACAAAAATAGAGCTTGGAAAATACTCCAAGCTCCTACTCTTACTTATCTCTATTTAAATAAACATCTCCTTCAAGTGGAAACCATCGGCAATAATCGTTTCCTCTATATTTGTTTGAGTAACAACGGTAGGCGAAAGAAGGATTGATGGTACTTCCATTTTCCCGTTGTTTACTTTCACGACTTCACCGAGATCCTCAATCCCCTCTCCCTTCGCTAGCTTGAAGGCAAGCTCTCCAGCAATCTTTGTTAGCTCTTTAATTGGCTTATAGATTGTCATCGTCTGTTTCCCTTCAACGATACGCTGAACAGCAGCTAGATCAGCATCTTGACCAGCAACTGGTATTTTCCCAGCAAGTCCACGCTCTTCAAGCACTTCAATTACAGCACCAGCCGTTGCATCATTGGCTGCAATTACTGCATCAATATCGTTATGATTAGCATCTAGGGCAATTCTCATATTTTCCTTTGCATATGTTGGTACCCAGTCTTTTGTCCACTGATCAAATACAACCGTAATATCTCCTTTATCAATAAGTGGCTGAAGTACTTCAAATACCCCTTTTTTAGCCATATGCGCATTATTATCGGTTTCTGCTCCACCTATATAGACATACTTTCCTTTAGGAACAAGTTCTGTTATCGCCTGCGCCTGAAGGACACCAACCTGCTCATTATCATAGGAAACATACATCTCAACTTCAGCATTCTTCACAAGGCGATCATACGATACTACCTTAATTCCAGCAGAGTGTGCTTTTTCTACAATAGCTGCGGTTGATTCAGCGTTATGTGGAACAATGACCAATAAATCAATACCCTGGCTTATCATGGTTTCCGCTTGCCAAATTTGCAAGGCATCATCTCCATGTGAAGCCATAACCTCCACCTCTGCCCCTAATGCTTCCACCGATTCTTTAAAAAGATCTCTGTCCTTCACCCACCGTTCCTCCGTTAATGTATCCATAGCAAATCCAATTTTAATTGGATTTTCCACTAACTGTTCATCATTTAAGGTATAGCTGCCCGTCTTTGATGGTGCTTTTGAATCGTTGTTTTGATTCTGCTGTTCTTCACACCCAAGAAGAATTAAGAATAATACGAGCATCAACAATCCTAAGTTCGTTAAAGAAATTAACTGTCTGATTTTAATCGCTCCTATACAATTGTATTATTCTACTTTTGATAACAAGTTTTTACGGTACTCCTTTGGAGAGGAATGGCAGATTTTTTTAAATACCTTACTAAAATAGTTCGGATCATGGTAACCAACTTCAAATGTTATTTCTTTTAAGCTTTTTAATGGATCTCTCATTAGCCTCTTTGCTTTTTCAATGCGACACTCTGTTAAAAAGTTAATATAGTTAATTCCAAGCTGTTCTTTAAATATTTTACTAATGTATATAGGACTCAGACCTACTTCTCTACCAACAGCTTCTAAAGATATATCCTCGTGTGCATGGTCAATGATAAATTGTTTTATTTTTTGAATGGTATCAGCTTCCATACTAGTAAGGTGATTCTCATATAATTCTCTCATCCTATCTAACAGATGCCGTGTTTCGGCTCGTAACTGTCGATAATCGGTCGATTTGAAGGAGTACAACGGTACATCTGATTCTACCCCCATCTCACTTAATACGCGGGAGGCTATCCAAAACAACTCCATAACTCTTTGCTGCGTTTGATTTAGCATTGCCCCTTCTTGTTCTAGGCGATCAATTATAATCACAATTTGTTGAAAAATCTCGTCCCATTCTCCACTTCGGATATGGTCAAAATATTGCTGTTCACTTTGTTTTGTTGTTTCCTCATCGAATCCTGAGACAAGTGAAGGGAGATCCTCATAAAATTGGAATCCTCGTGGAATGGATGTGTCTCTTGTCGCGATTAGTGACTCTTGATATGATTGTGTAATTTCACTTAAAGAGTTGTATACAGTCCCAATTCCAACAAACCAACCCGCATCCTTATCAGATGTGTTTAAGGACAAAATTTCTTTAGCCAATATTGTTGCTTGAGTACGAAACGTTTGATCTTGCTTTCGAAAGACAATAATCGGTAGTTGTCGGCCATACAAAGCACCTACCCAACCACTGCCAGTCTGACTCAACTTTTCTCTAACCATAGAATAAGAGACTTCAGAACCGTCTGACACAATAAGACTAATAACAAACTTTTCCTCTGTAGCCTGTATGTCTAACATTTCTAGCAACTCTTCTAAGTGAACTTCATGAACATGATCAAATAAAAGCTGTGTTACGACATCAGTCTCAAATAAGGACATAGCTTTTTGCAAAGTATTTTCCTGTTGCTTAACCGCCTCTAGTCTTTGTTGTTCAGTCTTTATTTGGTTAAGAACTTTCTCAACTGTTTCAACGATCTCCTTAACTCGGCTAGGTTTCACCAAATAATCGACAACACCCAGCCTCATAGCTTCCTTAGCGTAATCAAAAGTAGCGTATGCAGTTACTAATATAAATTTCAAGCTAGGATGATAGGATTTCATTTTTTCGATTACTTCAATACCGTTCATACCAGGCATTTGAATATCCATGAACACTAAGTCCGGTTGAAAATCTGCTGCTACCTCAATTGCTAGCCTTCCATTTTTCGCTTGTTGAATCACAATATCCGGGAAGTTTCTTTTCAGAATAGCTTCTAACCCATCACGCTCGACCTGTTCATCATCCACTATTAGTATATTGGTCATATATCTCTGATCTCCTTTCTTTCAAAAGCTTTATACTTACTTTCGTCCCACTTCCTAGGCTACTATCTATCTTCATTACATCTTCCATTCCATTAAAAAGACGAAGACGCTTCATCACATTACTTAAACCAATACCAGAGGAGTGACCATTTGCCGTATTAACCTTTTCTTCATATATTTCTTGTATTTTCTCATCACTCATACCAGGTCCATTGTCTTCCACTTCTATCGTTACTAAATCACCTTCATCTTTGATTCGAAACCAAATAATACCACCTTCTTCATGTGGCTCAACAGCATATATGACCGCATTTTCCACGAGTGGCTGCAAGGTAAGACCAGGAATCAGGATATGGAGGCAAGATTCATCAATTTCCGTATGAAAGGTAAGTCTGTCTGTATATCTAGTTTTTTGAATTTCAATGTATTGTTTCATTACATGTACTTCATCATTGAGTGTCATAGGCTTATCTAAATGCTTTAAATTGTAACGTAATAAACCTGCTACACTAACTAGCAAATCACTAGTTTCTTCGGATCCTTCCATATAAGCTTTTTTAGAAAGTGTATTTAGCGTGTTAAACAAAAAATGTGGATTAATCTGACTCTGAAGATTACGCAGTTGACTTTCCTTTAATAAAAGCCTGCTTTGCTGTAATTCATTTTCTAACTGTGCTTGATGATGCATTTCCGATATTAATTTGTTAATATTCACACGCATTCGATCAAACATCTTTGCCAAAAAGGCAATTTCATCACTCGAATTCACTTCTACTTTTAAATCAAATCGACCTTTGGAAAGCTCATTTGCTGCATGTGTCAGCTTCTCGACTGGTTTTGTAATTCGTTGGGAAAACCAATAGGTAAAGAGTAAGAGACCAACCGTAATTAAGAGTAGTAGCCAAATTCCGAGCTGCTTAAGCTCTTCTGACTGACTGATCATATCTCGATAGAACATATCATATGTTTGAAGCTCTAAATCTATTAAAGTCAGAGCCATTTCTGAGATATAATTAGATATATGAGTCGCTTCATTAAATGCTGTCATTGAGTACTCTGTTTCAGCCTCTGTCTGAAAAGAAAGTGATAAATCAACTGTCTCTATAAAACTATCAATTAAGTTTACATAATTTGTTAAGGCTAATTCATTCTCCACATTTTTAAATTTAGCCACTTCATTTTTCATCGTTTGAATGTCTTCCTTGTTCTGAGAAACCGCTTTAAAATTATCTTCAGAAGGAATCAGTAAATAGTTATTTAATGCTGTTACCGTATCTTCGCTTTTTATTGTTATTTCATTCAAAACTAAGTATCTTTCAAGGATATTGTTATATTGGTCTAGCATTTTTTGATTATAGTGAATTAGTGAAAACCAAGTTGCTGACATTATTAAGAGAGCCACTAAAACAAGACTCCATATTTTCTTCTGTATACTATTCATTGGGCGTCTACCTGTTCCACCATTTGAATATCTGTAAGATATCCATCTAAATCCAGTGGTAATACCTCTTTATTTAGCCAATCCATCATTAGTTTCACGCTAAGCTCTCCCATCATTAAAGGAGACTGCTCAATCATTCCATCTATTTTTCCTTGCTCTAATAAAGATAATGAACTAGGATCATCATCAAAAGAATAGATATAAAACGTTTCCACATTTGAGCGTCTGTCAATTTCCTCTACTAAATCATCTGCAAATTTAGCGTTTAATGTAATAAATGCATCAACATCAGGCATCCGATTTAATAAATCCTTCGTTGTGGCAATTACCTGCTCTCGCGTATCTTCCGTCTCTGCTTCAATCAACTCAATTCCTGGATAGTTGGAGAGGTATTCTTGAATTCCTTTTAATCGCTGTGTTTGGTAATATTCCTGTCTACTATCGATCATTAAGACAACTTCACCGGATTCTCCCATATCCGCAAGCAACTGTTCGGCAATCATTTTACCTGCTAACAACTGATCGGAACCTACATACGTTCTACGAAGACTTTCCGCCATCGGAACATCATTGGCTACTGTAATAACTGGCACACCATATGAAGACGCTTTAACTTTTGTTAGCTCCTTAAATTCCGCTGTATCCAATCCCTGAACAATAATCCCATCTACTTGGGAATAAATCGCTATTTCAATTTGTTTTAAAAAATCCTCCTGATTGTTGCCAAAACTCCCCCATATCTCAAGTCTTGCACCAGACTGTTCTGCCTGTTTCTGCGCACCTATACTAACTGAATCCCAAAATGGAGTTTCCAACTCTTGAGTAATTAAAACAATTCTTTTATCAGTAAGCTCCTCCTTTAATACCTCTGGCAACTTATAATTCGTATTAAATACTTTCACAGCAGAATCTAATGTATAATAAAAAAGAAAAATACAAGTGATAACGCTTACAATCTTAACGATTTTTCTCATGATAGCTAACTCCTTTAAAGTAGTAAACCATTCCTTATTATAGCAGACAATGAATGAATGAAAATATCTTTCTTACAAATATGACTCCTTGTAATATAAGGTAAATACGTTTGCTTGTAGAATAGTCTCCCATTCCTTTTGATTTAGTAATAAGGTTACTATTAAAAGCAAAGAATGACCGGCATGAGTCCGGTTCAACACCGTATCCATGTCAGCCATTTAGCTACTTAATTAAAACTCTAGATTACCACAGATACTAGTAAATTGGCATATTATTTCCTCTTCACTAAAAATTTGGTCTAATGTAAGGTTCAAAGCTTGCAAACCGTCATCCCGATTGGTTATCCACTTCCATCTGAAACATCCGTAATTACCGAAAACTTATTGTTAAATTTCGGAATAATACCCGCAATCTTCATAGAAACCTACTATACACTTATCGACATAATAAGAAAATATGTTTATAGTTACTAATAAAAAATAGTAAGATAATATAAAAGTAAACTTCACCATAAAATGTTTTAATTAGTAGCTTTATTGGAAAGTCTAAGCTTATTGATTAACTACTATTAATCCCTAACAAGCAACAAAAAAAGAGCCTGAACTGGCTCTTTTTTCATACTCACCATTCTATTATAATGGAAAATTAGTTATTCTCTATAATCGTATTAGGCATCACTATCTCCACGTAGGCGATCTAGTAAAACAGCTGCAACAATTACTCCACCTTTTACAACTAATTGCCAATAATAATTAACATCCATTAATGTAAGTCCATTGCTAATAACTCCCATAATTAAAACGCCAATAATCGTTCCTTGAATCTTACCTCTTCCACCGACTAAACTTGTTCCCCCAAGAATAACAGCTGCAATCGCATCAAGCTCATACATTTGTCCTGCGGTTGGCTGACCAGAATATAATCTTCCTGCTAACACAACTCCACCTAAGCCGGCTAACAATCCGCTAATGGAATAAACGTTAATTAAAGATCTTTCTACTTTTATCCCTGTTAAACGAGCTGCCTCTTCATTCCCACCAATTGCATATATATGACGACCAAACATTGTATATTTCAGTACAAAGAACATCACACCATAAACTAAAAGCATAATATAGATTGGAGTAGGTATGCCTAGAATAGAGCCCCCACCAATAAACTTAAAAGTCTCATTTGACAAAACAATTGGATATCCACCACTTATGACATAAGCAAGACCTCGTACATATGTGAAACTTCCAAGTGTGACAATGAAAGGGGGCAGTTTAGTCTTAGCTGTAAAAAATCCATTAATTAATCCTACTACATAGCCAATTGCTGCTCCCGATAACATTGCAATAAAGGGGTTAACACCTGCAGAGGAAACCAATACCGATATAACCCCAGACAAAGCCACTGTCGATCCTACCGATAAGTCAATGCCCCCTGTTAATATAACAATGGTCATCCCAGCAGCTAAAATTGCGATAATAGAAACTTGTTTTAATATATTTAATAGATTTGAAGTTTCTAAAAAGTTTGGAGCCGTAAAAGAAAGTACAACACATAATAGTAATAAAATCATAATCATTCCTAAACGATTCCATAATCCATGAATGATATTTCCAACATGTAGGTCTTGAGATGGATTAGCAGTTTGCATATTTACCTTCATTTTGTTACTCCCCTTTTGTAGCAAAATACATGATTTCTTCTTGTGTAGCTTCTTTTCTCGATAGTTCACCAGTTAATCTTCCTTCACTCATTACAAGAATTCTGTCACTAATTCCTAGCACCTCTGGTAATTCTGAGGAAATCATTAAAACTGCTAACCCTTCATCAGCTAACTTAGAAATAATCTTATGAATCTCTGTCTTCGCACCAATATCAACTCCTCTAGTAGGTTCATCAAGTAGTAATACTTTTGGTGAAATAGACAGCCACCTTGCAATTACTGCTTTTTGTTGATTTCCTCCACTAAGGTTGGAAACAGGCTGTTCAGGAGAAGCGATTTTAATACTTAATTCCTTAATATATCGATCGGCTGTAGCATTAACGTCTTTCCATCGAACGACTCCAGATTTTGAGTGACTCTGAAGTTCAGCCATTAAGATATTCTCTTTGACAGACATAGATAAAAATAAGCCTTGTTCTTTTCTACTTTCTGGTACGTGTGCGATTCCATTGGATATTGCATCAATTGGTGAATTGATTTTCACTAATTGATCATTTACGTAGATTTCACCACTTGTTAGATGTGATGCACCAAATATAGTTCTGACTAATTCAGTTCTCCCTGCACCTACAAGTCCTGCCAGACCGACAATTTCACCAGGATAAAGCTTAAATGACACATTTTTCACTAACTTTTTATCAGATATATTTCTGAGTTCTAATACGGGTATATCATTTTTTTGATAAGAAGGTTCAAATGCTTTTGTACGGTTAAATAAATCTTTAAGGTCACGTCCAACCATAAGTTTGACAAGATGATCTGGATCAGTTTCTTCGATAGGACCACTCGCGATCCATTCACCATCACGTAATACTGTAAATCTGTTTGAAATCTTAAAAATTTCTTCCATTCTATGAGATATATATACGATGGCAACACCTTGGGTTTTAAGATCTTGAATGATTTCAAATAGTTTTATAATTTCTTTATCTGTTAATGAAGCTGTAGGCTCATCCATAATAAGAACTTCGGCCTTAAAGGATAGGGCACGGGCAATTTCAACCATCTGCTGCTGAGCAACACTAAGAGTTGATACTAATTGACGTGGGTTAAGTTTAGATCCCATAGAATCTAAAATCCTTTGGGGCTCTTTCATGAACATCATCCCACTTTACCATTCCTAAACTATTTCTAGGAAACTTTGTCCCCATTAAAATGTTTTCACTGATTGTAAGATTTGGAGAAAGATTTAACTCCTGATGAATCACACTTATTCCATTATTTCTTGCATCAATAGGATCCTTCCACAAGATTGTTTTTCCTTTATAATAGATTTCTCCTCCATTTTGATCTGGTTGATGAATCCCTGCTAAAATTTTCATGAATGTAGATTTTCCAGCACCATTCTCTCCCATTAGTGCATGGACTTCACCAGGATACAACTCAATTTTCACATTTTTTAATACAGTGACTCTTGAGAAGGTTTTACTTATCCCCTTCATACTTAAGACAGGTTGCTTTAGGTTATTTCGCTGCCTTACATTCTCTTTGACAACCATAGCTTATATCATCCCTTCTAGATTTGAAGAAGACTGATGAGGGGAATAAACTCCTTATCAGTCTATACAGTTTGGAGGTTTACCAGCCTTTGTAAGAACCTAAAGTTTCTTGAGTTACTAGCTCAACTGGAACTTTGATTAAATCTTCTACATCTTCTCCATTTTTCACTTTCATACCAATTTCTGCTGCTTTTTTCACCATTTCACGAGGTGATTGTGCTGAAGTTGCATAAATAGAGCTGTTTTCTTTTGCCATTGCATCTGTTGCTTCAGGGGCTCCATCTACACCTACAATGAAGAATTCATCCTTACGTCCTGCTTGTTCTTGAGCAATTTCCACCCCGATTGCTTCTGGATCGTTAATAGCAAATACGGCTTGAATGGAGCCAGATGGATTAGCTTGTAAGATACTTTCCATAACCGTTAACGCTTTTTCACGATTTCCTTCTCCATTTTGTTTTGCAACGACTTTAATATCAGA
Organism: Metabacillus endolithicus; assembly: GCF_023078335.1. Classification (GTDB taxonomy): domain Bacteria; phylum Bacillota; class Bacilli; order Bacillales; family Bacillaceae; genus Metabacillus; species Metabacillus endolithicus. Next base: position 3,620,481 of record NZ_CP095550.1, on the reverse strand, counting down.
ATCTTTTATTGCATCCTCAAATCCCTGAATACGATCTGCTACAGCAGAAACAGGTGGTCCATCAATAATAACAATATTGCCTTTTCCACCTAATTGTTCGATTACATACTCACCAGCTAGCTGACCTGCCTGATAGTTATCTGATGTAACTGTTGCATCCACTCCACCTTCAGCATTTACATCAACTGCAATAACAGGAATTCCCGCTTCTTTTGCCTGCTGAACTGCTGCAGCAATACCTTTTGTATCAACAGCATTAAGCAAAATAACATCCACCTTCTGGGTAATAAAGTTTTCAATTTGTGATGTTTGCTTCGCCAAGTCATACTCTGCACTTTCAACAATAACTTCTGCTCCTAACTCTTTTCCTGCTTCTTCGGCACCTTTTCCCATCGCAACAAAGAAAGGATTTGCTAATGTACCAACAGATAAAGCAATTGTTAATTTTTCGTCTTCATTACCGCTCTCACTAGCGCCATTGTTTAAGCTACCATCGCTTGTTGTTTTACTTGCTCCACTACATGCTGTCATTAAAGCCAGTACTAACATCAAAACAAATACCATGAACTTTTTTGTATTTTTCATTATGATCCCCCTAAAACAATTTAATTTTCCCTTTAAAATAAGTGCTTCTTTACAAAATAATCATTAATGGAAACGCTAACATTTATGTGTTTTTTACATCACCCCCTTATAATAATTTTTCTATTAAGTTATAAGTCTTATGATTTTTTATAAGCGATGTTACGTTGAAAGTATGTTAAGGAGTATGCTCGTAGATGAAAGTTTTTGCGGTTTTTCACGATTTCTTATGATTACTTTTGATTGATTTTGATTATATTATGGTGATTACCATTTGTCAATAAACACCAAATTTGTAATTAATTATATTAAAAATCTTTAATTTATCTAATATTTCTTAAAAAGCTATTGGTTTTTAAATACTTTTTTAGTAGGTATAGATAACTTCTTATACTATTCTTGTAACTTCCTGTTAATAAATTTTCTTCCAAAGTAACAAGGAGGAGGGTTACTTATTAAGTAGATTTAGATAGATATTTTTTCCATCTCGTTTTAAATAATTGATTATTTAAAACGAAATAAACTTCATTTCTGTCTTTATACAAAAACGTTATATCAGTACATTAATCATAAAAATCACAAGAAACTTTTTTTAAAAAAAGTTCATTTTTTCATTATTTATTTGAGAGGTTTTCATCATTTTTTCAACAAAAAAACCCACTCAAACATGAGCGAGTTTCTTAAACCAACCAAGTATATTTTTTGAAAATTTCATTGTGTTTCTTTAACTTCAATAATATCTGTTAATTTTTTATATTTTTCTAAATCTACATAATCGACTTTATTTGTAATAATTTTCACTTGATTAAGGTCTGCAAAATTGGAAAAGGAGACTTCTCCAAATTTAGTATGATCTGCTAAAATGTAAGTTTCTCTTGATAAGGAAATGGCTCTTTCTTTTATTTGTGCTTCTTCTGGATCTGGTGTTGTTAGCCTAGTTCATGATGAATGGCATTTGCGCCCATAAAACATTTATCAAAACGATAATTTTTAATACTTTCATAGGCATCGCGTCCTATTGTTGCTTTTGTCACCTTTTTTACAAAGCCACCGATAAAATATGTACAAATATCCGCTTCTAACAATGTGTTTAAATGGTCTGTCCCGTTAGTTACAACAACAACATCCTTCTCCTGTAAATGCTTTATCATTTGATAGGTGGTTGTTCCAGCATCAAGGTATATGCACTCTCCATTTGTAATCAGACCAGCGGCATAATTGGCTATAGTTTCTTTTTCTTTTAGATTTTGAGTTGTTCTTTCTATAACACTAGGTTCGTCTCTTTTACGCTGTAACAACGAAGCACCACCATGCACTCGCTTTAAATAGTTCATTTTTTCTAATTGATCTAAGTCACGTCTTAAGGTAGATTCTGAAGTAGAAGTAAGCTCAACAAGCTCTTGGATTTTAACATTCTCTTTTTCTTTTAAAAGATCTAATATTAGGCGATGTCTTTCCGTTATAAGCAAAATGGTTCCTCCTGAAAAAGAAGTTCAAATTATAAGATGTTAATCTTCATTACTTTTTTCCAGTATATAAAATCCACTAGAAAATTGCATTTAAAAGTTCTTTTAAAAAAAGAATGCATAAATGTATAATCCCTTAAAACACTCTACGATCAATTTGTCACTCTATTCTCTACTTCTAAAAAATTTACAAAATGGTTCAAAGTCTGTAACGGTCTTTCTTTTACTAAAGAGATATATTTCTCTTTAACACGGTCCGATACAACCTCACTTTTCTTTATTCGTTCAACTATATAGTTCATACTTCGTTAACATTTTCAATATTTTTTATGAGTTTTACCTCTTCATGAAGCCTCTCCATTTTCTTGTCTAGCTCAATAGCAGATAAAGCTGCTTCTTTTAATTCATTTGTTAAATTCTCAGGAATTTCTTTCCCAAATTTGTAATAGATCTTATGCTCTAAGCTTGCCCAAAAATCCATTGCTTTTGTTCTAATCTGAATCTCAACATAAGTGTCTTCTACTCGATCAGACAGAAAAACTGGTATTCTAATAATAAGGTGAAGACTTTGGTACCCATTAGGTTTTGGGGACTTAATATAATCCTTACATTGAACCACATCTATATCTTTTTGCTTTTGAAGCATCTCATACACTTTATACACATCAGAAATAAAAGAACATGTTATTCGAACACCTGCGATATCTTTAATATTTTCCTTTATTGACATAATAGATAGATCACAATTCTTCTTTTTAACTTTTTGCAAAATACTTTCTGGTGTTTTCACTCTTGAACTTATATTCTCTATTGGATTATAGTCGTGAACATACTTAAATTCTTCATTCAAAATATTAAGCTTTGTGGTGATTTCATTAATAGCAAATTTATAGGTCATAATAAACTTTACAAGTTCTAATGTATCCATTTTGTTATTATCTCTTAAACTTATTGTATCCAAATTGTTAGTACCCCTCTATTTAAGGCTTATTAAGATAATGTTTAACCTTTTATTTTAATTGAATTGTTTTTTGTAGGTCTTCTGATTAATTGAGCATTAATGCCTTGTTTTTGTAGTTTCTTTACTATGCTTTTAAAATCAATCTTACTCTTTACAAGATCAGTTCCCACCGTTTTACTCCTTTTGAAATCCCTTTTTTAGTAATTCAATTTGATTGATATATTTGGTTAGTGCTTCATCTTCAGATAAGTTTAGTACAAATACACGAACTAAATTATGAATTGTTACTGAGATCATTATTTCAATCATGTCATTTAGTTCTTGTTCAGATTTAATATTCAAATGATCTGTTTTTACTAATTTTAGTAGACTTTGGTAATGAGATTTTTGATTTTCTTCATACATACTTCTTGCCAACGTATTTTCAATTTTAAAATTCATATTTAAAAATACATTCTTAAAAAAAGCTCTATTATCCTGATTATGCTGGTTATGAACAATATGTTGAAAAAGATCAATAAAGGTTTCTGTCAAATTCCCCTGTTTTCTCCTTAGAATGGTCATTACTCTTCTATTCGTGTTTTGTGTAAATTCATCTAACAAATAAAAGTACAAATCCTCTTTATCATCAAAGTATTGATAAAAGCTTCCCCTTGGTATCCCTGCACTTTTTATTATATTGGCAATTGATGCCTCATGAAGGGGAACCCGTGAGAATTCTTCTTTTGCCGATAATATTAATGTATCCTTCTTCTCTTTTGGTAAGTGATAAAACGTTTGTTTTGGCATGATATTGATCTCCTGTTCAGGTATATGACAAGCTGTCATCTCTCTATACATCAATAATATGTGACATCTTGTCATATGTCTATCTAAAATGACAAGGTGTCACATAAATGTCATATAGAACATTAATAGGTTTATGATTCCCTTCTAAATTACGGGTAACCTAGTTTATTCGTAAAAAAAAGCACCCATCAATTAATGAGCGCAACTTTTACATTTTATTTCTTAGATAATTCTTTATTTAGTTAATCTCACTGGTTGCCCCTTTTCAGCTGAAACTTGAGCAGCCACAGCCACTTCATGTGTTTTAAAAGCATCTCTATAATCTGATAATATCAGTGAAGTGTCACCGGTTCTAACAGCATGTATAAATGCTTCGCTTTCTTTTTCATAAGGATTGACGATATCTTTTACGGACGATGTTTCACCTTTTTTTGAGATCTCTAGTCCATTGAAGCCTAAACGTAAAATTCCCTTGTTCGTGTAATAGTCAAGACCAACCATTGAGTCTCCCTCAGGCAATAGACATGTATTAGAAAGATTTGCTATGACTCCATTGCTAAATTTGATGGTGACGGTTCCAACATCAGATACAGTAACACCCTCATACTGAGAGGAAAGTGCTCTACTTGCATAGGCGGCATAGACTTCCTCTACCTCTCCCATTGTATAGCGAAGTAAATCAACCAAATGGGTTGTTTGCTCAATAAACTGTCCTCCTGAAGTTTGTTGATTTCTCCACCATGGCACAGTTGGCATGGACCCCATCCATCCACCAGTTGCCATTCCAGTAGTACTGTTTTCAAGCTCATTTTTTAAGTAGCTGACAGAATCTTTGTAGCGAAAATGGTACCCCACCGAAGTAATAATGGACTTTTCATTAAGCTTTGATAATACTCTTGTTGGAACCTCTAAATCTACACTTAAAGGCTTTTCTACTAGAAAAGGAATCTCTCTAGTTAGTAATTCTAGTTCAATTTCACCGTGCGCAAATGGTGGAACACACACATAAACAGCATCTAGCTTTTCGCTATCTAGCATTTCTACTATATTTCCATACGAGTTTACATCTTCATAAGAAGAAGCAAATTTCTCAGCCTTTTCTTGACTTGTTCCACAAATAGCGTTGATTTGTACTCCTTGCATGTTGCTTAAAATTTTTGCATGCACTCCACTAAACCAGCCAGTCCCAATGATCCCTACTTTCACCATTTGACTCCATCCCCTTTTTCAGTTAAAAAAGAAAACGCAAACTACAGTTGGCGTTTTCATTAACAATTTTAATTCAGTGATTCTTACTAATAAATACTAGAACTATGCTTCATATATACATCCTGACCTATTGATGTATAGGAATAACGTTATTTTTCACTTTTGTCACTTCTAAATATTGAATATGGTGTCCGTCACTTTCATGAACTTTAAAGAGGTAGCCGTCATTTTCTACCTCTACACCAACAGTTGCGTTGAAGTTTTGTGTAAGAAACCAACCACCAATTGTATCAATATCTTCATTAGGAAAATCTGTATTTAGAAGATTATTAACATCATCTATCAATAATTTCCCATCTAGAATATAATGATCATCATTGATTTTTCGTATTTCGGGAACCTCATCTTCATCAAATTCATCTCGAATTTCCCCAACAATCTCTTCAAGAATGTCTTCAACTGTTACCAATCCAGATGTGCCACCATACTCATCAATTAATATAGCTAAATGAGTTCGATCCTTTTGCATTTTTAACAATAAATCATGTATTGCTATTGTTTCAATCACTTGAATAACCGGATTAATAAATGTGTTTATATTGAACTTTTTAGCATTACCCCCATCAGTAAAATGGGAAGTTAACAGTTCCTTTATATTAAGAAAACCAACAATTTTGTCTTTATCTCCATCTATAACTGGGTATCTTGTATATCGTTCATTCTTAATAATCTCTACAATTTCTTCATAACTTGTATCAATATCTATAGAAACAATCTCAGTACGTGGTACCATAATCTCTTTTGCAATTCTTTCATCAAATTCAAAGATATTATTTACGTACTTTAACTCGTTCTTATTGATTTCTCCACTCTTATAGCTTTCAGACAAAAGCATACGAAGTTCCTCTTCTGAATGAGCTAATTCATGTTCAGATGCAGGTTTCAACCCAAATAAACCTACCAACACACGTGCAGAACCATTTAAGAACCAGATAAATGGATACATTAAACGGTAAAACCAAATAATAGGGTGGGCAAACAGTAATGTTACAGCCTCTGCTTTTTGAATCGCAACTGTTTTAGGGGCAAGTTCACCTACGACAACATGAAGGAACGTAACCAAAGCAAACGCAATACCAAACGATAGAATATGTGTAACGGATTCATTCAGTGCAAAATGTTCAAAAAGAGGATGTAATAGCTTCTCCACAGTCGGCTCCCCTAACCACCCAAGTCCTAATGCTGTAATTGTAATTCCCAATTGACAGGCTGATAGATATTCATCTAAATGTGTTACAACTTTTTTAGCAGCTACTGCACCTTTATTTCCTTCTGAAATTAACTGATCAATTTTAGAAACACGTACTTTCACAATGGCAAATTCAGTTGCCACGAAAAATGCTGTTAATGCTATTAATACAAATATTAAAAGTAAATTAATGGTTATCAATGAATCGTCTTATTAAGTAAGACGTACACCTCCTGGTAATAATATGAATTAGTTGAGTAGTAATAACAATGATTGAATCAAAGACAGGCTTTCTTGAGAAACATTCTTTTTTACAAACTCATGATTCTTTAAATTGCTTTTTTCAAGTTGAGATAAAACCTCTGCTACATCTTTTTCTAATCCTTTTATTTTAAGACGTAACTCCAAAACATCTATTTCTTCTGCGTTTTTGTCAATCATTCTTTTCTTTATGTCTTCTAACGACATTCCTTGTTCTTTACATTTTTCGATATCATTTAATTGTTCAACAGCAGAAATATCGTAATAACGATAATTCGAAGGGGAACGTTCTGCTTTCAGAAGTCCAAAATTAGTATAGTAATCTATTGTTCTTTTTGTAACACCTGTTCTTTCTGCCAGTTCACCGATTTTTAACTTTTCAGTCCCAAAGGATAACCCTCCAAACCATAACGTGATAGTTTGATTATATTTACCAAACGTAGAATTTACAACTAATAAACTGATTATTAATAAATATTTCACAATTTGTTTACAACAAGCTTATTTTTCTTAACCCGATAGCGTAAGAACGTATTTAAAAAGCTGCTCTACGAAGAGCAGCTTTTTAATTATAATCCACTATGCAGCTTGCTTCTCTTCTTTCTTTTCTTTCGTTAAGAACCACCCTGCAGCAGCAATTCCTATTAATACAGTATAGAAGAAGAGCTTCCATCCAGTGGAATGTGCAAATTCATAAGAAAGTACACCAACATCAGGATGTCCTAGTGTTAACACAGCAAGCTTCACTCCTACCCATCCAACAATCGCAAAAGCCGCTATTTCAAGACCTGGTCTTGAATGAAGTAACTTAACAAAAAGGTTAGCTGCAAAACGCATAATAATTAATCCAATAATTCCACCGGCAAAAATGACAAGAAACTTACCGCCGTCCATTCCTCCGATTTGTGGAAGGTTTGTGTTTGGCAGTGTCATAGCGAGGTACACAGCAGCTAAAATTGAGTCAACTGCAAATGCAATATCAGCTAATTCAACCTTTAAAACAGTTCCCCAAAAACTAGATTTTCCTTTTTTGTTTTCTTCTTCATTTGTTTCCTCTTTCTTTTTAAATACAAGCTTTCTTACTATATGATTTATAGCAATAAATAATAGGTATAGAGCACCTATCGCTTGCACCTGCCACACATCCACTAGGAACGAAATCGCAAAGAGTGAACCAAATCGGAACACAAAGGCTCCTGCTAAACCATAAAAGAGAGCTCTTTTTCTTTCTTCCTCCGGTAAATGCTTAACCATGATTGCTAAAACAAGAGCGTTATCTGCTGCTAACAAGCCTTCCAGTGCAACTAATAAGATTAACACCCAACCATACTCCATTAAAATTGAAAGTTCCAAATTACCTTCTCCTCCTTATTTACTCTTAGTTTATAAATCTCAGTCAGTAAACTTTCAATCTTGAAGGTTACTTTTCAACAAATAACTACACTGACAAAACAACATTTTGACTCACTCCTTCTGTAAAGTGAATTTCCATAAAAAAGTTTTCCAGTCTCCGGTAAAAAGAAAAAACCTCTACCGTAAACGGTAAAGGTTTTAATAAAAATAAAAGACCTTTACCAATAGGTAAAGGTCTTGCTAACAACCGAACGTTGCCAACAAAGCCGAGAGATACGAAATCTCCGAAATGACGACTTTGCTGTAAAAGCTACTCCCCTTTAGGAGAACTATTTAGTTAATCAAACTATATATGATAAATTCAATTTTGTCAACTATTTCTTCATAGTCCTTTTTAAAAATTTCATTTTTTTATCCCTTCATATTTTGCATGACCCATAGGAATTCGAACCCAGTTCCTCACCTGTATTTCCTATAATTGAATATAGAGATAATCTTTACATTCTAACCTATATGTTTTTAACTTTTATGTCTATAAAACTTCCTCAACACTTGGTATGGCAGCAATCGCCCCTACCTTGGTACAAACGATCGCACCCACTTTATTGCTAAAGGAAATAACTTGTTTAAGATGTTCAAAGTCTGCTAAAGCTTTTTTAGGATCTTTTTCTTTAGCTAACTGAAAAAGCATACCTGCCTTTATACTAATATCTCCATAAAAAATCCTATAGCTCAATGAATCTTATAAAGAAAAATCAACATGACTAAAAATTTTAAAGGTCATGTAAACACTATGTTATTACCTAAAAAACACAAGGGATGTAAGAGGATTTAATCAACGATAAAAAAAGCCTATAAACATTGATATATCAACGTTTATAGGCCTTTTCACCCGATGATCCTAGAGGGATTCGAACCCCCGACCTCTCCCCTATCAAAATTGGGTGAGGAATTAATAGAGTTAAATGTAATAAAACTGAGTTAAATAAGTATTGATAAATCAACGTTTTTAGCTTGTGGTTGTAAAATAAGTTAATAGAATTCAATGAAATAAATTAAGTCTGTGCAATTTTTGTGCAATTGGTGTAATCAAATATTTTGTTAAACTTAGTGTAAATAAGAAATAATGATAAAAGTTAGCCTACCTAAACAATATGTATAGCTAGTACCCTTACTTTAAGCAATGAAAAACCTCTAAGGTCAATTACAAACTGCTATGTTCAACTAGGTTCAGTTCAAGTACAATATATCAGTACTGATAATTTGACTATTTGATTAGTACCAATGTTGAACATTTTATTCTCGCTCACATTACTCTGGTATTCATCAGTACGTACAAAAGCTCTGTGAATGAATCAACAATAGTTATCACCAAGAAACGGGAAAAATACCAATACTCGCATTAAAAAAAGGAAGAAACCTCTTATCGCTACTACCACATGATCGACTAAGAGATTTCTATAAAATTGATCACATACTTACGAAAGTGAACACATCAATATAATCACTTACAAGTCCAAACAGCTGACAAGCGCACAAAAGAAGGCAGCAACTCGACTACCTCCTTTTTGGCTTAGCAACATCTCACCGTTACATTGTCTTTATTTATGATAATAGTTCTTTAACGTACCTGTTTTTGCACCTGTCCCTTTGTATAAGTGGTTGCTTTTGAGTCTATATAGATAGAGCGAAATCGCCCAGGTGAAATACCCATTGTAGAAGTAAAGACGCGAGTAAAATAGTGAATATTTTTAAAACCTGTTTCTTCTGATATATCTTTAATAGATAAATCAGTTGTTTTAAGTAAGGTGGCAGCTCTCTGTATTCTCTCATTTTGGACAAACTCCGAATAACTCACACCCACTTCCGAGACGAATATCCGGGATAAATGGCGTCCAGATATATGAAGATGGCCTGCTGCATCTGTAAGTCTTAATGGTTGTGAAAGATTATCCTTAATATACAATTTCGCAATATTAAAGAGTGAAGACGCCGTTTTAGGTGTATGATGTTGATGCTTGTTAAAAGAACGTGAACTAAAAGTTTGAACTAAGGAAAGAATAAGGGAATAAGCTAAATTTGGTATCATTTCCTCAAAAAAAGCCTGTTCGGACTTTGTTGATTGAATTAGAAGGGATTTCCAAAGTAGGGCAGGTGTTTCATTATTTACATCAATGATGATTTCGTTACAGTTCCTAACATCATCCATAATCTTTATCCATTCTTCATTTGATTCTGACTCTATTAATTCAAAAGCTACGTAAAGAAGAGATAGTCCATCTTTGCTACTTATTTGATGTAAAACATCTGGCCTCGAAAAAAAGATCATGTCTTTTTGTATGGGATAGGTACATCCCTCTTCTATATATTCTCCTTCCCCATCCACTACAAAACACACTTCAAAAAAAGAATGTTTATGAAACATATTATCATAGTGCTTTGGCATGACTCCCCAGTAGTGAACATAAAAAGAAGCTCCATTGTGCGCTAAACGATGAGCATATTGATTTAACGTGATTTTTCCCGACGTATATTCATTTAGGTTCAAAACAAGCCCCTCCCTTGCCCTAAGTTGAAAAAGGATGTTTCATGTTAAGAAATCATTCTCATTATTTATATGTCCTCTATTGTTCATATTACATGGCACTGGTTGAAAAGAACATATTGTTCTAGTACAATTCCTACAGCAACGATCTACTCATTCTGATGGAACATTTTTTACATTATTTAGTGAAATAACTCAATTATTATCAATGAATAGCCTATCTCTTAATATACTATATTTATGATTTCTTACTATTCTTTCTAGAGTCAATGTAAACAGCCGCTACAATTATGGCACCTTTCACGATTTGTTGCCAATAAGAACTTACCCCCAAAAGATCTAGACCATTGTTCATTACACCAATAATAAGAGCACCAATAATTGTTCCACCTATTGTTCCAATTCCTCCAAAAAGACTCGCACCTCCAATAACTGCCGCAGCTATAGCATCTAATTCAAACATCAGACCAGATTGAGGTTGACCAGAAGCGATTCTTGAAGTTAACATCATACCGGCAAGACCTGCTAATAAACCAGCATATGCATAAATAATAATTAAAACTCTACTTACATTAATTCCAGCTGTAACCGCAGCATGCTCATTTCCACCAATTGCGTATATATACTTACCTATTTTTGTTTTGTTTAATAATACCCAAGTGATAATACCGACTAGTGCAAAAATAATAACAAGAACAGGTACCCCTAAGATTGACCCTTGACCAATGAATAAAAACGCTGAATCTAAATTTCCGATCGGCCTTCCGTCACTGACAAGCATTGCCACTCCGCGAGCTGCCGTCATCATACCTAATGTTGCAATGAAGGGAGCAAGTAGTACCTTTAGCAACTAATGTACCGTTGATTAAACCTGCTAACAGACCTACACCTAAAGCCATAATAATTGGAACAATTATTGGATATTGTCCTGCTTGTGCAAAAGTAGCACCGACTACTGATACTAGTGCGATTAGTGAACCTGAAGATAAATCTATTCCTTTTGTGATAATAATAGGAGTAACTCCAATTGCAATAATTCCTATAATTGACATTTGTTTAACTATATTAATAAGGTTAATAGATGTAAGGAAATGTGGTGTTAATACTGACATGATCACAATAAGTGATAGTAAAATAAGAACAATACCGTACTTCTTCAATAGATTTCTTGGATTGACTTTAAACTTGCTGTTCTTAACTTGAGTTACTTCGGTAGCATTTGTTTCGAGTCTCGTACTCATCATTGGTTTCCCCCAAACATATAAATTTCATAAAGTCCATGCTCCCTATATGCATTACACTGTCGTAGTTTGCAACATTTTTTCTTCCTCTTTTTTCTTGCCCTGTTGCATAATGCATGATTTTTTCCTGGGTAGCCTCTTTGCGACTTAATTCACCAGCAATTTCACCTTCATGCATAACCATAATTCTGTCACATAAACCAAGTATTTCTGACATCTCGGAAGATACAACAATGACCGCTTTACCCTGACTAGCTAATTCAAATATCAAGTTATAAAACTCTGATTTTGCCCCTACATCAATTCCACGGGTAGGTTCATCTAAGAATAAAATATCTGGGTTTTTTAACAACCATCTAGCCAATAAAACTTTTTGTTGATTTCCACCACTTAAATTCCCAACAATTTCTTCAATATTAGGTGTTTTGATTAATAACTGCTGCTTTTGCTTATTACAGTCGTTAATAATTTTCTTATCATTTAATAATCCCAATGACATATAACTATCGATATTTACAGTTATCATATTTTCCTTAACAGAAAGAGGCAAAAACAAGCCCGTTAACTTTCGATCTTCTGTTAAAAATCCTAAATTATTTTTAACTGCATCTCGTGAATTTTTTATATTCACCTTTTTACCATGAATGTACAGTTCTCCATTCTCCGGAGTTCTTAATCCGAATATTGTTTCTAGTATTTCTGTTCTACCAGAAGCCCATCAGACCCGCGAATCCTACTATTTCTCCCTTACGTACCTCAAAGCTAACATCTTTAAAATATTTGTTTTTCGTTAAGTTTTTTACTGAAAGAGCAACCTCTCCTATCTTAGGAGTTGGTTTATTAAATATCTGAGTTAATTCTCTACCCACCATCATTTTAATAAGCTTCTCATTTTCTAGGTTTTGTGCAGATTCTGATCCTACATATGTTCCATCTCGAAATACTGAAATGTCATCTGCAATTTCGTAAAGTTCACTCATCTTATGAGTAATATAGATGATGCCGACATCTTTCTTCTTAAGAGAGCGAATCATTTTAAATAATTGGGCAACCTCTTTATCTGTGATGGCAGATGTTGGCTCATCCATGATGACTAACTTTGAATTAAAAGAGATGGCTTTAGCAATTTCAACCATCTGAGTATTTGCAATACTTAACTCAGACATCTTCATTTTTGGATTAAGGTTAATTTCTAAACTATTCAATAACTCTTGTGTGATTTTATATAACTCTTTATTGTTAACAATCCCACTTTTTCCGTAAGTTGGTTCTCTGCCCAAAAAGATATTTTCAGCGACTGTCATTGCTGGGATTGGGCTTTGAGCTCTTGATGGATCATAGAAATACCTTTATCTAAAGCATCATTAATGCCCTTTAACACTAGCTCTTCACCATCAAAAATAATCCTTCCTTCATCCGGTGTATACATACCAATGATGATTTTCATGAGTGTAGACTTTCCTGCTCCATTTTCCCCCATTAAAGCATGAACCGTTCCTTTTCTCACCTTTAGCTGGACACTTTCAAGAGCCTTTACTCCCGGAAACTCTTTTGTAATATTTTCCATTTGCAAAATATAGTTTTTATCCATATCTAGCCCCCTTTCTAATTAATAACAGATGAAAGGAAGCGAATTTCCTTTCATCTGTCTCGAATATAATAAATCTACTTATTGTATATAGCAGCGAACTCTTCTACATTTTCGGGCGTTACAAGTTTGAATGGAATCATTACATCTTCTACTTCTTCACCATTAGCTGCTTTTACAGCAGTTTGGATACTACTTACTCCTTGACCAATTGCATCTTGGAATACCGTTACATCAAGTTTTCCTTCTTTCATATACTCTAAAGCGGCTGGTGTTGCATCTACACCAGCAACAACTACTTCAGCTAGTTTCCCAGCAGCTTCTAATGCCATAATTGCACCGATTGCCATTTCATCATTATTAGCTACTACCGCATCAATTTGCTGACCAGAGTTTAACCAGTTTTCCATTAACGTTAAACCCTTTTCTCTGTTCCATTCACCTGTATCTTCCAAGACTACTTTCATGTCTGGATTCTTTTCGATGATTTGTTTATTACCTTCTGTTCTCTTAATTTCAGCTTCATGCCCCATTTGTCCATGCATAATAGCAACGTTACCTTTTCCATCCATTAATTTTGCTACTTCTTCCATTTCTAACAAACCTGCTTCAATAGAAGCAGAACCAACATAAGCAGTTGCTGCGTCAACACCATCAAACGTCTGGTTTGCAACAATAATTGGAATTCCAGCATCATTGACACGTGCTACTATATCTACAGCAGCTACTGTATCTACAGGTGTAAAGATGATTGCATCTACTTTTTGTGCAATAAAGTTTTCAATTTGATTCATTTGCTTTGCACTGTCATTCTGTGCATCACTATAGATAAATTCAATATCAGGATAATTTTTTTGTTCTTTTTTCATTGCATCGATCATATAAGTACGGAACTCGTCACTAAAGTTTTGTAAAGCGATACCTATTACCTTTTTATCACTAGAATTCCCTGAAGTTGCTTCCTCTCCCCCGCCGCAAGCTGACAAAATGAACATCATGATAAGTGTAATAACTGCTACTATTCTTTTTCTAGTTTTCATCATTTACCCCCAAGATTAAAATTGTAAAAAGCACTCATTTGTATTCGCTCTCTTTTTCCATAAAGCAAACCGCAAAAGTAATTCTAGCTATACGCCAACAAGTCCTACCTAATTCACTATACAAATTTTCCCTTTTGAATCATTAAGACTTTAAAATGAAGTTTCTCATTCATTTCATCGTCTTCATTACCACTCCTTCAATTTAAGAGATTGTTTAGAAACCACACAATGTAATCGTTATCATTGTTTTTCAAATAATTTTGAAAGGTTTTCTAATAATTAGAATTATAAGACAACGAAAAATGAAAGTATTTATCTTAAAGAGACGTGTTTTTGTATTTTAAAGACTTTTTTAAGCGCTTTCAATTAAAAGGGAGCAAACTTTATATATAAATTTATATGGATACTATAATGTACTTTCTTTCAAACCACTTTAAAGTCCGGTGTAAACTACTACCTAAACCATATGAACCTTTTAACCTAACAATATTTAATAACAAAACAAAGTGGATTGGCCTTTTTGATCAATCCACTTTTTCAATAAAGCTTTTTACTATTACTAACCAGTTTTACGCTATTACTGTAACACAGTATTTTTATTACTCTCAAAATCTATCCAAACGGATCCCTGATCTGCAGAGCGTACACAATTTTCAATCCAACGAACGCCTTCTAGTCCCGCATTAATATCTGGGTATATAAGTGTATTTAACGTTTCTTGGTCTCCACGCATTTTCGCATCGATGGCAATAGCAAATTTCAAATAGATGTTAGACCATGACTCTGAAAGTCCTTCTTGGTGTAAAGCAGCTAAACGCTCATCCGCATTACAACTTTCATCTAAGTAAGGCATTGAACGAACTAATGTTTGAATTGGTTGACCTTGTACTTCATATTTTAAATCGTTTGGCTTGCTGTCCCACCATTCTAAACTTGCTTTTGAACCTACGATACGAATGCGATGTCCATCCATACAACCTGCATCAACAGATGATGTCCAAAGTCTTCCTACAGCGCCATTATCATAATGCATTAACACGTAAGCATTGTCCTCAAGTGGTGCACGACTGCTGATAAAGCTTTGACGGTCACATAATAACTTTTCAATTTTCATATGTGGTAAAATTAACTGTGACATATAGTATGTGTGTGTAGATAAATCACCTAAAACATAACTGGGTCCTGCAATCTTAGGATCTACACGCCACTTCTGTGCATCACTAAATTTGTCTCCATCATCAGTCGCATTGAATCCATGCGTATACTGTAATTCAACTAGGCGAACATCTCCAATTTCACCTTTTTCAACCATCGCTCGCATTTGAAGTAACAGTTGGTTACCAGAGAATCCATATGATACACCTACGATTTTACCTTTTTCCTCAGCAAGTTCCTTAATTTCTAACACTTCTTCTGAAGTAAAGAACAAAGGCTTTTCACAAATAACGTGTAAACCTGCATGTAATGCGGCTTTCGTAATTTCATAATGAGTACCATTCGGAGTTGCAATAGAAACAACCTCAAGACCATCTACTCTCTTTGCTTCCTCAGCGAACATTGTTTTATAATCTGCATAGCATCTTTCTTCAGCTACGCCAATATTCATACCAAAGTCTTTTCCCCTAGCAGGATCAATGTCAAATGCACCAGCTACTAATTGGAATGCAGTGTTATCTCTAAGCGCCCCAATACGATGCTTATAACCAACCTGACCAAGTCTTCCTCCGCCTACCATTCCCCAACGTAAAGGTCTTTCAATTTTCTTTTCTCCATTTAACATAAAAATCCCTCTCTTTACTAGTTGATACATTACAAATGCACTTTATTTACAAAGTATATTTGTAAGCGCTTCACAATAAGTGTAAACTTAATTACTACTTATCGCTTTATGGTTATTATTGTAAGACGCAACATAGAAAACGTATTTGTTTTTTCAAGACCTCTTTTTTCACTTTAGAGACGAATTAGTATTGAATACCAAAAATTTTATTCATTTCATATAGACATCTCAATTTCAAAACCACTCGAAAACTTGATAAGATATAGGTTATTAGTTGAACGAATCAGTCTATAAATCAGTTCGTAAACAAAGGCTATTTTTGCATTTCTATACAAAAAAAGCTTCGAACATATTTTATAGATTCGAAGCTTTTTCACTAATTTTAGTCAAAGTTAAGCAAATGATTAACAAAACGCATCTACGGTCGTTCATGCATTAGTCAATTTATTAGAAATAACCTTTGTTAAAAGCAAAGACAGTATGGTATCGCTTACAAAAAGGTTCTTTATTTACTGCATGGTAGAATTATTTAGTGTGTTTATTTCACTTTCTTTAACAACTCATCTTGCTTATCATACGTACGGAAGAACTCTTCAATTTCCTCAAGTGAGCGTCCTTTCGTTTCAGGTAAATATTTGAAAATGAATATGAGAGATACAATTCCTACCGTTGCGAAAGCAAGGAAAGTACCAGATAGTCCTACATTTTCTAGCATGATCGGGAATGACAAACCGATAAAGAAGTTAGTAATCCAAAGAAAGAATACGCTTATTCCCATTCCAAAACCTCTCAACCTCAATGGGAATATTTCTGAAAGTGTTACCCATAATACAGGTCCAATCGCCCCTTGCATAAAAGCTAAAAATGTTACTGTTAATGTTAACATAACATATGGAAGTGTAGCTGACCCTTCAAGTGTGAATGAAAGGATACCAATTAAAAGAAGAGCAGTTGTCGTTCCAAATAATCCGGTAAGCATCATTGGTCTACGTCCTACTTTATCTAGGAGCCATATACCGACGAGAGTTGCTAAAACTGAAATGACACCATTCGCAGTGTTACCAATTAATGCTGCAGATGTTTGAAAACCTGCGTCTCTTAAAATCTCAGTTCCATAATACATAATTGAGTTTACACCTGTCACTTGTGACACAACAGCTACTCCAATTCCAATAAACACAATACGGCGCATCCATGGAACAGACATATCCTTAACTGATGCCTTTTCAAGATTTGACTCAGCAGCAATCGCATCCTTAATCTGACTTAATTCTGCTTTAGCCTGCTGCTCATCTCTAATTAACCGTAATATACGTAAGGCATCATCATGTTTCCCCTTTGAAACAAGCCAACGTGGGCTCTCTGGTACCTTTAACATCCCAAAGAAAAGGAAAATAGCTGGAAGGGAAGAAATAGCCAACATATATCGCCATACATGTATATTATCTTCCATTGTATTACCTAGGATAGCATTAAAAACAAATGCTAATAATTGACCACTAACAATCATCAACTCGTTCTTTGTTACAATTCTCCCCCTACTGTCAGCAGGTGACATTTCTGCTAAAAATGTCGGTACAGTTACAGAAGCACCACCTACTGCTAATCCGAGTAAGAATCGAAAGATGATCATAACTGTAACATTTGGAGCTAACGTACATCCAAGTGCCGCAACAAAAAACAAGATTGCAAGATAAAGAATGTTCTGGCCGCGCCCATAATAATCTGAAAGTCTACCTCCGAATACCGCACCTAGCGCAGCACCAAAAAGAAGCGAGCTTGCAACAAGACCTTCGGTAAATGAGTTAAGACCCAGTGCCTCAGACATATAAGGTAGGGCGCCATTAATAACGCCCGTATCGTATCCAAAAAGCAAACCACCAAAGGTCGCTACTAAAACAATTGTTCGTAAGAAAGAAGTTTGGTTTACCTGTTTACTCATGAAAGTATCCCCCTACCCTGATAAAAAATAAGGACATTGCATCTATAGTGAAATCGATTACACAAGAGTGAAATCTTTTTTATAGAATGAAGGACATTCAGGTATAGAAATTGGCACAATTTGACCAGTATGCTTAGCTTCAACACACGCATCTGCCGTTACTGCAACAACATAGCCATCCCAAGCTGATGGTCCATTCATTTCTCCTTTTAAGGTAGAATTAATCCATTCTTGTAGTTCAACATCATAAGAATCAATAAAGCGATCCTTCCAATCTACTAAAATATCAGTTGAAAGTTTTGCTTCACTGCGTAACACGACACTAGAGGGTTCAGGTAAATTTGCTATACCTGTTTCTCCAACGATTTGACATTGGATATCATACCCATATTGGCAATTCACAAATATTTCTGTATCAATTCTGATTCCTTGTTTTGTTTCTAGTAAGACAATATGAGGATCCTGCAAAGCCTTATCTACTAATCGTGTGTTTCTAGGTAAAATAACCTGGGCAGACACATATTCGTCATTGAGTAACCATCTCAAAACATCTATTTCATGTACGAAAGAATCGGTTAATGCCATATCTCCACTAAAACCTGGAGCTGAAGGAGCACGATGTGCACAATGCACCATTAACGGTTCACCGATCTTGTCATGATCAACGACCTTTTTCAATGCACGATATCCTTTGTCGTAACGTCGCATGAACCCTACTTGGACCAACGGTTTACCGTATGCAATTTCAGCATCAACGATTTTCTTACAGCCCTCAGCCGTTGTTGCAAGCGGTTTTTCACAAAACACTGGTTTACCTGCAGCAATGGAAGCTAACACAAATTCCTCGTGTGTAGGACCCCATGAAGTTACAATCACTGCATCAACCTCAGTTGCGTTAATAACATCATGGCCATTTTCATATACTTTAGCATCAAGATTTTCCTTTTGAACAATCGCTTTTGCTTGTTCAGCATTTACGTCCGTCACTGCAACAATCTTTGCTCCTGTTAAGTTGTTTGTAATTCTTCGAATATGATCCTGACCGATAGCACCTGTACCTATTACACCTATTTTTAAAAACATACTATACATACCTCCTCAATTATTTAACAAGTGTATAATTGCTTGAGTTAGTCCTTTTAAAATCTCTAGGTAAAGCTTGCTTTAATACATCCATAGATTTCTTAACTCCTGTAAGGGGTTCCATTGTTAAGTCTTCCATTTCTAGAACAATTGGTCCTTGATAACCCATCATCTTAACAACAGTGAAGAACTCCTTCCAATAACCAATGTCATGTCCGTAACCTAGAGCTACATAATTCCAAGAACGAGTTGCGAAGCTTTCCATTGGTTTCACATCAATTAAACCATTAATGTCATTAATTCCTCTTTCAATTCGAACATCTTTTGCATGTACATGATGAATAGCCTCTCCTAATTCCCTTGCAGCTAAGATAGGATCTCCGCCCATCCAGAATAAATGACTTGGATCTAAGTTCATTCCTACCATATTTCCTACTTCATTTCTTAATTTAAATAAAGTTTCTGGGTTATGAACAAGATTACATCCTAGATTTTCAATAGCTATCTTTTTGACACCGTATTCTTTCGCAACTTTTACTGCCTTCTCCCAATATGGAAAAGCCACTTCATTCCACTGCCAATCCAATGTTTTAAAGTGTTCAGGTAAAATAGGGTGTGTTAACCAATTTGGTGTCACATCATTTGGACCACCACTAGGCAACCAGACATCATGACAATTGTTTCTACTCCTAAAAGTCCTGCAAGTCGGAATGTTTTCTCCACAACTTCTTTATGAGCCTCTCCCTGTTCTGTTGGTTCTAACTGATTACCAGAACAGTTTAATGCAGCAATTTCTAGTCCTATACTTTTAATTGAATTTAGGAACTTTTGTCTTTCAACCGAATTTTCAAGTAAAAGATCTAAATTTACATGTGGTGCTTTTGACCAATTTCCACAGCCTAACTCTAGTGTTTCTATTCCATTCTCAACACAAGTATCGAGCATTTCTTCAAATGACATGTATCCAAGAATATCCGTAACTAAACCAGTTTTCATCCTATCTATTCCTCCTAAAAGATAATAAATTAAGAAACTAAGAAAATAACTAATTAAAATCTAACCCCGTTTGATTATTGATTTATAACAATATCAAATGACATTTTTATGTTTTAATGAAACTAAAATCTACCCCCTTCCCTTATTATCTAGATATGAAAATCGTTAACTTTTAAAAAAGGTATAAACTCATATATACACCTCTTTTTACAACTAACAAATGAAAACCTTGCAATATCAACTTTGTAATCGTTATCATTCGGTTGTAAAAAAAGATAATCTTCATCACTTCTAATATAATTATATACAGGTAGTGGATATTTGTATTTGCAAAAAATAGACAATTTTTTATACTTTAAGGACATTATTTACCTTGATATAATTCAAAACCCAACTGACAGATCTACTCCAGGTGTGTAGTGGGTCATTGGTCTTGAAACTTGTCTGCACACTTGTAATACATTTATATTATTAAATGATTACTTTATTAATGAAGAAAAGCTCACTCTGGACGTGAAGGTTTCTCATTCTCTGAATAAGTTAGATGTTCTTGATTAGTATAAAGCATTCGAAAAATACCAGGAGGATGTCTAACTGTTGTTGCAAAAACACGAGTAAAGTAATGAACATTCTTAAATCCTGTTTTTTCGCTAATTTCTTTTATACTTAAGTTTGTCGTTTTAAGGAGCAAAGCTGCTTTTTGAATCCTTTCATTCTTTACATACTCTGTATAACTCATTCCTAGCTCTTTTACGAAAAGCCTAGTTAAGTGTCGAGCAGAAATATGCAAATGCTTCACAATATCACTATGTTTTAAGTTATCTGATAGATTATTTTGAATATACAGAATAGCTTGAGCTAGAATTGGTGATGTATTTTTTTCTAATTCTTTTTTAGTTGAACTTCTAACAACCATTCGGCTAAACCTTTCCAGTATAGAAAGAATCAAAGAATAAGCTGTGTTTACAAGTATTTCTTCAAAGTAGAGATGATCACTTTTTGATGCCTGAGAAAGCAACGATTCCCATAGCAGCACGAAAGATGCCCCTTCTTCAACATCAATTACGATCTCGTTGCATTTCTCAATTTGCTTCATAGTCTCTATCCACTTATCACTAGACTTTGACTCTATTAGTTCAAATCCTATATAAATAAGGAATAATCCATTTTCACTCTTTATTTGATGTAAAACATCAGGTCTTGAAAGAAATAATTTATTTTTTTGTAACTTGAAAGTTGAATCATTTTCAATATATTCACCTTCACCGTCCACTACAAAACATACTTCGTAGAAAGAATGTTTATGGAACAAAGTATTATAATGATTTGGCATTACACCCCAATAATGGACATGAAAAGAGATTTCATGATGTGATACATGATGAAGATATTTGTTCAAGGCCGTTTTACCTGATAATAATTCATTTGTACTTATCAAAAGATATCACCTCATCAGTATGTGCTATTTTAATTGTATTAATAAATACAGTGTATTTAAATAGCTTTATGATAACAAAATAAAGATTTTATATTTAATCTAATTTGATATATAGCAAAAAGCAATATTTCAGTTTAACTGAATATTGCTTTTATTTATTTTATCACCACAAAAAGGATAGATATTTTCAAAATGAATTTATTTCTGCTTTATATAGCACTTCATTCATTAGAGCTCTCTCTATGTTTACTTTCATACTAAATCTAGTGTAGGTGAAGCTCATTACTCACACCATAGAAACAAAACTATTTACTTACTAAAATATTTAATCCCTCTTGTATAGATTTCAATGTTACTTCATTAGACCATTCCGAGTGGGATTCGAACCCCCGACCCCTACCCTGTCAAATTAGGTGGGGAATTAATAGAGTTAAATGTAATAGAATTGAGTTAAATAAGTATTGATATATCAACGTTTTTGGTTTGTGGTTGTTGAATAAGTTAATTAAAAACAAGTAAATAAATTAAGTCTGTGCAATTTTTGTGCAATTAAGAGTATGTGTTCTAAAAAATAAATAAGTGTACCATTACAAGTGAATGGTACACTTATTATCTCCCATGATTATCCTTTTATCGTTTCATCATGAACATCTACTTGAATTTCCTCTGATGTATCCTCTACCAACAACTCCTCTATCGTCGTTGTCTCAAATAACTTTTTCTTCATTTTCAACTTCACCCATATTACAGAATAAACCAGTGTTATAAGCAAGAATATTAGGGCATATTGATAAATTTGCGCCTTCACAACAGGATCAGGAAAGATATTAAATAACATATAAACCATACCTGCTATACCGATAACCTGAAATGTAATACCTAATGGAGATTTAAAAGATCGTTTAACATCAGGATATTTGAAGCGTAAGATGATAACATTGAGATGAGCAATGATATAAGTAATACACCAACAAAATGCTCCCGCTAAAATAAATGTTGTGATAGATGATGCACCAGTAACTCCGAAGATGACAAAAATCAAAAACAAACTCCCCATAAACAAGATTGAAGCCCAAGGCGCTCCCCATTTGTTTAATTTCCCAAACACCATAGGTAACTGTCCTTCATTAGCCATTGAATATAGCATTCTCGGTATAGCAAATAATAAAGTATTTAATGTACTTGCAGTTGCTAATATGGTGACTAGACCAATCCATATCTGTCCTGTTCTACCTAAAATCGCAGATGCTGCCTCCATATGTGGTGAATCTGAACCAGCTAATATATCTAATGGAACATATTTAATAGCTGCGCTTCCAAAAATAAAATCAGCTATTAAAATAATAAAAAGTCCTAGTATCATTGAAAGTGGTATATATAACTTTGGTTTCTTTAATTCCTCTGCCATTGGTGTTACAAATTCTATTCCAACAAACAACCAAAATGCTAATGCAGTTAATCCGAAAATCCCCATTCCTAATGAGTTAAATTCAAAATTGGTTTCAATTGGTTCCCCTCCACCTATTCCTGTAAGACCAATTACCCCAATAGATACTATTGATAGAATCATAACTGAAGTTAAGACGATTTGAACCTTACTAAATAGTTCAACTCCTCTAATATTAACTAATGCTAGAAGTATAACAAATGCGACTGAGATTAACGTAGGAGAAATAGCTGGGGCAAAAACTTCGTGGATGACAATGCCTGCTATATGAGCTTCTGCACTTCCTGCAAACATATTTACTAGCACGTATCCACTTAATACAGAAACCATCCCAACGAGTGGTCCCATTGTAGGTAGCGTATAATGAACCATCCCCCCTGCTCTTGGAATCATTCCTGATAGCTCTGAAAAAGTAAAGGCAACAAAGACATTTAATAACATTGCAGCAACCATTGCAATAATAAAACCTGGACCAGCAATACCAAACCCTTGACCTAAAGACACCATTGCAGATGAGGCAACAACGATTCCTACTGCAGATGCAATCGCTGTCCATAAACCAATTTTTCTTTTTAATTGATTAGTCACTATACAACCTCCTGAATTTATATTTTGAATATTCAAAATATTTTTGGTGCAATTTATCTAGTTATCTCTTAACAACTTATAACTAATGAGTATGAGAATGGTTCACTTGATTTTCTATACCTTCCGGTGAATCAAAAGCCCCCGTTTGTAATATTCCCATACCACCTATAATACTTAAACAAATAATAAAGATAAGATAAAATGTTGCCGGCATGCTTTTAAAGGATAATTGTTTTTTTTCAACAGAATCCTTTGTGAGCATGATCATGACAAAAAACATACTTACTAAATAAATGAAGTCAACTGCAATGATCATAAGGCTGATCTCATTTGCTGAGAGCATAACACCTAACATCGCCCCCATCATCGCCCCCATTAAGCTTGAGCCTTGAGCTTCTAGGACTCCATTTAAACCAAATCTACTACCTATTAGATAAGCAATTATTGCACTAAATAAAATTGATAAAATGGTTGACAAAGCAAGCATTTCTGGCAACCAAACACCAATGAGTAACCCAATAACGATACTACTTGTCATTCCTAAAATCATCGGTACACATTTACCCAAGGACTTAATTTGCTTATCGCCAAGTGAATGATAACGAATATAGAAATAAAGACTGTATGCTATTAAAATGAATAAGCTAATCAATTCCACCTCTGTATTCCTCCTGTTGATTTAATAAGGGGAGCAAGAAAATTACTCCCTCTTGAAATTTTTTAGTGGCAACTAGAACTAGAATTCTTTGAATGACAACTTTTCTTAGATGCCGGTCGTGGTAAATCAATCGCTGGATTACGATCAAAAAATCCGACTGGTTTTAATTGAAAACTAATATACGCAGTGGGCATTACTGGCCAATCCTCTGGTCTTGTAATATGGTGGTGTCCCATAGTATACCAAACAACAATATCTTCGTTTTCAATATTTCGGTCTGCTTCTGCATATTTTTTAAGTCCATCCCCCCAGGATGTTGGTTAGGATATGCTCCAGAAGCATACATCTCATTTTGATCAAATTGAGTGACAAATAAATGCTTATCAAGGAAAGAAGCACGTTTCATCACACTTGATTTTTTGCTTGCAAATGGGAAACAATTTTCCCCTGGCATAATTTTATAACCAACAGGAGTTCCAACTGCATTCAAAGAATTTGGATTGATAATTTTCCAAGTCCGTTGAGTCGTTAAATCCATAATACGTTGTGCTTCTTTTTCTGTTTTAAATGTTTTTGAATTGACATAGAATGCATTATTATATGGATTATGTGGACCTTCTTCCTCAGGTAAAGTTTCGATTTCAACGACTGAGTTTTGTAGTCCATCTAACATCGTGTCTAAACGGAAGTTGAAAAAGTGTTGATGATACGCCGCGTTTAATTGTGGGGCAATCTCCGTACCATACCTTGATTTTCCTGTTTCATCGTATGATCCTGTATTTAACATACCAGTTAACTTAACTTCCATTTCAATTGTTCCATCTTGATAAAAACTCCAGTAGAATCCATAATCATAGTTTCCAACTGTACAGAAAAATGATAGAACCAAGCGGCGTGAACGACGAACTTCCACCTGTTCTGTTCTCCAATCCGTGTGCTTCCATGCAATTCCATAGTCTTCTTCATGAAGACAAATTGCATTAGGAATTGTTCGTACGTTTCCTTTACTATCTGTCATGATTGCATCAAAATATGTGATCTCCCCAAGACAATCACAGCCTAACTCTAATGAGTTTGCCAATTGTCCCATACCATATTCACCAGCATCAAATGCATTTTGAGTATTATGGGCAAAACTGCCGTCAGCATATGGAACAACCATTTCAGACAATGCAGCCGGTAAAGAATTGGTCTAGTTTTCCCCTTATCCTCATACCCCACGGTATGAAGGACAAGACCTTCTCTCGGTGTGAAACTAAATCGAATATCCCATTTTTGCCATTTTATATTATGACCATCGATTTCAAAGCTAGGTCCTTCTGGCTGGATAATATCTAATGGCTTTAAGTCATTTCTAGGGGTAATACTATCTGAAGTTTCAGGCGTATAATTAGCATCTGTTGGTGGGATAGGACGTATTCCATGATCTTCAAATCTATGAACCTTCATTTTGTTAAGATCAACATACACAACAATGCCAGTTAATGGGTAAGCATATCCATTGTCAGTTGGAAACTTCCTTACCCAACAAATAGCACGTGCTAACCGTTTTCCTTCATCCTCTTTAATTCCAAAATGTCCAGTTGACCACGGATCTACCATAACCAAATCTGCATCGGTAATGCCCCTTTTCAATAAAGCTTCTTGAAATTTAGGACAATCTTTAACAACTTTTTCAACTTCTTCAAATTCATCTAGCATAATTCCTGGTTGAACCCCATGCTTATGTTCCCAACTCACAACTTCTTCATTTGTAATTGAAACAACCGCTTCATATGCTTGTTCCGATTCATTATCTAACACAACAATAAATGCTTCTCTAACTATTGGATCACCTATTTTATAATTAAGAACTACTTTTTTTGTTGGCTCTTTTAATACTACAGTTCCAAATCGGACACTTTCTTTTAGCATTTGTTTTTCTTTTAAAATTTTTACTGCACTCTTAATCTCTTCACCTGTTAATGGCTCCAGAGGGTGATTTACTACACTTATTACTTTTTGAATACTCATTGTTGATTCCTCCTTTTTTACTTATTCAAAATATAATGATAATTCAAACTTTTATCATTGTACAAAACGGAACGAGTGAAGTTTTATAACATTTAACGTTATAAAATATAACATAATCTTTGTATTCATTTCCTTCCTACCCTATAATCTATCTGTAATAATGCTTATTAATCTACTAATAAGGAGTATTGATTATGCAAAATGTTTACTCCATTTTCAATCCTACTCAACCAGAAATGATAAAGAACTGTCATTTATATAAGGAATTTTCACTAAAAAATTATGAAGAAACTGATGTTACATTGTTCTATCAATTTAATACAAATGAGCATGAAATTCTAACACCGGTTATTCCTGATGGTTGTATAGATCTACTTTTTAACCTTAACTCGACAACCCCTTCTGCTTTTGTTGCAGTTAGTCCTGAAAAACGTAGCTCTGAGTTATTTGAGAAGAATGCAGAATATTTTGGTGTACGATTAAATCCTTTACAAAGCAAATTATCATTTAAATGCTCTAAAAGAGAAATTATTCACCACAAGAAGCTTTCATTATTTGAAGTGTCATACTTAAATGAGTCCATTCTTGAGGAACTTGCTAATATTAATGATTTTAACAAGCGTATGATATGGTTTCTTTCATTATTAGATACCGAGACTGTTGATGAAATGGATTATGATAAGAGATTCATTAATTATTGTTTAAATCGAATATATTTATCCAATGGATTAGTAAAAATAAATGATTTGTCCGATGAAACCGGCTATTCAGCTCGTTATTTACGGAAAAAGTTTGAAGAATATGTTGGATTTTCACCTAAACAATTTAGTACGATTGTTAGGTTACAGTTTTCTATTGATAAATTAATGAAAGACAACAATTACCAAAATCATTTAGTTGATGAACATGTTTATTATGATAAATCTCACTTTTACAGAGAATTTAAAAAGTATATATTACTTACTCCTCACGAATATAAAGAAGTTGTTTGTTCATCGAAATCTAAAAGTTATTAAAATAATTTTTGTTAGAGGCACATAACTTACTTCGTGCCTCTAACATACTTGCAAAATACCCTTAATGACCATGACCACCTTTAAGTAAACGCTTTCCTACCAAAACAAATACTAGCTCCTAATAATTACACATTATATCGGAGCCTTTTTTATCACCTTTAAACTTGCTTCTCGAATGCAATAAGTGCATCTGACATGATATTAATCATGTCTTCCACTTGCTTCTTCGTAATAATAAGTGGTGGTGCTAAGGCTACAGTATTAGTACCTTTCCAATCAAAAGAACGTAACTGTAACCCTAAATTCATACAAATTTCTGTATATCTTGCTGCAGCATGATCTGTAGGGTCAAATGGTACACCATTTTCAGGATCTTTTAATAATTCGATTCCAGCTAATAAAATTTCAAGACCTCTCACTTGTGTTACATGTTTAAAGTTACTCTCTAAGAACTTTAAGCCTCTAAGAAGCTCTTCACCACGAATTCTACTATTCTCAACAAGTTGGTCTCTTTCAATAATTTCAAGGTTTTTCAAACCGACTGCACATGCCATTGGATGCCCACTATATGTAAATCCATGGAACATCATTTCATCTGACTTAACAAATACTTCTCTAATATGTTCTCTCATGACTACAGCTCCGAGATGTGCATATCCACTGGAAATACCTTTTGCTACACATAAGAAGTCTGGTACTACTTCATAATTTTCGACACCAAACATTTTTCCTGTACGACCAAATCCACAGATTACTTCATCTGCAATCATTAAAATACCATGTTCGTCACAAAGTTTACGAACTGCTTGAAGATATCCTTCAGGTGGGAATCTTACTCCCCCAGCACCTTGAATCGGCTCCACAATTACAGCCGCAATTGTATCAGCACCTTCTGCCTCAATAACTCCACGAATGGAACGTGAATAATTTGGTGCATTTTTATCACCAAGTTCTGCTTCTAATGCATGTGCTTCTGCTTTTAAAAAGTTTGGAGCATTTGATGTCGTAAAGTTTTGAAAACCTTCGATACCTGTAGCACTAGTAGCACCTACAGTAACTCCATGGAATGACTGTTCTAATGATATAATTTTTGTGCGTTCTGGCTTTCCTTTTAATTTCCAATAAAAACGGGCTAATTTAAATGCGGTATCATTGGACTCTGATCCACCTGATGTAAAAAAGCAAACATTTAAATCTCCTGGTGCTAGTGAAGCTACCTTTTGAGACAGTAAAATTGCAGGTTCATTTGATTGCCCGCTAAATGAAGAACTGTACGACAGTTTCAACATTTGTTCCTTCGCTGCCTCAGCAAGTTCTTCATTTCCATAACCGAGGTTAACATTCCAAAGCATTGATACTCCATCAATCCGTTCTTTACCTTCTATATCTTTCAGATACACACCTTTACCTTCTGAAAAAATGGTTGAAGGCCCTTGTAAATAATGAAGTTTAGGTGGAGTTGTTGGATGCAAATAATGTTTTTTATCAATTTCGGCTAATTCACTTCGTGTTAAAATTGTTTGATTTTTTGTTTGAACCATACCTAAATCCTCCTAACTTTAATACAAAAAACTGTATGAACCTATTAATTTAACAAATATAACAAATAGATCAGACGTGTCAAAAAGAGCCTTAAGATTCTTTTACCTAGGAGGCTCCAAGACTCTCTAGAACATTGAAAAAAGTTTATCAGAGTTACAGTTAAAATGGATAATCCAGTTTACTCTTTTGAATAGAAACCCATTTAGTAACAGTAAACTCATCTACAATCCATTCATATCCAAAACGTCCAACACCACTTTGTTTAACTCCTCCAAATGGCATATTACCTTCCAAAACTGCAGGCATATCGTTTATATGTGTTGTTCCAGATTCAATTTCAAGAGCCAACATTTCTCCTTTTTCCAAATCACTAGTTATGATAGAAGACGATAATCCATACTCTGTGTCATTAGCAAAACGAATAGCCTCTTCGTCACTTTCAGCAGGAATTATTTGTGCTACCGGTCCAAAAATCTCACACGAAGCAAGACAAGATTGATGAGGAACATCCACAAATACGAACGGTGAAATTACATTACCATTGCGCTCACCTACTACTGCAAGTTTCAAACCATTCTCTCTAGCTGTATTTACTAAATCCATAATTTTATCTGCTTGCTTCTCATTAATGACAGGTCCAATATTCGTGTTAGGATCTTTTGGGTCTCCCACTGTTAAACCCTTTACTTTCTCTACATATCTAGCAACAAATTCATTATAAATTTCTCTATGAACAATAATTCGATTTGTAATTGCACAGATTTGACCACTGTGTAAAAACTTGCCGAATATAGCTATTTTTACAGCCTGTTCTACATCTGCATCTCTCAGTACAACTAAAGGATTGTTTCCTCCGAGTTCCAATGCTTTTTGTTTAAGCGATCCACCGGTTACTTTATCAATATGTTTTCCAACAGCTGTTGAACCAGTAAAGCTTATGAACGAGGAGTTTGTATTTGTTATGAATTCATCTCCCGATTCTTGCAAATCAGTTAAGATAGAGTTGAACACTCCAGCAGGAAGACCTGCTTCTTCAAAAGCCTTAGCAAATACCTGTCCGCCAACGATACCAACTTGAATATCTGGTTTATGAACCACACTATTCCCTAGAGCAATCGCAGGGAATATCGTTCTTGTTGCCATATTAAATGGAAAATTGAAAGGTGTTATGGAAGTAATGACTCCCAAAGGCAATTTATATACACGATTTACCTTGCCTGGTGTAGCAGATGAATAATCTTTGGGTGAAAAGATTTCATCAACCATATTGATTGCGTCTTTGATGTCACTAACTCCAAACCCAAACTCAACATGAGCTTTAAGTAGTGTACCGCCAGTTTCACGAGTAATTAATTCCAAAATATGATTCTTATTTTTCTCTAAATAATTTAATGCTTTCGTTAACACTTCTCTTCTTTGCTCTGGAGTAGATTTTGCCCAATCCTTTTGTGCCAATTTGGCTTTATTATAAGCTTCTTTAATCTGTACAACATTTGCTAATTGCACGGAAACGATATCTGATTGATCAAAAGGATCTTTAATAGAATAGATTCTACCGCTTTCACCTTCTATCCATTGGCCACCAACAAAATTTTTGTTCATTGTTTGTGCCCATTCAAAACAGTTTAGATCTAATGCCTGTTTCTGTGTCATATAAATCCCCTTTCAAAGTGATAACCTTTTTTATAGACAAATAGCTTCAAAATTAGATCAAATTGGTGTAAAAATAATATGTTAATTTTATTGTAAGCGTTTTAAATATTTAATTATTGGATAAATCGGAACAAATTTCAGTTCTTTTAAATTATTACGTTAAGAAAAATAAAATGAAGTAGGGTGATGAAGGAGAATTATATAAAAAAGGATTAGATAAAGAGTAGTGATTATTTAATGAATTGATCATCTAGATACCCAATCATTACAGATGAACAAACTGCTGTATAAACACGAAGGGATACCTAGACATAGTTTATTAGAGCTTAATTTTTAATAGATTGAAGTAGAATTTCTTTCGGGGTCAAATGACTAAATTTCTTAAATTCATTGATAAAATGTGCTTGATCATAATAACCTATTTCATAAATAATATCTCGTATATTGTATTCGTTCGTTTTCGTAAGCAGATATAAAGAATACTGAAACCTTAAGATTTGACTAAATAATTTAGGAGATATGCCAATATATTGCTCAAAGTATTTCCTTAAGTATCTCGTTGAGCAACCAATCTCTTCTGCCAATTCATTCATAGTAATGTTCCCTTTTACAGAGTACATTTTTCTTAAAGCAAACTTCATAGAGGTTGTTGCTGAATTGCTCGCAAAAATAATATTTCTAAGCATATTATTGAATAACTTTATTTTTTCAACAAAGTCTTTTTGCTTAACAATTTCCTGAATACTCAAATGATCTATCAAAAACATTTCATTTAAAGGTATTTCATGATCAATGATATCTTTAATTGAATACCTCGAACAATCTAATTCTGATTTCGGTAAAAACCTCCCTCCGAAATATTCATGATTTGCCTGCAATTGTATTTTTTTACTTGTAAGGACACTGCCACATACTTTGGCATATGGATGTTCAGGATCACAACAAAATAATATATCTATACATCCGTCTGGAATAACTGTCATTGTATTAGCTACTTCTTCTTTCACTTTAAATTGATAAAACAAAGTAGTTGAACCATCCTGCTGATCTTTCTCCTTAAACTCGACATAATAACTAGTGTTCATTTCAAACCCAGGTTGTAGCGGGACAAAATCTTGTGTATTCATTTTCAACATTCTAGTCAAGGTGATAACTCCCTTTCCTATCTTCTAATTCAGTAAGTTGAATCTATTAAAAAATATAAAACCTACAAAGAAAACGTTCACAAACTACTGGTATATGAAAGATAAAAAATCATTAAATCATACTAAGACGATAGATTAACATTTTTATTAACTTTATAATTGTACATTTAAAATGGATCTTCTACCAATTACTGGGAAATGAATCACATAATAATAAAATGAAACTAAGAGATACAGTAATTGTATCCCTAGTCTGTCATAATTGTTGTAATTGTAAAGATTATATAATTTGTCTATATTTCGCTGTTTCTCCTACTATTCTACTAATAACTGAAATCTTAATATGTTTTTGAATCATTCTCATGAAATGTTGATCGATGTTAATGACTAAAGAGCCTTTATTTTCTGTAGGAATCATAACTCTAGCGAAAATCACTTGATTGTCTACTAATAGTTTCACTTTATATAAACCCATCAAAGGAAGTAGATAATTTTTATCAATGTTTATTTTAAGTGAATCACCTGTATTTTTTTCTCCATGTGTAACAATTCCTTTAATAGAATAACAGTCCCCTAGATACAAGGGAATTCTATGAACATCTCCAATGTTAAGAAGTTCTCTAATGATCGTGGAGCTGATCTTTTCTTCCTGACATTCTAGTTTTTGGACAGTTGTTACTTCAAACCTTCCATCGCTATCTATTACTAATTGCTCCATGTTCCCTTTTCCTTTAAAACCATAGGTAAAGTCAAATCCTGCAACCACATGCTTACATTGGAAACCAACTAGATAATCTTCTACAAATTGCTGATGAGAAAGCTTTGCGAAGTTCGTGTTAAAATTAACAATAATTAAGGTTTCAACACCCATTTCTTTAAATAATTGTTTTTTTATCGGTAATGGTGTTATATAACGATCAATTTTTTTAGAAGAAGGAATAATATTACTTGGGTGAGGAAAGAAGGTCATAACTGTAAATTTTAGGTTATCCTTTTTGGCAATTGCTTTTGCTGTTTCTATTAATTTTCTGTGACCTTTGTGTACTCCATCAAAAAAGCCAAGCGCCATCACACATGGTTCCATTAAAACTTTCACATTCGGATTCATTAGATATTCTAAATTTACAATCTCCATTCTTCTTCACCCCATTTTATTATTAGCTAATATTTTTATACTGTCCTTCAAAGAACGATAAAGGTTTACCATCTGCTAATGACATATCCGTAACTTCTCCAACATATAACGTGTGGTCTCCTGCAACATAAGATTCATGTACATTACATGTAAGGTTTACAAGTGCGTTATCAATCACTGGTAATTCATTCATCCATTTAAAATCAACATCACGCTTTTCTTTGATTTGACCTGCAAAAATCATCGACATTTCCTTTTGCTCTTCACTTAAGATACTTACGGCAAACTTCCCTGATTTCTTAATCAATTCATTCATTCTTGCTTTTTCACCTATCGAGATTAAAACTAGTTTTGGAGAGAGTGAGACTGACATAAAAGCATTTGCTGTCATACCGTGTGGTTCACCTTCTACTGAAGTTGTAATGACTGTTACACCGGTAGCAAATTTCCCCATTGCATTACGAAATGTACGATCATCCATTTTAAACACTCCTTTTAATTACGATTAAAAATAACCAACTTCATTTCTGTCATTTCTTCAATTGCATATTTTATGCCTTCTTTACCGGTACCACTTTCTTTGACTCCACCATATGGCATATGGTCCACTCGGAAGGTTGGGATATCGTTGACTAAGACTCCTCCTACTTCCAATTGCTCAACTGCTTCTAAGGCTAAGTTAATATCATTTGTATATATACCTGCTTGTAATCCATATCGGGAATTATTTACTTGTTCAACTGCTTCTTGCACACTATTCATCTTATTTATGATAGCAATTGGCGCAAAAACCTCTTGACATGATACATTCAAATTTGGATTCACATTAACTATCACGGTTGGAAGAAGTACCGTGCTATCTGCATAACCACCTGTTAAAATGTCAGCTCCACCGTCTTTTGCTTCTTGTATCCAAGTAAGAGACCTAGTGACATCATTTTGAGAAATCAACGCTGAAATATCTGTTTCCTCATTTAATGGATCGCCACCCTTTAACCCTTTTGTTTCTGCTACAAATTGATTCACAAAGTCTTGATATATCTCTTCATGTACATAGATACGTTGAAGTGATATACACACTTGGCCTTGGTTACTAAATGCTCCTAGAACACATCTTTTTACTACTTTCTCAATCTGAATTCCTTTATCAAGGATAACGGCTGCATTTGAACCTAATTCAAGAGTAACTCTTTTTAAGCCTGCTTTATTTCGTATGCCGATTCCTACCTCAGGACTACCGGTAAATGTAATCATATTTACTCGGTTATCCACTACCATTCCTTCACCGACAACTCTTCCACTGCCTGTTACAACATTTAATGCTCCATCAGGTAAGCCTGCTTCTTGTAAAAGTTCAGCTAAAAAGAAGGCTGAAAGTGGTGTTTGTGTAGCTGGTTTTAATACAATCGAGTTTCCTGTTGCAATAGCGGGACCAATTTTGTGTGCAACTAAATTCATTGGAAAATTAAAGGGTGTTATCGCACCAACTACACCTAGAGGTTCTCTTACTGTGTAAGCTAAACGGTTTTCACCACCTGGAGCTGCATCCAAAGGTAGAGTTTCACCACCAATTCGATTTGCTTCCCCGGCAGCAAATTTATATGTTTGTATGGTTCGTTTAACTTCTTCTCTTGCAGTTCTGATTGGTTTTGCAGCTTCAAGTGCAATCAACTGTGCAGCTTCCTCGAACCTTTCTGACAAAAGGGATACCAGTCGTTCAAGTATTGTAGATCTTTGGTGAATGGGCATTTTTCTCATTGTTTCTCTTGCAGAATAAGCAGCAGCAATTGCCTGCTCAAGTTCATCATCAGTAGCATTAGGAATCTCTGCAATAGGTTCTAATGTATAAGGAGATTTTAAAGTTACATAATTTTGAGATTGAATCCATTTTCCGTTAATAAATAATCTTCTTCTGTAAGTCGTCGCACCTAGTGTTTTCAAAGTAGCACCTCCTTTTTAAGGTAGAACAAAGAGAGAACTTTATAATTGTTTCTCAAAGTAGTAGTAGCTCTCTCTAGGTTTCCTTATATAACAAATACTGGCTTATGTTGCTTTAACTTTGCAGCTTCTATTTTAACAGGTTCACCTGTATGAACATCTAATACTGTTGAAGCTTCGTTGAACCAGCTATCTGGTGCCTCAGCTCCCCAGAAAGTTTGTCTTCTCTTATCATTAAAGTCCCAACGAACTGGTTTAAAGTCAGGATCACTCGTTAAATAATCTCCATTGTACAACTCAATACGATGTCCATCTGGATCTCTTAAGTATAAGAAGAACGCATTTGATAATCCGTGTCTTGCAGGTCCACGTTCAATACTGTCAGAATAACCAATAGAAGCTAAAACATCACATCCATGAATTAAACTCATTGGGTCGCTTAACCAGAAACCAATATGATGTAAGCGAGGACCTTGACCATTCATAAATGCAACATCATGAACACTTGGTTTTCTGTGTAACCATGCTGCCCAAATTTTCCCTTCTTCAGATGCTGTATATTCTGAACATGCAAAGCCTAATGCATTAATATAGAAGTCGTGTGCCTTTTCAACATCTGGAACCATGTTATTAAAATGATCAATGCGTTGAACCTTAGCACCTTGATATAAGTCATATCGTTGAAGCATTCTTTCAACTGTGTCCATTTTTGCAAAGTATTCCACTGGTAAGCCTGATAAATCTTGTGTTCTAAACGCACGACCAACAGCATGTTGAGTACCTTCTTCTAACCACTTCACCTTGTGACCACGTTGCTCAAAAAATACCGCTAATGAATCTAGATCGGCTTCAGAGCGAACTTTATAGCTCATTACTTCAACAGCTGGAGTGTCCGCTTTTTTCAAAACTAAGCTATGGTGTACATGCTCCTCTAATCCTCTTAAGTAAATCGTTGAGTTATCAGACTCAGTCTCGATAAATCCAAGTCCTCTTAAATAGAAATCTCTTGATTTTTCTAAATCTGTAACATGAAGAATCGCTCTTGCCGTACGAATAATATCAAAATTCATTTAAAGCTCCCCCTTATACATTAAGAAAACTAGAATTTGTATTTTTTGCTGCTTTTCCAAGGAAATCTGTTACTCTATCTTTTAATTGATCCTTTACTTGATAGTTATCGAAATATGTCATTCCCATACGAATTGGATCACCAAAGAAGTAGTACTCATAATGCATTTGTCTGCTACCGAAGGCGCTCATGGTAATATCCCAAGCTAAGCGGAATAATTGAACACGCTCATAGCCCTCTAAATTTTTACCTTGAAGTCCTCTATGAATAATTTGACCAATTTCTTCATTATTAAAATCGGCTTCCGTTGGAATACCCATTAATCCAGATGCACCTAATACCCGTAAGATTTCGACTAGGCGTGGATAAACTCTTGGGAACCAGTTACGAGCAGCGTCTAAAGCTTCATAATCAGGAGTCATTGTTCCCCATTTATCTAGTTTTGCATTATGCTCTGCACGATAAAGGTGAGATTTCATTGCCTCTAAAGTAAGCATGATCTCTGTTCCTTTGTCTTTAACGTGTTGGAATTGATCAATTCCAATCGCATCCATTACTGATAATGCAACACCTAATAAAAATTCAGTTTTAATAATGTTTTTAGATACAACTTGGTGTGACATATGAACAACTGCATTTGTTTCACGGAATGTACGATTACAAATAGATGAGTTACCACAAACAAACACTCGCTCCCAAGGTACGAAAACGTTCTCAAAAGAGACAATCGCATCTCCTTCTTCAAATCTTGAAGAAAGTGGGTGATCATAAGCATTTTTTCCATAATCAAAAGACTCTCGGCTAATAAATTTCAGACCTGGTGTATTATTTGGAATCGCAAACGCTAATGAATATGGATCATCCTCTTCTCCAGCTTTTTTAACCGTTGATGGGAATACTAAGATTTCATCTGTAATTCCACCTTGAGTAGCTAATAAACGAATTCCATCAACAATAATTCCTTCATTTGTTTTCTCGACAAGGTGAAGAGCGACGTTTGCATCTTTTTGTTCATGCTGTGCTTTTGCACGGTTAACCTGTGGGTGAATTAATGTATGTGTTAAGCTGATGTCGTTTTCTCTAGCAAACTCGTAATATTTGCGTGCATTTTCTGCAAACATTGGATCTGCTTCACCAAACAACTCATTTGAAACACCCATTGCCATGACTTCCGCATTTAAATAATCTGGAGAACGCCCCATCATTCCACCATTCGTTAATGCCCACTCCTGAATCGCTTCTCTTCTTGCTACAATGTCATCAATTGTTCTTGGTTGTAAGAATGTTGTCCCTACTTTTTCACCTGTAGTTGGAGATGTGTATAACATTTTTTCAGGCTTTTCAAATTGTAAGTCATAAAGGTTTGCCATGGATTGAACAACACCTTTTAAACCTGGGTGTTCAGTCACATCCTTAACTCTTTCACCGTGAATATAAATATTATTATTTGCCTTTTTTAAGCGTTCGATATATTCCTTACCTGTTTTTGCCCCCATGATTAATTCCTCCCTTGTGTTGTTTACCTTATTTATTTTTTCCAAACTGTGGAATATGATGATCACCTAATGCAACATGAATGACCTTAGGTTCTGTATAGAATTCAAAAATGGCATAATGTCCACCCTCACGTCCGATTCCGCTTGCTTTTGTTCCACCGAACGGAATACGTAAATCACGAGTATTTTGTGAGTTGATCCATAGCATTCCTGCTTCAACTGCTTGTGCAACACGATGTCCTCGTTTTATATCATTTGTCCAAACATATCCAGCTAGGCCATACTTCACGTCATTTGCTGCAGCTATCACTTCTTCTTCTGTTTCAAATTCAATAACAGCCATGACTGGACCGAAGATTTCTTCCTGGCAAACTTGCATATCATTTGTTGCATTAAGTAGTAATGTTGGTGGAACAAAATTTCCAGCTTTTAATTCCTCTGGTACTGTTCCTTGAACAACCTCACAACCTTCTTGTTTAGCAATCTTAATAAAGTTAGTTACTTTATTGAAGTGTTCTGTTTCAATGAGTGGACCAAGTTGTGTACTAGGATCCATTGGATCACCAATTTTTATGTTAAATACTCGTTCTTTTAACGCTTCAACAAATTGATCTTTAATATTTTTGTGTAAGAACACTCTTGAGTTAGCAGTACAACGCTCTCCATTGAAAGAGAAGATTCCCCATACAGCTGCATCTAGAGCACGATCTAGATCAGCGTCATCGAAAACAATTAATGGTGATTTACCGCCTAGTTCCATCGATGTTTTCTTTAGTGTATCTGCAGCATTTTTAATGATTGTGCTACCCGTAACTGTTTCACCAGTAAAGGAGATCGCTTCTACATCTGGATGCTCAACTAGGGCAGCACCTGCTGTTTCACCAAAACCATGTACTACGTTAAATACTCCTTTTGGTAAACCTGCTTTATCAATGACTTCGGCTAATTTATTTGCTGTTAATGGAGAAAGCTCTGCTGGCTTAAGCACAACTGTATTACCTGTTGCAAGCGCCGGCGCTACCTTCCATGTTTCAAGCATAAATGGTGCATTCCATGGAGTAATAAGTCCTACAACACCTAAAGGTTTATAGACTGTATAGTTAATAAACTCATCATCCTGTTGATAGGCTTCACCATGAAGTTTAGATTCAACCATCTTGGCATAGAATCTGAAATTAGTAGCAGCACGAGCAACCATTTTTCTTGTTTGGCTAATCGGTAATCCAGTGTCAATTGATTCTAATACTGCAATCTCTTCAATTTCTTCATCAATGACATCAGCAATTTTGTTAATATACGTCATTCTTTCAGCAATCTTTAACTTACTCCAAGTTTGTTCGAATGCATCTTTTGCTGCTGTAACAGCCTTCTTAATATCCTCTTTTCGCCCTTCAGCAATCTGATTGATTACCTTATTCGTAAATGGACTATTATTTTGGAAAGTAGTTGAGGATTCCGACTTTACAAATTCCCCATTAATATATAAATCTACATCTTTCACTTGTAAACTAGTTTCTTTACTATTTCTTTCTGTTATATGGTTTACCAATCTCTCTCACCTCTTATAATAGGTTGACTTTATTTAGATACGACACCATCTGGCAGTTCAACATATTTATTTAGTACTTCTCGAACTTCATCCTGTAATTCTTGTGTTGGAAGGTCCATAGGCAATCTTAATATTGGTTTAATTGTTCCCATCATACCCATTGCAGCTTTAAGTGGAGCTGGATTTGTATCCTTAAAAAGCACGTCATTTAATTCCATTAACTCAAAATGAAGATCTTGTGCTCTTTGTACATCTCCTTCATTCCAAGCATCATAAATTTCTGCTACTTTATCCGGCACAATATTTGCTGTTGCACTAATGTGACCAGCACCACCGATTGCTAACATCGGGAAGCAAAGTAACTCGATCCCTGAATAAAGAAGAAAGTCTCTTCCACATTCGTGTAACACCCGGTTAATATGTTCGAAATCTTTATTGGATTCTTTTACTCCGATTATATTTGGACAATCTTTGCTTAATTTAGCTAATGTGCCAACTTGTAGATTTGTTGCTGTACGCCCAGGGATGTTATAAATAATAATTGGAATATCAACTGAATCTGCTACCGCTTTAAAATGCTTATATAAAGCATGTTGTGAAGGCTTATTATAATAAGGCACAATGACCATTGCTCCATCAGCACCGATCTCTTGTGCTTTCTTTGTTAAGTAAAGAGTTTCCTCATGGTTTGTTGAACCTGTTCCAGGGATGAATGGTACTCTGCCGTTAATTGTTTTAACTGCAGCTTCCATTACTTGGACTCTTTCTTCAACTGTTAATGAACTTGGTTCACCTGTTGTACCTGTTACAGAGATACCATGTGTTCCATTTTCAATGTGCCAATTTATAAGATTTTCAAAGGATTTAAAATCTATGGAGTTGTCTTCATTAAATGGTGTAACAATTGGTGCAATTGAACCTCTAAATTTTTGCTTTGCTTCTGCGAATCTTGACATGAATTTATTCCTCCTCTTATTCTCTTAAAAATAACTTTTGATATTTAAATTTTTTGAAAGCCCTTTCATAAATAGATTAACATGTGCTATGTTATATGAAAAATATAGATAAAATTTGTTTTCCATACGAAAAACATATACTTCAGAACACGCAACATGTTAGAAGTAAAACCTATTAACACCTGATTAGTAAGTATGTTAGTTATCTAGAGAAGGAGGAACATAAATGGATATTAAACAATTGCATTACTTTTGTACAATTGTCCAGGAAGGACAAATTACTCGTGCTGCTAAGAAGCTGCACATGGCACAACCGCCATTAAGTCAACAACTAAAACAATTAGAAGAAGAACTTGAAGTAAAATTATTTGAGCGTAATGGTCGTAATATGGAGTTAACTGAATGTGGATTAGTTCTTTATAAGAAAGCAATAAAAATTTTATCTCAAATGGATGAAACCATTGTTGAAGTTAAAGAAACAGGTGAAGGACTAAAAGGGGTTATTGCTGTAGGAGCCAGTAAATCATGTTTTTCTTATTTACCGAAACGAATTCAAAACTTTAGAGAAAAGTATCCCCTAGTAACTTTTCAACTACGTGAAGGTGATACATTTCATATTTGTGAGCTTCTTACGAAAAGGTCGATTGACATCGCTATAACAAGACTACCACTTGAGAGAACCGATGTTGAATTTTCAATGCTATCTCTCCCAAAAGAACCATATGTACTTGTTATTCCAAAATCGTGGAAAGAACGTATCGGGGATCGAACATCAGTAAAAATGAACGAAATAAAAGACTTTCCATTGTTATTATTACACCGTATTAATGGTAAAGGTCAGTTTGAAATCATCATTAATGAATGTAAACGACATGGGTTTATACCAAATGTCATCCTAGAATGTCCTGATGCATCTATGATTCTCTCCCTCGTCGATTCAGAAGTTGGTGCAACCATTGTTCCA
Source organism: Metabacillus endolithicus (assembly GCF_023078335.1). Classification (GTDB taxonomy): domain Bacteria; phylum Bacillota; class Bacilli; order Bacillales; family Bacillaceae; genus Metabacillus; species Metabacillus endolithicus. The sequence continues at coordinate 3,579,789 of NZ_CP095550.1, read as the reverse complement.
CAATCAACTTTGTCTTCAATTCATTTATCTAATACAATCACACTTCAACTAGAAGATTCAGAAATCATGTCAGAATCAGCAGTTATATGGTTAAAGGATCGTTATTTATCTAAAAGTGCCAAGCATTTTTTAGATACTTTTTTAGAAACTGCAAACATTTTTTAACTCCTAAATTAAAATTTTTATTTGTCATTACATGAAAATTACTCTATATTTTTGATATGAATAAAAAGCCTAATAAACGACAAATCGCATATGAAGTGATCCGTAAACGAATTATAGAAGGAGTCTATGTTCCTGGCCAAAGGATTATCATTGATCAAATCGCAAAGGAGGTTGGCTCAAGTCATATTCCGGTTCGTGAAGCAATTCATCAGTTAGAATCAGAAGAACTGATTGAGTATACACCAAATACCGGTGCAGTGGTTAAAGGGGTTAATGATGAAATTTATAAAGAATCTTTGCAAGTACTTGCCCTTCTAGAAGGATACGCAACTGCTATAAGTACGCCATATCTATCAACTCAGGCACTAGAGACTCTAAAAGACTATAATCAAGAAATGAAAGAGGCCCTTTCAGATTTTGATTTTGAAAAAATAGGTGCATTAAATAGAACGTTTCATTTCTTTATCTATTCCTATTGCCCTAATCAACTTTTAATAAAAAATATTGAACAACTTTGGGATCGAATTGATGCCGTTCGTAAAATAAGAAGTTCCTTTACCTTAAAAAGAACCCCAAAATCAATTGAAGAACATGATCAACTAATCTCTATATTGCAAGATGATAAAAACCTAATAAAGATTGAGAGCCTAGCAAGACAACATAAACTAAATACTCTTCAAACATTTATAGAACAACAAGAATCCTAATGACTTTTTCATTAGGATTTTTTAATTCAAGAATTATTATTTGAAAACACTCCAAAAATCATATATGATTTTATATATGATATTTAATTTTCTGAATCCTTTCATTTTTCTACCCTTTCAAATAAGAGTTTATAGGAGTGAATGAAATGAAGAACGGTTATGTAAAGTTTTCTGAAACCCGAACATTGCAAGAAGTTGTCATAGATACTGACAAGAAAGCATTAACCCTTTCAAAAGAAACCCTAGCTTTGGATAAATGTAATCTAGATGTTCCTATTAACGGAACAGTTTACGGAACTCTATTAAATTATAAAGGTGAACTAGAAAAACTAGGTTCTCAATTGAATGAAGCACCTTATAAAAATCCACCGGTAGCTCCTGTCTTATATATTAAACCTGTAAATACTTTAAATCGATCTAATAAACCGATCCCTCTACCTAACGATACTCGTGAACTTCAGATTGGAGCAGCGTTAGGGATCGTCTTTAATAAGGTTACTTCAATGGTTAGTGAACAGAATGCATTGGATTATGTTTTAGGATACACAATTGTAAACGATGTCAGCATTCCACATGAAAGTTATTTCAGACCAGCAATCAAACAAAAGGCAAGAGACGGTTTTTGTCCAGTTGCTCCTTGGATTGTTAAAAAAGAAGAAATAGCAAATCCAGATAACCTTGAAATTAAAGTCTTCATTAATGGTGAATTACGACAACAAAATTCAACTGCAAATCTAGTACGTTCTGTCGTTAAACTAATTTCTGATGTTTCCCAGTTTATGACTTTCAATGAAGGTGACACTCTTCTAGTAGGTGTCCCTGAAAATCAACCTCTAGTACAAAATCTTGATCACATACGAATTGAGATCGAAGGCATCGGCTCTTTAGAAAATACAGTTAAACTATAGGGGGAATTACGATGAAAACAGCACGTGTAGCTTATAATGGTTCTATCCATTCTGCTGAGGAATCGGAAGGAAATGTTAAATTAGCAAATGGTCTGATTGTTAAGGAAGAAGAAGTTGTGTGGTTACCACCGGTTGAGCCACAGACAGTATTTGCTTTAGGTTTAAATTATGCAGATCATGCAAAGGAATTATCGTTTAATGCACCAACAGAGCCGCTTGTTTTTTTAAAAGGACCTAATACATTTGTCGGACATCGTTCCAAAACAGTACGTCCTTCAGACGCAATAAATATGCATTATGAATGTGAACTAGCTGTTGTTATTGGAGAAACAGTAAAAAATATAAAAAAAGAAGATGCCTATAATTACGTAGCAGGATATACAATCGCAAATGACTACGCAATCAGAGATTATCTTGAAAACTACTATAGACCAAATCTTAAAGTTAAAAATCGCGACACATGTACCCCAATCGGTCCTTGGTTGGTAGATGCAAAAGATATCCCGGATCCTATGAATCTTACATTGCGTACATATGTGAACGGAAAAGTTACTCAAGAAGGTACAACTAAAGATATGATCTTTGATATTCCAATGCTAATCGAATATTTAAGTAGTTTCATGACATTAAATAAAAACGATATCATCCTTACTGGTACACCTAAAGGATTAATTAATACAAAGGTTGGCGATGAGGTTATTACCGAAATTGAAGGAATTGGTAGATTAGTAAACACAATCATTAGTGACTAACCCTACACCTCAAGGAGGATTAAGAATGCCCCATTTTATTGTTGAATATACAGATAATATTAAAAACGATGCTAATATTCCTTTGCTGCTAGAAAAAGTTAATCATATTCTAATCTCAAAGGCTCCTCTTTTCCCCGTAGGAGGAATACGTTCACGAGGAATTGAATTAAAAGACTACTATATTGCAGATGGAAAAGAAGACGATGCTTTTGTTCATGCTACACTTAAGATTGGAGCAGGTCGATCTGAAGAAGCTAAAAATGAAACTTGTGAAGAGATCTTCAATGCCATAAAAGATCATTTTGCTGAACTTTATGGAAAAAGATATTTAGCACTATCTATGGAACTTTTTGAATTTAGTGAGGCAGGGACGTATAAGCAAAATAATATTCATAAGAGATTTAAAAAATAGAGGTAAAAATAGAGAAAATATTCAAACAGACCAATCATAAAGATTTGGTCTGTTTTTATCAGTTGTTCTAATTACATAACAAGTTACATCCTTCATCATTAAAAATGCCCTTCTAACAGAAAAAACAGCCCCCTTCAATTTGGAGACTGTCCCTTTAACCTTTTATCCTTTAACCAGCTTCATTGGCGCCGTTAACATCTATCTTCTGATCCTTGGATTTACTTATCAAACTAACAACCACAAATACAATTGTCGAGAGTGGCAATGAATAAAATAGTGGATCTATATGTGTTAACGGAAAAGCAAATAATGTATCTTGACCGAATACTGCTCTCGATAAACCAAACGCAGTAGCTTCTTTTGCATGTAAAAATAGAAAACCAAACACACTCACTAAAAAGCCTGTTAAGATACTTGCGATTGCCCCTTGCTTTGTTGCATTTTTCCAATAAAAAGCCCCGATCATCGTAGGTAAAAATCCAGCTGCACAAATTCCAAACCAAAAGGCTGTTGCCTGTGCAATGACCCCACCAGGTAATATATAGGATAGAATAACAGCACCTGCAAGCCTATCAGAACCCCAATACGTGAACTATCTATACCTAAAACAGATTTTATACCCAAATTACTTAATATATCTTGACCAAATGCTGTTCCTTGAAGATGAATAAGAGAGCTTATTGTAGAAATAACAGCTGAAATTAGTGTTAATGTAAACAAATAAACAAACCACTCTGGCATAATCTCACTAATAAACATCGGAATAACTAGATCAGGATTTCCATTCGCTATATTGATCGCAATGTCTCCTTCATTTTTATAAAAATAAACATTGCTGATTGGCCCAATCATATAAGCTGCTCCAGTTATAAAAAACATAAATACTCCACCAACTAAAACCGAGCGATTCATCGCTTTATTGTTTTTCACTGTCATAAATCGCATCGTTAACTGTGGCTGAGCTAAAACACCAATTCCTACCCCCATAATGATTGTACTTACAAGTGTCCACCACATCGGTGATCCAATAGCTGGCATTGATGTCCAACCTTGATGGCCCTGATCAATTAGTGCCTGTGGAACTAAGTCTTCCATTGAAGTTAACGTATTATGTCCTTCTACTATGCCACCTACTGCTTGATAGCTCATAAATAAAAAGATTGCCATACCGATAATCATGATAGCAGCCGCAAAGGCATCTGTGTATAAAACCGCCTTAATTCCGCCACCAATAACATAGATTCCAACTATAACTGCAAGAATTAGAAGTCCAATATTATAATCGATTGATAGAGCTTGCTCGAGAAACCTCCCTCCACCAATTAGGACCACACTTGTGTATGCAGGCATAAATATAAAAATGAACATTCCAGAAAGGATAGTTATAAATTTAGATTGATAATGCCTACCAAGAAGTTCAGAAAAAGTATACGCTTCCAAGTTTACTGATAATTTTCTAATTCTTTTTCCAAATACAGCAAATGCTATAAATACCCCAATGAATATATTTAAAAATGCCAACCAAATAAGACCAAACCCATTCATAGCTGCCAATCCACCAAACCCAATTATGGCTGAGGTACTAGTAAACGTTGCTCCATAAGAAAGGGCCATGATGATTGCATTTGTATTTCTTCCCCCAACTAAGTAATCTTCATTTGACCTTGTTGTACGATAACCATAATAAGCAAGCCTGACATAATGACCAGATACAAAATGACAATTGGAATTAAATTTGCTAAATTCATCTCGATTCCTCCTCGTCGTCATCACCACGGTTCCACATAATTACTCCATAAATAACACAACCTATCATTGTTAAAACAGTTGCTAACCAAGCGAAAGTTATTGTTATATCTTCCATCCCCAACATACAATTACCCCCTTAATTAAGTTAATTGCGATTTCACACCTTCCCTCAACACTAATTAAATTTATATTTCCATCACTCCTTTAAGTAATAAATTAGAAGTTCCTCCATCAATTTGCAACCACTTTCTGAAATTAATCTTATCATCTAAAAATCTTTAAATGAAATACGAAAAATGTTAGTAATTGATATAAAAAAATATATAGATTAATAATGTTCGAAAATAAAATATAAAAAGGAACTAGAAGAAATGATTCTAGTTCCTTTAGTTAGACTATTAAAGTGTAAGTCCTCACATGAATAAGTTTTGTTACTCATGAGCAAAGATTTTCTCCTGCCACAACTGATACAAATAGATCACTAAAGAAACTGCAATCATAATAAGATAAGAATTAATACTTTGCATTGTACCAGTTGCCATCCCCAACTTCTGTAGGAATGGGTACAACAAAAAACTATAAAGTCCATCCAAGACAATATTTACAATAAAATAAACCTAAAACTTACCATAAGTTAATTTAGTAGCATTTAAAGGTTACTTTTTTAGCTTTAATAAATTTGCGTTTCCCTATCAGGATGTTATTCATTCTTGCATTTAAGATTCTACTACCTTTTTTCTCCATTTTATTTAATACCTTTGTAAATCTTTCTAAGGACTCCACTCTAGAATTATAGTGCAATTCAACTTTCAAATGGAAATCTTCTAAAATTGATCTTAAACCTTAAACTTGAGAACAAGCCCATTTAATTCTTCAGCAAGTTTAGCTAGGTAAGAAGAACTTTGAGCAACTTCTTCCATAGAGCTTCTAGCCAGATCAATTGTAGCAGCAGTTTGTTCAATACCTGCAGCTGATTCCTCAGAGACTGATGCAATTTCTTGAATCGAGGCATTCATCATCTGACCATCTTGTGAAATATCTTCTAAATTTATTGTGATCGTTTTAATTTTGCTAATCATCTCGTTTACTGCATAACTTATATTTTGGAAAGTCTCTCCCGTTTTAGTAATTTGAGCAGTACCTTTTTTTACCTCTCCATACCCTTCTTGTAAGGAATCCACTACTCCTGAAGATTCTTTTTGAATTTCTTGGACAATGGCCGTAATGTCCATAACAGATGAACTTACTTGTTCTGCGAGCTTTCTAACCTCATCAGCAACCACAGCAAAACCTTTTCCATGTTCACCAGCACGGGCAGCTTCTATTGCAGCATTCAAAGCTAAAAGATTTGTTTGTTCAGCAATATCTTTAATCACATTTACTAACTTAGTAATTTCCTGGGTTTGTATATCCAGTCCCTTTACATTTTTAACGGCGTTCATAACTACATGATCTATAATTCCCATTTGTTCTACTGAGTTTTTCATTAACTTGCTACCTTCTGTGGTCATGAACAAGACATCATTTGTCGATTGATGAATATCCTTACCATTTATATTAGCATCCTGTAATTTTGAAATGAATGAATCCATCACTTGTGATAAGTCACCAGTATGATTAGCTTGTGATTCCGAACCATCTGATAACTCCTGCATTGTCATAGCAATTTGATTCGAACCCTCAGTTACCTCGTGAGAAGATTGCGTTAACTCTTCACTTTGATTGGAAAGGTTTTCAGAAGCTGCTGATACATCTTTTATAATTGTTTTTAAATTATTTTTCATCATATCCAAACTATAAGCAACTTGTCCAATTTCATCTTTCCTTTTTAGCATCATTTCCTTCCCTGTGAGGTTCCCTTCCGAGATTTTCTTCATCTGATTAGAGATATATCGTAAAGGCCCGCCAATTCCCCTGCCCATAAATAATCCGATTAGAATGGCTAAAATAACTGCAATGATACTAGAAATGATAATGGATAGTGACGTTTTTTCATAATTCACTTGATTTTGTTCTTGTAATTTTTTAGCAAGTTCTTCATTTAGCATTGCTAGTTTTTCTAAGTTTGCCGAAACGTTATAAAAAGGTGTAGTAGCTTTGTTTATACCTATTTCCGCTTCTTCAAACTGTCCCTCTTTTATGAGGTTTATATTTTCATTTGTTAGTGTCTTAAATTTATTCCATTCTATATTTACTGTTTCAAAAATTTCTACTTCTTGTGTATCCATCTGTCTATTTCCATAATCTTTTAATATTGTATCTACTTCAGCCATATACTCATTTGCAGTACCAATCATTGATGAATCTTCTGTTAGTACTGAAGAAAGCATTACGACCATGGTTTCTTCTGCAAACCCTATAAGATTCGCTAAATGATTGATTGGAATTAGTCGATCTTCGTACATATCCTTACCATTATTATTTAATTTAGAAAGTCCAAATGTAGCAAAGGAACCAACTCCAATAAGAATAAATGCAATGATTAAATAAGAAATTATTAACTTTCCAGTGACTTTCATCCCAAATTCCCCCTCTAATTATTTCTATTTTGTTTAATATGAAAAATACCTTGGTTTCGTTTGTATTTATATATAAAACACTGCCATTTCTATAGCTATAGGTAAATGATTTAAAAATAGTGCATTCACTTTCTTTCATTATATTCCCCTCTAGTTATTTTATCGGTTTATTTTATAAAGTCTTTACTTTTAAAAGCCATTAGGTAGTTTAATATTGTAATTGAGCGTTTCAGAAACTCATGGGTAAGTAAAGAATAGACGTGTTAAAAACTCAAAAGGAAATTTCTAAAGAATAATGTAGCTCATATAAAAAAGCAGATGTTAAATGGAACATCTGCAGCCTTTGGTAATTGTATATCATAATGAAATATCTCTATGTCATCAATTAAATTAATTGGTACTAACAACGGAATAAGTAAAAATTTTTTATATACCAAACTACTATGAAACGATGAGTATAACAATAGAGGATAAACAAAAAATAATATATAGTCTTACCCTTAAACTCATTCCCTTTATATTATTATGTTTTCAAAAGTTACTTTTGTATCTTAATAAATTTACGCTTCCCAACCTGAACAATTAATCCGTTTGTTATTGAAACTTGTAATTGAGGATCTTCTACCTTTTCTCCATTTAATTTAATTCCATTATTGCTAATCATTCTACGTACTTCACTCTTTGAAGTTAGTAGGTCTAACTCGACTATTAGATCTGGAATCGATACCTGATCTTGTCCAGTCCATTTTATGACAGGAATTTCATCAGGCATTGTACCTTTTTGGAAAACGGTAATAAAATGATTTTCTGCCTTTTCTGCAGCATCTGCTCCGTGGTACATTCTTACAATTGTTTTGGCAAGTAACATTTTTGCATCTCTAGGATGAAGAATACCAACATTTAAATCTTCTGTTATTGTTTTTACTTCATCTGGTGTGAAATCAGTTACTAGTTCAAAGTATTTACTCATTAATTCATCTGGAATTGACATTGCTTTCCCATACATTTCTTGAGGACTTTCATCAATTCCAATGTAATTTTTCTTTGATTTGGACATTTTCTCAACACCATCAAGCCCTTCTAATAACGGCATTAATAATGCAACCTGCTTTTCTTTTCCGTACTTTTCTTGGAAATGTCTGCCCATTAGAATATTAAAATGCTGATCTGTTCCACCTAACTCAATATCACACTCCAGCATTACTGAATCGTAGCCTTGCATTAACGGGTAAAAGAATTCGTGAAGAGAAATCGGCTTATTAAAAGCGATTCTTTCCTCAAAATCATCTCTTTCTAAAAGCCTGGCTACTGTTATTTTTCCTGCTAGTTGGATAACATCCTCAAAGTTAAGCTGAGACAACCATTTAGAGTTATAGTGTAATTCAACTTTGTCCATATCAATTACTTTTGCAAACTGCTCAAAGTATGTTTTAGCATTATGTTTTACTTCTTCATCAGTTAACTGTTTTCTTGCTACTGACTTTCCTGTCGGGTCACCTATTTTGCCCGTAAAATCTCCAATAATCAGCTGAATAATATGACCATTTTCTTGAAATTGTCTCATCTTGTTAAGAACAACAGTATGTCCGAGATGAACATCAGGTGCTGAAGGATCCAACCCTAATTTTATTTTAAGTGGTCGATTTTCCAGTACCGATCTTGCTATTTTCTGTTCCAGTTCTTCAGTTGGAATAATTTCCTGTACACCTTGAGCGTAAATAGCAAGCTGTCTCTTTACTTCTTGTAATTGTTCTTGGGTTAAATTCGTTATTAATTCACTCATAATGATTCCTCCTATTTTTTTGTAAACAAAAAACCACATCCCCTATAAAAGGGACGTGGTTGACTTTTTCACGCGGTACCACCCTTATTGAAGAATAAATAGTATTCTTCCACTCAACGATTAACGGTTCGTCCGTTCTTTGCTGCTACCGAACAAAGAAAAGCTCAAGGAGTGTAATTCGTATTATCTATGTGTCGATTCACACCTGCCATCGACTCTCTGCAAACAGGGAGATAACTACTACTCAATTTCCTCTCATCACTTATTAATTATTCACTTTTAAAATCCGTTTTCTCTAATGACTCTTCTTAATAATTTAGCAAGCATTAACTTTTCTGATCCATCAAGACTAGAAACAATATCAACCTCTCCTGAGTGAAAACGAGGGTAAAGCTCCTCAATAACTTGCTTCCCCTTATCAGTCAGTAAAACAAAGGTATTTCTTCTATCTCTGTGATCAACTTTTCGATAACACAGATCTTTTTTTCTAATGTGTTTGTGATATTACTTATTGTTGCCTTAGAAACTCCAGCTGATTCAGCAAGCTTTTTTGTTTCAAGAGATCCACAAATCCATAAATCATACAGAATTGAAAATGATGTCCAAGATATTCCGTACTCAGACAAGATGTCTTGTTCCATTCTGTTTCTTAATCCTTGAGCTACCCTATATATGTTCGTCACAACAGCAATTGCTTCTAGATTTAGTGAATCCAAAGGTAATTTAGTTAATTGACTGATTGTGTCGATCTCTTCAGGTAGTAATTCTGCTTCCTCATTGTTTAAATGAATATCAAACACCTACTTGATTTCGCAATTTTTTTAACCGTCAGATAACGTTAGCTATGAAACGATTTTACCAAAAAAATTACTGGCTGACAATAAAGTATTTTCATTATTACGATGAATTATCATTAAATGATACTATACTATTTCTATATCAATCCATACTTTTTAAAACTATTATAGATACCATGATCATTGTGGCTATCTGTAATATCATCCGCTACCTTTTTTACAGCTATTTTAGCATTCCCCATGGCAATCCCATATTGAACATATTCAAGCATTTCTAAGTCATTTAAACCATCACCATATGCAAATGTATGTTCTTTATCTATCTTAAGATGCTGAAGTAGTTTTTCAATTGCAGTTGCCTTATGAATACCTGGTACAGATAGCTCCCCACTATTTTTACCGAATGAAGGAACCGTGCTAGGGATTACATTAAATTTAGACTGAAATTCTTTAGTTATAACTTCAATCGGTAAATTTGATCCTAAAAATGAGACTTTATTTATATCATCCCTTACCAATTCTTCTCCAACAATTAGCGAATCACGAAAAGGCATTAACCCTTTTTCAACTTCTTCTTTACTTTCGGGATTGTCAGCAAGAAATTTATCAATTATAGTTCTGACACGATTTTTACAGTTGTCACTAGCAAATAAACCACCATTAGATTCTAAGTAGAAATCAATTTCATGTAAGCTAAAAAAATTCACAAGGTGTTGAACATCTGCTGGCTTGACTCGTTCATGTAACAACACCTTTCCTCCAAATTCAATATAACCACCTGCAGCCCCGATAATCCCATCAAAACCAACTTCTTTTATTTCGTGGAATAGTTCAGCCTTAGATCGTCCAGTGCATACAAGTACAAGATGACCGTTTTCCCTTGCCTTCTTAACTGCAGATATGGCTGATTCAGGAATCACCCCGTTTTCATTTACTAATGTTCCGTCTACGTCTATAAATATAACTTTTTGCATTGACTTTCCACCTTCGACATTAGTGCTATGCTACTTTCACTCTATTTATTCCATACACCTAAGCCATCCTAGCATACTAATATTAAAATATTCTTTGGTCCTTGTCTAGAGACTACTCGAGATAAGGAAATCTGAGGCAATTTTAATCATTGATAAAAGAAACCAATTTGCCTAAGATTACATTTCATGATTTACGCCACCTCCATGCTACTACTTTAATGGCATCAGGTGAAAATCCAAAAGTTGTTGCTGATCGACTAGGACATAGTCGTGTTCAAGTGACTTTAGTTATTTACTCACATGTTAGTACAGAGTTACAAAGGCTCACTGCAAATAAGTTTGAAGAAGATTTTTTTAAGGACAATGTGCGCTAAATGTGCAATTTTCTTTTTCAAAGGGTTAGAAGCAGTTTACCCGCAAAAACAAGAAAAGCTTCAATCCCTTCTCTATCAAGGGATTGAAGCTTCCAAAACTGATGATCCGAGAGGGATTCGAACCCCCGACCCCTACCCTGTCAAGGTAGTGTTCTCCCACTGAACTATCGGATCGTTATATAGTTGTATAATAGCTCTTAAAGCTACATATTCTATTATATTCTGAAGAAGTACCTAAGTCAATACATCTTGTACCGCTTCACTATTCGACTTATTTCCCAGAAAATATTTGAATGCTGTCAAATGGGGCAATATTCCCTACATTCTTGCCCCATTTAGACATCATTCTTTTTTTATTTCCCTACTAAGCTTTTCTTATTGAAGGCCCTTTTCTTCAAAATACTTAGTTGCACCTGGGTGGAATTCTAAATTTCCCACACCTTCAAGTGCAGATTCCGGTGTAATGAACTCACCTTTTGCATGTGTAATTGAATCTGTATTTTCAAACAATGCTTTTGTCATTTCATAGACTAATTCTTCCTCTAGATCTTTTGTTACGACAAGCATCGCTTTTACTGCTACAGTGTTTACATCTTCTGCAATCTTATATGTTCCAGCTGCAACTGTATCCTTTGAGTAGTATGGATATTGATCCATTAGCTCTTGAACTTTATCGTCTGCAATTGGAACAATTACAATGTCTTCTTGAGCTGATAGAGCTTCAACTGCTCCAGTTGGTGTTCCAGCAGTAATAAACGCAGCATCGATTGTTCCTGCTTGGATACCATCTGTTGACTCATCAAATGATAGATTTTGTGGTTTAATATCTTCAGTTGTTAATCCATGAACCTCTAAAACTTGCATGGCGTTAATATAAGCACCTGATCCAGGCGCACCAACGGAAACAGCTTTCCCCTTAAGGTCTTCTACTGATTGGACTCCGCTATCTTTCGTTGTGACTAGTTGAATTGTTTCTGGATACAGTGATCCAATTGCTTGAATAGTATCAATTGCATTTCCATCAAACATTTCTTTTCCTTCAAGTGCATATGCCGCGATATCTGTTTGTGTAAATGCTAGTTCAGCCTCACCAGCTCTTAATGTTTCCATGTTTTCAGCAGATGCACCTGAAGTTTGAGGTGTGATGTTTGCGTTTGTATTGTCTGTCATGATCTTACCAATTTGCCCGCCTAGCGGATAATATGTACCACCCGTTCCGCCAGTAAGTAAGCTTAAATCTTGTTTTTCTTCTGAGGTGTTTTCTGTTGTTTCTTCATTTTCTTCACTCGAGCTTTCTGATTCAGCTCCACCGCCACATGCAGCGATTACCATCATAAAAGCAAGCATCATGACAAACAACAAGCTATTACGCATTTTTTTCACGTTTGTTCCCCCTTTTGTAAATTTGTGTAAAGCGTTAGCTCACTTTTATATATGAGGGAACATTGGGGTACATGCATGAAAAATACAGAAGGTTTATTAATTAAAGTTTTGCAGGTTACGTTTACTATTTTTAGGCTTGAATGCAATAAAAAAGAGATTGGACACTTTATATCGTTCCCAACCTCTTTCTCCTGAATAAACCTATATTTAAGTCAGTTATATCTATGTAATTTTATCTGCGATTTTGCCTATTTCTTAAAAACGTTGGGATATCCAGTGAATCTCCTTGCTGTTCATTATGACGGTTAAAATCTTGAACAGGTTCTTCACGGTAACTAACATCCCGTTGTATACGCTGGTTTTCATAGTGATACGTAGTTTCTACCCTTTCTCTTTGTGGCTGTGTATTCGTTTGAATTACTGGTCGTGTTTCCTCTTGCTCAATGAAACCAGTCGCAATAACCGTTACGATAATTTCATCCTTCAATTGATCATTAATTACAGAACCAAAAATCATATTCAGATCTTCATGAGATGCATTAGATACCATATCAGCTGCTTCTTGGACTTCGAAAAGACTTAAGTTTGTACCACCAGTAATGTTCATGATTACACCTTGAGCTCCATTAATTGAGGTTTCAAGCAATGGGCTATTGATTGCCTTCTGAGCCGCCATAGCAACCGGTCTTCCCCCTTCGCAATTCCAATGCCCATTAATGCTGTTCCTTTATGGGACATAACTGTTTTCACATCAGCAAAGTCAAGATTAATTAAACCTGGTACAGCAATTAAATCAGAAATTCCCTGCACCCCTTGGCGAAGAACACTGTCTGCTTCACGGAAAGCATCCATTATATTTGTTTTTTTATCAACAATCTCCAATAAACGATCATTTGGAATGATAATTAATGTATCAACTGATTCCCTCATGGCCTCTATACCGCTTATAGCATTTTTTGAACGCTTTGAGCCTTCAAATTTAAAAGGACGTGTGACAACTCCAATTGTTAGAGCACCAAGGTTACGAGCAATTTCCGCTATGGCAGGTGCTGCCCCTGTTCCGGTTCCCCCACCCATTCCAGCTGTAACGAAGACCATGTCTGCTCCTTGTAATACTTCTTTAAGCTGATCTTTACTTTCTTCCACTGCTTTTCGACCGATTTCAGGGTTTGCCCCTGCTCCTAATCCTCTTGTTAATGAAGCACCTATTTGCATCCGAATTTCAGCTTTTGATTGATTTAGAGCCTGCGCATCTGTGTTGGCTGCAATAAATTCAACACCTTCAACTCCATCTTCTATCATTCGGTTAACCGCATTGTTACCACCGCCGCCAACACCGATCACTTTAATTTTGGCGAATTGATCTATATTCATATCAAAATTCAACATCATTTTTTCCTCCTTATTCACCCATAAGTCTTACTTCAACAAAGACATACATAGTACCTCCTTATATGATTCGAACTTTTCCAACTTTTTCTGTATGTTACCTAATTGAGAATGGGTATAGAAGACTCCATAATAGTCATTTTTTACAAATTATTAATAACCATTATTCGGGGAAAATACTGAAGCATATCAATATGGGGAGGTTAACAAATTATGGATTCACAAAAATTAGCAGCTCATGAATCTATAGACTTACATGAGATTATAAACTTTAAAACTTTATGCGTGGCAAAATCAAAGCTTATGCAGGGCCTCGTTTTTGATCAGGATCTTAGAGAACTCATGCAAAAAGATGTTGATCAATCGATTCAGGCTTTAACTGAGTTACAAGCAATTTATCAACGTGCTCCTTTTGAAGCACCAGTACCTGAGAGCAAACCAACACCAATTATTAATTGAAAGGAAGGTAGTAGCATTGAACAACGATCATTTAGATCCAATTAATTCGTTACATGTTCCTGAGTTAGCAGATACCACGTTTGCCATGGATTTTCTCATGCGAGCAAAAGATGCGGTGCGAAATACAGCTGTGGCATTAACTGAGACTGTCTCACCTGATTTAAGAAACATGCTGCGTAAGCAACTAATGCAGAGTATTGCCATGCATCAAGAAATTACAGAGCTTATGGTCGAGAAAAAATGGTTCCACCCTCATGATTTAAAAGAACAATATCAATTAGATCAGCTATCGGCAAAAAATACAATCATGGTTGGAAACATGAACCTATTCCCTGTCGAATCAAATAGAAAAGGAATGTTCGATCGTACACCTGATGAACATTAACATTGGAGGTTAGTTGAATGAAGGCCGTAACCTATCAAGGCATCAAAAATGTTGAGGTAAAAGAAGTAGAAGATCCAAAAATCCAAAAGCCAGATGACATGATTGTCAAAGTAACAAGTACAGCCATTTGTGGATCTGATTTGCATTTAATCCACGGAATGATACCAAATATGCAGGAAGACTATGTGATCGGTCATGAGCCAATGGGAATCGTTGAAGAGGTCGGCCCTGAAGTTACGAAGGTAAAAAAAGGGGATCGTGTGATTATTCCTTTTAATATCGCATGTGGTGAATGCCAATATTGTAAAAGCAATCTTGAGAGTCAATGTGATAACTCAAATGATAACGGAGAAATGGGTGCATACTTTGGCTATTCAGGTAACACAGGTGGCTATCCAGGTGGACAAGCTGAATACTTAAGAGTTCCTTTTGCCAATTTTACACATTTCAAAATACCTGAAAGCTGTGAAGAACCTGATGAGAAATTAAGTGTTATTTCTGACGCCATGTCAACAGGCTATTGGAGTGTGGAAAATGCCGGTGTCAAGGACGGTGACACAGTCATTGTATTAGGATGTGGACCTGTTGGCCTTTTCGCTCAAAAATTTTGTTGGCTAAAAGGAGCAAAGCGAGTAATTGCTGTTGACTATATTCCCTATCGCTTAGAGCATGCGAAAAGAACAAATAAAGTAGAAACCGTTAATTTTGAGGAACATGAAAATGTAGGAAGTTACCTGAAAGAAATCACAAAAGGTGGAGCAGATGTTGTCATTGATGCAGTTGGTATGGACGGAAAAATGACCGACATGGAATTCCTCGCTACCGGATTAAGACTTCAAGGTGGAGCGATGAGTGCACTTGTAATGGCTTCTCAAGCTGTTCGCAAATGCGGAACCATCCAAATTACGGGCGTGTATGGTGGCCGATATAATGGTTTCCCTTTAGGAGATATTATGCAACGCAACGTAAATATCCGTTCTGGACAAGCCCCTATGATTCACTTAATGCCATACATGTTTGAACTAGTTTCTACTGGAAAAATTGATCCAGGTGATGTTGTTAGTCACGTACTCCCACTAAGTGAAGCAAAACGTGGGTATGAAATTTTTGATACAAGAACGGATAATTGTATCAAAGTTGTATTAAAACCATAGCAAAAGGAGGGTATCAGTCATGGACTATGCATTACACGAAGTTCTTGAAGTACAGGAAATAGCGGCATTCAAAACAACCTGCTTAACAAAGTCCAAAACAATGAGAGCTCTAGTATCCGATCAAGAACTAAAAGACATCATGCAGCAAGATATTACAGTGTCAACCCGTCAGTTAGAGGAATACTCCTCCATCCTATCAAAAGCAAAGCCAAAGTATTAGTTAGGAGATGAAACATACATGAATACGATCATCGAAAGTATAACTGGTATGAAAGCCTTAACAGACCAAGTTGTTGCAATGGACTTATTAATTTCTGCTAAAAGTGGAGTAAGAAACTATGCAATGGCGCTCACTGAATCAGGCACACCGGAAATTAAACATACCCTCACTCGCCATTTAGAGGAAGCACTTGATATGCATGAAAGAATCTCGAATTATATGGTGGAAAAAGGCTGGTATCACGCATTCGATACGAATGAACAAATACAGTTGAATTTAAAGAATATGGATACGGCGATGAAATTACCGACTCTTTAAACATTTCTTCTTCTCTAAAAGAGGAACAATAACAAGCTGTTCCTCTTTTAGAGAAAGAATTTTAAGTACCTTAACCTAAAAAACTGACTCAGAAAAGAGTCAGCTCTCAAATTTACACATTCACATTCTTCTTTGCAGCAGCAGGCACCTTCTCCAAAGCTGCAGCAAAATCTTTAATTAAATCCTCTACCTTCTCAAGTCCAACACTTAATCTCAGCAATCCATCTGATATGCCACGCTTTTCACGCTCTTCTGGAGGCATTGCCGCATGTGACATTTTCGCAGGATATGAGAGAATTGATTCCACTGCACCTAAACTAACCGCAAACACCGGAAGTTCCACATTTTCTACCAATGTTTTAACCGCAGCTGCGTCAGCTAACTTGAAAGACAACACTGCCCCGGGTCCATCTGCTTGATAGTTTTGTGTTTCATGACCTGGGTGATAGCTCAAGCCCGGATAATACACCTCTTCTACCTTCGGATGCTCCGCTAAAAATTCAGCTATTTTCAAAGCAGATGTTTGAGACTGCTGCAAACGTACATGCAACGTCTTTAATCCACGAAGAACTAACCATGCGTCCTGCACACCAAGAACGGCACCGAATGCATTTTGTAATTTATACAGGCGATCTCCTAATTCAGCATCCTTAACAACAGCAAGACCTGCAAGCACATCACTATGCCCCGCTAAAAACTTCGTTGCACTGTGCAATACCACATCCACGCCTAACTCCAAAGGTCGCTGTAACTCAGGTGTTAAAAACGTATTATCTAAGAAAGTTAAGCAGTTATTTGCCTTCGCCAGATTCACAATCCCCTTAATATCCGTTACCTTTAACAACGGATTTGAAGGTGTTTCCATATAAATCACCTTCGTATTCGGACGAATCTCAGACGCAACTTGATGAAGATCTGTCATGTCTACAAATGTATGCTCAATTCCAAATCGAGTTAAAACATCTGTAATAATACGGAAAGTCCCACCATACACGTCCTCAGTTACAAGTACATGATCTCCTTGTGATAACAATAAAAACGCGGTAGAAATAGCTGCCATACCAGAAGAGAACGCCAATCCACGTGATCCACCTTCTAATTCTGCAATGGCACTCTCCAACGCTTCTCGCGTAGGATTCCCAGAGCGTGCATAATCATATTTACCAAATTCATCAATATCAAATTGATGAAAAGTAGAGGAATGATGAATCGGCACACTTACCGATCCTGTGCCGCGGTCTACCTTTGACTCGTTATGAAGTAGTTTTGTTTGAAATGACCAATCATGATTGCTCAACTGCTTCCACTCCTTTCATCTCTTTAAATGCTTGTGCTAGATCTTCAATAATATCTTCTGCATGCTCAACACCTACTGAAAAACGCAGAAGCTTGTTACAGACACCATTTGCGATCCGAATTTCTTCAGGAATATCCATATGTGTTTGCGTAGCTGGATACGTAATGAAGCTTTCGATTCCACCTAAACTTTCTGCAAAGCAAATCGTGTTAAGGTTTTTCAAAAATGGGTTAATCCATGCCTCATCTTGTAAACGGAATGATAGCATTCCACCTTTACCAGGATATAGAACATCAAGTACATCCTCATGTTCTTCTAAAAATGCTGCTACTTTTTGAGCATTTTCTTGATGCTGTCTCATACGAAGTGATAAAGTTTTCATTCCTCTCATTAATAACCAAGAATCAAATGGTGATAAAACTGCACCAATAGCGTTTTGATGTTGGAAGAATTCATCGCTTAGTTCCTGACCTTTGGTTACAACTAAGCCTGCAAGAACATCGTTGTGCCCACCTAAGTATTTCGTTGCACTATGAATGACAATATCAGCTCCATCTAAGATTGGCGTTTGAAGAACTGGTGTATAGAAAGTGTTATCAACAATCACGAGTATGTTATGCTTTTTCGCAACTGCTACTAGCTCTTTAATGTCCGTTTCCTGCATTAATGGATTAGTTGGCGTTTCAATGAATAGCGCTTTTGTGTTTTCATTGATCAACTTATCCGTTTCAGCTGGATTAGTGAAATCATCATATTGAAATGATAATCCGTATTTTCTCCATTCTCTTTCAAAGAGGCGGTATGTTCCACCGTATAAGTCAGAAGAAACGATCAGTTCGTCTCCGCTTTGGAAGAGAGCCATGATTGTTTGAATAGCAGCCATTCCTGAACTGAAGGCAAAGCCACGGTCGCCATGCTCGAGGTCTGCGATTGCTTTTTCGACTAATAGTCTTGTAGGGTTTCCTGTACGGATATAATCAAATCCAGTAGATTCACCGATTCCTGCGTGACGATAGGCTGTTGATAAATAAATTGGCGGGTTAACTGTACCTGTTACATTTTCACTGCGGTTTCCGATTTGTGCTAATTTTGTTTCGATTCGTTTGCTCATGTTTGTCACTCCTAAGATTTAAATTTAACAAGTATGTACATGAGAGAAAGCGTACATGTTAAAAAAGCAAAATAAAAAGTCTTCCTCGTTAAGAAGAAGACTGTGTCGTTAAATGCGCTTCTTCTTATCTCTCAAGCATAAAGCTGGTGTGGCTTGCTGGATTTAGCACCTTGGCACTCGTAGAAGTCTTGGTATTTGTGTTGTTACTTTATTTGCTTTTTGTTAAAGAAACCATTAATTTGTGTTGGTTTAGTTTTTAAAAGCACACAAGTGCTTGCGGCTTGCGATGCAAGCCTGCGACAGACAATGAAAAAAGCTTCGAACAATCAAAAACGCTTTGTTCGCTTCTTTTTTCATTATCTGTCGGTGCTTTTAAAAACCTTACATAGGTTTCGCTTGAAACTTAGCAAATATCATAACCACCAGATCTTCACTCGTTATGAACCGGTTGCTGAGGCTTCATAGGGCCAGTCCCTCTGCCTCTCTTGATAAGAAATATATGAAATTTTTAAAATGTTTAACTTTTTACTACTGTAACTTATTCAAGTGGAGAATGCAATAGAATTATTGCAATAGTTTGATATCTTCGATTATTTTTTCAAATGGCACATCTGATACTCCATCGTATTGCTCAAGGATTTGACTACCTTTCATAAGAAAGATCGAGGTACTGTGCACAAACTGAGTAGAGCCTTCAAGTTTCGCAGCAGGAGCTAAGAAACTTATATTAGAAAAAGATTCAATTTCATCTTGATCATAGCCTGTTAAGAAATTCCACGTTTCATCATCAGCACCAAATTGATCTCCAAACTTTTTTAGTACCTCTGGTGTATCATGTTCAGGATCAATGCTGAAGGAAACGAATTCTGCTTCAGCTTTTTCATCTTTTAACTGCTCTTGAAGTGTGGCAATGTGAGCAGTCATTGGCGAGCATACGGTATCACAGTTTGTAAAAATAAACGTCGCTATCCAAACTTTATCTTTATAATCAGACATCTTTACAACTTCACCGTTTTGATTCACGGCTTCTAGTGGCTCTACGGTTCCATTTAATGAAAAATGCTCTTCTAGGTTGATAGACTGTGAACAGCCTACCAACGCTAAAACAGCAATTACAATTAATAATATTTTTTTCACGATAGATTCCTACTTCGATAAGAATGAAGTGTCGATTAGATCACTGAATTCTGGTTTTTCCTTTAGGAATTTTAATTCATATGAAGAATTTGCAAATTCTTGAACAACATCTGCGTTTACTTCTGTAGTGTATGTTACACGCTCCCACGCGCTGTCAACGATCGCTGGGTCTAATTCTTGATCTGTGATGTCTTTGATTGCTTTAATTGCGATATCACGTGCTTCTTCTGGATTTTCGTTAATAAAGTTAACACCTTGCTCATGTGCTTTAACGATATTAGCTACAAGCTCTTTATTTTCTTCAATTAATTTTCCACTTGTTACTAACACTGTGTTAGGTAATGTTGTACCGTATGAAATTTCATCTGTATCAACAATGATTTTTGCACCATCATTTACTAATTGTGATGCCCATGGCTCCGGAACAGCAGCTAAATCTACTTTACCTGATTCGAACATTGCTCCGTATTGAGCTGGGTTTCCTGTTACATGCTTAAGAGTTCCACCGATACGTGCTGATGTAATTCCTAAATCTTTAAGAAATGTTTCCATTTGAACATCATGTGTGCATCCTACACCTGGTGTGATGAACGTTTTACCTGAAACATCCTCAACTGATTGTACGCCACTTTTTGCTGATGCAACAACGACTGTACCGCCTGAAGATGCACCTGCAATAATTTTCACATCTGCTCCATTTGCATAGTTATTCATTACTGGACCTGGTCCTACTAGTCCTGCTTGTATTTCACCTGTTTTTAAAGCTGTCATAAACGCTGCTCCGTCTGGGAACGTTTTGTATGTTACTTTTACGTTTTCTCCTAGAGCTTCTTCATAATATCCTTTTTCTCTAGAAATCATAGCCGGTACGTGGTCAATGTTTGGGAAATATCCAATCACAACCTCTTCTGTGCTGCCGCTACCACTTGTATTTGATGATTCACCAGTTCCACAAGCTGCAAGGACACCTGCTAATAAAATTGAAATAAGTGCAAATAAAAGTCCTTTTTTCATGATGTAACCTCCATTTTAAATAATGATTATAAGTTAAAAATAACCTTTTACTTTGATACCTTTTTTTACGCTCGAAGTCAGAAGTCAGAGGTGAGATTTGAAGCAATTGGTGACATACCAATTGCTATTATTAAAAAATCCTCAACTATCTAATCCCCATTTTTTCATTACGTTTTTCTCAATACGTTGGAAAAAGAGTAAATCTACAATAACACCAATGACCATTATCATGATCATAATGGCGAGAACTAAGCTCATATCACCAAAATCTGATGCGAACTTTAATTTATACCCAAGTCCTGGACCTGTACTTAATAATTCAGCTGCCATTAATGCTCTCCATGCAAATGCCCAAGCAAGTCTTATTCCTGTTACAACATAAGGGATAGATGCTGGAATCATGACCTTCCAGAACAGGCTCAAGCCTTTATAATCCATCGTTTGTGCTGCTTTTATATAAAGTGGTGGCACATTTTTAATCCCTGTTCTCATGTTAATCGTCATCACAAGTGTTCCACCTAAAACGACGATAAACGTAACAGCTGCTTCATTTAACCCGAACCACATAATTGCTAAAGGTAACCAAACAATACTTGGTACAGACTGTAAAGCGATAATTAATGAACCTAATGTTTCATCAAGTGTTTTAGATTTAGCTAGGGCTACTCCTAAAATAAGTCCTAAGATTAATGCAATGACTAATCCAATCGCAAGTCTCTTAAAGCTTGCGACTAAATCATAAACAAGTGTTAAATCTAAAAAACCTGTATACAATGAATTGAAAACATCTGTAGGGGCAGGGAATATTGCAACGGAAACATCAAGAAGTTTTACCGTAGCCTGCCATACAGTTAAAAGAATAACGTAAAAAAGAATTCGTTTAACGACTGGCTGCATATTGCTGCTCCTTTTCTATTACTTTATCTATTTCTGATTTTAGTAGTTTCTTAATTCGTTCTTCATAAGCTAATAGCTCTTCACGCGCTTGTTCACGTGGGCGTGGAAAGTCAAGCTCGATGATATCAACAATTCGGCCTGGCTGTGTTCCCATAACAACAATTCTGTCAGAAAGCTTTAATGCTTCATGAATGCTATGTGTAACGAAAAGAATCGTTTTTTTCGTTTCTAAAAACACTTCTTCCAACACTTCATGAAGTCTTGAACGTGTTTGTTCATCTAGCGCACCGAATGGCTCATCCATTAATAATAGAGCTGGATCCATCGCTAACGCTCTAGCAATTGAGACACGCTGCTGCATACCGCCTGAAAGCTCATGTGGGGAATGCTTTGCATATGGACTTAATTGCACAAGAGATAAAAATTTATAAGCTCTTTCTTGTGCTTCTTTCTTGGAAAGCTCTTTGCGAAGAGGAAACATTACATTTTCTTCAACCGTTAACCATGGAAACAATGCAGCTTGCTGGAACACCATGCCGCGTTCTTTACCAGGTCCTTTTAGTTTTTTTCCTTGCAGAACAAGCTCACCAGAAGTTGCCTGTGTTAAGCCTGCAACAATAGAAAGCAAAGTTGATTTTCCACATCCTGAAGGACCGAGGATTGAAACAAATTCTCCTTCTTTCACTTGTAAATCTATATTTGTTAAAACTGTTTCTTCTTTGTTATCACGGTTTTTGAATTGTTTATTAACATTATTTATGGATAAAAACACTGATATCACCTACTTTTCTTAATTCATATCTGTTTTATCGGATTTACTTATTATAGTAGGTTTGGGAAATAAGTCAATGGAAAAATTAGTATTTCCCTGATTTTCACCAAAATAAAAAGACCGACATGTAAGTCGGCCTTGTTTTTAAGTTATTTTTTCTTTTCATCATAATAGTTAACAGCATACATAGAACCTTCAGCTACCATTGTATTATCTTCAATATCATGTGGATCAGGGTGTCCGGATTTCTCCATAACCTGCTTGTCTTTATTTATCGAATTAATGGCTTTATTTTTCATCATTTGCATGGAAGAGATAAATTTGTTCTTTCTTTTTTCTTCCTTTAATAAATAAGATGTAACCCCTATTGTGGATAGTGCAACACCGGATAAAACCACTTTGCTTGATTTTTTCATTTGTGATTCTCCTCTCACTTTTATTAATAGGTCTTACTTGAAAAATACCCTTGTCCGACATTTTTAAACATTTTTTTCTCGGAAAACATAATAAATATGCTTTTTTAAGGATGAATGAGTCGTTGCGTGTTAAAATAAAAGGGGTTTCATTCATGTTTTAGGAGGGGTAACCATGAGTAAGCAAACAGGTATTATTAAGGAGCACTCCTTTTATTCAGAAGCACTTCAGGAAGAACTAACATTGCTCATTTATCTTCCAGAGAATTATTCTCCATTATATAAGTATAGTTTATTGATTGCACAGGATGGCCAAGATTACTTTAAACTCGGTCGTGTTGGTAGACAGGTCGAGGCTTTAGTAAAAAATGAAGAAATAGAAGATGTGATCGTTATTGGCATTCCTTATAAAGATGTTCATGACAGAAAAGAAAAATACCATCCGAATGGTAGTAAGTTTAAGCAGTATGTGCGTTTTCTTGCGCATGAATTAGTACCATATCTCGATTCGGAATTTCCAACATACCAAATCGGCTTTGGTCGTGCGTTAATTGGTGATTCTTTAGGAGCAACCGTTTCATTATTAACAGGGTTAGCCTATCCCAATACCTTTGGAAAGCTCATTCTCCAATCACCTCTTGTTAATGAAGATGTTATGAATGCTGTTAAAGAGTTTGATTCTTCCTCCAAACCGATGATTTATCATCAAATTGGCAAGAAAGAAACAGAGGTAAAGACTACTGATGGTATTATTCAAGACTTTCTTACTCCAAATCGGAAGCTGTCCCAGTTGATGTCTGAAAAGGGTTTTTCATATACGTATGAAGAGTTTAATGGAGATCATACTTGGAAGTATTGGCAGCCGGCTTTAACACCTATACTCAAACTTATGTTTGAATAACATCGTACATATGTTTATTTTTAAAAATTTGCTATACTAAAACTATAATGAACTGTTTAGGAGGGAATATCATGAAATACGGAATCGCCCTTTTTCCATCAAAAAAATTGCAGGATTTAGTGAATTCTTATCGCAAACGGTACGATACTCACTACGCATTAGTGCCACCACATGTTACATTAAAAACGGCTTTTGAAGCAGAAGACGATGAAATAAAGGTTATTGCGAAGGAACTTCGTAAAGTAGCTGAAACAAGTGAACCAATCAAAATTTCAATTAAAAAGGTTAGCTCTTTTGCACCTGTAAACAACGTGATTTATTTAAAAGTAGATCCAACTGATGAGCTTCAAGCTCTTCATGAAAATTTACATACTGGTTCCTTAAGCAGTCAGCCTGAATATGCTTTTGTCCCTCATATTACACTTGGGCAAAATCTTTCAGATGATGAACACTCAGATGTTCTCGGCAGCATTAAAATGCTCGATATTCACCACGAGGAAGTTATTGACCGCTTCCACCTTTTATATCAACTAGAGAACGGTTCTTGGACTGTTCATGAAACATTTTTACTCGGAAAGGAAAGCGAATAATTGGAAATAAAACAAGTAGCAACAAGAGATGAACTAGAAGATGCATTCACAGTAAGAAAAATTGTGTTCGTAGATGAACAAAACGTCCCTGAAGAAGAGGAAATTGATCAGTATGAAGAAGAAGCAACACATGTTGTTTTATATGATGACCAAGAAAAGCCAGCAGGTGCAGGTCGAGTACGTGTGCTTGATGGTTTAGGTAAAATTGAAAGAATTTGTGTGCTATCAACAACTCGTGGAACTGGTGCAGGTCGTAAAATTGTATCAAAATTAGAAAACATTGCGTCAGAACAAGGAGTTACTAAATTTAAACTAAACGCGCAAACACATGCGATACCTTTTTATGAAAAATTAGGCTATGAGGTTGTATCAGATGAGTTTATGGATGCAGGCATTCCTCATGTAACGATGATTAAACAGCAATAAGAAGACCCACAGAGAGAGAAATTCTTATTGGGTTCGGTTTTGAAGGTATCAAATTAAAAATAACCTTACTAATCGAACAGTAATTTGTACTTAATAGTAAAAATGCTTGGAACATTATGTCTCCAAGCATTTTTACTATTATTTTGCACTCTATAGTTGTGTTTTCGCTAAACAACAAGATAAATAAACGTAATAATTCCGCTTAAATTGGAAAAAACCAACATTCCCCACAAAATAAGGGCAGTTTTTCCGCTTATATGAACCTAATCTTTGGATTTAGTTAAAAATAGAGAAGTTAACCGAAATATTTCCGCTTATATCGGATTTTAAGTACCTACTATCTAACTTAACCGGAATTTCTCCGCCTATCTATTCTATTCCTATACCTCCAGGAAAAAATCACAATGAACTACATAAAAAATTCTCTGTGTTTTTTTACTTTTTAAAACAAAATCAGAAGTTTAGCTCATTCCTTCTTTCTTCACCAATTTCTCCCGATCATGTACCCCTGGTGGCTGCTCCAACCAGCTATTTTTGATCATAATGTCTGCTCCACTTTTGGCGAATTGAGCGATTTCAGCAGACAATCTTTCATAATTTACAGCTAAATCTGTTCTCTGACTTGCTGCAGCTGCTGTAGAATAGTTCCCTGTTCCTGCCGCACTAAGTAAAGACATATGAAACATCATGATTTTATCTGAGTATGTTTGTGTTGTAGAATAGCTAACACAAACATCTGGAGAGCCAGGTGTCATCAAGTCACTTTCGGCTAATGCCTCTGTAAATAGCCTTACATGCTTTTTTGAAATTTCGCTTCCTCTTAACATATACTCTTGTATTTCTTTGTTTTGAGAGGTTTGACCAAAGCTCAAGCAAAGTTTTGCTCCAATAGAGTTTGTTTGAATATTCATATATAAATGAGAAATCTCAATTGCATTTAAAGGCCTCTTATCGGCGAATGGATTTAACCCGCTTAAATATTTTTTTGTATCCACATAGTCTATTTCTTCCGGCACGCTAATGTAGGGAGCTCTTACAAAAAACCCTTTAGAAACAGCTGTTTCGAGAGTAGTGTTATATAATGTAGCCGTTTCATTTATTGCATTCGTAAAGAATTCTCTTACATCCGGTCGAACACACATGGATAAGAAACCACCGTAAGCGAGCATCCCAACTTTGGCCATATGATTTACATATGTTAAAGAAAACGTATCAGAATACAAACGAGGTGCGTTAGTATTAAGATCATCGTCAGTAAAGCCATTCGGTATTGCAAATTGTTCTTGTTGAAATAGTTCCTTTAAAAAGTGAACATTTTTAACAGCCATATTATAAGCCTGCTCTACACCTGCTTTTATTTCAGGTTCTTCTATGTACTGAAGCATATGTGATAACATCGTTGCCACCATTGTGTCATTCATATAGGATGTCCAAAGAGAAGCAATCTCTGTTGAGGTAAGCTGAGTTGAATCGTGAGACATCTGTGTACCCCCTTAAATAGAGCAATTATTATCCAATAGTGTTAACAAAAACTCACTATTTTATTTAAATCACATACTATCTCATTGATTTTGTATAAAAACGACATGTACGATTATCCTAATCATATGGATCGTGAACGGGGGTATCTAGCATGGAGTTTGGACAAATTACAATTGAGTTAGTTTTTGGCTTTATTGCACTTTTCATCATTACAAAAATATTAGGGAAAACACAAATTACCCAAATTACAACGTTTGACTTTATCTCTGCACTTGTACTTGGTGAACTTGTTGGAAATGCCATTTTTGATGATGAAGTTGGAATCTCACGGATTATTTATGCAGTCGTTATATGGGGATTATTAATTTTCATTCTGGAATTGATTACGCAAAAGTGGAGTAAATCGCGTGGACTTCTTGAAGGAAAACCAACGATTATTATCCAAGAAGGCAAAATATTAAGAGAAAGCTTAAAGAAATGTAAACTAGATATAAACCAGCTGCAACATTTGATTCGGGCAAAAGGCGTTTTCTCAATGAGAGAATTAGAATATGCTGTTTTAGAAACAGATGGTACGGTCAGTATTCTAAAAAAGGCAGAATATGAAAACCCAACGAAACCTGATCTACAAGTGAATCTGAAAAAAGTATATATCCCCATTACCATTATAAGCGATGGGAAAGTGATTAAACAAAATTTAGTTGAAGCAGGCTTTAATTACAACTGGCTGGAGCAACAGCTAAAACAGCAAAACATTTTCAGAACAGAAGAAGTTTTATATGCTGAGTGGCTCGAGGGTTCTGGTTTACATGTTCAATCCTTCTAAATAGAAAACAAACTCCCACTACTAAATTAGTGGGAGCTTTTCTTGTTCTCTCGTATCATTAACCGGTAATTATTAATTAGGAGTTCAGTCGTATTTTCTTGTACAAGCATGGTAACGTAAGCTGTAACTGCTGTACGAAACAGCATCCATGAAGGTACATTTAGATCTCCTACATCCCACTTTGTACAAATCTCGGCTACTAGTTCATCATGATAAATACCCGCTTCATGCTCTTGTATAACACTCTTTATGGAATTCATTAACTTAAGATGATAAGAAATGTTCGCATCGACTGTTTTGACAAAATCCTCTTCAAACAAACCATGTCCAGGAACAGCTCCAACACAATCTATACTTTTAAGTTTGTGAAGAGATTCCAATGTATCTTTTGCATCAATAATGAATGGGATTTTATGTTTATGTAACTGCTCTTCTGCAAAATAACCATCAGCAGCGTATAGGATTTTATCAATAAGTAAGCCATGCTGATTGATACTGTGACCTGGCAAGGAATAGCATTGAAAAAAGATGTCACCAAAAGGATAGGTTGCTTGCTCAATTTCTTCATCAACCCTTATTGGCTTACCTTCTAAAAATTTATTTCTCATTTCAGGCAATGGCTTATTTCCTTGAAAAAGATAGAGTGGTTCAATAATTGGATGCCTAAGCATAGCCGCTTCGAGTTTCGGTGCATATGTATAAACGTCTACAGTAGATTGTAAATGCTCTGCCCCACCGTAGTGGTCAGAATGAGCATGTGTAACAAATAAATGAGTTACAGGTAAATTGTCGCCCTGTAATCTTTTTAACACTTTTTTCATCGTTTGTTTGTCAATTCCAGCATCAATTAGTAAGCCGTTTTCTCCATTCCGTACATACCCAATATTCACTGCGCCTTGAAAATAGTAGCAACTGTTGTTAAGTTGAATAAAATTCATATTTTACCTCTTAAACGTTTTTTTACACATATTCGTTAAAGAGCTTACCTTTTCCTGTAAATGTAGATGAATATTTATTTTTCTTCAATTTTTCTTCTAAGATATCTGCAAATTTCTGCTGCTGTTGTGAATTTTCTTGTGCATTGTTTCGATTCAGTTTAATAGCAGAAGTTGGTAATATTTGTGAATAATGTTGTTGTACAGAGATTGATCGATTTGCGTATTGTGTGTATGTATCTTGCTGAATTGGTAAAATATAACCCATTTTCGTCACCTCTCCCTTACATAAATTCCCTTATTTTTGTTAAGTTAAACCATGTATTTTTACCTTTTCGTCCGGTTGTCATTCTGTTAAGATAGACTTTGTCGCTTATGAAAATTTATATTTTATTAACTTTATAAATACATACGCTTTAGCATCCTATTTTATGGGAGGAGGGTCACTATGAATTCTGCAAAGTTGAAAGATATTACAATCTCCTTGCTTCAATTACCTCGAGAAGATTATCAACGAATTTATGAGTCTTGTTTAAAAGAAGAAGTTATTTGCCTATGTTGTGGGCAGCCTGTTCGATTTTATCTAGGAATTAGCAAATCTCCATATTTTTATCATTCCAATCAAAAACGAAATGAAACTTGTCAGCAGCAGTTTCAACAAGATTACCCTGATAAGCCTGTTCAAGTAAAAGAACCTGAACTATTATATGAAGAAAAAAACGGATTCCGCATCCCAAAATCCCGAAGTGTTGCAACAGTTGAAAAGCCACAGGTAATGGAGTGGCGTCAGCCTAAATACATTAAAGGAAGAACACCGTTTACATTAAAAGTGAAAACACCTTCTTCAATAGTAGGTATTCCTCTTGATATTGAACAAAAAGAAGCTGTGACAACAATTGAAGGACCCCTGCTTATTTTAGCTGGTGCTGGTAGTGGTAAAACCCGTGTTCTTACCACTAGAGCTCTTTATATGATTGAAGAAAAAAAGATCCAACCAACTTCAATCATGCTTGTTACGTTTACAGCAAAAGCTGCACGAGAAATGCATGAGCGTCTCGCCGCTTCTTCATCACTACATGTTGGTCAATTGAATCAGCTCGTGATTGGTACTTTTCATAGCATATTCTATAAAATCCTACTTCATCACAATCGCGATAAGTGGAACGGCCAAAACCTTTTAAAATGGGATTGGCAAAAGGAAGTTTATTTAAAAAATTCATGTAGAGAGCTAGGTATTGAGGAGAAGGATTTTCCATTCGACCAAGCCATTCAACAAATTGGTTTTTGGAAAAACACCATGAAGTCAGTGAATGATATTCACCCAGCTGATGAATGGGAACAAACAGCATTAACTCTTTACCTTGCATACGAGGATCAAAAGCTACAACGAGGTCAATTTGATTTTGATGACATGCTGGTTCATTGCTACCAGCTTCTAAAGGAAAATCCCGACATTCTTAAAGCATATCAAAATCGTTTTCAGTATTTTCTTATTGATGAGTTTCAGGATATCAATCCTATTCAATATAAGCTCATTCAACTCCTTTCAAATCATACAAAAAATTTATGCGGCGTTGGTGATGATGACCAAACGATTTATTGTTTTAGAGGAAGTGAGCCTTCTTTTATTTTGGATTTCAAACAGGAATATCCTGATTCCAAAGTGATTCACTTATCCTCTAACTACCGATCAGATCACGAGATCGTATCAACAGCCAACGATGTTATTTCAAAAAACAAACATCGCTTAAGTAAGAGCATGATTGCTCAGTATCAATCAGAGCAATCACCTGTTACCTTTTTTCCATATGATGAGGAAGAAGAGGCAACAATGATTCTACAAGATATGAAGGAAAAAATTGAAGAAGGAGCAGCTCCTGATGAGTTTGCCATTTTATACCGAACTCATACCGGTGGACGAGCTGTTTTTGAACGCTTTGTGCAATCAAGTATTCCTTTTACAATTGAAAATGGACAATCTTCTTTTTATGAAAGAAAAATGGTTCGTAGTGTGCTTTCCTATTTGCGATTAAGTATGAATGCAGATGATTCAACAGCTATTACCGAACTTATACGAGCACTATTTTTAAAACAATCCGTTGTGAATGATGTAAAGGCTTTGAGCATTTTACATGATTGCTCCCTTGTTGAAGCATTGTTGCACGTGAATGGTTTGCCGAACTTTCAAAAATCAAAGCTTAAAAAGATCATCCCAAGAATCAGCTCTCTAAAAAATGAGAAGCCGGTGACAGCACTGACTATGATAGAAAAAGAACTGGGGCTTTACGGATTATCTTAAAAAGCAAGGAAACGAAGGCAATACGATGGAAAAAGGTTCAGATGACTTGAATGACTTAAAAGTTGTCGCAAAGAAATTTTTAACCATCCCTGATTTTCTTCAACATATCAATCACATGACCGTAACTCAGCAAGCACTTAAAGGAAATAAAGATAATTCCGGAGTTCAACTGATGACGATTCACCGCTCTAAGGGATTGGAATTTAAATATGTGTACGTATTGGGCGTTGTGGATGGAGCACTACCACATGACTTCGCCCTTGAATCAGCCAGAAAAGAAAAATATGAATTTCTTGAAGAAGAAAGACGCTTGCTATATGTCGCGATGACAAGAGCAAAGGAACACCTTTACCTATCAGTACCATCCTATCGCCGAGGACGAAAAGCCGCACCTTCACGGTTTATTAAAGGGTTGCTAAAATAGATAAATTTTTGAGGTTAGTGCGATGAACGACAATTTGATTGCTTTTGACTTTTCGAACGTCGTTCATTGGCGCTATGAACGACATTTCTACTGCTTTCCCGCTTTGGTTTGTCGTTCAAACTTACTTATTCCCTTCAACTTGTCCTTCACCCCAAATAAAGAAAAGCAGTCCACCAGAATTGGGACTGCTTTTCTTTGTAACTATGAATCTACAAACCCAGTTATTTTTTATTCATCATTTTTGCAATTGTGTTAAAGTCTAGCTTTTCTTTACCATTTACAATGGAATTAACAATTTTATCTTCCATTTCTTTATTTACTGGTTTATTTGCAATCCTAGATACTTGTTGGATGACACTGCGAACTGTTTTTTCGTCTTTAAAGTTTGCTCCTTGTAAAGAGTTAGCTAAAGAAAAGATATCATTCATATTTACGCCAGTTTTGCCTTCAAGGTTTTTAAAGAATTTGCTATCCATTTTCCCGCCTCCTTAATTCATGATATATACTATGGACTAAATTTGAAAATGTGATTAAATTTCAATTATCTTTTGAAATTTACTGTGATTTTTTTCAATAGGTGACCTTTGCTAGAACCCCACACTGAAAAAAATACCCAAAAAATGACAAAAGTACGAGCAAGAGTGCTCATACTTTTATCTTTACATCTTTTTAAGATTAGTTGTAATAAGAAGCACCAACAATAATTAAAAGGATGAACAATACAACGATTAATACGAAAGTGCTACCACCACCGTAGCCGCCACCGCCGTATCCGTAACCATAGCCGTAACCCATGCGCTAAGCACCTCCTTTACCTGACTTCTCTACATCATATGTAAAGGAAATACTTTTGGTTGGACTAATATACATAATTGAAAAGTTTAATTATTTCGCCCCTGCTTTTCCGCTCATCCATTTTTCCATCTGAGATGCAACCATTTCCATCTTTTGCTCAAATTCATCAGCTGTTTGATCTAAATTAATTAAATGCCAATCCCCGTCTTTTAATCTGTTATCCTCATTATGCTGAATAGAATCATGGTTTCTTAAATTCGATTCCATCCAACGTTCAAAGAGTTGTTCTAGAATCTCCATTCTTCTCTCCTTCTTTCCCAAAATGATCATCATAATAATCTGCATATAGACGCCCATCTGAATCAATCTGACCAAGAAATATCTCATCAACTTGACGGTTTTTTGATTCTACCTTTGATTTAAGCCAATCTATACTGTAACCAGCAGAATAAATTGTTTCTTTTAATATTTTTCCATCCATAATAACTGTAAGAGGTTTTTTTACTTCCGGTCCTTTCCCGAAAAAATCTTCCCATTTTGTAGGTTGTTTTTCTTTTTTCAATAGGACACTTAATTGTCCACATGTTTCCAAAACCGCAAACTCTACATCTGAAACCTGAAAAATATCCTTTTTCCTAAGCTGTTCAAGTAAATCATCCGTACTGTATTTTTCTCTCTTCATGTTTTTCTCTAGAATTTTTCCATCTTGAATAAAAGTGGTTGCTTTGCCCTCAACTATGTCTCTGAATTTTTTACTTTTAAGTGATAATATGGAAATAACAATCGGAAATAAAGACCAAATTAAAATTGATATAAGTCCGTTCACAATATTTAATTCAACATCCATTGTAATAGTTCCAGCAATATCACCGACTGTTATACCAGCAATGTATTCAAAAAACGATAGTGCTGATAGCTGCTTTTTCCCGAGTAATTTTGTAATAAAAAAAGCCTAAGATAATAAGTACTGATCGTATGATAACTTCTGTCCAGCTTGGCATGTTGTTTTGCTCCTCATTTAGTCATATAAGCCTCATTATTATGCATCTGACACTGTAAAAATATGTAATATAAAAGGAGTACTCGAAGAATCAAGTACTCCCTTGTTATAAAACTGAAAAAGAAGCTGAATCGGAACAGTTAGACGCGTTTCTTTTTCTTTCCGCAACCGCAGCCGCTTTTTTTAACTTTTTTTGGTTTAGAAACAGATACAGATTGGTTGGAATTAGTTGGTCTTCCGGAAGGATTCAAGTTAGCCTTTTTCATGTTATATCCCACCTTCCTTTAAAAAATTCTTTATCTTAGGAGCAAACCTTCAATATTCATTAGCTGATTGAAAATTGATTACAGCTTGTTAAGGAGGTTACTTCGTAAAATAGAGCATAATTTCCTAAAATTTTTCAGCTTCTATATCTCATTTTATGTGTTAATTTCTATTTGTTTCTAAGGGTATTGCCTAATCTACTATTCTACTGACAATTGATTCAATAATACCGGCAACTCCAGCAATAGCTAAAATCATTAGGAGTGGCTCTGCTCCTTGAGGCCAAATCCACCAAATTCCGTATATAAATCCCGTACACCATACACCTGTACACCAATAACAACTTAAAAGCTCCCCAATCCACGCCCGTAATCCCGATCCTTTTATTTCAATATATACCTCATATTCACCATCATCATTCATCTCTTCAACTTCACGATGGAAAGGATTACGAATAAAAGCAGTAATTTTGTCAAACACAAGTAATCTAGTTAGTCGAAAAGCTGCAAAAGCCAAGATGATGAATTGTAGCCAGGTTGTCATTTCCCCCCACCTCTCAAACGATAATCTTTATAAATTATGAAAGTATTTTTCTTTTATGTATGTGTACAAGTTACCCATCGAATTTTTTCTGACTTGAGATTTGTCCGTTGATGATTTAACAACTCAATATATTTGTCCATCAGCTTTCATCTAAAAAATGGGTTCAAACCTGTATGTTTGACTCATACAAAAGGCAGTGCATCTGCATTATATACAATTAAAAGGAAATCACGGCTTAACACACGATTTATGATCCTTCCCTCGGCGTCCTTATCGTTACGGTTAAAGGTCGTGGTTTCCTTTTAACCTCTTATTGATGAAAGGAGTGAGTTTTAATGACAACTAGATGGTCTGCATTAGATGACTGCAAATGCAAACACGAAGATACAACACAAGATGCTGTTCAAGTGAACGAAACCATTCAAGCTTCAGAAGAATATATTTTCATTAAAGACTCTTGCAATATTGAAGTGACTTCAACTGATACTCAGGTTGCTGTTTCTTTACAAGCTGCAATTCAAGTAGCAATTGCCTTGGTTATTAATCTAACAATTGCTGATAGCAACCGTGCTGAGCAAGTAACTCAACAATTGCTACAAAGCTCTGTTATTAAGCAAGCAAACAAACAAAAACTCATTATTGAAAACTCTCGCGATGTAAAAATCACAACAACTGATACAGATGTTGCAATTTCTCTCCAGGTTCTTATTCAAATTTTACTAGCATTGCTAGTACAAATTGACATCCTTTAATCAATCTGAATGAGGAAGAATTGTTTTGGGCATAGGGATAGATCCCTTAACCATTACGAAATTGGAGGTGAATACATTGTCTAACGAAAAATTAAACCTACAGGATATTTCTTCTTCTATGATGCAGCTATTTGTTCAAGATGTTTTTAATAAGAACAATATTTCAGAAGAAAACAAAAAAACATTATCTGAAGATCAAAAAGAAAAGTTAAGAAAAGTAGTAGCAGATCTTCAAGCACAAGTAGACGAATTTGTGAAAAATTCCAAAGAAAAGAAAGAGGAAAAGCCTGCAGCAGAAGAAGCACCGAAAAACACAACACTACGTGACATGATGAAAAATAGAAAAAAAGACAAATAAACTAAAAATGGGTAAAAACACCAAGATGTTTGTCTTATACAAAAATCAATTCTAGACATTTAATAATAGTAAATCGAAAGGAGGAATTAGAAAATGCAAGCAAAACCATATGAATGGGTAGCATTAGACCGTCATTCTTGTCATCCAACAGACTGTTATTCTAACAACGAGGTGGCTGGAGCTCAGGCTGGTAACTTTTTCGATGACGATGCAACAGTTTCACAAAATGCTGCACAAGTAAGCGAAACAGAACAAATTTCTTCTGAAACAATCATTGTAAGAGATTCTTGTGATATCGATATTTCATCTACAGACACTCAAGTAGCTGTTTCTTTACAAGTTGCACTTCAAGTAGCAATCGCATTAGTTATCAACTTAACAATCGCTGACAGCAACCGTGCAGAACAAGTAACTCAACAATTAATCCAACAAGCTGATATGAAACAATTAAACAAACAAAAATTAGTTATTGAAAACTCTAAAGATGTTAAAGTAACAACTACTGACACAGATGTAGCAATTTCTCTACAAGTACTTCTACAAATCTTAATTGCATTAGTTGTAAACATCGACATTTTCTAATGAACTAAGAAGCAGGGGACACCCCCTGCTTTTTTTATGTGACATGCCATTTATGGTCTATATCCACAGGTCTGTTCATTTTCCCTTTTACTTTCACCTAATAACCAGACTTTATTTTCTTCTACTATATATCTTGCTCTGTTGCCAAATGCAGACAAACCATACATACCATTCACCTAAATTCTTTCCCAATGAATTCATCTCAAACTAGACGATTACCCACACCAACTAGTCATTACCCACATAGTCTGTTAAGGACTAAAGTCAATAAATAAAATTAAGGAGATGACTATTAATGGGTTGCAAAGATAAAAGAGACAGAGATAACAATTGCGTATGTGATGCGGTAGAACAAATTTTAGCTGAACAAGAAGCAGTAGAAGAAATTACTTGCCCTACAAGCTGCTACAGCAATTTACTAGGCCCAGTCGCTGGTCCACAAAGAGATACAATTCCTTTCATCCTTTATGGAAAAAAAGGTGAACTCTTTAAAGCATTCGGTAATGTTGGTGGATTCACTGGAGACATGACTTGTTTCCAAACAATCTTCTTCCGCGTTGAAAGTGTAGAAGATTGCTGTGCAACATTATCATTACTTCGCCCAGTAGACGTTGATGGCAATACGCTAAGCGTATGTAATCCTTGTGACGAAGACTTCTTCGGTCTTGAAAAAACTGATTTCTGTATCGAAGTAGACCTTGATTGCTTCTGTGCAATTCAATGCCTATCACCAGAATTAGTTGACCGTGTTGCTGAAGACAGAAAAAAATACCACAAATAAATGAAGATAGATAGACTGCTGTTTTATCAGCAGTCTTTTCTTTTTTATGTCTCTAATACATAAATAGGCGCTTTCCCTAGAACATTCTTGTACCTATTTTCTTATACTATCAATAAGAACGAATAACAGGAGGGAAGATAATGAAAGATCATTACTCCTTTAATTGTGTATGTGATGCAGTTGAAAATATCTTAAATCAACAAAAAGCCGTTGAAGATGAAAAATGCCCTACAAGCTGTTATAGCAATCTTCTAAACCCTGTCAAAACGCTTGGAGATACAATTCCTTTTCTTCTTCTAAATGAAAAGGGCCAGCCATTTCAAGCCTTTGGTAATGTCGGCGAAAATTGCTTTGAAACAAATTTCTTTCGTGTAGAAGGTATTCATGATTGCTGTGCAACACTAAGACTCTTACTTCCACTTGATTGCCACGGCCACCTTGCAAAAGAAATTTGTGATGTGAAAGAATTAGTGAAAACTAGAAACTGCGTAGAGGTCGACCTTTCTTGTTTCTGTGCGATTCAATGTTTATCACCTCGGTTAATTGCTGGATAAAGACTTTTTATAAAAAGTTTGCTCTTATTGAGACATAGTTTGGCTCCACGCCTGAAACTATGTCTCTTTTGTTTTTATAAGACCGGAGATCCTGTGCTTGCTTTGCCTGATTCTTGTCGTGATTTATTTTGTATTGGGACAGACGCTCTTCTCTTTAGCTGTTTTCTGTCTCGGTTCTCATTGTATCGAGACAGACGCTCTTCTATGTAACTCATTCCTGTCTCGATTCTCCTTGTATCGGGACAGACGCTCTTCTATGTAACTCTTTCCTGTCTCGGTTCCCCTTGTATCGAGACAGATGCTCTTCTATGTAACTCTTTCCTGTCTCGATTCCCCTTGTATCGAGACAGAAGCCATTCTATGTACCTCATTCCTGTCTCGATTCCCCTTGTATCGAGACAGACGCTCTTCTATGTAACTCTTTCCTGTCTCGATTCTCTCTGTATCGAGACAGAGCCATTCTATGTAACTCATTCCTGTCTCGATTCCCCTTGTATCGAGACAGAAGCCATTCTATGTAACTCATTCCTGTCTCGATTCCCCTTGTATCGAGACAGACGCTCTTCTATGTAACTCTTTCCTGTCTCGATTCTCCTTGTATCGAGACAGAAGCCATTCTATGTAACTCATCCCTGTCTCGATTCCCCTTGTATCGAGACAGACGCTCTTCTATGTAACTCTTTCCTGTCTCGATTCCCCTTGTATCGAGACAGACCCTCTTCTATGTACCTCATTTCTATCTCGATTCCCCTTGTATCGAGACAGAAGCCATTCTATGTAACTCATTCCTGTCTCGATTCCCCTTGTATCGAGACAGACGCTCTTCTATGTAACTCATTCCTGTCTCGATTCTCCTTGTATCCAGACAGACGCTCATCTCTGAACCTGTTTCCTGTCTCAATTCTCCTTGTATCCAGACAGAAGCTCTTCTCTTCACCTAATTCTGTCTCGATTCTCCTTATAGCCTCACCTAACAGCTCTATCCCTTTTCTAAACTACCATGTCCAAATTCAACATAAAGAAAAAGTTAGACACATCAGTGCCTAACTTTTTTAAGTACAATTAAAATCCTAATAAGTTAATCGCTTTTATCTCACCAAGTTCCAAGTCGATCGGCTTTGCATGTGTTAGTGAACGGATCGTCACAATATTATCTTCTTCTGTCATAATAACACCGCGGTATGTTTCCTCAGTTGTTTCAATTTGACATAGTGTTCTTGGCATATTTTTTGGTAAGTTTGTGAAGAACTCTACTTTTTCGGCAATATTCATTTGTGTAATTGGCTTTCTTTGTTTTCGATATTGTTTGACAGATGTTTCTTCCTCAGGTTGTTCTTCTTCCTCAACAACTGCAACAGCTTTTTCTGGTTGTTTTTCTTCCGTTACTTCCTCGTCTTCCTCCACTACCGTTTGAATTTGAGATTTCGTTTCTTTAAGTTGATCAACTTTTTGTTGTTTGATTTCTTCACAACAAATGATTGCATATTCACATCTATATCTTGATGTTCGGGTGAAACAATATACATAAGGGGCTTCATTTTGTAATTTTGCTTATTTGACACTCATATCCCTCCTATAAACGTATGTCTACACATTCAACATGTTATGCTTGCGAACTGGGTAATGTGCCTATTTCTTTGAGGTTGTGATAAGATGATGCAATTTTATTTGAAAAAAGCTATCTCCATACAACTTCCATGCCAAAAAACACATTTCTCTCCAAAATAATGTAATTTTTACAATAGATTTACATCTCCTTAACAATAAACTGTTATTGTCGAATTACGTAGGAAAAGTAGATATCAGATCGTCTAAGTACGACCTTTAAAGGAGTAGTAGTATGAACAATTTCTGTCAAGAAACGCCCGATCAAGCCCAACAATTAAAGAATCACTTTCTTGAGATCCTTGATCAGCGGCAGCTTACTGTTCATTTCCAACCAATTGTTCATTTTCATAGTAATACAGTTTATGGATTCGAAGCTTTATCACGTGGACCAGTATCTAGTCCTTTTTATCGCCCGGATGCTTTATTTCCCTATGCAGAAGAAGAGGGTTTATTATATTCATTAGAAAAATTAGCAAGAGAACGTGCATTTGAGTTAAGTAAAGATACCATTACCAATCAAAAGTTGTTTATTAACTTAAATTCCCAGGTTATTTATGATAAAGAATTCAACGCAGGTCACACGATATCTGTACTAAAGCATTATGGTATTGAACCAAAAAATGTTGTGTTTGAAATTACAGAAAGAAATGCCATTAACGATTTTAAGGCGTTTCGAAATGCTTTGAATCACTATCGTGAGCAGGGATTTAAGATTGCTATTGATGATGCGGGAGCAGGCTACTCATCGCTTCAATCCATTTCAGAATTGATGCCGGACTACATTAAAGTAGACCGTTCTCTTATAAGCGGTGTGGACCATAATGAGGTTAAATCAAATATACTTGAAGCTTTCGTAACCTTTGCCAAGAAAATGAATAGTCAAATTATCGGAGAGGGAATTGAAACGGAAGCTGAGTTACAACGAGTCATGAATCTTGGCATTCAATTTGGTCAAGGTTTCTTTCTCGCAAAGCCAGATCACCCTTTTCCACAAATCAATCATTACGCTAAAGAATGCATTGAATTGGCCAATCCTAATAAAAATAGAAAATCGGTTATTGTAGATGTTGGAGATGAAATTATTCTCGTTAAAAACGGAAGTATTCTCAAACGTCAACCTGCACGAACCTTATTACATGGGGACAGCTTTCAAGAAAAACATGTTTCAAATTCGATACAATGTTATAAAAATTAACGACAAAAGGGCGACTCACAATTGAGCCACCCTTTTTAATTAAGCTAAAATATGATATCCGGAATCAACATGTAGGTTTTCACCAGTCATTCCTCTTGATAAGTCACTGAATAAGAATAGTGCTGTATCTCCCACTTCTTCTGGTGTTGTTGTACGACGAAGTGGTGAACGTTCTTCAATGTCTTTTAAGATTGAGTTGAAGTCACTGATTCCTTTGGCAGAAAGTGTACGTATTGGTCCAGCTGAGATTGAGTTAACACGAATCCCATCTTTCCCCAGGTCGCTTGCTAAATATCTAACACTTGCTTCAAGTGAAGCTTTTGCCACACCCATAACGTTATAGTTTGGTAGGACTCTTTCTCCACCTAGGTATGTTAATGTTACAATGCTTCCGCCTTCTGTTAGAAGACCTCTTGCCTCTTTAGCCACAGCTGTTAATGAATAAGAGCTGATGTTTTGCGATAGTAAGAAACCTTCGCGAGTTGTGTTTAAATACTCACCCTGAAGCTCTTCTTTGTTCGCAAATGCGATACAATGAGCAATACCGTGAATCACACCAACTTGCTCTTTAATTGATGCAAAACATGTTTTGATTTCTTCATCATTTGTAATATCACAAGGTAGTACAAGGGATTCGCCTTCTAAAGACTCAGCAAGGTCACGAACTGACTTCTCTAGACGTTCACCAGCATATGTAAAAATTAATCTTGCTCCAGCATTATGTAAAGAACGGGCAATTCCCCATGCAATACTACGTTTATTTGCTACTCCCATTACGACGATATTACGTCCTTTAAGTGATAAATCCATGTACATCCTCCTTAAATTAATACATGTTATTAGTACCTGGTTACAATTATAGCATTGATATGACAAAAGCGCTATTTCATAATTTCCATTGTTAAGACTTTTTCTATTGTATCGAACAAAATGCTTGTGTGGCATCTTTTGGTGACTTCGCCTGGCTGACCGCACTGATGATTGCCACCCCATTTGCACCTAAATGGTAAACCTCACTGGCATTTTCTACTGTAATTCCACCAATTCCCACAATCGGCAAATGAATAAAGCCAGCTTCTCTTATTTGCGTAATAAGAAAGGGCCCTACTACATCATGTGCATCTTTTTTTGTTTTCGTTGAGAACATTGGGCCGACTCCGATATAATCGGCTCCATCAGCTACTGCCTTTTTCGCCTCCTGAACAGAATGTGTTGAAATTCCAATCCATTTGGTTGCTCCTATCCTTTTTCTTGTGTAAAAAGGATCACTATCATCTTGACCAATATGAATTCCATCTGCATTAAGTTCCAATGCTAAGTCAATATCATCATTCACAATAAATGGAATTCTATTCTTTTCACATAGCATTTTTAATTTTTTTCCTAAATAAACTTGTTCTTCACCTACTAAAGCTCCCTCGCCCTTCTCTCTATATTGAAACATCGTAATGCCACCCTTTATGGCCTCAGACAATGTTTTTTCCGGATCAAAATTCAGACAATTCACAGATCCCATCACAAAATATACTTTTAGTGCTTGAGATACGTTCATTTTTTGCGCTCCTTTTTTGGTGGTGCCTGGCACCACCCGAATTTTGTCGATAAACCCAAAAGGACTGACTCGAGCTATAACAGTTGCTACCTGTCATTTCTCATCTGTGAGTCAGTCCATCATCTTCATTTATACGGTTGTTATGTTATTTTTCTTGAAAGCCCAATGATTGGTTGGACCATGCCCCCCACCAATGCCTAATTGATCTTCAATTGCAGCCTGAATAAAGGCTTTTGCGGTTTTCACAGCTTCACGTACACTCTTCCCTTTACTCATTTCAGCAGTGATTGCAGCTGCAAATGTACAGCCGGTACCATGAGTATGTTTTGTTTCTTTTCGTACACCTTCGAACGTGTCAAAACGCTGTCCATCATATAATAGGTCAATAACCACTTCACCGTTAGGATCATGACCACCTTTAATCATGACAAACGTTGCACCAAGATCAAACAGCTTTTTAGCTGCCTCTTTTTTTTGCTCAAACGTTTGGATCTTCATACCTGTTAACACTTCTGCTTCAGGTATATTTGGGGTAATCACTTTAGCTAACGGCATTAAGGAGGTAATCAAAGCCTCTACAGCTTCTTCTTGTAATAATGATTGCCCGCCTTTTGCGATCATAACAGGATCAACAATGATATTTTCCCAGTTATAATAACGAATTCGCTCCGCAACAAGCTGAATCATTTCAGCATTAAAAAGCATGCCTGTTTTGACAGCATTTGGTTGTAAATCTACTGCAACTGAATCAATTTGAGTTTTTAACGCTTCTATTGTTAAAGGATAAACTCCTTGGACACCAAGTGTATTTTGAGCTGTAACAGCAGTAATTGCTGTCATGCCAAACACTCCAAGCTCTTGAAACGTTTTTAAATCCGCTTGGATGCCAGCTCCTCCTCCAGAGTCCGATCCCGCAATTGTTAAAGCACGAGATACCGTCATTTTATATCCTCCTTGCTACCCGATGTAGCGGTGATAAATCTTCTTCGCTTCAGAAATATCCTTCGTTCCATGGATAAGGGCACGACCGTCCTTAAATAGAACAATCCTGTGTTCACCAAATGTAAATGACATAAGAAATGGATTTTCTAAAAAAGCATCTGCAATCGGCTTTATTCGCTCAGCAATTTGTTCAAAAGAAAATTGCTTGCCTGAACTTGGTCGTATTTGCACAGTATCTCTACCGCATAGAACAGCAGCCTTTGTTTCCATTTTAGCCGTTAAGTAAGGAAAAACTGGATCACTACCACAAGTTGGACATGCCTCATTTTTCAATCGATCCATATTAATTGAAGAATATTGATTTTTCCATAAATCAAATGATACAAGCTTACCTCGCATGTTTTCCATATCACCTACGAGAATTTTAAGTGCTTCTGCTGTTTGATGTGAAGCAACCATACTTACAATTGGTGAGATCACCCCGACTGTGTCACATGTCATTCCATCAAACGGGATATGCTTTAATAAGCAATGTAAACACGGTGTTTCGCTAGGAATAATGGTGAACGATAACCCATAGCTTCCAACACAGCCACCGTAAATCCACGGAATATTATTTTTTATTGAAAGATCATTAATCAATAATCTTGTTTCGAAATTATCCGTTGCATCTATGATTACATCTACACCTTCGGCAAATTCCTCAATATTTGCAGAGGTAACATCTTCTACATAAGATAATACATCTACTTCTGAATTTATTTTTTCAAGATGCTGCTTTGCTGCAACAGCTTTCGGGATGCGATTGATCGCATCATCTTCTATATAAAGCTGCTGTCTTTGCAAATTGCTCCATTCAACATAATCTCGGTCAACAATTGTTAATGTTCCAATGCCCGCACGTGCAATCATTTCAGCGCTAGCTGTACCTAAAGCACCTGCTCCAACAATCAATACATGTTTTTTTCGTATGTTATCTTGACCCTTTTCTCCAATTGGAGTAAAAAGCATTTGTCTAGAATAGCGTTCCATTAAGTTGTAATCATTCCTTCTGTTGGACTACTTGCAATAGCATAGTCTTTTTTAGCTATTCTACCAGCTTCATACCCTAGTCTTCCAGCTTCAATCGCTAGCTTCATCGCAACAGCCATTTTCACAGGATCTTTAGCAGCCGACACAGCTGTGTTTAATAGAACACCATCTGCACCAAGCTCCATTGCTAATGCCGCATCCGCTGGTGAACCAATTCCTGCGTCAATAATGACCGGCACTTTAGATTGCTCAATAATAAATGATAGATTAAGAGGATTTAGAAGTCCCTGTCCAGAGCCAATTGGAGATGCTCCCGGCATAATAGCATGAACACCTAACTCTTCTAATCTTCTAGCAAGCACAACATCATCTGATGTGTATGGTAAAACGATAAAGCCCTCTTCTAAAAGCATTTCACTTGCTTTTAACGTTTCAACTGGGTCTGGTAATAATGAACGATCACAGCCAATAACCTCAACCTTGATCATGTCACATAAGCCTGATGCTTTTGCTAGTTTCGCAATTCTTACTGCTTCTTCAGCTGTTTTAGCTCCTGCTGTATTTGGTAGCAGTGTATATTTTGAAACATCTAATTGCTCTAAAAAATTCGGCTGTGATTCTTCGAAAATATTCATTCGGCGCACCGCAAACGTTAAGATCTCCGCTTCTGATTGGGCAACTGCTTCCTTTTGAATATCAAATGAAGGGTACTTTCCTGTACCTAATAATAATCTTGATTGAAATGTTTTATCTGCAATTTTCAACATAAAATCATCCTCCTCCTACAAAATGAACTAACTCAATTTCATCACCATTTGAAATGGTTGTGTTTTCGTATTGATCTTTTAAAACAATCTCGCGGTTATGCTCGACAATAACAAGACGATCTTCCAGCTTGTAAAACGCCAGTAGATGCTGAATTGTTTTAATTTCTTGATTTAAATCAACCTGTTCACCATTTAATTTAATGCCCATGAAATCACCTCGTTGTTTGCGTAAGCTTTCTCGTTAAAGAAAAAGCATGAATATACTCATCGTTTTGCTTTCTTTTTAAAATAAGATCTCTGATCATTGTACCTGTTTTAGGAGCAAGCAAAATACCATTTCGATAATGTCCTGACGCAAAGTAAATATTGTCATCCTCAGGATGCTGTCCAATATATGGCTTTCCATCATCAGATTGTGGCCTTAATCCAGCCCAAGTATCGAGAAGCTTAGCGGATGTAATACTTGGCATCATCGGAGTTACTTTTTCAATCAGGGACTGAATTCCTCCAAGTGATGGTGTTGTACTCCAATCATCCTCGATCATTGTAGCTCCTACAACAAACCTTCCATCACCCTTTGGAACGATATAACAATGATCATAGAAAAGAGTCTTTTCCAGATTTAAGTGATCTCCTTGAACAGAAAGACATTCACCCTTAACCGGCTTCATACTTACTTCAAGTCCTAATTGTTTAAAAAAGTGACCACTCCATACTCCATTTGCGATAACTACTTTGCTACAAAGATAATCCCCTTGCGGTGTTGATAACGTATACTCATTTGCAGCTGTTTTCTTAATAGAATGAACGGGTGTATTTTCTTTAAATGTTGCTCCTAGTAAACTAGCAGATTTCGAAAAAGCCGCACATACATGTGTAGGAGAAACATGACCATCTTCAGGAATAAAAAGCGCTCCTACAATCAAATCAGACACATGTGGTTCATTTTGTAAAACTGTTTCTTTTGTGTGCCATTCTAAGGTTTCATAATCTTCTATAGCTTTCTTCAAAACTTTCGCTTCATTTTCTGTCATTGCTAGCTTATACATTCCTTTGTCAACTAGCTGAATATTAATCTGTGATAATTCTGAAAGCTCATCACGCAAGATGTGATAGTGTCTCTGGCTTTCCTTCGCAAACTGAAAAAAAGCATCATTATTTTCCAATTCGGAATTTGCCCCAAGCATTCCAGCAGCTGCACT
The DNA here is from genome assembly GCF_023078335.1 of Metabacillus endolithicus. Lineage (GTDB taxonomy): Bacteria > Bacillota > Bacilli > Bacillales > Bacillaceae > Metabacillus > Metabacillus endolithicus. The sequence continues at coordinate 3,534,890 of NZ_CP095550.1, read as the reverse complement.
TGTTGCACCTGTACCACCTTTATGGCTATCTAATACAAGAACGGAGATTCCCTCTTTTGCAAGCTGATAGGCAATTGACTGTCCAATAATACCGCCGCCAACAATTCCAACATCATATTGTTTTTGCATGGTAACCCCCTCTTTTAAATTGGTTAAAGCTGCAATTGGATCACTGCTCGCCATAACGTAGGACATAACAGCAACACCATGAACGCTTACGTTTTTAAGCATCTTAATTGTGCTAGGAGTAATGCCACCTATCGCAATAACTGGAATTGTAATGCGCTCACAAATTTCAGCTAATTGTTCTACACCCCTTGGAAGTAATGCTGCTTTAGAATTTGTTTCAAAGATGTGACCAAATAACAAGTAATCCGCTCCCGCTTCTTCACATCGAAGAGCTTCTTCAAGCGAGTGGACAGACCGTCCAATTCTTACGTGTGTGTCAAAAGCTCTTACTGCCTCAACAGGAAGGCCGTGACCTGGTAAATGAACATTAGGGATATTATGTAATAAAGCAACATCAAATCGATCATTGATCACAAGTTTTTCCTTCGGTACACCCTGCTGAAGCAAATTTGACACAAGTAACATGATGTCTGAAGCCTTTTTCTGTTTTTCCCGGATGTGAATATAATCCACATCATGATGGAGCATTTTAAGTTTCACTGTTAATTCATTTACCGTTTGCTTCCCATCTGTAATGACATGAAATTCCACTTTTTTCACCTGAATTCTTAAATAATAAAGTTTATAGGACGCAAAAAACCACTTTCCTATAGGAAAGTGGTTTACATACACAAATAACCATGATGTATCCACTTCCCTACGCTGGTATCATCCAGATCAGGTTATAAGGGTCTTAAAGTCACACTTTAATCTCAGCCTCTATATAAGGCTCCCCTAGCGGTTGTTTCTCTCGTATTTACTTATTTCTATCATACCAAATGTTTGGAAACTTTCAAGAGTAAGATACCCTGATGTTTTTTATCGATAAGAATTATATCAATTCCAACTCATGTTTAAGTTCATTTACATATTCTCTAGAGCCCGTCACAATTAGACGATCTCCTAATTTCAGGTCTGTATCTCCATGAGGAACAATCGAATCTTTGCCTCTGAAAATACGGACAAAAATAATGTCTCCTGTAAACGGAAAGTTTCGTAACAGGATGTTATCGTATTTAGCATTATTTAAGTTAATTTGATATAGAGTTGTTTCCTGATTTGTTAAGATTCTCATAACACTTGGTGCTTCAATTAAAGCACGAAGCATCGTTTTTGTTGAAAGAAGTGTAGAGAAAATATCAATACCTTCATCCTTTAATTGACTTGCTAAATCAGGAGAAGCCACACTAGCAATTACTCGATCAACTTGCTCTTTTTTTGCAAATAAGGCAATATCGGCATTTCGTTGTTCATCACCTGTAGCTACAACGATTAAATCTACATCAAATGCATTTTGATCTTTTAATGTTTCAACCTGAAAATCACCAATTTCTCTAATATCAAACAATGATTCAGAAATTTGTTTATCAATTTTATCTTGTTGAATATGATAAACCGTTGTTTCATAAAGATCCTGGTTTAGCTCTCTCGTAACAGGAAGTGACATTTGATTGGCACCAATAAAGGCAACCTTTATTTTGGTTGGTTTTCCTTCGCTTTTTGGAAATAGTTTTTTAAAGAAAATCGGAGTTACTATACTCGTAATAACGGCAACTAAAATAAGTGCACCAGACATTTCAGCTGTGATAATCTCCATTCTCTCCCCAATCGTAGCAGCAGCAATGACAAGAGAAAGCGTGGATGTTAAGAGAAAACCAGCTGCAAGTGTTGTTTTGCCATCGTACCATCTTTTCAAATAATAAACAGGCAAAATCTTAGAGATCAGAAGTGCAATAAATAATAATGGAATAAGCAGGAAGATTTTTGGATCTTTAAACAATGCCCAAATATCTAAATCAACTCCAACCATTACAAAGAAAATCGGAATAAGAAATCCATATCCGAAAGAATCAAGCTTTTGAACCATTTCTTTGTTAGGAGATAATAGTGAAACTAGCACACCTGCTAAAAAGGCTCCTAAAATATTTTCGGCACCAATTGTTTCGGAAATCGCCACTAATAAAATAATTAACGTAAAAACAGCTCGTGTCCCAATTTGAATCGTCCCTTTTGACATTGTTTCGATGAATGAACGATTCATAAATGTTTTTCCTAAGAAATAGAGCCCAACACCTGCTCCAAATAGAACTAATAACAACCAGGTATTGTTGTCTCCACCACCATAAATGGAAGCAAAAACAGCAAGTAGCACCATTGTGACTAAATCTGCGATAACAGCCACAAGTAAAATAATTTGACCAATATTCGATTTCATAATTCCTGCATCTTTTAATGTAGGTACTACTACTCCTAGAGAAATAGTCGAAATAATTAAGGTCATTAAAAACGCGTTATCCATTAACCCGATCCATACAAAGATGTAGGATAATAATAAGGATAGAGCAAAAATCCCAACAAATACGATGAGTGATACGAAAAACGCATTAGGTGCATCTTTACCAGAAGGAAGCTTTTCCTTTTTCTTTCCTCCTGCAAAAGCTGTAAAGTCTATTTCAAGACCACTAAGAAACATTAAGAAAATAAATCCAAGCATTGATAATGTCTCAAGCCACATATCCTGGTGGACAACATCAAAACCACTTTTTCCAATAATTAACCCAACGATAATTTCGGCTACGACGACTGGCATAAAGTTTAGCTTTAATCGATGTAGCAAAATAGGGGTTAGAAATGCTGCGAGAATAACAATAACTAATGAAGTTACAGATGCTCCATGCATCGTATCCCTCCTTTATCTTAAATTCATGAACATACAAAGGTTAGAAAATCTAGCGAAGAATGTATACCTTCTATCATATACAACCTAGAGCATAACTTGTAACAATATGCTCTAAAGCTGAAATCTAGTTAAATTAAATATTGCATAAACAAAGTTGCCATACCAAAATAAATTAAAATACTAATAATATCATTTATAGTTGTAATAAAAGGACCAGATGCAACAGCCGGATCCACCTTCAATTTATGCATAATTAATGGAATAAAGGCACCAGAAATCGTCGCTACAGTTAGTGTAGCCAAGATTGAGATACCTACTAGTGCACCTAAAAATAAGTCACCTTGCCATACAAAAACAACAACAGTCACAACCACACCACAAATGGCCCCTGTTATTAAACCTGTACCTGCCTCCCGAACAATCATCTTACTAAGAGTTTGATCTTCAGTATCACCAAGTGAAATTCTTCTAACAGCAACGGCTAAAGCCTGTGTTCCAGTGTTTCCTGCCATACCGGCAATTAAAGGAATAAACACGGCTAAAATAGCAACCTTCTCTAATGTTGCTTCAAATCGACCAATTAAACTTGCTGTAAACATTCCAAGAAATAATAATATAATTAACCATGGCAACCTTTTTTTGGCAGCAGAAAACGGTCCTCTATCAGTGGAGTCAACGTCAGATACCGCAGCAAGCTTTGAATAGTCATCACTTGCTTCTTCATCAATAACATCGACGATATCATCAACAGTGATAATTCCGAGCAGATGTCCTTGAAAATCAACGACTGGGAGTGCAAGGAAGTTATAGTCTTTCATTTTTCTTGCAACTTCTTCTTGATCTTCCGCAACACTTACCGAGTAAACACGTTCATTCATAATGTCTGAAATCATCGTATCAGGCTCACTAATAATTAAATCTCTTAACGAAATAACACCAGCAACCTTTTCATCTTCATCCACAACGAATACATAATAAATTGTTTCAGCGTTCGGAGCTTCTTTCTTCAATATTTGCATGGCAGAATGAACCGTTTGATGAGCATGAATGGAGATATACTCCGTTGTCATGATACTCCCGGCTGTATATTCTTCATAATGAAGCAACTCTCGTATTTCTTCAGCTGCTTCATCGTCCATTATTGTTAAATAACTTGCAACCTGATCTTTATCAAGCTCATTTAAAACGTCAACAGCATCATCTGCATACATCTGTGCAAGCATTTGAGCAGCAAACGTTGGGTCCATTTCTGATAAGAATGTTTGATACAGACCATCTTCATCTTCAATATTTTCAAAGACCGCTGCCATTTCTTCTGGAGAAAGAAAATGATAAACAGTCTGGCGATCTTCTGGGTCAAGCTTAATAAAAAAGCTGGCCTGGTCGTAAGGATGCTGCTCTAAAAACACGGAACGAAAATCATCCATATTTTTCTGAGTAAGTGCTGTAAGCAGCGATCCTTCTTCAAGCTCAACTTGTTCTCTTTCTTCTGACAAAGTCTGTTCCTCCTCTCTTTGTCAAATATATTAAGGAATACAAACGAAATTCCGACAAATACTTGAGTATTTCTACATATTGCGATTCATATTATAATAACTATAATATTCTATATGCATTTATTGAAGCAATAAGATGAACATTATTTACAAAAATAAAACATTTCCTTTTAGAGAGTTTTCTTCCATCAATTGTTTTATATTCTGGAACAGAAGTTAACTGTCATCTAAAATTCACCCTAAGAATACAGCCATTATGAAATGGATCCTTTGCAAATCGTTCACAATCCATTAAGATGGTTAATGATACAATGACTATATAGAAAATTTCAAGTTTAACGATTTAGAAAGGGATCGACTATGACAAACGAAAAATCCCCACAACAACAAATAGATTACACATTAATTTTTATCATGTTTTTATTAGCTATCGTGAGTTCATTCGCGATAAACAGTGCTGAATCCACCCTTCCAGAAACACTAAAGGGTATAAATTTTTCAATGAAACAAATTCAATGGTATATTATCGGAGCATTTGCTGTTGTCGTTACGATGCTGATTGATTATGACCGATTTAAGCAGCTAGCCTGGTATTTATACGGCTTTGGTTTACTCCTTTTACTAGGTCTTGAAGTTTTACCACAAGGTATTGTTCAAACAATTAAAGGAGCAACAAGCTGGTACAGAATTGGTCCATTAGGGAATTTTCAGCCTTCGGAATTAATGAAAATTATTATTATCATTGTCTTGAGTAAGATTATTACAGATCATCGTGAAAAATACCCTAAAAATACATTAGCAGATGATTTTCTCTTAATTGGAAAAATTGCTGCGGCTGCTGCTCCGCCTGTCCTTCTTTTAATAAGACAGCCGGATATGGGAATGACAATGGTCTTTTGTGCGATAATCGGATCGCTCATTCTAATCTCAGGGATTCAATGGCGAATTATTGTTACAGCGGCCTCTACTTTTTTAATCGGAGCCGGAACATTTATTTTCATCTTTATTAAATATCCTGATTTTTTCTTAAAATATATTTTACGAGGAGAAGAATATCAGCTAGATCGATTTTACGGATGGCTTAATCCTTGGGAATATTCTGGTGAGCAAGGATTTCAGCTTGTTAAATCATTGCTAGCTATTGGATCGGGTGAATTACGTGGAAAAGGCTATCAAAACCTGGAAGTTTATTTACCTGAGGCACATACTGATTTTATCTTTGCGATTATTTCAGAGCAATTTGGATTTATTGGCGGTAGTATTGTTGTTTCACTGTTTTTCTTACTTATCTATCGCATGATTCATATCTCTCTAGAAAGCAATGATCCGTTTGGCAGCTTCTTATGCACAGGTGTTATCGGTATGATTACATTTCAGGTTTTCCAAAATGTAGGCATGACGATTGAAATTTTACTACCAATTACGGGGCTGCCATTACCATTTGTCAGCTATGGAGGAAGCTCTCTTGCCACTTATATGGTTGCTATCGGAATTGTTCTAAATGTGCGCTCACGAACAAGAAAATACATGTTTGACTAATCGAAGTGGTACCCTTATAAATAGGGTACTTTTTTTTACACTTTGATAAAGAGGTGATACATATGAAAATTGATGTTATTGGCGATATTCATGGATGTTTTCGTGAATTTGAAGAGCTAACAAAAAAAATGGGCTATAACTGGACAACTGGAATTCCCATTCATCCTGATGATAGAAAGCTTGCATTTGTTGGAGATTTAACCGATCGCGGGCCTGAATCTATAAAAGTAATTGAGGTTGTCTACCAGCTTGTTCAAAAAGAAGGTGCACATTATTCTCCAGGCAATCACTGCAATAAGCTGTACCGCTACTTTCTTGGAAACAAAGTTCAAATCACTCACGGTCTTGAAACAACAGTAGCAGAATACGAGGAATTACCACCTAAAAAGAAAGCTGAAGTGAAAAATCAGTTTACGTTTCTTTATGAAGCAGCACCTCTTTATCAAATTCTTGATAACGGAAAGCTAATTGTGGCTCATGCTGGAATTAGGGAAGATTATATCGGGAAAAATTCCAATGCCGTTAAAACCTTTGTTTTATATGGAGATATTACTGGTAAAAAGAACCCTGATGGAACTCCTGAACGACGTGACTGGGCCAGCATTATCAAGGAAAGGCAATGATTGTTTATGGTCATACTCCAATAAAAGAACCTAAACGAGCCAATCGAACGATTAATATCGATACTGGAGCGGTGTTTGGTAACAAGCTTACAGCCTACCGTTACCCTGAAGATGAAGTAATTTCTGTTGATTCAAGCCTTCCTTATGATGAGTCACGGTTTCGGGAAAAGGAAGATGGATGAAGGGCAACCAACTATTTTATAAAAAAAGGACTCACATCAATTATTAAGATGAGTCCTTTTCGCTAATATCTCCATATCTTCCGGAAGTTTCGCTTCAAAATATAGATCTTTTTCTAATAAGGGATGCCAAAATGATAGCTCGGAGCTATGTAAGGCTTGCCTATTAATATCCAGTTGATTTCCACCGTATAGCGTGTCTCCACATAAGGGATGTCCTATTGATGAAAGGTGAACACGAATTTGATGAGTTCTCCCCGTTTCTAACACTAACTTTACATGTGTTATCTCTTTGTAGGGTTGAAGCACTTGAAAATGTGTGACAGCACTCTGGCCATCGTCACATACTTCTCTCTCAATAATACTGTCTTTTTTTCGTCCAATAGGACTGGATATTGTTCCTTGTTGCTCCTTCATCACTCCATGTACAAAAGCCTCATACGAACGATGAATACTTTTACTTTTTTGCATATCTGAAAACAAGGAATGAGCAAAACGATGCTTTGCAACTAACATCAACCCAGAAGTATCTTTATCCAAACGATTCACAATATGAATGGTGGAAGGAATATGATGCTCCTCATAATAGTGAATTAATCCATTTGCTAATGTTCCCCTTACATGATCTCTCGAAGGAATTGATGGTACAAAAGGAGGTTTATTAATAACCAAACAATGAGAATCTTCATAGACGATGCTAAAGGGAACTTGATCTGCCTCAAGTCCTGGTCCTTTTTCTTCCTTTGGAAAAATCACGGTTAAAAGATCATCTTTTTTTAACTGATATCGAACTGTCACATGACTATTATTCACGAGGATATCTCCGCCATGAAATTTTATATCTGTTAAAGCTCGCTTTGATATTTTTTTCTCTTTCACAAAATCTAAAACGAGCTTACCATCATCTTTTGATGTAATTTTCCACTCTAATTGAAATGTTGACTCCATTAACGATCTGTATCTCCAACAAAAGAGTCACGAACTCTTTTCCAAAAAGGAAATGGCTTGAATCGAGCAAAACGTACGTTTTCATTTGCCACACGACATTGAATTGATTTGACATCTTTATGTAACAGGGTAAGATGATCAATGGTAATCTGAAAATCAACATCATTAACAGGCTTCAACATACACGTGTGATGTTCAGGCAAAATTAATGGCGAACCAATTGTACGGAAAACACGATTGTTAATAGAAGCCATTTCCGCCAATTGAATGGCACGTAAAGAAGGATGTAAAATTGCCCCACCTAGTGCTTTATTGTAGGCTGTACTACCTGATGGTGTAGACATGCACAAGCCATCACCACGGAATGTTTCAAACATTTGCCCTTTAATCTCAACGTTCATGACAAGTGTACCTTCGATACTTTTCACTGTACATTCATTAAGGGCTAGATACCTTGCCTCTCTTCCCCCGTCATTATGGCGAATAATAACCTCTAAAATCGGGTATTCAACAATTTGATACGGGGTTTTAGCAATAGCAATCACAAGCTTTTCAATTTCTTCTGGAACCCAATCAGCATAAAACCCAAGATGCCCTGTATGCACCCCAATAAAGGCAGTTTTGTCTAATCTGCTTCGATAGCGATGAAAGGCGTATAAAAGGGTACCATCACCACCTACAGAAATAACAATATCCGGCTGATCTTCATCGTAATCCAGTTGAAAATCCAATAGGTAGGTTTTCATTTTTTGCATAATTGAATTCGAAACCGGATCTCCCTTGGATGATATGGCAAATTTCATAAAAATGACCCCTTTATCGTTTAAATTTAAAATCTTTGTTCGATTTTATTTTTTGTCCGTCTTTCGTGAGAAAACAGCTTGAGGCTTCTTGAATTTCCCCTCTAATTTGGGACATCTCCTCATCAAGTGAATATGCTGCTTCCGCTGCCCTTTTTAATCTTACTTTAATATTATCAGGAATATTTCCGCTATATTTATAATTTAATGAGTGCTCAATTGTTGCCCAAAAGTTCATTGATAATGTTCTAATTTGGATTTCAACAAGTAATTTCTTTTCACCAGATATTGTTTGTACCGGGTATTTAGCAACAAGATGATAGGAACGATATCCACTATCTTTTTGAGATGTAATATAATCTCGTTCCTCTATGATCTCCAAATCATTTCTGCTTTTTAACATATTAACAACAAAACGAATATCATCAACAAATTGACACATCATTCTAATACCCGCGATATCTTGTAAACCTTCCTCTATGTTAGATAGGCTTATGTTTTTACGCTTCGCTTTATCTAAAATACTGGCAATTGGCTTCACGCGACCAGTTACAAATTCAATTGGTGAATGTGAATGTTCAAGTTCATATTGCGAGCGAATTCCTCGTAATTTTACCTTTAATTCCTCAACTGCTTGGTTATAAGGAGCCAAAAATGACTTCCATTGTTCCCCTTCCATATGCATCCCCCTAACACGACCACCTGTTGCTGTTCCAATAGACATGTTCAAATCATTAAAGCTGTGAAACAAAGTTATTGAAATAAAGCCTGAGAGTCTCACCAGGCAAACTCTGGACTAAGCTAAGGCAAAGATCTCAACAACTTTGTTTTCCATTTCTTCACCATAGTTTGCATTATCTTTGATGTTCTCTAACAAATAACTTAATTCATCTATAAGATTAACTAGCTCAATCTGCTCATTGTTTAATTTTAGTTCAATCTTTATCTCTTTATCCAAAGCTTCCTTTAAGTTAGGCCAAATGCTCTCAGGTAAACTAGCATAGACAAATTCATCACCAGACTCTAATATGTAAATAAACGCTAGATGATCCGAATCAACAAGCATTTGTCCCTTCGCTTCTACATCCTGTAGTGAAGTTTGCATTTCTGTTGCTTCTAATATAAGTATGTTGTTTTCTAATGTTGCTTTATTTAATTCGATTCTAGTATTCATAACTATCTCCTTCCATTACAATCCAAGATTATTTTACCATATTAAAAAGTCACTTGATAACATTGCGGTCTATTTAAATTCAAGAGATAATAGAACGAGATCGTTTTTTGTCTTACGCTAAACTATTCGATAAGAGAGGTCTATCCTGTATGTCACAAGAAATTGAAATAGAATTTAAGAATCTTTTAACAAAAGATGAATATTCCAAAATAAAAGAAACATTTAAAATAGAGGAACATGATTTTTTCGAGCAGGAAAATCATTATTTTGATACACCTGAATTTTCGTTAAAAGCACTCGGAGCAGCTTTGCGAATAAGAAGAAAGCAAAATAAATTTGTTATGACTTTAAAAGAACCCGCTACAGTTGGTTTACTCGAAACACATCAAACATTATCAGACGAAATGGCAGAAAACATGATGAAAACTGGTGAACTCGTAAATGGCGAGGTTGTTGATCGTCTCCTTCAATTAGATATCGAAGTTAACAAAATAACTTATTTTGGTTCTTTATCAACACGCCGTGCAGAAAAAAATTATCAAAACGGTTTAATAGTTTTAGATCACAGCCGATATTTAACAGTAGAGGACTATGAGCTTGAATATGAAGCAAAAGATGAAGAAATTGGAAAAAAAGTCTTCCATCAACTTCTACATGACCTTAACATTCCAATAAGACAAACAAAAAATAAGATTCGCCGTTTTTATGAACAAAAATATAGTGAGATGGGGTAAGAATCTTGGATATTAAAGCAAGATATTATAAAACAATGCTTGAACTACAGGCATTGCAAAATTTCAATACATCACCAACCCAAACAAAAGATTCAACCTTTGATACAACTTTTCAAGATTTATTAAAAACTTTTATTAATCCCTCAACTTCAAGTACAACAACAAATAATTCATCTGTTTTAGCAGATTTACCTAGAATGATCTTAAACTCACCAGTTGTTACAAAAACAACTTCTGTTAAAGAAACATCAGCGCCGATTGCATCTGGCTCTATCGACGATATTATTCGTCAGGCTGCTACCAAGTACGGAGTAGATGAGAAATTAATTCGTGCCGTTATCAAGCAGGAATCAGGGTTTAATCCTACTGCCAAAAGCTACGCTGGTGCAATGGGACTTATGCAATTAATGCCAGCAACTGCCCGCTCTCTTGGTGTAAACGACCCTTACGATGCGGCGCAAAACGTTGAAGGTGGAACAAAATATTTAAAACAGATGCTATCGAGATATAACGGAGATGTAAAACTTGCACTAGCTGCCTATAATGCAGGACCTGGAAACGTTGATAAGTATGGCGGCATGCCTCCTTTTAAAGAAACACAAAATTACGTTCGTAAAATCACTTCTACTTATAATGTATAATTAACTGCTTAAAAGAGGCTCTATTTTTGAGTCTCTTTTTTTGCTTGTAGAACTGCTCTACACCTCATTAAAGAAACACATACAATAACTCCAATAACATACAATAATGGTAAATATCCTATTATGAGAGCGGTTTGTTTGAGATATATAGAAGTGCTTGTTAAAATGAATTTACATAACGCAAGCTGAAGTAGTCATATTATCCTATTAGATGTGACATTCTTTGATATATAAATATTCTTCTATTCATTTTCCAATAACAAACTTTGCGTTTATTAGAATAACATTAGCAATTTGAAAAGGAGATATCAACGTGACGAATCAAAATCTAACACCCTATGAGGCGATAGGAGCAGAAACTCTTTCGCAGCTTGTTGATGCCTTTTATGGAAACGTACAAAAACATCCGTTATTGTCTCCCATTTTTCCAGATGATTTAACTGAAACAGCACGAAAGCAAAAGCAATTTCTCACACAGTACTTAGGTGGCCCTCAAGAATACACCGAGGAACACGGCCATCCGATGCTCAGAGCAAGACATCTTCCTTTTGAAATCACACCTTCAAGAGCAAAAGCATGGATTGCTTGTATGGAGAAAGCAATGAAGGAAGTTCAACTCGAGGGGGAAGTAAAGGACTTTCTATTGCACCGCTTAAAACTTACTGCTGAACATATGGTGAATTCACCAGACAGTAAAGAGGGATATTTTGATGGGACATCATGAGAATAAAAACATCTCCCTCTTTTTCTCACACTGTAACGGTCACCCTGATAAGCCATTGGAAATCTATATGTTTGTTGACCCTTTATGCCCTGAATGCTGGGCCTTGGAACCAATCATAAAAAAATTACAAATAGAATACGGACGACTTTTCACGCTAAAATATATTATCAGCGGCCGTCTTGCAACACTAAACGTTTCAAAAAGAAAAAAACCTGAAAAGCTTGCACAGGCCTGGGAAAAAACAGGAAGTCGTACAGGAATGTCATGTGATGGAAATGTGTGGCTAAAAAATCCATTATCAAGTCCATACACAGCTTCACTAGCGATAAAATCAGCTGAACTTCAAGGACGAAAAGCAGGTCTTAAATTTATGAGGAAGCTGCAGGAAGTACTATTTATTGAAAGTCAAAATGTTTCAGATGAAGAAATTTTAATTGGAATTGCAAAAGATGTCGGACTTGACGTCAATGAATTCAAAAAAGACCTTCATTCAGAAAGCTCAGCAAAAGCTTTGCAATGTGATTTGAAAATCACTTCTGAAATGGAGGTTCAGGAAATCCCTACACTTGCTTTTTTCAGTGAAGAGGTAGAACGTGAAGGCTTAAAAATAACAGGTATTTATACGTATGACTTATATGTTCAAGTCTTAAAAGAAATGGTGGGCGATGATATTAAGCCTTCACACACCCCTCCATTGGAAGCATTCTTAGCTCACTACCAATTTGTTGCCACTGCTGAAATCGCATCGGTTTATAATATGACAATGGCTGATGTTGAAAAAACATTAAAGAAATTAGTTCTATCTCAAACTGTTGAAAAAGTACAAGCAAAACACGGTACTTTCTGGAGATATATAGGCTAATAAAAGGAATGGTATGACGCCATTCCTTTTTTGTGTCTGTTGTTGATAGGAGCAGAACTATTACAGGGGCAAACAAGCGCTGAAATGACGCTTCTGCGTATGAGAATTGAGCGCGGGATTATCTAATGAATGCAGCCTCCTGTTTTGCCAGGGCATCTAATAACCAGTTGGGATGCATATTTAGTAGTTCGCTTGGCAAATTAGAAGGTGGAAAGAACTTTATTTCTAAGGATTCTGACTCGTTTACTTCAACCTCACCACCAGAGATAATTGCTGAAAAATAGGTGGTTATAAAATGAACTACTCGCCCATCTGGATAGTGAAAAACCTGTGAAGCTGGATCAGAATATACACCAATGAGTTTAACAACTTCTATATGTAAGCTTGTTTCCTCAAGTACTTCTCGTTTCGCAGCAGCCTCCACCGTCTCACCAGGCTCTACATGACCCGAAGGAATTCCCCATAACCCAACATCTCGTCGCTTTTGCAAAAGCACTCGGCCTTCTTCGTCAAAAATAATAACTGCAACTGCAGGATGTATACTTGTTACTTCCATGAATATGAGCTCCTTCCACTATTAAGACCCAATTTGATACTACTAGAATAGCAGAGTTATAAGGAAGTTGGCGAGGGTAAAATGAGGGGCCGGGTGTGCAAGATGCCGTTACTTTATAAGGAGAATGCTAATGTTTTTATGTATTTCAGGGACTTGTTTATTAAATCTTATCTTCAATTCTTAATTTCGAGACAAAATAAAAAGACCCCATACAAAGTAAAGGGTCTTCTTTTTATGTCTTAACGACAACAAAGGGGATGGGAGAAATTTTTCACGGTCAAACAAAGGGGTAAATGTTTGTTTGTGATTAATTTCACATCTATAATATATCAAAATATGTCGACTATTGACAAGTGCGATACTTCTTTTTCACAAAAATGTCACAAAACCTATTATGTTAGAATAATTTCCACTTATATTGTTTTGTGCTTAAAATGAACTCGTCTTAACTTAATGGATATTGTAGAAGATAAAAACATATACAATAATAAATAGAAAATAGACAAGGAGGATACATGTGAAGCTAAGATGGATTGTATTGCTCTCAGTGCTTACGATTGTGTTATTCTTCATTAATGTATTAGGGTTCATGAATCTTGTCCCTCTTTATATCACATCTCCATTATTGTTAATCTCAATTTTTGTAACACTTTATTTTATTAATCATAGGAAAACGTTTAGAGGCTTTTAATGAAAAAAGGAATGTGCACATAAATGGCACATTCCTTTTTTCATGTAGCTTCATTATTGTTTAACCTTAGCCAATAGCTCTTCCATTTCATTTAGTTTCTCTTCAAACACTTTACATGCTTCTTCAATTGGTGCTGAAGATGTCATATCAACACCGGCTTTCTTTAAAACTTCAATTGGGTAATCAGAGCTTCCTGCTTTTAGAAATTCTAAGTATCGATCAACTGCAGGTTGACCTTCTTCTAAGATTTGGTTACTTAGAGCTGTTGCAGCACTGTAGCCTGTAGCATATTGATACACATAATAATTATAGTAAAAATGTGGAATTCTAGCCCACTCTAAGCCGATTTCTTCATCAACAACAATGTCATCACCGAAATACTTTTTGTTCAGATCATAATAAGTTTTAGTTAGTAATTCAGGTGTTAACGACTCACCATCTTGTGCCTTTTGATGAATAATATGCTCAAACTCAGCAAACATTGTTTGACGGAAAACAGTTCCTCTAAATCCTTCAAGGAAGTGGTTAAGTAAGTACAAACGTTTTTTCTCATCATCAATTGTATTTAGCAGGTAATGATTTAATAAAGCTTCATTAGCCGTTGATGCAACTTCCGCTACGAAAATAGAGTAATTTCCATATGGATATGGTTGCTCTTTGCGCGTATAGTAACTGTGAACAGAGTGTCCGAACTCATGTGCAAGTGTAAATAAATTATTTACATTGTCCTGCCAATTCATAAGGATGTATGGATTTGTACCATATGCTCCTGATGAGTACGCACCACTTCTTTTTCCTTTATTTTCATGAACATCAACCCAGCGGTTTTCAAAGCCTTCTTCTAAAATCGAGATATATTCATCACCAAGTGGCTGAAGTCCTTTTAAAATATAATCTTTTGCTTCGTCATATGTTACGTCCATTTTAACGTCCTTAATAAGAGGTGTATAAAGATCATACATATGAACTTCATCAAGTTTGAGTACCTCTTTACGAAGCTTTACATAGCGCTGAAGAAGATCTAAATGATCATGTATCGTACTAACAAGGTTTTCATAAACAGATTCAGGTATGTTATCACTGCTTAATGCAGCTTGTCTTGCAGATTCATAATTTCTTACCTTTGCACTGAAATTGTCTTTTTTAACGGTTCCACTTAATGTACTAGCAAATGTATTCTTAAAATCACCATATGTTTTATATACGGCTTTAAATGCCTCTTCACGTACTCTACGATCTTCACTTTCTAAAAAGCGGATATAGCGGCCATGAGTGATTTCAACCTCTTCTCCGTTTTCATCTTTAATTGAAGGAAATGTTAAATCAGCATTGTTCAGCATTCCGAATGTATTACTTGCAGCGCCTAAGACATCCGATGCTTCCGCTAATAACTCTTCCTTTTCAGCTGAAAGAACATGTGGACGTTGGCGATTAATTTCATCAAGAGCATGCTCATACAGCTTCAGTTCTTCTTTTTCTTCTAAAAATTGCTTGATCTTCTCTTCATCAATTGAGAGAATTTCAGGAACAATGTAAGAGCTTAAACTAGAAGCTTGTGTGTATAAGCTTTTAGCACGATCATCTAGTGCTTGGTATTTGGAGTTCGTTGTGTCCTGGTCGTATCTCATATGTGCGTATGTATAAAGCTTTCCTAAACGCTCCATTACACCATCTTGATAAGAAAGTGCTTCATAAAGTGTATTGGCACTTTCACTTAGTTTTCCTTTGAATTCGGCCAACTTAGGTAAAGCTGCTTGTATTTCTTTGTATTCTTTTTCCCAAGCTTCATCTGTTTCAAAAATGTCCTCAAGTCTCCAGGTTTCTTCTGTTTTCATTTCATTTCTAGAAGGTAATTTTTTCACTGCCGCTTGTTCTGACATACCATTTCCCCCTTTTAAATTAATGGCGTATGCGGAGCTTGTATTCATTGAGCTCATGAGTGTTAATGCCGTCATAATTGATAGCATTTTTTTCTTGTTCATACCCATCCCTCCCGAAGTTTTTTCTCCGCATGAGCCAATTAAAAATCTTTCCCAATATAATCGAAAGGATTTTCAGATGGATATGATTGATTGTTGCTACCTCTATCTTCACCCTGTGTAGCTTCTTTTGTCAAATAGTAAGCAGCTGCTCCTACTCCAAGCATTGATGCCATAAATAATACTGGATTACGTTTACGTTTTTTATTAAACATATGATCACCTCTTGTTGTTAATATCTCCCTTTTAATGTGTTCAAAAAAATAATTGCTATACATTAACCTTGTTTTAGCTCTTTCATTAGCTCTTCATCTCGGTTTAGTAATTCGTCAATATTGGTTAACCAATTAGTCGTCTGATGTTTTTCATATATTTGGTATTCTACTTTAGTGATAAAAGATAACTCTGAGAGCTTTTCAAGGTATTCATATATAACTTTGGAATAGTGTACATTTAGTTGTGGCAGAACCCGAACCGAGAGTAATCTTTCCTTTACCTTCTTTTGGTTCTTTCATAAATATAGTGAAAGCTAAAGGTAGAGTTTAAAGGTACTTCATCTATAAATGTCATCACCCATCCTTGCCATACATAGACAGGTGATTCTATTAAGTAGTTGTACTTTAGGGGTAGAAATGCGTGTGAAGGAAGATAAAGAAGAGAAGCATGTTTTGTTTGATAAAGGAATTGATTTAGAGTATTCGCTTGCTTCGTAGTAAAGGGAAAAGGCTTTAAGCGAAAAGCTCTAACTTTATGGAACCAATTTTCATAAAAATTTATGGAACAAGACTGCTGTCTTATTAACTGCGTGAACGATATTGTTTGTTTAGAAATAACAGATTGATTGGCAAAAACAACTTGAGAAGAAAATGGAATAATAGTTCTTAAAATGATAAACGCTTTAATCTTAGAACAATAAGCATAGATCATAAGTGAGCCATCTTCCATTTTACTTGTAAAACGCCATTGAAACTGGGAGAGTTTAAATGATCTTTCTCCTGTTCTTTTTAGTAATTTTCCACCTAGAATCCAGAGAAAAGGAATGTTTGCTTTTTTATACATACCAGATCTTTTTTGAAGTATGTTTAGGTCGATTGGTGAGCATTGATACTCTATTGCTAGGGTTTGTTGATGATCTTTGATTAAAAGGTCTGGACGCTGCTTAATATCAGTTATAAAAGGTTCTAGTTCTACATGTGTAACATTTTCATCTATTTGAAGCCAATCATATAATTCAAGCTTTCCTCTCATATGATACTGACTTTCAGGTCCTCCCTTATTTGATGGACAGTCAGAGTGCTTTTTATGAGCAAAGTGGGCTGATATGATTGAACCAATTTTTAAATCTAACTCGTTTTGACATTGAGGACAAATAAAAGTGCTGTTTGCTTTTAACTTTCTTAACCTTTCAATTGTCCACTTTTTCTCTGCTACATTAAGTTGATTACCTCTTTGATCATTCGCTACAAACAATAGCTTCCTCTCCTTTTTCTTTTTATTATCCATATAAAGAGAAATAGGACAAATCGTGAAAATTAAATTTTGATCATTAAAAAAGGAAAAAGCACTGACCGATTGGGCAGTACTTCTTTCTTTCTATAATAATGGCGACATAAGGCGTGCTGCTGATTCAAAAAGCTTTATAGCAAAAGAACGCTTCGCAAATTCTTCCATAATGATTTCTCTCGATTGATCAATATCATTCATATAGGCATCTACAAGTGTTTGTGTACTTCCAGTTCTATATAGAAATGCATTTACCTCAAAATTCAGATGAAAGCTTCTCATGTCCATATTCGCTGTTCCAATGGATGCAAGTTCATAGTCAACAATCACAATTTTACTGTGTAAAAACCCTTTTTTATACTCGTAAACTTTAACACCTGCATCAAGTAGCTCTGGGAAATAAGATCTTGAAGCATGGTAAACAATCTTTTTATCCGGACGTTCAGGTACTAGCAGTCTTACGTCAATTCCGCTCAGTGCAGCCACCTTTAAAGCTGTTAGAATATCTTCATCGGGAATAAAATATGGAGATGCGATCCAGATTGACTCTTTGGCCGAAATAATCATCGAGAAAAACAAGTTTTTAATAACATCCCACTTATTATCAGGACCACCGGCAATTAACTGAACGCCACCCGTTTCTTCCAATTCCTCAGGATCTGAACTTATGTAAGATTGAATCAACAGCTTTTTATCTGTCATATAATACCAATCCTGCAAAAAGATCATTTGTAGAGTTCGAACAGCTTCTCCCTTAATTAAAAGGTGGGTGTCACGCCAATATCCAAAGTAAGGATCCTTACCTAAGTACTCATCGCCCACATTTAAACCACCGACAAAACCCACTTCCCCATCTATAACGATAATTTTCCGATGGTTACGAAAGTTAATTTTATTATTTAAAAAAGGAATCCGAACGGGTAGAAACGGAACCATTTCAATCCCAGCTTTCCCCATACTTCTAATGTATTCTTTGGAAAGCTTCCAACTTCCAACAGCATCATATAAAAACCTAACTTCAACACCTTCTCGAGCTTTTTCAATCAAAAGATTTTTCAATTCATTTCCGACCTGATCATGTCGGACAATATAATACTCAAGATGAATATGATGTTTTGCATTTTTTAACTCGCGAAAGATATGATCAAATGTTTCGATACCATCTGTTAAAGCCTTCGTTTTTGTAGCAAATGATATAGGACTATGTCCTAATCGATGAGCTAGTTTGAATAATAATTGTTGATGATTACCCATTCGGTTGATTTTTTCTTGATACGAATGATGATTTCCCTCAATTTCTAAAAATGCTTTTTCATCCAACAATGCTTTTTTCTCAAAAAGACGTCTCTTTCTTATGTTTCTCCCAAAAAATAAATAAAAGAAAAATCCTACTAATGGAAAACCACCTAAAACAACTAACCATGTAATTGTATGTGACGGATGCCTATTTTCAAGGAAGATCACAACACATATAAAGATAATTGAGAGTGTAAAAAGAACACTTACAGAACCAACAATCCAATCTCCCCAAAGACTCTTCGTTATTAAGATAATGGAAGCAATTAATGTGACAAATAATAGTATTCTGAATGTAAACTTCATTAGCTTCACCTGACTTATTTTTAGTCTTACTTCCCTTCATTCATAAAAACGAAACATTGAGTCACCCTTTTGTCTTCACATGTCTCACTATTTTGTTACTTCGGCCTTGTTTTTACCCAAGAAAAGAACATATTTTTTACAATGAATGAAAAAAAACCGATTTACATGAAATCGGTCTCTCACATCTATGATCTATTATGAAAAATGTTTTCTTATCACATTTAATGCATGATCTTTTGCAATTAAGTTACCATATTCTTCAAGTCGATGAATGGTTACTCTGGATTCTTGTCCATATTCAAGTAGAATACTCAATGTATTCTCAATTTCTTCGTCACTCACTTCGTCATCAAACTCAACAAATAAATAGTAATTTTGGTCGAGTGAGAATAAGTGATTCATCATTCCTGAAAGAGATGAATACTTAGACAAGGAAATAATATTTTCTAAATCATTAAACTTTAAGACAAACTGAAGCTGTTGTTCCAATTCTTCAATTTGATCTTCCTGTGAATCATTTGACTTATTAAAATGATGATCTAACAATGATTCTATATTTTCATCCACTGGGATTTCTTTAAGTTTTTCGTCAGAAATAGGAAGCTCTAGCTTTTGTCCGTCTTTAGACACTTGCGCTTTCGTTACGATCACCTCAAGCCCTTTATCAAGTGCTTGAACTTGGATCCAAAGTGGACCTTCAACCATAAATTCCTCTTCTTCATGAACTTCATCCATCATTTCCCAGAAAAGTTCCTCACTTCGATCACGGTTATACCAGATTTCATCGCGATCAAAACCACGCTCTTCTATATCTAAATATGAGATATAAAACTTTACAGTATTCTCGTTAATACGTTCAATCTCCATTACTCAACCTTCCCTTCTATATAAGATGTTGAAGGGACAACCCCCCTCAGGGTAGTTGTACTTTACTACACTTTACCCAAATTTTCAACTATTTAACCGTGGGTAAAGGGAAAGTGTAAATATCCTCCAAAAAAAGCTAGAAAATCTTCACACTAGTGCTTTAGAACCTTCAATTATGAAAGAATCTTGTACTCCTATTTTATGATAAAAAGTACTTAAATGAAATAAAAAAACTCCGAATTTACAAAAACAGTTATTTTACCTATATGATTCTACAAGCATATCTTATGAATGTTTTCATATAATTGTACGAGCAGTCAATAAGCCAAAAAAAGAGGGTATTAACTATGGAACAAGATTTTCTTTTATCACTTCTCATGATCATAGGCATCGATCTAGTACTTGGTGCTGACAACGCTGTAGTCATTGCTTTAGCCTGTCGTAATTTACCCGTTTTGCAACGAAATAAAGCAATCATATTAGGAACCATGCTCGCGATTGTATTTCGGATTTTCATTACTTTAATAGCTGTTTATTTGTTGAAAATACCTTTTTTACAATTGGTTGGCGGAGTTTTCCTACTTTATATTGCCTACAACTTGATTGCAGGCAAGGAAGATGACACAAGCAAAATAAAAAGTCATCCATCACTATGGAGAGCCATCAAAACAATCGTCATTGCTGATTTATTAATGGGATTTGATAATGTTTTAGCAGTTGCTGGAGCAGCACAGGGTCATATGTTACTAGTAGCAATGGGGTTATTCATTTCAATACCTATTATTATTTGGGGAAGTAAAATAATCCTCGTCCTATTAACAAAGTATCCATTCCTTGTTTATATTGGTGGCGGTCTGCTTGCCTTTACTTCAGGGAAAATGATTGTAGAAGAACCTAAACTACAGGGAATCTTCTATTCACACCCAATGCTTGAAATGAGCATACCTTATATTACAGCCTCATTTATTATATTAGCAGGTGTTCTGTACCACCAAATGATCAACTTTCAGACTGCTCGCAGGGATTAACAAAGCTCACTAAAAAATATAACAAACAAAGAGGCAAATGATTTGCCTCTTCAGTTTTCATATTTAATTAACTAAGCGCTGTGCTTCTTGTAGTTGATATGTGCGAACACGGCGTGGAAGAAAACGACGGATTTCATCTTCATTATATCCAACTTGTAATCTCTTCTCATCGATTATAATCGGACGGCGAAGAAGTCCTGGATTTTCTTGAATTAAATTATATAAATCTTGTAAAGGCATAGTTTCTAAGTTGATATTTAGCTTTTGAAAGATTTTAGAACGAGTAGAAATAATCTCATCCGTTCCATCCTCTGTCATTCTTAAAATTTCTTTAATTTCTTGAATGCTTAAAGGCTCAGAAAAAATATTTCTTTCAACATATGCAATTTCGTGCTCTTCTAACCATGCTTTTGCTTTTCTACATGAAGTACAACTTGGTGATGTATACAATGTAACCATGAACATTCACTCCTCTAAATATAGAATGAGTTAAAACTAAAACGTCTATATAATTAAAATTACTTTAAATAAGAATTACTAAATTGATTATACTATAAAAAAGTAAGTATGGATATAGATATTACGTTAAAAGTATGACAAAACAATTACAATCCTTTAAAGAACTAGGAAAACTCTTGATATGTAGTGACTTATAATGGATAAGTTGTAATTATATCCATCCATATAAGTCAGTAAACTCATTCTCAATTAACTTAACTCATCGAAAATGTTATGTTTATTTTCCTCATCCATCGATAATACTTCATGAACAGGTTGATAAGATTCACCATATAATTCTTTATCTTTAAAAGTATGAATTAGTTTATATGTTTTTTGCATTGCCTGAAAGATTGTTTCTTCTGATTCATCATTTGGAGCCCAGTAAAGAATTTCTAATTTGTTTACCTCATTTGTTGCAAGAGATCTTCTTTCATATCCGATTGTATTAGCATGTTTAAACCCTTGTCTTTGATAAAACTTTAGTCTTTTTGCTGTATCGGTATCTTCATAATTCACTGGTTCAACTTCGAGGATAATTGGTTTGTTTTTTTCTTTAATTTATCAATTAGTTTGCTGCCTAAGCCTTCTCCCCTTGCATCCTTTGATACAAATAGGTAGTCAATGAAGATAAAATCATCAAGCTCAGCATACATCAGGACATGCTTTTTTCCTTCATCTTTATGGTAAATGTCACCTTTTTCATCTAGTAAGGCCTCAATGTGATCTTTAGACTTCATCTCTTCGATGGGAAAATACTGATTTAACTTTTCATACCAGTTCATTTTTCTGCTCCTATCACCATTTAATAAATTCTCCCATAATTATCTATACCCTTCTTTTTTTTATTAAACATGTAAATAAAAGAGACCTGACCTTTTTCAGCTCTCAGTTAGTGTATGCAATACAAAGAGATTCGATTAAGGGAAGGCCCTTTACAGCAGGTCTTGGGGTTGGTTAATTTTAGATATCTTAAAAAGAATAGGAATTTTTTAAATACAAACAAAAAAAGACCATCAAATCAGTCAACAATTTGATGGTCTTTTCATATTAAATTGATTGTGCTAAATAACATAACCTATCTAGGCAGTCACTTGATATTATTATTTATTACCATTTTCTTTTTGATATTTATCAAATTCAGCTTGTGAACACATAACAAAGTGTCCTGGTTTTACTTCTCTGAATTCAACTTCTTCGTCAGGTTTATAATTGTGCTGACTTGGGTCATAGGTTTTTCTCACACGAGTGCGTTCATAATCAGGATCCGGTAATGGGATTGCTGATAATAGAGACTGTGTGTAAGGATGAATTGGGTTATTATATAGCTCCTCAGCTGTTGCTAGCTCAACTAGTCTACCGAAGTACATAACTCCAATACGATCACTTATATATTTAACCATTGATAAGTCATGGGCAATAAATAAGTAAGTTAATCCTTTGTCTTTTTGAAGCTTCTTCATTAAGTTTACAACCTGAGCTTGAATAGATACATCCAAAGCAGAGATCGGCTCATCAGCAATGATAAAATCAGGATCAACTGCTAAAGCACGAGCAATTCCGATACGTTGACGTTGTCCACCACTGAATTCATGTGGATAACGGTTAGCATGCTCACGATTTAGACCAACCGTTTCTAAAAGCTCATACACCTTATCAATACGCTCTTTTTTCGTTTTAGCAAGACCATGAATGTCAATTCCTTCAGCAATAACATCAGAAACTTTCATACGTGGATTTAATGATGCATATGGATCTTGGAAAATCATCTGCATTTTACGGTTAAAAGCTTTTAATTCTTCTTTTGATTTGTTTCCATGAACGTTGACGCCATCATAAAGAACCTCTCCACCAGTCGCATCGTACAATCGAATAATTGTACGACCTGTTGTAGATTTTCCACAACCGGATTCCCCTACAAGACCGAGTGTTTCTCCTTTATAAATATCAAATGAAATATTATCAACAGCCTTAACTTCATTCGGCTTGCCAACATTGAAATACTGCTTCAAATTTTTAATTTCAAGTAATTTCTTTTCTGCCATTTATTTTCCCTCCTTGTTTCCAGGGAACTGACGTCTACGGCGTTGAACAGCTATAGGCGGTTCAACTTTAGGCGCATCTGGGTGCAACAACCATGTTGCAGCGTAATGTGTAGGTGATACTTGATACATCGGTGGCTGTTGTTCTAAATCAATTTGCATAGCATATTCATTACGAGCAGCAAATGCATCACCTAAAGGTGGGTTTAAAAGGTCAGGTGGTGTACCTGGGATTGCATATAATTCTGCGTCTTCTGAATCCAGACTTGGCATTGAACTGATAAGTCCCCATGTGTATGGATGCTGTGGATTATAAAATACTTCATCCACTGTTCCAATCTCCACAATTTTTCCTCCATACATAACAGCCACTCGGTCAGCAACATTTGCTACTACACCAAGGTCATGAGTGATGAAAACAATGGACGTATCAATTTTCTTTTGAAGGTCCTTCATTAATTCAAGTATTTGAGCTTGAATTGTAACATCTAGAGCAGTTGTAGGCTCATCGGCAATCAAAACCTTTGGATTACAAGCTAGAGCAATTGCAATTACTACCCTTTGTCTCATACCACCTGAAAATTGGTGAGGATATTGATTGAAACGCTCTTCTGGTTGCGGAATTCCTACTAAACGTAATAAATCGATTGCACGTTCTCTTGCAGCGGATTTACTTAAGTTTTGATGCTTTGTAATAGGCTCCACAATTTGTTTTCCAACCTTCATCGTTGGGTTTAACGATGTCATTGGATCTTGAAAGATCATTGAAATATCTTTACCGCGAATTTTTTGCATTGCTTTATTAGGAAGCTTTGCTAAATCTTTTCCATCAAATAAAATTTCACCTTTTTTAATTTCTGAATTAGATTCAGGTAAAAGGCGCATAATTGATTTTGTTGTAACTGATTTTCCTGATCCGGATTCACCAACGATTGCAAGAGTTTCCCCTTTGAATAGGTCAAAGTTTACCCCTCGAATCGCCTGAACCTCTCCTCCAAATGTGTGGAAGGAAATGTGTAGATCCTTTACTTCTAATATTTTTTCCATGAACTATTCACCTACCTTTTAGTCGCGCATTTTTGGATCTAATGCATCACGTAGTCCATCAGCAATCATGTTGAAACATACCATAATTAAACTGATTACAATTGCTGGGAACAACATTTGATAAGGATATAAACGTAATGTTCTAAAACCAGAATCAATTAATGTTCCTAAAGATGCTAAAGGATCTTGTAATCCTAATCCAATAAAGCTTAAGAATGCTTCAAAAAAGATTGCACTTGGAATCGTAAACATTGTATTGATAATAATGACTCCCACTAAGTTAGGAAGTAAATGTTTTAAAATAATTTTTGAATGACCGGCACCTAATGTACGTGATGCTAGGACGAACTCTTGATTTTTAAACTTAAGAACTTGACCACGAACAACCCTTGCCATACCTACCCAACCTGTAATGGTCAAGGCAATTGTAATCGATACTATACCAGGTTCGAGCACTATGATCATCAAAATAACAACAACGAGGTTCGGAATACCTACTAAAATCTCAATTATACGTTGCATAACAGTATCAACTTTGCCGCCAAAGTAACCCGAAATGGCACCATAAGCAACACCGATAATCATATCAATCACTGCAGCTAATACAGCAATATATAATGATACTTGGGTACCCTTCCAAACACGTGTAAAAATATCACGCCCAAGGCTATCTGTACCAAACCAATAATATTCTTCTGTTGCATTTTTTAATTCATATGCGTTGTATTCTTCGCCATTCTTTTTTGTAAGTGTACCATCAAAAGGAAGCCAGCTAATATCTTCTAGGCCTTGTACCCTTGGTGGTAAGTTTGCATGTGTTGCAGTTTGAGTACTGTAATCATAATCATTTAAGAAAGGTCCAACTAATGAAAGAATGGTTAACAAGATAAGTACAACCAAGCTTATAATAGCGGCAGTATTTTTTCTAACACGTAACCATGCATCCTGCCAATAAGTTAGACTGGGCTTTGAAATTTCTTCACTAGCTGAAGCATCAATATTAGCGGGTTGAAACAATTCTTTTGAAATTTCTTTTTCATGCTGTGACATTACTTCTTACCTCCCGCTAAACGAATTCGTGGATCAATTAGACCGTACAATAAGTCAACAACTAAGATAACGACAATAAACAATGCAGCAAATAATATGGTTGTTCCCATAATAACTGGGTAGTCATTAACGTTAACTGATTTAACAAATTGTTCCCCTAATCCAGGAATACCAAAGATCTGTTCAATTACTAATGATCCTGTCATTAAACTTACTGTTAATGGCCTAATACTGTAATAACAGGAATTAACGCATTACGTAATCCATGTTTAAAGGCAACTTCGAAAGCGGAAGCTCCTTTTGCTTTAGCAAGCGTAATATAATCAGAACCTAAAACCTCAATCATTTCTGTTCTCATGAAACGAGCAGCAATTGAAATCGGGAACATGGATAACGCAATTGTAGGTAGAACTGTATATTCCGGTCCACGCCAGAAAGCTACAGGAAACCATCCTAATTGAACTCCAATATAATATTGAAGTAAACCGGCAAATACGAATGAAGGAATTGATTTACCTATAACGGCTATAAATGTAGCGCTATAATCAACCCATGTATTTTGGCGGAGTGCCCCAATTACTCCAAGAATAATACCAATAATCGTTCCAAATACCATTGCCTGGAAACCTAGTAAAGCAGAAGGCCCAATACGATCCATTAAAATATCTGTAACACTGGCATTATTGAATTGGAAAGAAACACCTAAATCACCTTTTGCTAAATTTGCCATATACGTTAAGTACTGTACCGGCACAGGCTCATCCAATCCATACTTGTCTTTCATGATTGTTAACTGTGCTTCTGATAACTTACCTGCATTAGTAAAGGGAGTACCAGGGATTAATTTCATGAGGAAAAAAGTAAATGTGGCAATTAAAATCAGGGTAACGAGCATATAAAATACACGCTGGGAAATATACTTAACCATCAATAAGCACCTCCTAAGAAAACTTAATTTTCAACATTTTTCGACAATTCTTATACAGGGAAAAAGAGAGTATATCCCCTATACTCTCTTCAACCCGTTAAATTATACCGACTTTAGGCCTTTTCGTAAACTATAAGACACCGACTTCCCAGTGGTATTTTCACCCATTAAGAAAGAAGTATAGTATACTGGATAAAATTATTTAATTTTAACCCACTTATAGCTGTACTCAGGACCAATAAAGTGATATGTGAAGCCTTCTACTTTATCTGCTACAAGAACGTTAGATGAACGTTGGTAAACCGGTGCAAGTGCTGCATCTTCTTCAAGTACAATTTTCTCTGCTTGTTGAAGTGCTTCGAAGCGCTTAGCTGGCTCAGTAGCATAAGTGTATTGTGCATCTTCTAACAATTTGTCGTATTGCTCGTTAGAATATGCCATTTTGTTGTTTCCACCATCAGTGATCCATAAATCAGAGAATGAAATCGCATCTTGATAGTCTGGACCCCATCCAGCAAATTGTAAATCATAATCCATTTTCACGTCACGGTCTAAACGTACGCTGAATGGAACAGATTGAACATCAATAGTTAAACCTGGAAGGTTTTTCTCTAATTGATCTTTAATGTAAGCATCTGTTTTCTTAGAAGTTTCAGTGTCTCCACCAAGGTATACTAATTCAACAGAGTCAGTACCAAGTTCTTTTAGACCTTGCTCCCAAAGCTTTTTAGCTTCTTCAACATTGTAAGTTAAAAGATCGCCATTTGCTTCACGGAAATCTTCACCAGTGTCAGGGTGATTAACGAAACCAGCTGGAACTGCATAGTTTGCAGGTACAGAACCGTTATTTAAAATGCTTGTTGCTAAATCTTCTTTGTTAAATGCAGTTGCAATCGCACGACGAATGTTTTCGTTTGCTAATGCTTCGTTTTGTTGGTTCATTTTGATCCAGAAGATTGTTGGCTCTAACCATTTAACAAGGTTAGGGTCACCTTCATATTGTGGTACGATATCTGATGCTAATTTACCAGTGATATCAGCTTCACCAGTTTCGTAAGCGTTAGCAGCAGCTTGTGGATCTTTTAATACGTTGTATTGGATTGTTTCTAAAGAAACTGTTTCAGCGTCCCAATACTCAGCATTTTTGCCCATTGTCCAATCAGTAGCAGTTGTTCCGCCCCAGTTTGTCATTACAAATGGACCATTATAAAGTAAAGTATCATGAGAAGTTGCATATTTATCGCCTTGCTCCTCAACAAACTTTCTGTTTTGTGGATAGAAAGAACCAAATGCCATTAAAGATTCAAAATATGGAACTGGTTTTTCTAAAGTGATTTCAAGAGTTTTTTCGTCAATTGCTTTAATACCTAAAGTGTTAAGATCATATTCTTTTTTCTCAGCTGCCGCAGCAGTGATTTCTTTTGCTCCTTTGATTTTCCCTTCCATCATGTAAGGGCCATAAGGAGAAGCAGTTGCTGGGTCAATCGCACGTTGCCATGCAAATACGAAGTCATCTGCAGTAACAGGATCTCCGTTTGACCATTTAGCTTCTTTTAATTTTACTGTGTAAACAAGACCATCTTCACTAACTTCCGGCTCACCATCAGCCATACCAGGAACAGCATTTTGTTCTTGATCTAAACGATATAAACCTTCCATAGTATTAGCTAATGCTGTAAAACTCGCAGCATCTTGTGCCATTACACTATCCATAGAAGGAATTTCAGATGTTTCTAATACCTTTAATTCTTGAGCTACTGTTTCTTCAGCCGTATCTTTGTCGCCTTCAGTCTCAGTAGTTGTGTCACCACCGCCATTACATGCTGCTAAGAACATGCTAAGTACTAGCGATAATGCTAAAAGTAGAAATAATTTCGACTTTTTCACAAATTTGACCTCCCTTTTTTTAATACAAGTTTGCTTTACAGAGATTATTATACAAGTATTCAAACAATTGTGCATTTACTTTTTTAATAAAGTTTACAGAAATGCAATAATAGTAAAGAAAATCGAATAAAAAATAGGCATATATACCTATGTATTTCATAAGAATTTTCTTAATCTTTTTAACACTTTTTGTAACAATACTTTAACGCGTTGACTTGTAAAGGGTTACATAATCTCACAAACTTTTTTGGAGAATATGTAAACTTTTTCACTTAACTATTAACATTTTTCATAAAAATTTCTACTAATACTTTGTCTACTATAATAATTTCTCGACTTTTTCCCTTCCCCCTTTCTTCTGTTATAATAATCGTTATGAAATTGTAGAAAAGAGTGAAGAACATGCCCGATAAAAAATCGTTTACGCTTGTTATTGTGTCATTAATTTCGTCAATCTTACTATCGTTTTTTATTTACCAAAAATTAACGCTTCTTTCATTTATTAATATTTCTTTCTTCTTTGGAGCTGGCTTGCTTTTCATTGCCTTCTTAACACTCACTGTTAAAGGGGGATTCTTTGATGGGATAACATATGGATTTAGAAGAATGTTTGTATCCAAAGGGAAAGAATTATCAAAGCAAGAGGTAGAAGAAATGACTCCAGTTTCAGAGTTGCTCACATTTAACCACTCCCCTTTTTTAATTAGTGGTATTATAGTAACTGTCATTATGACCCTTGCAACAATCCTTTATTATTTATAGAAACCATTTGCAAAGGAGAAAATCTTTCCTTATAATTAAAAAAAAATAATCGGCTATGAAAAAGAGTAGTACATATTAGGAGCATTCAAAGAGAGCCTGTGGCTGGTGGAAACAGGTAATGACCGATATGGAATGGACTTTTGAGCTTCTGTACAGAAAGTTAGTACGTACAGACGTTTTCTGCGTTAAAGATTAAGTGATTTCTACTATAGAAATAAGTAGGGTGGCACCGCGGTCCATCGTCCCTATCAATGGGACGAGTGGGCCTTTTTGTATGCTTCAAAAGAAGTGTGGCCAGCTTATCAAATACAAGTTTCATCATTTAGGAGGAAAACAAATGAAAACAATTTTTTCAGGAATTCAACCTAGCGGCTCAGTAACGTTAGGAAATTACATTGGGGCATTACGACAATTTGTTGATTTACAGGATGAATACAATTGTTATTTTTGTATAGTTGATCAACATGCAATCACTGTTCCACAGGATCGATTAGCTCTTCGTAAAAACATTCGAAGTCTCGCAGCACTTTACCTTGCTGTTGGGATCGACCCAGAAAAAGTAACATTATTTATTCAATCTGAGGTTCCTGCACATGCACAAGCTGGATGGATGTTACAATGTGTTGCCTATATTGGCGAACTTGAAAGAATGACTCAATTCAAGGACAAATCTCACGGGAAAGAAGCAGTTGTTGCAGGATTGCTCACATATCCACCATTAATGGCAGGAGATATTCTTTTATATAATACAGATCTTGTCCCAGTTGGAGAGGATCAAAAGCAGCATTTGGAATTAACAAGAGATATAGCGGAACGCTTTAATAAGAAATACAACGATATTTTCACCGTTCCTGAAGTTCGTATTCCAAAAGTAGGTGCCCGTGTAATGTCACTCGCTGATCCTACGAAAAAAATGAGTAAATCAGATCCTAATCAAAAAGCTTTTATCACGTTATTAGACGACCCAAAACAAATTGAGAAAAAAATTAAAAGTGCAGTAACTGATTCAGAAGGTATCGTTAAATATGATAAAGAAAATAAACCAGGTATTTCTAACTTACTCTCGATTTATTCAATCTTTACAAATGAATCAATTGAAGAAATCGTAGCTCGCTACGAAGGAAAAGGATACGGAGACTTTAAAGCGGATGTTGCAAATGTAGTAATTAATACACTTACACCAATTCAAGAAAAATATCATCAATTAATGGAGTCAGAAGAATTAGATCAAATTTTAGACAAAGGTGCCGAAAAGGCAAATGCTGTTGCAAGCAAAATGATCAAGAAGATGGAGAATGCAATGGGACTTGGTCGTAAGCGAAAATAAAGGATAAAAGAAAAACGATGTGTAAATGTTTTCGTTACATTCTCACATCGTTTTTTTATATGTAGCTCGTCCACTTTAATTAACTTTTGATTCATGCTCCATATCCCAAAGCTTCTCAAAGAAAGGTTGTCCCTTAATTAATCGCTCACATAACTGGATATGCTTTGGAGACCATCCATGTATCGTTTCTTCGTATAATTGTCTCCATACTTCATCAAACTCTCGTTGCTGAATATCCTCATATTTCGTTGGATTCCATTCAGTATACCAATACTTTACCTCTGCGGCATTTTTAGTTGCTTGTAACTGATCAAGTGCCATAAATAATAATTGCTTTAATTGGCGCTCTTTTCTTGTTAACCCTCTCATATGTTGAGGTGCTAACGATAAAATATGATATTCTTTTTCTTCTTCACTTAACAATTCAATTGAATACTCTTCAGGCTCAATATCCTTTACCATTTCGAATACTAGTTGCTCCTGTCTTGGAATGATTCGGCTTTTGCGAATAGGAATTGTATACCCAATTGTGTCAACTGCAAGAATACCAATTCCATCTGTAACAACAAAACAATAATCCAACTGTATTCTTTCATGATTTTTACGAATATAAGCCTTTTGGAAAATATCTTTTAGTAGACCAGGTGGTAACTCCGCTAAGTTGTTTTCTATGTAGTCAAAAAGTAAGGAATTAACCTTTAATAGGGGAACCTGATCAAGAAGTTCAACACTGTCATCCTTTCTCCATTCATGAAAATGACAGACGTTGTACCCGTTCTCTTCACCTTCAAACCAATTTACCCAAACATCATGAAGAAATAACATTTTTTGACCCCTCACTTCAGTACCATTTGTCAAACAGTATAGGCAAATTTTAGATAAATTATTCCAGTCAATGAAGAATATGCTTGATTTTATTATCCAGGGTTGTCCTATTTAAAATATATGTTGTGAATTGTAAGAGAATGTTACTTTTCACAACATTAAAGGGTTTTTTATTGAATAAAATCCTCTGCTTTCATCCCTAAAAGTGATTTTGTCGCCTTGTGCGTTTTTTCCATGTAATTCTTCACTAGATGATAACCTACTGCATAACCAAGCATTTTGGGATAAAAACCTGTACCAAACATGAGCTGGGTAAACTTTGGATCTTGCCGAGTCATTTTTTTCTGGGGCAAAATTATTCTTTCTAAGAAACGATCGCATTGGTGAGGATGATAAAGCTTCGTCCATTCTGCAACGGCCTCTTCTCCGAGCTTTTCACGAACGGCATTTTCCGCCAATCCTTCCATTATCATTGTATCTATAATCGTAAAATCCTTTTCTGGTTTTGTGATAGCTGCCAAACGACATACATGATGATATTCATGAGTTAGCAAGGACTTTATATCTTCTTTTTTCACATCTTGTGATAGAAATAAAAATAACTTATCATGAAATGCTAATCCTGATCGGCCTCTATACTCCATCTCTATTTTCCTGTTATGAACATCTACTGGAAACACAAAAATAGGGACACTAGGTCCTTTCCATTCACTTTTCAACTTCTTTTTTTCATCATTGATGAAATGTAATAGTCGTTTATCCTTTATAACATCAATCCAATCCTGGCTAGCTGGAGATCGTTTATACATACCAAAAGAATGGAGATAGTTTGAAATCTCACGTGCATTCATTTTAGAGAAGTAAGGTGTTAGTTTCTCACAAATTTCATATTGATCTGGGGATGTTTCTAGCCACTCCGTTGTGTTTATAACACTCATTTTGCTAATCACTCCTTCCCTCTTTAGTTTATGAATTGAAGGAAGGACTGTTCTTACTTTTGGAGATTACAAGGGATATTAATAAAAGCAAAAAAGCCAAATCAATTTTGATTTGGCTTTTTTATGTTATGCATGATATTTTTTAAAGATTATCGTAGCATTGTGGCCACCGAAACCTAGTGAGTTGCTCAATGCTGTATTGATTTCTTGTTTACGTGCTTCATTCGGAACATAGTCCAAGTCACAATCAGGATCTGGTGTTTGTAAATTGATTGTTGGTGGAAGAATTCCTTCTTTAATAGCTAGAATACTAAAAATAGCTTCTACACCACCAGCAGCACCTAATAAATGTCCTGTCATTGACTTAGTTGAACTGATTGCAAGCTTATTAGCGTGTTCACCGAATACCTCTTTAATTGCTAATGTTTCAAACTTATCATTATAAGGCGTACTTGTACCATGTGCATTTATATAATCGATTTCATTAGCGTTAAGGCCACTGCGTTCAATTGCCATTTTCATTGCTCTTGAACCACCTTCACCATTTGGAGCAGGTGCTGTGATATGATAAGCATCACCTGTTGCGCCATACCCAACAATTTCAGCATAAATATTTGCACCACGTGCTAGCGCATGCTCTAATTCTTCAAGAACAATAATTCCAGCTCCTTCACCCATAACAAAGCCATCACGATCTTTATCAAATGGTCGACTAGCTGTTTTAGGATCTGAATTTGTTGATAATGCCTTGTTTGCAGTAAAACCTGCAAATGACATTTCAGTTAACGGAGCCTCTGCCCCACCAGTGATCATCACATCTGCTTCTCCACGCTCGAT
Organism: Metabacillus endolithicus; assembly: GCF_023078335.1. GTDB lineage: Bacteria > Bacillota > Bacilli > Bacillales > Bacillaceae > Metabacillus > Metabacillus endolithicus. Next base: position 3,501,955 of record NZ_CP095550.1, on the reverse strand, counting down.
AACTCGGTAAGCATCTCCAATGGAATTTGTTCCGGTTGCACAAGCTGTTACTGTACAAGAGTTAAATCCTTTTGCACCTAATGCAATTGAAACCTGACCTGTAGCCATATCAGGTATTAGCATTGGTACGAAAAATGGACTAACACGTCTTGGTCCTTTTTCTAATAACGTTCTATATTGCTGTTCAAATGTTTCCATTCCACCAATACCAGAACCAATCCAAACTCCAACACGTGGAGCGATTTCGTCTGTTATTTCTAAATTCGCATCTTTTACAGCCATAAATGATGCTGCAACAGCATATTGTGTGAAACGATCCATTTTACGAGCTTCTTTTTTCTCCATAAATTGTTCAACATCAAAATCCTTCAATTCTGCAGCAACTTTAGCCGGATATGGTTCAGAATCAATTCTTGTTATCGGACCAACACCTGATACTCCATTGATCGCATTTTGCCACGACGTTTGCACATCATTTCCAATTGGAGTTAAAGCTCCTAACCCAGTTACTACCACTCGCTTTTTTTCCATAATGATGACACCTCACCTTTGAGAGAATTTTATTTTATCGTTTAGATTGTTGTTCGACATATTTCGGGCAGTGACAGGCACGCCAACCCCCGTCCTTAGCACCTACTTACCCCAACGAAGAGCAATTGCTCCCCATGTTAGTCCACCGCCAAAGCCTACCATGACAATTAGGTCTCCGTCTTTAATCTTTCCTGCTTCTAGTTCTTCTACTAGAGAAATAGGGATAGATGCAGCAGAGGTGTTGCCATATTTGTTAACTGTTTTAGACATTTTTTCTACAGGTAACTCTAAACGTTCACGAGCAGCTTCCATGATACGAATATTTGCTTGGTGCGGGATTAAGAAATCAACATCTTCTTTTGTTAATCCTGCTTTTTCCAAAACGTTAACACTCGACTCGCCCATTTGCCTTACAGCAAACTTAAACACTTCACGGCCATTCATGATGATATATTCATCTTGATATAAGTGCTTTCCACCTGTTCCATCAGTACCAAGCTCAAAGGATAATATGCCTTTCCCTTCACTAACAGCTCCAATGACAGCTGCTCCAGCTCCATCCCCGAAAAGTACCGCTGTATTACGATCATCCCAATCTGTAATTTTCGAAAGCTTCTCAACACCTACAACTAATACATGCTTATAAGCTCCAGATTCAATAAACTGTTTAGCTGTAACCATACCATACATGAAACCAGCACAAGCTGCACTAATATCCATTGCCGCAGCTTTAGTTGCACCTAATGATTCCTGTAGCATACATGCAACAGATGGAAATGGTTGATCTGGTGTTACTGTCGCAACCAAAATTAAATCTAAATCTTCAGCTGCAATTCCAGCATCCTTTAGTGCTTTCTCTGCAGCAAACTTAGCCATATGTGAAGTATCAACTGAATCATCAGCAATGCGACGTTCCTCGATTCCCGTTCTCGTTCTAATCCATTCATCTGATGTATCCACGATTTTCTCTAAATCAGCATTTGTAACAATTTTTTCAGGCGTGTATCGTCCGATACCAATGATCCCTGCGTTCATTTGTGCAGCCCCTTTATCTTTTTAATAAATAGTAAACAAGTGAATTTATTTTTTCTAAATTTATATCAAATGTTATGACTTGGTACTAATTTTATCTTATTCAAAAATTTTTTTCAATATGAATGTTTTGGTTCACGAGTCTAGAACCCGTCTTGATCACATTCATAAAATATTACTACATGAACCCTGACACTAATCTTTCTAAGGAGGTGTTAAGATGGAATATAATGAAACATTTTCTGAAGAAAACTCTCATGATTTAGATGATCAAATAACCAAAACCGATGAAAATAAAGAGAAGAACACCGTTTCAACAGATAAATTCACTCAACTTATGTTCGGAAATAGAGTTCCAAAAAGACTTCAACATTCCTCGTTTCAAGAAGAAGAACAAGAAAACAAAAAAGAAGATGTAAACTATTTTACTTTAGTGGGGCAAATCGATGATATTATGGTTTCTCTCGAAAACCTTAAACCAGTTTTAAAGGAACTGTCCCCTATTATGGATTTTTTTAAAAAGGAGAAATGATTTCCCCAAACAAGAAAAAGCTGCCAATGGCAGCTTTTATTGTGCATCCTTTTTTCCTAATTCGTACGCTTCTCCCATAACCTTCGTAAATAACTCAAGCATAGGTTGAATTGTTTCCATAGATAAGTCAATCCCTGAACCTTCCAATTTTTGCTTAGCTTCAGGTAAATATTTCATTGCAATCTGCATAAATTCCATCGTTTTTGGATGCTGTTCCATTCATCATCACTCCTTCTTATTCTCTAGTATTATCATATAATGCATGATCTTGTATGTATAGAAACATGCTTACAATTGATTAGGTAAAGCCACTTTCCTTATATTCCTCAATGGATTCTTGAAGATCTGTTTGAAAGCTTTTTTCTACTAAGGGGCTAAATTTACCCATTGAAATAACACCATCTTGGAAATCATAAAATAATTCCCCACTTTTAAGTTCTCCGCTATCAAAACTTTTTGCAACAAGCTCATATAAGACATCCACATGTTGAACTGTACTTGTGAGAACTGTTCCTTTCCCTAAATCAGATTGATCGGATACAAATCCAATCGCATACAAGCCTCTTCCTTTAAGCGCTCAATGACAGAGATGTTATAACCATCTCCTGCAACATAAACAATGTCTACTCCTTCAGCAATCATTGCATCTAACAGTTTCATGGCTGTCGCGACATCATTCCAATCTTGTACATATTGAATATCAACATTTACATTTTCATTTTGGAAATATGCCCCTTCAAAAAAACCATCAATTTCAGGCTGCCATTCAAATGCGGCTAATACACCAACCTTATCATTATTCGTCATTTCACCAGCAACCATTCCACCAAAAAAGCCCATTGCATGTGATTCAAAGTTTAAGCTTGTGACATTTTCTCCAGAAGCTTCTCCGTTGAATAGAACGAAATGAATGTCAGGATAATCTTTACAAATCGTATTAAAAAAAGCTGCATATTCACTACCATGACCAAAAATCAGATTAACATCCTTTTCCTGAAACTGGTCAATAGCAGAACGAATACTAAATTCATCATTCATTCCTTCTTTATAAAAAACATCCACGCCTAGTTCAGACTGAATTTTCAGCAGCCCCTTGTACCCTTTTGTTCCCCATACTTTATCATCTATTGTTTCGGGTACAAGTAAACCTACTTTCTCCAGTTTCCCTGAAGCTACGGGTTGTCCACAACCAAAAAGCGAAAAAAGAAGGATAAGGACAAAACCAAACTTTATGTACATGGCAACCCCTCCCTTATTTGAGTTTACTGCCTTTATTTTATATCTTCCATATTTATTTGTACAATAACATTCTACTTCAGTTTATAAATATCTTGAAACCTTATAATAGTATCAAGCTGTTGCTCTAAACCTTTTTCAATTGAAGTTGAAGAATGTAAAACTTGTTTCTCAAATACATCATCCATTTTTGAAGAGGTTTCATTCATTTTTATCTCAACTGAAAAAGAGTTAGTTTCATCATCATTCAGCTCACTTACAAAGGAATACATCTTTCCCTGTTGAAGTTCATCCATATATGTCCAAACTGCATTTGTTGCATCTTCTATATACATAATGGGCTCCTCAATATTTAATGACGTTTGTTTATTGTCTATATAAGCTAACAAGTGCTGATGAATTTTTTCTTCCTCAGGCTGAAAGGGACCATAAAGACTTGGAAATAACAAAACAGAATAATGATCAAGCTGCTCAGAAAGGTAGCCTAGCCTTGTTTCAATAAGAGGGTTTTTATCTTTATTAGGATGAATGACATTTGACCCTATTAAAAGAAATTGGGTTTTATGTTTCTTAGCTAATTGTATGGCATTTATAAATTCTTCCTTTTCAAGTTCCTTTTCAACCATGTCAAAGCAAAACAGAATAACATCTGCTTGATCTTCTTCAGTTAAATGACGTGAGGAAAACTCCGCTTGAAAAAAAGCGTTTCTTCCTATTAACATAAGTCGTTCGTTTAGTAAGTTCTTTTGATCATCTCTATTTGGCTCAGTAAATATTCCTGTTACTTCTACCCCTTCTTCAAGAAACTTTTCAATAAGTGAAAAACCAATATAAGAATGTGCTCCAAATACCATAACAGAATTAACCATAACATGACCTCCTTAGTAGGCGTTATAACCAAAATATGCGGGAGAGCAGGTTAATATAACTTTAAATCAGATTAAGGCCTTACTCTCTCACAAAAAAAGCGTCTCATAAGATAAAGACGCTTTAAAGATTCCTTCATAAGATCCTCTCATTTTCTTTGTAAAACCGAATGATCGATTGATTCGTTCGATAAGGATTATCACCTAAATGGTAAATTAATTGAATGGGAGAACCTGCCTCTTTCCTTAATTCTTCAAACCGCTTACTATGATGATGATGAACATAAGTACTGCTATTCATCCTTTGCCAAATTCTAACTGGAACTTGTGAATTTATAGTAGTAAGATTTGGTAAATCAAGTCTAGGGACCTTCTTCTGGTCAGTCCCATAGGCTTCAGCAATTTCTTTTATTAATCTTTTATAAAAAAACTTATGCTCTTTTTCATTTTCTAAATGGGCTTGGAGGTCAAGGCAAGGATTCATCATGGCTACAGAGCGAATCTTATCTGGTATTTCATTCATTAATTGCAATCCAGTTAACCCACCCATACCGTCGACTAACAGATGGATACGTTGATTTAAAATTTCTTTCTTCATTACAAGATGATAAAGCTGCTTTGCCATAGTAACTGACCTAGGACTTCCCCAATGGTTTCCAAATAAATTAGAGTGAAAAAGGGTATATCCTTTGTTCATCAACTCGGAAATTAATTGATTACGTCCATAATGCTGATGCCAAAAACTCGATGTTCCATCAACAAAATCTGATCGATCACCGATGATAAATATTCCAAACCCATTCGGTTTTGTTGGTAAATGGATTACATTCCATTCCGTTTCAATTTGAAAAAAACGCTCCGTTATACTCATCACTTGCCCACCACCTTTCTCTTTTGTGACTTTTCTATTCTTTATAATGTATGTCTTAACATACAAAAAGAATGGGACTGTATCACTATTCATGCAAATATAGACGATTTCAACCCTCTTCAACCTTTTTATAAGTAATTTGTTTTATTATTTCATGCAGGATTTGTAGAGTTTATGAACAATTAAAAAAGGTTCTTTTATTATTGAAAGATATTGTGATAATATATAGTAAGAATTCGTCTGGAAATAGAGGTGAACGATATGCGTTTCTTTTGGACATTTTTTTGGACTTTTTTATTAATACATATGGCGTCATATGTAGTTAACTCTATGACAGGTGGTCATTATGACTTTATGGTTGCAACGGTACTTGCTGTGATTGCAACCGTTGTCATCTTTGTCATTGCGGAATTAATTCCTAGCGAGCCAGTTCCAAACCATGACCATCATTAAATGATCGACTAAAAGACAAAAAACCCTACTTATAAAGTAGGGTTTTTTGTTTCATTTCATTGAAAGCTAAATCATTAAGGCTTTCTTTTATATGTCCATTGACGATTATGGTTGGCTGTTTCTGGGAAACGATCTCCCGCTTTTAATTTAATTTGACCAGGGTTTTTTACGTTGTCCCCTGATTCACCTATTTCTACATACATTCCATTGTTAGGTGCTTTTTGACCAGCTCTAAAACGATGTTGTTGGCCCATTTTAACTCCTCCTCCCTTGCTTACTTATAGTATCTCCACTAGGACCAATTTCATGAGTTCAGAAAAGTTCTTTACAGGATTCCAAACCTGTAGTTAAATGGTAAAGGATTGTAAATCTTATGAACGGAGGATGTTAAGTTGGATCTATTTTTAATCATAAAATACTTCTTATTAGGAGTATTTCAAGGTTTTACGGAACCAATCCCCATTTCTTCAAGTGGACATTTAGTCTTTGCCCAGCATTTTCTTGGCCTTGAAATTGAAGGATTATCATTTGAATTGTTAGTTAACGCAGCTTCTTTAATAGCTGTTTTAATGATATACCGTGAAGATTTAGTAAGATTAACTGTAAATGGGTTAAAATACATATCAACAAAAGACAAGCATAGCAAAAATGACTTTCAATTTATCATTTATCTTATTATCGCAACGATCCCGGCAGGAGTCATTGGTATCCTATTTGATGATGTGATTTCAAAGCACCTAAAACACATTCAAGTAACAGCCATTACCCTAATTATCACAGGAATTGCATTATGGACAATTCGTAACCTACGCGGGAGAAAAAATGATGGAGATCTAACATTGAAGGATGCTCTCATTGTGGGATTTGCTCAGGCAGTTGCATTAATACCTGGAATTAGTCGATCTGGTGCTACAATTGTTGCAGCCATGGCTTTGGGTATGAAGCAGGAAACAGCTTTAAAGTTTTCTTTCTTACTTTTTATCCCAGTTAGCTTCGGTGGAATGATTTTAAGTATCACGGATTTAATGGATGATCCAAATTTAGACACATTACTTATCCCTTATATTATTGCGTTTATTGCAGCACTTGTAACTTCTTATTTCTCACTGAAATGGTTTATGAATATTATGGCTAAAGGAAATTTAAAATACTTTTCTTTTTATTGTTTTGTGGTTGGGATTGCGGTTTTGTTGTTTGCATAGAGAGATTTTAAAGCGTGAAGGGCGACCTCTTGCGCTTTTTTTGTTTTCATTATAGGAGTTTTATTTTAGTTGTACCGAACCTGGACAAGGCGGAATACATGGCATGTTGGGATCGTTTTTACTTCTGAGGCTCGATTCGTGTAGTATCGAGACACATTGATTTTCTTTCTCCCTATTCTTGTCCCGATTCTCGCAGTATCGAGACTGCTTCCTCTTCTCGATCACTTCCCCTGTCTCGATTCACCCAGTATCGAGACTCCTTTCTCTTCTTGATCACTTACCTTGTCTCGATTCTCACAGTATCGGGACTCCTTCCTGTGCTCTCTCAACTTTCCTGTCTCGATTCACCCAGTATCGTATAAATGCTAAATTATTAATGTACAAAGATGATCATATAAGAATGTACAGTTTTGCAATGTGCATGCATAATTACTTTGAGGTGGAGAGAATGCATGTACAGCTAGATTTACAGACAGAGATAGAAATTAAAAGCCTAGAAGATTTACCAAAGTTAAAATTTCTTATGGAGAGCTTAAATATGAAAATAAACAAAAGTAAAGTCGGGCGTGAAATGGGTGTAGATAGGAGGACGGTGGATCGATATTTAAAGGGCATGGGATCAAGTAAAACTCGTAATAGAAAGTCTAAAATAGATGAGTTATATGAAGTAATCTCAGAATTACTCTCAAAGGAATCAATACAAACATTTTACTACAAGAGGGTTCTTTGGGAGTACTTAAAGGACAACCACGGTTTAGATTGTTCCCAGTCTTCTTTCAGGAGATACATATCGAACAAACCTGAGTTCCAAGCATACTTTACCGATGGTCAGAGGACTTATGCCAATCAATCAGTTGTTCGGTTTGAAACCCCTCCCGGGGAACAAGCTCAATTTGACTGGAAGGAGAACATAAAATACATAACGTCTGATGGAGAAATTTTAAAGGTCAATGTAGGAGTCTTTCTGTTAGGAAATTCGAGATACAAGTCTTATGGTTTGACCCTGTCCAAGTCACAAAGTGTATTAATGTCTTTTTTGATGGAGAGCTTTGAAGCAATTGGAGGGGTTCCAAAGACCATATTAACGGACAATATGAAAACAGTAATGGACGAACATAGAACAGAATATTCAGGAGGAGTGGTTAATGAACGTTTTGAACAATTTGCCAATGATAATGGATTTGAAATTAAACCCTGTATTGCAGGAAGGCCAAGGACAAAAGGGAAAGTAGAGAGTATTATGAAGCTTTTAGATGAGATTCATGCGTATCAGGGGAAGTTCACTTTTGAAGGTCTTCACCAATTTGTACAAAATCTTTGTGAACGCCATAATCAAAGTTTTAATCAAGGTAATAGGAAAATTCCAATACTTGCCTTAAAACAAGAAAAGAGTCACTTACTCCCCTTACCAAGGAAAGAAATAAGAGACTCTTACAAGATCAAACACAGGCTCGTAAAAGTAAACCCTCCAAGCATGATTACATACAAATCAAACCAGTATTCAGTACCAGCTGAATACAAAGGGAAAACCGTAGGTTTACAAGTCTATGACGACCACATACATGTTTATTATAACATGGATTTGATCGCTCAACATCGAGTCAGTAAAAAGGTATTAAATTACAAAGAGGAACATTATCTAGACGTGTTGTCACGAGGAATGCCAGATTACCCTGACATTGACGAGCTAGCTAAAAAGAATCTACTGACGATGGACGAGGTGTATAAAATTGAATAGTAGTTATCAACAATTAGTGAGTAATTTGGAATATTTAAACTTAAAACAGATGATTAATCATCTTCACGATACCATTGATTTTAGTACCAAGAATGAATTATCCTTTGTCGATACATTGATGAAGTTAACGAATTATGAAATCGATGTACGTGAGAAGACAATGATTAATTCGATGGTTAAGGTGGGGCTTTTCCCCACCGCAAAGAGGTAAATGAGTTTGATTTTGATTTTCAACCAGCAATAAATAAACAACAGATTCTGATTTTATTTCTCTGCGTTTTATCGAAGATAAACAAAATATTATCTTCATGGGAACGAGTGGTGTTGGTAAAACCCACTTAGCTACTTCCATAGGGATCGCTGCAGCCAAAAAACGAACGAGTACCTATTTTATTAAATGTAATGAACTTATTTTAAACTTGAAAAAGGCAAAGCTAGAGAATCGCTTAGAGTCTCGATTAAAACACTATGGAAAATATAAGTTACTAATTATTGATGAAATTGGTTACCTTCCAATTGACAGAGAAGATGCCAAATTATTCTTTCAGCTAATTGATTTGAGATATGAAAAGAAAAGTACAATTTTAAACTACAAATATTAGCTTTAAAGAGTGGGATGCGGTGTTCCAGGATACTAAATTAGCAAATGCAATATTAGATCGTGTTTTACACCACGCAACGGTCGTCAACATTGTTGGTCCTTCTTACAGAATTAAAGATCACTTAGCAAAAGAAGATGATGATTAATTTTGTACATTCTTAAATGATCAAAATTGTACATCGTTAGCTTGACATTTACAAGTATCGGGACTCCTTCCTCTCCTCTCTCAACTTTCCTGTCCCGATTCTCCCAGTATCGGGACTGCTCCCTCTACTCTCTCAACCTTCCTGTCCCGATTCACCCAGTATCGGGACTGCTCCCTCTACTCTCTCACTTTCCCTGTCTCGATTCACCCAGTATCGAGACTCCTCCCTCTACTCGATCACTTTCCCTGTCCCGATTCACCCAGTATCGGGACTCCTTCCCCTGCTCTCTCACTTTCCCTGTCCCGATTCACCCAGTATCGAGACTGCTCCTTCTGCTCTCTCAACTTTCCTGTCCCGATTCTCCCAGTATCGAGACCGCTCCCTCTACTCTCTCAACTTTCTTGTCTCGATTCACCCAGTATCGGGACTCCTTCCTCTGCTCTCTCAACTTTCCTGTCCCGATTCACCCAGTATCGGGACTCCTTCCCCTGCTCTCTCAACTTTCCTGTCTCGATTCACCCAGTATCGAGACTCCTTCCCCTACTCTCTCACCTTTCCTGTCCCGATTCTCACAGTATCGGGACTCCTTCCCCTGCTCTCTCAACTTTCCTGTCTCAATTCACCCAGTATCGAGACTCCTTCCCCTACTCTCTCAACTTTCCTGTCCCGATTCTCACAGTATCGAGACTGCTCCGTCTGCTCTCTCAACTTTCCTGTCCCGATTCACCCAGTATCGAGACCGCTCCCTCTACTCTCTCACCTTTCCTGTCCCGATTCACCCAGTATCGAGACTGCTCCGTCTCCTCACTCAACTTTCCTGTCCCGATTCACCCAGTATCGGGACTTCTCCCTCTTCTCTCTCACTTTCCTTGTCTCGATTCCCCCAGTATCGGGACTTCTCCCTCTTCTCACTCCATTTTCTTGTCTTAATTCGAACAACATTAGTTTACAATCGTCCAAGTACATTAGTATCTCCTCTACTCCTCAACCATCTCAATCCATCTCAAACATCTAACATCACCCAAAAAAGGCGTGTTAACTAAGATCAGTCAACACGCCTTTCGTATATAAGTATTACCCCAACAATTTCACCAACAACGCTTTTTGAACATGCAGACGGTTTTCTGCTTGTTCGAATACAGCTGAATGCTCGCCGTCGATAATGGATGCTGTTACTTCTTCTTCCCGATGTGCTGGTAAGCAGTGCAGGAAGTTGTAGTCTTTCTTTGCATGCTTTACGAGTTCATCATTTACTTGGAAGTCTTTAAATGCAACAAGACGCTCTTGTTGTTCACTTTCTTGCCCCATGCTCGCCCATACATCTGTATATATGATATCGGCATCTTTCACCGCTTCAATCGGGTCATTTGTGATCGTGATTTTTGCACCTGTCTCAGCAGCAAGTGCCTGAGCTTTTTCCACTACATCTTGGTTTGGTTCATATCCTTTTGGACAACCTAGGGAAAAGTCCATTCCCACTTTTGCAGCAGCAATCATAAGAGAATGTGCAACATTGTTTCCATCACCTAAGTAAGCTGTTTTCACGCCAACGAATTTCTCTTTCAGACGGTAAATCGTTTTTAAATCAGCAAGTGCCTGACAAGGATGGAAAAGGTCTGTTAATCCATTGATAACTGGAATGCTTGCGTGCTTAGCTAGTTCTTCAATTTTATCATGACCAAATGTACGAATCATAATAGCATCAACATATCCAGACAGTACTTTAGCTGTGTCTGATACAGGCTCTCCTCTTCCAAGTTGAAGGTCTTGGCTGCTTAAGAATAAAGCATGACCTCCTAATTGAAGCATTCCTGTTTCAAACGAAACACGAGTTCTTGTTGACGATTTCTCAAAAATCATCGCAAGTGTTTTTCCTTGTAACACTGGCTGAAGCGGATTTTCTTCTAACTTAAAAGCATCTTCAATTAAGTCTAGAATTTCCTGCTGGCTATAATCAAGTAAAGTTAAAAAATCTCTTTTTTGTATCGTTTTTTCTTTAAGCTTTAAACTCACTCTTGCCCACTTCCTTTCATTTCTACTTGCTCTTTATGAGTTCTTTACTAATGGCTTCGTGAGTTGTTGAATAGAAGATACATCCTCATCCAATGCAAAGAGGCTATCAATACAAGCATAGTACGTAGCAAGGTTTGTAAATAGAATCATTCCTTTTTCTAAAGCTTGCTGTCGTTCTAGCTTTGCTTCTTCACTATCAACAAGGGATACAAAAATCCCTTTTTCTCCCTCAACCCATGTTTGATAATCACTTGTTACTACGTTAAGACCTGCTTCTTTTGCAATCTTAATTGCCTTTTCATTTTCTATATCAAAGTAAACACTTGTCACATTTTCTAGCTCTTTTTTGAAAATTTTACGGTAAACACTCTTTAAATCTTTGCCCACACACATTCCTTCACCAGTTGCCTTCATTTCCGGTCCTAATGTGATATCAACATCATGAAGAGCATGACTTGAGAAGACTGGGTACTTAACAGCCACCATATTCGACTGTTCTGATGATTGAATTTGCAGATCTTTTAGTTTTTTTCCACATAATAAATGTGTTGCATGCTTAATTACTGGAATACCTGTTACTTTGCTTATAACTGGTGCAGTTCTGCTTGCACGCGGGTTTACTTCAAGCACGTAAATGTTTTCACCATTTACTAAAAATTGAATGTTCATAATGCCGCGATAGTTAAGCTTTCTCACTAAGGCATTAGCGTAATCAGCAATCACCTGTTTATTTTCATCTGTTAAATTTTGAGATGGTAAAATGGCTAAGCTGTCACCTGAGTGAACGCCCGCTGGCTCAACATGCTCAATATAAGTTGGAATAAATGCTTCTTCACCGTCAGAAATCAGGTCTATTTCACCTTCAAGGCCTTGAACAAATTGATCGATCAATACGGGATAAATCATATTTGTATTTTCCGAAAGAAGCTTAGCTAGTGTTGCTTCGTTATGAACAACAACCATTCCTTTTCCACCAATAACATAAGAAGGTCTTAATAAAAGTGGGAAGCCAATTTCACTAGCGCCCTTTAATGCTTCTTCTGCATTGTTTGCTGTTAAACCAGCAGCATGTGGAATGGATAAGCTATCTAATATTTGATAAAACTTATCACGATCCTCTAACCAATCAAGAGTTTCCGTGTCAGTACCCAATAATTGAACTCCTGCCGTTTCTAACTGTTCAGCAAGGTTAATCGCTGTTTGCCCACCATATTGAACAATAACAGAATCGATTCCTTCTGAATCCACAATGTTTAACACGTGCTCAAGGGTTATTGGTTCAAAGTACAGGCGATCAGCTGTTTCAAAATCTGTACTTACTGTTTCTGGGTTATTATTGATCATGACTGCTTCATAACCTAATTGCTTAAGAGCCTTAATTCCATGTACTGCGCTATAATCAAATTCGATTCCTTGACCGATACGAATTGGACCGGAACCGATAATTAAGATTTTTTTCTTGTCTGACAGTTCAGGCTGTTCGTTTTCTCCAAAATACGTGGAGTAAAAATAGTTCGTACGTGCTTCAAATTCTGCTGCACATGTATCAACATATTTATAAGAAGCCTTCACTCCTGCTTCAAGACGAAGCTTGCGAACATTTGCTTCAGGAGAATTTAAGAGTGATGCGATTGTACGGTCTGAGAATCCTTTTTCTTTTACTTCAGCTATTAAATCAGCTCCTAGTGTTTCAAGAGACTTTCCTTTAAGCTGGTTCTCAAGATCAACAATCTTCTTGAAAGATGAAAGGAAATAAAGATCCATTTCTGTCATTTCGTGAATTTCCTCAATTGTAGTTCCTCTTCTAATCAGCTCCATTACAGCAAAAAATCTACGATCATCAGTCTTTTTCATTAAGTTAATGATTTCATCAGTTGATAATGTCACTAACTCCGGAAGATGTGTTCCGATGTTATCTAATTCTAATGAATCACAAGCTTTTTGAAGAGCAGCCTCAAGATTACGTTCAATGGCCATAACCTCGCCGGTTGCTTTCATTTTCGTACCAAGCTTACGGTCCGCTTTGTTAAACTTATCAAACGGCCATCTTGGGAATTTAACAACAACATAATCAAGCGCTGGTTCAAAGCTTGCATATGTGCTCATTGTTAATGGATTTTTTAATTCTTCTAGTGTGTAACCAACTGCAAGCTTTGCAGCGATTTTTGCAATTGGATAACCAGTAGCCTTTGATGCTAGAGCAGATGATCTGCTGACCCGTGGATTAACTTCAATCACATAGTATTGCTTGCTTTTTGGATCTAAAGCTAATTGAATGTTACATCCACCGACCACACCTAGTGCTGAAACGATCTTAACTGCTGCGCTTCTTAGCATATGGTAATCCTGATCTGTTAACGTTTGAGATGGCGCAACAACAATTGAGTCCCCTGTATGAACACCAACTGGGTCAATGTTTTCCATATTACATACAGAAATACATGTACCTTTATGATCTCGTATCATTTCATACTCTACTTCTTTAAAGCCTGCAATGCTTTTTTCAATTAAGCATTGTGTTATAGAGCTTGCATGTAATCCACTTTTTACAAGCTTCTTAAATTCTTCTAGATTTGAAGCAATTCCGCCACCTTTTCCTCCAAGTGTATAAGCTGGGCGAATGATGATTGGGAAGCCAATTTTTTCAGAAAACTCAAGAGCTTCATCAAGAGTTGTGACAATAGAGCTCTCTCAGGTATTGGCTCGTTTAAATCGTACATTAACTGACGAAATTCGTTACGATCTTCACCTTTGCGAATTGATTCAATTGAAGTACCTAATAATTGCACTCCATATTTTTCAAGAACACCTGCTTCGTGAAGTTCCATCGCTAAGTTTAGTCCTGTTTGACCACCTAATGAAGCAAGTAAACCATCTGGTTTTTCTTTTTCAATAATGTTTGTTAGACTTTCAACTGTTAAAGGTTCAAAATACAGAACATCTGAAAATTCCTCATCTGTCATAATTGTTGCCGGATTGTTATTAACAAGGACAACTTGATAGCCTTCTTCCTTTAACGCTAAGCATCCTTGTGTTCCTGCATAATCAAATTCTGCCGCCTGACCGATTATAATTGGGCCAGAACCGATTACAATGATTTTTTTATTGATTGGTTTTTAGACATAAAGTATATCTCCTTTTGCAGCAGCGACTAAATCTAAAAATTCATCAAAAATCCATTCACTATCTGAAGGTCCTGGATGTGCCTCTGGATGAAATTGTGCTGTAATAATTGGTAAGTTCTTATGTGATAATCCTTCGATTGAATCATCATTAATATGATAAAAACGCATATCTAACTCTGTTTCTTTTAAGCTATCTTTAATCACAACATAGCTGTGATTTTGCGAGGTCATAAATACTTTGTTTGTCTTCACATCATATACTGGCTGGTTAGCTCCTCTATGTCCAAACAAAAGCTTTTTCGTTTTTGCACCAAATGACAGGGCAATTAACTGATGACCTAAGCAGATACCTAATGTTGGGTGAGCAGCAACAACTTTCTTAATTTGTGAAAAATAGTTTGCTAGTTGCTCTGGATCTCCTGGTCCATTTGATAAAAGGACTCCGTCAGGTTTAAGATCAGCAACTTTGTCAATCATTTTAAAAGGAACTGTTGTTACCTTACAACCTCTATTTAAAAGAGCTGTTAAAATTGATTTTTTATAGCCAAAGTCAACTAAAGCAATATGTTTTTCACCACTACCATAAGTTTCAAGTTGATCTGATACAACCTCAAAAACTCCATCCTCGAAGATTGCACAGGCTGTTCTTCTTTGTTTAAGGTTGTTGAGATCGTAGCCGCCATTGATCCATGATTTCTAATTTTCTTCACAACAGCACGTGTGTCAACGTGGTGAATGATTGGAATATTCCACTTTTCCAGATACTCCTTAAAGCTGTATTGCGCTTCATAGTGTGAATAATTTGTTGTGTTTTCATAGATAACTACCGCTTTTACTTGCGGCTTTTTACTTTCATCATCACTTATATTAATCCCGTAATTTCCAATAAGAGGATACGTAAATACAACAATTTGATTTTTATAAGAAGGATCTGTTAATACTTCCTGATAACCCGTCATTCCTGTGAAAAATACAATTTCTCCGTTAATGTCCTCCGAGGAGCTATGTTCAAGTATCCCGTTATACACTGATCCATCCTCTAAATGGAGATATCCTTTCATCTGCTTACACCTCGTTTGTCTATAGTTCTTCTAATGGTGGAAACGTCCACCTATTAGTGTGTGGATAATTATTAAAAAATAAGTATTTTTATTCAATTACATGTAAAAAAAATACTGATCTTATTGCGCACCTACAGATTGCTCGATAGTTGAAAACACACCTGCTATTGTTTCAATCGCTAAATCGATCTCGTCATATGATACTGTTAATGGAGGAAGTAATCGAACCACATTTGGTCCAGCTGGTAAAACAAGTAATTGTTTTTCTCTGAGCTGATTAATTATATCTCCAACTTGTTCCTTACACTCTATTCCAAGTAATAAGCCTTTACCGCGAATCTCTTTAACCAGTGCATGAGCTCCTATTACAGTATTCAACTTGCCAAGCAGATAGTTACTTTTTTCTTCCACTTCTTTAAGAAAATTTTCTTCAAAGATTTGGGTAAGTGTTGCTTTTGCAGCAGCCATTGCAATTGGATTACCACCAAAAGTAGATCCGTGGCTTCCTGCCCCAAACGTATCAATTAGTGACTGCTTTCCGATCATTGCTCCGACTGGTAAGCCACTCCCGAGCCCTTTTGCAGAAGTGATAATATCAGGTGAGATTTCGTAATGTTGATAGCCAAATGGCTTTCCTGTACGACCAATACCTGTTTGAACTTCATCAATGATTAATAATGCTCCGATACGTTTGCATGTTTCCGTTACTTTTTGAAGAAATTCTTGTTGTGCTGGAACAACTCCACCTTCACCTTGAACAACTTCGAGCATAATTGCTGCTACATCGTCTTTAAGCTCATCTAATGAATTAGAATCGTTGTATGGCAAATATTGAAATGTTTCAAGCAAGGGTCCGAAGCCTTGTTGAATTTTTTCCTGACCTGTTGCTGACATTGTAGCGAACGTTCTGCCATGAAACGATTGTAGAAAGGTTACAATCTTTGTTTTTCCAGTGTGCTTGCGTGCTAGTTTAATTGCAGCTTCGTTCGCTTCTGCTCCACTGTTACAGAAAAAAACAGCATCTCCTTCTGTTGAGTCAACTAAGAGTTTTGCTACTTCTTCTTGAATTGGCTGATGAAATAAATTAGACATATGCCAATACTTTGTTAACTGGTCTGCAACAGCAGCCGTCACATTCTCATTTGCATGCCCTAAGTTACAAACAGCAATACCGGAGATAAAATCTAAGTACTTTTTATCATTCTCATCAGTTACCCATGAGTACTTTGCTTCTTTAATCGTTACATCCCATCTTGCGTAGGTAGGGAATAAATAACTCATGATCGCAAAACCTTCCCTTCTTTTACAATTTTTGTTCCTTTGAATATACCGTTCTCAACAAAGGCCTCGCTTCCACTTACAATCATAACCTCCTGACAAATGTCAGATAAAGTCGCTACGGCTGATTCGACCTTTGGAATCATTCCCCCTGTAATGACCTCTTTTCCGATCAATTCAGTAATTTCTTGAGGTGTAATGGTTTCAATAACCTGCTTATTTTGATCCATAATTCCAGGTACATCTGTTACAAATAAAAACTTCTCGGCTCCTACCCCATTTGCAATGGCTGCCGCAGCTAAATCTGCATTCACATTTAGTGTCTCGTTTGTCACAGTGCGTGCCAGTGGTGCAACAACTGGTATATAGCCATTTTCCATTAATAAAGATACAACTGATGTTTGAACTGAGGTTACTTTTCCTACCAATCCCAGATTCTCTTTATCTAAATATTCCGCTTGTAAAAGTCCACCGTCAGTACCTGATACTCCGATCGAATTGAACCCTTTTTGCTGAAGAAGATTTGTCAGATGTTTATTAATTTTACCAGCTAGCACCATTTCAGCAATTTCTAATACGTCCTCTGTTGTCTTTCGTTGACCGTTATAGAACTCAGTTTCTATTTCCAGAGCTTTTAGCATCTTTGTAATATCTGGACCACCACCATGGACAATCATGACGCGCCAATTTGATGAAACCAAATCTTTTAAACTTTGGAAGAATGTTTCTGATAATTGATGAACGGTACTGCCACCACATTTTAATACGACTGTTTTTGACATAACGATCTCCCTTATGTTCTGTAGCTTGCGTTAATCTTCACGTAATCATATGTTAAATCACAGCCCCAGGCTTTACCGACTTGATCCCCAACTCCCAGGTTGACTGTTATTTTCACTGAATCTTGTTTTAAATAGTTTGATGCAGCTTCTTCGGAAAATGATTGTGGACTGTTATTTGTGAACAAGCATAAATCACCTAGGAAAATATCAATCTTTTCCGGTTCCACCTGTGCCTCACTATATCCAACTGCACAAATAATTCTCCCCCAGTTCGCATCTGCCCCATAAACCGCAGTTTTCACTAAGCTTGAACCAACGATTTTTTTGGCAACAACATTTGCTTCCTGCTTTGTTTTAGCACCTGTTACTTCTACTTCAATCAGCTTTGTTGCCCCTTCACCATCCTTGGCGATTTGCTTTGCTAACTCTTCACTTACTAATTGAAATGCTGCTTTAAAGTCATTCCACTGAGGATGATTTGGATTTAGCGAATGATTATCTGCCTTGCCATTTGCCATGACTAAAACCATGTCATTTGTTGATGTATCACCATCAACAGTAATTTGGTTGTATGTTTTATCTGTTACTTCACTTAATAGTGTCTGTAGGGATGCAGAATCAATATTCGCATCTGTTGTAACAAATGAAAGCATTGTTGCCATATTTGGATGAATCATTCCAGATCCTTTGGCTGCTCCACCAATTGTTACTGTTTTCCCGTCAATTTCTACTTCGTAGCAAGAGTTTTTCATAACCAAATCTGTTGTTAAGATCGCTGTTTGAAATGCCTCTGATGCTTCTTGACTACATTTTGGATTTAACTCTTGAATTCCGGCACGAATTTTATCCATCTTCAAAAATTCACCAATAACACCTGTTGAAGCAACCGCTACGTAATGAGGCTGGATATTAAACAGGCTTGCACAGCGCTCTCTCATTTCATATGCATCTTTTAACCCTTGTTCACCTGTACATGCATTAGCGTTTGCGCTGTTAACAATAATCGCTTGTAATAAGTTTTCTTTTGCTACACTTTCTTGTGTTACCTTTAATGGTGCAGCTTGGAAATGACTTTGAGTGTATACAGCAGCACAACTCGCCGGTACTTCACTATAAATAACTCCTAAATCATTTTTCGAATATCGTAAACCTGCATGAACACCGTCAGCAGAGAAACCTTTTGCTGAAACGATTGACCCGTTCTCAATTTTTTTGATGCTAGATGTTTCTTTTGCTTGTAGCACGTTTATTTCCTCCTGGTTGTCGTGATGATCTAATTCTCTTCATCACTTACAAATCGTCTTATGGATATATAGGTGCAAAGTACAAGCCCGTTGTTTCTTCATAGCCGTTCATTAGGTTGAAGTTTTGTACCGCCTGACCTGCTGCACCCTTCATTAAGTTGTCAATTACCGCAACAATCGTTACTCTTCCTGTTCGTTCATCTACTTTTAGACCGATGTCACAAAAATTTGAGCCGTAAACCTCCTTTGTTGATGGAAACTCATCTTGTTTACGAACACGCACAAATGGTGATGCAGCATAAAAGTCTTTATATAAATCTAATAAGCTCTCTGTTGTATATGACTCTTGTAAACTAGCATAAATCGTCGCCATAATTCCTCTTGTCATTGGAATAAGGTGTGTATTAAATGAGATAGCTGTTATCCCATCATTTAATGCAAAAAGTGCTTGCTCCACCTCAGGTATATGTTGATGTTCATGAACTTTATAAATTTTTATATTTTCATTTGTTTCAGAAAAATGAGTAGCTTGTGAGATATTACGGCCTGCTCCAGAAACTCCAGTTTTCGCGTCCACTATAATCGATTGTTCATGAATAATCCTGTTCTGTACAACTGGTGCTAAGCCCAATATCGTAGCTGTTGGAAAACATCCTGGATTTGCAAGCAGTGTTGCCTTCTTAATTTCTTCTTTATTTAATTCTGATAAGCCGTAAACTGTCTTTTCAAGTACCTCATCTTCTACACAAGGTCTTTTATACCAATGCTCATACTCATTACGGTCCTTCAACCTCAAATCACCGGACAAATCAATAATCTTTACATCTGAGTCAAGAAATTGTGGTGTTAAATTCCTTGAAACCCCAGGAGGTGTTGCTAAAAATAATACATGTATATTCTTTTTGATGTCTTCCACATCAATATTTTTTAATATGTGATCACTCAAATCATGTAGATGTGGAAATGTGTTACTGTATGGCACATCCATTTCTGAAGATGAATAAAGGATACATTCTTCTACATGTGGATGATTGGATAATATACGATATAATTCGACTCCACCATATCCTGTGGCCCCGATAATTCCGACTTTCACCAAATCACACCCTCTAGTAAGTTCGTTTTCTAAATTATTTCTCAATTATAAGTTTGTATAAAAATAAAATCAAGTGTATAAATAATATTTTTTTAAATTTTAAAACTAATTCTTATGCATATTGAGATTGTGTTAGTTTATGTTGGAAATAGCATCATTTATATATATACATCAATATGCATAAATGAAACGAAAAAAGTGTATAAAAAAACATCAATCTAACTCATATGAGTAAATTGATGTTTTCTTATGTTTATTGAATTCCTAGAGCAATTTTTGCAATTCTGGACATTTTATCTTTTGTCCATGGTGGATTCCAAACAATATTTACTTCTGTGCTCTTAACTTCTGGGATATCATCAAGTGCAATTTTGATTTGTTCAACAATCGTTCCTGCTAATGGGCGAGCCCATTGAGGTAAGTGTCATTGTTACGATTGTTTTCCCCTCTTCATCCATTTCAATGTCATAAACAAGTCCAAGGTTGACAATATCAACACCTAGCTCTGGATCAACAACTGTTTCTAACGCACCATAAATATTTTCTTTTAGTGATTCTTCCATCTCTGTAAGCACTCCTTTTAAGATCGTGGTACCTTGAGTATAGTAAAAGCGAAAGTAGAAAGAAAGGATTCTGCTTTCTCATTGCGCTTTACTATAAAGATAAACCTAATTTTAAAAAGCAACTACCTTTACATATTCATCTATAAATACCTTTCAAACCAATCAACTAATGCTAATGTACCTTCCCGGGATACTTTGTGGTCAGCTAATGGGTCAGCAATGAACCTCAGCTTTTCGGGTTGTGCCTCATACATTGGTATGATTTCTTTGTAAAATTGATAGGTTGGAGCAAATGGAACAACATTATCTCGTTCACCATGCCAAAAGAGAAGTGGTCGATTTTGAAGCTTTTCTTTTTGCAGGCTCAAGTCAAATGGCTGTAAATGTGTTAGTTGTTCCTCAATTTCATCATTTGACAGCGGAACCTCCACTCCGCTTTGTTGTAAAGAATACAGCTGCTCTTTTAGAAGTGTAGTATAACATGGGCTTCCCATTAGACTGACTGCTGCTTTTATCCATTCATATTGAGTAAGAGCCCCTAACGTTGTAATCCCCCCCATAGAGGTACCTGCTAGTCCAATACGCTCTGAATCAATTAGCTGCTTATGTTCAAAGTACTCTTTTATTATGTTCACTTCTTTTATTTCATTCAATACAATCTTCCAAAAATTCAAGCTTAATTCTTTAGTGTCATAACTCTCGCTTCTCTCTCCATGGTATAAAGCCTCAGGTAAGATGACTCTCATACCTTTTTCAGCTAAATAATAAGCATAGTGGAGGTTGTTTTCTTTGGCACTTGTAAAACCATGTACAAAAATCACGAAAGGTGTTTTTGTGTCCTGAAGCGACTGTTTGACGATGTGTAAGGCTGGAATGTTTTCTATATGTAATTTTTCAACAATAATCAATGATTATGCGCCTCCTGAGTAATTTTCCCACTTTGTTAGTGTAACATGTAGACATCAAAGTTGGAAAAAAGATACACTGTTATTGAATAGGTGTACCCTATAAGTAGCAATTGTGCCTACATAAACCGGATATCACCTAAAAAACATATATGGTAAAGGAGACTGTATGGAAACGAAACCTTTTTTAATTGCTTTAGACTTAGATGGGACTCTTTTAAAAGATGATAAAACAATATCACCTTACTCTAAGGAAATAATCAGCAAAGCAAAAGCAGCAGGCCATATTGTCTGTATCGCAACAGGTAGACCATTTCGATCAAGCTCCATTTATTATGATGAATTAAACCTAGATACACCGATTGTCAATTTTAATGGTGCATATGTTCATCATCCAAAGGACGATAGTTGGGGATCCTATCATACTACTTTAGATTTGGAAGTTGTAAAGCAAATCATTGATGTCGCTGAAGAGCATCACTTACATAATGTTTTAGCTGAAATTATTGATGATGTGTATTTTCATTATCATGATGAAAAAATGATCGATGTTTTTAGTATGGGAAATCCGGATATTAAAATCGGTGATTTACGTCAAAATTTAGGGAATGATGTAACGAGTATCCTTATTCATGCGGCTGAAGAAGATGTTGAAAAAATTAGAAATTACTTATCAGATGTACATGCTGAAGTTGTTGATCATCGCCGATGGGCAGCACCGTGGCATGTTATTGAAATTATTCGAGCAGGAATGAATAAAGCAATTGGTTTGGAAAAAATCTCTTCTTATTATAATATCCCTTCTGAACGCATCATTGCATTCGGAGATGAAGATAATGATTTAGAAATGCTCACATACGCAGGACAAGGTGTAGCGATGGGAAATGCCATTACAAAGCTTAAAGGTGTTGCTAACAAGGAAACTAAAACGAATGAAGAAGACGGAGTTGCCCATTATTTAAAAAACACACTTGGCTTATAAGTCTTTAAACAGGTAGTTTTATGTATTTTGTGACAACATTCTTATGTAATCTAGATAGTAATTGCCATTAATATAATCAACTTTTTCGCACACAATAATCTTGACGCATCGAACGAGAGCGTCATCATTATAAAGGGGGCTTTTTCAATGGGTAAACGTAACAAATCAAAACGTTTTGTTCAACAAGGCAAAGATATCGTTACTAAGCACGATGAGAGGTTCCCTTACCACTCAACATTATCTGAATCAGAAGCACATAAAAGTAAAACAGATGATACTCCACTTGGAGGGATATAAGTGACAAATCCATTATTTCAGCAAGCTCGTGAAGCAGTTGCCTATGCAAACTCTATATCCACAGGTTCTGAGCAGGGAGATCAACAGGAAGCAGTTATGAAGGCAAAAAATGCCTTATCTTCTGCTTTTGCAAACTGTACAGATGCTGAACGAGCTCAACTTCGAGAGTTACAGCAAACACTTACTAACATGTAACAAAGCAAAGCGAACCTATTTTGGTTCGCTTTCTTCTTCACTAATTTGAAAACTCTCTTCTTTTTTTAACTTTACTGTATCAGGAGCTAAAATGGTGATTTCTGCTGTATATACTCCTGGTGAAAGTGTCGAGTATTCCCATATTTCTTCCCACTCCATACTTTCACCTGATTTAATTAAGGCAGTTTCAATTGCTTGTGTAAACATTTTACCTTTTGAATAACGATACACTTCTTCACCCTTTTTATTTTTAATAACAATTTCATATTTTTGGCTTGTAGGAAATTCAATCTTCTTCATTTCATTGGTATTGTTCATTAACGTAATAATAAATTTTATTGTTTGTTTCTCAGAAAATATGGAAACATTCAAATCCAGTTCTCCATTCTTCACTTCTTTTACCTCTGTTTCAGGCACAATGCTTTCTGCTTCACTTCTATCTTCTAAAGAACAACCCGTTAAGAAGAAAATCACTAAGATGAAAAATGCTAACCTCATTTCATTACTCCTTTCTGAAAAAGCCGAAGATACCTGCCGTTTGAACAATGTTTGTAAATGCTTGTGGATCTTCTTCTTTTATAATTTTTTCAAGGTCGTATAACTCATATCTTGTGATAACAATGATTAACATATCCTTCGTTTCATTTGTAAACGCACCTTTAGCAGGAATCATTGTTATTCCACGAACTAACTTTGAATGAATCGCTTTTTTTAATACATCTGCTTTTTTTGTAATGACCATAGCTGTTAATTTCTCATGTCTTGTATGAATAGCATCAATAACACGCGTGGAAACATAGAGTGAAACTAATGTGTATAATGCTTTTTCCCAGCCAAAAAGTAATCCAGCAGCCAAGATGATGATGCTATTAAACAGAAAAAAATAAGTTCCAACAGGCTTGTCCTTCATGCGTGATAGTACCATCGCAATGATATCTAGTCCACCTGTCGAGGCACCGTACTTTAGTGTGATTCCAACACCAACAGCCATTATAACACCACCAAAGACAGCGTTTAATAATATGTCCTCTGAAAAGGAATATAAGGGCACAAGCTCTAAAAAAACTGTTGTTGCTGCTACACTAAAAAAGCTATATAAAGTAAAGGATTTCCCAACTTTTAACCATCCTAAAATGGCTACGGGTATGTTTAGGAGTAAAAGTAGTATTCCTGTTGAGATAAAAAAAGGAGTGTAGTCTTCCAAGACCCTCGATATTAACATAGCAATACCTGTAAAACCGCTAGAATAAACGTTTGCAGGTATTAGAAAAAAATTTAAACCGACTGCATTTAAAAATGCCCCAACAATGACAACTATAATTTTCATGGTTTCTGTTTTCAACATTCACTTTTTCCTCCTGTCGTCAAGCTCTGTAGTCTAGTTTTTCCCATCTTTACAAGAATTGAACACAAAGATTGTATTTTAGCTCCGGAGTGATAAACTAAAATTATCGTAAAGAACTTATTATAAGTTAAATGAGGTGTTAAAATGAATGTTCACATTTTAGCTGATAGTGCTTCTGATTTACCTATTGAATATTTTCAGGAAAATTCAATTACTTTTCTTCCTTTAAGTGTTGAACTAAATGGGAAACAACTGGAGGATCAAAGAGCAATAAAGCCTAAACAAATTTATGAAGAAATGCGACAAGGTACCGTAGTTAAAACATCACAAATTACTCCATCTTTATTTAAAGATGTTTTTACTGAGCTTGCCAAAAAAGGGACACCTAGTTTATATGTTGCTTTTTCATCAGAACTCTCAGGTACATACCAAACAGCCATGATGATGCGAAATGAAGTCTTAGAAGAATACCCTGATTTCAGGTTGACGATTATTGATTCAAAATGTGCTTCTCTTGGCTGCAGTCTTGCCGTTAAATATGCTGTTGAACTAGCAAAGAGTGGTAAACAATTGGAAGAAATTGAAAACGCTGTAAAAAACTATTGTCAAAAAGTTGAGCATATCTTCACCGTTGACAATCTTGAATACTTAAATTTCGTGGCGGACGAATTAGTAAAGCTTCAGCATTTGTTGGCGGACTATTAAATATTAAGCCATTATTACATGTTGAAGATGGGAAGCTTATCCCTCTTGAGAAAATACGAGGACGTAAAAAAGTATTTAAACGAATTATTGAAATCATGAAAGAACGTGGAGTAAATCTCCAAAATCAAACAATCGCGATAAGTCACGGTGATGATGAGGAATCCGCAAATGAAATAAAGGCTTTGATTCAAGAAGAATTTCAACCTAAGGATATTTATATAAACTATGTAGGTGCTGTTATTGGTGCCCATTCAGGACCAGGGACACTAGCGATTTTCTTTTTAAATGACGAGCTTTAACACATACTCGCTATAGCATGTGGGAATGATAAGCTTACACTCGTTTGAAAGGAGCATCATCATGCCACACACTAGTGATAATGATAAAAAAGCAAAAGACAATAACGCAAAACGTCATGAAAAAAATATGATGCGTGAAAAAAACCGTCAAAAAGGCGAACGCCAATACTCTAAAAAAACAGATCATTTGTAAGTTATAGTTGCCATAATGGTAACTTAACATATAAGAAGGAAGCCCCTCACAAATATGTAAGGGGCTCTTCCTTATTTCAACTTAAATTTGCCAATTGTCTCATTTAAATCATCCGTTAATTCTCTCATTGTAACAACTTTACTTACAATTTTCTCAAAAGCAGACAATTGTTCAGTTGTTGACGCTGAAATTTCTTCATTACCTGCTGCCGTTTCCTCAACAACTGCACTAATGCTCTCTACACTATTAAGAACCTTTTCACCAAATTGCTTAGAAGAATTCATTCCCTCAACTAATGATGTCAAACGTGTCATCATTTCATCCACTCGAACACCGATGTTAGCAAAAGCGTCTGTTGTCGTATCCATTGAGCTCTTTTGTTCTTCAGCAATGAACACACCCGTTTGAACAAATTGTGTGATTTCAGAAATGCCTTCTTTTATTTTCGCAACCATCTCAAAAATATGTTTTGTTGAGTTTGTTGATTCCTCTGCGAGCTTTCTCACCTCATCAGCTACAACAGCGAATCCTTTTCCAGCCTCACCTGCTCGTGCAGCCTCTATGGCAGCATTTAAAGCTAGTAAATTAGTTTGATCTGCGATACCTGAAACTGTTTTTGCCATATCTTCAATTTGAGCTGCATAATTCGTGAACGTTTTTGTTGCTTCATCAATTTTTTGAGTTGTATCTTGATTTTTTATCATTAATGAGCGCTGAGTTTCAATGGCTTCTTGACCAGAAGTAATGGCTGAAACAGCTTCGGTCCCGAAGGTAACAGATTCTTCAGATTGGGTCACGTTATCCTTAAACCCTTTATCCATCCTTTCAATTAAAGAAACAGCATCCTGCAAATCATTTGAAATAGACTGTGTACCAATTGACATTTCATTTGTGGAAACTGCTACTTGATTTGTAATAGCAGTTAATCCTTTATTTTCTATTTCTAAATCTTTAGCAAAGCCTTCAACATCCTTACTCACTGTTTCAACAGAAACTAGTAAGCTTCTTAACTGATCAACCATTTGCTCAAAAGATGTATTTAAAGCACCAAGCTCATCTTTGCCTTTGTACGTAATCGACTCTATAACTAGGTTTCCTGCTGCAATTTCCTCCGCATTCCTTGATAATGCCTTTAACGGACGGGTAATTGAATT
Source organism: Metabacillus endolithicus (assembly GCF_023078335.1). GTDB lineage: Bacteria > Bacillota > Bacilli > Bacillales > Bacillaceae > Metabacillus > Metabacillus endolithicus. The sequence goes on along the minus strand of NZ_CP095550.1, from coordinate 3,475,510 downwards.
CGTCATTCTAAGCGCAATGAACAAGCTTAGTACTACTAAAATGATACTTCCGATTACTGCTGAAACAATGACAAAGGAAATTTGTTTTTGTAGATCTTGCTGTAAAATAGTATATTGCTCATTTGCATATTCATTTAGTAGATGTATGTCATTTAAGATTCCATCTAAACGAACTGATTGACGTTTGGCTTCAGGACCTATCTTGTCCTCAAGTGCCGCATTTGCTTCTGCTTTCCACTTCTCATATTTTGCAACTGCCTTTTCGAGTGTCTCGACACTGTTTTTGTGAGTGATCCCCTTTTTTTAAATCAGCTAGTAATTTGTCACTTTTCGCTATACTGAGCAACACTTCTTCTTTTTGAGCGTCTGTTGCTGTTACGGAAAAGTTATTTAACCCTTGCTTTGATGTATTCAATTCAGCTTGTAATTTTTCAATGTTTAATAAATTTGGTACTTCATCTTGAGTTGATGATTGAATAGACAGCATATTATAAATGATAAAAGCAATCATAAACAACGCTAATAGTAGTACACTTATTGAATTCATTAATAGCTTTTTCTTTATTGTCATGTTATCCTCCTAGCTGCCACTTGTGAGCTTTTCTTTCCACTCATCAATCGTTTGTTTTTGTTCTTTACTGAATGGTACAACTCTAAGTGGAGCCAAGTCGATTCCATTATCTTTAATTCCTAACTCAATATGACCTTCAGAAATTTTTCCGTCTTTGATTAACTGCTCTGCTAACTGATACATAGCTGTATCAACTTTTTTCAGCATTGATGTAACAACAGCTTTCTCAGCATAAAAATATTGATCCGTGTCAACACCGATGGCCAATACTTTGTTTGCCTGGGCCTCCTTTAACATACCAACCCCAGTAAAACCTGCTGCCGCATATAATACATCCACATCTTTTTGAATCATTTCACGTGCAAGCTGCGCTCCAAGCTGGTCGTTTCCGAAGTCTCCCGCATATTTAACCTCCACTGTGATAGAAGGATTTACAGATTTTGCCCCTTCAATAAAGCCATCTTCAAACTTATTAATTAGTGGAACATCATCACCACCAATAAAACCTAATTTATTTGATTTTGTCGCTAGAGCTGCTACTACACCTGTTAAAAAGCTTCCTTCATCTTCTTTAAATGTAATAGATGTTACATTTTCAAGTTCTGAAACTGCATCAATTAATATAAAGTGCTGATCAGGATATTTTTTAGCCACTTTCTCGAGGTCGGTTTGAACCATAAAACCCAACCCAACAACAATATCATGATCTTCTTCAACTAACTCTGTTAAACCTTTTTCATATGTTTCTGATTCTTTAAGTTCTCTATAATCAAATAATATTCCAAGCTCGTCTCTTGCTTTTGTTAATCCATTAAATGCCGAGTCACTAAAAGATTGATCACCTAGTCCGACGTCAGACAACATAATACCAATTTTCACCTTGTCATCAACTGAGCTCACGGTCTCTTGCTGCGAACAACCAGCGATGATGATCACAAAAACGAAAGCAAACAAGGCTGTTACATTCTTGATGAACATGTTAAAACCTCACTTTATCAATTTTATATCATTTCTTATATCGACAAATTACGTCATTTTTCCACTCTATTTAGGTATTTTTCTATAAAAAAAGCTTTCACCCCTATTGATTTAAGAGTAAAAGCTTTTTTAACTCGATTATTGATTATTTTCTTCTTCTTTAAAATAAGTCCAGCCATCCTTTTGATAAACTCGATTATTTTTCATTAATAATCCTAACGCTCGTTTAAATGCTCCCTTACTAAGATTAAAACGTTCTTTTATATCATCAGGATCACTTTTATCTGTAAATGGCATAGCACCGTTTCTTTCCTGCATATAGGCATAGATTCTTTCCGCATCACTGCCTTGTGCTTCATGCTTTCGTGGTAATAAAGAAACATTTATTGTTCCATCTTCTTTTACATCAATGACCCTGCCGGTAACTGTCTCACCTAATCTTGGTTCAACTTCACGTTGTGAGGAATGAATAAACCCTTTGTATCCTTCTTCTGTAAGAATGAATGATCCGGCAACAATCATTCGGTAAACTGTTCCTGTTATTTCCTTATTAAATAAAGCTCGATCGGCATTCTTAAAAAACGGCTCTACAATTTCTTCTGTTGCTAGTCGAACAAAAAATCGACCGTTCTTCGAAACCTTTAACGTACAATAAAGCTTGTCCCCTACATTTGGCCACACTTCACGTAAAAAGGGAAGATGATCTTTAGCAACTAATCCGTCCTTACTTAAACCAATATCCACAAAAGCTCCCATATCCTCAACGACATCTACTACTTCAACCCAGCCATATGTGTCTTGGGTAATGAGCGGCTTTTTCATTGTTGCATAAAGGCGATCTTGTGCGTCAACACCAAAGAAAACCTCCACTTTTTCTCCTTCTTCAACTTCTCCGATCACTTCATTATTATGTAAAAGAACACGATCTTTTCCATCCGTTAAAAAGTATCCGTAGTCAACCTGCTCATCTATTGTTAGTGTTGCAAAAGTTCCTGGGATCATAAATAATATGTCCTGCCTTTCATCATATGTTTTATACATTTCCGTTTATATTGTAAGTAGATCTGCGGGTAGTCCCGAAGAGTCTCCTCGACAATTGCTTCACACTTTTTAGTTAAAAGTTGTGATCATTGTTTTATTTTACTATAATCAACCTATATTATATACGCAATGGAGGATAATTATGGCGAAAGATAGTTCATTTGATATTGTATCAAAAGTTGAGTTTCCAGAGGTTACGAATGCAATCAATATCGCAATGAAAGAAATTGCAACAAGATACGACTTTAAAGGCAGTAAAAGTAATATTACATTAGAAAAAGAAGAACTTGTTTTAGTTTCAGACGATGAGTATAAACTAGAGCAGTTAAAAGATGTTCTTCTTTCAAAGCTAATAAAAAGAGATGTACCGATAAAAAACATTTCTTATAAAAAAATTGAAAATGCTTCTGGTGGTACTGTTCGTCAAAAAGCTGAGCTGGTTTCAGGAATTGATAAAGATAATGCAAAGAAAATTAACACCATTATTAAAAACACTGGTCTAAAAGTAAAATCTCAAATACAAGATGACCAAATCCGTGTAACTGGTAAAAGCCGTGATGATCTTCAGCAAATTATCTCAGCCATTAAAGGTGCTGATTTACCAATTGATGTTCAGTTCATCAACTACCGCTAACTAACTACATCATACATACAAAGTCAGGCATCCTTCAAAAGCCTGACTTTTCTCATATCATACGCATATTCTCACGACTTCATCATATGCTCTAACTGTCATCGTTTGGAAACACTCACCAAAACATCCATCTAAAAAAGGCATTGCAGACTATTTAATTTAGACAAATCATCATTTTACTATTGATATTTTTCGCAATATTAGATAAATTAGTTGTAATCCTTTTAATACGTTAAAGTTATTAAGAAAAGTGTAAGACACTTAAAACAATTTCATATCTTATCAAGAGAAGCTGAGGGACTGGCCCGATGAAGCTTCAGCAACCGGTCCATAACGAGTGAAGTCTGGTTTACTTGATTGACTACTATTGAGTCATTTTCTTTTAGCACAGAAAAATAAATAAAAATGACTCGAACAAAGCACTTTTGTTTGTTCGAAGCATTTTTATTTATTTTTCCAAGGCTTGCCAAGCAAGCCGCTGCAAGCGAAAGCTTGCCGTGCTAAAAGAAAATACCGAACACAAAGTTAGAGCCTCTAATCTAAGAGCATCTCTATCTAAAACCCGTCAATCAATTCTAAAACCACCCACCAAGACTTCTACGAGTGCCAAGGTGCTAATTCCAGCAAGCATATTCAACATGCTTGGAAGATAAGGGAAGCTTATAATTATACAGCCTTCTCAACAAGAAGGCTTTTTTTATTAGTATAAATATAATTAAAACTCAAATAGATCGGGGGCTCTTATTGATGAATTTTTTAGAAGACTTAAAAAGTAAAATTTTAATTGCTGACGGTGCAATGGGAACAATGCTTTACTCTCACGGAGTAGATCGGTGCTTTGAAGAATTAAACCTATCTAAGCCTGATGATGTGCTTGCAGTTCACCAAGCCTATATTGAGGCAGGCGCTAACCTCATCCAAACGAATACATATGGGGCAAACGATATCAAATTGTCTCGTTACGGGTTAGAGGACGACATTAGACAAATCAATAAAAAAGCTATAGAAATTGCAAAAAAAGCGGCAAAAGAGTCAACCTATGTTTTTGGTACAATCGGCGGCATCCGTACCTTTAAAAAAAGTGCCCATAGTATCGAAGAAATTAAACGAAATTTTAGAGAGCAACTCTATCTTTTGCTAAATGAAAATGTGGACGGTCTACTTCTTGAAACATTCTATGACTTAGAAGAAATGAAAACTGTTCTTTCAATTGCTCGAAAAGAAACAAATAAACCGATCATTGCAAATGTATCACTGCATGAAGCTGGTGTATTACAGGACGGTACTTCATTAACAGATGGATTTTCTATTTTAGAAGAACTTGGAGCAAACGTAATTGGCTTAAACTGCCGCCTAGGTCCACATCATATGATTCAATCTCTAGAAGAGGTACCTATTCCTGAGAAGGCTTTTCTTTCTGTTTTCCCTAATAGCAGCTTACCTGCATTAAATGAGGGTCGTCTTGTCTATGAATCTGATGAAACTTACTTTAAGGAAAGCGCCCTAAAGTTTAGAGAACAAGGTGTAAGATTAATAGGCGGATGCTGTGGGACAACGCCAAACCATATTAAAGCAATGGCAGGGGCTGTAGCTAATTTAGCGCCTGTAGAAACAAAGCAAGTAAAAGTCGCGAAAAAACCGACTATTGACATTCAAGATCAACAGGTAAACTCCCTTCCACCACTTGAGGAGATTGTGAGAGAAAAGCGCTCGGTTATTGTTGAGCTAGATCCTCCGAAAAAGCTTGGAATGGAGAAGTTTTTAGAAGGAGCACAAGCACTGCATGATGCAGGAATTGATGCATTAACACTAGCCGATAATTCATTAGCATCACCTCGTGTTAGTAATCTAGCAGCAGGAATTTTAGCAAAAGAAAAAACAGGTGCAAGAACGTTAATTCATATTACTTGTCGTGACCGCAATTTAATTGGCTTACAATCTCATTTAATGGGGTTACATTCACTTGGGATGAGTGATGTATTAGCTATAACCGGAGATCCATCTAAAATTGGCGATTTCCCTGGAGCTACATCTGTTTATGATGTTTCATCATTTGATTTAATCAGCTTAATTAAACAATTCAACGAAGGTGTATCTTATTCAGGGAAGCCACTTGGTCAGAAAACGAATTTCTCTGTAGCAGCTGCTTTTAACCCTAACGTACGTCATCTTGATAAGGCTGTTTTAAGACTTGAAAAGAAAATTGCTCATGGTGCGGATTACTTTATTTCACAGCCATTATACTCAAGTCAACAAATCATCGATGTGTATAATGAAACAAGAAATTTACAAGCTCCAATTTATATCGGCATTATGCCATTAACATCTAGCCGTAATGCAGAGTTCATTCACAATGAAATTCCAGGCATTAAGCTTTCGGATTCTATTCGTGAAAAAATGGCGGCTGCTGGAAATGACAAAGAAAAAGCTCGTCAAGAAGGCCTGGCCATTGCGAAGGATTTAATTGATACAGCATTTGACTTATTTAATGGAATTTACTTAATTACCCCATTTTTACAATATGACCTGACAGTGGAGTTAACAAATTACATCCATGAAAAGGAAAAACAGCGAGCTGAAAGGAAGATTACCCATGTCTAGCATAAAAAAAGAACTAGAAAAACGAATACTTGTACTCGATGGCGCTATGGGTACAATGATTCAAGCTGCAAACCTAACAGCTGAAGACTTTGGTGGCGAAGAATATGATGGATGTAATGAATACTTAACACTTACTTCACCTAAAACAATACAAGACATTCATGAAGCTTATTTAGAAGCAGGCTCGGACATTATCTCAACAAATACGTTTGGTGCCACAAGCCTTGTTCTAGACGAATATGACCTTGGTCATCTAGCATTAGAAGTTAACATTGAATCTGCAAAAATTGCAAAACGTGCCGCTGAGAAATTTTCAACAGATGAAAAACCACGATATGTTGCAGGAGCAATGGGACCTACAACAAAAACTCTATCTGTTACTGGTGGAACAACGTTTGACACATTAGTAGAAAATTATGAAGAACAAGCAAGAGGGTTAATTCTAGGAGGAGCTGATTTGCTTCTTCTAGAAACAAGTCAAGATATGCTAAACGTAAAAGCCGGGTTCCTTGGCATTCAGCAAGCGTTTGAAAACACTGGTAAAGAAGTACCACTTATGGTCTCAGGGACAATTGAACCTATGGGTACAACCTTAGCAGGACAGGATATTGAGGCCTTTTATGTTTCTCTTGAGCATATGAAACCTATTTCAGTTGGTTTAAACTGTGCGACAGGTCCAGAATTTATGACAGACCATATCCGTACATTATCAGGCATAGCAAACACAGCTGTTAGCTGTTATCCAAACGCAGGATTACCGGATGAGGAAGGAAACTACCATGAATCACCAGAATCATTAGCGAAGAAATTAGTTGCCTTTGCAGAGCAAGGCTGGCTTAATCTTGTTGGTGGATGCTGTGGTACAACACCTGATCATATCCGTGCGATTACTGAGGCTGTTTCAACAACCACTCCTCGTAAAATGGAAGAAATCTCTAACGGCCATACGGTGTCTGGAATTGATGCTCTTTTTTATGAAGAAGGAATGCGCCCCCTATTTGTTGGCGAACGGACAAACGTTATTGGTTCAAGAAAATTCAAACGCCTTATTGCTGAAGGTAAGATTGAAGAAGCATCTGAAATTGCCAGAGCTCAAGTTAAAAATGGTGCACATGTAATTGATATCTGTTTAGCTGACCCTGACAGAGACGAGCTAGAAGATATGGAAGTATTCATCCCAGAGGTTGTGAAGAAGGTTAAAGCTCCTCTTGTTATTGACTCAACAGATGAAAAAGTTATTGAGATAGCATTAAAATATTCGCAAGGAAAAGCCATCATTAACTCAATTAACCTTGAAGATGGTGAAGAGCGTTTTGATGCAATCGTCCCTCTTGTCAAGAAGTACGGAGGTTCCTTAGTTGTTGGAACAATTGATGAAATTGGAATGGCATTAACAGCTGAAAAGAAACTCGAAGTAGCGATCCGTTCTCATGATCTTTTAGTTAAAAAACATGGTTTAAAAGCAAGTGACTTAATTTTTGACCCGCTTGTCTTCCCTGTTGGAACTGGTGATGAGCAGTATATTGGTTCTGCCAATGAAACAGTACGCGGTATTCAGCTTATTAAAGAAAAACTACCTGAATGCTTAACGATCCTTGGAGTAAGTAACGTTTCCTTTGGTCTTCCTCCTGTTGGTCGTGAAGTGTTAAATGCTGTTTACCTTTATCACTGTACACAAGCAGGGCTTAGATTACGCGATCGTTAATACAGAAAAACTAGAGCGTTTCGCCTCTATTCCTAAAGAAGAAATTCAAATGGCGGAAGATCTTTTGTTTAAAACAACAGATGAATCACTTGCAAAATTCACTGCCTTTTATCGTGGAAAGAAAAAAGAAGATAAAAAGCCTGTTCAAAATCTTTCATTAGAAGAAAGATTAGCAAACTATATAGTAGAAGGAACAAAAGAAGGTCTCATCCCTGACTTAGAACTGGCTCTTAAGAAATATCCAGAACCTCTTGATATTATTAATGGACCTTTAATGAAGGGTATGGCCGAGGTTGGTGTACTTTTTAACGATAATCAGCTCATTGTTGCCGAGGTATTACAAAGCGCCGAAGTGATGAAGGCCTCTGTTTCTTACCTAGAGCAGTTTATGGAAAAACGTGATGACAGCGGAAAAGGAAAAATCCTTCTAGCCACTGTTAAGGGTGATGTTCATGATATCGGAAAAAACCTTGTTGATATTATTTTAAGTAATAACGGTTATAGAGTAGTTGATCTCGGGATTAAAGTAACACCTCAAACACTTATTCAAGCCGTGAAAGATGAAAAGCCGGATCTAATTGGGTTATCTGGTCTACTTGTTAAATCAGCTCAGCAAATGGTGATTACAGCACAAGACTTACACAAAGCAAACTGTGATCTTCCAATTTTAGTTGGTGGAGCTGCTCTTTCTAGAAAATTCACAAGAATGAAGATAGCTCCTGAATACAACGGTCCTGTTGTTTATGCAAAAGACGCCATGGACGGTTTATCGCTTGCAAATCAATTACGAACCTCACCTGAATTATTTGCTCAAAAAGAAGCAGCAGTTGCAGAAGAAACAAAAACGAAAGCTGCTCCGTCTCAGGCTGTAACTGATTTATTAATCAAACGCGGAAATCTAAGTGAAGCACCAATTTTCACTCCTAATGATACGAAACGACATATTATTAGAGACATTGACTTATCGCATATTATTCCTTATGTGAATATGCAGATGCTCATTGGTCATCACCTTGGGTTAAAAGGAAAAATTAAAGAATTAGTGAAGAAAAAAGATCCAAAAGCACTTGAGCTTGTTGAGCTCATCCAGGAGCTCCTTAAGGATGGTGCAAAGCAAAAATGGTTTAAACCAGCTGCTGTGTATCAGTTCTTCCCTTCCTATAGTGAAGGAAACAAGCTACACATTTTGAATCCTGACAATACCAATTCTATTTTACAAACGTATGATTTTCCAAGACAGGAAAAGGTGCCACATCGTTGTATTTCTGACTATGTGCGTCCTAAGCAGGATAATGAGTTTGACTATGTAGCCATGTTTGCTGTAACAGCAGGCAGCCAAATTCGTGAACTAGCACAAGGCTTTAAAGAAAAAGGCGACTATTTAAAGAGCCATGCTGTTCAAGCCCTTGCTCTTGAGCTTGCAGAAGGATTGGCTGAACGAACTCACCAATTAATTCGTGACCGCTGGGGCTTCCCTGATGCACCTGACTTTACAATGGATCAACGTTTTTCAGCTAAATATCAAGGTCAACGCTTTTCATTTGGATATCCAGCTTGCCCAGACCTTGAAGACCAAGAAAAGCTATTCAAAGCGCTCCGACCTGAAGATATCGGAATTCAATTAACAGACGGCTTCATGATGGAACCGGAGGCTTCTGTTACCGCAATTGTCGTGTCTCATCCGGAAGCGAAATATTTTAATGTTATGTAATTTGATGTTTAAAGCCTGAAACGAATTTGTTTTAGGGCTTTTGACTTTATATAGCTGCAGTTGGAGGTAAAATCTATTAATTCACATTGAAAAATCTGTTTACTAACAAATTTTGGAAACAATATCTTAACTGATCACACTACCTTCCTTGCAACTTTACACGTTATTTTTGCAACTACAGCAATCTATTTTGCAGCCTCTGTTATCTTATTTGTAACTCACCCCACATTTTTGCAACATTCTACTAGTTTTTTGCAACTCCTATTAATTTAAGACTTTTTTGCTAGAAAAACTCATCCTTTTGACCGACCACAATTAAATGCTAAAAAGATATACTAAGTCTATACAAAAATTCACCCCCCAGTCGAAGCGGCAACTTGCAAGCTTCTTAACTTAAATCAATTAAGATATCTTTATAAAAAACTTATTATTTGACACATCTTTCTTAATTGATTAGAATCAACTATGTTATTTAGTATGTGCAACAACTATTCTTATATTAGTAAATACCTAAGAACTGGTTGATATTGATCACAATAAAGTTGCTATAGCAACATCTTTACGTAAATATATTAGGAGGAATTATTATGTCAAACGTATTATTTATTAAAGCAAATTCACGCCCTACTGAACAGGCTGTAAGTGTTCAATTATATGAGGCTTTTTTACAAAGCTATAAAGAATCTCATCCTGAAGATACAGTTACAGAGCTTGATCTTTTCCAAGAAAACTTACCTTACTATGGAGTAGACAGTATTAACGGAATGTTCAAACGTAGTAAAGGAATGGAATTAACATCAGAAGAAGAACATGCAGCAAATACAGTTCAAAAATATTTGGATCAATTCCTTGCAGCAGATAAAGTTGTTTTCGCCTTCCCACTTTGGAACTTCTCAGTTCCTGCTGTTCTTCACACGTACATGGATTACTTATGTCAAGCAGGAACAACATTCAAATATACAGCAGAAGGTCCAGTAGGATTATTAGCTGATAAAAAAGTTGTCCTTTTAAATGCACGTGGTGGCGTTTATTCTGAAGGTCCTGCTGCATCAAAAGAAATGTCGGTTAACTATGTAAAAACACTTTTAGATTTCTTTGGTATTAAAGAAACAACAGACGTAATAGTTGAAGGTCATAACCAATTCCCTGACCGTACGAACGAAATTATTGAAGCTGGTATTCAAAAAGCTGCTTCTGTTGCTACTCAATTTTAATCAGGACTTTCTTGATAGGGAATATAACACTTGAAAAAGATAAATACTAAATAAGTGTTAGATAAGTAACACAAAACTGCCAGTGCGGAGGGATTTCTTTGACGATTCTTAGCATGATTATAAACTTATTAATTAGGTTTTATAGAGGTTTATTCACGATTAGTAGAGAAGTTTCAAAACTAACATACAGAATGAATGTACCTTCTTTCATTTAAGAATAAATAAGAAAAACCCATGGCATATGCAAAAAAAGCGAGCACATTACTGCTCGCTTTTTTATTTACTTTTTCCTAGCTAAAGCAGCTCGGTCATCTACAGATGGTGGCTGTTCAAACCAACCGTTTTTTATTAATATATTCGCCCCATCTTCAGCATAAATCCCTATTTCAGCAAGTAATCTCATGTACTTTAAAATAACATCTTTTCTTTGACAAGTTGATAAGGCGGTACCATAATAGCCTACTGTTACTGAAACTAATGATACGATATGGAACAGCATAAGTTTGTCGGAAAATGGGGAGACCGTAGAATTAGAAACTTCTGATGTCCAGTTCCTTGGAGCTGGTAAATTATCTTCTGATAGAATATGTGTAAATACATCATTATGCTTTTTACACATATTTGCTCCTCTTTGAAAATATTCTCTTACTTCCTTGGAATGACACACTTGGCTAAAACCTATTTCTAAATCTATTTTCACAATCGTTTTTTGCATATTGTAATAAATGTTTCCTACTTCGATACCGTTTAAAGGTCTCTTTTTCGTAAACCATCCGCCTAGATAGCTTTGCTTATCTACAACATCTATTTCATGTGGCGTATTAATGTAAGGTGGTCGACTAAATACCCCTTTATGTAGCATTAATTCAAGTATTTTATCATATAAAGTTGTAGCCTCTTGATTACAGTGTATAAAGTACTCTCTTTGGTCAGCTCTTACCGAAGTTCCAACCGCTAGTGAATAGCTATTCATACCATGTTGTGTCATCACATAAAGATATTGCATCATGAAGTTATCTGAAAACAAAGGTGGTGCATTAAGATTAATATCTTCCTCTGTAAATCCTATTGGTGGAGGAAACTTTTCCATTTTTAATAATACCTTTACCTTTTCAACATGTGTTTTAGATAAATTTAGTGCATATTCTAGGATTGATTTTACTTCCTGATCCTTTGCAGTCTTTATAAAATAAGTTAAAACACAAACCGACATACTATCATTCATATATTGACCCCAAAGTGCAGTAATCTCAGGCCCGGTTAAGCGAACGTTTTGAGACATAGTAACCTCCTTTACCACAAATTATTTGTTAGGGAGATAATTTTCATTCATTATCTTCCATCCTTGATCATTTTCCACATCAAATTGACAAGATCATGCTATAACTCTAAACTTATGAATAGACATATTTAGTAAATTATAGGAGCCGTATAAATGACACTTTCTTTAAACGACTATATTAGTATTTTCATTCACCAAACCGACTTAGAATTAACCAGTTATGTTAAAAATAAATTATCACCCTTTAATATCGCTCCTGAGCAAAATTTAATTATGATGTTACTTTGGGAACATGATGGACGTAGTCAAAATGAAATTGCAGCCAAGTTGAATAAAGATAAAACCAACATTGCAAGAATGTCATACGGCCTTGAACAAAAAGGCTTTATTAAAAGAAGAATGTGTCCAAATGACCGACGGGTTCAACGATTGTATTTAACTGAAAGTGGACTCAAGCTTAAAAAACATATTATTCCAATTGCTGAACAATTTAACACTCTTGTTTGTCAAAATATCACAACCGAGGAACTCGAACAACTTAGAAAAATCCTTTTAAAAATGCGAGCAAATTTAAGATGACAATTAGAAACCTGATGAAGGTTTCTTTTTATTTTGTTTACCTTCTTTTCTAATCGGGAATATCAATACCACTTCAACAACATACTTTTCAGCTTTCTTCACATAATATGACAGGATAAAAAATGAGGAGGTAGTTTCTTTGAGCAATAATCAAAATCAACAAAAACAAACAATGCCACCACAGCATCAAGATGTACAACCTGGTCATGAGGATATGATGAATCCACAACCAAAATTTGATGATACTTCTTATACAGGAAGTGGCAAACTGAAAAATAAAGTAGCGATCATCACTGGTGGAGACAGCGGGATTGGACGAGCTGTTGCCGTGTTTTTTGCAAAAGAAGGTGCAAATGTTGTGATTTCTTACTTAAATGAACAAAAAGATGCAGAAGAAACGCAAAAGCATGTTGAAGCACAAGGTCAAAAATGCTTACTTGTAGCCGGTGATATTGGAGATGAGTCTGTTTGTCAGCAAATTGTTTCAAAAACCATTGATGCATTTGGTCAACTCGACATCGTTGTTAATAATGCTGCTGAACAACATCCGCAGAAAAGTATTGAAGATATAACAAGCGAACAATTAGAAAGAACATTTAAAACAAATATTTTCTCATTTTTCTATTTAACAAAAGCTGCTCTTCCTCATTTAAAGAAAGGCAGTGCAATTGTTAACACCTCTTCTGTAACGGCATACGCAGGAAACGAACAGCTTATAGATTATTCTGCTACAAAAGGTGCAATTACAACCTTTACAAGATCACTTGCACTTTCACTTGCAGGAAAAGGAATTAGAGTAAATGGTGTTGCACCAGGTCCTATTTGGACGCCACTTATTCCTTCAACCTTCCCTGCTGATCAGGTTGCAACATTTGGCTCAAACGTGCCAATGAAGCGGCCAGGGCAACCAGAGGAACTTGCTCCTGCTTATGTATTTTTAGCAAGTGACGATTCTTCCTACATGTCTGGTCAAATGATTCATGTTAATGGTGGGAAAATTGTGAATGGGTAATTAATTAAAAAGGCTGCCGAAATAATTACGGCAGCCTTCCTCTTACTTCTTCTTTCCACGCTTTTTGGCCAATACTAAAAAGATGATAAATAGTGTTGGTACAATAATAAACACACTAATAAACGGAATATTTAAACCGGTTTTTTCTTTTATCTCATATATTTCGGCAATCTCTCTATCAATGATAAACTCATATTCATTGTTTTCCTCTTCAAATGTATCTCCAGTTAGAAGTCCTTGAAGTTTTTTATTCTCTGCTATTTTATCATAAGAAATTTTCACTTTCTGTGATTCTGTTGAATTATTAATAGCAACTACGACCGTTTCTTCTTCATACGTTCTCTTAAAAATAATCATCCCATCTTTTTCATACAGCAACTCATAGTCACCTTTTGTTAAAGAAGGTAGAGTTTTCCTGACGATCGCAAGTTTTTCAAGATAATCAATCAATTCTTCATCTGATTGAAAGTTCATTAACGGTCGGTTCGTAGGCGGTTCTCCCCCATCAACAGCAATCTCAGAGCCATAGTACACGATTGGTGTTCCAGGAATGGAATACATATAAGCAAATGCCATCTTCAACCTTACACCAGGATGTTGGTTATTTTGAATGGCATGTCTTGTAAAACGAACCGTTTCATCGCTATCAACATATGTGCTAAGTAGAGGTGATGATTGTTCTGTAACTTCTGTAACAGGTTTTAATGATTGATCAACATTAGTAAATGCTTGGGTAGCTGCTTCATAAAAGGGAATATTCAGCAACGAATCAAAACCGGATTCCATATAAGCAGAGATCACATCTGAATCATGTTCTTTTACAGTTCCTACTAAATAATAATCCTTATTAATTTCTTTTAGTTTTTGATGAAATTCCTGCCAAACTTCCTGATTCACTTCATCAGCTTGTTTTATGTAATACCCATCTATCCCTGTTTCTTGCATCCATGATGTTGCAGTTGAAATCATATCTTCATTTTTCTGTCCATAATCTAGCATAATTTTCATGTTAAGTTTATGAGCTTCATCAACGAGTTTCTTTACATCTTCAACTGTTCCAGCATGCTCATCAATCTGCTTTACCTCTGAGTTCTCAGTTTCTTTAAACACTGAAGATAAAATCAGGGTGGTAAATCCCATTTCATGAAGATAATCTATTTTTGTTAGAATTCCTTCAATATCGCCGCCATGGTATGCTGCAGGATCCTCAAAATTCAGGTCATCTCCATCATTATTCGGATCTGCATTATTAAAGCGATCAACAACTACATAATAGGCAATCTCTTCCTGCCATGCCTTTTCTTCTTTTTCAGCTGCGCTCACAGGGAAGGCATAAAAAAGAAGTAACGGAATGAGGAAAAGTTTTAAAGCTTGTCTACGCATTTTGTTCCGTTCCTCCTACATTCTTATATCACTACGTTCTTAAGAATATCGCTTCAGGCAACCGACCGTCAAATGTAAATGATCTTCTCTCCTTAAAAATGATTTTTCAGTGAATATCGTTTATGTGTTTTGAAGAAGCTTAGTAATACAAAATCTACTAAGGAGGTATCCATGCAAAAAGAAGCCATTTATCATCGTTCAAGAGATCAATATGCTTATCCTAATTTTGATGGAACTTTTCATATTCAGCTCCGAACGAAAGCACAAGATATAAGCTCTGTAACTGTTGTTTATGGAGATCCCTTTGAGTTTCATGAAAGCAATTGGGTTCACACAACTAAGGAAATGAGTATTAGTGGAAGTGATGGTTTTTTTGATTATTGGTTCATTAGCATCTCTCCTCCACAACAGCGATTACGATATGCGTTTCATATTAAAAGCGGTAACAAAGAGCTATTTTTTACAGAGAAAGGAATTTACGAAACTGTTCATGAAGACTTTTCAGCCTATTTTTGCCTTCCTTATTTTCATCAATCCGACGTGTTTGCAGCACCTGATTGGGTAGAAAATACTGTTTGGTATCAAATTTTTCCTGATCGGTTTGCGAACGGAAATGTTCATAATGATCCAGAAGGTACGCTTCCATGGAATAGCACTGAACCTACACCAACTACTCTATTCGGTGGAGATTTAGAAGGAGTCATAGAACACCTAGATTACCTAGTTGAGTTAGGCATAACCGGAATTTACTTTACGCCAATTTTTAAGGCACATTCTAATCATAAATACGACACGATTGATTATTTTGAAATCGATCCACAATTCGGAGATAAAAAAATACTTAAAAGGCTAGTTACTTCTTGTCACGATAAAGGCATAAAGGTCATGCTTGATGCTGTGTTTAATCATTGCGGAAAAAACTTTCCACCATTTCTGGATGTGCTTCGAAATGGTCAAAACTCTCCATACAAGGATTGGTTTCATGTATCTATTAAAGAATCTGGGGAGATTCATTATGAAACCTTCTCTTTTGAAAGGTCGATGCCAAAATTAAACACACAACACCCGGAAGTAAAAAAATATTTAATAGAAGTTGGTCAGTATTGGATAAAAGAATGTCATATTGACGGCTGGAGATTAGATGTTGCAAACGAAATTGATCATCAGTTTTGGAGAGATTTTCGCCACGCGATAAAGTCAATCAATAAAGACGTTTATCTTGTTGGAGAAGTGTGGCATGATGCGATGCCATGGCTTGAAGGAGATATGTTTGATGCTGTAATGAACTATCCGTTCTCAAATTTGCTGCATCGTTTTTTTGCCTATGATGATCTAAATGCAAAGCAATTTTCAGATGAGCTACAAAGGTATTTACATCAATATCCACAACCTGTTTATCAGTTCTCCTTTAATATGGTCGGAAGTCATGATACTCCTCGAATTTTAAATCTTGCTAGAATGAACAAACAACGAGTCAAATTATTAAGTGTTTTTCAATTTAGCTTTTATGGTTCTCCGTCTATTTACTATGGAGATGAAATTGGCCTATCAGGTGAACAAGACCCAGGATGCAGAGGCTGTATGGTATGGCATGAAGATCAGCAAGACAGTGATATGCTTTCATTTATGAAGAAACTCATCAAGCTCCGTAACTCTTATCCTGTCCTTGCAAATGACGGAGCATTTTCGATATTAATGGCCGACGAATCAACTAATGTCCTTTGTTATCAAAGAGAAAATAATAAGCAGTTAGTTTTGATCATCATAAATCTTTCATCACAAAAACAAACACTTCCATTGCCCGTTAAATTGAAGGATCGCACCATTCATGATCTTTGGAACGAAGAAGAATATGCCGCCCATTCAAACGAGTTATCAGTAACACTCAATGCTAATGAGTTTGCTTTATTGCTAATCGAGTAGAAAAGGGAAATTAGTTTTCCCCTTTCCTCTTTACCTCCTAAGAATCATTTTTCGGTACTCAATTGGACTTGTTCCCTCCATCCTTTTGAAAAGCTTTGAAAAATAAGTGGAATCCTCAATTCCTACTTCTTGTGCTATATTGGCAATTTTATCATCAGTTGTTGCTAATAGTTTTTTTGCTTGATTCATTCGGTATTTGTTTAAATACATATTCGGAGTTTCACCGACGATTTTTTGCATACAACGCGTTACATAATCAGGGTGAAAGTGAAGAGCAGCGGCGATGTCCTCCATTTTCACCTCTTCTTTATAATGCTCTTGTATATAATTAACAGCTCCCTCCACAACTTTCTCAGCTGCTGTTGGAATTTTGCATGCTTCTTTTTGTAAATATAATAAAAATTCATGGAAGTGCAGCTGCTGTCTTAGTTGATAATCAGGTGTTTGATGATCAACATTTAAAATGTTAAGAAATATCGTTTCTATAAAATTTGGATTCTCAATCTTTCCAAAGCATGGTATGGAAAATTTATATGTTGGAGGTGTCTCGTGGTCACCTTTTGATATTTGGATATCCGCCCAATTCGTAATCCCCTCTTCCACAAGCTCATAATGAGTTGGAATCGCAAAATGCAGCCAATAGTACTCTGTCCTCATTGAGCCGCCTTTATGTCCATAATGTTCAAAACCGGGAACTAAAAGGATATATTGTCCTTTTCTTACTGTGTATGGAATTTCAGCTTCTGTTATATATAGTTCACCAGATTTTACATAAATCAAATCAAACACAGTAAAAACTCTTCGAAAATGCTTTGTACCTTTTTCAAAAATAGCAATTCCCCCCTGAATAAAAGTGGGAGAAGGCGGTGCAAAAAACTCAATATGAAACATCATAAATTCTCCTTTAGGTCGTATTTATCCAAAATATATCGCTATTCTCTCTTTCTATTATACTGCAATGTTTGTAAACTTATTAAGTATTATCAAAGCAATGTAAAGGAGTTGAACAAAATGGCGTTTGAAAGACAAGGTCGTAAAATCACATTATTTGCACTAACATGGCCAATTTTTATTGAAACTCTTCTGCATATGTTAATGGGAAATGCTGATACATTGATGCTTAGTCAATACTCTGATAACTCAGTAGCAGCTGTTGGAGTTTCCAACCAAATTTTATTTCTATTAATCGTCATGTTTGGATTTATTGCAACAGGTACAACTATACTGGTTGCTCAATATATAGGTGGTACTAATTATAAAGATGCCAAAGAGGTATCAACGGTTTCTCTTTCTGCCAATCTATTATTTAGTATTCTGATTAGTGTTGTCATTGTCATCGCAAGTGAAGACATCCTACAATTGATGAACTTACCACCAGAACTAATGCCGGATGCTACGATTTATTTACAGCTTGTAGGAGGCTTTTCCTTTGTGCAAGCATTAATCATGACATCAGGAGCTATACTGAAGAGCTATGGCTATACAAAAGACACTATGTATTTAACAATCGGCATGAACCTGCTTAATATTATCGGGAACTATTTCTTTATTTTTGGTCCATTCGGGTTTCCGGTACTAGGTGTTCAAGGGGTTGCCATATCCACAGTTGTATCAAGGATCATCGGCCTTTTTGTCATCCTCTATATTTTAAAGAAGCGTGTTCACTTTACCCTTAACTTTAAAGAGCTCTTTAAGCTTCCGGTACACCATCTTAAAAACCTGCTTCATATCGGGGTTCCTACAGCTGGTGAGCAACTTTCTTACAATACGTCGCAAATGGTTATTACAGTCTTTATAACAATGATTGGGACCGAAGCTTTAACCACAAAGGTCTATGCTCAAAATCTAATGATGCTTATTCTATTATTTAGCTTAGCCGTTAGCCAAGGTACACAAATTCTAGTTGGGTACATGATTGGGGCAAAAGATTATGAAGCTGCATATAAAAGATGCTTACAAAGTCTATATTCTGGAATCGTTATCTCTACGCTTATGGCCGTAATCTTCTCGCTCTTCTCGGATTCTTTACTAGGTATTTTCACCTCAAATGAACGTATACTTGAGGTCGGTGGGGTCCTTATCCTCCTAACCATCATTCTAGAACCAGGCAGAGCCTTTAATATGATTATCATCAGCTCATTACGAGTACGGGTGATATCCGCTTTCCAACCTATGTAGGAATACTTTCGATGTGGGGAGTCGCCGTACCAATTGCTTATATCCTCGGCATCCATTTTGATCTGGGACTAATCGGTATCTGGATCGCCTTTATTGCTGACGAATGGGTAAGAGGTATTATTATGTTCTATCGCTGGAAATCCAGAGCATGGATGACGAAACGCTTTTCTCAACATGCTGCTGTTTCATGAGGTAAGTTAATAATGTGGAATTGCAGTCCAATTTGGGCTGCTTTTTTTTGTCTTATTTGAATTTATGAAAGTTTGATCACTTTCAAGTAATGCTTGTCATTTATCAGGTTTATGAAGAATGTTGGGACGTGCTTCTATCTGTGTTTTGGTCTTCATTCGCCTTATGAAGACCATTTGCACAGGCTTCCATCCATGTTTTGGTCTTCATTCACCTTATGAAGACCATTTGTGCGGCTTCCATCCATGTTTTGGTCTTCATTCACCTTATGAAGACCATTTGCGCGGCTTCCATACATGTTTTGGTCTTCATTCACCTTATGAAGTCCATTTGCACAGGCTTCCATCCATGTTTTGGTCTTCATTCGCCTTATGAAGACCATTTGCACAGGCTTCCATCCATGTTTTGGTCTTCATTCACCTTATGAAGTCCATTTGCACAGGCTTCCATCCATGTTTTGGTCTTCATTCGCCTTATGAAGACCATTTGCACAGGCTTCCATCCATGTTTTGGTCTTCATTCACCTTATGAAGACCATTTGCGCGGCTTCCATACATGTTTTGGTCTTCATTCACCTTATGAAGACCATTTGCGCTACATGTTTTGGTCTTCATTCACCTTATGAAGACCATTTGCGCGGCTCCCATACATGTTTTGGTCTTCATTCACCTTATGAAGACCATTTGCGCGGGCTCCCATACATGTTTTGGTCTTCATCTCCCTTATGAACGACACTTCTCTCTCTTCCAACAGCATTTTGTCCATCATCCCTACTCATTCTCTAAAAGTCTGGCTCACCACCCCATATAACAACCAAGCAAAAAAATACTCAGACTAAATAGCTCTGAGCATTTTGATCATACACTTTAAACATATACATACTGTGCTTTTTTCTCATACATCTGCACACAGTTTCTACCGTTCCTTTTTGCCGCATATAAAGCTTGGTCAGCTTGTCTCATTAACTCTTGAATAGTAGGATTTCCATTCTCCGAATTTAAAAGAACAGTTGAAATTCCATAACTAGATGTTATTTGAACCTTATCATTACTAGATACTATAAAAGACCCCGACACTTTCTTTCGTAAATGATCTATCATCTCATATGCTTCCAGGCCCGTTGTATCCGGCATGCAGATGATAAACTCTTCCCCACCGTAGCGTGCAAACAAATCCTGATTCCTTAAATACTTCTTTGTTAATCCAGCGACACTGATTAAAACCTGATCTCCAGCATCATGTCCGTATTGATCATTTACCTTTTTAAAATGATCTATATCAAACATAACGATAGATAAAGAATCACCACTCACAGACAAATTCTTTATCATATCACCTGCTTTATCTAAAAAATAAGTTCGATTATAAATCTTTGTTAATCCGTCTATACTTGCTAGCTCTTTTAACTTTTTCTCCATATTTACTCTTTCTGTTACATTTACTAAGGTGATAATTTTCCCGATTAATGTGCTTTGTTTTGTTTTGACCGGAGAAAATTTAATATAAAAATAGTTCGTTACATCACCAATTTTTAACTGATAATCTCCTTCCTGCTTCTCAAAAATGATATCCAAAAGCAGTGGGTGATCGTTCAGAATATCTCTAACAGCTTTTCCAATAGCATGTGAACCAAACGATGGAAGAACCGCAACAATAGCTGAGTTGTAATCAACAATCACATCATGTTGATTTAACACAATCACTCCTTCTTCTATGCTTTCAAACACGGTTTCTCTTGCAATTGGTACAACGTTAAACATCTGGAAGGATAACAATGCAAAACCATGAAGAATAAACGTAATACTCATTGAAACGGGGCCAAGATCAATACTACTTGGACTCGTTTCAGTTATATAAAAAACACTTCCCATGACAGGAACTAATAACCCTGCAATCATCAAGCTCGTTTGCAAACGAAACTTGTGTGTTACTTTCCGAAACTGCATTAGAAGAATACCAACACTAATGACAATACAAACGTATAAAAAGATAGAATGAATATAGAACCCAGGGCCACCTTCAAGTTTTAGTATAGGAAAAGGGGTATCTGTTCTTACATCCATAGATGTGTAATAAATATGATGAAAATCATTTGTGTAATGCAATGTAATCGTCAAAATCGGAATACCAAATAAAAGAATGTAAAGCCCATTGCTTAAGCTTCTTTCCTACATAGTCAAAACACATAAGCAAAATAAATACTGGAATAAACGGCAAAGCCAAATACTCCACTCTTAACCAAATCTTCATTTGCTCCAAAGAAGTACTCGCAAGCTCAAATGCATAGCCAAAAGCAAAAATAGCACACATAAAAGTTGCTAAAACATAATACCTTCCACCGGGAGCATCCTTTATTTTCACTAATCCATAACCACATAAAAAAATACTTATTGAGCCACCCAAAACACTAATCAGGATGTACATGACTAATTCCTGGTTCATTAACTTCTACCTCGTCTGTTCATCATTGTATTTTTTCATTATATACAGAATCTTCCTACTAAACTAGCTAAAAAAATAAGTAAAATGCTTACAAATACGCAAATGCATATTCCTCTCTTGTCGAGCATACACAAGTTGTACAAAGAAATTTACATCCACTATAATCGTGGATAGAAATGGGGGATTAGTGTGAAAGCAGATGAGTTAACATATAAGGTTTTTCTCATTTGGTATTTTATTGGAATTGTGCTATTAAGCTTTGACCTTATTCCTTCTTATTTAGAGTGGGCAAATGTTGTCTTTCTTGTGTTAGCGGGAGTTATTGGAGGAATTTATTTTATTAAAACATTTGGTGCAGCAATTGGACTAACGATCAGTCTACTAGTTGTAGGGATATCCATATTTGCTGAGCATCTTGGAGTCGAGTATGGACTTCTATTTGGTGACTATTATTATACAAGTGACTTTGGACCTCAATTACTTGGTGTTCCCATTGCCATAGGATTTGCATGGTTAATGGTCATTGCTGGTTCACATGCTATTTCTATTGTCTTAACAGGTACAAATCAATTTATCTCTTATACTCTAATTGGCTCATTGATGGCTGTCTTAATTGATTTAATTATTGATCCAGTAGCATTTGAAGTGAAGCAATATTGGATATGGAATGCTGAAAGCTTTTATTACAATATCCCCATCTCTAATTTTATCGGATGGTTTGTTGTAGCATTTCTTCTTCATTCCATCATTTTTATCATAACCTTAAAATCAAAGCTATCCATATCGGAGTGGCATTCAAGAATTGTATTAGTTTTTTTCCTAGTTATAGGAATGTTTGTCTTTCTTGCTTTAATTCATGGTCTATGGCTTGGAGTCATTTTGACAAGTATTCTTTCCTATCTAACATTTATGTTTTATATGAGAAAAAGAAGCAATTTGAAATGAGGAAAAAGAAATGATTAAGGCAAATAAACAGGCTTGGTTTCAAGCCATTTTTCATCTTTATAATCAACAGCTTCTAAAAAGATATTTTAAAGGAATATATGTTTCTTCCAGTCTTCCTTTACCAACTAGAGCTATAGTTTGTTTAAATCATAGCTCATGGTGGGATTCACTTGTTTTATTTCATTTAAACCGTACTTACCTAAAAACTGATCTCTATGTGATGATGCACGAAAAAGGGATAAGGCAATATCCCTTTTTTCGTAAGCTTGGGGCTTTCTCAGTTAACCGGGACTACCCAAAAGATATAATCTACAGTTTAAAATACAGTGAAGCACTGCTAGATCAAGGTAAAACTGTCGGCCTTTTCCCACAAGGTGATGAGTTTCATTTAGAAAAAAGACCGCTCACCTTCCTGCCAGGAGCAATTGCGTTACAAGATAAACGACCTTCAGTTCCAATCCTGCCAATAAGCTTTTACTACTCATTTGGACATTCGAAAAAGCAGGAGATTTATATTGTGATAGGAGAACCTATCGATTCTTTATCGTTTACTGGAAAAACACGTAAAGAGAGAAATAAGGAGTTTGAAGATACTTTCACATCACAACTGAATTTATTAAAAAACAAGGTCGTACATGAACAAACAAGCTACTTTCGTCAGATACTTTAGATAGGAATGTGATTAAGTTATGAAAAAGGTTGTTATCATAGGAGGCGGTTTAGGAGGATTAGCTGCTGCTATTTCTTTAGCCGCTAAGGGATATAACGTACAAATCGTTGAAAAAAACAATCATATTGGCGGAAAACTAATGCCTTATAAACTAGGCTCACATCAATTTGACTTTGGACCAAATACGATCACCATGCCTCAAATATTTAAGCGTGTTTTTGAACTAGCAGGTGAGAAGTCGGAAAATTATCTTACCTTTCAAAAGCTACCGATTCATACTCGTAATGTTTTAAGTAACGGACAAATATTAGATTTCACCAATGATCACACACACATGAAGAAGCAGCTTGCTCAGGTAGATGAATATGGGGATAAGCACTTTCATTCATTTGTTGACGAAATAACACGTCTCTACACTTTGTCAGAAAAGCACTTCTTTTATAAAACCTTTCAATCATGGACAGATTATGTGTCACCAACACTTGCTTCTGCTCTCTTAAGAGTCCGACCGTTTGAATCACTTCACCATTTTTTCAGTCGTTATTTTAGGAAAAGAGAAGTGATTGAAACATTTGCACGCTATGCAACCTATATCGGTTCCTCTCCATACAAGAGTCCAGCAACATTTAGCATGATTGCTTATTTAGAGCTTGTACAAGGAGTATATTTTATTAAAGGTGGTAATGTGCGTTTAGCTGAAAGCTACGAACAACTCGCTAAGAAGCTAGGAGTCGAAATTACTTTAAATACAACTGTAACAAAGTTAAACGTTGATCATAAAAAAGTGACTTCCATCCTGTTAGCAAACGGTGAAACCATCTCTGCTGATGAAGTAATCATGAATGCGGATCTATTAAAGGCATATCCTGAGTTAGTTGAAAAACAATATCGCCCACATTTTTCAGATGTAAAACGGAATCGCTATGAACCATCTATTTCGGCATTTGTTATTTTGGCAGGCTTATCCATACGGAATCCACAGCTTCTTCATCATAATGTCTTTTTTTCAAAACAATATAAAGAGGAATTTCAAGAGATGTTTCAAGAACAAAAATATAGTAAAAACCCAACTGTTTATATAAGCAACAGCTCAATAACAGATCCTGAACAATCACCAGAAGGCGATAATCTATTTATTCTAGTCAATGCCCCCGCTTTAGGCAGAAATGGAGAAGCAGAAATGAATCCTCATGAATATAAAGAACATATTTACTCCCTTTTAGAGAGTAAAGGTCTTTCTATTAGAAAACATCTTGTACAAGAGCGAGTCATCACGCCACAGGACATTTCAACTAAATTTGGTGCCTATCGTGGCACATTATACGGCTTATCAAGCCACAAACGCAAAGATGCATTTTTAAGACCTAGCAATTTCTCAAAAGATATTCGTAATTTATCCTTTGTTGGCGGCAGCACCCATCCTGGTGGAGGCTCTCCGATGGTTGTAATTAGTGGGTTAAATGTAGCTGAGGTTTTGGCAAAGCGGCTGTAAAATGCTATTGAAATTCTGCAAAACGTGTTGGTTGATTAAATGACAAGGTCAAGTTGATAGATTACATGAAAATAGACAAAATCTAATAAGGGACAGCCTATTTCTAGCGCTGCCCCCTCTCTATTACCCTGATATCCTCGACAAAATAGTAGATTTCTCATCGTTCGTAACAAATTGTTTCTCCGAAAACACTCGATATCCTTGATCTCGAATTTTTCTTAAAATCTCACGATAAAATAGCGCCGATGCTTTAACAGGAGTACGTGAGGCAATTGGATAAAGATGCATGGTTTCCAGTGCTCTTGTATAGTACATCTCAGCTTCCTGCGCCATATGTTCCCATAGCTGAATAAAATCTGAATTAATAATCCCGTGCTGAAGTTCAAGATGTGAATAGTGATATTTCAGCAATAATTCCTTTGGAATATAAACACGGTCACGCTGTAAATCTTCTCCAATGTCACGTAGAATATTGGTAATTTGCATACCTAGGCCAAGTGCGATGGCACCGTCTTTGAGTGCTACTTTTTCTTTTGGAGCCAAAATTGGTAACAGCATGAGTCCTACTGTACTAGCAACATGATAGGAATAATCAAGCACCTCATTCATCGTTTCATAGCGTGTTTTGACTAAGTCCATTCCCTGTCCCTTCAACATGTCGAAAAACGGTTTATCATCTAATTGAAACCGGGAGAAAGCATCTTTTAGCGCAACCCACATATATTGATTATTCAGTGGCATGACTCCATTTAAAAATAACGTAAACTCCTGTTCAAATTGTTTTAGTTCCTCATGTGGAGAGCTACCTTCATCAACAATGTCATCAACTATTCGACAAAACGCATAAACAGCCCACACCGCTTTCCGCTTTTCTTCAGGAAGCAAAGAAAATGCCTTATAAAAGGTTTGTGAGTGTTGCCTAATCATTTGTTCACATTGTCTATACGCTATCTCTACATTGACCATTCTTTTTTCCTCCGTTCGGCATCCTGTAGTAATTGCTCGACCATAAGCTTTGCACCTTGCATTACAATTGGTATGCCTCCACCCGGGTGAACGGATGCTCCAACTGCATAGACATTTTCATATCGAGATGGTTTTGCTTGAGGACGAAACACACCTGATTGAAAAAGAATCGGTGCTATTCCAAAGCTTCCCCCTGAAAAATCCCTTCACTTTCTGCATCATTTGGTGTACGCACCTTTTGCCAAACAATATGCTGTCTTAAATCTGGATACCCTCTTTTTTCTAATGAATCAATTATTCTCTCAACAAACGATTGTTCACTAGACCATTCAATATGAGAACCCGCTGGTACTGGAACTAAAACGTACAACACCCCTTTTCCTTCTGGTGCAAGGGTGGAATCAATTACCGATGGATGAAACGTATAAAATGCCGGGTCGTTAGGAACAACTTTTTCTTCGAATACTTCACTCATATGGCTTGAAAAATCTTTCCCCATAAAAAACTGATGGACAGGTGTATTTTCATAGATTTTATCTAATCCAAAATAAAGCAATAAACAGCTTGATGAAGGAGTATAGCTTCTTTGAGTAGACTTAGAAGGATCGAGTAGTGTTGATATAACAGGATAATCTCCGTTTAAGATAACCGAATCTGCTTTTATCCACTGCCCGTTCACATTCACCCCTGTTGCCCGATTTCTGGTTAATGTAAGAGACGCTACCTCAGAATTTAAGAAAACCTCTATTCCTCTCTTCTCAATTTCTCTATTCAATACATCTACTAAACTTGCATAACCGCCTTTTAAATAATAAATTCCATGTTTATGCTCACTATATGAAATAAGCGAATAAAGAGCCGGTGATTCGTATGGATTTCCGCCTATATAAAGTGATTGCAAAGAATACGCCAATCTCAGATTTTCTTCTTTAAAGTATGTTTTAAGAGATTGATAAACCGAGCGATATGCTTTAAGTTTTAATAATGTTTTAATATTTTGTTTTGACCAAAAATCCTTTTTCTGGACAAAGGAACGTTTGATGAAACGGTCCATTCCTAGTTTAAAATGTACATCCATATCTTTCATGAAGTTTAGGTACCCAGCTTGTTCCTCTGGGTATAATCTTCTTAGTTCATTAAGCTGCTTAGTCTGATCTGAATATTTTTCATACGTTGCTCCATCGTGAAAATGTATTTTGTATAATGGATCAATCCTAACTAATTCATAATCACCACGAGTAATTCCCGCTTCGTTTAACAACTCTGTTATCATCTCAGGCAGCAGTACAATCGTTGGTCCCTCATCAATTTTGTAGTCATCTTGCTCAATAAAAGCCAACCTGCCACCTAGACGATCTCGTTTTTCAACGATCATTACGTCAATTCCATTTTGATGCAAAAGCAGAGCCGATAGTAAGCCGCCAATTCCTCCACCAACAATAACGGTTTTCATCTTACATCCCTCACTTCTCCTGTTTGTAGATATATCGAATCCGGCTGTTTCTTATATTGGTTGTTTATTGCCTTTGTCGTGATACGTGCTGATTCGAGAATCGTCGGAAGACCACTGCCAGGATGGGTACCTCCCCCAACTAACCAGCAATTCTTTAACTCTTCAAATTCATTATGTGGCCGCAAGACCATCATTTGAGAAAGCTGATGTCCTAAGTTAAATGTTGCTCCTTTATAGACAAACAGGTCTTCTTCCCAATTCTTAGGTGTAATGATTTTTTCAACTTCAATGTGCTCTTCTATGTTTTTAAACATTGTTTTTTCTTGTAATGTTTTTAATACAAGATCTCTAAATCTATGTTTTTCTTTCTCCCAATCTAGTTGACTATAATTACTTGGTACCGGAGCCAGGATATATAGTGCTGAATGTCCCTCCGGAGCAAGATTTGGATCTGTGACACTAGCATTCTGAACATAAATGGATGGATCTTCAGGCATTGAGTGAGTTTTCGTAATTTCTTCAACATTTTTCTTATA
Organism: Metabacillus endolithicus; assembly: GCF_023078335.1. Taxonomy (GTDB): domain Bacteria; phylum Bacillota; class Bacilli; order Bacillales; family Bacillaceae; genus Metabacillus; species Metabacillus endolithicus. Next base: position 3,448,005 of record NZ_CP095550.1, on the reverse strand, counting down.
ATCCTGAGCAAACACAATTGTATGATGTGGGAGATCGTATTGCTTGTTTATGCCAAGATAGATCATGAATGTTGAACAAGAAAATTTCTTTTTCTGAAGTTTTTTCTTTGAATACTTTTTCAATACACCTTCATCCACCAAGTTTGTCATTACATGGGCAAAATCACCGTTAATGATCACTTCATCAGCAAACACTTTTCGACCATCCTCAAGCTGAACGCCTTTTACTGTTTTTCCGTCCAATACTAACTTCTGCACTCCCTGGTTTAAGTGAATTTCTCCCCCAAGCTCTTCAAATGCCTTTGCCATTGCCTTTGAAAGCTGATTCACTCCTCCCTTTGGGTGGTAAATTCCATACTCATGCTCCATATATGAAAGAATGGAAAAAGCTCCGGGGCATTCCCATGGTGACATGCCTAGATATTTAGATTGAAAAGTAAATGCTAGCTTAACACGTTCATCTTTAAAATATTTTGAAAGAACTTCATATAAACTTTTAGAAACAGTGAGCTGTGGCAATGCCTTGATCACACGCCATCTAAAATAATGGTAAAATCGATCCATTTTGCTTTGTAAGATAGGTGTGAGGGCATTCATTTTATTTCTTGTATCATTCATAAATTTTAGGTAGCCATTTCCTTCACCTTGAGAAAGTTGATTTAGCCTCTTTATCATTTCATCTTGATTTCTTGTCATATTAATTGTGGCATCATCGAAAATTAGTTGATACATTTCCTTTAGTTCAATAAGTTCAACATAGTCATGAAGGTTTTTTCCTACCGTTTGAAAAATTTCTTCCGCGATATGAACCATGCTTAAAAATGTAGGGCCCATATCAAATGTATAGCCTTTTTCATGAATGAAAGAGTTTCTGCCCCCAATATACGATTGTTTTTCGAACAAATGAACTTTATGCCCCTTGCTGGCTAATAGCATAGCTGCTGCTAATCCACCAGGTCCGGCCCCAATAACAACCATTTTTTTCATGATGATGCCTCCTATTTAAATGTACAATTATTATACAAAGATTATACATAGTTAACATATGAAACTCAAATTAAAATGCTCTGCCATTTTAAAGTAAATAAAAAGGAACTGCCCCTACCGGACAGTTCCTCTAACACTTCTATCTTTCATCAATATCGATTGAATAGCTATCAAACCAAACATGAATTTGTGCTAAATGAGCAAGAAGCTGTGGACCTGACATTAATTGACCGAACCAAGGAACCTGGAATGCTTTGCCCTCTGTTTCGATAATATCATTAAGCTTTTGCTTATTTAACAACTCATGTAAAATCGAATCTTTTTGGCTTACTAAAGATTTCAACCAGTTTGTTACTAATCTTGTATACTCTGGATTATGTGTTTTCGGATAAGGACTTTTCTTACGATAAAGAACCTCATTAGGAAGAAGTCCCTCTAACGCTTTTCGCAGAATTCCTTTTTCACGATCTCCATGCATTTTTACTTCCCAAGGAATGTTCCATACATATTCAACAAGACGATGATCAGCAAACGGTACACGAACCTCTAAGCTTGCGCCCATACTCATCCGATCTTTACGGTCTAAGAGATTTGCCATAAACCAGTGCATATTTAAGTAGAATAGTTGACGTCTTTGCGCTTCAACCTCTGATTCACCTTCAAGCAGCGGTGTTTCGTTAACTGTTTCTTGATAGCGAGCTTGAACATATTCATTAAGATTTAATTTATCTTGCCACTCAGGCTTTAATAACGACACTCGCTCATCTGTTGAACGCATCCATGGAAATGCTGAATTTGCTAAATCCTCAGGGCGATGAAACCAAGGATACCCTCCAAAAATTTCATCTGCACATTCACCTGACAAACCAACAACAAAGTCTTTTTTAATTTCGCGGCAGAACCACAATAAAGATGAATCCACATCTGCCATACCAGGCAAGTCACGAACAGACGTTGCTTCAATCAGATGATCAACTAATTCCTGTTGTGAAATCACACTACTATGATGATGTGTGTTAAATGTTTCACTCATTTTCTTGATCCACGGACCATCTGAGTTTGGTTGAAACTCATTTGCCTTAAAGAATTTATCATTATCTTCATAATCAATAGAATAAGTATGAAGTTGCCCTTTTCCTTCTTTTTTATAATGTTCTGCAGCAACAGCTGTAATTGCACTCGAGTCAACGCCGCCAGAAAGGAACGTACATAAAGGAACATCTGATACTAATTGACGTTTAACCGCATCTGTAAATAAAAATTTTACCTTATCCGCTGTTTCTTCAACAGAATCTTCATGTGGTTTGCTTTCTACATCCCAATAACGCCACTTCTTTAATCCATTCTTTGTATAAACTAAGGCATGAGCTGGACGCAGTTCATCAATTCCTTTAAAAACGCCAACACCAGGAGTTCTAGAAGGTCCAACACCAAATATTTCAGAAAGACCTGATTTATCAAGTTTAGCCGAAACAGAAGGATGAGCTAGAATTGCTTTCAGCTCAGAAGCAAATAAGATTGATCCGTTCTCTTCTTTATAAAATAAAGGTTTTACTCCCAAGCGATCTCTACCGATAAATAATTTTTCTTTCTTTGAATCCCAAACCGCAAAAGCAAATATTCCGTTTAAACGATGTACACATTCTTCTTCCCATTCAATATAGGATTGAAGGAGAACTTCTGTATCAGAATGCCCTTTAAATGTGTAGCCTCTTGAAAGAAGTTCTTTTCTAATATCCTCAGTATTGTAAAGCTCACCGTTATAGCAAATCGTATAAGAGTTGCCTTCTTTTGTCCGTGTCATTGGTTGAATACCACCGGCAGGGTCAACTACAACTAAACGCTTATGACCAAATTGTACATGATCTTCTCCCCAAATGTTCGTGTCATCTGGTCCTCTTTTTGCTAACGTTTCCGCCATTTTCTTAATCGTTTCTTGCTCAGTGCGTATGTTCCCTTTAAAGTTTACCCAACCAGTTATTCCGCACATGAAAGCTTCATCTCCCTCATCTATATTATGATTTTCATACACACCAACGTCTGTGACCTTAATAGGTGTAGACATTGTATGCCCACTTTATCAAATGTTGAATTGTCCCAAGTAAAATGTAGAAATGCATAAACTTCCTCATTTTTGTCAAAAACGATGATATCAACGTTTTTCAAAACAACAAGTGTAACAACGATTTGGAGGTAAAATGTATGTTTCCAATTAAACGAACAGACTTACTATTAAATCAAAAACGTTCGTATTTAACTGGACTGATCGAAATTACAAATGATCAGTATGTCATTTATGATGATATGAGTGATGAGCTTCATTTATTAGATGAGATTCAAAATTCTCATCTAGAAATTTTAAATCCATCCGGGTGGACAACCGGCAGATGGATAGGCCTAGGTAAGATCAAGACTGACATGGGAACGCTATCATTAAATCATGGTGATACAGTGCGGATAAGAAAAAAATTACCTTTAGCATTAGATGAAATGTTAAAGGAACTTCAAGATGAAATATTTGTCAGGTTGATTAAACAAATAAACTCCCTTGGCTTTTCGCCTTACGACTGTATTTATTCGTATAATCAATTATTATTTATGGAAAATCGCATGAATAAAAAAGGGGTATCCTTCTTTCAATTTGACAATGAAGATTCCATCTGTGCCATTCAACACCACTTTGAAAGAGGCATTCATTCGTCAGATCGATTTGAAATAACAACAAGTTTAGGTGAAAGACGGCTTGTTTGTAGTAAGTTTTAGATGAAGTTGGTCACTTTTGTTAAAGTAGGCTCTTTTGCAGCAATGAAGATCATTTCTTCTGATTTATTACCTTGCTTTGGTCTTCATCTCTTGAATGAAGACCACTTCTTCTGAATATTGCACTTGCAATGGTCTTCATCTCCTGTATGAAGACCATTTCTTCTGAATTTTGCACTTGCAATGGTCTTCATCTCCTGTATGAAGACCATTTCTTCTGATTTTTGACCTTACTTTGGTCTTCATCTCCTGTATGAAGATCATTTCTTCTGATTTTTGACCTTACTTTGGTCTTCATCTCCTGTATGAAGACCATTTCTTCTGATTTTCGCACTTGCATTGGTCTTCATCTCCTGTATGAAGACCATTTCTTCTGATTTTCGCACTTGCATTGGTCTTCATCTCCTGTATGAAGACCATTTCTTCTGATTTTCGCACTTGCATTGGTCTTCATCGCTTGTATGAAGACCATTTCTTCTGATTTTCGCACTTGCATTGGTCTTCATCGCTTGTATGAAGACCATGACCATTTCTTTATACTCCTGCCCTTGTATTGGTCTTCATCTCTTACCAAACAAAAAAACTGTAGATAGCTCGATGGTCACTCGAGTCTATCTACAGCCTTCTATCCCTCTACTCTTTAAGAAAAACTCCAAATTCCTAAAGGCAGACGCAGTCCTAATACAATTGTTAAAAGTAGAACAATTACAAATTGAATCCAGAAAACTCTTGTTGGTTTTCCTTTTTTCAATCTAACCAGAACCATCTCCATTGCACCGATTGTCCAGATTCCTAAAACAATTTTCGCTATGTATTCCCCATCTAACTGATACACACCAGTAACAAGAATAACACCTGTAATCACAATTAAAATGTAAAACAAGCGTAAAACCATATGAACAATTTTTGATGGCTTTTCTTTTCCAGACTTAAATAAAGAATGTGCAACAAAGAAAAGAATAATCGCTACAACCCATGTAGTAATGTGTGCATGTGTCATCATTTTTCCTCCTTAGTTAAAGACAACCTTATTTTAGCATGATTTAAGACGAATATTAAAGAAAGAGCTGTAAACATTCATTATCTTGTGTCTTTTTTTGAAAACGCTGTTGTCCAAATAAATCTACTAAAAAAGAAGCCCTATGATTGGCTCCCTTTCCATGTATTATCCTATGATTTTATTTTTCAAGATTCCAATACCTTCAACTTCAATTTCAACTACATCTCCTGGATTTAGAAACTTCGGCGGTTTAAATCCTTTTCCCACACCAGCTGGGGTTCCAGTTGCAATGATATCCCCTGGCTCAAGTGTTGTTCCTTGAGAAAGAGTTGAGATCATATGCTCGATTGTAAAAATCATATCTTTTGTATGTCCATCTTGTCTCACTTCATTATTTACTTTTGTTTTAATACTTAAATCATAAGGATCTTTTATAGCTGATTTATGAACTAAATAAGGCCCCATTGGACAAGAAGTGTCTAAACTTTTGCCAATTAAAAATTGTTTGTGCTGTGATAGAAGATTTCGAGCTGTAATGTCGTTTATAATTGTATAGCCAAACACATAATTCATTGCTTCATCTTCTTTGATTTGTTTTCCTTTTTTACCAATGACCACTGCAAGCTCACCTTCATAATCGAGTTCACTTGTAATATGTAGATGTGGATCAATTTCATCTTCATGACCAATTACAGATGTTGGTGCTTTTGAAAACATCATAAGATGCTTTGGTATGTCCTCTTCACTTCCCATTTCAATCGCATGTTCTCTGTAGTTCTTTCCAACACAAAAAATATTTTTTGTTGGCCTTGGAATAGGTGCTTGTATTTTAACATCCGAAAAAGAATATACATATCCTTCATGTCCATCAGCATTCTTTATTTTATCAACTATTTGGACTACGTCTTGAACAAACTTTTCGCCCAAAGTTACGCACTCCAATAGTGATCTTGGAAATGAAGTAATTTCAAAAATTTCTTGTTCCGCCTTGTTTAAATCAATAATTTTTTCTCCATATAACAATCCAATAAAAGGTTCGCTATGTATTGTAGCTAATACAAATTTCATACAAATCCTCCACTACTATAGAATCAATCATAAAGCCTTTTAGTATTTGCCATTAGTATTTCATTTATGTTTACAGTTGATATTGAAAATATATTCGATAAGGAGTCCACGATATCCTTTAAAAAGAGAGGAGTTGTGTCTTGATGCTGAAAGTGTCCACCATGCTTCCAAGGTCCATCCGTTTCAATTAATAATTGATCCATTGGAATCATTCTGACAAGACGCTGGTCACGTTCCCTATAGCAAACCTCTGGTGTAACAGAAACATAATAACCACAAGAGATTATATCTTGAACATTTTGATTCGAAGCTTTTAACCAATGAAAATGTGCCTTCTTTATTTCATGCTTTTTCAATAGTAAAAGCACCTTCTCTGACTCTTCATGAACAGCATGTAAAGCAACCGGAAGATCTACTGATTTTGCTATTTCTAAAAGCACTTCTAATTGTTCGCAAAATAGTTCTTCTCCATACACTTCATATAAAGACTCTTTTTGATAGGTTGGAAGACCAATCTCACCAATACCTGACAAGTGGTTTTTCTCCTTTTTTATTAAGTTCAGAAGTTCAGCTAGATCTTTACTAGTCAATGGAGGGGCTTCTGGATGATGGCCAATCGCAGCACGTATAAATGTAGGGTATTTATGCTTTAGCTCTAATGTTTTATAGCTTGATTGTAAATCTGTAGCAACCGCTACAACTCCTTTAATTCCATGATTTCTCCACATATCAATATAAAAATCTAGCTTATTTAGATCATATTGATCAAGATGGAGATGGGCATCGATCATAATGTTCCCTTCCTTCCAGCATAATACTACTTACTTTTATTGTACAACCTTCCATTAAAAGAAACAAAATTTAGAGATAAATCTGTTGCTTCTTGTAGAATTTTGTATTCTTTTTTGTTATTTTAGCGAATCTAAGTTTTATAAGATAATCCGTTGTATAATAAGCATGTCCTAAACGACACTTGGTTACATTTTGATCGACAAAATCTTAAATCTAGGATGGAGAAAAATATGTTCACGAATGAAATTGAAATAAAAAGAAAGAACTTGATTAAAACAGCCAAAAAATATGGAATTAATTCTGACCAAACAATTCAATGCAGCCAAGAGCTTGATATGCTTTTATTACAAGAAATCCTCGGGAGTAATAAACACCTAATTAATGATGATAAACAAGTGAAAGAGTACATATAAACTTAAAACTCGATTCTCCTCACTTACTCAACTTATCATTTACCTCAAAACTACTTTAAACCCAAGCTTTGTTTTCCGCGTTTATCACACTTTTTCGCATTTCTAACATAATGTATAGAAAAAGCCAATTGATGTGCTTTGTTTTATAACACTAACAAAGGATGTTTGACTATGCCAGCTATTGTAGGTGCCTTTAAAGTAAATAGTGTAGGAACAAGCAGCATTGTTCATGTTGGAGATGTAATTACCATTTCTCCTTATGCCGAGGTTAAAACATTTGCTGGTGCTGGTTCCTTTAACACAGGTGATGGTCTTAATATTTACAATCAAAATTCTGTTACCAACACGTATGATAATGATGTTATTGACCAGCCAATGGCAGGAAACTTATAAATTTGGGTGGTAGGAGATGTTCTTCTCGACTCATTGTATTCCTGCCTTTTTCTTTTATTAACATACAAAAGGGGGATGTGAAAGGTGAATTTCTACATTAACCAAACCATCTGCATAAATTACCTGCGGGTGGATTCTGTAAACAACTCTTCTGTGCTGCAAATCGGGAGTGCTGGAATGATAAAGCCCCTATCAAACCTTTATAATACTGGTGGATTTTTTCAAGAAGCACCTCAAATTTTGACCGAGGCTCCTACAGGTGTTGCAGCAGAGGCTTCTGAGGGACCTCTTGTTCCTCTTTCTACTCCTACAGCATAATTTTAATAGGCTATCACCCATTTTATTTTATTGCATAGATTGTTAGTAACAACTTTTGAGCGAACAAAAGGTGGGTGAATAGCTATGTACTATCATGAGATGACTAAATACCTCCAGCAGCTTCATAATTATGTTCAGCAGCAAGATAAAAAAATCCAACAACTTACTCAACTTATAAATGATTTACGGGTCGATGTTGACTCCTTAAAAAAACAACCTTACACAAATATTGAAAGAATTGAATATAAATTTGATCAGCTAAAGGTTGAACAGTTAGATGGGACCCTTAATATTGGTCTTAATCCAACCGACCCTGAGCAGATAGATAACTTTGAGGTTCAACAACAAGGGATGAACGTAAATGGTGTTCAACAACAACTTCGAGATCAACTAATGAAGCAATGCAGCCAAGATATTAACCATTTTCTAAATCAAGACTGTATTCATTATATACAGCAGGCAGAAAAACAATATGAATTAACCCTTGATGACCCTCATCGCAGACATATTATTGAAGACATTAGAAAACAAATTGATAGCAGAATTCAGTACTACATTAATGCTCAGCCTCTTACTGAACAAGATTCATTACTAAATAAAAAACAGGAAATTTTTGAATTGGTGAAGAAGGATGTCGAGAATTCTATTATGCATTTCCTGCAACATTTGCCAAAAGATTCTCCATAAAGGAGGGAAAAACGATGAATTTTACTGTAGTTAATAAAGATATCCAGGTGGGAGCTATTAAAGTTGTTGGGGTATCTAGCTCATCTGTTTTTTTAATAGGTGATACTCAAACAATTGCTCTTTCTTCGGTCTTTGATACACCACCTGAGTCTTTAATTATCGGTCCATTAGTGCCGTTGGCGCCACAATGATAAGTCGTAATTCAAACGTAGGAAGTGCCTATGTTAACACAGTCGGGATCAGCTCTGTTTTTCAAATCGGTGATTCTGTTGAAATAACACCAAATGTAAAGGCACTTGCTGTACAGCGGGAGGAAGAACGATTTTTTGGTTCAGAAGGAGACTTATCTGAGTATCCAATTTTTGAAGAAGAAATTCCTCAGCCTGTTTTTTATGAAAATGTCATAACAAACTTTTTTCATGAAAAGCCGTAATATTTGTTCAGCATGTGGATGTTACAGCCATGTCCTCTTCAGCAGTATTTCAGATTGGCTCTACTAGGGATATTCGGGCAGTGTCCCGAACAAAGCATATTCGTCAATTAAAGAATTAACAATAAAAATAGCCTGATAACCCCTACTCACTAACTTTGATAAACGATTAACACCTTGGTATTCAGTTGCATAAACTAAAGTAATAGGAAACTATAAAAAGGATGTTTTATATGCCAGCTATTGTCGGTCCAATTAAGATTAATGAAGTAGGCGGCGGAGTCGTTAACTTTGGGGATACGTTTTATCTTGCCCCAAAAAGCCAGTCAAAGAGTGCCTCAGGCTCTGGCGGAGGAAGCACAGGAGATTTCCACATTATTAATAATGGAATAAGTGGTACCAATTTAATTGATCCAGATGTAACAGATCAAAACATGTTGGCGAATAATTAATAGTAAGGCGGAAAAAGAACACATTTTCCGCCTTTTCATTATTGCGTCCTTTTGTTTTCATTAAAAAGACTGCCCATATTCCCGGACAGTCTTCCCTTTCTAACGCCCCTTCTGCTTTCGTTCATTGGATTTTCTCGTTTGAACTAATTTACTAGAAGGTTGCTTTCTAATCCATTTAATAAAGCTTTTGATTTTTTCATCCTGTTTTAGATCTGTAATTGTTGAAAGCCTTGCTGCTAATTCATTGTTTGTATATAAAGCATGAATTTGCTTGTGACAAGCCACACAGAGCTTTGCTGTAGGCAAGAAGGTACCACCCATTTCCTTAGGTGTTAGGTGATGAATGGTTGTTTCAACTTCTTCTCTTTCACACAATTCACATGTCCCAATATCTTTTTTCTTTCCCATCGCGACATCCCTTTATTAAATATTGGCATTTTAGATAGGTGTTCATTTGTTATAAAGAATACAACCTCTCTTTTACCAAAGCCAAACTATTAAAGTGATTCTAAATAAACAGACGTTCCTTTACCAGATGGTTCAGCAGGCTCCACAATTAGTTTCCGTGGCAGTCTTGCTCTTAGCTCTTGCACGTGGCTAATAACTCCAACTGATAAATTTTGTGATTGCAATTTTTCTAGAGCCGTTATGACTGTATCGAGCAGCTCAATGTCTAACGTTCCGAACCCTTCATCTAAGAAGAAAAATTGAAGCGGGTATTCACCACGAAGTTGAATTTGTGTTGATAGCGATAAGGCAAGTGCAAGTGAGGTTAAGAACGTTTCCCCTCCTGATAATGTGGAAACAGGTCTTCTTACTCCACCGTTTGCATCATCTCTCATAATAAATCCGCCTTGTGAATCAACTTCAATCGCATAGCGACCACGAGTTAGCATTGAAAGCCTTTCAGATGCATCACGACTTACTTGCTGCAGCTGCTCCTCTGCAACATATTCAACAAAGCTGTTTCCTTTAAAAACAGATTGAAGTTTTTCTAGTTTTCCCAACAAATCATCAAGTTCTTTTTGTTGGTTTTCTATGACTACGAAGCGCTCGTGCTTGTCTAAAAGCACCTGCAGGCCATTTGTAGCTGCCCCCTTGCTGGCAACAGCATCCTCAACCTGTTGCTTTATCTCCATTTTGATTTGTTGAATAGTATTCCATTCTTCTTGAGAAATTTGCTTATTTCCTAACTTTTCTTCAATTCGATTTAAGTCTGTGTTAAGCTGCTTCATTTTATCCATAAAGGCTTCAATTTCAGCCTTCAGTTGTTGCCTTTTTTCTGCACCTAGTAGGGATGCTAATGTTTCTTCAATTGTTTTAAACGATGTGTTCTCTTTTACTTGTGACCATTTTTGTTCTGATTCTTGAACTTGGTGCTTTGCTTGCTCATATGATCTTTCATGTGCGGCAAGCTCACTTTGCAATTGATGAAGCATATTAGATTCTTTTTGCCATCCTTGATACAGCTCATTTTCTTTTTCAGCTAAATGTATAATCGTCGCATTTGTTTCCGCGATTACAGTAGAAATTGGTTTCTCCAAACCAACTTCTTTCAGCTTTTCTTGTTTTTCTTTAATAGAAAAATCACGATTCTTTAATAAGGCTTGAAGCTCAATCTGTTGTTCTTTTATATTCCTATTGAATTCTTCCTGTTTTTTCACGATTTCTTCCTGTTCTTCTATAAAAGAAAAACTCTTTTGAATTCGTTCATTTAACTGCTCGAGTGCTTCATCTTTTTCAGAGATTTCTTTTTGTAACTTCTCAACATTCTCAATTGGAATGTGTGAGAATGTCTCAGAGTAATAGGTTAAGCTTTTCTCGTATTTTTGTTTGTACTCATTAAGTTTGTCTGTCCATTCCTGAACATCATTATTTGCAGAAGCAATACCATCTTTACTTCTTACTTCCTCCTGCTGCAAATCACGTAGCTGTTTCACGTTCTTTTCAAGAGATTGACGTAATTGTATATAATCTTGATTTAGATTTTTAAATGATAATTGAAACGTTTGAATACCTTGTTCTAATGACATATTCGTATTTGGTGCAATCAGTTGCTCTACTGTAACTTCTTCTATTAGCTTTTTATTTTGTAAAAATAAGAAATCAGAAGTAAGCTGCTCGGATAGACCCTCAGCTTTTATTTTAAGTGAATGCGGCTCCTGACTTAATGACTGAAGCTGTTCAAACTGTTGCTTCATCACATGTAATTGCATTTCAATTTCTTCTTCATGATCGAGATCAGCATGTACAGGGCTCGGGTGGCAACATGATCCACAAACAGGACAAGGTGCTCCCTCTTTTAACTCCTTGACGAGCGCAAAAGCCAACTTCTGGTTTTTTGCCTTTTCCTCTTCTGCTATTTTTTCTTCTAACTTGTGTTTAGCGCCAGAAAGAAAGTGCTTATATTCCGTTTCCCTTTCCGAAATCAGAAAATAGAGGGAGGTTAGTTCATTAAATTTATTTTCAAGATGTTTTTTATTAACGGACAATTGATCTGTAAGAGAATCGTATTTTTTCTTTTCACTAATTAATGCGTTGTATTTTTTCTCTAACAATTCATTCGTTTCTTCGAACTGCTGTTTACTTTGTTGAACATGTTGTTTTGCTTCTAAAGCGGCACGAACCTGATCTCTTTCTTTAGCAGAAACGGTTTTTGTTTTCTGCTCTTCTTGTAAAGTTTGTTGCTTTACTGCTGCTTTTTCAACTAATTGCTGTGCTTTTGTTAATAGTGACTGATGGTGCTCCTGCTGCTTTTGTAACTCTTCTTTTTTCTGTTTAAGTTCGTGTAGTATTGTTTGATCTTGTTTAAGCTCTTCTTCAACCTTTTGCAATTGTAATAGCTTTTCACGCTTTGCTACTAAAGCTGGTTCTTGTTCAGATTTTTCCTTTCGAATTGCCTCGTAAGCTCGGCTGCTAGTTTCATATTGCTGTTTCATTTTCTCTACATTTTTCTTCGCAGCCTCAAGATTACCTTCTGCCTGAATTTTTTCTTGTTTACGAGCTTGTAAAGCCTCTGCATACGGTCTTAAGGCTTCTGCTTCCTCAGCCGTTTTCACCTGTTGTTGTAAAGATTGAATCTGTTCTTCATCTTTTTTGACTGATGCTTTTTCCTTTTCTAGTTCTAGCCTTTGCTGTTGTAATTGCCAAGTTGCTTGTTTTTGTTCATAGTCCTTTGTTACACTTTCAAACTCTTTTTGACGCTTTTCAAGTAAAACTTCTGCTTCTTTTACTTGCTTCTTCGCTTCTTTAACAGCCTCTGCCGATGCATCGCCTAAACCAGTTTTCTCTGCTTCTAATTCATTACGAGTAATCCTTGCAGTAGATAAGCGTCGTTTTAACTTCTTCAAAAGCAGATCACCGTATTGCTCTAGGTGAAATAAACGTTGTAGCATTTGTCTTCTTTCTGCACCTTTTAAAGAAAGAAATTCAGCAAATTTTCCTTGTGGAAGAACAACAGCACGGGTAAAGTCATCGATTGTAAGACCTAATAATCCATAGATCTTGTCATTTACATCAACTGCTTTATCCGCTAAAACAACATGCTCTTCTCCTTCTTCAATTAAACGACAGATAGCTGTTTTCACCCTAATATCGTCTGTTCGTTTAAACACCCGTTCCACAACATATCTTTTCTTTGAAGAGGCATTTTCAAGTTCAAAGGTAAACGAAACAGAAAGCTGGTCTTCGGCATGATTTAAAATTCCATGTGTGTTGTTCATCGCACGTTCTACTTTTCCATATAAAGCAAGAGTCATAGCATCCAGAATTGACGACTTACCGCTTCCTGTTGGCCCAAAGATTCCAAAGATCCCGCCATCACAAAGGGCATCAAAATTAATCGTCTGTTTTTCTCTGAAGCTATGCAATCCAGAAACAGTTAAAGTAATAGGCTTCATGCTTCATCACCTTCCTCTTGCTCCTCATCCTGCTGAACGAGTTCTAAAAATAACCGAACAAGCTCCTCTTCCGGTTTTGCTCCACCTGTTTGTTTTTCATAAAACTGTGAAAACAATTGGTCAATTGGGATATTTGATTGTCGTGTTGCCGCAACCTCCAGCTCAGCTTGGAACACAGGACGGATATGAATAAAGCCTGGATGCCATTTACGAAGGCGATGGATTTCCTCAATTGAAAGAGTACTAGTTAAATGAATTTCTAAATCAATCCATGCATTGTGATCTTTTCCTTCATCAAGCCAACTATGAACCTGACTAATTCCCTCTGTTGCTTTCCATTTCACCAAAGGTTTACCAGATGATAATGGAATCTCCTTCATCACAACAGGTTGATTTGGTTCAGCATCTAAAATCGTGACAGATTTTGCATAGCCGATTTCTGAAAAGCTATACGCAAGCGGTGAACCGGAGTATCTAGTTAATGTGCTCGCACGCTTAATATTTTGTGGGCGGTGTAAATGACCCAATGCAACATACTGAGCAGCCTCCGGCATACTTGTTGCTGCAACCGTATAAGCTCCACCAACTTCAATTGGACGTTCAGAATCTGTTGAACTTCCTCCTGCAACATGAATATGACTCATCGCAATATTTACTGTGTTCTTTTGAAATTGTCTACTCATAATCGAAAAAAGATCACGTATACGTTCATCATATTTATTTCGCAGCAGCACTTCATCATGCTCCTGTGATAATACTTGTTCAAGTCTTGCTTCTGAAGGATATGCCAGTGCAGCGACCATCATTTGCTCACCAGCACTCGGGATGTCTAATTTAATCAATTCAGTTGTTGGATAACCAATTAAATGGATAGAATGGTTTCCAGCTAAAGGTGATGCTGCAGATAAGCGGTCAGGGTTGTCATGATTTCCTGCAATCACAACGATTGGACGTTTACCATGATCTGATAATCTAGAAAGGCCTTCGTAAAACAGTTGCTCCGCTGCAGCTGGTGGGTTAACCGTATCAAATGCATCACCAGCCATTAATATGGCGTCTACTTTTTCTTCTTCAACAATTCTTACAAGCTCATCAATAAAATCAGCCTGCTCAGCTAATCTACTACGGCCTTCTAACGCTCGTCCAAGGTGCCAATCTGCCGTATGCAAAATACGCATCTTTTCATCATCCTTTCTTAGCCACTTACACATGGACAATAGAATGCAATCGATGGATATTCACCGATTGCATCTTTACATTTTTATGAGATGTCCTCCGTCGAAGAAAAATAAATATTTTTCTTGTAAAGGACGGTGAATGATATCTTCAATTGCTTTTGTATATAAATCAATTTGAACACGATAACGATCACTTAATATGTTTTCAAGCTCATCTTTTTCTGCTGTTATTCTACCTTGTATTGTATCAGTTTTGTAATCTAACAAAACCGTACCTTGTTCATCTTCAAATAAAACGTCGATTACACCTTGCACTAAAACCGGTTCATCCTTCCCATTTTCATAAAGAGTATCTGCCTCTAATGCATAACTAAATGGAATCTCTCGATAAACATTGTTTGCGTTTTGCAGTCTTTGACCAATATCTGATGAGAAAAAGGCCACAATTTGCTCGATGTTAATCACTTTAGCCAAATCTTCTGTAAGAATTTCCTTTGTAACAAGCTCTTCAACTTTCTTTTCAATTTCAGCCTTTGTTACTTTTTCAGTTAAAGGAATGTGCTGCATGACAGCATGCATGGCTGTTCCTCGCTCCGCAGGAGATATTGACTTGCTTTGCATAAAGCTTGGTCGATTATATAACAAAGACTGAGAGGCTTGTTTCTTAATGAGCTGCTGATCACTATACTCATCTGTAACCTCCCGTTGTCTTTTCAACTCTGTTACAGATTGCTTTGAACGACTTTTCGTTGCTTGTTGGAATGGATACGACCAAGAAAGCTGATCTATGATCACTTGTTTCTGCTCACTTTCTAGCATCACTGCTTCACCTTTTTGAATAGATGTGAGCAATTCATCATTTCGCTCTTGATCATCCTTGAATGATTAACAAGCTCTTCTCCTTTTACTTGTTGAATTGTCCATCGTGATGGGTGACTTGATATTTCTTCTGTTAAACAAATTTGTCCATCACCTAACACAACACATTCTCTATGGCGAATTAACGCAGGGCCAACCCAATCAAGGTAGCTTTTCGCTTTAGCCCGTTCAAAATCAGGTAAAAGCCAATCTTGATGTGCTATGTGATTTCTCCAGTTCGTTATCGTTTTGTCCGGGTCCTTTAATGTTCCTACTAAATACAGCTTTTCCTTTGCACGAGTTAGCGCAACATAAAGCACTCGCATTTCCTCAGCAAGAAGTTCCATTCTCATTTTTTTCTTTAGAGCAATATAAGGCAGCGTTGGGTAGCTTACTCGTAACTTAGGATTAATAAGCTTTGTCCCAAATCCAAGCTCTTTATCAAGCAAATACTTTTTATTTAAATCCATCATATTAAATTGCTTAGAAAGCCTGCAACAAACACGATTGGAAACTCTAACCCTTTACTACTGTGAATCGTCATTAGCCTTACAACATCCTCTTGCTCTCCAAGCGCACGCGCTGCTCCTAAATCATCACCGCGGTCCTGCATACGTTCAATAAAACGTAAAAAGCGAAATAACCCTCTAAATGATGTTGCTTCATATTGACGGGCACGATCATATAGAGCACGAAGATTTGCTTGACGTTGTTTTCCACCAGGCATTCCACCGACAAAATCAAAAAACTTTGTATCACGGTAAAGCTGCCATATTAAATCAGAAACTGATCCTTGTCTCGCTATATCTCTCCATCCCTGCAAGAGATCAATAAAGGGCTGTAATTTATTAGAAAGCTGTTCATACCTTGGATCGTTAGCAGCCAAAAATGCTTTAACTGCATCATAAAACATTCCTTTATGATCAAACGTACGGATAATGGCTAATTCATTTTCTGATAAGCCAACGACTGGTGAACGAAGTGCTGCCGCTAATGGGATATCTTGATAGGGATTGTCAATGATTTTCAAGAGAGATAGCATAATTGCTACTTCAGTTGCTTCAAAATATCCATCTGATAAATTCGCATAAACCGGAATTCCAGCTTGCTTAAATTCTTCCATTATTTGTGGTGCCCATGGCATAGAGCGCAGAAGAATGACAACATCTCGATACGTAACAGGACGTGTTCCACCAATACCACGATCGTACACAGGAAATTGTTCATCTATTAATGTCTTAATCTTACGAGCCATTAATCTTGCTTCAAGCTGAACAGTTTCTAGCTCTTGCTCATCAAAAACGCCCTCGGTTTCTGTGTCACCATCTTTTTCTTGTTCGTCTCCACTACCACGTTCAATGAGTAAAAGCTCCGTTTTCATCAGATCATTTTCTGGATACGTGGCACCAAGCTTTAATTCTGCGTCATCATCGTACACAATTTCCCCAACTGTTTCTCCCATAATTTGTTTAAATAAATAGTTCGTTCCATCTAACACTTCTGAACGGCTTCGGAAGTTTTTGGATAAATCAATGCGCATTCCTGTTTGCTCAGCAGATTGTGTAAATCGTTTATACTTGCTTAAAAATAGAAAAGGCTCTGCAAGACGGAAGCGGTATATGGATTGCTTTACATCTCCAACCATAAAGAGATTTCCTGTTGCTTCTTCATCTTTTGTCACAAGCTTTAAAATTGACTCTTGGACAAGATTCGTATCTTGATACTCATCAACAAGAACCTCCACAAACTGCTGTTTATAATAAAGTGAGGCTTCACTTGGTTTATTTTCATCCATTTGCAGAATTTGTAAGCAATAATGCTCTAAATCTGCAAAATCGACGATTCCTTTTTCTTTTTTCATACCTTCATAGCGATGGGCAAACTGCAGGACAAGGTCAACAAGCTTTTTGACAACAGGCTTTAAATGAACAAAATCCTCCTTATAATGCTGAAGTGAACGAGAAAACAATTCATCGCGTAATTGCTCGATTTGTTTCTTAACCGCATTACGTAAGGCTGTTACTTGGTCTGTTAAACTCTTATCATATTGATCACCCTTGACGATCTTAGCACGTGACATTTTAAACTTTTTTAGTTGCTCACCCATTCCATCCCAAGAATGCTTATGCGCCAGAATATCTGAGAGCTGCTTTAAGTCATCGTCCAGGTTTTCCGCACGTGGAGCAGGTCCGGCTGGTCTTTTCGTAAGCTCCATTGCTTGAAGAAGCTGCTCCCGAGCACCTAATAACTGCATCTCAATATCCTGCATTAAATAGTTCATAAACGGTAACGAATTCATATCAAAATCATCGTCCAGGTCATACATGGCAGCAAGCTGATTCAGCCAAACACTTGGCATTGGATGTGATCTTGAAAAAAAGTACAGCTCTCGAATTAAAGATTGCAGCTCAAGATCACTTCGGTCAGATGTATAACGATCAACTAAATCAAAAAATTCTTCGTTATCTTCCTGACTGTATTCCTCTTCAAATAGTTCATCAAGAACTTCATCAATTAAAAGCTGACCTTCTGTTGAATCAGCAATACGGAAGCCAGGATCAATATTAATCAAATAATAATATTTTCGTACAACCTGCAAACAGAACGAGTGTAGAGTTGAAATTGATGCTTTATTGAGTAACGTAAGCTGTCTGCGTAAGTGTAGCGAAGATGGATTTTCTTTTAGTGCTTTTTCAAGTGCCTCACCAATACGGTGCCTCATCTCAGCTGCAGAAGCATTTGTAAACGTAACAACTAATAAAGAATCAACATCAACAGGATTTTCTTTCGAAAGAATTTTACGAATGATTCGCTCAACTAAAACAGCTGTTTTTCCCGATCCGGCAGCAGCTGCAACTAATATGTCCTGTCCACTTGCAACAATCGCCTTCCACTGATCATCCGTCCATTGGCTGTTCTCAGGCTTTGCTATGATTTCACTCATCAACTCCAGCCTCCTCTCTCATTCGTTTTAACACCTCATCATTTTTTTCACTTTTTAAGATGCGGTAGTTATTTTCCTCTAACGATTCATCAAATTGACATACAGACTTATATTCACAATACGTACATGGCATTTTATCCTTAAGCTTATAAGGGCTAATATCGATTATTCCATCTGTAATATTCGTTCCAATTTTCTTGAAAGTAGATCGCACATGATGACGTAATAATTCAAATTCAGCTTCACTCGCTATAGAGGATGTTGAGCGGAATCCTCCATCCTTTTTCAAACCGGCTGCAATAATGTTTGAACTGCTTCCTTCAGTAAGAGAATGATCCATCATTTTCACTGCTTCCTCATCACCGAGTAAAAGTCCTTTCATTTTAAACTTTTTAAAAATTTCATCATCAAGCTTTTCTTCCGGTAAAAGAGATGAAGCCTGAATCATCGGATCATGAACATGGAAATATAATACCCCGGCAGGAGTAGCTTCAATTCCAAGCCACAGCTTTGAGTTTGAAATAATAACATCTAAATAGGTGAGCATTTGAAGAGCTAAACCATAATAAACCTCAGAAAGCTGTACATTTTTTTCACTCGACTTATAGTCAACAATTCTTAACAGTACACCATTTGATCCTGTTGCTTTATCAACTCTATCAATTCTTCCGGCTACCTCCATCGTACAACCATTTGGCAATGTAAAACGAATTGGTGGTAGTTCCCCACCTTTACCAAAGCCGAGCTCTAGGCCGACTGGTGCAAAGCCACTCGCCTTTGCGTGTTCACTTAGAATGGATGATGCCCGAGCAAGAATTTTCTGTAGCTTTCGCTTGATATAATGATAACGATTGGAGCTTAACAGGATTTCTTTTTGCAATCTTGGTGCAAGCTGCTCAACCGCATCATTAGAAAGTCGCTCACATTGATCCTTCGTTAACTCTTTCCAATCCAACTTTAATTGATGTAAGCGATCAGAAATCAGTTTCAAGGCAGAGTGGAACATTTGCCCTATATCAGGTGCCTCAAGCTTGAAAAACTGTCTTTCTCTTAGCTTTAAACCATGTGAAGCAAAATGAGAGAATGGGCAGCTGTTGAATTTCTCCATTCGCGACACACTTCCTTGAATATGTTCACCATATAGCTCACGACTAACAGATGTTTCTAGCTGTTCTGGCTTGTTTTCATACGTTAAACTGCTTAGCACCTTTTGCGTTAGTTGTTGATTGTCGGATGATACAAAGTAGTTATAAGCATCCCACCATAATGAGTGAATCGGATATCCTCTTTTCCACGATTGCAATTGAGATGTAACATAAGAAAGTGTTACATGCTGGTTTACGATGAACGAGAGCTGCTCTTTTGGAGAAAGCTGCTCAGGCTCATTTAACAATCGCTGCTGCTTTATTGTTGGAAACATTTCTTCCATTCGCTTGATAATGACAGAAGGCAACAATGCCTTTCCTTCTTCATCAGCCATCGCATAGGAGAGATATAATTTTTCAGAAGAACTTGATAATGCCATATAAATGATAAAGTTTTCATCAAGAAGCTGCTGTCTTGCGGTTGGTGCAAGATTTACTCCCTGATAATGAAGAGCCTCTCGATCGTCTTCTGTTAAAATGCCTTCCTCCTTTGGTCTAGCAGGAATAACGCCATCATTTACTCCAACAATAAATGAGCACTTCACGTTGAAAAACCTGGATTTTTCAAGATCTGCAATCAACACCTGGTCAATGGCTGGTGGCACTAACGAGAATTTCATTGACTCAAGACCCGTTTCAAGCATCTCTGAGAAAAGCTTTAAAGACACAGGCTCTTCCGCCATCATTTCAACAAACTCGTCTAATAAGTTTATAACGGCCTGCCAAACCTGATCATGCTCTCTCGCTTCTAATAACAAACCTTTTTCTTCTGCTGCAATCCGAAGTGCTTCAAGCTTTTTGGGAATGTGCAATTCTTCTAAATAAAGAAACAAAGCTTCTGCCATCTCTTGACCATTTTGACTTTTCTTTAACCTTTTATGCAGAGTTTGAATTGGTTGAACAATAAGCTCTCGTAACTGATTTAGCTTGTCCTCCATTTCTTTTTCATCATCTGTGACAACAAATTCATCATCAAGAGAATAGAAACGGCGGTAACGGAAACGATCTCCATTTGTCCACTTTGATCCTTGAATGCCATACGAAAGAACATAGTTTTCTAATAAGTCCATATCTTCTCTCATAACATATTTGTCTTTTTCAGTTGGAAACAGCAACTCTGTTTTCACTGCTCGAAACACCGCTTCATAACGCCAAAACCCATTGATAATCTCGATTGTGGAGCGGATTAACTCTACTAACGGATGATTGAGCATAGAACGCTTTTGATCAATAAAAAACGGGACTTCATAATCACGGAATACCTGTTCAATCACATCACGATAATCATTGGAATTCCGTATAAGCAGAGCAAGATCACGATAACGATATTGACCATTTCTAATAAGTGATTGAATTTCCCTTGCAATTCCTTCAACCTCAGAGCGGCGATTTGCAGCCTGATAAATCGTAACACCAGGATCTTGATCAAAAACAGTTGTTGGTCTTATATCATAAAATGCTTCTAAATGTTGTAACGATTGACTACCAGCATAGCGATGCTGTTCTTTAAGAAGTATCGGCTCATCCACTTGTTTACCTGCTTCAGTAGCCAGCTTGAGAATCGTATTGTACGTTTTTCCTGTCATTTGAAATAAGTGCAATTCATGAGGCAGGAATTCCTTATATGCTTTATCTGCAGTAAGAGCAATCTTTACATTTTGCGCATGCTTCATTAAGGCAGCAACCACTTCGTATTCTTGTGGCGTAAAGCTATGAAAGCCATCAATATAAATATCAGCAGATTGTAAATAACTTGAGTTTTCTACTTTTTCAGCTAATAGCTTCAAATAATCCTCAGAATCTACGTATTTATGACTTAATTGAATTTCCAGTTGTTTATAAAGAATGGCCATGTCATGAAGTTTATCGGTTAATGATTTACGATCATGCTCGGTTTGAGCATTTGCTACAAATTCTTCCAACTCTTGAGGTGATAAGCAATATCGTTTAAATTCTGTTAACATTACTTCCAGCTGTTCAATAAAGCCATTTTTATCACTTGCTTTGGCGAATACTTTAAAATCTTGTTTATACTCCTCAACGAGTTTTCGGAGAAGCATTTGAATTCCAGTACCAGATAAATGATGACGAGTCATTCCCCCTGTTTCCTGTAAAACTCTCCAAGCTAAACGACTAAAGCTAAATGTTTGTGCACGAATCATCCCACCTAAATTTGGTGTACGTATTAACTCATATTCTGCTCCAAACGTCATTTGGTCTGGTACGAGATAAATAATTGGACGGCCAATTGGTTCTTGAAAGAGCCTGTCTCTTATTTCGTTTAAAATCGTCTCTGTTTTCCCGGTTCCAGAACGCCCCAAAATAAATTGAATACTCATGTTTATTCCCCACTTACGTTTTAGAGTGTTATTAGTTCCTATATGAAAAAACAAATACCACAACTAAAAGCAGCGTGGTAGTTTTTTAGTATTAATTTTCGTTCTATCTATCTCTTACTATTTTACTTTACTTTACAGGCAAATTCCATTTTTCATCTCTACCAACTTTTGTATGAGGAATACACCTCTATTACTCTCGGAACATACATTATCATTAGGAGGTATGTGATGATGAAGGATCGTATCGTGGAACTGTTTTTCTGGTTTGCGGCTGTTTGTGTGGCTAGTAATATTTATTTACTTATTCCGATTTATACTGAACTTGCAGAAGGGCTGTCGATTACATATGATGAAGCTGTTTTTTCAAGTACAATCTTTACGTTTTGTTACGCAACAGGACTACTATGCTTTGGTCCTATATCAGCTTCATTTTCAAAAAGAAATGTATTATTTTTCGGCATGATTGCCTCCTTTTGCTTAACGCTAATGATCACCTTTTCCACTTCACTCACAAGTTTTTACCTTTCTAGAGGACTTCAAGGATTTGTGTTAGGAAGCTTTGCCCCTGTTGCTTATGCTTATTGCTTTGATGCGTTTACAGTAAACAGAAGAACATTCATTATTGCGATCATTAATACAGGGTTTTTAATGGCTGGTATTATTGGACAACTGATTAGTTCACTAACTGTGAATGTATTAGATTGGCGGCTCGTTTTTTTTATTTCTTCGGGGTATGTTATTTATGTTTGTCTCTCGGTGCCTTCTATCTTCTTCCTGATGTGCTAGTTCAAAAGAAAGGGAAACCTGTTGACACCTTCACTACAGGTAGACTTTTTCAAACCCCACTCATTTTAGGACTTAGCATAACCTTTATTACTCTAATGTCATTTGTTTCTATATACGAAGAATTTGCTCAATACTATGTTGAACAAGAAAAAGAACTTTTTTACAGTCGATGTATTGCCTTAATTGGTACGCCGCTTTCTTTATTCAGCAGCTTTTGGATTAAAAAATATTCCCTCATTAATATTTTGCTTACTTGCATAGCGATTATCATCTCTTCCTTTGTACTCATGATATTAACCAAACACCTAATAATAATCACCATCTTATCACTATTCTTTGTCTCTGCTGTCTCTATTTTTATTCCTTCACTCATTACATTTATCGGCGAATTGGCCGGAGATAAACGCCCAACAGCTATTTCTTTGTACTCATTTACCTTATTAACAGGTGCAAGCATTGGCCCACTCGTTGCAAACCTTTTATCTTTTCAATATGTACTTCTTTTATTTATTGTTTTGTTTGGAATTGCATTCATTTTTTTACTAAGTTATAACAAATTGACTCAAAACAAAATTAGAGACTGAAGAATCTCAGCCTCTGACTATTTGTTAGTCTCTTTCCATAAACAGCGCTACCCCTATGCCACCACCTACACATAATGAAGCAAGACCTTTTTGTGCCTCTCTTCTTTGCATCTCATGTAAAAGACTAACAACAATACGAGAACCTGTACAGCCAATTGGATGCCCCAAACTAATTCCACTTCCATTAACATTGACTTTTTCTCTATCCAGTTCCAGCTGTTTCTCTACAGCAAGATATTGAGCAGCGAAGGCTTCATTTATTTCAACAACGTCTAGATCCTGAACAGACCAATTTAATGATGCTAACCCCTTTTGAATGGCTGGAACAGGACCGATTCCCATTACTTTTGGATCTACCCCTGCTACAGAATAGTGGGATATTTTTGCTAAAATAGCTAAGCCTCTTTTTTCCGCTTCTTCCTTTGCCATTAAAACAAGTGCAGCTGCGCCGTCATTCAAGGAAGAAGCATTCCCAGCTGTAACCGTTCCGTTCTCCTTAAAAATCGGTGCTAGAGCCGCAAGCTTTTCACTTGTAACCTGTCGTGGCCCCTCATCTTGAGAAACAATATTTTCTCCTTTACGTGTTTTCACACTTATTGGCAAGATTTCTTCTGCAAACTTTCCACTTTCAATTGCCGCTAAAGCA
Source organism: Metabacillus endolithicus (assembly GCF_023078335.1). Taxonomy (GTDB): domain Bacteria; phylum Bacillota; class Bacilli; order Bacillales; family Bacillaceae; genus Metabacillus; species Metabacillus endolithicus. Next base: position 3,424,326 of record NZ_CP095550.1, on the reverse strand, counting down.
CGATTATGACTTGATAATGCAAGTTCATCCTGCTCTTTTCTTGTAATACCATATTCCTCTGCCACATTTTCAGCTGTTTCCCCCATCATAATATGGTGAATTGGATCCTCTAATATTTCCCACACACTGTCTGTTACCTGGCCATGCTGAAGACGTGATCCCCATCGATGCTGCTTAAGTAAGTATGGACTTGAGCTCATTACCTCCACTCCGCCTGCTATCACAATATTCGAATGTCCTGTTTGAATTTGCATAGCAGCAGATAAAATAGCCTGCAACCCTGATGCACACTGTCGCTGGATCGTATACCCCGTTGTTGTATCAGGAAATTCAGCTAATAGAGCCGCTGTCCTAGCTGTATTAGGTTCATCTGTCCTTTGGATACAATGACCTAAAATCACTTCTTCCACATCCTGCTTTTGAAGCTTACTTCTTTTTACAACCTCGTCTAAAACAGGTACAGCCAATTGTGTAGGCAACAGATCTTTGAAAGCGCCTCCAAAAGAACCGATAGGTGTTCGCACAGCTGAAGTAATCACTACCTCCCGCATTTCTCCATCCCCCTAATTTTATATTTCTGAGGCATCGCTCATTACTTTCATTATAATATAGTTTAATAGAAATATTAGGGAATTTTTCTTCTTTGTGTATGTTTGAGTTTTTATATTTTGATTGATTGGGGGTTCTATTGGGCTGGGCTTCATCATCCGGGCTTTTGAAGACCATCTGGGAGGGATTCTATTTGGATTTTGGTCTTCATTTGGCTTATCAAAAACCGTCTGCGACTGATTCTATCTGGGGTTTGGTCTTCATTTGGCTTATGAAGACCGTCTGCGACTGTTTTTATCTGGGTTTTGGTTTTCATCTGGCTTATGATGACCGTCTGCGACTGTTTTTATCTGGGTTTTGTCGTTCATCGCCCTATGAACGACACCACTCGCTCTTCCCTCAACACTTTTGTCGTTCATCACCCCTATGAACAATAGCACACGCCCTCCCTTTATCATCAAAAAATGCTAACTCCACAAGTTATAAACAAGTTGAGTTAGCATTATTCTTCATTACCTACAATTCCTATGACATCATCCATTTTCACTAAACCAAAATGACGACTGTCCCGGCTTTGAATACGGTTGTCACCTATAACAAATATATAACCTTTTGGTATTGTTCCCTTATCTATAATATCCTCGAGCGTAAAGTTTCCTGTCTGCTTCGTAACATCAAGATCTTCGGGAGAAAGAAAAGGTTCATTTACAGCCTTTCCATTTACATAAAGCTGATCATCCTTATAATGAAGTTCATCACCCGGGAGACCAATCACTCTTTTCACATAAATGTCGTCACTATTCGGGAGTTGAAATACGACTACATCAAATCTCTTTAACGAGGAAAAATATAAGCTTAACTTGTTAATAGACAGCAATCTTCCTTCCTCATATGTTGGCTGCATGGAAACTCCCTCTACCTTATATTCAACAAAGATCAAGTTTTTCACAATAATAGCCGTTAAACATACTCCTACTGCCGTAAAAGCAATTTTACGCTTTTTCATATAACCTCCTAAAGGTTAGTGTTCTTTTTTCTCAACCGTCATGGTAGTATTCAATCTTTTTTCCACTCTTTTTCCAATGAACCACAGTAAAAAGATTACAACTCCTGCTATAACAGATCGAATTGGTTTTGTTATAAGAGCGTGCAGATCCTGCCCGATAAAACTTACCAAGAAAATCATGACTAGTTTACCCGATAGAACTGCCAATATAAACTGCCAGTAACTAATTCTGGACAAACCTGCAACAACATTAATCGCTGCTGACGGAGTAAACGGAAAACAAAGAATTAGAAAAAGCGGACTAAATCCTCTTCTTTCAATCCAGGTTAACAGCTTTTTAATTCCCTTTTTTTCTTTCAGGCTCTTAAAAACTCTCCATTCGCCAAGTTTCCTCATTATAACGAATACAATAATAGCACCTAAACAAGCCCCAATCCAAGATAAAAAAAATCCCATCCATAGTCCAAATGAATTTACATTGGCAACAATAAAGACAACTAGTGGTAAAAATGGAAAAAAGGCTTCTAACATTGGTAATAATATCGCGAAAAATGGACCAAATGAACGATAGGTCTCAAATAGCTCCATTAAATATTCTAATGTAAAAATGTCCTGTAACGTCTCAAAGTTCATCTTATACTCCTTGTAAAATCCTTTGTATCTATTGTACACACTTATGTTAAAACTTAAAAGATACAGGTACTTACTAAGTTTGTCATACTTGCGAATTTATTAAGATTCAATTATAATTAAATACGAACAAATGTTCTGAACCGATAGGGGGCATTTCTGTGACAAGAATACCAAGTGACGTTCGAGACATGATCGAACAAGCAATTTATTTACCGATGGCTGTTTCAATTTTTAATAGAGATTTAGCAGTTATTCAACAAAGTCCATTTAAATTACATCGTCCATATTTATCTATTGTCGAAGAGTCATTAAAACTAGTACAAAAGGATTTGGCTGACGTTAAGCGAGAACTTCAAAAACGAAACATCAAAGTTCATCAGGTTGAACGAGACGAAGCATTCACTCTTTATTCCTTTATTTACAACGGATATGAAGAAAAACATAATTATTTTAATCCGAGAATTCGAAACAAAGTATCTGAAATTATGGAATTATATTTATTTAAACCTGAAAAATAAATCATGGGAAAAGCACACAAAATCAACCCAAATAGTAGTACTTCCAAAATAAAGGAAAATAAGTTCAATAACTAATGCACTTCAACACTAGGTCCAATCAAAAAATCTAAATATGACTCTTAATCCATACCATAGTATCCGAAACGGTAAAAAAATAAGTTCAGGAAAATAAAAGACAACATCCGCAAAGAAATCGAATAAGGAATAAGTATCATGCTTTCTTTTGGCTCTTCGTTTTTGTAAATGTTTCTCTCTTCTCTTTTTAAATGACATCATATTCTCCTTTATCATCATATGTCTTAGCAGTAATACGGATTAACGTGTCTAAATGTTGCATTATTAGTTAAAATCATTATGCGTTAGGTAGACCCTGAAAAAGCTACCCACAAATCGGATAGCTTCGTCTCATTCTATCTTATTCACAATGAAGGTTAATTATTGAAATCGATTCATTTCTCTTATCATTTGTTCATAAAATGAACTAACTTCCTTCTCTCCTTTCGGAAAAAGAAGCATATTTATTTTTCTTTGTTCTTGTTCAATTCTTGAAGAAATAATCGTTCTTAACTGTGCTGTGCGGAAAAGTTGATTTTCAAAGGACCCTACTGACATTGGTAACGTTATAACTTTACCATTTGTAAACGTAATGCAAGTATTGTCTTCAATTGTTCCTACATATTCTTTCACAAAACTATGTGAAAGCCATGCACAATGCGGCCGTGTGGAGGATGTTGTTGGGAAGAAGTAAATTGAGTTTGTCGGGTCAATTACAATTGGTGGTTTATGTGTAATTCCCATTAAGTCTTTAGTCCCTTCCTTCCTGCCATTATAACTACTCCCAAAATATCTGCAACTTTGGTCAATAACATCCATTGGGCGTTTTCCAACAGTAAGATCTTGCTCAAGCTCCAGTACCTCAGTGATATACCTATTTTCACCAGGGAGAATGGCCATAGTAAATCGGTTAATAAGATAATCTTCCACTACCATTTTGTTCGTATCAATCACTGTTTTGCACCTCTTACTAAATTATTAGGTAAAATATCCCATAAATAATCTAGCATGTCTTTTTTCAAAATTCTATAAATTTACAAAAACTCCATAAAAAAATGACTTCTGTTACATATTTGTAATGAAGTCATTCATTATTCTGAGCTGCTGAATCATCAAATGGGCTTCTCAGACGATCTCTATCTTCCATTTCAATTCCAACTAGTGGGTTTAAAGCAGTTGGTAATAATTCTGTTTCTTCATCTTTATTCATGACATCACATCCTTTGGAATATCTTTTCCTATTGTAAGATTTTCATACATTTCAAAAATATTCCTGTTAAATTTTTTAAAAATTTTAACAATTCGGTTGATTTTCTCCTTAAAATTCCATACAATATAAAAAAGGCATCAGGGGTGATCTTTCATGAAAAATAAAAAGTCGTCGTACACTGAAATCATGAAGTCCCGTAACACGAAAAACGTTCCATCCGAGCAACCTGTATTAGACATGTATATTCAAATGATTTTGGATGAAGCGTTGTTTAACAGGAAAAAAGAATTGCTAGAAGAGCGTATCAATGATGCACTTGACACAAAGAATAAGACAGTATTTATGAAGCTATCAAAAGAATACAAAGGATTGCGTAAGCTAGGATAAAGGCTGCCATGTGCAGTCTTTATTTCTGTGATTATCCAATATAACATAAAAGAACGGTCAAGGATGTAGTCCTTGGCCGTTCTTCTTTTATTATGCTTTTGTAAACTGCTCTGCTTCCGTTGATCCCTTCAATGCTGTTGTTGAAGATGTTCCACCAGAAATAGTTTGAGCTACCTCATCAAAGTAACCTGTTCCAACCTCGCGCTGATGTCTAGTAGCTGTATATCCATGTACTTCGCTAGAAAATTCATTTTGTTGAAGCTCAGAATAAGCAGCCATTCCACGATCACGATAGCCTCGTGCAAGCTCAAACATGCTGTGATTTAGAGCATGGAAACCTGCAAGTGTAACAAATTGGAACTTATAACCCATTTTTGCAATTTCTTTTTGGAAGTTTGCAATTGTCTCATCATCAAGCTTTTTCTTCCAGTTAAAAGAAGGTGAACAGTTGTAAGCTAATAGTTTTCCAGGGAACTTCTCATGAATAGCATCAGCAAATTTTTGTGCCTGCTCTAAATTAGGCTCAGATGTTTCACACCAGATTAAATCTGCATATGGTGCATATGAAAGTCCTCTGCTAATTGCTTGATCAATTCCGGAACGAGTTCGGAAAAATCCTTCTACTGTGCGCTCACCTGTAATAAACTCATGATCAGCAGGGTCAACGTCACTTGTAATAAGATCTGCTGCATCTGCATCTGTTCGAGCAATAATGATCGTTGGTGTGCCCATAACATCGGCTGCTAAGCGAGCAGAAATAAGATTTTTCACAGCAGTCTGAGTTGGTAATAATACTTTTCCACCTAAATGACCACATTTTTTCTCTGATGATAATTGATCTTCAAAATGAACCCCTGCAGCACCCGATTCAATCATTGATTTCATTAATTCAAAAACATTTAATTGACCGCCAAAGCCAGCCTCTGCATCAGCAACGATCGGAGCAAACCAGTCAATATTTCCTTCTCCTTCAAGATGCTGTATTTGATCAGCACGTTGTAGGGCTTGATTAATACGTTTTACAACGTGTGGAACACTGTTTGCAGGATATAAGCTTTGATCTGGATACATATTACCTGAAAGGTTCGCATCTGCTGCTACCTGCCAACCACTTAAGTAAATTGCTTTTAAAGCCCGCTTTTACTTGCTGTACAGCTTGATTTCCTGTAAGTGCACCAAGCGCATGAATGTAGTCCTCATTGTGAAGATAATTCCAAAGCTTTTCTGCTCCTCGTCTTGCCAACGTATGCTCGATATCGATTGAACCCCTTAAACGAATAACCTCTTCCGCGCTGTAAGGACGTGTAATGCCTTCCCAACGTTTATCTAACTCCCAGCTTTCTTGTAATGCTTCTACTCTTGTTTGACCGTTCATTTTTATTCCCCCATTTTTATAAAAAAATTTTTTTCTTACTTCCCCTTTGTTGTCCTTACTACATTTTGTTTAAAGCTTTTCATAGCTAGGTATTGTTAAGAAATCAATAAACTCATCGCGTTTTACCAGCACATCGAAAACCAAAACCGCTTCTTCAAAATGACCTTTCTGAAAAGCTATTTCCCCCACTGATTCTCTTATCTTTTGAACTTCTTCATCTCTTAATAAATCATAAAGCTCGAATGTTAATTTACGACCATCTTCAAGAATTCCTCGTGGATGGCGAATCCATTGCCATACTTGAGCTCTTGATATCTCCGCTGTTGCGGCATCTTCCATTAAATTATGGATTGGCGCAGCGCCCCTTCCGCTAAGCCATGATGCAATGTAGCGAATTCCAACATCAATGTTTGTTCTTACCCCTTCTTCTGTAATGATTCCATCCGGAACCTCTAACAAATCTTCTGCGGTTACGTTTACATCTTCTCGTTTACGGTGAATCTGATTAGGTGTTTTCATATGTTTATCAAATACATCCTTCGCCACTTGAACAAGTGCAGGATGGGCAACCCATGTACCATCATGGCCGTATGTTGCTTCTCTTTCTTTATCTGCACGAACCTTCTCAAACGCTCGCTCATTAGCTACTGGATTGTTTTTCACTGGAATTTGTGCCGCCATTCCTCCCATTGCATGGGCATTGCGCTTATGACAAGTTTGGATAGCGAGTAAAGAGTATGATCTCATAAAGTGAACAGTCATTGTTACTTGCGCACGATCTGGTAGAATAACAGACTCACAGTTTCTAAGCTTCTTAAGATAACTAAAAATATAATCCCATCTGCCACAATTTAATCCCGCTGAGTGCTCCTTCAGCTCGTAAAGGATTTCATCCATTTCAAAGGCTGCCATGATTGTTTCAATTAATACAGTTGCTTTAATGGTTCCGCGTGAAATATTTAATTCATCTTGTGCAAAACAAAATAAATCATTCCATAATCTTGCTTCAAGATGACTTTCCATTTTAGGTAAATAAAAATAAGGGCCACTTCCGCGTTCAATTAACTCCTTTGCATTATGAAAAAAGAATAACCCAAAATCTACTAAGCTGGCAGACATTCGTTTACCATCAAGCTCTATATGTTTTTCCTCAAGATGCCATCCTCTTGGCCTTATCTTTAAAGTTGCTGTTTCCTCATTCAACTGATACGTCTTACCGCCTTCATTTTCAAAAGAGATTGTTCGACGGACAGCATCTTTGAGATTGATTTGGCCGTTCATCACATTTTCCCAGCTTGGTGATGTTGCATCCTCAAAATCAGCCATAAATACTTTTGCACCTGAGTTCAAAGCGTTAATGACCATCTTTCGATCAACAGGTCCTGTTATTTCTACCCGTCGATCTTGAAGATCCTGTGGTATTGGAGCTACCATCCAATCTCCATTACGAATATGCTCTGTTTCATCTAAGAAACCGGGTAATTTGCCATTATCAATTTCCTTTTGTCTATCCTCTCTTCGTTGTAACAGCTCTCGTCTGCGATCTCCAAAATTTCGTTCTAGCTTTTCAACAAACCTCAACGCCTCAGGTGTTAATACTTGCTGAAATTCTGAAACCATGTTTCCAACAATTTTACAACCAGTCATTTGTGTTGCCATTTTTGAAAAAACACCCCTCTTTTATATTGTTATAATACAGTTTGTTGTAACTAAAACTAATATATAACAGATTAAATAAAAATGGAACAATTTTCTTTAAAAAAATTCAAAAAAGTTTTTGACAAGCTTTCGACTTTCATTGAAACCCTTGATATAACAACAAAAAGGGACTTGGCGTTGTTTTCAACACCAAATCCCTTTTTGTTATAAAACAGTTTCATCCTCATTCTGTTTTTTTATGTTCTTCTAAATATAAAATTCTTTCTAACATCGTAGGATGCGTATATCGGAAAATCTTTACCAATGTTGGAGGATCAACTTGACTTAAATTTCTGCCCTAGATAACTCTTGGAAAGATTGTATAGCAGCCTCATGGTTACCTGTCATTTCTATCGCATACATATCTGCTGACTTTTCCTGATATCTTGCTACTGTATTTGAAAGTGGACTTGAAGCAAAAGTTAACACTCCTAAAAGCAATAAAAATAACGGAAAGGAAGTTAACTCTTTCATTGACCGAATCTTTAAAAATTCACCATTACGCTTGATAAACAGTCTCATTAACTTATCAATTAAAAATAAGCCAACTAAGCTTAATAATAAATAACCTGCAATACCTACATAAATATGATTCATCACGTAATGTCCCATTTCATGAGCCATAATAAATAATATTTCTTCTTCACTTAAGCGAGTTAACGTGGTATCCCACAGTACAATTCTGGAGTTAGAGCCTATTCCAGTAACATAAGCATTTAGTGCATTTGTTTTTTCAGACATATTCACTTCATATACATGCTCAGCAGGAATATCAGCTTGATCAGCTAGCTCTAGTATCTTTTCCTCTAGTTCTTTGTTTTGTAACGGATAGAAATCATTATAAAGCGGATCAATGACTACTGGTTGAAAAAACATAAGAAATAACGAGAAAGGAATTGATAAAAACCATGCGTAAAGCCACCATCTTTTTTCAAAACGTTTAATAAGCCAGTAAAGAACAAGAATGATGACTGTCATCAACAAGTAGTTAACCCAAAAATCAATGAGTTGGTCCTTCATCCAAGCGGAAAAGGATTGCGTTGTAATATGATACATTTTTGATAATTGAAAACCAATCATATCAACAGGAAAGGAGAGAATACTAATAAATAATGATAACCAAAAAAAGTATATAGCTGATTGCAAGCTAAAAATTTTCGAGGTCGCATTTGACCAGTCCTGCATTTTACGAGAAAAACCAGTTATCATGAACACAAATAATAAAAACCATTCAAACGGAATCGTGACAAAGTACAAGAAGTTTCGAATGGTCGAATATTCCTGTGATAGTATCAATTCTCTTCCTGTCATAAAGGTTGCAGGATCAGCTGATGTTCCCTCATATGGGGCCGGCACGCCTGATCCGGAAAAGATAAATAAATACCAGTACACAGCTAATCCATATACAAAATAAAGTAAAATTGATCGCGTTAACCATTTCCTCATCTGCACATTCCCCCTTGAACAAGCTCTTATCTCTAGTGTAGTGCTAAGCTCGTTTCATTAGAACTGAAAAGGGAAGGCTTTTAAGTCTTTGCTCCCTCTCAACCTATGAAAAAAACATGCTATATAAAACAAGGGTACCAATTGAACCCATTACAACAACAATTACATTTGCTCCTGTAAAAGCTATTAGAGTTGCTGCAGCCGCACCTACTAATCCAAAGACTATATCATCACTAATCAGAAAAATCCCTGGAACAATTAAAGCACCTAATGTCGCATATGGTACATTCTTTAATACATTTTGGACAAATACCGGCAATTTTAACTGACCTAAGGCAACTAAAGGAATCATTCTTGGCAAATAGGTTACTAATCCCATCCCAATTATCATCAACAAAATTGTTTTATCCACGTTGTTCCACCTCATTTGTTTGTTTAGAATAGAAAAATTCTACGATTATTGCTGAAAGCAAGGTTGATAAAACAATTGCCCAGCCTGTTGAAATCATTTGAGATGCATAACAAAGTGAATTCAAAATCGCTGCAACCACTGCCAAATACATTACTTTTCGATGCTTCTTAAGTGACGGGATTAATAAGCCAATAAACATGGCATATAACGCAATTCCCATACTTTCTTGAACTGTTGTCGGCAAGCTTGCCCCAATAACATATCCTATTCCTGAGTTAATGACCCAACTTGCATAAGAAATAAGCATAAGTCCAAATAAATATCCAGCATTGACGTTACCATCCCTCGTTGATGCCACCGTAAACGTTTCATCCGTTAATCCAAAGGAATACAGAGCCTTTTTCCACAATGAGTCATTTTCAACCTTCTCACTTAGTGAAGCAGACATTAAAAAATGGCGAATATTAACGATGAATGTTGTGAAAATAATTTCGATAATTCCAGTACCAACAGCTAGTAAACTTAAACATATATATTGTGAAGCACCAGCAAACACAATTAAACTCATTAACACTGTCTCAGAAAGGGAAAGTCCAGTAGATTTTGACAGTAAGCCAAATGTTAAAGCAACAGGTAAATACCCAATCGCAATGCTAATCCCACCTTGTGTTCCTTGAAGAAAATCAGATTGCTTTTTCGCTAAAGTGGTTGTAGACATAATAATACCTCCTTTTATTGCTTATCATGATTTATGAATAATACATTAGTAGATAAAAACTTGTTTTTTGATCCGTAAGATTTGCATACGTATGGGACTGACTTGCCTGAAAACGCATAGAATCCCCTTTTTTTAGAACATATTTCACATCTTGAATGGAGATCGTTGCTTCTCCATCACAAACTAAAATATATTCCTCCACACTTCCATGATGTCTTTCTGATTCATGAACACAACCTGGCATTAATTCAAGAAAATACACCTCAAACTTTTTTGATGAATCAAAAGGAAAATAAGGATATACTTGTAATTGTTCGTCATTTTCTGTTACGGCTGTTTTTTCATGTAGTCTCACAACTGTAACAGTTGGCTCTTTTTCCTCCACTAATGATGAAAATGACACTTGGAGGCCATTTGCAATTTTCCAAAGAGTGTTTACGGTTGGACTTGATTCTCCTTTTTCGATTTGTGACAGCATCCCCTTGCTTACACCAGTTAATTGAGCAAGCTGATCATAGCTATACCCTCTAAGCTTACGTATATTTTTTAGATTCTCCGCAATTTGAGTTTGAATTGAATTCATATATTTCTCCCATTTTTTGTTATTGTTTAATATATTATACAATCGTATCGTATAACAAACAATGATTACTTTCTTTTTTCTCCTTTTATTTCCTTTTAACCTTACATCATGTACATTGAGTATAAATAAACTAATGCAAAGGAGAGAAACATGAAAGCATCTTCTCCCAAACTACTCATTCAAAATGGATCACTTTATCTAGAAGATCAAATAATAGAGAATGGTTATTTAAAAATAAAGAATCAATACATAGATGAAATAGGTCAATCCTCTGAGTTAGCAGATAGAGAAGGGTATGAGATAATAACGGTACCTAAGGATTATAAAATCATCCCTGGTATGATCGATCTTCATATTCACGGACTAAATGGCGCAGATACAATGGATGCAACAAAAGACGCATTAGACGTGATCTCATCTACTCTACCAATGGAAGGAACAACAAGTTTTCTTCCTACCACAATGACAGAGGACCCCAGGGCAATTGAGAGGTCTTTAATACATACAGGAACTTATATAAATGCAAACTGTAGCCATGGAAAAGCAGAACCTTTAGGCATTCACTTAGAAGGACCTTTTATTAGTAAAGATCGGGTTGGTGCACAACCTGTGGATCATGTTCAACCTATAAATCTACACACATTTAAAAAGTGGGAGTCTTTATCAAATCATACGATCAAGCTGGTTACTCTCGCTCCTGAACTTCCAGACGGATTTGAATTTATAAACTACTTAAAGAATCAAAGGATTATTTCATCGGTAGCCCACTCACAAGCAACATATGATCAAGTACTTTGTGCGATTGAAGCCGGACTAAACCATGTAACACATCTTTTCAATCAAATGACAGGGCTCCATCATCGTGAACCAGGTATTGTAGGAGCAGCCTTTTTGCAGGAAGAACTTATGGTTGAATTGATTGCAGATGGCATTCACGTTCGACCTGAAATGGTCAAGCTTGCTTACCAACAAATTACAGAAAATCGCTTAATCTTAATTACAGATTCAATGAGAGCAAAATGGCTTAATGATGGTCAGTATGAATTAGGTGGACAAATTGTTACTGTAAAAGCTGGTAAAGCACTACTCAGAGATCATGTACTGGCTGGCAGTGTATTAAAAATGATAGATGCTTTTAAAAACATTCAACTTTTCACTGGATGCAGCATTCAAGCAGCTATAAAAATGGCTTCTGAAAACCCTGCAAAACAGTTGGGCTTGTTTGATAGAAAAGGAAGTCTAGCCGTTGGCAAAGATGCAGATATTGTTATTCTTGATGATAAAATGAACGTATATTTAACCATCTGTAATGGGGAAATCGCTTATACAAGAGATGGAAGTTATTAATAAGCTACAGGGAAATTAGTTTTAGGAGGTGTTGTCTATGAAAGTAATTGAGGTAATCAGTTATGATGAAATGAGTGAACTTGCTGCTCGTTATTTCTTAACAAAAATAACAACATATCCTAGACTAACCCTAGGACTGGCAACCGGTAGCTCCCCCAAAGGTATTTATCAATACCTTGTACATGATTATGATAAAAATCGAACAGATTACTCTCATATAACTACATTTAATTTAGACGAATACATCGGGTTATCTAAAGATCACCAAAATAGTTATTATCAATACATGCATGACAATCTGTTTCATCATGTTAACATCCCACCGAAACAAATTCATATTCCATCAGGCATCAACGATAACAATCAAGCTGAATGTGAAGTATATGAGGAAAAAATCAATGCAATCGGGGGCATTGATTTACAACTTTTAGGCATAGGAGCAAATGGGCATATCGGCTTTAATGAACCCGGTACTCCCTTTTATTCTAAAACACATGTTGTGAACCTTACAGCCTCCACTCGAGAAGCAAACATGCGGTTTTTTAACAATATATGTGAAGTACCTTCGCAAGCCATTACGATGGGGATTCAAACGATCTTTAATAGCAAGGAAATTATCCTACTAGCATCAGGTCAGACAAAGCAACATGCAATGGTACAACTTCTTAGCGGTGAAGTTTCAGAAAGCTTCCCAGCTTCTATATTAAACAAACATCCAAATATTACGGTTATTGCTGACGAAGAGGCGTTGTTGCTCGCTAAGGAGATCGGGTTAAGATAAAAACAAAAGGTACATGCCCCGACATTGGGACATGTACCTTTTTAGATAAGTAAAGCTTTATCAGATAATGAGCTATCTGATTTAATTTTTGAGAACTCTTCTAATAATGAATTTACCGTTAATCCTTGTTTTTGATTTCCCTCAGCCTGAAAAACAATTTGTCCCTTATCCATCATGATCAGTCGATTTCCAAGGTCTACAGCCTGTTGCATATTATGGGTAATCATTAACGTCGTTAAATTCCCTTTTTCAACAAGCTTCTTCGTTAAGTTCGTAATTAACTCTGCTCTTGAAGGATCGAGTGCAGCTGTGTGCTCATCAAGCAAAAGAATATCAGGCTTTGTAAATGTGGCCATTAATAGAGATAAAGCCTGACGTTCTCCACCAGAAAGTAATCCAACTTTAGCAGACAAACGATTTTCAAGACCAAGACCTAACATTTCTAACTGCTCTTTAAAAAACACACGTCGTTTCGCTGTAACACCCGGCTTTAGGCTTCGTTTATGAACTCTGGAATAAGCAATTGCTAGGTTTTCTTCAATCGTTAAAGTTGGCGCTGTTCCCGCCATCGGATCTTGGAAAACCCGCCCAATATATCGTGAGCGTTTGTACTCTCTTACATCAAGCATGGATCTGTCCTTAATTTGAACATCACCATCATCTGGAGTGATTCGTCCGGCAATAACATTTAATAGCGTAGACTTACCTGCACCATTACTTCCAATAACCGTAACAAAGTCTCCTTCTTCTAAAGACAACGATAAATGGTTTAAGGCGATTTTCTCATCAAGGGATCCTTCATTGAAAACTTTATATATTTGCTTTAGTTGTAGCAATGTTCGCACCCCGCTTTCTTCGTAAGCTTTTCTTCCGTTTATCTTTTTGCTTATCAATGATTTGCGGAATAACAAGTGCTCCTATAACAATACATGCTGTAATCAGCTTCATATCTCCTGTTTCGAAAAAGTTTACTCGAAGTGCCATCGCAACAATAATTCGATAGACAATTGCTCCGATAATAACGGCTATCGTTGCACGAACAATTGTTTTTGTACCAACTAATGCCTCACCAATAATAACAGATGCTAAACCAATGATAATCATCCCTATACCCATACCAACATCGCTAAAGCCATTATACTGAGCAATAAATGCGCCGGAAAATGCTACAAGTGCATTCGATAAACCAAGTCCTACAATTTTGAGCATATCTGTATTTGCAGAAAAGCTCGTAATCATATTTTGATTATCACCAACAGCTCTAATCGCTAGACCAAGCTCTGTTTTCAGGAAATAGTCTAAAAGGTATTTAATTACTAAAATCATGATTAACATCGTAATAACAACTGACCATGTTTTCGGAACAAACCCCTCCAGGCCAATTGAAATAAAAAGACTTTTAAGGCCAGCATCAATCCCAAGCTTGTTCCAGCCTTCTAAAAGTTGTGTAAAAACAGTTTCTTCCTGTAGTAACGGAACATTTGATTTTCCCATAATTCTAAGATTAATAGAATACAAGGCGATCATCATTAATATTCCCGATAGAAGAGGATTAATATTTCCCTTAGTGTGCAGCACCCCTGTGATGCAGCCAGCCAGAAATCCTACAACCAATGCGACTAATGTGGCCAGGAAAGGATTCACACCGTTAACAATTAATACGGCACTCACTGCTGCGCCAGTTACAAAGCTGCCGTCTACTGTTAAATCAGGAAAGTCTAATATTCTAAATGATAAGTATACTCCAAGAGCCATAATCGCATAAATTAAGCCTGACTCTACTGATCCAAATAGGGTACGTAAACATAATTTCTCACCTTTATTCAAGAATTTCTGCTTCTTCTTTCCATTCCTCTTTTATTTCAATTCCCATATCCTCAGCTGATTTTGCATTGATTTGCAGTTTAAGTTTTTGAGGATATTGTACTGGAATTTCACTTGCTTTTTTCTCACCATTTAAAATACTAACTGCCATTTCCCCTGCTTCAAAGCCAATATCATAATAGTCAAAACCATAGGCAGCAAAGCCACCACGTGCAACTGAATCAAGCTCACCAACAAATAATGGAATATCATTATCACTAGCAACACCAATTACACTTTCTAATGCAGAAACTACTGTGTTATCTGTGATAACATATAAAGAATCAACTTTACCAACTAAAGATTCTGTTGCTTGTTTTACTTCTGCTGATGTTGATACAGAAGCTTCAACAACCTCTAAATCTGTACCTTCCATTGCTTTCTTAACAAGATCAATTTGAGCAACAGAGTTCTGTTCTCCAGAGTTATAGATCATCCCAACTTTAGTGCCTTCAATGTTCTCATCAATAAACTTCACTGTATTAGGAATCGCATCCGGATGTGTATCTGTTGTTCCTGTTATGTTTGCACCAGGTTCTTCAAAGCTTTTTACTAAGCCGCCTCCAACTGGATCTGTTACAGAAGTAAAGATAATTGGAATATCTGTTGTTGCATTTAAAGCACTCTGAGCGCTTGGTGTTGAGTTAGCGAATATTAAGTCAACTCCATCACCAACAAAGTTATTAGCAATCGTTTGGCTATTATTTTGATCTCCTTGTGCAATTTGAACATCATATTCAACTTCCAAGCCTTTTTCTTTTAATGCTGCTTTAAATCCTTCTAATGCTGCATCAAGTGATGGATGTTCAACGATTTGGTTTACACCAATTGTATAGGTCTTTTCTCCGCTACCAGCATCTGAACCAGAGTCTCCGCTGCTACTTTCAGACGTTCCTTCACTACCTCCACAACCTGATAATGCTAGAAAGCTAGCAAGCATTAAACCTGTACCCATTTTCCAACCTTTTTTCATTCAAAAGTCCCCCTTTAATTCTTATACCCTTTTATGCTTTTATGCTTTTATTGATTAAATTATACAGTAGAAATCAAATAGTTCAATATTTTTTGAAAATTTAATAATGTTTTTTTCTATTTTTCACCCTACACTTCCTCACTTTAAAGCGAAAAAACACAGATATCATAAGGATATCTGTGTTTTTGTTAATGAAAAAAATACCATTCATTTCATTCTAGCAAAATACTATTTTTGTAAAACTTGATCTTTTAGAGCTCTCCTTAATATCTTCCCAGTTGTATTCTTTGGTAGCTCTTCTAAGAATTCAATTGAACTAGGTACTTTGTACTTAGCAAGGTGCTGTTTACAGTACTCTAAAAGGTCATCCTCTGTCATTTTGTCATCCTTAACGACGACAAAGCATTTGACTGCTTCGCCGAAATTTGGATCAGGCACACCTAATACAGCAACCTCTACAACTTCTTCATGATTATAAAGTACCTCTTCCACTTCACGTGGATATACATTATAACCACCTACAATAATCATATCTTTCTTCCGATCAACAATATAGAAATACCCTTCTTCATCCTGTCTTGCCAAATCACCTGTATATAGCCAACCGTCTCGTAATGTATGTGCCGTTTCTTCTGGCATTTTATAATAAATTTCTTCATAACATTAGGACCCCTAACGATAAGCTCTCCTACATGATTTGGTGGTAATTCCTCTCCAAGCTCATTTACAACCTTATTTTCAACGTTCACAATATTTGTACCAATTGAACCAGCCTTTCTTGGGCGGTCAAGTGGATTAAAGCAAGTAACCGGAGAAGCTTCAGATAAACCATAACCCTCAGAAACAATGACTTTGAACTTTTGTTCAAATCCTTTCAATAATGCTACAGGCATTGATGCCCCACCTGAGATACAAATGCGCAAAGACTTTAAATCATCAGGCTGTGCTTTGTCATACTGAAGTAAGAAGTTATACATAGTTGGAACTCCAGCAAAAACTGTTGCCTGATAGCTCTTAACCAATTCAAAAGCAATTTCAGGACTGAATCTCGGAACAATAAGTAATGTGGCTCCATTCATTAAAGGTGCATTTAAAGAAACTGTTAAGCAAAATACATGAAACATCGGCAATGTTGTCACAACAATATCATCACTTGTAATCTTTAAATAATTTGCCGTATCAATTGCATTGCTATATAAGTTTTTATGCGTCAACATCGCACCCTTTGGTTTACCAGTTGTACCAGACGTATAGAGAATAACAGCAACATCATCATCTGATAACTCTGGACCAACAAAGCTCGGGTTACCTGTTGAAAGCATTTTTGTAAACCCTTTCATTTTTGTGTAAATAGATAGCTTCGTTACATCTACATCGGTTTTGCTATCAGTAGGTGGTGTTTCACACGTAATAATGTGTTCAAGCTTCGGCAGCTTTTCATTCATTTTTTCAAATAACGGTATTAACAAATCTAACGTAATGACTGACTTAACATCTCCGTTATTAACAATATAAGCAATTTCATCAGGTGTGTAGATAGGATTGATCGGAATAACGGTTGCTCCAGCTCTTAAAGCTCCGTATAAAGAGATAACAAAATAAGGTGAATTCCCTAATACAACTGCGACATGATCCCCTTTGTTTATTCCCATGTCTGTTAAGCTGCTTGCAAATTGATTAATTGCTCCCTCTAACTGCAAATAAGAAGTTTCATTACCTTCAAAAATAAATGCCGGCTTTGTTCCATGTTCTTTTACAGTTTCTGAAAACCGTAAAGATAAATTCATTCTCCCACCCCTTTAAAAATGAATGAACAACCATTCATTTTGTATTTTTAAAAATACTCCCTTGCTATCCATGAGACAACGGCTACACTAGAATATTCGTTTTTTCATATAGGCTTTATAAATTACTCATATCGCCAACTTTATAAATATTCTATCTTTATTATATTGAAAGAAGAAAAATTATACAATCACATGGAATGGATTTCATATTATATTTTACAGTTTTATAGGAATTTCTTTGAAGCAATTATAGTGATTTCCAATTAACTTAAGCCGAATTTTTTACCTGTATTCATTTTGAAGTTAAAATATTTTTACAGATAAAGGGTCACTAGTAAGTAGTAACCCTTTACTAACAATTAATTTTCAGACCACTCTTGGCAAGAAGTACTTTACCTGAGAAGATCTTCCCCGCATCTCTTTTTAAATCATTATGATCTCCAAAATGAGGTAAATGAGTAATAAGAAGTTGGTTCACTCCTGCTTTTTGAGCAATTTCTCCAACTTCCCGACTATTCATATGCCCCATCTTCGCACCATCTTGATGTGAATAAAGACTGCACTCAGCGATAAGGAGATCAGCTTTATTTGAAAACGGTATAAACTCATGCTTATAGCTAGAATCTGCCGTATAAATGACCGTTGACTTATGATCTGTTATTTTCATTGCAAAGCATGGTGCCGGATGAGATGTTTCTAAAAAAGAGATAGTAAAGGGCCCAACCGAAACCACTTGATCTGATGTATACTCGATACCTTTAGTTGCATCTTTATATGTTAGCTTCTGAAAGCCTTCATCATCTAACTTATGACCATAAATTGGCAGCGTTTTTCCTTTTCCATTAAGGATCGTTGTAACATAGCGAGCATATTGCAGGGGACCAACATCAGCGATATGATCGTGATGATAGTGGGATAAAATGACGGCATCCAATTCATCAATTGCTAAGTACTCTTGTAGTTTTGATAGCACAGCACTCCCACAATCCACCAGTAGTTTAAATCCATTTGACTCCACTAAATATCCTGATGTAGCTTCATTTGCTTTGGGAAAACCACCCCAAAAGCCAACAACTGTTACTTCCATCTCTAATCCCCCTACTTATTGATCTTTCCATTATAAACCAGTATTAGGATTCATAAAATCGAAATACTTTATACCAAAAATTGGCTAACACCTATTTTTAGTTAGTAAAACTCTTACAAATCAACAACTTTTACCTATTCACTCGAAAATTGTTACAAAACAGTTGTTGACACTTTTTAAACTGTTATAATACAATGAGTGTAACAAATCAAACGGAGGGGATTCCAAATGATCATGAAAATAACTGAATTTTTCAGAAACTTACCTAAAAAACAATGTAAAGAATGTGGCAACGAAATTGAAGAACAACATGAGTGCTATGGTAACACTTGCAATGAATGCTTACATGTTACTGAAATCTAAATCGTTTACTTGCGCCTAATCTGTTCAATAACAGCTTTATATTTTCACATCTGATACAGAACAAAAAAAGAAACTAAGGACTCTACACCTTAGTTTCTTTTTCATGCATAAAAATAAAAAAGAAGAAGGTTAGGATCTCCTTCTTCTTTAAGATGTCGCAACTAGATTTCTATTGTTTAATAATGATTGTCGAAATACTAGTTTTGAAGAGAATTCATGGTTCTCAAAAACACGGAATTGTTTTTTATGTATTTTTTCGCAAATGACTTCAATTGATTTTTTAGCCATGATCTCTACTGGTTGTATAACCGTTGCAATCATTGGATCAATTAATTTTGTCATTGTCATATGGTCATATCCAACAACCGTCAAATCTCCAGGAATATTCCAGCCTAACTTCTTAGCCTCAGAGATAATGCCCGCTGCCACAGCATCTTCACCAGCAATTAATGCAGTTGGTGCAGCCTTCATATTTTCAAGCTTTCGAAAAATCTGCTGACCATCACCCACTGTGGAAACCCTTTCAAAAAAGTACTGATCATAATCATGTATATCTGCTTCTTGTAAAGCAGACATAAATCCTTCCAGTCTCGACTGTGTTCCTTTTCTACTCATTCCACTAGAACAGTACGCAATACGTGTATGACCCCTTTCAAGCAGATACTTTGCAACCATGTAGCCACTTTCTGCCTGATTTATATACACCATAGGTACTTGAGCACAATCTACATTTTCATTACAAAGAATGACCGGACCGAAGTTCAAATAAGTGTCAATAACTGACCAATCATTTTCAACTGATGTCATAATGACCCCATCTACCTGCTTGGTTTTCAGGAGGTTTAAATAACGGCATTCTTTTTGTTTTGAAAATTGTGTCTGGCAAATAATTAATTGATACCCTTTAGAAGAAGCTTCCATCTCTAAGATTTCAATCAATTGACTAAAAAACGGATCTGATATTCTAGGTATCAAAACCGCAATAATCCCGGTTTTTTGATTTCTTAAGCTTCTTGCAGCAGAATTCGGAACATACCCCAATTGTTCCATTGCTTTTTGTACAAGCTTCTTTTTCTCATCAGAAACATACGGATGATCATTTAAGACTCGAGATACAGTTGTCCTAGATAAACCCGCTAGTTTCGCGACATCTTCAATGGTAGACAAATTTCTCCCTCCCCATAGGCTCTATGTTGCCCACCTTGTTTGACCTTTGGAAACGTTTTCAGTTTTAATTATATGAAAATATTATTTATTATTCAATCTTTTTTTCAAAATTGTTCCTATTTTTCATAGATAATAGGATGTTACTTTATAAAGGGGCTATAGATTTAGACCGTTCCATTACGCTACAGACACTTGCTTTCCGCGGGGAGGAAGCTGAGCCTCCTCGACATCGCCTGCGGGGTCTCACCCTTTCCTCTACCTCCCGCAGGAGTCAAGTGTCTTCCGCTCCATTTCACTAGTCGTTTTAAAATATGATTATAATGCTTCAATTTTCACTAATGCAATCACCTATTACAAAAACAAGAATAAAGCCCAATGACTCTATTCTTGTTGATTATTAGATAGATACACAGCTACTTAGCCGTAACAAATTGGCTGACTGAGTGTTGTAGTTCTTCGTTTTGTTCTTTCATTGTTTTTATTTTTTCTACCATATCAAAGGAAAGTTCTAGGTTGGTTTTCATATTTTGATAGACTTGTTCCATTCGGCCAGTCATTTTCTTAAAGCTGTCTTGTTGTTCATATCTTCTTCCTTGGATCGTTACTGTATCTTGATTAACTCGTTCTAATGTAACAAGAAAGCTGTTCATAAAATGACTCACCTGGTAGACTTTTTCATCAATCGTATTAAATCGTTTTGGCATTTTGGATAATTCCGTGCTAAGTAGGTCTATTTTTTTAGAAAGCTCTATTACCTCTGAAAAACCGGCAGTGGTTTCTCGTGTTGTTTGCTGAATCATCTTTCGAATATCTTCAGTAGAACTTTTAGATTTTAGAGCAAGCTTTTTAATCTCATTCGCTACTATTGTAAAGCCCCGTCCTGATTCCCCAGCTCTTGCTGCTTCAATGCTAGCGTTGAGGGACAATAAGTTTATTTGTTCAGAAACATCCGTAATAATGTCTATCATCTGCCCACTTTCATTAGCATAGTTGGTAATCTTAGAGATATTTTCATTAAACAATGTCATCTTTTGATGCACATCTTCATTGAGCTCTCCTACGTTATGAACAAAGCTTGAAATGTCCGATATTTCCTTTTGAATCCAATTTAATTGATTTCCAATTTGTTCAATCGACGAGAATGCCTGCTGAATCTCTGCAATAACTTGATTTTCGACTTCAATTTCTTTCTCCAACCACTTTTCTGATTGTGTCACGTATGAATAAGTTTCATCTATTTCAGTCATTTGAAGACTGGCACTCTGTTTTGAATCCTCACTTAGGGATAATACATTGTCTGTTGTGGAAAGCACATTAGCTGTTTGTGTTTTTACTTGATGGACAAGATCGTTTAACGTTGATAGCACAGTATTAAAAGCTTCATTAAGCTCGGCCATATCCTCTCCAGCCTCGTAGTGGATTTTTTTCGTTAAATCACCCTTCGCGGCAGCAATCTCATTCATTGCGACAATTGTGTCTAATACAGATATTGAAGCACCATGCTCACTAACGTTTAAGCCTGCTTCTTCTTCTTCTTTTTCTACTCTTATTTTCATTGTAAATTTCATGATTCCATATATGATTAACCCCATCCCAAAAGCCCAGACAAAAGCTGTTCCTATCCCCAACAGTTGAACACCAATTTGTTCTATTCTAGTTTCACGCACAAGACTTTCAAGTGGTGCAAATAAAGCTAAAGCCAGCGTTCCCCATGCTCCACACACACCATGAACAGCAATCGCTCCAATTGCATCATCAATCTTAAAGACAGAGTCTATTAATCTTAAAGAGAAAATAACTAGTATTCCACCAATTGCCCCGCTTATCAAAGCAAACTCTGGAGTTAATATATTAGCACCTGCCGTTACAGAAACAAGACCTGCGAGAATTCCGTTTAATATATCCTCTACGCGAGGTCTTTTATCAAGCACCCAACTAATGATTAATGCAGCTGTTCCACCGCTTACGGCACCGAAATGAGTGTTTAAAGATATTACTGCAATACTTACATCTGCTATTCCGGTAGATCCTGCATTAAACCCAAACCAACCAAGCCATAAAATAAATACACCAGTTACAGCTAAAACTGCATTCGACATAGCGAATTTTTGAGTTTCACCAGTAAAAGTATATTTTCCAATTCGAGGTCCTACGATAATCGTAGCTGCCAAAGCAACCCAGCCCCCAATGGAATGGACAACAGTTGAACCAGCGAAATCTATAAAACCTAGTGCCTCAAGCCACCCTTGATCTTCTCCACTCCATAAGCTTCCCCAAGCCCAATGACCGAAGATTGGATAAATGATTGCACTTATCATAATAGTTCCGATAATATATGCTCCAAACTTCACTCGTTCAGCAATTGCGCCGGAAACGATCGTCGCAGCTGTTCCAGCAAAAACAATTTGAAATAATAAAAATGCCCAATTATAAGGATCTTCTTCAAGGCCTCGTAAAAAAAATCCATCTAGTCCTATCCATCCAGAAGATGAACTGCCAAACATTAATGCAAAACCAACCAAGGCAAACACAATTGTTGTAATGAGTAAATCAATGACATTCTTCATTGCTACATTAATGGAATTTTTCGCTCTTACCAACCCAGCCTCAAGCAAAGTGAAGCCAGCCTGCATAAAAAAGACTAGAAAGGTCGCAATAACAATCCATAAAACATTCATATTTAATTCGATCGTCTCCATTTTCTACCTCCAAATGATAATAATAGTTACATATGATGTTATATTTTATAACATTCTAGGCAAAAAGGGGGAATTTTCTGAAAAAAATATATGAATTTGTTTTATTTTGTCATTTTTCTCATAACGTCAAAATTTACTGTAAAACAAAAGGTCTGACCCGAACTTCGGATCAGACCTTTCTTACCCTTCTATTATACCTACGTTTTCTTGCACATTGGACTTTTTTACCTTTATTGAAAAATAAATGATCGTCCCGATCATAAACATTGCAAAAAAGCCAATCAATACATAAGCTTGATACCACATTTCAGTAAAATCTCCAGTGGAAATAATAGCTCTTAACCCTGCCACTGAGTATGTCATCGGTAACCAATGATGAATCATTTGAAAAACATCAGGAAGTAATTCAAGCGGAAAGGTTCCTGCACTAGTAGTTAACTGCAGAATTAAAATAATGATTGCGATAAATCGCCCTGGATCAGCCATTGTTGTTACAAAAAATTGCACAATAGCCATAAATGTTAAACTCGTTAAAATACTAAATAAGAAAAACAAGCCAATATTCTTCACTTCCAAGCCCAATCCATATAAAAGGAGGATATCAGCTAAAACTGCCTGTAAGATCGAAACAACGAACAAAATACTAAATTTACTAATAAACCATGACATTCCTGAGCTTGGTTCCCCAGCTGGTTTTCGTAATGGAAAAACAACCGTAAATAAAAGTGTTCCTACAAATAACGCTAAGGAAAGAAAGTATGGAGCAAGTCCTGTGCCGTAATTTGATACTTTATTTATTTCTTCTTTAGACAATTGAACTGGCTCTGCTATCATGTCATATTGGTCTTTTGTTCCTTTCACATCTTTTGTATCATCTGTTGCTTCAGCTAGTTTCGATGAGAGCTCATTTGTACCATCTGATAACTCTGTTAATCCACTGTCCATTTTAGTAGATCCATCTGCAAGTTGAACAGATCCATCTTCTAAAGCCACCGCACCTTGTGCTAATTCATGGATACCACCTTCAAGCTTCACGCCACCATTTGTTAATCTAGTTACTCCTATTTTCATTTGATTGATTTTTTCGCCAAATGTAGCTAAGCCTGACGTAATTTGCGATTGGCCTTCATTAACTTGAAGGGCACCGTTATAAAGCTTTTCTTGCCCGGTACCAATCTGATCAATCGCCTCTTGAACAGCAACAGTACCTTCATAAAGCTGAGTACTTTTTTCCGGTAAGTCCACCACTTTTTCGTGTAAATTTTCAGCACCTGCTGTTAATTCGGTTAAATTAGTTGCAAGTTGCTGCTGACCATTATTAATACTATTTAATGCTTCAGCTAAAGCCATTAATTCTGCCTTTTGCTCCTCAGGTATAGATGTCCCTTCAAGCTTTGTTACCATTTCATTCACTTTGTTGGTTACACCAGAGAGATTTTCAGATAAATGAACAGCTCCTTCACTAGCTTTGAGACTTCCTTCTGCCAATTGCTTCGTTCCTGTAACCAGCTCCGGAGCTGATGTGTGTAACTGTTCAGTTCCAGTTGTTAAATCCGGTAAGGATCTCTCGAGTTTTTGAATTCCTTCTAAGGAGCTTTTTAAACCTGTAACTAGTTGATTTGTTCCACTTTCAGTTTCAACAGAGCCATTATAAAGATCGTTTTGCCCTTGAAGCATGGCAGTTAAGCCTTTTTCAACTTCAGTCATTCCATCTGCTAATTTCACTGTACCTTTTTCAGCTTCATTAAGTCCCTCTTTAAACGTAACTGATTTGGTAACTAATTGCTTAAGGTTATCATTTAGCGTGTTGGAGCCTTCCTTCAGTTCACTTACACCATTATTGATATCTTGAGAACCATCATTTGCCTCACTAATTCCATCAGCCATAAGCTCGATATTTTCAAATAACCCTTCTGCATATGTTTTTGTTAATGAATGGGAAACCTCTTCTTTTATTTTCTCAACTGCACTCTCACCTATTTGACCTGAAATAAAGTTATATCCTTTATTTGTTTTAAAAGATAACTCAAGAATTTGCGGACGATCACCTAATAATGTTGTAGCATTTTCTGAAAAGTTTTTAGGTATTTCGATAATCATATAATAATCATGATTTTTTAAACCTTTTTCAGCTTCATCTTTCTCTACGTAATGCCAATTAAATGTAGAGTCTTCCTTTAGCGTTTCAATTAACTCGTTACCAACATCTAAAGGCTCACCTTCAAATATTGCCCCTTCATCTTGATTAACAACTGCAACAGGTAATTGATCCAGCTGTCCATAAGGATCCCAAAATGCGCTAAGATACCCACCGCTGTACATTAACGGTATAAACAATACCCCAATAACCGCAATCAAAACTTTTCTATTTTTTAATAGTGCTTTCCATTCTGCTTTTATTAAAGACACTTTTATACCTCCTTCAATTACTAACTGACCAAAATGTCCATCTAGTCATTTTCTATCAAAAAGTGAGGATTATCACAGTGACAATCCTTTAAGTAAATAAACCTCAAAAATTTCAGCAATCTTTTCTTTCTCAAGGGGTTGATGATGTTTTTCCCAATCAAAAATAAGTGAAACATATAATTTTAAAATAATAAACGCAGTAAGCTCAGGATCACAATTTTTGATATCTTGGTTTTCTATTGCATCAATCATTTTTTGTTTAATATAAAGTAAGACCATTTCTTCTACCTTTTGAACACCCGCATTTACCGTTGGTGTGCCTAGTTCTTGACTCTCTTGAAAGATTTTTATTGTTAATTGATGAGTTTTTCTGAATTCAAGAATACTATATAACGCTAAGTGCACACGATCAACAAAAGGTTGATTTGTATCAAATGCCGCATCAGCAGCAGTCCTCATATCTAGCAATAATCGATCAATAATTTCTGAAAACAATTCTTCTTTGTTTGTATAAAAAGTATAAATTGTTCCTTTACCAACATTCGCTAGCTTTGATACCAAATCCATCGTTGTTCCTTTATAGCCAAATTGCGTGAATGCTTTTGTGGCGGCTTCTACTATTTGCTGCTTCCTATCTATGCTCATTATATTCACTCCTGCATCAAAAATGACCAAGTGAATAATTTGGTCATTTAGTGTGTAAGTAATATATCATGTTTAGATTTCTTTTACAAGTTCTATGTAGTTTGTTCTTTATGGTTTCCCACTATTCCTTGATGATCAAAGAAGGAAGTTATCTTTTTAAGATGTTCCTCATTTTCAACAACCACATAACTTGATGGATTCAACCATGATTTCTTATGGAATAATGTTAGCTTATATCCATTATCAACTCTCGTGCTATAACCATAAAGCTCATGCCAACGTATGATCTTTTCTGTTTGATAAGAAGAAATTTGATTTGGATGATAGAACTTCCCATTTATGATAACGCCTTTTGATAGGATAAAAAGACATCCCTTATGTTGTACAGATTTAATTAATATAAAAAACAAATACGCAGAGCTAAATAAAGAGGATTCTATCCAATCCGTTGTTAGTACAACAACCAGTAAAATAAATAATAAAATAAGTGCAGCTAATGTGGCCCATTTTACATATTGATAAGATCTTGAATGTTTTGATATAGGCTGCATTTCTTTCCACTCAGCAGGTATAAGAATACTATTAAACTCTCTCTCTGTTCTAGGAAATAGAGCCTGAGTTGACATTTCAGCTGCTTTCTTAATATTCATTCTGTATTGAATGATGTAAGCAATACAAGTAATAAAGATAATAATAAAAATGATATCAATCATTTTACTTCCTCCTTTCTCCTCTTAATCCACTAAGTACTACTCTTTCAATAAATAATACGAATAAGTTACCATTAGGTTTCATAAAAAGGATAAAATTCCCACCTTTTTTCCACATATAAAAAACTGATCGTATAAGCCGACCAGTTTTTTATAGTAGTTTATTTCGCTTGAAAGGGAGCAACTCGGTGTTTCGTTGCTTGCTCATATGAATAAGCAATTTCCAACAAAGTTGGTTCCATATATGCTTTGGCTGTAAACGTAATTCCTACAGGTTCACCATCATTTGTGTAACCAGCTGGTACAGTAATGGATGGATATCCTGCCTTCGCTGGAATCATTGCCCCAAAGTTGTTCGGGAAAACAATTGCATCTAATCCTTGTTCCTGCATGACACTATCAATTCCTTTTATTTTGGATAAAGTATCATCTTTTTCTAAGCTTTCTAGATATTCTGGCTCAATAAGATTGCCGCTTGTTGCATTTGCTTCAAGAAATAGTTTTTGACCAAATTTCAATGCCTTCTCACCAATTTCTTCATTTGCTTTTATCACATCAGTTAGAGTTCGTACTCCGACAGTAGAGTCAATCGTTTTTAGGTAAGCATTAAGATCCGTTTTAAATTCATATAACAGAACATTTATATCCCATTCTTCATTTGTTGAAGGTATGGTGATTGGATCAACAACTTCCACACCAAGCTCCTTCAACTTATTAATCGCGTTGTTCATAACTGTTAACTGTGATTCATTTAACTCATCAAAATATGTTTCTCGCGCAATCCCAATTTTCTTCCCCTTTAGCATCTTTCACAAGATGGTTGGTAAAATCTATATCAGCAAGCTCATTCGTTAAAGTGATAGGATCTTTTGGGTCTTTTGCTGTTAGTACATTTAACAATATCGCAGCATCCCTAACAGTTCTCGTCATTGGACCTGCCGTATCTTGTGTATGTGAAATTGGAATAATTCCTTTTCTGCTAATAAGACCAACAGTCGGCTTGATCCCCACAAGTGAATTTTGACTGGCAGGACTTAAAATAGAGCCTGATGTTTCTGTACCAACTGCTACTACTGCTAAATTTGCAGCAATTGCCGCTCCTGACCCTGCACTTGATCCTCCTACAATAAAGTCTGTACCGTAAGGGTTTAAGACCTGGCCTCCTCTTGAGCTATACCCAGTTGGCATATCCTCAGCAATAAAATTGGCCCATTCGGTTAAATTGGTTTTACCAAGAATAATAAATTTCCCCAGCGTCACGCAGCTGTTTAACAAGTGTTGCATCTTCATGAGCATAAGATTCCGCCAGCACAAGAGAGCCTGCACTTGTATGCATCTTGTCAGCTGTATCGATATTATCTTTTATGACAACAGGAATCCCGTGCAATGGTCCGCGGCTGCCGTTAGTTTTCCGTTCGTAATCTAATGAGTCGGCAATATGCAATGCTTCGGGATTCACTTCAATTATGGAATTTATTTTTGGTCCATCTTGATCAATCTTTGCGATTCTTGATAAGTACATCAGCACTAATTCTCTTGATGTTATTTCATGATTATTTAGCTTTTCTTGAATTTCATCAATTGTTACTTCAACAAGCCATTCATTTTTTAGTTGTTCAAGCTTTTCATTCTGCATGTTAACTTCCTTCCTTGTCCATTTTTCACTTTATATATAGTTTACTTTTATTTTCTTTTTATTACCATTTTTAAGTAAATATAACCTATTAACCAGAGCAAACAAAAAAGCAGCAAACTCAAATTGAATTCACTACTTTAGAAAATATACTTTAGTTTGATTCGTTTAAATGCTTTAGTACAACTGTTGATAAACAATCAATAAATTCTGGTTTTGCGTTTGGCATTTCAGGGCGGTAGTAACTTGCACCAAGTTCGTCTGTGATTACTTTACACTCATAGTCATTATCATAAAGAACTTCGAGATGGTCAGCTACAAACCCTACTGGTATATAAACAAAAGTTCTGTAGCCTTCTTCGTATAAATCTCTAGTAAGATCTTGAACATCTGGCCCTAACCAAGGCTCTGGAGTGTTACCAGCACTCTGCCAGCCTGTTACGTATTTTTTAATACCAGCAGCTTCTGCAATTAAATCAGCTGTTTCTTGAAGCTGGTGTGGATATGGATCTCCATTTGCGATAATCTTTTCTGGAAGACTGTGTGCAGAAACGACAAGAACAGAAGAGTTTCTTTCTTCTTCAGTCATGCCGCTGTATGTTTCTTTAAGTTGATCTGCCCAATAGCTGATAAATTTAGGCTCTTTATACCAGCTTTCAACTGATGTAATGGTTAATCCACCAAGCTTCTCAGCCTCTTCCTTAGCTCGTCCATTATAGGACTTTACACTAAATGTTGAGAAGTGAGGTGCTAATACAATACTCACAGCTTCTGTAATTCCATCCTCATGCATTTGTTTTACAGCGTCCTCAACGAATGGCTCGATATGCTTTAAGCCAAGGTACATTTTAAATTCAATTTCATCTTGTATGCTATTTAGATGTTGTTCAAGCTTTTCCGCTTGCTCTAATGTAATTTTAGCTAATGGAGAAATTCCACCGATTGCTTCATAACGATCCTTTAAATCCTGTAGCATCTCAGGAGCCGGCTTACGACCATGACGGATATGAGTATAGTAGCGCTCAATGTCTTCCTCTTTATAAGGCGTACCATACGCCATGACTAGTAATCCCATTTTTTTCTTACTCATATTATTCACCTCAATAAAGTACTATCTTTTATTATGCCTTAGTTGCTTACCTTTGCCTTTTTGGAATAATCATGCACAAAAGAAGTTAATTTTTTTAGTGACTCTGGATTTACCTGCGGAAAAACACCATGACCTAGATTGAAAATATACCCGTCTTGCTGCATTCCCTGATCTAAAATAGCTTTTGCTCTTTCTTCAATTACTTCCCACGGAGAAAGTAAGATTGCTGGATCAAGGTTTCCTTGTAAAGTTTTTGTCAATCCCATGGAACGTGCCTCAGAAACAGGTAATCTCCAGTCAAGGCCAACTACATCAAGTGGCAGATCATGCCATTCTTTAGCAAGGTGGCTAGCTCCAACACCGAACATGATAAGAGGTACATTCTCATCCTTAAGCTCACTGAAAATTCTCTCCATCGTAGGCTTAATAAATGTACGATAATCTGCAACATTTAAAGCCCCTACCCATGAATCAAAAACTTGAATAGCTTTAGCACCCGCGCGAATTTGTGCTTTTACATATGTAATACTCATTTCAGCTAGTTTATCCATTAATGCAAACCATGCATGCGGCTCTGAGTACATAAATGCTTTTGTTTTATTGTAATTTCGAGATGGGCCACCTTCGATCATATAACTAGCTAGGGTAAAAGGAGCTCCGGTAAATCCGATAAGCGGAACAGTTAATTGCTCTTCAGTAAGCAATTTAATAGTATCCAATACATAAGGAACATCGCTTTCCGGATCTATTTCTCCCAATTTCTCGATATCTCTCATTGATCGGATCGGGTCATCAATAACAGGACCAATTCCTGATTTAATTTCAACATTTACTCCTATAGCTGGAAGTGGAGTCATGATGTCTTTATATAGAATGGCAGCATCAACATCGTACTGTTCTACCGGTAATCTCGTTACATAAGCACAAAGTTCCGGTTGATGCGTAATCTCAAACAGGCTGTATTTTTCCTTAATTGCCCGGTATTCAGGTTGTGATCTCCCTGCCTGCCTCATATACCAAACTGGAACATAGTCCGTTTTTTCTCCACGACACGCTTTTAGAAACGTATCATTGATCTTTTTTTCAGCCATCCAAAAAAGTCCACCTTTCTATGTAGAAGGGGCTAACCCCTTTATTAAATAATATTAATTATAAAGTAATATTTATTCTATATTAAACTCTCTGCCCTTTCAACTATAACGGTTTCATTTCCTGTTGTATAGCTTAGATATGCAAATGTCAAAAAAAAGACGAAATCAGTTTAGCTTTCCTTTAACTCAATTATTTGAACTAAATAAAGTAGGTTTCCGTGATTTCGTTTGAATTCCTTCTTCATTCGTTTGCGTGTTAAAAGGAGCAACCGAATAAGAGGAATCTGAAAACACATTAGCAAATGGTATCTCATAGACACCTGCCCCCTTAACCGTACCTATTAACTCTGTTGAATTCCCATCTGAATGCTCATAGATTCGGTATTCTACCCGATCATCTTTTAAAGGCTCCCACTCAAGCGTTAATGTAATTAACCCTAGTGGTTTGAACGTATATCTCGCTTCAACTTGGTCAATCTCTTTTATTCTTATAGGCTTTCTAGGTCCTGTACACCTTCAGGCATAGCAAAGGCTACATCTTGATCCCATTTAGCATCATTTAGAATGTCTTTAAAAAGCTTAGTTGGATAAGAGCTTCCATGTGTTAAATAATGTTCTGTATCTGTTTGATCATAGCCCATCCAAAGAGCTCCAACTACATTTTCCGTGTATCCAACAAACCAGGCATCCTTTGAGGCTCCAGGAACATTTGGATAAGAAGTTGTTCCTGTTTTACCTGCTAACTCTCCTTTAAAATGACCATTTTGTGCTGTTCCTTCTGTAACAACATGCTGCAGCATACGTGTCATATCCCAAGCTGTTTGTGGTGAAAACACATCTTTCGTTTTTGAATGATGCTCTGCTATTACTTTGCCATCTCTATTTTTTATTTCTTGTATAAAGTGATGTTCACTGTAGCTGCCATTTGTAGCAAAGGTTCGATATGCATTCGCCATTTGAATAGGTGTTACCCCTTCAGACAGTCCACCAAGGGCAATTGCAAGGCCATCATCTTTAATCCCCATTCCGAGAGACTTTAAGTATTCTTTACTAGTTTTTATCCCTAATTCTGATAACGTCCAAACAGCAGCAGCATTTTTTGATGAAACAAGGGCATCAAACATAGATACCTCTCCTTCATACTGATTATCATAGTTTTTAGGGGAATAATCACCATATGTTAACTGTTCATCTTTTAGTAACGAGTATGGTTTAAATAATTTTGTTTCTATTGACGGGGCATAAACAGCAACTGGTTTAAATGTTGAGCCAGGCTGTCGTTTCGCATTTAGTCGATTTAATCCTTTTGGTACATAATCACGACCACCTATTGCTGCTATAACTCCACCTGTTTTGTTATCAAGTAAAATAAAAGCTCCTTGTGCAAAATCATCTGTTCCAGGAAAATACTCCTTATCCTGAAATAAATCATACGCAGATTTTTGCAAGCTAAGTTGTAAAGGTACTTTAATCGTATATCCACCTCTTAACAACTCTTCATTCGAGATGGCATACATTTCTTTCGCTTCATCAAAAACCATATCAACATAAGTAGTAAGCCATGGACTTTCTTGCTTTTTATTTACATTGATCTTAACCGTTTTACCCTGAGTTCTAACAACTTCATCATATGTGATATAGTTTTGATCTCCCATTAAGCTTAAAATAACATTCCGTCTTTGCTTACTTTTTTCGGGATTGGCAATTGGTGAGTATGTTGATGGTGCTTTTGGAATTCCTGCTAACAACGCTCCTTCTTCAAGACTCAAATCTGAAACGTCTTTATCAAAATACAGCTTTGCAGCAGCCTTTATCCCGTATGCTCCATGACCAAAATATACTTGATTTAAATACATTTCTAGTAATTTGGCTTTGCTATACCGTTTTTCTAAATTAACTGCAATAATTGCTTCCTTTGTTTTTCTAAGTAGTGTTTTATCGTTTGTCAAAAAGATATTTTTGGCTAGTTGTTGAGTAATAGTACTACCGCCTTCTACTTTTCCACCGGCTAAAATATCTTTATAGAGAGCACGCGTTATTGCTCTTGCATCAATCCCATGATGCTCATAAAATCTTTGATCTTCAACTGAAATAAAAGCTTTTTGAACATATTCTGGAACTTCAGAAATATTGACAAGCTCTCTATTTTCAATGTAAAGCTTTGTAATTTCCTTTCCCTCAACGTCAACAAGCTTTGACGCTGTATTCATGACTAATTTTTCTTCATCGATGACATAATTCCCCATAAAGATAATAAAAAGATAACCTAATAGAGCAAAGATTACGACACTAACTAATGCAATGCTTGATAAAAGAAGTTTCTTTTTCATATCATCACCCCTTTTAGCTTAGTATTGTTAATAATAGGAAGGTATATGTGTTGAAAACACTAAAAATGGAAATATATAAAAAACAGTTGATATAATATAACTAAATAAACTTTACTTGAGGTGAAACGAATTGAAGCTATACATCACATATGGCACTGTTGATTATTTAGCAAAATTAGAAAAAAGCCACGCCGACCATACCCTTCTACTCATGGCTAACCAGGACACTGGAGTACTTTTTCACGAATCAGATGGCGAAACGATTTTTAAGGAACCAAAAACTTATGAGGTATTAGATTCAACTGGTAACATTAAAAATGGTTCATTTGCTGTTTTAAACAATATTCCTGTCTCAGATGAAGGAAGGCCACTATTTGAAAAACGGTTCAGTGAAAGAGCCCGGATGATCGAAAACGAGCCAGGCTTCTCTGCTATCCGTGTGTTGCGACCAAAAAGCAGTGATACTTATATTATCTTAACATTATGGGAAAGTGAGAAACACTTTAAGGATTGGCAGAACTCCAAAGCATACGAGCACGCACATAAAAAAAGAGGTTCAGAAGAAGGAATTGACCGACAATCCATTTTCCCACGCCCTTCATATGTAACGACTTATTCAATTGTTAATAACGACGAATAAACATTCAGGGAGGCTGACCAAAGTAGCAGGTCAGCCTCTTGTCCTATAACTTATTCAATTCCTGTGTCATTTTGACAATATTTCCTTGGAAATGACATCTTATTTCTACACAGATGATCCTAAATTTCTACATCTACAATCAAATAAGTGTATAATTCATCCCTTGATTTCCTTCTCACATCTTATCCTCATTCCTCATAAAGTGTAGAGAAACCATTTAGGCGTTTGCTGAGGAGTGATCATAATGGGGTAGAAATAACACTCATTCACTGGGTTTATCTACTGTTTATAGTTGGGATTATCGGCTTTATGCTTTTCCGACGTGATACAACGATTGTTTGTATAGTAGGTATACTCTCATTAGCTGCTTTTTCAACACTTTCTGTTAGTGATTCGATAACAAGTCTTTTTAATAGCTTTACCTTTGCTATCACACAACTATTACCAACAATACTCGTTATTTCAATTATTGTCGCAATGAGTAAGATTTTGACCATTTCAGGCATTAATGAAGTTATGATCTTACCATTCTCAAAAATCATTAAAAATCCAACCACTGCCTTTTGGACAATTGGACTTTTAATGATGATCATTTCCTTTTTCTTTTGGCCTTCACCAGCAGTTGCATTAATAGGTGCTGTATTGTTACCAGTGGCCATTCGGGCCGGATTACCTGCACTCGGTGTGGCAATAGCAATAAATTTGTTCGGTCATGGAATTGCTCTTTCTGGGGACTTTATTATTCAGGCAGCTCCTAAGCTTACCGCTGAAGCAGCCGGAATTCCAGTTGGAGATGTGATTGAAGCAAGTATCCCACTTGTTTTTACAATGGGACTTGTAACGACAATCTCTGCTTTCTTTCTTTTAAAAAGAGACATAAGACTAGGGAAAGATTTTCCAACCGTTTCAACATCATCTCCTACTGAAGAGACAGATCACAGCTTGTTATCAACAACAACAAAAAAATGGCTTGCCATTATGATCCCAATCATTTTTGTAATTGATGTTATTTTAATGATTACATTAAATCTGCAGGGTGGAGATGCCACGGCATTAATAGGTGGAACAGCCTTACTTATTTTAATTTTCACAACCTGTTTAGCTCATAAGAAACGGGGACTTGAGGAATCGACAAATTATTTAATAGAAGGCTTTCAATTCGGATTTAAAGTATTTGGGCCAGTTATTCCAATTGCTGCATTCTTTTACTTAGGTGATGCGGGATATTACGACATTGTTGGTCATTATCTTCCAGAAACCTCTGAAGGAATTGTCAATGATTTAGGTGTCGCTCTTGCAAATATTGTTCCTTTAACACCGGAAGTTGGAGCTGTCACATTAACAGGTGTAGGGATACTAACAGGACTTGATGGTTCAGGCTTTTCAGGTATATCTCTCGCTGGTTCAATTGCACAACTGTTTTCAACGGCAATAGGAGTCAGTACGGCTACATTAACAGCATTAGGTCAAGTAACTGCTATTTGGGTTGGAGGCGGAACCATTATTCCTTGGGCCCTCATTCCAGCAGCGGCGATTTGTGGAGTGGATCCGTTTGAATTAGCGCGACGAAACCTTCTTCCTGTTTCAATTGGTTTAGTCGCAACGACTATTGTAGCTATGTTTTTATTGTAGGCTGTAGATATCAGTTCAAAAGAAAAAGAGAAAAAGGATCCTTTAAACAAAATCGTTTAACAGGATCCTTTTTCATTATCTCTGGAATTTCTCAAGAAATCTTGTCGGATATTCGCTAGGAAGCTTACTTACCTCATCTAGTTGATTCCATTGTTCAGCTGTTAACTCCCAATCAACACTTCCCATATTTTCATTAAACTGCTCCAGGCTGCTGGCACCGAAGATAGGTGATGTGATTTCTTCTTTTTGTAGAAGCCACCTTAGAGAAACCTGTGCAGGTGTTTTATCTACTGCTTGAGCGATCTCCTGAACTGTTTGTAAAATCTTAAAGTTCTTATCATTATCTCGGTTCTCCCAGCTAGACTCACCCACACCTTCAGAGAGTCTGCCGGTTGTAGGAGACTCACCTTGTTTATACTTTCCTGTTAAAAATCCTCCACCAATCGGTGCCCAAGGAATTACCCCAACATTTTCCTCTCTACAAAGAGGTAAAATTTCACGGTCCATTTCCCGGTTAATCAAACTATACTGTGGCTGAATGGAAATGAATCTGACCATATTATGAAAATCACTATATGATAAAGCTTTCATCATTTGCCATGCAAGAAAGTTTGAACAGCCTATGTATCTCACCTTGCCGGAACTAACAAGGTCATCCAATGTTCGAATTGTTTCTTCAATTGGTGTTAAGTTATCCCAAACATGAAGTTGATAAAGATCAATATAGTCCGTATTCAACCTTTTTAAACTTTGATCTACGCCTTCAAGAATTCTCCGTCTTGAATATCCAAAGTCATTAGGATGTGGACCAACCCTCATTCTAACTTTTGTAGCTAAGACAACCTCCGAACGGCGTTCTTTAATGGCATTACCAACTATTTTTTCTGATTCTCCACCAACATAAACATCTGCAGTATCAATAAAGTTACCACCCTGATCAAGAAAGTTGTGAATCATACGAATAGAATCTGCTTCTGTTACTTCTTTTCCAAATGTCATGGCGCCTAAGCATAGCTCAGAAACTAATAAGCCACTTTTCCCTAGTGTTTTATACTTCATTTTCTTTCTCCCCTCGTTTTTAGTTCTGTCTATCTAATATTCTAGATGCAATAAGTTTATTCCTTTAAATAACTACCGTAGAAAAGAAGCTATTAAAAAATCAAATTCTTTTACATCTTTTGTAAAATATAAAGTCATACTAAAAAACAATAGGAGGTGAAGAAGAAGTTGCCTAATCCATTTGAAGCTGTATGGAATACATTAAAAACAACGATTGATAAAATAGATGAACCTCACTCTCCTCTACATGTCATTGAGGTTGGTGATCTTTGGAAATATTTAACAATGGTAGAAGAGTTTATTCGGTATGAAGAAGTTGGATTAAACACGACCTCAGATGATGAGGTAAGAGAAATGCTTGTTGATGCGGTAAAATTGTGTGAATCTCAGGTAAAAAGGTTAAGTGACTTTATGAAAAAAGAAGGTGTGCCTTTACCAGATGTCACGTCTGCGAAACCTGAGTCAAACCCAAAGGAAGTTCCATTAGGTGTTAAGCTGACAGACGATGAACTTTCAAATGGGATTTCATTTAAATTAGTCCTGTGTATGCAAGCATGTGCTAAAGGACAAGCTGATGCTATCCGTAATGATGTTGGCTTACTCTGGCTAAATTTCTATACAGAATGGGTAGCTTTTGGAACAACATTAAAAACGTTAATGCGTAAGCGTGGTTGGATTAAAGTTCCTCCTTACTATTACCCACCTGGTTCACCTGTTCAATAAAATAAAAAAACCAACTCGATAATGCGCTGGAGTTGGTTTCTTATTTTACTTTTTATTTATTCTATTATACTGAATCTTAAATTGAGATGTCGCCTTTTGATTTTCTGTTAATGACTATTTTATGTAAATAAAAATCTAATTGTATAATTCCTATTAGCAAAAGAGAACCAGCAATCATTCCCCCAATTACATCTGTTAAAAAATGCTCTCCTTCCAAAAGTCGGCTCAACCCAATTACAAGAACTATTAAACTTGTACAAACTAAAATAATTTGTTTCATTTTCTGATCATTTGTTTTTTTCAACAGTTTATAAGAGATTGTTCCAAACAGAAGAAGTCCAACCATTACATGACCACTAGGAAAGCTATATCCATCTTCAATATGTTGGGGAAAAGTTGGGCGCTCTCTCCCAATGACAGCCTTCAATGCTTTATTTATAATATTCCCAAATAGAACAGCAACAAATAGAAGCGATGAAGTTATCAAACCTTTTTCCACAACAGCAAATACAATCATAAAAATAAATAATGTCACAATAATTCCGGTGGTTGATCCAAGCATGCCTATTGCTTCAAATATTGTGGCTATCCCATGATCATGAAAAGAATATAACGTTTCTCCAATTGTAGTTTCGAACTTATTTGTAGCATTCAACATTACTAAAGTAATGAATCCTATAAATAATATCATTAATAAAATAACGATATTTTTTGTTTTCACTATTATCCCTCCTACTCCAAATTATTTTCTTGAAATTTTCAAAATTTTTCAATACAATCTATCTAATATTAATACGAATCTATTTTAATACATTTTACTTTGTAAACATATGATTTCACATGGCTTTTTATATGTGAAAACTCATAGATACTAACAATCTCTATCAAGGGGGAATACGATGCTTGATCATCTCTGGTCTACTCTAGACAGTTATTTTTCAGAAATGGTTACCATTCGCAGATATTTACATATGCATCCAGAGCTTTCTTTTAAAGAAGAAAAAACATCTGCATATATTTTAAATTATTATAAAAAACTTGGTGTTAACGTACGTGGGAGTGTTGGTGGTAACGGGGTTGTAGCAACAATTAAAGGTGATCTCCCAGGTCCAACTGTTGCACTAAGAGCCGATTTTGATGCCCTGCCAATTCAAGATGAAAAAGATGTTGAATACAAATCAACTGTTCCTGGCGTGATGCACGCATGTGGACATGATGGGCACACAGCAACATTACTTGTGTTAGCAAAAACACTTCATGAAAATCGTCATCAGCTTAACGGAAATATTGTCCTTATTCACCAACATGCAGAAGAATACGCACCAGGTGGAGCAAAATCCATGATTCAAGACGGCTGCTTAGACGGTGTTGATGTGATCTTTGGTACACATTTATGGGCTACTGAACCTGTCGGTAAAATTCAGTATCGTGTTGGTCCCTTAATGGCTGCTGCAGACCGCTTTGAAATTACTATTCGTGGAAAAGGCGGACATGGTGCACAACCTCATAAAACAAAGGATGCAATATTAATAGGATCTCAAGTGGTAACAAGTTTACAACAAATTGTTAGCCGGAGAGTAGACCCAATTCAATCGGCTGTAGTAACAGTTGGTTCATTTGTTGCAGAGAATGCCTTTAACATTATAGCAAATTCAGCAAAGCTTATTGGTACAGCCAGGACCTTTGATGAAGATGTTCGTACACAAATTGAACGTGAAATTGAAAAGGTTGTAAAAGGAACTTGTCTTATGAGCGATGCAGATTATGAGTATGAATATTTCAGAGGATACCCAGCGGTCGTTAATCATGAGGAAGAAACAGAATTTTTAAAACAAACTGCACCAAGCGTACCAGGTGTTTATGAAGTTGAGGAAAGCCGCTTCAAATGGGCGGGGAAGATTTTGCCTATTATCTACAAAATGTGAAAGGAACTTTTTTCTTTACTGGAGCTAAGCCTGTGAACGCAGAAAATGTATATCCTCATCACCATCCTAAATTTGATATTGATGAGAAGGCTCTACTTATTGCTGCTAAAACACTTTGTAAAGCTGCTATTCAATACCAAATTGATCACGTCAAAAATCCATCCGCTATAGAACAAGGATAACAATAATAAAGAAAGGCAGGAGCTGTGTTAGGCCTGCCTTTGTTGTGTATACTATTGTATTCATTCGACAAACTTCGGGAAGTGACAGTCACTTAAAAAATCCTCAACCGATAACTATTCATCGCACATTCCCCAAGCTGTTGTACGAGATGATAATTGGCTACACCACCAACAACAGCGCCGATTCCTGGAAGTATTTGCATTAGTTTTACAAGATCTATATAGTCGCGATATTCTTGTTGAAAGATACGCCAATCTAAGTCTTTGATTTCTAATTTTTTTGTTTCCCAATTTTCAATGATTGTAAGAGTGTATTCTTTATGTGTATCACTAGAGAAGGCTAGTTGAAACACATAAAGCAAAAATAATCTTTCCTCATATTCCTTCGTACTGTATCCATAATGGTTTGCAACTTCAAAAAGAAACTTCATTTTAATACTAAGAAATAACGGAAAATCTGCTAAGCCTAAAAGAAGTCCACCTGCACCCGTTGAAGCCCCTTCAATCGCAGCTGTTTTTTTGTACATTCCAATTGATTTTCTCACCAAGTTTTCTCGTTGCTCAAATGTTAGGTCCTCAACATTTTTAGGAAATGTTGTGATATTAGATCCTAGTAATGTTGCCTCGACCATCTTTTTAATACTCTCGGTAACAGTATGGTGTACTTTTTCTGGAATCATTCCGTTCATTTTGTTTTGTGCTTTCTTAGATGAACGCTCCCAAAACGATGCTTTTCTCAATAGCTTCTGTTTCCACATTTTTTGCTTCTTCAGCAGCTTGTAATTCGTAGCTCATACCTAAACATCCTTTTCATTTTTCTTTATTCTATTTTTCATATAAATAAAAACAAAAAGATAGGAAAATAAAGCTGTTGCAATAAGGGTTCCGACAAAAATAGAAACAGTTGCAAAAAGGAATGTGATGAGTGAGTAAATCACCGTTTGAACCAAAAATACTGTAAACATTATTTTTAAGAAGCTTGATAATCTTTTCTTTTCAGCATTTGGATATAAGTTAGTCAACTCTAATAACTCAAAATGTTTATATAAACTCATGATCTGAATGCCTGTTAAAAATATAAACAGAACGGATACAACGATGTAGCCTGTTAACTGTTCATTTAAGAATGACAAGATTATGCTTCCGATGATTGTTAACCGAACAATAATGCCCAAATAATCGCCTGATCGAATTAATGCACGCACATACAAATACTCATATACATTTTCCTGATGATACTTTACTTGCTTGACCATCCAATCAAGATAAGCCCGACGCTTAGCCTGTTTCTTAAGCTTAGGCACATCTGTAAATAAGTTTGCAAGCTTATAAAAAGATTGCTTCTTTCCTTCTTCTCTTTTAATAAGCTGCTCCCATTTTAATGCCTTTTGTTTTACATTGTTTGAAAAATATAAAACATACCCTGTCATAATAACAAACAGAATAATTAAGAAAAGTGTATCCTGAGAGAAAATAAAATAAATCACAGATACATTTAATACAAATCGAACAATCAGATCACTCCATTTTGCTGAAGCTTCTGTATAAAAACTCATCGCCCAGCTTACCCTTAAATTCCAAAACTTGACGAGTAGTAAGAGTCCCAAACAAATAAGTAAGGTCTTTCCGTTTGCATCTGTTACCTTAAAATACAAGGGTGTAAATAATATTAAAGGAACAATAACGAGAAAGCTTTGTGAAATAAAACTGTATCTAAAAGCTTTTTGAAAATATCCTCTTAGTTTAAATTCCATCGGCAGTAAAAAAACAATGTCAGCTTCTTTCAACAATGTTCTAACACTTGACGTTATGACGATAAACGCAAAAGTTAATGTCATAATGACGATAGCCGGAAAATCAGGAGATAATGTTTCAAGCCATCTTTGATAAGTTAAAGCTCCACCCGCTCCTAAAAATATAAAAACGAAAAGAAGGTGGTCATTTAACATATACTTCAAGTACATTCTCGTTTCATTTATATGTTGATTTACTCGTGTCTGCCATATTTCATTAACGCTCTTCATCTTGATCTTCCTTTGTTAACTGAATATAAAGATCATCTAAAGTCGCATCTCTCATTCCAAATTGTTCCCTTAATTGAAGTAATGTTCCTTTTGCGCGAACTTCTCCGTTATGTAAAATAATAAAAGAATCACAATATCTTTCCGCTGTTGCTAATATATGTGTTGACATAAGAATACCTGATCCTTGTTTTTTAGCTTGATCCATCATTTCCAATAATGAATTTATAGCTAATGGATCTAATCCAACAAAAGGCTCATCAATAATATAAAGCTCAGGTTCAACTAAGAAGGCACACATTATCATAACCTTTTGCTTCATTCCCTTTGAGAAATGAGCTGGAAACCACTTTAACCTCTTCTCCATCCGAAATTCCTTTAATAACGGTTGAAGTCGTTTTTCGAAGGTGTCCTTATCAATTCCATATGCCATCGCTGTTAGCTCTAAATGTTCATACAGTGTTAACTCATCATATAAAATGGGTGTTTCTGGTATAAAGCTAAATTGTGAACGATAGGCTGCAGAATCTAAAGCAAAGGTATTCCCATTAATGGAGACTTGTCCTTTATGAGCTTCCATTGTTCCAATAATATGCTTGATTGTTGTACTTTTACCAGCACCATTTAGACCGATTAGACCAACAATATTACCTTTTTCAACCTCAAATGAAATATCCTTTAAGACAGGTTTTCGAGTATACCCACCTGTTAAATGTTCAACCTTTAGAAGCGTCATGATCACGTTTCTCCTTTTACTTTTTAATTTGTTGATTTAAATTTAGCAGTAAAAATTGTAGAGTTTTTTCACTGCCTTCTTTTTATAGTATCAAAATTTAAAATCACTTGCCTAAACTTAGAAAACTTTTTCGCATAATCTTGGTTTTCTGGGACATCATAATTAGTGAGGAAGGGTTAATTGTTAAAAACAAAACCTTTAAATGAGGTGTTTGTCCCAGACAATTTCTTTTAACTCAAGGGATCATTGCTTTACCATTGAAAAACACTCGCGAAATGAGGTGTTTACGGGCCGCTATTCTGTTGAATTAGATGCCTGCATGTAACATCATTTTGTAAATGAGGTGTTTGTCAAAGACAATTCCACTTTTTGTTATGTTATATAAACAACTAACAAGGGGATGATTGTATTGAACAATGGTCATCACACATCAGATAGCATTTAAATAAATGTTAAATGAGGTGTTTGTCAAAGACAATTATATTGTTTTTACCCATTGATGATTGAACTCTCACGAAATGAGGTGTCTACGGGCCGCTATTTTCTTAAATAAACGCTCTGTATAGCATCATTTTATAAATGAGGTGTTTGTCAAAATACAGTTTCCGAAATGTTAGAACGTTTATTTAGTAACAAGGGGATGATTGCATTGAACAATGGACTTCACACATCAGATAGCATTTAAATCTAAATGTTAAATGAGGTGTTTATCAAAGACATTTTCCCATAACATGAGTTTTTTTCCTTCCTCGGGAACAGGGTGAACATTCGCTTCACTCTGTTCTTTTTCTTTTCTCTTATGGTAAAATATAGTTGTTTCATAACTAGTAGTTAAACATAACATACTTACTTTACAAATAATGTTGAAAGCTGTTGAATAACTATTTTTTTTAAGGAAGTGAAAAGTATGAGTGACTGTATTTTTTGTAAAATTGTTAAGGGAGAAATTCCGAGTGCAAAAGTATTTGAAAATGAACATGTTATTGCCTTTTTAGACATAAGTCAGGTAACGAAAGGACATACACTTGTTGTTCCAAAAGTACATAGAGAAAACATTTATGAATTAACACCCGAAATTGCGAGTAAATTATTTGAGGTTGTTCCCCAAATTGCCAACTCCATAAAAGAACAATTCCAGCCTGATGGCCTAAATTTACTTAACAATAATGGAGAAAAGGCCGGACAATCTGTTTTTCATTATCATATGCATATCCTGCCAAGATACGGTAAGGGAGACGGATTTGGTGCTGTATGGAAGTCACATGCAGATCAATATACACCAGAAGATCTCCAAGAAATTGCTACCACAATTAAAGAAGGAATTAAATAAAAGGGCCATGACGGCCCTTTTATTTTTTCAAGACAATAAATGAAAATTGTTTTTTCCTGCCTTCTTTGCAATATACATGGCTTCATCTGCCACCTTAATAAGTGAATGATAGTCTGTCCCATGTTTGGGCGATTGCGCAATCCCAACACTTGCTGATACAGTGATCATAATCTTATTGATTTTATAAGGCTCATTTAGTTTCTTAATCACTCTGTCAGCTAATATTCTTAATTGCTCTTTGTCCCTCTTCATATCTACAAGCAAAACGAATTCGTCTCCACCAAGCCTAGATACTGTATCTACCTCACGAACGATATGTTTAAGGCGTTCAGCTACAAGTTGCAGTAAAATATCACCTGTTTCATGACCATAAGAATCATTAACTTCCTTAAAACCATCTAAATCCATAAAAAATACAGCAAATTCTTCTTCTGCTGAAATTAAATCGTTCATTTTTTTTGTTAGATATCCTCTGTTAGGGAGATTAGTAAGGGAATCAAAATTTGCTCTTTTCTTCCATTTGTTATTATACTTTTCAAGTGTTGCAAGCATATCGTTTATTTGCATGGCTAAGTGGCCAATCTCATCATCACCGTGACTACCAACGCTATTTCCATTATTGTCGTATGAACGAATGTTTGCAATGCTTCGCTTTAACGATAAGATTCGCGAAACGAATATCTTATCAAAAGTAAAATAAAGTACAGTACAAATGATTGTGACTAAGACTAAAAAGGAAAGGAGATTCAGTAGAATTAACATCCTGCCATTTTTATAAATGGTTCGTTCGCTTTTCACTTCAATATACGAAAGTGGATCACCTTTCAGATCCGTTAGAACACTGTAGCCAGCTATTGTAGTATCACTTACCTCGTCAATATATAAATTTTCATTTTCTAATTGCTTCACCTCTTGTTTTGACAATTTCTTAGGTGAATCTTGAAAAAAAGAAAGATCAAGCTCTATGATATTGCCTAATTCACTAACAAGTTTTTGATCTAATTTTCTAGTAAAAATAAGTGTTCCATTTGAAGGCCCTTCATATTGACTGTTTAAAATCGGGTGAGCGGATAATAGCATGATTCCGTCAGGAGTTTTAATTAAGCCGTTTATTTTTTCTGTTGAATGAAGAACTTTTTTAAGTTTATATATATCTATCCAATTGCTATCAATATAATTTTTAATAAGTTTTCCTTCAGAATCCATTTGACTAACATAAACAATCTGTCCCCTATTATTTATGAAGATCATATGATCAATATTGTTTTGTAGAAATGTCTCAGAGGTAAGATTCGATTGAATATAAAAATCGTTTTTATCTTCAATAAAAGAAATGGTGTCATCCCATGCAGCATAATCCAAATTCAAACGATCCAGTGATTTTAATTCATTA
The DNA here is from genome assembly GCF_023078335.1 of Metabacillus endolithicus. GTDB lineage: Bacteria > Bacillota > Bacilli > Bacillales > Bacillaceae > Metabacillus > Metabacillus endolithicus. Next base: position 3,380,121 of record NZ_CP095550.1, on the reverse strand, counting down.
TTTAATAAGTTACGTGTTTGGTTAATTTGCGTTGTAACCTGCTCTTGCTCATATATATGATGAATTCGACTCGTGATTATTCCAACCAATAGAACGATAATGAACATAAATAAAGAAATTATACTAATTGAAGCAATTAGTAGCTTTTTTCTTAGAGTCATGAAAACCTCCTTTTTGTATGCAGTTACTCTTACTCTATTTGGAAATGTTTATACAAATATAAACTTCCATTCAAGAATAGAATGTGATTTTCAACCCAAACTTCTTTACTATTTTAGAGTTTATCAAACCCTAAGTCATTAAGAAATGTTTTTTGAATAAAATGTAAACGTTTTCTGCACCAACATTCACAAAGATGAAAATTTTCAGTCTACATTTCCTTCTATTCATGATAGGATATGAGTATTATTTTACGTTCATATCAAGGAGGGCAATACATTGAGAGCATATAATTTTAATGCTGGACCAGCGGCAATTCCATTACCCGTGCTAGAGCGCGCACAAAAAGAGTTAGTAAATTTTAATAACACAGGTATGTCTGTTATGGAGCTAAGTCACCGAAGTAAAGACTATGAAGAAGTGCATAATCGTGCAAATTCATTATTAAGAGAGCTTCTAGGAATTCCTGACAATTACGAAGTCCTTTTCCTACAAGGTGGAGCAAGCCTACAGTTCACTATGATTCCAATGAACTTCCTAAAATCAGGTCAAACAGGTCATTTTATTACAACTGGCTCATGGTCAGAAAAAGCGCTAAAAGAAGCAAAAACATTTGGCGAAACTCGTATTTTAGCTTCTAGTAAGGAAGACAATTACACACACATCCCAACAAATTACTCATTAAATGATGTTGAAAATGGTGCTTACCTTCACATCACATCAAACAATACAATTTTTGGTACTCAGTGGAAGGAATATCCACAAAGCCTATTCCTTTAATCGCTGATATGTCTAGCGATATTCTTTGTACTGAAATTGATGTAGAGAAATTTGATCTTATTTACGCAGGAGCTCAGAAAAACCTTGGACCATCTGGTGTAACTGTTGTTATTGTGAAGAAAGAGTTTCTAGAAACAGCAAAAGAAGATGTTCCAACGATCTTAAAATATTCAACTCACTCTAAAAATAATTCATTATATAACACACCCCCTACTTTTGCTATTTACATGCTTTCCTTAGTACTTGAGTGGGTAAAAGAACAAGGTGGAGTGAAACAGATTCAAAAAATAAATGAAGAAAAAGCTGGCTACATCTACTCTGCAATTGATGAAAGTAATGGATTTTACAAAGGACATGCTGAAAAAAACAGCCGTTCTTTAATGAATATTACCTTCACACTTCAGAACGAGGAACTTACAAAAAAATTCCTTCAAGAAGCAAAAGAGCGTCAATTTATCGGCCTTGCAGGTCACCGCTCAGTAGGTGGATGCCGTGCTTCAACTTACAATGCTGTTCCTAAGGAAGCATGTGAAGCATTAGCTAAATTCATGACAGAATTTAAAAATCAAAACAGTTAATAAGATGTAAGGGGTTTGTTCCTTGTTTGGAGGACAGCCCCTTTTTTTGGTATTAACACTCAAAGAAAAAACCTGTACGGAATAAGTAATTGTTGCTATAATAACGATAAGCTCTCGCAATAGGAAATGAGTTCACTATTGGGGAGATTAGTTTATGAGATTAGAAGAGGAGAGATGAGAAAATGAACACGAGAGTATTAGTTATTTTATCTTTATTTGCGGCAATTGGGGCTACATTTTGCATATGGTGATGCCTCCATTCTATAATGGAATGAAGCCTGACATGATTTTATTGATGATGTTTATCGGAATCATTATGTTTCCAAGTATGAAAAATGTTACTTTACTCGGTATCGTAACTGGATTTTTATCTGCGTTAACATCAACATTCCCTGGTGGATTTCTACCAAATATCATTGACAAAATCATTACAGCATTTGTATTTTACGGCTTATTCTTAATCGTAAAGAAAATTGCCAATAAAGTTGCCACAGCTACTGTACTCGCTGTTATTGGTACAATTGTTTCAGGAACAATCTTTTTAACTGCCGCCTTATTAATTGTTGGACTACCAGGTGGTGTCGCATTTACAACATTATTTCTAACTGTTGTTCTTCCTGCCACTTTATTTAATGGAGCAGCCATGATTATTATCCTGCCAATTGTTCAAAGTATTTTCAAACGCTCAAAAAACTTAACAGTTGCTTAATAACGTATAAAGAAAAACCCCGATCACATTTGATTGGGGTTTTTCTTTCATTATTTTAAGTACGCAGATCTAAGTCATCTTTCACCCGGATCTCCATTACTGATTAAAAAACATTAAAATAACACCAATTAACAGCATGATGACTCCTCCAGTAGCAAGTACAGACACCTTTTGTTTCACTACCTTTTTAGGTGGATAAGATGTTGATTGTTGTAGAAGTTTAAAATAATGAAAAGCACCAATAAATAGTAATAAGCTTATGACAAAAAATAAAAAGATAACACCTGACATGCTCATCCTCCCTTCAATCTTGATGCATTTTTGAAATTGCCGGCTTGGTGAGATCTTATTGTGTTTTGCCTACCCTGAGGCAAAATCTTAAAAAGAGCCTAAATGTACGAAAACCTGTCCATCGAAGCGCGAACCGAAGTGGACAATAGTAGGAAGTAAAGAAGGACTTTTTAAATATTTATGCTAACTTTTATGTAACTATGTATAATGTTTAATGAAGACACCTTTGGGTATGTTGATAAGAGGTTGTACGAGTGTTTTAATTATCTACATAAAATATGGAGGGATATGAATGGCAAATAAAAATTCTTTACTATTTGGTCTCGTTGTTGGAGGAGTGATCGGCAGCATTGCCACATTACTTTCAACTCCTTCTTCAGGAAAAGAATTACGCGGACAATTAAACTTAAATCGAAAGCAACTCGAAGATCTTTTACACCAGCTGAAAAATGAAAGCAAAGCATTGAAAGAACAAGTTTTAAAAACGGTAAAAGATGGCTCAGTAGTCGTAAAAGAGGTATCTTCTGACTTTAAAAAAACAGTAGAACAATTTCAGCAAGAAATTGAACCACATAAAAATGACTTGATGAAAGAAATTGAAGAAATTGACCTCAGAATAAAACAACTTGAACAAACCTTAAAGTAAAATATATCCTCTTAGGATATGAATTATTTTTCTATTTCATCGAAAAGTGTGATGGACAAGCATTGTCTTCACACTTTTTTTGTTCTTAAACCATTGATATTAAAGGGTTTACAAAAATTTTTAAAAATTTTGTAAATTTATATCTTTATTAATCTTTATTTTATTGGCATAATAGAGAATAATAATAGGGAGATCAGGGGTGACGGCTGATGAAACATAATAATGAAAGGGAATTTACAGTAAAAGAAGCCTTGTTATTTAGTCAACGCGTTGCACAGCTTAGTAAAGCACTATGGAAAACAATTGAAAAGGATTGGCAACAATGGATAAAGCCATACGATTTAAATATTAACGAGCACCATATTTTATGGATTGCCGATCATTTAAACGGAGCTTCAATTTCAGAGATTGCTAAATTCGGAGTTATGCATGTATCTACTGCCTTTAACTTCTCAAAGAAACTTGAGGAAAGAGGTTACTTAGAGTTTTCCAAAAAAGCTAATGACAAGCGTAACACGTATATTAAACTTACAAAACAAGGCGAGGAAATACTTTCAAAGCTTTTAGAAGACTTTAGTCCAGACAGAAACTCTGTATTAAAAGGTGCTTTACCACTTCAAAATTTATATGGGAAGTTTCCAGAAATGATGGAAATGATGTGTATTATTCGTAACATCTATGGCGAAGACTTTATGGAAATCTTTGAACAGTCATTCCACAGCATAGAGGATGCATTCAATGATACCCAAGGAAAAGAAAAAGAGTCTAAGTCTGAACAATTAATTTCATCAACTTAATGAACGATCACTACATTAATTCCAAAAAATCATCCATAAGAGGTCTGTATAATTTTTGCTTATGCAAAGCACGGATTGTTTCATATAAATCCAGCTTTGCATTTAATTGGCCGGCAAATTGCGTAAGGAGGTCTGTAAAGATCACTAACCCTTGCGCTTTTTGTTCATTATGGTTTTCACTAAGCTCATGGCAAATGGTATGTATTTCTTCAATTTCTTCCTTCGATAATCCTTTACTCATCACCATATGATAAAAAGGAAATTTTTCCGGATCAAGCATTTTAATGAATAACGTTTGATAATATTCCAATGTCTCCAAACGCTTCTCTATAGAATCCATTTGTTACCCTCTTTCTCGTACATTATTGTCCTTTATTTTATAGTATTAACGAATTTTAAGAAAGTTTTAACGAATACTTTTGTTATTGAAAATGAAACAACAAGTATGAACCAACATCTAAATTGATCCTTTTTATCTAAAAAGGATCCAATTCCAAATTCCATATTGATTTTTTCTTTGCACCGTCGTACAGTATGGTAGTACTTAGTTTTAACAAATGTGGACGGTGAGACGATGAGCTGCTGGAAAACCATCAATCTTACAAAAGATATTGGACTATACAGGATCATATTAATATCTTTATTAACGATGATTCTTTCGTTTATTTTAACCTACTTACCTATTAATCTTCTTTATTCAAAAGTACATCTCAAAGACGGGCATTTCTCAATGTTTATCCTGTTATTAATTAGCATGATTCCTTTTCATAAACTGCTCCACATTATTCCTTTAATTCTTTGTGGCTGCAGAGTTTCAGTAAAGATTAAACTTTTTCATTTATTCCCCACCATTCAATTAAAAGCATGTCAGGGAATGAAAAAAAATGAAATGATTGCTTCACTTCTAACACCTTTTGTCACTTGCTCCATTCTTTTTATACTTGGGAGTATATATTTGCCTACCTACATGCATTATTTTAGCATTGCAATGGCATTTCATATTGGACTTTGTGTTCCGGATTTTCTCCTTTTAAAACATCTACTCTTTGCTCCTAAGCTATGTTTTATCGAAGAATTTGAGGATGGTTACGAAATTCTTGTTCAAAATAAATAGAAAAAGTGATTAGCTCTGGCTTGTCACTTTTTTATTTGTTATAAAGCTTTAACTTAGAAATAAAATAAGAGCAACTATGGGTCTGTAATTTCTACTAAGGCTTGCCTTTGCAGTGTTATCTTTACATATATTTGAAATGTAATAGTTGTCAATGCTATCTTTTTCTCCAATAGTCTGGTAATCTAATATGTATAATGAGGGAAGGGGGATCTCAAAATGATAATCTTCTTTATCTTGTTTGCAGTCTTTATCTTGTTTTATATAAACAAGCTTACAAATGCTTTATGCTTAGTTCGCGAGATTCCTGAAGACCGCCAAACAAAAGTTTTTAGAACAATAAATGTTCTTATTACCATTTTGTTAATCTCTTCATATATTGAAATTCTGTATACCTAATTCATATGTTTTATCTTCTTAGTAGCCTCGGTTAAAATGATCTCATGCTCCATTCTTGTAATCGTTATGTATGAGTGTCTTAAAAACGCATGTCTTTATTTTCCTCGAGAACTCGTAATTTCATAATGGAAAAATACAAAAATCATACATATCTAAAAGTTAAAAAGCTAACAGGGACACCCTGTTAGCTTTTCTTAATGTTTATCTTATAACCATGCTGCACCAACAATGATTAACAAGATGAACAATACAACGATTAACGCGAATCCACCTGTATATGCACCGCTCATTATTACACCCCCTTTTCAAGGTGATACAAATAATCTTTCTTTATATGACTTTATTAAAGGTAAGAAGCTCCAATAATAATTAATAGGATGAACAATACTACAATCAAAGCAAAGTTTCCTGTAAAACCGTGGCTCATAATTAATTACCTCCTTTATCTCTTTCCCTATATCATATGGTCATTTGTTCTAATGTGATTGGACTGTTGCCCAATTCCTTCATATTTTTCTTAATGTCATAAAGACATTGTAAGATTTAAAGATAAGAAGCTCCAATGATGATTAACAGAATGAACAGTACAACAATCAAAGCAAAGTTATTTGAAAAACCAAAGCTCATAATGAATCCTCCTTTATCTTTTATACTTTATTCTATGGTCATTTGACTTGAGGTGATTGGACGTTTGCCCAATTTCTTCATTTTTTTATTCTAGTGTCTATTTTAGACATCTCATTAGTGTCGATTAAAGATAAGAAATTTTAATGATGATTAGCAGAATGAACAGTACAACAATCAAAGCAAAGTTATTTGAAAATCCAAAGCTCATAACAAGTACCTCCCTTATCTTTTTCTTTATCATAAAGGTCATATTTGTTCATAATGGTTGGATGGTTGCCTATGATTTATGTCTTGAACATACAATCAAGGTCATCTCATTTTATTAAAGGTAAGAAGCTCCAACGATGATTAACAAAATGAACAGCACAACGATTAAAGCAAAGCTATTTGAATAACCAAAGCTCATAACTAATTACCTCCTTTTCTCTTTACACTTATATCCTATATAAATTCAGGCTTTTTGTTTGGACGTTTGCCCAGATTTGAGGAATTAGCTTATTTTTTTCTTTAGGTATGCTTTGTAACAAGTTATTCTTTCAATAGTACTAATAAATTTTCATATACAAAGCCACAGCTAATGAGTTTTCTTTATGAATGATTTTAGCTTTCTTCTTATTTGGAGAAGATACATAATGGTAACCATTCTCCCATGGAATTCCTAATCTGAAAAAACTTTTTGAACTTGTCACATTATGGTATAGTATTTCTTGTACTATCTAAAATACATAGCAAGCTAGATACTGTTTAAATTTCATAACTAGGAGTTGTAGTAAAGATGAAAAAGATCGCAATTGTATTAGCAGCAGCAACTAGCATACTTGCACTAAGTGCTTGCAACAATAATGCTGACTCTGAAGTTGTTGTAGAAACAAAAGCTGGTAATATTACGAAGGACGAATTCTACGATGCAATGAAGGCTCGTTTCGGTGCAGATGTGTTAACAGAGCTCGTTCATGAAAAAGTATTAAGTGAAAAATATGAAGTAACGGATGAAGAAGTTCAAACTGAATTTGATAACTTAAAAACACAATACGGTGCTCAATTTGAAAGTGTTGTCCAAACTCAAGGTGAAGATGTTGTAAAACAAATGGTCAAAGTGGATCTGCTTAGAAAGAAAGCAGCTGAAGCTGAAGCCGAAGTTACAGATGAAGATATTAAGGCTTACTACGATACACTGGAAGGTCAAATTAGAGCAAGCCATATTTTAGTTGCAGATGAAGCAACGGCAAAAGAAGTGAAGGAAAAATTAGATGCGGGTGAATCATTTGAAGATCTTGCAAAAGAATATTCTACAGATCCTGGTTCAGCTCAAAACGGTGGAGATCTTGGATGGTTTGGTGAAGGTGCAATGGTTCAAGAATTCCAGGATGCAGCCTTTAAATTAAAAGAAGGTGAAGTAAGTGCACCTGTTAAGTCAGATTATGGTTTCCACATCATCAAAGTAACAGAAACAGTGAAACCACTTGAAGAAATGAAAGAATCCTTAAAAGAAGAAGTACGCAACCAAAAAATCCAACAACCTGATACAATTCAAAATGCTTTAGACAAAGCAATTGAAGAATCAAATGTAGAAGTGAAGGATGAAGATTTAAAGGATACTTTTAAAGCAGCAGAAGCAGAAGAACCAGCAGAAAAAGAAGAAGAAAAAGAAGAAGAAACAAAAGAATAATTCTAATAATTAAAGGCTCTCGTCATTTTGACGAGAGCCTTTGTTTGTAGCAATATCTTAGCTTGCTGTTTGATCGTCTTGTAGCTCCGGTTGCTGTGTTAATAGATCTCTTTTTTTCTGACGTTCCTTTTCAATACGGTCAAGATACACTTGACCCTCCTGCTCAATGAACGTATCATCAATTTGTTTATCTTGTCGTGCTGTTTTAAATGCCATATATCCACTTACAAGAATCCCTATAATACATAAATAAATCCACCACGGCATAACGAACATTATACTTCCTCCCCTTTTAAAGACTTGTACACTTGAACAAGCTCTTTTGTAGGAGAATATGAACGAAATAGCGATTTTATGCCTATTTATTTATGAAATGTTGGCTTATAAAAGGAACGGTTATCAAGAGCAAATACTCTTTCTGTGTATTCTCCTGGCTTAACTCGTTCAAGGGCACGATCCATCATATTCATTTTTGCATCAAGATTATCAATATAATGTAAAATTTCTGCTTCTTTGATCATAGGTGGTTTTGGACTACCCCATTCAGCCTTTCCATGATGACTTAAAACGAGGTGCTGTAGGACTACTACTTCTTCCCCTTCGATTTGAAGGTGTTCAGCTGCTTTAGCAATTTCATTTACCATAATGGATATATGACCTATAAGGTTTCCTTCAACTGTATAAGTTGTGCTAACTGGTCCAGACAATTCAGTAACCTTTCCTAAATCATGTAGAATAACTCCAGCATAAAGAAGATCCGTATCTAGACTAGGATATAAAGCAGCAATTGATTTTGCCAAATCAAGCATAGAAACAACATGATAGGCTAAACCAGATACAAACTCGTGGTGGTTTTTTGTCGCTGCTGGATATTCAATAAAAGCAGCACCGTGCTTTTTCAACAAATATCTTGTAATACGTTGGATATTTGAGTTTTTCATCTCAAAAATGTATTGTGTAATCTTCTCATTCATCACTTCTTTTGCTATAGGTGCAGTTTCGAGAAGATCTGAAATCTCAATGTGCTCTTCGTCATGCTTCGGACGGATCTTGCGAATTTTCAACTGATTTCGTCCACGATAATGATGAATATCTCCTAATACTTTGACTATGCTTTGCGGGGAATACAGGACTTCATCATCCTGTGATGCATCCCAAAGCTTTGCTTCTATTTCCCCTGATGTGTCTTGTAAAATTAAAGTTAAAAAAGCTTTACCATTGCTTGCAATTCCTTTAGTGGACGTTTTGATTAGTAGGTGTACTTCAACTTGTTCTCCAACGTCATAATGCAAAATCCCTTTTCCCATTTATAAAGCTCCTCTCGGTTGGACCATCTTTATTATTTCGCTTCATACATTTTTGGCATTGCTGTGATCGCCAATCTTTTCAAACATCATCAATTAATAATCGTATGGCTAGTATAGCATAGTTCCTTTATTCTTTCGGCTGCAAAACACTTTCAAACAAACCAAACTAACTAACATTTATTTGTGATAGGTTAACCATATTCTGAGACTGATAGGTATTTGCCATATGCTCGTGACATGTAAAATAAATCACTTGGTTCTCTTCTTTAAGTTCATTTAATAAAGAAATGGTGTTTGATGTTCTGCGATGATCAAATGAACAAAGCTATCATCCATAATGATTGGCAAATTCACTTGCTTGTTAATATTTTTTATAATCGCTAGTCGTATCGATAAATACAGTTGTTCCGAGGTTGCTTGACTTAACTCTTCTGCAAAAAACTTTGTTCCATCATGTCGTTCCACGATAAATGACTGCTTATCACTTGGTAAATATACATTGTGATACATCTTAGATGTAAGTCTTGTAAAAAAGTAGGTTATGGATGTCATTAACTCAGGTAAGTTTTCTTCTCTGTGTCGCTGAACTGTTTTTTGTAGCAAATCTTTAGCAAGTGCTCTAACAATCCATTTTTCTGCTTCCTCTTTAACAATAGCCTTTTTATTTTCAAAAGAATGCCTTAGATTTGAGTATGTTCCGCTCTGTTCCATCTCTTCTAATTTAATGAGAGTACTGGATTGTTCTTGTTGGAGTTCCCTTTCACTTGCTTCAAGTACGTTTATTTCCTCCTCTATCTCTTGTAACCTTACCTCAATATCGTCAATTTTTGTGTTTGAAAGTGTTTCAATTTCAATGTCTTTTTCTGTAGCTAACTGTTTATCAATCCATTGCTTTTGCTTTCTTACTGCTTCTCGTTGTTCATGCAATTTTGCTTGTTTGCGAAACTCATCTTCTGTTTCACACCCACTACTTTTGATAAAATCTTCTTTTTGCTGTTTTAAAAATGTAGTGCTTTGAACATATTCACGAAGTTCTTCATCCAACTCTCTTCTTTTTTCTAATAACTGTTTTTGTTTTTCCTTCTTTGTTCCTTCTATGCTCAATTGCTTAAACAACTCATGTACAGTTTGTTCGATTGAGTTTCCTTCAATATCACAAGCCTTTATGATCTCACTAACCATTTGTTCATACTTTAACAATTCCTGTTTTATTAACTTTTCCTCAGCAATAAATTTGTTCTTTTCAAGGATAATATGCTGAAGTTGTTGCAACAACTCAAACGCCTCTAAAAGTGCTTCTGATGATGCATGTTCATCAATCTTCAACAATAGAGCTAAATGAGCTTGCTTTTGTTTTAATTGAAACTGAGTTTTTTCCCACTCCTCATATTGCTTGACAATTCTTTCATAGTTTCTCTCTTGTTGTTGAAAAAGTAGTTGCTCATGGTGGAGCGTTTGTTTTATCTTTTGGTCATGATTAAGAAGATGAATTAATTCTGGTAACGATTGAGAAGAGGATGACTCATATGCCATTCCCTTTTTTAAATCCACTTCAATTTTCTCAAGCTCCATTGTTAAATGTAGAAGAAGTGGATCTTTTTTCGTTTTTTTATTTTTTACTTGAAGGATGAAACTAACACCTATTGCGATACAAACAAGTAAAAGTATCCAATGCTGCTGGATGAGAGACCATATCGTTCCAATTTGGGAAAGAATCACTAAGAAATAAATTAACATCGATCCTTGCTTTTTCTCCTGCTTATGGTCTTTCTTACGCCTTGTTAATTCATTTAATAGTCTCTCTCGTTCTTGTTGAAGTTGATTGGTATTAACATTTTTATAATCTTCGACCTTCTGTTCCAAGTTCTTTCTTTCATCATCAGGTAGCTCTTCTTTATGCAACTCATTTATTTTCCATTCAGTTTCTTCAATTGAATTTCTTGATTGCTCAAACTGCTCATCCAACATCTGCTTTCGTTGCTTGGCCTGCTGATCCTCAAGTATGATCTTCTTTATTGCTTCCTTCATCGGAATGGTTGCATTTATTTCCAATATCTCCTCATCACTACTATGTGGATAAAGTCTTTGTTTAAGAAGTTCAATTTCATACTGTAGTTGTTCAATTCTCTTTATTAAATGAGATTGTTTCTTTTGCTTTTCATCAAAAAGAGCAAATTGTTCACGTGCTTCATGAATCGCTTTTTTATTTTGAATATATGCTTCATTTATTAGTAAATCTTCCAGCTCTTTGTTCACTTTCTCTGAGTTACTTTTTGAAGAATTTAATTTGACCTCAATTGGCTGAATAGACATATTAAACTGATCTAGCTGCTGAATGGCATCCTCCGGAAAATGCTCTGTATCAGGCAAGGATTTCAATTGTTCTAAGCACCAGTTTCTTTCCTTAATAAGGGGAATAACAGATTTTATTCTTTCTAACTCTCTCTGTAAAGACATATTTTCTTTTTTTGCAACTACTACTTGAGATAGCTTTTCCTTTAAGGATTCTTTTGCTTTTAATAATTGCTCGTAGTCACTATTTTTTCTTTTAGCTTCTAACATCTTAGCAGCGCTATCCTTTAATACTACTAGCTCTTCATTTAATGTTGGCTTCTTACCATTCGGCTTATAAATGAGTTCCTGTTGCTTTGTTAATTTGTCCTCAATCGTAAATAATGCATCGGCACCATAAATGCTTGATAAAAATAAAAATTTCCCAACTTGGTCTGAACTCATTTTATGAATTTGCTGTAGGCCATGAACATCAAAAGAGAAGATAGATCGATACGTTTCTTTATCTAATCCAGATAATAACTCACCTAAATATTCTTCATCTTTTGTTGTTCCATCCTCCAGCTCAATTGTGACCTGCCCACCAAATTTTCCTGGTACTCTTTCTATTTTAATTCGCCTGTTCTCTTCACTTCTTAAAATTAAATAACCTCCATAGCTTGTTGCTCGTTTAGGCTCATAACGATTTTCTGCTTGTTGTTTAGTGGGAAAACCGAATAAAACGCTATGTATAAATGACATAATTGTAGATTTTCCGGCTTCATTTTCCCCATAAAATACAAGTAGGTTGGATTTCCCTAAATAAAAATGCTGATTTTCAAATTTACCGTAACCATAAATATGTAATTCTTCAATTTTCAAAAAGTTCACCTCACTTTATTTCACCTTGTTGTAAAAGTTCGTTTTGCAATAATTTCTCCGCTTCCTTCAGTAGCTGCTTTTGTTCTTCTAAGGTGTATTCTTTAAAATATTTCCTATATACTGGGTGCTTAATAAGTGGGTTTATCACTTCTTCAAATGAATGATAGTCATCTACTGTTTTTTGCAAATCAGTATAGAAAGTGGAAAGCTTAGGAGCATCAATCCCCTTTTTATATGTTTTATTAATAAGTTTCACAATCCAAACAAAGTTTTCATGCTCCTCAGCACGTTCATTAAAAATATCTATAATATCCTGAGCAATGTCCTGTTGCTGCAGAGTATTGGCTAAAGAACCTGCCCCTGTTAAAGCGATTGTTAAACATGTTGGCTGAGCTTTCATTTGAATGGATTCAATGGCTGTCTCGCATTTGTTCAGTAATTCTGAAAAGTGATGAAGTCCATCAATTGATATTTCAACGTCTTCCCACAAGATTTCTTCAGTAGAAACAAACGTACTTTTCGTTTCTCCTTCTTCCAATTCAACTAAATAACAGCCCTTTTCTCCAGTTTCCTTACGATGTCGTCCTTGTATGTTTCCTGAATAAGCAATCACTTGATGATTTTCATATAAAATCTGACGCTTATGAATGTGTCCTAGAAACCCAATAGTTAAATTCTTTGTCAATTAGCTCATGAAGCTTAAACGGACAATACACATCATGCTCTTGACTGCCCTCTATCGACCCATGCAGCATACCAATATGATACACAGAAGGATTTTCCTTTTTTATATATTGAGAGGTTATATTTTCCTGAAGAGATCGGGTTGGGTAACTATAACCATAAATATAGGCGAGCGGTATATCATTTTTACGATATTCCTTCATTTCAACAGAATGACTTGAAAAAACATGAACATTTTCAGGCCACTTCAGATCAATCCACTTCCCACTCATATGATCATGATTTCCATGTATAATATAAACTTGGATTTCTGCTTGCTCTAATCGCTCAAATTCTCTTTTTAGCTTTAACTGGGCCTTTAAACTTCTCTCATCTTCATCGTACAAATCACCTGAAAGTAATAAAAAATCCACTTCTCTTTCAATCGCAAGTGATATCATTCTAGAAAATGATAAGAACGTACTTTCTCTCACTCTTTCAAAAAGATTTGAAGGCATATGCTTTAATCCGATAAACGAGGCTGTCCAAATGGAGATCAGCTGCATGTATAAACTTAATTGAACTCATATTTGTCACATCCTTTATAAACCACGTAAACAATTAATATTCCCTACTTATATAGTATCATCTCCAAAATACGAATGCACGTTCTGTAAAGATAAATTTATGTATATATAACTTATCGTTCTCCTATGTATGAGAATAACAGTAGCAAATTGGACATCATTAGTGTTCTTTAGTACGAAAATACATTCGTATCAGCATCCTCCACACTTTCAATTTGGCAAAAGAATGTTTCATATTTCTGCAGGAAAAGTATAATAGAAGTAAGAATTATATAATTATAATGTTTACAACAAGGGGAGGAAATGAAGATGGTGACTTACTATTTAACGGTTTTTGAAAAAAATGGGGAAAAACTTTTAGATGAGAGCTTTGAAGCTCAATCTGAAAATGAAGCAAAAGAAATTGGACAACGCAAATTAGAAGAACAAAATTATACAGATAAAACACACCGCTGTACATCTGCAGCTGGGAAGCTCGTGTTATTTGGAAGATAAATTGAGGAACTGCCTTAGTGAGGCAGTTCCTTTTTTAATTTGGGTAGTTTGTCGTTTTTTGTCTAATCGTAGATAAACCTCCAGGAATCGTTGATAAATTCCTATAATGGAAGATAAACCTCCAGGAATTGAAGATAAGTCCTCCAGATTCAATTAATTTCCGATAAAATGAGCCGGGCGTTTTTCTAAAAACGCAGCAACTCCTTCACGATGATCTTGTGTTTTTCTCATTTCTAATTGTTTTTCAGTTTCAAGGTCTAATGTTTCAAGCAAGAGCTGTTTTTCTTGTTCACTATATATCATTTTTGAAGAAATCATCGCCTTCAATGGACGCGCTTCCAATTTTCTTTTTACCAATTCAAGCTGTTCTTCTGTATCTCCTTCATAAGCCATGTCAATAATCCCTGCCTTTAATGCTTCATCAGAGGTCATTGATTTGCCTTCCCAGATCACTTGCTTGGCTTTGTGTTCTCCTAATCTTTTCTTTAAAAAGAAATGCCCTCCACCATCTGGAATAAGACCGATATTAATAAAATTCATGGCAATCTTTGCATTTTTCTCCGCAAATACTTGATCACATGCTAAAGCAAAACTTAGTCCTAAGCCAGCTGCAGCTCCGTTAAGAAAGCTTACTGTTACCGCAGGCATCGTGTATAAGCTGACAATAATGTTTTTTATATTGTTCATCACAGTTTGAAAGCCAGATTCGTCTGCGTTAGAAAGCATCGTTTTTAAATCACCGCCAGCTGAAAAGGCACGACCTCTTCCAGTAACAAACAAAAGCTTTACATTAGAAGCAGCAACATCAGCTAAGCACTCAGCTAATTCCTGAAGCATTTCTACGTCCATTGCGTTTAATGAGTTAACTCTGTTTAAATATAATGTAGCAAAATTCCCCTCTTTGACCAGCTCAATCGTTTGATATGTCATTCTCATCCACCCCTAAAATGTATTTCAATATATTAATTCAAGAAAGCTGGTTGATATCCTGCTTGTTAACGTATTAGTATCTTAATAATTCTTAGGTAAAAAAACAGCAAGGTATATACAAATACGATTAAGCGATTTCAAAATCTTCAAGAATCGTTTGAAAATAATCTACTAAAATAAGCGGAAAAATTCCTCTTAATGAGGAATTAACACGAAAAACAGATTAAATAGACGGAAAAATTACGCCTATTTAATCGTAAAAGCTGAAAATGGACCCTTTTACTTTGCTTAACCGGAAAAACTCCGCTTATATCCTCAAAAAGAGTTCCATCCTTCAATATAACCGGAGAAACTCCGCTTATTTAAACTATCGTTACTCGGATAAACAAGAGGGTAGTTTTATTTATCCGCCTCTCAGACTTCATCACCCATCCCCTGATAGTTACATATCTTTTTTGCACGCCAATAGAATAACAATGAGCTTGCAAATTTTCATGCTGACAAAAACTTATATCACCATGTTAGAATGGGTTTGAATTTAGTGTACAG
Source organism: Metabacillus endolithicus (assembly GCF_023078335.1). Lineage (GTDB taxonomy): Bacteria > Bacillota > Bacilli > Bacillales > Bacillaceae > Metabacillus > Metabacillus endolithicus. The sequence goes on along the minus strand of NZ_CP095550.1, from coordinate 3,364,671 downwards.
TTACCGTCCATTTAATTAAACCCTATATATATCTACAAAAAAGAAGCAGTCCTATTCAGTTGCGAATAGGACTGCTAATTGGTGTGCTAATTTAGTTTTTGTATTCGAAAACTGAACCCTTTCATATACAAAACCTTGCTGTTTACATTCTTTATTTAGAGAACAACTCTTCTAGAATAGAGATTTTTTCATTTGTATAATGTTCAAAACCATCATTATATGATTTTGGATCCTTTGGGTTGGCAAAGTGAGTAATTTTCCTTGTCACAGGATGAACAAACTTACTTGCAGCTCCGCATCCAATCCCAATAATCGTTTGCTGTTCTTCCATAATCATGATGTTATAAAGACTATCCTGCCCTTTTAAGGCATAACCAACATTCTCTAAATTTCCGAGGATGTTTTTTTGACGGTATAAATAATATGGTGTATATCCATGATCTTTTGTCCAAGAAACTGCATGGTCCATCATCGTGGTAATTTCTTCACGGCTTGCCACTTTATACTTATGTTTGTTTTGCGTCATTTCTGATGCACGCTTAAAAGAAAGTGTGTGAACCGTCAATGACTCCGGCATCAACTTTGCTGATTCTGCAAGAGAATAATCAAATTCGTCAACACCTTCACCAGGTAAGCCGATAATTAAATCCATATTAATATTATTCATCCCCATACTTCTAGCTAAATGAAACTTCTCTATTGTTTCTTCAACAGTATGATGCCGTCCAATTGCCTTTAATGTTGCCTGTGTATAGGATTGAGGATTAATACTAATACGATCGATTTTCCACTTATTTAAAATATCAAGCTTTTCCTTTGTTATAGTGTCCGGTCTGCCTGCTTCTACTGTAATTTCTCTAATATTTTCTAGATGCGGGAACGATTCGGCCATTTCTTCATACAACATATCCATCTCTTCTGCTGTAATACTTGTCGGTGTTCCGCCACCATAATAAACAGTTGTAATTTTAATGTTCTTTTCCTTTAACCAACGACCGATTTCTCTCATTTCATAATGAAGGCCACCTAGGAAAGAAGTAACCGATCCTTGTCTCCCATTGATTGCATACGCTGGAAACGTACAATAAGCACACTTTGTTGGACAAAAAGGGATGCCAACATAGATACTCACCTCGTTAGACAGGGAATCTAAATCCGGAATAACTTCTAGCTGTCGTTCAACGATCTGCTTCATAAGATTAATTTTTTCATCTGACAACAAATATTCTTCCTTAAACATTTTGTGGATGTTTTCTGTTGACATTCCTTCTTGTCGCTTTTTATGGTAAAGCTTCGTAGGACGTATTCCGGTTAAAATTCCCCATTTTTGAATCATACCTGTGTAATCCTGAAGAAGAGTTAAATAAACAAACGAAAGAGTGTTTTTCACTTGTCTTAATCGTTCTTTCCCTTCTACATTAACAGGAATTTGCTTTTCCTTGTTTGCCTCGTATCGCTTGCCATCCTCTGTTAATAAATTTCCTGTGATTGAAACACACTCATCATCTTCTTGAATAAAAAACTCTGCTTCAAGAGTATGATCATCTTCTATAAAGCAGAGCTCTGTTTCTTCAAAAAATAAATTTCCGATTAATGTGAGCGGACGATGGAAACGTTCATCTTCAATACCTTTTATATATATTTTCATTTCATAATCACCCTATATCTTTTTCAAAACTTATTTTAGTTTCTTTTACTATCATCCATGAAAAACTTATCTTTCTGATAGTACAAAAAAACAAGTGTCTCGGTCAATGTTATCTTTATACAGAAGCCTTTTGTAGGACAAAGCCTTTCTTTTTCATTAAATGTTTTAATGCTGATTGAAATGTAGAAAATGACTCTGCTTTTATCTGCACACCAGTCGTGACAATCTCCTTAATAAGCTGTGGAGAAAGACCAACATAATAAGGCTCGACTCCCATTAAAAAAATCGCATCTGTTAATTGATGTATTTCGTTTCCTAATTCTCGCATACCAATTTGTTCAATTTTATCTAATGTAATATCTGTCATATCAATAATAGCCGTCTCAATATCATGTGTTTGGATATACGATAAAATCTTAATTCGAATTTTTTCAAATCTTTCTTCAAGGAGAATGCCTGTAATCGGCACTAAGATTGTATCTGGTACAATTGATGGAATAATTGGTGCTGACATTTCTAAGATGACTTCTTCATATTCTTTGATTTTTGTTTCTAGCTGCTCAACATATTCTTTGTTCATATTTTGCCCCTTCATTTTAACATCTTTATTATATCTACTTGCTATTTGAATGAGAATTAATAATTTCTTTCCACTAGTAATAGTAACAATTACTCATATACAGTAACAAGCGATATTAGGAAAAATAAATATTAATAATATTATCCACCAGTAAGGTCATAGAATAATAATAAGATTATAAAAATAGGAGGCAATCGCAGTTGAAAAATTGCTCCAGTTATCATTGTTGCAGTAGTTGCTATGATAGGTTATCTAGATTCTCCACAATTTTTCGAGAAGGAACAAGCCATTGTCAGTATTCCAGTTCCAGCTGATGATGCTGAAACTGCTACAACTGAAACAGAAGAGTCTGTTGCTTTACCTGAATTTGAAAACAGGCTTGTCGATTTGAAAGAAGAAGATGGATATGCTGTTGAAGTATATCAAGAGTATGAGGTTTATAAGGACGAGCAAGGAAATGTTATAGAACGAATTCCGACGGAGAATTACCACTATTTACGATATAAGGAGTAAGTTCTAGATCAAGTAAAAATGGGACTGTCCATTTAGACAGCCCCTTTGTTTACATAAACTCATAAAAATAACGGATAACATGGAAAAATACTGGTGAGGTATATGTTAAACTATCAACACGTGTTAAATAACTTTTTTGTACGTTCTGTAATTTTTCACGGTCCCCTATAAGCAAGTCACGCTTTAAAACTGAAATGGTTAAACTTCCAAAAAACCCACTTAAGCTAATTAAAACACCTGATATTATACCAAACTTTAAGTCGAGAGGCGTTAAGTAAGGATAAATAAAGTATGCAATTGTTGTTGTGACGACGGTTGCACCTACATACCCTTCCCATGTAATGGTAGGATTCGCTGAGGGTACCACCTTTCTTTTCCCTATATAGATCGAAATCAAATAATGAACAACATCATTTACTTGTGTTAACACAACTAGAAAAAGAACTAAATTTGCTCCGTATTCAGGTGTTGCGAATTGATAATACGCTAAATGACTTAACCCAAACACCATTAACATTAATCCCCACTGTGTTGAGCTTACTGAACGCAAAAAGCCACTTGTACCTTTACCTAATAGCCTGGGTAGAGGTAAAAATAAGAAAACATAAACAGGAATAAACACAATAAACATTCCATACCAGCCGATATAAATCCAATAAAACTGTACAGGAATCGCTAAATAAGACCAAAGAAATAAACGTCGATCAGCTTTTCTGGTTTTCATCATAGAAAAATACTCTTTTAGAGCAAAAAAACATAAAACCATTAATGAAAGCAATGAAACAACAGGATTAAATAAAGTAGCCATACAAAATACTGCAAACATTCCCCACCAAGTTTTTACTCTTAAAAATACAGCGGTAAAATCCTTCTCTGGCTCCCTTTTGCTCATGAATATAAAAACAATGCTCACACTACTTAATACAAGTAAAAAGATCGATAAAGTCCAAAGCGTTGTAATCAAGTTTTCACCCACCAAAAAAATGAATTATTGTATAATTAAGGATAGAATATTTCGGGAAGATATAAAAGAGGGAAGTAATAATATGACAGCCAAAACATATGTTTATATATTGCTCACTGATACTGGGACGTTATTTACAAAATCTATCAAAAAATATACAAAGGCTCCATACAATCATGCCTCAATAGCCTTTGATCCAACATTAAAAGAAATGTACAGTTTTGGTAGGAAAAACCCCAGTAATCCAATTAACGGTGGATTTGTAAAAGAAGATGTTTATACAGGAACTTACAGTAAGTACCCTGATACAACCTGTGTCATTTATAAGCTTGAAGTGTCAAATCGTGATGTTGAAAAGATGAGACGTGTGTTAAACGTTTTTATTAAAAATAAAAAGAAGTTTCTATATAACCTATTTGGAGTTTTAGGCGTTTCCCTCAATGAACCAGTAGAATTTAGTAATTCCTATTTTTGCTCACAGTTTGTGGCTGAAATTCTTCAACGCTCAGGAATTAAATTATGGGATAAACTTCCAGCATTAATTACTCCTGACGATTTCCGAAAAAACGATGAGTTGCAGCTTGTTTATGAGGGGAAATTAATAGAATACCCTGCTATTAAAAGAAACCATTCTTAAATAACAAGAAGGGAGAGTCTGCTCTCTCCCTTCTTGTTATTTATCAATTTTAATTTTTCGTAAGAAATCCTGTCTTTGCTGCTTGCGAAAATGCTCTTTTACCATATAAGCAACACCTTGCTGATTATTAGAACGTGTTACCCAGTCAGCTGCATGCTTCACTTCAAACGGAGCATTCCACATTGCTACCCCCAAGCCTGCTGACTTAATCATTTCAATATCATCATCTGAATCACCAATAGCCACAGTTTCATGCAGTGGTATCTTCAAATGACTAGCAAGGGCACGTAAGCCATTTTCCTTTGAAACCCCTTTTCTAACAATCTCAAAACTTTTAGATTTGCTGTTGGTTTTTAGATTAACCTCATCAAAAGCCTCTTGAATTAATTTTTCTGCCTCTTCTTTTTCTTCATCATATTTGAAATGAACATCGATTTTCGTGGCAGAAACCGGCTCATCTCTAAGAGTGTCTCCTAAGGAATCCACAAATTGAACCGGATAAAACATGGAATCTGATGTATTAAGAATTGACTTACTAAGTAAATTTGAAGCAATTTTTTTTCGATTTCCAATTGAAAAGCGTTCATGTGTAAGACGGATATTGCAATTAAAATTTTCCAACACTTGAACAAGATTAAATGTTAAATCTTCAGATAGTCGCTTCTCATAAAAAGGCTCATCTAGATTTTCGGAAATAAATGCTCCACCATGTGTGACTAAAAATGAATCTAGTTTTAATGCTTTCGCTAGCTTTTTGGCAGATTGAAAATGCCTATTTGTTACAAGAGTCACGTAGACCTCTTTTTCTTTCACAAAATCAATTGCTTCCTTCGTCGACGCTTGAAGACGACCATTTGAACGAAGCAAAGTTCCATCGATATTCAATGCAAGTAATCGGTAAAAAGTCACAGCGAGTCCCCCTTCTACAGATGTCTAAAACCTATTATGAGGTTATGTCCCTCTTTCGAAAAATAGAACAAGAGTGGTGGTGTTGTGATGAAATGTTTGGGATTGGTGTGTGTTTCGATCATATACAAACATAAAAAAGCAGAATGGTTTTCCCATTCTGCTAAAGAACGAACATTTTTATGTATGTCTTATAAGCTTCCGTACATTTCCTCAAGTGGTTTCATAATAATTTTATTTAGTTCTGTAACAACCATGCTCAAGCGTTGTTCTGCCGCCATCAGTTGGGCAATTTTTTCATGTTGTTGAACAAGTTGAACAGATTTTTGCGCCTGTTCAATTTCTTCTTGCGAAATTTCTTGTCCAGACATTTGCTTTTGTTGAAGATTTAGTTGAATGTTACGGAAGTTTTCAAACATCTTGCTTGCTGATTCATCTGCGTTCACTTCATCGTAAAGATTTTTTAACGCTTTGAAATCATCACTTTCACGTAGAGCTTTTTCTAAATTGTATGCAACATCATATAAGTTTTCAGGCATATGATGAGCCTCCTTTCTAGTATTAACCTATGTAGGCTCCTTCTCCACTATAACAAACTATTTTCATCTCTGCATACAAAACCAGCTATTTTATTGTATGAGCATGACAATTATAGCTTGTAATCCCCCAATGATCCCTCCAAGTAGCGCTCCAAGATAGGTAATCATTTTAAATTCTTTCCTTGATATTGAGAGAATAATGTCCTCTAGTCTCTCTACTGCAAAAGATTCAACTTGTTCCCGCACAACATCTTCAAGCTTCAACTGTTGTAAAATATCATCTAAATGAGATATAAGGTATTTAGTTGAAACATCGACTACCATCGGAAGCCATTCTTTGATGATTTTTTCTTCATTTGGTTTTAAGTAAGTTGAGATTGGCTTGGATAGAAGTTCATCAACATTCAATGTATCAATAACAGCATCAAGAATGCGGGATCCTTTTTCAACAATACCCCATTTTTGATCAAGCTCATCAAAGGTCATGTCTTGAATAGAATTCCATTCGCGCCCAATTAACGTTGTAACTAAAACTTTCGTTTCGTCGTTTTTCAAAAACTTAATCACTTCTGGCTGTACTTTATCAACCAGGCTTTCGTTTCCTAAAAACATTCCAATCATATTACCAAGCATTCCTCTAGTTGCAAGAAAATCTTCAATCATTTTGCCAAGCTTTTGCTTACCTTCCTTGCTTTCAAAATATGAAATGCCTTTATCGACAATAAATTGAGCCACCTTTGGAACGGCAACATAAACATCATCTAAAACATTTTTAGAAAGTACCTCATTTAACGGCTTTTGGGAGTTTTCCTTTACCACTTTTTCGAATTTTCTATGAAGAAAATTTCTTAAGGTATCATTTACTACTTTCTCAGGTTGCTTAATATTTAATGAGATCATAAGTTGTGATGGAGTTTTTTCAGAAATTACAAGCTTTCTAATCTGTGCTTCTCCCCAAGTAATAACTTGATCTCTAAATTGTGATTGTAAAAATTTCCGTTTCATCCCTTCTGCTGTTAACAAGTGCTGAACAACCATTTTTCCTAACTGTTCAGCAAGCTCCTCTCTTCGTTTCGGAATCAGTCCCGGTGTAAAAGGAACCCTTTTCCCTAAAAAATAAAGAGGTTTATAAGGACGAAAAAGCATTTTAATTGCCAATGAGTTCGTAACTCCCCCAATAGCCGCACCGATTACAATCATTATCACTGCCATAATTACATCTTTCATTACCATCTACCTTCCACAACATCACCTTTTTTTTTCAAAAACATACGATGCTATATCAACATCTGCCTAAGAACATTATAGAGCTTGTCTGTTAGGCGAGCAAATAAGGGGTTTCTATGATGCAAAGTATGATTGAAATAAAACAGTTACCATCAACTTTTAGACCAAATATATGTGAAATGAGTGAAGGGCTCCGTGTTCATTTAGGTCTCCCTAAATTAGTTCATTCCCTGAAAATTAGTTGTGGAATGCATACTGTGTCCTGTCCAATCGTATTTATAGATGAGGAGAACTTTAGTTTGTCCGTTTCAAAGGAAACGTATGAATTGCTACATCTGCCAGACAAAACACTATCTCTTCAAGGAGAACTCAAGAACCGTAATCAACTAAAGCTAGGGCCGGTAATTGGCCTGATAACTGAGATAAAGAAAAAGGATCAAGGTGTCCATTTTGGCTCCATTCATGATTTTTGCAAAGAACTTGCCTTATTTTCTGAAAAAAATGGCTGCTTTTTCTATGTGTTTTCGTTTTCAACCTACAATAAGGAAAAAATGAGTGGCTACTATTTACAAGACAATCAGTGGGTAAAAGCTACATTGCCATACCCTGATGTTGTTCATAACCGTATTCATTCTAGAAAACTGGAAAAATCTAAAAATTTCTTAGATATCACAACTGACTTTATTGAAAATAAAATACCATATTTTAATGATCGTTTTCTAAATAAGTGGGAAATTCACCAAATTCTATCTGCAAGTGATCATCTTATTCCTTATTTACCTGAAAGCATGCTCTTAGAGTCTAAATCTAATTTGAAAGATATGCTAAACGAAAAAAAAGATCTTTTTATTAAACCTATTAACGGAAGCCAGGGGAAAAGAATTTTTAGAGTAATAGAACATGAAGACAGCTCCTACTCTCTTGATTTTACTACTTTTTCCGGTGAAATCAAAAAAGAATATGATAGCTTTGATCAATTATTCACCGCTCTTTACCCTCGCTTAAAAAAAGAAGGGTTTCTCCTTCAAGAAACGATCAAATTAAAACACTATCAAAACCGAACATTAGATTTTCGGTTTTTATGTCATAAAAAAGACCTGCACCATTGGAAAGTTTCTTCTGCTGTTGCCAGAGTGTCAGGAGATCAGCAATTTGTTGCTAATTTAGCAAGAGGCGGAGAAATCTTTAAAATAAAAAGCTTGCTTAATGAATTATTTGGAGAAAAAGAAGGACTTCATTTAAAGAAGCTTTTATCAGAGCTTTCTTTAGAAATTGTTGATGTTGTATGTATTCAAGCAGGTGGAGAATTCGGAGAGTTTGGCATCGATTTAGCACTGGACGATGATGGACACCCTTGGATCATCGAAGTGAATACAAAGCCTTCTAAAGCAGAAGATGATCCGAAAAAAGGCAAAGTTCGTCCATCTGCTAAATCAGTTATAAACTATTGTCAGTTTTTATATGATCAAAAATAAATCTACCTCTTTAAAAATGAAAGGAAACGAAAAGGAAGTGACTTAAATTGCACCAAATTACATTAGGTTTTTTAGCTGTACATTTACATCATGAAAATGGATATGCAACAGAAATTGCCAAACGAAGTGCTTCATTTAATATCGAGTGCGTTCGTTTTGAACCTACCTCCATTGATCCTTCTACTTTAACCATTAACGGTGAAAAATATGATTCAATAACTCAAACATGGAAGAGTGCTTCCTTTTCAATTCCTACTTTTATTTATGACCGCTGCTTTTATAACAATCAACAAGCATCCAAAAAAAGCAAGCCAATTGTTGAATGGTTAAAGCAAAACCCTTCAACTACATTTTTAGGGTTTGGATTGCCTGATAAATGGCAGATTTATTCAGCCTTAAAAGCTAGTGAGCTCATCAATTCCTACTTACCTGAAACCGAAAAACTAACAACATCAGCTCAAATTATAAAACACATCAGAACTAATTCTAGTTGCATTTTAAAACCTATATCTGGATCTAGAGGAAATGGAATTATTGCTGTTAGGCAAACTTCAAATGAAGTAAACATCACTTATCATAAGGGTCACGATAAAAAGAAACAATCATTTCATTCATTACAGCAATTTTCCGATTGGTGTGAAAGACTTCTAAAGCAGCAAAGCTATCTTCTTCAACCTATTCTTTCCCTTACAGATCAGGAAGGTTATCCGTTCGATATTCGCTTACTTCTCCAAAAGAATCGAAATGGAGAGTGGATTCTTGTAGAAAAAGGGGTACGGAAAGGGTATCAAGGATCGTTTTTATCAAACTTAAACAGTGGTGGTGCTCCGATCACATATGAAGAATGGTCAAAGTCTTTAACAATGAAACAAAAATTTTTACTTGAAGATGAGCTTTCTACGATCATTACCCATTTACCTAAGTTGCTTGATATGAAGTTTAATAGATTGTTTGAAATAGGAATTGATATAGGTTATGCACAGGATGGATCCACATGGATACTTGATATTAATTCAAAGCCGGGTCGAAAAACCTTTGTTGAAACAAAGCCACATTTAAAAGATATTCTCTATGAGTCTCCATTAGCATATTGTCATTATTTAATGAACCAAAGAAATAACAAAGGAGCTGAAGTCAATGAATAAAATCTATTCCATTCAAATAAAAGATACAGAGAAATTAACCATTTCTTTACCTATAACTGCACAACATTTCGGTAAGATTGGATTCGTTTCTTTCGGTACGATTACCCTACCATGTGATGTTTTGTATGATGAGACACTTATAGATAACATTGTGATACCAAAAGAATTATCAGAACAGCTGCTGCTTCCTGCCTTAGGAAAGACTCACCTTATCATTCATGACTATACATTACACCTAGGTCCTTTGGTTGGCATCTTTACTGCAGGCTTTACAGAGTCCTCATTACGCCCAATTGGTGAGCGTTCTCTTTTCTTTGCTAAGTTTTTATCCATTGATCAGTCACTCGGCATCTATTCCTTTGTGTTTGGTGCTCATCATATAAACTGGGAAGAAGGCACAATTGAAGGTTACACATATGGAAAAAACGGTTGGAAAAGAGGAACCTTTCCTTTTCCTAATGCTGTTTATGACCGACTACCAAATAGAAGAATTGAAAACCATCAAGCACTTAAACTTGTAAAAAAACGGTTAACAGAAGAATATACAATTCCATGGTATAATCCAGGCTTTTTTAATAAATGGTCCATTCATCAGCTTCTTATCCAAGATACTGAGGCTTCACATTACTTACCTGAAACCATTCACGACCCTTCTATAAGTAGGATGGAAGAAATGCTTTCATCGTATCAAAGCATTTATCTAAAGCCTGCAAATGGAAGCTTAGGATTAGGAGTGTTTCAGCTTATGTATTCACGTGAAGAGAATACATATTATTCACGTTACCGAGATGATAAAGATATTAACAGACTTAGAAGATATCCATCTCTTGAAAGCTTCTTAAAAGCTTCTTTTAAAGACAGACTTCTATCAAGTTATCTTGCACAGCAAGGAATTAAGCTTATTCGATTTGATGGTAAAGCAATTGATTTTCGAATTCATACAAATAAAGATGATTACGGGAGCTGGAAGGTTACCGCACTAGCTGCAAAGGTTGCTGGTCGTGGCAGTGTAACTACCCATTTAAATAATGGTGGAGTTGTTAAAACACTTGAAGAAATTTATGATGACCCTCAGGAGAGAATGAAAACATTTCATAACTTAACCGAGGCAGCTATTACACTAAGTAAAAAAATTGATCAGCATATTAAAGGCTTTATCGGAGAAATTGGTTTTGATTTTGGGGTAGATCAAGACGGTCGAGTTTGGATGTTTGAGGCCAATTCAAAGCCTGGAAGATCCATCTTTTCACATCCTGAGCTTAAAGACGCTGACCTTACAACAAGAAAAGCATCCCTTCAATATGGTGTTTACTTATCGAAAAAAGCAATATTTCATCCAGAGGAATTAGTTCATGAAGAAAGCTGATTATGTTCCTCTTGTAGGAATTCTAGCAAGCAAAGGTGGCAAAAACCATATTTTCCGTGGTAATGCTACAGTTTTTAAAAATATTCAAAGTGAACTTTCTAAATTCGGTGGGTTATCCTTTGTCTTTACAACAGATGATGTTGAAGAAAATGGTGTTACTGGCTATGTTTATTTTTTTGAAGGGAAGAAATGGGGAAAGATTTCTTTCCCTATTCCTGATATCATTTATAATAAAATCTCGTCTCGAAGTGAAGAAATTTCAGACGAGGTTGTAGCCTAAAAAAGTTATATGAACAGCAAAGAAAACCTTTTTTCAACTATGGTTTTTTCAACAAATGGGAAACGTACTTTGCTCTTTCTCAGGATAGAGAAATGCAATCTTATATACCAAAAACATGGCTACATACTGATATAGTACATATATCCGACCTTCTTAATTCTCATTACTCTCTTTATGCTAAACCCCAAGATGGCCATAAAGGATCTGGCATTTATCAGCTGTCACGAAAAGAAGATCATTACACGGTCCAATCAAATACAACCACCTTTACATACAATGAAGAAAACTTTAGGACATGGGTTAGCAGCCATTTACATAAAGAAAAATACCTTCTTCAAGAAGAAATTATGACGGATAAGATCGAAGACTGTAAATATGATTTACGCGTTATTTGTTTATATCGAGACAATGAATACAAACCTGTAGGAATCGGTGTACGGAAGGCTTCAAAAAACTCGATTATAACACATGTCCCAAATGGTGGCGAAATCATTCCATTTGAAAAGGTTAGGGAGCGATGCTCAATCAAACAAATCAACTGGCTCGCAAACAAAGTTGGGACACTTATAACAAAAGAATTTGGCTTTGTTGGTGAATTTTCGTTGGACATCGGTCTAACTCCAGAAGGCTGGCCTTATCTTTTTGAAGTGAATTCAAAACCAATGATTTTTGATGAGCAAGAGATTCAAAAGCAACGGATCACTGAGCTAGTACAATTATTTATTGAATTAGAAAAATACCATAAATAGGTAGAAGGAATTTTCCCATTTTCGCCGTATTATTTCTATAATGGTTAGGAAGGGAGCGATAAGCTTGATTACACATTTTCAATACAAACCATTGTTCAAACAAGCAAAGTTACCTGGCTGGCGTATTTCATTTTATTTTAGAGGTTCACATTATGATGGGATTTACCATAAAAATGGACAAATTGAATGGGGATCTGTGACACCTCTCAAAGAAGATGAAACAAAGTTACAAACACAAATCCATGAATTAATGCTATTTCACGTTTATGAGTAAGAATGAATGATCAGTTCCTCTTGGACACAAAATAGTGTACAAGGAGGCTGGTACTTGTATGAGAGATAAAGATGAAGCTGTTAAACAGGACATTAATTATGAAGGAAAAGATAAAGCCTATCTCGATATTGATCGAATGATCAATGAAGGCTTATCAGGTGGATCTGTTCATATGAGAGAGGATTCAACAAATATTGAAGAAGCAAGAAAACTTGTTGAAGAAGAGCCACCAAATACCATTGATGATTAAAAGCTGCTACTTGCAGCTTTTTTTATTTGCTCTAAAACAGTATGATATATTTCAAATCCTTTTACTTGTTTATAAAGGTGTAATCTTTTACCATTTATTTTATATAAGATTGATTTTACAGAAAAAAATCAACATAGATCAAGACCAAGAAGGAGCCCTTGTATGTTAGAAAATTTACAGAAGCACTATGGAGAGGCGCTAACAACAAACTATAATCGTCATGATACAAATTTCGAATGGTTTCAGACAGATCTTGGTAAACCTTTTGGAATTTTAAAATCCGAATTAAGTTCTGAAGAAATAAACTTATTATCCTCACTCTTTCAATCAATAAAAGTTATTGATGAAGATCAATATACAATCAATCAGCGGAAATGGTATGATTTTCTATTCAGTGATCATGAACATCGCGAATCCCCACTTTCTAGTGATCATACTACTTCTTTACGCTTTTATTATTTTTTCCTTAAGCAGCCAATTGATGATAAACAAAATTTCGAAGAAGCCGTTAAAGGAATTATGAACACAGATCTTGTTATCTGGTTAAGTCTTTCACATGGAATTATGATCGAGGAAAAGCCTAACCACATATTAGAGATTGATTCACTAAAGGACTTAAGTGATACACTTACAACTGATTTTTATGTAGAACCGTTTATTTACATAGGCCAATTGCAAAAAAACGATCATTCTCTAAAAGAAAAATTTTCACTTGAACACGCCTGCTTTCAAAGCATACATCGTTCCAGTAACAAAGAAAAAGTGCTTAGCTTTTATGATGTGTTACCTATCTTTATCTTGAGAGCCCCTTCTATGTTAAAAAAAGAAATATTATCAAATCATTTCTTAGAAATCATAGAAGATAAAGAGCTCCTCCACACAATTGAGGCGTTTTTCCATTCAAATTTAAATGCTTCTTCAACCGCTAAAAGGCTATTTATTCACCGTAACAGTCTGCAATATCGCTTGGAAAAACTACTTGAAAAAACCGGGTTGGACATTCGCATTTTTTCAAATGCAGCCTTTATTTTTCTTGCCATTATTTTAGCTCAGCATGAAAATTAAGATAACGTTTACAAGTTGCACAAAAGCCCCTTCCTATTTTCGTGCAACTTGTACGTTTACTTCTTAAACTGAAATCCCTTACAATGAAACCAAGTTAAAACGCTTTCAAATTAAGGGAGGAATTAGTAATGGCTGAATTACAATTAAACAATATTTATAAAATTTATGATAATAAAGTAACTGCTGTAGAAGATTTCAATCTTCACATTCAAGATAAAGAGTTTATCGTATTCGTTGGTCCATCTGGTTGTGGTAAATCTACTACACTTCGTATGGTTGCAGGATTAGAAGAGATTTCAAAAGGTGATTTCTTCATTGATGGAAAACGTATGAATGATGTTGCACCAAAAGATCGTGACATCGCAATGGTATTCCAAAACTACGCTTTATATCCACATATGAACGTATATGATAACATGGCATTCGGTTTAAAGCTTCGTAAGTTACCTAAAGATGAAATCGAGCGTCGTGTAACTGAAGCTGCGAAAATCCTAGGTCTTGAACAATACCTACAACGTAAACCAAAAGCGTTATCTGGTGGTCAGCGTCAGCGTGTTGCATTAGGTCGTGCGATCGTTCGTGATGCAAAGGTATTCTTAATGGATGAGCCGTTATCAAACCTTGATGCTAAGCTTCGTGTAGCAATGCGTGCTGAAATCACAAAATTACACCAACGCTTACAAACAACAACAATCTATGTAACACATGACCAAACTGAAGCGATGACAATGGCTACTCGTCTTGTTGTATTAAAAGATGGTATCATCCAACAAGTAGGTTCACCTAAAGAAGTTTATGACAAGCCTGAAAATGCATTTGTTGGCGGATTCATCGGATCACCTGCAATGAACTTCTTTAAAGGAACTCTTACTGATGGTAAATTCTCTTTCGGTACTACATCAGTAGCTGTACCAGAAGGTAAAATGAAATACCTTCGTGAGCAAGGCTATGTAAACAAAGAAATTCTAATGGGTGTACGTCCAGAAGAAATCCATGATGAGCCTGTATTCATCGAATCATCTCAAGGAACTAAAATCACAGCTAAAATTGAAGTAGCTGAGTTAATGGGTGCTGAAACAATGCTTTATTCTGAAATCGATGGTCAATCTTTCGTAGCACGTGTTGACTCTCGTACAGATGTGAAGCCAGGTCAATCACTTGACTTAGCATTAGACATGAACAAAGCTCACTTCTTTGATACAGAATCAGAAGTACGTATTCGTCCTGCTGGCGAAAAATAATATCTAAATAAAAAACGAGAGGGACCGCTGGCTCCCTCTCGTTTTCTATTCCTGAATAATATTTGTTTCTTGATGCTGACAACTATGACAATAAAAATAATGCAAACACAAATGATCTTCAAGAGATGTTAATTGCCCGTCATACATCTTCATCATATCAATATCCATATATGCGCTATAATCATCAAAATAATCCGTTACCTTCCCCTTATCTTCCATAACTGTTTTACAATTTGGACATTGTATGATCCTTTCCTCAAGTCCATTACATAAAGGACACAAATGCATCATTTCAAATTTCCTTTATCAATCTCATATGTCTAGAATCTCTCAACAAAGAAGCTTTTATGTAGGTTCTTTCAGTTAGATTTATAACTTTTTAAAATTCTTTTTTATATTTTTGCATACTTTCAATGAAAGCCGCTCATAATACTAAACAATCAACCAAGAAACTTTCAGTTCGAATCATTTAGCAAAAACATCTACTGAAAATTTCTCAAAAAAAAATGTATATAATCAAAAAAAAGATCCATAATACTTAGTAACAACAAACAAACACAAACAACACATCAACTTAAATTAATGGGTTACGCCGAGCAAGGCTATGAAGGACAAGCTTTCTTCATACGTTGGTGCAACTCCAACTAACCCAACCATAAAACTATTATGAGGAGATGAATAGAAATGTCACAAAGTTCAAACAACAGCAATTCGTCTAATCAACTAGTAGTACCAGGAGCAGCTCAAGCTATCGATCAAATGAAATATGAGATCGCTTCTGAATTCGGTGTTAACCTTGGTGGAGAAACTACTTCACGTGCTAACGGTTCTGTAGGTGGAGAAATCACTAAGCGTTTAGTATCAATGGCTCAGCAATCTATGAGCGGTTATACTCAACAATAACAATTTCATATAATTGGCTAAGAGGTCGGCACATTCGTGCCGGCCTCTTTCTTTTGTATGTATCAAACAAGTCATTAAAACCATATAGTATATAAACATCATCTTTCGTAGACTTTTCACACATTAAACTCTCCTGAAATATACAAAAAGGAGTTGAGACCATGTTTGATGCGATTGATTGGAAACAAGTTGGATTTGTTGGATACACTTTATTTCATGAATATATTGTTCATATACGATTTCCCCAAATTCACTATTGGGAACAAGCAAAAAAGAAGCTTTAATCGAGCTGACATTTAGTATGTCAGCTTTTTATTTTTTTTAATGTATACAGGATATTTTCCTAAATATAAAAAGTTCGGTATAGTATTAACAAATGGAAAGAGGTGAAAATATGAAGAAGATTACCTTATTTGGCGCAACTGGCCGTGTTGGAAAGGAAATATTAAATTTTCTTTTATCAGATGGTTATTCTGTAACAGCTCTTGTCCGATCTCCTGAAAAAATAATCACCTCCCCTAATTTAAGGATCATAAAAGGTGATGCAACTACCTTTAAAGATGTAGAGCTAGCTATAAGCGACAGTGACGCAGTTGTGAGCGCATTGAACACTGATGGTCAACAAACTCTTTCTCTTGCCACTCCAAATATGATTGAAGCAATGGTAGCTAACAACATTACACGAATCATCACAATTGGCACTGCAGGAATTTTGCAATCACGTCTACAACCGGAGCTTTTTCGTTTTCAATCAACTGAATCACGCCGTAGAACTACAAGAGCAGCAGAAGAGCATTTAGCTGCATTTAATATGTTAAAAAGCAGCCCTTTAAAATGGACAATCATTTGTCCAACTTACCTTCCTGATGGAGAATTAACAAAACAATATCGTTACTCCGCTGATTTTCTACCACTAGACGGAAAAGAAATATCTGTTGAAGATACTGCTCATTTTGCATATGATCAACTGTTTAAAGAGGAGTTTGTTTATAAACGGGTAGGTATTTGTTATTAGTGATTAAAATTAGCTTTTCCAGAAAATTTGTTGTAATTTAATAAGGTTTTTAGACTAAGCAATTTAGGTTATTAGTGAGAATTTGTGATGCTGTACATGGAGGAAACTAGCTTCTTTGTTTTATTGAGGCACGATTTGCTATCCTTGTACAGATTTTCTCGTTATCGGGACACATTCGTCATGCACACACTTTGCCTTGTCCCGATTCTCTCACTATCGGGACACATTCGTCATGCACACAAGTTGCTCTGTCCCGATTCTCTCGCTATCGGGACACATTCGTCATGCACACAACTTCCATTGTCCCGATTCTCTCGCTATCGGGACACAATCGACATGCACACAACTTCCTCTGTCCCGATTCTCTCACTATCGAGACACAATCGACATGTACACAACTTCCTCTGTCCCGATTCTCCCACTATCGAGACACATTCGCCATGCACACAACTTCCTCTGTCCCGATTCTCCCACTATCGAGACACATTCGCCATGCGCACACCTTACTCTGTCCCGATTCTCCCACTATCGAGACACAATCGACATGCACACACCTTCCATTGTCCCGATTCTCCCACTATCGAGACACATTCGACATGCACACAACTTCCTCTGTCCCGATTCTCTCGCTATCGGGACACATTCGCCATGCACACAAGTTGCTCTGTCCCGATTCTCCCACTATTGGGACACATTCGCCATGCACAGAATTTCCTTTGTCCCGATTCTCCCGCTATCGGGACACAATCACCAACCCACACCCTTACTCTGTCCCGATTCCCCCACTATCGAGACACAATCACCAACCCACACCCTTGCTCTGTCTCGATTCCCCCACTATCGAGACACATTCATCATGCACACAACTTCCTCTGTCCCGATTCTCCCACTATCGAGACACATTCGCCATGCACACAACTTCCATTGTCCCGATTCTCTCGCTATCGGGACACAATCACCACCCCACACCCTTGCTCTGTCTCGATTCCCCCACTATCGAGACACATTCGCCATGCACACACCTTCCTCTGTCCCGATTCTCCCACTATCGAGACACATTCGCCATGCGCACACCTTCCTCTGTCCCGATTCTCCCACTATCGAGACACATTCGCCATGCACACAACTTCCATTGTCCCGATTCTCTCGCTATCGGGACACAATCACCACCCCACACCCTTGCTCTGTCTCGATTCCCCCACTATCGAGACACATTCGCCATGCGCACAACTTCCTCTGTCCCGATTCTCCCACTATCGAGACACATTCGCCATGCACACAACTTCCATTGTCCCGATTCTCTCGCTATCGGGACACAATCACCACCCCACACCCTTGCTCTGTCTCGATTCCCCCACTATCGAGACACATTCGCCATGCACACAACTTCCTCTGTCCCGATTCTCCCACTATCGAGACACATTCGCCATGCATACACCCTCCTTTGTCCCGATCCCCCCACTATCGAGACACAATTATGCTCTACTCAACTTTTCACCAGGTAGTTAACATAAATACGCTATAATCCTAAACAAATACAATAAACCCCAGTCACTATGCAACTGGGGTTATTATCCATGATCATCACTCTACTCTTCTATTGTTACAGCTGTACCATATGCAATTATTTCTGAAGCATTTTGCATCACAGCAGAAGATTCTAACCTCATACAAACAATCGCGTTAGCGCCTTTTGCTTTTGCATCATCAACCATACGACCGATTGCTTTTTGTCGGGCTTCTTCCATCATTTCTGTGTACTCCTTAAGTTCTCCACCGACAATGGTTTTTAGTCCCGCCATTAAATCTTTTCCAATGTGCTTAGATTGAACAGTACTTCCCCTCACAAAGCCCTTATATTCCTTTGTTTCCTTACCTGGTACAGTTTCAGTAGTCACCATAATCATTTTTGTCATCCTCCTTTTTTTCATCTAGTCTTATTTTTATAAACGCAACGACTAAAACAATCAATGAAATAAAATAAGCTAAAAATAGTCCAACTGCGATCGTTATGTTTATAAATAAAAAGATAATACCCGCGATCTGTGTGAAGACTGCAGAAAGCATGCTTATGTATTTTACTTTTTCCATCCCCAACTTCCTTTCTCTTCCACTACCTATAATATACCGTTTTTCCCAATAAAGATGAATGATTTCCATGGCTTTTTTCATTGTTTTTTTACCATCCAGCAACAGCAGATTCCAATAAGGACTATAGTAGGATTTTTATGTTGTTAGGTTTCTAAATTTAATTATGGAGGTATGTATCCGTAAAATAACCAACACATTCTTTCTATGGAGGAATTCATATGAATAAATTAATTACTTTTAGATTAAAAGTCGAAGAACAAATTCGTATTGATCAGGTTATGAAGATCACTCAACTGGCGAAATCATATGAAGGAAAAATCTACTTAGTTACTAAAAACAAACATGTAATCAATACAGCAAATCTTCCAGCTTTACTCACTTATTTATTAATGATTAAAAATGGACAAGAAATAAATATAGCGATTGATGGACCTTATCCTCACTTAAAAGGAAATGACTTTAAAGAAATATGTTCTACAAATACTGCACAGAAAAGTCAGCGTATCATTCAACCAGCGATGAAAGTGAAACTTTAATTTTACGGAATGGAGGATGTCACTATGATTAGAACATTGTTTATGATTGTTGGAGCCATTGTCGTTATTGGCTTTTTACTTAATTTAATTTTTTAACAGATAAAGCTTGATTAGATATATAGAAATAGGGTAAAGAACAAATAAGAAAGGATGATTGAGTTGAATTCATTAAAACATGTAGTTGTTGCTTTTGATGGAACAGATGATAGTAAAGAAGCACTAGAATTAGGAATTCGTATGAGTAAGAAAATGGACTCCAACCTTTCTGTTATTTATATTCATAAAGAGAACTTGTTTACAGAAGGTGTTGATCAAGCTAGCACTCCATTGTTATCACCTGTACACTCGTACCCTGTTGGCGGAGTAGGGAATATTCCTGTTGTCCCAATTCCTCAGGAACACAGTAGTGATAGAGAAACGGTCTTAAATGAAAAAAATAGTAAGCAAATAATGGCATTAGAAAATGAAGCAAAGCAAATTTTAGATCGTCATCATGTACAAGCAGACGTTGCCGTTTCATATGGTGAACCTTCTGAAGGAATTGTTACTTATGCAAAAGAAAACAATGGAGATTTAATTGTCGTTGGTAGTCGAGACATGAGCGGCCTAAAAAAATTAATCTTTGGAAGCGTTAGTGAAAAAGTATCACAACGTGCTTCCATCCCAGTATTAATAGCTAAATAATCATACACATTAGTGGAAGAGATACTCTTCCACTATTTTAATTTTTAAATTTCTGTCAAATCACTTCATATTTACCTTAATCATGCCGATATACCTAATAAGTATATATTTTGAAATGGGGAATGGTTTGATGGGAATTTTGTTTAAAAAAGAGAAAAAAACAACAACATCGGCACTAAGTGACAGCCTTAAGAATCAACACTTAGCGACAGTTGCTTTAAATATAACAGAAGCTGAATTAAAAAAGCAGATTGGCATGATTGGCCTAACAAAAGATGATTTGTCAACAGCTTTATCAATACAACCATATATTGAAAATAATATTGAGAAAATCGTACGCGCATTCTACTCTTCATTTGAAGCAGATAGTGGTCTTATGGGTATTATTAATGAACATAGCTCAGTAGATCGCTTACAGCAAACTTTAAAAACACATATTTTGAAAATGTTTAACGGTAATCTTGATGATGAAGATGTAAAACGAATGAGAAGAATTGCTCATATTCACGTTAAGATCGGTCTTGAAGCAAAATGGTATATGGCTGCTTTTCAGCAACTACTTAATTCAATCATTGATACAGTGGAGCCTCATTTTAATTCAAAGCAAGAAATCATTACCGTTGTTCAAAGTATTAGTAAACTCTTTAATTTAGAGCAGCAAATTGTTTTAGAAGCATATGATAACGAATATGCCAAAGTGCGGGATGAAGCAGAAGCTGCCAAGGAGCAAATACGTGCTGAAGTAAATCAACTTGCAACCCAGCTTGCTGAGGCAAGTGAAAATACAAATGCATTTATTCAGGAAATTCTTGCTCAATCACAAGAAATTGCTTCTTATTCAGCAGACCGCTATGAAGCAGCTTCAACTGCAGAAGGACAAGCACACAACGGAAAAAATGACCTAGAAAAACAAAATGACCTTATGTCTTCTATCGAGAAAAGTACAGTTGAAATTCTACAACAAATGAAATCGCTAGAACAAACGTCTGAAAAAATTAATCAAGTCGTTTCAATTGTAACCGCTATTGCAGAACAAACGAATTTACTGGCTCTAAATGCTGCTATTGAATCAGCACGTGCCGGTGAATATGGCAAAGGTTTCGCCGTTGTTGCGAGTGAAGTTCGTAAGCTTGCTGAAGAAACAAAAAATTCAGTTCAAGGTGTATCAAGCTTAATCACAAATATTCATAACCAAATTGATAGTATTTCCGGTTCTATTAATCATGTTGCCGAGCTAACAACTAAAGGAACTGACCAAATGAATGACATGAACTCATTCTTTGATAACATTCTTGAAATCATGAATAAAAACAAACAACAAAGCGAACAATCTAAAACAGATTTAATGAATTTCACAAATGTTATTAACGATGTTTCTAACAACATTAATTCAATTGCTGAAACTTCCGAAAATCTAAAAGTAATGGCTAGAACAATATAAAGTTTTGTTTAAGACCAATGGAATTTCATTGGTCTTTTTTATGCACTTCAATTTTCAAAAAAAGAATAGTATATCAATAAAATAAAACACATAATATCTTTATATATTAATCATTCTCTATTTTCGATTGACAGAAAAAACTAGATTGGTATAATACTTTTGTACGAAAAAGCACAAAAGCGTTCAAGCTATAAAGGAGCATACCATGAATGATCAAATAAAAACCTTTACTTTTCAACAATCGTTACTAATCTTGTTACTAGTATTAGCAACGATATTTGCCAGTTTATTTGTATTAAAAACAGAACCACATATTGCCTTACTTATTTGTTTAGTTCTAATCTCAATCATTGGCTTACTTAATAAATTCAAATGGAAAGAATTAGAGACAGGTATTGTCCAAGGAATTCAAAATGGAATTCAACCTATTATTATATTGGCACTTATAGGTGTATTAATTGGTGCTTGGATGAGTAGCGGGACAATTCCAACAGTTATGGTTTATGCTTTAACTGTCATTAATCCAGAATACTTATTAATGACCTCCCTTTTTTCATGTATGGTCATTTCAAGTTTAGTAGGAAGCTCTTTTACAACAGTTAGCACAATTGGTGTTGCTTTAATGGGAGCAGGTATGGCAGCAGGCTTACCAATTGAATGGGTTGCTGGGGCAATTATTTCTGGAGCATGCTTTGGTGATAAAATGTCTCCAATGTCCGATACAACAAACTTCGCTTCTGGTGTTTCATCTGTAGATTTGTTTACTCATATTAGACATATGACATTCACTACTTTACCAAGCATTTTAATTGCTGCCGTGATCTTTTTTATTTTAGGTCGAATCACACCTATTGACTTTACGTCAGTAGATGACATGAAAAACATGATTTCTATTATAGAATCTCAAGTTAACATTAGCATCATCACATTGTTTTCACCTCTTATAGTCATTATTCTGGCTATAAAAAGAGTCGCGGTTATCCCATCTTTAGTGATTGGAATTATAACAGCAGGAATAACAGCCATCGTTTTTCAAGGATTAATGCTGAATGAATTTCTTGCAGTTTTACAAAATGGAACTTCTTATTCTATAGAAAATGAACAGGTTAGTAATATGTTAAACCGGGGCGGCCTACAATCAATGATGTGGTCCATCTCACTTATCTTAATTGCCTTTGCCTTCGGTGGGTTACTTCATACATTAAGCATTATCCCTACACTATTAAATGGATTAATTGAACGTATACAGTCA
This sequence comes from Metabacillus endolithicus, assembly GCF_023078335.1. Lineage (GTDB taxonomy): Bacteria > Bacillota > Bacilli > Bacillales > Bacillaceae > Metabacillus > Metabacillus endolithicus. Next base: position 3,341,890 of record NZ_CP095550.1, on the reverse strand, counting down.
AAGGGACAGCTTATTTTATCAACTGCCGCTTCATCGTTTGGCGTAAACCTATTAACAGGTGAACAATACTTATCAATTCTTATCCCAGGTCAATCGTTTAAAGGTCTTTACGATAAAATCAAGCTAGATCGCAAATATTTATCACGAACACTTGAAGATGCCGGAACATTACTTAATCCCTTAATTCCATGGGGAGTTAGCGGGGCTTTCTTCGCTCAAACACTTGGTGTACCCGTTTTAGCGTTTTTACCATTTGCGTTCTTTTTATACCTATCACCTATTTTTACAGTTTTATATGGATTTTTAAGTAAACGTGTATAAAGAAAGGGGCTGTCATTTATTTTGACAGCCTCTTTTCTTTACAAGTTTCTATCAATCTAGATAATTTTCGACAAACGAAAACAATTGGTTGATTATTTTGTATATGTGCTATATCATGGAAATATATCTAATTATAACTATATATTGATTTATTAACCAAAACACAAAACTATATATTGTATTTTACGAGATTCAGGTGCCAATTAAGGCTGAAAAGGGAATCTGGTGCAATTCCAGAACTGTCCCCGCAACTGTAAATGTGACGAATTGAGAAATCCACTGTACATATTAGGTATGGGAAGGACTCATAGTAGGACGAGCATAAGTCAGGAGACCTACCTACATCTTGTGGAAGTTTCAATTTCTTCGGGGACTGAGAAGGTGAGACGATAGCTGATCATTCAAGCTCTTTTTGCCTTGAACACTCCTCTGTCGTTTTATCTCTCTCTCCTTGAGTTACTAATTCAACAGATGGAGGAATATTTATGAGCATCGCAACATCCCCTATTATTTATAACAACAAAAACGATCAGGAAGCATTTGACATATCTAAATTAACTTCATACATTGAAAGCATTCATCAAAACTTCCCTTCTCTACATATAGATGACTACTTAACACGAATCCAAAACACGATCGTACAAAGAGAGTCTTATACTACAGATCAACTTACTAATTTACTCATTCTAGAAGGATTATCAAATATAAATGAACAAGAGCCGGAATGGACATATTTTTGTGCGCAAATCTACTTATCAAAATTGTATAAAGAAGCTGCAGAAAACAGAGGGTATGACAAAAAGCAAAAATATGGAGATTTTTATGATTTAGTGAACACTCTCGTCTCAAAGGGACTTTACAGCTCTAGGCTTCTTGAACAATATTCTCAAAGTGAACTTTCACAAATTGGTTCCTTTATTAAGCCGGAAAATGACAACCTCTTTACATATATTGGACTAAGAACATTAGCAGATCGTTATTTAACACGTGATTTTAGTAAACAAACATATGAACTGCCTCAAGAGCGTTTTGTCATGATCGCCATGACATTAATGGCAAATGAAAACAAAGATCATCGTCTTGAGCTTGTAAGACAAGCGTATTGGGCAATGAGCAACCTTTACATGACCGTTGCAACACCCACTTTATCAAATGCAGGAAAACCTGTTGGTCAATTATCGAGTTGTTTTATTGATACAATCGATGATAGTTTACAAGGAATTTTTGATAGCAACACTGATATTGCCAATCTTTCAAAATCTGGTGGAGGTGTTGGTGCATATCTTGGGAAAATTCGAAGTCGTGGTAGTGATATCCGTGGATTCAAAGGCGTGTCATCTGGTGTTATTCCATGGATGAAGCAGCTTAACAACACTGCTGTTAGCGTTGACCAATTAGGTCAACGTAAAGGGGCCATCGCTGTTTACTTAGATGTGTGGCATAAAGATATCTTTTCATTTCTTGATTCGAAGCTGAACAATGGTGATGAAAGAATGCGGACACATGACTTATTTACTGGTGTGTGTATTCCTGATGTATTTATGGAGCAGGTTGAAGCACGTGGTGATTGGTACTTATTTGATCCACATGAAGTTCGTAAAGTAATGGGCTTTAGCATCGAAGATTATTTTGATGAACAAAAAGGTCAAGGAAGCTTCAGAGAACACTATTGGGAATGTGTTCAAAATGAACAGTTATCTAAGGAAAAGGTCCCTGCGATTGATATTATGAAGCGAATTATGATCAGTCAGTTAGAAGCTGGTACGCCATATATGTTCTATCGAGATGAGGTAAACCGCAAGAATGCCAACTCACACCAGGGAATGATTTATTGCAGCAATTTGTGCACAGAAATCACACAAAATCAAAGTCCTACAACAGTTGAAGAGCAATTCACTGAGGATGGAAAAATCATTACAGTAAAAACACCAGGTGATTTTGTTGTATGTAACCTCTCCTCTATTAACCTTGCAAAAGCTGTAACAGATGATGTTTTAGAAACACTTATTCCAATCCAAGTAAGAATGCTGGACAATGTTATTGATCTTAATACCATTCCTGTTCTTCAAGCTAGATTAACAAATGAAAAATATAGAGCAATCGGTTTAGGAACATTCGGATGGCATCATCTTCTTGCTCTTAAGCAATTAAAATGGGAAAACGAGGAAGCTGTTTCCTACGCGGACAAGCTATATGAAAGAATTTCTTATCTAACGATTCAAGCTAGCATGGAGCTTTCAAAAGAAAAAGGTGCTTATCCTGTATTTAAAGGCTCTGACTGGGAAACTGGCTCCTATTTCGATAAAAGAGGCTATTCCACAAGTGATAGTGATTTAGATTGGGATACTCTCAAGAAAGATATTCAAAGTTATGGTATACGTAACAGCTATTTAATGGCAGTTGCGCCTAATGCATCAACTTCAATTATTGCAGGCAGCACAGCGAGTATTGACCCAATATTCCAAAAGGTTTACTCAGAAGAAAAGAAAGATTATAAGATTCCGGTTACTGTTCCAGACTTGAATTCTGAAACAACTTGGTATTATAAATCAGCCTATTTTATCGATCAAAAATGGAGCATCAAACAAAATGCTGCTAGACAGCATCATATTGATCAATCCATTTCCTTTAACATATATGTACAAAACACGATAAAAGCTAAGGATTTACTTGATTTACACATAACAGCATGGAGAGAAGGATTAAAAACTACGTATTACTTACGTTCAACTTCCAGCACAATTGAAGAATGTGACTCATGCGCTAGTTAACAAGAGGAGCGTCTTATGTTTTGAGACGCTCTATAAACTTTTTTCAAATAAAGGAGTAATAGTATGCAAAACACCACATTATCAAAACGCAAAATTATGGATGCAAATGCTCCCAATCGCTCAACAGCTATTATTAACGGAGAAAGCTCAAATGTTTTAAACTGGGATGATGTTGCGTTTCCTTGGGCATATCCTCGTTATAAAAAAATGCTTGCAAATTTCTGGACGCCATTTGAGATCAATATGGCTCAAGATATTAAACAATATCCAAACTTAACAAATGATGAGCAGGATGCATTTTTAAAAATTATTGGTCTTCTTGCCCTTTTAGATAGTATTCAAACGGATTATGCGGGGAAAGTATCTGATTATATTACTGATTCTAGTATTAATGCTTTAATGATCATGCTGGCACAACAGGAAGTTATTCATAATCATTCGTATTCTTATGTATTATCTAGCTTAGTATCTAAACAAAAACAAGATGAAGTTTTTGAATATTGGCGAAATGAACCTATATTAAGAAAGCGTAATGAGTTTGTCACAAACGGATATCAATCATTTGCTGAACAGCCAACAGTTGAGCACCTTTTAAAATCAATTGTTTATGACGTGATATTAGAAGGTCTATTCTTCTACTCAGGATTTGCCTTCTTTTATAATTTAGCAAGAAATCAAAAAATGGTAGCAACTAGCACGATGATTAACTACATAAACCGTGATGAGCAAATTCATGTTGATTTATTTGTTCAAATTTTTAAAGAAGTATTAAAACAATACCCTGAGTATGATACCGAAGAGCTTGCGTCGTTTGTCAAAGAAACATTCATTACTGCTACTGAGCTAGAAATTGAATGGGGACGTTTTATTATAGGCAACAAAATGGATGGAATTAATATTCAAGATGTTGAGGACTATATTAAATTTTATGCAAATGTCCGTTGCAATCAGTTGGGATATGATCGCCCATTTGAGGGATATCGCTCAAACCCTTTAAAGTGGATCAAAGCATATGAAGAAGTAGATCTTGGAAAATCAGATTTCTTCGAACAAAAATCAAGACAATATACGAAGGTAAATCATGTTGATAACGGCTTTGATGACCTGTAATGACCAAGGTATAAAATTTAAACAAACGTTTATTTAACTGTTTTCTACCTCATTACAGCTTTACTTATCACATATCTTATAAAAACCTTAAACAAAATTTCTACATCTTTTTACATAAAGTCGTTTAACTATGTACTCTATGTGGTAAATAAATAGAGAGCGATAAAGTAAAGGATGATATTATGAGGTTTACAAAACTATCAGATAAAACTTTATTAAATAGTTTTCAGGAAGCTAGTGAATTACATTTAAGTCCAGATTTTATTAAGTTGCTAGAAAAAGAGATTACCGAAAGAGGACTTAACAAGCCAAATATCCTAAAAAAACAATTAAAAAAAATTAATTAATATTCATAGGCTGCCCCATTCAATGGGACAGCCTGTTTTGTCGGTATTTTTTTATGAAGGGACTTGAAGAAGGTGTGCAACAAACTTTATACCTCTTTACCTACTCTACCTTTCTCTCTCAATGATATCAATGATCTCAAATAAATCCGTAACACAATAATCAGCAGCAGGAGCATGGCTAAAATGAGTATTTTGCTTCCAGATGGTTTTCATCCCCGCTTTTTTTGCAGCTTCAATATCATTTACTGGATGATCCCCTACAAAGATACTTTCCTTTGGAGATACTCCCAACTTAGATAACCCTCTCATAAAAATCTCGCGATCTGGCTTTTTTATTCCCTCGTATTCAGAGATCAGTATAGTATCAAAATAATGATCAATTTTTAACGCTTTGATATTGTCCATCTGAAATTGACCAAATCCATTTGAAATTATCCCAAGTTTAATATTTTGTTGCTTTATTGTGACTAACATCTTTTTTAGATTATCAAATGGGGTACAATGTCTTGGGAAAAACGCAAGGTAATCCTGAAGTAATTGAGAGGCTGTTAGATCCTTTATTTTTAACTCTTCAATTAATTGAGCATACACTTTATCTTTCCATACATATCCATGTTGATCTAGTTCTATAAAACGATTAATGTATTGGTCGATTGGTATATGCTTTACATTTAGGCGTATGTACTGATCCTCAATAAACTTTTGAAGCGATAAATCACGGTTTAACATTGTACCATCTAAGTCAAACAATACAGCTCTAATCATACGATCCTCTCCCAAATTGAATTCTCTCTATAATGTAAAATTATACCACTTTCACTAAAATAAAGGCTCAAATGATTATCATTTGAGCCTTTGGTTTTTTATTATTCATTCACAGAATCATCAGCTGCTAAATCACTACCCGACAACAGATGAAATGATTGATCTAGAACTAAAGCCGTATGATTTTTTTCCTTAGGATGCTGAACAACTTGAGCTTGAGCAAATACTTCATTATCATAAAATTCTTGTTCTTTTTGATCCATTCGTATTCACCTCCATTCTTTCAATCACTACCATTCTTCCACTAATACTTTTCTTTATGTAATTAAAAAAGAGAGGATATCCTCTCTTTATACAGGTTGCTTTGTAAATGATTGTTTTGCTTGAACTTCTTTCTGCTGCTCTGTATTCTGTGCACTTGAGCTTCTTAAAGGAATTTCTTTTAAGAAGAAAGTAAGAACTACAGCAGCAATCATGACTATTGTTGCCGTCATGAACACACCGGACAGAGCAAAGCTTAATGAGTCTTGAAGCATAGTAACGAACTTCTCAAATAAACTAACCATTTCAGCCGGCATACTTTGCTGAATTTGTGATAGCTTTTCATGATCTAATAGTAGCTGTGGATTTTGCAATGCTTGTAAGTTTTCCTGCATTTCCGGAGGAACAGAAGCAGCTTGCTGTTGAACCCCTTTTAACGATTCAGCCATATTATCGCTCATACGTTGATTTAAAACTGTTCCCATTAAAGCAACCCCAACAGTACCACCAATTGAACGGAATAATTGTGATGTTGCTGTTGCAACTCCTAAAAATTTCTGCTCTACAGCATTTTGAACAGTTAAAGTAAACACTGTCATTCCTACACCAATGCCTATTCCTACTAAAACAAGATAAGAAATTAACGTCCATTGTGATGTTTCAGCGTCCATTGTTGTGAACAAGAAAATCCCTACAGTTGTTACAATTAGGCCAATAATTGCTTGAAGTTTGTATTTCCCTGTCTTAGAAATGATTTGTCCTCCAACACTACTTGCAAACACTAAACCTAACGTCATGGTCATTGTTATAAAGCTTGAGTGAGTTGCAGTAAATCCTAATACCCCCTGCACAAAGTATGGGATATACATAACTCCTCCAAACATCGCAACACCAATTGCAAATCCAATCACATTTGAAATCGTAAAAATACTGTTTTTAAACAAATATAGAGGTAAAATTGGACTTTTTGCTTTTTTCTCCACTAAAACAAAGATAACGAAAGACACAATTGCTCCTGCAAATAAACCAATAATTTGTGAGGAATTCCAATCATATTTTGTTCCTGCCCATGAGAAAGCCAATAAAGCGGGAACAATTGTCCCAGTTAGAAAAATCGAACCAAGATAATCAACGGATTCCCCTTCCTTTTTCTCCATTTTAGGAAACAACCTCCAGATAAGAATAGCCGCTAGAATCCCTAATGGTAGGAACACCCAGAAAACCCATTTCCACTCAAGATTATCAACAATGTAGCCACCTAAAGTCGGACCGAATACACTTGAAATTCCAAATACAGCACCCATTGCCCCCTGCCAGCGACCTCTTTCACGGGGTGCAAACAAGTCTCCTACAGCTGTAAAGGCTGTTGACATAATCATACCTGCACCAAATCCTTGGATTCCTCGATAAATAATCAACTGAATGATATCCTTAGATAATCCTGATAAGAATGCACCAATCATAAAAATAAAAATACCTGTTAGAATAAACGGCTTACGTCCATATATGTCGGATAATTTCCCAACTAAAATCGTCGTAATCGCTGAAGTTAGCATATAAATGGTAAACACCCAACTATAGTAATCCAATCCACCTAAATCAGCAATAATCTTCGGCAACGCATTTCCCACTATCGTTTGGTTAACTGCAGCAAAGAACATTGCACCAATAATGGCGATCATAATTGTAACTTTTTCCTTATGACTTAAGTGCTCCATATTTACACCTCAATTTATTATAATTAATTAATATTTAACTAGATTAAGTATTTAAGAAAATAAAAAGCAGTGATTACTCTTATCACTACATAATACTTAACTTGAATAATATTTAACTGATTGCATGAATTATTATATTCCGCTATTTTAAAAAAAGCAATACTTTAACAACTAAAAAAGCTATCCAGTTGGATAACTTTTAATTGCTATGAGGATTTTTGAATTTTTTTACAAGGTAATATACAACTGCCAATAATATAGAAAAACATGTTAGCGGAAGAAAATATGGTTGTGCTGTTTCTTTAATATACATCCAGTTATTTCCCAACTCCATTCCTAAATACAGAAAGAAAATTGTCCAGGGAATCATAGCTGCTACTGTGTAAAATGTAAATTTCCATAAGGACATCTTTGATATTCCCGCTGGTATACTAATTGCATGTCTCACAACTGGAATAAACCTAGCTCCAAAAATAACACCTGAACCGTATTTTTCAAACCATGCTTCTGATAATTCTAAATGGTGTTTATTAATCAGTAAGTATTTCCCATACTTTTCAAGAAAAGGTCTACCACCTATGCTACCAAGCCAATATAAAAAAAGTTGAGCAATCGTTCCTCCTATCACTCCAGCTATAATAGCTCCAATGAAGCCAATTTTTCCAAGCACAATCATGTACCCACCATAACCAAGTACAATCTCACTAGGAATAACCTCAAGCATAAGACCAATTGCAATGCCTAAATATCCAAAACTTGTAAGACAATCCAATACATTAAGAATTAAATCCTCCATTCTCTCCCACCCTTACCTATTCTTGTCCATTATTTATGGGTATGAAAGGAAGTAATGAAATAGTCTAATATGAAATGAAAATTTTGCTCAAAACAAAAACTCTATAGTCAGCAACTATAGAGTTTCTATATTTAATGAATATCTTTCTTTTTAAATCGGCCACCTCTTACTTCAGCAATATTTGCGACAGCCAAAAAGGCGGACTCGTCTAAATCTTCAACGATCGATTTTAATTTGGCTTCCTCCAACCGCGTAATAACACAGAAAATCACTTTTTTGTTATCACCAGTGTATGCACCTTCACCGTTTAAAAATGTAACCCCACGACCTAAACGAGCTAGTATTGCATCACCAATTTCTTGATAATTATCACTAATGATCCATGCTGATTTTGATTCATCCAAACCTTCAAGTACGATATCAATCGTTTTAAATGCTATAAAATAAGCGATTAAGGAATACATTGCTCTGTTCCATCCGAACACAAATCCAGCACTACCAAGAATAAAAATATTGAAGAACATAATAATTTCTCCAACTGAAAATGGTAGCTTTTTATTGAAAAGAACCGCCAATATTTCCGTACCATCCAGAGATCCACCGTACCTTAGAACAATTCCTACTCCTATACCAAGAATGATTCCACCAAATACTGTTGCTAGAAGAACATCCTCTGTAAAAGCAGGAACAGGGTGTAATAAAGCCGTTGCTACTGATAAAACAGATATGCCAAATACCGTAGAAAGGGCAAAAGTTTTCCCTATTTGTTTATATCCTATAAAGAAAAAAGGAATATTTAAAAGAAAGATAAATAGTCCAAGCTTCATACCAAGCAAATGCGATAATATAATCGAAATCCCTACTATACCACCATCAATAACCTTATTAGGCACTAGAAAGATTTCCAAGCCGACTGCCATTAAAACAGCACCTATAAAGATAAAAAGTGTTCTTTTAATAATTTTAGATTTAGATAATCCTTGATGTTTTTTCATTTGTTTCTGGACTTCCATCGGTATTTCTGTCATCAAATTCCCCCTTTATTACTTGTACATTGTAATTTTATATAAATGTTTTTGACTTCTTATCATATCTCTATATTATACCCTAGAATAGGGTATAAGTGGATTAATACGCTTCTCTTCTACTATTGATTCGTATTGTTCATGTCCTGATAGCCAAGAGAATCCTAGATTAATAAACATCATGTCTGAACAGCTATAGGAAAAATATGATAAGATAATAACGAAGCAAAATTTACCTATCTAATGAATGAAAGCTTTATCAGACCCTTTCAAAAATGAGGTGAGATCATGGCATGGAGGGTTCATGAATTTGCCCGTTTCCTTCTTGAAGGAAATCAAGATGCAGCATGGGAAATCTTAATTCACGAAGTTAATGAGGAGAACACTCGTAAAGAAGTTTTTGAGGAACTCATTACAAAAGCTATGCAATATATTGGTGATCTTTGGGAATCAAATCAAATAACTGTCGCTGATGAACATCTAGCTACATCAACTTGTGAATACATACTCGCAAGGTTTAACTACTATACAAAAAACAATCAATTCTTGCACTTGAAACCAAAGAAAGCAATGTTTTTATGCCTTGAAAACGAACAACATGATATTGGACTCAAAATGGTCGCACAACTGTTTGAAGATTATGGCTGGAAAACAAAATTACTTGGAGCAAATTTACCTTTAGAGTATGCCGTAAAGGCAGCTGACAAATGGCAACCAAGTGTGATTGGCCTTTCTTTTTCGATTTGGTATCATGCAGAAATTCTTAAAAATTATATAAACGTCTTAGAGGATCTTCCACATAAACCTACTGTTATCGTTGGAGGTCGTCTACTATCAACATATGACTTTACCTCGCACTGCTCTAGCAAAACAAAATTATTTCCATCTCTAACAGAACTTCAAGGATGGCTCGCGCAACATTCAATACAAGGAGTGTAATTTTCATGCTTACAATTAAACACATCCCGCTTCCTTATTTCACTATTGATCAAGAGTTTAATATATTAGAAGCTTCTGACTTCGCTTCCGAACTCTTTGGTGAAGCATTGAACTTCTTAGATTTAGTTGATATTGAAAGCAAGAGAAAAGCTCAATCTTTACTTTCAGAAAAGCTCATCACAACAGAGATTGTCATGAAAACTCAAAAATCACCTTATGCTCTTTTTCAAATTAAGGTGAACTGGGAGTACAGTCAAGGCCATTTAATCTGTATAGAACAAGACAACCAAATTCAAACTCTCGTGGACACTGTGGAGCTTCATCGAAAACGACTTTCTGAAACGAACTTCGAATTGTTAGAAAAGAAAGAGCAGCTTGAACAATCTCTTACAAAAATCATCGAATTATCAGCACCTTTTATATGTCTAACAAAAGGGCTTGTTCTTGTTCCGTTGTTTGGCGAATTAAATGAGAATATGATTAGATTAAATCATATTCGTTTGTTATCCGAGGTTTCCCAAAATCAAGTAGAACGTGTTTTATTCGATTTTCATGGAATTGGGGAGATAAAGAAAGAGGGTGTTCAAACATTCAAAACACTAGTTTCTGAGTTAAAGTTAATGGGAACAGATTCTTACATGATTGGTTTATCCCCTTCTCATGCTAGATTAATCAATACATTAGGTATTAAAGCAGGTACTTCGTATATGAAAGATCTACATGAAGCTATTAAAACGTTTATTGTGTAAACTACAACAGGTACTTATCAAAAATCATAGCTTTATTAAATAGATTATATGACGATTGATATTAATATAATTTAGAATTCTTATAAATGAAGCTCTAACCACTTATGGTTAGAGCTTTATTTATAAGAAATTATTGCTTCTCTACTTTAGCTAATTCCGTATATACTACTAACCTTTCCTCATGCGTCCCTTTTTCCCGATTAAAATCACCTGTACATGTAATAAGATTTAAATTACTTCGGTAAGAATAACCAAATATTTTTTCTACAGGTGCAGATTCAGTGTCAAAACTCTTCTTATCGTAAACAATAAAAGTAAGTTTCTCTCCATCTTCATTCATGACATGAACTTCATCTCCAACCTCTAGTTTATAAAGATGATAAAAAATAGCCGGACCTGTTTTACTATCCACATGACCTGCTAACACGGCATTACCTTGCTCACCTGGTAATACGCCTTCTTTATACCATCCAACCTGTTCAAATTTTTCTGGAACACCCATTTGGCCATTATCAAGTAAGCCTACCTTTTCAATGTCGGCACTCACATTAATAGAAGGTATACTAACTTTGAATGGTATGATTCCTTCTCTATTGTCTTTTATAATCGGACTATCAATCTCGTCACTTTGGTCCTGATGGGTTATTTTCTGTTCTGATTCTGCAGTTGTCTGTATTGTTTCGGTGTGCGATCCCATTTCTTCATTAACACTCTGAGCCCCTTGGCAGCCAACAATGAATATGCTGAGGAAGGCAAATAGGTAAATGCATTTCATTGCATACACCTCAATTTTTAAAAAATCACGGTTCCGCAAATTATGAAACCGTGTTAATTTCCTTTTAATTCTGCGCAAATCTTTTTCGAATAACAAGGCCAAGACTAACAATAATAGCAAGCACTAGCCCATATGCAGCAAAGTCTGCGGCGTTCATGCTATTTGCTGTTCCACCCATACCTGTTTTAGGCATTTCTTCAGGCATCATGGACTTAAATTTTTCAGGGAATTGATCAACAAATGCAGCCGATAAACCTTTTGCAGGATTTAACATATGTGCATATGCATCGCGAACATCTTCATATGCTTTCTCATAATCTCCAGCTACATATGAATCAAATGCAGCAATAAGCTGATCAACATGCATTTGTAATCCATCTGCAAGAGCGTCAGATTGTAAACGTCCTTCGGTTGCCGTTTCTAAGAATTTTGAAAATTCTCCTCTATAACCATCTAGTTTTTCTAAAGCCTGTGCTTTTGCTTTCTCATCACCAGCACCTGTTGCTTTTACATATTCAACAAAGAAGCCGATATGATCTGACCACATTTTCTTGAACTGTTCTCCTGCTTCAGCTCCATAAACAGATGAGATAGCTGCAGTTAAATCTTCTGTATTTGCATTTAAGGCATTTGCAGCTGCTTCAAAATCATTAGCACCGTCTGCTCCTTGTTGCATAGCGACGACAGCCAATCCTGCATGCTCCGTTAATAAATGATTTAAAGTTGCTCTAAGATCTGCTGCAGGTGTTACTGCCTTTGTTTCCTCAAATTTGTCTGGATATTGATCTGCTATGGCATTTGATAGACCTTTAGCAACCATATGCATATGATTAATTGCTTCTCTTTCATATTCATAAGCTTTCTCATAATCTTTTGCTAAGTAAAAATCAAATGCACCTACAAGCTGATTAACATGCATTTGTAATCCATCTGCCAAACTACCTGCCTCTAATCGTTCACCGGTTGCTGTTTCAAGAAATTGAGAGAATTTTTCACGGTAAGTATCTAAATTCTTTAAAGCTTCTTCTTTTTTCTCTTCATCATTTTCTCCAGTAGCTGTTACATAATCAACAAAGAAGCCGATATGTTCTTCCCACATTTGTTTAAACTGCTGACCTGCTTCATCTCCATACACAGATGTAATTGCTTTCGATAAGTCCTCAGTATTTGCATTTAATGCCCCGACTGATGCTTCAAAGTCCTTTGTCCCCAAGGCACCATTTCTCATTACCTCTACAGCGAGATATGCGTGTTCACTAAGCAGATGGCCCAAGGTTGTTCTTAGTTCCACTGCTGGAGTTTCTACTGATGGAGCTGTCATCATTGCAGAATGACTAGAATGATCCTGCGCAAAAGCTCCTTGTACTGGTACTAATAACGATAAACTTAATGGTACTGCTAGAAGTGATTTTTTAAGATTCATTTTTTAATTTCCCCTTTCTGGTTTTCTACTAAGCTAACGAAAGGGAAATTTAAATGGATCACTTTTTTTAAAAAAAGTTTTAAGTTTTTTGGGTAAAGGGCAGAATTTAGACTAACTTATTGATCTTTTAGGGTCTTGAGTCTAAATGAGGACATGGATATGAGGTTGGTTCAGTCTCGTTTTTTTGTGAAGACCTTTTCTATTCTGGTTTAGCTTGTATCAGGACACAACTTCTTCTGGGAGATGATTTCTGTCTTGATTCTCCTTGTATTGAGAGACTGGATCTTGATTCTCGCACCGGTTCTTGTCTCGATTCTCCTTGTATCGGGACTGAATCTTGTTCCTTGCACTGTTCTTGTCTCGATTCTTCCTGTATCGGGACTGAATCTTGTTCCTCGCACCGGTTCTTGTCTCGATTCTCCTTGTATCGGGACTGAATCTTACTCCTTGCACTGGTTCTTGTCTCGATTCTTCCTGTATCGGGACTCAATCTTGTTCCTTGCACCGGTTCTTGTCTCGATTCTTCCTGTATCGGGACTCAATCTTGTTCCTTGCACTGGTTTCTGTCCCGATTCCTCAAGAATCGAGACTGGATCTTGTTCCTTGCACTGGTTTCTGTCCCCATTCCTCAAGAATCGAGACTGAATCTTGTTCCTCGCACTGGTTCTTGTCTCGATTCTCCTTGTATCGGGACTGAATCTTACTCCTTGCACTGGTTCTTGTCTCAATTCTCCTTGTATCGAGACTGCATCTTACTCCTTGCACTGGTTCTTGTCTCGATTCTCCTTGTATCGAGACTGAATCTTGTTCCTCGCACCGGTTCTTGTCTCGATTCTCCTTGTATCGGGACTGAATCTTACTCCTTGCACTGGTTCTTGTCTCGATTCTTCCTGTATCGGGACTCAATCTTGTTCCTTGCACTGGTTTCTGTCCCGATTCCTCAAGAATCGAGACTGAATCTTACTCCTTCCACTGGTTTCTGTCCCCATTCCTCAAGAATCGAGACTGAATCTTACTCCTTCCACTGGTTTCTGTCCCCATTCCTCAAGAATCGAGACTGGATCTTACTCCTTGCACTGATTTCTGTCCCGATTCCTCAAGAATCGAGACTGAATCTTACTCCTTCCACTGGTTTCTGTCCCGACTCCTCAAGAATCGAACTGAATCTTACTCCTTCCACTGGTTTCTCTACCGATCCCCTCCGTATCGAGACAAGTATTTTCTTCACAGCCTCAGAGAGAACATTTATATTCCGATTAGCTTTATATAAAAAGACTGTCCCTAATATCCGGGACAGTCCTCCTTCTTAATCATTTAGATCTTTTTTCGTTGTGATTTCTTTCAGCCGGATCATTTCCAAAATCTTTATCGGTGTTAATCGCATCACTTGCTTTTTTCATTTTCTCTTGCTGATTTTTATGACTGTCTCTTTTAGCCATTCTAAAATCCCCCTTTACATAGCATTTTTCACCAATTATTGTTTGCTAAAAAATGAAAAAAGATACCTTTAGAAAAGGAGAATTCAGCTTCCTAAATACCGCCAGCTAAAACAATCTCTCCTTGTGGAGTTGGTAAATCTGGCTCTTGTTCCACTGTAATGGCTATTGTGTCCCAGTCTCCTTCAAGTCCCTCTAATGAATATGTTAATGTACCTTGACCAGAATCATTCGTTTGAAAGGCTCCGGCAGGATAAGGCTGCCCTCCTTCAATAACCCATAGTTGATAAACATCATCATCCTGGAGCTTTGGTAAGTTAGATGCTTGTAGGAGAATCGACTTCTGACCAGCTGCTGATAAAAGAGAGGCAATTGCGATGCCATCCCCCTGAGCATCTGGAGGTAGTAACGTTACCTGAGATGTTGGCATGAGCTCCTCACTTTTAGAATTTTGGGTCACTTCCTTATATAAATAAACATTCGTGGCTAGTGATAATAATAAAGCAGCAGCAATTGTTGGAATTAAGAATCTTGATCTTCCGCTTTTCTTTTTCAGTTCTACTGCTTTCTGTTCTGAATCTTTTTCATGACTATCTTCAATTACCTTACTCTCGGCATATATATTCTCAAGAACTCTTGCTTTCATTCCTTTTGGAACATCAATTTGTTCAGAAAGGTAAGGTAATTCTTCCGTTAAACTCATTAACTCTTCCAACTCTTGCTTACAAGTCGAACAACTTTCTAAATGGGATTCAAATTCCTCTAATTCCTCATCTGATAATGTTCGATTGTAATAATCAATTAAAGAGATACACTGTTCATTTGTCATGTGATGTCCCTCCCTTCCTTACCTAGCATGTTTTTTAAGTGTTTTAATGCAATCCGAATCCTGCCCTTAACAGTTCCCAGCGGAATCTCACACTGGTCTGCTATCTTTTGCTGACTTAATCCTTTAAAGTAAAATAATTCAATAATTTGCTTTTGTTCTATTTTAAGATTTGACATGGCCTGTTGGATTTTTTCTCGTTGTTCTTTCTGTTCTATCTTTCGCTCTGTAGAGGCTTCATCAACAACTAATGAGTCTTTCTCAATTACTTCTTCATGCGTATGTCTCTGGCGTTTTCTAATTTCGTCAATTGCTTTATTTCTTGTGATCGTTAGAAGCCATGAAGAGAATTTTCCTTTTTTCTCATCATAAAGATTTGTTCCATTCCACAGCTTCATAAAAACATCCTGGATAATCTCCTCTGACAAGGTCGTATCCTTCGTTATTCGATAAGCAAAAGAATAAACAAGTTTTTCATAACGATCATATAACTGTTCAAAAGCAATGCGATCTTTATTGGCAGCTTTAGCATATAACGATGCATCATCCTTCTCGATCATATGAATCTCCTTTATGTTGTTTTTCTAAGAATAGCATATTATCAGATTTGCTTAATAGATATTGTGCTTTTATGATCTTAATAAGAGTACGATTACTCTATTGATTTAGATCATACAAATTTTAATATCTCTTGTATATTTTTGGTAGCTTTAGCAAATAAATGATTATGTTGATTTATTTACTATTTAGGAGGCTGACCATTGAAAAAGGATCATTCATATAATGAAGAATTTAGTGCTTCAAATGATGAATCATTAGATAATAGCAAATCTGGAAATGAACAAGATGAAACATTAACAACCCGCCAAGGTCATCCTGTTATGGATAATCAAAATATTCGTACGATCGGTGACCGTGGTCCTGCCACTCTTGAGAATTATCATTTCATTGAAAAAATTTCACATTTTGATCGTGAAGAGGTACCAGAGCGTGTTGTACACGCACGAGGATCTGGTGCATTTGGATATTTTGAAACGTATGGAAAAGTTGGCGATGAGCCTGTTGAAAAGTATACTCGTGCAAAAGTATTTTCTGGTGTTGGAAAGAAAACACCGTTAATGGTTCGTTTCTCTACTGTAGCAGGAGCTAAGGATTCGCCTGAAACAGCACGTGATCCACGCGGCTTTGCCGTTAAAATGTATACTGAAGAAGGAAACTGGGATCTTGTTGGGAACAACCTTAAAATTTTCTTTATTCGTGATGCAATGAAGTTCCCTGATATGATTCATGCTTTTAAAGCAGATCCGGCTTCAAACGTTCCGAACCCAGAGCGTATGTTTGACTTCGTTTCTCGTACACCTGAAGCAACACATATGATCACTTTCCTATTCTCGCCATGGGGCATTCCAGCTACATACCGTCATATGCAGGGATCTGGTGTTAATACATATAAGTGGGTTAATGCTGAGGGGAAAGCTGTTTTGGTCAAATATCATTGGGAGCCAAAGCAAGGTATCCGTAATTTAACCCAAGAAGAAGCTGACTCTATTCAAGCGAAAAATGTTGGGCATGCAACACAAGATTTATATGAAGCGATCGAGCGCGAGGATTATCCAGAATGGGAGCTTTTTGTTCAAATCATGGAGGATGATTACCATTCTGAACTAGATTTTGATCCTCTTGATGATACAAAGCTTTGGCCAGAGGATAAGTTCCCATGGCTACCTGTTGGACGTATGGTACTAGACCGTAATCCAGTGGACTTTCACGCTGAGATTGAACAAGCTGCTTTTGGTACAGGGGTTCTTGTTGATGGCATGGACTTCTCTGATGATAAAATGCTACAAGGTCGCACCTTCTCCTACTCCGATACACAACGCTATCGTGTTGGAGCAAATTATCTAAAATTACCTGTAAATGCACCTAAAGCGCCAGTTCGTACAAATCAGCAACGCGGACAAATGGATGTGCGCGACCCGAAAGAGTCTGGAGATAATCCTCATATTAACTATGAGCCCTCAATGCTGGGCGGGTTTAAGGAAGCAAGTAAAGAAGGACGTGCGCCTCACCAACCAACTTATAATGCAGCGGCAATGAGTGCACCAATTGATCGACCTAACAACTATGGTCAAGCTGGTGACACATATCGTAGCTTTGAAGATTGGGAGCGCGATGAATTAATTAAAAACCTTTCTGAAGCACTTGCAGCATGTAATAAGAAAATTCAAGATGCGATGATTGAACACTTTACACAAGCTGACGAAGATTATGGCCGCCGTGTAAAGGAAGGTATTGAAATGAAAGTGAAAGAAATGAAGGAAATGAGCATGGGAGAGGTTCCAGGCCGTGAAGCAGGTCAGTCAAAATATGGCCAAGGTGGATTAGGTTCATTAGCTGCAAATGAAGCAACAAAAGATGCTGTAAAGAAAAGCCACGAAGCCGATCCTTATTAATGCTAAATGAAAAAATGGGTCAGTTCCCTTTGTTGGGAACCGACCCTTTTTTTATTATTTATCAGCTGGATAAACTAAGCCAATTTGTTTACGAGCAGCTTCAATTACTGTAGCTGTTATTAAAGAGTTTTGATGAGAATTTATTTCGGATTGATGCTTACTCTGAGTAACAAGTTCAATAAATTCTTTCGCTTCATAATACATGCTTTCAGTATCTTGAGGTTGTGTAAGATCCTCCACAGTTCCATCCTTATATTGAATCTTTACACTCTCAGGTGTATGAATTTTATCAATTATGATACTCCCATTTTCTCCTTGGATTTCGGAAGGTATATATGAATTTGTAATTTTTGAATACATGATGACGGCATCCATTTCATCATATGTGAGCAGGATACTTCCTTCACCATCAACACCTGACCCAAGCATATAGCCTGAAGCTTTAATTTCCTTTGGTTCTCCAAATAAAGTAATAGCAGGATATATACAATAAATTCCAATATCCATTACAGAACCATTTGAGAACTCCGGCTTAAAGGCATTTAGAACAGTACCTTCTTTATATTTATCATAGCGTGAAGAATATTGGCAGTAGCTTGCAAAATAACGTCTTACTTTTCCAATCTTATGTAAGTTTTCTTTTATAGCTAAGAAATTTGGTAATAAAGTTGTTTTTAATGCCTCCATTAAGACAACATTATACTCATTAGCAACCTTAATCATAGCATTCACTTCATTACTGTTAGAAGCTATAGGCTTTTCACATAAAACATGCTTACCTTTTTCCATACATAGAATGGCTTGAGAAGCATGAAGTGAATTTGGACTAGCAATGTACACCGCATCAAATGTGTCACTGCCTGCGAATTCCTCTAAATCTGTAAAAATATGCTCAGCATGGTGTTTGTCTGCAAAATCCTTTGCTTTTTCAGTTGTTCTTGAGTATACAGCTGTTAAAGAAAAACCTTCTACTTTTTTTGCAGCTTGGATAAAACTTTCTGTAATCCAATTTGTTCCGATAATACCGAATCGAACCATACTTACCCCTCCAATATGTACTTTCTTCTATGTGCAAGTATATCTTTTTTTCAATAAAAGAAAAAGAAATCATTAGATATTTTAAATTTTATTATCTTTTCAAACGTTTTTCTCATGATTTGAATGAAAATATGTCATAATAAATAATTGAGTTAATACTAGATCCTACATACATAATTAAAGATAAAGCAAAGGAGAAACAATATGAAGAAATTAATTGCGATTGATCTTGATGGAACATTATTATCGTCTAATATTGATATTTCAGCAGAAAACATTCAAGCCATTCAAACTGCTCAACAAGCAGGTCACATTGTTATGATTTGTTCAGGTCGTGCACCGGAAGATATTAAGACGGTAATTGATAAAACTCCTCTACAATGCCCTGTTGCCGGAAGTAATGGCACAATGGTTATCGCTGATGGAAAACTATTAAGTCAAATATCAATAAACAAAGATATTGTCAAAAATGTAGCAGAAGTCCTTAACCAAAAAGAATATCCATTCAAAATTTATAGTAATAAAGGGATTTTTGTTGCTTCAACATGGTCCGAAAGAATGATTTCATTCCTCGATAAAAATCAAGAAGTTTTAAATCATTTAACTTCTAAAGAATATAAGCTTATGACAGAGCAACCAAAAGAATCTGATAGTATTAAAATATTTGATGAGCTTGGCGCGGTATTAGCAATTGAGGATCTTACTATTCAAAAGTTCTTTATCCCAACTATCTCTGGGAAAGAAGAGCTCATTTCTTCATTAGAAAAATTTGAAGGAATTTCGATTACAACGTCTGGTCCGTTTAACATTGAAATTATGGATACAAACGGCCATAAAGGTAACGGAATCCGAGTAATGGCTGAATATTTTAACATCCCAATCGAAAATACAGTAGCAATTGGAGATAATTTCAACGATGTTCCTATGCTTGAAACAGCTGGCTTATCAATTGCCATGGGGAACGGTGATCCAGCTGTTAAAGAAATGGCTGATGTTGTCACACTTACGAACAATGAAAATGGTGTTGCCCATGCTATTAATAAATATATTTTAGAAGCTAAATAACATAAAAGAGCTAACAAGATCAAAGCCTTGTTAGCTCTTTTACGTAACGTTTACTCATTCAATACATGTAAATAGTTCTGCACAGTTAGAAGCTGCTCCTTGCTTGTCGCTTTCGGAGTAAACTCTCCACCTGCTTGTTGAATAATTGAATCATACATCCCTTGTAGCTTTGATTGCTGAAGAGCCATCTCTATATGTGTTTGTCTTGCATTTGCTTTTTTCATCATAAGGGCAGAACTAAAATTATTATTAGCCATAGATTTAGAAGTTGATCTAGCCTTTAGAGCAATTTTCTTTTCCTCTTCCGTTAATGTTACATGCGCAAAACTCATCTGCTGCTGCTCATGAAGATCTGGAAGATGTTTCGGACCTGTTTGATTGGGGTCAATAAGGGCAAGCATGACTCGAACATGATTTCTCATAACAGTAATCGATGTATAGAGCACCTTTTTTAGTGATGGATTTTGTACGATCATATAATCCTGTTTGAATTGATGGATAACACCCTCGTGTGTAGCAAGATGTTGCGCCATCAGGCCTAAATCAGCTGCAGGTATTCTCATATTACTCCCTCCTCACCTTCTTAGAGTATATGAGAGAAAGGAAGAGAAACATTCCTTTGTAATCAAAAATTCAATCATACTTCAGGTGTAGGAGTTGGCTTAGCGTAGCCTTCTTTATACATATTATCAATTTTTGATCGTATCTCTTTCACTGTTTTTCCATTCTGATAATCAACTATAGATTGAGCAGCAATTTCTAAACAAACACCACACTTTGTTCCATGATCATCCCAAACAATTGTGCCGTCTTCCTTATTTTCAAATACAAAACAATCATAGTTATTTTTATGATTTGCTGTTTCTCCACATCCACAGTAACATGGGATATTTTCCAATAATTCACGATGTGCTGCTGAAGCTTTGTAGATTGTTTGCATATCCTCTGGTTTGTCAGCTAAAAATGCTGGTAAAACATCTATCCTTTCTGTTTCCTCTCGAATATCAGAAAGTGTGCTATGTTGTTCATGATCTTCATGATTTTCTTCATGATCAGTGTTTGAACACCCTGTTATAAGGCTTCCTATTAAAAACATCATAATTAATTTATTATATCTTTTCATATTATTGGCCTCCATTTATTCTACGTTCCATGCTAATTTTAACATGTTCATAATAAACAGAGACAAGGCAGATAAAAATAATTGTAGGTAACTTGAGGAAATCATTTTATATTCTCTATGTATCTAACAAAGCTACTCTTAATGCTAATTGATCCCATAACACCAATTTCAGTTTAGTAGCATAATCGTCCTGACAATGAACCATTACAAAAACCTTATCCACTATATAGGGTAGAATCTTAATATCAATTTTTTTGATTAATAATATTGACAGATGTAAATTTTGGATATATAGTTAAAACATCAAAAAAAATTGATGTAGAAAAGGTGTTACCATGAAAGAAGAAATAAACTTGCAAGATGTTTCTTTAGAAAAAATCTTTGAAATGTACGAGGGAAAATTCAAAGCAATTGCAGATAAAAAGAGACTACAAATCATGAACCTTCTTACACAAAAAGGTGAAATTAACGTTAATGATCTCGCACCAATGGTAAATATGACACAATCAAAGCTGTCGTATCATTTAAAAATACTTTTAGATGCTAACCTCATCTTAAAAGACACAAGAGGTACATTTAATTTTTACAAACTCAATCTCGATGAAGTGAATCACCTTTTATCAGCAGAGCTATGTTGTCTATTCAGACCTACATGCTGATAAAAATTTTTGTATTATAAATCAATTTTTTTTGATAAATAAATCAAATTAATTTGTTGTAGGAGGATTTAAATGAATATTCATATTGGTTTAAATGTAACAAAATTAGATGCTTCCCTTGGCTTTTATTCTAAGCTATTTGGAACAAAACCTGTAAAGGTAAAACAAGATTATGTGAAGTTTTTATTAAAAGATCCAGGATTAAACTTTACGTTACGACCAGTAGAACATGTTGAGGGTAATCATATAAATCATTTTGGGTTCCAACTATTCAGTACAGATGAGTTAAATAAGCATAAAGAAAGGCTTGAAAAGGAAGGTTTTTTCTCGCGGAGTGAGAGCGATACAACATGTTGTTATGCAAGGCAAGATAAATTTTGGATCACTGATCCCGATGGACACGAATGGGAGTTTTTCTTAACGAAAGAAGATACTGAAGTAGACACTATTCATACTTGTTGTGGTTAATAAGCTATAAGAAAAAGCCGAGAATATCACGGCTTTTTCTTTGTTATTATTCTCCAGTTTTTGAAAATCGCTCAATTCTTTCATCTATTTCATCACGAACACGCTGGAAGAATGCCCATTTCTCCTCCTCTGTTCCCTCCGCCTTTGCTGGGTCATCAAATCCCCAATGTACACGTTTAATGTGTGGAGGTGTTACAGGACAATGATCTGCAGCATGACCACATAATGTAACAATTAAATCAGCACTGTTTAAGATTTCAGGATCGATCACATCAGATGTTTGATTTGAAATATCAATATCAACCTCATTCATTGCTTTCACAGCATTCGGATTTAAGCCATGTGCTTCTAAACCTGCACTTTTTACTTCCCACTCATCACCTAAGTGTTTTTTTGCCCAGCCTTCTGCCATTTGGCTTCTGCAAGAATTTCCAGTACATAAGAAGTAGATTGTTTTTTTAGACATGATAATTGCTCCTTTTCAAGTAAATTAATGGATGATAAGTAACCAGATATATAAGCCAACAAGTGTAATAAACAATGTTGGAATGGTTAAGATTATTCCTGTTTTAAAGTAAGTCCCCCAAGAGATTTTCACACCTTTTAAAGATAAAACATGCAACCATAACAAAGTAGCAAGTGATCCAATCGGCGTAATCTTAGGGCCTAAGTCAGATCCGATGACATTAGCATAGATAAGTGCTTCTCTTATGACACCTGATGTATTTGTATCTGAAATGGCTAATGCATCAATCATAACCGTAGGCATGTTGTTCATAATAGAGGATAAGACCGCAGCAATAAAGCCCATACCTATTGTTGCAGCAAATAAGCCTTGGTCAGCTGTTGCTTGAATTAAATCTGCTAGAACATCGGTTAATCCAACATTTCGCAAACTATAAACCACTACATACATACCAATTGAGAAAAACACAATTGCCCACGGGGCACCTTTTATTACAGTTTTTGTGTTAACCGCAGAACTTCTTTTAGCCATAAGTAAAAAGAAAATCGCTATTATGCCTGCAATAATAGATACAGGAATTCCAATAAACTCACTTGCGAAATATCCAACGAGTAAGATCCCCAACACAATCCAAGATAACTTGAACATTTGTTCATCTCGAATGGCATCTACAGGTTTTTTCAATTGTGATAGGTCATAGTCTCTCGGAATACTGTTCCGGAAGAAAAGAAATAAAACGAAAATACTTGCACCTAATGAGAAAAAGTTAGGAATAATCATTCGAGATGCAAATTCAACAAATCCAATTCCGAAAAAGTCTGCTGATACAATGTTTACTAAATTACTAACAACTAACGGAAGCGATGTTGTATCTGCAATAAATCCACTAGCAATGATAAATGGAAAGACCATTTTTTCACTAAAGTTTAAATTTCTGACCATCGCAAGAACAATTGGTGTCAAAATTAAGGCAGCTCCATCGTTCGCGAAAAAAGCTGCAACAATTGCCCCTAAAATACTTACATAAATAAACATCTTTACCCCGTTTCCACGAGCTGCTCTTGCCATATGTAAAGCTGCCCACTCAAAGAAACCAATTTCATCTAAAATAAGAGAAATAATGATAATAGCAATAAACGCTAAAGTTGCGTTCCAGACAATAGATGTAACATCCAACACATCTTTAAAATCTACAACACCCACAAGTAGTGCTAAAACAGCACCACCGCATGCAGACCAACCAATAGATAGTCCTTTCGGCTGCCATATAACCAGAGTAAGTGTGATCAAAAAGATAAGGGATGCAAAAAATACTGATGTCATTCGTTACCCTCCATTCATTCACATGTGATGCGTAGTCCTTGTTCTTCTAATTCTTTAATACGATAATCTTGATTTGGAAGGTGTTGAAGCAGGCTTTGAATGACTGGATAATAGTCACTATCTTTATTCAAAGAATATATAATCCACTGACCTCTTCTCGACTCTTTCACAATGTTTGCATCTTTCAATTTTCGTAGGTGCTGACTAATAGCTGGCTGACTAGTGTTAAAAATAGCCACAAACTCACAAACACAGCAATCATTTGAATCTAACATTTTCACCATTGTTAATCGTGTTTTATCACCCAGTAGTTTCAGAATTGATGCTGTTTTCTCTAGTTCAATTGTACTTTCCAACAAACATTCCCCCCTAAACTTCATCCGTATATCAATATATAATAATTCGCTTATATGTTCAATGAAAAAACTTTGTTTATTTTATATTACACAACTGAATCTAAAAAATACGGTTCAATATCCCTTTGAACCGTATCGCTTCATAATCTATATATCTTTTAAATAATATCCATCCAAATTTTAATAGCAGTTGCAAAGATTAATAATGCCAGAATTACTTGTAAAACTTTTGTATTTACCTTCTTACCTGCGATTGCTCCTAGTGGTGATGCAATCAAACTAGCTATAACCATAATTGCTGCTGGACCGTAATCAACTTGCCCAGTAGTTATTTTTCCTACAGTTGCACCAATAGAAGAAATAAATGTAATAGCTAGGGATGAAGCAATTGTCATACGAGTTGGAATTTTTAATACAACTAACATAATTGGCACGAGCAAAAATGCTCCTGCTGCACCTACGATTCCTGCCCCTAACCCTACGATTAAGGCTAGGATAGCTGAGAGCCACTTGTTAAATTTCACTTGATCTAGTGGTATATCGTCAATTCCCTTTTTAGGAATAAACATCATCACTGCAGCAACTAAAGCTAATATTCCATAAATCAGATTAATGCCTCCTTCAGACATTAATTTAGAACCATAACCACCGATGAAGCTACCTATTAATATACTGGCTCCCATATAAGTAATAAGTGTTCTATTTAAATATCCACCTTTTCGATATGCCCAAACACCACCGATTGTCGCAAAAAATACCTGGACAGCACTAATACCTGACACTTCATGAGCACTAAATGCTGCTAACCCAAATAAAGGTGGGATGTATAATAGCATTGGATATTTAATAATAGAACCACCAATTCCTAGCATACCTGAAATATAAGAGCCTACAAAACCGATTAAAAAGATCGTTATAATAAAAGCCATATCCATGTTTGTTACCTCCCATTTAGAAAAGGGAACCTTCCATTAGGTTCCCTTTATGTTTAGGCCTTTAACGAACCGCACAACGGTTAGGTCCAATTTCCATTTCACGTTGTTTTTCTTCATCTGGAGTGATCTTCCCCATATTTGTTTCACGGATTTCTTGATATGCATTTGGTTGTGGCGGTAAGTTCTCTGTTACTAGCTTCCTAAACTCATTTTCATCTTCAATGTTTAAACCATGATTTTCCGCAAATAAAGTTCCTAATTTTTCTGATACACTTCCATCTTCATTTAACTCATCAATGATCATAAAATGAGCTGGTAAAACAATTAACTCCTCTGAGAGTTCACGATAGCGTGAATATAAACTCTCTCTTAAATCTGCTACCCAATCTTCAGCCATCCCTGCTAAATCTGGTCTTCCAATGGAATCAATAAAGAGAATATCTCCTGATAACAAGTATGATGAGTCAACAACAAATGATGTTGAGCCAATTGTGTGCCCTGGTGAATATATTGCATGAATATCAATAGCTGTGTTTCCGATTGTCATTGTATTGCCACCTTCTAGCGGACTATATTTGAAAGTTACCTCTGTTGCATCCTTTGGTGGCAACCAGTATGTTGCACCAGTATTCTCCGCAATGACTCGACCACCTGAAATGTGATCCGCATGAAGATGAGTGTCAAATACATGAGTAATTGTTGCATTCATTTCTTTTGCAAAGTTCAGATAGGTAGAAGTCATACGAGTTGCATCAATGATTGCCGCTTCTCCATCTGAAACAACCATATATGATAAACAGCCTTTTCCAATACGAACAAACTGATAGATTTCGCCGCCATCTTTTAGGTTTCCAATTTTCACTGGCTCTAAGTGTTCGCTCCAAGCCTTCATACCGCCTTCTAAGTAAGAAACATCGAGCCCCTCTTCTGAAAGCATTTCTGCTACCATAACGGAAGAGCCTTCTTTCGCACACACAACTACCACTTCTTTACCAGAAGGTAAACTTTCTAAAATTCCTTCAACACCATCTAGTAAATCGAAATATGGAATGTTTAGATAATTAAAGTTTTCTCCTTCAATCTTCCAATCTTGAAAGTCACCTTCATTACGAACATCAAGAATAAATAATGCCTCTTTATTAAAAATCTTTTTTGTTACTTCTTTTGAAGTCATCGCTTTAACTGCCATCTACATTACCCCCTATGGTATATTGAATTTCAAAAAAATATTATTACTGAGTTAAGGTGGAAGTAACCCCAGACCATTCACTCATACCAGGCACTACATTATTAACCTTAACGAAACCTTTACTAGCTAATTTTTGAGATGCGAGATCACTGCGGCTTCCAGTACGACACACAACATAGATTTCATCATGTTGATCCAATTCGCTTACACGGTCTTCCAATTCACCTAACGGAATAGAGATTGCGTTTGGAATATGGTTAAATGCATGTTCAGCTGATTCTCTTACATCTAGCACAACAATGTTTTCTCTTGCTTCTAGCTTTTTCTCTAGTTCTTCATTACTTGTTACATGTGGATGTTTTTTTTCTATCGTATCGTCATTTGAAGATTTACGTAGGTAATGTTTAAGAACATCCCCTTCTTCCAGCGTACCAAGATATTGATGACCAGAACTTTTTGCCCATGCTTGGATATCAGCCTTTGATCCTTTATCTGTAGCTTGAACCTCTAAAACCTGCCCCGCTTCGATTTCATTCATTGCTTTTTTTGTTCTTACTATTGGCATTGGACATGCTAACCCTTTTGCATCCACAAATAAATCTGTTCTTAATGAATTCATATAGAAAATTCTCCTTTTACCCAATGGGGTATATTTTTATATAAAAAAATTAGTTTGTCTCGCCTTCCCAGTCAAGCATTCCACCGGTCATATTAGTCACATTAAATCCTTGGTTTTCTAAGAACTGATATGCACGACCACTTCTACCACCTGATCGACAAACCAATATATACTCTTTTGACTTATCCAGTTCATTCATACGAAATTCCAATAACCCTAATGGAATATGAATAGAACCAGGAATCTTACCAGCTTCCACCTCTTCCACTTCTCTCACGTCAATGATGTTCACACTTTGACCTTGAGTTAACATGATTTCTACTTCTTTTGCCGTAAATTGTTTCATTTTAGTAGCCTCCTTTTATCTCCAAGCACTCATACCGCCTTTTACATTTGTTACATTGGTGAATCCTAATTTTTTCAACGTTTTACTAGCCTTTTGACTTCGCATACCACTTTGACAAATCACAATAACTTCTTTGTCTTTAGATAATTCATTCTCGGCTTTTTGACTGAGTTCATGAAGAGGGATATTTTTAAATTCTTTAATGCGATTCCCAGAAAATTCACCAGGTGTTCTCACATCAACAAACTGCTTATTTTTATCTTTTAATTCATTCTTTAATTCAACCGTTGAGATATGTCTTACCCCTTTAGCAGGGATGATCCTGTTCAGGATAAAAAATACGAAAAGAGCCATAACGATATAGTTCATGTATTCCATTGAATTTCCTCCCTACATACATACTTAGGGGAGTATTCCCCTATTAACTTAGATGAATAGATTTACATTTCCGTTCTCTGCATCTGCTAGATATGCTGCAACACCTGCATAATCAATCTTGTCTAATAGTTCTTCTTCTTTAAGACCGAGCAAATCCATTGTCATCGTACATGCTACTAGTTTCACATCTTGTTCTTGTGCCATTTCAATTAAATTTGAAAGAGGCAATGCATTGTGCTTCTTCATAACATCTTTGATCATTTTTGGGCCGAAGCCAGCAAAATTCATTTTAGACAATCCCATTTTTTCTGCGCCTCTAGGCATCATTTTGCCAAACATCTTTTCCATAAAACTTTTCTTCACTTGGATAGTTTCATCTTTACGAAGGGCATTTAACCCCCAAAATGTATGAAAAATTGTTACTTCATGATCATAAGCAGCTGCACCATTCGCAATAATATAAGCGGCCATTGCTTTGTCATAATCTCCACTGAATAATACGATCGTTGTTTTTTTCTTTTCTGTCACAGTAGTTCCCCCTCTACCCCTATGGGTATATAATTCTTTAAATTTTTTTATCCTTTTTTAATCCAAAATTTTAAGTATTGATCCTCTTCTACATGCTTTAAAAACTCATGACCACCAGACTTAGCCCAAGCATTTAAATCATTTTTTGCACCTTTATCTGTAACATGAATCTCTAATATTTGACCAGATTCTAACTCATTCATTGCCTTTTTTGTTTTTACGATTGGCATTGGACATGCTAAACCTTTTGCATCTAATACTTTATCTATATTCATTGATTAATCCTCCTAATTTTTAATTACCATTACCCCTACGGGTATATATTAGTATAAATAAAAGTGGGTGTCAACCATTATTTATCGACTTTTAACCAGTAGATTTACTGCTTCTTTCACTAATTCCTCTGTACTGTGTTCTCCAGTTTCTTCAGCGTTTCGAACACATTCTACTAAATTTGAACTAACAACTACGCCTATTGTTCGATCAATTGCCGTTCTTGCTGCAGACAACTGCGTAATAACTTCCTTACAATCTTTTCCTTCTTCCATCATTCTTAAAATACCTCTAAGTTGTCCCTCAATTCGCTTTACTCTATTTTTCATTTGATCATTATACTCCATATTCTAACCCCCATTTAACAATACCTTTCTTTGCTTATTTGTTTTCCCTTTATTATTGTTTTCTTTTGGGAAGGAATTGTATAGCCAATAACCTTAAAGTTCCTTCTTACGAAGGATTCGAACCCCAACATTTCTTTCCATGCAATTTGAGGCAACGACTACTAAGTCTTTCTTAGGAATTTCACTATAGTATCTTTTAAGATGTGCAATAGGAATATTTATTCCTGAACCTAGCGGATCCTTGTAGGCTTCGGTATAATCCCTTATATCTATCACAAATTGATTATTTATCTCAATATCTTTCCTATCAATATCATGTAGTCCATAAATAGGATAATACCTAAATAATAAGAAATACATGATACTTATTAACACACATATACTTAAGATATTCATGTTACTAGCTCCTCCCTAATTTGTAGCAAGGAACAACTTACAAGACTCATAATATACCACCTAGGGTATATTGTCAACAGCTTAATATTCATTTATCTTAGTTTCTAACTTGATTGAGTTTTCTATAATTCTTCTGTATAATACCAAGTATATCAATGTGAATTAATGACTTAAAAGAGGTGGAACTTATATTGGGTTTTCTAAAATCATTATTTACTGAAAAATGTCCTACATGCCATAAACAGTTGATTACGACAAAAACAAACTTCTTAAGCAATATTGTTATAAAAACATGTCCAGAGAATCATTTCAAAAAAGAGTTTCATCCTGCTCTTGAAACATATATAGAAAGTAAAAAAATTAGTTAAATAAAATATCTGACCAAATTTTAATAGATGTTCCTAATATTAATAATGCCAGGATCCATTGTAGGATTTTGGTATTTATTTTTTTCCCAGTATTAGCACCAAGAGGTGACGCGATTAAGCTAGCAATGACCATAATGAATGCTGGAAAGTACTGAACTTGACCCGTTGTAATTTTCCCAACTGTTGCTCCAAGAGAGGAAATGAATGTGATCGCTAAGGAAGTAGCAATCGTCATTCTCGTTGGAATTTTCAATACAACAAGCATAATTGGTACAAGAATAAATGCACCTGCAGCTCCAACAATCCCTGCGCCAATCCCAACTACTAATGCAAGAGATGCTGCAAGCCATTTGTTGAATGTCACTTGATCAAATGGGATGTCATCTACACCTTTTTTAGGGATAAACATCATCACAACAGCAATGAGAGCCAATACCCCATATACTATATTTATCCCACCTTCTGTCATAATTCTTGATCCATAGCTTCCAATAAAGCTACCTATTAGAATAGATCCTCCCATAAACAAAATTAGCTGTTTATTTAAGTATCCACCTTTTCGATAGGTCCACACACCACTTATTGAGGCAAAAAAAACTTGAAAGGCAGTAATGCCGGAAACTTCGTGTGCAGTAAAAGCAATCATTCCAAATAACGGGGGAATGTATAATAGCATCGGAAAATTAATGATGGAACCACCCACACCAACCATTCCTGAAATAAAGGAGCCAACAAATCCTATTAAAAAGATAACTATAATAAAGAAAAAATCCATAGCCATTCTCCTCCATTCAATAAGGAAGGATAACCCTAAAGTATCCTTCCTCAAAAATTACCCTTTTTTTAACCAAAATTTGAAGACACCATTGTCTTCTTCATCTTTTACTAATTGATGCCCACCTGATTCTGCCCATGCTGTTAAATCGTTCTTTGCACCTTTATCTGTTGCATGAACTTCAAGAACTTCACCTGAACTTAAGGTATCCATTTCTTTTTTTGTTTTAACGATTGGCATAGGACATGCCAGTCCCTTGCAATCTAATACTTTATTTGCATCCATTAACAGGGTCCTCCTTAACGTACTGCACAGCGATTTGGTCCTATCTCCATCTCACGTTGTTGCTCCTCTTCTGGGGTAATTTTCCCCATATTTGTTTCTCTTATTTCTTGATATGAGTTAGGTTGCGGAGGAAGATTTTCAGTTACCGTTTTTCTAAATTCACTTTCATCCGTAATATTTAACCCATGGTTTTTTTTATATAACGTACCCAGTTTTTCAGAAACACTTCCATCATTATTCATTTCTTCGATACCCATGTAATGTGCTGGCAAGACTAATAACTCATCTGCAAGCTCTTTGTAACGCTTATATAATGTGGTTCTTAAATCACCAACCCAGTCCTCAGCTTTCCCTGCTAAATCTGGGCGACCAATTGAATCAATAAATAAAATATCTCCCGTCAATAAATACTGATCATCAATAATGAAAGATGTACTACCAATCGTATGTCCTGGAGAATAGATGACTTTAATCGTTGTCTGACCAACCGTGTATTCATCCCCGTCATTTATTTCTTCGTAATTGAATGTAACCTCGTTTGCATCCTTTGGGGGAAGGTAATACTTTGCATCAAATTTATCTGCAAGCTTTCTTCCCCCTGAAATATGATCCGCATGTAGATGTGTATCGAATACATGAGTCAGCTTAACATCTTGTTTTTTAAGAACCGATTCGTACGGATCTAGCATGCGATTCGTATCAATCATCGCTCCCTCTCCGTTTGATATAACCAAATAAGATAAACATCCTTTACCTATACGTACAAACTGGTAAAGCTCTCCTCCATCTTTTAAAACACCAATCTTGATGGGCTCTAAATGCTCACTCCAAGCCTTCATACCACCCGCTACGGAATAAACATCCGTAAATCCAGCCTCTGCAATTTGCTGTGCGACAAACTCTGAAGATCCACCTTTTGCACACACAACATAAATTTCCTTACTTTTTGGCAACTTATCTACGATAGAATCGACTCCCTCTAATAATTCAAAATAAGGAGCATTCATAATTTCGACGTTTTTTCCCTCTATTTTCCAATCGTCAAAATCATCAGTATTACGGGCATCTATAATAAATACATCCTCATGATTGATGACCTTTTTTGCTAACTCTTTTACCGTAATTGTTTTAACATCTGTTTCAATAGCCATAGTTTAACCTCCCATCTATTAAAACAACATGTTGATTCCATATTGATTTAAAAAGTTAATGTAACATCTGCATCTTTTGCAAAAGTTAAAAATGTTACAGCTCCACCTACATCAATGCCTTCTATAAATTGTTCTTTTTCTAAGCTCATAACATCCATTGTCATTTGACATGCAATCATTTTTACACCCATTTCACTTGCCATTGAAACAAGCTCTTCAACCGGTGGAACATTTGCTTTTTTAAAGCCTTCTTGAAAATGTTCTGTACCAGCTGGCATTGGTAAGTTTTTATATGCTTCTTTATGAATTAAATTTAAACCTTCAAAAGTAAAAAAAATCCCTACTTCCGCATCTGTAGCAGCTGCCGCAGTAGCAATATTGAAAACCTTATATGCATCAAACATGCCACCATTTGCTGCAATAATAGCTACTTTCATATTTCTTCCTCCTTAATGAGTTTTATCAATAGGACCATGCCAATCCTTCATACCTGGTTCTACATTTTTCACATTTTTAAAACCTTTTTCTGTAAGCTTTTGGGCAGCAAAATCACTACGACTACCAGTTCTACAGATAATATGGAGATCTTCGGCATCATTACTTAATTCTTCAAATCGCTCTTCTAGTTCTCCAAGAGGTATATTAATAGATCCTGGAATATGACCAAAAGCATATTCAGCTGGTTCTCTGACATCTAAAATCGTTATCTTTTCACTTCCATTAAGGCGATTTAGCAATTCTTCTAAATTTGCCACGTCGGGGTGCTTCGATTCGGATTTCTCTTCCTCAGCACTAGCCTTTCGTAGGTAATGTTTAAGAACATCCCCTTCTTCAATTGTGCCTAAATATTGGTTACCAGTGCTATCTGCCCAAGCTCTAAGATCAGCTGTTGATCCTTTATCAGTAGCTTGTATTTCCATAACCTGTCCCGGGTCAAGTGCGGTCATTTCCTTTTTTGTTTTTACAATAGGCATAGGACAAGCTAACCCTTTAGCATCCAAAATTTTATTAACTGTTACTTGCATCCAAGTCCCTCCTATCCAACTTTATTATTGCTTGACCATCGTACGCTCTAAGATAAGCATACGAGTCAATATTAGAATTTGTTTAGAATATTTTAATATGTCTCTTTCTTTTTTCCATTAATATCTATTACTTGTGATATTTATCACAATTGCTTATTTATGTGTGTACGGGTATAGGTATAAATGAAAAGGGGTGAATTAAATGGATAAAAAGTTATTATTGGGGAAAAGTAGCAGGTGCTACAACTACTGCAAATTTAAGAAGATGGATAAAAACTCCACTGCTTGAAAGTATAAAAAATCTCATGCGGTGATGAAAACTAAATAAACCTCGTTTTCAGGAGAACAAAGCTTTAACTAGGCAAGATGCCTTTGATGTGGTATGGCTTCTCAATTCAATGAACTCTGAAGTCATTCTTTTTTAAAAGAAAAGTATAAAGGAGAAGCAACTCTTCCTATTATACTTTTCCTGCTAAAATCTCTTAATTTCTTTCTAGGCCCCTTTTAAAAGCCTCGAGATGATTTAAGGAAGCATTTCGTAGCTGGGAAAAGACTACTTTCACATCATTAGGTATATTTTGTGAGAGAAATTTCTCATACATTGAAATATTGTCAATTTCTCCTTGAACTCCAGCGGAATAAGCCGCCTTAACATTTTGGGGAGTTGTTACATATAAATTTGAAACGTCTTCAGGAATACTCAACTGATAACGATTAAAAAGTGGTAATAGTGCACTTATATGTCTCAATTCAGCTTCTTTAATTCGTGCAAAAGTGCGTATATAACCAAATTTCCCTAAAATATCATCATACCTTGCCTGTGCTAAATATTCATCTTGAAGAGCATAAGTTAACATATCGGGTATGGTCAGTGTAGGTGCACTGAGAGCTCCTTTTGCTCCATAGTTTTCAACTTGTCGAGTGCTTTTTCGTACATTTTGTCTTTTTGATAAAAAAAACAAAAACCAAATAGCGTGATTCTGCTCATCTGCTGCTGCTCGACGAAATCTTTCTTTAATAAAAGGATCTTGAGCTTGATCTGCAATATCTAAATAAAAATCGACCGCTTCCTGCTCATCCTTAAAAGCAAATTCTATGCCTTCTCTATACGTATCCGGACATTCTTCAATAATTTTATAGGATGGCTGCATACCTGTTAAATTTTTATAAATCCCACTAAACTCCTCAAGGTGCTGTCTCTCGTCTTTTTGTATCTCAAGTATTCGCTCCTTTTCATTCTGTTTAGGTGCAAGCTTAGCCAATTTTTCATAACAGTAAATCGCACTATATTCTGCGTTTATAGCTTTTTGGATATCCATTAAAAGTTGAGTGTTATTTGTAGCACTATAATATCTAATATAGTATGGATCATATGGATAAATATAACTATATGAATGCATGATTTTCCCTCCTCTTGTACCGATTTCAACTTATCATATGCTTTATTAATAAGCTCTCGTGCAAGTACTTAAGTTTGTCAAAAATATAAGAAGCCAGCCTTCAATTTTGGAAAGTTTTTTTATGTTAGTGTTCTTTCATAAAATATGCAGATTCTAAGGAGTTTGTTAGAATTGCGTTATTTTTTGTATTGGACGGGTACTATTAATAATGAAAAAAATTAGGAGGTATTCGATATGTTTAATCAACAATATAAAGAATGTATCCAAGCATGCTTAGAATGCATGGAGGCTTGTAATGTTTGTTATAGTGCATGCCTTAAAGAAGAAAATATAGGGATGATGACAAACTGCATTCGTCTAGACAGAGAATGTGCAGATATTTGTAGTTTTGCAGCAAAAGCGATGCAAACCAATAGGCATTTGCTGAGCAAATTTGTAAACTGTGTGCTGAAATATGTGAGGCATGCGGAAAAGAGTGTGAACAACATGAGCATGAACATTGCACAAAATGTGCTGAATCTTGTTTTAGGTGTGCAGAAGCATGTCGCGAAATGGCTTCATAACAAGAATATGAATAACAACTGTTTATCTTCATGAGCAGAGCATTGTTTGCTTTGCTCTTTAATCTATATTCTGATTAATAAGAATGTACGAATACTTGGTTACTAATTGGGAAAAACACTATGTAAATAGTCAAGAAAGGAGTCGTGATTATGAAACAATACTTTAAATTTGCTGGGATGATCATCACCTCAACTATTGTCATGTTTGTATTTAAATATTTAAGCACTTACAGTCTAGATCATGTCTTTTTTAGCGAATCAAGGCTTTATATGGCTCTGTTAATGGGGGCTTCGATGACTATTATTATGTTAGGGTTTATGTACCGTATGCTAAAAAACAGAAAAGTAAATATCGGGATTGCAATTGTTAGTGTTCTTGTTTTCTCGCTTTCACTTTTCTTATTACGAAGTCAAGCATACGTGGATGATACCGACTATATGGAAGCCATGATTCCCCATCATTCCATTGCGATATTAACTAGTGAACGTGCAAAAATATCTGACCCCAGAGTAAGGGAACTAGCAGATGGAATTATTAAAGCTCAACGTAAAGAAATAGATGAAATGAAGAAATTAATTGAGGAGCTAGAAGATGAAGAATAAAACTATCTTACTAAAAGACCTCCAATTGGAGGTTTTTTAGTTTTTAAAGGAGGCTTCGACATTCTGCAATACATTCTTCTAAGTCTTTTACAGCATGTTGCATTCTTTGTTTTGATTGCTCATGTGCTTTACCAATTGCATTATTTAAATGAGATAATGCACTTTCGCATTCTGAAATACATTCTTGAAGATCTGCTTTGTTCATACAAAAACTCTCCTTTATTATCTTTTTTTACAAGAGTATTATCCACAATTATTTTCAATTTATCCTTCAGTTTCGTATTCGCCTTTACTTAAAACAATTCTCTTATCTTCAATGTTTCGAATTACGTTAAACTTCAGGGCAGATGTTATTTTACAAATTCTTCTTATCTCAACAGGAATATGGAGTGTCCCCCTATTGCTGAGTATGCATTGATTTTCTTTTTCACATGCTTCTTTTGCCAAGATAATTGCTTTATTATCTACAAAAATATAGATGTTATCACCTGCTTCGAGATTTAGCTCTTTTCTGATACAATTTGGAAGATAAACTTGTCCCGATTTAGTTAGTGTTAATTGCATTTATACCACCTCTAAAACAAAGGTTTTTTTCATGATAATAAAAAAATGTGGAGAAAGTTTGCATTTTACTGTATTTCATTAGTTACACCAAATCTGCATATTTTCTCAACAATTTCTTATTACAATACTCTTATAACGATAAAAAGGTGTAGTTTATGAAAATTTCAATCAAACTTGAGGCTTTGGTTTTTTATCTGTATTTTTATTATTGAAGCATCTTCTATGTTTTTCTTACATCGCAATGTTGTGCATTCTCTTGTTAATGAAGAATTGGAGTCATTAAAATCACGAGGAAATAGTCATAGTGATGTTTTGGAAATTTCATACGATGAAACAACATTACATCATATTCAAGTTATGGAGACAGAAACTGAAACAGAAGTAGTCATAACTGATGATATTGGGAAAATTAAGATATCATCTAAACAAATAGATGCTGAGATGGACAAGATATTAACAAGAAATATTCTTGACCTAGAAGCACTAAATGAAGGTCTAATCCTACAATCAGATTGGCAAAACACACCATATATTTCTACGGTTTCCTCATTTAAAACACCAAACGGACATATTGGTTATGTTTATATGTTCAAAAGTACAGACCAAATTCAACATTTCATTTCACGATTAAATGAACATTTTATTTTGGCTTCAGTGCTCATTTTATTTTTCATGTTGATTACCATATTCTTTTTATCAAAAGCTCTTACAAAACCATTGATATCAATGAAGGAAGCTACAAGAAAAATAAGCAATGGTGATTTTTCAGTTTCTTTACCAAAGGCTTCAAAAGATGAAATTGGTGAGTTATCAACTTCTATCCAAACACTTGCAAACGACTTAAACTATCTAAAAAAAGAGAGAACCGAGTTTTTAGCCAGTATTTCTCATGAACTACGTACTCCACTTACCTACATTAAAGGCTATACAGATATTGCTAGAAGAGAAAATATATCAGAGAAGGAACGGCTAAATTATTTAGACATCATTTATGAAGAATCCAACCATGTTGGTGACCTGCTTAAAGAACTGTTTGATTTAGCAAAAATGGATCAAAATACTTTTCCTATCTCAAAAGAAAAGATAAATATTTGCTCCTTTATGAATTCCATTTTTCAAAAAATGAAGCCAGCTTTCAAAAGTAAAGGAGTAAAACTTGAATTCACATGTAAAACTGAAGCTGTTGTAGATATTGATCCAACTAGGTTTGAGCAAATCTTATTAAATTTATTGGATAACTCTTTAAAATATTCTGAAATGAATTCATTGACTCAAATAGAAATAACAAATGAAAATAATTTCGTAAACATAATTGTTAAAGACCAAGGCATAGGGATACCTGATGAAGATTTACCATATATCTTTGATCGTTTATATAGAGTTGAAAAATCACGTTCAAGATTAACAGGAGGTTACGGGTTAGGATTATCCATAGTAAAAGAAATAGTAGGTGCTCACGGTGGAAACATTACAGTTGAAAGCCAGTTAAATAAAGGAACATGCTTTAAAATTACACTGAAAGGATTTTATGATGACAACAATTTTGTTAATAGATGATGAGCAAAGAATGCTCAATTTATTATCCTTATATATAGAACCTTATGGATATACGTGTTTTAAGAAGAATTCTGGTCCTGAAGGCTTAGAACTTTTACGACACCAAAAAGTCGATATTGTGATCCTGGATATCATGATGCCTGAAATGGACGGATGGACAACCTGTGAAAAAATAAGAGAAAACTCTGATGTACCAATCATCATGTTAACAGCAAGAAGTGAAAAGGAAGATATCGTTAAAGGATTAAAAAAAGGTGCTGATGATTATCTGGTCAAACCATTTAATGAAGAGGAGTTGTTAGCCGTATAGAAGCGATTATGAGAAGAACTAGTAGGACCACTAAGTCTGAGGAAATTATCAAATTTGAAGGATTATTAATAAATCAATCTACATATCAAGTCACATTTCAGGAGAAAGAAATTGTACTTACACCAAAGGAATATGCATTACTTGGATTGTTTCTGGAAAACCAAAATAAAGTATTTTCTCGAGAACATTTACTCTCAACCATATGGGGGCTAAAGGCTGAAACAGAAGATCGTACCATTGATTCTCATATACGGAACATGAGAGAAAAGCTACGACAAGCTAACTTCCCAGTAGAAAAATATTTAAAAACAGTTTGGGGAGTAGGCTATAAATGGGCTTCTAGTAATTAACCAATTAAAATGGGAGGTACTATTATGATAAAGAAATTATTCTCACTTTTTCTATTATGTAATTTACTAACTGCCTGTTCACTAGGGGCAAATGAAAAAACTAAGGATAATGATACAGAAATTCTTACAGATGAAAAAGATGATAATGAAGTGATTTATAAAGAAATAAAAGATGAAAAAATTGACCATATACACGGTATTGGTTATGTAGGAAATGAAGATAAATTGTATCTAGCTTCACACGATGGTTTATTAAGATTCTCAAACGAAAAATGGTCTAAAATTACTGAAAACAAGCATGACTACATGGGTTTTCAAGCAACTGATATAGGCTTCTATTCAAGTGGACATCCTGAGAATGGATCTGAATTAAAGAATCCTCTTGGTATTATAAAAAGTACTGACGAGGGAAAAACATTAAATAAACTTGCTTTTTATGGTGAAACAGACTTTCATTATTTAGCAGCAGGCTACAACAGTCATATTATTTATGTGATTAATGAATCTAAAAATTCAAGATTAAATAGTGGATTTTATTACTCTGAAGATGAAGGTGAAAACTGGGCACAAAGTAAGACGCAGGGGCTTTCATTTTACAATATAGGTAATATAGCCACTCACCCTGCCAAAGCGAATATTGTTGCAATATCCACAGATCAAGGTTTATTCATTTCAAACGATTATGGTGATTCGTTCTCCCTTTCATCACAATCTCAACCAGTTACAAGTGTTGAATTTAGAGAAAAATCCTTACTTTATTTTACTTTAAAAGGAGATAAGGTATCGCTTTATAAACAAGAACTAAGTGATTTAAAAGAAGAAGCGATACCTCTTCCAAAAGAAGTGAACGGACAAAATCCCGTGATGTATATTTCATCTCATCCAGAAAAAGAAGAAGTGATAACTGTGGTTACTTACGAGAGTGATATTTATCAAACAAAAGATCATGGTCAATCATGGACTACTTTAGTAAGTAAGGGCAAGATACAATCATAGCAATAATTTACACAAAAAAAAGAACTTGGATTAATCAAGTTCTTTTCTTTATTTTAAGACCCCACATGCCTACTGTGATGACAATTCACTCTCCGTCACCCACTTATGGTTTTTCACATCCTCACCACCAGTTGTTGGTGTGTAGTCAACCATATATACAGTCGTTTCTTCAACTGAGTCTACAACAGCTGTTGATCCTTTCATACCTTCCATATGATCTGTGTTTAACACAACCTCTGTTCCTGGTTCAAATGGTTGATCTCCTGCATTTTCAATTTCTTCATGAATGACCCATTTATGATCTTCTACCTTTTCTCCTCCAGTTGTTGGGGTATAAGTAACAACATAAACATTTGTATGATACGCCCCAATAATTGTAGCTTCCGCACCCTTCATACCTTCCATGTGATCTGTTTCAAGAATGGCTTGACTTCCAACTTTATAAGTTGGATTTTCATCTTCTTTTAATCCTTCTGGAATTTCACCAGAACCTGAATGATTCATCTCAGAATGATCCATTTCCGTATTGTGTTCGGAACTTGAATTTTTCTCTTCATTCGTTTTATCATCATTGCTTGAACATGCTGATAAAGAAATAGCTAAAGTTAGTGTTGCAATACCTATTCCCAGTTTTTTTCTCATCTTATTTACTCCTCAACCATAATTAAAATAAGTTAGTCTAAAAAACAGTATTGGGTGCCTATTAAAAAGATAGCAAAAGATTTTGCAGAAAGTATGCAATATTGATTTCAATTATGTAAAAATAATAAACGCAGCAAGTAGAAATTTCTACTTGCTGCGTTTCTCCCTCATTGGTTATAAATTAATTTAGTAATCATACCACCTGGTGTTTTTCCGTTATTTGTTTGATGAAATGTTTTTGTGCCGTTTATTGGGAATGTGCCAGGATTAGTAGACATAAACTCGATATCTATTCGTTGTCCAGAGGCAACATTTATTGTATCATCAAACATTTGATAACGAGGAAACCCATTTACACTAACTACTTGAAAGTCATGTCCATGTACATGCATAGAATGTGCAGCACTAGATTTATTAATGAAACGTATCCTGATTTTCTCTCCATATTTCGTTTGTAATCCTTTTGTATCAGGAAATGACTTCCCATTAATTGTAAAAAAGTTTGGGTTTGTGTCAAACTTCTTAGGCTTATATACACCTGGTTTAATTTCACCTAATTCTTCCTGGGGTATATCCCATTGTTGTAAAACTAATACATAATCTCGAAAAGGAATTTCTCCGCCTGTTAATCTGTTCTTATTAGGCAACACAATAAAAGGCCCTAATAACCCCTGTGGAATTTGTGATGGATCTCCAGCATGATAAAAGAATGTGCCTGCTTGCCATGCTGGAAATTGATAGACGTATGATTCTCCTGGTTTAATTGATGGAGTAGGTTCAATTTCAGGAATTCCATCCTGAGAAACAGGTTTTGATAATCCATGTACATGCAGTGACGTTGGTTTATCTAAACGATTCTCTAATTCAATTTGAACCATCTCTCCTTGCTTAAATATAAGGAGAGGTCCTGGTATCGAGCCATTAAAACCAAGCCCATCGACTGTTATTTGCTCTAAAATTTTATGTTTTGAAGGCTGAGCTATTAATTTATAGTATCGTGTGTTACCAGCTTTTTGATATGGTGCCTTCACTCCATTTGGCATCATTAATCTACTT
This sequence comes from Metabacillus endolithicus, assembly GCF_023078335.1. GTDB lineage: Bacteria > Bacillota > Bacilli > Bacillales > Bacillaceae > Metabacillus > Metabacillus endolithicus. Next base: position 3,301,021 of record NZ_CP095550.1, on the reverse strand, counting down.
TCCCAATCCATCCACATTTCCCCCATTTAGTTTTGTCCATTACTAAAACTTATGTAAGGAATTACTCTATTATGAGAATGTATTTTAGAAATATTTATACTTAAAATCAATAAAAATAACGAGCAATCAGCTCGTTACCTTAAACCTATTCAACATCATAACCTTGATCATCAATCGTTTCCTTAATATCATTTAAATGAACCACTGAAGGATCAAATTCTAGATCAACTTCTCCAGAACTTAGATTCACTTTTACTGATTGAACTCCAGTTAACTTGCCAACACTTCCTTCTATTGAACTTACACAATGTCCACAAGACATTCCTTTTACTTTTATCGTTACTTTTCCCATCACTTTTCTCCCCTTTTTTAATACCTATTTATTTTCCTCTAAAAAAAAGAATCTAAACAAATTAATATCTTATGTAACATGGACCTTTTTATTAAGACCAATAGATAATGAAATCAAGTATCCCTACTAGGACCATGAAAACACCAGCAGCCTTTTGGATGAGGGTACCAAGCTTTCTACCCATCCTTAATAAAGCTCCACTTGCTCCTAAATACCATATGAGGAAAATCGTAATAATTAATGGTAAAACAGTGCCGATTGCAAACAAAGTCGGCAAAATAAAACCATAGGAACTGGACAAAACAACTGGCATTAAGGTTACAAAATACAATACAAACATTGTAGGACAGAAGGCAAGCGAGAAACTAAATCCTAATAGGAAGGAAGCAAATGGTCTTTCGAGTTGCTTATCTTCAGATTGTTTTACCAATCTAAAGATACCTCTCAATTTAATGACGCCAATCATAACCAATCCTACGATGATCAAAAGAGGACCCATTAGTTTCCGTAACCATGGAAAATACATGATGAGAACACCTTCAATTTCCCTACCTAAAAACCAAATCAATATCCCTAAAAGGGAAAAGGCAACAATCTTCCCAAAAATAAACCCTAAAATATCTTTCCATACGATTCTACTTTGCAGAGAACGATTACAGTATAGAGTGACTGCACTTACATTTGCTACAAATTGACATGGAGCCAGTGCACCTACAATCCCCAACACAAGCGCAAATGCAATCGGAAATCCTTCTAGTGCATTTGCCATATTAAAAAATGGTTGGCTTAGCCATGAGCTTATTTTGCTGATGAAAATGTACACATTCCCCCCTTTCCCTACCTTTATTAGCTTAGTACAAATATGTGCAGAATTTATGAAGGCAGTATTCTTTCACAGGGAAAATTTCAAGTATTCAGGATCTAATTGGATAATTGATCTTTATAAGGATATCCAATTGAAAAGATAAAACCAGTTAAAAAGACTGAAAGCGTAATGATAGAAATTCCATTAAGGTATATAGATAGTACACTTGAAGCAAAAGTGAATAACAACCATTTTAATGATGTCGGAAATAATTTACCCATTACCATTTACCTCTTTTGCTTCACTTAATTCCCAATAGTACTCTGAAAAGACCTCTGTAAATGCATCGACGGAACGATACAATTCATTAAGATCATTATCTACACCACCAATTTCAATAAGCATCGCCTTATTTGAAACATCTTGGTTATAAACACCGTTTCCTTCACTTTTTGTTTTGAGGAATACACCTCTACTTATACCAGGATACTTTGCCTCTAGTCTATTATGGAGCTCTTTTGCAGTATCAAGATTTTCTAAATATTTATTGTGTTCCTTACCAACCACGAAGTATAATCTTGCGTAATCTTGCCCATTAATGTTTTTCGTGGTTAGATTTTTTCTGGCAGAATCACGATGGATATCAATAAAATAGATTAACTCATTTTCTTTTTCTGACACGGCAGCTTCGACAAGATTACCAGATACAGAATATGCTCTAGTTGATCTCATTCCTTTTTCATTCAAAGTTTTGGTCATATTGGTCGTGTCATGAACAACACCTATACCTTTATTTAGCAAGTTTAGACTCATTCGTTTTCCTAACCCTATTACATTTGCCCTCTCATCATTACTGATTGCGTCATTTGGAACTTGTGCATCTTCCAGTAAGGGTAAAAATGATTCCCAACTATGTGTTTGATAAATATAGACTGTTTTCTTCTGTGGAGGTGAAAATTGGGTATTATCCTCAGATGAATTACTTTCAGTCTGCTTTAATTTCTCCTCAGCTACTTTCCTTTCTTCTAGCAAAACCTCTGTCGGAGGAGAAGACTCGTATGGCAACGTGGTTAAATCTGTTCCTTCTCCTGCAATAATGATTTCCGTATCATATAGTCTTAACCCTGGTAGTTCATTCCCTAAGAATGTTCTTGCATCTGTGGGTTTTACACTGGTTGCAAGTTGAATTGCCACTTTAGTAGCATTTGAAAGTGTGAACAATTCATCTGTCTCTTTAGGATAAAAATAATGATTTTCTGCTCGAAGAAAATGTGCAAAAAGGTCTTTACTGTATAAATTATTAATAGATTTTTGCAAAACAACTGAGTCAATTTTTAAATTCATAAAAATAATAGTCCCGATTAGTAGATACATAATGATCAACGCTACTATAAAAGAAGAGAGATATTTTGGTTGATTTGCTGATCTTTTCATAATAGGACAACCCCTTTCTTCTCCATAATATGAAGAAGTAAGGGGTTGAATGGCTAAAAATATATTACAAATGTTACAGTACTATTCATGCACTTTATCCCAATAATATTCACTTATAGCGTTCCCTAAAATATCAGCACTCCGATAAAGTTCTTCAAGATTATTTTCTACACCACCTATTTCAACAATAACGCTATTAGGTAGTAAATCTTGATTATAGACACCATTACCTTGAGACTTACCTTTAATGATGACTCCTCTAGAAAGACCAGGATATTTCTTCTCAATAACTTCATGAATACCATTCGTAAAATCTAAATTTTTCTTATAATTTTCATGCCCACTCCCAATTACAAACGAAACTTTGGCAAGTGATTCTCCACCAATGTCAATTGTTGAATGTTCTCTTGGCAATGAATCACGATGAATATCGAATGCCATTTCTAAATCTCTATTTTCACGCAATTCATTTACAACAACCTCCCTGGACATTTGATAAGAACGACCAAATGTTAAGTTGCGGCTATTTAACATATTTACTATATCTACTTGACTAACATCATTCCAAATACCATTGCTTCTCAAGGAATCTCCTAATCTGTTTCCAACCAGTGATATATTTACTTTGGAATGGTAAGCACTCTCTGGGGCAGTTCCTTTTTTAAAATAAGGTAAAAAAGATTCTCTAGTATGAGAAAAATAGATAAAGACTATTCTTCTTCCAAATGTACTGTGAAACTCTTTCTGTTTGATTTCTGGCCTTTTTATTTCCATTTCGTTCAATAAATCAATCTTTTCTTGAATTAGCTCTGCGTCCTGTTCAAGTGAATCAACATTCGGTACAAGTTCAGTTGATACCTCTGAAGAACTATTACTCATAAATTTTGAGCTATTTAAAGAGTTGGAATTCACCTTTGAACTTAACTCCCCACTTTTACTTCCTTTTTTTATTCGGGGTTCCTCCTTTTCATAAAGGAAGAAAATTACTGTTAACAACCCTAAAAACAGTACTAATGCGGTAAGTAATAATAACTTTAATGTTTTGGTACTTAGTTCATTCATATTTTTCCTCTATCAAAGTAATAACCTATTACTTTATATATCGGTTAGATTTGAAGATTATTTTATCTTTGTTCATCTTTTTAAATAATAAGTCGAGATTATCTATAGGCCGTGCAAAAAGAATACAATAAGAAAAGTCACTGGTACTTTCCAGTGACTTTTTCACTCTATAAATACTTCCTCGACACGCTCTTCCCATCATAAGAAAACAATACAGCTTTTCCTTCTAAAACACTTTCCATATGCACTGGTCTACCCCAAAGCTGGTACACATATGGAAGAACTTTCTCTAGATATTTTAAATCAAGCTCAATATCCTCAAACCAATGCTTTAGGTAAAGTTCGTTGTTTTTTAAGTAATCTCCATCGTTAACTGTAATATAAGGGAATCCGCCGTTCACCCGCATACTAACTAGTTGATCACGGACTCCTTCCCACTCTTTATCGACAATTTTATAATCGCGTCCTTGCTTTTGGAAAAGATACATATCTTCTCTTAACACGAGATCCTTTGTTAAGTAATTGCGGATAAAGGAGATATCTGATTCTACTTCACGAACCTCAAACATTTTTTCTCGACCTGAGCCTGGCTTTGCACCAAACATTTTCATTTCTTCTGTTGGATTATTATAGCGTTCTTCTATATCTTCAAAGATTTTCAAGCCAAGATAATATGGATTAATACTCGTTTTTGATGGCTGCACAACACCAGCATTCAGCTTCGCGAACTCAACTGCTTCATCAGAAGTAAGATCCAGTTCTCGAATAATACGCTGATGCCAATACGAAGCCCAGCCTTCGTTCATGATTTTCGTTTCTAATTGGGGCCAAAAATAAAGCATTTCTTCACGCATCATTGTTAAAATATCACGCTGCCAATCTTCTAACTCCCGGCTATATTCTTCAATGAATAAAAGAATGTCTTTTTCGGGAGATGGCGGAAGCTTCTTTCTTTTCTTTTTAGAGACAATCTTTTTCTCTTGCTTTTTATCAAGATTCCATAGGTCATCATAAGGTGTTGCTGCTTTATCCTCTTCCGTCTCATCAAATTCAATATCATCAATTGTCCACGAGAGTTTCGGCCGAACAAGCGATGGATCAATATGCTCCTGGATGGAAAGAACTGCATCTAAAAATGTCTCAACCTCATGTCTACCGTATAAAATTTCGTATTGTTTAATTCGTTCTGCAGTGGCTGACATACTCTCAACCATTTCCCTTTTTGTATTGCTAAATCGAGAATTATTTTTAAAGAAGTCACAATGAGCTAAAACGTGGGCAACAATTAACTTGTTCTGAATAAGGGAGTTCGTATCTAATAGGAAGGCATAGCATGGGTCTGAGTTTATGACAAGCTCATAGATTTTACTTAATCCTAAATCATATTGAAGCTTCATTTTATGAAATTGCTTACCAAAGCTCCAGTGTGAAAATCTCGTTGGCATACCGTAAGCACCAAATGTATAAATAATATCAGCAGGACAAATTTCATATCTCATTGGATAAAAATCAAGTCCAAAGCCTTTAGCAATCTCGGTGATTTCTGAAATTGCATATTCCAGGGCCTTTTGATCAGTTTCTTTCATAGTCTCCCCCCTAAGCTATTGTTATCTTAAATGTATGTACTTAAGAGGGAAAACATGAAAGGGTTTGTTTTATTTCATATTTTTAAGCATTCTGATAATCCTTCAAACTAACAGAAGGACCAAAAAATTCATAATGAATATTTTCTGTTTTTACACCAAGATCCTCAAGATATTCAATCACATTTTTCATGAAGGCTACCGGACCACAGATATAAAAAGCTCCATTTTTATCGATAAGTTTATTTAGCAGTTCTTCATTAAGATAGCCTTCCGCTATAAAGTTTTGATTCTTAAGGTCTAGCTCATTCGGTGTTTCGTAAATGATACATTCCTTCGCATTAGGCAGAGATTGGATACTTTTTTGTGTTTCTTCAGCAAATGCATGCACTTCCCCATTTTTTGCTGCATGTATAAATGTTATTTCTCTATCAGACTGAGAATCAGCCAAATAATTTAACATACTCATCATTGGAGTAATCCCAACGCCACCACTAATTAAATGAACTGTTTGATTCTTTTGATTTTCCAGCACAAAATCACCTGCTGGTGCTGTTAATTCAATTTCATCATTCACATTTATGAAATCATGCAGATAATTGGATACCATGCCATCTTCTTTAACATGATCTCTTTCTCTTTTAACAGAAATTCTAAATGTATTTTTACCAGGTGCATCGGATAAGCTGTATTGTCTGTTAAATAGATACTTCTCACCTGGGATAGAAAGGCGGACTGTCACATATTGCCCTGGAATAAAATTCGGAACCTTTGAACCATCAACTGGCTCTAAGTAAAAGGAGGTAATAAGTGAGCTTTCCTTCACTTTATTTACAACACGGAATGGTTTGAATTCATCCCATGCTTCTTCTTTTGCTTGATCATACATTTCCTGCTCTACATCAATAAATACTTGAGCGATCACTTGATAAGCTTCTCCCCATGCCTCAATTATATCTGGTGAAGCAGCATCTCCTAACACCTCTTTGATTGCCTTTAATAAATATTCTCCTACGATTGGATAATGTTCCTTCTTTACATTTAAGCTTCTATGTTTATGAGCAATTTGCTTTACAGCTGGTAAAAGTACTTCTAATTGATCGATATATGTAGCTGCTGCGTATACTGTATTTGCTAGAGCGGCTTGCTGTCTTCCTTGCTTTTGATTTGCATGGTTAAAAATATTTAATAGCTCAGGATAATCTTTAAATAAACTCTTATAAAAATGCGTGGTAATCTCTTTTCCTCGGTCAGCTAGAACGGGTGCTGTTGATTTGACAATTTCAATTGTTTTATTGGATAACATTTTATCCACCCCTAAAGTAGTATTTTAAATACATCTTTATCATAGTTCACCCTTAACTCTTAAATCAATATCTAAAATGCATCTTTTAAAAAGCTGTCACATTTTCGAACATATTTCGTGCACAGAAATAAAGTTGTGATAATATAGCAATATAATCAAGTTACATTCAGTTCTACATTAAAAAGATGTGAGGTTATATACATGCGCTTAACTCTTTACACAGATTACTCATTAAGAGTCCTAGTATATTTAGCAACAAAACCAAAGGAAGAACTCTCTAACATAAAAGAAATTGCGGAGATTTATAATATTTCTAAAAACCATTTAATGAAGGTAACATATGAGCTCGGAAAAATGAATGTAATTGAAACAATTCGCGGCAGAAATGGAGGAATTCGGTTAGCTAAAGCTCCTGAGGAAATAAACATAGGTGAAATTGTCCGCAAAACGGAGGAAGATTTTCATCTTGTTGAATGCTTTGATAAAGAAAATAACCAATGTGTTATTTCACCAGCATGCGGACTTAAACATGTTTTAAATAAAGCACTTCAAGCATACTTGGAAGTATTGGATCAATATACATTAGCAGATGTTGCCAAAAACCAGTCAGCTCTGTTACATTACTTTTCATTAAATAAATAAGAAGAAGGTGACCATTAAAGTCCACCTTCTCTAAGTTCTTCTATATTAACAGTAATAAGCTTTCCAGTTGTTGGATTGAACACAACATCAGCCTTTACAATAAATGATCTGTTTTTTTGAGTACATTTAATATGAAATGTATCCCTTGTTTCATTTTCGTTAACTTTCTTCCGTCCTACATATTTATAATCAGTTAGTTCAGCATCTGGGTATTTTTCTTTGACCGAGGAAACCGCAATTCTACTCCATTTTTTATAGTCAGTCTCATCAGGATTTGGTTCACCATATGCTTTCATTCCTGCTGACATAACAATAAATAATGCTACAAATGTAATCAAAAGTTTAGACAGAGAATTTTTCTTCATTTTTTTCCTCCACAGAACATTTTTTATTAATGTCCCCTTTTTCACCTTTCATATTCACAGGTTATTCTTTTTCCAACAGTTCTTCTTTGGCAAATTTACATATGATGAATCCTACTTCTTTGTTCCGTTTCCATTCCTCAGGCAACACTGATAATGGAGGATTTGTTTCTTCAACTGGGTAACTAAGTTCAATAGTTAGTGCAGGTCTTTGATATGATTGAATAAACCAATCTGTATATCCACCACCAATTGCATCATAAGGTGGATAAGAAACTTTATAGCCTGTTTTTTCGGCAATTATATCGACTAATTGATAATCCCTTTGAAGATGGCTTAACTCATTATAATAGTACCAATAAAGTTCACGTCCAGACGTATGGTAAGCAGCCGATGTAAGTGGCTGAATTTTTTCGGTAAAATCCACTAGTGCCCTAGTCTCTTTTGCTTCAAAGGGTTTTTCTCCTTTATAGTGAGAGTAAGAAGCATAAGCTGTATCACCTTTAATATTCTCCCATCCAGCAGGATATTGTCTATTTAAGTCTACCCCAAGGGCATTAGCTTTCCACCTTTTAAAGTTATTTTCCCCTTCATTTATATCTACATATATTTCCTGAAGAAGAAATGGAAAGTGAATAATTCCCTGCTGCTGTATGGTCACTCCATCTGGGTTAACCATCGGGACAAACCATATTGATACATCATCCAATATATTCGGATTATGCCCAAATAATGTTTGCTTATGTTGATAAGCACTTGCATATTCCTTAATCATTTTCATGATGATATGTGTTGACAACCACTCACGACCGTGATGACTTCCTGTTATCAAGATAGACCTCTTTCCTTCACCTACTTTTATGGCAAGGAGGTCTCGTCCAAATTCCGATTGTCCAAATTCTTTCACTTCTAACCCATATCGTTTAGAAAGCTCTAACATGTGAGTTTTCATTGTATTATATGTATACATTTCAGGCTCTTCGGCTTTTACATCCTGTACGATAAGGAAAACAACCAAAAAGATGATTACTTTCTTCGTCATTTTCACCCCCTTTTTCGCCTTAGGTTTCCACATTGATTTCATTTTATAAGGGTAATCACTTCCATAGGCTCTATGACAACAACACCAAGTTTTTCTCAGTAAAAAAAAGTACTTTTCACATACAATAATCTTATCTCCTTAAGAAGGAGGGATTATAAAAAATGAACAGTGTAGATTATGACAAAGCATTGTATTACACACATCGTTCACAATGGGATAACTTGCTTATTCTTATGGTCCGTACAAAAGATGATTTTTTATCAAAAAAAATTGAGCATTTTCTACATGCCTATAATTTTGAACATGATTATACAGAAGTTGAAAAACAGCTTTATTCATTGTTAAGATATATTGATCACGCTGTAGAGGAAGAACCTGAATTAAAATTTTTACAATAAAAAAAGACTGACTAGGATCGTATTGGCTATACAATCCTTAGTCAGTCTTTTCTATTACCTATTTTTTATGAAATGCCTTTGTGTATAACGTTAATTCTTCAATTAATGAATGAACAAGTGCAGCTGATTCATTAACCAATCCTTTTTGATCATAGTCAAAACAATCAGGGTCAAGGACCACTTGTTTTGGAATAACATGAGCATAGACACCTCTCATCACTGTTCTCATGTTATTTAGAGCATTGATTCCACCTTTTCCCCCACCGGCAACTGATATGATCGCAACAGGCTTATGTGCAAACTGTTCACTGCTTAAAAAATCCAGAGCATTTTTCAAAGCCCCGCTCATTCCATTATGATACTCTGGTGATAATAGTACAACAGCATCTGCGTCAGTAACAGATTTCTTTAATTCCTGAATCACTTGAAGGTGAGCCCGAGTTTCATCTCCATTGAATAGAGGCAGTTCTCGTTCACTTAAGTCAAAATGATTGGCATTGTATGTTCTCTCTATAAAGGCTGCAGCCATTTTCGTTCTTCCAGTTTTTCTAGGCCCGCCATTTAAAACTAAGATATTCATGTAACTCTACTCCTTTAAGTATCCATTTTTCACAGCATAAATCGCTGCTTGAGTCCGATCAGAAAGCTGTAACTTTGAAAGAATATTCGATATATGCGTTTTAACTGTTTTTTCGGTAATATACAAAGCACTGGCTATTTCTTTATTGCTTTTCCCTTTAGCAAGCTCGTTCAAAACTTCCTTCTCTCTTCTTGTTAATTCATCGAGCTTTGTATGTTGATTTGAATTTTGTCCGGAAAGATGCGTCATAACATGTGACGTTACCTTTGGGTGCAACTTGCTTTCACCTTTTAATACATCTCGTATTGTTTGAACAAGTTCATCCGGCTCAATGTCCTTTAATTGATAACCAGATGCTCCGGCGCGAATGGCAGGAATAACATGATCTTGATCTGCATAACTAGTCAGAATAATAATTTTAACTTCATTGTCGGCCTCTCTAATTGCTTTCGTTGCCATGACTCCATCCATAATCGGCATGGATAGATCCATTAAAACAACATCAGGATTTAGCTTTATCACCATGTCCACCGCTTCCTGACCATTTTTCGCCTCACCTATTATCTCTATATCTTTTTGCGTTTTGAGAAAAAAGAGCAATCCTCTTCGAACCACATGATGATCATCTGCAATAACCACTTTTATTTTCGTCATTTTTCTATACCCCTCATTTTAACGGAATAATAATTTCAATTTTCGTGCCAACGCCTAGTGTGCTTTGTAATGAAAAGTTCCCTTTTAACCGAATTACTCGTTCTCTCATTCCTTTTAGCCCTAATGAGGGAATTGAATGGCTCTCATCGTATTGAAAACCTCTTCCGTTATCCTTTATGGCCATCATGACAGTAGATTCTGTTTTACTTAATTCAAAGCTTATTTCATTCGTTTCAGCATGCTTTTTACAATTATTTAATGCCTCTTGCCCTATTCTCCATAACTCTTCTTCTATGTGATTTGGTAGAGTACAAACACCTTCTATATTGCACGCCATTTTTAGCCCAAGTACATTTGCATAATTGAATAATGCAGCTGTTATGCCATTCTCTAATCCCTGAGGCCTAAGTTGCCAGATGAGGCCTTTCATTTCTGTTAAAGCTTCTTGAGAAAGTTCCTGCATATAGGTCAACATTTCTTTTACATCTTCTTGTTCCGTCATCTCTTTTGTTCCGCGTGCTGTTAACATAATTGAAAATAACAGCTGATTTACTGAATCATGTAAATCCTGAGCTAGTCGATTTCTCTCTTCAGTTAATGCATGAGATCGTTCTTTTTCAACAAGCTGTATTCGTTTCATCGCTGTACCAATTTGAAACGCAACAGACTCCAACAATGCCAGCTCTTCATCTGTAAACTTCTTTTTATGAGGAGAGGCTACATTTAGAACACCAAATTTTTCGTTTCCTGCACGTAAAGGCACTGTTGCATGATGTGTAATTTCCATCGTATCTCCCCATTTTTGTTCTATCGCTTCCTCAATTCGCTTACATGTGATGATATTAACAGCTTTCTTCAGCCGTCCATCCTGATACCGATCAAGACACCAGCAGCCTCCCTGACACATCGGTTTCTTTTGCTCCCATGTCAATCCGGCAGGCAAAGCATAATCAGCTGCTAATTCGTATTGGCCTTTTTCATCTATTAAAAAGATCCACCCGGTTGGTAGCTCTGTCACATGGAGTAACTCTCTTAACACGTCGCTCAACATTTCCCCAACATCTGTTGCTTCGTTTAGTTTCTCTGCAATTGTTTTTAATGTATTTAACTCATGGATTCGATTATCTTTTCCCCTCATGTCTCTTCTCCCATATTCCTTTTCTTGAGTTTATTATAGCAATATCTATGCTATTAAGACCTTCTCTATCTGTATGAATTTTTCTACGACCATTGGAGTATTACTGACGTAAAAAAAGCGGACAACATATGTTGACCGCTTCAAGACTACTTACTAAGAGTAGCAATTAAATCATTTACTTTTTCCATTACACCAGCTTCTAAAGTGGCTAATTGCTGTTCACTTTGCTCAAGTGTTTCACACTTAACCCCGAAGTAGAACTTTGCTTTTGGCTCAGTACCAGATGGACGAACACAGAACCAAGAGTTATCCTCAAGAATATACTTTAATACATTTGATCCTGGTAAATTAATTTTTTCTGTTGTGCCAGCAGTAACATTTTGACGTTCACTTGATTTATAATCCTCAATAGTAACAATCTTCTTACCAGCAACTTCAGTTGGAGGATTGGTTCTAAACGATTGAAGAATACTTTGAATCTGCTCTGCTCCTTCTTTTCCTTTTAATGTAAGTGATTGTAAGCCTTCTTTGTAATAGCCATATTCTTTGAAAATTTCTAATAGACCTTGATACAAAGTAAGTCCCTTTTTCTTGTAGAAAGCAGCTACTTCAACAGATAATAATGCCGCCTGTACTGCATCTTTATCACGTGCAAAATCACCAATTAAATAGCCATAGCTTTCTTCATAGCCAAATTGGAATTCATATTGACCTGTTCGCTCATATTCATTTATTTTTTCTCCAATGAATTTAAAGCCTGTCAAAGTATCAATTGTATCAAGCCCGAAAGAACTCGCAATATCGCGACCAATTTCCGAAGTAACAATTGTTTTCAACACAACCCCGTTACTTGGAAGTATTCCCTTGTCTTTTTTCTGAGAAAGCAAATAATGTAAAAGCAATGCACCCGTTTGATTTCCGGTAAGCACAACATATTGTCCTTCATTATTTTTCACAGCAACCCCAAGGCGATCTGCATCTGGGTCTGTCCCAATTAAAACATCAGCATCGATGGATTCACCGTCTCTAATAGCTAAAGTAAAGGCATCATGCTCCTCTGGATTTGGAGATTTAACAGTCGAAAAGTTTGGATCTGGTAATTCCTGCTCCTTAACAACTGTCACATTTTGATATCCTAGTGCCTTCAAACCGCTTCTAACCGGCTTATTAGCCGTTCCATGTAATGGTGTGAACACAACCTTCACATCTACTTCTGTAGAAAGCTCTGGATTGACAGAGATAGTCGTTAATTTTTCTGTATAAGCTTGGTCTATTTCTTCACCAAGCATTTTGATTAGACCTTGTGCTTTTAACTCGTCTTCATCTATTACATTTATGAGTAATTCATCTTCCACTTTGTTTACATATGAAATAACTGTATCTGCTGCAGCCGGTGGCAATTGACCTCCATCTTCTCCATACACTTTATATCCGTTATATTCTGGAGGATTGTGGCTGGCTGTAACAACGATTCCCGAAAAAGCATGTAAATGGCGAACCGCAAATGAAAGCTCAGGAGTTGGACGCAATTCTTCAAATACATATGTTTGAATACCATGAGAAGCTAATGTTTTTGCAGCCTCCATTGCAAATTCTGGTGACTTATGACGAGAGTCGTAAGCAATCGCTACACCTCGTTTTTTTGCCTCCTCACCAAATGTTTCTATGTAAGTTGCTAAACCTTCGGATGCTTTACGCACTGTATATATATTCATACGGTTTGTACCTGGTCCAATTTCACCACGCATACCGCCTGTACCAAATTCTAAATCTTTATAAAAGCAATCTTCTAAAGCCTTTTCATTACCTTCCATACTAATTAAAAGATTTTTTAGTTCCGAATCTAAATCTTGTTTATTATTCCAACGTTGATAGTTTTGTTCCCAGCTCATTTTTACCTCCCAGGAGTTTTTTTCAAAAATTAGTAAAAATCATTTATATTTTAGCATATAAAAATATCTTAGATATAATTGAATTTCTACAAATTCCGAGTATTTCCTTTAAAAATTCCTTTAGAGTTATAGTAAAACAACTTTCGTTAAAGTCAAAATTAACAAAACTAAAGGTTTTTTAAGTTTTATATTTTGTTACGATATTTCCTTTGTGACAGATTCTGTCTAATAATATTTTATGATTAACCAAACACACATACCAAAAAAGCCAACCCAAGTGAGTTGGCTTCTTTTCATTACTTCTTATAATTAATTGAATAAATATCTTTTCTTCTATCTTTCAATTGATTAACTGTTCCCGATTGGCGTTGACGTCTTAATATCTCAAGGTCAACGTCACCAATAATGACCATTTCAATATTCGGGTTACATTCACCAACAATTCCATCACGAGCAAATTCAAAGTCAGAAGGTGCGAAGATGGCAGATTGTGCATATTGAATATCCATGTTTTCAGTTTGCGGAAGATTTCCTACTGTACCTGCAATAACTGTGTAAATTTGATTTTCTACTGCACGTGCTTGAGCACAGTAACGAACTCGTAAGTAGCCTTGACGATCTTCTGTACAGAAAGGAGTAAATATTATTTTTGCCCCTTTGTCTGTAGCAATTCTCGCTAATTCAGGGAATTCGATATCATAGCAAATTTGTATGGCAATTTTCCCACAATCTGTGTTGAAAACTTTAACCTGATCTCCGCGACTAATTCCCCACCATTTTCTTTCGTTTGGGGTAATGTGAAGCTTATATTGCTTCTCAATGGTTCCATCACGTCTAAAGAGATAAGCAATATTATAAATTCGCCCTTCTTCTTCAACTACATGTGATCCACCGATAATGTTTATATTGTACCTGACAGCCAGTTCAGTGAACAATTCAATATACTCTTCTGTAAATTCAGTTAGCCGTTGAATCGCTTTACTAGGTGATCGTTCATTTAAGAAAGACATAAGCTGAGTAGTGAAAATTTCAGGGAACACGGCAAAATCTGAGCCGGCATCTGAGGCTACATCTGTGTAATATTCTACTTGCTTAGCAAATTCTTCAAAGGAATCAATTTGCTTCATCATGTATTGGACAACACAAATACGGACAGGATTTGACGTTTTATAAAAACGTTTTGTATTAGGCTGGTAATCAACATTATTCCATTCCATTAAAGTTGCATATTGGTATGAAGCCAAATCATCTGATAAATAATTTGGGTTAATCCTCATAAGTGTAAATTCATTTAATAACTGAAAAGACAAAACAGGATCGTAAACTTTATGTAAGGAAACCTGCTGAACATATTCTCTTGGTGAAAGTTCATCAGCATATTTATAATAATTAGGAATTCTACCACCAATAATAATACTTTTTAAATTTAATCTTCTTGCAAGATCTTTTCTTGCCTCATATAAACGATGACCAATTTTCATACGTCTGTAATCGGGATGTACCATTACTTCAATTCCATACATATTATAGCCGTCAGGATCATGGTTCGTGATATAACCATTATCAGTTATGTCATCCCATGTATGTCGGTCATCATATTCATCAAAATTCAATAATAAACTCGAGCATGATCCGATGATTTTCCCTTCAAATTCAGCACAGAATTGACCATCTGGAAAATGGTCCAGATGACTTTCTAAATGTTCTCTTTTCCATGGCTCCATCCCAGGAAAGCACTTCGATTGAAGCTTGATGATCGCATCTATGTCACTTTCCTCAATATTTCGTATAATCATCTTCTTTTCGAATTTGGATAAATCTAGCTTTTCGGACATATTGTTACTCCTTTTTTATATTTGCATGAACATATCTAATAGTAACTATTACCCTTTATTTTCTTTCTAAAAACATAATTAATCTTTTTAGCTTATGTTTAATATTTTATACTTTATTCGGAATATGATGATCCTTTTCATAACCCTATTAAAAAAGGCCAACATAGTCGGCCTTTTCTTCTTAATTTGTTTTATTCGGTTCAGAGATATTCGTTAAGGCATGTCCAGCTGCTTCATCGGACATTTGATTTGTTGCCAAATCACCTAATGCAACAATCCCAACTAATTGATTATTTTCAACAATTGGAAGTCGACGGATTTGATGTTGAGCCATTACCTTTGCAGCTTCTTCAGTTGACATGCTCGTGTGACCTGATACAAGGTTTGTTGACATGACTTGAGAAACTAATGTATTGCTATCAAGTCCCTCAGCAGTTGAGCGAAGAGTAATGTCACGGTCCGTAATTATACCTCTTAATTGACCATTATCAACAACAGGAATAGAACCAACATTATTTTGACTCATTAACTCTGCTGCTTCTTTAATCGTTTGATTAGATGAAACAGTTGCAACACTTGTTGTCATACACTCTTGAATTGTATTCAAGACTCATCCCTCCCTTTCAAATTTAGTATGGATTAGATAAAAGGAATTATAATTAGAAGTTTTTATAATGAATACCCATCTTACATTAATCAAAAAATAGGACAAAAATACCTCGAATTCAAGGAAAATTCAAAAAATACCCTGTTACTTCCATTTTTTCTGTTGAATTCTTTTACAGTCTATTACCTAAGCCTTTATAATTTAATGGTACATAAATTAGTGAATGAGGGATGATATGTCGAGCTCTACTAAAAAACAAGTAGAAAATTTATTATCAATAGCATGGATGGCATCATTTATTGCTACATTAGGTAGTCTTTACTTCTCTGAAATATTAAAATACACTCCATGTGAGCTTTGTTGGTATCAACGAATTTTCATGTATCCTTTAGTTATTATTTTAGGAATTGGTGTTTATAAAAAGGATGCAGGTATTGCTCTTTATACACTTATATTATCTGCAATTGGAGGCTGTATCTCTCTTTATCATTATGGAGTCCAAAAGGTTCCATTTTTAGGAGAAAATTCTGTTTCATGCGGAATTGTTCCTTGTACAGGTGAGTATATTAATTGGCTAGGTTTTATGACTATTCCTTTTTTAGCACTAATCGGTTTTACAATTGTTTTTATTACAAGCTTATTAATTCTAAAGAAAGCAGGTAAATAAGATGAAAAAAATTCTTATTTTTGGTGCAGTTATTTTAATTCTTTTTGGTGGACTAGCATTTGTTACAACATATCAAAACAATCAAAAAGCTGAAGGAAATGTGTATGGAAAGAGTGATCTCGATCCCGCAACAATAGATCAGCTTGATGACCCTAATTATCAAAACATAATTCTTCCAGATGAATTGGAAAAGAAGTTAGAAAACAAAGAAGATACAGTTGTCTACTTTTTTAGCCCATTATGTGAGCATTGTAAAGCAACTACCCCTGTATTAATGCCAATTGCAGATGAAGTTGGTGTCGAGATCAACCAACTGAATTTATTAGAATTTGAAGACGCATGGCAACAATACAATATAACTGGAACACCTACTCTTGTTCATTATCAAGATGGTAAAGAAGTAGCACGTTCAGAAGGATCAAATACAGAAGAGGCATTTCGTTCATTATTAAATGATTGGAAAGCTGAGTAATAAAAAAGCACGGAATCACACATCAAATGTGATTCCGTGCTTTTTTCAACTAGCTAGATCATGAAGTGATTAGCCGGCTTAATGAATTGACTAAATTTCCCTTCCCTACTCTCAGCATGTTTAAATTGAGAAAAGGACAAAGGAAAGAAATAACCATATTCATTTAAGTTCTGGCTATTCCGCTCAAACATTTCTTCATATTCTTTTTCATCTTTACAATCATTAATTAAGTCAAGAACGGCAATCAATGCTTGAAGGCTTGAAATAATTTGAAATGCATCCTTTAATGTCCCATTGTATACCTGATCAGATGCTTGCGGCTGAAGCACTTTTAGTTTTTTTAACTCGAAAATTTCATCATCTGGAAAGAACCTCGGAAAAATTTCGGTATACAGTTGTTCAACTAACTCCGCTATGTGGTTTTCTTGCTCGTCCGTTGACGCCACAACAACCTTCACTTATATCACCCTTTTTCTCCTATTAACCTTTTATTAGCTGTAATAAGCATACCATAGTCTATAACAACATTTTAGAGGTAAGTGTTACCGGAACTAGATTGTACATCCATTCATTGTTCTGTATACTTTTCTTTACACAAAACATGCAATAAAGGAATGGTGACCTTCATGAAACGTGTCGGTGAATGGCTCGAAATAGACATCCCAGTAGACTGGGCAAACAATACTGTTTTCCACATATTAACGCAAAAGCTTGGTGCTTCAAAAGCACTTATTCAAAAGTGGAACAACACATCAGCTATTATGAAAAATAATCACAAAGCAGATGTGAATCATCAACTCATCCAAGATGATCAATTATGCTTACATATATTTAAGGAAGAAGATTACGGAGTCATACCAGAGGATCATGCAATAGAGGTTCTTTATGAAGATGATCACCTACTGATTGTTAATAAACCCGCTGGAATTGATACACATCCCAATGAGGCAAATCAAAGGGGCACTTTGGCGAATGGGGTAGCTTACTATTATCAAACATGTGGACTAAAAATAAGAGTAAGACATATTCATCGTCTTGACAGAGATACCTCTGGTGCAGTTGTTTTTGCTAAGAATGACTTAGCCCATTCTCTATTAGATCAAGAGCTTCAGACTAAAAAGATTAAACGCACATATATTTCTATTGTAAATGGGAGATTATCTCCACCAAATGGTGTGATCAAAAAGCCTATTGGCAAGGATCGCCATCATCCTACTCGAAGAAGAGTTTCACCAAAGGGACAAAGTGCTGTAACACACTATCACACAGAACATTATGACCAAAAGAAAAACTTGTCCGTTGTATCACTGCAACTTGAAACTGGAAGAACTCATCAAATCCGCGTTCATTTAAGTTCAATAGGTCATCCAATCATTGGAGATACCCTTTATGGTGGAGACAAAAAACTCTTACAACGACAGGCTTTGCATGCTGCAATGATATCTTTAACTCATCCTATCTCACACAAATCTATTAAAGTAGAAGCTACGTTTCCACAAGATATCCTCTCTTTATTACCTAAATAAATAGGCCGCCGTATCTATGACAATCAACACACTTGTATAGATACGGTTCTTTTTTACCATTTTTCAGAATTCATCAATTATTTACATAATTTTCACATTCCGTTTACGTAAGACTGATAGTTTGTACATAGACACACAACAATGAACTGACTCCAAAATTATGGGGAGGGAATCTCAGATGACCGAAAACAAAGAATTTAAAAGTATGAATCGTCGCGATTTTCTAAAGGTTGGAGGAATGAGTACAGTTGCATTGTCTCTAGGAACTACAGGGTTACTATCTGTAGGTGCTAAAACAACCCAAGCTAAAGGAAAGGGAAACCCTACATCCGGATTTGGTGGTTATGGAGATTTACTTCCAGATCCAAATGGAATTCTTGATTTACCTAGAGGTTTTCATTACAAAATTATTTCCAGACAAGGCGAGTTAATGACAGACGGAACAGTTATTCCTGGAAAATTCGATGGAATGGCTGCATTTGAAGGTCCGAACAATACAACAATTCTTGTTCGAAATCATGAGTTATCAGGAGGTCCAGCATTTGGGAAAAATCCTTATGACCCTAACGCTCAAGGTGGGACATCAGCTCTCGTTGTAGGCCCAAATCGCGAAGTTAGGAAGGAATATGTTACATCTTCAGGAACAATCCGAAACTGTGCAGGAGGAGCGACGCCTTGGGGCACTTGGTTAACATGTGAAGAAAACCGTTCCGAAGGCCACGGATATGTATTTGAGGTTGACCCACTTCAACCAGAAAACGACTTATCAAAAACGCCAATCAAGGAAATGGGTCGCTTTTCTCACGAAGCTTGTGCGATCGACCCTTCAACAGGATATGTTTACTTAACCGAAGATGCAAGCCCAAGCTACCTCTATCGTTTTATACCTAATGACTTAAGCCAAAAACCAGGATCATTACAAAAAGGCGGTACCCTATATGCAGCAGCAATTGAAGCTGTAACTGATCCATCAGCAAGCAGCTTTAAAACAGGACAAACATTTAAGCTTGTATGGAAGGAAGTAGATCCTCATTGGTGCCGCGAGGAAGCTAAGGAACAAAACTGCATCGAATTCAGTAGACTTGAGGGTGCGTTCTTCCAAGAGGGTGTTTTCTGGTTTGATGATACCTCTGCTGGTGATAAGAAACTTGGACGTGTTTACCGTTACGTTCCTCATACTAATACATTGGAGCTTTTCTATGAAGGAAATGATGCACAAAAA
Organism: Metabacillus endolithicus; assembly: GCF_023078335.1. Taxonomy (GTDB): domain Bacteria; phylum Bacillota; class Bacilli; order Bacillales; family Bacillaceae; genus Metabacillus; species Metabacillus endolithicus. The sequence continues at coordinate 3,281,442 of NZ_CP095550.1, read as the reverse complement.
ATGGAATATCCAGATAATATCTGCTGTACTCCTTGGGGTGACCTTTGGTTCGTAGAAGATGGAAGTGGACAAGATCGCATTATGGGAATTACTCCAGAAGGCAAGGTTTATCCTTTTGCAGCAAACCGTTTCAATGATGCTGAATTTGCCGGACCAATCTTCTCACCAGATGGAAACACACTTTTTGTCAATATTCAAGATCCTGGTATGACCTTTGCTATTTGGGGACCATTCCAACGCAGAAACGCAGCACGCGCAAGAGAAATGTCCTATGCTGCTCCTGCGAACCTTGCACCGAAACTTTCAGAAACAATTGCTAAGGCTGCCGAGGCACAAGGTATGTCTGTTCTAGAAGCAGCAGCATTTGAGCGTCACGGAATAAAATTGAGCTAATGATAATTGGAGGAAGATAGATGCTACAAAATATTGGTATTCCCGGATTAATTCTTATTCTAGTCATTGCACTAATTATTTTCGGACCTTCAAAGCTTCCTGAAATTGGACGAGCTTTTGGTTCAACTCTTAAGGAATTTAAAAAAGCCACAAATGATCTAGTTAATGGCGATAACAAAGAAGCTGATAAAGCGGATGAAAACTCAAAGCTACAAGCTGTTGAGCGACCTAATAGTAAAACCGGTAGTTAATAAACAGTAGAAGTAGGCAGGTCACATACCTGCTTACTTCTTTATCATTCGTTAAATACAGGCTTCTGAAAGGGGTTGTAAAAAGTGGATCTTACTGAAATGAACGTTGTTGATCATTTAAGTGAATTAAGAAAAAGGGTAATTATTACTTTAGCTTCATTTCTTCTTTTTCTCATCATCTCTTTCTTATTCGTTCAAGATATTCATCATTTCTTAGTAAAAGATCTAAATGATAAACTAGCAATCTTAGGTCCTGGTGATATTCTATGGATCTACATGGCTATTGCAGGAATCAGTGCAATTACATTCACAATTCCTGTTGCTGCATTTCAAATTTGGCTTTTTGTTAAGCCTGGTCTCAGAAAAGAAGAGCAAAAAGTAACATTAGCTTTTATTCCCGGTATCTTCATTTTGTTTATTTCAGGAATCGCATTTGGGTATTTTCTGCTGTTTCCAATTGTCTTATCCTTTCTCCAATCACTTGCTGGCGATCAGTTCGAAACATTTTTCACAGTGGATAAATATTTTAGATTCATGATTAATCTAACCGTCCCTTTTGGCCTTTTATTTGAAATGCCTGCTATTATTATGTTTTTAACGAGACTTGGGATCATTAATCCACAGAGGCTTGCAAAATCAAGAAAAATCTCTTATTTTTTCTTAATTGTTGTTTCGGTACTTATTACCCCCCCAGACTTCATTTCAGATATTCTGGTTATTGTACCGTTAGTTCTTCTATATGAATTTAGTGTTACATTATCAAAAATAGTGTACCGAAAAAAACTAATCCTTGAATCAGAGCAATTGGCACCATAAAACACCTACAATAAAAAAACGATTTAGCACAGTCAGCATGACATACTAAATCGTTTCTTCTTATACTTCTTTCTTTTTTGCATAAATAATATAACGTTGTGGAGCATTCCCAACATAGCTAAAAGGATAGCAAGTCGTCACTAAAAGCTCTTCATACTCATTTTGAAGAGTAATAATACTTAAATCGTCGGCTTCAACGATTTTTGTTTCGGTAATTTCGTACTCAAAGTTTCCATATGGTACTATAACTTCAAATGTATCGCCAACTTCTAACTCACCGGCTTTACGAAACACGGTATCTCTATGTCCAGACAAAACAATTTGTCCATTTTCATCAGGATAATAGCTTCCCTTATAATGGCCGACGCCTTTTTCGAGATCATCAGGATCTGTTCCTTCTACGATAGGTAAATCTGCATTTAATCTTGGGATATGCAGGATTCCAATCGCCTCACCTATTGGCGGTTTAAAGGTACCATCTTCTTCTTTATATATTTCTTTGTCAGGCGGTGATTCTACAATAGACTTCGCTTCAGCTAATGAGTTCGATGTTTGCATTTTAGTATCAAAAATCTCCCATCCTGCATAGCCTACGATTCCTAATCCTATAACGATTAATAGATATGATAGCTTTTTCACGATTACTACCACGCTTTCCTTTAATGTTATAAAAATTATAACATAGTTAAGCATAGCTATAATAAGCGACTTAGTAGATTGGATAAAATTAATAAATTATAAAATATCTACAATACTTTTTACTTCCTTAAGCATTTTTTCTCTTGCTTCCTTGTCTACATTTGGAACAGAATAAAAAAATTTGTGTGTAATAACATTTATTCCACAATAATCTAGAATTCCCACATCCATAGAAGTTTCCATTGATGAGATAAGCTGGTTTGGCTTCATAAAATCCTCCGTCTGACTTGTTGTTTGAAACACAACACATTTTTTTCTTTGAGTAAACCTTCAGCACCCTTTAAATGCTCATATCTGAATGCAAATCCATTTGTAAACACTCGATCGAAATATCCCTTTAATATTGCTGGCATACCACACCACCACGTTGGATAAATAAACACAAGGTTTTCTGCCCACAAAATGTTCTTTTGTTCTTCTATCATTTCTTCTGTTATTTTATTTTGTGAAAAATTAGTGTGGTTATCTTCCTCCAAAACAGGATTAAACTTTAATGCATATAGATCACGAACTCTTACCTCATGACCTTTATTGGTTAAGTGCATTTCCACCTCATAAGAAATGGAAGCATTAAAACTATTCTTACTAGGGTGTGCTAAAATAATAAGTGTTTTCATTGAAGCCTCCATTGTATTTTCTACTAGTATGATATTACCAAGGATATATTAAACAAACGTTTAATTAATTAAGGAAAACCAAAAAAGGACTGTCTATAGGTAGCTTTCACTACCAATTTAGACAATCCTTTTCATTATCAACTATTTTAATTCAGCTAACACTTCATCAATTTTTGCAAGCTCAGATTGTAAGCCTCCACCACTTAGATACCATAGTGGACCATCTAAGTAAACAATTTTTCCATTTTTATAAGCTTCTGTTTTCTTTACAATATCATTTTCCATATCAGCATCAATATTAGACTCTCCTCCAACAGCTGCTGTACGGTCAATAACAAATAATACTTGTGGATTGAATTCTAAGATTGCCTCAAATCCGAAATTAGAACCATGAGAAGAAGATTCGATATCCTCTGTTACTGGTTTAAATCCATAAACGTCATAAATGTAACCATAACGTGAATTTGTTGCGAATCCAGCTAATTTACCTTCGTTATACATCGTTACTAGTGAAGTTTCATAGTTTCCGGCTAAAGCTTTTATTTCTTCTAGAGCTGAATCAAATTTTGCAAGGTATTCTTCAGCCTCTGCTTCCTTATCAAACATTTTTGCTGCTAAATCTACTGATGATAAGAATGTGTTCCAGTAGTCATCCTGAGAAGTACCAACAAATACAACTGGAGCAATTTCTTTTAGTTCTTCATAATAAGCTGACTGACGGCCTGAGATAAAGATAACATCAGGAGCCATTTCAGCGATATCTTCAAGTAAAGGCTCTTTTAAACCACCAACACTTTTATATTCATCAGAAGCATATTTTTCAAGGTGAGCCGGTAGAGTAGAATCCTTCGCAACCCCAACAATTCCTTCAACACCTAATGCATCTAATGTATCTAAGAAACCATAATCGAATACAGCAATTTTTTCAGGCATACTTTCAAATTCTACATCTTCAAAATTAATTGAACCTGACTCTTCACCTTCAACTGATGCAACTGTTGGAGATACAGTCAATGGATAAGTAGTACCTTCTTCCCCAGTTGCAGTTTCTTCTGCTTGATCATCAGCTGCAGCTGTTTCAGTTGATTCTTTTTTCGCTGGTTCTGTTGAAGCTTCTTCGTTAGAACCACAAGCAGCTAGCATTAATACCATAGCTGCTAACAATGCGATGAATAAATTTGTCTTTTTCATTTGTGTATCTCTCCCTCTTATAATTTATATTGTTAATGATTATCATTATCATTGATAACGATTATCATTATGATCTATTAATTCTTTTAAGTCAACTACTTTCCAATATTTATTTTGTATTTATTTCTAAAATTTCAATAATATAGAAAAAATTCAGAAGCAACACCCAAAGAAATCTAATTGATTTCTCTAGGTAGCTTATGATTAATTTTATGTCTTACGTATGTGAATTGAAATAAACACAAATCCTGCATCCATTCTGCTCTTGAACAGGAATATCCATATCATAAATTTCACGTAAGGCATCAGAATTAATGATTTCATGAGTCGGCCCATTTTTCATTAATCTACCATTTTTCAATGCAACGATACGATCTGAATAAACAGATGCAAAGTTAATGTCATGCAAAACGATTACAACCGTTTTTCCAAGTTCATCTACTAATCTGCGTAATATTTTCATAATTTGAACTGAATGCTTCATATCCAGATTATTTAAAGGCTCATCAAGCAGGACGTAATCCGTATCCTGAGCAATGACCATTGCAATAAATGCACGTTGTTTCTGACCACCTGATAATTCATCTAAAAATTTGTCTTGCATATCTGCTAAATTCATATAATCAATTGCTTGATCAACAAATGTTTCATCTTCAGCTGTTAAACGCCCCTTTGAATACGGATAGCGTCCAAACGCAACAAGCTCACGAACTGTTAATCGAACATTAAGATGATTTGCTTGCCTTAAAATAGATACTCTCTTTGCAAATTCTGACGACTTCCACTTTTTCACATTGTTCTGATCTAGTAGTACTTCACCTGTATCTGCTTCTAATAAGCGACTCACCATAGAAAGAAGAGTTGACTTACCAGCACCATTTGGCCCTATAAACGATGTAATAGTTCCAGGCTCGATTGTGACAGTAACATCTTCTACAACAGGCTTTTTACCAAATTGCTTTGTTAATCCTTTGATTTCTATCATCCTGCTGCCCTACTTTCCTTAAGTAATAGATAAATAAAGTAAATTCCACCAATAAAGTTAATAATAACACTTAACGTTGTGCGTAATTCAAAGATATGCTCCACAAGGAATTGTCCACCAACAAGTGCAATAATACTGATTAAACTCGCACCTATTATGTGAATAGAGTGTTTATATGAGACCAAATATTGATAGGAAAGATTTGCAACAATTAGTCCAAAAAATGTAATTGGTCCAACAAGCGCTGTAGATGTTGCGATTAAAACAGAAGATAAAATTAAAATCCTCATAACCATACTGTCATAGTTTATACCAAGGTTCATAGCATTTTCCCGGCCAAGTGACATAACATCCAACTTCCCCATAATGAGGTAGCCATAAAGAAACGCAAAGAATAGAATACCTATTGAGATAAACAATAACTCAGCCTTTACGTTAGTAAAGGTTGCAAACAAACGGCTTTGAAGACTTAAATATTCAACTGGATCAATCAATACTTGTAGAAATGTTACCAAACTTCCAAGAAGTGTACCTATAATCATCCCTATTAATAGAAGAAAATAGATTGGATGCTTATCAGCTCTAAACAAAAAACGATATAAAAGCATGGCAAACACTACCATTGCAAGAATTGCTGCGCCAAAGTTTAAGTATTTATTCAACACCCAAACTGACATAGATCCCGCAAAGAAGTAAATTAATGTTTGTACGACTTGATACATCGAATCAAGTCCCATAACAGACGGTGTTAAAATTCGATTATGCGTGATTGTCTGGAACACAACAGTTGAATAAGAAATGGCAATACCTGTTACAATCATCGCCGAAACTCGGAGCATACGCTTTGGAAAAGCGTAATCAAAGCCCCCTTTTATATCATAAAAGCCATAAAACAAGATACATACAATAGCTATAGCTGCCAATAAAATCAGTTTTGTACTATTTCGCATATGCTCTCCCCCTAAGTAGCATCGTTAAGAAGATCGCACTGCCTATCACTGCCACTGTTACATTAACTGGAATCTCATAAGGGTGAATAATGATCCGCCCTAAAATATCACAGATTAATAAGAAAACAACCCCTAATACCGCGGTATGCGGTATTGTTTTGCGCAAATTATCACCTAAATAAAGAGAAACAATATTTGGTACAATTAGTCCCAAAAATGGAATAACCCCCACAGTGAGAACAACTGTTGTCGAAATAATTGCAACAAGAATAAGACCAATATTTAGAATCAGCTTATAACTTAAGCCTAGATTTTTCGCAAAATCTTCTCCCATTCCGGCTACTGTAAATTTATTTGCATAAATGTAAGCTAAAATAACAGCTGGAATACTAACATATAAAAGTTCATAGCGACCAGAAATAATCAAAGTAAAGCTCCCCATGAGCCAGGAAGAGAGGTTTTGAAGTAGATCAGCTTCGTACCCTAAAAAAGTTGTAATGGAAGATAAAATATTTCCATACATAATTCCAATTAATGGGACAAAAATAGCGTCTTTAAATTTTATACGATCCAAAATCTGCATAAATACGAATGTTCCAGCTAACGCAAAAGCAAAACTAAAAATAACTTGTTGGGTATATGTGACATTCGTAAAAAATAGCATTGATATTAAAATACCTAGCCTTGCTGCGTCTAATGTCCCAGCAGTTGTTGGTGATACAAACTTATTTCGACTTAAAGACTGCATAATTAAGCCGGCAATACTCATACCTGCCCCCGCTAAAATAATGGCAATTAATCGTGGAACTCGGCTTATTAGGAAAATATGTGTTTCGTCTGAATCCCAATTAAGCAAATCCATTGGTGTAATATCAATTGCTCCGATGAAAAGCGAAATAAAAGACAGGACGATAGTTGCAATTCCTAGCATCCATAATCTCATTTGAAACCCTCTTAACCTATTTATTCTTAGTACAACAATTGAATCAATTATTATTCCAAGTTGAATCTAGCAAATATGTAATACAAGTATGACAAACCAAGAGCCGCCATTTCACACTTTATTAACATATGATAATCATTATCATTAAATGATAAAAAAAAGAACGTGTATTTATCTATGATTCACAGCTGTTGAGATTGATTATCAACTACAATAATTAATGTATCACAAAAAACAAATTGAGAAAAGATGTATATTTCAAATTATGGAATTTATCTAAATACGTCCACATTTTCGCCACAAATTAAGCCCGATAAGTTTTAATTAAGGTATTAGATGTAGAATCGCACAACTCTATTTTATAAAATTTAGTTTAAGAGGCTCGAAAATAGGGAAAGTATAACTGATCTTTTGTAGCCTATTGTGTCTTATAACTTTACGAAACTATAACGAAACTCACCATTATTTTCTTCCTATTAAAAGATGAAGAACAATGAAGGAAAGAGTATAATAGGAGGTAGATTAAATCAGAAAGGATTGACATGCATGACTGATTTAACAAAAAAGTTTGCTCAATTTCTTTTACTTGGTGACACTGTAAGTTCATTTAAATTAATTGAGAAGCTTTTACATGAAGGATTTACCTCCCTCTACATCTATGAAAATGTGATAAAAGAAGCATTATATTATATAGGTTACCTATGGGAAATTGATGAAATAAGTGTTGCTGATGAACATTTAGCTACAGGAACAGCTGATTATGTTTTAACAAAACTCGATTTTCACTTAGACCAGAATGATGAGCAAGTGATAAGAAGTCAAAAGCAGGTTATGCTATTCTGTATTGAAGGTGAAGAGCACTATGTTGGAATAAAAATGGCAGCATCAATTTTTAAACAAAACTCTTGGAATGTGAAATATTTAGGTCCTAATTTACCGTTACAACATGCCATTTACTATGCAAATAAATCTAAGCCTGATGTGATTTGTTTATCAGTAACAGTTTCACATCACCTGAAAAATCTACCAGAATACATTCAAACACTTGAGATGTTAGATCATAAGCCAACGATTATACTCGGAAGTAGACTAGCAGAAAAATATGATTTATCAAAGTTTATATCAAATCAAACACTCATTGTTCCTAATCTGGAAAACTTAACGGCATTTATTAATAGCCAACTTATTGGGATTGAAGCTTAACTTTTGAAGAAGGTGTGGTGTGCAAATGTACGCTCTTGAAAACGTACCTGTACCTGTTTTTATTTTAAATTCACAGCTTGATGTGATCGATTCCTCTTTAATGTCACATCAAATTTTCTCTAAATCGAAAAACTTCCTTGATCTTGTTGATCAAGAAAGCCGAAACAAAGTCCAATATTTCCTATCCACAAAGGAGAAGGAAAAATTTGAAGCTAATATGATCACAATTGGAAATTCATTAGAATTATTCGAATTACACATTAAACAAAATCATGAAGGGTTACTGTATGTGGTAAGTATTCCTTTAAGGGAAAATCTAAAAAAAGTCAGCCACCAGGTTAATATGCTTCGAGAACAATTAACAGTGACTGACCAAAATCAACTAGAACAGCATCATCGAAAAGAAATTATTTCATTGTTTCAGCCGTTTCTAACAGATTCAGATATATATAATTTAATAAGTTCATCTGATAATATGAAGGACCTTCCAAGGAAGCTTGAGAAAATACAGGATTTACTCAGCCTCCTTCGCCCCGATATCATTGAAAGTGGCAAAAGTGCTCACTATGAAGTTATTATTGATGAATTAAATGAGCTGCGCTCTTCGATAGATTTTTATTTAACTTTAATGCCTCTATTAGACCGCTTCGACTGAGTTAGATAAAGGTAACGTAATTTCAACTGTTGTGCCTTTATCTAATTCACTTGAAAAGACGATTTTCCCATTATGACTCTCAATAATCTTAAAGCTAACCATTAAACCTAAACCTGTTCCTTTTTCCTTTGTTGTGTAGAAAGGCTGTCCCATTTTTTCAAGTTGTTCCTTTGGAATACCTTTTCCTTTATCTTCAAAGCGGATAAGTACCTCTCCACTATCCAGTTTACGTGTTTCAATCTTTAAATTTCCTGGTCGTCCTTCCATCGATTCAATTCCATTTTTCACAATATTAATAAAAACCTGCTTTAACTCATTTTCAATTCCTTGGATGGTAAAAATAAATGGATCATTATATGTTTCGATTGTAACGTCATTAAGAATGGCTTGAGTTTCCCATATTTTTGAAACATCTTGAATGATTTTATTAATATTTACATCCTGAAAAGCCGCTGTCTTTGGTCGGGATAGGACTAAAAATTCATTAATGATCTCTTCTAGCCTGATAAACTCAGTCATCATTACTTCAGCGTATTCCTTACGATATGTGTTGGTTTGGATCATTAGCTGTAGGAAGCCTCTTAAAGAAGTGAGAGGATTTCTTATTTCATGCGCAATGCCAGCTGCCAACTGTCCAATTGCTGACAGCATTTCAGATTTAATTAGCATTTGCTCTGAGCTTTTTCTATTTGTTACATCTTCTCCAACTCGTAAAATCTGAACAACATCATGATCGTCATTTTCTACAGGTATTAATGCGAGATTTTCCCAATATTGTTTTCCATCGCGAGCTGTATAGGATATTTCACCAGACCACTTTTCACCAGCACGCACCTTTTTCCAATGAGAATCAAAATCACTATCAATATAATATTCTGCATAGATATCTTTTAACTTACGTCCGATTAAATCCTTAACCTCTAACCCAAGTTGTTCTGCAAATTTACTATTCGCATACTCTATTTTCCCTTGGAAGTCTGTAAATACTGTATTTGCCGGACTAAGCTCAATAGCTTGCATACTTAATTGAAGCTCTCGGTTTACCTTCTTAATTTTTGTGATATCAATAAATGTCATCACAATACCATCCACGATATTGTCACTAGTGCGGTAAGGCATGATTTTGACACTATACCACTTTCCATCTTTCGCAGGTAAATCTTTTATTATTGAATTTGTTGTCATTAACACATCTTGGATTTCATCCATTAATGTATCACATTCTAGTCGATGTGATATATGAAAAATCGGACGTCCAATATCACGATCAATCACATGGAAAAGTTTCATAACTTCAGGAGTATAAAGCTTAATATTTAATTTCTTATCTAAGAAAATGGTTGCGATATTGGTGTTAATTAACAAGTTGTCCATATCATTGTTAAGGTCAGTAAGTTCAATAATTTTCTTTTCATACTGAGAATTAACTGTAATTAATTCTTCATTAACGGATTGCATTTCTTCATTTGTACTTTGAAGTTCTTCATTTGCAGCAATTAATTCTTCATTCGTTGACTGAAGCTCTTCATTTGATGTTTCTAATTCTTCAATTGTTGTCTGAAGACTTTGCTTCGTATAGTAAAGCTCCTGCTCTAAGTCAAAAATCCTTTGATTATAGGCAGAATCCTGATCAAATGTCATAGAATCAGCTTTAATTATTGTAGTAGAGTCAGGCATATGGTCTTTTATAAATAATGCAACATAGCCCTTTCTTACATTTTCTAAAGGTTTAACAACTAATTTTACCTGTTTGCTTTCATTTTTGTTGATTAAAAGATTCTTATATTTAATTTCTCTTAATTCCTCACGAACCTTTTTTATGGCTGTTCCAATGGCAACAGATAGGTTTGTTGGAACCATATTAAAAATATTATAATTAACTTTTCCCTTTGGCAGGTTTAAATATTCCCCTGCATTCCCGGAAGAAAGAATCACTTCATTATGCTCATTAATGACAATACACGGAGGTAACAAATCGTCCATAAGTGAATAATAGAGTTCATCAGGATGTTGAAACCTGTTTGTGTCACGTAAATGTTCCGTACCCCTTCTCTCACTATCTCCAGAAACCTCTTTAGGCGCTAGTAATGCTTGGGAAAAATGTTGGTTATCAGAAACCTGATTACTAAAAACTTTCCACTTGCTATTAACAGAGGAGAAAAGATTTGAGAGTTTGCCGATTGTTTCACTTGGACCTAAAAATAAATAGCCCTTCTCCTTTAGTGCAAAGTGAAACAATGACAACACTCTTTGCTGTAGCTCCGTTTGAAAATAAATCATGACATTTCTACAACTTATCATATCTAAATTAACAAATGGAGAATCCTTCGTCATATTATGAGGTGCAAATACAATTTTTTGCCTAATTTCTCTTTTTACCTGATAATCGCTGCCTTGTTTATCAAAGTACTTAATTAGCAGATGTTTTGGGATCATTGATACGATTTGCTCCGAATAGCAAACCTGACTTGCGAATTTAACAGCATCACGGTCAATGTCTGTTGCGAACACTTGCAAATCCATATCACTTTCTCGTTTTTCTAGCTCTTCATTAAATAAAATAGCTAAAGAATATGCTTCTTGACCTGATGAGCATCCTGCTACCCATATTCTCATTTTATTTCGGCCACGCTGTAAGTTCTCATCAACCATTGATGGAATAAGTGTCTGCTGCATATAGTAAAAAGCATCAGTATCCCTAAAAAAGTGAGTCACACCAATAAGTAAATCTTCTTGAAGATAACGAATCTCCCTAGGGTTTGCCAGCAAATAGTTTTTATAGTCTTCAAGATTAAGGAATGATTCTTCCAATAAACTCATTCTACGTTCAATTCGTCGGATAACAGTGTTTTTCTTATACATGGTAAAATCAATACCACTTTTTTTATGAATCATCATTAACACTTGTTTTAATGTTGTTTCTTTAAACTCCACGAGCTTTGTTTCTATATAATTTTGAATATGCTCAGGCATCACTGAAGGATTAATGATATAGTCTCCAACACCTGATTTGATTGCGCTTTCGGGCATATCCATATACTTTGCCGTTTCATTTTGAACAATGCAAAGTCCGTTTCTTTCATGAATATCGTTTAACCCTTTTGTTCCATCTGTCCCTTTACCAGACAAGATCACACCAATTGCTTTCTTTTTTGCATATAAAGAAATAGATGTTAAGAACGCATCTATAGGATAATTCACTACTTGACTTTCATGATATGTCTCTAAATGTATTCGCCCTTGATTATTTATTGTAATATAGTGATTAGGTGGGCATAAATAGACAGTTTTAGGATTAACCTGCAGTCCTTGCTTTGCCACCAAAACTTTCATATTAGTATATTTTACAAGTAGTTCCGGCATAAAGCTTTTATACTTAGAAGATAAATGTTGAACAACAACAAATGCTGCATCTATGTTAGATTTCATATTTTGGAAAAATTGCTCAATGGCTTCAAGACCTCCAGCTGAGGCTCCAATTCCTACAACATAAGGTGTATCAAGATCACCCTTTTCATGTTCCTTTTCTAATTGCCCATTTGATGCATTTGACATGTAGTATCCTCCTTAAACAATTCCCCATAAACTATTCGACAACAATAAATTGATATCCTGTTAATTAACAAATAAAAAAACTTAATTAAGTTAAATTAATTTCATAATTTAGTACTTTACCACTTTATCATTCTACTATCATAACAGTTATAGAGGGTAGGATATACATTTATGTATTTCCATTTCCTTTTTCTATCTATATTATACTACGACCAAATATCTAGTTATATCTACTAGAAGGGATTGTCATATGTTTAGAGAAAATAGTATTACATGATGAAAAGGAGGTGTGGACTTGAGGCAATTGACAGACCATGAAATTGAGGAACTGCTTTCTTCATTACCTAAATGGAAGCTAAAAAATCAGCGTTCTATAGTTAGAAAATATGTATTTAAGGATTATCTAGCCGGAATAGATTTTGTTTCAAAGGTAGGACATCTCGCTGAGGAAGCAAATCATCACCCTTTTATTGAAATTCAGTATAAAGCTGTTTTTATCACCTATACATCCTGGACTGCCAGAGGTTTGACAAAATTAGATTTCGAATTAGCGCATAAAATTGATCAGTTATTTAGTGATACCCCTTCAACTTAGATTTTTAAGTACTCCTTATGAAAGAACTCCGAAAAGAATGAGAAAATAAAAAAGGAGCGGGGTTCCGCTCCTTTTCTTTATTCTAAAGGTAATAATATTTTAACTGTTGTTCCTTTACCAAGTTCACTAGTAAAAAAGATTTTCCCCTTATGATTTTGGATGATTCTATAGCTTATCATCAGCCCAAGTCCACTACCCTTTTCCTTATTAGAATAAAAAGGTTCTCCAAGCGTAGGAATTCGTTCTGGTGAAATGCCTACACCTTCATCAGCCACCGCAATATACAAATATCGTTCATCATCTATCCCAATCTCAATATGAATCATGCCACCTTTTGGCATTGATTCAATTGCATTACTAATCAAATTTTGAAAAACAAGCTTAACTTGATTTAAATCACATGGTATAGATAGGCTAGCATGACACTTGATACAAAAAGTAATATTAAGCATTCTGCTTAACTCCTCATTTGTACGTAAAACCTCTTGAAGGAGGTCTATGATGTTATTTTGTTCACGTTTAGTTCCAAGATGAGCATTTGCTAGAATAAGAATTTCGTTCACAAACTCTTCCATTTGTAAAAGCTCACTCAAAATCAATTCCTTGTATGGATAGGAATAGCCATCTTTTAACTGCATAAACCCTTTTATACTGGTCAAAGGGTTTCGGATTTCATGTGCAATACTCGCTGCTAATTGCCCTACCGCTGTTAGCTTATCTGATTTCCTCATGATATCCTGATTTTGTTTCTTATCAGTAATATCCTCAGCGACTCCCGCAATTCGATAAACATGGCCTTTTTGATTATATATGGGTACAATTCGGTTCCTCACCCAACGAATTGTACCGTCCGTGTGAGTTAATCTATAATCAAATTCAACTCTTTCATGTATATTCATAAATCTTTCTAAAGTATATTCACGATCATCCGGATGAATGGACCTTTCCCAGAGAGTATCATCCAAATTATATTCTTCACCTGTTCTGCCTGAGATTTCTTGCCATGCAGAACTCATATATAGTAACTGTTTCTCTTGAATATCAAATATCCAAAAGGCTTCTTTAATGTTATTAGCGATTTGCTCGAATCTTTCTTGAGTTTCCTTTAACTTTTTCTTAGCAATTCGACGTTCCAGTTCATTTCCAACCCACTGTGCCATCAACTGGAGAAATTCTATGTCTGAATTAGATATTGCACGAAACTGCTGATGATCATCATAAAAGCAAAATGTTCCGTAAAATTGCTCATGAACAAATATAGGTGCACCAACATATTCTCTTATCATCGATTGGTTATGGAGTGGCACAGACTGACTTATATGAACTGGTGTTAAACGTTCTTTAACCATCCAAGCACATGTTTGTTCTAAAGAAATGATTTCTCCAACATTGATCATTTCAGTTGAATGAGTTGTTTGAACTACCTCATAATTATCTCCCATTATTCTTGAAACATTTCCATCCGATAGCTGGAAGCGTTCACAACCTAAACTTAATAACTTCTTTAATTTCTGCTCAAAGCTTAGCTCTTTATTGCTTGTTATTTCGTATAAACATCTGATAGATTGTTCACTCATCGTTCTTTCAATAATGTCTGATCTTAACTCAATTTCTGCCTTTACCCAATAACTCAAATCTATTAATTTATTAAGTTCATCTTCGCTAATCGTTCTTGGTTTTTCATCAATAATACATAAAGAACCAAGTATATTGTTTTGTTTTGTAATAATTGGTACACCCGCATAGAAACGGATTTGATGTTCTTTCACTAATCGATTATGTTTAAAGCGATGGTCTTCCAGTGTATCTTCAATCACTAATGGGTTTCCATCTAAAACAACATACTGACAGAAGGCAGCCTCTCTTTCTGTTGACCTCTCTTCTAAAATTGAACCTGTGAGACCTACGCATGATTTAAACCATTGTTTGTCCTCAGTTAATAACGTTATTAATGAAATAGGAACTTGAAAGATCCTACTAGCTAACCTTGTAATGCGATCAAATGACTCTTCATTTGGAGTATTGATGAGGTCCAGTTTATATAATTCTGTTAATCTCCTCTTTTCTCTTTCTAAATAAGAGGAGCTACCGCTATCAAACATTTCCTCCAGCTTAAAAATAGAAATCACTCCAAGCGTTTTTTTCAATTATATCATATGGGATTATTTGGTGGAACAATAGTTCGTAGTTTTTAATAGTAGAGTTTATTATAATTTGAATCAATGTGTGTTTTCGAGATACCTTGTGTTAGAGTACCTATATGGTGTGATATTCAGAAGTTCATGCGTTTTTCGATAAAGGTGATTCGAGTATTAACACCAGCTCCAGTCTGGATTCCCTTATATCGAGACTCTTTGCTGATCATTTCTCACGGATCGGTCCCGATTCTCTTAGTATCGAGACACTTCTTTCTGACCGAGGACCCTTTCTGTCCCGATCCCCTCTGTATCGGGACACTTCTTCCTGCTGGAGGACCTTTTCTGTCCCGATTCCCCCTGTATCGGGACACTTCTTCCTGCTGGAGGACCTTTTCTGTCCCGATTCCACCTGTATCGGGACACTTCTTTCTGCTGGAGGACCTTTTCTGTCCCGATTCTCCCTGTATCGAGACACATCTTTCTTCCGGAAGACCTTTTCTGTCCCGATTCCACCTCTATCGAGACACACCTTTCTGACGGAAGACCTTTTCTGTCCCGATTCCCCCTGTATCGGGACACTTCTTTCTGACGGAAGACCTTTTCTGTCCCGATTCCACCTGTATCGGGACACATCTTTCTGCTGGAAGACCTTTTCTGTCCCGATTCCCCCTCTATCGGGACACATCTTTCTGCTGGAGGACCTTTTCTGTCCCGATTCCACCTCTATCGGGACACATCTTTCTGCTGGAAGACCTTTTCTGTCCCGATTCCCACTGTATCGAGACACATATTCCTGCTGGAGGACCTTTTCTGTCCCGATTCCCCCTCTATCGGGACACATCTTTCTGCTGGAGGACCTTTTCTGTCCCGATTCCACCTGTATCGAGACACACCTTTCTGACGGAGGACCTTTTCTGTCCCGATTCCACCTGTATCGAGACACACCTTTCTGACGGAAGAACTTTTCTGTCCCGATTCCACCTCTATCGGGACACTTCTTTCTGCTGGAGGACCCTTTCTGTCCCGATTCCCCCTGTATCGAGACACATCTTTCTTCCGGAGGACCCTTTCTGTCCCGATTCCCCCTGTATCGAGACACATCTTTCTTCCAGAGGACCTTTTCTGTCCCGATTCTCCCTGTATCGAGGCACACCTTTCTGACAGAAGACCTTTCTGTCCCAATTCCCTTAGTACCGAGACACCAATCTCCTCAAACAGATCTGCCACAAACCTCCTTTTATCAAACCATGAAAGCCCCTGCAGATGCGATATCAAGTTAAGAACTTATCCACCTATACCTTCCAATCTACCTCTTCCCTACCCTATGAGATACTTTTGTATCAAAAAAACAGTGATCTCAATCAGACCACTGCTTTTTTGATACAAAATATTATTGTAACTCCAGAATTCTAAAGTGACTTTATTAATTTCCTTATTGTTTCTGACACATCTATGTTGTTGTCTTCACAGTATTGATTGAGTTTACGGTATGCTTCTTCATCCAAACGTACATGAATGGAATGAAGGTACTTCTCTGAATCAAGTTTCTTCGGTCTTCCCCTCGACATTTTCCGCTTGCCTACACCGTCTTTCCACACATTTATTACAACATAACCATGCTTTTCAACCCAATGATCACATTCGTTGTCTTTCCACATTTTTTCGGCTCTTTGTAGAAACTCTACTTTAAATGTTTCTAATTCTTCTCCATGAAGCCCTTTCATAATCGCTTTTTCCATCGCTTTATGTTCAATAAATTGCTGAAACTGATTATAAGATGTAAACGTTAATTCCTTCATTTATTCTCTCCCATACTCATTTGCAATTTTCTATCCAAAGAAAATGATAACCTTTTCTCTCGTTTCTTGTAAATTGGTTTTTTAATAGACCTATGCTAATTTTCTTGATCTTACGAGAAAGAAATATGATAGAACCGCTCCAAAACTGGATATACATATGACAATTCCCATAGGAACTGCCGTATCTTCACCAGCAACTCCTACAAGAGGTGCTACAATAGCACCTACTAACAGTGACATAACACCTAATAACGCAGAGGCACTGCCTGCTATATTTCTATTATTCTGTAAAGCTAAAGAAAAGCTAGTTGTATTAACAACACCTACACTAGAGACTGTTAAAAAGAGTGATGGAAGGATGAACATCAATTCTACCCTTAATAAAATAAGAAGTAATAAACTAAGTCCACCAGTAAATGACATGAACACACCTGCTAAAAGAAGCGTCTTTTCTTCGATCGATTCTGAAAGCTTTCCTGTTACTTGGCTTGCAATAACAATTCCGATTCCGTTAATAGCAAAGACAATACTGAATGTATCCGCAGAAGCTCCGTATACATACTGAATAACAAAGGATGATCCTGAGATGTAAGCAAACATTGCTGCAGCAACAAATCCGAATGAAAGAACATACCCCATAAAATGAAGATTTGTAAGCAGTTGGCGGAACGTGTTAAGTGTTTGCAGGAAGCCTCCTTGGCTTCGTTCTTCAACAGGCAAGGTTTCCTTTAATCCCCAAAGAACAAAGGCAAAGATCACAGCACCAATAATTGTCAGGGTTATGAATACAGCCTGCCATGGAAAAAACTTTAGAAGTTGTGCTCCAATGATAGGAGCAAGAATAGGTGCCATTCCATTCACTAGAGCCAATAATGAAAAGAATTTCGTCATTTCTTTACCGGAATAAAGATCTCTGACAATAGTAGCCCTTGAAATAACCATTCCTGCAGATCCAGCTAATCCTTGTATCAACCTTAAAAGAATAAATAATTCAATAGAATCAGTAAAAACACATAAAAGAGAAGTGACTGCGTAGATAGATAAACCAATTAACAGTGGCTTCCTTCTTCCAAACACATCACTTAAAGGCCCTGTAAAAAGTTGACCTAAAGAAGCTCCCAGTAAAAAGAACGTTAAACTTAGCTGAATCATCGATGCACTAGTATGAAATTCATTTGTTAAGATTGGAAACGCTGGTAAATACATATCAATCGACAAAGGAGCAAATGCCGCAAGTGTCCCTAAAATAAACACGATAAATGCTTTGTTTTGTTGTTGAACTTTTTGTTGTTCAAGTTCCATTTTGTATTTCTCCTCAACATTTTATTTTTTGTTCTACAAAAATAATAAATGTTTATGTAGAAATTGACAAATTATGCTTACTTCAAAAAATAAAAAACCTTTCAACTAATGTCGAAAGGTTTTTTACTATTATATAGACCGCTTTAAATCCCACTTTTTTAATTGAACAATTTCAATTTCTTCATCTGAAAATAAGCGAATGTTTGTACTCTTTTTACCTGGATATATTCTAGCAGTTAATACTTGCTCACCATGATTCACAAAAACTTCTACGGAGGATTTATCAATGAAAATTCTTAAGTGAAGCATGTGATCCTGTAATTGTAGATGCGTTTTCCTAACCCCACCTGGCCCTTTCCCTGATTCATTACGGTCGAGTTCAAGAATTCCTTTGTCACCATAATAGGTGATGACTGTTTCTTCACCAGCATCTTCATCTACACGAAGACGAATTCCGCATGCTGATGAATGGTGGACTCGAAGTGAAAGGTCTAGCTCTATGGAATCGCCTGCAATACCTTCAAGTGAGGTTTCTCCGGAAAACGTAATTTGTTCGTGTATTACTTCAGCTTGTCTGAGCTTTTCAATTTCCTTTACTGGATGACAATAGATTTTATCACCTCTTAGTTCCAACTCACGAGGTAATGTCATAGCACCTGTGTACCCGTGTGCTTGGGTCGGCATCTCACTTTCCCACATATCCATCCACGCAATAGCAATTCTTCTGCCTTCTGGGTCAATCATTGTTTGAGGGGCATAGTAATCAAAGCCATAATCCAACAATTGAAAGTCACCATGAGAAAGAATTCCTTTTTCATAGTCCACATCACCAATAACATAGCCAGCTTGATGTAAATTATGATATAAATTTCCTTCAGGTTTTACTCCCTGTGGAGACATCACGAGAACTTCTTTATTATTTAAGGTAAATAAATCAGGACATTCCCACATGTACCCGAAGTTACCCTCACCTTTAGCCAAAATATTAACGAATTCCCAATGGATCAAATCTTTGGAACGATACATTAATACTTGTCCAGTATTTTGCAGTGTTTTTGAACCTAACACAACATAATAAAGATTATCATGCTTCCATACCTTTGGGTCACGAAAATGAAATGGATGAATGTCACCTTTTGGAGCTTCTGTAATAACCGGGTTTTCTGACAGCTTTTCAAAAGAAATTCCATCCTCACTTACAGCCAGCGCTTGAACTTGCTTTAGCTCTTCATCATAATTTTCACCTGTCCACACATTACCTGTGTACATTAAATAGAGCTTATCATCCTTTTCAATCGCACTTCCTGAAAAGCAGCCATCTTTATCATAAGCTTCACCTGGAGCCAAAGCAGGCGGAAGATGCTCCCAATTGACAAGATCTTTACTCTTCACATGTCCCCAATACATAGAATCCCATTTTGGAGCAAAAGGATGATGCTGATAAAACAGATGATATTCACCTTTAAAATAGCAAAACCCGTTAGGATCATTCATCCAATTGGCTACTGGAGCAACATGATAATGCAAGCGCCATTCATGTTGATAAACTTCCTCCTGCAATACCTTTACTGCTTTTTCTGCTTCATTAATTCTTTGTTTTTCAATCATTGGTTTCTCCTTTTTTCACTCTTCAAATCTTTCTTTAATCTCCTTAAATGACAGAGCTTCCGTTGTTTCATAAACAAGGTCAGCTTTTTGGAAGGAACTTTTCGGTCCAACTGCAACCGCATACATACCTGCACTTTTTATTGCTTCTACACCGGCAATGGCATCTTCTACTCCCACACATGATGAAGGATCAACTTTTAGCAATTCAGCTGCCTTTAAAAAAATCTCTGGATCAGGCTTTCCTTTTTTAATTTTTGTTACATCAACAATATAATCAAATTGATCCTTGAGCTTCAATGCTTCTAATACCATATTGGCATTTTTACTTGCTGATGCTAGCGCGATTTCCAAGTTAGCTTGTTTAATATCTCTTAGTAACTTTTCAATTCCCGGTAGTATATCTGAAGGAGTGATCTTATTGATTAACTCAACATAATGTTCGTTTTTCTTTGTTGCTAACTCCAGCTTTTCTTGCTCTGAAAATTCTTGCTCTTTTCCACCGAATTGAAGGATCTTCTCAAGGGAATCCATTCTTGAAATTCCTTTTAACTCTTCATTTAATTCTCTTGTAAAAGAAATGTTTAGATCTTCAGCTAAAGCCTTCCATGCAAGAAAATGATATTCAGCTGTATCTGTTATAACACCATCTAAGTCGAAAATAAAAGCCTTTAATTTACTCAACTGTATCACTCCTAATTGGAAGTTTCACCTGTATATTGTTTTCCTTCCTCTAATGTTATGTTTTTTCCGTAAACAGTAAGGTCAAGACGATCGCCCTTTTCAAGGAAAACCGTCATTTGCTCACGTTCTACTTTCACACGAAGTTGGCGCTGTAAATAATGTAACGTAAATTCATATTGTGTCCATTGCTCCGGTAATACAGGATGAATGGAAAGCCCACTTTCTTTCACACGAACTCCTCCAAAACCATGAATAATTGACATCCATGTACCACCCATATTGGCCATATGTAGGCCATCTTTTGTGTTACCGTGAGTATTATCAAGATCAAGACGCGCAGATTCCATAAAATAGTCGTAGGCCTTCTCGTAATAACCTACTTTCGCTGCCATAATACTAAAGATAGCAGAGGATAGAGATGAATCATGGGTTGTAATTTTTTCATAATAATCGTAAGATGCTTTTATTGTTTCAAACGACTGCTCGTCCTCCAATAAAAAATGAGCAAGTACAGTGTCAGCCTGCTTACACACTTGATAGCGATATAGTGTTAGTGGGTGATAATGTAAAAGCAATGGATACTTTTCTTTCGGTGTATGTTCAAAATCCCAAACAGCTTTTTTTAAGAATGTATCATCCTGAGGATTAATCCCCAATTCTTCATCATAAGGTAAATACATTTTTTCAGCTGCTTGATTCCAGTCTCGTGCTTCTTCTTCAGTGAGATCTAAGCGTTGCGATAACTCTTTAAAAGAAGTTGGATCCTCTTTTCTCACCTGATTGTAAACGGAGTAAGCCCACTTTAAATTATGTTTTGCCATAACGTTTGTATAATAATTATTGTTAACAAGACATGTATATTCGTCAGGACCTGTTACATCGTCAATTCTAAATTCATCTTGATAAAAATGACCTGTATCCATCCACAATCTTGCTGTTTCACTTAAAACTTCTGCACCATATTCCACCATAAAATTGATATCTTTTGTTGCTAAATAATATTGGATAAAGCTATAGGCAATATCTGCGCTTATGTGATACTGCGCAGTGCCCGCTGGGAAATATGCCGAGCACTCTGATCCTGAAATGGTCCTCCAAGGGAATAAGGCTCCTTTAGAATGCCCCATCTCCTTGGCCCTTTGTCTTGCTCCATCCAAGATTGAATATCGATAGATCAGTAATTGTTTTGCTAACTCTGGCTTTGTTAACAAGAAAACAGGAATCATATAAATTTCGGTATCCCAGAAGTAATGTCCCTCATATCCTTCACCTGAAAGGCCTTTTGCAGCTATATTACTGTATTTATCTCTTCCTGCAGATTGTAAAAGTTGATAAAGGTTAAAGCGAATGCCCTCCTGAAGCTTTTCCTCACCTTCAATTTTTATATCTGCCACATTCCAGAATTCATCAAGATAGTCCTTTTGAGATTGAATGAGCTGGTCAAAAGATTGATTTGAAAGATTGCCATGCATCTCTATACCTTTTTCAACCAAATCACGTTCATGCCTTAATGTATCTGTATAAACGTTATATTTTACAAATTCAACCGGTTGGTCGAGTTCGAAAGTATAGGTAACTTCTACTCTTTTATCTTGAATTTGAGTACTCTTATTTCCTTGAACATTTAAGATATGTTTTGTCGTGCAAGCAGCCTTAAGATCCGAATTTGTCGTTTTGTCTTCAACAAAAATGATGTCATCCTTCTCCCCAATATTCTCTACTGAAAGCAATTTTGCATGTCCTGCAGCGACACGCGGATCATTTCTATTAACATAGTTGGAAACATCTCCATCTACTTTTGAAACAATCCTTACTTCTCCATTAAAATTTACCGGCTCAATTTTCACTTCAATTGCAAAAAGTTCTTTTACAGAGAACGATACGATCCTGCGAAACTGCAATTTCACTTCCTTTCCACTAGGAGTTCTGTAATGAAGTAACCGTTCTGTATAGCCTTGATCTAAATGCAACACCCGCTTATATGAAAGTACTTCACCTTCAAATAGTGAGAAGTGCTCTTTGTCTATAAAGATATCAATTGTTTGAGCATCAATGTTATTCACCAGCTTTTGCTGAGTTTCTGGAAAAGCATAAAGCTTTTCACCATATGTAATCTCTGTTATATCATGAAATGCATTTAAGTATGTTCCACGTATCGAAACGAACTCTTCCGAATACCCTTCCTCAAAATTTCCACGGATACCGATGTAGCCATTTGCTAAAGAGAATAAACTTTCTAGATTTAATAGTTCCTGCTGTGATAGATCATTTCGTTCAATTTTCCACGTCACGCATTTTCAACTCCATTTCATCAATAAAAAATAGACAGGCTTAAAGCCAGTATGAACAACTCATCATTACTGGCTTTATCCCTGCTCTTAGTTTTATCCTTTTACAGATCCACCTAATAAGCCTCTTACAAAGAAACGTTGTAATAAGAAGAAAACTGTAAGCGGCATGATCATTGAAACAAAGGCTGCTGCTGTTAGTAAGTGCCAATCGTCTCCACGTGATCCGACCATGTCTGCAATTCTCATTGAGAGCACTTGAACATCTGGCTGACTTCCTAAGAACACCAATGCAACTAAATAATCATTCCATACCCACAAGAACTGAAAGATTCCGATCGATGCTAAAGCAGGAACAGATAATGGAAGAATCAATTTTGTGAAAATCGTAAAATTACTCGCACCATCTATAAAGGCTGACTCAAAAATATCCCTTGGCAACTGACTAATATAGTTATAAAGAAAGTAAGTTGTTAAAGGTAATCCAAATGTGGTGTGTGCAAGCCATATTCCTAAATAACTACCATTTAAACCGATATTTGTATAATCCTTCAATATAGGAATGAGCGCAACCTGCAATGGAACAACAAGCAACGCAATGACAACAACAAACATCGCTCTGCTGCCTCTAAATTTCAGCCACGCAAAGGAATACGCAGCAAAGGTAGCTATTAACAGCGGGATAATGGTAGCTGGAATGGAAACCGTAAATGTATTAATAAATGACTGTGTTAAATTACTTCCTTTTTCTGTTTTTGTTCCACCACCGGGAAGGGTGATCACATACTGCTTACCGCCAAGAACCGTTTGATAATTCTCTAACGTAAAATCTGCATTCATTGTCCATTGTTTCGTTTGAACATTAAGAAGTCTTTTACGTTTGTTTTCCCAAATAATCCTTTTATCATCTAAAACAACACCACTAGCTAGCTCATCATTTGTATAGGTTTTACCTTCTACTGCAATCGGCTTGCTCAAATCTGTATCAGGATCAAGTGTGAGTTGATCCTCTGTTACCCAGTCTCTATGAGGAAATACAGTCCACCATCCTGAATCTAATATATCGGCCGCTGGTCTAAAAGAGGAAATAAATAGTCCCGCCGTTGGAATCAGCCAAATCAGACAAATGACGGCTAACACTAAATTGACGAGCCACTTTGACCCTTTGTTTGATTTCATCCTAAAATCCCCCCTGCCTGCGAAATTGTTTTAGATTGATGATGATAACTGGAATGACTGTAATCAATAAAACAATCGCTAACGTTGAGCCATATCCAAAGTTTCTGTACATAAAGAATTGGCGGTAAAACTGTGTGGCAACTACATCTGTTTCATATTGGCCACCTGTCATAACCATGATGATATCGAAGATTTTTAATGTAAACACAATAATAGTTGTTGAAACAGTTAAGATCGTACCTGAAATGTATGGAATAATAATTTTGAAAAAGATTGTAACCTCTGTTGCTCCATCCACACGTGCAGCCTCAAGTAACTCATTTGGAATTCCCTTCAACGCTGCTGAAAATAGAACCATTGCAAAGCCAGTTTGCATCCAAATTAAAATTACAATTAAGAACATATTGTTCCAGGCTGATTCATACTTGTCCACGCTTGAGGTTCTCCACCAATCGCCACAACAATCGCGTTTAACAAACCTATTTGCTGATCTCCTGGCTGGTAATAGTAAATAAATTTCCATATTACTCCAGCAGCTACCATCGATATAGCCATTGGCATGAAAATAATAGCCTTCGCAATTTTTTCATAGCTGCTTCTATCAGCTAAAACAGCAATCAATAACCCTAACACGATACAAAGTGTTGCCCCAAATAGGACCCACAACAAATTATTACGCAAGGCTGTTAACAAAAGACGGTCCGTAAACACCGCCAAATAATTTGATAAGCCTACGAAACTGTCTGAGTTTGGGCCAAAAAAACTTAAATATAATGTACGAAGAGTTGGTATAAACATCAGCCATCCTAACAAAAGAACGGCAGGACCAACGAATACATACGGCTGGACAATACGCCTTTGTTTCACAGGATATTGTTCAACAACCCAGTTAAGTGTGTAATAAATGGTATAAACTCCGAATACTCCCCAAATGATAGCCAAGATTGCATAAAGCAGGGCCGGCATCTCTGTATCACGTAGAAAAAGAAATATACCATAATGAATGAGTAAGTTCCCTGCAAATACAGCAATTGTTAATAAAACAAGCTTTGCTACTGAAGGTGATGTTTGTTTTTCCATATCACTCGGGTTACCTCCTTAAGGTAAAAATCCTTACCACGTTCTCAAATGAAATCAATTTAATAATGAAGGACCAGACATTATGTCCAGTCCTTAGAATGCACAATTTTTTTTTGAAAATTTGGCTTATTTCTAAAAAACCTTATGCTTACTAATAGTGCCTAAAGTATAAGGAAAAAATTCTTTATTTCGGCCAACCTGCATCTATTTCTTTAAGTGCTTGATCAAGTTCCACCGTACCACTAATGTAATCTGTCATTCCTTTCCAGAAGCTTCCTGCGCCAACTGCTCCTGGCATTAAATCCGATCCATCAAAACGAAGAGTATCTGCTTCTTGAATTAATTCTGCCATTCGACGCTCAACATCAGTTGTATACCATTCAGGGTCAGCATCATTCATAGGTGCTACAACTCCACCTGATTGAATCCATGATTTAATTGACTCACCTGTTGTAAAGAATTCCATGACTGCACGAACTTCATCACGATCATTAAACATTGCATAAATATCACCAGCAACAAGAACAGGCTTACCATATTGCTCGTCAATAGGAGGTAAGTAGAACCAATCGTAATCCTCACCCGCTACTGTACCTTCTGGGAAGAAGCTCGTGATAAAGCTTCCTTGTCTGTGTAACCATGTTTTAGGTGGTTCATCAAACATTGGCTTTGGAGCATCCCCAAAGTTTGTTGTCACAATTGATTTTCTTCCACCATAAACAAAATCATCATTTAACCAAATTTCAGACATTTTTTCAGCCGCATTTTTTACTTCAGGAGAAGAGAATGGAAGCTCACCATTGACCCATTTATCATAGTTTTCAGGTGATGTTGTACGAAGCATAATATCCTCCATCCAGTCAGTTGCCACCCAACCTGTTGCTGCTCCACTTTCAATACCAATTGCCCAAGGATTATCGCCATCTTTCACAATTTGCTCTGACAACGCGATCATTTCATCCCAGGTCTCAGGTACCTCATATCCTGCTGCTTCGAACTCTGCCTTTGGATACCATACTAAGCTTTTCACATTACTACGATTCCAGATTCCAGCCATAACATCGCCCTCTGGACCTTCCATTGTTGCCATATCGAGCCAGCTTTGATTGTAATTTTCTTTTAATTTTTCTTGATCCATAAATGTTGAAACATCAATTACATTACCTTGCTTAGCAAATGTAGATAATAGTCCAGGCTGAGGGAAGTCAGCAATATCTGGTGGATTTCCGCCTTCTACACGAATTGAGATTGTAGCTTCAAACTCTTTTGATCCTTCATATTGAATATCAATTCCTGTTTTTTCTTCAAACTCTTTAATGCTATCTTCAAATTTTACTTGGTCTGCATCTGTGAAAGGACCAAACATTGAAACCTTAGTTCCATCAAATTCACCTGCATATGCTCTTTCTAAATAAGTACCTTCACCTTCCGTTGCATCTCCACCGCCACCGTTCTCTGCAGTATCTTTCGGTGCTTCTTCAGCTGTATTACAACCAGATAGTATAGATGCAAAAACAACAAATACGCTGGTTAATGTAAACAGCTTTTTCTTAATTGATGTTACCAATTGAATTGCCCCCTTCTCTGTGTTATTTCACATAGTAAAATCTACTATATGTAAATTAATCCTATTGACATATGTAGTTTGCGAAAACTTCTTGCGATTATACAAAAAAAATAGAACGTTTCTTAAAACACAATTTAAGTTAGTTAAAATCCTTTAAAAGGGTTTTAAACAAACGTTTGATTAATTAAAGAGTTATGTGTGAAAATCCCCTTATTCTAAAGAAAAAAGCCAATTTCATAATAGAAATTGGCTGACATTATTCCTCTTCCAGTTCTTTATTTTCTAAAGAAGTGACCCTTACCTTTTGGATGCGCTTATCATGCATTTCTTCGACTGCAAACAATATATTGTTATATTCGACTTGAGGCTTTTCATTTTCATCAGGTATATACCCGAGCTGACCTATGACAAATCCACTTATTGTGTCAAAGTCTTCATTTGAAATTTCAATATCCAGAAGATCCTCAACAACATAGAGGTTTGTTGTTCCTGGAATTAAGTAAACATGATCTTCAAGCTTAATAATTTCTTCATAATCCAGCCCTATTTCATCATATTCATCAAAGATATTTCCTACAATCTCCTCTATTACATCTTCTATTGTTACAACCCCATCTGTTCCACCATATTCATCAATTGCAATCGCCATATGAATATTATTCATTTGCATCTCTTTAAATAAATCATCGATTGGCTTTGATTCCAGGATAAAGTAAGGAGCACGTAGTAATTCCTTCATTTTGAATGAATCTTCATCACAATTTTCAACAAATTGAATGAGATCCTTTGAATGGAGTATTCCGACAATATGATCAATGTTTTCTTCAAACACTGGAAATCGCGTGTATTTTTCTTCATTCACTAATCGAACAGTTTCTTTAAGTGTAAAATGAAGAGGAATCGCAACAATGTTTGTTCGATGTGTCATAATTTCAGAAACAGATTTGTTATCAAATTCAAAAATATTGTTTATCATAACTTTTTCAGCTTCTTGAATAGTTCCTCTTTCCTTGCCAACATCAACCATCATTCGGATTTCCTCTTCCGTTACATTTTCATCATCTGCATCTGGATCAACACCAAATAGTCGGACAATGAAATTAGTTGAGGCAGTTAGCAACTTCACAAAAGGTGATGAGACCTTTGATAAGATGGTTAAAGGCAAAACAGCAAACATGGAAATAGCTTCAGCCTTTTGAAGAGCAAGTCGTTTAGGAACCAGTTCACCTAAAACTAATGTAAAGTATGATAATAAAAGTGTAATAACAATTACAGATATAGTACCCAATAATCTTTCTGACACTGGCACTCCTATATCATGTAATGCTTTTGCAAGTCTTCCTGCAAAGCTTTCCGCTGCAAAGGCACTTGCTAAAAATCCAGCGAGTGTTATTCCAATTTGAATCGTAGCTAAAAACCTGCTAGGTTCAGACAATAAGTTATCCAACATTATAGCTTTTTTATGACCGTTCTCTGCCATTAGCTTTACTTTATTATCATTTAGTGAAATTAAGGCAATCTCACTAGCTGCAAAAAAAGCGTTCAAAATAATAAGAACTGCTAAAATAAATATTTCCAAAGATATCAACCTCCGGGACGAAAAACTATAATTTTAGCTTGTCCTAAAAAAATAAATGTTTGTAAGGAAGATTTTGTTTGTACACCATTTCCAAATAAGGAAGCCCCCCATAAGTTATTGGGGCAAGGTTGTTATGCATACTTTATCTTCATCTTTTCTGAAGAAACCCTTCATTGCTTGGAAAACATCTGCTTTTTGTTTGAGGATATAATAGCGGAACTTCTCATCATTGATATTCTTATATGCGGACATTAGGGTTGAATGACGATTATACTGATTAACTTCTCCATAGCCAAAGATATTGGAAACCTTCATAAGCTCTCCTACTAACTTAACGCATCTGGCATTATCTGATGTTAAATTATCACCATCTGAAAAGTGGAAAGGATAGATATTATATCTTGCTGGTTGGTATTTTTCTTCTATGATTTCAAGAGCTTTACGATATGCAGATGAACAAATCGTTCCCCCGCTTTCCCCTTTCGAGAAGAAATCTTCCTCTGAAACAACCTTTGCTTCGGTATGATGGGCAATAAATTCGATATCTACTTTCTCATACTTTGTTCTAAGAAATCTTGTCATCCAAAAGAAAAAGCTTCTAGCCATATATTTTTCCCAAAGGCCCATTGAACCACTCGTATCCATCATCGCAATGACAACAGCCTTTGATTCAGGCTTTACAACTTCATTCCAAGTCTTAAACTTTAAATCTTCTGGATAAATTGGGTGAAATTTTGATTTCCCCGCCATAGCATTACGTTTATATGCAGATAACATGGTTCTTTTCTTATCAACATTTCCCATTAAGCCTGTTCTTCTTATATCATTAAACTCAATGTTTTCAATCACAATATCATCACGTTCTTTTTGTTTTAAATTCGGAAGCTCTAATTCTTTAAATAATGCTGCTTCTAACTCTAAAATAGATACTTCAGCCTCATAATAATCTTCTCCTGCTTGATCTCCGGCCCCCTGACCCTTGCCGGGACCCTTAGCATCTGCTTGTGATCCATCTCTTGCTACAACATCACCGACCTGACTCTCTCCATCGCCTTGGCCAACATGCTTATTCTTATCATAGTTATACCGAATTTTGTATTCGTCCAGAGAACGAATTGGAATCTTCACTACATCTTTCCCATTGGACATTACAATGCTTTCTTCTGTGATAAGATCTGGAAGATTATTACGAATAGCTTCCTGTACTTTCTCTTGATGGCGTGTTTGATCATCATGGCCTTTGCGATGGAGGGTCCAATCTTCTTGTGAAATAACAAAATTCTGATCTTGATTAGACATATTTACAGTTCCCCCTCCGATAATTTTTTAGTTTCTTTCATCTGTCATACATTTCATCAAAAATTTCAAAATTAGTTGTAAAAAAGTGTCACACATTTTTAATCCTCAGCATACATTAACGTGGATGAATACTTTCGTTTTTCCATTCCGTTTTGAATTCTGTGGATTACTCTATCCTATGCGAAAGAATTGATTTATTGACAAATAATTTAGAAAATTACCATGTTATCATTAAAAATAAGACAAGTTCCCACTTCAATTTTCTTTCTGTATCTTTAATTTAAAAAGATTTAAAAAAGACACCCAAGTTGGATGCCCCCCTCTAATTCTTAGTATTCTTTTTTACATATTGTAAGGGATCTGGACTTTTCCCCTCTTGCTTGATTTCTTTATTGGTTTTCATATTGTCCATAATCTTTGATTGCTGCTTTAAATCATCCATGTTACGAATCATTGTGTTTAACGATTTTTTCATTGAATTCACCTCATTTGTTATAGGTTATTAATACCCGTCCATTTTTTTAGTGAAACCACGTAACTCTAGATGATAATAAAAAAAGCTGACAACTTAGATGTCAGCCAGCCGTAAGCATTTCAGATTTATCTGTTTAATAAGCTTCCTACATAACGTAATAATTCATTCGCAGAAGTTGAGTTATAGCCGTGTTCATCAATAAGACGTGCCACCACTTCATTAATTTTCTTAAGCTGCTGCTCATCAGGTGTTTTGGATGAAGTCGTAATTTTCACCACATCTTTTAAGTCAGCAAAAAGTTTCTTTTGAATAGCTTCACGTAACCGTTCGTGTGAATTATAATCAAAACGCTTCCCTTTACGTGCATAAGCTGAAATGCGGATAAGAATCTCTTCACGGAAGGCTTTTTTCGCGTTTTCAGAAATACCAATCTGCTCTTCAATTGAGCGCATAAGTTTTTCATCTGGGTTCATTTCTTCACCTGTCAATGGATCACGAAGCTTGTTTTTATTACAGTATGCCTCCACATTGTCTAGGTAGTTATCCATAAGGGTTTTAGCTGATTCCTCATATGAATATACAAATGCTTTTTGAACTTCTTTTTTCGCCATGTCGTCATATAGCTGGCGAGCAACAGAGATGAAGTTTAAATATTTTTCACGATCTTCATTTGAAATAGAAGCATGTTGGTCAAGACCTTCTTTTAACGCTCTTAATACATCTAAAGCGTTAATGGATGGCACTTCTTTTCGAATAATCGTAGATGAAATTCTATTGATCACATAACGCGGGTCAATACCGGACATACCCTCATCGTTATATTCCTTTCTTAGTTCATTAACATCAACAGAGTTAAAGCCTTCAACACTTTCTCCATCATATAATCTCATCTTTTTAACTAAATCAATATCTCCGCGTTTTGGTTCTTTTAGGCGAGTTAAAATGGTAAACATAGCAGCAACCTTTAATGTATGTGGGGCAATGTGAACATCAGATACATCACTTTCAGAGATCATTTTTTCATAAATTCTCTCTTCTTCTGTAACCTTTAAGTTATACGGAACAGGCATGACAATAATTCGTGAGTGAAGGGCTTCGTTCTTTTTGTTTGAAATAAAGGAGCGGTATTCCGTTTCGTTCGTGTGAGCAACTATGAGCTCATCAGCGCTTATTAAGGCAAATCGTCCAGCTTTAAAATTACCTTCTTGTGTTAACGATAGCAAATGCCATAAAAATTTCTCATCACATTTTAGCATCTCTTGGAACTCCATCATACCACGGTTTGCTTTGTTCAATTCTCCATCAAAACGGTAGGCACGTGGATCTGATTCAGAACCATATTCAGCAATTGTAGAGAAGTCAATGCTACCTGTTAGATCTGCAATATCCTGTGATTTTGGATCGGAAGGACTAAATGTACCAATACCAGTACGTTTATCCTCAGATAAGAAGACACGTTCAACTCTTACGTCCTCAATTCGACCACCATATTCTTGCTCTAGCCTCATCACATTTAATGGAGACAAGTTGCCTTCAATACGAATACCATATTCATCATAAAAATCTTCTCGTAGATGGTGCGGGATAAGGTGAAGAGGGTCCTCGTGCATCGGACATCCTTTAATTGCGTAAACTGCACCACGATCTGTTAAAGAATAGGCTTCTAATCCTCTTTTCAGCATTGTGACAAGAGTTGATTTACCTCCACTTACAGGTCCCATTAATAATAAAATCCGTTTTCTAACATCTAAGCGCTTAGCAGCAGGATGGAAATATTCCTCAACAAGACGTTCAAGCGCGTCTTCTAATCCATATAGTTGGTGATCAAAAAACTTATACGTTCTTTTTCCATCCACTTCTTCTATCCCAGCATCTTTAATCATATTGTAAACCCTGGAATGTGCTGATTGGGCAACCCATGGTTTCTCTTTGACAATCTCCAAATATTCTACGAAGGTTCCTTCCCACTTTAAGCGCTGCTCATCTTCCCTGTACTTTTCAATCTTTTTTAAGATATCCATAAGGACCTCCTTCATCATTGGTCGTACTTGTTTCTAATTCGTGCAGTTTAATACACTTTATGCGAGGATGTCCTTTAACATTCGTTCTTGTTAAGAAAAAGCTAGAATCTTTTTCTTTGTTCCTCATTCACATCACATCTTAATTGCGTTATAATAATACTAGCTATAAGAGGGAAACTATACATAGATCCTTCATTCTCTGTTGATAAGTAGAGGAGGTAAAACGATGGGTTTTATTTTAATTCTCGGTGTTAGCTTAGCATTCTTAACAGCTATTTTTACAGCTGGATACGAAGGCAAGCCAGGCGTAAAAAAGTAAGTTGAATAAAAAAGAGGGTGACCCAAATGATATAGACCTTTTGATAAGATCTATACCGTTTGAGTCACCCTTTTTATTTGTTGTTTAACTCCTGCGCTTAGCCTTTAGTTATGAAAGTCCAACATTAGACCAGGATAATTCTGCTGTCTTAATGCTTCATAAATAAGAATAGCTGCAGTGTTAGATAAATTTAATGAACGCACATGCTCTGTCATTGGCAGACGTAAGCATTTATCCATATTGGATTGAATTAAATCCTTTGGCAAGCCCGTTGTTTCACGACCAAAAACGAAGAAATAGTCTTTGTTAAGATCACTGTAATCAAACGTAGTATGCGGCTGCTGGCCAAATTTTGTTAAAAAGAAAAATTCTCCTGATTTATATGTTTCAAATAATTCATCAAGAGAGTCATGATAGACAACATTTACAAACTCCCAATAATCCAGACCAGCTCTTTTCAGCATTTTATCATCTGTAGAAAATCCTAATGGACGAATTAAATGTAGAGTTGTGTTGGTCGCTGCACATGAACGTGCAATATTCCCTGTATTTGCAGGAATCTCTGGTTGATATAGTACAACATGTAAAGCCAATTTTTTCACCTCATCTGTTTCTATGAAAAATACTAACATTGATTTCAATAGCCATTATACCATTGTTACTTTGAACTAGTATCATCAAGTATTCGAAAAAAGCATACTTTATATTTGGTGTGTATGCAGTCGAGTCTTCATATGCCCAATAACGCATGCGGCTGTTATAAGTTTGTGCATTAACTAAAGGCATATTCTCGTCGTCTTTCGCTACGACAAACGTTGTATGATCAAAACGACCATCTCCTTGAAAATCATAGCAAATAACATCCCCAGGCATTAATTTATCCGGTGATTTTACTCGCTCTGCTCTTAAACCAGTTGTGGATTGAGATAAGAAATTCTTCATTGCATTCGCAACAGACCAGCTGTAACTCCAGTTATTGTTTTGCATCCACCACCCCGAAGAACGGTTAGGATATCCCCTCATCTGGGCTCCACCTGCATGCAAGCATTGTGAAATAAAGTTTGTGCAATTAACATCAAAGTTTTTATATTTAGGATTCGTACTATCCCACCAACGTTCAGCATATTGAACAGCCGCCATTCGGTCGTAACGATACGAAGAATCTTTATTTCTTTCATCATTGTCATCCATGATTTGAATACTGGATCTGTCATTGTCTCCTTCGTGATTCAACAATAGATCTTCAACAATTTCATCTTTATAAATACTAGCCTTTCGGTGTTCAATTCTTTCTTCAAGATAAAAAAAGTCATTTTGTTTATTAAGCCACTTCGAATGACATGTATACATTGCTTCTTTCAGGTCTGCTGTTCTTGTATCAATATTCGTAATATTTATTTTCGTACTGCCCTTAACGATTTCTGTATTTCTCTTTCCAGAAAATTCAAGTTTCCGTTGTATTGCCTGTAGTTCAGCATCATTTCTTTCGTTTTTTATATACTTAGCATTTATCAGCATTTGAAGTTTGGCTTCATTTAACTCAGAAATTAGCTGCTTCACGATTATCACCACCATAACGTATTTATTAAAACGTATGTAGAAGGTGTTTAGATTTAGTCATGTTATTTCGTTTTTATCTATGATTTTATGTAAAGCCAATTAACAAATAATGATACATTCATTGACCACGGATTCTTTCAATTAATCAAATCGAGGAACGAAAACATAAAAAGGCGGAGAATAGAACGCCGCCTTAAAACATCCTCTTATTTTTTTGTAAGAAGAAAGGACAAGCCCTTCGTGATTTCTTCTTTCACTTGTGAATCTTCTTCTTTTTCATATGCTTTTTGTAGCTCGTGTGCTGCTGAAACTTCCCCAATTTTTCCTATTGCCCATGCTGCAGTACCTCTAATCACAGGCCTTGAGTCTTCGTGCATCACTTTAATTAAATCATCTATCGCGGTTGTATCTTTAAAATGCGCAAGCGCCAGGATCGCATTTCTTTGAAGAGGCTTTTTGCCTCTCCATGAACCAGATATATGTCCAAATTTTTCTTTGAAGTCTCGATTACTTATTGTTAATATCGGCTTTAATTTTGGTTTTGCGATTTCAGGATCCGGCTCCATTTCTGGATGAAGGTGAAAGTCTTTTCCTTTATTAACAGGACAGACTGTTTGACACGTATCACAACCATAAATGCGATTTCCAATTTTCGTACGGTATTCTTCAGGCAGAAAACCTTTTGTTTGTGTTAAAAAAGCAATACATTTAGATGAATCAAGCTGACCACCTTGTACTAAAGCACCTGTTGGACAAACGTCGAGGCATTTTGTACATGAACCACATTGATCTTCCATTGGAGTATCTGGTTGAAATGGAAAGTTTGTAATCATTTCACCTAAATAAACGTAAGAACCAAACTCATGCGTGATAACAGAGCAGTTTTTCCCACTCCATCCAATACCTGCCCGTTCCGCAACTGCACGATCGGAAAGCTCACCTGTATCAACCATCGATTTCACTTGAATATCAGGTACTTTTTCTTTTAAAAACATTTCTAATTTATTTAACCTGTCACGCAACACATCATGGTAATCCTGTCCCCAGGAGGCACGACAAAAAATACCACGTCTTTCTTCTTTTGTACTTTTGGGAGCATTTTTCATTTTTGAAGGATAAGCAAGAGCAATGGAAATGATTGAACTTGCCTTGGGCAAAAGCTTAATAGGTGCAACACGTTTCTCAATATCTGACTCCTCAAAGCCAGATTGATAGCCAAGCTCCTTTTGTGTAATCAACCTTTGCTTTAGCTCTTCAAACATATTCGCGCTTGTAAATCCAATCTTATCGATGCCAATTGTTTTACTGTATTCAATAACTTCCCTCTTAAATTCTTCAATATTCATTGCTCTTCCCTCCTTTAAAGGTCACATATTCTAAGTTTTTTCTTCTATTATGGTAAAATAACACCACATTCAATGTTTGTGGAGGTATGAATTAATGGAAATTACCGTTCAAGGTCAGCTTAACCAACTTAACAAAGACTTTAAAATTGGTATTGTGGAATATCAGGATATTCATGTTGGTGATTCTCCTCAAATGCTTAAAGGAAGATTACAGCTTTTCCAAGAATCGCTTTATTTTGATTATGTTGATAAGAAAGTAACAGATATCCAAGCCATCCAAGAATGGCGACAACTATTTAAAACAATAGGAACAGACCCTAACCGATACCGCCCTTCAAGTGAAGCATTATATCGACGAGTTCAGAAACAGCAATATCTTCAACCCTTCAACTCTGCAGTAGACTTAAATAACTTTCTATCTCTGCAATATCAAATTCCCCTAGGGATTTATGATCAAGATAAGCTTACTGGGGATGTTAAAATCAAGATAGGTAGTGAAGAGGATATCTATCTTGCCATCAATGAACGTGAAGTTTCTTTTCATAACAAATTAGTTTCAGAGGATCATCAGGGTCCATTTGGCAGTCCTTATGTTGATTCAAAGAGAACCGCTGTAACATCTAACACAACAGAAGCTCTACATATTGTTTATTTAAACCCGTCTCTTTCTGAAGAAAAATCTTTAGAACTGTTACAAGCATTATCAAGTATGTTTACACAAATACATGGCGGAGACGCAACATATAAGATCATCAAGTAGCTCGAAGGATTTATCCTTCGAGTTACTTTCAATTATTCTAGAGCAAATTCAAGGACATAATAAAAAACGCAATGCATCGTTTATCTAAGAAACGAGACACTGCGTTGTAACCAATTATTATGTATGGAGCGGGTGAAGGGAATCGAACCCTCATCATCAGCTTGGAAGGCTGAGGTTTTACCACTAAACTACACCCGCGAATAAATATATTATAACAATAGTATTTACATGATGCAATACCTTTTTAAAAATAATGTCGAAGCATGTCGAACATTCTTCGTAATTTACTTTAACATTATATAATCTTTTAATATGATAATCAAGGCTTTTTATATTTTCAGCAGATGTTTTAGTAATTCTTTACGTGTGTGCCGCATTAAACCTAACATAAGAGAGTACATACATACTTCAATTCAATAGACAATCGCCTATTCTTGCTAAACATATTCCCAAGTGGCTAGGTAAACACATATAGTACAGAGAAACTGAAATAACATTTGGGAAGGATGAAATGAAATGAGACATAGAGATGCAAGATTTACAGATGGACGCTTTGGTTATCCAGGTGGATTTGGCAGTTTCACAGGCGGTTATGGTGCAGGTCCTGGTTACGGCGGTTATGGTGCAGGTTATGGTGCAGGTCCTGGATTCGGGGGTTATCCTGGTGCTGGATATGGAGGTTATGGCACTGGATTCGGAGGTTATCCTGGAGCTGGATACGGATACAGTGCTGGATATGGTCCTGGATTCGGAGGTTATGGCGCTGGTGGTGTAGGACCACTTACTACTGGACTTCTAGGTCTTGGTGCAGGGCTTCTTGGTGGAGCTGTACTTGATGACGGTCCTTTCGGCAGAGGATATTATCATTACTAAATATAGATAGTAAAGGGGCAACTAAAATGTTGCCCCTTTTTCAATCCATCTATCAGAAAAACCGAACGATACTTACAACTAACGCTCCGACACTTAATCCGGTACCAAGAATCCATTTAATTAATAATAAATGACTTTTATTGAGTTGACGTTCAATTTCTTCTTGTGTCGCAATATTTTTTTCAGCTAATAGACCATCAACAACAGCTCTTACGTCATTCTCATCTAAAGAATTCGAATGAAATTCTTCTATATGCTCTATTTGTTGTTCTAGCTCAAGAATTTTCATCTCAAGCTCATGCACCTTCTCCTCAACCTCTCCCATTTGTATGACCACCTTTAGAAAGTTTCCTTATTATCCTATTCAGCAAACAGTCAGTTCGAATGGGTGTTGATGCAATTGTTTAATCCCATGACAATAGGATTCGCTATGGGCAATAACTAACGATTGAAAAAATGAATAGGATATACTAACCTTATAATGATTGTAAATGAGTCAAACAAGGAGAAAAAAATGGTAGATAAGCATAACCGTGACCTCGAAATTGAAAAATTAAAAAACGAAAATGCTTTACTAAAAGAACTGCTAAGCGAACTTCCTTTTTCGTTTACATATGTAAATAAACAACATAGCAAGTTAGTTGCTAAAAAAGTTAACTCCAAACAAATACTTATTCAAAAAGCAAATACTAATTCACATACCCGTGATGAATTTATAATTTCAACCACTTACGATCAGTTTGCAGAAACTGAACTCTTCCTTTCCTCTATTTTTGATTTTGTTCCGCACCATATTGTTTTTGTTGATGGTGATGGACTCATAACGTTATGTAATCTCCAAACTGCTAAAGATCTAGGTGTAGACCGGGATCAAATAATTGGTAAACATATAAGAGAGCTCCTACAACTTCCAGACGAACAAATCGAACTACTTGAAACGTTACGAACAGGAATTGAAATGAAAGATAAAGAAGTATTAGATGTAAATTACGGGCTTATTAATACTCGTATTTTATGGAATACAGACGGGTCGATTAAACGAGTATTAGGTACTTTTTATTTTCTTAACGTCATAAAAGAAGCTGAGAAGCAAGCGCTTGCCGGAAGAATTGCTGCTGGCATAGCACATGAAATTAGAAATCCCCTTACAACAGTCAGAGGGTATTTACAATTGCTAAAAGATAAAACCAATACAGAAGTGTCACAACTATTCTCTGATATTCTCATTCCTGAGATAGATCGAGCAAATAAAATAATTAGTGACTTCTTGAGTATTGCAAAGCCTTCAGCTAGCTCTAAACAAATGATCAACCTGCATCAGTTTCTCAAAGAATATTTAGGGAAATTTCTAGAAAGTGAGGCATTACTATATAACACAAAGCTGGACTACACCCTTGATTCATTAACCAGAAAAGTGATGATAAAAGGAGATCAGGAGGAATTACTTCAAGTGTTTATGAATTTATTCATAAATGCTATTCAAGCTAGATCTGATCAACCTCTAATTATAACGATTGAAACTATTGTTGTTGATCATCATATTCAGATTTTGTTTCGTGATAATGGTAAAGGAATCTCACCTTCTCTTTTACCTCATATATTTGATCCATTTTTCTCTACAAAGGATGATGGCACTGGATTAGGCTTATCTGTGTCAAAGAAAATTATTGAAAGTCACGGTGGATCAATGAAAGTAACAAGTGACGAAACAGGATCAATATTTATCATCAGTTTTCCTTTTTCATTGGCAACATAACAGCGAGAATTCGCTGTTTTTTTATTAGCAATCATTAATTTCATATTTATTCTTGACTTAAGCTTGTCTCTACTCTAAAATTCACCATGAACTCATTAGTTTTCTATATAAACCATTCAGTTTTCTCTAAAAGGATGTGAGTAGATATTGGACGAAAAGAGGAAGCTATTAATCGATGCTGCAACTAAAATTTTTTCTAAAAAAGGCTATTTTTCAACATCAGTTCAAGAAATTGCGGAACAATGCTCAATGTCAAAAGCATCTTTATATAAGATGTTTTCATCTAAAGAAGAATTATTTATAGAGGTGTTTGAGTATCACCAAAATATGATGTTTAAAAAAGCATTTCGTTATTCCACTGATGAATCATTATCACCAAGAGATCTCTTACTCAAGCAATTAAGTACACAAATTGAAGACTTTATTGAGCGAAAAGATTTTATTCTCATGCAGTTAAAGGATGTGCCACTTTCTGAAAACAGTGACTTTAGATTATTAATGCAAAAGATGAGATTCAGAATTACACAGTGGCAAAAGGAGTGCCTTCTGCAGGCATATGGGAATCATATTAATCTATATTGCTGGGACCTAACTATAACTTTACAAGGATTAATAAAGGAGTTTCTCTCCATCCTTGCCAATAAAAATGAAAAAGTTAACGTTCTAGCTATATCAACCTATATAGTTGATCGTTTAGATTCAATAGTAAATGATTTGTTAACCACTAGACCTGATCCACTTTTAACAGAGGAAAGAATTTTACACTTTTTAAACCTTACTAATAGTTCCTCTATCTCTAAAACGGATGAGAT
Source organism: Metabacillus endolithicus (assembly GCF_023078335.1). GTDB lineage: Bacteria > Bacillota > Bacilli > Bacillales > Bacillaceae > Metabacillus > Metabacillus endolithicus. The sequence continues at coordinate 3,242,147 of NZ_CP095550.1, read as the reverse complement.
TGCCAAACAATTTTTAATTATCGAACAATACATAAGTAACTATAACAATGAAGAAACAAAAAATAATCTTTCTTCATCTCTTAATCTGTTAAAAGATGAATTAAAGGCCCAAAAGCCTCGAAGCTTTTTAATTGATGTTCTTTTACATTACTTTGAAAAGGAAGTAGGTCTAACTCAAACCACAATAAAGCTTCGCTCACTTATAACTGAGTTGTATACAGGAGGTAACTAATGGAACACTTAGAAAACAGACAAAAAGTTATGATTATGATTGCCATTATGTCAGCCATGTTTTTTGCTGCAGTTAACATGACAATCGTAGGTACTGCTTTACCAAAAATCGTCTCTCAAATAGGCGGAATGGAATACTTTGACTGGGTATTTACCGTCTATATGTTAACATCTACAATCACTGCTATGTTAGTTGGTAAATTGTCTGATATATACGGTAGAAAAATATTTATACTAATTGGTATAACCATCTTTATGATTGGTGCTTTTTTATGCGGAACTGCAGATGATATTGTTCAATTAATCTTATACCGCGGGCTTCAAGGCTTTGGTGGCGGGATGATTATGTCTTGTGCATTCACAACTGTTGGAGATTTGTTCGCCCCTCGTGAACGCGGGAGATGGCAAGGACTTCTTGGTGGCGTATTCGGACTTTCAAGTTTATTCGGTCCAACACTCGGTGGATATATTGTTGATAACTTTGACTGGCACTGGATTTTCTGGGTATTCCTCCCGATCGGATTTTTTGCCTTTGCTTTAATATTTAAATTATATCCATCTCAAAAAGCAAAAGAGAGAGAATCAATCGACTTTCTTGGTTCGATTGCATTAACAATTACAATCGTTTCATTATTACTAGGGTTTACCTGGGCAGGAGATAAATATGAATGGGCTTCTTTTGAAATTATTGGCTTATTTTCACTTACAATCTTATCTCTAATTGCCTTTATCATGATTGAACTAAGAGTTAAAAGTCCTGTTCTTCCTCTTTACTTGTTTAAAAACAGTGTTTTCTCTGTATCTAATATAGCGGGAATGCTGATGGGAATGGGAATGTTCGGTACAATTATGTATGTTCCATTCTACGTTCAAGGAGTTCAAGGGGAGTCAGCGACAGTCTCTGGATTAGTTGAAATGGTCATGACCATTTCAATGGTTACCTCGAGTATTATTGTAGGTAACTTAATTACGAAGACAGGAAAATATAAAATTTTTGCCCTTCTTGGATTAATCATTATGGCAGTAGGACTTGTGTTAAATTCTACACTTGAAGTTGAATCAACTCTCACACGATTAATTCTTCAATTAATTGTTGTAGGAATTGGACTTGGCGTCAATATGCCTGTGTTTAATATCACTGTTCAGAATGCTGTAAGTCATAAGTACCTTGGTGTTGCAACATCAGCGATGCAAACATTCAGACAAATAGGGGGTACAATTGGGGTTGCTTTGTTAGGATCTGTTATGGGAAATAAAATGGCAGATGAGTTAGCGAGTACTCAAGGAGAAGGTGTTCCTGCCCCACCCCCTGAAATGGCTGAAAACATGGCACAATTACAAAATCCACAAGTATTAATGGATACAGAACAATTAGAAGCCATTCGCTCAGAATTACCTGCAGAAATGACGCCTTTCTTTGACCAGTTTATCCAGCTATTAAAAGAAGCTTTAAATACTTCTTTAACAACTGTATTTATCGTATCTGCTGGTATTGTTTCATTGGCATTCATTGTCACTCTTTTCCTAAAAGAGATTCCATTGAGAACAACAAATAACGATGATGAAACAGAAGATCAAAAGAAAGAATTTGTGGCTAATCATTAATACAAATTGAAATATGGTCTAATTAGAGGATGAGCTTAATTGCTCATCCTCTTTCTTATCATTTCAGGATTTTGTAATACCAAGTTCATTTAGTGCCTGCATCATTGTGGCCCTAGTCTTAATCTCTCCAAAATGAATACCAAGCTTTACAACAGTTTGAGCAATTTCCGGGCGAATTCCCGTTATGATAACTTCTACACCTGTTAATTGTAATGCTTTTACAACTTGAAATAATTGATTGGCAACCATTGTATCAATAATCGGCACACCAGACACATCTAAAATCAGATAAGACACACCTAATCTAACAGATTCATGTAATGAGATATCCATAATCAATTTTGCACGATGTGTATCTACTGCCCCAACTATAGGAAGCACTACAATACCTTTTACAATAGGAACTACAGGTACAGAGAGTTCCTCAAGTGCTGTATAAGCCACCTCCATTAACTTCTGGTTATGTTTCTCAAATTCCTCACCAATAATTTCGCAGACTAAATCTAATAACGGATCAATAATTTTAGAAACATCAAGCATCGTAATAGGAGCAAATTCCCTTTTATTCAACTCTTCAGTAAAAGCATCCCAGATAACAGTTCGATATAAATAAATCCCTCTTAATGTGCTGCTTAAAGAAATATTATCCCTTATCGCAATTTGTGCAGCCTCTCTTCCCCAACAGATCACCTTTTCTCGTATCTCATCAAGGTTACCATAAAGAGCCTCACCAAAATAACGAATGAGAATGGCTCTATATTTGATACGTTCTGCTATTGGCAACTTCGATAATTCAATCTGCTTCATAAGAATGGAATCCTTTTGAAACACAACTTTTTTAGCAAGTTCTAAGTCATTCTCAACAATTTTTTGCCCTATGTATTTTAATTCTTCCTTCATGACTTTAGATCTCCTTAAAAACTTAGTTTTTTCTGCGCATATCTATAATGAATGTCATACTTTCAAATACAAAGTATATGATTAAACCCCTTACAAAAGAAGAGTAAAAAATAAAGCTTCAATCCCAACCATGAAGCTTTATTTTCTTTATTAGCTGTTGTTTGTTTATAAGAGTCTTTAATACGTATTACTCTGTAGTTTGTTCATCCTCAGCCTCTAACGCTGATTCGATTTCTACCTGTAATTCTGCTTCACTTTTTACTTCCTTCTGCTCTTCTTCCACTTCGCTAAATACCTGTGACCAATCATTTTCTGGATCAAACATACCTTCTTCCAGTTTATAATCATTTAATTCACCATTTAGCTCATATAAAATCCTATAAACGTGGTATATATTTTTCTGACTTTCAGATTGACTATATGCCTGATTTATTCTAATTAATACTTGTAGCAAATCTTGAGCAACAGCATTACTGGAATCTAATTGTTCAGGCAATAATTCATCAATTTCTGAAACTCGTTCTTGTAGTTCATTCTTAACACTCTCTGTAACCCAATCTTCCGAATACTGATCTTTAGGGCCATTTTGTCTAGACTGAACAAAAAAATGACCATTAACAATTGATTGAAAATAAGAAAATTGATTTTCAACTAATTCTCTAGCCTGTTGATCAAATTCACTATTTTTTTCAGTTTCATCTGTATCAGTTGATTTTTTCTCCTCAACTGAACTGCTTGAAAAAGAACTACTGACACGATCATTTCTATTAGATTCAATATAATTTAAAAGGAAAATACTTATTCCAATAATGAAAATACCAATTAAAATATATAACCTTTTCTTCTTCAATTTAAACTTCCTTTCTATGACTCTTCGTATATCGTAATATATTTATAGGGAAAATAATACATAATTTTGTAGCAGTCTAATATTTTCCAATTATACATTAAACCTATATGTATAGTACATCATGTCCATAATAGTTCTCCATAGCTTTTAAATGACCTGCCCCAAGAATGTAGAATTCCTTTAACTTCATAAAAAAAGACCTCAACATATCTGTTGAAGCCTTAGTGAAATCTTTCATTGATTTACTTTGGGTAAAAAAAGGCCAACTCTTGTTGCGAGTTAGCCCAACTATTAACCCTTTACAGATCCTGCAGCAATTCCTTCGACAATTCGATCACTTAGAATGAAATAAGCAATCAATACTGGGATGATACTGATCATTAATGTTGCACCAATTGCTCCCCAATCTGTTAAATATTGCCCAACAAAGTTGTTTACTCCAACTGTAATGGTTTTCCATTTATCAGAGCTTAAGAAAGTATTTACAAATACAAATTCGTTCCAGTTATAAATCATGTTAATAATGACAGTTGTTGAAAGAACAGGCACCGTCATTGGTAGTGTAATTTGGAAGAAGATTCTATGAATAGAACATCCATCCATAACAGCTGCTTCTTCAATCTCCCTAGGAATTGATCTATAAAAACCTGTTAAGATCATGATCGTAATTGGTAAATTAAATGCAACATACGACAAGATAATTGAAACTGGGTTATCAATTAGATTGACTGATTTAAAGATATTAAACAGTGGAATTAATGTTGAATGTAGCGGAATCATATATCCAGCCATAAACAAACCAAGCACTAATCCACTTAATTTCCAATACATTCTTGTAATAGCGAATGTTACAAAGCTAGCAAGAATAACAGTGATAATAACGGCTAAAACGGTGTATAGTACACTATTAAAAAAGTAAACATCAATATTACCTGTTGTCCAAGCCTTCGCATAGTTTCCCCATTGTGGATCTTGTGGCAGTGCAAATGGGGACATTCCAAATACCTCTTGATTTGTTTTTAATGAAAACATAAATAGCCAAACTAACGGATACACTTGGACTATCGCTATAATTCCTAGAATTAAGTAAAGAATTCCATACCCAACTCTTCTTCCAAGTGATTTATTTGTTTTATAATTAGCAGATAGGGTCGTATTTTTTTGTGTTTCATTTAAAACATTTGACATCGTTATTACTCCCCTTTCCTAGTATATATCTTCTTTTGAAGTAATTAATTTTTGAATCAACCATGTCATCACAAGACAGATAATTAATAAACCAAATCCAATCGCACTTCCGTAGCCAAAGTTATATTTACTAAATGCTTCCTTATACATATAGGATGCCATAACCTCACTGGCACCGTTTGGTCCACCGCCAGTTAATACAAAGATTAAATCAAAGTATTTTAAAGAACCAACGATTGCTAAAATGACCATTACCTTAATAACACCTGAAATTAATGGCACTTTGATTTTATAAGCAATTTGAATTGGTGTAGCTCCATCAATTTTAGCTGCCTCAATAAGTTCCTCTGGAACGTTTTTCAATGCTGCGTAGAAGATAATGATATAAAATCCTGCATATTGCCAAACTATCGGAATAAAGAGTGCATATAAAACAATGTTCGCATCCGCTAACCATATTGGTGGATTATCCACACCTATCATGACTAATAATCTATTAATCATTCCATTTGTTGGATCAAACATCTTTGCCCATAATTGTCCAATTGCAACAGAAGATAACAACATTGGAATAAGGTAGATCTTTCTTAAAAAGTTAGCTCCTTTAATTTTACTTGCTAAAATAAGCGATAAAATTAAATAACCAACAAGGCTAATAGTAGAGAAGAGCCTAGTAAAATAGAATGCCAGGTACTTTGCCAGAACATTTTATCTTTTACTAATTCAATATAGTTGTCTAAACCAATAAATGTCATTCCACCTATGCCGTTCCAGTCCATAAGACCATAATAGCCAGTTAAAACAATTGGGATATAAATTAATAGAAGGATAAGCAGTAAAGCAGGAAGTACATAAAGGCTGATTACTAATTTGTTCGACATTACATTTTTCATTTCTTATACTCCCTTCTTAATCAAATGTAGACTAAGTATTTTCAATAGGTTCGAGGGTTTGTAAAGATCGTTTCAAAACAGTAGAGGGCAATTCTCATGCCCTCTACTTCAATTCAATGATTCGGATTATTTTTGCTCTTTCGCAAGCTCATCCGCATGTTGTTTAACAAATTCTTCCGGAGTTACTTGTTTTCCAAATAGAGCAGTTACTAAATCATGGTGTAGTTCAGACACAGCTGGGCTTGATTGAGTATCAAAATATGTTGTAACATTTGATGCTTCGCTTAAATCTTTTAAGATGTCAATATACATTGGAGCAAGATCTAAACTAGATGTATCAACTTTTGTTGCAGGAATAACACCAGCATCTGTTACAGCTTTTTCTCCCCATTTTTCAACTAAGAATGCAGTGAAGTCTTTTGCTTCTTCTTGAACCTTAGAATCTTTTGCTACGAATAATCCAACACCAGGACCACCTACATAGCTATTAATTTCAGTTCCTTTACCACCTTCATAAGTTGGGAACTTGAAGTAGCCAATTTTATCTTTAAACTCTTGAGCTACATCTGGGCTAGTTGTATAGTTTGGTAATTCCCAAGTAGCTGTTAAGAACATTGCTGCTTGTTCGTTCATGAAATAACCTTTTGCATCATCATTTGATAACGCACTAGCACCTTTTACGAATCCACCCATATCTACAAGGTTTTGAATTTCTTCTGCTGCTTTAACAATTGAAGGATCATCAAATTTTGCTTTTCCATCAATAACATCAGTTAAGATTGTCGAACCACCAATGCGGTCTGCCATATACATAAACCAGAATGATGCTGGCCAACCATCTTTTGCACCTACAGTAGTAGGAGTAACTCCATTATCAGCTAATGTTTTTACAACATTCTTGTATTCTTCAAAAGTTGTTGGAACTTCTAGGTTGTACTTTTCAAAGATTTCCTTGTTATAGAAAACATATGAAATATTTAATTCTAAAGGAAGACCATAAGTTTTTCCGTCAACTGCGTATGATTCTTTTACACCTGGGATAAAAGCATCTTTAAGATTACTGCTATCAACGATATCGTCTAGTGGAGCTAACATATCACCTTCTACATAAGGTTGAATGAATCCATCAGACCAAGTCATACCGATATCTGGTAACTCATTTGATGAAGCAAGAACTTTAAGCTTTTCTCTGTATTGATCAGGATTTAAAATTTCTGTTTCAATTTTAACGTCATGTTCACTTTCATATTCAGTAATAATATCTTTTACAATTGAAAACTGAGCATTTGAACTTCCTTCTGGCCATAAATGCATAAATTTAATTACTTTCTTTTCATCTGCACTACCACTACCACCTTCTTCTGAAGAACTTGAGGAAGAACAACCTGCAAGTGCTAAAGAAACAAGCATAAGAACAGACATAACAACTGCAACCGCTTTCTTTTTAAACAAACTAATTACCCCCTATGACTTTAGTTTTATTTACCTTACATTTATAGTGTACAGTCAGATCATTCTGAAAAATAGGTCACAACGATTAGGAAAAATACCACTATTTTTAGAAAGTTCTTTCATTGTTGTTTTTTCGGTATGCACTGGGTGTCATACCTTCAAGTTCCTTGAATATCTTAATAAAGTATTTCGGGGTTTTATACCCAGATTCTTCTGCAATATCATAGATAGGTAAATTGGTAGAAATTAATAATTCCTTTGCTCGTTGAATTCTTCTTCTCGTGACATATTCACTAAATGTGAACTTAACATGCTCTTTAAACAAAACACTCAAATAGCTTGGATTTAAATGAACATGATCCGCTACTTCCTTTTGAGATAATTCATTTTTCAAGTTTTGATTGATATACTCAATTGCCTCCCTAATTGCTTCAGGATTTGTTGAGTTTTGAGTATCCGCAGTAACAAGCTTTTTATCCACTACTTTTTCAATCATTCCTGCTCGTTCCTGCTTTTCAACTGTCTGTACAGCATCCTCAACAGCCTCAATTAAAGCTTTTTTACTAATTGGTTTTAGCAGATAATTAATAACCCCTAAACGAAGGGCTTCCTGGGCATATTTAAATTCAGAATACGCTGAAATCACAATGATAACAGGATGGATATCCTGTTCTTTTGCAATTTGAAGTAATTCTAAGCCTGTTATTTCTGGCATTTGGATATCGGTAATAAGAATATGAACCCGTTGATTTGTCATAATCCCAATTGCCTCTTCCCCGTTAGAAGCTGTTAACACATGATAGTTTCCATTTGCCCAAGCATTTAAATTCTTCTGTAGCCCAAGACGTGTTCTAGGTTCGTCATCCACAATTAGAATTGTCTTTGAATGAATCATCGTACTTCCTCCCCGTTAACAGGTATGATAAATGAAACCCTTGTCCCAGTATCTTCCTCACTCGTTATGGTAAGTCCACTTTTTAAACGATCTTGATAATATAATTCAAGGCGTTTGTGTACATTAGAAATAGCAATTCCTGTCCCCTTTTTAATCGAAGAAACCCCTCCTAATTGCATGGTACGTTTAATGGCAGCCAGGTTTTCTTTGTTTATTCCCGAACCATCATCCTCCACAAGAATTTGAAGGTATTCCTTGTCCTCCATTGGTTGTACAGAAACCGATATCGTACAAGGATCTAGCTTATTTCCTGCCCCATGTAACACAGCGTTCTCAACTAAAGGTTGAATCAATAGCTTTGGTATTTTCACCTGCTCAAGCTCTCTCGGGATTGTCAGAATCCACTTTACATGGTCTCCAAAGCGCATTTTCATAATTTCCATGTAGTTTTCAATATGCTGAAGTTCTTCTTTCATTGTTACCCAATCTCCATCTGTTTGTTTTGTGATGGTATATCGAAACAATTCAGACATAGCAACAACAAACTCAGCCAAATCTTCCTGCTCTTTATCCTCAAGCTCCCACTTCAGAGCATCCAAGGTATTGAAAAGGAAATGTGGATTTATTTGGGCTTGTAATGCCTTTAATTCGCTTCGACTTCGGGTAATTTCTTTTTGATAAACCATTTTAATAAGATGATTTGTTTCTTTAACAAGTTGATTATACGTACTATTTAGTTCATTTATTTCATTTACGGTCGTTACACTAGGATTCATCGTCAGAGATCCTGAGCTTGCCTGCTGCATGGTTTTTGTTAGTTTAATAATAGGACTTGTAATAAACGTTGATAGAAATAAGGAGCTGATAAAAAAGATAATAAATCCAATCACCCCAGAAATGATAATCCCTGTGCGCAACACACTGATACCCTCAGTTAAAGCTTTAATAGGTGTTAAAATAACTAGTGTCCAGCCAGTTTCATTAGATGTCTGCTTTGTTACCATATATTCCTGGTTTTCTAAAGTGATCGTTGGATCGTTATTCTTTATAATCGGATTAATAGAATGTTCGTAGTTTGAAAGAATAGGCTTTAAGGCTTGATCTAATAGAATTGAGTATTGGTTGGATTGATTTGACTTATCTTGATTAGCAAATTCAAAATAATCCCGATAGATACTAATGAGTAAATAACCACCATTTGCATAGTCTTTTCCCATAAGATTCACTCTTCTTAGAGCGAGAATATTATCAGAATTACTTGGGTCATCACCTATCCATACTAATCCCCCGTTAGCATCATTTGCTTGATTTATCCATCTTGCATCAATTCTAGAAAATAAAGTGGCATTATCTTTTGGTATTGGTAATAAACTTTTTAAATCACTTGTATATAGTTCAAAAGAAAAGATCCCATCTGTATTTGCTTGAATCGTGTTAACAATCCCTTCTACTTGTTGCCGCTCAGTAAAAGAAATTTCTTCCCCTTCAAAACTCTTCGTCAAAATCCTTTGTATATTATAATTTGTCATAACAAATTTAGAGGCTGTACTTATCTGTTTATATAAAGATTCTAATCTCCCATTTGCCTCAGATACTGTTTGGTGAATTTGTTTATCAGCATTATTTTTTAATAAAGTGGAAACCTGATTAAATGTTAAAAGACTAACAATCAATAACACCACAGCCATAACTGCTAAAAAGACAACTAATATTTGATTTCGTAACGTATTCCATTTTTTTAACTTTGTGAACATAATTGAATCGTCCTTTGTTTTAGATCATTTTAATAACTATAACTCATTTTTATGAAAACGTTAACATATTCTTAAAATACTAAAATTATATATTAGTTTTATTCGATTATCTGAATTACTTCTAGTTTTTTCTATACTATATAAATATATTCGTTCTGTAACAGTTGCTATGTTCACTATATTACAAAAATGGATAGTAGCCGAAAGGGAATTGATTTCTTTTTTACTCTGCATATGAGTGGCTTAATAACTCACTAACCGTAACAAGCTTATATCCCTGAGACGTTAGTTCAGAAACAAGTATACGTACCGCTTCTACCGTTTGTGAACGATCTCCGTACCCATCATGAAAAATAAGAATGCTACCATTTTTCACACAATGCCTTGTTTTCTCTAAAATAAAGTCTACACCGGGCATTTCCCAATCTTTCGCTTCCATATTTAAAGCTCCAATCATTGGATATCCCATCTGATTTAAAACAAATACAGTTTCATCATTGAAATCCAGGTAAGGAGGCCGAAAAACAACAGGCTTATGCCCAACTAATTCCTCTATCAATATCTTGGTTCGTTCAATCTCTCCAAAGCAATCCTCACAACTTAATTGTGATAATTTAGGATGTGTGTATGTATGGTTACCTATTTCATGTCCAAGTTCAAAAGCCTTCTTCACAAGTTCTGGACACTTCTCTATTTGCTCACCAATCATAAAGAAGGTTGCTTTCCCATCTACTTCCGAAAAAATGTCTAGTACTTGTGGAGTAAAGAATGGGTTTGGTCCATCGTCAAATGTAATAGCAATTAGCTTTTCCGATGTACATACCTCGTTAAACATTAATTTTCCAGTCAATTACGTCCCCTCCTTCTGATTTGAAAGTTACTGTTATACATACAGCTACTAATGTTGGTTCCAATCAAAATCTATTGCTTTTAAAAATGCACGGGTAAGAACCATATGACCTGCAGCAGAAGGATGAACTCGATCCCAAGCCAGTGCTGCTGGATAAAGCTCTTTTAACACAACCTGAAAAGCCTCCTGTGTATTAACAAATAGACAGTTTGTTTCCTCAGCAACTGCCTTTACAACAAGACCGTATTGATCCATCATGTTCCTCATATGATCTTGCTCATTATTTTCAATATAAAAAGGTGTCATAAGGACAATGTCATTTACGTGAGCCTTGGTTTCTGTTACAAGTTTCCTAAGTGTATCTCCATATTCATCAAGATACACATGACCTTCCTTAATAAACGGTGTATCAAACTGACGCCATACATCATTAATCCCAATCATGATTACTAACCAATCAGGCTTTTGTTCAAGTACATCCTCCTGCCATCTGTTTTTAAGATCTCTTACTGTATTTCCGCTAATTCCTTTGTTAACGACTCGGATACCCAACTCCGGATAGACAGCCTGAAGTAGCCCATCAATATACGATACATAGCCTTTTCCAAGTGCATTAAACAATCCCTCACCTTCAGGCTTCACACGTTCACAATCTGTTATGGAATCACCAATAAATAGAAGTTTTTGATTTTGCTTAAGCTTCAATTTTTTCCCCTCCTAAAGATTTCCTATGAATGTAAAATAAGAAAAGCCTTCAAGTAAAAACTTGAGTGGCTTTTCATCTATTATTTTTTAGGAAACCATATTTTGTAATGACCACTTAAGGCTAGTATGTTAAAAAAGAAAGTAATCAGTACTGTTCTTTCAACAGTACAATTTGGTATGTTCCATCTCAGAACAAGATCACTTTCTAAACTCTCTTAACTGCTCATTCATTCCCTTAGTTTGAGTATAAACTTGTTGATACACTTTAAATAATTTCTGATAGACTTCTACATTTTCAGGAATAGGCTGATATGTTTTTAATGGTTGAATAAACTCTTCTGCACATTCTTTTAGAGATGAGTACCAACCACAACCATATGCTGCAAGCATGGCTGCTCCCATTCCTGGACCTTGTTCACTTGTTAACTTTTCAATTTTCGCATTAAAAATATCAGCCTGCATTTGCAACCATGTATCATTTTTTGCTCCACCACCGATGGAAATGATCGAATCAATATTCTTTCCACTGTTTCTAAAAATTTCAATCGATTCATTTAATGAAAACGTGATTCCCTCAAGTACAGCACGAACAAAATGTTTACGTTCATGAGCAGCATCGGCTCCAATAAAGCTCCCACGAATCGTTGAGTCAGCATGAGGAGTTCTTTCACCAACGATATATGGAGTAAACAACAGTCCATTACTTCCTGCTGGTACTTCATCAATTGCTTCTAAAAATTGTTCAAATGCTTCATTCTTTGCGAATGTATCTTTAAACCAGCTTAAACTATACCCTGCTGCAAGGGTAACTCCCATGGTATAATAGGCATTTTCCTCACCATGATTAAAGTAATGAACCTTTCCTTCAAAATCCAGATCGTTTCTCTCTTCATAAGAAAGCACTACACCAGATGTTCCGATGCTACACAAAGTTTTTCCTTCTGATAAAATCCCAGATCCAATTGCACCACAAGCATTATCTGCACCGCCAGCAAAAACCTTTGTTGTATCAGCTAGTCCTGTTTGTTGTGCATATTCTGCTGTTACAGTACCAACAAGAGCATGAGATTCCACTAACGGAGGACAGAAGTCGGCAGAAAGGTTAAATTTGTCTAATACTTCGCTGCTCCAACTGCGTTCTGCTACATTTAACAATAATGTTCCTGCAGCATCAGAGTATTCCATATGTAAAGCCCCTGTCATACGGAAACGGAGATAATCTTTCGGTAATAAAAATACACTAGAACGTTCAAAGTTCTCTGGTTCATTCTCTTTAACCCAAAGAATCTTCGGTAAAGTGAAGCCCTCTAACGCAGGATTTTTTGTTACTTCTAATAAACGTTCTGTCCCAACAGCTTCATAAATCTCTTGGCATTGTTTCGTTGTTCGTGTATCGTTCCATAAAATAGCGTTACGAACCACTTGATTCTCCTTATCAAGCAAAACAAGACCATGCATTTGCCCTGAAAAGCTAATTCCCTCGATATCATTTACATCCCCATCAAATTGATTGATCAGTTCAGCTAAACCAGCTCTTGTTTTATCCACCCATTCCTCAGGATCTTGTTCACTATAACCGGATTTTTCAATAATAAGAGGATATGACTTTGATACCTCTTGGCAAACTTCACCATTCTGATTTACTAGTAAAATTTTAACTGCACTTGTTCCAAGATCAACACCAATAACGTATTTCATCCAGTATCATCCTTTTCTATAAAAATGAGGATGGCTCATAAGTACCTGACCACCCACATATAAGGCTAAATATTAAGCCTTATATGTGTTTGTAGGGTCTTATACTGTTAGTGAGACATCCTCATTTTTTCATCATTAAATTACTTATTAAACAGTTACTCCAGAAAGAGTTTCAAGAATATATTGATTAACTAATGCTTTAAGACGCTCTGTTCTACCAGATGTGTTCTTAATTTCTGTTAATTGAAGAGCATATTTTTCTAACTCATTGAAGTTTGTTTTTCCTTCAACGATCTCTAATCCAATTCCTTTAGTGAAGCTGCTGTAACGTTCGTCAACAAAGCTATCAAGTACTTTATCTTCGATTAATTTGTTTGCAACTTTTAATCCGATTGCAAATGCATCCATACCTGCAATGTGAGCATGGAAAAGATCGTCAGCTTCGAATGATCCACGTCTTACCTTCGCATCGAAGTTTAATCCACCTTTACCTAGGCCACCATTTTTCAGGATTTCATACATAGCTAATGTATTTGTATATAGATCTGTTGGGAATTCATCTGTATCCCAGCCAAGAAGTGTATCACCTTGGTTTGCATCAACTGAACCAAGCATTCCGTTAATACGAGCTGTTCTTAATTCATGCTCAAATGTGTGTCCAGCTAATGTAGCATGGTTAGCTTCGATGTTAAATTTGAAATGGTCTGTTAAATCATATTTCTGTAAGAATGCTAATCCAGTCGCAACATCGAAATCATACTGATGTTTTGTTGGCTCTTTTGGTTTTGGTTCAATTAAGAAAGGAACTTCTAAACCAATTTCTTTTGCATAATCTACTGCCATGTGGAAAAAGCGTGCTAAGTTATCTTGCTCAAGCTTCATATTTGTATTAAGAAGTGTTTCGTATCCTTCACGACCACCCCAGAATACGTAGTTCTCTGCACCAAGCTCTTTCGCTACTTCAAGACCCTTTTTAACTTTTGCTGCAGAGTAAGCAAACACATCTGCATTTGGAGAAGTTGCTGCACCATGAACGTATCTTGCATTTGTGAACATGTTAGCTGTATTCCAAAGCAATTTAGCTTTACTTGTTTTCATATATTCTTTAATCATTGCTACGATAACATCTTGATTTTCATTTGTTTCCTTTAATGTGCTACCTTCTGGAGCAATATCAACATCATGAAAAGCAAAGAATGGAACATCTAATTTTTCAAAAAGTTCAAAAGCTGCTTCAACACGTGCTTTTGCTAAATCTAAGCCGGTTAAATGGTTCCAAGGGCGGACTGCTGTACCTACACCAAATGGATCAGATCCATCAGCAGTAAATGTATGCCAGTATGCAACTGAGAAACGAAGGATTTCCTCCATTGTTTTACCGTTAATTTTTTCTTCAGGATTATAATACTTAAATGCAAATGGATTTGTAGATCTTGCACCTTCATATTGAATTTTGTTAACTGTTTCGAAATAAGCCATTGGGTTATTCCTCCTAGTAGTTGGTTTAGTAATCGGTTACACGTAATCATGTAAATGCTTACAATAGATTTTCTTAAATCTAGTAATCTGTAACCTTTCTTTAATCAGATTATATCACTCTATACTTAGTTTGTCTATTCGATAAACTAAGATATTTGAATTTTTTTTCACCTTATTAAAATTATGTACCGATCCCTCTTATAAGTGCTCAAGAGACCGGCACATTTCTATTAAGCTTCTTGTGTTGTCTTCACTAATGAAGCAGATTTTTTTGATTCCTCTAGCCATAGGATACTAGTAACTCCGCGTGGATAGTACTTACTTCCAGCAATTTCACCTGAGATGATTTGATCGCTCCAGCTCCAAACTGATAGAGTTGGATGAGTTAACCATGCTACATGGGCTGCATCTGCTCTCTCCCCTGTTTCATCCCATTCCCAACCAAGAATCTTACGAGTAATAAACTGAGATAGATAAATTTTACTTAGCCAAGAGTTGTTACTTGTAGATGAGATTTTCCATCCTCCATCTTCAAACAAGCAGATCCCTTCTGTTAACACTGTTTCCAAATGAGTTTGTAAAGCTTGAATATACTCTCCAAATCGTCCATTAGGATCCAATGCATCATGGTTATTTGTATAATATGGGAAGATTAGCCCTTCAATGGCCGGGATGATTTTAGAATCATTACCTTCTTTAATGACAGCTGGTATATATCCGTTAGGTGTAACATGAGAAACAATTGTAGCTGCACATTTTTCAGCTTGATCACCAGCTACTTTCGATAGATCTGTTAGATCATTTTCTCTAAACAGTTTCTCAAGTGCTACATATGATGCCCATGTTTTTCCAGCTAGATATATATTATTTCTAGCCTGACCAAGTGAAACATCCAAACTATCATAAGTTGTAATCTCGGCTCCGCCCATAACACGTGTTGAATCAAGTCCCATTATCCCATCTCGTTTATCAGCTTCAGGATGGTCACGATTCAACATACTTTCAAAGCACTGAACAAAAATATTTAAGTTATCATTTAACCACTTTTTGTCTCCCGTTTGTTCCACATAAACTGATGCACATAGTACCCAGTTAACCAGTTGTTCATAGGTCATATGTGAGAAGCACCCATCTAAACCATATAGCTCATAAGAAGAATAGTGTGGTCTAGAAATTGTATTTGCTACTCCCATATCATGTGTAAAACTGATTCCGCCCGGATATTCAGTTTTATCACCTGGAAATCGAACTTTATCTTCATAACTGAAGCGTTTCACAAACATATCTAACTCATTTTTAACTGTCCATGGATTCATTTTTAATTCAAAAAAGATTTGGTCTACTGTTAAGTCGAATGTATTCATCATTCGATACTCACCCTCGTTCACAACCCAGAATGCTTCTCCATCAGCATCCAATAATTGAGTTGAGCCATAGTAGCTTCGAATCGAATGAATCATCATGAACTTTTGGTCTTCAGATAATTCAGAATCACTTACCAATCTATTAGCCTCTTTTGCACGACTAGCAAACTCATCAAAATTTTCTAATGCAAAAGTTGCGACAGATTCAATATTAGTAAAATAACGTGTGTAGTAGTAAGATGCATCCATTCCAGCTGTTACATAGCCAGAACGGTGGAAACAAACTGCAAATTTATATGTTCTTTTTTCTCCAGCAGGAACATCCATTACTAGTGCACCAACAGGTCCTAAACCAAAAGTCCAGTTCTCTTTATATGGAGTTGTTAATATATTTTCTATACTAAAGTGAAGAGCAGACTTTACTTCAGGATTATCTGATGTAATTGCTGTTAAGCGCCCCTGACCAATTCCCGCGATCCCGTCACATGTATCATCTAATCGACGCATGGAGCTATAAGGATCACTTCCTTGATACCCAAAGAAAGCTCGGCGACTCTTAGTTCCTTTTGTATTATCTACTGTTAATTCAGCCCATACAGCAGGAATGATAGTCTTCTTCAACTCATCATCTGTTTCAGAAGATGGATCGGGTACAGATTGAGCTTGAGTATAGACTGTAAAAGATAAGTCCCCAGCTCGCCAAGTGTCTGTTCCTAATTGAAAGTCACGTTGAATTTCATCTTTTGAATAAGGAATAATGATGCGTGGTTTATCTGGATCTGGGTCCATATTTTCAATATCATAGCGCTTACTTTCATCATCTTCTACTTCAAAAAAGGGCAGCGCCTGATACATCCCTTCCTGATCGATCGTCTCAACACCAACATAAACATTTTTCTTCGGCGAACGGCCAAGTTCTAAATCCAAACCTCCCCCATTTCCATAGAATCCAAGTGTGAAACTTGAAAAGGCTCCGATTGGTGAATGATGTGCATTAAAAAACATGTTTTTTGGCATTTTGTTCCCCACTCCCCAAATATTTAGTAAATAAATACAAGCTACTAACAAAGATCATGGCTTATGTACTTATTAAAGCGATTACATTTTTCTATATCATAAGCTTCCTCATATCTGTGGTCATTATAACACCAAATTTAAAGTTTGTATATCCAACAAACTAAGTTTAGTGTTAAAATAAATAAAGATCAGATAAGGAGTTTTTAAAAGTGGAAACGATTACATGGAATCAGCATCTTGTGAAAAAAAATAATAAAGCTCTCGTATTACAACTTATTATGCACAGAGAACCTATTTCAAGAGCCGATATTGCCCAAATATCCGGTCTACACAAAGCAACCGTTTCATCATTAGTGAATGAATTATTAGAAGAAGAACTTATCTACGAATCCGGACCAGGAGAATCCAGTGGTGGACGACGTCCTGTTATTCTACATTTTAATAAAGTAGCAGGTTATGCGATTGGAATTGATATCGGTGCAAATTATGTATTATCTGTACTAACTGACTTAAAAGGCAACATAGTTCTTGAAAATAATCACACAGTCACCCAAACTCCCTACCCTACTATTATGAATCTTGTAAAAAGTATGATTCAGTCACTAATGACTAATATGCCTCAAAGTCGATATGGTGTTGTAGGCATAGGTGTAGGTGTTCCAGGAATTGTAAACAAAGAGGGAACAGTCCTTCTTGCACCTAACTTAGGTTGGAAAAACTCCAATTTAAAACAAGACTTAGAAGAGTTATTCGAAGTGCCTGTAATAGTCGAAAATGAAGCCAACGCTGGAGCATTCTGTGAGCAAAAATTCGGAGCAGGAAAAGACTACGAAAATATGGTCTATATAAGTGCAGGTATCGGTATCGGTGTAGGTATCTTCTTAAATAGAGAGCTATATCAAGGTAAAAACGGATTCTCTGGTGAAATGGGCCATATGATTATAGACATGAACGGTAAGCCATGCAACTGCGGCAGCCAAGGTTGTTGGGAAGCATACGCATCAGAACATGCACTACTAGAACAAGCTGGAAGCAGCATCGAAGCAGTCTTAGAACTAGCCAAAAATCAGGATCAAACTGCCCAAGGCCTTTTTAAGGAAGTCGGTAAATACCTTGGCATTGGAATTAACAATATCATCAATACCTTCAACCCAGATCAGGTTATTATCGGAAACAGATTAGCTTTAGCTAGAGAATGGATAGAAGAACCGATCAAGACCACAATTGAAAATTATACACTTACCCATCATCAAACTGAGCTACAGCTAGACTTTTCAAAGCTTGAACAGTACTCTACTGTACTTGGAGTCTCTGCATTTGCGGTTGAGAATTTTATTAAAGAGGATAGCAAAGTTTTATAGAATAGTAAAATAATCTCCCTGTTTTCTTTGGAAAATGGGGAGATTATTTTTTGTCAGAGCAAGTGTTTTATGAACTTCACATCGGGAATATTACTAAAGGGAGATGATAAAATGAAAGTAGATCATAAGCCTAACTACATTGATATACAATTTGGCCATCATGAAATTATAATTAACGAACGCTATGAATTTTTCTATAACCTTAATGATGTGTTTATCGCCCTATGCTTTCTGGTTGGAAGTGTGCTCTTTCTTTGGGATTCCTTTGAAACATATGCTATTTGGATGTTTATCGTGGGCAGTGGACTATTCTTAATTAGACCTATGATTAAATTCATCAAACGATTTCACTTGAAAAAGGTTCGTAATAACTGAGTATTAGTTATAAGACTAGATCATTATATTTTGTAATGATCATTAACATATTTGGATGGAAGCAGCTATGTTTGGTTATTGTTCTTTGACAATCTTGTTCACTCTTTAACAGCACAAAAAAAGACAAGACGTTATTCGATGTCTTGTCTTTTACTATTATATTATTTACTAAAGTGTTTAGATACCAGTGGTCGGGGTCGAACCGACACTCCCGAAGGAACACGATTTTGAGTCGTGCGCGTCTGCCAATTCCGCCACACTGGCAAAGGATTAAGTACACAATAATGGTGCCGAGGACCGGAATCGAACCGGTACGGTAGTCACCTACCGCAGGATTTTAAGTCCTGTGCGTCTGCCAGTTCCGCCACCCCGGCAAGGGTGTTAAATAAATGGAGGCGGCAACCGGATTTGAACCGGTGATAAAGGTTTTGCAGACCTCTGCCTTACCACTTGGCTATGCCGCCATCACTATAACTAAAGCGGAAGACGGGATTCGAACCCGCGACCCCCACCTTGGCAAGGTGGTGTTCTACCACTGAACTACTTCCGCATCTTACTTTATCTATATGATTTAGCCTATGCAATAGAACTAAAAAGTGTTAATAAAAAGTGGCTGGGCTAGCTGGATTCGAACCAACGCATGTCGCAGTCAAAGTGCGATGCCTTACCGCTTGGCTATAGCCCATTGAATTAGCTTCAAGAATAGGCTTCCTTGAATATGCTATATGAATCCTCATCGCAAGAGGATATTTTGGGTTATTTCTTACAGGAAATACCACGAAATATCGTCGACTACTAGGTGCTTTTCTGTAATTATTAATTACTAAGCATCTAATGCCATAAATATATAAATGGGGCGACTGATGGGAATCGAACCCACGAATGTCGGAACCACAATCCGATGCGTTAACCACTTCGCCACAATCGCCATCAAGTTTTTATAATTGGCAGGGGCAGTAGGAATCGAACCCACACCAAAGGTTTTGGAGACCTCTATTCTACCGTTAAACTATGCCCCTAGAAAGGTTTGTTATCTTGCTATGCAAAAAAAATGGTGGAGGGGGGCAGATTCGAACTGCCGAACCCTAAGGAGCGGATTTACAGTCCGCCGCGTTTAGCCACTTCGCTACCCCTCCATATATGAGAGTGCCGGCGAGAGGACTTGAACCCCCAACCTACTGATTACAAGTCAGTTGCTCTACCAATTGAGCTACACCGGCGTTATTAAAGATGCAAATAAAGTTCTATCTTACTTACCAGTCACCCAAATCTCAGAAAGATTATTCAAGTAGCAGCTCGATTTGTGTGCTGAAGCAAAAGCTTCGAAGCATATTCGATCGTGCTCTACCAATTGAGCTACACCGGCGTTAGTTAAAGTTTAATTCAAAATAAAAGGTGGCTCGGGACGGAATCGAACCGCCGACACATGGATTTTCAGTCCATTGCTCTACCAACTGAGCTACCGAGCCAATATAGTTTACGGCTTCCGCTAAGCTTCGAATCTCTTCGTCAACTCCCTCACTCACATCCTCACGTATAATCATACGCTCCGGTGCTCGTTCACTTGCTTCCTCGACCTTCTCGCTTATCGAAACCCTTAACTCTATAATTAGAGATAGAGTTAATATTAATCTAACTAATAAAATAATGGCGGTCCGGACGGGACTCGAACCCGCGACCTCCTGCGTGACAGGCAGGCATTCTAACCAACTGAACTACCGGACCATTTTGGTTGCGGGGACAGGATTTGAACCTGCGACCTTCGGGTTATGAGTTCCGACGAGCTACCAGACTGCTCCACCCCGCGATAATAAATATGGTGGAGGATGACGGGATCGAACCGCCGACCCCCTGCTTGTAAGGCAGGTGCTCTCCCAGCTGAGCTAATCCTCCGAATATTAGTTATGCTATTTCTTTTATGGTAAGTTATTTTCGCTCTAGCGAAAAAACTATGGTGACCCATACGGGATTCGAACCCGTGTTACCGCCGTGAAAGGGCGGTGTCTTAACCGCTTGACCAATGGGCCATATTATATTTAAATAGTGGCGGAGAGCAAGGGATTTGAACCCTTGAGACAGCTTACACCGCCTACACGATTTCCAATCGTGCTCCTTCGGCCACTCGGACAGCTCTCCAAAATGGCTCCGCAGGTAGGACTCGAACCTACGACCGATCGGTTAACAGCCGATAGCTCTACCACTGAGCTACTGCGGAATAATACAAAGCCTGGCAACGTCCTACTCTCACAGGGGGAAACCCCCAACTACCATCGGCGCTGAAGAGCTTAACTTCCGTGTTCGGCATGGGAACGGGTGTGACCTCTTCGCCATCATTACCAGACAATGTGACAAAAACTATTATACTAAATTATAAGAAGAATTCAAGTGTTTTTTCACTTTTATATTCCTTCAAAACTAGATAACGATTCACAATTCAATTCACTAAGTTTACGCTTTAATTAGGTTAAGTCCTCGATCGATTAGTATCAGTCAGCTCCACACGTCACCGCGCTTCCACCTCTGACCTATCAACCTGATCATCTTTCAGGGATCTTACTAGCTTACGCTATGGGAAATCTCATCTTGAGGGGGGCTTCATGCTTAGATGCTTTCAGCACTTATCCCTTCCGCACATAGCTACCCAGCTATGCCTTTGGCAAGACAACTGGTACACCAGCGGTGCGTCCATCCCGGTCCTCTCGTACTAAGGACAGCTCCTCTCAAATTTCCTACGCCCACGACGGATAGGGACCGAACTGTCTCACGACGTTCTGAACCCAGCTCGCGTACCGCTTTAATGGGCGAACAGCCCAACCCTTGGGACCGACTACAGCCCCAGGATGCGATGAGCCGACATCGAGGTGCCAAACCTCCCCGTCGATGTGGACTCTTGGGGGAGATAAGCCTGTTATCCCCGGGGTAGCTTTTATCCGTTGAGCGATGGCCCTTCCATGCGGAACCACCGGATCACTAAGCCCGACTTTCGTCCCTGCTCGACTTGTAGGTCTCGCAGTCAAGCTCCCTTGTGCCTTTACACTCTACGAATGATTTCCAACCATTCTGAGGGAACCTTTGGGCGCCTCCGTTACATTTTAGGAGGCGACCGCCCCAGTCAAACTGCCCACCTGACACTGTCTCCCAGCCCGATCAGGGCTGTGGGTTAGAATTTCAATACAGCCAGGGTAGTATCCCACCGACGCCTCCACCGAAGCTAGCGCTCCGGCTTCTCAGGCTCCTACCTATCCTGTACAAGCTGTACCAAAATTCAATATCAGGCTACAGTAAAGCTCCACGGGGTCTTTCCGTCCTGTCGCGGGTAACCTGCATCTTCACAGGTACTATAATTTCACCGAGTCTCTCGTTGAGACAGTGCCCAGATCGTTACGCCTTTCGTGCGGGTCGGAACTTACCCGACAAGGAATTTCGCTACCTTAGGACCGTTATAGTTACGGCCGCCGTTTACTGGGGCTTCGGTTCAAAGCTTCGCTTGCGCTAACCTCTCCCCTTAACCTTCCAGCACCGGGCAGGCGTCAGCCCCTATACTTCGCCTTGCGGCTTCGCAGAGACCTGTGTTTTTGCTAAACAGTCGCCTGGGCCTATTCACTGCGGCTTTTCCGGGCTATTCACCCTAAAAAGCACCCCTTCTCCCGAAGTTACGGGGTCATTTTGCCGAGTTCCTTAACGAGAGTTCTCTCGCTCACCTTAGGATTCTCTCCTCGCCTACCTGTGTCGGTTTGCGGTACGGGCACCTCTCACCTCGCTAGAGGCTTTTCTTGGCAGTGTGGAATCAGGAACTTCGGTACTATAGTTCCCTCGCCATCACAGCTCAGCCTTATGTGACAACGGGATTTGCCTCGTTGTCAGCCTAACTGCTTGGACGCGCATATCCAACAGCGCGCTTACCCTATCCTTCTGCGTCCCCCCATTGCTCAAATGGTGAGGAGGTGGTACAGGAATTTCAACCTGTTGGCCATCGCCTACGCCTTTCGGCCTCGGCTTAGGTCCCGACTAACCCTGAGCGGACGAGCCTTCCTCAGGAAACCTTAGGCATTCGGTGGAGGGGATTCTCACCCCTCTTTCGCTACTCATACCGGCATTCTCACTTCTAAGCGCTCCACCAGTCCTTACGGTCTGGCTTCACAGCCCTTAGAACGCTCTCCTACCACTGTTCTAAAAGAACAGTCCACAGCTTCGGTGATACGTTTAGCCCCGGTACATTTTCGGCGCAGAGTCACTCGACCAGTGAGCTATTACGCACTCTTTAAATGGTGGCTGCTTCTAAGCCAACATCCTGGTTGTCTAAGCACTCCACATCCTTTTCCACTTAACGTATACTTTGGGACCTTAGCTGGTGGTCTGGGCTGTTTCCCTCTTGACTACGGATCTTATCACTCGCAGTCTGACTCCTGAACATAAGTCTTTGGCATTCGGAGTTTGACTGAATTCGGTAACCCGATGGGGGCCCCTAGTCCAATCAGTGCTCTACTTCCAAGACTCTCATTTCAAGGCTAGTACCCTAAAGCTATTTCGGAGAGAACCAGCTATCTCCAAGTTCGATTGGAATTTCTCCGCTACCCACACCTCATCCCCGCACTTTTCAACGTGCGTGGGTTCGGGCCTCCATTCAGTGTTACCTGAACTTCACCCTGGACATGGGTAGATCACCTGGTTTCGGGTCTACGACCACGTACTCTTTCGCCCTATTCAGACTCGCTTTCGCTGCGGCTCCGTCTTATCAACTTAACCTTGCACGGGATCGTAACTCGCCGGTTCATTCTACAAAAGGCACGCCATTACCCATTAACGGGCTTTGACTACTTGTAGGCACACGGTTTCAGGATCTATTTCACTCCCCTTCCGGGGTGCTTTTCACCTTTCCCTCACGGTACTGGTTCACTATCGGTCACTAGGGAGTATTTAGCCTTGGGAGATGGTCCTCCCTGCTTCCGACGGGATTTCACGTGTCCCGCCGTACTCAGGATCCACTCTGGAGGGAACGAAGTTTCAACTACAGGGTTGTTACCTTCTTTGACGGGCCTTTCCAGACCTCTTCATTTACTCCGTTCCTTTGTAACTCCGTATAGAGTGTCCTACAACCCCAAGAGGCAAGCCTCTTGGTTTGGGCTTCTTCCGTTTCGCTCGCCGCTACTCAGGAAATCGCGTTTGCTTTCTCTTCCTCCGGGTACTTAGATGTTTCAGTTCCCCGGGTCTGCCTTTAATACCCTATGTATTCAGGTAAAAATACTACTCCATTACGAGCAGTGGGTTTCCCCATTCGGAAATCTCCGGATCAAAGCTTACTTACAGCTCCCCGAAGCATATCGGTGTTAGTACCGTCCTTCATCGGCTCCTAGTGCCAAGGCATCCACCGTGCGCCCTTAACAACTTAACCTTCGACAAACGATAAGCGTCGAATTTCTTCGTTGACTTCCCATCTTCCGGTGCTCATGTACTCTCGTACACTCCGCTCCTCATCAGGTCGTCGCCTCGAACTTCTCGCTTCTCCTTTGTCTCAAGACATAAGATCAAACTTACTATCTTGATTAACATTTATTAAGAGAATCACTAAACTAAGCGTTTAAACTCAGTGAATTACTTGAATTGTTTTCGTTATCTAGTTTTCAAGGAACATAAAACACAGGATGTTCAAATGCAATCTGCATTTAGACTCCTATGTATTGAGTCTTACTTATATAGAAAGATCAGTATGATCTCTCAAAACTAAACAAAATACCAAGCGTGCTCCATTTTCCTTAGAAAGGAGGTGATCCAGCCGCACCTTCCGATACGGCTACCTTGTTACGACTTCACCCCAATCATCTGTCCCACCTTAGGCGGCTGGCTCCTTACGGTTACCCCACCGACTTCGGGTGTTACAAACTCTCGTGGTGTGACGGGCGGTGTGTACAAGGCCCGGGAACGTATTCACCGCGGCATGCTGATCCGCGATTACTAGCGATTCCGGCTTCATGCAGGCGAGTTGCAGCCTGCAATCCGAACTGAGAATGGTTTTATGGGATTGGCTTGACCTCGCGGTCTTGCAGCCCTTTGTACCATCCATTGTAGCACGTGTGTAGGCCCAGGTCATAAGGGGCATGATGATTTGACGTCATCCCCACCTTCCTCCGGTTTGTCACCGGCAGTCACCTTAGAGTGCCCAACTGAATGCTGGCAACTAAGATCAAGGGTTGCGCTCGTTGCGGGACTTAACCCAACATCTCACGACACGAGCTGACGACAACCATGCACCACCTGTCACTTCGTCCCCCGAAGGGGAACCTTCTATCTCTAGAAGTAGCGAAGGATGTCAAGACCTGGTAAGGTTCTTCGCGTTGCTTCGAATTAAACCACATGCTCCACCGCTTGTGCGGGCCCCCGTCAATTCCTTTGAGTTTCAGTCTTGCGACCGTACTCCCCAGGCGGAGTGCTTAATGCGTTTGCTGCAGCACTAAAGGGCGGAAACCCTCTAACACTTAGCACTCATCGTTTACGGCGTGGACTACCAGGGTATCTAATCCTGTTCGCTCCCCACGCTTTCGCGCCTCAGCGTCAGTTACAGACCAGAGAGTCGCCTTCGCCACTGGTGTTCCTCCACATCTCTACGCATTTCACCGCTACACGTGGAATTCCACTCTCCTCTTCTGCACTCAAGTTCCCCAGTTTCCAATGACCCTCCACGGTTGAGCCGTGGGCTTTCACATCAGACTTAAGAAACCGCCTGCGCGCGCTTTACGCCCAATAATTCCGGACAACGCTTGCCACCTACGTATTACCGCGGCTGCTGGCACGTAGTTAGCCGTGGCTTTCTGGTTAGGTACCGTCAAGGTACCAGCAGTTACTCTGGTACTTGTTCTTCCCTAACAACAGAACTTTACGACCCGAAGGCCTTCATCGTTCACGCGGCGTTGCTCCGTCAGACTTTCGTCCATTGCGGAAGATTCCCTACTGCTGCCTCCCGTAGGAGTCTGGGCCGTGTCTCAGTCCCAGTGTGGCCGATCACCCTCTCAGGTCGGCTACGCATCGTCGCCTTGGTGAGCCGTTACCTCACCAACTAGCTAATGCGCCGCGGGTCCATCTGTAAGTGATAGCCGAAACCATCTTTCAATTTCGAACCATGCGGTTCGAAATGTTATCCGGTATTAGCTCCGGTTTCCCGGAGTTATCCCAATCTTACAGGCAGGTTACCCACGTGTTACTCACCCGTCCGCCGCTAACCTCAGGGAGCAAGCTCCCATTGGTTCGCTCGACTTGCATGTATTAGGCACGCCGCCAGCGTTCGTCCTGAGCCAGGATCAAACTCTCCAATAAAGAGTTGATATAGCTCATAAAAGTTTGTACTATATAGTACGTTTTTTGTTAATCAAAGATTAACATTTGCACGCTTGGTTTTGTTTAGTTTTCAAAGATCAGTTAATGTCGTTCTCTCAGAAGCGACTTTATTAATATAACATCTTCAATTCGGATCGTCAACTCTTTTTCAAAAAAAGTTTTCTTGCCGTTAAGAAGAAATTAAGGACGCTGCTAACACTTAAGTAACAGCGACGTTTAATAATATATCACCTACAAAAATCAAAGTCAATATTTTTTCTCAAGAAAATATATACGATGATAAATCCCTTTACCTTTTGTTTGTTTTCTTTCTATAGATATGTATTGCTTCTCAACCAAAAATTCTAAAAGAACACTTAAGTCTACAGAGTAATATTTCAATTCTGGATGTTGATAAAGCTCATCGAAGTACCATGAATCTTTTTCAGACATAACAGTTAATATATGTGCTGCACCAATTTCTGTCTTAGAATGGATTAGAAAATCACTTGCTAAGAAAAGTAATTCTAATCTTTTCTCTAGAGATTCTTCACTTTCCACTAATTCCTTATACAATTTATAAATTTGCGGCTCTATTTGTTTTACCTGGTTCCATACCGTTACTTCAGGATAGTACCCCCTGTCAATCACTTCAAGTCTTGCTAGATGGTGTAACGCGTGAACAACATGATTATAAGTATCTAATAATTGCCTTGATTCGAAGAACTCCTTACCCTCTAAGTATCTTCGAACCAACTTTGCAAATTCAATGCCGATTTTCATTTTCCTTTCACTAAAAGGAAATGTTTTTAATCGGTCAATTAGTTCTATTATGTATTCATTACGATCAAAAAGAATTTTCCCATTCAGGATCCAATCTACAATCCTTCTATTTGTACCTAACAGGATGGACTCGTTCAGATCATCTTTCGTCATCACCGTTAAAGATGCTTTTTTATCTTCATATTCATAATGTTTAACAAATAAAGCCTGCTCAGCTTCGTTTACAATAACCAGTAAAGCTACATCTAAATTATCAGTTAAAGGGGAGGTTTGGTTCCGCTTTTCAATCATGATAATAGCTAAAGTATTGGTATGACTTGCTCGTTCTTGATAAATAGGACGGAGAATATTTTCCATCAGTCTTCCTCCCTTATATGGGCTTTACTAAATGTTTCTACATCTCATTGTCAAAACCCTTTACTTTCAGAGTCACTTTAAAAAAACAAGTTTTTATGTAAATTTAGTAAACAATTTATCTATTATATAACCTGTGCTATATTTAAAAAAGCGCAAGTATCTTATGACCAAAAGAAGCTTGTTACTTATATCTTTCACTTTAAAGGTGACAATTGCAAACGAACTTAAAATTTATCTATTCTAGGAGGTCAAAATGGCTCGTAAATATACTAGTAAAATAAATAAAATAAGAACCTTTGCTTTAAGCTTAATATTTATAGGGTTTATTATTATGTATATTGGAGTATTTTTCCGAACAAACATGTGGGTTATGACGATCTTTATGATGTTAGGAATGCTTTCGATTATCGCAAGCACCGTTGTTTACTTTTGGATCGGTATGCTCTCAACAAAAGCTGTACAAGTCACATGCCCATCATGCGGGAAACCAACAAAGATACTTGGACGGGTAGACATGTGTATGTATTGTAAGGAACCTTTAACATTGGACAAGGATCTTGAAGGAAAAGAATTTGATGAAAGTTATAATAAAAAGAGTTTAAACAAATAAAGAAGAACGGCTTAATAGAGCCGTTCTTCTTTATTTATTTAAAAGGAAGAAAGTACAACAAAAAAACAAGCTGTCCATAAGACCAGCTTGTTTAATGTGTTTCTTTCTTTTCACAACTACTGCACACACCGTAAATCTCCATTCGATGGTGACTTACATTAAATCCCGTTACATGTGCAGCTAACGCCTCAACTTCATCAAGTCCTGGGTAAGAGAAATCAACAATCTTTCCACATTTCTCACAAATTACGTGATAGTGATCTGACGTTACAAAATCAAAACGACTTGATGCATCGCCATACGTTAATTCCTTTACAAGTCCAACTTCACGAAATACCCTTAAGTTGTTATAAACTGTGGCAACACTCATATTAGGGAATTTTCCTTCTAACGCTTTATATATATCATCGGCTGTAGGGTGTGTCATGGAATCGACTAAGAATTCAAGTATAGCATGACGTTGAGGTGTAATACGTACTCCTGTTTGTTTTAAGGCATCCAACGCATCTTTTAATTGATGTTCAGACATTCGCCATGCACCTCACTTCTAAAAACATTCTTACTTTATAATCTTTATAATTAGTGTACATTGTGAGAATCTCTTTTGTCAAACTTTCTTTATATAAGAGTATTATTTACCAACAGCTTTCATTCATTCTCTTTGTCCTAATATCTTTTCTCTAATGCTATGATATTTTCCATACTTGTTAGTTGATGATGACAATAGTACTGAAGGTTTCTATGAAAGATCACCATTACTCTAGGCAGATAATTCTTTGTAATCCCTGAGAGATGAGGCGTAACCGTAACATTGTCCATCTCCCAAAATGGATGGTCCTCAGCTAAAGGTTCTTTTTCAAACACATCTAGCACCGCATGTTTAATTTTGTTTTCATTAAGTAATGGAATGAGGTCATTCTCAACAACTACATCTCCTCTTCCGATATTAATAAAAACAGAATCTTGCTTCATTCTATAGAAAAAGTCTTTATTTAAAAGCCCTTTTGTTTTTACAGTACTCGGAAGAACAGACATCACAAAATCTGCTTCTGCTAGAGGAATTGAAACTTCATCCATACTATAGGCACGGTCAAAATGCTCTACTTTTCTTCCATCACTGTTGACGCCTAAAACTTTCATTCCGAACGCTTCACATAGTTTAGCCGTTTGAATCCCAATCGCACCGGTACCTATAATTAAAACCGTTTTTCCATATAGCTCTTCCATCCTAACTCGTCTATTCCAGTTATGTTGCTTTTGATTTTCAATTAACACCTCAGCTTGCCTTGAAACCTGTAGCATCATGGAGATACAATATTCAGCCATCGGTATAGCATGTACCCCTCTAGAGTTTGTTACAGTAATATTTCGCTCCTCAAGAATAGAGAAAGGAAGTCGGTCAATCCCAGCGGAAGCAACCATAATCCATTTTAGATTATCAGCCGCTTTAATATGATCCTCTGTCAAATCCTCTCCATAGGTTAAGATGACTTCTGCTTCTGGTATAAGATCCTTCGCTTCATTTATCTTTTTATCATGATGAAACGTGATATCCGGAAAACTCTGAGAAAGTTCTTCTTTTAAATAATCTGGTAATTTCACAGTTGATAGTATTTGCACACTGAAATCCCCCTTTATGTATTAAAACTGTTATGGTTCGTGTTTCCTAATAACATAAAAAGAGTGCGGAACACGGGTCCGCACTTCAATCCGGCGCTAACATTTGAGGAGGTAATGCCTTCCCTAATACATTACGCTCTAATTCCTATTTTGGCTGGACGTTTGCCTTACCTTTTAAAATAGGCTCATACTTTTTACTTAAGATTCTCCTGGTTTAATCCCTCGAGTTCAGGTAACACAAATTGACCATCTTTACGGATTAACACATCGTCAAAATAAATCTCTCCTCCACCGTATTCAGGTCTTTGTATTAAAACCATATCCCAATGAATGGCAGATTTATTTCCATTATCCGCTTCTTCATATGCTTCACCCGGTGTAAAGTGCAGGCTTCCACATATCTTTTCATCAAATAAAATATCTCCCATCGGCTCCTCAATAATAGGATGAAATCCAATTGCAAATTCTCCTATATATCTTGACCCTTCGTCTGTATCTAATATTTCATTAAGCTTTTTTGTTTGATCTGCAACAGCTTCAATGATTTTTCCATTTTCAAAAGTCAGCTTCACATCTCGGAACGTTGTGCCATGATAGGGACAAGGTGTATTAAAGGAGATTGTTCCATTTACTGAGTCCCTAATTGGAGCTGTAAAGATCTCACCATCTGGAACATTCGCTTCACCTGTACAAGGTACAACTGGAATTCCTTTAATGGAGAAGCTTAAATCAGTTCCTGGACCTGTTAGACGTACACGGTCAGTATTTTCCATTAACTTCTTTAATGGTGCAACGGCACTTGCCATTTTCTCATAGTCTACTGTACAAACCTCAAATAAGTAGTCCTCAAATGCTCTTGTACTCATGCCCGCTTTTTGTGCCAGCCCTTTAGTAGGGTAGTTTAATAGAACCCATTTACGATTGTTCACATAGAATTCAGATACCGGCTTCATGATTTCACCGCGTAACCTATGCTTTTCCATTGGAATATCAGCCATTTCAGCATCATTTTCCTCGCCAATAATAATAATGACTGCATCCACATCTTTGTAAACTTGCATTTGCCAGCTAGCTTGCGTTTCTAATTGCTCTCTTTGATAATTTTTAGCTAAATGTAATGAAATTTCATCATCAAAAAGATCAACATAAGGATATGCTCCTAATGAATACGCTTGATCAATTAATTCTGTTATTAAAGACTTTGTGTTTAGATGACCACGTATTAATACCTTTTCACCTTTTTTCACTTTTACCGAGTGATTCAGAAGCACAGAGGCTAAGTTTGTTATTCTTTCGTCTCTCATATGGACACCTTCTACTTTTTAGTTTTCATTATGTAAATTTATGTCGGCAACCAAGATATTACAGTTTGTTAATAACATCATGTATTACCTTAAGCTTTTACTTCCTTAATGTAATTCAAGGCTTCTTCAACATGATCCTTTACCTTGACTTTTCTCCATTCTTTTATCATTTTCCCTTCAGGATCTATAATAAAAGTGGAGCGCTCAATTCCCATATATTCTTTACCAAAGTTCTTCTTTAACTTCCAAACTCCAAAAGCTTCAGCTAGTTTGTTTTCATCGTCAACTAATAGTTGAAAAGGAAGATCATGTTTTTCTTTAAACTTTAGATGTCTTTCCTGTGGATCTGGACTTACTCCCAAGATGACAGCATTCAAATCTGAAAAGCTTTGATGTTGATCTCTAAAATCACAAGCCTCAGTTGTGCAGCCTGGTGTCATGTCCTTTGGATAAAAATATAATACAACGTACTTTCCTTGATAATCAGATAACTTAACCTTTTCTCCGTTATCAGCTACTAACTCAATATCTGGTGCAGTGTTTCCAACCTCTATTGTCATATTTATCCCTCCAAGAAGTGTTTGTTACACTAAGCGTAACCAACTTTAGCCTTTCGTACAACTATTAACTATTTTTCGTTCCCTATAACTGTACGAGCTAAAAAAACAGCTGGCAGGATATATCCTATTAATGCCTCAAGGACAGCTAGAAAACGTCCCACTCCTACAGGAACAACATCACCATAACCAACGGAAAATAACGTAACCGCACTAAAATACAAAGAGGTTAAAAGATTATCAAAGTACCCATCAGAAATTGGTATCCCAGCTTCATGAAGAACCGGAATATTACTTTGAATACAAATCAAATAAATCATGCCAAATCCAATTAGTAAAGAAAGATAAAGATATGTAATCATAATGATTGTCTCAAAAGAGAGAAAATTTCTTTGAAAGCAAATGATAACAACACTTTTAAAGCTCATGAATATACAAACAGCAATACATATACAAAATATAAGTCCCACATTGCTCCCACCCTACTCAAGAACACACTTTGTACAATATATACAAGCTTAAAGAAGGTTATGAGAGAAAACGAAAAGGGCCAGACAAACTGTTGTCTGACCCTTCTAATATATTTAGTTTCCAGCACCTCTATATCTTTTAACTCCTGCGTTCCAAAGAAAAACAGAAAGACAAAAAAAGACAATCCCCATGACAGGAGTAAGAAAAGAGTACACATACCACTCATCTTTTCCTAGGAAAAAAGCTGCAGGATAAACCCCCACAAAGGCAAAAGGTAAAATCCACGTTAACACAAACCGAATAACTGCATTATAAATATCAACAGGGTAACGACCATAGTTCCCGATATTGTACATCATCGGCATAAGAGATGTTCGTGCATCTGACCAAAATCCAATACTCGCTAATGAAACAAAAATACCTGCATAAACGAGTGCACCACTAATCACAAATATAATAAATAAGATAAAATCGTACCACTCATAGCTTAATCCAAGCTGTATAGAAGCATATCCCATAATAATAATTCCTGTGATTGCTCCAAACAGTGACTCAAGCTCCATTCTCTCAAGAATAACCTGAAAAAGACTATGAATTGGTCTAGTTAATATCCTGTCCATCTCACCTTTTACAATATATCTTTCATTAAAGTCCCAAATATTAAAAAATGCACCAAACACTGCAAAAGGAACTAAGAAAAACCCATATATAAAGATAATTTCATCCCTGGTCCACCCACTTAAAAATTGAGTATGACCAAATACTACTAGGATAAAGACCAAGTTTGTTACTTGAAAAAGCATATCAGATAATAGCTCAACAACCATGTCAGCTCGGTATTGCAGCCTTGTTTTCATATATTGTCCAATGTATTGTGTGAACATTGAAAAGTAAAACATTCCCTCAACCTCCCTGTATGATCATTCGTTTTTTTGCTAATATCCAGAGAATTTGAATTGGAAGAAGTAACACAAGTGCCCAAAATCCTTGTAACAATATTGACTGCCATACTTCATTTCCTGTAATACCTTCTGTAAAGATCATGCTCGGAATATAACTTATTGCTTGAAACGGAAAATACACCATAATGTCTTGAGCCCACATCGGATAAAAGCTTATAGGTAGTAAAAGTCCCGAAAACAGATCAATAATAACCCGCTTTGCTCTCATTAATCCATCATTATTAAAAAGGAAAAAAGTTAGCATACCCGTTATTAAGTTAATTTGGGTATTCACAATAAAACTAAAGATTAGTGAGCTCGCAAATAAAAGCCATGTTGTTCCATTTGATGAAAGCTCCAATGGGAAAACAAGTGCAACAATGACCATTCCTGGTACTGAGAAGAAAAATAACCGAAAGACACCCTCACCAAATGCCTGCATTGTTTTCATACCAAGATAATTATACGGCCTGATAAGCTCAACAGCCACCTTACCTTCCTTTATTTCAAGCGCAATCTCACGATCAATATTATTAAAATAAAAAGCTCTTGCCATCCAGGAAACCGCAACATAAGTAGTCATTTGAACGGCAGATAATCCCTCAATTGACTCTTTACCACCGTAAATCGCTGTCCATAAAAAATAGTAAGCACCAATATTAATGCTGTAAATTAAAATTCCACTGTAATAATTTGTGCGATAAGCGAGCATCATTAAAAAGCGAATTCTGATCATTTCAATATATTTATCCATTATGTCACCTCAGCTTGAAAGAGCCTCTCCCTTTTCATAAATGTTTCGAATAACCTCTTCTGTTGAGATTTCATTTACACTTAAATCTTTAATCTGATGTGTGCCAACAACGCGACCAATTAATTCTGACATTTGTGCTTCTTTATCGCTTACAAGTGCTGTCCAAACATTTAGTTTATCTCCTTTTTGCCATTGAACATCAAGGTCCTGCGTTATAAAGGTTAGCTGATCCTGAACGATTTCTTCGGCAAACTGGAATTCTATTTGTTTTCCTTCTCCCCAGTGAGACTTTAATTTAGCTAAAGCTCCATCATATATAACACTACCTTCATCAAGCATGATGACACGTTCACACAACGCCTCTATGTCTGATAAATCATGTGTAGTTAGAAGAATGGTTGTTTTATATTTTTCATTCATTTCTTTTAAGAATTGACGGATTTTCAATTTAACTAGAACATCCAGACCGATTGTTGGTTCGTCTAAAAATAAAAGTGGTGGATTATGAATAAGTGCAGCCGCTAATTCACATCGCATTCTTTGACCTAATGATAGTTTACGTACAGGTTTATCTAGCA
Organism: Metabacillus endolithicus; assembly: GCF_023078335.1. Taxonomy (GTDB): domain Bacteria; phylum Bacillota; class Bacilli; order Bacillales; family Bacillaceae; genus Metabacillus; species Metabacillus endolithicus. The sequence goes on along the minus strand of NZ_CP095550.1, from coordinate 3,208,247 downwards.
ATGGCCCTATATCTAAGGTGGCGATAACATGCTCCATATGCTCGTTATAATCTTTGTCTGATACTTTGTACACTTTCTTCAACAGACGAAACGACTCCTGTACCGCAATATCCCACCAAAGCTGTGATCGTTGTCCAAACACAACTCCAATCGACTGCACAAACCGTTCACGTTCTTTATGTGGATTCATCCCGTTTACAAGCACCTGACCAGAAGTTGGTGTCAAAATGCCCGTTAACATTTTAATAGATGTTGATTTACCTGCACCATTTTCACCGATATAACCAACCATCTCACCCTGCTTCACAGTAAATGTTACATCATTTACTGCAGGAATGGTTTTATATTGTCTATTTAACAGATCACGAAACGCACCCTTTAAGCCTTGACGGCTGGAGTACGATTTAAATTCTTTACGTAATTGGTTTACCTCAATAATATTTGTCATTTTTCGTCCCCTCCAAATTTGACCACAACTTATTAGTCTATCTAAAAACAATGATTTCAACAAATGGTATGCATTGGAATCTATTATAATTTGACGTTTTTTATATAGACAGTATTCATGATAGAATAAACATTGTTCCAAGTTTGATACATACCAGGAGGATAAGATGGAATTTACGAAATCACATGAATTACATGAAGAAGCACTTAAACATATTGTTGGCGGAGTGAACTCTCCTTCACGTTCTTATAAAGCAGTTGGTGGCGGCTCTCCAGTTGTCATGGAAAAAGCAAACGGAGCTTACTTTTGGGATGTTGACGGAAACAAGTATATTGATTATTTAGCTGCATACGGGCCAATTATTACAGGACACGCTCACCCACATATAACAAAAGCAATTTCAAAAGCGGCAGAAAACGGGGTCTTATACGGTACACCAACACCTCATGAAATTACATTTGCTAAGATGCTTAAAGAAGCTATGCCAGCTATGGACAAAGTTCGGTTTGTAAACTCAGGCACTGAGGCTGTTATGACGACAATTCGTGTTGCACGCGCATATACTGGTCGAGATAAAATTATTAAATTTGCCGGATGTTATCACGGACATTCTGATCTTGTACTTGTTGCCGCAGGCTCAGGTCCTTCGACATTAGGAACTCCCGACTCTGCAGGTGTTCCAAAAAGTATTGCTTCAGAAGTTATAACAGTTCCCTTTAATGAAATTGAACCTTTAAAAGAAGCATTGGACAAATGGGGAGATTCAGTTGCTGCAATTTTAGTTGAGCCTATTGTAGGGAACTTCGGAATTGTTGAGCCTAAACCCGGGTTCTTAAAAGAAGTGAATGAGCTAGTCCACAACGCTGGTGCTCTTGTTATATATGATGAAGTAATCACCGCTTTTCGTTTTATGTATGGTGGAGCACAAGACTTTTTAGGTGTCTATCCTGACTTAACAGCGTTAGGTAAAATCATCGGTGGCGGGCTTCCAATCGGCGCTTATGGTGGAAAGAAAGAAATTATGGAACAAGTCGCTCCCTTAGGGCCAGCTTATCAAGCCGGCACAATGGCTGGCAACCCAGCATCAATACTATCAGGTATTGCTTGTTTAGAAGTACTTAAGCAAGAAAATGTTTATGAAAACCTTGATGAGTTAGGTGCCATTCTTGAAAAAGGTATATTAGCTCATGCTCGTACATACAATATTCCGATAACACTAAATCGTTTAAAAGGTGCATTAACGATTTATTTCACAGAGGAAAAGGTAACGAACTATGAGCAGGCAGAAAATACAGATGGTGAAATGTTTGCCAAGTTCTTCAAACTTATGCTCCAGCAGGGAATTAACCTTGCACCTTCGAAATATGAAGCATGGTTCTTAACAACTGCACATACTAAAGAAGATATAGAAGAAACTTTAAAAGCCGTAGAGGTTGCGTTCAGCAAACTATCATAAAAGAAACATGAAAGACAGAGTACACGAGTACCCTGTCTTCACTTTTCTTTTTACCATTTTTCAGAATAGATGAACGTTTTAAATTTATGTAAAAAAGGGAAAGTGCATCTTGTAAATAGCACTAAATCGCTGTATAGTACGATATTGATTAAGTTCAAGAAAGGAATGTCACTAAACATACATGAAACTAGGTGCCCGTATCCTAAAAACAGGGATCGCTATTACACTTGCATTATTTTTAGCAACTGTCCTACAGTTGCCATCTCCGGCCTTTGCCGGTATTTCCGCTATATTCGCGATACAGCCGACAATTTATCGTTCTTATTTATCTATTATTGAGCAAGTTCAAGCAAATGTTATCGGCGCAGCGTTAGCAATTGGATTCGGTTTAATTTTTGGTTCCCATCCATTTGTTATCGGACTAACAGCAATCATTGTTATCGCAATAAATTTAAAACTAAAGATTGAAAGCACAATACCTGTTTCTCTTGTTACTGTTATCGCGATTTTAGAAAGCCTGGTGAAAATTTCATTGAAATAGCATCCATTCGCTTTTTTACTGTAATGCTCGGAGTATTGGCTGCTTTTATTGTGAATCTAGTATTTATTCCGCCTAAATATGAAACAAAGCTTTACAACCTTGTCACATCTAATACAGAGGACATCATTAAATGGATTAGAGTGAATTTACGTCATGCTTCAGAACATAATGTACTAAAAGACGATATCGAAAAATTTAAAGAGCAAATGATAAAGCTTGATCAGCTTTATTTAAATTATAAAGAAGAGCGAAACTATTTTAAAAGAGAAACCTACTCTAAATCAAGAAAGCTTGTGCTATTCCGCCAGATGATTGTCACAACAAATAGAGCTTTAGATACCTTGAAGAAACTACACCGTTTTGAAAATGATCTCCATCATATGCCCGAGCACTTTCAAAAGGTCCTTGTTAAAGAATTGGATCATTTGTTGTATGTTCACGAAGAAGCATTACTTCGTTTTATCGGAAAAACAAAAACAATTCAATCAACTGAGTTGTTAGAAGAAGATAAATTTAATAAACAACATTTAATGGATGCTTATATGGAACTTCAACAAGATCAAAATTCTACTTACTTTTTTCATCTATTACCACTCGTTTCGACGATCATTGATTATAGCGAACAGCTTGAACACTTAGATACGCTCATCTACAGCTTCCACAGCTATCATAAGCAAGACAATGAAATTAAATTATCAGAAGAGTAGGGTTTAGCAGATGCTGACCCTATTTTTTGTTATGAAAATATAAAAGCACAATCTCCATAAGAAGATTGTGCTTTCACTAATCTAATTGCTGTATTTGAAATAATTTATAGTAATGACTTTGCTTATCCATCAACTCTTGATGTGTTCCTTCTTCTAACACGTTACCATCCTCAATCACGACAATTTTGTCAGAATGAGTGATTGTTGACAGGCGATGAGCGACAATAAAGGTTGTGCGTTCTTTCGCAAGGTTCTCAAGTGCTTCTTGAATAAGATGCTCACTTTCTAAATCAAGCGCTGAGGTAGCTTCATCTAAAATAAGTATTGGTGGATTTTTCAAAAACACCCTCGCAATGGATACCCTCTGTTTTTGTCCACCTGATAATTTAACTCCTCTTTCACCAACTTTAGTATCATATCCTTTTGGTAACTTTGTAATAAAGTCATGTGCATTGGCTGCTTTCGCTGCTGCAACGATCTCCTCTTCAGATGCCCCAGGCTTACCGATAAGAATATTCTCTCTCACAGTATTACTAAACAAGAATGTATCTTGAAGCACCATCCCAATTTGTTCTCTGAGACTTTGCGCTTCATAATCTCTAATATCAATTCCATCAAGTAAAATTCTTCCACCTGTAACATCATAAAAACGTGGAAGTAAGCTAACAAGAGTTGATTTACCTCCTCCACTCATCCCAACTAGTGCAAGAGTTTCACCTTTTTTCACCTTCAAAGATAACCCTTCGATAATAAGCGCTTCATCCTCCTGATAGCGGAAGGATATGTTCTGAAACTCAATTTCTCCTTTAACTCCATCAGCCTTTTTAGCATCTGGTTTATCTACCACTTCATATGGAACATCAATAAATTCAAACACGCGATCCATAGAGGCAAAGGCCTGTGTTAAAGTGGTTGAAGAATTAATTAGTCTACGCAACGGATTATATAGTTGTTCAATATAAGCGATAAACGCAACCATTGTACCTATTGTTAATTGCCCTTGAATAACTTGATACCCGGCAAAAGTGATAACAATTAACGGTGCAATATCAGTTAACGTGTTAACTACGGAAAAGGTTTTGGCATTCCAGCTAGTATGAGTAAGAGCTTTTTCTAGAAAATTTGCATTTTCCTTCGCGAACTGCTTCTGCTCAAATTCCTCCGTAGCAAAGCTGCGAATAACAGGCATACCCTGAACCCGTTCATGTAAATGCCCCTGAACTTCTGCAAGAGCCTGTGAGCGAACTCTTGTTAAGTGTCGTAATCTTCCGTAAAAGTATTTAACAGACAAACCATAAAGTGGAAAAAGAACAATTGAAACTAATGTAAGTTTTACATTCATTGAAAACATAATCCCAACGGCAATAATGATCGTCACAACATCAAGCCAAACATTCATCAGACCTGTTATGACGAAATTCTTTGTTTGTTCTACATCATTTATAACACGTGAGATAATTTCTCCAGCTCTTGTATTGGCATAATATCGCAAGCTTAATTTTTGTAGATGAGTGAAAAGTTGATCTCTTATATCATACAAAATTTTACTTGCTGTCCATTGTGCAAAGTATTGCCGATAGTACTCGACTGGTGGACGAATGACAACAAATAAAACAAACATAAAGCCCATAATGGTTAATAATTCTTTTGTTTTTTCTGCTTCTGTGCCGTTTCCGCCAATGATATTATCCACAACATGCCTAATTAACAGCGGCAATAATAACGGAATAGAAAACTTTATAACTCCAATAATAATCGTCCCTATAATTTGTAGACGATAAGGCTTTACAAAAGCCAAGTATCGTTTAACTACCCCCAAAAAAATCCCCCGTTTCTAATCTAACGCCAAACATTCGGTTTACGAACTAAAGCTGGTCATAGTTATGTCTTACTTGCATTGATACTCATTCGTCCAGCTCAATATGAGTCGTTTTACAATAATTAAAAAGGCTGACCCCATGAGTCACCCTTATTACATTTACTATTTTACGTATGTTAAATATCGTTCATACCACTCGTCAATAAATTCAGGTGCAAACGGACCTTTTTTCTGTCGAATCCAACGAAGTAATGTTTCGAGGTTTTTTCTTAAGATGAGATCAATAACTTCTGGATAATTCATTAGCTTACTATGCAGCTCATATTCATCTTCATCCAAAATTGTATATGTCATATCTGGATAAACCTTCACATCAAGATCATAGTCAATATACTTTAATGCTTCATCATCCCACACAAAAGGCGAACTAATATTACAGTAATAATATACTCCATCTTCTCTAAGCATACCTATAATATTAAACCAATGTCTGGCATGAAAGTAGCAGATTGCCGGCTCTCTTGTCACCCATGTTCTACCGTCTGATTCCGTAACAATTGTTCTGTCATTCCCACCAATAATACAGTGCTGAGAACCCTTTAATACAGTTGATTCTTCCCAGACTCTATGAATGTAGCCATTATGTTTATAACTATGAATTTGAATTTTGTCTCCTTCCCTGGGAAAGCCCACTTTTCTCCCCTTCTTTCGATTGGTTGCTTCGTGAAATCTATTTCACAACGTCTTCACCTTATATAGTTCCTTTCATTATAACGTTTGTCAGGGAAAAAAGAAAATAAAAGAGTTATAACTGTAAGGTTATATACTGTTTTGCAGGTTAGAATTATATGCTAAGGGGATTGGGAAGCTATTTTTTCTAATAAGACTAGTTCATCTCCGGAGTTTTGTTGTTCATATACTCGATGAACGACACTCCACTCCTTTTCCTCCTTCGTTTTGTCGTTCATTCACCCGATGAACGACATTTCACTCCTGCTATTGAACTTACTTTTCTCCAGAAGCAATAAAAAATCCAGCATAAATAAATGCCGGAATCGGAGTTAATTATTTTATTAAGGATCGTATCATGAAACAGTCTCAAACTTTTGATCTTCGTAAGACTGAATAACCTCTTCTGTTTGTCTTTCAAAGACTTGTTGAATTTTATTTAATTCTTCTTTCATTTGTGCGATTTCATCATGAATGGATTGAAGTTTAGCTTCGTCTTGTAGGGCAGCCAATTGAGTTTTTATATCCTGACATCTTTCAATTTCTGACTGTAGGTATAATAATTTATCCATGGTTTTTAATTGCTCACCTACTAGTTGATCAAAATTCATGTTTATTCTCCTTTCAATAGAGACTCATAATCACTTTTGTATATTAAATTCTTCATAAATTTTTTTGATCCTTTGACTAGTTATGTAGAGGAACCGAAACTTTTGTCGTTTTAGAAAAATATCCCCGATGATTCGAAACCGCCCAAGTTTAAGCACAAAAGAAAAGACACCTCTCCACGCTGTGGGAAAGGTGTCTTAGAGCTTTAGCTAATTAAGAATTTTGGTTTTTGTTAGCTTCAGCTTGTTGGTTTTGTTGTTTAACTTGTTGTACGTTAGTTTCGCTCGCAAATTCAGTACCAAATTGACCTGCACCAGCTTGGCTACCTTGAGCACTTTGAGCGTTTTGTTGTTTTACATGTTGGATGTTAGTCCCTGATGCTGTTTTACCAGCTTGGAAATTGTTCTGTGCCATTCGATATCACCTCCACGAAATATAGATTGTCCTAGAGGTGAATTTAATATCCAACATATTTTAAAAAAATTTAAATTAAATTTTTATTGAGACTCTAAGCCTTTAGTGCTCACGTTTCAGCCTATACGAGCAAAGAACGGCCCCCATCAACAATAAGCGTTTGACCTCTGATCATTGATGCTTTGTCCGTTAATAAAAACTCAATAGCATTAACCATATCTTCTATTTCAACCATTCTTCCTGCTGGAGTATTCTTCCTTGCATCTTCCAATAGCTCATTACGGTTCGGGAAATGCTTTAAAGCATCCGTGTCAACAGCTCCACCTGAAACGGCATTTACAATAATGTTTTTCGGGGATAATTCTACAGCTAAGTATCTTGTAAGAGCTTCTAATGCTGCTTTAGAAACACCAACTGTTGTGTAGTTTTCTAAATATCTAATCGAGCCAAGTGAGCTTGTACTAACAATGAAGCCCCCGCCATTCCTCTCCATTAGCTTTGCCGCTTCTTGTGCACAGAAAAGAAGAGCTTTACTATTAATGTTCATTGTCCAATCCCAATGACTTTCTTCTAATTCCATTGCAGGCTTTTGAACACCTGATGCTGCATTATTTACAAACACATCAAGTCTGCCAAACTCCTCATCAATTTGTGAAAATAACTCTTTTATTTTTTCCGGCTTTCCTACATTAGCCTTAACCGCAATAGCTCTTACGCCCAATTTTTCAATTTGTTCAACTACCTCTAATGCAGCCGTTTTGCTTCGTGCATAGTTCACAACAATGTTATAACCTTTTTCTGCCAAACGAATGGCTACTGCTTTACCAATTCCTCTACTACTACCTGTAATAAGTGCTACTTTATTTTCTTGGGTCATTTTGTCAACTCCTTAAAATTAAACAATCGAATAGATGTTATTATTGTATCAGATAATATAATGAAACTTCTATGAGATAGAAGTCTTGATGAAAAAGAACACATCTCGTCAATTAGAGGAGGATGTTTTATGTATGTTGGTCGTGATATGACTGAACTATCGATGATGTCAAAGAAAGAGTGGAAAAAAGAAGAACTTGCCCACTTCCACCACTCTCTTCAACAAATGGTTCCTTATCTTAATGTTGAAGGACAAACCATTCACCGTGAAATTATTGAAGAAATTGAAGCTCGTGGCGGCTTAAAAAGAAATGAAGCTGATTATACTCATGGAACAAGAGTTCAATATGATTAAAACCTTTGGGTCTGACTAAGATTTGTCAGACCCAAGGTATATTTTATATATTTTTTGATGTGATACAGGAAAGGCGTACTTTTCTAGCTCTTTTTCTGTTACAGCAATAAGTTGATCATTTGGAATGTTGTTTACTTCACCAATAAAAATAGATATATTCCAAATTAAATGTGAAAAAACATGTTCTACAGTACCGGATAACTCTAAAAGTTCAACATCTGCACCATAAGTTGAAAGTAAAAACTCTTGGAGCTGCTTCCTATAAGTGTTACCTGCTTCTTGTTGAACTTCCATATTAGGATATTCCCAAAGGTTGGCTAACAAGCCTGTAGATGGTCTTTTATGAATATACAATCTTCTATCTTGATCATATAAAACAGCTGCCGCCATTTGAAGCGGTTTTGGTTTCTTTTTCTTACTTTTAATCGGGAGTTCAGCTTGAACCCCTTCTTTAAAAGCAGAGCAATGTTCCCTAACAGGACATAAAAGACATGAAGGGGAAGTAGGTGTGCAGATTAATGCACCTAGCTCCATCACTGCTTGGTTGAATGATGAGGGATCTTCCTTTGATATTATCTGATAAGTTGCCTCTTCAAAAATCTTCCTTGTTTTTGGTTTTGCAATATCATCCCAAATGGATAAAATTCTCGAGAAAACTCTCATCACATTACCGTCGACAGCTGGTTCCGGAATATTATAAGCAATACTAAGAATCGCTCCTTTTGTATATGGACCAACTCCCTTCAGCTTAGAAATTTCTTCAGGAGTATTAGGGACAATACCCGAATAAGATTCATTCACTTCTTTAACAGCTGCATGAAGATTTCTAACCCTTGAATAGTATCCAAGTCCTTCCCAGGCTTTTAATACTTCTTCCTCATTTGCAGCAGCCAAAGCTTCTATTGTAGGAAATTTATCTATAAATGCATTAAAATATGGAATAACAGTATCAACTCTTGTTTGCTGAAGCATAATCTCTGACACCCAAATTTTATAAGGATCTTGGTCTTTACGCCAAGGTAAATCCCTTTTTTCAGCTAAATACCAAGTGATTAAATCTTGTTGAAATTCTTGAATCGAAAAATCCTTTAATTTATTTTGTAGTTCATTTACCATTAGATTTTTCCTCCAGATGTTAAATTACAGGTTAATCGGGAAAAGATAATAATAAGACAATATTTATTAGTGGCTCTCTCCCTAAATATAGGACAAGACTTATTATTATATAACGATTTTAAAAATCAAGAGAATTATTCACATTGGACAATATTGTCACATATAAATTCAAGGAATCTTTAAGGATTTTTCTCGCAAAGAGATCTTCCTCTTGAGCCTTTACAAGGAGGTACATGATTTTGGATACAGGAACTCATGTGGTTATGGGAATAGCCTTAGGTGGCTTAGCCACTCTCGACCCCGCAGTTGGAATAGATAACCCAACTGCACAAGCTGTTATGTTCGGTACAATTATCGGATCACAAGCTCCTGATCTTGATACAATTTTAAAGCTTAGAAACAATGCAAAATATATAAGAAACCATAGAGGAATTACCCACTCCATTCCTGCTATCTTAATATGGTCATTTTTAATTACTGGATTGTTAACAATTTTTATTCCTGAGAGTAATTTACTCCATCTGTATCTTTGGACATTACTCGCGATTGTTCTGCACGTTTTTGTAGATATATTTAATGCGTACGGAACACAGGCACTTCGTCCATTTTCAAAAAAGTGGATTGCCCTTGGAATTATCAATACATTTGATCCGTTTATCTTTTTTACACATGTAGTAGGAATCATTATTTGGGTGTTAGGTGGTCATCCAGGCTTCACCTTTCTAACTGTTTATGCCATATTGATTGCCTATTATATCATTCGCTTTATCATGCAAAGAAATATTATCCATCGATTGCATAAACTCATCCCTAATATAGAACAAATCATTATTTCACCTACAATGAGGTTCAGACAATGGCATATTGCCATTATGACGGATAAAACCTTTCACGTTGCAAGATCTGTTAATGAAGAAATCATTATTTTAGATGAATTTGAACGTATACCTGTACCGCAGACTGATGTGATAAAGGCTGCTGAAGATGATGATAATATTTCTGCCTTCTTATCTTTCTCTCCTGTTTATCGTTGGGAGGTTGACGAATTTACTGATCATTATGAGGTAAGATTTATTGATTTACGTTATCGAAGTAAAGGGTATTATCCCTTTGTAGCAATAGTTCAGCTTGATCAAGACTTAAATATCGTCAGCTCCTATACTGGCTGGATTTTTAGCGAAGAAAAATTACGAAAAAAGTTGGAGCTTATACCTGATTAACGATTAAAGGCTGACATCATGTCAGCCTTTCTTATTTAAACAAACGTTTAATTAGTTAAGTTCAATTAATGTTTTAGGTAGTCATCATTGTTCAATAAGTGACTATACTTAGGGTTTGTTGCTATGAAATCATGAAGTTTGTCACCATAATGGGTAATTAACTGTCTAACAACCTGTTCGGTCATTTCTTTTCCTTTGTAAGTTCTTCCTGCCTTTGCTTGGGTAGATTCGAAATCTTCCCATAATAGCTCTACCCATGTTCTTGCTTGTGCATAAGAAGGCTATTGTTTTTACTTAATAACTCATTTGTTAACCGCTCAAAGTATTCTTCCATAATTATCACCTCTAGGTAGGATTCGTTACTAATATTTAGACTCTTCAGGATCCATACTATAAATACGCTTCAATGATTGAAGCAAATGATGAATGGAGGGGATTGTGTTGCGTAACAAAGAATCAGGATTCCCAAATATGAATAACAACAAATTTGAAGGTGAACCAAGAGCGAAGGATGAGTTTGCATCAAAGCGAGCAAATGGCACGATTAATACTCATCCACAAGAACGAATGAGAGCATCTGGTCAACGTGAAAATCCTTATTCTTAATAAACACAATCATTTTTTTTAAAACAAATAGTGAATGGGGCTGACAGGTATTGTCACCCTTTAGTAACATTGATATTGGCAGAGCTTCTTCATGGTCTGGTGAAGCCAACCGATACCCCCATGCAAAGATTCCATTCATATAATTTATTTTAAAGAATTCACCAGGTGCACCATCAATTTCATAAACTTCTTCAGACTTAAACTCTTTTGGATTAAGAAGATATGATTTTGCCATAGTAATTTTCCGTTCTAATACAGCAAACTCATTAACAATTCCTAACTGCTCTGCTTTCCTAGCTTTTTCCTTTAATGTTGCAATTTCACTTTTCAATTCATACTCAGTCATTTCACTATAGCGCTTAGTATTCACAACCATTTCCCCTTGCTTTAATTATTCATTTAAAAACTTTTCAATTAGTTCTATCGCAAAGCCTTTTCTGTATAAAAACTGTTTCATTTTCATTTTATACTGATAAGGATCTTCATTTTGATATTTTCTCTGAGCCTTTTCCGCATGCTTAACTAACGCTAACCACTCTTCAGATTCATCTTGCTCATAATTGACTTCCTCTAACGCAATTGAAATGATGTTATAGGAGAATCCTTTTCTTAGTAGATGCTGCTCAATTTTTTGTTTAAGCTGAATAGTTGAAAGTTTATTATTTTTTTTCAAGAGTTTTTCAGCATGAGAAATGGCCTCTTCTAGCTGCTCTGCTCTACTATATTCCGCCAAGACCTGTTCTACTATAGATTGTCCAATTCCTTTCGTAGCCAATTCACGAGTTAATACAGTAGGACCTTTCCCATTTGTTTGCTTCTGAGTCCGCACATAGGCTAGTGCAAATTCAAAATCATCTACATAGTTATATTCTTTTAATTTAAGGATAACTTCCTTTATTACAGATTCATGATATTCTTTTTTCGCCAAATATTCCTCTACTTCTTTAACTGATCGCATACGATAACTTAAGAACTCTAACGCCTTGTTATAAGCTTTTTTTCTATCATCACCATATTTTATCTCAACAATATCAAATTCATCTAGTTCTTTGCCTTTTTGAAGATTATGTTTGATTAAAATATCTTGATCAACGCTAAAAGCATATTTTTCCCCCGTACCATCATCGAGGAAAATATTGTATCTTTCATAAGATTGCTTTTGTGTAGTAATTTTTGTAATAATTGCCATGTTAATCACCTACTCATAACTTGTTATAACACATTCAAATGAGGTTATTTTTTTAAAAAAGGGTATAAATGAAAGAGATACGTCACTCTAACATAACGAACCATTAATAGGAGTTGATTTTATGAAAATTGCCATTTCAGGTGGAACCGGCTTTGTCGGGAAGCATCTAACCCAACATTTTCTAAGCAAAGGTTACTCTGTTTATATTTTAACACGAAGTAAAAAAACTTCTTCAGAAAATAACCTGCATTACGTTCAGTGGTTATCAGAAAGCTCAAACCCAACCTCCGCTTTGGAAGGTGTCGATGTAGTAATTAATTTAGCCGGAAAAACCATTAATACCAGATGGACAGAAAAGGCAAAAAAAGAGATCGTAGATAGTCGCGTCGAGTCTACTAAAGCCATATATACTATAATAAATAGCCTTAAAAAAAGACCGTCTGTTTTTATAAATGCAAGTGCAATTGGAATATACGGTACCTCTGTAGACCAAACTTTCACAGAGACTTCTACGATCAAGGGAACAGATTTCTTAGCAAAGACTGTTGAGGTTTGGGAAAAGGAAGCGAACAAAGTGAACGAGCTTGGTGTAAGAACCGTATTAACAAGGTTTGGGATTGTTCTTGGAGAGGGAGGAGCACTACCAAAGATGGTTTTACCTTATAAACTATTTGCTGGCGGTCCTCTGGGTTCAGGCCAACAGTGGGTATCTTGGATTCATATCGATGACCTTGTTCATCTTATTCACCATATTATCCACACACCAAAGATTACAGGCCCTGTTAATGCAGTTGCTCCAAATCCAGTTCAAATGAATCAGTTTGGAAAAACAATTGCAAAAAAACTACAACGTCCACATTGGTTGCCAGCTCCTTCATTTGCATTAAAAGCTCTGTTAGGTGAAATGAGTCTCCTACTATTAAAGGGTCAACGGGTGTTGCCTGAAAAGGCATTAACAAGTCAATACCAATTTATACACCCCTCTCTTGATAACGCATTGGGTGACATATTAAAATCTCAATAATGTTGACTTTTCTGAAGTTGAACTGTAGATAAAAAATTATTTTTAAAAGAAAGTGAATGAAGCCAGCTATGAAATCTACACTTTTTAAACAAGCAACAGTTTATCCTGTTGTTTCACCAGTATTGTATGAGGCAGATGTTTTAGTTGAAGAGGGTAAGATTGTCGCAATTGGCAAAAACATAGAAACAAATGGAGAAGCTGAGATCATTATATGTAAAGACAAATTTCTTTTCCCTGGATTTATTGATGTGCATACACACCTAGGTCTTTATGATGAAGGTACTGGCTGGGCAGGAAATGATGCAAATGAAACGATTGAGCCTCTCACGCCACATATCAGAGCATTAGATGGAGTACATCCATTAGATCCAGCCTTCAAAGATGCAATAAAGTATGGCATAACAACAGCTCATGTTATGCCTGGCAGTGCTAACGTTATAGGGGGTACAACCTCTGTTATTAAGACATTTGGAACTAACATTTCTAAAATGGTTATTCAAGAAACAGCAGGCTTAAAAATTGCTTTGGGAGAAAATCCGAAGCGTATGCATAGCCATGGGAACAAAGAGTCCATTACCCGAATGGGAATTATGGGGATGCTTCGTGAAGCATTCTACAAGGCAAAATATTGTGATGAAAAAGAGGACTTCCGCTCAATCCCAATAAAAAAGGCATTGCGACGTGAAATACCAGTTCGTATTCACGCTCATCGTGCAGACGACATTATGAGTGCAATCAGATTCGCAGAGGAATTCAATCTAGATTATCGGATTGAACATTGTACAGAAGGACATTTAATTGCTGAAGAATTAATCGGCAAAGGAGTAAAAGTATGTGTTGGACCTACTTTAACAAGAAAATCTAAGATTGAATTAAAAAACAAAAGTTGGTCAACATACCATGAGCTTTCTGAAAGAGGTGTAGAAGTTTCCATAACAACCGATCATCCTTATACCCCGATTCAATACCTTAATCTTTGTGCAGCATTAGCTGTTAGAGAAGGGTTTAACGAGCAAAAAGCATTGGAAGGAATCACCATTACAGCTGCACGTAATTTAAGAGTTGCAGACAGGGTTGGTAGTATTGAAATTGGTAAGGATGCTGATTTGGTGGTTTGGAATACTCACCCTTTTCATTATTTAGCAAAACCTGAACTAACTATGATTGATGGGAATATCGTATATAAAGAAAACTAGTTAAGTTAGACCTGCTCTGTAATAGCAAAAACAGGACAATTATTTTTTACACTTAACAGATAAAAACTGACAAAGAAATATTATACCGATATCATTTCCCCCCTCATTATCTTTATGATAACCCGGTTACTTTCACTGCTCTTTAGTAAAGGGTTAAACCGTGTTATTAACTACACATTGTTATCAGAAAATTTTACCAAAACTCAAAAAAAGCACATCTATCAACAACTATTTTAAGATACAAAAAATTTTTTTGAATTCGACAAAAAAGGAGTATCTTTTTCATATAAAATGCCGTATTATACTCCATGGAAGTAACATTAAGAAGTGATTTCACACCATTGTCTTCACTTAATGAAAAAGCAAATATGAACAACTAAATCTAGTAATGGGAAGGCAAATGGTGCGCCACCAGCTATTCTGGTTCTAGTGGGTTCGATTCCCACCCCGAAATTTTTTGAATGTAAGGCAACATAAAAAATTTCGAGGGTGGAGACGACCATATCACGTGGAGTCTGCCCTCAGGTTGGAGGGATCCAGATGCTAAAAAAACGTGATATTTATGATAGTCAAGCACTTTATGAACACATGATTCACCCTGAAGTCTTCCCTTTTGTGCGTCATAAAGCAAATTCTTTTGAAGAATATTTATTCCTAACAAAACAAACGGTTGAGGCTGAAGAACGAGGTGAATTGATTTCACGTACCATATTAGATGAATGGGGATCTCCAATCGGTACAATTAGTTTGTTTGATATTCAAGACAAGGCAGGTTTTCTTGGCACTTGGATTGGAAAGCCATTTCATGGTAAGGGCTACAACAAACTTGCAAAAGATGCGTTTTTCAATGAACTATTTTATGAACTAGATATTGAAACAATTTTCTTAAGAATTCGCAAACAAAATATTCGCTCAACAAAGGCTGCTGAGAAGCTTCCATACGTTGTAAATGCAAATGAAACAAGAGCACATTTGCTTGAACAAATAAATAATGGCGAAGATATTTTTAACCTTTTTGAAATTTCAAGAGACCAATATACAATTTACACATATCACAATACTTCTGAGGCTGAAGAACAACACCTTAAGGAAGCTTAATAACAACAGGTGAAATTCAAATGAATTTCACCTGTTTTGTATTTTTTTCTTACTTCTGTATGAATAAACTTAATGATGTCAAAACTAATGATGAATACTACATTTTGGAAGGATGATTATGATGGCATCAGAAAAAAAGAAAAGAGATAAATCAAAAAGTACTCTTTCAAGCATGCAAGAAGTTACATATTCTCGTGAGTTCAAAAATGCCGATCGAGCTGGTGGATACATAAGTAAACAAAGACACTAACTTCCAACATGAAATGATCAAAAAAAGCCATCCTAATAGTGAACAAGATGTTCAATATTTTTAGGGGGCTTTTTTATGGGCAGAGGTCATAAACATAATCACAAAGCAAGAGATAAAAACTCTTCATCACTTCCACAAACACCTAAAAACTTAAAAAGAGATGGAATTGACCAAGAATTTTCAAGGGAATTAGCTGACCAAGACGATATTGAAGCTCAAGCAAGAGCAAAAGCAGCTGATCAAAGACAACGCGCTAATAGAAATTTATAATACGTATACTGAAAAGGAAGTGGGAATCCCCACTTCCTTTTATTTTTCGTGGATAATTTGTGGATATTTCAACCTGAAGTTTGTGGATAATGTGGATAAACATGTTAGTATCTTTATTTATATTGCTAAATTATCCACAATAACTGTTTATATCCTAAAAATAACTAATGTTTATTTTGTGGATAATGTGAATAAATTAATTCTGTTAACAATCATATGCCTATTGACATATACTGCAATGTAGTCGTTTGTATAAAAATAAGACAGGGGTGTTAATAGTTGGCATACGAGATTACACAGGATTATATTCGTACTGGAAACTCCCGCTCTGGACAACGTATTGGTACAGTTCGCTTTATTGTTAGCCATGATACAGGCAATCCAGGCTCTACTGCTTATGGAAACCGTAACTACTTTGATACTCAGCAACCATCCGCTTCTGCCCATACCTTTATTGATGATAAATATATTTTAGAAATCATTCCTTTAACTGAAATTGCTTATCATGTTCGTTCGAATGTAACAACTGATAACAGGCTATATGGTGCAAATGCCAATAGTGCTGCAATTGGAGTGGAGTTATGTCATGGAGGTACAATCAATTTTCAAGAAGCATATAATCGCTATATATGGTATCACGCTTATCTTTGTGACAGATTTAATTTAGATCCTAATTCAGATATTGTCGCACATGCCACACTTGACCCAACAAGGAGAACAGATCCAATTGGGATCTTACGTAGTAACGGTATTTCCTGGTCCATGTTTATTGAAGATGTATCCGAAGCACTTAGAAACTTTAATGGTGCAGCACCACCAAACGAACAAACTGAGACACCTCCTACTCCAGTGGTAAAAGGAACATCCGTTACCTTACCAATTGGTGAAGGTGATGCTGGCTCATTTGTTAGAGATATTCAACAACAATTAATCAGAGCGGGTTACCGTTTACCACGTTTCGGAGCAGATGGAATTTATGGTGAGGAAACAGAAAATGCAGTCATGAGATTTCAAAGAAATTTCAACTTAGCTGTTGATGGATTAGTCGGACCAAATACACTGTCTAAATTACAACAAGTAAATCAACAAAGAATTTCTGCACCTGATTTCCCTCTACCATCAGGAATTCTTCGACGTGGAAGTGAAGGAGAAGGAGTTAGGCAAGTACAACGTGCATTAAAGCAAATCAACTTTGATCCAGGTCCAATTGATGGTATATATGGTCCTAGAACAGAAGATGCAGTAAGAAGATTTCAATTAATGTATGCCGCTCTTGCCGATGATGGAATATACGGTCCAAACACAAGAAAATATATACGCATGGAATTAGAAGATTAGTTCATTAAAAAATGAATAACAAACCAGATTAGAACATAAAGTATTACTACATCACAGAATAAACAACAGGCTAAGAAAGCACGTTGCTCATATAGAGTGGCGTGTTTTCATTTTCCATAAAATAAAATACCCAATAATTTAATTTCTTCTTAACATCAAAAAAGATCTAACAACCAAGTGTTAGACCTTTTTCTTACTCTTATACTTCAGCTAATTCTCCTCGAAATAGCTCATTCTTTCTTACAGTAATGTTTAACTCCTTTGCCAGCTTCTTTAACTCCCTTTCTTCCCGTTCTGTCACGATCGAAACAACAGTTCCTGAAGCCCCTTGTCTTCCTGTTCTTCCAGATCTATGCACATATTGAGAGCTTGTAGATGGCAAATCATAATGAATAACATGTGTAAGTTCTGCGATATCTAAACCTCTTGCAGCAACATCTGTTGCAAGTAAAAGGCCTTGCTTTTCAGTTCGAAGACTTTTTAAGGCAGCTTCTCTCTCCTCTTTTTTAGTGTCACTATGCAAAAGATGAACATCCACTCCTTTATAGTCGAGTTTCTCACCTAATACACTTAGATTACCAATATCCTTTACAAATCCTAATGCTTTCATAGGAATATTCTTCACTAGCTTTTCCAGTATGAGTGCCTTATCTCTTTGTTCACAAACAAGGTAAACATGATCAACTTTTCCAGTTGGTACTTCTTCCTTTCCAACCTTTATAATCTCAGGATCCTTCTTCATCAGATCTCTTGCTTTCGATTCTGTACTTTCATTTAAAGTGGCTGAAAAAAGTACTACTTGTCTTTCATTAAGAGTTGTTTTCACAATATCTTGTATTGTTTTTTTGTTTTCAGGAATTAAAAGCTGATCTCCTTCATCAAGAACAATTGCCTTTACTTCATGCATTTTCAATTTTTTCATTTTAATTAATTCATAAATTCTTCCTGGGGTCCCAAGGATGATTTGGGGACTCTTTTTTAGCTTATCTACCTGTCTTTTTATATTTGCTCCTCCAATAAAGGAAGCACTTGTCATTCCACTGCCTTCTGACCATTTCTTTACTTCATCAAAAATTTGCATAACAAGCTCTCTTGAAGGAGCTAGGATAACAACTTGTGCCGCTTTTCTATTCACATCAATTTTATTTAATAATGGTAGCACGTACGCTAATGTTTTCCCTGTTCCAGTTGGGGATTCGGCAATCACGTCGTTTCCTTCAAGTATTTGTGGAACGGCTTTAAGTTGAATCGCCGTAGGATTCTCAAATTCTGCTTTTGACCAATTCGATTGAATAAATGGCTCAAGCTCTTGTAAAAAATTCTCTAGTGTCATAAGTGTAACTCTCCTTTACATTTACCGCTTTATGTAACTATTATGATTAGACTGTTTGTGCACACACATTCAGTTGATCTCATTATTTAAAAAGTAATAATAATCGTATTATTCCCTTTTTAGCTATCATTTAAAAAGTCAGTATTATAAGTATAGCCTTTTTTCTCTGAAGAGAAATAACCATTCGTCATATTTCCCCAGAAATAATTTTATTTCTACAAGATTTTCTCTATATCATTTTAGTACATTATCTTTCTAACAATTTTTTTCTTTTTATGTATATAAATCTCTCAATCAGGGAATAGTGATAAATACATCCCCCCCTTTACTATATATTGAAAAAACCTCCTGATGGAGGTTTTTTTCGTTTTGCTCCTGAAGTGTCTATTTTTATTTAAATCTTATACATTTTTCACTAGATATTATGTTTTCATGAAATAATGAGAATCCTTCCTAACAAATGTCGATTTACGGACATCCCTTAACCATATTTCTTTCCAAAATGACACCTTCTTTATTTTTTTCGCATTTTATGTTTACATCACACCTAAATAGGGTAATACCCCACTAGTATCAATAAAAAACTTCATACTAACAGTGTTCGATAGAGCATTTATATAAGAATTTGATTATAAATAAAGAAAAGGTGGGCTTTCCAATGGTTAAGGAAATTCAAATTAAAAAGATGAATGAAATTAACGACGAATTAGCAGCTATTTCAAGTGAATGTGAACGTGCTTTTTCGGAATGGTTTCATGATCGAGGTAATTCAAAACTATTAAAAGAATATCGCTCACTTCTCGGTAAACGTGAAGACATCATAAAAGAATACAAATCATATCTTATTATTAACTGAGTTAATTTCATAAAGATGAGTCTTAAATCAAAAAACGAAACATTTTTATACATCCTGAACTGAATAATAAACAATACTCGGATAAAAACACTATTAAAGGTGAGATTCATACGTTTTTTGGTAACGAATGATACACTATGAAATTGATTCAACTAAACATAATAAATACACTTATTACTTACTATACTAGGCTAACAAGAACGTGTTCTTGTTAAATTTTAAGTTAATTCTTACTTAAAATAACTACTTTTAAGTAATTTCCTTCTTTAAATTCTGGACGCGTTTTAAAATCAGCTGGTAAACTAAATTCCTCAAGAATCGTGTACGCTTCTCTACTTTCTTTAAAAGCCTTATCAATAAAACTTTTAAATTTCTTCATACTAAATGTACTGCAATTGGATGAAGCCACGATAATCCCCTTTTTAGAGGTAATTTGGATTGCTTGCTTTAATAAATCAGGATAATCCTTTCCAGCACTAAATGTATGTTTTTTAGAGCGGGCAAAGCTTGGAGGATCTAGTATGACCATATCGTAATTCAACTTCTTTCTAACAGCATATTTAAAGAAGTTAAATACATCCTCTACTATAATATCTTGTGCCTCATAATCAATTTCATTTACACTGAATTGTTCTATTGTTTTTGCTTTGCTTCGGTTAGCAAGGTCAACACTTGTTGTTTTAACTGCGCCTCCGAGTGCAGCAGCAACAGAAAAAGCCCCTGTATAAGAAAAGGTATTTAATACATGCTTCCCTTTTGCATACTTGTCACGTATGGCTTTTCGGACATCTTTCTGATCCAAAAACACACCAACCATTGCGCCATCATTCAAATAAACGGCAAATTTAATACCATTTTCTTTCACAATAAGAGGGAAATTTGCTCTTTCTCCAATGACAAAGTCGTCATCCTCAATATATGTTCCTTTAACATCAAATCTCTTCTTTTCATAAACACCTTTGAAATCCACAATTTTTTTCAGGGCTTCCATTATGTCTTTTTTAAAGTGATAAATTCCTTCACTATACCAGGTGATTACATAATAACCATCATAATGATCAATCGTTAATCCACCAATTCCATCACCTTCACCATTAAAAATCCGAAAAGCTGTTGTATTTTCATCTTGATAAAATGACAAGCGGGCATTTATAGCTATGTTTAATTTATTCTCAAAAAAGGATTGATCAATCACTTCATGTTGGTTATTCGTTAAAATCCATCCTCTACCTTTGTTTTGTATCCCATAGTATCCTTTAGCTAGGAAATGATTGTTTTCATCAAACAAATCGAGAATTGTTCCCTCTTCTTTTAAAGCATTTATATTTTTGATGGCTTCTTTATTGATTAATGGATATCCTGATCGAAATTGATTAACAAAGTTAGATTTTATTTGGAGTTTTACTGTTTTTTTCATCTACTCACACCTATATTTTAATTTCCGTCAAACGAATCTATTCCATCATACCGATCTTTTTACAAAAAAAGAAAACCCCTCTTTAAAAGAGGGGCTAGAAAATACCTTTATACCCACCACATTTGTGATGGCTGCTCATTAATTAAGACCGATTTTAAATTAGTAACAGCACGCTCAAAGCCTTCATCTATAGACATGATTGGATCTTCATGTTCAATACTTACAACATAGTCATATCCATAAGTACGTAGAGCACTCATTATGTCATTCCATTCTGTTAGGCTGTGACCACAGCCAACAGATCTGAACGTCCAGGCTCTTGTTTGAACTTCACCATATGGCTGCATATCTGTTAATCCATACATATTGACATTATCTTGGTCAATATAAGTATCTTTTGCATGGAAATGATGAATTGCATTAGCTTTACCTAAAATTTTAATCGCTGCAACCGGATCAATTCCTTGCCACCAAAGATGACTTGGATCTAGGTTCGCACCAATTGCATCACATGTTGCTTCACGAAGTTTTAGCATTGTATATGGTGTATGTACTAAAAATCCACCATGTAGCTCTAAACCGATTTTAACGTTATGTTCTTGCGCATACTGTCCTACTTCTTTCCAGTATGGAATTAACTTCTCTTCCCATTGCCACTTTAACACATCGCCATATTCATTTGGCCAAGGAGTAACTGGCCAGTTCGGAAATTTTGCTCCCTCATGGTCACCAGCAGTTCCTGAAAATGTATTAACAACAGGTACATTCATTAACGATGCAAGTTTGATTGTTTTCTTTAGTGTTTCTTGAGAATCTTGAGCAAATTCCTTATCAGGTGAAATTGGATTACCATGACAACTGAATGCACTAATAACTAAATCCCGCTCTTGTATTTTTCCTAAGTACTCATTACGTTTTTCTTCACTCTCAAGTAAAGCATCCAAATCACAATGAGATCCACCTGGATAACCACCAGTTCCAATTTCAACTGCCTGCAAACCGGAAGCTTTTACTCGATCTAACATTTCCTCAAAAGATTTATCATTAAAAAGAACAGTAAATACACCTAATTTCATCGAAAGTCCTCCTTTATTATTATCTTTACTCATGAATATCCAGAGGCTTCTAGACATTCATGAGTTTACTTCTTCATTATTTTGACTCTGCTGATTGATAGATTTCATCAATAATTTGAGAAACCTGCAATGCTTCTTCTGGCTTTACAACAAGCTCAGCTTTTCCTAGACAAGCATCAAGAAAGTTCCTAGCCTGAGATAGACCGGGATCATCCTCACCAGAAATCCATGCAGCTTGACTGTTTATAAGCATGTCATCTTTTGCCGCATAAAACTCCAGAGGGAAAACACTTAATCCACCATCAACGCCAGATATACTTACGTGCTCTTCATCATCCAATATATTTGCAGCCCACGATGTTTCTAATAATAAAGACGCCCCATTTTCAAACTTAATGTATGCTGTGACATGGTCGTCTACATTAAATGTTTCATGGTCAAAGCTGCCCCACTGATTAACTGAATTAGGTTGTTTACTTAATGCATTGTACGTACTGCCATTTACCTCAACATACTTTGGACTTCCCATTAACCAAATAGCCAAATCTAGCAGGTGACATCCATAGTCAATTAAGCTGCCTCCACCTTGGAGTGATTTATTTGTAAACACTCCCCAGCCAGGCACCTTTCTTCGTCTCAAAGCTCTTACTCTTGTTACAAGTGGAGTACCAACATCTCTCATCATTTTCTTTGCTGCTTGTGAATTTTTCATAAAACGATAATGATAGGCAATTGCTAATACTTTATTTGTACGTTTTGAAGCTTCAAGCATTGCTTCACATTCTTCTGCTGTAAGTGCCATTGGCTTTTCACATAGAACATGTACTCCTGCTTCTAATGCTGCAATCGTAATTTCTGCGTGAAATTTATTCGGTGTACAAATAACGACAGCATCAACATGTTGAAACATATCCTGATAGTTTTCAAAAATCATCTTTATATTAAATTTCTCAGCTGCTTCTTGTGCTCTGTCTTTATTAACGTCACTTACAGCTGATATTACACAATCCTCAAAGCCTTGAAAAGCTGGGATATGTCGGCCTTGTGCAATACCACCGACTCCGATGATTCCAATTTTCAGATCACTCATTCTCATCACTCAAATACTTTTGCAATTGTTTTTGTTTCGTTTGATTTAAGTGCAGCAATGATAACAGCTAACGATTTCATACCTTCTTCTCCAGTAATTAGAGGTTCTTTATCTTCGACAACACTTGAAATAAAGTGATCAATAACATGTGAAGAGTTTTGACCGCCTTCATCGTTTGATTGAATTTTTCCAAGCTCATATTTTACTACTTCACCATTTGTATATTGAACAACTAATGAATAAGCTGGATTATCCTCTAAACGAATAATTGCCTTCTCACCATAGATAATCGTTGAGTTATCTTCTTTAGCTGTGTAAGACCAGCTTGCTGCAAGTGTTCCAATAATGCCACTTTCCGTCTTAAGGGCACAAACAGCCGTGTCATCAACATCAGCAAACTCTTTAGCAGAGGTTTCAATGAATGCTCCAACCTCTACAATTTCTTCTCCAAGTAAATAGCGCATTAAGTCTGTTTTATGAACACCTAAGTCACCCATTGCTCCGATATATGCTTTTTCCTTTTCAAAGAACCAGCTATCTCTACCATCTTGGCTCCAGCCCTCTGGACCAGGATGTCCGAAAGCTGTTCTAAAGCTGTAAATCTTCCCAATAGAACCACTTTCAATTAATTCTCGAGCAATTTGATGTGAGCGTACAAAACGCTGATTATGAGCAATCATTAGCTTTTTATCATTTTTCTTAGCAGCTTCAATCATTGCATCTGCTTCTTCTTGAGAAGTTGCCATTGGCTTTTCACATAATACATGAAGACCATTATTTAGAGCTTCAATTGTTACAGGTGCGTGTAAGTAGTTAGGTGTACATACACTAACAACATCTACCTCTCCACTATGGATAAGCTCTTTATAATCAGTAAATGCTTTTGCACCATATTTATTCGCAATTTCTTTTACACGATCTTCTACAATATCACACACAGCCACTAGCTCTACATGTTGATTTGACGCGTATTCAGGTAAGTGACGATACTGAGCAATACTTCCACAACCGATTACACCAACTCTTAATTTTCCCATTAATAATTCCTCCTAATATGTGAAATGAATTTTTCTTATTTTTTATAAATTAAGTATTACCTTACTTAGCTGAGATTGTTTCTAAAGGCTTCGCATTTCCATAAACAGGACGTTTACGGTTAACAGGCTTTACATATTTAATAGCATTTTTTATAACAGTTTGTACTTGCTCGTTATGGTATGTTGGGTATGTTTCATGACCTGGACGGAAGTAGAATATCTTGCCATTACCACGTTTAAACGTACATCCACTTCTAAAGATCTCTCCACCCTCAAACCAGCTTGTAAAGATCAACTCATCCGGTGCAGGAATGTCAAAGTGCTCACCATACATTTCTTCTTTTTCAAGTTCGATATACTCTCCAATTCCTTCTGCAATTGGATGACTAGGATCTACAACCCAAATCCGTTCTTTATCATCAGCTTCACGCCATTTTAAATCACAGCTTGTTCCCATTAGCTTTTTGAAAATCTTAGAAAAATGTCCTGAATGCAACACAATAAGTCCCATTCCATCTAACACTCTTTGTGCAACCTTTTCGACGATTGAGTCTTCTACTTCATCATGTGCAAGATGCCCCCACCAAACGAGTACATCAGTATTTTCTAATACCTCATCTGTAAGTCCGTGCTGTGGCTCATCTAATGTAGCCGTTTTCACTTCATTGTTGTCTTGTTGTAGAAAATCAGCAATAGCACCGTGAATTCCTTTTGGATAAATCTCACTAACTACGGGATTTTTCTTTTCATGTCTGTTTTCATTCCATACTGTAACTTTAGTCATTGTATTCATCCTAATCTAATCGTATTTTTTATCATGATGTCATTGTTATATCATTTATCATATACAAATTTTTACTAGTTATCTGTTAAACTTTATCTCTTGAATACAGCTCCATTAATTAATGAAGTAGTGAACCGGTTAACAAATCAAACCTATTTCTTCGATTAGATGAGCTCACCTCCTTAAATGTCTGACTTTTCTTTAGTTGAATCCCTGACAACAAGTTCAACAGGGAGCATGATCTGCTCTGGGTGTACATCCTCACTTTCAATCACAGTGATACATGTTTCTGCTGCAATTGATCCTTTTCGAAAAACATCCTGACGTATTGTCGTTAAGCTCGGTGAAGAAAATTTACTAATCATCAAGTCATCGAATCCAACAATTGCGTAGTCTCCAGGAATTCTTTTTTTATGATCATTTAGTGATTTAATGATTCCTAATGCAGTAATATCAGAAGAGGTAAAAATACCTGTAATATCTTGTTTTTTCATTAACTCTAATCCAATTGAATATCCATTTTCAAAGGTGTTTAATTTTCCTTCAACAACCATCTCTTTTTTAAAAGGAATACCAGCTTCCTTAAGAGCTCTTTTAAAACCTAAAAAACGTTGACCGTCGACCGCACGATCTATTTTTCCATTTGGTACAAAGCAGATTTGAGTGTGACCAATATCGATTAAATGCTTTGTGCCCAAATATCCACCTAGCTCGTCATTGATGCGAATATTATGATATGCATTAGCATACTCCTCAAACGAATCGACAAACACCAGCGGAATAGATAGCGGTTTCATTTTTTCGAATACATTAACAGGAAACTTCCCTAAAACCAAAAGGGCATCTAAGTTTCGCTTCATGATCCAGTTTTTGCATTCCTCCGCTTTAGATATACCGGAGATAACAAAATCATATCCATTTTTCCGGCAAGTATATTCAACACCACTTAACAATTCGCTAACATATGGATTTTCCTTTAAAATCGGTGCTAAGGTATCTTCAACTAATGGCATAATCACACCAATCATCTTGGACTTTCTTTTCGATAAACTTATAGCTGTAAAATCCGGTTGATAGTTTAAGTGTTCAATAGCCTGTAACACACGATCTTTCGTTTCATCCGATACCTTGTTTACTCCATTGAGTACGTATGACACAGTAGCGGCCGAAACTCCTGCATGTTTAGCTACATCACGTATTGTAATTTTTTGATTCATATTGCCTCCCGGTTAAACGGTTAACTTATGATGTCATTATATAATGTTGGGTGAAAAAAGATCAAGGGGTATATAAAAATTTTTATTCTAGTTGTCTAAAATTATGTACTTATTCAATATAAAATATTCCATTAAAAATCTTAAATCTATTATGTATAAAAAGAGCAAAAATGGCAAAGATGATACTATTAACTTACTAGATTGCGAGGAAATAAAAATGATAAAAAGTTTTTTACCAGCTATCTTATTAATCTTTTTCACCTTTGTAGGCTTTAGTGTTTACTTTTTATATCAATTAAGTCTTTTCACTTTGAAAGTAATGGTCTATACGATTTAAAATGTACTCTACATATATCCCGAGAAGATGCACATGCTAATCATGGTGTTTATTACACCAATAACAACGATGTGGGGGAAAATGACATGAATATTCGTGAAGGATTAATCCCAACTGCATTAGGTTCAGCTGTTACTGCTACTGGATATGTATTAAAACAAAGACGCGGTTCTAATAAAATGGTCGCAAATACTGTTTTTGGTTTTGGTCTTGCCCACGTAGTATTAGGTGCCATTGACCTTGTCCAACATCGACGTTAACAAAAAAGGTGAGCTAATTACGGCTCACCTTTTTTCCTATTCTATTGCATTTTCAGGGCTATACAATTGAAGCTCTAATTCAGTTTCTTTTCCCATAGCAAGATTAGCAAGCTCTAAACCAAGAAATGGACCACTCGTTAGTCCCGAGGCCCCCAATCCATTTGCTACTAATAAACCTTCATATCCTTGTATTGGACCAATAATTGGAAGAAATCCAGGTGTAAATGGACGGAATCCAACTCTTGTTTCTACCATAGAGCTTTCATCTAAACCTGGTGCTACCTCTAGAGCTTTACTTAATATTTCATGAACTCCACCTGCTGTTACACGAAGGTCAAAACCAGCATCATCCTCATGTGTTGCACCTACAACAACTCTACCTTCTTCAAAAGAAAGAATATATTGATTGTTAGGTGGCATCACGACTGGCCAAGAGCTTGTATCTGTGTTCTCGAGATGAAGATGAATAATTTGTGCTTTTTGTGGCTTAACGATAAACTTTATTCCTAATGGACTTAATAACTCCTGTGACCAAGCACCTCCGGTTATAATGACTTGATTAGCATCATAAACTTGCTCACTAACACAAACCCCGGTAATACGCTTTTTATCATGAACTAATGAAACAGCATTTTCTTCAATAAAAGTAGCACCGTTCTTTTTTGCTGCCCTGACTAATGCTGAACGAAGTGCTCTTCCATTGACCCGTGCTCCCCCACTTACAAAAACAGCACCATATTCTGGAGATAGAGGCGGAAACAAAGACTGTGTTTCTTCAGGAGATAATAGTTTAATTTCACCGATTTCCGGTGCATCTTCTCTTCGTTTAGCAGCTCGTTCTGCCATTTTTTTAAGCTTTTCTGTGTCTTTATTCAGGCTAATTGCTCCGACTTTGCTATAGCCTGTTTCTGTTTCACCATCATCTTCTAATTTCTTTATTAATTCCGGATAATAGCGAGCTCCACCTTTGACCATTTGATACCATGCCTTGTTTCGACGCTGAGACAACCATGGACAGACTATTCCAGCGGCAGCATCTGTTGCCTGTCCCTTATCTTTTCTATCTATAACGGTAACTTCGGCACCAGCTTTAGCTAAATGGTAAGCAGCTGATGCACCGAGAATCCCCGCTCCGACCACGATATATTTCTTCAATCAAAACACCTTTTTTCTGCATCCTTTTTTAATTATTTTACCTAAGTTTAGGGTCGGACTCAAATCGAGTAATTTAAAAAGGCAATTTAAAAGGTGTATATTAGATATACACCTACTGTGTCGCCTCAATATCAATAAGTTAAAACAGTCCTTACAGTTAAAATAATGAAAGTGAAAAAGCCTACTTGATTTTTGATCAATTCGCCAGCTCCTTTACCTTTTGAATTTTGTTAACTTCAATATACAGAAGGTAAAAGATGTATTCCACATTCATGTTATAAAATGTAACATAGTTTTCAGAAAATTTAAAATTTATTCCTCCAACATTCTTCTCGCCACCTCTTCCCCTACGGCAACCCCTGAAAGAAATGCACTCTCAACCCTTGTTTTCCCACTCAGGTCGTCTTTATGTAAAAACACATCACCAGCCAAAAATAAGGGGATTGTTTGTTCAAGATTTAAGAAAGGGTGTTTTATTGTTGAAGTCGCTTCTGAGTATTTCCACCTCTTAAGCTGTAGCTCTATGATATTTTCTTTCTGTAAAACAGGCTTTAAGTTCTCTAAAAGAAGTGCCTTAATTTCATGATCTTCTAGATGATAATAATCCTTTGCCCATTCACCTGATGTATACATACTGAGGGTTGTAAGCCTTGAAATGCCCTTTTTTCTATGATCAACAATGCGGTCGACTCCATCAGGCAAGTTTTCATTAAGAAATCCTATCTCTGGTAAATCAGATGAGTTACTTAATGAGGCTATTAACACAAAGCAAGGGTTATACGTAACCTTTTCCAGCATCTCAGTTAAAGTATGGTCTATTTTCAAATTGTGAAGTAATTCTGTTGATTGTGGTACCGGGGCAGTTAAGATTACTGCTTTTGCAGCAATTCTTGTATTACATTCAGCTTGTAATAAGTAATAGTCCTCGATCTTATGAATGTTAATGACTTTTGTGTTTAGTTTGACTTCCAGGTTTTCACCAAGTTTTTTTACGAGACTGTTCATTCCGTTATTACTTTTATAACGAGAGTAGGTTTTGCCAAACCATTTGCTTACGAAATCATTTTTCTCCAACTCTTCCACAAAAGATTGGAAATGCTTTGTTCGTACTGTAAAGAATTGAGCACCATGATCAACCCTGCCTTCTCCAATTCGCCTTGTTGCCATTCTCCCTCCAAGACTTTTTCCTTTATCAATGACCAAAACATCATCGATACCATTTTCTTTTAAAGTTCTAGCAGCCATTACACCTGTAAGACCACCACCAATAATGACAACATCCCTTAACACCCTATCTCCCCCTTTAGCTAACGTTCAATTATCTCCATTCTAAGACCATCCTTTATTCGAAGGGAAACAAGTGGATCAGGTATAGCCTGTTCACCTTCAATATGTCGAAATTTATATTTTCTCCCTATAATCGCTAATATTAAGACCGTTTCCATAACGGCAAACTTATATCCGATGCAGCTTCGGGAACCCCCTCCAAAGGGAAAATAAGCAAATGGAGGAATGTTCTCATTAGAACCACTCGCAAACCGATTTGGCTGAAACTCCTCTGGATTTGGAAACATCTCATGATTACGATGAATGGCATAAGAACAAATCATAAAAGTGCTACCTTCTTTAAACGTCTCCCCTAATAACTCCACATCTTTATCCGCCTCTCTGTATATAAGCCAAGCAGGTGGAAACAGGCGAAGTGCTTCTTTCATCATTTGCTGAGTATATGCTAGCTTACTATAAACTTCAAATGGTGATTCTTCCAATAAAGAAATAGCATCAATCTCTTCATGAAATTTACGCTCTACCTCAGGGTTTTGACTTAGAACATAAAAAATCCACGTTAATAAATTGGCCGATGTTTCATGACCAGCAAGGAGCATTGTCATCATTTGATTCCGTATTTCTTCATCAGATATTCTTTCACCCGTAGCAAGTGTTGTATCTAACATCATCCCAACCATTGTCATTTGGTAGTTTTCCGGATTTTCCTTTGCTTGCTTGATAATTTCATAAATCATGTTTTCAAGCTTAGAAATCGCCTTTTTATGTATTTTATGTCTTTTTGTTGGAACATTTAACGGTAAAATAACAGGAGACAATAAGGTGTGAGCTGTTTGCTCAATCGTTTCACTAACCGCTTCCGCAAGCATCTCTTTGTTTTTCTCTAAATCTGTTGCAAACATAACTTTTGAAATAATTACTAATGTTAACTGCATCATTTCATCACTTAGGTTGCAATTCTTCCTGTGCTGAAGAGTTTCTACAAGCTTTTTCGTTTCCTCAACCATTGTCATCGCATAATGATTTAAACGCTCTTTATAGAAAATTGGCTGATAATAGTTTTTTTGTCTTCGATGCTCTTCCTTTTCAGTAGTAAGAAGTCCATCACCAATCGTTCTCCTTAATACTTTTGTTGTCCGTCCCTTTCTGAAATAGGAATCCTTTGTCACTAAGATCTCCTTAACAAACTCAGGTGAATTAACAATAAAAGATGGTTTAAATCCTGTTCGTAAAGAAACAATATCACCCTTATCGAGCATATTTAAAAAGAAAAAAAGGGGGTCTTTTTGAAATTCAAGAAAGTTTTGAAGTCGTGGGGTTGTAACGTCCTTTACTCTACTCATATGAGAATCTCCTTAAATAAGTGGTTTCTTTTTATTGTATCTAACTTATGGAAAAAAAATAAAAGGCAATGTGCTATGATATTGTCTTAAACTTTCAGAACATATAGGCACCTATCGAATAGACTATAATAACTATTCAGTCGAAAGGATGGCTACTATGCACAATCCTATGGGTTTTTTCAATCAAAAAAACAACTTTCCTTTTCAGGCAATGCCTCAGTCACAGTTTGGTCCAGAAAATTTGCTTGAGTTAAAAAAGATGGTTAAACAATATCACTCCATCTTAAATGATGATTTCTGGAGTAACATCCATGGATTAGGTACGAGTAAACGAAAGGAAATTCAGTTAATACCAGTTGAAATTTGGGAAAGTGAATATAGCATTTACCTATCAATCATTTGCCCTGGGTTAAAAGAGCTAAATCATGCGAAAGTCTTTTTTCAAAATGATCAGGTGTTAACATTAAAAATAAAGCATCAATCAGTAAAACCTGCGGGTGCAAATACTTTACTCTCAAGTGATCTTCCACAAACAACATATGAAAGAGAAATCTTTCTCCCTAAATCAGTAATGACATCAAATTATTCTTCTAGCTATGAAGATGGGATACTCACCTATGTATTGAAAAAAGCTGAAGATCATGAGACAGATTTAGACATTCCATTTGATTTTTAACAAGGGAGGGAATAAGCATTCCAAAAATTGAAATCAATATCGGAAACTTCAAAGTATATAGTATTGCTGGAACGTCTTCTTTAGTAGTTGGTAAGGGATATTATCATGAATTAACAAGTCAAACAAAAACGACAAATGGTGTTGGAAGTGCATATGGAGATGGTTCTTACATCAATATGAGTCCATATCAATCACAAGTTAACGACCCTGATATGAAGGTGAAAAATAGCCAAAGTCATTATCCATATAACGCACCCTCTTATGCGATGAATCCCTATTATCTACATCCTTATCCATCTTATCTATGTGCATATCCCGTGTATAAATAATTCACTTGCTCAGGTTAGGACTGCAGGTGAATTATTTATTTTCATTTAATAATTTAATTTCACCAATAGTATGAACAGCAAAAGACTATAAAAAAAGTACACCTTGTTAAGTGTACTTGAACACTGTATCAATCTTCTAATCCCAAAGATGATTGCGCTATAGGCATCATTGTATCAACACCATCTGGATCAAAAACATTAGAAGCAATTGGTTGAAAGTTATTAAAATCAAAATCTCCAAATGTTTGGCCGGCAATTAAGTTATTTTTAACCTGACTTTCTAATGATTGATAAAAAGATTCACCAACTGAAAATGCTGCGTTTGTTTCCATTTGGTTTATTTTTACCCCACCAAAAAAGATTATACCTATTGGTTCATTATCACCAAAAACCATACTCCCACCACCTAGTTAAAAGTTAGATAAACTTCTAGAATTCCGTTGTTATAAGTAAAATTGACATTTTTCTTATTCACCTTCTTAGGAATCTTAATTCTACGGTGAAACGGACCTTGATAAATTTCCTGCAAGATAATATTCTTATTGTTTTCAGGAATTACTGTTACAACTTTTCCTTTTATTTCAAGATCATCATGCTCACTAAAGGATACCTGTAAATTTTCCTTTTTTACACCAGGGAGGCTAAGACGAATAGAATACCCATCACTCGTTTCAAACAAATCAACCCTTGGAGAGCGAATTTCCTTTTGACTATTATTCTTTATTCTCGAGTTTCTTCTCATTCCGTACGGTTTCTTATTGCCTTCGTAATACATAATGATCCCTCCAGTCGAATAAGAATTATATAGTATATTCAGTGACAATAAGATATGTGAAATAAGGAGTGTTCTTTGATGCATTCCAACCATACAAATCAAGATCTGATTCACCATTTGCAACAACAAATTCAAGATATGCATCAATATATTCAACAATTAAATCAATACATCAACCACCAGAATGTATATGAATATTACATTCAAGGCCTAAATGTGGGAAAAGTTTCAGGAACTCTTCAGTTGGGGCAGCTCATCCACAATGAGAGGAAAGACAGTGAAGGAATACATCGCTTTATTATCGGTGAAATCAAAATTAGAGAAATAGATAGTACGGGAACAGTTGGACTTGGGGTGATGGAAAAAATGGATACAGAACCCCCTCCAAGTGAAAACACAGAGGAGCTTAATAGGCTGTATAAAGAAATAAAAACACAAATGCATGTAGAAGAAGTTCCCACTTTTTTAAAAAATATTAAGCTAGATACTTTAACTAAGATTCAGAACTGGATGGGTAACAAACTTGATTTAAATGAAACATTAACTGCTTTTTATGAGAATAGTTTAGCTATCTTAAATGAAAGAATTAACCCTGTTATTAACATAGCTATTCCATCACTATATGAGAATACATATATTGAACTTGCAGATGAAATTGAGCTACAAGCAAAATCTTTATTCGTGATAACAGCTCTATTGCATATCTTATCTCCGGGATATATACAGAAATACAAAAAAATAAGCATGTTAATATTCTTGCAAAAACAGAATTAAAGCAAACGGAAAAACCATCTACAATACAGCAAATTATTGAAAAAATCAAAAGAACTTTTAAGTTGAAAGATCTTCCATCTGTTTTTGAAGAGGAATTAGAAGAGTTACCCGAAACCCTAAGATATTTCTTTCACCATATTATCCAACCAATTGTTGGATTTGGGGATGCTGCACTTTACATTGATAACATTTTAGACCTAGTTATCAAGAGTACTGAGGAATTTTCAGAAGAAGAATTTGATTTAAACATTGAAGAACAAAGTAATCTTTTTTCGCAACTAATCAACTATTTAGATGAGTATATCAAACATATCTTACTTGAATACATATTGTTACAAATTTAAGATTTCATTAATGAATAAACCTTTTCCAATATTCAAACACAAAAAAACTAACCTGTTATTCGGTTAGTTCTGACTTTACGCGCCTTAGAGGATTCGAACCTCTGACCGACGGCTTAGAAGGCCGTTGCTCTATCCTGCTGAGCTAAAGGCGCATTATATATG
This sequence comes from Metabacillus endolithicus, assembly GCF_023078335.1. Taxonomy (GTDB): domain Bacteria; phylum Bacillota; class Bacilli; order Bacillales; family Bacillaceae; genus Metabacillus; species Metabacillus endolithicus. The sequence continues at coordinate 3,174,734 of NZ_CP095550.1, read as the reverse complement.
TATTTCTGGCGGAGAAAGAGGGATTTGAACCCTCGCGCCGCTTACACGACCTACACCCTTAGCAGGGGCGCCTCTTCAGCCTCTTGAGTATTTCCCCACATAATAAAAATGGCTCCGCAGGTAGGACTCGAACCTACGACCGATCGGTTAACAGCCGATTGCTCTACCACTGAGCTACTGCGGAACAACTATATTGTACTTATGGTGGGCCTAAATGGACTCGAACCATCGACCTCACGCTTATCAGGCGTGCGCTCTAACCAGCTGAGCTATAGGCCCATAATAATTGGAGCGGGTGAAGGGAATCGAACCCTCATCATCAGCTTGGAAGGCTGAGGTTTTACCACTAAACTACACCCGCATATATAAGTGTCCTGGAGGCACCACCCGGATTTGAACCGGGGATAGAGGTTTTGCAGACCTCGGCCTTACCACTTGGCTATGATGCCTTAAAATAAATGGCTGGGCTAGCTGGATTCGAACCAACGCATGTCGCAGTCAAAGTGCGATGCCTTACCGCTTGGCTATAGCCCATTGAATTAGCTTCATGCATATACTTCCCTGAATAAGCTCCATGAATCCTCATCGCAAGAGGATATTCTGGGGTATTTCTGACAAGAAAATACACGAAATATCGTCGACTACTAGGTGCTTTTCTGCAATTATTACTTACTAAACATCTAGTATATTCAATATACAAATGGGGCGACTGATGGGAATCGAACCCACGAATGTCGGAACCACAATCCGATGCGTTAACCACTTCGCCACAACCGCCACTAAAGGTAAATGGTGGAGGGGGGCAGATTCGAACTGCCGAACCCTAAGGAGCGGATTTACAGTCCGCCGCGTTTAGCCACTTCGCTACCCCTCCAAAATATTCAATTACAAGTGGTGGCTCGGGACGGAATCGAACCGCCGACACATGGATTTTCAGTCCATTGCTCTACCAACTGAGCTACCGAGCCATATAATTAGTTAGTATCAACAAATAAGATACAGGATTGCTTTTTACGTATTATTTATTTGTTCCTATTAAATGTTAGTATTTTAAGGTTTTCAATTAGGGAATCGTCCTCATCTCAGAGGGATTATTCAAGAAGCAACTCGATGAGTACGCTGAAGTTTATTCAGAGAAGCATATTCGAACGTGCTCTACCAACTGAGCTACCGAGCCAAATTAGTTTACGGCTTCCGCTAAGCTTCGAATCTCTTCGTCAACTCCTGCGCTCACATCCTCACGTATTAACATACGCTCCGGTGTTCACTTAGTCGTTTCCTTGACCTTCTCGCTTATCGAAACCCTTTTACTCTATAATTAGAGATAGAGTTAACATTTATATAACTAATAAATAATGGCGGTCCGGACGGGACTCGAACCCGCGACCTCCTGCGTGACAGGCAGGCATTCTAACCAACTGAACTACCGGACCAGAGTTTTTCCACGTAGTGAAAATAACTTACCTTAACATAATAGTTTATTATAAACATGACATTTAAAGTTTGGTTGCGGGGACAGGATTTGAACCTGCGACCTTCGGGTTATGAGCCCGACGAGCTACCAGACTGCTCCACCCCGCGATGATATATATATAAAGTTTTAGAAATATGGAGGAGGAAAGGGGATTCGAACCCCTGCGGCTTTGACACCCCTGTCGGTTTTCAAGACCGATCCCTTCAGCCGGACTTGGGTATTCCTCCGTAATAAATGGACCCTGTAGGACTCGAACCTACGACCGGACGGTTATGAGCCGTCTGCTCTAACCAGCTGAGCTAAGGGTCCAATAAATGATTTTACTCATTTATTTTAATCATTATTCTTTAATAGCGGCGGAGGGAATCGAACCCACGACCTCACGGGTATGAACCGTACGCTCTAGCCAGCTGAGCTACACCGCCCTAATTACAAAACGCTCACTGTTTAAAAACCATGCTCGTCATGTCTCTTGTCAGACACATTCCTCGCAAGCCTACAATGAAGCTAATACAGGATGTTTACGGCTCGCTCTAGCCAGCTGAGCTACACCGCCAAAAACTAAAATATAAAATTACAAGTGGAGCCTAGCGGGATCGAACCGCTGACCTCCTGCGTGCAAAGCAGGCGCTCTCCCAGCTGAGCTAAGGCCCCATAATCATAATAAATGAATGGTCGGGAAGACAGGATTCGAACCTGCGACCCCTTGGTCCCAAACCAAGTGCTCTACCAAGCTGAGCTACTTCCCGTTCTAGATATCATAGGTGGGATGTGGGAGGTCAGAGACTTAGTATTACTTTAGAGCGAAAACTATATTCTCGCTTCTGACTTCTGATTTCTCACTTCTATACTTGGCGCGCCCGAGAGGAGTCGAACCCCTAACCTTTTGATCCGTAGTCAAACGCTCTATCCAATTGAGCTACGGGCGCTTAAGATTCTTAAAAGTTCATATATTAATTTGCGTTATTTTCGCTGACGCAAAAACATTGGTGCCGAGGACCGGAATCGAACCGGTACGGTAGTCACCTACCGCAGGATTTTAAGTCCTGTGCGTCTGCCAGTTCCGCCACCCCGGCACTAATTATTGGAGCGGAAGACGGGATTCGAACCCGCGACCCCCACCTTGGCAAGGTGGTGTTCTACCACTGAACTACTTCCGCAATATTGGTAGTTATTTTCGCTAACGCGAAAAAACTTTGGTGCGGGTGAAGGGACTTGAACCCCCACGTCATAAAGACACTAGATCCTAAGTCTAGCGCGTCTGCCAATTCCGCCACACCCGCAAGGTGTGAAAATGGTGAGCCATGAAGGACTCGAACCTTCGACCCTCTGATTAAAAGTCAGATGCTCTACCAACTGAGCTAATGGCTCATTTTATAATGAGTAATAATATTTAATTTATCTCTTGTTATAGACACCCAAATTTCAGTATGCTTATTCAAGCTGCAGCTCAATTTGTGTGCTGATGTAAAGCTTCGAAGCCTATTCGGTCGTGCTCTACCAACTGAGCTAATGGCAATTTTAAAATGAGTGGTGCCGGCGAGAGGACTTGAACCCCCAACCTACTGATTACAAGTCAGTTGCTCTACCAGTTGAGCTACACCGGCATGATTATAGATATATATAGGGAACTTTATCTTACTTACCAGCCACCCAAATCTCAGAAAGATTATTCAAGTAGCAGCTCGATTTGTGTGCTGAAGCAGGAGCTTCGAAGCATATTCGATCGTGCTCTACCAGTTGAGCTACAACGGCATATGGTAAGTTATTTTCGTTGGCACGAAAAAACTATGGTGGAGGATGACGGGATCGAACCGCCGACCCCCTGCTTGTAAGGCAGGTGCTCTCCCAGCTGAGCTAATCCTCCAAAACAACATATAATTTATGAATTTCATTAAGGTAAGTTTTTTTCGCTAGCGCGAAAAAACTATGGTGACCCATACGGGATTCGAACCCGTGTTACCGCCGTGAAAGGGCGGTGTCTTAACCGCTTGACCAATGGGCCATATAATAAAATTAAACCTATAAAGGTTTGCCTGGCAACGTCCTACTCTCACAGGGGGAATCCCCCAACTACCATCGGCGCTGAAGAGCTTAACTTCCGTGTTCGGCATGGGAACGGGTGTGGCCTCTTCGCCATCATTACCAGACAAAATTAAGTTTGAAGGATATTCCTTCAAAACTAGATAACGATTCACAATTCAATTCACTAAGTTTACGCTTTAATTAGGTTAAGTCCTCGATCGATTAGTATCAGTCAGCTCCACACGTCACCGCGCTTCCACCTCTGACCTATCAACCTGATCATCTTTCAGGGATCTTACTAGCTTACGCTATGGGAAATCTCATCTTGAGGGGGGCTTCATGCTTAGATGCTTTCAGCACTTATCCCTTCCGCACATAGCTACCCAGCTATGCCTTTGGCAAGACAACTGGTACACCAGCGGTGCGTCCATCCCGGTCCTCTCGTACTAAGGACAGCTCCTCTCAAATTTCCTACGCCCACGACGGATAGGGACCGAACTGTCTCACGACGTTCTGAACCCAGCTCGCGTACCGCTTTAATGGGCGAACAGCCCAACCCTTGGGACCGACTACAGCCCCAGGATGCGATGAGCCGACATCGAGGTGCCAAACCTCCCCGTCGATGTGGACTCTTGGGGGAGATAAGCCTGTTATCCCCGGGGTAGCTTTTATCCGTTGAGCGATGGCCCTTCCATGCGGAACCACCGGATCACTAAGCCCGACTTTCGTCCCTGCTCGACTTGTAGGTCTCGCAGTCAAGCTCCCTTGTGCCTTTACACTCTACGAATGATTTCCAACCATTCTGAGGGAACCTTTGGGCGCCTCCGTTACATTTTAGGAGGCGACCGCCCCAGTCAAACTGCCCACCTGACACTGTCTCCCAGCCCGATCAGGGCTGTGGGTTAGAATTTCAATACAGCCAGGGTAGTATCCCACCGACGCCTCCACCGAAGCTAGCGCTCCGGCTTCTCAGGCTCCTACCTATCCTGTACAAGCTGTACCAAAATTCAATATCAGGCTACAGTAAAGCTCCACGGGGTCTTTCCGTCCTGTCGCGGGTAACCTGCATCTTCACAGGTACTATAATTTCACCGAGTCTCTCGTTGAGACAGTGCCCAGATCGTTACGCCTTTCGTGCGGGTCGGAACTTACCCGACAAGGAATTTCGCTACCTTAGGACCGTTATAGTTACGGCCGCCGTTTACTGGGGCTTCGGTTCAAAGCTTCGCTTGCGCTAACCTCTCCCCTTAACCTTCCAGCACCGGGCAGGCGTCGCCCCTATACTTCGCCTTGCGGCTTCGCAGAGACCTGTGTTTTTGCTAAACAGTCGCCTGGGCCTATTCACTGCGGCTTTTCCGGGCTATTCACCCTAAAAAGCACCCCTTCTCCCGAAGTTACGGGGTCATTTTGCCGAGTTCCTTAACGAGAGTTCTCTCGCTCACCTTAGGATTCTCTCCTCGCCTACCTGTGTCGGTTTGCGGTACGGGCACCTCTCACCTCGCTAGAGGCTTTTCTTGGCAGTGTGGAATCAGGAACTTCGGTACTATAATTCCCTCGCCATCACAGCTCAGCCTTATGTGACAACGGGATTTGCCTCGTTGTCAGCCTAACTGCTTGGACGCGCATATCCAACAGCGCGCTTACCCTATCCTTCTGCGTCCCCCCATTGCTCAAATGGTGAGGAGGTGGTACAGGAATTTCAACCTGTTGGCCATCGCCTACGCCTTTCGGCCTCGGCTTAGGTCCCGACTAACCCTGAGCGGACGAGCCTTCCTCAGGAAACCTTAGGCATTCGGTGGAGGGGATTCTCACCCCTCTTTCGCTACTCATACCGGCATTCTCACTTCTAAGCGCTCCACCAGTCCTTACGGTCTGGCTTCACAGCCCTTAGAACGCTCTCCTACCACTGTTCGTAAGAACAGTCCACAGCTTCGGTGATACGTTTAGCCCCGGTACATTTTCGGCGCAGAGTCACTCGACCAGTGAGCTATTACGCACTCTTTAAATGGTGGCTGCTTCTAAGCCAACATCCTGGTTGTCTAAGCAACTCCACATCCTTTTCCACTTAACGTATACTTTGGGACCTTAGCTGGTGGTCTGGGCTGTTTCCCTCTTGACTACGGATCTTATCACTCGCAGTCTGACTCCTGAACATAAGTCTTTGGCATTCGGAGTTTGACTGAATTCGGTAACCCGATGGGGGCCCCTAGTCCAATCAGTGCTCTACCTCCAAGACTCTCATTTCAAGGCTAGCCCTAAAGCTATTTCGGAGAGAACCAGCTATCTCCAAGTTCGATTGGAATTTCTCCGCTACCCACACCTCATCCCCGCACTTTTCAACGTGCGTGGGTTCGGGCCTCCATTCAGTGTTACCTGAACTTCACCCTGGACATGGGTAGATCACCTGGTTTCGGGTCTACGACCACGTACTTATTCGCCCTATTCAGACTCGCTTTCGCTGCGGCTCCGTCTTATCAACTTAACCTTGCACGGGATCGTAACTCGCCGGTTCATTCTACAAAAGGCACGCCATTACCCATTAACGGGCTTTGACTACTTGTAGGCACACGGTTTCAGGATCTCTTTCACTCCCCTTCCGGGGTGCTTTTCACCTTTCCCTCACGGTACTGGTTCACTATCGGTCACTAGGGAGTATTTAGCCTTGGGAGATGGTCCTCCCTGCTTCCGACGGGATTTCACGTGTCCCGCCGTACTCAGGATCCACTCTGGAGGGAACGAAGTTTCAACTACAGGGTTGTTACCTTCTTTGACGGGCCTTTCCAGACCTCTTCATTTACTCCGTTCCTTTGTAACTCCGTATAGAGTGTCCTACAACCCCAAGAGGCAAGCCTCTTGGTTTGGGCTTCTTCCGTTTCGCTCGCCGCTACTCAGGAAATCGCGTTTGCTTTCTCTTCCTCCGGGTACTTAGATGTTTCAGTTCCCCGGGTCTGCCTTTAATACCCTATTTATTCAGGTAAAAATACTACTCCATTACGAGCAGTGGGTTTCCCCATTCGGAAATCTCCGGATCAAAGCTTACTTACAGCTCCCCGAAGCATATCGGTGTTAGTACCGTCCTTCATCGGCTCCTAGTGCCAAGGCATCCACCGTGCGCCCTTAACAACTTAACCTTCGACAAACGATAAGCGTCGAATTTCTTCGTTGACTTTCCATCTTCAGGTGCTCATGTACTCTCGTACACTCCGCTCCTCATCAGGTCGTCGCCTCGAACTTCTCGCTTCTCCTTTGTCTCAAGACATAAGATCAAACTTAATATCTTGATTAACATTTATTAAGAGAATCACTAAACTAAGCGTTTAAACTCAGTGAATTACTTGAATTGTTTTCGTTATCTAGTTTTCAAGGAACATGTTTCGAGAGATCATAGTTCTCTCAAAACTAAACAAAATCAGAAACGTCTTTTTTTTGAAGGAGCTTGTCCTTCAATTTTCCTTAGAAAGGAGGTGATCCAGCCGCACCTTCCGATACGGCTACCTTGTTACGACTTCACCCCAATCATCTGTCCCACCTTAGGCGGCTGGCTCCTTGCGGTTACCCCACCGACTTCGGGTGTTACAAACTCTCGTGGTGTGACGGGCGGTGTGTACAAGGCCCGGGAACGTATTCACCGCGGCATGCTGATCCGCGATTACTAGCGATTCCGGCTTCATGCAGGCGAGTTGCAGCCTGCAATCCGAACTGAGAATGGTTTTATGGGATTGGCTTGACCTCGCGGTCTTGCAGCCCTTTGTACCATCCATTGTAGCACGTGTGTAGCCCAGGTCATAAGGGGCATGATGATTTGACGTCATCCCCACCTTCCTCCGGTTTGTCACCGGCAGTCACCTTAGAGTGCCCAACTGAATGCTGGCAACTAAGATCAAGGGTTGCGCTCGTTGCGGGACTTAACCCAACATCTCACGACACGAGCTGACGACAACCATGCACCACCTGTCACTTCGTCCCCCGAAGGGGAACCTTCTATCTCTAGAAGTAGCGAAGGATGTCAAGACCTGGTAAGGTTCTTCGCGTTGCTTCGAATTAAACCACATGCTCCACCGCTTGTGCGGGCCCCCGTCAATTCCTTTGAGTTTCAGTCTTGCGACCGTACTCCCCAGGCGGAGTGCTTAATGCGTTTGCTGCAGCACTAAAGGGCGGAAACCCTCTAACACTTAGCACTCATCGTTTACGGCGTGGACTACCAGGGTATCTAATCCTGTTCGCTCCCCACGCTTTCGCTCCTCAGCGTCAGTTACAGACCAGAGAGTCGCCTTCGCCACTGGTGTTCCTCCACATCTCTACGCATTTCACCGCTACACGTGGAATTCCACTCTCCTCTTCTGCACTCAAGTTCCCCAGTTTCCAATGACCCTCCACGGTTGAGCCGTGGGCTTTCACATCAGACTTAAGAAACCGCCTGCGAGCGCTTTACGCCCAATAATTCCGGACAACGCTTGCCACCTACGTATTACCGCGGCTGCTGGCACGTAGTTAGCCGTGGCTTTCTGGTTAGGTACCGTCAAGGTACCAGCAGTTACTCTGGTACTTGTTCTTCCCTAACAACAGAACTTTACGACCCGAAGGCCTTCATCGTTCACGCGGCGTTGCTCCGTCAGACTTTCGTCCATTGCGGAAGATTCCCTACTGCTGCCTCCCGTAGGAGTCTGGGCCGTGTCTCAGTCCCAGTGTGGCCGATCACCCTCTCAGGTCGGCTACGCATCGTTGCCTTGGTGAGCCGTTACCTCACCAACTAGCTAATGCGCCGCGGGTCCATCTGTAAGTGATAGCCGAAACCATCTTTCAATTTCGAACCATGCGGTTCAAAATGTTATCCGGTATTAACTCCGGTTTCCCGGAGTTATCCCAATCTTACAGGCAGGTTACCCACGTGTTACTCACCCGTCCGCCGCTAACTTCAGGGAGCAAGCTCCCATCAGTCCGCTCGACTTGCATGTATTAGGCACGCCGCCAGCGTTCGTCCTGAGCCAGGATCAAACTCTCCAATAAAGAGTTGATAAAGCTCATAATTAAATCTTTTAAAACGTTGACGTTTCTGTTTTGTTTAGTTTTCAAAGAACTACTGTTACAAGGACAAGCAACATCATATCAAATAATTTCTTGCTTGTCAACTTCTAAGAAGAAGTTTTAGTCGATAATATATTATTTCATTTACCCTCAACACGTCTCGACTACATTAATTAGTTTATCACAACACTTCGCAGAAGTCAATAACTAATAGATGTTTTTTTCGAGAAGTATAATGTAATAACTAACTAATATAGAATCAAGCTCTTATCGCCTCTAATTAGCGACAAGTGATATCTTATCATCATGATTCGTAGAAGTCAAGTGTATCAAATCATTTTTTTCCGTACTTAAAAAATGCATCCAAGTTCTATGATTAAACCCACTCCGAAACGTTTCTACTCCTTATAATTTCTCTAAAAGATTATTCATAAAGAAAGCTCGCCGAGTAGCAACTTAAAAACTGACCACATAGTCGTAATAACTCACTTCCAGGTGGTCAGTACATTTTTTTACCTTATTAGTTGATCTACCTGAAATACCGGTAATTGAATACAAAATATTGAACCTTCACCGTGTATACTTTCTGCCCATATTCGCCCCTTGTGCAAAAGAATAATTTCTCTACAAATTGCTAATCCGAGTCCATTACCTTTTCTTGATCTCGTAAAGTTCCGATCAAATATATAAGGAAGATCTTCCTCCAAAATACCTTCCCCGCTATCTTCTATTGTAATAAAGGCATCACCAAAATCTTTATCAAATCTTAAAGAAATTGAGATCCCACCTGATTTTGTATGATTCATAGCATTTATAAGTATATTTGAAAAAACTTGATAAAATCTTTTTACATCCACCGAAACCATTGGATATGCTTCTTCATTGATTTCTTCAATTATTACGTTAAAGAAAAAACCCTTACTTTTTATATCATATTCATATTGACTACATAAACGCTTTATCAATTGATCGATTGGGACAATGTCAAACGAAAAATTGATTTGTCCAGATTCTAATTGGGCAAGTTCAAATAAATCATTAATCATTACATTCAACCCATCTATTCTTTCAATACATCTTCTCAAATACGCATCCCTTTGTTCTTCTTTTTCTACTAATCCATCCAATATCGCCTCAACATACCCCCTTACTGTTGTAATAGGGGCTCTTAAATCATGTGATATATTCGATAACAAATGCCTACGTTCTTGTTCTGCTCTAGCAAGTTCGCTATTTGCCTGTTCAAGGTATTTATTGACTTTTTCAAACTCTTTTGTACGCTCTTTTACTTTTCCTTCAAGATTTCCGTAAAGTTCTGCATTTTCTATAGATATTGCCGCTTGTGTAGAAAGAAAAGTTAAAAACTTTATTCTTTCTTGAGTAAACGCGTATGTTGTTTGATTATTCTCTAGATATAAAACACTATTTACATTTCCTTTATAAATTGTTGGTAGACATAAAATAGACTTTGGCTTTTCGGCAATCACATATGGATCACCTGTAAACATACCTTCTACTGTTGCATCATTTAATACAACAGCCTCCCTGCTATTAACTACATATTGAATAATCATTTCAGGGAATACTTTGTTTTCTTCTACTATATGAAAGGATAACTCTTCATCTATTTCGCTATCAATATTTGCTGCAGCTGCTACAGTTAATTGTTTTTCCCTATTAAGCAGAAGAATTCCGCGCTCTGCACCAGCATTTCTCATTGTAATATCCATTAACTTTTTCACCAGATTTTCTTGGATAATCTCACTCGATATCGCTTGAGAGGCTTTTAATGAAGCATCAAAATCAAATTGAGAAATCTGAAAATCAGGACTGTTTTTTTCTACATTAATAATGAAGCTATCAAATTCCTTTTGTAATTTAAGAACTTTTGCATACGCACCCCATTTAATATACGTACGGTATGCTTCTGTCAAATAAGTTTCAGCTAAGCTTTCAAGACCTCTTGAAAAATAATAATAACCTGCAGCTTCATTACTAATGGCAACATCTTGAACAAAGTTGTTTTCCTTTGCCAACTGAATAGCTGCATCATATTCATCCCTTGCAATAGAATGATTATGATCTATTCTTGCTAATTCAGCTTTTAATAGTTTCCATTTATGCAGATAATTTTCCGGACAAAGCTTTGCCCATCTTCCAAGTTTCTTAATATTTTTTTTGAGTTTTTTATAAAGCAACTTTTTATTTGATGAGTTCGCCTTATCATATAATCGTGAAGCCCAAAGAGAATCATAAAAATAATACTCAGATATAATAACTAGAGTTAATCGATTACTTACTAATCTATCTAAATGATTAGTTAAAATACTCGCAAAATTCTCTTCATTAAACAAATAAGACAACTGTAGCCTTAATGTATAATGAATAATTTTGGCTGAATCATCATCTAAAACTTGTTCAAAATCCCAATTTGTTTTAGCTTTTTCGTTCATTAAGATGTCGACCCATTGAATCAGTTCATTTAAAAATCCCTTCGAAATGACATATCCGATTCGATCTATAAATATCCGTTGATTCTTAATACCAGCAAGTACATCCTTTAAGTGATCTCCCATCATAAACAGTGTAATCGCGATAAAAGAACTATTTGCTCCAGCAAGGTGAATATTTCCTGCCTCTATACAAAAGTGCTGCGACCATTTCAAGTATTGTAAATTGTCTTTAATGTGATGCTTCCAATGATTAATAAAGCTACCATAAACAAAATACACTCTTCCTTTTAATCCTGGATCACCAGAACCTTCAGCAAGTTCAATTGCAAGCTTACCAAACTCATAGCTATGATCAAAGTCACTAAAACCAGCACTTAAAATAAGTGCGTAATTATTAACTACTAAAGATGTGATATCAGTGATTCCGTTTTTTAGAGAAAAACGTAATGCTCTTAGCATTAAAATAGTTGCTAAATTTTGATCAACGTGAAAAGATGGTGCATTCATCGTTATCATCGTATTTAATAATAATCGTTTTTCTTGATCTATTAATTCAGGAAGCTTCATTAAATCTTCTGCACTTTTCCCCCACAGTGCTGCTTTGACGAAAAGAAACTCTTTTGCAACTAACCTCTTATTTGGATTGCGATTAATATTCCATCCAAATAGTCTTAAACCGGCAATCCCAGATTCTACAGCCTCTTGTACTCGATGAACATGTGTATAAAGGATAACTTTAAGGTTATAAATTTCTAACTTTTCATGTTTTGTCTTAACACGTTCTAACACTTGGTTAAATGTAGATTCAGATTCATCAAATTGACTGTTTAAATATTGACATTCACCAAGACCTGTCATTAACCGGGTTGTTAAATCATAATTATCTTCCCATGCTTCACCAAGTAATTCGTGTGCTATTTTATAATATTCAAGTGACTCTTTAAATGCCGCTGATGCTTTTGCTTGTTCACCGGCTTTTACATTCCTTTCAACTAAAGGTATCAATTCATTCTTATTTAGGTACTTTCTTCCGATATTTAAATGATTAACAATTTCAAATAAGGAATCATTACCTGCTCCAAACCTAATTAAGAGTCTTCCAATTTTAAGGTGTGTCTTTTCCCGCTCTTCTTTATCCATCATAGAATGAATAGCTTGCTGAACCCTATCATGTAAGAACCGATATGCAGGAGGTTGATTATCTATGAATTGTTTGAGGCCTTCCGGATATATCCATTTATAAGTTAAATCTTCTGGTAAAATTAAGCCTACTTCAAGAGCCGACCATAGTTGCTTTCCGATCGTATCATATTCTTCTTCACAAATAATTGATAATGTTTTTAAATCGAATTCATTACCTATGCACGAAGCTAGTTTTAGTAGAGCCTGAGTTTCCATTGGAAGTTGCTCTATCCTTTTAACCATTAAGTCAACTATCGTTTTTTTTTCTAAGACTTTCATCACCATATCAAACTGAATAGACCATTTGCCTGAATTTGCATTAAAGAAGATTGTTTCATCTTCATAAAAAGATTGAAATAGCTGTTTGATAAAAAACGGGTTTCCTTGAGTAATTCTGAACATTAGTTCGGCTAGTTTTCTAGCCTCTTTTTCATCATTCATAATTGTTTCTTCCACCCACTGACAAACAACACTTTCCTTTAGTGGAGTTAAAGAAATTGTTGAGATCGCAACTTTCTTCTTTTCAAGATTATGAATGGTTTCCGTGAATGGATGTTCAATTCCAACCTCATTATCGCGATAAGCTCCAATTAATAAAAAGTAACGACAATCTATATGTGTTAATAAATATTCAATTAATGCCAATGAGGCTTTATCTGCCCACTGAAGATCGTCAAGAAATAGAACTAACGGGTGGTCCTTTGTAGCAAACACATTCACAAATTTTTGGAAGATCAAATGAAATCGTAGATGCGCATCCTTAACTGAAAGCTCCTCTTCCTGCGAATTGCTCCCTACTATCCATTTTAATTCCGGGATCAATGATGTAATAATAGAAGCACTACCTAATAGTTCACGTTGAATGGCTGTTTTCCAATTCTGAATTCTTGCATCCCCTTCAGTCAATAATTTCCTTATTAATAGTTTAAATGCAGAAAGTATTGGCGAGTATGGCTTCTGTCTTTGGAGTAAATCAAACTTACCAGATATAAAGTAGCCTTTTTCTCTAACAAGCGGAATTTGGATTTCATTTACAAGCGCAGTTTTTCCTATACCAGAATGTCCTTGAATTAATACTAATTCAGAATGTCCTGTACTCACCTTATTAAATGCCGATTTTAATTTTTCAACTTCTACGTTTCTTCCATATAGCTTTCCATCTATCTCAAAGACATTAAGAGGATCATCCTGACCAAGCTGAAAAACATCTATCTCACCGAATAGCCGAAGATGATCCATACACTTCTTTAAGTCTTCCCGTAGCAAATGCACTCTTATATCTCTCTTCTGGAATTTTCGCTAAAAGCTTCATAATAATATTAGAAAGACTTTCTGGAATTCTATCGTTTAGTGAAATTGGATTCTGAGGAGTTTTTGCCAAGTGCGCGTGTACCAACTCAATTGATTCTTTACTAGTAAAAGGCTGAATACCTGTGAACATTTCATAAAATAAAACACCAAGAGAATATAAATCTGCTTTATAATCTACAGATCGATTCATTCTACCAGTTTGCTCAGGAGAGATATAAGCAAGATGACCCTCAAGTTCATATGGAGTTAAACTATTACTTTGTTTTTCCTTTTTTAGTTTTGTTGCATGATTAAATCCCGTAATCTTTATTTGACCGTTTGATGTATTAAAAATTATATTTTCAGGATTTATATTTTTGTGGATGATCTGATGTTGATGTACATTTATTAAAGCAGATGCTAGTTTAACTGCAATAGAAAGTAAATCCAAAATATCCTTCCTTTGAGTTTTAAGAAAGTCTCTCATGGTAACACCAGAGAAATATTCCAGCACTAAGATTGGTTCATTTAAATAACTTTCTATTTTGACTGGACGGATAATTTCATCCATATTCATTTCTTTTGTTATGTAAAATTCATGTATGCTGGATGCAGTTTCATGCGGGGTAGGAGTTGACTGTTTCATGGTCTTCAATAGAACAAGCTTTTTTTCTTGTAAAGAATATCCTTTATAGATAATTGATTTACTATTTTCAATTTCAATATTAATTATTTTATAGTTATTTAATATCGGCATTCTGTTCATTATTGTCATCCTTTAGGAATTTCCAATTCTTTAACAAAACTTTAAGTAATCTTAAACAGACCTTATAGTTTTAACATTATACTATTTATGTAGGAATGTTCATGGAGGTTTGGAGATGGAAAATACGAATCTATTGAATTGCAGTAATTCTGATCAAGAGATAGACCAGGAATGGGTACAACTCATTTTGGAAGCAAAAAACCTTGGCATGACTCCCGAAGAAATACACAACTTTTTTAAGAATAAAAAACCTCACTCCTGAGAAGCAATGAATTTATACCCCATCCCTCTAACTGTGACAATATACATGGGATCGGCTGGTATAGGTTCAATTTTTTTGCGTAAATTACTTATATGAACCATAACTGTACGGTGGTCACCTAGGCTTTCTTCTCCCCAAATTAATTCAAATAAATCTTCAACACTATAAACACGATTAGGATGTTCCGCTAATAAACATAGGAGTTGATATTCCTTTGTAGACAAGGGGACAGTTGCACCATTTACTTTTACAACACAGCTTACTTTATCTATAATTAATCCTGGATATTCTATTTTTTTCAAAAACCGCTCCTTCACAGGCCTTAATTGGTGATCAATATTCTGATGACGACGTAGATGGGCTTGAATTTTCACTGTTACAAGAGCTGGACTAAAGGGTTTAGTAATGTAATCATCCCCACCAATTTTGTGACCCAATATCTTATCAAATTCATCTTCCTTTGAGCTCAAAAACAAGATGGGGATATTTGTCTTTTGACGAAGTAAACGACATACCTCAAACCCATCCATTCGCGGAAGTACTACGTCCAAAATGATGATATCAGGCTTTTCCGTTTCTACTAATTGTAATGCCGTTAGGCCATCTTCAGCATGAATGACAGAATACCCTTCCTTTAGTAGGTATAATTGCAAAACTTCACGTATATCATGATCATCTTCTACCAGCATTACTTTTTCCTTGAGCATCTAACTCACCTACCATTATCTATCAAAATACGACTATACAACTATTTCATAATATACCATCAACTACCTATATTATCCAATCTTTTAGGCATGGAGGATCATACTGACGCATTTCTAAAATCCTACATTCGTTTTTAAATTACTTTATTAACGAATAAAAAACCAGGTAGGAACTCTTTGAGTTCTACCTGGTAAAATCGGAAAAAAATATTAGTTACCATTTGTTAATACAAGCTTTGAAACACATTCCACATTGTCATTTTTCTAGGACATTCAACAATCGTTCAAGCTGCAAGAAATGATGCCTGAAGTGCATCTCTACCAGTAAAAACCACTCCGTAGCATTTAATGCACCGAATTTTGGATGAATAATTTTATCGCCGTTTGGAGCCTGATTCAATGCTCTTTCTATTCGTTTCATCCTTTCCACTACGTCTCGAAGTCCTTCTATTAGATGCTCCTTGCCCTCCGGCTGCGGTGTTGTGTACGACGAAGCTGGGACCTTTATCCGAATCGGCGGAAAACTTCCTAGCTCAAATAAAGCCTTGCCATCTTCCGTTTTTCCCTTCGTTACCCCCGTTACATCATCGCCTCCAGCCAAACATTGCTCAATGTTATGCAGCATATAATGTGCCGACTGAATCAAATGCACAAACAGCTGCCCAATGGACCACTCCTCATCGTTTGGTGCTGCAAGTAATTGTTCCATTGTAATATCTTCCAATTCTAATAAATAGCGTTCAACACTCTTTTCAAAAACTTGCAACCCATCAGCAGTACTTCTCATAAAAACACACCTCTCATTCTCTTGTTCACTCCAAAATATAAATATGCTACCGACGACAGTGTCAGTAGCATATTTATTTATTTTTTTGCTTCTTCCCGAATCCGGAAGCGTAAAGACTACGGTTTTAAAACCTCAACCTCTCCTCTCCAGCTCAGGATATAATGCAAAATCACCTCCGGCGTTCTAACGCGAAAATGGATCAAGACATTCTTTCAGCTCCTCGACCTCTTCCATCTAAGAGCTAGTCAACTCAAGAAGTAGGATTCTAAAATTTGCCGAGCCTCCGCGCTTGGATAGGGGCGAACTTGTAAACACTGCTACATCTCACTCAAACAAAAAGGAGCAAGATGCTTCATGAGATGTGCAATTTATATTCGAGTATCAACAGACAAAGAGGAACAAAAAGCATCACTGAAATATCAGTAAGAATTGTTTTACAAATTTATCGAAGAAAAGGGATGGGACATCTACGAATTTCACTTAGATGTTCAATAAAAACACGTGAAAATCAATCGAATTGATGTAAAAGAAGACGGCACACCGGTAATGAATTACCGATTTGCCGCCCCAACATTTGAATAGAAGCAGGTTTGTCCCTTATCGGGAAACTGCTTCTTCTTTTAAAATCATCTGCGATACTACCTCAACATGCGCCGTATGCGGAAACATATCCACTGGCTGAATGTACTCGACTTTATAATCTTTACTTAAATAATCAATATCCTTCGCTAGTGTGGAAGGATTGCATGAAACATAAACAAATTTCTTCGGCTTCACTTTTTTAATTGCATCTAATAATTTACGATCACAGCCCGTACGTGGGGGATCCACCACAACAACGTCTGGTCGCCAGCCTTCCTCTACCCATTTTGGCAGCCAGTGCTCTGCAGTGCCTGTTACATAGGTTGCATTCTCTATACCGTGTCTACGAGCATTTTCTTGTGCATCAATAACAGCTGCTTCAATTGTATCCATTCCGCGCACTTCACTTGCACCCTTCGCTAACCATAAGCCAATTGTTCCTACTCCGCAATATGCATCAGCGATTTTTTCATTGCCGGTAAGATTTGCTGCATTCTTTACTTCATCATACAGCTTTACAGTTTGAACAGGATTCAGTTGGAAGAATGCTCTTGCTGAAAGTTCGAAGCTCAAGTCTCCTAACGTTTCCTGGATAACTTCTTCTCCACTTAGATGTAATGTTTTTTCACCAAAAATAAGCGATGTTTTGTTTCCATTTATATTCTGAACAAGAGATTTTACTTCAGGAAACCTTTTTTGTATTTCAGCCATGATTAACTTTTTACGAGGTACTTCTTTTTGAGTCGTAATTAAAACGACCTGTACTTCTCCTGTTTGAAAACCGGCACGTGTAACGATTGTTCTTACAATTCCTTTTCTTTTTCGTTCATCGTAAATCGGCACCTGGAAATCTTCGAGAATTTGCTTTACCCCTTCAGTTACCTTATTTGTTAGTGGATGCTGGACCATACAATTCTGAATAGGAATAAGGCGGTGTGAATCCAATCCATATAGGCCTGCAATTACTTTCCCCTTTTGCTGCCCAACTTGAAATTGACTTTTGTTTCGATAGTTCCACGGGTCTTCCATACCGATAGTCTGACGAATATCCAAGGAGGAGATTTTTAATTTTGTATGTCTTTCCATAGACTGAACAACAATATCACGCTTTTCCTTCAGTTGCTGATCATAGGCTAAATGTTGAAGCTGACAGCCACCACATTCCTCATAAATTGGACAAGGCGGCTTAACACGGAATGGGGATTTTTTTCGTATTGTTTTTACTTTTCCCTCCGCAAACTTTGGTTGAATGTTAGTTGCTTCTACTAATACTTCTTCACCAGGCAGTGCTCCAGGGACAAAGACAACTTGTCGTTTAAAATAACCTACACCTTCACCATTAATCCCTAAACGTTTAATTGTTAACGGGAAAGTTTGTCCCTTTGAAATTTTAATTTGGCTGGCTTGTGCCTGTTTCTTTTCTTTCATATTTAACGCTCCGTTTCTACTCAATGCTTCTCCATAAATATAATGTGGCATAACTTAAATAAGGAGACCACTCTTTGCTATATTCGTCCATTTCATCACTAGTTGGTTTTTTCTCAAGGTTAAAATGCTTTTGAATTGCTTTTTGTATACCAATATCAGCTTTGGGAAATAGATTTGGACGCCCAAGACCAGAAAGCATGAAGTTTTGCACCGTCCATGGACCAATACCACGTATTTTCACTAGATCCTTCATCAATTCTTCCTCAGGGAGCAAGTCCAACTCCATTAGATTGAGCCTTCCGTCTACAATAAGTCTTGAGGTATCAATTACATACTCTGCTTTTCTACCGCTAAATTGTAATGCCCTTAAGTCATCATACTCCAACCCGGCTACTGTCTCAGGTGTAGGATAAAACCAAACACCCTCTATTTGATATCCAAACTCTTTCACAAATCTAGATGTTAATGTATGAGCAAAAGCTAAATTTAACTGTTGATGGATAATACACTTCATTAAACAGCTATAAAAATCAAATTCTAACACAATTGGTGTTCCTTCATGTTGCTGAAAGATTCTAGAAAGATTTGTTTGATGAAAATGACTCATAACCTTATCTAAAGAAAAGTCAAACTGAAATATCCTTCTAATTCGCCTTATAGCCTCTTCCTTAATCGTTTTATCAGTACCACATAACTCAAAAGCAGGTTCTTTTACTGTTCCGATTGCTTTTACATTAAGTACATATGACTTTCCTTCTATAACAAAAGGGACTCTGACCAATTGTTCATCCTTATTAATATGTATGATAGGATCCAATGATAGACGATCTAGAACTGAATCAAAATGATATGGGCCTTTACATGTTATGATTTCCATCCACATGCTTTTTCTTCCTCTTCTTCTTTTATTTTTATTATATCATTTTAAAATAAGGAACCTACGGAAAAGGAAAAACCCTTTGATCGTATCAAAGGGAAAGTAAATATGGATGATCCATCATTTTATTTATCATCAAATCATCTAGGCTTTTGAAGGTATAGCCTTGTTTCCTTAATTCTTCAATCGCATGATCCAATGCCTCGGCATTATCTTTTGATACAGTATGAAGCAAAATAATAGAACCGGGATGAATTTGCTTCATAATGTTATCATATGAGTACTTCCAGCCTTTTTGAGAGTCTACTTTCCAGTCAACAAACGCAAGTGACCAAAAAACAGAAGTATATCCAAGCTCTTCAGCTTTGGCAAGCACCTTTTCACTAAAAATCCCTCTTGGAGGCCTAAGATAGCTCATGCCTTGTTGACTTGTCAGTTCTTCTACTTTGATACGAACAGATTCTAATTCTTTCTTAAATTCTTCATCACTTTGAGTTGTTAAGTCAGGATGATACCATGAGTGATTTCCGACAATATGACCTTCATTAACCATTCGCTTTACTAGTTCAGGCTCTGAATCAAGATAATGTCCGGTCACAAAAAATGTTGCAGGCACCTTTTGCTTTTTAAGAACATCAAGAACTTTAGGTGTATACCCATTTTCGTAACCATTGTCAAATGTAAGGTAAATATCTTTTTTCGTTGTATCACCAATATAAAAGCCGCCATATTTTGAAAGCAATGCATCTAATTCCTCACCAGCAGTTGCAGGTTCATGATTTCGACTCTTTTTAAATCCCCAATGAATAGGGTTATTCGAAACTGCTGAAACAGAATTCATTGAAATAAAACATAAGCAAAAAAACATTAAAACAACGGTCAATTTTTTCATAAACTCTCTCCTCATTCTTGTTATTATTTATAGTGTTGTTAAAGAGAGAATTTAAATACTGAAAAAAAATACCATAAAGAAACCCTTCAAATAAATGAAGGGTTTCAATCATCAGCTAGCGATTTCCTCAATAATCTTTTCTTTTTTATTCTTTTTCTTAGAAAAACGATTAAAACCATTGCCGATACTGTTAAAAATACGATAAACAGCTGGAATAAGTACTAATGTAATAAATGTTGCAAATAATAATCCAGAGATAATCGCTGTAGCCATTGGAGCCTGATAGTTTCCAGATGTACCTGATGCTAATGCAAGTGGAAGCATTCCTCCTGCTGTTGTTAAAGTTGTCATAAAAATCGGTCGGATCCGATCTTTTCCTGCTGCGACGATAGCTTCAGTCACATTATATCCTTCTTTGCGTAATTGATTTGTACGATCAATAAGCAGGATTGCATTGTTTAGAACGATTCCTATTAACATGACAATCCCCATTCCTGACATAATACTTAACTCACGTTGTGTAATGAATAGTCCTGCTATAACGCCCACAATAGTCATAGGTATAATAGACATCACAACTAGAGGATGAGCCAAATTATTAAACTGAACAGCCATAACAAGGTAAACTAAGAATATTGAAATAGCTAGGATTAGAATCATATCTTGGATCAGTTCTTGTTGCTGCTCCAAATCACCCGCAACCGATACATTGTAACCAGTCGGTGTTTCAAAATCTTCTATTAAAGATTGAACTTCTCGATTGATTGTTCCTAGATCGGTATCCTTAATATCTGCTGAAACCGTAATGAAACGATCTCCTTCATCATGAGAAATTTCATTTGGAGTATCAACACTTACTAGTTCAATAAAGCTTGAAAGACTCTTTTCTCCATCATTTGTAGGAATTTTTAATTTTAACAGCGCATCCTTATTATTTGTACTTTCATTCCACTTCATTATAAGAGGAATATTTTCTTCCTCGACCGTAACCTCACCCAGTGGCATATTTAAAAAGGCCTGCTCAATAAATTGTCTAACCTGTGATGAAGATAATCCCGCATCTTCAATTGCATCCTCTTTTAACTGCACAACTTCTTCAACAGAAGTACGCTCAATAGAATTTTTCACAGCCACAATACCTTCGATTTTTTCTAATTCACTAGAGAAATTATCTGCAATTGTTTTTAGCTCATCAAAGCTTTCACCTTTAATTAACACTTGAACAGGGTAACCTCCACCTGTTGAAGCAGCTGTTTGAATGCCTTCAATAGGGTAATCCTCTTGGATCTTTCGTAAGGAGCTCAATATTTCCTCATTGACTTCTTTTTGTCCTTTTACGATGTCATTACCTTTGGTCATATTAATAATAGTGTAAAGCATAGAGCCATTATCCATTACATAATTTTGTTCAACATCCTCAATCTTAGAGAGACTTTCGTTAATTTGTTCAACAATTTTTTCTTTGTCCTCGACAGACACACCTGTTTCCAGATCAACCATCAACTCTGAATAACGGTTATAAACATCAGGCATAATGGTCATCGGAATTTTAGACACTAAGAAAAACGAACCAACAAACATCATAAAGAAAATTCCGACCATGATAAAGCTGTTTCGTTTTTTCGTAACAACCCATGATACAAAATGGCTATAACCTTTTAACAATCGTCCTTCCTTTTTCACCTGTTTCTTCCCTAGCTTTAAAAAGTTCTCAGATAAGCTCGGGATAAGGGTAAAAGAGACAATAACAGAACTAATTAATGTAGCAGAGACAACCACGGATAGAAGGATCATAAATTGCCCCATTTCTCCGCCTAACAAACCAATTGGTAGGAAAACAACAATTGTTGTTAGCATCGACGCAAATACAGCTGAGGCAACTTCTTTTGTCCCCTCCACAACAGACTCTAATGGTTTCAGGCCTTGTTCCTTCTTTCTATAAATAGATTCAAGGATAACAATAGACGAGTCAACCATCATTCCAATTCCTAATCCTAACCCAATTAGCGTTAACATATTTAAACTATAATCTAATGCCCACATTGCTAAAAACGTAAGTAAGATCGATGTTGGAATAGAGAGTCCGACAATGATCGTGGCTCTCACGTTGCGTAAAAATAGTAATAGAATAATAACTGCTATAACACCGCCGATAACGATATTACTTGAAACTCCATCAATCGATTCCTTAACATAGTCAGCTTGTGCAACCATTTCATTTAGTTCAAAATCTTTTACTAAACCTTCGTCTTTGATTTCTTTGATTTCTGCCCTTATTGCTTCAGCCATTTCAATTTGAGTTACATCTGCCACTCGTCCGATTTGCACAAAGACAAAATCTTTTGTACCGTTTTTCCAAACAAATGATGAGTTTTCTTTAGGATCTATTGCTACATCAGCAACCTCTTTCAATTCAACAGCACCTGTTTGAGTCATTATTTGAATGTTTTCTACATCCTCAACAGATTCTAACTTTGTATTCCAACGTAAAGAAGGCGCATTTTGATCTTCACTTAATTCTCCTAATGTTGCCTCACTATTAGCCTGCCCTATAATAGTACTAATTTGTGAGATATCCAAACCTTTTTCCTGAACTTTTTCGCGGTCAAACTCAATAACCATTTCATGTTCTTGGATTCCAGCTAAAGAAACATCTCTTACTTCCGGAAGTTCTTCAAGTCGTGGCTCTAGAACTTCTTCAGCAAAAGCAGTCATCTCTTCCATTTCTCCATTAGAAACATCCATATAGAACTCATAAGGAGAACTTGTTCCTATTTGATCTGTAACAACTTCATTAATACCGCTAATATTTGCAGTTGTTGATTGGACGACAGATTCAATTTCTTTTGAAACTTCATCACCACGACCTGTTTCAATTGTAATATTTAGAGCACTTCTTCCAATTGAAGTAGTAGAGGTAACCTCTTCCACTCCATCAATACCTTGAATGCTTTGTTCCAGTGGGTTCGTGATAGTCCTCTCCACCTCAATTGCAGACATTTCACCAGCACTCACATCCACATACGCACCATCAAAATTAATGGATGGCATTAATTCTTTGTCCAGCTTCAGTAATGAATAGCTTCCTACGATTAACACTAAAACCGTAACTAAACTTACTAAAATCTTTCGCTTTACAATAAACTTAAGCAAAGCTTTCCCCCGTTCACTAAACCTATTGCCCTGTATAATAGTGTGCCTATAGTAACGTAAGCACCCAAGGATTGATTATAAACGAATGCTAGGGAAAAATCTTCCTATTTTACAGATATTTTACAATGAAACACTTCTTTAAATGTTCATAATATTCCTTCTATTAACCTCATAATAACCACTAATAAAAAGAAGACCCTGGCTACATACCAAGGTCTCCTCTAATTAAACGTTTATTTAAATACAGGCTCTTTAAATTGAGCTAGTTTTTCAAGTGAGCTTTTATCTACATCTGCATGTAGGCTATTACCATGAGAATCCATTGTAACAACAGCAGTAAAGCCTTCTACTTTTAAATGCCACATAGCTTCAGGTATTCCAAATTGCATAAGATCAACACCTTCAACTGATTTGATACAATCGGCATAGTATTGTGCTGCTCCACCAATTGCGTTTAAGTAAACACCGCCATGCTCTCCTAGAGCTTTTAAGGTTTTCGGCCCCATTCCGCCTTTTCCAATAACAGCACGAATACCGAAGCGCTTCATAATATCACCTTGATAAGGCTCTTCACGAATACTCGTTGTAGGACCAGCGGCTTTCACATGATAGTTTCCATCTTCATCTTTTAACATAACAGGGCCACAATGATAAATAACTTGACCATTCAAATCAACAGGCGAATCATTTTCGGATAGGTATTTATGAATTGCATCCCGACCTGTATACATCATTCCGTTAATACGAACAACATCTCCAACCTTTAGCTCTCTTATTTTTTCTTCTGTAATAGGAGCTTCAAGGATTACTTCTCTTGTTTGTTCGCTTTGCTCATGAGTTGCCGCTACCTCATCTTGTGAAAAATCTACTTCTTCTCCGTCTTGATATAACCACTCATTAATTGCACCTGTTTCTGGATCAATGTATACACCTAAACGGCGATACGCCCAACAATTATAGGCAACCGAAACAAAGAAACTAGCTGGAATACGGTTAATAACCCCAACCTTACAACCTAGTAATGTTGTTTCACCACCAAAGCCCATTGTTCCAATTCCTAACTCATTGGCATTTTCCATAACATATTCTTCAAGTTGACGTAACTCCTCACGTTCATTCACATCATCAACTCTTCTAAACAGCTGTTCCTTCGCCAACTCATAACCACTTGTACGATCTCCACCAATTCCAACACCGATGAAGCCGGCACTACAACCCTGTCCTTGTGCTTGATATACAGAATGCATAATACACTTGCGAATTCCGTCTAAGTCACGGCCTGCTTTTCCTAATCCTTCAAGCTCACAAGGAAGACTGTACTGGATATTTTTATTTTCACAACCTCCTCCTTTTAGGATAAGGCGGGCATCAATATAATCGTTTTCCCATTGTTCAAATTTAATAACAGGGGTTCCATCTCCAAGGTTGTCCCCACTATTATCACCAGAAATAGAGTCAACAGAATTCGGTCTTAACTTTCCATCTTTTGTAGCTTGTTCGATTGCGCGTTTAATTTGTTTTTTCATTTCAATCTGATTAGCAGATACCGGCACTTTTATTTTAAAGGTAGGTAAGCCTGTATCCTGGCAAATTGGAGAAACATTATCATCAGCCATTTTAATATTATTTGTAATCGTTGCAAGAGACATCGCAGAGCGTGTTCCAGCATTTTCTTTTAATTTTGCTGCTGCAATTGCTCTTCTTACGTCTTTTGGTAAGTTAGTCGAAGTTTCTACTATTAATTGATACATGCTTTCATAAAAGTTCTCCATCTCGATTCTCCCCCTCGTGTGAAAGCTCAGCAACCAAGGATGTGCCTACACTAATCACTACTAATTTAGTAAACTTTCGGTCTTTTCCCACAATTTTTATTATACTCCTCAAGCGATTTATTGAAAAGAAGCGTTTTCAGGATTCTTTTGGTATGCAATGCCACAAAAAAAGCCGACACAATTAGTGCCAGCTCATTCTTTCCAATCTTTTTTAAACTGATTATGCTTTAATTCAAGATCATCAAGCATTTGAATTAAACGATCAACATCGTCTACATCTGTAGATTCAGGATCCATCGAGTCAATGACTTCTAAAAACATATTTAGGCGATTTTTCAAATAGGATAGTTGAGAATCCTTATCGTGTACTGCGTTACCCATTGTTTCTCTCCTTTCAGATACATGTATCGTAGATGATTTACAATTCTTTGACAAGTATAACCTATCATAATTAATGGATGTTCTCCCTTAAGGTTTCTGTTAAAATAAGCGAATGTATAGATCATTTTTACCCTTTTAAAAAGGAGCAAACAATATGAATGCACTAAAACCATTAAAACCAATAACAACCTCATATGATCCATGGGAAGCTTATTTAGATATAGAGCAGTATGGCGAAATGACGTTAACGAATATTGAATTTACCACAACAACTCTTTGTAATATGAGATGCGAGCATTGTGCAGTTGGTTATACCTTACAACCTAAAGATCCAAAGGCACTTCCTATTGATCTGCTGCTAAAAAGATTGGATGAAGTACCTACACTACGTTCTCTAAGTATTACAGGTGGAGAGCCGATGCTTTCATTAAAATCTGTTGAACAGTATGTGGTGCCTCTTCTTAAGTATGCCCATGAACGCGGTGTACGTACACAAATTAATTCAAATTTAACCTTGGATTTAAAGCGTTACGAAAAAATTATTCCTTACCTTGACGTTTTACATATATCTCATAACTGGGGAACAATTGATGAATTCGTCGAGGTCGGGTTTGCTGTTATGGATCGAAAGCACTTACCAACAAAGAGCTGCTTTGTTTGATCGAATGATTGAGAATAGCCGAGCTTTAGTAAGGGAGGGTGTGATTGTATCTGCTGAAACGATGCTTAATAAACGAACACTTCCTTATATGGAGAAAATACATAAACAAATTGTTGAAGAAATGCTTTGTCAACGTCATGAAATTCACCCAATGTATCCAAGTGATTTTGCAAGTGCCTTAGAAACTCTTTCTCTTCCAGAAATGCGAAAAGCAATTCATCAGTTATTAAATTTTCGGGATGAAAGTGTATGGATGTTGTTTGGAACTTTACCATTTTATGCTTGCAGTCAAAATGAAGAGGACTTAGAACTCATCCAACGTTTACGCGAGTGCAAAAATGTCACGGTACGAAATGATCCTGATGGCCGTTCAAGACTTAATGTAAATATCTTTGATGGAGATATTATCGTGACTGACTTTGGTGATACTCCGTCACTCGGGAATATTCAGCATAACACTCTACAATCAGCCTACTCAAACTGGATGAATACAAACCTTGCTAAATCATTAAATTGCCACTGTCCAGCAGTTCAATGTCTAGGACCTAATGTACTTGTTAAAAATAGTTATTACCAAGATATAGATTTCACAAAAAGAAAATCGAATATATAGGGTGAGACGATGGAACAGACAGTAGCATTTTTAAAAGAATATGAGTTACTAAAAGTGATTATTGTTGCTATTCTCTTAGCAGTGAGTGTTTTTATCATCAATTTCTTTATAAGAAAGTTCTTCCAGCGAACAGATTTTATCGAAGAGCGAAAAGAAAAAACAATTGAAAGTATGATTCGATCCGTCACAAGATATGCCGCTACTATAGGTTTCATCTTATACATTATCTCTTTATTTGTTGAAAATTTTGGATCCATCCTAGCAGGTGCCGGTGTGGCAGGTATTGTCATCGGATTTGGAGCACAAAGCTTAATAAAGGATATTTTAGCAGGAATGTTCTTAATTTATGAAAAACAGCTTCATCAAGGTGATTTCATTACAATCAATAACACATTTAATGGCACTGTTGAAGAAATCGGACTCCGCTCTTTAAAGGTACGAGAATGGAGCGGAAAATTATTAACAATTAGTAACGGTGAAATAAAACAAATTCATAACTATAACATAGACCGGATGAGAGTTATTGAGCGTGTTGTGACAAGCTTTAGAGAAGATCCAGATAAAGTGTGGACAGTACTAGAACACACTTGTGAAAAAATAAACCAGGAATTAGAAGACTACTTAAAAAGAGATTCATCTGACACAATTATTGAGCCCTTTCACTTATTCGGGATTACCTCTTTAAATGCTAATTATCGGGGATACGAATATGCAATCATCGGTTTAGTTGATGACCAACACTATTGGAATGCGGCGAAGGAAGCAAGGAAAATCATTGCTAAAGCTCTTTTCGATGAAAATATTCTGTTGGCAGAAGAAAGAGTTTCATTAAGCCAAAGTAAAAAAATCAGTACCTAACACAAGGTACTGATTTTTTATGGTTATCTAGGTTGATCGGATGTAACAAATCCAAATGATGCATGATCTTGTAATGGAATCCATGCGCCAATTCCTTGTGATGTTATATTCTTTACAACAATGCTTTTCTTATTACCTTTTAATACCAAATAAACTTCACCATACGTTACTTTTCCTTTTTCACTCACTGCGGGAGCATAGGCATATAAATAGCCTAATTTTTTAGGAGGTACATTATACACCTGATCTTTCTTTGTTCCTGCCCCAATGATCGTTTCAAACGCTAATGGTAAATTTGTTTTCTTCATTGCCTCTAACAACATCATTTTTTTAACATGCTCTGCTTCAGGGACTTTTGCTGTTAAGCCACCTTTTACAGATTTTTGCGCCTCCTGGCGATAATGCATTTGGATTTGTGATTTTCCACCACGATTATCTTGATAATTTGTGTTTATTTTTTGATACTCCCAATTTGTTGCTGTTTCAGTTGATTCATAATTAAGTGCCCACTGACCTAAATAAATAGTGGCACGATATCCGAAGGCAAGTGGTGCATCAGAAATAGTGGATTCATTTAAAATACGAATCAAATCAGGATTCTCAATTGGAACTTCTGCTGTATCAATCAGTTGCTGAGTTAGCTCACTTGGCTGTAAATAAGGTAAATCCTGAGTTGGATTTGGATATGTGTTTTCCTTTGAAATATCCATTACCGAACCCGGCATCTTCGGCTTTTGTGTTTTCCCTTCTGCTAATACAGCACTTGAAAAACTAAATGATAAAAGCAAAACTAAAGAAATGAGCAATCTTCTTTTCATGGTTTTTACTCCTTTCAACATGCTTGTCATTATTGTTTTCAATTGGGAAATGGTTTATCCAAAATTTTTAATCAGTACTTCTATAAAGTTCTTAAGCATGACGATTTCTCTACTATCTCTTTAGCAATAACTCATACCTCTTCGTCATAGGCTTATTTATCCATTGAATCATTGGTCCAATTAAAAAGGTAATGATGATTGTCCCTACACCAATAGGTCCTTGCAAAATAAACGCTAAGATTAATGCGGTAACCTCTCCAATTGTTTTAGCGATCATAAAGTTCAATTGAAACCTTTCATGCAATGAGATCATCAGTTGATCAATTGGATTAGCAGGAAACTTTGTTTGCAAATACATGGCTACGCCAATGGCAATAAGTATTATCCCGGCGATAAGAGATATTACCTGTAATAATAATGTACTTAAATGAACGTTGTTCATAACTACTATTAGCCAAAAATCAACTGAAAAACCTATTAATAAAATTGTAACCACAGCTAGTAATTTAGGTTTACCTCTAACGATTAAGGCGTTAATAAATATTAAGATTACCCCAATGATAATAACCCAACTTCCTACTGTTAACCCAACAACATTTGACAGACCAACGTTTAAGGCATCCCATGCTCCAGCTCCTAAGTCAGCTTTTATTGTCAGTGTGACACCAAAACCCATTAAGAAGAGGCCAATTAAATAAAATAAAATTCTAATCTTCATCCTTTTAGTTCCTTTCTAAGTAGATGCTAATAAATATGAGGACAAACATTACTTTAAAACAAATAGTAAAATTAATAAACAGAATATTTACAACCCTTGATGATTATAGTATCATATAGGTACACGATAAAGTGTCCCTAGGAATTTAACGCTTTTTTGCAAGCGTTACCAATTTCTCTAGTTATCTGTTTCGTCCTACACAAACTATAAGACTCTGTGTATTTATACACAGAGTCTCTTTTTTGTTTAAGTAATTAAACACCAATTCTCAACTCTTTAACTTCCTTTACACTAAAGATGAATGAAATCCATCGTTTTATTGCACATTAATATAGTGTGAAGCTTTTTACATACGCAAATATATTGTATGAGGAAAGAAAGGAGCTTATCCAATGAGTGAGGATTTGAAAAATAAATTACTTGAAGTCGTACAAAATCATAAAGTAGGTACATTAGCAACTATCAGTCAAAACAAGCCTTTCTCTCGATTCATGCTGTTTTTTAATGAGGATTTAGTTTTATATACAGCCACCAATAAAGACACCCACAAGGTTGAGGATATCAACGCAAACCCTAATGTTCATATTTTATTAGGAAATGATTGTAAAGGATGGGATGACCCATATGTGGAGGTGGAAGGAACCGTTATGGTAGAGGAATCTAAGGAACTTAAAGAAAAGTTCTGGAATGAGCACTTAAAAAGTTGGATACCAAGTGCAGATGATCCTAACTATATGCTTTTAAAAATTTCACCTTCTTCTTATCGTTATTTCGAAAAGTCTTCAAGTGAACCTGAAACATTGTCATTATAAACTAGGAAAAGCCAGGTGAATCATTCATCTGGCTTTTTCATTTATAACTTTCAAATTAATTCAAATGTTTCCCCTATTTCAATACTACCTTTAACTGACTGAGCCATTGGACAATTTTTACTAGCTAATAAAATGGATTGATGAATTTTGTTTTCGTTTAAATTATGACCTTTAATTTTATAGTGAATATGTATCTTTTCGATCTTATTTGCTTCAGCCTCATTACGTTCTACATCAGTAGATATAATTAAATCCTCTATCTCTATTCTTTTCTTAGCTAAAATCTTCCGCAATACACCACCACTACAAACAGCAATTGATGCGACCATTAGTTGATAAGGTCTATACCCGTAGGCTTCATCGCCTGCTATATGCAATTCTCCATATTCTGTTGTTGTTGTAAAGCCAACTTCTTTCTTCATTTTAAATTCCATTATCTACACCTCAGTTTTTAAGTTATTGTATCTAAAAAACGACGATTACAAAAGAATGTTATCTTATTTTTCTTGTATAATTTTGTTATTCGGTTTAAAGTATTACTGGCATTTAAGAATTATTTTTAAAATCATGAGAGGTGCTTACATGAATACTCAACGAGTTCGTTTTTGGATATTGGTTTCTATTGTCGGGATATCAGGGTTTAGCCAAGGAATGCTTCTACCACTAATTGCTATTATTTTTGAAAATAGTGGGGTATCTTCTGACCTAAATGGCTTAAACGCAACAGCTCTATACATTGGGATTCTTTTAGTATCTCCCTTTATGGAATATCCATTAAAACGGTTTGGCTATAAACCAATTATTATCCTCGGCGGCCTAGTCGTAGCTTCCTCTCTTGCATTATTTCCGTTATGGAAATCCTTTTGGTTTTGGTTTTGCCTACGACTTTTGATTGGAATTGGTGACCATGCCCTACATTTTGGTACACAAACATGGATTACCTCATTTTCGTCTGAAGATAAAAGAGGAAGAAACATTTCACTGTACGGCCTATTTTTTGGCGTTGGTTTTGCAGCAGGTCCATTACTTGCATCACTCGTTAACATAAACGAAGCATTGCCTTTTATTATTTCATCTGTTCTTTGTTTTATAGGCTGGGGCTCTATTGTTTCTTCTAAAAAACGACTTTCCTGAGCAAACCATTGAGGTTAATTCAATGAAAGAAACAATGAAACGATTTAGAAGTGCATGGAAATACGGATGGGTTGCATTTTTACCTCCTTTAGGATATGGATTTTTAGAATCCTCATTAAACGGTAGCTTTCCTGTTTACGCACTCCGAATTGGTCTTGATGTAACGAATATTTCTATTTTACTGTTTTCTTTTGCAATAGGAGCAATCACATTTCAACTTCCGCTTGGCATTTTAAGTGACAAATTTGGAAGAAGAACTGTGTTAATGTTTATTTTATTCACAGGCTTTTTGAGCTTTACAACAGCCAGTTTTGTTGAACATTCTCCAACTGCTCTGATTATTTGCTTATTCATATCTGGAATGGTTGTAGGCTCTACCTTCTCACTAGGAATCAGTTACATGACTGACCTAATGCCAAAAAACCTGCTCCCAACCGGAAATCTCCTATGTGGAGTTGCCTTTAGTGTAGGCAGTCTAGCTGGCCCTTATCTAGGTGGTATTTTTATCAAGTACACCAATGATATTAGCTATTTCTTCATCATTAGCAGTATGTTGTTACTTATATTTATAGCTGTTACTCTCTATAAACCAATTTTAACAACAGAAAAATCTACTAATCCCTCCATGGATCATTTTTCGAGCTGACATCTTGTCAGCTTTTTTTCATTTTCAAAGCCTGCTGGCGCCTTTTTTAAAAAATTTTCAAAAAAGGTTTGAACATTTCAAATAATCTGTTATATAATACAACTAACAACAATAAACTGTATCATAACAACCACAAAGGGAGATGGGAAAATGATGAACAGACAGGAACGTAAAAACATGATTGAATTTATTGAAAGAATGAAGGAAATTGACAAAGACTCTTTACTTTATATGACAGATGCTGATATTGAACATATCTACAGCACCGTTTATAACAACTGTTTGGAACATGCTGAGTAAAGAAAAAGGCTGACTAGGTTTTAAACCTAGCCAATGCCTTTCTTATTTAATGATATCCGTTTTGACCGTTTGCACTTCCGCTTGTTTTATGTTTCGGACTCTGCTTTGAGTTTTGCTTGTTATGGCTTCCGCCTTTTTTTGTATGTTTTGCCATTGTTTAACCCCCACTTTTCATAAAAATAAAGACTTTTGTCTTCTTACTTACTATTTCACTTTAAGGGATGCAATATGAACTAAAACATTTGGTAATTCACTTTAAGGCATGCTTCCGTTTATATAACAGTGCATTAAATTCCCCACCAAGAATAATGATCATTCCTGATAAATAAAGCCACACCATTAAAACAATAATCCCTCCAATACTTCCATATGTGGCACTATAGTTTGCAAAATTACCAACATAATAAGAAAACGCAAGTGATACAGCAATCCAGCCGATTGTTGCGGCAATCGCACCTGGTATTCCGTCCTTAAGATGCAAACGCTTATTAGGTGCAACAAAATATAATGCTGTAAACACAATGAAAAGTATTACTCCACTTACTAACCAGCGCATCGTATTCCAAATCGTTAAAAACTGTGCTGAAACACCAAAATGAGAAAAAATAAAAAGGCCAATTTCTTTTCCAAACACGGGTAATAAAAGAGCTACTATAATGACAAAAACCATTGCAATTGTAAGTAGAATTGCCATCCCTCTTGAAACAAAGAACGAGCGGCTTTCCTCGACATCATACGCCTTATTAAAAGCTCGAACAATAGCATTAATTCCATTGGATGCTGACCAGAGGGTTGCAATAATACCAAATGATAAAAGCTTACCATTTTTATCATTTAAAATTTGATTTAGCGTATCATTTATTAATTGCATGGATTCTCCAGGAGCAAACTGTTTTATTGTGTTTAATACATCCTCTTGAGCAATCGGTAAATACCCAAGCAAGGTGATTAAAAAAATAAGAAAAGGAAATAACGACAATAAAAAGAAATAAGAAAGCTGAGCTGAAAGGCCTGGTACCTCATCACTTGTAAATCTTTTGACTAATTCTTTTAGGAACGAACCTTCTTTAAACATGCATTCACCTCACGATTGGTCTCGTTTCGGAATGAACCTTTCTTTTGTTTCTTGTACTAAGCCTACAACTTGTGGTGTTGTTTCCCTAAGCTCCTTCACCTTTTCATTTAGAAAGGAAAGATCTTCTGATACTTCTTGTACTTTATCCTTCACATTATCTATCTTTTGCTTAACTTCGCTCGTTAATGTAGTAGGTTCATCAACATAGCCTTTAATTTTTGAGGATACATTTTTACCAGCTTGTATAACGTCTTCACGAGTATGTTTGTCCAATAATGAAACAGCTGCTCCAACAAGGGCACCGATTACAATACCTCTAACTAACTTATTTTCATTTGCCACCTAACATACCTCCTATCATTAAAGTTTATGTAAAGATTTAATTTCTTTTAATAAGTTGCTACAGCTTTTATGGACCATCTCAAAAACTTCATCAAAGTTACCTGTATAATATGGGTCAGGAACATCTAATATGTCCGACTCTTCTACATAATCTAATAATCGTTGAATTTTCCCTGTTGAATGATATCCAGCTAAACGTCTAATATTCCCAATATTTTCATTATCCATCCCAATCAAATAATCATATTGAGATAGATCTTCTTTTGTAAGCTGCCTTGCCTTTTGTCCTTCATAAGAGATGTTGTAATGATCTAAAATGCGACGAGTTCCTTCATGTGGGGGTTTCCCTGTATGCCAGTTTCCTGTTCCAGCTGAATCAATTTGAATGGCTTCATCTAACCCTTCCTTCTTAACTAAATCTCTCATAACAGCTTCAGCCATTGGTGAACGGCATATATTCCCCAAACAAACAAATAATATGTTAACCATTATATCCTCCTTACCTTTTTCCCAATAGTTTTCTTTTAGAAACAATTATTTCTACTTCTACTTATTATGATAATATTTTTCTTTATTCAAATACAATTCGTCGGTATATACTTAATTAGGACTAAGTAACAAGTTTTTGAATGTGTGCTAGTATTTCATGTTACAATAACCATAATGATTACCGATTCGAGAAAGGACTGAAAGGAATGAACCTTACTGAAAAGTCAGTTGAAAATGTTGAGTATATGATTGAGCAAATCAAGGAAAAACTCAGAGTTCTAAATCTAGGTGCTATTAAACCTTCTCATTTTGATGAAGAAATGTACGAAGAATTGAAGGATATTTACGAGCATGTTATGAAGAGAAATTCCTTCAGCCCTAATGAAATGCAAGCTATTGCAGAAGAATTAGGAAATCTACGCAAAGGACAATAATCTAATTCTGACTCCTTCCCTACTTACATATGAATGTAAAAAGGAGGGGGATTTTTTTATGTTGAATTGGTGGTTAGCTACAATCAGTTTATGTGGATTCCTCGTAATCTCAATTATCCTTGTTCTTTATGGGTTAAAAGCTGCTATTAATGCTGAAGATTCCTATCGTGTTGACCCTTTGCCAACTGAAGATCATTCAAAGAATAAAAAATAAGTAAACCCCCTTTTGGTTAGGGGGGTCTTTACAATTGCATCTTAAACAAACGTTTGTTTAAGAAAGTAATTTTAATGATTCTCTAGTAAAAGCAGGTAAATCATCAGGTTTTCTACTTGTTACGAGTTGGTTGCCGCAAACTACAACTTCTTTATCATGTACATTTGCACCAGCATTTTTCAAATCAATCATAATGGATTGATAACCAGTTACATCACGATTATTTAATGCTTCGGCAGAGATAAGCAATTGTGGTCCATGACATATCGCAAAAACAGGTTTTTGATCTTCCATGAACTCTTTTGCAAAACGAATATATCTCTCGTCCGCTCTTAATTGATCTGGAGAAAATCCCCCCGGTATAAACAAGGCATCAAACTGACTAGAATCTACCTCATCGATAGAAGCATCGATTTCAACTCTTGCTTCACCTTGTTTTCCTGTCACTGTTTTCCCTTTAACCTTTTCAATTGTAGTTAAAGAATGACCTTGTTCTTTAAATGCTTTAGAAGGATCAGTATATTCAATATCCTCAAAGTAATCAGTTAAGACAACAGCAATATGCTTAGACATATTGTATAACCTCCTCTTTTTGAATACATTTCTTTATTACCCGTGCTTGTCTCACTATAAACTATTTTGCTTAAAAAGGAGTTTTTCAAATAGTAGCGAATATTAACTAAAAAAAAGCGAGTTGATATAAATGACAATTAAAGTTATAGAAGCAACAAAAGACGATGTACACTTTCTTTGGGATATGCTATACGAAGCAGTATATGTGGATGAACATTCTGAAAAACCCCCACGCAGTATTATTGAAACACCGAAGATGGCTAGTTACGTCAAAGACTGGGGAAGACACGGAGATCTAGCACTACTTGCTGTTGATTCAAACGGAAATAAACTTGGAGCTGTTTGGATCCGCCTCTTTGATGATTTGTCTAAAACATATGGTTATATTGATGAGGAAACACCAATCCTCAGCATGGCCATTCTTCCACAATTCAGAGGAAAAGGCATTGGATCAGAATTGCTAAAAGAAATAAAATCACAAGCAGCATCAAAAGGATTTCTAAGAATTTCACTTAGTGTGGATCCCTCCAATCCTGCTCTACGTTTATATGAAAGATTTGGATTTAAGAAAACTGGTATTGATGGGACTTCTTGGGATATGGTTGCTGAATTAGGAGAGCAGTAAAATGTATAAAGTAGCTTGGTGATGAAGAACATATTTCTTCCTGCGGAGTTTTGTTTTGTCGTTCATTTTCTTGGTGAACGACATTGCGGTTCCGACCAATTCCCGTTTTGTCGTTCATCACACTTATGAACGACAGTCCGGCTACGAACTATTCCCGTTTTGTCGTTCATCCCCTCCCTTCAACGACAGCATAGCCCATCCCTTCTAATCCTAAATCAATTCTCTAGACCTCCCTAAAAATAATTCTGCATACCTAAATTTCAAAAAATTCAAAAAATAATTCTGAAATTTTAAAATTACTAGTTCTTGTTTTCAAAACAAATAATATATTTTACTTGAAAGCGTTTACTTTACTTAAATCAGAGGGGGAACTGGTTAATGAGGTTAAAAAGCGTTTTAGGTTTATTTTTCAGTCTAATCATGGTAATTGGACTACTAGCTGCTTGTAACAATGAGGTAAAGCCACCAACAACAAATGAACCAACTCCAAGTGAAGAAGGAAATGATTCAGAACAAAATTCATCCGGAACAACACCAAGAAATGAAACATTGTATGTAAATGGTTTACAATGGGGACCGCCTTCAACCTTTAGTCCATTAGGAGGAAATCCAGCATTTCCAATTGCTTATGCAAACTCGAGAACATTAATCTATGAAAATCTTTTCATGATTAATATGCTTGATGGTGCGTTAGAGCCATTACTTGGTACAAGTTATGAATGGACTGATGACACGACACTTCACATTGAATTAAATCCTGATGCAAAGTGGAATGACGGAGAAGCATTCACTTCTGAAGACGTTGTGTATTCCTATGAACTAGGAAGTAAATACTCTATATCTTGGAGCAACTTCTGGGAAGCAATTGATGCGGTAGAAGCAGACGGTGATAACTCCGTTAATATCCGCTTAAAACAAGATAATCCTAATCGACTCACAGTTTTAGATAGTCTTCAATTAGTTCCGATGATGCCAAAGCATGTTTGGGAAGAAATTGAAGCTAAAAGTGGGAACGATATTGCCAAGATTCGTGAAGAAGTGAATCCAGATCCTGTTGGTACTGGCCCGTACAAAATGCACACATATGATAACCAAAAGATCACATTAATTAGAGATGATAACTACTGGGGACAATCTCTATTTGGTGGCTTACCGGCTCCGAAGTATGTAAGTCATGTTATTTATAAGGATAACGCTGCAGGTTCTCTAGCATTTAAAAAAGGAGAAGTTGACGTTTCACAACAATTTATTCCTCAAGTTTGGAAAATGTGGGAAGACGGTGCACCTATCAAAACATATGTGCAAGACAAACCATACTACTTACCTGGTTCAATGCCTTCTATTTTCTTTAATATGACAAAAGATGGATTAAATAATCCAGATGTTAGAAGAGCGATTGCGATGGCAATTGATTATGACAAAATTTCAGAGTTAGCAATGAGTGGATATTCTGGTGAAATGAAACCATCTATTACATTAGATACTCCTTCTGAAACAAAGTATGTAGATCAAGATGCCATTAAATCACTTCAATGGACAACAGATGTTGAGGCAGCCAATAAGTTGCTTGATAGTATTGGAGCGAAAAAAGGAGCAGATGGTATTCGTGTTCTCAATGGGGTAAGACTTGGACCATGGGAAATTGAATGTCCATATGGTTGGTCTGATTGGAATGCTGCCCTAGAAATTGTCGCACAAAACGCTAAAGCCATTGGAATTGAAATTAGAACAAACTTCCCTGAAGCTCCTGTTTGGACAAATGATTTACAAACAGGGAAATTTGACATCATTATGAATACGCCTGCGGGTGCAGTTAGTCCGAGTCAGCCTTGGGATAGAGCGAGAACAATCATGTATTCAGAAGGTGTAGCTCCAGTTGGTGAAATGGCGTTTTGGAACTGGGGAAGATATAAAAATGAAAGAGCTGATGAGTTAATTAAGGAAATTCCAACAATTACAGATGAAGCGAAATTAAAAGAAATGTACACAGAACTTACAAAAATTTATTTAGAAGACATTCCATCAATCCCACTTATGTATAGACCTTGGGTATTCCATACAGTGAATGAATCGGTTTGGAAAGGCTTTGCAGTTGAAGGAGATGGCAATAACATTCCACCACAAATTTCTATTGACGGAGCAGGTGTAAAAGACTTGTATCAAATCACAAATAAATAGATTGAAAGATAGATAGAGGTAGTTGGGATCATTCATGCTGGTTATCCCAACTACTCCTTTCAAAACTAAAAGTCCTAATAATGGGGGTGCTGTGAAGTCATGAATGCCTATCGGAAGTTTTTCTTAAAAAAATCCCTCTGGTATATTGTGACCTTGTTTGTTGCAGTCGCGCTTAACTTCCTTCTACCAAGGTTAATAGAAGGAAATCCAGTAAGTGTGATTGCCAACCAAATGACTCAAGGAATGACAGACAGTGATTCAATTAAGAAGGTATACGATACTTTTGCTGCAGAGTTTGGTATTGATAAGCCGTTATGGCAACAATTTTTTATTTACTTAGGGAATTTATTGAAGGGTGATTTAGGAACGTCGTTCGGACTATATCCTATGTCTGTTACTTCTATTCTTGCCTCAGCTGTTCCTTGGACATTAGCTCTTCAACTGCCTGCTATCCTTGTTGGTTGGATCGTCGGAAATGCCCTTGGAGCTATTGCTGCTTATAAAAAAGGTGTATTTGATAAAGTGCTTTTTCCTACATTTTTATTTATCAACTCCATCCCATTTTTTATTTTGGCGATCATTATGCTCTATATCTTTGGGCTAACTCTTAATTGGTTCCCAACATCCGGCGGCTACAATTATCAGATGACACCAAATTTAAGCTTTGAGTTCATTGGATCTGTAATTAGTCACCACTTCCTCCCTTTTATTTCAATTGTCTTGGTTACAATTGGTGGTCAAGCTATCGGAATGAGAGAAATGTCGATCTACGAATTAAACACAGATTATGTTTTATATAGCAAATTACTTGGTATTAAGGATTCTACAATTTCTAGATATGTATTTAAAAATGCAATGTTACCACAGATTACAGGTTTGGCTCTATCAATCGGTACGATGATCGGCGGGTCATTAATTACTGAAATTGTTTTTAGCTATCCTGGTATCGGAACATGGCTATTTACTGCAATACGTCAACTAGATTATCCACTCATATCCGGTGCTACTCTTCTTATTGCCATATCCGTTCTATTAGCTAACTTCACCATTGAAATTATTTATGGGTTGGTTGACCCTAGAATCAAAGCTTCGCAAATGGAGGAAGAATGATATGAACAGTTCTTTACAAATATTAATTCGCTCCCCAAAGTTTCTTATCGGTTCGATTTCATTTTTGTTGATGCTCGCATTTGTAACAATCTATCCCTTAATTAATACTGCTGATCCAACCGAAATGGTTGCACTTGCCTTTCAGCCACCGAGTGCTGAGTTATGGTTAGGCTCCGATAACTTCGGAAGAGATTTATTTCTCGAACTTATTTATGGAATCAAAACCTCCATTTTTGTAGGATTAATTGCCGGATTAAGTGCAACGATTATTGGGTTAATCATTGGGTTATCCGCCGGTTATATCGGAGGAATTTTTGATGAAATTTTATCTGCCATCACCAATATCTTTATCGTTATTCCATCTTTCATTGTCTTAATTCTGATCTCCGTCAGTATAGATTCAAGAAGTTCGTTAATTACAGCGATTGTAATTGGCATAACAAGTTGGCCATGGACAGCACGTGCCGTTCGTGCTCAAACATCTTCTCTACGAAACAGAGATCACGTTAATATCGCAAAAATATCTGGTCATAGCACACCAAGAATCATTATTTTTGAGATTTTACCTTACATCATGTCTTATGTTGTAATGGCATTTGTTCTGCAAACAGCATCAGGTATTCTTTCAGAGGCATCAATCTCTATGCTGGGACTTGGACCATACAACACAATTTCTCTTGGTATTATTATGAACTGGGCTTTAATCTTTGAAGCTCCTGTATCCGGTGCGTGGTGGGCATTTATACCTGCAGCAATAGCTATTGCGATCATTACATTTTCTCTCTATTTAATGAATACTGGGATGGATGAAATTTTTAACCCTAAGATAAGGAGTTAATGACATGAGTAAACATATTCTTGATGTTAAAGAATTAAAAACTTACTATAAAACCAGATTAAAAGAAAAGGTCTATGCTGTTGATGGTGTGGATTTTCACCTTGAAGATGGAAAAACAATTGGTATTGCCGGAGAATCAGGATGTGGTAAATCGACCTTAGCCTTAAGCTTAATGGGATTCTACTTTCCTCCACTTCACTTTGGTAGCGGTTCTATTAATATCAATGGTGTAGATATTATGAAGCTCGAAAAAGAAAAGCTTAGAAAACAAGTGTTAGGCAGAGAAATTGCCTATATTCCACAAGCGGCAATGAATGCCTTAAATCCAACCATTAAGATTATTAAGTTTATTGAAGACATTATGAAGGAACATCAACCAGAACTGTCGAAAAAACAAGTCTATGAAATGGCTGCTGAAAGATTTGAAACATTAAATCTTTCACCTAAAGTGTTAAATTCTTATCCGAATGAACTTTCTGGCGGGATGAAACAAAGAACGGTTATTGCTATATCAACCATTTTAAATCCAAAAGTATTAATCGCTGATGAACCAACCTCTGCACTCGATGTGACTTCCCAAAAAGTTGTCATTAAATTATTAAAAGATTTATTAGATAAAAAATTCATCCGTTCACTAGTATTCATTACACATGAACTTCCTCTTCTCTATCATGTAACAGACGAAATTATGGTGATGTACGCAGGAGAAATCGTCGAAAGAGGAAAAGCCGAAGACGTTATTTTTAATCCCATTCATCCTTATACCAAAAAGCTAATGGGCTCCATTATTGTCCCTGAATCTGGCATGAAGGAACATAAACTAGCTGCGATTCCAGGAGCACCACCTAATTTAAAAAAGAAAATAGATGGCTGCCGATTTGCTGAACGATGTTCCTATGCAACAGATGAATGCCGTACCGGAAAAATTACAACTCAACATCTAGGTGAACGTTTGTATCGTTGTCGAATTGACAATGAGACGCTAAAGGAGTGGTATGCAAATGAAGCCTGATCAAGAGGTTCTAATTAGCGGGAAAAACATAACAAAAGTTTTCGGTTATGGAAAATAAAAACACAGCCGTTGACCAAGTAAACTTTAACTTCCACCGAGGAGAAATTATTTCGATCGTTGGTGAAAGTGGGAGTGGGAAAACAACACTCGCTAAAATGGTCATGGGGCTACTAAAGGAAACAAGTGGAGATATCGAGTATAAAGGAAAGTCACGCAAACTAAAAAGTCATCGTGACCGAAAAGCATACTGGCAGGATATTCAAGCTATTTTTCAGGACCCTTTCTCTTCTTTTAACTTGTTTCACAAAGTCGAAAAACTATTAAATGACTGTATTGAACTACAAGGCTTAAAGCTTTCTAAGGAAGAACGCTTTGAGAAAATGAAAGAAGCATGTACGTTTGTTAACCTGAAATTTGAAGAGCTTTACAATAAATATCCTTTTGAGCTCTCAGGTGGACAAATGCAGCGTTTGATGATTGCTAGAATTTTTCTTCTGCACCCAAAGGTATTGCTAGCAGATGAACCAACTTCAATGGTTGATGCCTGCTCTCGCTCTACTATTTTGGATATGTTATTAAAGCTAAGAGAAGAAAACAATATGACAATTATCTTCATTACTCATGACGTAGGTCTTGCCTATTATGTAAGTGACACACTTTACATTATG
Source organism: Metabacillus endolithicus (assembly GCF_023078335.1). Classification (GTDB taxonomy): domain Bacteria; phylum Bacillota; class Bacilli; order Bacillales; family Bacillaceae; genus Metabacillus; species Metabacillus endolithicus. The sequence goes on along the minus strand of NZ_CP095550.1, from coordinate 3,133,560 downwards.
GAAAAAGGGAAAATTGTTGAACAAGGAAGTGCCGACAGTGTGTTAATGAACCCTCAGCATCCTTACACACAGCAGCTCATTTCTGATGTACCTAAGCTGCATGAAGCCTGGGATTTGGGATAATCAAAGATGGCCAACTAACATAAGTTGGCCTCTTCTCTTAATCCACTTTCAATTTCCTTTATAAAATCACTTACTTTCTTTTCATAGCCCTTCGGATCTGTATTATAGGCTTCTGCATGACCTGCCTTAGGGACTAAATAAAGCTTTTTATTTCCCTTTTTGCGTTTAAACATGTCTAACGTCATTTGCAAAGGTATAAACTTATCTTCTTTCCCATGAATAAATAAAATGGGGGTTTTTGTTTTTTCTAACCCTTTTATTGGGGAAATCTCAGGGAAACTCCACCCATAACGTAATTTAATGAGAAGGCTTATAACATCGATTAGAGGATAAAAACGCAACCTTAAATCAAGCCTCAATCTTAATTTTAATAAGCTTGAAAAATCACTAAATGAGCAATCAGCAATACAAAATTTCACTCTGTTGTCCCGTTTGCTTACTTCTAATGCCGAGGCAGCTCCAAGTGATTCACCTAACAACCCTATAAATACACGATTTCCCATTCGCACCGATAGATAGTCAATCCACGCTTTTAAATCATCTTTTTCATAGTAACCAAAAGAGGTATAATTTCCGCCGCTTAATCCATGAAACCGATGGTCACATAACAAAACGTGAAATCCCCTTTTCTGAAACATTTCCACATATTTAAAACTCCCAAACAATGACCAGCGAATTCCATGAGCAATTATAATTACTTTTTTACTGTTTTTCACCGGAAAAAGCATTCCATGTAGCTTATACCCATGGTAAGACGGGATATATAATTCTTCTTTTTCTATCGTGTGAAAGATGTTGGCATCAATTTCTCCCTTTTGAATACCAAGCTTATACGTTTTGTCATAAGGAACCCTTGTCGGTGAAAGAAGAAGGCGGCTTAACAAATAAATACCTATTGAGCAGACAATCATCAAAACAAGAACTAAACCTATGGTCCATTGCCACATTCACTTCTCTTCCCTTCTAGGCTTTTTTATATTTTATTGAAATGCACAAGAAGGTGTGACAAGAAAACGAAGTAAGATGAAAAACTGCTCAGGTTAGCACATTGCTTTTCGTAAGTACGATTGAATGTGGATAAAATAAGGGAAGTAGGGAGGGATTTTTATGAAAGAACATGTTGTAATCGTTGGTGGAGGTATCGGAGGGTTAACATCAGCCGCATTTTTAGTGAAAAACGGATATGATGTCACTGTTTTAGAAGCTTCAACCGAATGGGGCGGCTGTGCAGGCAAATTTTCAAGGGGTCCCTATACTTTCCCTGTTGGAGCAACCTTAGGTATGGGATTTGAACCAGGTGGTATTCACTATGAATTGTTAAATAAATTGGGTATACCCCTTCCTGAAAATGAATTACTTTCTAACGTCATGGACATTCATTTTGATTCAAAGACTCTTCATTATTTCAAAGATAAAAATCAATATTTAGAGGAACTTTTTAAACATTTCCCTCATTTAAAAACCAATATAACAGCCTTTTATCAAGAAGTATGGAAAATAGGAGCTGAGGTTAAAAAACTCATGCTAAAAATGCCTGTTCTTCCCCCGGTTACATGGCAGGAATGGTTAACACTCTTGAGAACTATTGAAATAACATCTTTTACTCTTATTCCTTACATAAGAGAACCATTAAATAAATTGCTAACAAAACACCAGTTATCTGAAGAGAGTGAGTTTATAGCTTTACTGGATTCACAGCTTATTGATTCTATGCAAACAACCTCAAAAGAGTGCTCGGCCATAATTGGTGCGTTTGCCTTAAGCATTTACCATGAAGGGGCTTTTTACGTTAATGGCGGTTTGTATGAACTCTCCCATCGTTTAACTGATTTTATTAAGCATAATGGGGGTAAACTTTTCAAAAAAGCAAAGGTTGTTAACATCAAGAAGCAAGAAAAGCAATTCAAGTTAACTGATATAAGGAATAGAGCCTGGCTAGCTGATCAAGTTGTATGCAATTTACCTGTCCCTAACCTAATAAATCTTTTAGAACCAAGTATAGTGAAACATTTATCTTCACGTTATCACACAAAGAAACAGGAAATTCACTGGGGAACGATGACACTATATATTGCACTAAAAGAGGATATCATTCCAGATCAAACACCGTTATTTCAACAGATATTACAAGGGGAGGAACATTCTCTTTCTGAGGGTCATCACCTTTTTCTTTCTCTTTCAAAAAAAGGTGATATCAAAAGGGCTCCGGCAGGTTTTAGAACCCTTACTGTGAGCACTCATACAAACCTTTCAAATTGGAGATCCAAACAGCAATATGATACGTATAAAAAGCAGCTTTCTCAATTCATGTTAGAAGGTGTAAAGCTTATCATTCCACAACTAGAAGAAGGTTTAGTTTACCTAATCGAAGGGGCACCCCGTGCTTGGGAACGCTTTACTGGAAGACACAATGGAATGGTTGGCGGTTTTCCACAAACATATCAAAACACATTATTCAACAGCCTCTCACACCGATCTGGAATCAATAATCTTTGGGTTTGTGGTGATAGTGTTTTTCCAGGAGCAGGAACGATTAGTGTTTCAATTAGTGGGTATCATGTCGCACAGTCGATTATGAAACAAACAAAAAATCCTGTACACCCATGAACCTTGAACTCACGGGTGTACAGGATTAATCTCGTTATATCGTCCACTGATCATGGACGATTGCCACAAGCTTCCACTCATCCTTTGAATTTTTTTCAAAAACAAGATTTAAGGCCTTCCAATCCATATTTCCGTTTTCCTCAGTTCCTTTGACGTAATACTCAACAACTTGAGACTCAGGAAATATGTCTTTACTATTTTTTATCGTATTTCCTCTTGCTTGTTCCGGATTATAAACGATCTCATCTGCTTGATGGTAGCTCGCATCATAAATAAATTCACTATAGTATTTACTTGGAATTAGCTTAATTGGCTCACCACTTCCATCTCTTGCCCCCCATGTATACTCTTCTTCGGAATGAAAGAAATGCAAGAGATCCTCCTGTTTGAATGTAACAGCATCGTCCTCTATATGAGCATATGGTGAAAACAACACACCTTTTTCTGAAGAAACATAGGTAGAAAGCTCTTCAAAGTTTTGATCTTTTAAGGAAGCTATTACTTTTTCTGCATTTTCTAAGACGAGCTCCTTATCATCTTTTAGAGGCTCAGCTTCTTCTTCCTCATTTGTCTCGATGTCTGTTGTTTCTTCTTCCGTTACATTATCTTCTTCTATAGGTTTATCTCCTTGCTCTTCTGTACTTTGTGCACATCCTGTTAAAAGTAAAATAACAAGAAATAAAAGATAAGATTTTTTCACTCTAAACCTCCTCGAATGAATGTTTTGTTTATTCCATTTTGTACAACTTCCTTTTAAATTATGAATTCCCTAATTATAAACGAGAAAACAACATTATTTTTTAAAACGATTCAGTACTTTATCTTTATAAAAAGACGATGCCGGTGATTGAAAAGCATTCCGTTTTTTCATTAAACGTTCTATTCTTAACATTCTTTCCTGTTTTTTCTGTTTAAGCGTTTCTTTTTCTTGAAGATCTTCAGTAGCATCTATTAGATCTTCGATTGAACTAATTTCCTTTTTAAGTTTTTCTACATCGTTTAACATATTTGAGTTTTTTAAAACTTTATAAGCCACACGAAGCTCTTCAGGTATGTGGGAAAGGTCTTCTAGATTCAATGGCTTACCTTGACCAGGTAAGTTGTCGAACTCACCTTCTTCTATAGCTTTTTTTATTTTATCTTCAGCAATGATAGAAAATAGATCCAAAGGCATTTTCTCCCTTCCATGTAAGTCTTACAAGTATTATTAATCTTTACTAGTAAAAACCCTTTAATCAAAAATCTTCCTATAAAGACATCTCCCAATGCATCCCTTCATTTTCTACTCCAAATTAAACTTTATATAAGAATAAAATTCCACATTAAGTTTAAGTAAAATATTTCAAAACTCTATTGTATTTCGTGACCCGAAAGAGTATGATGAGGAACGTAGATTTCTAGAATCGAGGTATTCAAAATGAAAATAAGAGATTGGGATACAAATCTTAAAATACGATTATTTGGTGAAGCCTTGATGAACATAACATTTTGGATGTTCTTCCCGTTTTTAACGATTTATTTCGCTGATGAATTCGGCAAAGCACAGGCCGGCTTATTCCTTATTATATCGCAAGTTTTTTCAGTACTTGCCAATTTAATGGGGGGATATTGTGCTGATCGATTTGGAAGAAAAACCATGATGGTAATGGCTTCATTTGGTCAAGGCTTATCCTTCATGATATTTGCATTATCGAATTCTCCTTGGCTCGAATTGCCTATGCTCGGCTTTATCTGTTTTGCGTTCGCAGGAGTATTTGGTTCCTTTTACTGGCCAGCCTCTCAAGCAATGGTTGCTGACGTAGTTGAAGAAAAGCATCGAAGTAGCGTTTTTGCTATTTTTTATACATCTATTAATATTGCTGTTGTTATTGGCCCTATTTTAGGTGCTATTTTTTATGTTCAGTATCCATTTGAAGTATTATTGGTTGCAGGATTCATTTGTATGTTGCTTTCTTTTTTATTAGCAAAACAAACAAGAGAAACTGCCCCTCCTTACAATGCTGGTTCAACTGGTGAAGACCGTAGATGGTATAGCCCCATACTACAGCAAGTCCAGGATTATCGAATAATCTTCCGTGACCAGACATTTTTGCTTTATATCATTGCGGGTGTTCTCGTCGCACTTACCTTTATGCAGCTAGACATGATTATCCCAGTTTATATGACAGACATGATTCAACAGCAAGAAATGTTCCGCTTTGGTGATTGGTCCATAACATTAAACGGCGAGCAAGCATTTGGCGTAATTCTTTCAGAAAATGGTTTGCTTGTGGCTCTATTTACGATTTTCATTACAAAGTGGATGGGAACATTTAAAGAGAGGAATGTGTTTGTTCTTTCTTCTTTCATCTATGGAATCTCAATGGTTGTTTTCGGTTTTACGAGTTCACTTTGGCTCTACATTCTAGCAATGGCAATTTTTACTTTTGCTGAGCTTATGACAGCTGGGATTCAACAAACGTTTGTTTCAAAACTTGCCCCTGATCATATGCGGGGTCAATATTTTGCTGCTGCTAGCCTTCGATATACAATCGGGCGTACGATAGCACCAATAGCGATTCCAATGTCTTTATGGTTTGGTTATCAAATTACCTTCGTGATCCTTGGAGCACTAGCAGTCGTAAGTGGATTCTTATATTACGTGATGTTTCAAAAAGCAGAATTAAAACAGGTTAAACATATAGAAGCTAGTTAAAAAAAGCTGTAAAACGAAGAAAAGTATCTCGTTTTACAGCTTTTTTGTATGAATATTTGTAGTATCATATCATGAATTTGCATGTCTCAAATTCTCAGCCTTTACCGACGTTTCTCCCATTAATTGTGCGATTGTCTTGTTATCTTCTGTTAAATTTTCAACATTTGCACTCATTTCCTGAAGACTTGCTGAAGATTGTTCAATAATTGCTGCCAGCTCATTCGTTGATAGTTGGACATCATGTGACTGACCTTTCACAAGATCCGCAAACTTTGTAAATTGCTCGAACTGTGAAGATAGGTTTTCTAATGTTTTTTTCACATGTTGAATCGATGTACTTACTTTGTCCGATGACTTAACACTTCGATCAATAAAAGAATGACTATCCTCCATCTTTGAAACAGCAGCTGCATTACTTTCATTTAAAGTATGAAGATTGTCGTTTATTTTTTCTGTTGTTGCCCTTGTTACATCTGCTAACTTTCTAATTTCTGAAGCTACAACTGAAAATCCTTTGCCAGATTCACCGGCTCGTGCAGCTTCAATAGATGCATTTAAGGCAAGCAAACCCGTTTGATCAGTGATCTCCTTTATTGAATTGGTTAACTGATTCATTTCAGTTATGGTGCTTGTTAATAACTTAAACGTTTGATCTAACTCAGTAATCATTGCTTTTAACTGATTCATATCTGAGTTTAATTCAAATACCTGCTGATTACCTTCAATGATAATGTTACTTGCACGGCTAGAATCTTCTTTCAAATCATTTGAAATAGAATGGAGCTTCTCCATTGATTTCATCGTTAGCTTTGCATTTTCCGATATATCATTAATTTGGTCTGATTGATTTTGACTGCCGGCTGATACTTCCGTAATCGCCTGTTTCATTTCTTGTTGCGCTTCTAAGCTTTCTTGAATTTGCTTGTTAACAATAGAAATGGCTTCAACAATTCCAGAAACGTTGATTTCAAGATGCTGCTTTTGTTTCTCTTTCTCACTTGCTTCACTTTCAGCTTGATCAAGAAAATGCTGAAGCTGATGAAATTGACGGCTATTTAAATGGATCACAATTCCAAGGACTAACCCTGATAAAACATAGACAATTCCTGCTGAAGCAAAAATAGTTGATAAAGCTAGGTTATCTTCTTGTTTTAGGATAAATGATAATACAAAAGCGATAAACCCTAGGGTATAGCCTAACGCAAAGATATTCCTCTTCATATGTATAGAAGAAATTAATGTTAAAAATAAAATAATAATAATAATTTCAGCATTTGGCCCCCATATAAAAAGAGCGGAAATTAAAAATAAATAGATTGAAATAATGCTAGTGTATGGGAAAAATACAGGTTTTTTTACTAGTTTTTGAAAAATAAGATACAACAATGTAAACGCTAACAATTCTCCTCCATAAAAAATCCCCTTTGATATATCCTGAACTGCTATTGTTTTAGCCATAGCCATGATCAGGGAAATGGAGAAACTAATAAACATTAATGTATTTTTCTTCGTTATATCAGTCAAAACCATTTTTTCTATCGTATTCATACATATCCCCCTTATATTTATCACTTTTATATAGAAAATATATCATGATTGGGCAAAATTTCCCATTATATTTTGTGAAACAGTTCGACTTTTCTCTAAAAAGTGCAGCATTTGTCAATTTTTAATGCTTTTTATCATAAAATTTTTCTTCACTATAAAATCGCTCCATGGCAGTTTTTAAAGAAAAAAATTAAAAATCCCCCCTTTTCACACAGTTTTATAGATGTTACAATGACACCACAAAACTTAAAACGGCTTCTATTCTTATCGGAATAGAGGCTATTTTTGTTACGTTCTCTTGAACGATGCTCTATATATTCTAAAAAATTCAGCTGAAAGGGTGATTTCAATGCATTACGGAAGCAAAGGATGGTATGTTGAAGAACTTAAGAAATTAGGTGTTCGCCGTCATGAAGAGAGAAAGCTCGAAAGCTACAAAAAACATTTTCTAGCTAACCTTCTTGAAAAACACAGCAAATAAGTTTCTTTTAAAAACAAGTAGAGGCACACCTGTGATGAGTGTGCCCCCTACTTAATCATATGGTAAAGCTTGATAAAAATAATTTGGTTTGATCACTTTATTTTCATAGCTTTGATGAAAAACATGTGTTGTCGCAGGTGAGACTGGAGGAATCAACCACGTCCAGTCACCAGTAAGATCTCTGGAACTTTCACGTTCGTTTTGTTCGAATCGTTTGAATTGCTGAGCAGCCGTATGGTGATCAACAATACTTACACCTTCATTTTTAAAGGAATGAAGAACTGCAACATTTAGCTCGATAAGCGCTCGATCTTTCCATAGATTCGCGTGAGTTCTTGTATCTAAATTCATAACCGAAGCAATTTTAGGCAGAAGATTGTAGCGAAACGAATCGGCTAAATTTCTTGCACCAATTTCTGTTTCCATATACCATCCGTTAAACGGGGCCGCTGTATACTCAATCCCACCGATCTCCAGCTTCATATCAGAAATTATCGGTACGCCGTACCATTTCAAATGAAGATCTGCGATAGCTTCTATTTCAGGGTGGACAATGGACACCTCTAGTACTTTATCTTCTGGTATAGCAAATAACTTCGGATGTTGATTATTTACCTGAATAATGAGTGGAAGAACATCAAAATTTGTTCGCTCTCCCCGCCAACCTAGTTCCTCACATTGCTTTGTAAACGAGATAGAAGCTGGATCTCCTAGATATCCATGTTCTGTTTCATATCCTGCATAGCGAATTAATTGGTGATTCCATATTCGAACACTATTTTCTTTTTTTAATGAAGGTTTAAAAATAGTGATAGCCGGCCTGATCTTACCAGCGTTTGTAGCAAAGGATAGATGATTTTGCAACGCATAAAAAACATCTTCTTCGGATTCTGCCTGGCGTTGATCAAATACAGTTAATGTATTCCAAAATAGTCTACCAATACATTTATTACTGTTTCTCCAAGCCATTTTAGCTCCATGCTCGAGTTCTTCAAAAGTATGGTCATAATAGCCTTTGTTTTTTATTTGAGACTTTACTTCCTCTATTCGTTCATCAATTTGTTCGTTTGACTTCCCAAGTTCTTTATAAGCGATTTTAATAAATTCAATTGCTTCAAGTTCTAGCTGCATGTTTGCAACCAATTTGGTCACCTCTTAAAAGTTCTTACATAATTTCTTATATCTTACTTCCAGTCCAGTCCTTGCGTCTAATATAAACACTCATTCATTACCTTTCTTTCTTTGAATACTTAAGTTCCCAAAGTTGTTTTAATATCGGCATTTCAATCATTTCTCCCTCTGTAACGTGGTTCCACTCAACACCAATAGGTTTTTCATATGGAGAATTGGTTTTGGTTAGTCCCTTTTCAGTCGCAATCCAATCAACTGTTAAATCATATGTATCCCTAGGAATATCATCACTTACTAATTGAGTACTATGAATGGTCGTTACAATTGGAACAGGTGGATTACCTAACTCACGGATAATGGCGTATTCACGATCGGCATACCCTTCCCCTTTTCCCAATCTTCTTCCGTCCGAATGAATCGCTACTGAACCAACTACCATTAAATCAATAGACGGGATGTCTGTTAAAGGTATTTCTTTCCCATAGGATTTAATATGACTTAAGCTTGCGGCTTTACGTTCCTCACCAGCTGGCACCCATTCTGGTTTCACCATAATAAATCCAGCCTTGAGACGTGGAGTGGGGACAAGCAATACCTTCCCATCTAAAAGAATTTGTTTACGTAACGGAAGCTGTGGGGCATCAGGATTTACTTTTATCACTTTTGCTTTTTTATATTCCTGCAAAGTTGTAATATGTGCTGCAGCAATCTCTGCTCCTTTAAAGTTCGGAATCCGATTTACTAGAGGAAAAGGAAATCGCCCATTCTTCTCTTCCGTAAGCTGCTTCCAAACACTATGTCTAATTTCATCCTTTGTTTTCATATAGTCCTCCAATCTATTAACGTTTGTTACCTGTATTATAAACAAAGTGAAAAGGATAGACACGTAATGAGGTTTGTACGAAGATTATGTTTGATTTGAACTGGATTGTTTGATTGAATTAACTGAATAGGGTGAACTGTTGATGTTGAGAATGGAGAACTGAACTGACGTGATTTTTTGTTCTTTTGGCGCGACTAATCCTTGTTTTGACTTGATGTTTCGTAATTTTGACTTGACCAGAGGACATATTGACGTGACAACTTGTAATCGACTTAATTTTCCGCTGCTTTGACTTGACCAATCCTTGTTTTGACTTAACTTCTTGTGATTTTGACTTGATCAGAGGACATATTGACGTGACAACTTATAATCGACTTGATTTTCCGCTGTTTCGACGTGACCAATCCGTGTTTTGACTTAACTTCTTGTGATTTTGACTTGATCAGAGACCATATTGACGTGACGGCTTGTAATCGACTTGATTTTCCGCTGTTTTGACTTGACCAATCCTTGTTTCGACTTAACTTCTTGTGATTTTGACTTGACCAGAGGACATATCGACGTGACAACTTGTAATCGACTTGATTTTCCTCTGTTTTGACGCGACCATTCCTTGTTTTGACTTAACATCGTGTGATTTTGACTTGACCAGAGAACATATTGACGTGACAACTTGTAATCGACTTGATTTTCCTCTACTTTGACTTGACCAGGCCTTGTTTTGACTTAACTTCTTGTGATTTTGACTTGATCAGAGGACATATTGACGTGACAACTTATAATCGACTTGATTTTCCGCTGTTTCGACTTAACTTCTTGTGATTTTGACTTGACCAGAGGACATATCGACGTGACGACTTGCAATCGACTTGATTTTCATCTCTTTTGACTTGACCGATCCTTGTTTCGACTTGACCCATCCTTGTTTTGACTTAACTTCTTGTGATTTCGACTTGATCAGAGACCATATTGACGTGACAATGAAAAAACAACGCGACCTTCCGCTTTTATTCCTATTCAATCCTTGTTTAAACTTGAAATCCTACTTATTAACGTTTAAACAAATGTTTAATTAACAAAAAGTAAAAAAGACCTACTACACCAATAAGATGCACTAAGTCTTTGTCCATTATTTACTCTGTTCAATTTCCTCAACCAGAAGAGATAATTCTTCCCAGCGTTCCATTGTTTCGTCCAAAGTTTGCTCGACTTTCTCTTGCTCTTTATATAGCTCTTGTACTTTTCCAAGGTCACTTCCAGCTGCAGCAATTTCCTGTTCCAGCTGCTCTTTTCGTTCCTCCAGCTCTGCAATTTTATCTTCAATACCTTCCCATTCCTGTTGTTCTTTATAGGAAAGGCGTCTTTTCTTATCCTTTTTGTATGAGGATTTATCAGCAGCTGGTTCTTCTTTTACTGCATTCATTTCCTGTAGTTTTTTCTCTTCCATGAATTCTGAATAACTGCCTTGGAACCGAGTAATATTTCCATTGCTTTCAAAAACGATTAAATGGTCCACAACACGGTCAAGAAAGTAGCGATCATGTGATACAGTTAACACAACCCCTGGAAATTGATCCAGATAATCTTCGAGCACACTTAATGTTTGAGTATCAAGGTCATTTGTTGGCTCATCTAGAAAGAGAACATTTGGCTCTTCCATTAATACTTTCAATAAGTAGAGCCTTCTTCTTTCGCCTCCTGATAGCTTACGAATGTAGGTCCACTGAGCTGAGCGTGGAAATAAAAAGCGTTCAAGCATCTGCTCAGCTGTTATGACTTGATTGTCAATCGTATAAACTACTTCAGCTGTTTCTTTAATATATTCTATAACACGAAGGTTTTCGTCCATCTCTTCATGCTCTTGTGTATAAAAACCAATTTTAACAGTAGTTCCTACATCAATAGTTCCCTCATCAGCCACAATACGTCCAGCCATAATGTTCAAAAGCGTAGACTTCCCTGTTCCATTCGGACCGATAATACCAAGCCTTTCACCTGGGGTAACTAAATAACTAAAATCAGCAATAAGCTCTCTTCCATCATATGCTTTTGAAATATGTTCAAGCTCCAACACCTTTTTTCCTAATCGAGTGGAACCAATCGCGAAATCTAAATCTTGCTTTGCGGCAGGTCCTTTTTGATCCTGAAGGTCTTCCACTCTACCAATTCGAGCCTTTTGCTTTGTTGTTCGTGCCTTTGCACCTCGTCTTAGCCAAGCTAATTCGCGTCTTAAGAGGTTTTGACGTTTTTCTTCAGCTAACTCTGCATTCATTTCCCGATCAGCTTTTTTCTCTAAGAAAACCTCATAGTTTCCTGAATAGGTATAAAGCTGGCCCTGATCTAATTCAAAAATCTGATTTGTTACACGGTTTAAAAAGTAACGATCATGCGTGATCAGAACAATAGAACCTTTATATTGTGCTAAAAATCCTTCGAGCCACTCAATCGTCTCATTATCAAGATGGTTCGTTGGCTCATCGAGAATAAGTATATCTGCTGGCTGAATTAAGGCTTTGGCAATAGCAACCCGTTTCTTTTGACCGCCAGATAAATGGGTTACCGACTTTTGAAAGTCAGTAATACCTAGCTTTGTTAATATTGTTTTTGCTGCAGTATTTGCTTCCCAAGCATCATGCTGATCCATTTTCTGTTGCATATTCATGAGATGCTTGAGCTTTGTTTCATTTTCCGGATCCTGTTCAAGCTCACTTTGAGATAATTCATACTCTCTCATCACCTGCATAATTGGGGCATCACCATAATAAATTTGTTCTAAGATTGTTAAGCCCTCAGTTAACTCTGGCTGTTGTGGTAAATATTCAATTCGAATCGTATTTGAATGTGTAATCTCACCAGAATCAGCTGATTCTATCCCCGCAATCACCTTTAATAGGGTTGATTTTCCTGTTCCATTAACTCCTATTAATCCAATTCGCTGCTTTTCTGCAATGGTAAACGAAATATGGTCAAATAACACCTTTTCACCATATGTTTTATATAAATTTTCTACCTGTAATATGCTCATATTATCCAATCCTTCAACAGTTTTATCTATTGTATAGCATAACAGGTAGTTAATAGTAAGAAAAGTAGGAGAGAAGGATGGAAAATTAGGATTTTATTTTTCACTCTATCAACTTCGTGGAAAAGTCGTTCAACTTTCAACTTAAATCTATTAAGTTTGCCATATAATCTATCATTAGACAAAGATTAGCCGCGTATTTCCTCATACAAAAAAGCCGCATTGCGCGGCTTCTCCTACATTTTAGTGTTGACCATCCTCAGCTTTTTCTAATAGGGAGTTAGCTAGTACGGATAAACTACTTGTTGTATGGTTAATCTCTTTAATAGAAGAAACAATAGAATCCAGATCATGTTTGTTACGATCAAACATAGATAAATAGTTTTCCATTTCCATCTTTACAGTAAGTAGACCACCTTTTACCTGCTGAATTTTAGCTTGTGATGCTTGAGTTGAGTTATTCATAGCTTTCATATCCTCAACTAAATGTTGAGTTGAGTTATTATTTTTTTCAACTAATGTTTTTATTTCATTACTCATCTTTTTAGAGTTTTCTGCAAGTTTCCTTACTTCTGATGCCACAACGGCAAAGCCTTTCCTTCTTCACCAGCTCTAGCTGCTTCAATCGAGGCATTTAATGCTAATAAATTTGTTTGATCGGCAATTTCTTCAATGCTTTTTGTCATAGCTAAAATCTTTTCTGAAGTATCTTTCAAATTCAAGATACCCTTGATTGACTTGTCCATTCCACCAATAACATCATTAAAGGTACCTATCATTGAGCCCATTTGCACTTCATTTTCATTAGTTAAGCCAACTAAATTTCGACTGCTTTTCTGAGTAATTTCTGTTTCCTGGCGAATTTGGTCAGCCTTCGTACTTGTTTCATAGATCGTTGCTTCTGTTTCTTCTACTGAAGCTGCAACTTCTTGACTAATGGCTACTAACTCCTTCTGAAGTAGCTCTTTGGATGCATTTAGTTGCTTTAGTTCATTCATTCTTGATCCAATATAGTTTTCTACAACTAATTGTGAATCTAGATTTGTCACATGTGTTATAGCTAGAAGAACTCTTGATAGCGCTTCAGGATCTTTTTCAAACTTTTTTACAATTTGGGGAATTAACAGTGTATTCAATGCAGAGTAAGTAGCAATAAACCACGACGCTGGTAAATGAGCCCCATTATGCGTACTTCCTATTCTTTTTCTCATCTGAAAATATTCTTCATCAAGCTTTCCACTTAAAATACTTTTAAAATAATGAACAAATACTTTATACAAACGCTCTCTAGTTGAATGCTCTGTGGCAATTCTTGTTAGTAGTGGTTGCTTGAAAAGATGATTAAGTACTTTTTGTAGTATCTCATCAATAATCTCTAGTAAAAATGGTTGTGATTGTTGCAAAACTTCAAGATATTCAGCCTTAAAGCCCATATACTGAAGCCTTAAAGAAATTTCTTTATCAGAAACAACTGCAATTTCATGGTCTTCAGGAAAATTAATTTGTGGTTCAAATATATATAAATCTTCTATTGATTTCTTCTTTAATCCAAACATCTTTCTTCCATCCTCCCGGTTTTACGTCCCTCTCATTGTATAACATTTGTTACATATTTGTATATCTTTATACCTACACAATAACATTATTTATTAAAATTTTATATTGCATTATCTTTCTTAACACTTTACCATTAACTGTATTAAGAATATTAATACAGTTAAGACGAAGGGGGTTACGAATGTTTCAATTAGATGTAAGAAGCAGAAAGCCCATATATGAGCAATTAGTCGACAAAATCAAGGAACTTATCATTAATAGGATTCTAAAACCTGATGAGCAATTACCTTCTGTCCGAATGCTATCAAGTCAATTGACAATTAATCCCAATACAATTCAAAGAGCTTATCGTGAACTTGAAAATCAAGGATACATCTACTCAATTAAGGGGAAGGGAAATTTTGTCTCGGCAATAGAACATATGCCAAGCAATGAACAATTGAATGATCTAAAAAAAGACATCAGAAAACTCATTGCCGAAGCGATCTACTTAGGCTTAACAAAAGAAGATTTATATGTATTATTTGACGAAGCACATCACCAAACAAAGGGGGTAAAAAAACATAATGATTCAGGTAAATTCCATAAGTAAAAAATATAATGATCACCTTGCTGTAGATGACCTTACCCTTCATGTTAAAAAAGGATCAATCTATGGATTGTTAGGCTCTAATGGAGCCGGTAAAACCTCACTTTTAAAAATAATCGCAGGCATTAATAGAGCTGATAAGGGAAGTATTCTGATTGATGATATACCCTCATACGAACATGTACAAGTAAAGGAAAGGGTTATCTTTATCCCGGATGTTCTTTATTTTTTCCCACAAGCAACAGTAGCACAAATGGCATCTCAATATAGAGAGTATTATCCAAAATGGAACCAGAAACGTTTTGAGCAGCTAAGTTCAGCGTTTAATATCGGTTTAAATAAAAAGGTACATCGATTATCTAAAGGAATGAAGAGGCAAGTAGCCTTTTGGCTGGCTTTATCAGCTATGCCTGATGTCATGATTCTCGATGAACCAATTGACGGACTCGATCCTGTTATGAGGCAAAAAATTAAAAATCTATTATTTCAAGATGTAGCTGAAAGAGAAATGACGATTATTATTTCTTCTCATAACCTTCGAGAAATTGAGGACTTATGTGATCATGTGGGGATTATGCATAAGGGAAAAATCATGATCGAAAAAGAAATAGATGACCTAAAATCTGATACACACAAGGTTCAACTAGCTTTAGCTGACCCTACACATGAGGAGCATCTATTAAATCAGCTAAATATTTTACATTATGAAAAACGAGGAAGCGTTTCTCTTTTAATTGTTCGAGGTAGTGAAGAAAAAATCAGCAAAATCATCCATTCAACAGATGTTTTGCTTTATGATTTATTGCCACTAACATTAGAGGAAATATTCATTTATGAAATGGAGGATGTGGGTTATGAAATCGAGAAAATCCTTCTATAAAAATGCTGTAGTCAAGCAAGACTTCAGACAATTTGGATGGATTAGCCTTGTCTACTTAGTCAGTCTATTATTTACACTACCACTTGGCCTCCTTCAAATCGCATCTAGAAAATATGTCATTTTCACAGATTATAAAAATTATCTAATGGTGAATCCAGAGATACAAATTGTTCTATACTTTGCAGTCCCAGTAGCTGCCGGATTATTACTGTTCCGCTACATCCAAAACGAAGCTTCAGTAGATATGGTCCATAGCCTTCCAATTAGAAGAGAAACACTGTACTTCAGTCATGTAATAAGCGGACTACTTCTACTAATTGTACCTATTATATTAACTGCTGTTATTACGTACTTTGTAACAAATACAATTGAAGGGTTTTCGGGAATCTTAACAGTTTTAGATCTATTGTCATGGTTCGGTGTAGTTACTTTATTAACATGCATGATGTTTTCATTTTCCATTGCAGTTGGCTTTATCACAGGAATGTCGACTGTACAGGCAATTTTAACTTATATTTTTCTGTTTTTACCAATTGGTATGGTTACGATGGTTACTTATAATCTATCCTTTCTTCTCTTTGGTTTTACGACAGCCTCTATAGAAGAAAAGCTTATGTACCTATCTCCATTTCTACGATTTGTTGGAACCTGGGATGAACCTCAACCATATTCAACACTTGAAATCATGATCTATATTATTTTTACGGTGTTCTTTTTTGTTATTGGTTTAGTCTTATACAAATTAAGACAGCTAGAACGGGCAACTGATGTTATTGCCTTTTCTTTCTTAAAACCGATCTTTAAATATGGAGTAACATTCTGCAGTATGATTTTAGGTGGCAGTTATTTTTCTGCTACTGGAGATCTTAATAGGAATTGGATTATTTTTGGCTATATTATCGGAGCATTAATTGGCTATACGGTAGCTGAAATGGTTTTACTCAAAACATGGCGTATTCTTCGTCTCCATTTCTTTACAGGCATTATTATTTATAGTGTTGTTTTTATCGTTGTACTACTAGGAATTAAAACAGACTTAATCAATTATGAAGCGAATCTTCCTAGAATGGATCAAATCGAGGAAGTGTACTTCGGTAATAAATATGATATGCAAGAATTGATAAGGAACGAAATTGATCCATTTTCGGATAATAAGCTTTTTATCCAAGACGTTAGGAACCTGCATGAAGAAATTATTAATCAAAAAGATTTTATTGAATCACAGAAGTATTCAGATGTAAACAAAGTACAAGGATTCATTACTTACCGAATGAAAAACGGTAAACAATTTACACGTGAGTATCAATTACCTGCTGATGCATTCCAAAAACATCTTACACCTGTCATGGAATCGGAGGGTTATCTTGTTAATCAGCCAGAATTCTACCAAGTGCAAAGAAAAGATATTTTAAACATTAGAATTAATCCAGTTGGTCCTGGTCATCATGTTAACACGATTACAATTTCAGACAAAAAAGAAATTGATGAGTTTAGAAGAGAAATAGAAAAGGATATCCTCTCTCAATCTATTGAAGATCTTGTAAGCCTGCTTCTCCTTGGGCATATATTGACATAGAGTATAAGCGGAACAATAACGAAGAACATATATTTGATGGCTATTCAATTGATTGGAAGAAGTCGTACGAAAATGTTACGAACTGGCTAGATGAACATGATTATTTAGAAGATGCACGCATTGATGCTAACGATATTAAAGAAGCTGAAATGACAATTGTAACCCCTCAAAACCCAGCTGAAGAAATGTTCTCAGCAGAAGAGTATTATAAAACTGGGCAAAAGCATGCGACAATAACTGATAATGAGTCTTTAAAAACAATTATCCGCCATTTTACTGAGTATTCATCAGATCATACTTATTATGTGAAACTCATTTTAAAAGACGGAAATGAATGGTATGGTTCTATTCCTGATCAGTACATGACAGATGAGATGAAGGGAAAATTGAAATAGAACCCAAGAAAGCAGCTAACTAATTAATTAGCTGCTTCTTTTAGTTTCAATTTATTTTTTGTTTACCTGTCTACCACTTTTCTTTTGGCTCTGGTGTTGACTATTTCCTACCTGAACATCTGTACCAAATTCAATATCATTTTTCCCTTGTTGCTTGGCAATTTGCATACTTGATTGTTCTGAATTCTGTCTGCCTTCTTTAGACATTAGTGTACCCCTCCTTACAGCAATTTCATTTTTAATATGTACAATTATCTTATTTTAATTCGACATAATTCGGGTAGTGACAGGCACCAAAAAAAGGCCAACCAAATGGTTAGCCTTTTCCTCACGACGCTTGATCTTGATCCTTCTTGTATTCAGTTTCCCAATAGTCAGCATTCTTAATGCCTAATGCTTTCGGATCGAAGACAGGGTCTTTTCCTTCTTTTCTCTGTTGCTCATAATCTTTAAGCGCTAGTAATGCTGGTTTTGCAAGTATTAATATCGCAATAACGTTTAGCCATACCATAATTCCTAATCCAACATCACCTAGAGCCCATGCTAAGCTTGCCGTTTTAACTGCTCCGTAGAATGTTGCTCCTAAAAGAATAACTTTTAAAAGAAGCATTGGAAGTTTACTGTTCTTTCCACGGATAAGGTAAGCAATATTTGTTTCAGCAATATAGTAGTAAGCCATAATCGTTGTAAAAGCAAAGAAGAATAATGCAATCGCTACAAATCCTGCACCAAATCCAGGAATAACACTATCAATTGCTGCTTGCGTATAACCAGGACCTGCTTCAATTCCCTCTAGATTGTTAACGATAAACGAACCATCAGGTGCTTCAGTATTATACATACCAGTGAATAAAATCATAAATGCTGTTGCTGAACATACAAATAACGTGTCAATATAAACAGAAAAAGCTTGAACTAAACCTTGCTTAGCAGGGTGAGAAACCTCTGCTGCTGCTGCCATATGAGGACCAGTACCTTGACCAGCTTCATTAGAGTAAATACCACGTTTTACTCCCCAAGCAATAGCCATACCAATTAGTCCACCAAAAGCTGAATCTAACGCAAATGCGCTTCGGAAAATAAGAGAAATAACTGCAGGTAACTCTGTAATATTCATAAGAATAATAATAAGTGATAAAACAATATAACCAATCGCCATAAATGGCACAATGATTTGAGCTGCATTGGCGATTCTTTTAACTCCACCGAAGATAATAACCGCTAGAAGTACAACAACTGCAAGACCAGTAACTGCTTTAGGAATTCCAAATGCATTTTCCATCCCAAGTGCAATTGAGTTAGATTGTACACCTGGCATTAAAATCGCCATTGCAATTAATGCTGCAAATGCAAAAAGAACAGCAAACCATTTCCAACCAATTCCTTTTTCAATGAAATAAGCAGGGCCCCCACGATATTGACCATCTTGTTTCACTTTGTAAATCTGAGCTAGTGTTGACTCAATAAATGCACTTGATGCCCCGATAAAAGCGATTGCCCACATCCAAAATACTGCTCCAGGACCACCGAAAGCAATTGCGGTAGCTACCCCGGCAATATTTCCTGTTCCTACACGTCCAGAAAGTGCGATCGCAAGTGCCTGGAAAGAGGATACCCCAGCTTCTGAGCTTTTACCTTGAAACATAAGCCTAACCATTTCCTTAATGTGTCTTACTTGTAGAAAACGAGTTAAAATAGAAAACAACAATCCCACACCTAGTAAAATATAAATTACTGGTGTGCTCCACAAGACACTGTTTAAGGCAGTAACAAATCCCTCCATAAACAAAACCCCCTTTTTTATAAAAAGCTGAATTTTCTATCTTTTAAAATTATAATCAATATCTCCATATAACACAATAGCAATGTTAGGTAATCTCACATTTTATTTTATTATAATAAAGTAATTTAAAATACCATGTGTTCTAACATTTAGTTCAACCCGGATATATATGATGATAAACACCATTAAAATAGCATAACCAAGATAACTTCAACTAGTTTAACATAAGTAATCCTTAAAATACTATTGAGAGAAAATCCGATAAATATGATATTCTAAAATAATAATTATACTTTTTTACCATGAAGAAAAAAATAATTATATTTTTGTAATAAATTTCTCACAATAGTAATAGACTACAAGAATACCATCCCCTCATAATGAGAGAAACATCTGCGGGAAATCAGTCATAACAACGGAAACATTTGTATTCTCTAGCGAATGAAAACCCTCTAAAGTATTTATTGTGTAGACTCTAATTGGATAACCTGCCAGGCTTGCTTTTCTTCCTAAAATTGACTGCGCAAATACTGCTTCACAATGAAGACCTTGTACATGGAGGTTTTTGGCTATACTTAAAACATCAGTTGGTACACCTTGAAATAGTAAAGCTGTTTCTATATTATGATCAATCTCATAGATTCTCCTCAAGCTGTCTCTGTTAAATGAAGATAAAATGCATTGTTGGTGCAGATTCAGCTCATGAATTAACCGTAACACCTTTTCCTCAAGTTTTTCATAATCAATTCTATCATTTTTCAATTCAATGTTAACAATCAGTTTATACGGAAGTGTCTTTACCCACTCTAACACTTCATTAAGTGTAGGAATATTTTCATTTTTGAAGTCAGCATGAAACCAGCTTCCTGCATCATATTGTTTTAATCTATTTAATGTTAAATCCTTAACATATCCCACTCCATTCGTTGTTCTTTCAATTTTTTCGTCATGAATTACGACAAGTTCTCCATCCTGTGACATTTGTACATCTAATTCGATACCATGTGCTCCTACTTCCACTGCTGCTTTAAATGCAGCCATTGTGTTTTCCGGGTACAGTCCACTTAGCCCACGATGTGCAAAAATTTCTACTTTATTACTCATATCCGATCTCCTATATTCTAGTAATCTCTAAAAAAAGACCCCGGAAGAGAATTTCCTTCAAGGGTCGAAAGAGGTGGTAAATAACACTCTACTCTTACTTTAAAATACCTAATGTTCATTAGTTTCCTTGCTTTTTATTGGCAACCTCTAATGCACGGTTTGTTTCTTCAGCAGCTTGATCAAGAGCTTCCTTCGGATCCATTCCTTGATATAAGTTCTCCATTGCTGTTACAACTTTTTGTCTTGATTCAGGGAATACAGATATCAGTGCTCCTTGTGTAGCTGTATTAGTCTTTGTATCACGTAATTGATCAACTGTTACTTTAAGTTGTGGGTATTTTTCCCATTCTTGTTTTACAACGTCCTGTTCATATGCAGCAGGATTAATTGCGAAATAACCAGTTTTCACATGCCAATCTGCTTGAACCTCAGGAGTAGTTAGATATTTCATAAATTCCCACGCAGCCTTTTGTTTTTCTTCATCAATACCACTTGACATCCAAACTGATGCTCCACCAATAATAACTCCATTTCTTTCAGCATCATCAGGAATTGGAAGATATGAAACGCCAACTTCAAAATCAGCATTATCTACAATTGTTTTTACACCAGCTGAAGAGTCTAAATACATCGTCATTTTCCCTGATTGGAATGCCGCACGCATATCATCCCAGTTTTGTCCTACATTATAAAATGTACCTTCATTGTACATATCTGAAATTAAGTTAAATACATTTAACCCCAATTCATCATTAAATGTAGCCTTTGTTGCATTTCCGGAACGACCGTTTTCATTATCAACGTAATGACCACCTTGTTCTGCTAGCATCTCTTCAAAGAACCAACCATAATTAAGAATAGAGAATCCGTATTGACTTGTTTCTCCGCCATCTGCTTTTGTTAATTTTTTCGCAGCATCTTTCAGTTCACTATATGTCATCGGTGCTTTCTCAGGATCTAATCCAGCTTCTTTAAACGCATCCTTATTATAAATCAAGACTGGTGTTGATGAATTAAATGGCATAGAATATTGCTCGCCATCGACTGTATAGTAATTAGAAATGTTTTATCCCATTGTGATGTATCATAATTTTCTTCATCAATAAATTTTTGTACAGGCTGAACATGGCCACTATCAATCATATACTTTGTTCCAACTTCAAATGTCTGCATAATTGTCGGAGCATCCTCCGTACCTGCAACAGTGTTGAACTTTGTTAATGCCTCTTCATATGTACCTTGGAAAACCGGTTTTACTTCAATATTATCTTGAGATTCATTAAAATCAGCAACAATATCATTTAATACTGTTTCAAGATCTCCACTCATCGCATGCCAAAACACTACTTCTTGCTTTTCTGAGGTTTCCTCAGTTTCTGTCCCTTCTGTACCTTCAGCTTCTGATTTTGCACCAGAAGAATTCGTGCTTGAACTTGAACAAGCTCCTAATAGTAATAAAAACAAAGCAGATAAAATAATTAGAAATTTTTTCTTCATGAATAAGTCCTCCTTAATATTCTTTACTTAATTGCACCTTGAGTAAGTCCACTCTGAAGACGCTTTTGACCAATAAACAATAAAATAAGTGTTGGAAGAATAACTACAACGACTGCTGCCATCACCACCCCCCATTCGGTTGAAATTTCTTGTGACTGCAGCTGTTTTAAACCAATTTGTACCGTACGAACACTTTCGTTGTTTGTGACAAGCAGAGGCCATAGGTACATATTCCAGGTGGTTAAAAAGCTATAGATTCCTAATGTAATTAAGCTTGTTTTTGAAACTGGTAAAACAACGTTCCAAAAGAAGCGAAAACGACTTATTCCAGCAACCTGTGAGGCTTCATACAACTCCTTAGGTATTGTTTTGAATTGTTGTCTTAACAAGAAAGTTCCGAAGGCTAATGCGAAAAAGGGAATGGTAAGACTAGAATAGGAATTCAGCCAACCTAGTTTTTGAATCGTTATGAAATTCGGAACCATTGTTGCTTCCCAAGGAATCATCATTGTTGAGATAAATAAGAAGAAGATAAGCTCTCTTCCTTTAAAGGATATAAACACAAAAGCAAATGCCGCCAGGCTGGACACAATTATTTGGCCTACCATAACAACAGTTGACACATAAAAGCTGTTCCAAAGATATTGAAGAAGAGGAACCTTTTCAAAAGCAGATTTATAGTTTTCTAAAGTAAGACTATTAGGGATTAGATTACCTTTGAGCACCTCTCCTCCTTGCATAAAACTGATCATGAATGCATAAAAAATTGGAAATACCATAAAAATAACTGAAATAATTAACAATATATATAAGACGATCTTTTTCAGACTCCTCATTGATAATGCACCTTCCGTTCCCCAAGCTTAAATTGAAGAATGGTAATAAATAAAATACAGAAGAAAAGAATTGTTGCTTGAGCACTTGCAGATCCAACATTATAGTTTATAAAGGCATCTTTATAGATGGAATAAACAATAACATTTGTGGACTCCACTGGTCCTCCCTTTGTTAAAATATCAATCTGACCAAAGGTTTGAAATGCATTGATTAACGATACGGTAACAATGAAAAATAGAGTGGGAGATAACATCGGAATTGTTATCTTCCTGAGCTTATACCAATAGCTTACTCCTGCTATTTCAGCATTCTCGTACAAGTAATCATCTATATTTTGCAAGCCACCTAACAAAATAAGAAAAGCAAATCCTGTATTCATCCAAATCGTTGACACTGCAACAGAAAACAGGGCATACTTCGGATCTAGTAACCACTGGATTTCAGAGCCACCAACAGCAGTGACCAATTTATTTAATATTCCTATTGCCGGGTTATACATAAACATCCAAATAACCGAAGAGGCCGCAACACTCATTCCCATCGTGGAAGAAAACATCGTTCGAAAAAAGCCTATTCCCTTCACCTTCTCATTAGCAATAACAGCTAAAAATAAGGCAATCACCACTCCTAGCGGAACTGTGTACAATACAAACAGTATTGTTGCTTTAAGACTTTGTTGAAAGCTCTTAGACTGTAAAAGGTAAGTGAAGTTTTCAAGGCCTACAAACGTAATTGGCACTCCTTGTCCATCTGTTAAAAAAAAGCTCAGATATAACGTACGTATCATTGGATAAAAAAGAAATAATCCGAACAAGATAATAGATGGTGCCAGATAAAGTAATCCTATTAACAAGTTGGGTAACTCTCTTTTTTTGGCTTTTGAACTTGTTTGTATATCAAGCGAAGGTGATGAAACATCAGGCAAGCTACTCATAAAACTGCCTCCTTGAGAGTGTGTTGATCAAACCTATTAGATTGATGCCATATACACTCCCCACTATCAGCTTCAAACATATAAATATCGGAAGGTGTAACGTATAACGGTATTCTTTCCCCGATATCAACGTTCCATTGTCCGTTCCATTTTGCTATCCACTGCTTATGACCAACCTCAAATGTAATGAGAGTTTCTGTACCAAGCACCTCTACATTCACAGCCTCAGCGAAAAAGCTCACCTGTCCGTCTTTTGCAAGCTTTACATCCTCAGAACGAACTCCTACCATTAGCTTCTTATCCTTAGGCAACAGACTAGCAACCTCATTAGCTAGTAAAATTGAGCGATGATCATCAAGCTGTAAACAATTGTCCCTTACTGAGACTTCCGAGAGATTCATCGGAGGAGCTCCAATAAAGGATGCTACAAACGTATTTGCTGAAATATTATAGATATCAATTGGCCTACCAATTTGCTGAATTTTCCCGTTATGTAAAATCATCATGCGGTCACCCATTGTCATTGCTTCTGTTTGATCATGTGTAACATAGACCATCGTAATTCCTAGCTTTCTTTGAATCTGTCTGATTTCTGATCTCATTTTCGCCCTTAACTTTGCATCTAAGTTAGATAAAGGCTCATCCATCAAACAAATCGGTGCATGCGTCACAATCGCACGTGCTAATGCCACCCTTTGTCGTTGTCCACCTGATAATTGCCGCGGTTTACGATCTAATAAATCCGACAACCCCAGCATTTCCGCCGTCTCTATACAACGTTTCTTTTGTTCGGATTTTGAAATTTTCTTTGTATGTAAGCCAAACGTAATATTTTGTTCAACACTTAGATGTGGATATAATGCATAGTTTTGGAACACCATTGATAGGTTACGCTGACTAGCTGGTAGTTGATTGGAAAGAACGTCACCAATATATAGCTCTCCTTTCGATATATCCTCAAGCCCAGCAATCATTCGAAGCATTGTGCTTTTTCCACATCCAGAAGGACCTACTAACACAAAAAATTCACCTGGTTCAATCGTGACATCAATTTCATTTATCACATCAGATTTTCCATCATAGGACTTTGTTACGTTTCTCAACTCTACACGCTTCATTCCGTTAACCTCCTCATTTATTTATATACAAAGCTCTATCCTCTTTACGTGTCTTCCAAAGCCAAGGTCTCCCTGTCGAAACAGCTACAGCTCCACTCTCTAATGCTGCTTCAATTTGTAATTGATTTTGGACAAGTCCACCTGTAATAATAGGAAGATTTGTGTCTCTTTTTAGCTTGCTAATCATATCTGGAATAAGCGCAGGCATAACCTCAAGAGCATCAGGTTTAATGTCATTAACTGTTTGCAAGCCATTTTTCACCGCATCTGTATCAACTAAAAAGAGTCTTTGGATTGTTAACAACCCTTCTTTTTTTGCTAATTGGATAAGTGAGCTTTTTGTTGTTATAATTCCAGTTGGCTTTACGTACTTTGCTATAAATTTCAATCCTTCACGGTCATAACTTATTCCGGGGATTTTTTCGATGTGTAAAAAAACAAATCGGTTGTTTTTCTTTAGTAAGTCAACATATCTCTTTATCACGCTAATGTTTCCTGTTAATAAAAAGGCCATTTGTATATCTGTGTTTAAAAACTGATCTAGGCTTTTTGGATCTTTGATAGATGCAATAACTTGATCTTCTTCCAATCTTTTTGTAAATTCCTGTAGCATGTCCATCCTACCCACTCCTTCATATTGACTTGAAGGTCGAATAGCAAAATAAAGAAACCATAAAAAAACACAGGGGTTACGGCAACGTAATTCTCCTATTTCTTTTTATGGTTTCTCATTTTCACAACCTAATCTATTCACTTGTCCTTCACAGCTTTATAGTATCAACGAATTATAAAGTTGGTTTTAAGATAATGTATATTTTTGTAAATAGATTATTTAGTTTATGTAAATATTACCAAGTGCGCACAAAAACCAATAGAAAAAACCTTCTTATTTAGTAAGAAGGTTTTGCAATAACTCCTGTTTCACTTTGACCTTGCATATCAAAGTAAAATCCTCGTTCTTCAAGCAATTGTTTATGTGTTCCTTTTTCAATAATTTTCCCATCTTTTAAAACGATAATTTGATCAGCCATTTTGATTGTGTTTAATCGATGGGCAATGACAAAAGTTGTTCTTCCCTTCATCAATCTTGATAACGCTTCTTGAATTCGTAGTTCTGTAATCGTATCAATACTGCTCGTCGCCTCATCTAGAATTAAAATTTTCGGGTCTGCAAGCATTGCTCTAGCAATAGCCAATAGTTGTTTCTGACCATGACTAATTCCATTTCCGTCATGTTGAATGAGAGAATGATATTGCTCTGGTAGCTTACTAATAAATGAATCTGCATTGGCAAGCTTTGCTGCTTCGATAACTTCCTCATCAGATGCATTCATTCTTCCATACCTAATGTTATCTAAAATTGTCCCTTTAAAAGAAAGGTATCCTGCAGCACGAAGGCCATTTGACTTCTTAAGCTGTCCTGGCTTATTCTGTTTATATTTTTTCCATCAATGTAAATCTCACCTTGGTCAGCATCATAAAATCGGGATATTAAATTAATAACAGTTGTCTTCCCGGCACCTGTTGGCCCTACTAGAGCAACGGTGTCTCCAGGAAGTGCAAGGAAATTCATATCCTCTAGTGTTTGCTTATCATCTCCTTGTTCGTACGAAAAGCAAACATCTTTAAAGCGGACCTCTCCATTTAAATCGGTAACAGTCATTGAAGAGCTTGAATCCTTTTCTTTTTCCTCATCAAGAATATCAAACACTCTTTCAGCACCCGCTATTGCTGATAATAACGTATTAAATTGGTTTGCTAAGTCATTTAAAGGTCGCGTGAACTGTCTTGCATATTCCGCAAAAATAACAATCGTACCTATTGTAATCATTCCATTTAGAGCAAACAGCCCCCAATGCCTGCAATGATAGCAAAGCTAAGGTTATTCAGCATATTCATAACCTTAGGAATAAAGCCTGAAATCGTTTGTGCCCAAAATCCCGAATTTCGCAAATTATTACTTTTATCAATAAAGCTTTCAATTACCTTTTGCTCTTGCGAATAAGCTTTAATCATTTTCTGCCCTGATATTACTTCCTCAATATACCCATTGAGTTCACCTAAACGTTGTTGTTGCTGTTTAAAAAGACTCCCAGTACGTCTAGTAATCCACTTCATACCGATAACCATAAGTGGAATAATGATTAAAGTAATAAGCGTTAATAAGGGACTTAACCATAACATAACTGTTACTGTTCCAATTAAGGTCAATAGACTTGAAAAGATTTGTATAACTGAACTATTTAAGGTTGAGCTTACATTTTCAATATCATTTGTCACTCGACTCATTAGCTCCCCATGCTGCCGTTTATCAAAAAATGAAATAGGTAGGAAATGGAGATGGTTAAACAAATCTGATCTCATTTTATTTACTGTATATTGTGATATCCCAATCATCCAGTAGTTTTGCAAAAATAATGATATAGAATGGAATATAAAAACAATTACCAAATACCCCATAACCACGAAAGCCAAACCATCAGTTGCTAATGTAACAATATGTTCATCAATTGTTCTTCCAATTAAATATGGCCCTAACAACCCTAAGGATGAGCTTAAAATAACCATAATCAGAACAAGGAAAAACTGACCCTTTTTTTCGGATAAATACCTCCAAATCCTAAAGACAGTTTGCAGTCCCTCTTCAAACCCGACTTTTCGCTTTTTCGTTTGTGGATTGTGGTTGTCCAGGGACATTCTTTCATACTTAAATGGGCTAGTTAGATGCTTTAACATCGGGCACCTCCTCCATCATTTGCGAACGATAAATTTTTTGATAGAGAGGGGATGTTTCTAATAACTCATGATGATGTCCATAAGCTACTATCTTCCCTTCATCCAACAACAGGGTATAATCAGCCTCTTGTGCTGTACTAATTTTTTGGGTAATAAGTAAAGTTGTGCAGGTATAGTTCTTTAAAGCATTCAGTAATTTCTTTTCTGTTTTCACATCAAGGGCACTCGTACTGTCATCTAACAAAAGGATTTTGGGTCTTCGGACAAAAGCTCTTGCGACAGATAATCTTTGCTTTTGTCCACCTGAAAGATTGACCCCTTTCTGCCCTATTTTTGTTTCATACTGATTGGGCAGCTTGATAATTGTTTCGTGAATTTGTGCCGCTTTTGCTGCTTCAATGATCTCTTCGTATGAAGCATGCTCTTTCCCCCACGCAATATTGTCCTTTACTGACCCAGAAAATAACACAGCTTCCTGAGGAACTAAGCCTATTTGATTCCGCAAACACTCAATATTCATGCTTCTAACTGGAACATCATCGATTAAGATCTTCCCAGAGTCAACTTCATATAATCTTGGAATTAACTGAAAAAGAGATGACTTCCCAGACCCAGTGCCACCCATTACCGCCACCGTGTCACCCGCTTTCACATGAAAAGAAATATCTTTTAATACTCTTTCACTAGTTCCAGGATAAACAAATGAAACATTATTAAAATAGATACTTCCGTCTTGAAGTAATACCTGTTTCCCCACAGACTTTTCTTCCGCTTCATCTATTTCTAAAACTTCCATCACACGTGAAGCTGAAGCACGAGAGCGCGAAAGAAACATAACAATAAAGGAAAACATCGATAATGCTGCTGTTGTTCTAAGTCCATAGTTGACAATTGCAACCACTTCACCTACCTGAACATTTCCACTTGCAACCTGTACTTGACCATTCCACAAAATGTAGATAATCCCTATGTTCATAATAAGAAGCAGGATCGGCATTGCCATTTCAATCATTCGCAATGCTTTTGTTGTTGAATTCCTTAATGAATCAGTGGCTTTTGTAAAACGTTCAATTTCGTGACCTCTACGAACATAAGCCTTTATTAACCTCATCCCCATTAGATTTTCTCTTAAAACATCATTCACAGCATCTAATTTAGCTTGAACCTTTTTGAATAAACCACTACCTTTTCTCATAATCCAAATAAGCAGAATGATAACAAATGGAATCACAAACGCAAAGACTGTTGCTAAAGCAGCGTTAACAAAAAAGGACATAATAACTGAGCCAATAATAAGAAGCGGGGCTCTTAACATGATTCTAAGTCCCATAAACAGGGTATTTTGTAGCTGTGTAATATCATTAGTCATTCTCGTAATAAGAGATGATGCCGGAAACTTACTTAGCTTCTCAAAAGTAAAGGATTGAACCTTTCCAAATAATTGTTTTCTTATATCAAAACCAAAGCCTTGACTAACGTGTGCAGCATAGAAAGAATTAATAATACCTGAAGCAAACGCGAGGAAAGACAAGGCCAACATCACGGCGCCCCAAAATGTAACAACCGAATAGTCCTCTTTAAGTATTCCATCATCAATAATTTTTGCCATCAATAAAGGTTGTAACAACTCCACTGTTAACTCAGCTAACATTAATAGCAATGCAACGACCATCGGTATTTTGTATGGATGTAGAAACGCTCTTAATTTTAACATGCTATAAAGGGCCTCCAGACAATAGTAAGAGAGAAAATAAAGTAACTTACCTTAACTATATAGTCTACAAATAAACACTTTGGATACCGACCACTAGGGTTCGTATCATTTTATGTTTCTCCACTACTATTTATTAGAATAATAATCAATATTGTTAAGTATCTTTAAATGCACTTGCGATAACTTGACCTTGAATTTAGATTACATGAAAAGCAATGATATGACGACTGTAGATACTTTACATACTTGAAATCCCATTCTTTCAAGATGCACTCATAATATTCAATAAAATAACCATAATAAGTAACAACATTTTACATTGTGAGGTATGCGATGAGTCCGAGCCTAATGGATATTATGGAAACTCAAGTAAAATTATCAAAAATTCGTTGGGATTATTGGCGAGATGATATTATTTTTAGCTATCAATGGTGGTTCCTTATTATTACTTTTGTTATTTTATTTATTGTATGGATTCGTTTATTAGACAAAAGAAGACTGTTGACGATTCTTTTATTTGGATTTATTACACTAAATATCGTAACCTTTTTGGACACTCTTGGAGGAGAGCTGCAAATTTGGGAATATCCTAAAATGATTCTGCCTTGGGGCCCAAGAATCTTATGTATTGATCTAATGATTTCCATTTATTTTATGTTACTTTATCAATTTTTCACAAAATGGAGATCATACATTTTCGCCTCCATCATCCTATCTGCTATCTTCTCATTTATTTTTGAACCGATAGCTATTTTATTAGGAATTTATATACAGTTAAGTTGGTCTCATTTTTACTCATTTCCTATTTATATCCTTTTAGCGATCAGCATTAAATGGATTGTTGAGAAGTTAATTAAGATAAATAACCTTACAAAAGGCTGACTCTTTTTTTCGAATCAGCCTTTAACTATTGGTATTTTTATCTTTATATTTATTGTATTTTCAATATATTGAAAAGATAATCGCCCATTATAGGACTTTACTAAATTAGAGATGATAAAGGTACCTAACCCTTGATGATCTTTCCCCTTTGAAGTTGTACCGAACTTTTCAAACATATAATCTATTTCGCTTTTATCAGTGAATATGGCATTGTTTATGATTTCAAGAATATAAATGCCGCCATGACTTTCTGTTTTTAAAGTAAGGGCGGAATGGTGATAAATATCGTGATAACTCTGTGAAGCCTCAACGGCATTCTCTAGGAGATTTGCGATCAATTGAACCTGATGAATCGGCTTCAAAGGCAGTGATGAGACTGGTACATTAAAGTTATATTCAATATCTGTCCCTGTTTGTTCAGCTGATTTTTTATATTTTAATAGAATGGAAGAGATATGAGAATCCTCTCCTTTTATTGCCTGGTTGACTGTATTATATTCACCAAGCAATGTGCGAAAGTATTCCTTTGCTTTATGATTCGCTTCATGTTCTATAAGAAATTCTAAAGCACTAACATGCTTTAGAAAATCATGTCGTTGTGATCTTACTGTTAAAAAATGTCCGTTCATCTCTTCCAACTTTTTAGACAACTGTTGAACCTCATGTTGTTCTTTTACTTCAATCGGCAGCTTTCTTAACCTAACGACTTCGCAAACAAACATCCCGATTAAAGAAATAATTTGAGAACTTTCCTGTTTTGTTGTTACGATAACTGCTAGAAATATTACTTGAAGCACTATAAAGAAACTAGTCCTTTTAAAAGTTAAAGTTGATAAAGATAAAGAAAGCATGTTTATTTCTTTACGATGTAACATGATAACTGCAACATGAATCCCCACCAAAAGCATCACCACTAGTTGATGTTGATCTATGAATAGCTTAAAATATGCCATTAAATACATACTGCATATGAAGACGATATATAAAATAGAATTCACCAGATTACCCCTAGTTATAAAATTGATCTTGAAGCTTATCGAGACTTGATTTTGTAATAATAGCTGTATTCTTTGTTTTTTGGAAATGAACAGTATAGGAGTTTTTTGTATATAACGAGAAGTTTTTTACATAATGAATGTTAATAATAAACCCCCTATGAGAACGAACAAAATGTGAACCCGCCAGCTCTTCCTCCAACTCATTTAATGTTTGATAGGTAGAAAAATCTCCTTCATATGTATAAATGGTTGTCGATCTTCCCGTCCTTTCAATATAAATAATTCCTTTCTTATCAATAAAAAAGATGTCAGATTTATTTTTTAGGACCAGCTTTGTTTTATCAGCTATCTCTTTTTTCTTTTGTAATCGATTAATTCCTCTAAGCAATCTTTCTTTTGAAAATGGTTTCATAATATAATCCAAAACATCTAATTCAAAAGCATGAACTGCATATCCACTATGACCGGTTACAAATATCACCTTTATATCCATTGCGTAGCTGTGTATAAAATCGGCTAATTCATATCCTGATAACTCCGGCATTTCAATGTCAGTAATAAGTAAATCAATATCCGCACTTTTAATTAATTTGTAGGCTTCCTCTGAGTTATTCGTCGCAAAGACAATTTCAATATTAGCTTCTTTCGAAAGCGTGATCTGCAATTTCTCTAAGTCATATTTTTGGTCATCAACTAAACCAACTTTTATCATATTTGCACTCTTCCATAGAATTTTTTACCAATATTCTATCATGTTCATGAAGGAAATTGGCATTTTCACGACAAAAAAAGGAAGTTTCACGACAGAATGGATGTTTTTAATATGCTGAACTCTTATGATTGTAATAGATTAAGGGAATCAAGGAGGAAAAAGGATGATCAAGATAAATCATGTTTCAAGATCCTTTAAAGATAAAA
Organism: Metabacillus endolithicus; assembly: GCF_023078335.1. GTDB lineage: Bacteria > Bacillota > Bacilli > Bacillales > Bacillaceae > Metabacillus > Metabacillus endolithicus. The sequence goes on along the minus strand of NZ_CP095550.1, from coordinate 3,101,612 downwards.
AGAAAACCATTCAGGCAGTAAATAATGTTACGTGTGAAATTCGTAAAGGAGATGTAGTTGGGTTACTTGGGGAAAATGGCGCAGGAAAAACCACTCTCCTTAGGATGATATCAACGATGTTAGAGCCAACAGAGGGTAGCATTATGATTGACGGAATTGATATTCATAAAGAACCTATGAAAATTAAAGGGCGGATTGGTGTTCTATTCGGAAGTGAGACTGGTCTTTATGATCGTTTATCAAGCCGTGAAAACCTTGCCTATTTCGCAAAGTTGCACGGGTTAAGTAAAAATGAAACCGAAAATCGAATTCATCAGCTTGCTGTTCGATTTGGCATGAAGGAATATATGGATCGAAAGGTTGGAGGCTTTTCAAAAGGCATGCGTCAAAAAGTAACGATAGCTAGGACCCTTATCCACAACCCGGAGATCATTTTATTAGACGAACCTACAACAGGATTAGATATTACCTCTGCAAATATGTTTCGAGAGCTCATTCATCAGCTTAGACGTGAGGGGAAAACAATTATTTTCTCTAGTCACATTATGGAAGAGGTAAAACAGCTTTGCCAATCTATTATTATGATTCATAAAGGAGAAATGATTTATAACGGATCTACCGAGGACCTATACAAGCAAGAAGAAAGTGATGATTTAAACTATATCTTTATGTCTCGGATTATTAGGGGGAATGAATAATGACTTGGCATGTTTTTATAAAAGAACTGAAAGATTCTATAAGAGATCGTAAAACCATTATGCTCAGCGTCATGTTACCTATATTATTTAACATTGGATTATTGTTTTTTATGGAAAAGATCATTATGGATGATTCTGTTGAACAAGTAAACGTTGCAGTGGAGCAGAATACAGATAAACTCGTTCTGAATTGGCTGGAGGAATTAGACGAAATCGAAATCGTGTCTACAGATGATCCTGTTCACTTAGTAGAAGAGGGCGAAGCATTAGTTGCAGTTTCTGCCGATGAAAATTTCAGTCTGAAGTTAGAAAACAATGAAATGCCTGAAGTAATTGTTCAAGCTGATCCAACTAGCACAAAAGGGGGAAGCACCCAGGATTTAATTGCAAATACGCTAGCATTAAAACAACAAGAGTATATTCAGCAATACCTAGTTGAGAGTAATATTGATCCAACTTCTTTAGAGCCTTTTAAAATCAACATCAAAAGCATGAGTGAAGGAGATGATACGTCACTGTATTTAATCTCAATCTTTGCTCAACTCATTATCGTATTAGCCGTTTTAATGGGAGGACTACCAGCAGCAAACGATTTATTTGCAGGAGAAAAAGAACGGAAAACAATGGAAGCTTTACTAATGACTCCCGTTAATCGTCTTCATATTATCATTGGTAAATGGCTAGCCATAAGCACATTAAGTATGGTGAGTGGAATTTTCTCTGTTATTACCTTCATTATTGGGGTAAATGTTTTTACAGAAAAACTTGCTGATGCATTACAATTGGATGAAAATATAGGATTTTTTACAATCAGCTTATTAGTTGGTATTATCTTCTTTGCATTATTAATCTCAAGTTTACAAATGCTCATCAGCTTAATGGCAAACAACTTAAAAGAAGCACAAAATTATATCTCACCGATTACAACTCTGGCGATGGTTCCATACTTCATCTTAATTGGTGTCTCAGCTAATGAATTATCAACCATGCATTTTCTTATTCCATTTCTCAATATCTACGCATTAATTAAACAGTTAATCTACGGTATTTATGATACAACAAGCTTATTATTAGTAGCTGGAAGCTCAGCAGCATTCATTTGTTTAACATTCTTTATAGCATATGCCATGTTCATGAAAAGCAAATGGGTGCTTGGTAAGTCATAAACCACCTTTTTATTGGGTACTTCAAAAATTTGAAGTGCCCTTTTATTTTTCCCTTGAATTTTTTCCAAGTGATGACAATAATATGACTATTAGAGTCTTTTCGTACTTCGAAACAATTTATGTAAGGGAGAAAAAATCATGTCTACTGCTTCGATTCCCAAAAAGCCTGCTTCTTATGAAAGAGATACAGGAACTGTTTATAACATTTTATTTATCATTGGTCTTTGCCATCTTCTAAACGATAGTATTCAATCGGTTATTCCGGCAATGTTCCCCATTTTGGAGAAATCGATGGGGCTTTACATTTACTCAACTAGGTCTTATTGCTTTTTCATTGAATATGGTATCGTCTGTTATGCAGCCAGTTGTAGGATTTTATACAGATAAACGCCCAATGCCCTATGCATTACCAATTGGACTGACAAGTAGTATGCTCGGCGTACTTGGATTAGCTTTTGCTCCTTCGTTTATCACAATCCTTCTATCTGTTATTTTTATAGGTCTCGGTTCAGCTATCTTTCATCCTGAAGGTTCGAGGGTTGCATATATGGCAGCCGGAAATCGCAGAGGATTGGCTCAATCTATCTACCAGGTTGGTGGAAATAGCGGTCAGGCACTTGCACCAGTTATTACAGCATTAATTCTAGTTCCATTAGGTCAGTTTGGCGCTATTTGGTTTACAGTTGTTGCTGCTCTAGCCGTATGCTTTCTAATCTATATTGCAAAATGGTATTCTGCTAAGCTATCAATTATGAACGCTGAAAGAAAAGCAAAGCAACAAGTAGAAAATAAAAGTAAATCATTATCAAAGGCAATTCGTAATGCTCTCATTATCATTATTTTCATCATTTTTGCTCGTTCTTGGTATGGAAGTGCTATCTCTAACTTCTACGCCTTTTACGCCATTGAAAAATACGACTTAACGATCGCTACCTCACAGCTATACATTTTTACTTTCCTTGTGATGGGTGCAGTTGGAACATTTCTTGGTGGTCCACTAGCAGACCGTTTCGGTAAACGTAATGTGATTCTTGTTTCTTTACTAGCTACAGTGCCGTTTACATTATTGCTACCTTTTGTTGGCCCTACTGCTTCTTTGATCCTGCTTGGTTGTATCGGAATTATCCTGATGTCAAGCTTCTCAGTTACCGTCGTGTATGCTCAAGAACTTGTTCCTGGAAAAATTGGAACAATGTCAGGTTTAACTGTCGGGTTAGCATTTGGTATGGGAGCAATTGGATCAGTTGCTTTAGGAGCAATTATTGATACTTTAGGATTAACAACAACAATGATTGGAGTGGCTTTACTACCTGTATTAGGTATTTTAGCTTTCTTGCTCCCCTCAGATCGTAAATTACAAGAGTGGCAGCAACAATAATTAATACTTCAAGACTACATAAAGAAGAACATCCCGAATGTTCTTCTTTTTTGTTCTCTATTAAAGGACATGTTTCATGTTCTTTTTTTGGTGAAGACCACTTCCCTCTTTTTCTTTTGCCGCTTTGGTCTTCATCCCCCTTATGAAGACCATTTCCCTCTTTTTCCTTTGCTGCTTTGGTCTTCATCCCCCTTATGAAGACCATTTCCCTCTTTTTCCTTTGCCGTTTTGGTCTTCATCCCCCTTATGAAGACCATTTCCCTCTTTTTCCTTTGCCGTTTTGGTCTTCATCCTCTTTATGAAGAACATTTCCCTCTTTTTCCTTTGCCGTTTTGGTCTTCATCCTCTTTATGAAGACCACTTCCCTCTTTTTCCTTTGCCGCTTTGGTCTTCATCCCCTCCACATAGTCATTTACAACTTAAAAATTAGGATAATACTAGATTGAGTGGCAGTAATTACCTAAACTTTTAATCTAATTGTAACCTACGAAATCTTTTTCTATGTTATAACTAGATAGATGAGAAAGGGGTTGCTATATGCGAGCTTTTAAGCAAACTATTGCCACAATTGGTATCCTTTTATTATCCTTACCTATTTCTTACGTGGCAAACGCAGAATCAACAAAGGCATCTTTAGATCGTGCCAATGAACAGCTAGAGCAGAGTCAACAAACCATTCTTCAAAAAGAAAAAGAGCAACAAGCGATAAATGAAGAAGTTAAAGACATTCAAGGAAATGTACAAGCCTTAGAAAATCAGATTTCTACTAACGAGAAAAGTTTAGCTGAAGTAGAAGCAAAAATATCAGAAACTCAGAAAATAATTGCACAGAAAAAAGAGGAAATAGTCCTTTTACTTGATAAAGTATATGCTCGTGAAGGAATTATGGAAAAGCGTTTAGTCGCTCTTCAACATAGTGACCGCACGACAGTTGTGATTGAAACCCTCATTAATTCAGAAAGCATTGGTAATTTCTTTGAACGTGTTGGCGCAGTTGCCACTTTACTAGATGCAGATCAAAAAATAATAGATCAACAAGAAGCTGATTTAAAGCAGATTGAAGAAGATAAAAAAGAAATTGATCGTCAACAACAACTTCTTCACACACAACAAAGTGATCTTGAAGCGAAGAAAGCTGAACTAGAAGAAAACCGTGTAAAAAGAAACGAAGCATTAGCTGTTATGCAGGAAAAATATCAAAAGCTTTCAGCAGAAATTAATCTCGCTGAAAAAGAAAAATCAACAATACAATCACAAATTACCTCTATTTCAGATAAGTTAGAAAAGGAGCAAGCCGCTGCTAAAGCAAGAGCTATTGAATTAGCAAAGGCGAAAAAAGCACAAGAAGAAGCACAAGCTCAGCAAACTGTTGCTCCACCAACAAATAACAAAGACACTTCTACTGTTTCCGGAAAAGAAATGTATGTTTCAGCAACAGCTTATAGTCATGAGGATACTAAAAACGATGTTACTTATTTAGGATATAACATAAAGAAGAATCCAAACATGAAATTAATTGCAGTAGACCCAGGTGTTATCCCACTTGGTTCAAAAGTGTGGGTTGAGGGATATGGTGTTGCAATCGCTGGTGACACAGGTGGTGCGATTATTGGTCATAAAATTGATGTTCTCATGCCATCAAGTGCAAAAGCATTGCAATGGGGCCGAAAGACAGTAAAAATTGTTATTCTTGACTAAGAATTATAACAATTAACGAAGAGATAGATAAACCAGATGCTTTCTGGCTTATCTATCTCTTTGTGCATTTCTCAGTTGAAAAAAATGTTAAAAAATTTTATTATTAATATTAGGAACAGGGAGAGATGCCCAGTTCTATTTTAAAATGAACCGATATCAACTTAATATAGGTTACGCCTTTTAGTTAATAGCTAAAATTTAAAGCCAAAGTAAGATGTAGTGAAAACACACTACTCTTATTTTGGCTTTTTCTTTTTTATAGCCAGTTTAAACATTTCATTAGGTAACACCAAAATGAGTTCCCCATCTACTAGACAAACGATAGTAAAAAAATGAAAAAAATAAGGATGTGAAGGTCTTTGTTAACATCATCAAGTAGTATTGGTCAGGTGTTATTCAACCTGCTGATCGTGCTATCACCAATCTATTTTTATCAATTGATTTTTTCCCATTCTACTAAAAAAAGAACTGATCTTTTTGCAGGCTTAGTTTTTGGTTTTGCGTCCATTTTAAGTATGTATTTCCCTATACTTTCAGGTGAATTAAACGGCGGCTTCCTATGGGATTTACGTTGGGTTCCGTTTGTTATTTGTGCACTCTACATGGGGAAAGTATCCACCATTATCTGTGGATTGTTATTAGTAGGATATCGTTTTACATTAGGCGGTTTTCTTGCATCAGTTAATGTATTAGTTGTTGCACTTATACTTTATCTACTTATTATTTTGATCAAGAAAAAATATCATGAATTACGTAAAGTTAGCAAAATTCTTATTACACTCTTTACTTCAATTCTAACTTTTTTTGTAGTTATTTCTGCCATTTTATTACACTTTCTATACTTAAATCAGTTGGAGTTTTTATATCAACTAGGAAGTCATCTTTACTTACAAATGGGTGCTTCCTATGTAATTGGTATAATGATCTACGCTTATTTTACAGAAAGTGTACGATCTAACCTTAAGCTATCAGAACAAATTCATGACGCTGAAAAGCTTAATATTGTAAGTGAGCTTGCAGCCTCAATTGCCCATGAAGTACGTAATCCATTAACAGTGGTAAGAGGATTTATTCAACTAACAAAAGTGAAAGTTGATAAAGAACTCCATCATTATATGGACACCGCTATTGATGAACTAGATCGGGCTGAGTCAATCATTTCGGATTATTTGAATTTTGCAAAACCACAACAAGACATGAAAACTGAGGAAATAAGGGTTGGTAAGTCACTAAAAGAAATTATTCTCCTTATGCAATCCTATGCTAATATAAAAGGAATTAAACTCGAACACCATATAGAAAAAGATTTATACACTAAGGTAGATCCGTTTAAATTTAAACAAGCGATCTTAAATTTGGTAAAGAATGCAATTGAAGCAACAGATAGTGGAAGTGTGAAGATTACTGTGACCTTTTGTGAAAAAAGCCAGGTAATCTCCATTCAAGTAATAGATACCGGCTTAGGAATGACAGTAGAGCAACTCCAAGGAATCGGTAAGCCATATCACACAACAAAAGAAAATGGAACAGGTTTAGGATTAATGGTGACGATCCGATTGATTGAGGCTATGGGTGGAACGTTAAAATTTGAAAGTGAACCTGGTAAGGGGACTATAGTTAACATCAAATTTATAGGAGTTAGGAAAAGTTTTAAAGAACAAAATGCTTCTAAGAAGCCGTATACTGCTTAATGAAATGAAATAAAGCATAAAAAAGTTCACATAAATCTTGTGAACTTTTTTATATACACCTTAAGATCCTAAGATAAAAGCAACAAATGACTTATCTTCTTTAAAGTTCCAATCAATAAAGATATCCTTGATAGTAGTATTGAATATATCATCAAATTTTCCATATCTATGGAAATAAGTTTTCTCTAATTCATCCTTTGTAATCTTAAGCTCCTCTGCAAACCCTTTCTTAATTAGTGATTTTTCAATTGGAATAAGAATTCCTTTCCTCTCGATTAAATAAAGAGATGATGAAAGAGGATACACATAAATTTGATCTGGAATTTTTTGCACCAATTGACTCAGTCGAGCAACCTCTGTTTCCAGCCTCTTGAAATCAACATTTTGGTCTGATGCACACTTTTCTACTTCATCATCCATAACAAATATAATCACTCCAGAGTTATTTGGGAAATTCCAATCATGATAACTTTCCTCAACATCACGATCAAATGTAATCTTTACTACTCCCTTTAATTCTTCAATAATATGGTTAATGATCACGGTTCTAGCTTTGTCCACCTGATTATTTTGTCCTTGTTGTATAAGGATCTCTTCCATTGGTGAAATAAAACCACGGATATATGTAACTAAATATTTACCACACAGTGTTGATTGACAGGATTGCGGCCCCTTGCCAAAATTCTTTCTTAGTAACTTACTTGTAAAGCTACTAATCATATTTAAAGTTTCTTGATCCATACCCTCACCTCTCTTCTATTCAATATCAACTTGTCTGTAGCTATGCTTTTTTGGCTCTGTAGGATTTAACATAAAAAGAATGACACTTTTATCTAAGTCAAAATCCCAATCCACAAACATTTCGATAATTTGTTTGTTGAGGGTAGCTTCTAATTGGCTGTTGTTATGTAAATACCCTTTCTCCAAATTCTGCTTAACTCGTTTTAAAAGATCACCATGACCAAGTCGAATGAGTTCCTTTTCAATTCTCACGAGGATTCCATTACGTATAATTACTAGAGTTCTTTCATTAATTTCACAGGAATAGATCTCTTCAGGTATCTTCTGTGCTTGCTTACTAATTTGAATAACCTCGTTATCAACCTTTTCCTTCCCAATATACTCCTCAACTAATACCTCTTTAGGTGTAAACGGTTCAGAACTAATACAAGTAACCATCCCAGATTTATTGTGTAAATTCCAGTCATAATAAACTTCCTGAATTTTTTTACTAGTAGATATCTCAATAAAAGCCCTCAGTTCAGGAATAAGTGTATCCATTAGTTTATCTCTCATTTGCATGATTGTCATGATCTGGTCTTGTTCCAACAAAACACGCTCAGAGGGGGTAAGAAAGTTTCTTAAGTAAATCGTGATAAATGTGTACCCTACTGAAGTATACACAGATTGTGGTCCCTTACCAAAGCTCTCTCGAAACATCTTACCAACATAGCCGCTTATATCCTTTTGAAGGCTTAATATCGCATTATCATCCATTATATTAGACTCCTCTCTCCTTCTTTATTTAATATCTAGTATGGACGAGTATTTCCTTTTCAATAAGAATACACCTTATAAAAAAACATACTGTGTTTTCCACAGTATGTCTCAATGTACAATAATAAGTTCTGTCAGTAAGCAACTTAAATAATCTAATTGATATTTTAATTGTAATCTAAAAGAGTGAGTGGCATCCATTCTCTCTAGAAAAATTTTGGCATCCTCAATATTCTTCAGCATTTCACAGATTAACTCCGTGAGTGATGCAACCATATTAATAAATAACTGTTTTTCAATAGGTTCCAGTTTCATCAAGACTGATGTTTGCTTCATAACATTAATAATATCTGAATGAGTATTTGCTATAGGAAGTATAACATTAGAAAGTTCTTTCTCCTGTTGACACACAATCTGCTTCATATCTCCAATAAGCTGAGTTACTTCATATAACATAACAGTTGTCATTTTGTTAATGGCTTTTAGAGATTGTAAATATTCGAAAGTATGCTGTTGATCCTGCTTTATCATGTTGAACGAGCCCCTATTCCTTCAAAAACTAACAAACATAAAAAAGCCAAAATAGCAAAAAGAAATATTCTTTTTGCTATTTTGGCTTATGTTTAGCTTATTTTTCTAAATCATTTCTACCAAGTATTTAAATTAGTTTATTTCTAGTTGATAAATATAGCACTTACCTTCATTTAAAAGAAAAAGCATTATTATCTTTTCTTCTTAATTTAATAATATAAAATATTCTAATGAAAGTAAATAATCTCTTCTATTGTAAATAAAAGAAAATATAGCTCCTATCATTTTTGTAGTCCCAAATCATAAATATATCTTCTACAACTGTAGTGAAAATTGATTCAAAAACCTCTTTTTGTTTAATAAAGGAGTTCTTAATATCATTGGAACGCTCGTGCAGCAACTCTATATGTCCTTTGCGATACAAAACTTTTTCAATTTGAATTAAAGGTTCTCGGCATTCTACAGCATACATATTTTGATTCATTCTAATGATTTCTACTCTACTTGGTACTTTATATATTTCCTCACTAACCGAGATTATTCCATTAAAAAGCTTCTCCCTGATTGTAGGAGGTACTGTTGTTTCAAGCCACTCTGTAGATTCACTATTCTCCAAAATCATTATTCCCGTGTTTTTTTCAAAATTCCAATCATCATAATAAGAATCAAAAGAAATACCAAGGCAATCATGTGCTTCTTTGGAGAACTCAAAGAATACTTCTTCCATAACAGCTGACCTGAATTTCTGTAATAAGCTTACATTGTTATTCTTCAACAAAACATCTTCAGCAGGAGTTATATATTTTTTTATAAAGATGACTAATCTGTTTGAATGCAATGTAACATAACATGTTTCTGGTCCTTTTCCAAACCTTCGCTTCAGCAGTTTACTTAATGTACTACTAAGAAGAAGGAGGTCTTCTTGGTAGTAATGATCAACATTTTTCATTTTATGTCCTCCTTAGGGTTATATTTAATCAATGCACAACAAACGGCTTATAAACATTGAATACAATTTATTCCATATAAACATAAAAAGGCCTAACTTCGATATAGAAGTTAGGCCATGGACAGACAGCTATTGTGAGATAGATTCTCCCATTTACCATTTCGGTTATTTATATAATTGTATGTAAGTTTGTAATGAATTTTTTAATCTAAACTAATAACAGCAAGAAATTAGTCTCATAAAGATTATCACTATTTTCTATACATTGCAACAGTTTCTATCTATTTAAGTTTTATACAACTCTATTTTCGGTACTATACTAAAATCTTAAGTGATCATGAAAAAAGATTTTTGAATAGAATTTCCCTTCCTTTGATATCTTAAAACCAAAGTTAAATTTTTGAGGTGATAAGATGGATAGACGTAATCAGAATTCAGAGGTAACTCCACATCAAGATGGAGAAAGAGAGTCAATTATAAATGATCCTTTAGCAACGGAAGGTTCTCAGATGGGGATAAAACTTGATGCAGATCCTGAATTCTCCCAAGAAACAAACCCTTTTGATCATGAAATAAAACGAGATCCTTCCATGGATACGTTTGAAAAACTTATGAGAGGGAAGAAAGTTGAAGAATAGAAAAGGAGGTTAATCTACATGACTGATTGGAATGAGCAAGCAGCTCCAAATAATAATACACCTGCCAATATACTTAGATCTCGTAATTTAAAACTTACAAAGCAAAACAAGTATAGAGCAAGTTCTTCTAAAAGTACTGCTAATAACGAAAAATAAGCTTGAGAGGCTGATTTAGCCCTCAAGCTATTTATTGTGCTTTTATAAATGCATAAATTTGATCTTTAGTTGGTATCGCTGATATTGCGCCTTTGCCAGTTGTAGTTAAAGCACCACTTGCATTGGCATAAGCAAGGATTTCTTTACTTTCTTCTTTTAGAAGAGAACTTATCTTAGTTACATTTACATTCTTCTCAAGTAGTTTGTAAAGAAAACCCCCAATAAAGGCATCCCCCGCCCCTGTTGTATCTTGAACAGAAACATTGTATCCAGGTGAATGAATGCAAAATTCCCCATTTACATAAAGGTCAGCTCCTTCTGATCCTTTTGTATAGATAACAGCTTTCACATCTCCAACAAATAATGATTGAATAGCCTCTTCTACATCTTTCACTCCTGTAATAAACTCTAATTCCTCATCTGAGATTTTGACAAGATGTGCATTGGGAAGAAAGTTCAAGATAGTCTTTCTACAGTCTTGGGGATCATCCCATAATGGTAGGCGTACATTTGGATCAAAGCTGATTAAAGCACCTTTTTCCTTAGCAGACATAATTGCTTTAGTATGAGCCTTTTTCATTGGACTTTCTACTAAATCAACTGAGCAAAAATGAAGGATATCTCCTTTATTAAAAATATCTCCATTAATCTCATCCTCGTTCAATAACAAATCTGCCGAGGGATTCCGGTAAAATGAAAAATCACGTTCTCCATCTTCCTTAAGAGATACAAATGCCAATGCAGTATTTGCTTCTTTTGTTCTAAGAACATGTTCGGTATTTACCCCAACATTGTTTAATGTTTCAATCAAAAAATCACCAAAAGCATCAACACCTAGTTTCGTAATCATCGAAGCGTTTCCACCTGACTTCGCAACAGTAGCTGCAACATTAGCAGGTGCTCCTCCTGGTGCTCTTTCGAATGAAACAACATCTTTTAATGCAATACCTTTCTGCTCCGGAATAAAATCAATTAGTACTTCTCCAATTGAAAATAATCTACCCATTTTTTCACCTTCTTTTATATGTATAAGTGCCGACTGTTTAAGTATATACCATAAAGATAATCCTAATAATAAAAAAGTTAATGTTTCTATCTTACACCTGATGAGCTTAAACATGTCATTAACAAGACTCCTTCTCATAGAAAAAAGCGCTGGAATAATCCAACGCCTTTACTTAAACCGGTACAGCTACAAAAAACTCATTATACAATGCTTGTACAGCACGTTTTTCTTGTGGTTCTTTCACACCAAACATCATGCTTACCTCTGAAGATCCTTGGTTAATCATTTCAATATTTACCCCTGCATCTGCAAGAGCTTTTGACGCTCGGGCAGTTGTACCAACATTGTGGCGCATACCTTCACCAACGACCATAATCAAAACAAGATCATGTTCAATAATAACCTCATCTGCATGTAATTCAGTCATAATTCGTTCCGTGATCTTTTCTTCAAGATTTTCATCCATTTGACCTTGCCTTAAAATAACTGTTACATCGTCTATACCAGACGGTACATGCTCATACGTTAAACCGTAATCCTCAAGAATTTGTAGAAGTTTGCGGCCAAACCCGATTTCACGATTCATTAAGTATTTACTAACATAAATGCTGCAAAAGCCTTTATCACTTGCAATACCAATAACCGGTCCATTTGTGTTTGATCTTTCATTCACAATTTTTGTTCCTGGAGCAGAAGGGTTATTTGTATTTTTAACATTTACTGGAATACCAGTACTCTAAATGCCGGGATTAGTGCCTCATCATGAAAAACAGAAAAACCAGCATAAGATAGCTCACGCATTTCTCGGTAAGTGAGCTCACTAATTTCCTTTGGATCTTGAACAATATTCGGATTAACAGAATACACGGCATCAACATCTGTAAAGTTTTCGTATAGATCTGCTTTAATTCCATTAGCTAGAATCGAGCCTGTAATATCTGAGCCACTTCTAGAGAATGTTAGTACCTCTCCTGTTTTGCTGTATCCAAAAAAGCCTGGGAATACAATAATTCCTTCTCTTTCACGAAGCTTATATAAATTTTCATATGATTCTGGTAATACTTGCGCATTACCTGGTTCATCCGATACAAGCAATCCCGCATCTTTCGGATTTACGTATTGTGCATTTAAACCACTATGTTGGAAATAAGCTGCAATTAGTTTTGCATTGTTATCCTCACCACTTGCCTTTACCGCATCTAGGTAGCTATCCGGCTTACTTTTATCTCCATCAAGTAAATTCTTCAAGTCCTTTGATATTGTATTGATAATGTCAGAAGAAATCGATAATTCTTTTACGATGCTTTCATATCTTTCAATAATTGTTTGAAAAACGGAGTCTGCATTTTCATTTGCTAAATGCTTTTCTGCACATTCAATTAGTAAATCTGTTACTTTAATGTCATCTGAATAACGTTTTCCAGGTGCAGATACAACAACCACCTTACGATCAGGATCTGATACGACAATATTCAATACTTTTTTTAGCTGTTCACCTGATGCTAAGGAAGAACCACCAAACTTAACGACCTTCATTTCCACAACTCCTACTATTTAAAATTTTCAGTCAAATTTTATTTTCCTATTATCTCTTTTTTTATCTAAATAATCAAGAGTTTTCTTCCTTATAAGGACAATTGTCTTTCTTACAAACACACAAATACCTATCTCACATATAAAGATCCTCTTAATTACTTGATTGCTCAACACAAAAAGGAGACCAAACACGTCTCCCTTTACTTTATTTTCTCGAGTATACATTTATACTATTATCATACAGAATTACAATACCTTACTTAAGAAAGCTTTTGTTCTTTCATGCTGTGGATCATTAAATAATGGCTCTGGCATATTTTCTTCTATAATATAACCACCGTCCATGAAAATTACACGATCACCAACCTCTTTTGCAAACCCCATTTCATGAGTAACAACGACCATTGTCATTCCTTCTCGAGCCAATTGCTTCATAACCTCAAGAACCTCTCCAACCATTTCTGGATCTAGGGCAGAAGTTGGCTCATCAAACAACATAATTTTTGGCTCCATAGCCAATGCCCTAGCAATCGCTACACGTTGTTTTTGACCACCTGACAAAGAATTTGGATAAGCATTAGCTTTTTCAGCTAATCCTACCTTTTGAAGGAGCTGTAATGCCTTTTCTTTTGCTAACTCCTCCTTCATTTTCTTTACTCTTATTGGTGCCATTGTAATATTTTCCATAACCGTTTTGTGGGGAAAAAGATTGAATTGCTGAAAAACCATGCCTACATCTTCACGAACCTTATTTATATCTGTTTTTTTATCCGTTAAATCAACACCATCTATCATAACTTGTCCGCCCGAAACCGATTCTAGCAAGTTAAGGCATCGTAAGAAGGTAGATTTTCCTGAACCAGAAGGACCTATTACAACAACCACTTCTTGAGGCTTAATTGTGACATTAATATCTTTCAGTACATGGTTTGCGCCAAATGATTTCTTTAATTTTTTTACAGTAATCATTCTGTCGTCAACCTTCTTTCAAGTATATTTAATAAGAAGCTAAGAGTTAAAGTTAAAATTAAGTAAATAACAGCCACTGTTAAGTATGGTTCCCATACACGATAATATTGAGATGACATTGCCCGACCCCAATACATAATCTCAGGGGCAGCAACAACTGCTGCAAGAGATGATTCTTTGATTAACACAATAAATTCATTTCCAAACGGAGGAATCATTCGCTTAAAAGCCTGTGGCAAAATAACATGTCTCATGGCTTGAACATGATTCATTCCTAATGAACGTGCTGCCTCCATTTGTCCTCGATCAATGGATTGAATTCCACCTCTAAATATCTCAGCTATATATGCAGCAGCATTTAATGAAAGTGCAATAATTGCAGCAGCAATTCCATTTGTTTCACCCGTGAAAAATGGTACTACCCCAAAATGAACTAATAGTATTTGAACAAAAAGTGGCGTTCCACGGAAAAAGGTAATGTACCATTTAAAAGGAAGCGCTAGCAATTTGTTATTCAACATTTTACCTAAGCCAATCGCAAGTCCAAGAACAGTTCCCAGGAGAATACCAGCTAAAGACAAGCCAATAGTTAACAATGTTCCCTTTAATAAAAATGGACCATATTCAGCGATTATATCAAAACGAAAATCCATATTTTTCTTCCTCCCCTATAAAGGCAAAAATTGCGTATCACCTTTAATAAGGTGGTACGCAATAATTTTTGACCTTTATTGCTGTGCCTTTAAGTTTTCAATATCAGGATCTGAACCGAACCATTCGTTATAGATTTCAGCATATTTCCCACTGTCTAACACTTTGTTAATGGCTTCATCAAACTCAGCTTTAAGTTCACTACCTTTAGGGAACATTAACCCATAGTATTCAGAAGCAAAGCTATCTGCATCTTCAACAACTGTTAGTTTTTGGTCTGGATTATTTTTCACATATTCCTCAACAACTGTATTGTCTGCAACTACTGCGTCAGCACCACCGCTAGTAAGCTCCATAATCGCTAAGTTATTATTTTCAAATTGTTTCATGTTTTTATTGTTTTTCCCCATAATTCCTTCAACTGCTTCTTGACCAGTTGTTCCTGCTTGAACAGCTACCACTTTACCTTCTAAGTCTGCAGCAGATGCAATGTCACTGCCTTCAGGAACTAAGATTTTATTTGTTGATAAAAAGTACGGTACAGAGAAGTCATATGTTTGTTTACGATCATCGTTTATTGTAATAGCAGAAATACCAAAATCTGCAATTTCATCTTTAATCTCAACGAACAAAGGATCCCATCCAACATGTTCAATTTCAATTTCATAACCTGCTTCTTCAGCTACTGCTTCTATAAAATCAACATCAAATCCAATAATTTCCCCTTTATCTTGATACTCAAATGGTGCATATGCAGCATCAGTAACAACTCTTAACGTTTTCTTTTCTTCCGTTTCACCAGCTTCGCTTCCTTCACCACTAGTTGTTTCCTGACTAGTCCCACAAGCTGCTAACAAAAACATAAATGAAAGCATAAGGACAGATACAAATAACCCTTTTTTCATTTTAGCTCCCCCTTATTTCTCTTAATCTCTTAACTATTTAAATGACTATGTAAGATACATAGTTTTGTAGCATTTATAATATATATGCATGTATGAAGTATATCAGTATATGTATTTAAATACAATACTTCGCATAAAAATCTTTTATTAGAATAGGTTCTATTTTCAAAATTCTTATAGCATACTACTATTTCTCCCTTTAATTTTAAGATCAAATAAAATAATGTCAATTCCTTTGTGAGATATTATGACAAAAAAAGATATCAGCTTTATGAAAAACGATTTATAAATTCACTTATAATTATACAGTTGAAAGGGTGCCTGTCACCACCCGATATTTGTAGAAGGATGATGATTGAAGATGTTCAGTGCCAATAACAAAAAGGTTACTGAAAGCTCCAGTAACCTTTTTACATTCTTATTTTTGTTTATAGTAAGTTAGTCCAAGGGCAAATGCAAGAACGGTTCCCTTTACAATATCCATTGCAAAATAAGGAACTGACATCATCACAAGACCATTTTGGAGGATTCCAATTAAAACAGCTCCGACAAATGTTCCAAATGCATTTGGCTTTCCTGCTCCTAAAACGGAGAATCCGATAAATGCTGCCGCAACAGAGTCCATTAAGTAGGGAGCACCAGCATTTATTTCAGCAGTCATGACCCTTGAAGCCAAAACAATACCACCTATTGCTGCAAAAAGAGCTGAAAGAAGATAGGCTACAACTTTATATTTGTTAACAGGTATTCCTGACAATCTCGCAGCTTCAATATTTCCGCCAATCACATACATATAGCGGCCATGTTTTGTATAGGTAAGAAAAACATGTACCACAACAACTACAATGACCATGATGATAATAATCCATGGTACTTGTCCAATCTTTTCAAAAACAGGACTGATCATACCTGTAGCAAAGGTCCCATCAGGCATAACCATGTTTTGCGACACAGTCGCACCTTTTGTATACGTTAGTGCAATACCTTGAATAATAAACATAGTGGCCAGCGTAAGTAACATATCTGGCACCTTGATTTTTACGATAATAAATGAGTTTAAAACACCAACTAATAATGATGCAATAATAGCAGAAAGTATGGCAATAACTGTGTTCTGCGAAAACCAAACAAACATTGAAATAACTATTGCATTTGATAAAGAAGCAACAGATCCCACAGATAAATCAAACCCATTGACAGAAAGAGAAATCGTGATACCAATAGCAATGATTGTCACAATGGATATGGACCTTAAGATATTAATTATGTTATTTCCTTGAATAAATGCTGGGTTAGATGCAGCAAAAACAGCTATTAAAATAAATATTGTTAAAATGGTTCCATACTTATATAAAAATTGAAAAAGATCAAATGATTTCTTTGAATTGGTTGATTGTACAGGATTTACATCTGCCATCCTAGTTGCCTCCTGTTGAATAATATAATAGTTCTTCTTCATTCGTTGCATCTGTTTCTAATTCCTTAGCGATTTGACCATCATATAGGACGTATAATCTGTTTGTAATACCTATAATCTCAGCCAATTCAGAAGATGCATAAATAATTGCTTTCCCTCTACTCGCAAGCTCACTGATCAGGTCAAAAATATCTTTTTTAGCACCAACATCAACACCCTTAGTTGGTTCATCAAAAATATAGACATCCGCATCGGTTATCAGCCATTTACCTATTGCGATTTTTTGTTGATTACCTCCAGATAAATTTTGCACTTTCGTTTCCTCTGAAGGTGTTTTAATCCCTAAACTTTTTATTAACTCAACCGCCTTTTGCTTTTCTGCTTTTCGATTCAAAAAGCTAAAAGGCTTGGTAAATGCTCCTAGATTCGCTGCAGTTAAATTGGTCACTACAGATTCTTGAACAAGAATCCCTTCTTTTCGCCTTTCCTCTGGTACTAAGGCAATCCCAGACTTTACAGCTTGGTATGGGTTGGAAATTGACAATTTCTTTCCTTTAAGTTTTAACTCACCAGATTTCACTTTTGTCTCTCCAAATAATGCCTTGCACAATTCTGTCTTCCCCGCACCTACAAGACCTGCAATCCCTACAATCTCACCATGACAAATCTGTAATGAAACAGAATTCAACTTTTCAGAATCACTTAAATTATTTACTTCAAAAAGCAAATCTCCCGGATGAATTGCTTTTTGAGGAAATTGCTCCTCTAACTCTTTTCCTAGCATGCTTTCCACTACTCGATTAGGTGTTGTTTCACTTATCTTTTCGTGAGTTACAAGTTTTCCGTTTCTCATAATTGTAATGTCATCACATATTTCAAAAATTTCAGGAAGACGATGTGATATAAAGATAATCCCAACATTCTTTTCTTTTAGTTCACGAACAATACGGAACAATTCCACTGTTTCAGAGTGACTTAATGGTGCAGTTGGTTCATCTAAAATTAAAAATTTGCAATCCGAAGAAACTGTTCTTGCAATTAGAACCATTTGCTTCTCAGCCAAAGTTAATTCACTAACAAGTTTCGTGGAAGATACTTTTATATTCAAGCTGTTTAATATAGTTGTTGCATGCTCATGCAGCTTTTTCCATTTAATAAATTGTCTCTTTCCCATTTCATTCACAGTCTTTGTAAGCATAATATTTTCTCCAACTGTTAAATAAGGAATAAGGGCAGTGTCGACTTCTTGATGGACAATTTGTATACCATTTTTTTGTGCATCTTTAGGTGACTTGATGATCGTTTTGGTCTGGTCAACTGAGATTTCCCCGGTATAGTGAGTATAAGCACCTGATAGCACCTTCATTAGTGTTGATTTTCCAGCACCGTTCGCACCAATTAAAGCATGTGTAGTTCCACTTTTCATAATAAAGTCAACCTCATCTAATGCTTTTACACCAGGAAATTCTATTGAAATTTTTTTCATTTCTAATACTGAGTGATTCATCAATTTGCCTCCTTTCTACTAATTTACACTTCTATGGGATTTAATGTATGTGAGGTAATCAGAGGAAAACGAACACTCTCATAACCTTAGAGAGTGTTCGTTAAGTCTAAAGCATTATTTCTTATAATATTCTTTTAACGTTTTCATCCACTCTTCTTCAAATGCAGTAGATTGGCCCCAGCCTTCCACAGTATCTGCCAGATTCACCATATTAATTGGCTCACTTGACTGTAACAATGCTTCCTGTGAAATAAGAGAAGCTTCAAGATTATACGCTTCTGGTGTTTCTTCTCCCGCAAGCTTTTTCGCTAACAATCTCATATCAACTGCACCAATTAACTTCGGATCAACAGCTGCTGTGTACTTCCAAGAACTTTCTTCATTTTGCATTTCTTGAAGATCTGCATTTGAAACATCAATTCCATAAATCTTAATTTCATCTCTTCCAGCTTCTTTAATCGCACGCGCTGCACCTATTGCAAAAGCATCCCATGTTGCAAAAATCGCATCAATTTCACCTTTTGGATGTTTGTTCAACATTGCCGCCACAGCATTTTGTGTTTGAACAGATGTATCTGCTGCTGCAACTCCAAAGCGTTCAACTTCTTTAATACCTGAATTGTTAGCAAGAATATCTTGGTATACTGCGTTTCTTCTCACCATTGGTGGGAATCCGTCAACCCATAGATAAACAATGTTTGCTTCCCCGTTTGTATCTTGAACTAATTGATCTAACGCGAGCTTTGCTAACGCCTCATCATCTTGTGAAGTTAATGTTACCCCTCCAATTTCAGCTAACCCTTCATTTGAATCAAATGTAACAACACTTTTTCCTGCATCAACAAGCTTTTGAACAGCATCAACAGTTGCTTCATCATCTCCATGTGAAATGATAAAACCGTCATAGTCTTCCTCTAAGCCTGGGCAATAGCATCATGGAATTTAGCTGTATCACCGTTTGCGGTAAATACATCAACTGTAAATCCTAACGCTTCTCCTTCTTCTTTAGCTCCTGCTAAAAATTGAGCTGTATGATCATCTCCACCGATTTTACGGATAACTTTGATTTTAGCACCTTCACCATTTGCAAAACGTTCAGGTACATTATCTAATGATACTTCTGGATTTCCTTTAGCTTGAGTTGATTCAGCTGTTTCTCCATTATTTGAAGAACAACCTGTCACAAGTAACGTCAGCACAATAGTCAAAAGAAATGCTGCATTAAAAAATCTGTTTTTCATCGTTGCATTGCCCCCTTATTTTCTATAAAACTTTTTAATTATGTCTAGTAATACTAGGCAACAAAAAAACCTCTCTAAAGATAGAGAGGTTTCACCACAATTTTAGGAGTCTCCTCTCTTATCTTTCAAAGCTTTAAAAGCTTTGCAGGATTTAGCACCAATTCTAATTGAACGGTTGCCGGGCGTCATCGGGCCAGTCCCTCTGCCACTCTTGATAAGAGATCTTTTTATGCGATTAAGTAAAATAAACAATAAATATACTTTAATACTCTACAGGATAGATGTCAATCATTAATTGAATATTTCTAATAGTTATTATAAAAAATCAATTGGATCAATTTCATAATGTATCATTTGTTACCAAAAAACGTATAAATTTCACATTTAATAATGTTCTTATCCGTGTATTATTTTTTATTAACATGTTCAAAATGAAGAAAGATGTTCGTTTTTTGACTTAAGAGTCATAATTGAAATTAACTCAATTATATACATTTGATACCTGCAAGTGTCTTAAGCGTTTATTAATTTCTGATTCAAATGTTACTTTTGTTGCTAAATAGTCAAAAATGCCACTATCAATAAGGAGTTTCGTATTTTCAGAGCTTCTAATTCCATCTGAGGTTTTCTGTATATACTCTCCGATTCCCTTTATTAATTCAACAAGATATTTTGTATCTAATTCTTCTAATTTATAATCTTCTCTCCTAGAAATTGTTCTGGCTGTATAATCAATTAAAACTCTTTCATATGTAAAAAAATTAATGACTTTCCAATCCTCTTTAGATAATGCCATTCTACTAATCTCCTTATTTTTATACCTGTTATCATTATAAAAACAAGAGGATTCTAAAATAAACATTTTTCCTTCGTAAAATTCAGACATAGTCTACACTTTATCGACAAAACTATTATTTTGGATCAAATTTAGAAAAAGGTAAGCATCTGCTAAGCTTACCTCAAAAAAACTATTTTCTTTTCTGTGCCTTCATTTTGTTGTTTTCCAATTCTGCCGCATATTCCTCTTGTGATTTTCCTTGTTTTTGGCTTTCTGATTGAATCTTTCTAAATTTATTATCATTTAAATTGGGCATATTCCTTTCACCTCCTGTAGACTCCGTTATTTTATACAAAAAGGGCCAATCTATTCGCTTGAACAATGTTTCATCATGAAGTTTGTATACAGACTGAGAAAATCTGTCATGATATATACTATTACCAGAAAAATGACCAAGTAAATTAACCTTTTTCAATTCTATTGGTATAATGACAAATAGGACTTATTTATACATATAAAAGAAAGGTTTGATCTGATTTGGAACAAAACTCCTCAAACTTTATTAAGAGCATTATTAAAGAGGATCTTGAAACGGGAAAACGAGACTATGTATACACTCGATTCCCACCAGAGCCGAATGGATATCTACATATTGGTCATGCAAAATCAATTGTCATAAATTTTGGATTGGCAGATGAATTTAACGGGAAAACAAATTTGCGTTTTGACGATACGAACCCTTTAAAAGAAGATACAGAATTTGTTGAATCCATAAAAGAAGATGTTGCATGGCTTGGCTATGAATGGGACGGCATGTTTTTTGCTTCAGATTACTTTGAGGAAATGTACAATCGTGCTGTTCTTCTTATTAACAAAGGTAAAGCATACGTTGATGACTTAACTGCAGATGAAATAAGAGAATATCGTGGAACATTAACGGCACCTGGTAAGGAAAGTCCTTACCGCAACCGCTCGATTGAAGAAAATTTAGATCTATTTGACCGCATGCGCAAGGGTGAGTTTGGCAACGGTGAAAAAGTACTTCGCGCCAAGATTGATATGTCTTCACCAAATATTAATTTGCGTGATCCTGTTATTTATCGTGTGTCACATGCTACACATCATAATACTGGTGATGCTTGGTGTATCTATCCGATGTATGCTTTTGCTCATCCATTAGAAGATGCTATCGAAGGAATTACACACTCACTTTGTACAACTGAATTTGAAGATCAACGCCCTCTTTATAACTGGGTTATTGAAGAGTGTGAAATGGAGCATAAGCCACAGCAGATCGAATTTGGCCGCCTTGGCATTACAAATACTGTGATGAGTAAGCGTAAGTTAAAGCAGCTTGTTGACGAAAAATTTGTTGATGGTTGGGATGATCCTCGTATGCCAACCATTTCTGGCCTACGTAGAAAAGGCTACACTCCTAAAGCAATCCGTGAATTTGTAAAAGAAACGGGTGTTTCAAAAGGTGTTGCAACGGTTGATGAAGCGATGCTTGAACATTTTGTTCGAGAAGATTTAAAGCTACAGTCACCACGTACAATGGGTGTTTTAAAGCCACTAAAGGTGGTCATTACTAACTACCCTGAAGATCAAGTAGAAATGCTTGATGCAGAAATTAATCCTGAGGTTCCTGAAATGGGAACAAGACAAATCCCATTTTCACGTGAAATCTATATTGAACAAGAAGATTTTATGGAGGATCCTCCTAAAAAATATTTCCGCTTGTTCCCAGGAAATGAAGTTCGCCTTAAGCATGCCTACTTTATTAAATGTGAAGATGTTATCAAAGATGAGGATGGTAACATTGTAGAAATCCATTGTACCTACGATCCTGAAACAAAGAGTGGAACTGGGTTTACAGGTCGTAAAGTAAAAGGAACTCTTCACTGGGTGGATGCAAAGCATTCATTACCGGCCGAGTTTCGCTTATACGAACCACTTATCCTTGATAAAGATAAAGAAGAAACTGAGGTTCAAGAAGATCCATCAGAGGAAAAAACATTCCTCGATTATGTGAATCAACAATCTCTTGAGGTGTTACAAGGTTTCATAGAGCCAAATATGAAAGATGTTCAACCACATGATAAGTTTCAGTTTTTCCGTCACGGCTATTTTAATGTGGATCCGAAACATACTTCTGAAGAAAAAGCTGTGTTTAACCGAATTGTTTCTTTAAAGAGTTCATTTAAGTTGAAGTAAAATAAAAAGGCTGACCCCTAAAGTCAGCCTTTTTTATTTATTTAAAGGAAGATCTAATACAAAGATTGTTCCATCCACAGAACTCTCCTGAATAAAGATCATTCCCTGATGATTTTCCACAATTCTCTTAACAATCATCAATCCTAGACCTGTTCCATTATCTTTTGAGCTTACAAACGGCTCAAATATTGTTTTTTGTAAATCCAATGGAATTCCAGATCCACTATCCTTTAGATAAATTCGATATGAACTTTCTGTTAGCTCCGAATATATATGAATAACACCTTTACCACACATTGCTTCAATACTATTCCGAATAAGATTATGAAAAACCTGCTTTATCTGTTTTGGATCAACGGACAGTTGAATTGGATGTAGGTCAATGATAAATTCAATATCTTCAGAAGATTGGATGATAAGAGGTAAAAATTCTTCCATAATATGTTGAAGATAAATGTTTTTTCTTATTGGTGCACCTGGCTTAGAAAGAAGAAGCATTTCCTCAATAATACTGTTTATTCGTTCAATCTCTTTCATAATTAGCGGCATATGATACTGATCTTTCACCTTTTCCGAAAACGACTGGTTCATTAATGATAAAAATCCATGTACAACTGCTAAAGGATTTCGAATTTCATGTGCAGCACCAGCAGCAATTTCTCCAACTGCAGCTAATTTCTCAGATTGATTCATTCTTTTTTCCAACTCTTCAGTTTCAGTAATATCAACGAAGTTTTTAACTCTGCCTATAATCTTTTGTTGTTGATTCAGCATTTCTGCTTGTGAAACAAGCAGCAGCTTCGTTCCTTCACTCGTGATAAAAGGAACCTTCGTATGTTTATAAACCGTTTTTGAAGATAGTATCTCCCAAAAAGACTTATTTTTCATATCACCTTGTGTGAGAAAAATCTGTTTAAGCTGTTGCTCGTCCATACCTAATATTTTCGTTGCAGTCTTATTGACTGATATTTCGGTAGAAGTGTCATTTATTGTAATAATTCCAACAGGTAATGAATTTAGTATTTGCTCCCTGTATAATTTATCGTTGAGAATTGTGTTAAAGGAATCCTTCAACTTTATAGACATTTGATTAATCGAATTTGTAAGCTGTTCAAATTCAGCTTGTTCTGAAGAGTTCAAAGTTAATCCCATATTGACCATTGGCAATACGATCTACTTTGTTTATCATTGATTCTACAGGCTTTGTTAGGTTTAAACTTATTCGATAAGCAGCAATGATGGATAAGCAAATAGCCACTATCGTAACAAAGATTAATAACCATAATGAGCTTTTGATAATCGTCGAAAACTCATTAGAATGACCATCTAATTTAGAATAAGTATCTTCCTTAGCCTTCTTAATCTCTTCTTTTAGTAAATTGTATTGTGGTAAATAGTTCGATTCAATAAATTCTTTTGCTCCATTTTGATCATGATAATCTAACAAACCTTGCACATTATTAACAATCATAAAATCTAGTAATTCCATTCTCTTATTTATATTATTAAGAGAACTTGGGATTTTTGGAGAACTATAACCAGATTCACTTTCTTCTATGTTTTCAAACGATTGATACTTAACGGCGAGCTCACAACACTTGTTTTCTTCCAAGAAATCGTTGACCACTATTCCCTTAACACTTAACTCTTCATCCCACTTTGAAAGCCAATACAGTTCAGGGATATTCTTCTGTTTTATTTTGTTACTAACTTGATTTACCTCATCAATAGATTGAACAAGAATTAGTGAAAAGCCACATAACACAAAGGTTAGTATGAGGAGGGTTGAGAGAATTTTTGTACGAAAAGACATATTCATTAAAAATTTCTTCAACACAACCCCTCCCCTCAGATTTTAAGGAAAAACTAGCTTTCCTTTCTCATACTTTTCCATCTCTTTTTTAATCATTTCTTTTTCTTCTTCAGTCAACATCGGCCCAAAGGGAGCTAAGCCATATACACCATGATTTGCCCCTAACATCACTTTACCATGTGGTATTCCATCTTCACTGAAATAATCTTCCATAATCGCAACATACGCTTGTGAAACATCATTCAAAACACTCGTTACGACATGATCTTTCCCCATATATGATTGATCATCAAGATAACCTATCACATGAATATCTTCTTTTTTAGCCAAATTTATAATTTCTCTATTATAAGAGTTTCCTTTGCTGTAGACCACGTCAACGCCCTCATTAATTAATTCACGAAAGATTTGCACTGCTTTTTCTCCGTCGTCACGGCTATCCACATATCGATAGTAAAACATTGCTTCTGGCTTGTAATACTTTAATCCAGTTTCAAATTCGGGATTTTTTTCTCTAGCATCAAAAGCATCTATTAAAGCAATTTTGTTACTTTTTGTGACTACACTAGAAGCTAAAGCAGCAAAATATTCAATTTCTCCCTGGTCAAAAGTATAGACAGATTGATTAGGATATTTTGAATCTCCATGTATCGTTATAAAGTGGATGTCTGGATTTTGTTCAGCAACCTCCGTAAAAACATCTGAAAACTCACGACCATGTCCGATAATTAGCTTTGATCCCTCTTTTATTGCTGTTTCAATCGTTTTTTTCATGCGTTTTTCTGTATCTATCTCACTATAAAGTGTTACATCAACAGGAAACATCTCTTCAATCTTCAGTTTTCCTTTATACGCCAAACTTCCCCAACTTTGGTCTACGAGAACATCAGATGTAATAATAGATACTTTTGTGTTGCCAACAAAATAATTTGCAGCAGCGTCAGAAATAATTCCCTTTGTTTTATATAAAATAGTCCCTATAATGACGATTCCAACAATCAATGTTATTATGCCTATCAACCTTAGTTGTTTCGATTGTTGCATTGTATACCTCTCCCCTAAAGATACATTCTCAATATATCATTATAGCGAACATTTGTGTTATACGCTAGAAATTTATCTAAAAAATCTACATATTTCGACAAAATTCTTTATCTCCTAACTACTAGTATCACTTTCACTAAAACTTTTATTTTTTTGAAAAGCTTGTCCGCTAGTTATTCTTTAATAAGAACAAGAAAACCTCAGTGCTGGATATCCACTGAGGCGTTTCTTATTCTATAAATACTGCTCTGTTAACCAATTTCCCAACTCTATTTTTAGTTGTGAATGAATAGGGTCTTTTGCTTCTTGTTTGTATTGCTTCATTAAATTTAAAACTGTTTTTTCTCCTTTAAACTCCTTTAGCATATGATCCATATTCTTTATAACAACAGCCTTTGCATTAGGTTTTTCTAGTTGGTTAATTCTGTTTAAATCATTGTAGTCCGCCTGAACATCTTTATCACCAGTTATGGCTAAGATCGGATACTCACACTCACCTAATATTTCCACTATTTCTTCACTTGAATATGCAAAATGCTCTCTAAACCACCTAGCAGGAGTTTTTTTCAGTTTATATCTTATTGTATCTCCTTCTGACATCGTCATTTTCTGAAAGAGATCGTCTAACTGTTTTCTTAATTTTTCTTCCGTTAATAGTAATCTTAACATCATTCCTTTTAATCCTTTTAACTTTTGTATTTCATCAAGAATAATAAGATTTTGATATATCATTGGTTCTTTTAAACTGGATGCAGCTCCTGCTATTAATACCATTCCACCAACGTGGACTTCTTGCTGTGCAATTGTTGCTAAAATACACCCTTCACTGTGTCCGAGCAAAATTATTTTTGTTGGATCAACTTTTGGATGAGCTTTTAAGAATTGAACCATCCCTCTAACATCTTTAACTAAATCCATCATTCCTGACTTAATTGGATCTCCATCACTTTCACCAACAGATCTTTTATCATATCTTAGGGAAATAAATCCTAGCTGTGTTAAATAATGTGCCAAATCTTTATATAAATTCGATTCTATTGCAGGCTTTTTCATGTTTCCATCACGATCAGCTCCTCCAGAGCCATTTATTATTACAATCGCTGGATATTTCTCTTCGCTTGATTCTGGAATAGCTAAAGTACCTCTTAAAGTAACATCAGTTGCCACACTAAAATTTTCCTCATATATAGAAAGCATCTCTTTTCGCTCCCTTAATTTTTTTATTTTTATTATTAATAATGATAACATTAATTTAATAAAAAGTCTCCCTTATTTTTCTATATTTTTAATCCTCATCTTTTACATCTATATCTTCTGGTATTGGTTCTTTTAAGTATTCTTCAATTAGAGCTTTATATTTTTCCAGCTGCTCAAAATGTGTTTTAAATTGATCTTTATTGATTAAATATTGTTCACCATCAAAAAGGGCTCTTATCTTCTTTTCAGCTATCAGATTTTCAATTTGATCTTCAGACAATGAGAGATACTCAGCTGTTTCCTTTAATGTTAAGTACATATAATCAATCATCCTCATTCATTTATAGTTGATACAATCTTAAAGAATTATTATCAACTATTCAATATAAATATTTTTTATTATCTATAGACAAAATGATCATCATCACATAAAATACGATTAATCATATGCAAATACTCAGAAAAGCATAAATACTCTTTCATTTTACATAAATCCACGTTGTAATTCCGACTAAACTCATATGATTAGTATATATTCATTAGAACTGGAGGGTAAATAATGAGAAAACTACTTATCTTTGCGATCGTCGGTTTTTTTGCACAATTAATTGATGGTGCTCTTGGAATGGCTTATGGACTAACATCAACTTCACTTTTATTAGCTTTTGGGGTCGCACCTGCAGTGGCATCAGCATCCATTCATATGTCTGAAATCGCTACAACTGCTGTTTCAGGTATATCTCATTATAAGTTTGGAAATGTAGATAAAAAAATGGTCATAACTTTAATGATTCCTGGAGCAATCAGTGCTTTTATCGGTGCTGCATTTTTAAGTAGCCTTCCGGGTCATCTAATCAAACCTTATATTTCAATCTTCTTAATGATTATGGGGATTTATGTATTAAGTCGATTTCTATTCAAGTGGAACCCAAAACAGGAGAAGCAAAAAACATCCGCATGGTATTTAATTCCTCTTGGTGCTATTGCTGGCTTCTTTGATTCTGTAGGAGGTGGCGGTTGGGGTCCAATAAACACCCCCGCATTATTATCTAGAAAAGGAGCCATTCCTAGCAAAGTGATTGGGACTGTAGATACTAGTGAATTTGCTGTTACTACTGCCTCCACTTTGGGTTTTATCATTTTTCTAGGCTGGGAACAATTTAACTATGTGTGGGTTGCTGCTTTTGTAATTGGAGGTGTGATCGCTGCACCTATCGCAGCCTGGCTAGTCCGTATTATCCCTGCATACTTACTAGGAGTGGTTGTAGGTGGGTTTATCATCTTAACAAATCTCAATACAGTATTAGATATATTTGGCGCTTCAGGTAACCTAAAGCTTGTCATTTATTCGATTCTTTTCATTGCTTGGATAGTAGCTATCGTGCGGAGTTTTCAAAGAAATAGTCGTTTAGAAAAATTACACAACGTAACTTAGAATTTACTCTTAAATAAAATCTAAAAGGCATTTTTAACTGTAATTAAAGTCGGGTTGATTTCAACTGAAATCAACCCAACTTTAATTTAGAAAGTTAAAACTCTAAGATACAAGCAAAAGCATTAAAGGAACTGTTATGATGCTTAATACAGTTGTCACCAATGTACTAAATGACACAAAATCCGGATCAGTATTAAATTGTAAAGCAAACATCGTTGTATTCGCAGCAGTAGGCATGGCAGAAAGTACAATTAATATCTTCTCTAATTGTCCTTCTATTGGAAGGAACATAACAATAATACAGGCTAATATAGGCGATATCACAACTCTCAAGATAATAATCCCACTAATACTTTTTAATTTGACAGCTGAGCGGCTTAGCGATGCTAATTGCATACCCAATACAAGCATAATGGTTGGAATAGTTGCATCTGCTATCATATCAACAGATCTCATTAGAAATTCAGGAACCTTAAAAGTACTTAGTTGTACAATTATCCCTATTAGTGCTCCATAAAGAATCGGCATCTTAACAATTCTCATCAATGAATCCTTCATACCACTTGTTTCCACACTGCCTTTCGCAGCATAGTAGAGGCCAATTGTATTCATCAATATCGATTGAATAACCATCATAATCACTGCATAATCAAAGCCTACACTTCCAAAAGCAAACAAAATGATCGGTGTTCCATAGTTCCCGCTATTCATAAATACACCTGATAAAATCACAGCAGATGTTTTCGTTTGTCCTAACTTTCTTAGCCTCGATACGGTTAATACTATAAGTAACAAACTAAAGCAAAGCGAAAGACAAAACAAGAGAATATAAAGGTATTCCATTGTTAGCTCATTTGTATAAAATGTTCGAAATGCTAAAAAAGGGTACATTAAATAGAGGGCCGTAACCGAAACAGACTTGCGGTCAATTTTTATCTTTTTTTGCCCAATATATCCTATTGCTAGAATAATAAAGGCCGGCAACACTACCAAGATAAACTCCATATAAATCTTCACCATACTTTATACAGTATCTATTTTAATACCTTGAACATCGTTTTTTTAAAAAATAGAAAGCATTGGGAGAACGTCCCAATGCTTTAGATTCTATTAGTCTACTATACAAGAAGTGGAATAATTAAGCCAGAAAGTAGTAATATCAAAGCCCCACCTAATCTAGATGAGATTTGTGCAAACGGCATTAATTCCATTCGTTTTGCTGCAGACAGTACAGCCACATCACCTGTTCCACCCATATTTGCCATACATAATCCAGCTGTAATTGCAGCTTCAATTGGATAGAATCCAACTAATTTACCTAAAAGACCAGCTCCAATAATCGCCCCTAAAACAACACCAAAAACTGTTAAAATGTATTGAAATGATAAAGCTTCAAGCACAGTGTTTAAATCTGTGTATGCCACACCAATACCGAATAATAGTGCAAAAGTCCAGTTACTGGCCACAAATTGATACCATTGACTAGCTCCATCAAGAACAATTTTCGGGATAATATTAGCCACTTTTGCAACAGCTACTAAAATAATCATAATTGCATAAGGATGTAATGGAACAAAGTCTCCCAAAACATTTCCGAGCGTGAAGAATGTTAAAGCTGCTAATAGTCCAACACCCATTACTTCGATATCATATTTTTGCTTTGTTTTTTCATACGTAAATCCTTTAATTAATTGACCATTTCCTGATAAAGACGGAAATCTTCGTCCCACCATATCTAGCACACTAGCAAGGACTATCGCAAACACATTTCCTAAGGCAAGAGCAGGTACAAGCATTGAAATGTAATAGCTTGGTTCATTCCCCAACATTTCAGAGTAAATTTGACTCATTGGAACGGCACCTGCCCCCATTCCACCGCCCATAATTGGCATCGTTATAACTAAGATTGCATCTTGAAGTGAAAAACCAACTAGTGAACCAAAAAGACCTGCAATAATAATTGCCCCAATTACAGCCCCAAAGATCGGTAGGAAATAGCGCAATCCAACCTTAACTAGTATCTTAGAATTCATTCCTAAAATACTACCCGTAATTAACGCAGCTATATAGAAGTCTAAAAATCCACCTGTTTTCATAAAATCAGTTACCGAAGTTGTAATGGTTTCTGGTAGAAGCCCGCTGTAGACCATATACGCAGAACCAAAGATTGCAACAATTGCCCCACCACCAAGAAATGTTTTAACGATTGGTGTACGATCACCTAACCATCCGAAAGCTTCACCTAATATAATCATAACAAGCAAACTACCAATCATACCTCCTGGTAAACTACCTGTATACATACTTATCAACGTAATCACACCAAATAAAGCAAACCATAAAATTGGTGTATTAAATATTTTTAACTTTGGTTTCGCTTTCAATTCTTCACTATTTTCATCAAATGATAGCTTCTTAGCTGTTGATTCCATTCTTATTCCCTCCTTAAAAAATTACATCTAGCCCATAAATGCTCTTTTTCCTGTATTCTTGTTAACCTACACTATTAATATGATTTCCATTAGTCGTTTCCCATTCAGGGTGAGTAATCGCTTTCATAATCTGTTTTAAGTTTACTGAAATATTCAGACATTTTATACATTTTGAAACTAATGATAGCTTTTTGAAATTAAAAAAAGCAGCGCTAGCTGCTTTTCTATTATTCATATCCATCAAGCAAATATTGTTTGTCAGCATTATATATATAGGAATATAGAGGTCTCCCAATGCCGTATGTTAATGTCTCATCAATAACTCCAATATCATTTAGGAACTTTAAATATTTCCTTACAGATACTCTCGATATCTCCGTCACCTCTGCGATAACATCCGTAGAAAAGGGTGCTTTCCCTTGTTTTTTTACCGCTTCAAGAACCGTAACAAGAGTTTTTCTTGATAACCCTTTTGGTAGAGGCTTTAAAATACCTTGATCATTATCCTCTTCTTTTACTAGTAAAAGCTGATCAAGGTCCTCTTGGTTAATTGTTCTTTGCCTTTTTAAATAAACATGTTGTTCTCGGTATGTCCTTAGGGCCTGTTCAAATCGGTCAAATTCAAAAGGCTTAATCAAGTAATCGACCGCACCATTTCTAAGAGCTTCCTGAATTTTCTCTACATCAGAAGCAGCTGTAATAAGTATGGCATCAATATCTTGTTTTTCCTCTCTAACTTTTCTGAGTAAAGATAAACCATTTTCTCCCGGCATAAATACATCTAAAAGGAGAAGGTCCACATTTTTTTCCTCAATAACATCTAAAGCTTCCTTCACACAGTTTGCGATATCCACTAATAAAAAACCATCTACTTGCTCTAAATATCGCTTGTTAAATTCTGCAACCATTGGATCATCTTCAACTATTAACACATTAATCACTTGTTGATTACCTTCCTTTATAAGGAACTTGAACAATAAATTCTGCTCCTGTTTTGATACTTAAATTAATTTGAAGTGTTCCTTCTATATGTTCCATACTTTTGTTTACTAAATATAATCCAAACCCACGATTATCTCCCTTTGTGGAATACCCCTTGGTAAATAGATGTGGAAATTGATCCTTATGAAGTCCAGGACCTGAATCCCTAACTTTTATTTGTAAAGAAGAGTCTTCATAATGAAATTTGACTTGCAAAACTCTATTATCATATTGAGCCATCGCTTCAATAGCATTATCTACTAAATTGCCAATAACCGTAATTAATTCATGGGTAATTCTTGGATCAACCGGTTCAGGAATAAGCGTATCACAATCAATGATCATTTCTACTTTATTTTCCCTTGCAAAGCTAAGCTTCCCAAGTAAAAAGCCTGCTAGTGCTGGATCTTTAATATTTTTTGTCACTTGGCCAACCTCATGTGCACCATGATTAACAACCTGAGCAATGAACTTCCTTAGCTCTTCATAGCTTTCCATTTTAATCATACCTAAAATAACATGAAGTCTGTTCATAAATTCATGAGATTGAGCTCGTAATGCATCTGCATAGGTACGAACCCCTGTTAATTGTTCAGCTAATTGATTTATTTCTGTTTTATCTCTAAAGGTGGAAATAGCTCCAACAATTTGATCGTTGACAATTAGAGGTGCTCGATTAACCAATATGGAAACCCCATTAATCGTTAACTCAACATCTTGCTCTGCTTTTCCTGTTTTCAGAACACGATCCAAGTTTGAAGATGGTAAATACTCTGTTATCTTCATTCCAATAGGCTGTGCTGGTAGTCCAGTATTTTTAAAAATGTGTAAAGCCGATCTATTTACTAGAGTAATATTCGCATCATTATCAACCGCAATAATACCCTCATGAACAGATTGCAGCATCGTATTTCTTTCTTCATGTATTTTAGCAATAGCAAATGGTTCAAGACCAAATAAAATCTTTTTTATATATCTAGCTAATAATATTGCACCTAAAATTCCAACTAAAACACCAATAATTGAGGCAATTATGATGGTACGATGCCCTCTTTCTAAAGCTTGTTCCACATTATTTAATGAGATCCCAACAGCAACTGCCCCTATTTGTTCTTGTTCATGATTATATATAGGTGTAAAAGCTCTTAATGATTGGCCCAACGTCCCTTCTGAAACCGAAACATGCTCTTTACCGTTAAGAACAGCTTCCTCATCTCCCCCTTTGAATTTTTTTCCAATTAAATCAGGGTTAGGGTGTGATTTTCTTACTGCATTCATATCCATTACAACGACAAACATAACATCTGCTGCTTTTTGAATGTCAACAGTGTAATCTTGAATCTCACTCGAATAAGGTTGGTTATTTTCTAGTCCACTTTTTACAATCACAGACTTCGCAACTGTTCTTGAGACAATCTTTGCCTTTTCTTCTTGATTTTCTCGTATTGTCTTACTTACTGTTTGACTTATTAACAAATCAGTCAGGAGCAGCGAAAGAAGCACGACTAAACAAACGAACAAAATAATGATTGTACTTAGCTTATATTTTTGCTTTATCATGTCTTCACCTCCCAGAAATTTATTATAACAGACAATATACCTCTTAATATAAACACGAAAATACTTAGAGATGAAATAAGTAATTGAAAATCCACTTACAATGACTTATAATAACTTACAAATACTTATAAACACTTAAAGAAGGGGTAACATCATGTTCCAAGAAGAACGATTAAGATCAATCCTTGCACACCTAAAAACATCCAAGCGCATTTCAATTGAAGAAATATGCGAGTTGTTTGACGTATCTAGAGATACAGCCAGAAGAGATCTTGTGAAATTAGAAGAAGATAAAGCTATTATCCGTACTCGGGGTGGTGCCATCCTTCCTTCACCTAAACATGAAATCAAAGATTACGTTAATCGTTTAAGCATGGTATCAGAAGAAAAAAGACAAATTGGCAAAAAAGCAGCATCTATTATTCATCCTGGTGATTACATTATTCTTGACACTTCAACAACTGTTCAGGCATGTGCGGAGCAGATGGAAGATGTAAAATGTACGATTATTACAAACTCAATTAATCTGGCAGACATACTAATTAAAAATTCACAAACACATATTCAACTGCTTGGAGGCGAACTCCATAAAGAACACCGCTATTTATATGGAAGCTCTGTGATCGAAAAACTATCTTATTACCATGTTGATAAGGCCTTTGTAGGTTGTGCCGGAATATCTGAGAAAGGTGTCACAGTAGCTCATGAGGAAGATGGGAATGTGATGCAAAAAATGATTCAGCAAGCTGAGCAGGTTATTTTACTAGCAGATCATACAAAAATCGGTATTACGGGGTACTTTCGATGTGCGGAACTAAACGAGATTGATTTACTTATCACTGATCGAGAGCCTAATAAAGAATTTCAAGATTTATTAGATTCTCATGGAGTTGAAATATTCATTACATCTCATAATGAGGAAGGGGAAATACTTAATGACTAAGCTTATAGCTATTGACCTTGATGGAACATTGCTAAGTAGTAAGAATGAAATCAGCATTGAAAATATCCAAGCGATAAAAGAAGCGCAAAATGCTGGTATTGAGATTGTTATCGCAACAGGTCGTGCCCATTTCGATGTTCAGGCAATTTTTAAGGATACAGACATAAAAACATGGATCATTGCAGCGAACGGAGCAACAATCTATGATCCGGAAGGTAATCTTTATCATCATCAACCAATAGATCCTACCACTGCCTATAAAGTGTTACATTCGTTGGAACAGGATGGCTTTTACTATGAAGTTTTTAGTTCTTCATGTATTTACACTCCTAATAACGGTCGAAAGCTATTACAGATTGAAATAGATCGAATTCAAAGTGCTAATCCTGATGTTTCTATTGATTCTCTAGAGGAAGCCTTATCAAAGCAATTTAGTCAAACGGGATTTACATTTATTGACTCTTACAAAGATATTAAAGAAGCTGGCACACCCGTTTATAACATTCTTGCGTTTTCCTTTTTCGAAGAGAGATTAAAAGCAGGCTGGTCAAAATATGGTCAAATTGAGGGTCTTACTATTGTGTCTTCAGCCAATCATAACTTTGAATTAGAGCATCAACATGCATCAAAAGGAATTGCTCTTGAATTACTATCTAAAAAACTAGGTATTGCTTTAGAACATACTGCAGCAATTGGTGACAGCATGAATGACCTATCCATGCTGTCTCGTGCAGGAATAGGTATCGCTATGGGGAATGCAAAAAACTCTATTAAAGAAGCAGCCGATTTGGTGACAGTAACAAATGATGAAAATGGTGTTGCTCACTTTATTCAATCTGTTTTAAGCAAGGTATAAATGCAATGAAAACATGATACAATTTTAATAAGCCAACCTTCTTCCGTAACACTATCATTTGTGGCGTGACGAAGGGGTTGGCTTTTTATTTATTCTTCCTTCTCTTCAATATCCTCATTAAAACTTTTATTTTTTATTCCAGATCTCATGAGATGCATATCAACATATACATCTAGTTCAGCTTTGGTAAACTCTTTATCCCATCTATCCTGTACTTCAAGAAATTTTTTGTGGTGTTGACGATTTAATGCCTCGCCAAACCCAAAAATATCAACTCCATACTCTTCTTGTACTTTTGTTATTAGAGAATTAATTTCTTTCTCTATATGCTTTTCAATCAGATCTTCATAATCTGTAAAAACATCTAACTTTGTAATATCCTTAGGACAATGGAGTCCTTGAATCCTCGCTTCACCATTTATGTTTACTTTAATATGTGGAAAACCATTTTTGTAATTGGTTTCTAAGCTTGATTTTGACATTGTTATTCGTGCATCTAAAAAGTAATCTTTAGCTTCTTCAGAATCTTCACCACATGGGATACTTAGACTTGTTTGTATTAGATCTTGAGTCCATAAATAATTCCTTGTTTCTTCTAAAGATAATGAACCAACCATCTTATCTTCATCAAAAACTACCATACCGTCCATAACAACTAGCGCTTCAGGATCAAGAGCTTTATTATTCTCAACTGTTTTTCCAGCTTCTGCATTACCCTTTATTACGAGCGATGCTGCAACAGGATTCTTTCCTTTTGAAATAATTGAAGAAATAAAATCATACAGCTTAACATTCGGATCTCCACCCCACTCATCGGTAAATGTCTCTGCTTGAGTATTAACCTTCAGGGACGGACTTTTCTGTGTTGGATAGGTAATTTTCGTGAAATCAGAGGCAGGATTTCCTTTTGTGATCATAATGTTAAAGTCATTTCGAAATTGTCCACTACGATCTAAAAAGTCTAGAAAACCAAAAAGACCTTTCCTCGCCACTTCCTCACTTATATACAAAACCCTTGTATGAGAAAAAACCAGCTTACGCGTTAATCCCTTATTCATTTTATTTGATAGCTCTGAAAGAGAATTACCTTCCATAGTATACGTAACCACCGGTGCATTACCTTGTGCACTTTGTTTTCCGAATTCAGACGAGATAATAGCTTCTACTGTCATACGATACTTTTTTTCTTCCCCTGGATCAACTGCAATACCTGATACAATTGATATTTCATCTAATTCTTCACGATCCCAACAACCTGTCATAAAAAAAGACAGAATGAGAAATAAGTATATCCATTTCTTATTCATTTTCCTTTTTCCCTTCTGATTGTTGTTGTTTAGGAGGTGATGGCTTGCTAGTATTTTTCATTTTCACTGGTGCTTTTGACATTAAATAAGACGGTCTAAATTTATCAATCCCATAACGGGAAACGAATAAACACATCTGTTTGATCTCTCAATTTAAATGGAGCCACTGGTGTTAAATATGGAATTCCAAACGTTCGTAAACTTACTAAGTGGATAACCATTACAATTAATGATAAAAAAATTCCATATAGCCCTAAAGACGCAGCCATAAAAATTAATATAAAACGTATTAGCCTAGCAGCAATTGAAAAATTATAGATTGGTGAAACAAAACTTGCTATAGCAGAGAATGCAACGATAACGACTAATACATTCGAAACGAGGCCAGCTTCTACAGCTGCTTGACCAATAACTAAAGCACCCACAATCGATAAGGTTTGACCCACAGCACGAGGCATTCGAACACCAGCCTCTCTTAATACTTCAAATGTAAGCTCCATCAGTAATATCTCAATAACAGCAGGAAATGGCACTCCCTCTCTCTGACTTTGAACACTTATTAAAAGGGAAGTCGGCATTAATTCATGATGAAAAGTCGTAATCGCCACATATAAGGAAGGGAAAGTAAGAGTAATCATAAAAGACATATAACGGATTACTCTAATAAAGCTAGTCATAAAAAACGGCTGATAATAATCCTCTGTTGACTGAAAAAAATCTGTGAAAACACTAGGAACAACTAAGACAAAAGGTGTACCATCTAGAAAAATGGCAATCTTACCAGAAAGAATATTCCCACTTATACTATCAGGTCGTTCTGTATTAAAGACCAATGGAAAAAAAGAGTAGGGTTCATCTGTTATAAACTCCTCTACGTTTCCTGTGTCTAATAGTCCCGATGCGTTAATCTTGTTAATTCTTTCTTTTACCTCACTCAGAATATCCTCATTTACAATTCCCTTCATGTAGCCAATTACAAGCTGTGTATTAGAGTCACTTCCTACATTGAACTCCTCAAACACCAATCTGGGATTTTTTATTCTTTTGCGGACCAACCCAAGATTTGTTTGAAGATCTTCAACAAAACCATCCTTAGGACCACGAATAATTGTCTGTGTACTCGGCTCTACTATTGACCGCTTCTCAGTACCGCCAATATTTAAAGCCAAAGCTTTGGTATGTTGGTCAACCATCACAACCGCAAAACCATTCAGCATGTACCAAATAAGCTGATGCAATGTTTCAGCAAATTCGTAAGATACTGCTGGAAAATATGCTTCTCGTAATAAATTCATATCTCGATAAGCTTCTTCATCCTTTTGAAAGGCAGATCTTAGTGGCTCTAGGACTTGAGAATTCAAATCTAGCTTATTTAAAGTTGTTCCTAAGTAACAAACACACCCTTCTAGGTTTCCAACTTTTATATTAATTTCCTCATAATCAGACGTTGAATGAAATATTTCTTTTATACTTTTTATATTTTTCTCTAGTGAAAAATCATATTGCTTTGGTATACCTTCTTTATCATAGAGTTCCTTCTCTGATGTTTCCCCACTATTTTTATTACTTCTTCTTCTAAATAGTGTCGAAAGTATACTCATAAGCTAGTCGTCTCCTTTTTCTTTGTTTTCCACAACAAAATAGGAAGAATGAGAATTGGGATTCCAAACTGAAATGGTAGATGTAAATAAAAGGGGACAAATACCAATCCCTCTTCTATATGCTCAATAAAATTGTGACTAATCACCACAGATATAAAAGCAACCAATGCCCCCATCGGTAACGTCATACTTCGATACGGTTTATTGATTATGTATTCAAGCCCTTTCAATCCCCCATAGAAAAACAAACTTACCTTTACAATAATTCCGAACATGACAAAAAAGACAATAATTAAATCGACTCTTTCTATAAAGTTGAGTAAAGAAATTTCCCTTGATGCACTTAATAAAGGAAATGTAGCTCTCTCCTTTAAATCTGCTCCTAATGTGGCTATTTGAATAAATGAACCATATGTAAGGATAAGTCCACTTGTTATAACCGCAGCTGCACTAACCTTCCCCACACCTTTCCTAGTACCTATGTAAGCGCCGACAATCATAAATGTAATAGCTTCACCAAATGGAAAAGTGATTAACTGTGGAAACAACGCCTTGATAATCGGTTTAAATCCATCTCCCAATACCGGACGTAAATTAGTAATCTCTAAGCCCCCCGAAAACCAAATGGCAATACCCGTTACTAATATAAAAGTTACAACATAAGGAAAAAACACCTCACTTGTTCGACCAAGTACTTCCAACCCAAGCTGAAGCATATAAATAATCACCAGCATCATCGTGATGGAGATAATCTCCAATGGAGTTACTTCAAAAATAGTCGAAACAAGTAGCTCACCAAAATCACGTAAAACCCTTGCAGATATATAAAAGAAATAAATGACATACAAAAGCGTTAAAAACTTCCCTATCCATTTTCCGAAACAAAAATGGAATATTTCAAATAAATTCTTTCCCGGTAATCTAGAAAGCAAAAAGGTATAATACAGAATGAGACCAGCTCCAAATACCGTTGCAATTATAATCGCAATCCATGCATCCTGCCTTGCATCATCCCCAATACTAACAAGTGTTGCACTTCCAATTTGAAAACAAATAATCAGAATATATAACTGCCAAAGTGAGATTTTTTCTACATATTGTTTCATGCTTATTCAAAACTTCCGATTTTCTTAAGTTTTTGTAGCTTTTCCTTTATTCCACTCACGATAGAATAGATAAACCCTATCAATAAAAAAGCATAAACCATCCATTTATTAGATCCCGGGTCTATTCCTAACAGTGTTTTAAGTTCAGTCCATAAATCTGTCTTATATAGCAATGAATCAATTTGTGCCACTAATATACTTAAGATCACAAATAATACTATCAACATCAATGTTCTCATCACAACACATCCTACATCCATATTTGTAATTGGATATATGGATTATTATGGTCAAAAAAGAACTTTTTAGTATGACCTAGTAAAGTTTTTAGTTGAATAAATAGAACTAGACAAGAAGTTGGGTGTTAAAATTTTGTCAAAACGGATAAAAATTTTGTCTGATACATAGATTGATTGTCGAAGCCATTCCATAATTAACAATTATCTATAATAATAGGTATATAAGATTTGTTTAGTATAGGGGTTATGAAAATGAATGAAACGATAAATCCGGAATTAGGACATAAAATAGACCTAGTAAGAAAGCTAATGATTACTTCTGCACAAACAAAAGGAATAAATAGTCCTGAAACAATAAAATATAGCCAAGAATTGGATCGATTAATTTTCGAAACACAATTACTACTAAAATCCTGCAGCTAGGTAAAAAGGACAGTAGCTACATGTGTATCCAATCTAGAAATAACCTGTCCTTTTTACTAGCCTAACTCTTATGCTTTCTTGGCTGAATGTGATACCACAAAACCGTGATATGTTGTTATTAATAAAAAACTAGTAGCTTATCACTACTAGTCTTTAAATAGCCTTTAAGGCAGTATTTATGTCTTCCCAAATATCCTCCCAAGCCTCAAGACCAACAGATAGCCTTAATAGCTGATTTGTTATGCCCATTTTAATCCTCACTTCATCAGGTATGACTGAATGTGTCATCGATGCAGGATGCTGAATAAGTGTTTCCGCATCACCTAAGCTGACTGCTATTGGGATAAGCTTAAGATGATTAACAAATCTCACTGTATCTTCGTAAGTGCCTTTAATTTCAAACGATAATAATCCTCCACCATTTCTCATCTGCTTTTTCATAATGTGATAGTCAGGATGATCTGAATCTCCAGGATAATAGACATTCTTAATTTTAGAGTGTTTCTTAAGACTTAAAGCAATTTTCTCGGCATTTTCACTATGTCGATCCATTCTAACAGCTAGTGTTTTTATTCCTCTTAACAACAGCCAAGCATCAAACGGTGCAATAACGCCGCCTATATCCTTTTGTACCGTACCCTTTAAAGTCTTAATTAGATCGTGACTACCAACAACTACACCCGCTACAACATCCCCATGACCACCAATATATTTCGTGCCACTATGAATGACAAGGTCACATCCTAAAGAAATAGGCTTTTGAAGATAAGGAGTTGAAAAAGTGTTGTCTACTACCACTTTGACTCCCTTTTCATTTGCAATTGCTGTTACTTTTTCTAAATCAATTAATCTCATTGTAGGATTTATTGGTGTTTCAATATAAATACACGCTGTATTTTCTTTTATTTGCGAACATATCTCTTCAGTTGTAGATAGGTCTGAGAATGAATACTCGATATGGTATTTATTTTTCAACAATTGGAGTAGTCCAAAGGTGCATCCATATATTCCTTTTGAGCATAAAATATGGTCATTACTTTTTGTCAAACCAATAAGAGCGGCAGAAACTGCTGCCATTCCTGATGAAAAGGCAAGAGCCGCTTCCCCATCTTCTAACTGAGCTATCCTCTCTTCTAACACCGCAACTGTAGGATTTGAAAGTCTGGAATAGACATAGCCTCTTCTTCTCCAGAAAACCGCTTTGCTCCCTGTTCTAATGTAGAAAATGTAAAGGTGGATGTTTGATAAATTGGTGGTGTTAAGCTATCTTTATGTTCCTTCGGGTCATATCCACCATGAATTGCTTTTGTAGAAAACTGATGATGACTGTTTCGATCCATAGTACTCCCCCTTCAAACTTTGTAAAGAGCACCTGTACATAATCCTAGGCTCCTTTCTATAGATTATTAATAGCGTGTTTGTCCGGTTCCTTTAACTAGACAGATTAAGTACTTGGATAAAATAAAAAAGATAGGGGTTTCCCCTATCTTCTTGGTATTACTTTATATCTGCTGGATGGTTTTCCTTAATTAATTCTGCAGCCTTTGCATTTGCTTCCACTTGCTCTGAGGCTTTTGCATCCAGGAATAACAGTTGTGACTGCAGGATGCTGAAGACACCAAGCTAAAGCCCAAGTTGCCATGTTTACTCCTTCTGGCACTTCTTGCTCCTTTATCTTTGCAACTAGATTCAGCTTTTCATCGATTTCTTGTTGTTCATGATTTTTTCTAACATTGTCACTAAATGTAGCACCAGGATTATATTTCCCACTCAAATATCCGCTTGCTAATGGTACCCTGGCTAATACACCTAAATCCTGCTCTATACATGAAGGAAATACTTCTTCTTCAGGTGCTTGATCAATTCGGTTATAAACAACTTGAATGGCTTTAGCATTTAACTCAGTAGCTTTTGATGTTTGATAGATATTATCATTTGCACCGATAGAAATACCTAAATTACGGATTTTTCCGGCTTGAACCTGCTTATCAAGCATTGTCCATAAATCATCATTATTAAAAACCTCATCAGGACCTGAATGAAATTGATATAGATCAATATAATCTGTCTTTAATGCCTTCAATGATTCCTCTAATTGAACCCGCACAGCATCTACACTCCATGCATGTTCCCAATTGTCATGCCATTTATGACCAAACTTCGAAGCAAGTACCCAGTCCTCACGACGATCTCTGGAAAGAAAATCACCAATAAACTTTTCAGACATATGATGCGGTCCATAACATTCCGCTGTATCAATCAAGTTAATTCCTAACCCTTTTGCATGTGAAAGAATCGCATCAACTTCATTTTGTGAAAAGTCTTTTCCCCAATCTCCCCCAAACTGCCATGTTCCTACCCCTACTACAGAAACCTTTAAATCAGTACTACCTAAACGTCTGTATTTCATTTAAAACACCCCATTATCACCAATTAGGAAACCGGTTTCATTCCCTTAATCTATCATATCCAAGAATCATGATTAATTCAAGAATATAGCTCTCAATAAAAGACACACTATTTTTGGCATTGTACGCAGTAGAACGTTTTTCTTGATGATAGTTCATCTCGAATGATTGAAGATTGACACCTAGGACAAGGCTCCCCTTCTCTATTATAGACATAACAATGATGATCATAACTTCCCGTTAAATTATCTGTTTTAAATACAGGCATATCAATGTATCCACCATACGAAAGACCTCTATTTAAAATTGTTTGTATGGCATGAAAAAGTGCAGAGCGTTCCTGTACTGATAGCTCATTACCTTTTCTAGATGGTAACAGCTTCGCTTCAAAGCAAATTTCATCAGAATAAAGATTTCCAATACCTGCAATGAAATTTTGATTGACTAAGGTTGTTTTTAAGGCACCTCTTTTCTTCTGAATACTTTGATCAAAAGCTTCAAGCGTAAAGTCTGGACTAAGTGGCTCTGGACCCAAATCATGAAAATCCTTTTCCAATTCTTCATTTGATAATAGATGAAGATATCCTAAACGCAATCCCGATAAAAAATAATAAATCATTTCCGAAAGAAATGGTGACCTGCTTTGTGCGATCTGGACTATCCTGCTCACTTCCAATGTACATGAGACCTCCAAGCATCAAATGTACTAATAGATTTTCTCCTGAATTCAGCTTGAATATCAAATGCTTTGCCCGCCGTTCCACTGCTACTAATGTTTTCCCCTGAACAGCACCAACAAATTCTACAACAGGCTTATTGATTGTTTTTTCTCTTGTAACTTCAACCGCTTCAATTTTTCTTCCAATAAGCTTTTGTTCGAAAATACGTTTATAATTTTCCATTTCAGGTAACTCAGGCAATATGTACACCCTTCCTTGAACATAATATTGTAAGTTAGTATTGCTAAAAAAAAGACCAATCATGTAGGAAGAAATCAAAAAAGGCTCGCCACTTGGCAAGCCTAATAAGTATCATTCAGTTTGATACAATTTTTGGTGACGAAGCTCTAACGATTGGATATGATGTAACTCCTCTAATAAATCAGAAATCGAAATGAGTTCGTAAAAAATAACAGTTTCCGGCGCAAAACAATGATGATGATCATAATGATCAGGTTTCCTATCCCAAAATAACTCTGTTACCCGATTTATTTTCTCAAAATGTGAGGTCTCTATTTCATACTGTTGATGATGAAGAATATCCTTTACTGAGCAAACGATTGCTACCACAAGATCTTTATTTTTTTCACTTACCTTAACCTTTTGATTTGAAATTGTAAGTAAGTTTCCTGCGTGGTAAAGAATTTGCCGTAGAATATTCAGCTTTTTATACTCATAATGAAACGTTCTCATATCCTGACGGCTAAAACGGTGATATTTCCATTCTTCCTTTTGATAGCTACAAAGCACTTCAATTGATTCAATATTCTTCATTAATTTTTGAAACCAACTTCTTGACTCATTCCTGTTTGTTTTCGAATGTAAGTCCACTAACTCTAATCCACGACTTTCAATAAAATCTCCTGTTTCTAAAAAGAGATCACGTATTTTATTAAGAATGGCTGGAGAGTAATTTGGACTCATAACAAACAGGTTTACTAATGTAGAAACGAACAAACCAATGCTTGTTGCACCTAAT
The DNA here is from genome assembly GCF_023078335.1 of Metabacillus endolithicus. Lineage (GTDB taxonomy): Bacteria > Bacillota > Bacilli > Bacillales > Bacillaceae > Metabacillus > Metabacillus endolithicus. The sequence continues at coordinate 3,057,943 of NZ_CP095550.1, read as the reverse complement.
CTAATGAAAAAAGAAGCAATAAAGTGATCATGAACTGTTGAAATCATCGCGACACCTGTAAGAGTTGCTACAAGTGTTCCCTCGTTTAATCGTAGCTTATGACATGTCATAATTGTTGCTATTGCTACTAATGCATAAGTATATGAATGATCCCCAAGCACAACATTAAATGCAATCGAATATGCCGCTCCTATCGCTGCTGCCGGAAAACGTACAAATGCTTTTTTTATTGAATTAGCGGCAGTTGGTTCAATTGTAATTATAGCCGTAATGGCAGCAAACATTGCGGGCCAATTTAACCATTCACATATCATAACAGTCAAAAAAACTGCTATTCCTGTTTTGATGATCCTTCCACCAACCAAATACTTTGCTTTTCTAATGGTATCCATAACGCTTCTTCAACCCTTAAAATAAACAGTTATATACTGATTATAACGTATCAAGTAGAAATCTCTAAATACGTTCAAGCTTAAAGGACGATCTTAGTTACAATTCATATATTAAAAATCTCTCATTCTGATTTTGTTCATATAGTCCATTGATCTTAATCTCTTGTTTAAGGGAAAAAGCAGTCTGATTTTCTAAGTAATAAATGTATTCTTCAGCCGCATAATATAAAATCACCTCAAGGTGTCGTTCACATTTCTCAAAGGAGTACATAATGTTATTCATAACCTTCATAAAGATTTGAATAGAGAATGGATTAAAAAAATAAAAAATATTGTCAGCCTGTTTAACTGGGTAGTGTTCGGCAAGGCAATTGTGAAAAATAATATTGTTACCATTCTTTTTCGTTTTTTTTAAATAACAGGAACGATTTTTCACTGCCATTTCATAAAAGTCTTTGTTCATCTCGACTCCGGCTACAGAAGATCCAAATAAGTAGTGAACGTAAAATGGCAACCTGCCCTTACCGCATCCAAAATCAACGATTCGGTCATTACTTTGCAACTGATATTGAGAAAATAGCTGCTTTAATCCATTATAAGGAGTAGGTTCATAACGATGATAATGAAAGGACTTGTGAAACCCCTTCTGATCTCCTGACGTACAAATATTAAGCAAGTGTTCATAATCCTTCTCTTCCATTCATTTCTCCCTTTTAAAGCCTGATTATACTAATTGTCTTTTACCCGATCATAACATAATTAACTAACCTGTATATAATCGCAAAGCTCACTATTTTGTTATTCATTAACTAATGTAAGAAAACTTACCATATTCATGTTAAAAATTATACCTTTATCATGATAAGTATGTAATTTACTGTAATAGATCTGTTATGATAGAAGGAAAGAGTGCTAGAAAGGAGGATATTATGAACTGGATCTCAACTAGTAAGAAAGACGAATTTCTAAAATGGTTCTTGAACAATCATCAGTTAAAAAATAAAGAAGCTCGGAGACTTATAGAATATATTCAGAAAAACCATCATATTCTTAAGAACTTATCTTTTACTGATTATGTTCATTCAAAAGACCGTACGATTGTTGTTTCAAGTATTAATTCTGATGAGTCTGGGTTTCTCTTTTACACTAATGGTCAAAAAACAGAAGATGTTTCACGAGAACTTTTGGTTCACTAATGAGCAGTACCTTCTGAAAAAGTTTATCTCATCCTCCACTACTTTGGTAAACATTCTGATCACCGCTATACACAGCTTGTTGAAACACATCGAATTCATTCTATTAAACAATACGAACAATCAGAAAAAGATGCAAAAGCAACAGATTCAGTTGTTGAAATTGCTTTATTGAAAAGCAGGATCAATAAGGCATTGGATGACCGAGACGAAGAACTGTTTCATGAGTTGGTTAATCAATTAAAAGAAATTCAGAAATAAATAAAGTAACAGAGGGCCTTTAAGTAACCCTCTGTTATTTTATTATCTCATTTCCTATACAAATTCCCTTTTTAATAAGGACTGAGTCATAGTCGGTAAAGTAAGTTGAATGGTCGTGCCCTTATTCACTTCACTTTGAATAGTCATACCGCCTTTATGTGATTCTATAATCTTATAACAAGTCATTAGTCCCAAACCTGTGCCCTTTTCCTTCGTGGTATAAAAGGGCTCACCAAGGGTCGGTAATCTTTCTGGTGAAATACCTACCCCCTGATCAATAAGTTGAACAGATATTGTTCCAGCTTCTATTAGCTTAACTTTTAATTCAATTTGACCTCCATTTGGCATCGCTTCAATTGCATTTTTAAATAAATTTAAAAATACCTGCTTTAGTTGAGCTTCTTCACAGCATATCTTAGGTAGATCAGGATCAAACTCTGAAAAGATTTGAATGTTATTGATAATTGATTGAGTGTTCATTAATGTTATAACGTCTTTTATTAACTCTTTTATATCTTTTTCTACAAAAATAGAAGCACTTGGTTTAGTAAGAACAAGAAACTCTCCAACGATTGAATTGATTCGGTCAAGTTCAGATAAAACAATATTATAATACGTTTCTTCTAACTGATTTGATTTAAATAACTGAATAAACCCCTTTATTGATGTAAGGGGATTTCTTATCTCATGGGCAATTCCTGCAGCCATTTGACCTAGTAAGGCAAGCTTTTCTGATTTTAATAGCAAGCGTTCTGTATGTTCTTTTTTCTCCGTAATATCTTTTCCAATCGTCAACACTGCATCTCTTTCACCAAATGTGATCGACATAGATGTACCATCAAAGAAAAACCTCACTCCATCTAAACGTTGAACTTCATATTCAATATTACTTAATGGCTGTTTTTCTTTATGAATCAATTTCATACGCTCATATACACGTTCCTGATATCTGGGTGTGATGAAGTCAAAAAGGGATTTACCAATAACATCAGTTTTGATTTTAGCTCCTACCATCTGAGCAGCTGCATTGTTTATATAGATAATCTTTTGGTTTTGATGAATAATAATAGATTCAGGTAAAGAGTCAATCAATTGTTTATAACTCTCTTCACTTGCACGTGCCTTTTTTGTATAATATCTTGCTACATCATATTGCCTTCCACATACCCAGGCAATAATAGTAAAAACGAAAAAATCCAATGAAAAAAATGCCTCATTGTATAAAATCTTTTCAATTCCTGTATACAATATTGATATCATTACTAGAGAAATTTGCCCAATCTTATTCATGAATTATCCTCATTTTTGTCAGAATTTTACTTATATAATAGCACTATATGTACTTTACTAGGGAAAAAATTAGGAAAATTTACACAATTTTAATGATGTATATAAAATCTTATAATATGTTTCTCTCAGTATCTAGTAAAATGAAAGATATTCTAACAATGTAATTAAAAAAGATGTCAAAATTTCAAGACATCTTTTTTATTCCAGAATTATATAGTAATTAGACCTTTTTCCTTCATGGTATTTAATGTTCCTTCTAAACCCTCTTTATAAGAGGTTTTTTGAATTGGTCCTATTAAACATTCTAATTTTTCTCCATTTAAAATTAGCGGTTTTTGAGTCAGATCATACATCTCTACATACTCTTTCATGCTAGGGTCAAAAATCCCGATAAAACGCACCATATTTTTTGTTACTGTTGAAACCTTTCTTGAATAGCCTGTTATTTCCTGTATGATCTTAATGATTTCTTCACCTGTTATCACTCCTGTACCAGGAATATTCCAGCATTGTCCGTAAGCTTTTTCATGTAAAGAAAGCTCTACCAGTGCTTTCGCTCCATCTGGAGTATAAATATACTCTCTTGGTACTTTTTTATCCCCAACAAACATTGCCTTTTTATGATCGATTATTGACTGAAGGAAATAGTGGAGAACTGTACTTTCAGCATATGGTCCATAAAAATCAGGAAAATGCGCTATAAATGCTTGAACCTTTGAGTCCATTACCTTCTTCCCAATTTTCAAACGAATTTTCCCTTTTTTCGTTTGTGGATTTTTCTCATACTCCTCAGATGCTTTTTCTCCTGTACTTTCAGCATAAGAGTAAATATTGTCAACAACTGCAAGTTTAAATTTCAACATTCTCTGACACTTGTAAAATATTGTTTATCATCGGTTCTTGTTTTGTTTGCCACTCCTGATAAGGTAAATTTACTGCATGATAAATACACTCTGCACCCTTTGCTGCATCCATTAATTGAGAATAGTTAAAAACATCTCCCTCTTTGATTTCTACAAGGTTGTTTCCTTCATATAATGCTTTTAGCTTTTTTATATTCCGAGCAAAAGCAATTACTTTAATTCCCCGAGAGATTAACTCAAATGTAATAGCACTCCCTATACCACCAGATGCACCAAGTACTAATGCTTTTTTCATTATTCATCCTCCTTTAATTAACCACTGTTCAATTAATACCAAAAAAAATTATGACTCTATCGAACGCAAAATTAATTGGATATGCGATTCTGCAAGATCTTTACTATCCTCATATTCCTGACCCTTAAAAATGAAATGTGTAACAAAGCCGTGGAGAGACAAAAAGATTGAATAAATATCCTTCGGTGTAATTTTTGTGTTCACTAAAGAATGAACTGCCTGTGCAAAGTTTTCAAAACTGTTATTAGGCTCTTCTTGTAAAAAGCTCTTTAATTCTTGGTCTTTTGTAAGAAACATCGTTTCATAATGACTCGGATTGGTTATTCCAAAGTGAATATAAGCTAGAAATACTTCTTTTAGTTTATCTTCTTTTGAAAGCTCCTTTGCCATGACTTCTTCTAACTTTTGATCTAACAAGAAAAAACCATCCGCGACTAGTGCATAAAATAACTCTGCCTTGTTTTTAAAATGATAATAAAGTGCTCCATGGCTATACCCAAGTTCTTTTGCAATCTTTCTCATTGAAACATGTTCATATCCATCTTTTACGAAAAGAATTCTGGCTACGTCTAGGATCATTTCTCTTGATAATTCTTTATCCACTGATTTTCTAGGTGAGATTTTACTCTCCTCACTCTTTATTAACCACTGTTCAATAAAATACTATACCATAATTTACCACATGTCAATATTAAAAAATCCAGAATTAGTTTTCTAATTCTGGACACCCACCTTTATAATTTAAATTCCTCAACAATATCATGTAACTGTTGAGCTCTTGTACTTAATTCATTAGCTGAGGAAGTAATTTCCTCCATTGAAGCTAGCTGCTCTTCTGTAGATGCAGCTACCATTTGTGTACTCTCTTCTGTTATTTCTGTTTGTTTCGCTGACTCTCGTATCGAAGAAGATAATTGATCTACCCTGTTTAGCATCCCGTTTGCTGAATTTGCTATTTCTTCGATCTCTTTTGCTACCTTTTTTGTACGTTCAAATATATGCGAGAATGAAGTACCAGTTAATTCTACTAAGTTCATTCCTTCGTTTGTTTCTGCAGCCACACCTTCCATTGCTCCCATGGTATCCTTTGTATCAGCTTGTATTTCACTAATAATTTGACGGATTTTATTTGCAGATTGTGAAGATTCATCTGCTAGTTTTTTCACTTCTCCTGCAACCACCGCAAATCCTTTTCCATGTTCCCCAGCTCTAGCTGCTTCAATTGCTGCATTTAAGCTTAATAGATTTGTTTGTTGGGCAATTGATGTAATCGCGTCTAAAATGGAACCAATTTCATTTGATCTTTCTCCCAATCTCTGAATAACATCAGACGTTCTTTTTACTGCGTCTTGAATGACCTTCATCTGTGTAATCGTCTCATTTACAGTACGATTCCCTTTTTCTGCTTCCTCCGCTGAAGTAGTAGAGGAAGATGATACTTCAGATGTAACAATAGAAATTGAGTTTAGTTTCTCTGAAAGGTTTTGAACTAATTCAACATTATCCTTAGATTGAGTCGACTGCTGCTCAACAATCATCGCAACTTCCTCAACAGAAGATGTAATTGTATTTGTCGCTTGAGTTGTTTCCTCTGTAATTGAAAGCAACTCTTGACTAGCTGAGGCAACTTCTTGAGAAACCTGCTGGCTATTCTGGATAACTTCTCTTACAGCAACAATCATTGAATTTAGAGAAGTTGAAATCATCCCAAATTCATCTTTTGAGGTAATATCAAGTGTTGCAGACAAATCCTTGTGAGCAATTTTGTTTGTCGCATGCCGAATTTTTCGCACCGAATCTTTTATTCCAAAATAAAAACCAGTAACTAAGTAAATTAGGATAAGTAACACAAAGATTGCCGCTCCAATTGTCACGAAACGCTCAGTACTAAGTGAAATTACTTTTTCATCTAAAACTTTATCTAATCCATCAGTTTGATACGATAATAACTCATAAATCTTATTAATCGTCATCGTTGTTTTTTCAAAATAAACATTCGGTTCTATTGTAATCTTTGATGCTTCTAGTATATCTTTATTAATAATCTCAACAATTTCTTTTGCATTTGTAATTGACTCTGTTACATACGGTCCCATTGAGTCTTTTATGGAAGGATCTAGTTCAAAGATTCTTTGATAAGTCCTGTCTGCTGTAATGATGTATTCATCCATCATCCTCATTAAATAAATTAGTTGAATTCGCTCATCCTCTGTCATCGTTTGCTTAGTTGCAACTCCAACTCCAACAATGCCCTTGATTTCCCCATGAATTCTGTTATTTGTGGTAGAGTTTGAACTAATAAATTATTCATATGGTTATTAACAAGATCTGAATCCAGAGTAAGATTTGTTTCGTCTGCAATATCCAGAAGCATTTGGAGCATTAATGAAATCAACTGATTGTGCTGTGCAACTGAATCTCCAACACTCATAGTAAGTGTTGTATCTTTAGTTTTTTCCCATTCTTGAACAACACTTTTAACATCATCACTTACTTTTTCCATAGAAGTTTCTTTAGACAAAGCTGCTTGAAAAGAATCCATTTGTGTTGTGATTTTTCCTCGAACCTCTTGTAGCTTGGACTCTGCTGATTGATCTCCTGAGATCACATTAACTGTTAATCCCCTATGCTGCTGTGTTAGTTGAATTAATGGATATAATTCCGACAACACCTTGGTACCAACTTGCTCTTGTTTTACGAATGAGAGCTCACTATTAATTTTCACAACCACACTTCCAACTAATACGCCTACTATCGAGAAGATAATAACAAACAGTAGTAGGAACTTTTTTGAGAATGAAAATCGATTTAATAAGGCAATAGCAGGTGTCAGTAATTTCTTCATATTATGTTCTCCTCTTGATGTTCTAATGGTTTATTTATCACTTAATACTTTTTTACTATAAATCAATAATATAAACAGTGATGTTTATCACTGCATTTCATTTGGTGGAATTTTATACTAATTAAAAAAATGGTGGGTTCGGTATGAATGAGCAACAAGCAGAAGAAAAATTACAAATAGTACCTAAAGAAGTTAAAAGACATTGAGTTCGCTCTTAATGAATCTTCTATAGTCGCTATTACGGATAAAAAAGGAAGAATTAATTATGTTAATAAGAAATTTTGTGCAATTTCAAAATATAGTTCAGAGGAACTAATTGGACAAGATCATAGAATTATTAATTCAAACTACCATACTTCATCTTTTTTCAAATCTCTTTGGGAAACAATATCAAAAGGTTATACATGGCATGGTGAAATTAGAAATCAAGCAAAAGACGGCTCTTTTTATTGGGTAGATACAACAATCGTTCCTTTTTTAGATAGCAAAGGTAAACCATATCAATACATATCCATCCGAAATGATATAACAGATCGAAAAGATTATGAAAAGAGGATACAACAACTTGCCTTCTACGACACATTAACAAATTTACCTAATCGAAATGCATTAACTAGACATCTTAAAGAAGTGATACCTGATAGAAATCTAAACTCTCATATTGCTTTATTTTTCTTAGACTTAGATCGCTTCAAAACAATTAATGACAGCTATGGTCATTCATTCGGTAATCAGTTATTAGTAAACGTTGCAGCAAGACTTGCCCAGTCTTTTACCAATCAAGCATTTATTTCACGAGTTGGAGGAGACGAATTTATTTTAGTTATAAATGATTTGTTTACAAAAGAAACAATTACCCAATTCGCAAATCAAATACTAACTACATTTTTAGAACCTTTCACAATAAACCATAAAGCTGTTGTAATTTCACCAAGCATAGGGATTAGTCTCTACGACTGCACCCAATATTCTAAAGAAACCACCTCCGACCAAATTATTGAAACACTTATACAGCAAGCAGACATTGCAATGTATCACGCAAAGAAACAAAATGGCTGTCACATTCAACTTAGCAATCCAATGTTGAATGAAGAAGTTACACGAAAATACCAAATTGAAAATGTTATGCAGCACGCTTTAGAAAAAGATGAATTTCACATACTCTATCAACCACTTGTGCATTTAGAAAGTGACCGGATCTTAGGGGTTGAAGCACTTCTTAGATGGGAAAATAAAAAACTTGGTACAATTACTCCATTTGAATTTATCCCGATTCTGGAGGAAACAGGTTTAATTAAGAAGGTTGGAAAATGGATTTTAAAAACAGTGTGTAAGCAGATGAAATTCTGGAAGAACCAAAATTTACCTTTAGCCAAAGTTGCAGTCAATATCTCTCCAATTCAATTTCAGGATGATAGCTTTCTAGAAGACCTTAATAAGATTCTAAATGATAGTAAGTTGAATCCATATTATCTTGATTTAGAAATAACTGAAAACGTGATTCAAGACTTTAAAGGTTCTGTAAACACACTATATGAAGTTCATAAAATGGGAGTTGGCATTTCTATTGATGACTTCGGAACAGGATACTCTTCTTTGAGCAGCCTGAAGTATTTACCAATTAATAATTTGAAAATAGATAAATCATTTATTAACAATTTAGATAGTGATGGTCGAATACTTGTTCAAACAATCATTACGATGGGGAAAAACCTTGAGTATCAACTCATTGCTGAAGGAATCGAAAGTACTGATCAACTAACATTTTTACAAGAGCTAAGCTGTGATTTTGGTCAAGGTTATATGTTTAGCAAACCTTTATCAGCTGATGCTTTAACAAAATTATTAATAGAAAACTCCATTAATATTGAAGGTAAAGGACTATGATTTCCTTCTTTCTACATTAGCTGTCATTCTAATCAATCTAAAAGGCTTCACGCATATGCGGAAGCCTTTTTCATTTCTTTATAAAGTATTACCCTCACCTGGAATAGGATGATTCACTAGTAGCTTTGCAAAATGAACAAGGTTATACGATAATGTTTTGACCTTTCCGTTCGTGAAGTCATTGCCTCTTCCTTCTTCTATATATGAAGGACCTGGACCAGCCTCTCCTACCCAATAGGCATCAACATTTGGCGGAACAGTAAAGCCAATGTGCTGAAGTCCGTACAGAAGTGATTTTGCAGAATCCTTTGCACCATCCTCATTTCCGGTTACAACTGCTCCACCAATTTTATTATAAAAAATACTCTGCCCTTTATCATTTTTTTCCATACTTGAAGCATATAATCTTTCCATTAATAAAGTGGCAATACTACTTTTTTCACCTAACCAAATCGGTGTCCCAATGACAACAATATTTGCTTCTTTTATTTTTTCAAATACCTCAGGCCATTGGTCTCCCTCACCCATATCGGATTCCATACCGTATGCAATCTGATAATCTGCTAATCTTAATTCCTCGGTTGTAACACCTTTATTTTCTAACCAATATCTTGACTCTTTCATAAGTGCACTTGTGTTAGATTCCTGATTACTCTTTTTTAATGATGTATTTAAATACAGTGCTTTCATGTCAACAGCTCCTTTATTATGGGTGTTTGTTTCTTTCATTCCACATCGAGCCTATATTAAAACCTTTTTTCGACAATTTCAGAATTAAACCTACAGCAAATTCCCCCAGATTCCCTGGATGTATGTCTTTTAGAAAAGTACATAAAATAAGACTTCAATAACTAATGGGAGAGAAATCATGGAACCCAAGCTACAATCCTTCATACCTGTTATCCAATCATCAAATCTTGCTAAACCATTAAAAAAACAAGATTTATTAACAACGTCATTTTTGATTGATCACGACCGAGATAACGAGTTGACCATGTACTATTCACCACATAATGAATACATCAACCATCATGCTAAGATTGTCATAATAGGAATTACACCAGGTTGGACTCAAATGAAGGCAGCCTTCGAACAAGTTATTGACTGCTTACCTATTTCAGAGTCTTCCACAATCGAACAGACACTAAAAAAAGCCAAAATAGCCGCAAGCTTTTCAGGAGCTATGAGGAAAAATTTAATCGACATGCTTGATCATTGTGGTATACAAAATGTTTTTCATATCAAAAGCTCTTCTTATTTATTTAGCGAAAACCGTGACTTTCTCCATACTACATCAATCATAAAATACCCTGTTTTCTATCAAGGGAGAAACTATACTGGACACCGTCCCAAAATTAACCATTCTTCACTGTTAACTTCTTATGCATATGAAATGTTTCCCAAGGAGCTATCACAGATAAAAGCACCTGCATTAGTCATTCCATTAGGCAAAATGGTGGAAGAGGTTTTGAAAAACCTAATAAAAAATAATAAGCTTAATGATCATATTTATTTATTTAATTTTCCCCATCCATCCGGTGCAAATGGACATAGAATAAAACAATTCACAGAAAACAAGCAATCTTTTATATCAACTGTCTTGGAATGGGCAGCTCTTTTTTCTTATAACACCTAAGTTTTAATTATGAAATCAAGGCTTGTCAGACATATTAAGAATAGCTAGATGAAAGGAGCAATGATGATGGAATATACTAATCGAGATGATGTAGTTAGAGAGTTACAACAATCTTTCCAGCCTCTTATGACTAAATATGGGATTGAGGATATTGGAGTGTTTGAAGAGCAGGGACAGAAGGATATTTATCATATGGGCTACACAATTCGAAAAGAAGGAAAAACGTATATGATACATACCCCGTATCTTAAGAACGAAGAAGGGCAATTAGCTCCTGGTAGAGATCTCTGGACTGTTGAAACAGATGAGGCAAACACCGAGGATGTTAGCGGGTTTGATAATTTAGATGATGCTTTACAATCAATTTAGTTAAATGAGGGGATCAATCCCCTCTTTAGTTTCTTATTATGATATAAATCATATAGAGAATATAAGCAACTACAAGAAACGTCCCTTCTCGACGGCCAACTCTAAAGCTTGTTCTTGAGAACACAAGTAAAATAAGCGTTAAGACAATCATAAGGATAAGATCAACAAATATCTTGCTATCTACTGCTAAAGGAGAAATAACAGAGGCTGCACCAAGAACAAATAATATGTTAAAAATATTACTTCCAACAATATTACCAAGTGCAATATCTCCTTCTTTTTTAATAGCAGCTGTGATTGAAGTTATTAACTCAGGCAATGATGTACCAATCGCTACAATCGTTAAACCGACTAATGTTTCACTCATCCCAAATGAATAAGCAATAACAGTGGCATGATCAACGACCAAGTCTCCCCCGATAATAATAGCTACTAAGCCACCTATTGTGTAAATACTATTTTTCCCCCATGAAGGTGAACTTGTTTTAGATACTGAAGCTTCTTCTTTTATCTTTTCCCGACTATTTCTCGCTACCTCAAAAATGTAATATAAAAACACAGCAAAAAATAACAAGAATATAAATCCGTCACTTCTTGTAATGAAATTAGCTTCTAAGGATTGAAGCGTCATATCACTTACTAAAATCAGGAGTGCTATACTCGCTAATAATGTAAAGGGAATTTCCTTTCGAATTGTTTCACTCTCAACCTTTAGGGGGTTTATAAGTGCTGTAATTCCAACAACAAAGGTGATATTTAAAATATTACTCCCCACTACATTCCCTATTGCAACTCCTGCGTTTTCCTCTAATGCAGCAATTATACTAACAGTTGCTTCCGGTGAACTAGTTCCAAAAGCAACAATCGTCAACCCAATTAGTAATGGTGACACATGTAAAGCACGAGCAATACTTGATGCACCCTCGACAAAAAAGTCTGCACCCTTAATAAGTAAAGCAATACCTAAGATTAATAAAAGATAGGACATTTATTCAGCTCCTTATTTCTATTTATTACTAATATTGTATTAGTACAACAGTTGTATTTGCCACTAATAGGTTCAATTTTGAAGTACAAAAATCGAATTTACATTGCTATTCGTCGTACTAAAAATAAAAAGAAAGCAATTGGCAAATCTTCATCAATCGCCAGAAAATAAGTGGAGAAATTCCATTTATTGAGGAAATATCATGAAAAACAGATTAAATAGACGGAAAGATTCCGCCTATTTAATCAAAAAAGATGAAAATGGACCATTTTCCTTTGCTTAACCGGAAGAACTCCGCTTATATCCCAAAAATCGGTTCTATCCTTCAGTCTAACCAGAAAAACTCCGCTTATTTATATAATGGTTACTTAATTCAAGAAGGTTGCTTTATTTATCCGCCTCTCAGAATCATAACCCACCCTCTGGTAGTTAGATATTATTTTTAGCACCCAATTGGAATAACAGTGAGTTTGCGAATTTTTATGCTGACAAAAACTTAAGTGTGCTGATTTCGTTTTTTGTATTCGGAAACTGCAGCAGCTATTCTGCTAATTTTATTGATGCACCTAAAGAATTAATAGTACCTTATTACTAGTTAACCCTCATAATAGGAATCTATTCCCGTTACTTTTTACACATAAATCAGATATGATTTTATTGCATTTATAATATGCATATATCATTACGATAAGCGAGGAAAGTCAATGAAAATCAGCAGGAAGTTATTTATTCTTATTACAATACCTCTACTTGTTATATTAGCACTAGCAGGTATTAGTACAATTGAACGAAGTAAAACAGTCAAAGAAGCATCACAGTTAGGTGAGTTAATCAAGCTTTCAACAACAATCAGTGCATTTGTTCATGAAATGCAAAAAGAACGAGGTGCTACCGGGGTATTCATGGGTAGTGATGGTCAGAAATTCAGTTCAGAGGTAACCCAACAGCGAAAAGTAACAGATACAAAACTAAACGATCTTAATAAATTCCTCGGTAGCTTTGATCCAAAACCATATGGTGAAGATTTTACAAAAGAACTACAAGAAGCGATAAAAATTAAAGATCAATTGTCAGCGCACAGGGAAAATGTAAGCAATCAACAAATTGAGGATTCGATAGGGATTAGCTACTACACTCATCATAACGAAAAAATGCTTAGTGTTATGAGCTATATTTCAAAAATTTCTCCTAATGCTGATCTTGCAAAATCAGTAAATGCTTATGTTTTATTTATGAACGCTAAGGAAAAAACAGGTATTGAACGTGCTTTAATGAGTAATGTTTTTGCAAGCGATTCATTTTCAAGTGGGGAATATCAGAAGTTTATCTCACTTATTGCTCAACAGGATACATATTTATCCTTGTTTCAAAATGCTGAAACCAATGACAAAGTATTATCTTTGCTTGAACAGCATTTAAGCAATCAAGTAATAGAAGATGTTAAACAGATGAGGGAAAAAGCATTTAATACTACTGAAAATTTTAAAGTTGATAGTGAGAATTGGTACACACAAATGACAACTAAAATCAATCTTTTCAAAGAGGTTGAAGATGCAATTGCTGAATCCCTTACAGATCAATCCAATCAGCTTCAAAACAGTGCAAAAACTGAGTTAATTACGTACATTGTTGTTTTACTAGTTATAACAGTTGCTCTTATTTTATTCGGAATCTTTACTAGTCGTTCCATTACTGAGCCGATTAAGAAGATCCTGAAACATATCCAAGAGATAGCTAATGGAAATTTAACGAACAATGAATTAAATTTCAATCATAAAACAGAAATTGGCCAATTGGCTATTGCTTTAAATGGAATGCAAAGAAGCTTAAAGGAAATGATTGAGAGCGTTACACATGTGACAGAAAATTTATCAAATCAAAGTATTGAGCTAACCCATTCAGCAAACGAAGTAAAAGAGGGAAGCGAGCAAATTGCCACAACTATGCAGGAGCTTTCATTTGGAGCAGAATCCCAAGCTACAAGCTCAACAAACTTATTAGAAATGATGGAAACTTTCGTTGGAAAAATACAAGAAGCAAATATAAGTGGTGAAAATGTTTCTGAAACATCAAACGAAGTTCTGTCTATGACAAAAGAAGGAAGCCTATTAATGAGTCAGTCTGTTAATCAAATGCAGACAATTGACAGCATTGTTAAGGATGCTGTCAATAAAGTACAAGGTCTAGATCAACAATCAAAAGAAATTTCAAAATTAGTTCTAGTCATTCAAGAAATTGCAGAACAAACAAATCTATTGTCTCTAAATGCTGCGATTGAAGCTGCTAGAGCAGGTGAACACGGAAAAGGATTTGCCGTTGTAGCCGATGAAGTAAGAAAACTAGCAGAACAAGTAAAAGCATCTATCGTTGATATTACAAACATCGTAAATAAAATTCAAAATGAGTCTTCTCATGTTGTACAGTCACTTCAGGTAGGATATAAAGAGGTTGATGAGGGTTCTAGACAAATTGAGTTAACAGGTAAAACATTTGAAACCATTTCTGAATCTGTATTAGAAATGGTCACAAATATTAAACACATTTCGACTAATTTAAAAGAAATTGTTGATAACAGCCGTGAAATGAACAATTCTATTGAAGAAATTGCCTCTGTCTCAGAAGAAGCAGCGGCAGGTATCGAACAAACAGCAGCTTCTTCACAGCAATCCACAAGCTCAATGGAAGAAGTATCAAATAGAGCCGGTGAATTATCACAGATATCTGATCAACTCTCAGAACAAATTAGACGATTCCAAATTTAATGTCAAGATAAGAGGGTGATTGTCTTCACCCTCCTTTTTAATTTATACGAACGAAAGGAAAACGAATGGTAACAGTTGTTCCGTTGCCCTTAACACTATTAAACTCAATCGTCCCGTTATACTTTTCAACTATATTAAAACAAATCATCAGCCCTAATCCTGTACCCTTCGTTTTTAGTGAATAAAAAGGTGTGCCGAGATCCTTAATTTCCGACTCAGACATACCTAATCCTCCATCAACAATCCTTATTTCAACTGAATTCTTCACCTTTCCACCTATGACAGTAATCCCAGAACCATGACTAGAAGCTTCTATTGCGTTTTTTACTAAATTGATTGTTAACTGTTTAAATTCTATTAAGTTAATAGCGATATAACAATTCTCTTCTACATGTAAATCAATTTTGTTATCATTTAAAAGACCATAAGAATTTAATAAATCAGCCACACTTTGTAAAGCATCTTTCACATCAACCTTCTCTAGTTTTACCTCTTTGTTAGGTTTAGCTATCGTTAAAAAGTGAGAAATAACATGCTCAGCTGCATCCAATTCATCAATCATCAAGGCAAAATTTCTTTTTACCTGTTCATCGAATGATTCCTCTTTTTTATATAATTGTAGAAATCCCTTTACTACGGTCAAAGGGTTTCTAATTTCATGGGCTACTGCCGCAGCAAGTTGACCTGTCGTCTTTAATCTTTCGGACTGCTGAACTTGTTCGTAATAGCCTTTTAATTGCTTGATTCTGAAATAAGAAATGTAAAATAGTAAAGAGAGAAATGCTTGTATACCTGCAAAATTAATAACATTTCCCACTATATCAAGTTCTATATGAGGATATAATTCTCCTTGATCAATAAAAACGATATAAGTAAATGTTGCTGAAGTCAGCACTACATTTAAAAAAAGTGAGAAATAAAAAAGTCTTGGATCAAAAAACAAAATTGAGATTGCTGGAATTAAACAAACTAATACAAAGGTTGACCAGGTTTCAGGGTATAAGAAAAAAAGACCATAGAAATAAGCAGATGCTATTATCATGATTAACATTCTGAAATAATGCGTTTCAAACCTCGGGTAAAGAATTAAACAAACCGATAGCATAGTAACAAGAATTATATGTAATAATATCCCCAAGTTAAGTGTATCAAGATGAGTATTTCCAACCATCACCCCTGTTACCATAACAAGAATAATTATTATGATTAAAATATAGTATAAAGTTTTATTTATTTTAAATTTAAGTTCCTTCATAAAAACACCTTTTTAATTATTTGACCTCATTAAGTATTTCCTTAAAGATGTTAACTAACACTTAAATTAGTCGATAAAGACGGTCAATACAACATTATATCCCTTGCTCATTAAAAAGTTAATAATAAAAAAACGCACCCGTGAAGGTACGTTATTCATTCATAGTAATGGAATATTATGATCTTCACACTCTTTTATTATTTGCTCACTCCATACGGAAGCTTGCACCTCACCGATATGAACTTTTTTTAATAAGAACATACATAATCTTGATTGCCCAATTCCTCCTCCAATTGTAGAAGGAAGTTTTCCATTCAGGATGGCTTTATGATAGTCTAGTGATTTGCGCTCTTCACAGTTAGATGCTTTTAATTGATTTATAAGAGCATCCCGATCAACCCTAATCCCCATTGAAGATACTTCAAACGCTCTTTCTAATGCAGGATTCCAAAGGATAATATCGCCATTTAAGGTCCAATCATCATAATCCGGCGATCTCCCATCATGCTTTTCACCTGAAAGCAAATCTCCTCCAATGCCCATAATAAATACAGCTCCATATTTTCTAGCAATCTCATCCTCCCTTTCTTTCGGGGAGATTTGAGGATATAGATGTTCAAGCTCTTGAGCTGTAATGAACACAATATTGTTAGGTAAAGTTGGAGTAAGCTGTGGATATAAACTGTATATATAATGTTCTGTTTGCTTAATAGACTGATAAATTTTTTGGACTTCTTCCTTTAACTTATGGTCATTTCTTTGTTCTTCAGAAATCACTTTTTCCCAGTCCCACTGATCAACGTATAGAGAATGAGTATTATCTAAAGTTTCATCTCTTCTAATCGCATTCATATCTGTATATAAACCTTCATCTGGTTGAAAATCATAGCGACCGACAGCCATCCTTTTCCACTTAGCTAATGATTGCACAATCTCAATGTTGCAGTCGGAATCTAATGCATCAAAGGAAACAACACGTTCAATTCCATTTAAATTATCATTTATTCCATTCCCTGCTTTAACTACGATCGGTGCAGAAACTTTCATGATATTTAACGATTGAGAAAGGTTCATAATAAAAAAATCCTTAAGCTTCCTTATTGCCTTTTCTGTTTCTAATAAACTAAGTAACGAACAATAACTCGATGAAACATACGTTTTACTCATTTTATAGGCCTCCAAAGCTAATAAGCAACAGCGCTGTTCTTTGCTTATTTTTAAATCCCTAGGGTATTAACTAATTTACAGTATGAAAGTCAAGTAGGATTGTGAACCTTAATAAAAGCCTATTTTAAGAGATAAAAGACCAGAAAAGGATGCCACATAGTAGCATCCTTTTTGTGAAGAATCTTATTTTAATTGAAAATCACCTGATGATGTTCTTACCTTAAGTTCATACTCTCCATTACCAATCTTTCCGTTGATGATATTCTCTGATTTGTCTTCATAGCTGAAACCTTCCAGTTCAATGACTCCATCTCCTGAACTTCCTCTAAAGTCAACAGTAAGCGACTTAGGAGATTCATCAAACTGGACAATCACATCACCACTTGATGCCAATGCATTTATATTCCCCGTAACCTGTTTGTTATTCAGCTCAATACTACCCGAAGATGTTTCAGCTTCAACATGACCATCAATATTCTGGATAATAATGTCACCGCTACTAGCTCCTAAATTAAAAACACTCGCTGATGAATTCTTCGCATGTATTGTTCCACTACTAGCTTCCATCTTACTATTTTTGCTAACTGAAATTTGATCAATCGTAATATCACCAGAGCTAGCTTCTGTACTAAACTCTTCTACTTTAAGTTGAGAGATGTCTATATCTCCCGAAGAGCTTTTAACAACCAAGGACTGATACTCCTTTTCCGGTACTTCAATTTCTAAATTCAGTTCGATAAAGGAAAATCCAACATAGAAGTATAAGTCTTGATTTTTCACATCAATATTTACTTTATCACCTTCTTCAGTAACAACCAGCTTATATTTGTCTTTCAGTTTCTCACTAACTTTCCCAGTTAATTTTACTTTTATAGAATCTCCCTTTGAAGGAACCATTTTTATATTTGTTGAGGATGTACCAACCTCTATTTGCTGAATTTCTGTCCCTTTTACTTCTTCCTCTTGTAGGATATCTTTCATTTCAGGTGAAAACACATCCGTTGTAGCTGCTGTAACAACAGAACCTGCAATACCAACAACAATTAAGAAAAATGCAAACATAACCGCTTTTTTCATGCCGCTTTTACCCCTTTTCCCCCGTAAATTACTTTTTTATTAAAGTTCATATACTTAAGAAATGTTTTGGATAGGAACTTCCCCGTTTTTAACATACCAATCCCTAATAAAATACCTAATCCACATGTAATCATAGATAGAAAGAAAACCATTGCGAGATCTTCAAGTCCGTTAAAGATAACAGAACCAATTATTGCTAAAGGTGAGATAATAAGTATAAATGATGCCGCAACTAATCCAATGTAAACGCCAAAGATCCCTAATGCAGGACCTAGAACAAAAACTAGATTTAAAAAGCCAATCATAATAGCTGCTAAAATGATATTTAATGTTTTAGTTCCTTGCTTTTGCTGATCCACCCTTGTTAACTTGTATTCTGAAAGCAAATCCCTTGCAATAGAATGTGGGTCACCTAATTCATTGACGATTTCAGCTTCTGTTCTCCCATCTTCCAAGCCAACTGTAAAATGCTCTTCATAATCATATAGCATCTCTTTTCTGTCTACCTCTGGAACACTTGATAAAAGCTCTTCTAATTTTCCCATAAAGTTATTTTTCTTCACTTTTGGTACCCTCCAAAATAAATTCATTCACAGCATTTGAAAATTGAGTCCATTCTTCTATAAGAATATTCATATACCCCTTACCTTTATCAGTTAGTGAATAGTATTTTCTTGGAGGTCCCTCTGATGATTCAGCTAGATAAGTTGTCACATATTCTTCTTTTGTTAATCTTCTTAATAGTGGGTATAGTGTTCCTTCTGCCACTTGAATTTTACTCGATATATTTTGAGCCAATTCATAACCGTATTGATCTTTTCTACAAATTAGAATTAACACACATAGCTCCAATGCTCCTTTTTTAAATTGGACATTCATTCTATTCCTCCTAAGCAGTATAACCTGGTACTGAACTATATAAGGTAGTAAACATTAATCGATAACTACAATTAACATAATATACCACCCTAGTGAACATTGCAAGGTACTGGATAATATTTTTTTGAAATGACATGATTCTACAAATTTCGGGTGGTGACAGGCACCACAAAAAAGGCAGACAACCACAATGGTTATCCACCTCAAATAATAAAACAGTTTTTATTTTAGTTCTAATAACGCTACACATTCAACATGAACAGTATGAGGAAATAGGTCAACAGGCTGTACTGTTATTAACTCATAATTAAATTGTTCAAGTTCTTTTATATCAGTTGCAAATGTATCAGGATTACAAGATACATACACAATTCGTTCTGGTTTAGAACGCCCAATTCTTCTCATTACTTTTCCACCAGCACCTGATCTAGGAGGATCTAAAAGGAGAAGTTCAGGGCTTCCAAACGTTTCTAGTACTTGATCAATTCCTTTTCTTGCATCCTTAGCTAAGAAATACGTATTAGATATTCCATTGTCACTTGCATTTCTTTTAGCTGATTCAATAGAACTCTCTACAATTTCAATACCCGCAAGCTTTCCGACTCTATTTGCAAATGGAAGAGAGAATGTCCCAACTCCACAAAAAAGATCAATCATGCTTTCTGATTTTTTTGGTTGGCCCATTTCGATGGCTAAATCAACTAATTTTTGAGCTTGAGTTGGGTTTGTTTGAAAGAATGTATCAAACCACAGACGGAAACGGTAGCCATCCATTTCATCATAAATGAAGTCTCGTCCTGCTAATGTATGACTTTTTTCAGACTGTGTACGATCTGCCCATTGTGTATTTTCAAGCCATAACAAGCTTTTTACTTGCGGATACTTTGCCTCAATTCTAGAAACCAAATCTTTCACAGCCTTTTGAAGGGTATCATTTGGTCCTTCTGTTGCAAAAAGCCCCAGCATCATTTCTCCGGTTACGAAAGATTGTCGAACCATTAAATGACGAAGCAATCCTTCGTGGGTATCTTTATTGTAGCCTTTTAATTGATAATCTTTTACCCAAACTGCTACTTCCATAGCAGCCTCGACCATTTCTTTACTTGCAATTAAGCATGATTCAAGCGAGATTACTTTACGGAAATTCCCTTGCTCATGTAACCCAAGAGATCCATCAGGAGCAAATGTAAACTCCATTTTATTGCGATAGTGCCAAGGCTGATCCATCCCAATTGTTTCTTTAACTAGCTCAGGATTAAATCCTTGTTCCTCGATTGCATGTTTTACATGCTCCGTTTTTTGTTTTAATTGGGCTGTGTATTGCCAATGCTGCCACACACATCCACCACATTTATCAAAATGAGGACAAGGTGGTGCCAATCTATCAGAATGAGCTTCTAGGATCTCCTCAGGTAGAACCTTTCTTCTTCTTCTTTCTGGTTGATCAACCGTTACACGTACCTTCTCCCCTGGAAGCGTTTGTGGAATAGTTAGTTTTAATTTCTTCGGATTACCAAGTTCGTTTTCCCGCCAAATAACAGCTTGTCCTGAACCCCTGTCATCTAAATGACGTATTTCAGCAATCATTGTTTCTGCTTTAGTCAAGGTCAAAATTTCCTCCCTTTATTTTTATTTATTACTCTAGTTTTCTCTTAACCCTATTCAAACTCGAAAACTGCTACCCAGAGCTGGGTAGCAGTTGATCACACTGTTTCACATGTGAAACAAGAAAATTCGGGTGGTGACAGGCACCTCTATGGCCTACATTTGATGCTCCACCTTCACACGCTTAATAAAGAGTGAAATAACAACCCCTACAATACACAAGATAATCGCAAATACAAAAGCATCTTGGATACCTTCAGTGAAGGCAAGTACTTGGTTTAATGGATTTTGTTTGTCTTCAACTGTTTCCATAAAGTTACTTGTTCCAGATGATAGGATTGAAATAGCAACAGCTGTTCCAATTGCTCCGGCTACTTGCTGTAGTGTGTTCATTATAGCTGTTCCATCTGGATATAGCTCAGGTGGTAATTGATTTAATCCATTTGTCTGCGCAGGCATCATAACCATTGAAATTCCAACCATCATGACAATATGAAGTCCTATAATAAAGGCTGAAGATGTTTCCATTGATATGGTTGAAAAACCAAACATTGAGCCTGTTACTATAGTTATTCCTATTATAGTTAGCCATTTAGGTCCAAAACGATCGAATAGTCCTCCCATTACAGGTGATAAAATACCATTTATAATTCCACCAGGAAGTAATAGAAGACCAGCTGCAAATGTACTTAGAGCCAACGACGTTTGTAAATAAAGTGGCAATAAAATCATAGAAGAAAGAATGGCCATCATACATACAACAACCATTAGCAAGCCCACTGTAAACATCGGATATTTAAAAGCTCGTAAATTTAAGATAGGTTGTTGCATTGTTAATTGTCGAATAGTGAATAAGACTAAGGCAATTCCTCCAGCAACCATTGAAACAATAACAGTTGGACTTCCCCAACCGCCACCTTCTCCTGCATTACTAAATCCAAATACAATACCACCAAATCCTATAGTAGATAAGATAATTGATAAAATATCAATTTTAGGCTTGGTTGGCTTTGTTACATCCTGCATAAAAATAATACCATAAATAAGTGCTGCAATGAGTAATGGTAATGAAATCCAAAAGATCCAATGCCATGATAACGTCTTAAGTATTAATCCTGAAATAGTAGGACCTACCGCAGGGGCAAACATAATTACAAGCCCAATAATCCCCATAATTTTACCACGCTTATATGGTGGAACAATTAATAAAATTGTATTAAACATTAAAGGAAGAAGCAATGCTGTTCCTACCGCTTGAACTACTCGGGCAATCATAAGAACTGTAAATGTTGGCGCAATTGCCGCAATAAATGTACCAATTATTGAAGCAATAAGTGATGTAATAAACAACTGCCTCGTCGTAAACCATTGTAAAATAAGTCCTGAAACTGGTACTAAAATTCCAAGTGTAAGCAAATAACCAGTCGTTAACCACTGAGCAGTGGTTTCTTTAATACCAAAGCCTGTAATCAAATTATTCAATGCCATGTTTAAGGCTGTTTCACTAAACAAACCAATAAAACCAGCAACAACAAAAGAAATGATAATCGGAACAACTTTCAACTCACTCGTATCAGTTACTCCCTTACCATTTGCTTGTGCATTCATTTCCATATTTGTTTCCTCCTACTAGGTTTCTTTCTTCTCTCTTTATGACAACAATAACAGCAACTGTTTTCCAATTACACGTAGAGGGTCCCCATTTTTGTGCGTAGCAGATAGTGTGCAGGCTCCTTCAATCAATGCAGTTATTGTTAAGCCTAATTCTTCTGCTTTCTCTGTTTCCATACCATGTGCTTTAAGCTTATTAACATACAAAGCTTGCCAATCCATAAATGCAGCCTCGCATGCTAACCGTAGATTTTCGTGTGTTGAAGATATTTCTGAAGCAATAAGTCCTATTGATAATCCTTCCATTGTTTTAGGGTGATCAAAAATAGACGCAATCTTATTAATATAAAATTGAAATGCTTCAGCAGCTGTTTCTCCCTCACTCAAATCTTCCTGTGCCCGCTCCAATATATCCCGTTTCATTTGATGAATAGCCTCCAAGGCAATTTCCTCTTTACCATTTGGAAAGTGATAATAGATGGAGCCTTTTGGTGCCCCACTTTCCTCAATAATTTGATTCAATCCAGTTCCATGATAGCCTTGGCGCTGAAATAAGCATGTTGCTGTTTTAAGGATAATATCCTTTGTACTCTCCTTTTTTGCCATTTTTACGTCTGCACCTCACAAAATTATAACAACCGGTCTAGATAATATTATTAGAGTAGTATTGGTAATGTCAAATCTTTTTGCTTATTTAGTTGAAATATAATTTGATAGGATAACTTAAACTCATTTTAAAAGCTATCTACATTGAAAATGTCGTTCATAAAGCCCGATGAACGACATTTCTTCTACCTTCTATATCACTTTTGTTGTACATAAGCATCTAAATGACAGCTTCCTATCAATTCCTCTACTCTCACCGCTCAAGTCCCACAATAAGTCCGGTAAGGCTGACCTGATTTAGGTGGAAGACTGCAGTATTCTTCCTGTTGTGTAGTGTGTGCAAAAGGTTTGGTAAGAGCATCTAATAATCTTTCCATTACAGTATAATCCCCATGTTTTACCGCCGCTTCCAATGCTTCTTCCACACGATGGTTACGAGGAATTACTGCTGGATTATGATCCCTCATTAGCTTTTGTGATTCTTCTTTAGATTCTTTTTGCTTGGTTAATCTTTCATGCCAACGCTCTTTCCACTGTTCAAATTCAGAGGAACGGAAAAGCTCCATTTCATCCCATTTATCGAACGTTATGGCAACAAAGGTATTTGTATAATCTGCCTTATGCTTGTGCATTAAGGTAAGAAGGTCATCTATTAATGTTTTATCGTCTTTTTCTTCAGAAAAAAGACCTAACTTAGCTCTCATAGCTCTAAGCCAATTTGTTTCATAAATGTCCATATATTTAGATATTTCTTCTTGAGCAATTTCAACGGCCCTATCTTGATCTTCATGAAGAAGTGGTATAAGAGATTCGGCAAATCGTGCTAAATTCCATCCACCTATGAATGGTTGGTTACCATAGGCATAACGGCCCTGAACATCAATTGAGCTAAAAACAGTCTCAGGATCATACGTATCCATAAAGGCACAAGGACCATAATCAATCGTTTCTCCACTAACTGTCATATTATCAGTGTTCATTACTCCATGGATAAAACCAACGAGTTGCCACTTTGCAATTAATGAAGCTTGCCTATGTATCATTTGTTGAAGCAATGAAAGATACCTGTTATCATCTCTTTCAATCTCCGGATAATGACGCTCTATTGTATAATCAGCGAGAGCTTGAAGCTCCTCATCTGTTCCTAATTGTGCAGCAAATTGGAACGTTCCCACACGAATATGACTTGCAGCAACACGAGTTAAAATGGCACCGGGAAGTTCTGTTTCTCGGAGAATATTCTCACCAGTTGTTATTACGGCTAAACTTCTCGTAGTCGGTATTCCTAAGGCATACATCGCTTCACTAATAATGTATTCTCGAAGCATTGGGCCAAGTGCAGTACTTCCATCTCCACCTCGTGAATAAGGTGTTCTTCCTGAGCCTTTAAGTTGGATATCAACCCGCTCATCTTGAGGTGTTACTTGTTCCCCAAGCAGAACTGCACGACCATCTCCCAACATGTTTAAATGACCGAATTGATGTCCCGCATATGCTTGTGCTAGAGGTGTTGAACCTTCTGGAATTCGATTACCTGCAAAAACCTCTACTTGTTCATGACTTCGTAACTCTTCGACATTCAGACCTAGCGATGATGCTAGCTGATCATTCTGTATGATTAACTCAGGATTGCTAACAGGAGTTGGCTTTTGTTCAGTAAAAAACTTTTTTGGCAGGCGAGCATAGCTATTATCTATTTTCCAACCTGTTTTTAAGTCTTGTTCCTTTGTCATGTGATCTCCTTTTTACCCTATATATATTTTTCTTTTCGTTGTTTAAACATATCCATATTGTCTACTTTTATAAACGTTATTATCCTCAATGATCTCGGTTGATAATATAATTCAAAAAATGCTTTAGAAAAGGAATGTCTCGTGGTACTTTCTGTAGAACTTCGATTGCTTGACAGTAATGTTCCCACATCTTTTTTCTCGCTTCTTCTTGGCCCAAGATCGACACAAATGTTGAACTTTGATTTTCTCTATCTTTTCCAACTGTTTTTCCAAGCAGTGCAGGATCTCCTTCAAAGTCGAGTAAATCATCCTTAATCTGAAAAGCAATACCCGCATGATACGCATATTTCTTTAATGCCTCTATCTCTGTTTCATCAGCATGTGCTAGGATCGCCGGCATAATAATAGATGCTTCGAATGCCATTCCAGTTTTATAAAAGCACATTAAATTTAATTGATCTAGAGATAACGGCTTGCCTTTCGATTCTAAGTCCATTGCCTGTCCCTTGCACATCTCGGATGTCATATATGAGGAATATTGTATTAATTTCAGGACAGTATTTGGATCAAATTTTGTAAGCGATGCTTGTTCCCAGGTAGCTTTCTGAGTTAAAAAAAGACCGGTTAGTTCGGCAATGGCAGTATTATAAGCCTGATGCAGTGTTTGACGCCCCCTTCGAATGGATGCATTATCCTGTGATGGGAGATCGTCGAAGATTAAAGATGCTGTATGCATGTATTCTAATGATTTAAGTAATGGCATAATCACAGATTGATCTAAACCGTATACCTTTATTGCCATTACCCAAGTCACAATTGGCCTCAATCGCTTTCCATCACCTTCAAGACTATAGTTTGCAGCCTCAACAATGGAACTATTCACCTCTCCATCACTCTGAGAAACATGCAATGTATCATTTAGTTGATTACGAACAAATTTAATTGTTTCTAAAAATTCTTCCTGTTCGTTCCGCTCATTTCTCATATTATTCAACATATGGTCGCGTAATAGCTTATCAAAGAATTCTACATCATCTGCTTTTTTCACCATCTTCTGAATAAGCTGTGTAAAACTTGAAGAATTGGTTGAAAATAACTCCATCACTTCATTATATTTTTCCGTTCCCATTTTACTTTTATATCGTTTTAAACCGTTTATTGCCCGATTAAGGATTACCTCACATGTCTTGAAATCTGATTTGTATACGTTGTGGATTAAGTTTGATATAACTGTCCAATATAATTCAAACGGATTAATAAGGTCAGGACGTTGAACATGATATTTCAAATAATACGTATAAGGAGTAACAGCACCTTCCTCTAAGTCATCAAACATGTCAGCAAAATCATCAGCAAGCTGATTGTAAATTCCATAATAAAACGTTCGATCATTGAAACCTATGTCTTCAGAGGCGCTGAGAACCGAACGAACAATTAATCTCGAAGATGCGGATTTTAGAATAACTGGAATATAAAGGTCTTCATTTGTGTAATCTGGGTTAGAAAGGTCCTTTACACGGTCCACTTCCTGTGATTGAAAAAATATATATGCTTGCTCCAAAAATGACTGCACATTTTCCGATTGCTGATTTCCTTTAATATATTCAAAGGCTTCTCGTAGTTCTGAATGAATATATTGTAGTAACCCGGCATTATTTCCGTCCCATTGCCCCAAATCTGGTACAGAACCAGTGATAAGTGTTGTTCGTATCAAGTTTGAATATCTCTTCTTTTCCTCAAGAGTTAGCAGATTTACATCAAGCAAATCATCAATAAAAGGATAGGTTAAACCATAACAATACCCTAAGCGAATGGCTTGATCGAGTTTAAGAGCACGTTCAGTAGGTTTAACCCCATCATCCATTTCTTCCACAACATGCATGACAACCCCTGCAATGATTTTTATTAACTTTCTCCGTGCTTGCTCAGGGTCAATTTCCTCAGGAATATTTGATGTTACTGTCTTTAACTTGTTGACGAGCCAGATCATGGTCGTTTCAATGCTTTCTTTTTGAGCTATTCGGTATAATCCAGCCATGTTGAACGTATCTGGCTTATCTGTTTTTTTCGTTAGATGTTTTGTTAAACTTTTAACTGCTCGGTTCACTCTTTCCTGTGTTTTAGTTGAACTTAAATCTTTTCCTAGATCACGCATAAAAAGGTAAGAAATGCTGCGTTCTAAGTAGGGAGTTAGCTTGCCTGTATATTTGAGCCATTGAATATATAAGTCATAATCCTGTGCCTCTGGCTTGTTATTTTTACGTGTAAAAACAGAGAATAGTGATTTCCGGAAAACATGGTTTTGCTTCCAGGTTTGAAAATCTTTTGTTAAAGCAGGAATATAGGTTTTGCGGGTGATTTGCTCATAAAGTGAATGGTAATAATCTAAAGCCTTTCGTTCCGCCTTCTGATAAGTTTTATCAGTATCAAACATTATTTTTTCATTCATGTATTCATTCCCTCAGTTTAAACTCATTTTCGATTCAGTTATTATCTATATCTATCATATTATCAGTATATTTAAATATAAGCTAAATGTATGATCTTTATGACCGTCGCACAGAGGTAAAAGGAACCCCAATTAAAAAAGCACCTCACTGCTAGCTCTTTTGCTACAATGAGGTGCTTTCTATTTTTATGCTACTTTTGAAATATCTATTTTCTTGCCTTCTTTACGCCATTCCTTGAATTCAGCTGCTGCTGTAAAAATGGCGTCAGTTGATGAGTTAAGAGCAGTTTCAAAAGAATCTTGTAAAACACCAATGATAAAGCCTACACCAACCACTTGCATCGCAATTTCTGCCGGAATTCCGAACAAACTACATGCAAGAGGAATGAGTAATAGAGATCCACCAGCAACTCCGGACGCTCCGCAAGCACATACAGCTGACAATACACTAAGAATTAAGGCTGTAGCAAAATCCACTTCAATACCTAAAGTATGAACTGCAGCTAATGTTAATACAGAAATTGTTACTGCTGCCCCAGCCATATTGATTGTTGCTCCTAATGGGATCGATACTGAATAACTATCCTTATTTAAGCCAAGGTTTTCACACAATTTCATATTAACAGGGATATTTGCTGCAGAACTACGAGTAAAGAAAGCTGTAATTCCACTTTCCTTTATACATTTCAAAACTAGTGGATACGGATTTTGTCTTATAGCTAAAAACACAATAATTGGGTTAACAACTAATGCAACAAAAGCCATACAACCTAGTAAAACAGCAAGTAATTTTCCATAGCTTAATAACGAGTCAATTCCATTTGTTGAAATTGATTCAAATACTAGTCCCATAATACCTAGCGGAGCAAACTTAATCACCCATGTTACAATTTTTGATACTGCCTCTGAGAAATTAGAAATCATTGTTTTTGTTGTATCCGGTGCACTTCTTAATGCTAAACCAATTAGGATTGCCCACGTTAAGATCCCAATATAGTTTGAGTTTGCGATCGCATTCACCGGATTATCAACTATGTTTAAAAGCAACGTTTTAAGAACTTCTGACACACCACCTGGAGCTGTGAAACCCTCAGGACTATTCGCAAGTGTTAAGCCGACCGGGAAGATGAAACTTGCAATAACTGCTACTAATCCAGCTAAAAATGTTCCAACAAGATAAAGCACTACGATCGACTTCATATTTGTTTGCTGACCACTTTTATGCTGAGTGATCGCTGACATAACTAAGAAAAGAACTAAAACAGGTGCGATCGCCTTTAAAGCACCTACAAACAACGAACCTAAAATAACAACAGGCTGTGCTACATCTGGAATTGTAACAGCCAAGATAATTCCAATGAGTAAGCCGATAATGATTTGTTTAACTAGACTCAACCGATTCCAGTTTTTTAATAAATTTTTCACAATAATCCCCCACTATAAAATTGAAAATCCTTTTAAAATCTATTAACTTGTTATTCTTAAAATGGACTTCCAGAAATATATTCCACTGCACAAAGACAACTGTCTTTTCGATAAGTAGTATTATAGTGAGTTTTTTGATATATTACAATACTTTTTGTTTAATTTTAAAAAGTCTTAAACATCAAAATATTCAATTAAATATTAACTTTCACTTTCTTATATTTTCGTTTGATAACGTAAACGCTTGCTATATCAAGAAAATTATCTTGGTTAAAAACGAAAAAGACAGCATCTTTAAATAGATACCGCCTTAAACCTTTCACCTTATATAGATAGGGTTCGTAAATGCAACCAATTCCGGCTTTTCATGATCAATCGAAGCATATAATTCTGCTCGAATCCATTTTACATGTTCATTATTTATCTCGGTATCCAGTCGTAACATACCTGGACTACCCTGTAGTATTTCCCCTTCACTTGAAACAATTACCAGGAAAGCACTCTTCTCATCAATACGATCATTTACTTCCCATTCTTCAGTATGAACCTGTACAATTATTGGTTTATTTTCAACTTTATTCATTACATCACCAATCTTATAAACAGTTCCTTCCTGTTTCACCGTAAGATCAAGTGGTTTTCCGTATGATATACTAACTCGTCCAGATCTGATTGAAGATAAAAAGGCTTTTCTAAACATCTCTTTATCCTCATAGACTTCGGGCATCATCACATATGTAATGGCTGGTATAGGATTATTTTCTTCGTTATGATGCCAATCTCTTCCTGAAGTAGCCGTTATTCTATATCCTTTATTCAATAAGTCTGTCCAATATTGTAAGGCACGCTGATTATACACTTTAGATCCTGGCCTTGTGGAATTCCAAACCTCTATAAAATCAAATTCGTTTATTGATTCGAAAGGGAACTCCCAATGGCAACCTGTTCCGATTGGATTACCTATTCTAAACGGGTGTGCAATACCAACCAAGGCACCATGCTGACCAATTTCAGTAATACCATTTTTAATATCTAGAGGTCCTATTACTCTCCAATCAGTATAGGTCGGTTTTTCATACCCTATCGTTAGTAAGTGCCCATAAAAAGTTGTCCATTCCAACCCATAAAGGATATGAATACCGGTATGTGCTTCTGCTTGTTCAATTCCCTCAAACGGACTAATTGTATTATGATCTGTCATAACGACTGCTTTAAGACCCATTTCTTTCGCAACCTCAGCCATCTCTATTACCGACTGCTTACCATCACTATGTAAAGTATGTGTGTGCAGTTCAGATGGAACCCACTGTGCAGTACCTTCTATTTGGGGATAAATCGGAATATTTATATCATTGTCTTCTATACGGTGAGCTAAAGGCTTATGTCTCCAAGGAATTGAGGTATTAGCAGCTGATTGATACTCTCTATACACACTCATTCGATACTCACAGGTTTCAGTTACCAACGCATGAACACTTACTGTTATTGACCATAAACCAGTTGGATTTCTTCTATTTAAAAAACCAGGAGTTGAATTGTCATCATTAATGATGACATGTTGGGTAGGTGAATGATAATGTCTTGCCCCTCTAAATCCATCATGATCATCAACCGATAACGTGAGTAAGTTTTTTACTTGGTCTCCACTTTTTCGTGATAACTTTGTTGCATAGTATTGCTCTGCTTCCTCAAATAGCTGTTTATTGTTAACATCATTTGTTTCATGGGAGGGATGAAAAGAAAAATCAATGTATAGTGTTTCCGTATGATCCGGAACAAAGAATGTATGTTTTATATGTGATTGTGTGCTCTTATTTGTTATGCTTGAATGAATTTCAAATAATATATCTTGCCCTTCTTCTCTCATCGTGTTGATTATACACCTTCCTTAATTCTCTGAGCGCCAAATAACTTTTTCCGATTCAACAGCATCTAAAATCTCATCAAAATGAAGATCAATATATTTAGTAACGTCTCCATTATCATCGTAAGCTAAAACCTTCAAATCTTTTACATTTACTTTAGGCAGTGTTTCATTTATAAGAGAGATCTTGATTTCTGCTATGTTTTTAATAGATTTGCCCTCTGGTAAAAGAACCGCTATACCAAAATGATTGTAGGGCCCTGTGTAGGCTGCAGAAAAGGAGCCAAACTTTTTATGATTTAAGGAACTAGAATACCAACCAATCTCTCCTTTAAGCCTGCAAAGAATATCTACACTCGGTAAGCCAAGCTTAATTCCCCATACCGAGGATTGAATATAAATATATTGATTAACATTCGGGATTCTATTATAAAACAACGGAGAGTTTTTCAACTGTCTCTCAGCTTCCCAACGCATGACATGGTTAATATACGGAAAACGTTCCATCACGACTTCACGGGCTTCTTGCTCCCTTTTCCATTCATAACTCGGAATGAAAGAAAAATGATAACAACTCGTAATATCATCGGTAAAGTTCCCATTACATGTTGCGGTTTGAAGAATAATTTGGTTTCCTTCTGTTAAGGAACCCTTGTAAGTTTTAACTTTATGTTCTGCTCCTTGGTATTCAACATATTCAACTTCTTGACGATCATTCAGGTAAACTCTTGCCATATATTCAATATCTAATAACCGTCCCCACTTTGACATTAATAGAACTGCAGGGGTACCCTCATCTTCATGGCTAAATACCATATGATACTCAATAACAACTCCTTGTTCCCACTCATCAAAAAAATAAATCATTTCCAAAGGAGTATCAGTATATAGGTTATCAAATTGACCGTATACAGCTCGACCATAAAGCTTCGGAGCATACTGAATTGCAAGAGTTTCCCGGTCAGATAAATGTAATTTCTCTAATGTAAAGCTCTCAATCTCAGCAACCGCTTGACTGTTACGAGGAGATTCACAAGCCCATTCTACGTCGTATGTTCCAGGCTCCATCTTTCCAAGAAGGCGCTTATATGTAAAGGCTTGGTTTCCATAAAATAAAACAATGTCTTGATGATGTTTTTCGTTCACATATAACCTCAACATGAGTGATTCATTGTTTTCTTGCTTCCAAGAGGTAGTAGCTGAGGCTTTAAGATTAATAACATAATATCCTTCTTCCTCAATTCTAATGCTCGATTTGTCATTTTCTAAATGCTTCATCTTTATAGGGTTCATCACAGTCATCTATCCACTCCCCAGTCAATATTAAAACATGTCTTTCTTTGATTCCTTCATATTATTCTGAATATATATATAGCCTACTATTGAACACAATAAAAACATAAAGACAGCAAGTGCACTAGATTGACCTATCTCATTGTATACAGAAAAATGCTGTTGCATGGATACACCCAGCATTTGCGGAGCATTTCGATCAATTAAGAAAGGCGCAGTAAAACTGCCAATTAAGCCCATAAAAAGGAAAGTTAAAGTAACAAGCATTGTCTTGTAAGAAAGAGGAAAGATAAAATGAATAAACAACCTTACTTTTGATGCGCCTGCATCCTTTGCACTTTCAATAACTGAATGAGGAATAGCTTGCAATGCAGATATTAACAGCATCGTTGTAAAAGGAATATTAAACCACACATTAATCATCAGTAAGCCTTTCATGTCGTATATAATCGATGGCATATTATTTTCACCAATCATTCTAGCAACCCACCCATTATCTCTATAAAAGTTTATAAATCCATAGATAGAGATAACTCCTGGAATAAATAAAGGAATAAAATAAAGTTTATTTATGATTTTTGAAACAAAGCTATTACTAAAGGTTAAATAAATAGCTAGTATATAACTCATTCCCAAAGTTAATACGCAAGAAATAAACGTAACAATTAACGTATGTTGAATATTTTGCAGAATTAATGGTTCTGTGAAAATATATTGATAGTTTTCAAGTGAGAAAGCATCCTCTTCATTCTGAAAGCTTTCCATTATAGCAAGAGCCACCGGATAGATGACCAAAACCAGCAAAGTTAGGAAAGAGGGCATAACTAGCCCAATTCCTAACATTGCTAATTTTGTTTTTTTGCTAATCGCAAAACCCTCTCTTAAGGCAACTTCCCTACTCATTGACTAGCAACCTCTTTTTGCCATACTTTCATTAATTCACTTCCTAGCTCTCCACCGTTAAACGTACGATATCCACCACTAACAGATTCGAATTTCTTTTGATCTTCTTCTGATAAAAGATCCCATTTAATACCTGGATAACCATACATTTTATCAATAACTAACTCCTGTACATCCTGAGTGAGAACATAATTTAAGAATGTTTCTGAAGCTTCTTTACGTTCTTCATCACCATTGTCTACAGCCATTAAATATGCAGGACCACCTGTAAATGCTGGTTCAATTTGTCTTAGTTCCGTTGTATCGGGTAGTAATTTAGAATTCATTTGCTCTAGAGCCATATCAGACCAAGCTGGAATCATATCCACTTCACCATTTGCTAGAAGATCTAGAGTTCCTTGATTCTTCTTAGGATAAACTCCTTCTTTATAAAGGTATGGAGCCATATCCTTTAAAACTTGAAGGCCTTTGTCCCACTCTTTCATAATGCTTTCATCTTGGACATTCATAGCACTCTCATCAAGTTCGTTATATACAGTAGTAAGTACAAACGAGCTACCCGCTCCCCCTGTATTTGGATCGTTATAAGCAAAGCGACCCGGATTTTCTTTTATCCACGTATTCAATTCTTCTGCTGTATTCGGTACATCCTTCACCTTTTCGGAATTGTATGCAAGAACAACGGATGAAGCACGATAAGGAACTGCTAGATTCTGGGTCCCTGCCATATTTTCTTCTTGAACATTTTCTAGATTTTGTACAGAGTCTGTTGAAAGCTCATAAAATAAATTTCCACCTTCATCTTCACTTCGAATAATATCAGCTAAGGCTCCCTCATAAATATCAACCTCTGAATCTTTATTTGCCTTTTTAGCAGCAATAATTCGATCAATCGTTGCCTGTCCACCAGTACCAGAGGGAACAAATACAAATTCCACATCGATATTTTTATGTGATTCTTCAAATTTAGGAATCACTGTTTCCCAAAAAGTCTCGACATTTTGAGAACCTGAGCTATATAGAGATATTTTTGTTACTTGTTCCGCTCCATCCCCAACAGTATTGTTTGTTTCACTAGAATTACATGCAACTAATGAAAGAGCACTTACAGCTAACATAGTTCCTGCTACGATCTTTTTAAATGAATTAGACTTTTTCATATACTTTAATCTCCTCTTTTGTTAGATTTTGTATTTTGGTATATTCATTATTATGTAAGTCATTTTCTTCAGGAAAAGCTTGTATTGTAGCGAAAGTTATCCGAATATTATGTTGCATTTTAAACTGACTCATATTACTTCGATCAACAAACATTTTCAGCTTCCCAAAATCTGTTTTCAAGCTCACTTCTGCGTAATGACCTAACATCATTACTTTTTCAATAGTAGCTACAAGACCGTTCTCTACCTCATTAGCAATGACGATATCCTCTGGTCTCACTGCTACAGTAACATTCCCTTTATATTGATTAAGATTTGGATAAGCTAGAGAACCAATATTAATTTTGTCATTTTGAGCATACCCCTTAAGAAAATTCATCTTACCTATGAACTGAGCAACAAACATAGAAGCAGGATAGTTATATATATTTTGTGGGGAATCAATTTGTTCAACTTTCCCTTTGTTCATCACAACAATACGGTCAGAAATTGAAAGTGCTTCTTCTTGGTCATGAGTAACAAAAAGCATTGTAAGTTGTTGTTTTGCTTGAATCTCTCTTAATTCTTCACGTAATTCATGTCTTAATTTTGCATCAAGAGCTGAAAATGGTTCATCTAGTAAAAGCACCTTAGGCTCAAGAAGCAACGCACGCGCAAGTGCAATCCTTTGTTGCTGACCTCCCGATAACTCAGTCGGATACTTCTTTTCATAGCCTGGAAGTTGAACTAGATTTAAAGCCCATTTCACCTTCTCTATGATGACATTTTTCTTGATTTTCTTAAGTTTCAAACTGAATGCAAGATTATCAAACACAGTCATATGCGGCCACAAATTATAGCTTTGGAAAACCATAGCACTTGGTCTTTTTTCAGGAGGAAGATGATTTACTTCGTTCCCATCAATTTTGATGGATCCTTCATTAGGATCTATAAATCCCCCAACACTACGAAGAACAGTAGATTTACCACATCCTGAGGGGCCTAGCAACGTAACCAGCTCTCCATTTTTAATATCCAAGGAAAAACCTTTAACACCTTCACCTGTAGGGTAAACCTTACTTAAATTAGTAATTGATAAGCATATTGACACTCCATTACCTTCCTTCCTCTTGTACATTTCAGATCATCATTTAAGGCGCATTCCATTAGCAAATGAGTCTGCACCGACAAATTTTCTAGCAGCCAAAAGCAGGATAATCGTAGGTAGAGTTAAGATAACAGAGAACACCGCACCTGCTGTACTCGGATAATCTGCTATGATGGAATACATAATAACTGGCATCGTTTTATAATCCGGGATTCCTACGAGTAAGGTTCCTTGTGCTTCATCTAAAGAAGATAAGAAAGTAAATACTGAAGCCACAATTATTCCCGGCTTAGCCATCGGTAAGGTAATATACCAGAACACTTTAAATGGTGATGCTCCAGCATCGCGAGCTGACTCCTCCTGTGAACGATGAACATTCTCAAATGCAGCCGAAGGAATCCATGTCATCAACATGAGAGTATTAATTAAATGAATTAATATGATGCCGATGAATGTATTCATTAATCCGTATTGATAAAACAAGACAGCAATTGCAACGTATAATCCCATTTTCGGAAAAGCATTTGTTAGCAAAAAGGAGAAGAGGAAAAACCTCCGTAACGGAAAGCTTATCCGAGCAAAAGCATAAGCTGCAGGAATACAAATAATTAGTGAAATCATTGTAACAAGCGTTGCAATAAGAAATGACAACCACATCGATCTTAGGATTGATTCATCCGCTAAGACAAAACTCCACCACTCAAGCGACCAGGACGTTGGCAATTTATCTGGATATTGCCATTCTCCAGAAAACGCCAGTAACAGTAGATTTAATAAAGGACCAAAAAAGAATAGCAGGAAAACTGCAAGTAGAATGAATTCTACAATTTTTCTCTTACCAAGCGTTTTAAAATACCACAATGTCTCATCTCCTCTCATTCCCTTTAAAAGGTACTCAAGTTAAATCATTAAAAGGTCTATACCTCTTATATATAAATTACCAAATGAATATTAACTATTTTTATATAAATTGTAATTTTATTGTAAACATTTGCACTCTATTATACTGTTAACTTCAGGTTGTCTATACCTCTCAAATAAATTTAAAAATAAAAACCGATCAATTAGATAATCGACCGGTTTTCCCCATTCATTAGGTTTATATATTATTATCGAGTTCTGTTTACAGTGAATTTAAAAACATCATTTCTAAAATAGTCCAAAGAATAAAGAACTGGACGATTTTGATAGTCGTAATGAAGTTGCTTTAATAACAAGACTGTTGTTTCAGGACGAATTAGGAGTTTCTGACAATTACGATCTGTATGAAGCGGAACAACAATCTCTGTTGTTGCTCTACTAATATCAATCTTACACTCTTTTTTCAAGTAATCAAATAAAGAACCAATAGATCCTTGATTGATCATTTTCTTGTTAACAAGTGATTCAGCTAAGATATTCTGCGAAAACACAACTGGTTCTTCATTTGCCGTTCGTATTCTTTCATGAATAATCACCTCTTCACCTTCATTAAGTTGAAGAAGATCTTGCCACTCAACAGTTGGTTCTAAAACTTTGATTCTCTCTCGTTTCTCCCCATCCTCTAAGCCTGCATATTTTATCATGGAAGTAACACTCATTAGTTTTTCTAAACTATTTGGCGTTTTAGGGAGAGGGTTAACTACGAATGTTCCCACACCATGCCTTACATAAACCTTTCCCTCTTCCTCAAGCAAACGGATAGCAGATCTCACAGTTTCACGACTCACTTTAAACTCTGTCGCTAACACAACCTCAGAAGGTAAGCGATCTCCTGATTCCAATATCCCTTCTTGAATATCTGTTTCAATCTTTTCTTTAATCGATATATAAAGAGGCTTCACTCTATCCCTCCCTCTATCCATCATGAGGATTCTCAGTTTCATCAGACAATATTTTCTCTTTAATCGTCTTCAGTTCTTTCATACATGTTTCATTATATGGTTATTTTGTTATACCGAGCAATAACATATTTGACTACTTAAAGGAAGGCAACTAATACACGATATTAAAAAGGCACCTGTCAACAAGTGCCTTTTAACAAACTCATATCTTAAATCGATTCAGTAACTCTCTTAATTCTTCGCCAAATTGGGCTGTCTTTTCAATAGAAGTCGTAATATCTTGAATAGATAGTAGCTGTTCTTCTGAAGAAGCAGCAACTTCGCGAATATAGTTTGATGACTCCATTGATTTCTGAGAATTGTCTTTAATAACATGTTCCACATCTTTAACTTTCGAAAGCAGATTTTCAATTTCAATGAAAATCTTGTCAACTTCATATGAACTCTCTTCAGAGGATTGGTGAACAAG
Source organism: Metabacillus endolithicus (assembly GCF_023078335.1). Classification (GTDB taxonomy): domain Bacteria; phylum Bacillota; class Bacilli; order Bacillales; family Bacillaceae; genus Metabacillus; species Metabacillus endolithicus. The sequence continues at coordinate 3,020,756 of NZ_CP095550.1, read as the reverse complement.
CTGCAGGCTGTCATTTACTCCCTCTAGCTTTTGCATTCCTGTTCCAAACTGATTTGTACTCGATTCTATTTGAACTACAGCATTTGAAGTTTCAGCTACTATTTCATTTACTAACTCAGAAATTTGATTTGCTGATTGAGCTGATTGTTCTGCTAGTTTTTTCACTTCATTTGCAACAACGGCAAAACCTTTTCCATGTTCGCCTGCTCGAGCCGCCTCGATTGAAGCATTTAGTGCGAGTAAATTAGTTTGTGACGTAATATCAGTAATCATCTCAACAATATTCCCAATTTCAGAAGATCTATTACCTAATTTCTTCACAATCATAGATGAACTAAGAACAGACTGCTGAATATCAGTCATTTGATTCATCAATGTTTTTATCTGTTCATTTGCCTGCTCAACTTCTTTATATGCATTCTTAGTTTTAACTGAAACAATAGAAGAGTGGTCTTTAATGTCCGACACACCTTTTGTGATATCATTTATAGATTCAAGATTCTTTTTATTCCCTGTTTCTTGCTCAGTTGAAACCTCTGCTGCTTGTTGCACATTTTCCGTTACAATACCAGATGTTTGCACCATTTCTTCAGCTCTCTCTGATAAAATTAACGTGCTTTCAGAAACAACTTTTCCCTTGTTAAGAATACCACCCATTAAATCTTGTAAACTATCTAATAATGCATTAAAGTTAGTTGCTAATTTACCTACTTCATCTCTTCTATTTATATTTAATCTTTGCGTTAAGTCTCCCTCATTATTGGCAAGCTCTTCAATTTTTTCATTAACTTCTTTTATCGGTTTTAAAGACTTATTATTAATAAAATAATTAATGACAGCACTTATCACGATAAAGATAAGGGTAATAATAATGAAATAATTCAACAGTGACTGTGCATCAGCATAAGCTTCTTTTGTTGGTACTGAAATCATGATTCCCCAGTCCATTTCTGATGCCTTACTATAGAAAACCAAACTATTTTCACCATTAAAATCAGTCTCGATTACACCAGTTTCGCCATTCATGCTTGTTTCAACCAACTTGTCTAAGTCGCTATTTTTATAGTCTGCTATTTTTTTATTTAGCACATCTTCTTTCTTTTGACCCGCAACAATTGTCCCATCTTTTGTAAAGATCGTCACATATCCGCTTTCACCTAAAGATACGTTTGAGATTATACTCATTAAACTTTCAATTTGATGGCCACCTGAAGCAACCCCAACAACCTCTCCGTTATTTCCGTAAATTGGTGATGATGATAAAACAATTGGAGCTCCATTTAAGCTCGGTGATTGAGATGGAACTGGATTATATGTTTTTGTAAGCTCACTCATTCCACCTTTATAATGTTCATAATCTGAAACTGGGATTTGTGCTCCTCCCAGATAAAGAAAACCAGCAGCATCCATAAAAGCAAATGCATCTGGATTATCCAATCTTTCTGCGATTCTAGTACTTAGCGAGTCAGCTTCTTCCACATTTCCCGCTTTTAATCCACCCGCTTCGGCTATGTACTGCATCGTTTCCTGCTTTCCTTTAATCCAAATATCAATATTTGCTTTAACTGACTCAAGCTGACTATATGCCTGGTCTTCAAATCTGTCATAAATGATATCCTTTGCCTTCATATAGCCAAATACCGAGATGCTAATCATAGAAATTGTAATTAACACACTTATAACAATTGTATTTTTTATCGCTAATCTCATTGTTGTACTCTCCTAGTTTCCATAAAATATAAGTAAAAAGACTCATTTGAACCTATGTTATTTATCGGATAATTAGCCTGTTATTTTAATATACTTTTTCATCATATAGGAAATATTTTTATATACCTTAGGGGCTTGTAAATGCCATTTCCATACTTCCTCACGAAATGAAAACGAGGTGAGAAACGTTATCACTTTTTCTTTTTTTGTTAGAATATGAACCAATCTATAGTATAATAAACTAATAGACAAAGTGCCGGGGGGATCTTGATGATTGAAGTAATTACCTATGCAGAGTGTGTTCTAAGATTAAACACAAAAGAAAATTATGAACAATTCGTTACAAGCATGTTGATGAACCTTTCGAACGAAATTATCACAGAAAAAATTGTTTCCATTTCAAATTTCCACAAATAAATCCGAAAAATCAAGCACTTGAAACAAATGTATTGGCAAAGTTCTGTTTATACATTCCAGAGGATCATCAAAATAAAAATGTTGAAGAATATGTAAACGCTATTCTACCATTCCTAAAGCGATATTTACCAAAATGCAATGATATTACAAGCACAAAAATTGTACAGATGAAACGAATCCTCCAAACGTAAAAGGAGGAAAGGCCTTAAATACCTTTCCTCCTTTTAATTATGTTCTTCTACATTAACTTTTCATTGTATAAGTTTCGATATTTCTTTGGGGTTATTCCTTCCACTCTTCTAAACGTGGCCACAAAATGACTTACATCATTAAAACCAATTGAACCGGCAATTTCCTTTAGTGACTGTTCTGAATTAGAAACTAATTTCTTCTTTGCTTCACGAATTCTAAGGTTAATTAAAAAAGAATATGGGCTTGTACCAAACGTGGTTCTAAATAAGGCACTTAAATTCTGCGGACTCATATTTGCCTTTTTAGCCATCTCATTAAGCCCAATATTTTCTTGATAAACATGCTCTAGCCACTCAACAACAGGCCTGATCTTATCATAATTATTTGATAATGATTGTTGATTTTTAAGTTTGCCATATTTCTTTAGCATAATAATAAAACTATATAAATCACTAGATAGATCCAACTTCGAAAATTCTGTATCTCTTTCGACATTTTTTAGTATCCCTTCAACCTGTTTAGAAAACGGTAAGTCTTTTGATTCTGAATATAACGCATTAAAATTTATATCCAAGGAATTCAATATAGACTCAGCTGAAGCCCCTCCAAATGTTATGTATAAAGTTGACCACTCTGTGTGTGTGGAATAATAAGAGTGAGGAGTAAAAGGCGTTAATAAAATCCCTCTTCCAGGAGTTAATAAATGTCTTTCTCCTGAAAATGAAAAAGTACCTTCTCCTTTCACTGTTTGCAACCAATGAAAATATGGATATCCTTCTGGTCGAGCAAAATCTTCTTCTTGGGGATTATAGCCAATACTCTCGATAAACAAAGGTAATGATTTATCAAAGGAAGAGAATGTATAGCGAATTTTACCTTGCTTCATAATAAATTTCCTCCCAAAAGTAACCGATTACAAAATAAACAAAAAGCAAGAACTAATAGGAAGCTTAGTTCATAGAAGTTCTTACTTTTTAATAATCTCTAATTATTTTTCTTTAAAACATAAACACCATATGGTTTAATTTCAAAAGTTGTATTTATATATTTTTGTGTTAGTAAATCATAATATTTATGATCATTTACTAAAGTAAGCTTTTTAACTGTATTGTTAAAATTCATAACAAAAATATAAGCTTCGCTTCCATCCGTTCGCACTTGTACACTTACACCATTTGGAAGATCTTCACCGACTATTGAATTTATTCCTAGTTGATCTACTAACTTCCCGTAGAATGCATCATAAAAATCACTTTGATTTCTTGATGCCAGATAGTAAGCTTGACCGTTACCAAATTGATTCACTGTAACAGCTGGTGTATCAACATAAAAGTCATGCTCATATTCAGCTAAAACTTGAAATTCCTTCCGTATGAATCACTTCACAGTAATCTTTAGCTTGATAGGTACCATGTAAACCAAGAGTGTTATCAGAAAAGAATGTAATTTCATTATAATCATTTTCATATAGTGTATCAATTTCTTCAGACCAGATCCCAAGTACATTTCTAAGAGGACCTGGGAAGCCACCTAAGAAACAAAGATCGTTTTCATTGACTATGCCACTCCAGTACGTTGCTACAAATATCCCACCATTTGATACAAATTCTTCAATTCGTTCTGCAACACCTGGCTTAACCATGTATAACATTGGGGCGATTAATAGTTTATACTGAGAAAAATCTTTATCCATTGAGATCACATCTACAGGTATCCCCTTTTTCCAGAAGGATTGGTAATGAGATTGACAAGTTTTAATATATTTTTTGTTCGCTTTTCTTAAAGCCTGCGCATCATCTATAGCCCATTGATTTTCCCAATCAAAAACAATTGCTACCTCCGACTTTACAGATGTTCCTACCACTTCTTGTATTCGAGATAAATGATCTCCTAGCTCAGCTACTTCACGGAATACTCGATTATTCTCATTTCCAAGGTGGTCTACAACCGCTCCATGAAATTTTTCAGATCCTCCTCGACCTTTTCTCCATTGAAAATATAAAATGGAGTCGGCACCATGAGCAACTGATTGCAAAGATGATAACAAATGCATGCCAGGTCGCTTAGCTTTGTTCACCTCATGCCAATTCACTAAACTTGGCGTAGATTCCATAATTAAAAATGGCTTTCCATTTTTCAAAGAACGAAAAATATCATGAACAAAACCAACGTCTGCTGCAAGCTCCCATGTTTCTTGATAATCTCCATGCCAAGCAGGGTAACTATCCCATGTAACAACATCAACTTCTTTGAAAATTTATTATAATCCAAACCGAGATATGGCCCCATATCCGGATAATTCCCCATAAAGTTAGTAGTAACTAAAATATTTGGAGTGATCTCTCTTAGTGGTATAATTTCATTTTTGTAAAAATCAATCGTTTGATCAGTGACAAACCGTTTCCAGTCTATATTGTGTCCATGCACTTGATTTTCTCCATGCGGAGCAGGTGACTCAATTTGTGACCAATCATTAAAAGCATGACTCCAAAAGCCTGCCCACCATGCATGGTTTAGTTCATCTAAATCATGATTATACTGTTTCTTAAGCCAATTTCTAAATGCCTCCTGACACATATCACAGTGACACTCCCCACCATACTCATTGGATACATGCCACATCACAAGGGCAGGATGATCTTTATACCTCTCCGCTAATAGTCTATTTAATTGCTGTGTTTTCTCTCTGTAAACGGGTGATGTTATACAATGATTATGCCTTAACCCATGTAAATTTCGCTTGCGATTTTTTCAACACGCAACACTTCTGGATACTGCTGTGACAACCAGGCTGGTCGTGCTCCACTAGGAGTTGCCAATATTACATTGGAGCCTCGCTCTGCCAAATCATTCATAATTCGATCAAGCCATACAAAGTTATAGACACCTTCTTCTGGTTCGATAGCACTCCATCCAAAAATATTTAAAGAAAAAGTATTACAATTTGCAAGTTTCATTAATCGATAGTCTTCCTGAATGATTTCAGGATATCGCAGCCATTGATCAGGATTATAATCACCACCATGCATAAAACCTTTTACTCGCTCATGGATGGTTGGATATCTATTTACCATATTAAGTCTCCTCATGCTAAAAATTCTGTATTAAGTTAAGCACTACTCCTTCACCGCACTACCAAGCATTCCAGAAATAAACTGTTTTTGCAGCAACAAGAAAAAGATTATGATTGGTATTGTCGCAATGGTGATTCCTACCATAATCTGTCCATAGTCAATCATTGAAATACCTATTAAACTCGATAATGCAACTGGGATGGTGTACATTTCTTCAGATGTTGTTGCAACTAACGGCCACATAAAATTATTCCATTGCATCATAAATAGATATATGGCTGTAGCCGCTAATGCAGGCTTCATAGAAGGTAAAACGACTGTTAAAAAAATCCTCAACTCTCCTGCGCCGTCAATACGGGGTGACTCAATTAATGAGCTTGGAAAAGCCAAAAAGTTTTGCCTCATTAAGAAAATCGCAAATGGAAAACACAATTGTGGTGCAATCAAAGCAAAATAAGTATTAAGTAATTCAAATTGTGTCATCATTCTAAACAACGGTATGATCGTTGCTTGATACGGAACCATCATTGATAACATAAAGGCTAAAAAGATAACATTTCTCCCTTTAAAATAAAACTTTGATAATGCATATGCAGCTAATGTACTAATAATTAAAGAAAGGAAAACAAATACCAACGATACGAACAAGGAATTGAACACAACACGACTAATTCCTATAGCATCATTTAAATTTGTTAAGTTCGTCATAAATTCATTACCAACTGTTAATGTCGGAGGGTTCGTAAACATCTTACTCGTATGATTTGTCGATCCAATAAACATCCAATAAAACGGAAAAATGGATACGATTAGAAAGATGATAAGTAAAAAATATAAGAAAAACTTCTGTAATCGCTGTTTATTTTTACGGTTAGTCTCAGCCATTTTATTCATCTCCCATTATTTTTAGCTGAAATATTGATAAAGCTGCTACAATCAGTACAATGACATAGGCAACAGCAGATGCGTAGCCAAACTCAAAATAACTAAAACCTACCCGATAAATATACAATCCTAATGTTAATGTAGAGTCAGCAGGTCCGCCCTTCGTTAAGTTAAATGGTTCGTCAAATAACTGTAGTGTTGAAATAGTGGATATGATCGCTGTAAATAAAATGACCGGCTTTAGTTGTGGGACAGTAATATTTAAAAATTGTTTTACTTTACCGGCACCATCTAAGGAAGCTGCTTCATATAGCTCATCTGGTATGTTTTGCATGGCGGCTAAATAAATAACCATGTTATATCCAGTCCATCTCCAAGTCATGGACATAATGATAGAAACCTTTGCCCAAAATGGATGAGATAGCCACTTAATTTGGTCTACCCCAAAATAAGATAAAAACTGATTAATCAATCCCGAATCTTGCAGCATGATTGAAAATAAAATAGCGTATGCAACTAAAGAGGTTACAGCAGGCATAAAAAAACCAACACGGAAAAAACCTCTAAATTTGAGCAACTTACTGTTCAGAGCATTTGCTAGAATTAACGCTAAACCTAACATAATCGGTACTTGAATGATTAAAAATATAAAAGTGTTCTTTAACGCTTCAAAAAAGACAGTATCTTTCATTAAACGTGCATAGTTTGATAGTCCAGAAAATACATATGTTCCATTTTCTAAAGTTTGAAAGCTTAATAATAAAGAAGACAGTATAGGGTAAGCCGTGAAAACTAGGAACAATATGAGTGCTGGAGCTAAGAACAGATAAGGTGTATACCTATTAGATGACATATCAAATCCTCCATTACCATACAGATAAAAGGAAAGTTATCAAAAGAAAATATCCCTTTTGATAACTTCTTTACTTTTTAATATTATTGAAGACGAGTTTCGACTCTTTGTTTTGCACCTTTAAGTGATTCTTTCACATCTGAACCATTAACAACTTCTGCTTGAGATTTAATAGCTTCTTCACGAGCAACAACATCATTTTCTGTATAATTTACAGTCGGAATTTTTTCCATTTGACCAGCAAAGAATTCCCATGCCTTTTGGCCTCCAAAGTATTCTAGAGGTTGACTAAATAACTCAGATTCATAAACTGGTGCGTATGTTGGGAATAATCCACCCTCCATAGCAAGTTCTTGAACTTCAAATGAAGTTGTGAAAAATTCAAGAAAATCATAAGCTAAATCAACATTTGGACTATTTGAAGTAATTGTAAATGAACTACCTCCTTGGTTAGCAGCTCCTGCTCCATCCTCACCGAAAGTTGGAAGAGCCATCGCTCCCCAGTTTCCTGCTGAATCAGGAACTTGTTGTTGTAGCGTACCAATTAACCAAGCACCAGCCATTGCTGTTGCAGTTTGTCCATCTGCAAGTGAAGCAACCCATGGGCTCCAGCCATTTGTTCCAAGTAATAAATCATTTTCAGCTAAATCTTTCATTAATGTAGAAGCATTAACTGACTCTTCAGAACCTAATACAACATTTCCATCATTATCAAAGTAACCTAATCCTTGTTGACTCAATAATATTGTGTAAACTGTAGACTCATTAGCGTCATAACTTAACATGCTTACGCCTGTTTTTTCTTTAATCTTTTTTCCTGCCTCAATGTAGTCATCCCACGTCTTAATTGAGTTAGCATCTACACCAGCTTCTTCAAATAAATCTGTGCGATAGAATAATCCAACTGGGCCAGCATCAAACGGGAATGCATAGATACTTCCATCATGAGTTACACTCCCAAGTTTATATTCTGGGAATTGATCTTTATGATCGTCAAAGCCTTTTTCAGATAAGTTCACAAATGAATCTGGAAACTTACTAAATAAACCTGATAAACCATCATCAACATTTAACATTGCATCTGGTAAACCTTCTCCACCAGCTTGCAAACCAATCTTCAATTTTTGATCAATATCCGTATTATTCATTTCAACAACATTTAATTTAAAATTTGGGTGTTCTTCTTTATATAACTCACCAGCTTTTTCTAATACTGGTACATTGATATTTGTTGCCCAAATTGTAAGCTCTTCGTTGGATGCCTCCGCACCTTCTCCTTTTCCTTCTTGAGATGATCCTGAAGACCCACTACTACAACCACCAAGTAAAAGAATTGCAATTAACATAAAACTAAATAATGGTGATAATTTTTTCATACTTTCTTCCCCCTCTTTGTTATAACTATAAAAAACTTAAGGTAACCACCTATCCTCATGTAGGTTTCATTACCCCTTGTTTAATAAGGTTGACCTTATTATAAAACGGTTACATTTAGATTAAAATATAAGATTCTGTTTAAATAATATAAGAATATGAAACTAAAGATATCCTATTTAAGATTCTTATAAACCAACTTTAAAAGCCTTTCATATTTTTATATGAACCTTATGAAAAGGGACAATAGGGACAGGTACCATGTCCCTACACCGCAAAAAAAGAGGAGCCGAAAATTTCGACACCTCCTTACACTTCAAATGTAAATACGAATACCTTTATTAATCTTTATAGAACTCAACATTATCCACATTAATCCAATTATTTGCATTAGCATCTGTCCAAAACCCAAATTCTACTTGACCATTTGTAACATTAATATTTGTTATAGTTAGCTGAGTCCAAGAATTCGTTGTTGGTATTGCCGTATTTCTTTCTGTTCCTCCAAAGTTTTTAACATACATTTGACTTTGGTTAAAGCCTCCACCACTCTTTACCCATGCTTTCATTGTATAAGTCCCGTTCGTTAACCCTGTTTTAATCTGATAGGTACTAACCTGATAAGGAGTACTCTTCCAATGAGATAGTCTGTAACTTCCAGAGTGTCCTCCAAATTCAGTATAATTAGCATTATCATTTGAATTTGACCAAGTAGACCAGCCTGAAGGTGTCTGTGTAGCTCCATCAGTTTCAAATCCAGGATTTATAACAAGGTTCATTCCTTGACTAGAGACCGCATCAAGAAAAGCATCAATTGCTGTAGTATATTGTAAGACGTTTGTTGCTACCTCTTTGGTTGCACCTAATGGATAACCATCAGGTAGAACGCTTGAGTGTGACTGAGGCTCCCAATAAAATACCCCAATCCCTTTTCCATTCGGTACACTTTTCACTACATTAATTGTATCGTTAATAGTCCAATAAGAATCGTTAGGATTACTTTCATCCCCACCTACCTCTACAACCATAACTTCCTTGTTGTAACGAGAAGCAATGTCATTCAAGTTATAGGACAATTCATCTGTAATTTCCCAATAAGGTTGACCATCCCAGTATGGATAGAAAGATACACCAATTACATCGGTCTTTCCACCATTGCTAAAAAATTGATCGAACCACCATCTAAACAAACAATTTTTCCAGAAAATCATTTAAAATAAATTAAAATAGTGAGATTTATGAAATTTCTGTCTTTTGACAAAACAAATTGACAAATTATACTATATTAATAGAATAAGGAGGTTATAGTAATGTCAGATTTAAATAAACAGAAAATTGTGGCAAGCGTACCACAAAAAGGATTTTTTGGACATCCTAAAGGTTTGTTCACTCTTTTCTTCACTGAGTTTTGGGAACGTTTTTCTTATTATGGGATGCGTGCTATTCTCGTTTACTATATGTACTATGAAGTCTCAAAAGGCGGATTAGGACTGGACGAAAACACCGCTTTGGCGATTATGTCTATTTACGGTGCACTTGTTTATATGTCAGGAATTATAGGCGGCTGGCTGGCTGACAGGATATTTGGAACATCTAAGTCTATTTTTTATGGCGGCATATTTATTATGCTTGGTCATATTGCCTTGGCAATACCTGGTAGTGTGTCGATGTTCTTTGTTTCCATGGTGCTAATCGTAATTGGTACAGGTTTACTAAAGCCAAATGTATCAAGCGTTGTTGGTGATATTTACAGCGAAAACGATAATCGCCGTGATGCAGGCTTTAGTATTTTCTACATGGGTATTAACTTTGGAGCTTTCCTATCTCCACTAATTGTTGGAGAAGTTGGATTAAAGCATAACTTTCACTTAGGTTTTAGTATTGCTGCTATTGGGATGTTTTTCGGATTACTAGTTTTTATTTTTACAAAAAAGAAAAACTTAGGCCTTGCTGGGACAGTTGTTCCAAATCCGTTATCGGCTTCTGAAAAGAAGAAAGTCTTTTCTACAATAGGCTTAAGTGCAGTTGTATTAGCGATTTTAATTGGTGTTACGATCTCAATGAGGATCCTTACTATCGAGACATTTATTGCACTCATAGGTATTTTAGGAATTCTAATTCCTACGATTTATTTCATTATTATGTACCGTAGCCCGAAAACAACGGAAACTGAGCGTTCTAGAATTATCGCTTATATTCCATTATTTATTGCTGCTGTTATGTTCTGGGCTATTCAGGAACAAGGATCTACTATCCTTGCCCATTATGCAGATAAACGAACTAATTTAGAATTTCTAGGATTTACAATTTCACCTGCCTGGTTTCAATCATTAAACCCATTGTTTATTATCATCTTAGCACCAGTGTTTGCTGGTCTTTGGGTAAAGCTTGGGGACCGCCAACCATCTGTTCCTCAAAAGTTTTCACTTGGGTTACTGTTTGCAGGTTTATCTTTTATCGTCATTCTAGTACCAGGATACCTATCTGGTGAGGAAGCATTAGTTAGTCCTTTATGGCTCGTTCTAAGTTATTTCATTGTTGTCCTTGGTGAGCTATGCTTATCACCTGTAGGATTATCAGCAACGACTAAGTTAGCACCTAATGCGTTTTCAGCACAGACAATGAGTTTATGGTTCTTATCTAGTGCAGCTGCTCAAGCTATTAATGCACAAATTGTTGGGTTCTATACTCCAGAAACTGAGAATCTTTACTTTGGTACGATAGGTGGAGTAGCAATCCTTCTTGCAATCCTTCTTTTCCTACTCTCACCAAAGATCCAGGTCTTTATGAAGGGTGTACGATAACAAATAATAATATAGAAAAGGGTGCAGTTCATCATGAACTGCACCCTTTCTATCTATTAAAGTTTTTTACTCTTAATTGGCTTTTGCTTGAAATATAAACCAAGTTCCTTTTTTTCTTTTGATAATGAACGATACAGAGATACCATCATTAAAACAATAATAATTGAAAATGGAAACGCAGCAGCAATTAATGAATTTTGTAGCGCTTGAAGTCCTCCGCTATACAAAAGAATTAATGCTACAGCAGACTGTGCAACTCCCCACGTTAGTTTCACGGAATTAGGAGGTGTAAGCGAGCCATATGTTGTTTGCATTCCTAGTACAAATGTAGCTGAATCCGCAGATGTAATAAAGAATGTACAAATAAGTGTTATTGCTACGATTGAGAGAAGTGTTGACCATTGCATTTCATTGAATATCGCAAATAAGACTTCCTCTGTCGCAAAACTTGTTAAGTCTACATTTCCGGCATTTTGAATTTCAATCGCAGAGCTACCGAATACAGCAAACCATAAAAAGCTTACGAGTGCTGGCAGTAGTAAAACACCAATTATAAATTCTCGAATCGTTCTACCCCTTGACACACGAGCAATAAAGATCCCAACGAAAGGAGACCAGGAAATCCACCATGCCCAATAGAAAATAGTCCAGCCATTAATCCAAGAGCGATGTTCTTCATTAAGTGGAGCGATTCGAAAACTCATAGAAATAATATTTTGTATATATCCACCAATTGTATCAGTAAACATATTTAAGATGAGTATTGTTGGTCCTGCTATAAACATTAATATAAATAACAAGATGGCTAAAACCATGTTCGTATTACTTAAATATTTTATTCCTTTACCTAATCCTGACCATGCTGAAATCATAAATAAGACTGTTACTGCTAAAATAATTAAAAATTGAACGGTGAAATTATTAGGGACTCCTAATAAGAGAGACAAACCGCCATTAATTTGTGCTGCCCCGAACCCAAGCGTTGTTGCAACCCCTATCACTGTAGCAAAGACCGCAAGTACATCTACAACCGTCCCCAAAGACCCTTCCATTCTTTTCCCTAATACAGGTTTTAGAGTGGCTGAAATAAGACCTGGTTCATCCTTACGAAATTGAAAATAGGCTAGCGCCAGGGCCACTATGGCGTATATTGCCCAAGCATGGATACCCCAATGGAAAAAAGTGTATCTCATAGCTTCTTTATGAGCAGCTGCTGTAGCTCCTTCTGCTAATGGAGGATTTATATAATGAGAAAGAGGCTCTGCCGCTCCCCAGAATACAAGACCGATCCCCATTCCAGCACTAAACAGCATGGCAAACCATGATCCTTTTGAAAACTCGGGCTTTTCATCTGGTTTACCCAATTTAATTGCTCCAACAGGACTAAAAATAAGAAAAACACAAAAAATCACAATAATCGTTACCAATATTAGATAATACCATCCAAAGGCTGTTGTAAAAAATGCCTGTAGATTGCCTGCAGCCTGTTCAAAACTTTCTGGTGCTGAAACACCAAATATTACTGCTGCTAGGACAATGGCCACAGTAATCCAAAATACGTTTGATATTTTCTTCATCGAATGTTCCTTTCTTTATTCAATTTAAATTCCAAGAAAAATCCTATTAAACTCATATTCTACCTATGACACTCTTAGAATATTTTCTTTTCTTATTTGTCAGTCTGAACTTTGAAAATTCCTGCGTTTACTTTAACCCTTATAGCAGAAAAGTAATGATTATATACCCTTTTCTCAGCTAACCAAAACATCTTTAGAAACTTCTACATTCATCGACAAATAATGATCAACCTTTACAGTTTAACACAAAATGTAGAGCTCTTTCTGTTCTTATGATTTATTCGTTTTTAAAACCCTCTGATATTGAAGCCCCTACATCACTAAAAAGTAATAAAAAAGGCTTAAATCCTATGTGAATTTAGCCTTTTACTTATTTTACCTTTTAAACAGTCATTTTCCAATTACTTAAAGCCAGCCAACGTTCTTTTTCTTTGAAATCAGGTACAATCTTTCCTACAAGGCGCCAAAAGGATCGATCGTGATTTAGGTGAACCATGTGACACATTTCGTGAACAACTACATAGTTGATTACGTCAGTCGGTGCCATAGCGAGCCTCCAATTAAAGGTTAATTGATGCTTGCTATCGCAAGTTCCCCACGTTGTTTTACTGTCTGTAATTCGGATAGAGCGTGGCTTGGTTTTAAAGTAGCTTTGATTAAAAGAAACACTTTGCTCCACTAATTGTTTACACTGTTGATAATAAAATCTTTTTAACACTTGTTTATTTTTTTCAGCATCATGTTGCCTTACATAGATGCGCAACTTTTCATTATCAAAAACAACTGAATCTTGCGCTAAATTTTTATCCTGTACGATATCTATCGGGTACGTTTCTCCTAGATAAAGAAAACTCTCTCCATTCTCATAAACCTTATTCTGTGGTCCCTTCAACCGATCGTTCATTTCCTGAACTTTTTCTTGAATAAGATCCCACTTAGCCTCTAATGCATGATACACCTTCACATCAGGTGTTTTCCTCGGAGCCAGTACTTCTATATTTCCATACCCATCAATTGATATTCCTATTGAAGCCCGATTTTTGTATGAAATCTCAAAAAAGATTGTCCTACCTAAGTATGTATGTTTCATGATATCACCATCATTCTCTGTACTTTAAGGCTAAACCTTTCAAGAAATTTCTGGCGAATTTATCTCCACATTCCTTATAATTTTTATGTCCTTCTTTTCGTAATAGTGCTCCAAGCTCTCCCTTTGTTACCATAATTCCCGCATGTTCGAATAGATCAAGCATATCCTCTGTTGTTAATGACATGGCAATTTTCACTTTCTTTAAAAGCAAATTATTAACATTCTCAATTCTATTCGAAGTCGAATCTGGTGGGCTCTGCCCTGGTCTAGGATCCTGTCTTCCTCTTTTAGAGATAATTAGGCCATTTAAAAATGAATCCAACATACTGTTAGTACATTTTATTTGATCCTCATTTTCTTCTTCTTCGCTAGACTTTGTCAAAACCTTTACCACTTCTGGTACCGATAACTCTACACCACCAAGTTTAAATATCTCTGCCATTTCTTTATTTTTAATTTCCAATGCATATCTTAGCCGAATCAAAATATCGTTATTATCCATTATGTAAGCTCCTATTTTCAATATAATATCTGTTATTTTGTTACCCTTATTTATACCATATTTGAAGATGATAATAAAAATCCTTCCATTCAACTTTTTATCCTATTTCAAGGAAATGGGAGGATTTGTTATATAATTACCTCAACTAGTAGCAAACGGAAAAACTATGTCATGCACAACTTCATCTTTTTTTAAATGTTAGTGAACGAATTTGATTATTCAGGGTGTATTACTTATAGGAGGTGAGTGAGATGGAAAATTTATATCAAAATTTTAGAGAAGGAGATCAAGTAGCCTTTCATAAAATCTATGATCTTTATAAAAAGAAAGTATATGATATTGCACTTATTTATACTAATAACCACAGTCTAGCAGAAGATATCACTCAAGAAGCTTTTATACGCATCTTTTCTAAACATCATTTATATAAAGAAGAGTTTGCCTTTGACACTTGGATGTACCGAATTGTTATTAATGTTGCAAATAATATTTTAAGAAAGCAAAAATGGCTGCGCCTTTTTAAAAACGAAGTAGAAGAACAATATCACGTAGACTCTATAAAAGTTGAAGAAGAGTACGATGCACACCCTCTGGATACTTTGTATTTTGTAGAAAAATTACCAAACAAATTAAAATCTGTTTTAGTTTTAAAATACTATCAGGATTTAACACAAGAAGAAATCGCCATTATTCTTAAGATCCCTGTAGGCACTGTGAAATCTCGCATACATTTAGGACTAAAAAAATTGCGTGTGTTAATAGACAGTGAAAATAGTAGAAAGGAAAGTGACGGATATGAAATCTACCGAAAAAAAATTACTTAATGCTATGAATCACATTAAATTGCATAGCAATCCTCCAGAACATCTAGAAGAACGGATATTCAACAAAGTCGCACCTAAGAGATTGTGGAGATTGAATAAAGTTCAGTTATCAGTTGCTTCGGCAGTTCTTGTCCTTTTCTTTGCAGGAGGTATTACAAGCGCAAAAATGTCAGGCTTTTTCTCATGGAACAAAGGGATGACATATCAGACTTATGAAACCGGCCAAATTCGAGAAAACGTACCAACACCTCCTGAAATATTACAACAATCACTTGAACAGGGTAAAAAAACGTACAACTTAACAGAAGCCTACTCAGTTGCAGATTACCAAATTCTTCGGCCAGCCAAAGAGTTACTTCCACTTAAAAATTCAATAGGGGTTTCAACAGATCAGCCACCAGAAGGATATTACCCAGCTACTTTTATTTTGTGGGATGTTTTTGAGAATAGAAAGCATAATGTGTATGTGCCCAATATTACGATTCCATCAAGACAGCTGCTGCTAGAGGGGAGTCAGACGATATTGAAAGTCATTACTTTGGTTACAAACAAGTTTCACTATCAGATCATGCAATCGGCTTTATTACACTCGGTGAAAGCAGCATCAAAGGATATCGCAAACTCCATGTGGAATATATGACAGCAAATAAACAAGTCATCCACTTAGTTTTTTATGGAACACTAGGAGAAAAAGACCTCATTTCGTTCGCTAAACAGTATGTAGAATATTAATATATGAAATGGGGGCTTTCTAGTAACTAGGAGCCCCATAGTTATTTCTCCCATCCCCCTCTATATTCTCAATTATTTATTTTCCTTTTCAGTAAGGTCAGACTTCTTTTATTTAAATAGAAACATATATTATGAATTGGTGCATCACTACTATTTTCTTCAAAAAATCCCATTGAAACGGGAACTTGTCTAAAAAAATTTGTATTCTACAAATTTATTTCTTTCATTTTTTTGAATATGTTATTATAATGATAATGTAAGAATTATTATAATTTAGTATAAATGATTAACTAATATTTACTTTACAAAAAGGAGAGAATAGAAAAATGGAATCTTTTGGATCAACAGGAACTGGAAAATGCCCATTTCACGGCGGCGCAACTAGTCCTAAAACTAGTGGAACAACAAATCAAGACTGGTGGCCAAACCAGTTAAACTTAAATATTCTTCATCAGCATGATAAAAAATCTAACCCTATGGGAGAAGAATTTAATTATGCTGAAGAATTTAAAAAGCTAGACTATGAAGCTCTAAAAAAAGATCTTCATGACTTAATGACAGACAGCCAAGACTGGTGGCCTGCGGACTATGGTCACTATGGTCCAATGTTTATCCGTATGTCATGGCATGCTGCTGGTACATATCGTACTGGTGACGGTCGTGGTGGCGGTTCAACAGGTAACCAGCGTTTCGCTCCACTAAATAGCTGGGGCGACAATGCCAACGTTGATAAAGCACGTAGATTGCTATGGCCTATTAAGCAAAAGTATGGTAACAAGATTTCTTGGGCTGACTTATTGCTTTTAACAGGAAACGTTGCACTTGAATCAATGGGTCTAAAGCCTTTTGGTTTCGGTGGAGGACGCGCAGACATTTGGCATCCAGAAGAAGACATCTACTGGGGTACTGAAACTGAAATGCTAGGAAATAACCGCTACTCTGGAGACCGTGAGCTTGAAAATCCGCTTGCTGCTGTTCAGATGGGACTTATTTACGTTAACCCAGAAGGTCCAGACGGTAAACCCGATCCACTAAAAAGTGCACACGACATTCGCGAAACATTCGGACGCATGGGAATGAATGATGAAGAAACTGTTGCACTTATTGCAGGTGGACATACTTTCGGTAAAGCACACGGTGCAGGAGATGCTGCACATGTTGGTCCAGAACCAGAAGCAGCTCCAATTGAAGCACAAGGCTTAGGTTGGTTAAGCTCTCATGGAAGTGGAAAAGGTGGCGACACAATCACTAGTGGTCTTGAAGGTGCTTGGACAGCTAACCCAACTCAATGGGATAATGGATACTTTGATTTATTATTCGGATATGAATGGTGGTTAACTAAGAGTCCAGCCGGAGCATACCAATGGATGGCTGTAGATCCTGATGAAAAAGATCTTGCACCAGATGCAGCAGATTCATCTAAAAAAGTTCCAACGGTTATGTTCACATCTGATTTAGCATTGCGTCATGACCAAGCCTACGAAAAAATTGCACGTCGTTTCCATGCAAACCCTGATGAGTTTGCTGATGCATTTGCTCGCGCATGGTTCAAACTTCTACACCGTGACATGGGTCCTAAATCAAGATATCTTGGTCCAGAGGTTCCAGAAGAAGATCTTATCTGGCAAGATCCTGTCCCAACTGTTGATTATGAATTAACAGAAGAAGAAGTAGAAAAAATCAAAGTACTAATTCTAGACTCAGGACTTACAATCAGCGAATTAGTTACAACTGCTTGGGCTTCTGCAAGCACATTCCGTGGATCTGATAATCGCGGTGGTGCAAACGGTGCACGTGTTCGCCTTGCTCCACAAAAGGATTGGGAAGTAAACCAACCAGAACAACTTTCAAAAGTTCTTTCTGTACTTGAAGACATTCAAGGTCATCTTGAGAAAAAAGTTAGCCTAGCTGACTTAATTGTACTAGGTGGTACTGCTGCAGTAGAGAAAGCTGCAAAAGATGCAGGCTTTGATGTAACAGTTCCTTTCGCTCCAGGACGTGGCGATGCAACAGAAGAACAAACTGATGCAGAGGGCTTTGATGTGTTAGAGCCTGTTGCTGACGGTTTCCGTAACTATCAAAAGAAAGAGTACAGTGTTGGCCCTGAAGAGCTTCTTGTAGACAGAGCTCAACTACTAGGACTTACTGCACCAGAAATGACTGTTCTTATCGGCGGTATGCGTGCTCTAGGTACAAACTACGGTGGTACAAAGCACGGTGTATTCACTGACCGTGTAGGTACACTTACTAACGACTTCTTCGTAAACCTGCTTGACATCGGCTTAGAATGGAAGCCACTAGACGGAGGTGTGTACGAAGGACGTGACCGCAATACAGGTGAAGTAGTACGAACAGCAACTAGAGTTGATCTAGTATTCGGTTCTAACTCCGTTCTACGTGCAATTTCAGAAGTTTACGCTCAAGAAGATAACAAAGAGAAATTTGTTAAAGACTTCATTTCTGCTTGGGTTAAAGTAATGAATGCGGATCGTTTTGATCTTAAGTAAACATTGTTAAGTATCCTTAAGTAGTTTTATATAAAAAAAGCACTCAAAATTCCTCTTCAATGGATTTTTGAGTGCTTTTTATTTTAGATCAATTAAGATAAAACATTGGTCATCACTTTTGTCATAATCGTTTCCTTCATCTTGGAGTGTTTTTAATAGTTTTTCTTTAAAGACATGTAAAGGAGTAGAGACATGTTGTTTTAACAGTAAACTTAAACGGTCCTGTTCAAGAGGCTCAGAAACCCCATCCGTATATAGAAGGATTCTTGCTCCTTTTGTATATGAAAAAACAGAGTTTCTAAATTGGTTATCCTTAAACGTTCCAATTGGTGGTCCCTGTGTTTTCAGTTCTCTTTGTCCTCCCTTAGAATCAAGGTAAATTGCAGGTGGATGGCCAGCATTTATGTATTCAATGGTTTGTTTCTTTATATCAATGAAAATGTATATAGCTGTACAATAATGCCAGGCATCCTCCTCATTTTCAAATAAACTGTGCATTTTATCATCTAAAGCTTTCATGATTTGTTCTGATGGTAATCCTTTTGATATTAATTGTTGAAACAGAGTAACTAGTGACATTGTAATGAGAGATGAAGATATGCCATGACCCATTACATCCAGTAAGATAATTCCATATTGATCTTTATTTATTTGATAAAATCCATATATATCACCAGACAATTCATTAGAAGCGCGATAATAAGATTCAATTTGAAGATCTTTGTTATTTATCGCCTCCGTTAAAGTAGTCTCTTGTATTTTTTTGGCTAACTTTAGCTCCCTCTGGGTATCTGTTTTATATTTATCATTTTCTTTACCCATCTTTACTATTTCATTTTGTTTCTCTTCTAGGTTTAGTAAAACTTTCTTTAAATCAGCATTACTCTTCTCTTTTTCTACTAATCTTTCCTCAGCAATCCTCTTTGCTTCCAGTAATTGATTTTCGTATTCATTTCTTTTCTTGTTGGGCACAAACATACATGTAATGATTCCATTTTCTTTGGTGGCATACATAAGTACTGGTATTTCTTCACCGGTATGAGATATCAACTCTAAAAACATTTCATCTACTCGTTTATTTTGGATAATAAGCGGGTAAAAAGCAAATTGAAAGAATGCTTGTGCGGATTTCGAAAGGATAGATCGAATACTCTGTCCAATCAATTGTTCAGTATCATAGTGAATGAATCGCAGTAATGTTTGATTAACTGACAAAATCTTAAAATTAGGTGAAAGAGTCAAATAACCGCCTGGTATGTGATTTAAATTGGTTTCCATTACATATAACCATCGGTATTCAAATGACTTTTTATTAAATGGGAAATTTCTTTTGGATGACTAATATGCGGACAATGACCTATAGCTGTTGAATAGCTAACTGCACAATCCGGAATCTTATCTTTCATATAGTTGGTAACTTCTTTGGGAACAAAAACATCGTTTGCACTTTGAATAATGTAAGTCGGAACCGAAACGTTCGGTAAATGCTCTCGGTAATCTGTAAAAAAACAAACCTCAGCAAAGCGGTATGTAATATTAGGATGATTCTTGCGAAAGTGGTCTTCTATCTCCATCTTCATTTCTGTTTGTTCTGAACCATTCATAATCGTTTCAGAAATGGTTGTAGTCCATTCAAAGTAATTTTTCACCAACAGATTTAACAGAGAATCAAGCTCCTCTTTATCAAACCCTCCATTATACTCCGGCGCTTCATTCAAGAAGGAAGGTGACGGCCCAATCATGACCAAGTTCGAAAACAACTCCGGCTGTTGAATAGATGCTAACATACCGATCATTCCACCAACTGAGTGTCCCACAAAAATGGCATCACTTAAATCCATGTCGTTACATATGGCCAACAAATCTTCCACATATCCATATATAGAACTATATCTCTTAGGGGTATAAGCCAATAGATCTGAATTTCCAAAGCCAACATAATCAAATAAAATCACTTGAAAATCGTCTTCAAATGATTCAGAAACAGCTTCCCAAACTTTTTGATCAAAGCCAAAACCAGGTGCAAAGATCACCCGCTGCTTCCCTTTCCCTTTAACTGTAACATTGTTTCGAGTTAGAGCATCTGTTGACATCATTAATATCTCCTTACTATTAATATCGCTACTCTCATCATAACATTCATATGATAAAGTTTGGGATTTAATGGTTGATATTTTAGAACGTAAATAGGGACAGGTACACTGTCCCTATTTAAAAACAGATGTCCTGCAATTACAACATTGTTTGGTATGATAATCAGTTCGTTTGTATACCTTTTTTCTTACCATTTTTAAATAGAAACTAGATGATTTTATATTTCAACTTCATTACACAAAAGAAAAAAAGTTAAAATAACGCCCAAACGGGTATAAGGTAGAAACAACCTTTGACAAAGGGGCGACAAAAAATGATTGAAAACAACACTAAGAAACAAGATAATGAAGCGTTCCACGAGCCATCTCGACAATACTTTAACCCAGCTCAAATTGTACATAATTTTAGTCAAAAGGGACGAGACCACCTTAATCGAAAAACGAGCTCCCAATTTATATTATCCCTACAGGCCGGGGCATTTATGGCTTTTGGTGCTGCTTTTTCTATTTTGCTTTCAATGGGAATTGACATAAAGGGAGTATCTCATTTGATGGCAGGTGTGGGATTTGCAACAGGGTATGCGATGGTTTTCCTTTCAGGAGCGATTCTCTTTACTGAGGTCAACGTTTTATTACCAAGTTATTTATTTCAGAAACCTTCCCTTATGAGCTTAAAGATTTTAAAATTTTGGCTAGCGACTTACCTCGGTAATATCATAGGAGCTTTATTTGTTGGGACACTTATTGTTTTATCGAAATCACTCTCCCCGGAGTTCTTTCAAGATCTAAATCACTACATCAATCATAATAAAATGAGCTTTTTATCAGATGGGACATGGGGATTTTTTGAGATTATGATTTCAGGTATCCTGGCCAATTGGCTCATTGGTATGGCCGCTTTTCTAACAACCGCTGCCCGTGATATTACCGGTAAAATTATCGGTACACTACTCCCCGTCATCTTATTTGTTGCCGGAAATTTTCAACATAGTGCAGCAAACATGGGATACTTTAGTATTGGAATTTTCAGTAATGATACATATGATTGGTATCAATTTTTTTATAATTTGATACCTGCTAGTATTGGAAACATTATTGGTGGAGCGATCATGGTCGCCTTGCTATTCTCATTTGCGTATAATGACGAGATTCAAAATAAAATTAAATAATAGTAGTTCAGCTTACATTATTTAAAAAGACGAGCAGATTAACAGGAATATTACGCCTACTATCTGCTCGTCTTTAGTATGATTGAGAAAGGTTGTTGTCAATTAATTATTACTATCTACCATCATCTCACTATAAACATCACATAACGGAAATGTTAACGTAATGGTTGTTCCAACTCCAACCTCACTTTCAATATCCATATGTCCGTGATGACTATCTATAATACTTTTACAAACCATTAAACCTAATCCAGTTCCTTTTTCCTTTGTTGTGAAGAAAGGCTGCCCGATTTTGGCCAGGTCCTCTTCTGAGATTCCACAAACTCTGATCACAAAACTGAATTCTTAATAGGTTATCCTCTATCATCATGTTGAGATTGATTTCGCCGCCTGTTTTCATTGCTTCCATTGCATTTTTTAAGAGGTTAATAAAAATTTGCTTGAGTTTATTTTCTAAACCATCTATATAATCCTGCTCCTCACCTACAAGAGTATGAAATTTAATTTCAGTGTTTTGTAAATTTGCTTGTGCATTCATAAGTATCACTACATTTTGTAGAAGATCAGTCATTTTGACTTTCCTGAAGTCTCCCGCATTTGGTTTAGCTAACAATAATAGTTCACTTACAATTGTATTAATACGATCAATTTCTTCTAACATAATCGGTATATATGGATTTAGTGTATCATCTTTATATTCTAATAATTGTGTGAAACCTTTTAAGCTTGTTAATGGATTTCGAATTTCGTGTGCAATCCCAGCAGCAAGCTCTCCTACTACAGACAGTTTTTCTGATTGAGAAATATATTCTTCTGTCTTTTTCATATCTGTAATGTCTCTTGCAACAATATGTACTGCGGGATTCCCCAGATATTCAAACGGTATAATTGTAACCGCCGCAAGAATCGTTTCCCCATCAAGACGCACTAGCTTTAATTCGTTATCCTCAACTTTCTCCCCATGAAGTGCCCGTTCAATCCGCTGCTTTACCACTTCATGCTCATCAGGATGAACAAAGGTATATAGCGTTCTTGAAAGAACATCTTTTACATGAAGTCCGCCTAGCATTTTCATTCCTGTTTCATTGATAAATGTCCAGTTTTCTTTATGTAATTCATGAAGAATAATAGCCACAGGTGAATCTTCAACAAGAAGCCTGTATTTAGCTTCATTAGCTTGTGCTAATTGAAGAATATGCTGTTTTTCTTCTATTTCCTTTTGTAGAGTTTCATTTGTTTTACGGAGCTCTTGTGTTCGCAGCTCTACTAATTGTTCAAGTCTTGAATGCGCCTCATCTAATTGCTTTGACTGCTTTTGTAAGAGCTCGTTTTGCATCTGAAGCTGCCACTTCGTTTCATATATTTTAACAAACCCTTCAATTTTACTCTTTAAAATATACGGGTTAAATGGTTTAAACAAGAAGTCAATTGCACCTGCGTCATATCCACTAATTGCATAATCCTGTGTTTGAGTGAGCGCCGTTATAAAGATAATAGGAATTTCCTTTGACTTTTTTCGAGCCCGTATTAGCTTAGCAGTCTCAAAACCATCAAGACCAGGCATCTGCACATCGAGAAGGATGATGGCAAATTCTTTTTTTAACAGCCATTTTAGTGCTTCTTCTCCCGAGTAGGCTTTTGTTAATTGATAACCAGAAGAGCCTAACACAGCTTCAAGGGCTTGTAAATTCTCTGGTCTGTCATCTACCATTAAGATGTTAATAATTGGATTTTCCATAAGCACCTCGCCCTTATCATATTTTTTATGTTTATCTAAGAAAGACTTTTCTTCTGGTAAAGCTTCTCTTTTTTATCTAGATCAATATATCGGTTATCATAATTTGAATAAGAAAGGCCTTCTCGATTTCCAAGACCCAGTATTCCTGAAGTGGCTAAACTGTCATAAAACAACTGATGAACACGCTCTTGTAAATCACGGTCAAAGTAAATGAGGACGTTGCGACATATGATTACGTGGAACTCATTAAAAGATCCGTCAGTCACAAGGTTATGTTGTGCAAAAACGATATTCTCTGCTAAATAGGAATGAAAGCAAGCATACTCATCCTTGGTTGTATAATATTCGGAAAATGCATTTTTCCCTTCAGAGTTGATGTAATTACTCGTATAGGTCTTCATTCGGTATAACGGAAATTTCCCTGTTCGAGCCTTATCAAGGACCTTGCCATTCATATCAGTTGCATAAATTCTTGTTTTTTCATAAAGTCCTTCTTCATGTAATAGGATAGCCATGGAGTAGGCTTCTTCTCCAGTCGAGCATCCTGCATGCCAGATCCGAATGGAAGGCAAATCCTTTAGTACCGGAACAATTTTTTCTCGAAAGGCTTTAAAAAAAGTAGGATCACGAAACATTTCAGTAACATTGATTGAAAAATCCGCATATAGTTGCTCCATTGTTGCAGGATCGTGTAAAACTCTATCTAGTAAAGCCGTTACTGTTTGAAGCTTTTCCACCTTTATACGATGCCAAATTCTCCTCCGAATAGAGCTAAATGTATAGTGTCGAAAATCAAACCCGTACTTCAAGAAAATTCCGTCTAAGAGTAATTGTATTTCAATACGTTCTAGATCTGTACAGTCTTCTGGTGTAGTCATTGTTGAAGCTGATTCATGTTGGTCTTCCTTCATATATGTCATAGCATCACCTAAAAAGAAAATTAGTTAATGATGTAACCAAACTCGAATAATTGAAAACAATTGCTCAAGATTAACAGGTTTACTGATATAATCAGATGCACCGGCATCAATACACTTTTGTCGATCATCCTTCATAGCCTTTGCGGTTAAAGCAATAATTGGAAGGTTTTCATATTCCCTCATACTTTTAATCACCCTCATTGCCTCATACCCGTCCATTTCAGGCATCATAATATCCATTAAAACAATATCTGGATTCTCTTCTTCTTGCAAAATATTAATTGCATCTCTACCATTCTCTGCAAAGCTCACTTCCATACCCGCTGCTTCTAGAGAGCTTGTTAATGCAAAGATATTTCTCATATCAT
Source organism: Metabacillus endolithicus (assembly GCF_023078335.1). Lineage (GTDB taxonomy): Bacteria > Bacillota > Bacilli > Bacillales > Bacillaceae > Metabacillus > Metabacillus endolithicus. The sequence continues at coordinate 2,995,927 of NZ_CP095550.1, read as the reverse complement.
CGTCTACAACTAGCACTTTTTTACCAATCAGTAGAGGCTGTTCCTTCGTAGTAGCCACTTCATGATCGGAGGCATCCTTAGAATCTGCCGGTATTGAAACGGTCACATCATTTTCTACTTCATTTTGTTTCAGTTCTTCACCTTGAGGTATATAGAGAGTAAAGGTACTTCCTTGATTCACTATACTTTCACAGGAAATTGTCCCATTTATAAGTCTAGCAAGCTCCTGAGAGATCGATAGACCAAGACCTGTTCCACCATACTTACGGCTCGTTGTCCCGTCAGCTTGAGTAAAGGCTTCAAAAATAGCAGAAATCTTGTCCTTCGCAATCCCTGTTCCTGTATCAGTGACCGAAAATGCGATGAATTTTTCATTCTTTTGAGTCGATGGAGCAATCTGTAATTGCACCTGTCCTTTTTCAGTGAATTTAAAAGCATTTGATAAAAGGTTTTTTAAGATCTGATTTAATCTTTGTTCATCTGTAAAAATAATATCTGGTAAATTCACATCATATTCAAACGTAAATTCTAAACCTTTTATCTTAGCGATAGGCATAAACTGACGCTGAAGAGAATTGACGATATCTGTAATCAATACTTCTCCCTCAACGATCTCCATTTTCCCAGATTCAATTTTTGAAAGATCTAAAATATCATTAATCAATTGAAGGAGATCATGACCAGATGTAAAAATTGTATTCACATACTCTAGTTGTTTATCCGTAAGATTTTGTTCTTTGTTTTCCCGCAACATTTGCGATAAGATTAATAAACTGTTCAAAGGTGTTCTAAGCTCATGAGACATGTTTGCTAGAAATTCAGATTTATATGTTGAACTCGCTATAATCTCTTTTGTCTTTTGCTCAAGTCTATCTTTTATCTCTTCTAATTCTTTTGTTTTTAACTCAGCACTTCGATATTGTGCTTCAATTTCATCATTCATCGTGCGCAATTCTTCCTGCTGCAACTGTAATTCTTCAGATTGTGTTTGAAGTTCTTCATTTAAGATCTGTGATTCCTCTAAAAGCTTTTCTACCTGTTGATGCTTAAAAATCCTGTTAAAGGTAACTCCCAGCATTTCATTTGCCTGCACAAGGAAATCCCGATGAAGATCTGTAACTGGTTGAAGTGTTGCAAGCTCCATCACACCTAACAACTCATCCTCAAGAACAATAGGCACAATGACAATTCTCGTTGGATTTGTATGACCTAAATTTCTGACGAGATTTGAATGTAGTCATCAGAAATGTTTTCTAACAAAATCATCTCTTTTGATTTTGCGCATTGACCAACTAAGCCCTCACCAAAACTAATTCTGTTGAGTGCAAGTTGATTACTTTTTGGTGTAGTATACGCGTAAGAAGAAAGTTTTTCTAGATAAGGACTTTCTTCATCCTTATGTAATAAATATAGGACACCATAACTAGCCCCAATGGTTTGGGAGAGTTTCTGTATGAACCGTTCGCCTGCTAAGTTTAAATCACTAACCCCTTGTATGAGGACAGATAATTCGGCAATGCTTGTTTTTAACCAGTTCTGATCTTCTATTTTTATTCGATATTGCTGTTCAATTTGTTCTTGTTTTTCTAGAGTACTCACTAATTCATTATAAGCGTTTGCAATTTGACCGATTTCGTCATTCGAATGAATATCCACTCTCGTATACCCATAATGATCATCTGCTAATGTGACTAATACACTCTTAAACTTTCGTAACCGTTTTGTTATATTATTTACTACGATAAACGCAATTGTTAAAGCAAAGACAAGACCGATTGCCCCAGAAATAATGATGTTTTTTAACACATTGCTGTATGCTTCCTCTGTTTGTTTTAAAGTATCCTGCATGACCTTTTCTTGAAAGTCGATTAGGTCTTCAATAGTAATAAGTAGATTTGCTTTATCTTCTTTTACACGCTCTAATAAGTTCAAGTTGCTCTCACTTGCTTGATTCGATATTAACTCATCATAGCTAGATCGAAAAGAATCATAGTTGTTGGCGAGTTTTGCAAATATATCCTTTGCCTGTTGAATTTCAATCAACTTCTCTAACTCTACTAATTTCTGATTTGCCCTTTGAAAAGCCTTCTCGGACAATTGAATGGACTGTTGATCTATTTCGTTTCTTTCACTCACGTTATCTAAATCAATAGAACTCATTTCATAACGAATAGTATTCGCATGTTCAATCTTAATATAACGATCATTCACAAGCTCATTCATCTGCTGTGTTTGGTTTTGATATGTATTAATAATAATACTTGCGATAATCCCCATTGCAATAATCACAACTCCAAAACCGATGTATAAAGTTGTTTTAAAGTTCACGAAGCTTTGCTACCTCACTCTCGCTATAATTTTTATAAAAATTAGTCCTCTACTATAATATCACTAATAGGACATCTTTTTTCCTATTGATGGTAAGTTTTTTGGGTGAAAGTATCATATTTTGGTATAAAACTGAGAAAAATTTACCAAATTCACACTCAACTTGTATAAAGTATAAAAAAAGTATAATTGAATTTTCTAAACGTTCTATTTACCAGTCACATACCCACAGCAATGAACAATGTATGTAAGTTTTTGTTATTACTAAAGAGAAGGTATATTAGCTCTTTGTTTGTGTTAACCTGTCTTGCAGAAAACCTTTCCTTAAATATATTTACACAAGTCTTATGTCGCGACATATAATTTATTTTAGTTTATTATATAAAAGTGGTGAAGTATTGGTTAATTGTTGATATAATAATTAATAACATATATAAGCGCTTACATCACTGTGCTAAAGGGGAATCGAGATGTTAAAAACCAAAAGGATACACCAAATACAAGAGTATGTATTGAAACATGAAACTGTTTCTTTGGATGAACTTGTTGAGGTATTTGGTGTATCAAAAAACACTATCAGAAGAGATGTTCAAGTGCTGGTCGAACATGGCGACTTGAAAAAGGTATACGGTGGAGTTGCAGTTAACCATTCCACACTAGTATCCTTCAATGATAGAAAGGTCCGCAATCAAACAGAAAAAACACACATTGCTAAACTAGCTGCCAATTATGTAAATGATGGAGATATTATCTTTATAGATTCAGGTACAACAACATTTGAAATGTTCCATTTTGTTAAAGAGAAGAATATAACAGTTGTAACAAACAATGTGGACTTTATCGTAGAATCGATGCCTTATAAGAACTTAAACATTTTTTCTACCGGAGGAATGCTTGAACGAGAAACAAAGTCCTTTACAAGTTATAAAGGATTGGATCTCTTTAAAACCTACAATATAAATAAAGCCTTCATGGCATCAACAGGAATCTCAATTTCAAATGGGGTCACAAACTCAGCCCCTCTTGAGAGTGAACTTAAAAGCTCCGCAGTGAAGAAGTGTTCTCAAGTCTTTCTATTAGTCGACCATGGTAAGTTTGATAAATATGCTTTAACTACTTATTGCAACTTAGATGAAATCCATTACCTCATTACAGATAAAGAGCCAAATGAGAATTATCAACTATTTGCACTTGAGCATAATATTATCCTTAATTATTAAGAGGCACTCATCATAAAAGCGGACCAAGCTAATTGGTCCGCTTTTAATTCTTATAACTCTCCTGTTAGAAATTGAGCCTTACCATAACCAAAGCTCCAATCAGCATTTCCATTTGTCACAACAGAGATCATAATATCATTTGGTTCTATTCCGCATTGTTCCCCTAATTCCTTAACCAATAATTGATAAAATTTCTGTTTTTGTTCTTCCGTTCTTTGTTTACTTGTCACGCTTACGACAACGACATCTTTGCTTCTTTCAAATCCTAAACCTGTATCTTCAATCATCATTTCACTTGCCGGATGCTGAGTGACAATTTGATATCGATCTCTTTCAGGTACTCCAAAGGCTTGTACCATGGCGTGGTGAGCAGCATCTAAAAGCTTTCTTACAGAATGTTCGTCTCTTCCCTCAATCAAATCGAACCGAACTAAAGGCATATTTAAACCCCCTTTTTATCTTAAGCCTAACCTTGAAGAAAATAGATTGAGAGAACAATCCCAACCTATTTTCTTATGATTTCTTATTTTTAGAAAAGACTGATAACCGTTACCGCTTTCTTTTCGGTTAAAAGATTAAACGACTTTTTTTGATCCTCGTCTTTGCTATCAGCACTATCTAATTTTTTATTGGTTCTATACCAGAACCAAGCAACTGACCCAATAATCACCAGGTTTACTAACAAAAAGACAACTTGCGATACCGAATACGTTGCCAAACTTGAGTCTGCAATCCCTATAGGAGAGAAGAAAGCATAAACTCCTAGCATAATAATGACAAGAAAAGCTGAAAATGTTTTTGCATGTTTCCATGGAGTTAGGTCAACTTTCTTCGCATCATTTAACACAAATGGTGTTTTTCTTGGATTCAATCTTCCTAATACCAACATGACAAAAATGTCAACAGCTAAGAGAATTGATAGTACATAAAGGAAGTTAACATCACTTAAGAAGACCTTTGATAGTGAATATAGTACAATATGAACAACGATGACCACCTTACCTGCATACGCTGGTACACGTTTACTGAAAAAGCCTACAAGGATCATTGCAATAATTGGTAAGTTATAAAAACCATTCATTTCCTGTAAATATGCATATAATCCTGAAGGCGCATACATGATAAACGGAGCTACAATAACCGACGCAATGGCTAGTCCAAAAGCAAAGACTCGACCCGCTTTTACAAGTTCTCTTTCTTGAGCTTGTGGTTTAAAGATTGGTTTATAAATATCAAGTGAGAATAGAGTAATCGCACTATTTAAAGTATTATTAAATGAACTTAAAATTGCTCCGAATAATACTGCTGCTAAAAATCCTGATAATGCTACCGGAAGAACATCAATAACAAGTGTTGGGTATGCGGCATCATTATTGCTTAATGAATTTCCATAAAGTAGGTAAGCAATAATACCAGGCAATACTAAAAATGTCATTCCAAATACCTTAAATAACCCTGCAAACAAAACTCCTTTTTGACCTTCTGCTAAGTTTTTCGCAGCAAATGTACGTTGAATAATCGATTGGTTCATTGCCCAATAGAAAATGTTGTTGAAAAGCATCCCTGTGATTAACACTGGCCATGGTACAGAAGACTCAGTCCCGCCAATAGCGTTCAGTTTTCCAGGGTTTGCATGAAGCAATTCACTGACACCGCTAGCTAAGTTTCCTCCACCGAGTGCAACTAAAGCAAGGATAGGAATAAGTAGACCACCAATAATTAACCCAATTCCGTTGATTGTATCACTCATAGCAGCTGCTTTGAGGCCGCCAAGAATTGTGTATCCTAAACTTATAACTCCAATAGCAGCCGAAATAACAAGAACAAGCATGAATGGGCTTAAATTGGTAATCGATGTTAATGAAAAGATACTATCTAATACTAGTGCACCAGAGTACAGAACAACTGGTAGATAGGCAACAGCATAACTAATTAAGAATAAAAGAGATGCAATTTGTCTTGTTCTTAAGTCATAACGTCGTTCAAGAAAATCTGGAATTGTTGTAAGCCTGCTTTTAAGTACTTCGGTAGTAAAATAAGGGCCATTACAATCAATGCCAGTGGAGAGGCAACTTCCCATGCCATTACCGCCATTGATTCTCCGAATGCTTGACCATTTAATCCAACAATTTGTTCAGTTGAAAGATTAGTTAAGATCAATGAAGACGCGATGACAATACCTGTTAGACTTCGGCCACCAAGGAAGTAACCATCTGTGGTCGACATGTCTGTCCCTTTTGTCTTATACCAGGAAAACCACATCACAAATACTGTATAAGCTAAGAAGCTAAGAAAAATCAGCCAAATCATAAGCTTTATTCCTCCTAAGTTGTTGAGGATATTCATTCATTTTTAAATAGCCTCTTTTGAATTAAGTATTAATACTGCTTAAAATAGCCTTGTTATTTGTTCTAAAATCTTTTATTTTCGCTTTCACTGTCAACTTTACTGCTTCTTTTCCCGGAGTAAGGATGGCACGTGGATCGTATAGCTCAGAATTAGTTGCTAACACTTCTCGAATTGCCCTTGTCCAAGCCTGTAGGCATTCTGTGTTCACATTAATCTTGGCATGCCCATATTCAATTGCTTTTTGGATTTGATGTAATGGAATTCCAGAACCACCATGCAAAACTAGCGGAATCCCAGTCATTTCAGCAATTTGTTTCATTTCATCAAATCCAAGTTTCGGCTCTCCCTGATAGGGACCATGAACTGAACCAAGGGCAGCTGCCAATGCATCAACCCCAGTCTCTTTAACTAACCTTACACATTCTTCTGGATCTGCATAGTTAATTCCACCGATTAGACCGTCTTCATTACCACCAACGGTTCCAACTTCAGCCTCAACCGATACCCCACGAGCCTTAGCATACTCAACGACTTGTTTCGTCATCTCGATATTTTCATCAATTGGATGATGTGAACCATCGATCATAACAGATGTAAATCCTGCATCAATTGCTTCTTTACACCTTTCTACACTTCTGCCATGGTCCAAATGCAATGCTACAGGGACATTAATTTTCTTTACTTCTACCAGCGTTCTAACCCAAGTGTCGATTACGTTGAAGCCACCAAGGTAATCGACCAGTCGATCAGAAGCAGCTAAAATAACCGGAGCCTGTTCTTCCTCTGAGGCCTCCAGAATCGCTTCCACCCATTGGAAACTATTAATGTTATATTGACCGACTGCATACCGATCCTCTTTTGCTTTTATTAGCATTTCTTTTATAGAAACTAGCATTAAGTTTACACCCCTTTGTTTATGTCAATAGACTCTTAATTTTTCACTTTGACTTTGCATCCTGTTCCATAATTCCCCTTTTTATCTATAAAATTTGCTACCATAATATACTTATAAAAAAGCGATTTCATTTATTGACCCTATCAAGGTGCTAGTTATACTGTAATGTAACCAGCACCTTGCATTATCAATATTTATTGGCGACTTTTAAGTATCCATTCATGATCTGGATCATTATGGAATTTCCAAGTTCGTTTTGGACCTGCCATTACATTTAAATAGTAAGAAACGTAGCCATCCGGCACACCTACGGGATGATAACCTGCCGGTACAATGACAACGTCTCCATGTTCTACTGTCATTGTTTCATCGATAGAACGATCATCGGTATAAACTCTTTGGAAAACAAACCCTTGTTTTGGATTCATTTCATGATAATAGGTCTCCTCTAAGAAAGATTCATATGGTAAATTATCTTGATCATGCTTATGGGGAGGATAACTTGACCAGTTTCCACTTTCTGTAAAAACCTCAACTACTAATAAGCTATTAGCAGATGGATCTGAATCTGGTAAAATATTATGTACTAATCGCTTATTGTTTTGAACGCCTCTGTGTTCAATTCCAATGTCAGATGCTTTGATTAACTTTGTCGGTAATTGATTTTCAGAAGGTGAATAACATATTGCTACGCGTGCCTTACTTACTCCTTCAATTTCAAAACTGCGATTATTCGATATATACACACTGTCAGTTGGCTTTTGCTCAAAAACGCTTTCACGAGTTCCCAAGTTTCTGAAAGTTTGCTCTTGATCCGTAACATTGATTCGTCCGGTTACTGCGACGATGCATACCTCTTTTTCATCTAACTCTTCAGCATACTTTGCTCCAGGAGTTAAATCGACAACCTTAAATTCTACATATTCCAAAGAAGAATTTTCTGTCGTTACATTATGAATAACTGTTAATTCTTGCTCTGCTTTGTTTGGTTTTCGTAAAAGTTTACTCATTTTTCTCCCCCTCATTAAACTGCTAAAATATGAAATACAATCGAGGCCATTAAACAATTAATGTTCCCAAATAGTGATCATAACTGTTTAATAACATTTGGGTAATTGTTGGTTAACTTTATGATTATATGATAATATTGAAAGCATTTTCAGTCAATAGCAGACCTGTAATTTTTACATATTCTTTTTTATATAATTCCCTATACTCTTCCAAACAGGAAAATTTTTGGTTGCATATTCAATATTATTACTAAAATAAGAGCAGCTAGGAAATTGGTCAGTTCCCGTTCTGTCTTTTAAATACTCTTCACTTTCTCACCAATTTCTCCCTTTCCTTTACTAAGCTTTACGCTTTCTACCAATGATAATATTCCACCTAATAGAAGTAAGAATGCCGAAAGAATAAAAACTGCACCAATCTCTACTTTCAAAGCAAAATAGCCAGCAACGATTGGACCAGCAACGATTCCTATTGAGTAAACAGATTGATAGAGTCCCATGATCGTCTTTGAAGCACCTACTTCATCCGCCTTATATACCTCGTCTAATAAAATAGGAAACACAAAACCTAAGGAAAGTCCAAGTATTCCGTGTAAGATACAATACATGACCCAACTATCAATGGAGCCTAAAAATAATAGTGTAGAAATCCCAACAACGAAACAAAGCATCAGCAATTTAAAAGAATTTTTCAGTTGGCTTTTTTTTATAGATAAAATTAATGGAGCCATGCCATGAGGAAGCATAAATGAAACGACTAGAAACATGATTGCAGATTGGTGTTCATTTAACTGTGTGAAATAAACTGATGAAAAACCAAAAATCGTTGTAAATAAAACGGCATGGCCGATAAGTGACAATATGCTTAATGACCAAATTTTTCGTATCCTTATGATTCGGTCAAAAATTGGAGCATGTTTCATTTGAATTGATTCTTGTGCCCGTTTAGGTTCTTGGTTTGGCAGCAAAAGGACTAAAATGAACCCAAGCGAGGCGAAAACAGCACCAACCCAAAATAAATATGTAAAACCATAGAAATCGGCAATTAAGCCACTAAGCACCATTGAAATTAATTGGGAGCCAACCATTGTGTATTGAAGCTGACTCATCGCTTTTAATGACTGTTGTTTACTAAAAGATGAGCTATACCAAATCGTAAGTACGACCCACATTGCAGCGGTAAATCCTGCTAAAAATCTCCCCATAAAAATAGGAAGGAACTCCGTGGATAATGCAAGTAACAGCACACTCGCAAGTGAAGCAATGAATCCAATTCCTACTAAAAACTTGCCGCTGATTTGATAACGGTCTGCAAGAAAACCAATTGGAAAGCGAAGGATAATCTGCATAATTCCATAACTCCCCATAATGATGCCGGTTGCATAATATCCAAAGTCTAGAAATGCTAAATAGACCCCAAAGGTTTGGACGTAAATAAACATCGAAAACCAAAAACAAAAAACTATACTCAGAAAATGAGCTTGAAACAGATTTCGATTTATTTTCCTGTTTTTATCATTTTTCATAGCACTTCTCCTTCCATTTTCTGAAATGCAGAAGAGGTATAAAGAAACCTGTACATCTAGCGTACAGGTTTAAGGTGTCTTATTTATTTTACAATCCACAATTCTCACGAATATATTTACGTGCTTTAACGGCATATTCAAAAGGATTAGCAATAGCTGGGTCCTGTTCAGCTTCTACAACAAACCATCCTTCATAATTCGCTTCACTTAGCAGTTTAAAGATAGGTTTAAAATCAATTAGACCATCTCCTGGTACTGTAAATACTCCTTGTTTAACTCCTTGAAGGAAGCTCACCTTTTCATCACGAACCTTCTGAGCTACATCAGCACGAACATCTTTTAAATGAACATGGTGAATACGGTCCATATACTTCGTTAATACCTCTAAATAATCCTCTCCTGAGAAAACTAAATGCCCTGTATCATATAAAAGAGAAACCTTATTTGGATCAGTTCCTTCCATTAGACGAGTAATTTCTTCTGTCGTTTGAACACCAGTCCCCATATGATGATGGTAAACAAGCTTCATTTCTTTTTCAGCTGCAAGGTCACCAAGACGTTGAATTCCATCAAGAAATACCGTCCATTCTTCCTCGGAAAACACTGGTTTATTTTCAAATAAAGCCGTGTCCATTTGACCTTGAATACTGTTGCCTTGTTCGGATACAACGATAACCTTTGCACCCATAGCATGTAAAAAATCACGGTGGACTTTAAAATCCTCAGCTGTTTCTTCAAATGGTTTAGAAGTTAAGAATGAACTAAACCATGCACTGGCAATCTCTAACCCACGAATCGATAAGTATTTATTCAATATTACTGGATCACGCGGATACTTATTTCCCACTTCACTACCGGAAAAGCCTGCTAAAGCCATCTCACTAATACATTGCTCAAATGTCACAGTTCCACCAAGTTCAGGCATATCATCGTTCGTCCAGCCAATTGGTGCTATAGCTAATTTTACTTGACCCTCTTTGAACATATCTGCTTTCCTCCTAGTATGTGCGTGCTTTATCTAGATTGATTTTTTTATCTTCAAATGCTTGTTGGATACTTTCTTTTTCTGAGACTTCTGCTACCCCTACATTCCACCAGGAATCGTAGCCATCGCTCATCGTTTTCGGTAGTACTTTTATATCAATGAGGGTGCTAACGGTTTGATTTTTCGCATCAACCAACGCTGCTTTTAGTTCTTCAAGAGTACGAACGGAATAGGTTTTCACACCATACCCTTCTGCTACTTTTGCAAAATCAATGGTCATGATGTTTCCATCCATCTTACCGGTCTCTGGATTACGTTTTCTAAATTCTGTACCAAAACTTCCCATTCCGTTACCCATTTGAAGATTGTTGATGCAGCCGAAACCTGAGTTATCAAACAATACAACATTGATTTTCTTACCTTCTTGCAAGGAGGTAACAAGCTCTGTATGAAGCATTAAGTAGCTTCCATCCCCAGTCATGGCATAAACTTCACGCTCTGGTTCAGCAAGCTTCACACCAAGTGCGCCAGCAATTTCATAACCCATGCAAGAATAGCCATATTCCATATGATACGTATTACGGGTTTTTGAAACCCACATACGTTGAAGGTCACCCGGAAGACTTCCCGCTGCACCAACAACAATAGCATGATCATCGACAAGGTGGTTGACAAAGCCAAGTACAGATGTTTGTGTTAATTGAGAGCCAAAAACCTCTACATATTCTGGAAGTTTATCATCTAACTGGCCAGCTATTTCTGGCTTAAATCCTTCACCATATTTGATTTCATATAATCGATTCAATTCCCTCTGCCATGCTTGCTTTGCATCTGTAATTTCACTTTCATAAGCCGTTTTGTATGGACCTAGTTCCTCTGAAATTGCATTTAGCCTACTTTTGCATCAGCCACTACCTTTACTGCATCAAGCTTGGCAGCATGGAATTCAGAAATATTGATAGTTAAAACATCTGCTTCGGCAAACAAATGCTTAGAACCGGTTGTAAAATCAGTGAAACGAGTTCCTACCCCTATTATTAAGTCAGCATCCTTTGCAATCTGATTTGCTGCAAGGTTTCCTGTTACTCCAACGCCGCCAAGGTTTAATGGATGGCTGCTTTCCACAGCACTTTTGCCAGCTTGTGTTTCACCAAACGGAATGTTGAACCTCTCTGAGAATTCAACTAATGCATCCGCAGCCTCTGAGTAGCGCACCCCGCCACCTAAAATTAGTAATGGCTTTTTCTTTGATTGAATAAGTTTCACTGCATCTTTAATGCTTTCCAAGGATGGCTGACGGCGTTCAATACGATGAACACGCTTTTCGAAGAAGCTCACCGGGAAATTCCATGCTTCCCCTTGAACATCTTGTGGCAGCCCAATGGTTACCGCACCAGTATCAGCTGGATTTGTTAAGACGCGCATCGCATTCAACATCGCTGACATTAGTTGCTCTGGACGTGAAACGCGGTCCCAATACTTACTTACAGCACGAAACGCATCGTTTGTTGAAATTGATAGATTATGTGTTTGTTCAATTTGCTGTAAAACTGGATCTGGCTGGCGAGTTGCAAACACATCACCAGGTAATAAGAGTACCGGTATATTGTTAGCGGTTGCAGTTGCAGCAGAAGTTACCATGTTTGCAGCTCCTGGTCCTACGGATGAAGTACAAGCCATGATTTGTTTGCGATGCTTTTGTTTTGCAAATGCCATCGCTGCATTTGCCATTCCTTGCTCATTTCGTCCTTGGTAAACCTCAAGGTCTCCTGGGTTTTCTTCAAGTGCTTGACCAAGACCGACCACGTTTCCATGACCAAAAATTGTAAAAATCCCTTTAATAAATCTTTCTTGTTTCCCGTCAAATTCTACATATTGTGCATTTAAAAATCTCACAAGTGCCTGAGCTGTTGTTAAACGAATGCTATTCACAATCTATTCTCCTCTCGATTATGGTGTTGAAGATTTGATGGCCTTTATTTTCACATAATAAAAGGAAGTGGACGAGCTACTTCATCCCACCACTTCCCTTTTTATAGATTCAATTACTTCATGTAACGAGCAGTTAGCATTTTCTTTCTAGTGTAGAATTCAACACCGTCTGTACCATTAGCATGTAGATCTCCATAGAAGGAATCCTTATAGCCAGAGAATGGGAAAAATGCCATTGGGGCTTGAACACCAATGTTGATTCCAAGCATGCCGGAATCTATTGTTTCACGGAATTGACGTACAGCAATTGCGCTATCAGTATATAAGCAAGCACCATTTGCGAAGTTAGAGTTGTTTGCAACGTCAACCGCTTCCGCTAAATCTTTCACACGGACAATCGAAAGAACTGGAGCGAAGATTTCATCCTGCCAAATTTTCATTTCTTGAGTTACATTATCAAAAATTGTTGGTCCAACGAAGTATCCTTTTCCAGTTACTTCTGCATCTTTACGACCATCACGTACAATAGTTGCACCTTGTTCAACTCCAGACTCGATGTAGCCAAGTGTACGAGCTTTGTGGTTTTCACGGATAACCGGTCCTAAGAATACGTCCTCTTCAAGTCCGTTTCCGATCACAATATCATCTGCCGCTTTCTTTAATCTTTCAATTAACTCGTCAGCAATTGACTCTTCTACTGTTACAACTGCAGCTGCCATACAACGCTCACCAGCAGAGCCGAATGCTGCACCGATAATTTGATTTACTGCATTATCAAGATTTGCATCACTTAATACAATAGAGTGGTTTTTTGCACCAGCAAGTGCTTGAACACGCTTAAGGTTAGCGGCTCCTGTTTTATAAACATATTCTGCGACTGGTTGTGAACCTACGAATGAGATAGCTTTAACAAGCTTGTGCTCTAAAAGTCCGTTAACTACGTCATGAGCTCCGTTTACAATGTTAAGAACACCCTTTGGTAGACCAGCTTCTTCAAATAGTTCAGCTAGACGCTGTGCAAGAAGTGGAGTACGCTCAGATGGTTTTAATACGAATGTGTTACCGCAAGCAATTGCAAGCGGGAACATCCAGCATGGAACCATCATTGGGAAGTTGAACGGCGTGATTCCCCCTACAACCCCAACTGGGTAACGATACATACCAGACTCAAGTCCACTCGCGATATCTGGAAGTTGCTTACCCATCATTAAAGTTGGAGCTCCAGCTGCGAATTCAACGCACTCAATCCCACGAAGAACTTCACCTTGTGCTTCTTTGAAGCTTTTTCCGTTTTCGATGGTAACCAATTTAGCAAGCTCATCCCAGTTTTCAACCAAAAGCTGTTGATACTTGAAAAGAATACGAGAACGTTTTGGTACTGCTGTTTGAGACCACGTTTTGAATGCTTCATCTGCTACACGAACAGCCTGATCTACTTCTTCTTTTGTCGAAAGAGGAACAATCGCAATTTCTTCTCCTGTCGCTGGATTATATACGACTTCTCTTTGTTCTGAACTTGAATCTACCCATTCGCCACCAATGTAGTTCTTTAATGTTTTTACTGTTGTTTGTGTCATTTAAAATCTCCCTTTCTATTATTCAAGATAATGTTTGCTTTCAAAATAAAGATAATTTAATGAGAACAAGCCCCAGGTTATTATTTTAGAAATCTGATTACTTAGCTGGTTCGTAAACTGCTGTTTCCATATGTTGGTTTAGCTCTTCATTTGTCGGCATTGCATCAGAACAGCTATGACGTGAGATAACAATAGAAGCAGATGCACTTCCCATCTTCATTGCCTCAGAAACCTCTTTTCCGTTCATCAATCCATAGATGAATGCAGAAGCATATGAATCACCTGCCCCGAATGTTTTAAGGACTTTTGCAGGGAAGATCCCGCTACGGTGAGAGTTACCATCTTTCGTATAACCGATAGAACCTTCCCCTCCGTGTTTGATTACCACAAGGTCAGCTCGGTAAGAGAACCATCGGGATGCTGTATAGGAATCATCAGATTTATCGATATTAAGTAGTTTTTCCATCATATCGAACTCTTCACGAGTACCGATAATCACTTCACATTTTTCAGCAGCCAAGTTGTAGTATACTGCTGTTTCTGCTTCGTCTGTCCAAGAGTAAGGACGGTAGTCAAGGTCAAAGAAGCAAGTCACATTATGTTTGTTTGCATATTCAAGTGCTAAAAATACAGCTTCACGAGATGGACTTTTTGCTAGGGCAGTACCAGAGATTAATAGTGCTTTTGATTGTTTAATATATTCTTCATCTACCTCAGAAGGATGAAGTTTCAAATCTGCTACGTTATCGCGGTACATTAAAATGCTACAATCAGTTGGGCTCTTGATTTCTGTAAATGCAAGCCCAGTAACTGCACCTGTTTTGTCAACTGTTACACCGTTTGTATCAATATTGTTTTCCTCTAAGTAATTTGTGATGAATCGACCCATTTGGTCGTCAGATACTTTTCCAATAAAACCTGTTTCTGACCTAATCTTGCAGAACCGATTGCGATATTAGCAGGTGATCCTCCAACATATTTTGTAAAAGTACTAGTTTCTTCCATTGGCCGGTTTGTTTCATTCGCATTTAAATCGATACATAGGCGCCCAATAGCAATAATATCAAGCAGCCGATTTTGTTCAAACTTAAGCGGGTTCATACTATCCTTCCTTTCGTCCTACTAGTTTGCTACTTTCTCAGTTACTTGTTCTAACGTAACTGGAGCCCCAGTTTCAAGCGATTGTTTTGCAGCTTTTGCAATACGTTCTGCTTGCAAACCATCAAAGCCCGTGCAAGTTAAATCACCATTTTCAAGAATTGCTTTTGCGAACTCAGTTACTTCATCAATATAGGCTTGAGTATAACGTTCAAGGAAGAAGTAAAGCGGTTTCTCTTTTAATACAGATTCAGCAGTAGATACCTCTACATTCGTAGCACGGTTATTATCAGCTTGGGCTGCACCCTTGTCTCCGAAGATTTCTAGGCGCTGATCATACCCATAAACTGCTTGGCGGCTATTATCAATTACCCCAAGTGCACCGTTGGCAAATTTCAAAGTAACAATCGCTGTATCAATATCTCCCGCTTCACCGATAGCTGGGTCAACCAGTACCGCACCATGGGCAGATACCTCTACAACTTCACTCCCCATCACATACCTTGCCATATCGAAATCATGAATCGCCATATCCATGAACAAACCACCTGAAGTTTTTATATAATCAACACCTGGTGGTTGAGGGTCACGTGATGTGATTCTCAAAATATGAGGTATCCCAATCGTTCCATCTTGAACAAGAGAACGAATTTTCTTGAAATTCGGATCGAATCGACGGTTAAAACCTACTTGAAGTTTAACCCCAGCCTTATCGACTTCAGCAAGCGCTTCTTCTGTCTCTTCAACTGAGAAGCTTACTGGTTTTTCACAGAATATGTGCTTACCAGCTGCTGCTGCTTCTTTAATTAGATTTGCGTGCGTAGTTGTAGGTGAACAAATAAACACCGCGTCAATCTCTGGATCATTTAACAAAACCTTGTAATCTGTTGTTAAAACTTCAATTTGCTTCTCTGTTGCCCATGTTTCAAGATGATCAATTACAACATCGGAAACACCTTTTATTTTGATTTCTGGCACTAATTTTAAGTTGTCAACATGTAATCTCCCAATTCTTCCTGCACCAATAATCCCCAAAGTTAACTTTTGCATTTCAACATTTCCTCCTAAGGTAAATAAAGGTTAAGCGTTTTCTCACCTAATATTATATACATGATATATCTATAATAACAAGGGAATTCAGAAAATTCCCCTAAAAAAGTAAAGCGCTTAACCAATTTTTAATAACCAGCCTTATATACTGGTCACTTGCTCAAGATGGTGGTTCTACTTTTATATCCTTTACTGAATGCCGTTCAATCAGTTCTGGAACTAACATAATTCTATGTCCAGGCATTGCTGGGTTTTCAACTGATTTTAATAAATTTTGAATTGCATAATGAGCCAACTCATCGATTGGTTGAGCAATTGTGGTTAATCCCGGGTCGGCCAATTCTGCTTGGATCGTATTATCAAAACCAATTATTGAAATTTTATCTGGGATGGAAACCTGCTTTTTTCTTGATTCATTAGCGAAAATAGTTGCAATTAAATCGGTTCCAGCAAAAACGGCTGTTGGTCTATTTTCCATACCTAATATGATTTGTGCAGCATTTTTCGCATCTTCTATCTTTGATTTAGAATGAATCAATAGGTTTTCATCAAACTCAACTCCTTCTTCCTGAAGGGATTGAATAAAGCCTTGAATCCTCAATCTTCCACTCGTGCGATTAGTCTCTGCAATTACAGCTATATGGTGGTGACCTTTTTCTAATAAGTATCGGCCAGCAAGATATCCTCCTCGAACATCATCCGTTGTTACGACATGTGAAATAAAAGAAGGATGGTCGATAGTGAAAAACAGATGTGGAATTTTTTTACTAGCTAGCTTTTTATACACATTAAGATCTTTTGGCTCCGTTGCAATAATAATACCGTCTACCTGTTTTTTTAACAGAAGCTCCAAATATTCATGCTCCCGTTCTGTTTGGTAATCAGTGCTGCATAATATAATGGCGTAATCAGTTTCCCGTGCACTGTTTTCTAATGCACGGGAAACTTCCGCAAAGAAGGGGTTCGCAATATCTGGGATGAGCACACCGATTGTATACGTTTTCTTCCCAGTTAATGCAGCCGCCACACTACTTGGTTGGTATTCCAATTGTTCCATAATCTTCGTAACCATTTTTCGTGTTTCTTCACTAATTCTGCCAGTATTATTAATCACTTTAGACACAGTTGCAATCGAAACCCCTGCTTTTTTAGCAACATCATATATAGTGGGCTTCATAATCTTCATACTCCTTAAAAGTTAATTCCTTCTTCTATATTAGCATGAAGAATTTTATTTAGGTAACACTTATTCGGAGATGCTCTTTAAGAAGTCTAATTGTTCTTGGGCGTTTTCTTTCGTAATAATGTCAATACCTGCATCGATTCTTTCATCAATTGACTCACCTTTCATTACCTTCAAGGCATTTTCAACACCTTGGTATCCCATGTTATATGGAGATTGAGCAATTGTTCCAGCAAGCTTTCCATCTAAAATTGATTGAACAGCTTCCTCAGTACCATCTGTACCAATTACCTTCACATCCAGATTCTCTGCTTGCACTGCACGCAATACACCAATTGCCATGTCATCGTTAGCAGCAAATACACCTTTTATATCTTTATCATTCTGAAGGATGTTTTCCATTACAGACATTGCCTTTGCTTTATCGCTATCTGCCGGTTGTTCGGCAACTACTTCCATACCTGCTGCTTCAAGAGCTTCTTTCGCACCTTTAATACGCTCATCAGTTGCTGGATTTCCTAAAGCTCCGGAAATAAGTACAACTTTATCTCCTTTTTCAAGCATTGAAGCAAGGAGCTTACCGCCTTCTTGACCTGCTGTAAAGTTTTCTGTTCCAATGAAAGTTGTTTTTCCTTCAAACTCTACATCTGTATCAATCAATAGAACTGGAAGCCCAGAACTTGAAGCATTTTCTAATACCGGGACAACAGTTTCTGGCTGAGAAGGAGCCACTAATATCGCACCCGGTGACTGACTAACCTGATCCTCAAGCATATTGACCTGTTGGATAACTTCTGATTCTGCAGCAGGTCCAACAACAGTTACATCTACACCAAATTCTTCCCCTGCAGCCTTGGCACCCGCTTCTACATACTTCCAATATGGGGTTGGATAAAGTTTTTAATACAACCGAAACAGATTCTCCTCCTCCACCATTGCTGTCACCTGATGAACTTCCACCAGTTTCCCCACTACCTGAACAACCTGCTAATGTCATTGCTGATAGAGCCAATGCAGCTCCGAATAGTTTGAATTTCTTTTTCAACATAGTAATTACCCCCGTTTGATATATTTTAAATTTAATTACTACCTAACTAGAAGACTCTTACTTTCTTTTTTTACGCTGACGTAAAACGTCAACATAAACCGCTGCAATGATGACGACTCCAATTAGCGCCATTTGAGAGTCGGCTGATACATTAAGAAGATTGAGACCATTACGGAGTACAGCAATAATCATAGCTCCTATTAATGTACCTGCTACTGTTCCAACGCCTCCTAAGAAGCTAAATAGCCCACCGATAATAACCGCTGCAATTGCATCTAGCTCATAGGTAACACCAGCGAGTGGGAAGGCAGAGTTCACTCGTCCCACCATAACTAAACCAGCAAGCCCAGCCATGAAACCACTGATGGTGTATACGATAATTAATACTCTGTCTACTTTAATACCAGAAAGTCTTGCAGCTTCAGGGTTACCTCCAATAGCGTAAATATATCGACCTGTCTGTGTTCTTGTTAAAAAA
Organism: Metabacillus endolithicus; assembly: GCF_023078335.1. Taxonomy (GTDB): domain Bacteria; phylum Bacillota; class Bacilli; order Bacillales; family Bacillaceae; genus Metabacillus; species Metabacillus endolithicus. The sequence goes on along the minus strand of NZ_CP095550.1, from coordinate 2,977,248 downwards.
ATATGCATGACTACATAAACAAAGATAACCAAGATAAAACTAACTGGGATGGGACCAACAAACTCCCGTCCAACGAATTGAATAATGTATGGGAAACCAGCAATTGGTGCTGCTGCTGTAACAAGTAAAGCAATACCACGTCCGATAAACTGCGTACCTAAAGTTGAAATAAATGGATGTGGTAATCGTAATTTCGTTAAAAGCACACCATTAAGCAATCCGAAGCCGCACCTACAGCAAGACAAACAATAATTCCAAGTACTGGATTTAAGCTCATACTAACTGAGACAATTCCCATGATCATGATGGATACAGCAAGAATAGAACCTACTGATAAATCAATCCCTGCTGTCAGGATTGGAAGAAGCATACCAATCGCAAGGAGCGCATTAATAGAAGATTGTCGTGCAATATTCATTAAGTTATTAACTGTTAAAAACTTATCTGACAAAAAGGTAAGTATTCCTGATAAAAGAATTAATGCTAGTAGTGGTGCTAGTTTAGCTAAGTATGTTTTAATGGTTTTCTTTTCCGTTATGTTTTCCTGCTTTTTATCTACTATAATTTGGCTCATTGCTTCATCCCCCGTAGCCGCTTTCATTATTCTTTCTTGAGAAGCCTCATGAATTGGTAAATTCGCAGTTATTTTCCCTTCGCTCATAACATATACCCTATCGCACATTCCAAGGATTTCTGGAAGATCAGAAGATATCATCATGACGATGGAACCGTTTTCAACAAGTTGATTCATCAAGCGGTACACCTCAACCTTCGCTCCAACATCAATACCCCTTGTCGGTTCGTCGAAGATAAACACTTTCGCCTGTGTACATAGCCATTTTGCAATGACCACTTTCTGCTGGTTACCGCCACTAAAATTGCGTGCATGAAGTTCAATATTATTTGGACGAATTTGTAATTCTTTAATGTATTCTTCTGCCTTCGCTCGAATATCCTTTAAATTAATGAGTTTAGCTTTGTTTTGAAACCCTTTCATATTTGCTAAAGCAATATTGATATCTGCAGCCTGATCTAGTAGAAGCCCTTCACTTTTTCGGTCTTCCGTAATAAAAGCAATCCCTGCATCGATGGCATCACGAGGATTTTTAATTTGGACTTCTTGCCCATCAATCAATATTTTCGCATCCTTATTCCTTGGATCAGCGCCAAAAATAGCTCTTGCAAGCTCTGTTCTTCCCGCACCGACAAGTCCAGAGAACCCAACTATTTCTCCGTAATTAACAGAGAAATTAACTGGTTGTTCCGTTCCCTCTACAAGCATATTTTCAATACGGAATCCTTCTTCTCCAAGTGTAAAAGACTGCTTTGGAAACTTTTCATCTAACGAACGCCCTACCATTAATTCAATCCAATAGTCCGGATCTGTATCTTTTACTGGTAGTGTATCGATTTTATATCCATCTCTTAGAATTGTAATCCTGTTACCCATACGTTTAATTTCCTCTAAACGATGAGAAATAAAAACAATTGCAATCCCTTTTTCAACTAAGCCTCAACGCAGCTGTATAACTGCTCTACTTCTTGAGCACTTAAACTTGAAGTTGGTTCATCCATTATGATTAGTTTTGCATCAAGGGCAAGCGCTTTCGCAATTTCGACAAGCTGCTGCTGGCCAATCCCCAACTCCCCTAGTTCCATTTCTGCAAGCTCTGTTTTTTGACCTAAGAGAGATAAACATCGTTTCGCTTCAGTAATCATCGCTTTTCGATCAAGCATGGAAAACTTTCCACCCTGCTTAAGCTCTCTTCCTAGAAAGATATTTTCATAGACCTTCAGCTCTGGTATAACATTTAGTTCCTGATAAATAGTAGCAATTCCTAAGTTCATTGCATCGATAGGGTTATTGAGCTGGACTTTTTCCCCTTCCCAGTAGATCTCTCCAGCATCCTTTTCATACGCACCAGTTAGTATTTTAATGAAAGTGGACTTCCCAGCACCGTTCTCCCCTAATAAAACATGTACCTCAGCCGCTTTGACATCCAAGTCAATCCCTTTTAATACGTGGTTTGAGCCAAAGCTTTTTTTAATTCCTTTCATTTCGAGAAGGCTCCCTGCATGAGCTACCATGGACAGACCCCTTTCCTTAACTGCCTCTATATAGGCGAAGTAAGCGTTTTCTTATTTTGATTATATCCATTTAGTACCAACACATCAACACTTTTTTGAACTTTTTTTATCTTCTTTTGAAAAAAACATTATAAAAACATCAATTAATTATCACAACTTAACCAATAGTTACCCCTTAAACTTCCACTTTATTGCCTGAATGATAAGATTCCCTAGCTGCATAAGCAATCTCTAATGCCTTTACCCCATCTTCAACCGTCACACGCGGAACTGCTTTTTCTAAAACCACTTTAAAAAAGTCCTCTAATTCAAGTGTGTAGGCATCAGTAAATCTAGTTGGGAAATCTGGCAGGATATCATGTGTATTGCCTGCTTTGGTTAAAATCTGGATATCATGCTGACGAAGGTTTCCAATAAAGATGGACCCTTCTCTCCCAATCACTTCTGCTCGAATGTCATAGCCATAATAAGCATTCCGGCTTGCCTCTACATCTCCAGCTGCACCTGAAGTAAACTCAATATAAGTTAGGGCTTGATCAACATCATTGTATTTCTCCATAAATGGGTATTTTAGCACCTTTCCGTTAGCGCTTACATTTTGTATCTCTGAATTCATTAAATACCGCGCAATATCAAAATCATGAATCGAAACGTCGATAAATAATCCACCACTATGTTTAACAAACGATTCGTGTGGAGCAACTGGGTCACGCGATATCCCACGGAAATATATCGGTTCTCCAATATCACCCGCCGCGATTCTTTTTTTGGCAGCATCATACGCAGGGTCAAATCGTCGCATAAACCCTACTTGGCAAATGGTTTGGTTTTGTTCCATGATTGATTTAATTTCAAGCGACTCTTTCAAATCAATAGTAAGCGGCTTTTCAACAAAAATCGCCTTTCCTGTTTCTGATGCTCTTTTTAACAAGTCAAAATGTGTATTTGTTGGAGACGCAATAACCACCGCTTCAATAGTGTCATCCTGGAAGATCTCATCAGGATTAGTCGTAAATTTAGGTACTTCTAGATCTGCTGCTACCTTTTGTGCCGATTCAAGGTTGACATCACAGATAGAAACAAGTTCTGCATTTCGGCTTTTAGCAACATTTAAAGCATGCCAATATCCTAGTCTCCCAAGTCCAAAAACAGCTGTAAGGACCTTTTTAGTCATTATGCATCCTTCTCCTTTTGATCGATTTTTATCTTCATAGAATTGTTTTGCAACGATTGGTAGGCTTTTTCAAGGTAACGTGCAAGCTGAATTGAGTTTTCTGCATTGTAATCAGGCTGTTTCTTCTCAAGAATGCAATTATGAAAATGTTCGACCTGATTTAAATATTGATCATCCTTCCATCTTTCAAAAAGAATGATATTCCCACCATGATCTTTTACCGTAATTTTCCCAAATTGATCAACAGATACATCTGGTCGAAAAGAAGAGTCAACCGTGATCACTCCTTTAGGTCCAAAGATTTCATATCGATTTGTAAATGGAAGTTCCATTGAAGCAGATACTTCCGCCGTTCTCTTTTGATCATCGATCATCACACAAGTGGAGGTTGTATCAACGCCATATTCCTCAGGTACTTTTCCACTCATTGAAATTTCACAGGCTTTAAAACCAACAATTTGAGTGACTGCATGCAAACCATAACACCCCACATCACGCATTGCACCACCACCCAGTTCACTATTTAGGCGAATATCTCCGGAATTCTCAAGCATCCACGAGAAATGAGATTTTACATGGCGGAATTCTCCAATGATCCCAGACGAAAGCAATTCCTTTGCGCGGGCATGCTGACTATGAAATTGGTACATAAAGGCTTCCATGAACACGACACTATTATCTTCCGATGCTTGTTTCATAGCTTGCATTTCAAATTCAGATAGCGCTGCTGGTTTTTCAAGTAGTACATGCTTTCCATGCTGCATCGCCTTAACAATACCATTCAGCATGAAGTGAGTTTGGTAGTGGAATATATACTGCGTCGATATTCTTATCTTCTAATAATTGTTCATATCTTCTATATGTAACTGGTGCTTTGAATCGCTCTGTCTTGCCTTTACTTTTCGAGGCTACTGCAACTAATTCTGCCTTATCTGATCGTCGTAGTGCTGGGACTAATTCATCATAGGCAATATTTGCTGCACTCAGAATTCCCCATCGGACTTTTCTCATCTTCACACCTCCAATACAAGTTCACAAAATTTTAGTTAAGCGCTTACCTTAAAGATATTATCCTATCAATTTCCAATATTCAATATATATTTTTAATGAAAATAGAATTTTTTTTCGTAATTCTTGTTTTCATTTTTCTTATATAACATTACAAGCATATTACAAAAACTACTTACCTCGTGAATTATTAATTCTACTGAACAAACTACAAAAGTGATTTTCTGGTAGTTAGATGATCTATTTTTTAAATTGTTATAAAAAAACTTAGGCTTACCGCCAAGTCCTAATAGCAAAAGCCTTTATCTTTTCTTATTGAACTATAATCTCATAAATGTTTTCTCTTGGGATATTAGTAAACAGCTATATATATTAAAATTAAGTATTGTAAGAAAGGTTTATCATCACTAGTAGATATGTTAATCTTTTTTTCTCTCTAAACTTTTCATCTATGAAATTTAATACATTATCCAATTGAAGCATCAATAAAGGTAAGAATGTCTGACAAAATAAACAACGGAATCAATTAACACATGATTCCGTTGTTAGGCAATATTTGAATTATTGACGCATTTTGCATAATTTTTTCTTATAGACTGATTGATCATTTAACTACGCTTTACCTTAATTGCGCTAGCTCTACTGCTCTTTCACTCCATCAAAATTTTGTGATTCAAAGCTTTCAAGCAATGCACGCACTTCATCTGTTGATTTCGTATTCATTAATCTATTTCTTAACTCACTTGCCCCTCGAAACCCTTTAACATAGATCTTAAAAAAGCGATGAAGAGCCGTGAACGGACGAAGCTCTAAACCTGAATATTTATCATGAAGATCCATATGCAACCTTAAGAGATCCAGCAATTCCTCACTACTATGTTCTCTCGGTTCTTTCTCGAAGGCAAATGGATTATGGAATATACCTCGTCCAATCATAACACCATCAATACCATATTCCTGAGCAAGCTTTAAGCCAGTTTGATAGTCTGTGATATCTCCATTAATCGTCAAGAGTGTATCTGGAGCCACCTCATCACGAAGCTTCTTAATTTCCGGGATTAGTTCCCAATGAGCAGGTACTTTGCTCATTTCGTCTCTTGTACGCAGATGAATGGAAAGATTGGCAATATCTTGTTTTAAAATATGTGTCAGCCATTCGCGCCATTCGTCTAATTCCGAGAATCCAAGCCTTGTCTTTACACTTACAGGCAATCCCCCTGCTTTTGCAGCTTGTATTAATTCTGCTGCAACATCTGGACGACGAATCAGGCCACTTCCCTTTCCGTGCTGTGTCACATTAGGTACTGGACAACCCATATTGATATCGATTCCCTTAAATCCAAGTTCCGCCATACCAATACTCATTTGCCTAAAGTACTCAGGCTTGTCCCCCCATATATGGGCTACAATCGGTTGTTCATCCTCTGTAAAAGTCAAACGCCCACGAACACTTTTTTCCCCTCTGGGTGACAATAACTCTCCGAATTCGTAAACTCGGTAAAAAACACATCCGGCCTTGCTGCTTCACTCACTACATGACGAAAAACAACATCTGTCACTTCTTCCATTGGTGCTAATATAAAAAATGGTCGTGGTAAGTCACGCCAAAAATTGTCGGTCATCTTAAACTCAAATCCTCTCATAATGGGATGTTTGATTAACCTCTTATCCCAAAATTAAAAAAGCAAATGGTTCTGCTCCTTTAACACTTATACCATGCTTGGGTACTTTTTATCAAATTGATTTGACTTGTTAATTTTTGCTTCTTTATTATTTAGTCTATCCGCTAGGTTTTAGTTGTTTATGTTAATTTCCTTTTATCAAAGTTTGGTGTTAACATCCCGAATTTCTAAAGCACTGTCATCATAATTGCCTACTAATGGAATCTATTGAGCTTTGTCTTTTTTACTGAAATATGGACCGCACCATCCTGTTTCATGAGTTTTTACATAAGTCCAACTAAACTCTTTATCTACTACGTAAATATCCTCTTCATTTACAAAGTCTTCAGCTGTAATAAATGTAGCATTCTCAAGGATAAAAGCATCATCTAAATGCTGATAAAAAACATAACAAGACTTTTTCATCTCTTTATTAAACGCTATATCAGCCTGTTCCTCCTTTAAGCATTTCCTTCTTTCATAACTAAATAAATGCCATAAGTAACCACAAAGGCCATCTTCGTCATAAAGATAAATAGATTCCTTTTCCTTATTACTGAGATGATTGGCAAAGCTTTCTTCCCACTGCTTTCTTAAATATACTCCCCACTTAGGTATTTCTATTACTTTCACTTTTTTACTTCTAATAGATTCCACCATATTCATTATATAATCCAATCTATCACCTACTTTTTATGATAATAAACTCTTTGCTATCTAAGAATTTTTCAATGTAGAACCTGGAAATATTGTTTACCATATATCGAAAGAGGAATGTATCGTTCATATCCGTAAAGACCCGTTGATGAGGATGAGACAAATCTAATGAAAATAACATTTTATTGACAACTTATTAAATCATCACTTTTAGTTACATTTCAAAGAAGAACGTTGCATGCAGGCAGGATTACATCATGCCGCCTGTAAAGTTATCCATAATAAGGGAAAAACAGTGAGGTGTTGCCTTAGTTTCTATATTCAATTACTCTTTGGTCATCTTATGAAATAATTAACAAATATTACATATTTATACATAAAATAAGATGTTAGTCCCATTCTTAACATCTGGACAAATGATATACTGTGAAGTAGTTCAAGAATATTTACAAAGATTTTTATACCAAATTAATAATTTTTATCAAGTTGTGTGTGCTATTAAATCAATGAATAATTTCCGAGTAAATATTTTCAGTATTCTGCTATTTGTTACCGGTCAATGATAATTTATTGAATCTGGCAGTTCTAGCAGAAAGCTAAACTTTCTAAAAGGATGAACATGATATGAAAACAATAATAAATATCCCACTTAAAATTGTTGGTATTTTATTAATAATCTTAGGTCAAGGTATAATAGTAATTACATCAGTTGCCGGTTGGTTAATGTATATTATTACTGCATTTTTATTTTTTTCTGCAATTGCGATGAGCTTTACAGATTTAGATTTAGGTTCTAAAATTGCATTTTGGGTTCTAGCTATAATTTTCGGAGCAATTTCGACTAATATCTATGCATTACCTTTATATCTGGTGAGCGCCGGAAAACACTTGATTGAATTTGATTCAATTTAAATAATAAACTGATTTTAAAATGATGATATCAAGGTAACCGTAATACTTAGTATTGCAAACTTCTAATGGAAAAATGTTTTATCCCTTTGGTACTAATCAATCGAATTGATATAAGAGAAGACGGCACTCCGGTTATACATTACCGATTTGCCGCCCCATCAAAATAATGTCGTGCTACTTCTTGCTTTTCTTCCTTTTTTCTCACTCTTTTTCAGGCTTTTGGGCTTTTTAGGAACCCCTCACACTTTTATTCAAGCATTGATAGGGCCAAGCTTCTATCAGGCTTTTTCCACTTATTTTCAATCGGGCAAAAAGGATGGGATTCTTATTCCCACCCTCTTTGTTCTTTCTTTTCTTCCTGCTTATATCCACACATCTTCCACAAGCAAATTAGAACTTTGTTTTGATATTTCTATCGCTTGTTATGTCGCACAGGTTATTATTGGTTTACATATTCAAAACAAGTTGCGTCACACACTCCACATGCGTCGTATGCGGAAACATATCCACCGGCTGTACCTCAACCGTCTTATATCCACCTAACTCCAACACCTGCAAATCCCTTGCAAGCGTTCCAGGATTACATGAAACATAAACAACCTTCTTCGGCTTCATATCCAAGATTGTCTTCAATAATGCTTCATCACGCCCTTGCGCGGAGGGTCTACTACAATCACGTCTGCCTGATTACCCTGCTTGTACCATTCTGGAATAACAACCTCCGCTTCACCAACCGCAAACTCTGCATTAGCAATGCCATTCAGCTCTGCATTTCGCTTTGCATCCTCTATTGCTTCAGGTACAATTTCCACACCAAAAACATTCTTTGCTTTTTGGGCAAGAAACAATGAAATCGTCCCAATTCCGCAGTAAGCATCGATCACAGATTCTTCACCGGTTAATTCAGCGTATTCCAGTGCTTTTTCATATAGCACCTTTGTTTGCTCTGGGTTTACTTGATAAAAAGAGCGTGCAGATATTGCGAACTTTACGTCGCCAATTTTATCGTAAATATACTCTTCTCCCCAAAGAACATTTGTTTCATCGCCAAAGATGACATTTGTTTTTTTGTTATTAATATTTTGCACAATCGACTTCACTTGTGGTAGTTGATTTGTTATTTCAGTGATAACCTCATTTTTATGTGGAAAGTCAGCCGTTCTTGTTACAAATACAACCATGATTTCTTTTGTCACAAGTCCATAACGAACCATAATATGACGAAGCCAGCCTTTGTGCTTTTCTTCGTTATAAGCACGAATTCCATATCTTTCACAAATGGTTTTCACCGCTTGAACAACGTCATCGTTCTCAGCTTGCTGAATAAGGCATCTTTCCATATCAATGATGTCATGGCTTCTTTTTTGATAAAAACCAGCGACTAGACCACCCTCACGTTCACCTACTGGAACCTGAGCTTTGTTTCGATAATTCCAAGGATTCTCCATGCCTAGAGTCGGATGTACGTTTACTTTGTTTACATCTAATTTGCCTATTCTAGCAAGGACCTGTTCTACTTGTTTTCGTTTAAAATCAAGCTGTCCCTCATAGCTAAGATGCTGAAGCTGGCGAGCCCCCGCATTGAGAATAGATTGGGCAAGGTGCATCAATTCGTTTTTCACTTTGTTCTTGGAGCTCAATTAATCGTCCGATCGCGAAGCCTTTGTTTACTTTGATTACTTTTATTTTTGCTCGTTCATCCGGCAGTGCATTTTCAACAAAGATTGGAAAGCCTTCAACCTTTGCAACACCCGCACCTTCATGCGTTAAGTCTTCAAAGGTCACTTCGTAATATTCATTTTTCATTACAGGTGCTTGAATTTTCGCCATGTTGTTCTTCCTTTTCGTACAAATTATTTCATTCATTTTACCATAACAATTTCAATAAAAAAAACTTGGCTATTGCGCTCTGCCAAGTTCCTATTCTTCCATTTGTCTTACTTTTTCAGCCGACATGATAACATCAATATGCTGATACATGTTGACGAATTCACCCGGTAGCATGCCACCGTATTCACCATCTAAATTCAACTGCATTTTATCTTTGTTTACTACCTTCACCCGATTTGCCTTTGTGTAGATAATATGTTCATCGTTTATATGGTCGCCTCTTAGCGCTAGGCTTGCAATTCGGATGAACTCCGCTAGATTAGCCTTTTTCAAAATAAGAAGGTCAAACATCCCATCATCTAATTTTGAATCAGGTGCAAGCTTCTCAAAGCCACCAACTGAGTTTGTTAGTGAAACAAGAAATAACATGATTTCACCTTGAAAAAGCTTTCCATCATACTCAATCTCTACCTCAGCAGGACGTATGGATGGCAACATTTCCATTCCTTTTAAATAATAAGCCAGCTGCCCTACCATTGTTTTCAGCTTACTCGGAACCTCGTATGTTAGCTCAGTAAGACGACCTCCACCGGCAATATTGATAAAGTAATGGTCATTAACCTTTCCAATATCAATCTTCTTCGGTTCACCTTCTAAGATCACATCTACCGCTGCAATGACATTATTTAATGGAATACCAATCGCCCTTGCAAAGTCATTTGTTGTTCCTACTGGAATAACAGCAAGCTGTGGGCGCTCTTCCAATTCAGCGATCCCATTCACAACCTCGTTGATTGTGCCATCTCCACCTGCTGCAACAATTAAGTCAAAGCCTCGCTCAGATGCTGCCTTTGCCGCTTGTATCGCGTCACCTTCACCTGTTGTTGCATGACAAGAGGTTTCATAGCCAGCTTGTTCAAATTTTTGTAGCACCTCTGGCAAATGTTTTTTAAACAACTCTCTCCCTGAGGTAGGGTTATAAATAATTCTTGCTCTTTTCATTCACACATCATCCTATTTTCAAAGAAATGTATCGATATTTATATAATTTATATTCATTATGATTATGTTCTGTTATCATTGTCTCCCATTTCCAAGCTATCGAAACATGATAACCCAACTACCATTATCACCATGTTTTATATAAAAAGTAAAGTTTTTCATGCTAAATCATTGTAAACTTGTTACAATATAAAGCAATTAAAGCCGGAAAGAAGGGAAATCTATGGATGGATTAAATGATCAATATATACGTCGAATCCAACTAAAAAGAGAGGAAGTTCCTTCATTTAGAAAGTATCCATTTAACCTTCCTAGCGTGAAATCTCTTGATGAGTTAGAGCTTCATCCTCATGTTACTTTTTTAGTTGGAGAAAATGGAATGGGTAAATCTACTCTATTAGAAGCTATTGCCCTTGCAATTGGGTTTAATGCTGAGGGTGGTTCGCTTAACTTTAACTTTTCTACCTATGATTCTCACTCTGAACTAGATCACTACCTTAAGCTAATTAAAGGGACTGTCAAACCTAAAGATAGCTTCTTCCTTCGTGCTGAAAGCTTTTATAACGTGGCTTCAAGTATTGAAGAAATGGATAGAGAAGGTGATGCTCCTCATATTATTGATTCCTTTGGTGGTGTATCCCTTCACGAGCAATCACATGGCGAATCTTTTTTCGCTACCTTTATGAATCGATTTCGCGGACAAGGCATTTATTTGTTGGATGAACCAGAAGCAGCTCTTTCCCCATTGCGTCAGCTATCTATGATCACAAGAATTGATGAGCTCGTCAAAGATCACTCTCAATTTATTATTGCTACCCATTCACCGTTGATTATGGCCTATCCTTCCGCAAAGATTCTTGAATTAACAGAAGAAGGAATCCATGAGACAACACTTGAAAACACCCACCATTATTCAATAATGAAGCAATTTTTCACGAATAAAGAAAGACTTCTTCACCACTTATTTCATGATGATACCAATTAAAAGAGAGATCTACTTTGTTGTAGATCTCTCTTATTTCTTATCTCTTTTGAATTTCTTCCATTAACAGTTTGTTTACCATTGGTGGGTTTGCTTGCCCCTTAGTTGCTTTCATAATTTGCCCAACTAAGAAACCAATGGCTTTTTGTTTACCGTTTTTGAAGTCATCAACAGATTGTGGGTTTGCATCGATAGCTTCGTTTACAAATTTACGTAGAGTTTCATCATCAGAAATTTGTACTAAGCCTTTATCTTTTACAATCTGCTCTGGATCTCCACCGTTTTCGATTAGCTCTTTGAAAACTTGTTTCGCAATTTTTGAAGAAATTGTTCCATTTTCAATGAGTTTAATCATCCCAGCTAAACCTTCTGGTGTGAGAGCTACATCGTTTAGCTCTTTTCCTTCAGCATTTAGATAAGCAGATACTTCACCCATTACCCAGTTTGAAGCTTGTTTTGCTTCAGCACCAACGGCTAATGTTGCTTCAAAGAAATCAGACATTTCTTTTGTCATCGTTAATACTTGAGCATCATATTCAGGTAATCCCAGCTCATCAATATAACGTTTACGACGTGCATCTGGAAGCTCAGGAATAGAAGCACGAATTCTTTCCTTCCACTCATCATCGATGTAAAGCTCAACAAGATCTGGTTCTGGGAAGTAACGGTAATCATCAGAACCTTCTTTTACACGCATTAAGATTGTTTTCTTTGTTGCTTCATCATAACGGCGTGTTTCTTGTTCAATCACACCACCTGAACGAAGAACCTTTTCTTGACGCTTTTCTTCATATTCTAATCCTTTTTGAACGAACGCAAAGGAGTTTAGGTTTTTAAGCTCCGTTTTTGTTCCGAATTCTTCTTGTCCAACAGGACGAAGAGAAATGTTTGCATCACAACGAAGTGAGCCTTCCTCCATTTTACAATCAGAAACCTCCGTATACTGGATGATTGCTTTTAGCTTCTCTAAATAAGCATATGCTTCCTCTGGTGTACGGATATCTGGCTCAGATACGATCTCAATAAGTGGTGTTCCTTGACGGTTTAAGTCAACCAAAGAATAACCATCGTTTGAGTGAATCAATTTACCAGCATCTTCTTCCATATGAATACGAGTAATCCCGATACGTTTTGTTTCACCATTTACTTCAATATCAATCCAGCCGTTTTCACCGATCGGTTTATCAAATTGAGAGATTTGATAAGCTTTTGGATTATCTGGATAAAAGTAGTTTTTACGATCAAATTTTGTTTCAGTCGCAACCTCACAATTTAAAGCCATACAAGCCTTCATTGCAAAATCAACCACTTTTTTATTTAAAACAGGTAAAACACCAGGGTATCCTAGCTCGACCACTGTCGTATTTGTATTTGGTTCTGCACCAAAGTGGTTAGGTGCACTTGAAAAGATTTTTGAATCTGTTTTTAACTCAACGTGAACTTCAAGTCCTATGACCGTTTCATAATCCATTATTTTCTCACCCCTTACAGTTCAGGTTTTGCTTTATGATGATCTGTTGCTTGCTCAAATGCATGTGCAACGCGGTAAACTGTGCTTTCATCAAAATGCTTTCCGATAATTTGTAATCCAAGTGGTAATCCGTTTGATAAGCCACATGGAACAGAGATTCCTGGCACACCTGCTAAGTTAACTGGTATGGTTAAAATATCGTTTGCATACATTGTCATTGGATCTTTGACGTTTTCACCAATTTTAAACGCAGGTGTTGGAGTAGTAGGTCCAATAATTACATCATATTTTTCAAACACATCTTCAAAGTCTTTTTTAATTAATGTACGAACTTTTTGTGCCTTTTTATAATAAGCATCATAGTAACCAGAGCTTAATGCATATGTCCCAAGCATAATACGACGCTTTACTTCATTACCGAAGCCTTCTGCACGGCTTTGCTTATATAATTCAATTAAGTTCTCTGCATTATCTGAACGATGACCATAACGAACACCATCAAAACGAGCTAAGTTGGCAGATGCTTCTGATGAAGATAATAAATAATAAGTCGCAAGTGCATATTTAGAATGTGGTAACGATACCTCTTCCCATGTTGCACCAAGTCCTTCTAATACTTTTAGAGCATCAAGAACAGACTGCTTTACTTCTTCATTTACACCTTCACCTAGATATTCTTTCGGTACAGCGATTTTTAAGCCTTTTACATCACCTGTTAAAGATGAAAGAAAATCTGGTACTTCAACATTTGCTGATGTGGAGTCCATTTCATCAACTCCAGAGATGGCTTGTAAAAGGAATGCGTTGTCTTCAACAGAACGTGTTACAGGTCCAATTTGGTCTAGTGATGACGCAAATGCTACTAACCCAAAACGAGACACACGTCCATATGTAGGTTTTAAGCCAACAACCCCACAAAATGCTGCAGGTTGACGAATGGAACCACCTGTATCAGATCCTAATGAAAACGGAACTTCCCCTGCTGCAACCGCCGCCGCAGAACCACCACTTGATCCGCCTGGAACAGTTTCAAGATTCCATGGATTTCGTGTTGGCTTTATACTAGAGTTTTCTGTTGAAGAGCCCATTGCAAACTCGTCCATATTTAATTTACCAATTGTAACAGCTTCAGCATTTTGAAGATGCTTAACAACTGTTGCATCATAAATAGGATCAAAGTTTTCTAAGATTTTACTTGCACATGTTGTACGTAGGCCTTTCGTAACGATATTATCTTTTACACCAATCGGCATACCAAATAATAACCCGAACTCATTTCGGCTATTTAATGCTTCATCTAACTCTTTCGCATATGTACGTGCTTGATCTTCATTTAGCGCAAGAAACGCACCAACTTTATCGTCAACTTCTTGAATTCGTTTATAAGATTCGTCAACTAAATCAGAAACAGTAATATCTTTTTTATGTAAAAGTTCTTTTAATTCTGATATTTTGTGATCAAAAAGTGCCATGCTTGTCCCTCCCTTATTCTAAGATAGATGGTACACGAATATATCCATCTTCATGATCTGGCGCATTTTTAACAACTTCCTCATTGTCTAAACCTTTTTTCGGAACATCTTCTCTCATCACATTTTTCATGTCTAACACATGTGATGTTGGTTTCACATTTTCTGTATCTACTTCGTTTAACTGCTCAGCAAACGTAATAATGGCATCTAATTGCTTGGCAAAAAGCTCTGCATCATCTTCAGTAATGGCTAAACGTGCTAAATTCGCAACGTGCTTTACTTGATCTGTCGAAATTCTAGACATCTTTCCTCTCACCTCCACAAAATCGTACAATCACAATACTCTGATGATACCAAATGAACATATATTTAATCAACAATTGTAGAGAAAAGCAACCACAGTTGGGGCAAAGTTGTCTCCCCGTATTTTTATTTGCCAATTTATACGATTTATTTGCTGTTTCTTTAAATGTTTTATTTGACGTTTCTTAAGAGTTTTATTTGCTGTTTTATTACTTTTATTAGTCAAATTCCTATATATAATAGTTTTTCGACAAAGTCGCCACGTCACAAACAAACCGCTAGCACCATACTAGCGGCTCCTCAATTATTCAATCTCAATCTTCTTCGGCTTCTTTTTATCTAGCTGAATCTTCAGCAAGCCATGTTTATAACTAGCCTTCATATTTCGTCTCAATACATAATGAGGCAATGATACACTCTGAACTCCACCGACGTTCCTGTCTTGGTGACTTTGTTCTTTTACTTCAATTACCACATCGTCACCCCGGATTTCTACATTAATATCTTCCTTTGGCACACCAGGTAATTCAGCAAGAATGTTGAAGTGTTCAGATGTTTCTTTTACATCAACTGAAAAACATGCTGTTGATGCTGTTTTACGAAACGCATCATCAATGGAATCTAAAAGTGTACGCTTTGGACGACTTTGAAAAAACTCATTGATCATCCTCATCGGATCATTATTCCTCATGGCACACCCCTCCTCAAATCATCATTACTATATCTTATGAAGAATTGAGGAATTTGCCCCTATTAAACAATAACAAAAAGTAGGAGCCTGACTGAGGCCCCTACTTTTTCAAAAAATTTATGCTTTTGCTTGTTCGAACTCTTCTTCAATATCTTTAGAAGGAGCTCCTGTCGCTAAGCTGACAATTAGGACAGCAATCCATGCTAAGATGAAACCTGGTACGATTTCATAAAGACTAAATGAAATAGCCCCTGAAGTCGTTAATTGTTTCCATACTACAACTGTAACTGCTCCTACGATCATTCCAGCCAATGCTCCCCAACGATTCATTCGTTTCCAGAAAAGGGAGAGAATGATTACAGGACCAAATGCAGCGCCAAATCCTGCCCAAGCATAACTTACTAAATCTAATACAGAGCTGTCTGGATTTGAAGCTAGTAAAATAGCAATCAATGCAATAGCCGCAACTGAGATACGACCAACCCATACTAGTTCTTTTTCAGAAGCTTCTTTTCTTAAAATAGCTTTATAGAAATCCTCTGCTACAGCACTTGATGATACTAATAGCTGTGAATCAATTGTACTCATAATAGCAGCTAAGATCGCAGCTAATAGAATACCAGATACCCAAGGATCAAATAGAACTTGTGTGAACATGATGAATACTTGCTCTCCATCTGCAATTGGTGCATCTGCAAAGTAAGCAATACCAGCAAATCCTGTGAAGATTGCTCCGAATAAAGCAAATACCATCCAAACTGTACCGATCATACGTGCTTTTGGTACATCTTTTTTAGAACGTAATGCCATAAAACGAGTTAAGATATGAGGCTGACCAAAGTATCCTAATCCCCATGCAAGTAAAGAAATAATCGCTAATGCTGACATACCAGAAAATGCATCAAGATAAATTGGATCAATTTCACCAACTGAGTTTACTGTTTCACCCCAGCCACCTAGTTTGTTAACTGCAACAATTGGAACAATAATTAATGCTAAGAACATTAGAATTCCTTGAATAAAATCAGTCCAACTTACTGCTAAGAAACCTCCAAGGAATGTGTAAGAAATGATAACAATTGCACCAATCCAAAGTGCTTGTGTATATGATAGGCCGAATGAAGCTTCAAACAACTTCGCTCCCCCAACCATGCCTGATGAAGTATAGAACGTAAAGAATAACAAAATAACTAATGCAGAAATAACACGTAATAGCTTAGAGCCATCTTTAAAACGATTTTCAAAGAAATCTGGAATCGTAATTGAGTCATTCGCAACTTCTGTATACGAACGAAGACGTTTCGCAACGAATTGCCAGTTTAAATAGGCACCAATTGCTAAACCTACTGCAATCCAAATTTGATTCATACCACCAGATGCATACACTGCACCAGGTAAACCTAGTAGTAACCAACTACTCATATCCGATGCACCGGCACTAAGCGCAGCAACACCAGGTCCAAGTCGTCTTCCACCTAAAACATAGTCTGACAGATCACTAGTCATTTTGTACGCAGCGATCCCGATTCCTAACATACCAACTAAATAAATAATAAATGTTACTAAAACACCTGTTTCCACTAATTCCTCACTCCCTTTCAGTAAAGTTTGTAATGATTGATAGTGCCACTAATGCTAACATTGGGACAAATAACCAAAACCACGTTGCTCCAGATAATGCATGTTCCATGAATGCTTCACCTCCTAAATGAGCTATCACCAAATCCTTATGCAGGCTTATGCAATTTCATGATGAATGAATAAAATAGTTTAATAGGACAACCAAACGCAAAACTCGTATAATATCGTAACATAGTTTGACAAACCGAACAAATTTTCCGATTGTAACAAAAATGGAAAATGAATAAATATTCACAAAAACGTATCAAATAGGCAAAATATCCTACTATAGATTATATCTATTCATAAAAATTTATAAAATTAAGTTCGCAAAACTCGAGGTTTTGCACATGATTTTTGATGAGAATTGTCTATCCTATTTCTAATTTAGTTAGATTTATAGAAGAAATTTTTTCATTTTTTTCTTATTTCTAAATGGGACTTTTTTGAATTTCTGGAGGAAACTCTCCATTCGTGATAAAATTGGACAAGGATAATTTCCGTCAGGAGTGATAGCATTGAAAAAATTTTTAATTGGCTTTGGTGGGTTATTAATCCTGCTTGGAGCAGGCGGCATCATAAATCATGTATCCATGGCATTTAAAGCTGTAGAGGAAGAAAGAGAGATGTACGGTGGCTCTGTTCAATTTATGCTGTTACAATTGATCGGCTCCCTTGGACCATATTTAACTTGTTTAGTTGGTGGCGGGATCATTATTGCCCTTGCTGCGTTTATTATTGAGTACCAAAAGCGTAGTGAGCTTACCTCTGAACTTATTAGAACTCTTTCAACACAAAGACTAGCCCCTATAGAAGAAACAAGAACGACCAACAAAGAATTACAGCCACAGGCTAAAGAGCAAAAAGATGAGACTGAGGAATATGAACTCTATCCCCAACAAGAGAGCCGAGAAGAACGACTTTATTGGAATGGATAATAATATAGAAAATAACAAGGGGCGTCCAGTAGAAGTGGACGAGCCCCTTTGTTTTTATAACATTTCAGAAGTTGTTTTTGCTTGCATATGAAGAAGTAAATAATCTGGTCCACCTGCTTTAGAATCTGTTCCAGACATATTAAATCCACCGAACGGTTGATAACCAACAATGGCTCCTGTACAGCCACGGTTAAAATAAAGATTGCCAACATGAAAATCTTCTCGCGCCTTTTCAATGTGCTCTCGATTATTTGTAAGCACTGCACCTGTAAGACCATAATCAGTGTTATTAGCAATTTCAAGGGCATGATCAAAATCCTTAGCCTTACAGAAAGCAACAACAGGGCCAAAGATTTCTTCCTTCATAAGCCGCGCATTTTCATCTACGTCGGCAAACACTGTCGGCTCAATGAAATAGCCCTTTGAATCATCACCTTTTCCTCCGGCTACTAAACGTCCTTCTTCTTTTCCAATCTCAATATAACTCATTATCTTATCGTAGGCTGCTTGATCAATAACAGGTCCCATATACACGGAACGATCTTTTGTTTCGCCTACTGATAGATTTTTAGTTAGTTCAATCACTCGATCTAATACAGGTTGGTATACATCTTCAAGAATGACTGCACGAGAACATGCAGAACATTTTTGTCCGGAAAAGCCAAATGCAGATGCCACAATGGATTGTGCAGCCAATTCTAAATCAGCTGACTGATCAACAACTATTGTATCTTTACCACCCATCTCGGCGATCACACGCTTGAGCCATTTCTGCCCTTCATGTACTTTGGCCGCTCGTTCATAAATTCTCACACCTACATCTCTAGAGCCTGTAAAGCTAATGAATCTAGTACAAGGATGATCCACTAAATAGTCACCAACTTCTGAACCACTTCCAGGTACATAGTTAACAACACCAGCAGGTAAACCAGCTTCCTCTAGAACCTCAATAAACTTTGCTGCAACAACAGGTGTTGTACTTGCAGGCTTCAATAATACTGTGTTACCAGAAACAAGAGCTGCTGCTGTCATTCCTGCCATAATAGCAAAGGCAAAATTCCATGGTGAAATCACGATACCAACACCAAGTGGTATGTAATTAAATCGGTTGTATTCAATTGGGCGACTTTCTACAGAAATACCATCTTTTAAATCTAGCATTTGCCGTCCGTAATATTCCATAAAATCAATGGCTTCAGCTGTATCAGCATCCGCTTCATTCCATGGTTTTCCTACTTCTTTTATTAATAATGCGGAAAACTCATGCTTACGTCTGCGAACAATAGCTGCTGCACGAAATAAAATATCCGCTCTCATTTCAGGCTTTGTTTTACGCCATGTGTTAAATGTTTGATCCGCAATTTGCATCGCTTTCTCTGCATGTTCCCTCGTTGCCTTTGAGACGGTACCTATTACTTCTTGCTTATTGGCCGGATTCACTGAAACGATCTTATCGTTTGTAGAATAGCGCTTTCCACCAATCACTAAATCATAATCATGATTCAAATAAGATTGAACAACATTAAGGCCTTCCTCTAGCGCCTGTTTATTTTCTTCCACAGAAAAATCAGTAAACGGTTCGTGCTTGTAAGGTACTACCATATTCCTTCGCCTCCTAGGGGAAATATTTGAAATCTCTTAGACCAAAAAAGAATAGTTAAAAACATTTCCATGTCTTTAACCATTCATGCTTCATTCGTATGCAGCCAAATATATAGAAATGATTAATACCTCAAATCTAATGTTAAGCAGAAAAAAACAAGCTAAGAACGAATCTTAGCTTGTTTTTTTATTTATATATATGAACTGTTGGAGTTTCCTGATTTGGTTCTTTTAGAACAAGAGCTTCTTGTCCAGAGTTGGACATGATATTCACTTCAAGAGAAATGTAATCTGGGAAGTAATCCATGACCTTTCCTGTAACAAATTGAGTAAAAGCAACAACCTCGGCTTTTCCATAAAATTGCATTGGAATTTCAATATCCAGGTAGTTTAACTCCCCATTTTTATAGAAAGCTTTTCCGATAACCCCAGTGTAATTAGGGAAAAACTCTTCAATATCCTGTTTAAATCGATTAAACATTTGCGCATCATCACGGTAAGCTTTCGTTCCCTCTGTTGATGGGAAAAAGTAGTATTCTTCATCTATTTCTTCCCATTTCGCTAAAGAATTACTACCTTGTTTTACGACGTTTTTAGCAACAAAGTTACCAGGTACAATCGAGGATTTTTCTTCTTGTTCATATAAAGCAAACACAATTGGAACATTTTCTAATCCTTTTGTTTTTCTCACTCGATTAATAACTTCCTGCGCTATTTCGTTTCCTTTAGATAGAATTTCTTCTCTACTTATTTTGTGCTCTCTAGCATATCCGTCTTCTTGTTTAAAATAGTAAACAGAATTCATCGCTAATCCGATCACAACACCTCCTAATTCAACTGTATCATCATTACGAATTAAGTAGTTATGCTCAAGCATATGAGCTAAATAAATTGGGTTTTCTTTATTTTTTTGTTCCAGATTGTCATTTCCCTCAGGAAGTGCTGGGTTTAAGCCAAGCTCCACATATTCTTTTTCATCTTCTTTGGCTGCAGCTTGTGCTTCTTCTAGTGCTTTTCCGGTTAGCTTTCTTTTTAACCAGCTGTTTATTACATCACCTTTTAAATACTGTCCCTCTTGGTATAGATATTCCTTTTCAGTTGGGAATGTATCCTGCGCTACTCTCATTAATCCCGTTTCAAATTCATCTATATCCAAGCGTGTGTTTAACTGCTGTGAAACTAGTCCTCTCGCTTCCCCTGACTTGAAAGGCAGTATCATTTTGTAGTACGAATCTGAAATATTATATTTAGGGATGATCGCTTTTTCCTTTGATTCATCCTCTGTTTCCTGCACGATTTCCTCTTGCTCTCCAAAGTTAGGTGCACAGGCAGTTAATAGAAACATGCTTGTTAACACCATAAATAGTTTCTTTTTCAATTTAAGTCCACACCTCTTATTTTATACATTTCGTTAGGACTGTTTGTTATGATGACTGACTCTCGTTATCTAATTCTTCTACTAGTCTGTTTTCATCCCATACTTCTATCTTTAAATCTTCTGCTTTCTTGAGCTTGCTTCCTGCTGCTTCGCCTGCAATGACAAGATCAGTGCTTTTACTAACACTTCCTGTAACTTTACCACCTAAGGCTTCAATTCTTTCTTTTGCTTCATTTCTTGATAATTGCTCTAGCTTCCCTGTTAGGACAATTGTTTTTCCAGCAAAATATGAGTCACTATCCTCGGCTTCACTAGCTTTGGTCCTTTATAGGCTGTATTAACACCTAGTGACTGAAGCTCACTAATAAGATGCTGCACATCAGGATTTTGGAAGTATGTTGTAATGGCATCTGCCATTTTTTCACCAATTTCATTTATGGCTACTAATTCTTCCAAAGTCGTTTGTTGAAGATTTTCAATTGTCTCATATTGCTGCGCTAAAGTTTTAGCTGCTTTCGCCCCAACATGACGAATTCCTAACCCAAAAAGCAGTCGTTCAAGAGAATTCTCCTTCGATTGTTCAATCGCATGTAATAAGTTGTCTGTTGATTTTTCACCCATTCTTTCAAGCTCAAGTAATTGTTCTCTTGTTAGACGGTATAAATCAGCAACATCTTTAATTAACCCTTCTTGGAACAGCTGAGCAACAACACGTTCTCCAAGACCGTCAATATTCATCGCATTTCTAGAAACAAAGTGAATTAGGCCTTCTTGGATTTGAGCTGGACATTGCGGGTTAATGCAACGTAGAGCAACTTCTCCTTCAATTCGAACAAGCTCACTTTCACAAGCAGGACAATTCGTTGGCATAGTAAAAGTTTGTTCTTCTCCGGTACGTTGTTCTACTAACACATTAACAACCTCAGGAATAATATCACCTGCTTTTTTCACAACAACTGTATCACCAATTTTGATATCTTTTTCTCTAATCAAATCCTCGTTATGAAGAGAAGCACGTTGAACCGTTGTGCCCGCAACTCGGACAGGTTCTAAAATAGCAGTTGGTGTGATCACACCTGTTCTTCCTACACTCAATTCAATATCTAACAGCTTCGTTGTGACTTCTTCTGCAGGAAACTTATAAGCAACAGCCCAACGAGGACTTTTTGCTGTGAATCCTAATTCATCTTGCTGCGCTAGAGAGTCCACCTTTATCACAATACCATCAATATCATAAGGTAAAGATGCTCTTTTTTCTTGAAGGTTTTCAATAAGAGTGATAACTTCATCAATGCTTTCACATTTTCTTCGCTCTTTATTTGTTTTAAACCCTTCTTTTTCTAGAAAATCTAACGCTTCGCTATGTCTGTCAATACCTGTTCCACCTAAGTCCGCAATGCTATAAACAAAGATGTCCAAATTTCTTTTCGCAGCAATTTTAGGATCAAGCTGTCGGATAGATCCAGCAGCTGCATTTCTCGGATTCGCAAACGGCTCCTCTTCAAGCTGTAAACGGAGCTCATTTAATCGTTCAAAGGAAGCCTTTGGCATAAATACTTCTCCACGAGCCTCAAGAGAAACATCTGTTTTAAGTCTTAGTGGGATAGATCGAACTGTTTTTAAGTTTTCTGTAATATCCTCACCTGTTGTTCCATCTCCTCGTGTTGCTCCTTGAATGAACAGCCCATTTTCATAGCGAAGAGAAACGGCCAAGCCGTCAATCTTCAATTCCACAACATATTGAACATCACCACCAACAGCTTGTCTTACTCTGCGGTCAAAATCACGTAAGTCTTGGTCATTGAAGGCATTTCCAAGGCTAAGCATTGGTGTTCTGTGCTCAACCTTTTGAAAAGACTCAAGCACACCACCGCCTACTCTCTGTGTTGGTGAATCTGGCGTTTTCAGTTCTGGGTACTCTTCCTCAAGTTTTGAAAGTTCCTGAATAAGCCGATCATATTCTGCATCTGAAACGCTTGGTTGATCAAGTATATAGTATTCATAATTATATGTGTTTAATAACTCATGAAGCGCATGAGCTCTCTCTTGTGCTGATTGTTTATCCATTAAGATATCCAATCCTTTCTACCGGAAATTGGTTTCTAGGTTCTATATTATTAAACCCGATTAATAGGTGCAAATGCAGCTAATAGTCGTTTTATGCCGACTGGGCTTGGAAAAGCAATATCTAATTCCTTTCCTTCTCCCGAGCCTTTTACACTTACAACTGTACCAATTCCCCATTTTTTATGTTCAGCTTTATCACCAACAGCCCAAGAAATAGCTTCTCCTCCTGTTGATGAAGGTGTGACTACAGGTCGAGATACCGGTGGTCGCTTTTCTTGACGTTCTTGGCGACGAGCTGCACTAAAGGAAGAAACAGATTTCTTTGCTTGTTCATTCAAGTTTTCAATTAATTCACTTGGAATTTCTCTAATAAAACGAGATTCTGGATTCATATTTGTTTTACCAAATAACGTACGCATTTGGGCATTCGAAAGGAAAAGTTCCTGCTCTGCTCTTGTAATTCCAACATAGGCGAGACGGCGCTCCTCTTCCATCTCATCTTCTTCCATTAAGGAACGACTATGTGGGAAAACACCTTCTTCAAGACCGATTAAAAAGACAACAGGAAATTCAAGACCTTTTGCAGAGTGAAGCGTCATTAAGACAAGGGCATCACTTTGTTCTTGCTCATCTTCATCTAGTTTATCAATATCTGAAACAAGTGCTAAATCAGTTAAAAAAGCAACAAGACTTTTATCTTCATTTTGCTTTTCGAATGTTTGGGTAACAGATAAGAACTCATCGATATTCTCTAAGCGACTTTGTGCCTCTAACGTTTTTTCCTGCTTCAGCATTTCTCTATATTCGCTCTTCTCAATGATTTCTTCTGCAAGCTCTGTTACTGATAGATAATCCTGCATATTCCCAAGATTACGGATCATTTCCCGGAAATCTGTAAGAGCATTGATCACTCTAGCACTCACACCAATTTGTTCAATTTCATCTAAAGCCTGAAAAATCGATAAATCATGAGCGATCGCGTAATTTGCGATTTTATCAAATGAAGTTGAACCTACACCACGTTTTGGCACATTTATAACACGAGCTAAGCTTATGTCATCATCTGGATTAGCAATTAATCGAAGGTATGCTAGTAAATCTTTAATCTCTTTACGATCGTAGAACTTAATGCCTCCAACAATTGTATAATTCAAGTTTGACTTCAGCAGAACTTCCTCAATAATACGAGATTGAGCATTCGTACGATATAAAATGGCAATGTCAGAAAGCTTTCTTTGACCTGAATCAACTAACTGCTTAATCTTTCCTGCAACGAACTGACCTTCTGCCGATTCACTGTCAGCACGATAATAGGTAATTTTGGAGCCAGGCTGATTCTCAGTCCATAGATTTTTTGCTTTACGGTTTGAGTTTTGTTTGATCACTTCATTTGCTGCTTGTAGGATTAACTGTGTAGAACGATAGTTTTGTTCCAGTAAAATCACATTTGCTTGAGGATAATCTTTTTCAAATGAAAGGATGTTCGCAATGTCAGCACCACGCCAGCGATAAATCGATTGATCCGAGTCACCAACAACACAAAGATTTTGAAAACGAGCAGCTAATAGCTTTACAAGCATATATTGAAACTCTATTCGTATCTTGATACTCATCAACATGAATATATTGAAACTTTCGTTGATACGATTCCAGTACTTCTGGTACACGTTGAAATAATTGAATAGTGGTCATAATGAGGTCATCAAAATCTAGTGACTGGTTTTTACGTAGCTTCTTTTGATAATCTTTATAAATATCACTAACAATTTGTTCATAATGACTTCCCGCTTGTTTTTCAAATTCCTCAGGTGTAATCAGTTCATTTTTGGCACTACTAATGGACCCTAGTAAGCTTCTAGGATCATGTTTTTTCGGATCAAGGTTTTTCTCTTTTAAAATGGTTTTAATAACCGACAATTGATCTGTCGTATCAAGAATAGAAAAGTTACGATTAATTCCCATTCTGTCACTATCTCGACGTAAAATTCTTACACACATGGAGTGAAACGTTGAAATCCAGATTTCATCTCCGCCAGAACCAAGAATTCCTTGAATTCTCTCTCTCATTTCTCTTGCTGCTTTATTTGTAAACGTAATCGCTAGTATATTCCACGGAGCTATTTGCTTTTCTGTCATTAAATAAGCAATTCGATGAGTTAGTACTCTTGTTTTTCCACTCCCGGCTCCAGCCATAATCAATAAAGGACCATCTGTTGTTTTTACCGCTTGTTGTTGCCTATCATTCAAACCTTCAAGTAACTGATTTGATAAAAATTGCAACCAATCCACCACCCTATTCTAAAACATATGTTCTATTTTATCGTCATTTCTATTATCATTCAATAATGCTAAAGGAGAATTTTATTTTGCTTCTTTCACTGCATCAACCGTTTTTAGTGCTGACTTTAAGTCATCATAGATAACATTCCCTACAACCACTACATCAGCATATTTAGCAAAGTTTTTAGCTTCTTCCGGTGAGGTAATTCCTCCACCATAAAATAGCTTTGTATTGGTAAGTACCTTTTTTGTTGCTTCAACAACAGCAAGGTCCCCTAACATCCCACTGTATTCCAGGTAAAAGATTGGAAGATGAAACAGATTTTCCGCTACACGGGCATAAGCTTTTACATCTTCAATCGAAAGCTCAGTATTAGCATCTGTTAAAGCTGCAGCCTTACAATCTTGATTTAGGATGCAATATCCTTCTACAATAATTTCATCCCAGTTCATGACATCTCCATATTCCTTCACAGCTTCTTGATGAAGGTCCATCATCCATTTCGTTTTACGACTATTTAAGACTGTTGGAATAAAATATAGATCAAAACCAGGAATAATAGATTCTGTTGTGGAAACCTCCAACACACAAGGAATAAGATAACGGCGAACCCGGGACATTAGGTTTAACACATTTTCTTCTGATATATTATCACTTCCACCAACTAAAATCGCATCTGTTCCAGACTCACATATTTTTTCTAAATCTTCATCACTTATATCTTTATCAGGATCGAGTTTAAAAACATGTTTCCACTCGGTAATATCATACATTACAGGACTCCTCCATTCAAAAACATCCATTTCCCTATTATAACAAATTACATGAAGGCAAAAAACTTAAAAGGGGAGGAAGATACTTGAAGATTAGAAAACTAAGGCTTTCACCAAGTCTAATGGCGAAAGCCTTAATTTTTAGTAAAAAATAAAAGCACCGTTATAATCGGTGCTTTCACTTTATTCTTCTTCTATTTCCTTTTCTCCATGAACACGTTCAAGAGCCATTGTGTAAGCATCATTTCCATAATTTAAGCAACGTTTAACGCGGGAAATCGTTGCTGTACTTGCTCCAGTCTCTGTTTCAATTTTATGATACGTATATCCATCACGCAGCATTCTAGCTACTTCAAGTCGTTGTGCAAGTGATTGGATTTCGTTTACAGTACATAAATCATCAAAGAAACGATAGCATTCCTCTAAATCTTTTAATGACAAAATAGATTGAAAAAGTTGATCTAATTCTTTTCCACGAAGCTTTTCTATTTGCATAATCTATTCATTCTCCTTTTACTATTACGATTGAATTAGAAATTGATCCAAAGATGGGACGACATTTACCCATGTTCTTCCCGGCACCATCTTTACAATTTCCCCATCTTTTACCGGTAGAATTCGACCATCATGATTCTCCCATTCTACCTCCTGCATCATACCCTTTTGCAGTAGTAGAGCTTTTCCTCCTGATGTTATGTCGATTGTACGCCTGCCTTCTTTATCAATCACCTTATGTTCCATTTGAACAACAAAGATATTTGTTAGTTCTAGAGAATCTCCACTTTCTAAGTCAACCGTTTCTTCATTTCCACTATATCTTTTATAGGTTTGTTCAGTTTGATTATACTCGTATGTGCTTTGCCATGTTTCAGATTTGTCATATTTTATAACAAACTTGTTTACCTGCTCTCCCTTTATCTCCTTCATTTCTTCCTCAGTAAGAAAATTGAATGGGATAACATCTTCCGTCATTGTATATTGTTTTAACTCTGCACCTTGTAAGATATTGTCCTTTGAGATATATGAATTATGAGGCGCGTTACGATGATCTGCCCTCCAAAAAAGAGTGCCATCGTGTAACATGCCGTTTATATGATCAACCTCATTACTTACAAGCCTCTCTTTTGCCGAAGGACTCCATCCATGGCTAATATATAGGGCATGAAATCCTTTGCTTATATCAATATAATAATCCCTAGCACTTCTAACCGGTCCTATTATATCAGGTACTTCACTTTGAAATACAGCTAAAAACCTTGTAATATTCCCTTCTGCAAGTACTTCATATACAACGTCTGCTTTCGTTAATCCGGATTGCGGCCTCGCTTTAGGATGATTATTAATCATCACAGCAACTGGACGTTGTGTAATATTCTGCTCTTCTGTTGCTATTCCGGTTAGAGGATAGATAACGCTTTCTTCAACTTCAACCTCTGCAACGACTGGTTCATCTTCTTGCTGAACAACATCATCTTTTTTAACAATGCTTTCGGCTTGGTCCTCGTTTTGATTACATGCACTTAAGAAAACAAGTAATGATACGATAACCAATGAATACTTACCCTTAATCAAACTAACACAACCTTATCTTATTATTACACTTTTATATTTTAACGCATTATAGATGGAAAGAGTACCGTTTTTTTCATCACATCAAAAATCCCTCTTGGTGTAATTCGTATATATGGTAAATGAGTGGATGACAGAAATAGCAATGAATGAATAGGATCATCAAAACTGTATCCCCTTTCTTGTAATAAAGAGGTCAATTTTGCTTGCTTATCAATAACATGTGTAAGCTCTTCATTTGAAGCTCCCCCGTTTAATTGAAGAGGCATTTCAAAAATCACTTCATTGTTTTCTGTCAGGACAATACCTCCACCCATTTCCTTCATTCTTTCAAAAGCAGCAAGCATTTCTGTTTTTTGTTTTCCAATGATAATAATATCTCCAGTTGTTGAATAGGAGCTTGCAAAGCCTTGAACATGGTTGGCAAAGCCCTTTATCACCGTATTAATTCGCCACTCACCATTACGGTCAATTAAAGCTAAAAAGCTTTCATCATGTTTTTCGGACAAATCATTTGCTGAACTATCAATAGTAACAGAGTATGGTTCCATGATGACCGCATTTCGCATTTTCATACCTAGTGGCATAGAAAATTGTAGATCGTCCATTGTTAAATCCCATTTAAAATCAACCGGTTCAAGACCATATTGATTCCAATCGACTTCATGGTCCTCTTGTTGAGGAATTCCATCTTGCATGATCCATTTTCCTTTTGTCATGACCGCTATTGGGTCAGGACGGTCTATTGATTCAAGAATATTAAGCGTTGCTACCCTTCCTGGGGCAATAACCCCGATTCTGTCTTCTATTTGATAATATTTTGCAACATTAAAGGCCGCCATATTATAAGCATCAATTGCAGGAACATTGCTATCAAGCGCTATTTCTATACAACGGTTAATCATACCTTTTTCATAAAAGTCAGGGTTGGCTCCATCTGTTGTGTAGTATAAATGATCGTAAGTTGTGAGACCTTCATCCTGAACCTCTTTTATCAGCTTACTTAAGTCTGGTCTTATAGATGATTGCCTTAACGCTGCTGTGTACCCCATTTTTAACCGGTTCATAACATCCTTTCCGGTCATTGATTCATGGTCACTATCAACACCAAATAATTTCATTTTTGTTAATGTATTTTCCGAGGCACCAGGAAAATGTCCTTCGAGCCTTTTACCTTTTCGCTTTGTTTCCTGTAGCCAATAAAGAATCCAATCATCACCATCTCTAAGCTTAGGCCAGCCCGTTAATTCACCACCCTGTAAGACTGAATGATGCTCTAACCATTTTTTCACAAAATCATGTGAAAAGATTTTTTCTTCAGAATGTACTTCTGTTTGTAGATCAAATCTTGCCCACCAATAAAAATGGTAAGGCAACTTATCCATATCATCAATAAAAGTAAGCGCTTTCTTTTTGTTGCAACGTAATAGCAGAAAAAGGTTATCACTTATTAAGGTTGTTGTACCCGTTTGTGACACATACTTTGCTAATGTGTGGGGATTATATAACTGAAATGGATGAGCGTGTGGCTCAATATATCCTGGTACTACCACTTTAGCAGAACAATCAATTACTTCTGTTTCTGTTGTTTGTTCAGGTAAATTGTCTCCCACATAGACGATACGATCATCGTAGATCCAGATATTAGCTTTAATCCATTGTCTTAAATATGAGTTAAGATATGTGACGTTTTTCAAAATTGTTGTAGATGATAATTTGTTCGATAATACATCTATCTGCTTTCGTATTTGACTGTTTTTCCATAGAAATTTTTGTTCGGGCATAAAAAATCCCTCCAATTTTTGTAAGACTATATAAATTCTATGTTAACACAGGAAACTTATTAACGCATTAAAGTTTTATTTCAATTTAATGACAAATATGGGAGGTAATGATTTATTATGGTGCGACCAAATATAGGTATCGTTAATGCTTTAATTCGTATAACATGTGGCCTTTCTGTTTTATCATGGGCTACTTCTAAATATTGTAAAAAGCCATGGAGAGATTCCTACCTTATTGCCATCATCCTAGGTGCAATGAAGGTTGGTGAAGGTATTTTACGCTTCTGTCCGATCACCTATTTATTTGAAAATTCATCATCAACTTTCTTCTTTGATGATGATGAAGAAGATTACTTTGACGATGAAGAAGATGCTGTTACGTACAACCCTTCATAACGACTTTGAAAAATGAAAAATGGGACTGGCCATTAGTAGCCAGTCCCTTATTTAAACAGGAGGTGTATAAAATGTTTTTAGAATATTTAACAGATATGTCTTTTATTCTTATTGCACTAATCGGCGGGATTGTTGCATTACTTTTCGTCTTTATTAAGAAACGCCGTGCTTAATCGCTTTATTGCCAATATCTTTACGATAGAATAAAGCTGGTACAGAAATCTTTTCAACTAACGCATATGCTTGCTCTTGTGCGTCACTAATTGTTTCACCATATCCAGAAACAACAAGCACACGTCCACCGTTATTCACAAACTGATCATCAACTTTCTTTGTTCCCGCATGGAAAATGACTGCCTTTTCATGCTTCTCAGAAAGTTGTCCAATTGGAAGACCTTTTTCATAATCATTAGGGTAGCCTTTTGAAGCTAGTACGACACCAAGAACAGCTTCTTCTGACCATTCTAATTCCACAGGTTCTTCATTCAAAATTGATAATAATGATGATACTAAATCCGATTTCAACCTTGGTAAAACAACCTGAGTTTCCGGATCACCAAAGCGAGCATTAAATTCAATCACTTTAGGGCCATCATTTGTTAAAATAAGACCAGCATATAAAATTCCTGTAAATGAACGACCTTCACTTACAAGAGCCTTTGCAGCAGGCTTCAATATTGTTTCAACTGCGGTATTTACTACTTCATCTGAAATTTGTGGTACAGGAGAATATGCACCCATTCCACCAGTGTTTGGCCCTTCATCATTGTCATAAGCACGTTTATGATCTTGAGCAATGACCATTGGATAAACATTTTCACCCTTCACAAATGCCATTAATGAAAATTCTTCCCCAGCAAGAAATTCCTCAATAACAACAGAGCTTGAAGCATCACCAAATTTTGCATTTTCAAGCATATCTGTCACACTGTCTAAAGCAACATCTAGTGTTTCAGCAACAGTTACACCTTTTCCAGCTGCTAACCCGTCAGCTTTAATAACAATAGGTGCACCTTTTTGTTCAACGTAAGATTTTGCTTCATCTACATTCGTAAACGTTTGATACTCCGCTGTAGGAATTCTATATTTAATCATAAGTTCTTTGGCGAAATTCTTGCTACCTTCAATAAGTGCAGCTTCTTTTCTTGGACCAAATATTTTTAAGCCTTCACGTTCAAAGTCATTCACAATTCCGTTTAGTAATGGAACTTCTGGGCCTACGATTGTTAAATCGATATTTTGCTCTTTTGCAAAGGCAACTAGTGCTTCATTATCATTTTCACTAATAGCTACTCTTGTTGCAAACTCATTCATTCCATCATTGCCAGGTGCAACAAAGACCTCTTCTACAAGATTGCTTTGTGCTGCCTTCCAAACTAACGCATGCTCACGTCCGCCTTGTCCGATAATCAGTACCTTCATGAATACACCCCACATATATTTTATTGCACTTTGATTTATGTTTATCTGCTAAAAGCTATTATCCTCTTGTTAATATCTTGTTCTACAGAAGTTAGATATCAGAGGTTAGAATAGAAGCAATTGGCAAACAGCCAATTGCTAGATTAAGTATTTTAATGTTTAAAATGACGTACTCCTGTGAACACCATTGTAATTCCATATTCATCAGCCATGCGGATTGAATCTTCGTCACGGATTGAGCCACCAGGTTGGATGATTGCTGTTACACCTGCTTTTGCAGCGGCTTCAACTGTGTCTGACATTGGGAAGAAAGCATCAGAGCCCATTGCGCTACCTTGTGCTTTTTCACCAGCCTGCTCGATTGCAATTTTAGCAGCGCCAACACGATTCATTTGCCCTGCACCAACTCCAACTGTCATTTCATCTTTTGCTAATACAATGGCGTTTGATTTTACATGTTTAACAACTTTCCAAGCTAATTTTAAGTCTTTCCATTCATCTTCTGATGGTTCACGTTTTGTTGGGATTGTTACTTCCACATCATCTAAAGATAGTGTGTCTTCATCTTGAACTAGTAAGCCACCGTGAACAGATTGAAGAACTTTTTCAGGCTTAGAAGCAGCTGACACATCAATTGTTAATAAACGTAGGTTTTTCTTAGCTGTTAAAACATCTAATGCCTCTTGACTGAATGATGGGGCAATGACAATCTCAAGGAAGATTTCGTGTAGCTTTTTAGCTGTTTCTACATCAACTTCATGATTCAGTGCAACAATACCACCGAAAATTGACGTTGGATCTGCTTCGAAGCAACGAGTGAAGGCTTCTAATGTTGAAGTACCTACCCCTACTCCACATGGGTTCATATGTTTAACTGCTACTGCAGCTGGCTCTGTAAATTCACGAACAATTTGAAGAGCTGCATCGGCATCTTTAATATTGTTAAAAGAAAGCTCTTTTCCATGAAGCTGCTCCGCGTTTGCAATAGATGCTACTGGAACGAATGGTTTTTGATAGAAAGTAGCATTTTGATGAGGGTTTTCCCCATAACGAAGAGATTGCTTTTTCTCAAATGTATAAGTAACTGTTTCAGGATCTTCTTCACCAACTGTTTTTGTTAAAAATTCTGCAATTAAAGCATCATAAGCAGCTGTGTGTCTGAAAACTTTTGCAGCTAAACGTTGTTTTTGAGCTAGTGATACTTCACCTGAAGCTTTTAGCTCTTCTAAAACAGTACTGTAATCTTGTGGATCAACAAGAACTGTTACATCTTCATGATTTTTTGCTGCAGAACGAAGCATTGATGGTCCGCCAATATCGATATTTTCAATCGCATCTTGAAATTGAACGTCCGGCTTAGAAATTGTTTCTTTAAAAGGATAAAGGTTTACAACAACCATATCGATTGTTTCAATGTTATTTTCTTTTAATTGATCCATATGACTAGGGTTATTACGTACCGCTAGTAAACCACCATGAATGTTTGGATGAAGAGTTTTTACACGACCATCCATGATTTCCGGAAATCCAGTTACTTCAGAAATCCCAATAACATTTAAGCCGTTTTCCTCAAGTAATTTCTTTGTTCCTCCAGTTGAAATAACTTCAACGCCTAATTCAATTAATTCCTTTACAAATGGGACAAGATTCTCTTTATCTGACACACTAACTAGCGCACGTTTCACTGCCATCAATTTTCACCTCTACACATTATTTTGATACTAATTCTTGAATGACTTTCGGATATAAAAGATGTTCAACTTTATGGATTTTTTCTGCAATCATATCTTCTGTATCACCATAAGCAACCTCGACTGCTTGTTGAGCAATAATCGGGCCTGTATCCATTCCTGCATCCACATAATGTACGGTAACACCAGTTACCTTCACTCCTGCACGATAAGCTTGTCCTATCGCATCTTTACCTGGAAAAGCTGGTAGTAAAGATGGATGTATATTCACAATTTTATTTTCGTAAGCCTGTAATAACGTATCCCCAATTAATCTCATATAACCTGCTAGGATAACGAAATCTATTTGGTGATCACGCAAATGAGTCAAAATTTCCTCTTCGAATTGCGCTTTGTTTTCGAAGTCTTTTTGTACAAAACTAAAAACAGGAATGTTAGCTGATTTTGCACGCTCAATGACACCTGCTTTAAGCTTATCACAAAAAACAAAACCAATCTCTGCATCTACTGCACCAAGCTTAACTTGATCAAGGATTGCTTGAAAATTACTGCCATTCCCTGACGCAAATACGGCTATTTTCTTCATTAACGTGCTCCTCCATTAAACGTAACACCAGAACCTTCTACAACACGCCCAATGACATAACCTTTTTCATTGTTAGCTTCTAACTCTTGCATAACATCTTGTAAAAGCTCTTCTTTTACAGCAAGTACAAAACCAATTCCCATATTGAACACATTATACATATCGTCACTGCTTAATTGTCCTTTTTCCTTCAGGAAGTTAAAAATATCAAGCATTGGCCAAGCACCAAGGTCGATTTCAACAGCTGTTTCTTCCGGCAGCATTCTAGGAATGTTTTCAATAAATCCACCACCAGTAATATGAGCCATTCCATCTACTTGATATTTCTTAATTACTTCAAGAACAGGCTTTACGTAAATTTTTGTTGGAGTTAATAATACATCTCCTAAGCTTTGTGTAAACGGTGCATATACCCCATTCAAATCAAGTTTTTGATCTTCAAGGAGAATTTTACGAACTAAAGAAAACCCGTTACTATGAATACCGCTTGATGCGAGTCCGATTAACACATGCCCTGGCTTAATGTTCTCTCCTGTTACAATGTTGTCTTTTTCAACAACACCCACAGAGAAACCAGCAACATCATATTCATCTTCTTCATATAGACCAGGCATTTCCGCTGTTTCTCCACCGACTAATGCACAGCCAGATTGTTCACAGCCATCAGCGATCCCTTTTACAATTTGTTCAATTTTTTCAGGCTTTGCTTTGCCAAGGGCTAAATAATCTAAGAAAAATAAAGGCTCAGCTCCTTGAGCTAAGATGTCATTCACACACATTGCAACTGCATCAATTCCAATTGAATCATGCTTATCAGCCATAAAAGCAAGCTTTAATTTTGTCCCAACACCATCTGTACCTGAAACAAGTACAGGCTTTTTATAATTTAGTTCACTTAAATCAAACATCCCACCAAAGCCACCAAGGCCACCTAATACACCTGTGCGCATTGTTTTGGCAACATGCTTTTTCATTCTTGAAACAGCTTCATATCCTGCTTCTATATCAACACCAGCTTGCTTATAAACGTCAGACATGTGTGTGATCCTCCTTATTAATTCGACAAATTTCGGGTGGTGCCAGGCACCACAAAAACACGTACCGAAAACAAGACAGGAATCGACCACTCGATTCCTATCAGCATTTTCTATTTACGCCTTCTCATGCGGCAGTACCGTGTCCGCGTAAATTTCAGTTGGGTAGCGTCCTGTGAAACAAGCTAAGCATTGACCTCTTGTTTCACCTTCATATGGGCGGCCTAGTCCTTCGAGTAAACCTTCGACACTTAGGAATGCTAAGCTGTCTGCTCCAATGATTTGACGGATTTCTTCGACTGAATGGTTAGAGGCAATGAGCTCTTCATGTGTTGACGTATCAATTCCATAGAAACATGGATTTGCAATAGGTGGTGAACTAATTCGCACGTGAACCTCAGTTGCACCTGCTTCACGAAGCATATTAACAATACGTCGACTTGTTGTTCCTCGAACGATCGAATCATCAACCATTACAACGCGCTTTCCTTCAACAACACCACGTACAGCAGAAAGCTTCATTTTAACCCCTTGTTCACGAAGAGATTGAGATGGCTGAATAAACGTACGACCTACATAACGGTTTTTAATTAACCCTAATTCGTAAGGAATACCTGTTAACTCTGCAAAACCAATCGCAGCTGAAATACTTGAATCAGGTACACCTGTTACAACATCTGCATCTACCTCAGACTCAACAGCTAATCGTTTTCCTAAATTTTTACGGGCAGTATGAACATTAATTCCATCAATATTACTATCCGGACGAGAGAAATAAATATATTCCATACTGCATATAGAACGATTAATATTCATTGAAAAACGTTCAGAACGAATACCTTCATCATTGATAATAAGCAGTTCACCAGGCTGAACATCTCTTTCATATTTCGCTCCGACAACATCAAACGCACAAGTTTCAGATGCAATTACATATGCATCACCCATAACTCCGATCGATAATGGACGTAAACCATTAGGATCTAAAGCAACCATCATTTCTGTTTCTGTCATGATTAAAAAGGCGTACGCTCCTTTAATCATCGTTAATGCGTTTTTCACAGCTTCTTTCAAATCTTGATAACCACTTCTTCTAATAAGGTGGGCAAGCACCTCTGTGTCAGAAGTTGTTTGAAAAATACTTCCTTGGCTCTCAAGCTGATGCTTAAGCTGTGTCGCATTTACTAAGTTACCGTTATGAGCAAGAGCTAATCCGCCACTATGTGATTTGAAAAGCAAAGGCTGGACATTTTCATATCCGCCTCCACCAGCTGTTGCATAACGAACGTGACCGATTGCTGCTTTACCTGACAGTTCATTTAATTTTCCGCCCGCAAATACTTCGTTAATGAGGCCTAACCCCTTCATTCCTGTAAGCTTCTCGCCATCACTTGTTACAATCCCAGCGCCTTCTTGTCCACGGTGCTGTAAGCTGTGAAGACCATAATAAGTGATTTGTGCTGCTTCAGGATGACCCCAAATTCCAAAGACGCCACATTCTTCGTTTAATCCCTTGATTTCAGCAAGCATGGGATTGCTCCTTTCCATGCATCCTTTAATTCTTCAACAGATGCATCGACAAGTGTTTCGTTCTTCTCATTTGAAATGATAAGTTTGCCAGAATCCGTTACTTCTCCAATACAAACTGCATCTACTAAACTTTCAAAGGCTTCTTTGTTTTCTTTTTTCACAGAAAGGATAAATCTTGTTTGAGATTCACTAAATAATGCTGCCGTTGCATCACCTTGAAGAGTAACAGTAGCTCCTAGTCCTTCATGACCAAATAATGGTTCAGCTAGCGCAACCGCTACACCACCTTCAGATACATCATGAGCAGATGCTACTGACTTCGCACGAATCGCAGCAGAAATTTGTCCTAAAACTTTGCTTTCTTTCTCTAAATCTAGCTCCGGTGATTGACCAAAGATTTCGCCTTGTGTTAACTTTTGAAGCTCACTACCACCAAACTCCGGCTTTGTTTCACCAACAAGATAGATTAGATCTCCAGCTGCTTTAAAGTCTTGAGTTGTAATATGATCTGTATCTTCAATTAATCCAACCATACCGATAACAGGTGTTGGATAGATCGCTGTTCCATTTGTTTCGTTATATAAAGACACGTTACCGCCGATAACTGGTGTATTTAATACACGGCAAGCTTCACTAATTCCATCAGCCGCTTTTTCAATTTGCCAGAAAATTTCTGGTTTCTCCGGGTTACCGAAGTTCAAGTTATCTGTAATCGCAAGTGGAGTTGCACCAGAACATACGATGTTACGAGCTGCTTCTGCTACCGCAATTTTCCCACCAACTTCAGGATCTAAATAAAGATAACGAGAGTTACAGTCAGTTGTCATCGCTAAAGCTTTTTTCGTATCACGAATACGTACTACTGCTGCATCAGAACCTGGTGCTACAACTGTATTTGTACGAACCATATAATCATATTGATCGTAAACCCATTCTTTAGATGCAATCGTTGGTTGCTTTAATAGATTCACAAGTGTTTCTTTATAGTTATCTACTTGAAGAGGTGCTACGTTCATTTGTTGGAACTCTTCATAATAAGCAGGTACTTTAGATGGTTTGTGGTAAACAGGTGCTTCTTCTGCTAAAGCGTCAACTGGAAGCTCACATACCACTTCACCTTTATGGAAAAGACGAAGCATTTTATCATCTGTTACTTTACCAACTGAAACAGCTTCTAAATCATATTTCTCAAAAAGATCAACGATTTCTTGCTCTCTTCCTTTTTCAATAACAAGCAGCATTCTTTCTTGTGATTCAGAAAGCATCATTTCATAAGCGGACATTCCTGTTTCACGTTGTGGAATGAGATCTAAGTCCATTTCAATACCAGAACCAGCTTTACTTGCCATCTCTGCTGATGAACTTGTTAATCCAGCTGCACCCATGTCTTGAATTCCAACTAAAGCGTCATTCTTAATTACTTCTAAGCAAGCTTCTAATAAAAGTTTTTCCATGAATGGATCGCCTACTTGCACAGCAGAACGATCTGCACCAGAATCGTCAGTTAATTCTTCAGAAGAAAAAGTTGCACCATGAATTCCGTCACGGCCAGTTTTGGCACCAACATACATAACTGTGTTGCCAACACCTTTTGCCTGACCCTTTTTAATATCTTCATGGTTAATTAACCCAACACACATTGCATTAACAAGTGGATTTCCTTCATAAGATGCATCAAATTGGATTTCTCCACCTACAGTTGGAATACCAATACAGTTACCGTAACCAGCGATACCTGCAACAACCTCTTCAAATAAATATTTCACACGAGGAGTTTTTAGTTCTCCAAAACGTAAAGAATTTAAAATCGCAATAGGTCTAGCTCCCATAGAGAATACATCACGGATGATTCCACCTACACCAGTTGCTGCACCTTGGTAAGGCTCAATTGCTGAAGGATGGTTATGACTCTCAATCTTGAATACAACCGCTTGATTGTCTCCAATATCAACGATCCCAGCTCCCTCACCAGGACCTTGTAGTACTTTTTCACCTGTAACAGGAAACTTCTTTAGAATTGGTTTAGAGTTTTTGTAGCTGCAGTGCTCCGACCACATAACCGAAAAAATACCGATTTCTGTGTAATTTGGAAGACGTCCAATAATTTTTTCAATCAGGGTAAACTCGTCATCACTTACACCCATTTGTCTGTAGATCTTTTCATCTTTTATCATCTGGTTTGTTGGTTCAAGCAGTAGTGACATGAGATTCCCTCCAGTTTTTTACGATCGATTGAAATAATTTTAATCCGTCAGCACTTCCTAATAATTCATCAACTGCACGCTCAGGGTGAGGCATCATCCCTAATACATTTCCGCGCTCGTTTGTAATGCCTGCAATATCAACTAAGCTGCCATTTGGATTTTTTTCGTACGTAAACACGATTTGATTGTTTTCTTTAAGCGTTTGAAGTGTTTGCTCATCACAATAATAGTTCCCTTCTCCATGTGCAATCGGAATTGAGATAACCTCATCCTTTTCATAAGCTGAAGTAAAGGCTGTTTCATTGTTCTCAACCTTTAAATTAACTGGTCGACACATAAACTTTAAATTTTCATTTCTCTTCATTGCACCTGGCAGTAAACCAACTTCTAATAAAATTTGGAATCCATTACATACACCAAGAACAGGCTTTCCAGCTTCAGCTGCTTTAACAACTTCTTTCATGACATTTGAAAAGCGCGCAATCGCACCTGAGCGTAAGTAGTCTCCGTAAGAAAAGCCACCTGGTAGAAGAATGCCATCAAACCCGCTTAAGTCAGTTTCATCATGCCAAACATATTCTACTTCTTCACCAAGCTCATCTTTAATTGCATGGTACATATCAACATCACAGTTAGACCCCGGGAAAACGATCACAGCGAATTTCACTTTGTGACAACCTCCTGTACCTCGTAGCTAAAGTCTTCAATCACTGTATTAGCAAGTAATTTTTCACACATTTCACGAACAGCTACATCTAAATCACGGTCTGATTTTTCAATTGTAAGTTCCATATACTTTCCGATACGTACATCTTGAACTTCTTTATAATCCATGCTGTGTAAAGCACTTTTCACTGCGCTTCCTTGTGGATCTAATACACTTTCTCTTAACGTGACATAAACTTTTACTTTGTACATGTTGATTGGCCTCCAAGTCTAGTTAAAATAACTTCATATGCATCTGTTAAACTACCAATTTCTCGACGAAAAACATCTTTATCGAACTTCTCGTTTGTGTTGATATCCCATAAACGACATGTATCTGGTGATACTTCATCAGCAAGTATAATGTTCCCATCCTCTGTTAAGCCAAATTCCAATTTAAAGTCAATTAGGCGGATGTCACATGCAAGGAAATGAGCTTTAAGCACTTCATTCACCTTTTTAGCTAGAGTTTTTAATGTTTCAACTTGTTCTGGTGTTGCAACTTCTAATAGAGCGATATGATCTTCGGTAATTAATGGATCACCTAAATCATCATCTTTGTAATAAAACTCTACTAGTGGATGTTTAATTTCTGTTCCCTCTTCAATTCCAATACGTTTAGAAAGGCTGCCTGCCACAACATTTCTTACCACTACTTCTAAAGGAATAATTTCTACCTTTTTGACAAGTTGCTCAGTAGCTGAAAGTCTTTTAACAAAATGATTTTCAATGTTGTTTGCTGTTAGCTTTTCAAAAATCAATGTAGAAATCTCATTATTTAAACGACCTTTACCTGTGATCTCTTCCTTTTTCACACCATTAAAGGCTGTGGCAGAATCTTTGTATGAGACCCATAAAATAGTAGGTTCGTTTGTTTTATAAATTCTTTTTGCTTTACCTTCATATAGTAATTCAAGCTTTTCTGTACTCAATGAAAGCCTCCTAAACTGAATATTGGGAACCTTAAGTATATACAAACTATTTGTTAGATTTTCTAACCATATTTTTTTATCAAATAGATAGCAAGGGACTTTTTAGTACTTGCTATTTGCTTTTTATAATCCTAGACGTTCGAAAATTGCATCTACACCTTTTAAGTGGTAGTTATAATCGAAGCAATCTGCAATTGTTTCCGCTGAAAGACGAGAAGTAATTTTTTCTTCGGCTTCTACTAATCCACGGAAAGGTACTTGTTTTTCCCAAGCTTCCATTGCTTTAGGTTGAACAAGATCATACGCTTCTTCTCTTGTCATACCCGTATCAATTAGCGCTAATAACACGCGTTGAGAGTAGATAAGACCTTGTGTACGATCCATATTACGCTTCATGTTTTCAGGGAATACTGTTAAGTTTTTCACGATATTACCGAAGCGATTTAACATATAGTTAAGAGCAATCGTAGCATCTGGTAAGATAATACGTTCAGCTGAAGAGTGAGAAATATCTCTTTCATGCCATAAAGGAACATTTTCGTAAGCTGTTAACATATATCCACGAATAACACGTGCAAGGCCTGTCATATTTTCTGAACCGATCGGGTTACGTTTATGAGGCATTGCTGAAGATCCTTTTTGACCCTTTGCAAACGATTCTTCCACTTCACGTGTTTCACTCTTTTGTAGACCACGAATTTCTACAGCGAACTTCTCAATTGACGTTGCAACTAGTGCAATAGAAGCCATATAATCTGCATGACGGTCACGTTGTAAAGTTTGTGTTGAAATTGGAGCAGGTTTTGTTCCTAGCTTTTCACACACATATGATTCAACAAAAGGATCAATGTTTGCATAAGTTCCAACAGCACCAGAGATCTTTCCGTATTCAACACCTTCTGCAGCACGCTTAAAGCGATCTAAATTACGTTTCATTTCTTCATACCATAATCCAAGCTTTAAACCAAAAGTTGTTGGTTCAGCATGTACACCATGAGTACGTCCCATCATGACTGTGTATTTATGCTCTTGTGCTTTTTCTTTTAAAATTTGAATAAAGTTTTCAATATCTTTTAATAGAATATCGTTTGCTTGTTTAAGTATATAAGATAAAGCAGTATCTACTACATCAGTTGACGTTAAGCCATAATGTACCCATTTACGTTCTTCACCAAGAGTTTCCGAAACCGCTCTAGTGAACGCAACAACATCATGACGAGTTTCTAATTCAATTTCGTTAATGCGGTTCACATCAAATGATGCATTCTTACGAAGAAGTGCAACATCTTCTTTTGGAATAACTCCAAGCTCTGCCCATGCTTCACACGCTAAAATTTCTACCTCTAACCAAGCTTTAAATTTATTTTCTTCCGTCCAAATCGCGCCCATCTCTGGTCTTGTATAACGTTCAATCATGTTTTTGCCTCCGTTCTATTTATAACCCCAAATTTGATTTACTTTATCTATATCTTTTTCTATTGTTTCACTAATAAACGTGATATGTCCCATTTTGCGTTTTACAGCAGGTTCCTTCTTCCCATATAGGTGAAGCTTTGCATCTTTTAGTAATGAGAGATGATCACTCACTATCGATAAATCTTCTCCTAACAAATTCACCATCATACCGCTTTGAAGTAATGTTGTTCGCCCTAAAGGCAAATCACAGACAGCACGGATATGTTGTTCAAATTGATCTGTTTCACATAAGTCGATTGTATAATGACCTGAATTATGCGGGCGAGGTGCAAGCTCATTAATATAGATATCTCCATTTTTCGTTAAAAACATTTCTACAGCAAGTGTTCCGACAAGCTCAAAACTATTTGATAGTTTAATAGCTAACTGTTCTGCTTTTTGAATAACCTCATCTGACACTCTTGCAGGTACAATGCTTTGATAAAGAATATTGTCTTTATGAACATTTTCAGCCACTGGAAACGTCTTTGTCTCGCCACTAACAGATCTTGTCACAATAACCGATATTTCCTTTTCAAAAGGTACCCATTTTTCTAATATACATGTTCCATGAGAAAGTAATTGTTTCGCTTCCTCAAGATCTTGATCACTACGCAGGACTCTTTGTCCTTTACCGTCATAACCACCTCTGCATGTTTTTAACACACTCGGATATTCAAGCTTTGCAACTCCCTTATATAACTCTTCATCGTTATGGATAATTTGATAAGGAGCTACCTCACAACCCGCTTTCTCTATGGCTGCTTTTTCTGTTTCACGATCCTGTGTTAAAAGAAGCAATGAGCTTTTTTGTGGTAATGCCGCATTTTCTTCCAACCAACGCAGTGCTGTGTAATCGATGTTCTCGAATTCATAGGTTATAACATCACTAACCTCAGCAAGTCTCTTAATTGCCTCTAAATCATCATAACCTGCTGTAATCTCTATATCTGCAATTTGACCACAAGGACAATCTTCTGTTGGATCCAATACCGCGATACGATAACCAAGCTGTCTAGCTGCAATGGCCATCATTCTGCCAAGCTGACCTCCACCAATTATCCCAATTGTTCCTCCTGGCAATATCGTTTGGTTACTCAAGTTCATCACTGCTTTCTAACACCTTTAGTCGAAGCTCTTCTCTTCTTGTATCTAATTTATCTGCTAGAGATTGATCACCTGTTGAAAGAATCTCAGCGGCTAATAAACCCGCATTCGTTGCTCCTGCTTTTCCTATCGCAACCGTTGCAACTGGAACCCCTCCTGGCATTTGAACAATCGATAACAATGAATCAAGACCATTTAGAGCCTTTGACTGTACTGGAACTCCAATGACTGGTAAAGATGTTTTTGCTGCTACCATACCTGGTAAATGTGCAGCGCCTCCTGCACCAGCTATAATAACCTTTAAACCTCTTTTTCTAGCATTTTCAGCATACTCAAACATGTAATCTGGTGTACGATGCGCTGAAACAACCTTCTTTTCATAAGGAACATTCAACTCATCAAGAATATCACATGCAGCTTTCATTGTTTCCCAGTCAGACGTACTTCCCATGATAACTCCTACAACCGGCTCCATCTTTTCCCCACCTTTACAAAACTAGAAAACTTGGCTTGTCGCTAAGTACATCGGCGAAAGCCTATTTTAAATAAACTCTGATACTAAAAAAGCTCGATATCTAAACTCTCTCTAATCCATAGAGAAAGTTCAGTATATCGAGCTCGGATTATTGGTCTATTTCCGAATCGTATATACATGACTTTCCCTCATAGTCCGGTGATTTACGGTCATCGGGTAGAAACTTCTGGGCCATATTCCCAATTATATATGAGGTTTATCGTTCATCAATTATTTACATGTTTTATATTAACAATGAAGCTTTTCGATGTCAACGTAAAATCGAACGATTTATTTTATTGACACATTAATGTTCGTGTTTTACATTAATTTCCCTTCAAATGTAATACTTCTACCACAAGGAACATGTTCAACAACATTATCTCGTTTTTCTTCCTTAAAGATAGGCTGCTCCGTTCTTCTAACAGGAAAGTACCCTTCCTTACTCATTCTATCTAAACAATCATCAATCGTTTCATTTTCTTCTACTATAAATTTTTTCTTTTTTGGCTTACTTGTCATTCTTCAACCTCCATAAAGTACAATCCCATTTTCAAAAAAAGTACTCTCATTTTACCACTTTTTTAATACCTCTACTTATTATTTTCGGGTAATTTTAATACACATATACCATTTAAAAGAAGAAAAAAGGGGATGAGGGGTAACAGGGTACCATTTTGAGTAATTATCATGCGTGTATTCATAATAAATGGGGCACAACCTTTGATCATACAAGTTGGTTATTTATGGTAAGATTACTGTGCTAGTAAAAATTTTCGAAAATTATTATTCCTGAATTATAGGAGGTTTTGTTCACTCAATTTAAAGGAGGACTTTTCTTTGTTAATCATGATTGCCGTTTTCTTTTTGTCAGGCATTATCTCTATTGCTTATCAACAAACCGTGTTCTCCGCAATTGTTATTATTGGATTATTAATTATGTTATTAACTAATAAGAAAAGAAAGTTTGTTATCTCTCTACTGTTATCATTTCTAATTGGCTTTGTTGTATCTATGGTTACTAATAATTTCATTGAAACAATAAATTTACCAAAGGACATAAAAATTATCCTTAATCGTTTTTTCCTTGTTTTTATCATAATAGGAATCATTTTAAATCATCTTTTTTTCAATAAAACCATTTCTTGGTACAATAATAAGCCAGATTGGCAAAATCCAATTATCCTACCATTTCATAAAGTTCATACATTTTGGTTTTGGATAATCGGAATAGCTGTTAATGGGTTAATATATTTATTTTTTATCATTCAAAAAGATATTGAATATATCCAATCGCTTCTATTGTTTTGCTTAATTTTTTCACTAATCAATGCTGTTTTTGAGGAAGTTATTTGGAGAGGGATCCTGCTTTCCAGTCTTAAGGAATATACATCTACGAGGTTTGCTATTTTTGTTACAAGTGTCGGCTTTGGACTTCTCCATCTATCAATCGGATTTTCTATTTATCTTAGTTTATTCATTTCAGTTGCAGGAGTAATTTACGCATTAATTACACTTAAAACCAATAGCATCTATCCTAGTATTGTCTTTCATATCATCATTAATATTGGAATGGTATTAAGTGGATTTATCATTTAATACTCTTAAGAAGAAGCTCAAAACCTAAAGCTCTGAGCTTCTTCATTCAATGTTTTCTATATTTCAATACTGCTTCTTTTAAATTTATTGGTACATTTAATCAAAAAACTCCATATGCTTCTTTCCTTCTTATAATAATTCAA
Organism: Metabacillus endolithicus; assembly: GCF_023078335.1. Classification (GTDB taxonomy): domain Bacteria; phylum Bacillota; class Bacilli; order Bacillales; family Bacillaceae; genus Metabacillus; species Metabacillus endolithicus. The sequence goes on along the minus strand of NZ_CP095550.1, from coordinate 2,932,667 downwards.
ACGATCCTGTAATGTTCCCGTGTGAAATTCAAATTTATGTCCATCTGGATCAGTAAAATAGATCGATTTTTTATCTTTTTCATCTCTTGGACGTCCCGAAAGAATTGTTACATTTAATTCACTTAGTTTGTTGTAAACTTGATCAAAATCCTTTTCTTCTACAGAAAAAGCAATATGTGTATACGAGTGTACAATTTCATTCCTTAGAATATATTTCTCCTCATTCAAAGCTACCCAATATCCATTCAAATCAAAATAAGCAGTACTCCGACCTTTTACTAACAATTTCGCACCAAATACATTTTGATAAAATTGTATTGATTGATTTAAATCGGAAACTGAAAACAGAAAGTGATTGATTTCTTTCATCATTAATTTTCCCTCATCATCATTTACTTTGAACTTCCATACTAGTTAATATAGCATATCTATGTAAAATGTTAGAAGATGGTTTATTTTGGTCCTTCTTATCTAACTCTAGAAGTTGGAAGAAAAGGCACGAAGATTTAAAAATGTTGAACTAAAACGGATTAAATTGTTTTATCTACGATTTTGAAGGAATCATCTACGATTCTGAAAAATTTCTCGAATTCTGAATCCTACTCTAAAATGCTGCACAAAAAAAAGACCAGTATCTCTACTGATCTTTTCTTCTTCTTACTTGGCGACGTCCTACTCTCACAGGGGGAAACCCCCAACTACCATCGGCGCAAGAGCTTAACTTCCGTGTTCGGACTATCGGCTTGCGATAAGCGGCGAATCTCCGCGTCAGCTTGTTCGTTCAGATCCTCATGTGCCAAGACCGCACACTCCGGTCTTCACTCTCTGCGCTTCCTTGACCTTCTTGCTTCTCCCAAGCCTTAGGCTAGTAGTTTTACTTTGTCTCTTCTTATATTCAAACCTTCGGTTTAACTACCTTTAACCACACAAAAAAAGACCAGTATCTCTACTGATCTTTTCTACATCTTACTTGGCGACGTCCTACTCTCACAGGAGGAAACCCCCAACTACCATCGGCGCAAGAGCTTAACTTCCGTGTTCGGACTATCGGCTTGCGATAAGCGGCGAATCTCCGCGTCAGCTTGTTCGTTCAGATCCTCATGTGCCAAGACCGCACACTCCGGTCTTCACTCTCTGCGCTTCCTTGACCTTCTTGCTTCTCCCAAGCCTTAGGCTAGTAGTTTTACTTTGTCTCTAATTCTTATATTCAAACCTTCGGTTTAACTACCTTTTAATAAAACAAAAAAGACCAGTATCTCTACTGATCTTTTCTTCATCTTACTTGGCAACGTCCTACTCTCACAGGGGGAAACCCCCAACTACCATCGGCGCTGAAGAGCTTAACTTCCGTGTTCGGCATGGGAACGGGTGTGACCTCTTCGCCATCATCACCAAATAATGTGGTTTACGGCTTCCGATGAACTTCACATTTCTGCGTCATCTCATTCGTCAACATCCTCACGTACTGAAGTACGCTCCGGTGTCTCCTCAATCGATTCCTTGAACTGTTCGTTCCTCGAAACCCTTTCACTTTGTATAAAGTTTTCAGGAATAGTATATTCCTTCAAAACTAGATAACGAATCACAATTCAATTCACTAAGCTTACGCTTTAATTAGGTTAAGTCCTCGATCGATTAGTATCAGTCAGCTCCACACGTCACCGCGCTTTCACCTCTGACCTATCAACCTGATCATCTTTCAGGGATCTTACTCACTAATGTGATGGGAAATCTCATCTTGAGGGGGGCTTCATGCTTAGATGCTTTCAGCACTTATCCCTTCCGCACATAGCTACCCAGCTATGCCTTTGGCAAGACAACTGGTACACCAGCGGTGCGTCCATCCCGGTCCTCTCGTACTAAGGACAGCTCCTCTCAAATTTCCTACGCCCACGACGGATAGGGACCGAACTGTCTCACGACGTTCTGAACCCAGCTCGCGTACCGCTTTAATGGGCGAACAGCCCAACCCTTGGGACCGACTACAGCCCCAGGATGCGATGAGCCGACATCGAGGTGCCAAACCTCCCCGTCGATGTGGACTCTTGGGGGAGATAAGCCTGTTATCCCCGGGGTAGCTTTTATCCGTTGAGCGATGGCCCTTCCATGCGGAACCACCGGATCACTAAGCCCGACTTTCGTCCCTGCTCGACTTGTAGGTCTCGCAGTCAAGCTCCCTTGTGCCTTTACACTCTACGAATGATTTCCAACCATTCTGAGGGAACCTTTGGGCGCCTCCGTTACATTTTAGGAGGCGACCGCCCCAGTCAAACTGCCCACCTGACACTGTCTCCCAGCCCGATCAGGGCTGTGGGTTAGAATTTCAATACAGCCAGGGTAGTATCCCACCGACGCCTCCACCGAAGCTAGCGCTCCGGCTTCTCAGGCTCCTACCTATCCTGTACAAGCTGTACCAAAATTCAATATCAGGCTACAGTAAAGCTCCACGGGGTCTTTCCGTCCTGTCGCGGGTAACCTGCATCTTCACAGGTACTATAATTTCACCGAGTCTCTCGTTGAGACAGTGCCCAGATCGTTACGCCTTTCGTGCGGGTCGGAACTTACCCGACAAGGAATTTCGCTACCTTAGGACCGTTATAGTTACGGCCGCCGTTTACTGGGGCTTCGGTTCAAAGCTTCGCTTGCGCTAACCTCTCCCCTTAACCTTCCAGCACCGGGCAGGCGTCAGCCCCTATACTTCGCCTTGCGGCTTCGCAGAGACCTGTGTTTTTGCTAAACAGTCGCCTGGGCCTATTCACTGCGGCTTTTCCGGGCTATTCACCCTAAAAAGCACCCCTTCTCCCGAAGTTACGGGGTCATTTTGCCGAGTTCCTTAACGAGAGTTCTCTCGCTCACCTTAGGATTCTCTCCTCGCCTACCTGTGTCGGTTTGCGGTACGGGCACCTCTCACCTCGCTAGAGGCTTTTCTTGGCAGTGTGGAATCAGGAACTTCGGTACTATAGTTCCCTCGCCATCACAGCTCAGCCTTTGCGACAACGGGATTTGCCTCGTTGTCAGCCTAACTGCTTGGACGCGCATATCCAACAGCGCGCTTACCCTATCCTTCTGCGTCCCCCCATTGCTCAAATGGTGAGGAGGTGGTACAGGAATTTCAACCTGTTGGCCATCGCCTACGCCTTTCGGCCTCGGCTTAGGTCCCGACTAACCCTGAGCGGACGAGCCTTCCTCAGGAAACCTTAGGCATTCGGTGGAGGGGATTCTCACCCCTCTTTCGCTACTCATACCGGCATTCTCACTTCTAAGCGCTCCACCAGTCCTTACGGTCTGGCTTCACAGCCCTTAGAACGCTCTCCTACCACTGTTCGTAAGAACAGTCCACAGCTTCGGTGATACGTTTAGCCCGGTACATTTTCGGCGCAGAGTCACTCGACCAGTGAGCTATTACGCACTCTTTAAATGGTGGCTGCTTCTAAGCCAACATCCTGGTTGTCTAAGCAACTCCACATCCTTTTCCACTTAACGTATACTTTGGGACCTTAGCTGGTGGTCTGGGCTGTTTCCCTCTTGACTACGGATCTTATCACTCGCAGTCTGACTCCTGAACATAAGTCTTTGGCATTCGGAGTTTGACTGAATTCGGTAACCCGATGGGGGCCCCTAGTCCAATCAGTGCTCTACCTCCAAGACTCTCATTTCAAGGCTAGTAGCCTAAAGCTATTTCGGAGAGAACCAGCTATCTCCAAGTTCGATTGGAATTTCTCCGCTACCCACACCTCATCCCCGCACTTTTCAACGTGCGTGGGTTCGGGCCTCCATTCAGTGTTACCTGAACTTCACCCTGGACATGGGTAGATCACCTGGTTTCGGGTCTACGACCACGTACTCTTTCGCCCTATTCAGACTCGCTTTCGCTGCGGCTCCGTCTTATCAACTTAACCTTGCACGGGATCGTAACTCGCCGGTTCATTCTACAAAAGGCACGCCATTACCCATTAACGGGCTTTGACTACTTGTAGGCACACGGTTTCAGGATCTCTTTCACTCCCCTTCCGGGGTGCTTTTCACCTTTCCCTCACGGTACTGGTTCACTATCGGTCACTAGGAAGTATTTAGCCTTGGGAGATGGTCCTCCCTGCTTCCGACGGGATTTCACGTGTCCCGCCGTACTCAGGATCCACTCTGGAGGGAACGAAGTTTCAACTACAGGGTTGTTACCTTCTTTGACGGGCCTTTCCAGACCTCTTCATTTACTCCGTTCCTTTGTAACTCCGTATAGAGTGTCCTACAACCCCAAGAGGCAAGCCTCTTGGTTTGGGCTTCTTCCGTTTCGCTCGCCGCTACTCAGGAAATCGCGTTTGCTTTCTCTTCCTCCGGGTACTTAGATGTTTCAGTTCCCCGGGTCTGCCTTTAATACCCTATGTATTCAGGTAAAAATACTACTCCATTACGAGCAGTGGGTTTCCCCATTCGGAAATCTCCGGATCAAAGCTTACTTACAGCTCCCCGAAGCATATCGGTGTTAGTACCGTCCTTCATCGGCTCCTAGTGCCAAGGCATCCACCGTGCGCCCTTAACAACTTAACCTTTGACATCGAAGATGTCGTTTAAATCAATTATTAAGAGAATCACTAAACTAAGCGTTTAAACTCAGTGAATTACTTGAATTGTTTTCGTTATCTAGTTTTCAAGGAACATAAAACACAGGATGTTCAAATGCAATCTGCATTTAGACTCCTATGTATTGAGTCTTACTTATATAGAAAGATCAGAATGATCTCTCAAAACTAAACAAAATACCAAGCGTGCTCCATTTTCCTTAGAAAGGAGGTGATCCAGCCGCACCTTCCGATACGGCTACCTTGTTACGACTTCACCCCAATCATCTGTCCCACCTTAGGCGGCTGGCTCCTTACGGTTACCCCACCGACTTCGGGTGTTACAAACTCTCGTGGTGTGACGGGCGGTGTGTACAAGGCCCGGGAACGTATTCACCGCGGCATGCTGATCCGCGATTACTAGCGATTCCGGCTTCATGCAGGCGAGTTGCAGCCTGCAATCCGAACTGAGAATGGTTTTATGGGATTGGCTTGACCTCGCGGTCTTGCAGCCCTTTGTACCATCCATTGTAGCACGTGTGTAGCCCAGGTCATAAGGGGCATGATGATTTGACGTCATCCCCACCTTCCTCCGGTTTGTCACCGGCAGTCACCTTAGAGTGCCCAACTGAATGCTGGCAACTAAGATCAAGGGTTGCGCTCGTTGCGGGACTTAACCCAACATCTCACGACACGAGCTGACGACAACCATGCACCACCTGTCACTTCGTCCCCCGAAGGGGAACCTTCTATCTCTAGAAGTAGCGAAGGATGTCAAGACCTGGTAAGGTTCTTCGCGTTGCTTCGAATTAAACCACATGCTCCACCGCTTGTGCGGGCCCCCGTCAATTCCTTTGAGTTTCAGTCTTGCGACCGTACTCCCCAGGCGGAGTGCTTAATGCGTTTGCTGCAGCACTAAAGGGCGGAAACCCTCTAACACTTAGCACTCATCGTTTACGGCGTGGACTACCAGGGTATCTAATCCTGTTCGCTCCCCACGCTTTCGCGCCTCAGCGTCAGTTACAGACCAGAGAGTCGCCTTCGCCACTGGTGTTCCTCCACATCTCTACGCATTTCACCGCTACACGTGGAATTCCACTCTCCTCTTCTGCACTCAAGTTCCCCAGTTTCCAATGACCCTCCACGGTTGAGCCGTGGGCTTTCACATCAGACTTAAGAAACCGCCTGCGCGCGCTTTACGCCCAATAATTCCGGACAACGCTTGCCACCTACGTATTACCGCGGCTGCTGGCACGTAGTTAGCCGTGGCTTTCTGGTTAGGTACCGTCAAGGTACCAGCAGTTACTCTGGTACTTGTTCTTCCCTAACAACAGAACTTTACGACCCGAAGGCCTTCATCGTTCACGCGGCGTTGCTCCGTCAGACTTTCGTCCATTGCGGAAGATTCCCTACTGCTGCTCCCGTAGGAGTCTGGGCCGTGTCTCAGTCCCAGTGTGGCCGATCACCCTCTCAGGTCGGCTACGCATCGTCGCCTTGGTGAGCCATTACCTCACCAACTAGCTAATGCGCCGCGGGTCCATCTGTAAGTGACAGCTAAAAGCCGCCTTTCAATTTTGAACCATGCAGTTCAAAATGTTATCCGGTATTAGCTCCGGTTTCCCGGAGTTATCCCAATCTTACAGGCAGGTTACCCACGTGTTACTCACCCGTCCGCCGCTAACCTCAGGGAGCAAGCTCCCATTGGTTCGCTCGACTTGCATGTATTAGGCACGCCGCCAGCGTTCGTCCTGAGCCAGGATCAAACTCTCCAATAAAGAGTTGATATAGCTCATAAAAGTTTGTACTATTATAGTACGTTTTTTGTTAATCGAAATTAACATTTGCACGCTTGGTTTTGTTTAGTTTTCAAAGATCATTTACTAGTCATTTGCGACTAGGTATTTATCATACCACTCGTATTAATTCATGTCAACATTTTTTCGGAAAATGTTTTTTAGAATTTAATTACTGTTTTGTGGCAGAAACTTATATTAACTCATTTCTTATATTGAGTCAAGATATATTCCACAGATTTTTTTAAGTGTATATATTATTAGCTACCTTTGTATTATCCCTTTACATTTAGGACATTGATACATAACTGCTAGATCCCCAAAACTTCTTTGAAGAACTCTATCCATTATTACCTGACATCTTGGACAACTTATTTTTCCGTTTTGCCCTTTTTTAAATAACAAAATACCACCCCCACATTTTATCTGTATTCAACTCTCAGGATATAGGTTCGTTAATTATTAATTTATTTAGTGAAAAGATACATGCTGTAAAGTTGTTCATAGAGCAATCAATATACTCGCTATGAACTATGAACATAAAAAGACCGAATAAAGGCATATTTTATTAATTTTGACCCTTATTCGGCTATAGTTTTAAGAACTCAATATTATTTTAATGTAGTAATCCCTTTTAAAAATATATAGCTATTCTGTAACATTCACTTCAATCGGCTGTGCTACCACATTCCATTCCTTACCTAGCATTGTAAATGTGTTTTTCACAAAAACTTGAGCTGTTCCTGGCGCTATTGCTTCTATGGTATTTCCATTTAAACGAACAATATCAGAATTTCCATTGATGTAGAGCTCTGTTTTAATATTTTCTTTTTTATCGACTCGGTAATCAACAAATGCTTTCGCATTAATTGTAGATGTTTTACCAACCTTTAAGTTTATCTTCTTTATTGGTGACTCAAGGTTTATAGGTGAGTCAGTTAACCATTGTGTATAGTCTGTAATCGGTCCAATCATACCTTCTTTGAGTTTATCGCTAAAAGAACCTTCATCCCTAAATGTCCAATGCATATTTAGCATACCACGTTGACGTACATAGGTATTTAATTCTTGATAAACACTTCCATAGCTAGCATTAATAGTCACCTTTTGGCTTGTTCCATACTCTAGCATTTTTTGAGCATTTTTCAATTTACCTGCTTCGGTTTCAGGAACACCTGTTGAAAATAGATAACCAATAGGTATCTCGGGCTTCAGATCGTTTATCTTTGTCATGCTCCCTAAGTTAAAACTTTGCAGGACAACCTGATCTACCATATTTGCTTCTTCGATTTCTTTAATTACTTGCTCCTCAATCCCCGTATCTTTCAGCTCGACTAGTAAAACAACTTCTTTTTCTTTAAATTCCTGTAAAAACTCCTTAAAGGTTGGTACTTTTTCTCCCTTAAACTCAGGGCTAAATTTCACCCCTGCATCTAATGCACGAAGCTCCTCAAGAGTTAGATCACCAACCCTACCTGTTCCATTCGTTGTCCTATCCACAGTATTATCATGCATGATAACTATATGACCATCTTTTGTTATTTTTAAGTCAGTTTCAATCATATCTGCACCGAGATCATATGCTAACTTATATCCAGCCATTGTATTTTCAGGTGCCAATGATGGAACTCCACGGTGAGCTGCAACTATTGGCCTTTGAATAATCGTATTTTCAGGATAATCTTTTAGTGCCTTTGTTGTGTACTCTGGTGTATTCGAAATAATACCATCTACACCGAGATGAATCATTTCATGTGCTGAATTATCAGAGTCAGCTCCTATCCCCCATACAGAGATTGTCCTACTATGTAAATAATGAACGATCTCTTGTGTTAAAATCTTCTGAGAAATGATAGCTACTTTCCCTTTATTTTTATGAATATCTTGAGCAAACTTCTCTAAATCATTTTTATTCATTGAATTTTTATTATATATTAGCCCACCACGTGCAGTTGGATAGTTCGTCCTTAAATCTTTTAATATAGAAGGATTACTTGAAACAAAATGAACATCATTAGTTTGTGTATTATTTAATTCTTCTATAATTGCTTCTGCTAGCTTCTCTTCCTCTACTTTAATGATTGGAATTCGTTTATTCTTTATTGATTTTAAGACTTCACTTAACTTTTTATCGTTAGTTAGTAGTTGTCCATTCTCATTCATTTTTACAGGAAGTACCACAGATGAGACTGCCTCTGAAGTATTCATAGCAGAACTGTTAGCAATTAATGTCGGTGGATTGATAATATTTGTTTCAGTTTCCTTCGGAATGAAAGCTCCACCATTCTCAATAGGCGGGAGTACTTCAGACATTGCTGTCACTTTTACATTGTCAAATTGAACAATGGATCCGTTTGCTTGGAAGCCAACATCACCGTTCAACCACTGGTTGGCCAGGTCTGTATCAATAACCAATTTTCCATTCACAAACTGCTGTACACGATTTTTACTAGTGACAACTTTAAGTTTGTATGTTTTGTTGAATTCAAACTTCTCAGGATAAAAATTTGTTTCAGGTACAACCCATTGATTATTTGCGTTTCTGATTGCGAATTCCAATCCATTTAATGACGTTGTTCCTCTGCGAAAAGCGAACTGATAATAAGGGTAGTTTTCAGATTGAATGCGGTACATTAAAGAAGCCCATCGTGTATCTTCAACTGCAGAAACAAAGGTCATATCAGCTTCAAAGATATAATCTCCAGCTTCATCACCAAGCGGTACAATGACTCTTGCTGGACTTGCTGATGAAGGAGATGTAAGCAATAATTTCCCTTCTTGTATAGCTGCTTTACCTTGAACTAACTTCCAACCAGATGGGAGTTGTCCATTTGTAATCTGGTCAAAATTCTCGTTTACCCATATGCTACCTGGTTGATTTGCATATGCACTTGTTTCCAAACCAATAAATGATGGTGCTGTACTAAAAATAAGAGCAGATGTGACGAACATAGTTACGATTTTTTTCTTTCCAGATCTTCTTTTCATAGACTTCCTCCTACTATAAAATAAAAGCTATTAATTCATAAAAAAATTTTAGCAGACTCAGGAAATTTTGAATGTTAAGATTTTTTTGTAGGAAGAAAGAGGTATTCGATAGTATTAAATATCTAAGGATTATTATATATAGTTTCTTTTAATCTATTCTTTTGTTAATCGGTAAGTCTATTGATATAGCTATAATCTCTTATAAAATGATAATTGAAACAAAGCATTAACATTCAATTAACAGAATACGACAAAAGTTTTACAATCTCTGTTTCCCTGACTCTGAATCGTTGAAAGCCAAAACATCTCTGTTAGTTAGAGGGTACTGCTTTCTCTATTCCAATACAAAAGTAACCTATGCCTTCAACTATTTCTAGTAACTGTATACTAGTTTTCAATATTTGATCTGTAAATTCCTAATGTAAAAAGACCAGTATCTCTACTGATCTTTTCTTCATCTTACTTGGCGACGTCCTACTCTCACAGGGGGAAACCCCCAACTACCATCGGCGCAAAAGCTTAACTTCCGCATTCGGACTATCGGCTTGCGATAAGTTTCGAATCTCCGCGTCTGCTTGTTCGTTCAGATCCTCATGTGCCAATACCGCACACTCCGGTCTTCACTCTCTGCGCTTCCTTGATCTTCTTGCTTCTCCCAAGCCTCAGGCTAGTAGTCTTACTTTGTCTCTAATTTTCACATACAAACCTTCGGTTTAACCTTCTTTAAAAAGACAAAAAAAGACCAGTATCTCTACTGATCTTTTCTTCTTCTTACTTGGCGACGTCCTACTCTCACAGGGGGAAACCCCCAACTACCATCGGCGCAAGAGCTTAACTTCCGCGTTCGGACTATCGGCTTGCGATAAGCGGCGAATCTCCGCGTCAGCTTGTTCATTCAGATCCTCATGTGCCAAGACCGCACACTCCGGTCTTCACTCCCTGCGCTTCCTTGATCTTCTTGCTTCTCCCAAGCCTCAGGCTAGTAGTTTTACTTTGTCTCTAATTCTTATATTCAAACCTTCGGTTTAACTACCTTTAACCACACAAAAAAAGACCAGTATCTCTACTGATCTTTTCTACATCTTACTTGGCGACGTCCTACTCTCACAGGGGGAAACCCCCAACTACCATCGGCGCTGAAGAGCTTAACTTCCGTGTTCGGCATGGGAACGGGTGTGACCTCTTCGCCATCATCACCAAATAATATTTAGGTTGAAGGATGTTCCTTCAAAACTAGATAACGAATCACAATTCAATTCACTAAGCTTACGCTTTTATTAGGTTAAGTCCTCGATCGATTAGTATCAGTCAGCTCCACACGTCACCGCGCTTCCACCTCTGACCTATCAACCTGATCATCTTTCAGGGATCTTACTCACTAATGTGATGGGAAATCTCATCTTGAGGGGGGCTTCATGCTTAGATGCTTTCAGCACTTATCCCTTCCGCACATAGCTACCCAGCTATGCCTTTGGCAAGACAACTGGTACACCAGCGGTGCGTCCATCCCGGTCCTCTCGTACTAAGGACAGCTCCTCTCAAATTTCCTACGCCCACGACGGATAGGGACCGAACTGTCTCACGACGTTCTGAACCCAGCTCGCGTACCGCTTTAATGGGCGAACAGCCCAACCCTTGGGACCGACTACAGCCCCAGGATGCGATGAGCCGACATCGAGGTGCCAAACCTCCCCGTCGATGTGGACTCTTGGGGGAGATAAGCCTGTTATCCCCGGGGTAGCTTTTATCCGTTGAGCGATGGCCCTTCCATGCGGAACCACCGGATCACTAAGCCCGACTTTCGTCCCTGCTCGACTTGTAGGTCTCGCAGTCAAGCTCCCTTGTGCCTTTACACTCTACGAATGATTTCCAACCATTCTGAGGGAACCTTTGGGCGCCTCCGTTACATTTTAGGAGGCGACCGCCCCAGTCAAACTGCCCACCTGACACTGTCTCCCAGCCCGATCAGGGCTGTGGGTTAGAATTTCAATACAGCCAGGGTAGTATCCCACCGACGCCTCCACCGAAGCTAGCGCTCCGGCTTCTCAGGCTCCTACCTATCCTGTACAAGCTGTACCAAAATTCAATATCAGGCTACAGTAAAGCTCCACGGGGTCTTTCCGTCCTGTCGCGGGTAACCTGCATCTTCACAGGTACTATAATTTCACCGAGTCTCTCGTTGAGACAGTGCCCAGATCGTTACGCCTTTCGTGCGGGTCGGAACTTACCCGACAAGGAATTTCGCTACCTTAGGACCGTTATAGTTACGGCCGCCGTTTACTGGGGCTTCGGTTCAAAGCTTCGCTTGCGCTAACCTCTCCCCTTAACCTTCCAGCACCGGGCAGGCGTCAGCCCCCTATACTTCGCCTTGCGGCTTCGCAGAGACCTGTGTTTTTGCTAAACAGTCGCCTGGGCCTATTCACTGCGGCTTTTCCGGGCTATTTCACCCTAAAAAGCACCCCTTCTCCCGAAGTTACGGGGTCATTTTGCCGAGTTCCTTAACGAGAGTTCTCTCGCTCACCTTAGGATTCTCTCCTCGCCTACCTGTGTCGGTTTGCGGTACGGGCACCTCTCACCTCGCTAGAGGCTTTTCTTGGCAGTGTGGAATCAGGAACTTCGGTACTATAGTTCCCTCGCCATCACAGCTCAGCCTTATGTGACAACGGGATTTGCCTCGTTGTCAGCCTAACTGCTTGGACGCGCATATCCAACAGCGCGCTTACCCTATCCTTCTGCGTCCCCCCATTGCTCAAATGGTGAGGAGGTGGTACAGGAATTTCAACCTGTTGGCCATCGCCTACGCCTTTCGGCCTCGGCTTAGGTCCCGACTAACCCTGAGCGGACGAGCCTTCCTCAGGAAACCTTAGGCATTCGGTGGAGGGGATTCTCACCCCTCTTTCGCTACTCATACCGGCATTCTCACTTCTAAGCGCTCCACCAGTCCTTACGGTCTGGCTTCACAGCCCTTAGAACGCTCTCCTACCACTGTTCTAAAAGAACAGTCCACAGCTTCGGTGATACGTTTAGCCCGGTACATTTTCGGCGCAGAGTCACTCGACCAGTGAGCTATTACGCACTCTTTAAATGGTGGCTGCTTCTAAGCCAACATCCTGGTTGTCTAAGCAACTCCACATCCTTTTCCACTTAACGTATACTTTGGGACCTTAGCTGGTGGTCTGGGCTGTTTCCCTCTTGACTACGGATCTTATCACTCGCAGTCTGACTCCTGAACATAAGTCTTTGGCATTCGGAGTTTGACTGAATTCGGTAACCCGATGGGGGCCCCTAGTCCAATCAGTGCTCTACCTCCAAGACTCTCATTTCAAGGCTAGCCCTAAAGCTATTTCGGAGAGAACCAGCTATCTCCAAGTTCGATTGGAATTTCTCCGCTACCCACACCTCATCCCCGCACTTTTCAACGTGCGTGGGTTCGGGCCTCCATTCAGTGTTACCTGAACTTCACCCTGGACATGGGTAGATCACCTGGTTTCGGGTCTACGACCACGTACTCTTTCGCCCTATTCAGACTCGCTTTCGCTGCGGCTCCGTCTTATCAACTTAACCTTGCACGGGATCGTAACTCGCCGGTTCATTCTACAAAAGGCACGCCATTACCCATTAACGGGCTTTGACTACTTGTAGGCACACGGTTTCAGGATCTCTTTCACTCCCCTTCCGGGGTGCTTTTCACCTTTCCCTCACGGTACTGGTTCACTATCGGTCACTAGGGAGTATTTAGCCTTGGGAGATGGTCCTCCCTGCTTCCGACGGGATTTCACGTGTCCCGCCGTACTCAGGATCCACTCTGGAGGGAACGAAGTTTCAACTACAGGGTTGTTACCTTCTTTGACGGGCCTTTCCAGACCTCTTCATTTACTCCGTTCCTTTGTAACTCCGTATAGAGTGTCCTACAACCCCAAGAGGCAAGCCTCTTGGTTTGGGCTTCTTCCGTTTCGCTCGCCGCTACTCAGGAAATCGCGTTTGCTTTCTCTTCCTCCGGGTACTTAGATGTTTCAGTTCCCCGGGTCTGCCTTTAATACCCTATGTATTCAGGTAAAAATACTACTCCATTACGAGCAGTGGGTTTCCCCATTCGGAAATCTCCGGATCAAAGCTTACTTACAGCTCCCCGAAGCATATCGGTGTTAGTACCGTCCTTCATCGGCTCCTAGTGCCAAGGCATCCACCGTGCGCCCTTAACAACTTAACCTTTGACATCGAAGATGTCATTTAAATCAATTATTAAGAGAATCACTAAACTAAGCGTTTAAACTCAGTGAATTACTTGAATTGTTTTCGTTATCTAGTTTTCAAGGAACATAAAACACAGGATGTTCAAATGCAATCTGCATTTAGACTCCTATGTATTGAGTCTTACTTATATAGAAAGATCAGTATGATCTCTCAAAACTAAACAAAATACCAAGCGTGCTCCATTTTCCTTAGAAAGGAGGTGATCCAGCCGCACCTTCCGATACGGCTACCTTGTTACGACTTCACCCCAATCATCTGTCCCACCTTAGGCGGCTGGCTCCTTACGGTTACCCCACCGACTTCGGGTGTTACAAACTCTCGTGGTGTGACGGGCGGTGTGTACAAGGCCCGGGAACGTATTCACCGCGGCATGCTGATCCGCGATTACTAGCGATTCCGGCTTCATGCAGGCGAGTTGCAGCCTGCAATCCGAACTGAGAATGGTTTTATGGGATTGGCTTGACCTCGCGGTCTTGCAGCCCTTTGTACCATCCATTGTAGCACGTGTGTAGCCCAGGTCATAAGGGGCATGATGATTTGACGTCATCCCCACCTTCCTCCGGTTTGTCACCGGCAGTCACCTTAGAGTGCCCAACTTAATGCTGGCAACTAAGATCAAGGGTTGCGCTCGTTGCGGGACTTAACCCAACATCTCACGACACGAGCTGACGACAACCATGCACCACCTGTCACTTCGTCCCCCGAAGGGGAACCTTCTATCTCTAGAAGTAGCGAAGGATGTCAAGACCTGGTAAGGTTCTTCGCGTTGCTTCGAATTAAACCACATGCTCCACCGCTTGTGCGGGCCCCCGTCAATTCCTTTGAGTTTCAGTCTTGCGACCGTACTCCCCAGGCGGAGTGCTTAATGCGTTTGCTGCAGCACTAAGGGCGGAAACCCTCTAACACTTAGCACTCATCGTTTACGGCGTGGACTACCAGGGTATCTAATCCTGTTCGCTCCCCACGCTTTCGCGCCTCAGCGTCAGTTACAGACCAGAGAGTCGCCTTCGCCACTGGTGTTCCTCCACATCTCTACGCATTTCACCGCTACACGTGGAATTCCACTCTCCTCTTCTGCACTCAAGTTCCCCAGTTTCCAATGACCCTCCACGGTTGAGCCGTGGGCTTTCACATCAGACTTAAGAAACCGCCTGCGCGCGCTTTACGCCCAATAATTCCGGACAACGCTTGCCACCTACGTATTACCGCGGCTGCTGGCACGTAGTTAGCCGTGGCTTTCTGGTTAGGTACCGTCAAGGTACCAGCAGTTACTCTGGTACTTGTTCTTCCCTAACAACAGAACTTTACGACCCGAAGGCCTTCATCGTTCACGCGGCGTTGCTCCGTCAGACTTTCGTCCATTGCGGAAGATTCCCTACTGCTGCCTCCCGTAGGAGTCTGGGCCGTGTCTCAGTCCCAGTGTGGCCGATCACCCTCTCAGGTCGGCTACGCATCGTCGCCTTGGTGAGCCGTTACCTCACCAACTAGCTAATGCGCCGCGGGTCCATCTGTAAGTGATAGCCGAAACCATCTTTCAATTTCGAACCATGCGGTTCAAAATATTATCCGGTATTAGCTCCGGTTTCCCGGAGTTATCCCAATCTTACAGGCAGGTTACCCACGTGTTACTCACCCGTCCGCCGCTAATCTCAGGGAGCAAGCTCCCCTTGATTCGCTCGACTTGCATGTATTAGGCACGCCGCCAGCGTTCGTCCTGAGCCAGGATCAAACTCTCCAATAAAGAGTTGATATAGCTCATAAAAGTTTGTACTATATAGTACGTTTTTTGTTAATCGAAATTAACATTTGCACGCTTGGTTTTGTTTAGTTTTCAAAGATCATATCTTGTCCAAGTCATATATCTCAACGACTGGATTATTATCATAACACGTATAAAATGTTATGTCAAACTTTTTTAAGATGTTTTTTCAGAAGATAATAATTAGGATTACCCAATCACTTGGTATTTCGTGACTGGATTTATATCATACCAATATTATTCATAACTATCAACTGGTAATAGTTTCATATTTGTTTAAATGTTAAGTATCTCTGTCCTAAATAATTCAATACTGTATAGATAAATGCAGCTAACAATATCGAAAGCTCTTCTCCATATAAATTGGTACTTAGAACATTCTTATTTATCAAACTGTATCCTATATTGTAAGAGACATAATAGCTTACTACTATGACAAATAAGAATAGAACGATTCCTTTTTTATTACTAACATTGCTATTAAACGTAAAATTCCTATTAAGAATATAGCTAATTATAGCTCCTATACCATTTCCTATAAAAGTTGATATCCAATAGGAGAAACCAAATACATTTAATAGAAGGAAAATCGAAGAGATCCCAATGATCGTATTTATGATCCCCACTCCAATAAATCGTATAATTGTGTTTGACTTATTATAGTAATTCTTTATGGTCTGAAGCATCAGTTTCAATATTCCTTTTAATAAGTTGTTTTGTTAAACCTAAAGTATTTATATCAATACTATATCTTGGTCGCCTTTTTGACTCTTTATAAATCTTCCCAATGTACTCGCCAATTAATCCAATGGCTATTAACTGTAATCCTCCAATTAGCCAAATAGATGTAATTAATGATGTCCACCCTGTTTCTGTTTCTCCTATAAACTTTAAAGTTACAAAATATGATCCAAATAACAAACTAGTAAAAAAGGAGAGCATTCCTAGAAGTAAAACAAACCTTATTGGTGTTACTGAAAAAGAGGTAATCCCTTCAAAAGCAAAGGAAATCATTTTCTTTAAAGGATATTTTGTATCACCAGCAAATCTTTCTTTTCGATCATAATAAACAGATGTAGATGGAAACCCTATTAAAGGAACTATTCCCCTTAAAAATAAATTTACTTCTTCAAATTTTTCTAACTCCTCAACAGCTCTTTTACTCATTAAGCGATAATCAGCGTGATTATAGATTAAATTTACACCTAGTTTTTGCATTACCTTGTAGAATGCCTCTGCAGTTGTTTTCTTAAATAATTGATCAGTATCTCGTTTATCTCTTACACCATATACAATATCAAAGCCTTCATTATACTTTAGGATAAAATCATTTATAACATCTACGTCATCTTGTAAGTCTGCATCGATAGATACAACACAATCTGACGAATCTTTTGCAGTGATTAGTCCTGCTAATAACGCACTCTGGTGTCCAACATTTCTTGCTAGTTTTATACCATGTACTTTTTTATTTTGTAAGCTTTCTTTATAGATAATCGACCAAGTTTGATCTTTGCTCCCATCATCTACAAGTAATATATTACTCTGGTTTGATATTAGCCTGCCTTCTATAAGCTCATCTAATTTATCAATCAGTACAGTTAAAGTTTCAGGCAACACCTCTTCTTCGTTATAGCAGGGTACGACTATTGTAAGTATCGGTTCCATCTGTTTAGTACCTCCCAAGTTTTACATTGCTTTATATAAATAGATTTTCCAAACTGAAGATTCACTTTGAAATGTCTTCTCTAGTACTAGATTATTCTCACTTGCGTTTTCTATCGGAACAGCTGAAAAAATAAATGAACCTCCTAAATCTTTGAATGCTTCCATATTTAATTCGAGATTTTTTAACGTTTTTTTAGAATTCTTCTTAAACATATAATGCTTACCAAGTTCATCGGTGAAGATATAGCATCGTCCACCCCACTCATCAAAATATGTTCTTATTGTTTTGTTTTTCTCGAGTTCCTTTTCAATAATTTCTCTGAATTCATACTTATAGCTCAAGGGATAAAAGTTATTATATGTATCCAGTGTATAAAAACCGTTATATTGCGGAATTGCCGGATGAATGCCAATACTAGCAATTCTATAGCTATTTTGAGGTAATCCTATATAAGATTTAATTTCTTTAAAAAGTGACTCTGAATAAAACTCTTTCACAGAGGGCTTCTTATGATAGATAACCTCATCATTAAATCCTAGGAGTAAAACAATTTGTGCAATAATGAAGAAAAAAGCATAGGGTTTCCAGCTCTTTCTGTAATTCCAAATGATTTTTAGCCCTAGAGCAAAGCCAACATATATAACTAGAGGCCTCAAAAAGTGAAATCTAGCAAAATTGAAAGTATCCATAACATGAAATCTCTTTGTTAGTGGCAGCCAGCCCTTATAAAACCAAAAGGCATACCAAGTAGATAATGCAAAATTAAGTATAAAGAGAAAGAGAAACACCCTTTCTTCTTTCCATAACTTTTTAGTTATGACTATATATAACGAAATAATAGTTACTGTCAGGATAAAGATCCCATGAACTGTCATTACGTGTGTGTGACCTAGCACAAAGTTCTTAAAGGTTAAGCGAATGACCCTCCATAGCGATAGCCTCGCATGAAAATATTCATCTCTACTATTAGGCTCATCATCAAACAAAAATGAATAAACCAATCTATACTCAACAACCAAAAACATACCAGTCATATATATAAGAGCTAACAGAAAATAATAATTGCGTTTTCCTCTTATAAAATCAACTAACCAAAACACACCCATTCCAAATAAAAAAAAGAAAAACCCTAATACAATACTTGAATATAGAGGCAGTAAAGTTAATACCAGAAACTGCTTCCAAGTCCTTTTCCCATTTCTTATATGTAAAAATGCCCATAAAGCTAAAGGCATACCTAGTGTACTAAGCATCCCTGAGGGCCAGAATGGTGTTAATGCAAATGCTAATGCCACTCCAACATTAATAAGGGTATATTCTTTGCGCTTCAGAAAATGATCCTTTAATAATAAGTACATTCCTATAAAGGCAAAAACCCTTGTTATGGTTTGACTTAAAGCATAAGCAACCATAGTTGGGAAAATAGCATAGAGCCAAACAATAAGACTAAATTCTGTTCCATATGCATTTCTGGGTAATCCATTTATAACCTGAGGAATCTTCGCTTCGCTTGAACCAAGCATTTGCCCACTCTCACTCAACACCTTATACCATGCTAAATTGGAGTCAAGATTATCATGCACCCTTATATGTGCATTCTCACCTAAAAGAAAGAGAGGAGAAAGGTACAAACATATGATGAAAAAGGCAAATATAAGTAATCTACTCTCACTATTAATCCTATCTAAAAACAAAATTTACACCTCTGACTAAATAGCATTTCTACATTTGTACTTATTAAGATTTACTAAAACAGGATAAAAATACTAAAAATGTTTGGGGTGGGGGAATTTGTTTTGTGGTGCCTGTCACTACCCGATATTTGGAGAAATTTGTTGATATTTAAAGTCCATTACACTATTTTTAAACATCTTACTTAACGATGCCCAAACTCTTACAGGGGGAATAAACATTAAAAGTAGTTGGAACAGAGCGTGTTGTGTCGTTCATAAGGGGAATGAACGATAAAAGTGGTTGAGAAAGTGAGAATATCTCCACGTCAGCTTGTTCTTCTTGTTTCACCTAAGCCTCAGGATAGTAGGTTTACTTTGTCTCTAATTCTTATATTCAAACCTTCGGTTTAACTACCTTTTAATAAAACAAAAAAAGACCAGTATCTCTACTGATCTTTTTCTCTTCTTACTTGGCAACGTCCTACTCTCACAGGGGGAAACCCCCAACTACCATCGGCGCAGGAGCTTAACTTCCGTGTTCGGACTATCGGCTTGCGATAAGCGGCGAATCTCCGCGTCAGCTTGTTCGTTCAGATCCTCATGTGCCAAGACCGCACACTCCGGTCTTTACTCTCTGCGCTTCCTTGACCTTCTTGCTTCTCCCAAGCCTCAGGCTAGTAGTTTTACTTTGTCTCTAATTCTTATATT
Source organism: Metabacillus endolithicus (assembly GCF_023078335.1). Lineage (GTDB taxonomy): Bacteria > Bacillota > Bacilli > Bacillales > Bacillaceae > Metabacillus > Metabacillus endolithicus. The sequence continues at coordinate 2,913,267 of NZ_CP095550.1, read as the reverse complement.
CAAACCTTCGGTTTAAACTACCTTTTAATAAAACAAAAAAGACCAGCATCTCTACTGATCTTTTCTTCATCTTACTTGGCAACGTCCTACTCTCACAGGGGGAAACCCCCAACTACCATCGGCGCTGAAGAGCTTAACTTCCGTGTTCGGCATGGGAACGGGTGTGACCTCTTCGCCATCATCACCAAATAATATTTAGTTTGAAGGATATTCCTTCAAAACTAGATAACGAATCACAATTCAATTCACTAAGCTTACGCTTTAATTAGGTTAAGTCCTCGATCGATTAGTATCAGTCAGCTCCACACGTCACCGCGCTTCCACCTCTGACCTATCAACCTGATCATCTTTCAGGGATCTTACTCACTAATGTGATGGGAAATCTCATCTTGAGGGGGGCTTCATGCTTAGATGCTTTCAGCACTTATCCCTTCCGCACATAGCTACCCAGCTATGCCTTTGGCAAGACAACTGGTACACCAGCGGTGCGTCCATCCCGGTCCTCTCGTACTAAGGACAGCTCCTCTCAAATTTCCTACGCCCACGACGGATAGGGACCGAACTGTCTCACGACGTTCTGAACCCAGCTCGCGTACCGCTTTAATGGGCGAACAGCCCAACCCTTGGGACCGACTACAGCCCCAGGATGCGATGAGCCGACATCGAGGTGCCAAACCTCCCCGTCGATGTGGACTCTTGGGGGAGATAAGCCTGTTATCCCCGGGGTAGCTTTTATCCGTTGAGCGATGGCCCTTCCATGCGGAACCACCGGATCACTAAGCCCGACTTTCGTCCCTGCTCGACTTGTAGGTCTCGCAGTCAAGCTCCCTTGTGCCTTTACACTCTACGAATGATTTCCAACCATTCTGAGGGAACCTTTGGGCGCCTCCGTTACATTTTAGGAGGCGACCGCCCCAGTCAAACTGCCCACCTGACACTGTCTCCCAGCCCGATCAGGGCTGTGGGTTAGAATTTCAATACAGCCAGGGTAGTATCCCACCGACGCCTCCACCGAAGCTAGCGCTCCGGCTTCTCAGGCTCCTACCTATCCTGTACAAGCTGTACCAAAATTCAATATCAGGCTACAGTAAAGCTCCACGGGGTCTTTCCGTCCTGTCGCGGGTAACCTGCATCTTCACAGGTACTATAATTTCACCGAGTCTCTCGTTGAGACAGTGCCCAGATCGTTACGCCTTTCGTGCGGGTCGGAACTTACCCGACAAGGAATTTCGCTACCTTAGGACCGTTATAGTTACGGCCGCCGTTTACTGGGGCTTCGGTTCAAAGCTTCGCTTGCGCTAACCTCTCCCCTTAACCTTCCAGCACCGGGCAGGCGTCAGCCCCTATACTTCGCCTTGCGGCTTCGCAGAGACCTGTGTTTTTGCTAAACAGTCGCCTGGGCCTATTCACTGCGGCTTTTCCGGGCTATTCACCCTAAAAAGCACCCCTTCTCCCGAAGTTACGGGGTCATTTTGCCGAGTTCCTTAACGAGAGTTCTCTCGCTCACCTTAGGATTCTCTCCTCGCCTACCTGTGTCGGTTTGCGGTACGGGCACCTCTCACCTCGCTAGAGGCTTTTCTTGGCAGTGTGGAATCAGGAACTTCGGTACTATATTTCCCTCGCCATCACAGCTCAGCCTTCGCGACAACGGGATTTGCCTCGTTGTCAGCCTAACTGCTTGGACGCGCATATCCAACAGCGCGCTTACCCTATCCTTCTGCGTCCCCCCATTGCTCAAATGGTGAGGAGGTGGTACAGGAATTTCAACCTGTTGGCCATCGCCTACGCCTTTCGGCCTCGGCTTAGGTCCCGACTAACCCTGAGCGGACGAGCCTTCCTCAGGAAACCTTAGGCATTCGGTGGAGGGGATTCTCACCCCTCTTTCGCTACTCATACCGGCATTCTCACTTCTAAGCGCTCCACCAGTCCTTACGGTCTGGCTTCACAGCCCTTAGAACGCTCTCCTACCACTGTTCGTAAGAACAGTCCACAGCTTCGGTGATACGTTTAGCCCCGGTACATTTTCGGCGCAGAGTCACTCGACCAGTGAGCTATTACGCACTCTTTAAATGGTGGCTGCTTCTAAGCCAACATCCTGGTTGTCTAAGCAACTCCACATCCTTTTCCACTTAACGTATACTTTGGGACCTTAGCTGGTGGTCTGGGCTGTTTCCCTCTTGACTACGGATCTTATCACTCGCAGTCTGACTCCTGAACATAAGTCTTTGGCATTCGGAGTTTGACTGAATTCGGTAACCCGATGGGGGCCCCTAGTCCAATCAGTGCTCTACCTCCAAGACTCTCATTTCAAGGCTAGCCCTAAAGCTATTTCGGAGAGAACCAGCTATCTCCAAGTTCGATTGGAATTTCTCCGCTACCCACACCTCATCCCCGCACTTTTCAACGTGCGTGGGTTCGGGCCTCCATTCAGTGTTACCTGAACTTCACCCTGGACATGGGTAGATCACCTGGTTTCGGGTCTACGACCACGTACTTATTCGCCCTATTCAGACTCGCTTTCGCTGCGGCTCCGTCTTATCAACTTAACCTTGCACGGGATCGTAACTCGCCGGTTCATTCTACAAAAGGCACGCCATTACCCATTAACGGGCTTTGACTACTTGTAGGCACACGGTTTCAGGATCTCTTTCACTCCCCTTCCGGGGTGCTTTTCACCTTTCCCTCACGGTACTGGTTCACTATCGGTCACTAGGGAGTATTTAGCCTTGGGAGATGGTCCTCCCTGCTTCCGACGGGATTTCACGTGTCCCGCCGTACTCAGGATCCACTCTGGAGGGAACGAAGTTTCAACTACAGGGTTGTTACCTTCTTTGACGGGCCTTTCCAGACCTCTTCATTTACTCCGTTCCTTTGTAACTCCGTATAGAGTGTCCTACAACCCCAAGAGGCAAGCCTCTTGGTTTGGGCTTCTTCCGTTTCGCTCGCCGCTACTCAGGAAATCGCGTTTGCTTTCTCTTCCTCCGGGTACTTAGATGTTTCAGTTCCCCGGGTCTGCCTTTAATACCCTATGTATTCAGGTAAAAATACTACTCCATTACGAGCAGTGGGTTTCCCCATTCGGAAATCTCCGGATCAAAGCTTACTTACAGCTCCCCGAAGCATATCGGTGTTAGTACCGTCCTTCATCGGCTCCTAGTGCCAAGGCATCCACCGTGCGCCCTTAACAACTTAACCTTCGACAAACGATAAGCGTCGAATTTCTTCGTTGACTTCCCATCTTCCGGTGCTCATGTACTCTCGTACACTCCGCTCCTCATCAGGTCGTCGCCTCGAACTTCTCGCTTCTCCTTTGTCTCAAGACATAAGATCAAACTTAATATCTTGATTAACATTTATTAAGAGAATCACTAAACTAAGCGTTTAAACTCAGTGAATTACTTGAATTGTTTTCGTTATCTAGTTTTCAAGGAACATAAAACACAGGATGTTCAAATGCAATCTGCATTTAGACTCCTATGTATTGAGTCTTACTTATATAGAAAGATCAGTATGATCTCTCAAAACTAAACAAAATACCAAGCGTGCTCCATTTTCCTTAGAAAGGAGGTGATCCAGCCGCACCTTCCGATACGGCTACCTTGTTACGACTTCACCCCAATCATCTGTCCCACCTTAGGCGGCTGGCTCCTTACGGTTACCCCACCGACTTCGGGTGTTACAAACTCTCGTGGTGTGACGGGCGGTGTGTACAAGGCCCGGGAACGTATTCACCGCGGCATGCTGATCCGCGATTACTAGCGATTCCGGCTTCATGCAGGCGAGTTGCAGCCTGCAATCCGAACTGAGAATGGTTTTATGGGATTGGCTTGACCTCGCGGTCTTGCAGCCCTTTGTACCATCCATTGTAGCACGTGTGTAGCCCAGGTCATAAGGGGCATGATGATTTGACGTCATCCCCACCTTCCTCCGGTTTGTCACCGGCAGTCACCTTAGAGTGCCCAACTGAATGCTGGCAACTAAGATCAAGGGTTGCGCTCGTTGCGGGACTTAACCCAACATCTCACGACACGAGCTGACGACAACCATGCACCACCTGTCACTTCGTCCCCCGAAGGGGAACCTTCTATCTCTAGAAGTAGCGAAGGATGTCAAGACCTGGTAAGGTTCTTCGCGTTGCTTCGAATTAAACCACATGCTCCACCGCTTGTGCGGGCCCCCGTCAATTCCTTTGAGTTTCAGTCTTGCGACCGTACTCCCCAGGCGGAGTGCTTAATGCGTTTGCTGCAGCACTAAAGGGCGGAAACCCTCTAACACTTAGCACTCATCGTTTACGGCGTGGACTACCAGGGTATCTAATCCTGTTCGCTCCCCACGCTTTCGCGCCTCAGCGTCAGTTACAGACCAGAGAGTCGCCTTCGCCACTGGTGTTCCTCCACATCTCTACGCATTTCACCGCTACACGTGGAATTCCACTCTCCTCTTCTGCACTCAAGTTCCCCAGTTTCCAATGACCCTCCACGGTTGAGCCGTGGGCTTTCACATCAGACTTAAGAAACCGCCTGCGCGCGCTTTACGCCCAATAATTCCGGACAACGCTTGCCACCTACGTATTACCGCGGCTGCTGGCACGTAGTTAGCCGTGGCTTTCTGGTTAGGTACCGTCAAGGTACCAGCAGTTACTCTGGTACTTGTTCTTCCCTAACAACAGAACTTTACGACCCGAAGGCCTTCATCGTTCACGCGGCGTTGCTCCGTCAGACTTTCGTCCATTGCGGAAGATTCCCTACTGCTGCCTCCCGTAGGAGTCTGGGCCGTGTCTCAGTCCCAGTGTGGCCGATCACCCTCTCAGGTCGGCTACGCATCGTCGCCTTGGTGAGCCGTTACCTCACCAACTAGCTAATGCGCCGCGGGTCCATCTGTAAGTGATAGCCGAAACCATCTTTCAATTTTGAACCATGCGGTTCAAAATGTTATCCGGTATTAGCTCCGGTTTCCCGGAGTTATCCCAATCTTACAGGCAGGTTACCCACGTGTTACTCACCCGTCCGCCGCTAACCTCAGGGAGCAAGCTCCCATTGGTTCGCTCGACTTGCATGTATTAGGCACGCCGCCAGCGTTCGTCCTGAGCCAGGATCAAACTCTCCAATAAAGAGTTGATATAGCTCATAAAAGTTTGTACTATTATAGTACGTTTTTTGTTAATCGAAATTAACATTTGCACGCTTGGTTTTGTTTAGTTTTCAAAGATCATTTAATGTCGTTCCTCAGAAGCGACTTTATTAATTTACCACATCAACCATTATCAAGTCAACATGTTTTTTAAAAAACTTTCATTCAACTAGAATTTAATATGACCTCGTCGAATGACTTTTATTACTATAACAACAAAAAAGATTAGAGTCAATATTTTTTTACATAAAATAAATTAAACAATAGAGGCGATAGAATAGACTGTAGATTATCAACTCCTTCACTCAAGCTTTAATAAATTTAAAAAAGGAAGAGGGACGGTCCCTCTTCCTTATTCCTACTATATATTAAGCTAAGAATACAAAATATAGTACAAAGATGACAAACAGTCCGTACATAACCGGGTGAATTTCTTTTCCTCTACCCTTCATGATCATTGTAATTGGATAGAAGATGAATCCAACTGCAATACCTGTTGCAATACTGTAAGATAAAGGCATTGTAATAATTGTTAAGAATGCTGGCACAGCAATTTCAAATCGTTTCCAGTCAATCTGTCCTAAAGATGATACCATTAGAGCCCCTACAATGATTAATGCAGGTGCGGTAACTGCTGAAGTAATAACTCCTAAAAGCGGAGAGAAGAATAAGGCTAATAAGAACAGGACAGCAGTTACGACTGATGCGAAACCTGAACGAGCTCCAGCGGCAACACCTGCAGAAGACTCAATATATGAAGTTGTTGTAGATGTGCCTAAAACAGAACCTACTACTGTTGCAGCAGAATCTGCGAACAACGCTTTTCCTGCTCTAGGTAACTTATTATCTTTCATTAGACCAGCTTGGTTAGCTACTCCAACAAGTGTTCCAGCTGTATCAAAGAAATCTACGAATAAGAATGTCAAAATAACAACTAACATTTGAACAGTAAAGATTTGATCTAAGTTCATAAATGCTTGTCCAAACGTTGGCGCTAAGCTTGGTATTTGACCAACAATTTCTGTCGGAACAGCAATTTGATTAAAGATCATTCCTACAATTGCTGTAATTAGCATTCCGTAGAAGATACCACCATTTACTCCACGAACCATTAAAATAACTGTCACAATAATACCGAATATAGCTAAAAGTGTTTGAGGATTAGTGAAGTCACCTAACCCAACTAAAGTAGCATCATTATTAACAATAATGCCTGCACCTTGAAAACCAACAAATGTTATGAATAATCCAATTCCGGCACTTACAGCGAATTTTAATTCAGCTGGAATAGAGTTAATAATCTTTTCACGTAATCCTGATAAAGTAAGAAGAATAAAAATAAGTCCTGATACTAAAACCCCTGATAAAGCTGTTTGCCAAGGTACTCCCATTGTTAAAACAACTGTGAATGAGAAAAATGCGTTTAACCCCATACCTGGTGCCAAGGCAATTGGATATTTGGCTATAAGCCCCATTAACAATGAACCAACAGCAGCGGCAATAGCAGTTGCTGTGAAAATAGCTCCTGTATCCATTCGCATTTCAGCAGGTAGATCTGGAATTGACGTCATGGCTAATGTGTTAGGGTTAACAAATAAAATATAAGCCATTGATAAGAACGTTGTTAAACCACCAATAATTTCACGTCGATAATTTGTACCTAATTCATCAAACTGAAAAAACTTCTTCATAAATAGGTGTTCCTCCTCAGTATTAGTTCAAAAGCTTTTACTACCAAATACATTGTCCCCCAGTAATATTTCCAAATAAATAAGCGCACACCTATACGTGAGCGCTTGACTTTGAAAATATTAATGGCCGGTAACAAACAGTAGTTACCTCTGCTATTAATACCTCGTAGTCAAGCCATTTACGGTAGCTTGGTAGAAACTTTCGAGCCATATCCTCGACATTATACGACGTATTTCGACTATATTGATTACTTTTTTATTTTATCAGTGTATCGTTTTTTCGTCAATACAAAAAACGAACATTATTCAAAATAATGTTCGTTTCGTTCGTTTTTTACTCCCACTCGATAGTAGCAGGTGGTTTACTTGTAATATCATAAACTACACGATTAATGTGCTTTACTTCATTTACAATTCTTGTAGAAATCACTTCAAGTACATCCCAAGGAATTCTTGCCCAATCCGAAGTCATTCCATCGATTGATGTAACTGCACGAATACCAATAGTATAATCATAAGTTCTAGCATCACCCATTACACCAACACTACGGATATCAGGTAGAACCGTGAAGTACTGCCAAATATCACGATCTAATCCAGCTTTTTTAATTTCATCACGTAGAATATAGTCTGATTCACGAACAATCTCTAATTTTTCTTCCGTAATTTCACCTAGAACACGAATTCCCAATCCAGGACCTGGGAATGGTTGTCTCCATACGATTTCATCTGGAATACCAAGTTCCGTTCCTAATGCACGAACTTCGTCTTTAAATAATGTATTTAGAGGTTCAATAAGTTCGAATTCCATATCTTCTGGTAACCCACCAACGTTATGGTGAGATTTAATCGTTTGAGCTGTTGCTGTTCCGCTCTCAATAATATCTGTATAAAGAGTACCCTGTGCTAAAAATTCAATTCCTTCTAATTTAGCTGACTCATCATCAAATACATAGATGAACTCATTACCAATGATCTTACGTTTTTGCTCTGGATCTGAAACACCTTTTAACTTATTCATAAAGCGATCCTTTGCATCCACTTTAATAACATTCATATTAAAACCTTCAGTGAATGTTTTCATAACACTATCAGCTTCATTTTTACGTAACAGCCATGGTCAACAAAGATACATGTTAGTTGATCACCAATTGCTTTGTGAATTAACACGGCAACAACTGAAGAATCAACACCACCACTTAAGGCGCAAAGCACTTTTTTATTGCCTACTTTTTGTTTGAGTTTATCTGTTTCCATTTCAATGAAATTCTCCATTGACCAGTTACCAGCACAACCACAAATGTTAAAAACAAAGTTCTTCAATAAGTCATTACCATATTCAGAGTGACGTACCTCTGGATGGAATTGAACACCGTAAAATTTGCGGTCTTCATTACTCATTGCCGCAAATGGACAAGATGTACTTGTAGCATCCACATGGAATCCTGATGGAATTTCTTTCACTAAGTCACCATGACTCATCCATACAACCTGTTGTTCCGGTAACTCAGCAAATAACGCTGGTTTCCCATGAACATCAATTGTTGCTTTACCGTATTCACGGTGATCTGCTGGCTCAACCTTTCCGCCAAGCTTATGAGTCATCAGCTGCATACCGTAACAAATACCTAATACAGGGATACCTAAATCAAAGATTGCTTCATCACAGTCAAAAGCATTTTCACCGTAAACACTGTTCGGACCACCTGAAAGGATTACTCCTTTAGGGTTCATTTGTTTAATCTCTTCAGCCGTCAAAGTGTGAGGATGTAACTCACTGTATACACCAAATTCACGGATACGTCTTGTGATTAACTGATTATACTGACTACCGAAATCTAAAACTACTACCATTTCATGAATGTTTGCCACCATCGTCACCTCATCGTATTTTCATGCACTATTGTTAGTATGCTATTAAGACTATTAAGATCATACAAAAAGTATCATAACCCAGGAAATACTTACTAATATGTCTGTATAGCAAAAAAACTGAATCCACCTTCCATAAAGAAACAGACTTATCACCAATAAAAGGTAAGAGTCTAATTTCCTTATATAAAAAGAAGGCAGAATCCAGCTTACTTTCGAACTTATTCTGCCTTCATAGTCGGGTGTTTTAAGGTTACCCGGTAGAGACTCTCGAACCGTATTATCGAGGATATATGAAGGGTCTATTAATTTTTTCTATTCTATCAATCTCTTATACAATTGGTCAAGACGATGTTCTTTTAATTAAATTTTCCCACAATTCAACTGACTTAGTCCATTCTTGTTTTGCATCATCGCGTCGATACAATGCTCTTTCATAGTTTTCCGTTAAAGCTGTCATATGGACCATATGAAAATATCGATCAATATACCGAGCATAATCCCTCAAGGTTTGGCCTTCTTTTCTTTTAATACCACGGCGGGCAAATTGTTTTAATAGTGACTCATAAGCTTGAAAGAATACTTGGTCATCGTTACGGTTTTTATATTTTAAAATGATAAGCTTTGGTATCCATTTCGTCCTAGTTTTGAAAATCACAAAAGCTAGTATCGCTGTAACGATCATAACACCATATAAACCGGTACTCCCTAGACGCAGACTAAAGAAACCGAAGAAATCACTTGTAGAAGAAGATGTTTCTTTGTTAGTTTGCTCAGGCTTTTCTGGAGTTGCTTCAGGTTCCTTTTCCTCTTCTTCAACAGGTTCCTTCTCCTCTTCTACCTCTTCCTGACCAGGTGTATCTTTATAGTCACTTACCAAATCATAAGGGTTTACAAAGCCTTTAGTAGGTTCAAATGGAACCCATCCTACTCCAGTGAAATACACTTCAACCCATGAATGGGCATTATTATTTGTTACTTTATATTCACTATTACTGTTCTCTACAGTTTGAACAAAGTCACCTTCTGTGTATCCTTTCACCCATCTTGCAGGAATATCAATTGACCTTAGTAAAACGATCATAGAAGTAGAAAAATTATCACAATAACCTTTGAATGTTTCAAAAAGAAATTGGTCTACATAGTCTTGATTACCTTCAGGTATGGCCACATCTTCCTTATCATACGTAAACTCCGGCCTTCCCAAGTAGTCTTCTATTGCCTTCACTTTATCGTATTGATTAGATTTTGTTTCTGTAAGAGACACAGCAAGTTCTCTCACCCGTTCAGGTAATGTATCAGGTAACTGTGTGTATCTTTCAACAAACCCATCAGGTACATTTTCAAAAACTTGTGCTTTTTTCATTTCATTTAGTGGATAAGAGGGAAGCTCATACTCGACCTGATATGTTAGAAATTCCTCTCTAGATCCGTCACCCTGCTTCTGAAAAGGGGAGATTAACTCTGTATTTCGGTTCAGGTAAATTGGTAAATTTGCTTCTGTGTTTACAGCTGTTAAACCTAAAGGATAAATAACATGTAAATAGCGGTATTCCTCATTTATTGTAACAGTCGATTCCAAGCTTTTTGTCTCTACACGATCATCTATCCAAATAACTTCATCTTGAATTGATGTAATGACTTCACGTTCTGCATCAGGATCGGAGGCTTCCCATCCTTTCCCTGTATACACATCCTTAGATTCTACTCGCCAATAATGTCGATCACTTGATATATGAGTGAAAACTTCGGTATCATCCCCTACAAATGATCCACCTAACTTTTCATCATTTGGGCTATACCCAATTTTCTTTGTACCACTACCACCTTCATCTTCTCGCCCAACAGCTGTAATATACGGAACTGGATCAGGCCACTGTGGTGATGCCTTAGGAGCTAATATGGCTAGAATCATTGAAAGCATGATAAATGCAAGTAGCGGCATGATCCATCTAAGGGAAGCAAGCCTTTTCACTTTTAAATTCTCCAGTTTCTTCAATCGATCAAAATACAGGAGACCAAGCATAAAGAAACCTATTAAAACAACCCTAACAATTGCATAAGATGCATCGTATGGAGTAAAGGTATCTAACACTGTAATGTAAAGGAGCGTTAACACAAAGAAAAAGAAAATTCTCTTTTGGAAAAGAATCCAATAGTGTATTAAATAAACAAGTAACCAAAGCAAAATAAAAAATAACAATGAACGAAAAGATGAAGTCATCCCCATCCAATCCGCACTTGGTACTAACGAAAGATTAAAGGCAATATCACCAATTAGGTCCTTTATCCAAAGGAAACTAAAAAACACGCCTTCGAAATATAACCCGTGAAGCATAAACAAAATAATGAACATTTTTACCGGAAATGTGATGAACCATCGCAACCTGAAAAATGTCATAATAAAACTGACAGCAATAAAAAACACAAAAATAAACGTGTTAGCTGTATCAGTAAATTCCCCAAGAGGTCTTAACCATTCCCATAGCAGGATAAATGCAAACAGATAATATAGAAGATTAACAGATATCCCTTCTTGGTCTTTAGGTGTTTTCACTAGATATTCACCTCTTTAAAACGCTTATTTGCATCCTGTTCTTTTACTACATTTACATGAACTTGACGCTGCTTCAATCTTTCAACTAAAACAGACTCTTCTTTTGAAAGTTCATGAAGTTTCCCTTTAATAAGGTATAGAATAAATGTCTGCTGACGAGCTGATAAAAACTCGAGCTTTCTCACCATCTCCATGTTTAGAGTTGATGTAACAAGAATACTGGTAACTTGTTTCATTTCCTTATTTAAATAGTTACCTCCAAGTACAGCAGAAAAAGGTGTTCGACTGTCACAATCAACTTTTGCCAAATGATAAAAGATGCTGCTTACATGCTGCTCATCAGCCTGCAGCGGAAACATCTTTTGCTGCTTCCCAATTGAAACTAACCCTACTCTAGCGCCACTTTTAACTATAGCGCGAATTAATGATGCGGTATAGGATACAACTGATTCAAATACCTCAGAATGTGACCTGTCAATAAATACAACAACATCATGACTTTGCATTTGTTCAAATTCCTTTGTCATAATTGAATCTCTTCTAGCCGTAGCTTTCCAATCAATCCAAGCAAATTTATCTCCTGGTTGATATTCCCTGACACCGACAGCCATAGTTGAATCCTGCCAATACTTTGTTAATGTTGATGCTGATCCTTGCTCATACTGTTTTTGCTTTGAATGATAGGCTAAATCAACAGTTGAAGGGTAAACAAGAAAATAGTTTTCAACCTCTAAAGAAACTTCCTTTTCAATTAGACCAAATAAATCCCCTGTTCTTAAGCGGACCGATTTAAAGTGGTGTTCACCTCGAGGCATCTCAAGAAGGGCATAGCTAAAGGAGATCGACTTCTTAAACCACGGAAAAAAGAGTTTGTTTGGCTCTTTAAGTTTTTGAACACCCTTTAATTTATCATTAAGCTCGTCTTCAACTAATAAATAAAATAACGGAAAAGGAAAAGATCTTTTAACCGTTATTGTACCGATAAGCCTCTGTCCAACCGAAAACTGTTCCTGATTAATTCTCCGTGTTACTTGAAAAGAGCGGATTGGGTAGATCATTAATAAGAAAGAATAGAGCGCAAACGGTAGAAAGCTATAAAAGAGAAACCAGCTTACAAATCCACCTTGAAACATTGCATAACTAAATGCTGCTAAGGTAAGAAATAAGAGGGATAAGACCTTCCAGCCAGCTTTAAATCTTGTTAATAACGTCATGATTTACCACTTAAAGACCTTTGAACCGGCACTGGTGTTTTAGAAATAATATCATGTATAAGTTCATCAGCAGATTTCCCCTCAAACTTCGCCTCTGACCTTAAAATTATCCGGTGTGCCAACGTATATGGAGCAAGGTATTGAATATCATCAGGAATAATATAATCTCTACCCAAAATAAACGCATAGGCTTGTGCGGCCTTCATTAACGCGATTGAGGCACGTGGACTTGCACCAAGATAAACAGAAGGATGCTTTCTTGATTTCCCAGTAATTTCAATAATATAGTTCTTAATCGTATCATCAACATAAACAAACTGAATTTCATTTTGTAACTCAGCTAATTCTTCATTTGAGATAACACTTTCTATTTTATAGATAGGTCTTTCTCTTTCTGCTAATGTTAACACTTCAAACTCTTCAGCTTTAGTTGGATATCCCATTCTTAACTTGAATAAGAAGCGATCCAATTGTGCTTCCGGTAGCGGATATGTTCCTTCGTAATCAACTGGGTTTTGTGTAGCCATAACAAAAAATGGTTTCGCAAGAATTCTTGTTGTGCCATCAACAGTAATGCTTCCTTCTTCCATTCCTTCTAACAACGCGGACTGAGTTTTTGGAGAGGTACGATTAATTTCATCTGCTAAGATGATGTTTCCAAAGATAGGCCCTTCACGGAACTCAAATTTTAATTCTTTTGGGTTATAAATAGAAACTCCCGTCACATCCGAGGGAAGTAAGTCTGGTGTAAACTGAATTCTCTTGAATTCTGCTCCTATCGATTTTGAAAGAGCGCGAACCATCATCGTTTTTCCGACACCTGGAACATCTTCAAGCAGCACATGACCTCCAGCAAGAATGGCCACAAGGCTTAGAATACTAACATCACGTTTTCCTACCATTACGTTTTCGATATTTTCAATAACTCGACCGAGTTTTGGATGCATTGCTTCATATTGAGACATGATTATCCTCCTAGGGTGTATTTCTCCTTATCTTCTATTATAGTATTCTGAAAAAGTTAACAAAATCCTTTTGCATTTAGCAATATGTTCTAATTTTACATATAATTAATAAATTTGATGAAAATTGTCTTCCTCATACCTTCCTATTGTAGTTTCTTGTATAATTATGTAGAATTTCGTTGTTAGCATATTAGTCGATAGGAGGTTTCAATTATTAAACAAAACAAAAAAATTAGGTTTATCATTTTCCTATCGATAACCATTCTTCTATGCTTGATCACTCTTAATATATTAGTTTCTTATTTTACAGCGAAAAAAGCAGCAGAAGTTTCTGTAGCAAATAATGCAATGGAAATGGCAGCCTCAATCGCTAACTCGATTGATGTAGAGGCTTATGAGCGTTTCCTTAACAATCCCGAAAGAAATACAGATTACTGGAAAATAAGAAAATCGTTAAATGAAGCACAGCAACATACTGCTGCTTTATATGTATACACTTTGTCATTTGAGAATCCAAACTCACGCCCTAAAGTCATGATTGCTGGATTTCCACCTGATAAGGGCAACTATTACGATATAGGTATGGATTGTCTTGTTCCAATTGATCAAATCAAGGAAGCATACGTTGGGAATCCTTACTTTACAGGAAAAATTAATGATCCTCATTATGGAGAATATATATCAGCCGGAGCACCTATTGTAAATAAAGATGGGGAAACCATTGGCTTTCTAAGCATTGATATCGAAACAACAATGCTTGATCGAATTGATCATACTGTTGTTAAAAACAGCACTCTAGGTTTTATTCTAAGTGGGCTGTTAATCATCTTATTAGTATCATCGTTCATACTTATTCAAAAATGGTATAACCACGAGCTAAAAAAACAAGTGGGCGATACTGAAGAAACCTATCATTCTGAACTTCATTCATTAATACAATCTGTACGTTCGTTAAGACATGATTTTGCTAATCACATTCAAGTTCTCAACGGATTGTTAAAGCTAGGCAAACAGCAGGAAGCGATTGATTATTCCAACTCAATGCGCGAAGAGGCACAATTACTCTATAAAATTCCGATTCAATCGAATAATCCAGCATTATCTGTTCTTTTTCAAACAAAATCTCTATCAGCACAAAGTCATAATATCAATATTCAATTTTATAACTCAAACGCTTCATTTAATTTGATCCAACCAACTGATTTAGTCAAAATTTTATCGAATCTCATTGATAACGCAATTGATGCGACTAAACAGATATCAAAGGAAAATAGATCAATTGAGGTGTATTGTGAGGAAAAAAATGATGAGTATATCTTTAGAGTAATAAACTCAGGATCTATAATTTCTAAAGAAGAATTAACGAAGATCTTCATACCAGGTTACTCGACGAAATCAGGGGAAAATACTCAAGTGAGAGGACAAGGGCTATATATTGTAAAGCAAATTGTTGAGAAATATAATGGGAGAATTATAGTTGACTCTTTAAATGGAAAGACTTCCTTTGAAGTGAGAGTGAGGGTATAAGAAATATAGGCTCCTATGTCCTGATCATAGGAGCCTAAAAAACCAGTGTATTCTGCTAAATGCAAAATAACACTGGCTTTTCCCTTACATATTTACATTGATATTTTTTCTCTCTTTACGTTTTTGAAAGTACTTTATAATAGCTGGATAGCTAATTGATAGAATCGTTAAGAAAATGAGAGTAATTGAAATTGGTGATGCAAAGAAAATGTCGATACTTCCATTAGATGATAATACGGCCTTTCGGAAGTTTTGCTCCATATCCGCTCCAACAATTAAAGCTAAAACAAGTGGAGCAATTGGAAAATCCAATACTTTAAGCATAAGTCCGAATAATCCGAAAACTAGCAATAAAAAGAAGTCAATAGCACTATAACTTAGTGTATAGGTCCCAATGAAAGCTAGTAACACGATGATTGGATAAAGCACCTTCGCTGGTGTATCAAGAATTTTGACAAGAACACCCACTAGTAAAATATTAATGATCACTAAGGCAATATTCCCGATAAACATACTATTAATTAAAGACCAAACAGTTGTTGGATCATTTTCGAATAGAAGTGGTCCGGGTTTAATTCCTAGCATAATAAGTGCCCCAAGCATAACTGCTGTTGTTCCAGACCCCGGAATTCCCATTGTTAATAACGGAATCATTGCACCTACAGATGCAGCATTATTGGCAGATTCCGGTGCAGCAAGACCTTCAACAGCACCCTTACCAAATTCCTCAGGCTTTTTAGACATTTGCTTTTCTGTCGAATAACTGATCATGGACGCAATAGATCCACCTGCTCCAGGAAGCACCCCAATAATAAATCCAAGTGGTCCAGATCTTAAAATTGGCCACTTTGAACGTTTCCATTGTTCTTTGCTAAACCAAATTTTCCCGACCTTTTTCTTTTCCTTCTTAAGCTGATCAATTGTGAGGAAATTGTATAGCACTTCACCAATTGCATAAACCCCAATAATCACAATTAAGAAATCGATTCCTTCACTGAAATGAGGGATCCCTAAAGTAAAACGGTAAACACCTGTTTGTGTATCAATTCCGACTGTACTCAATAATAGTCCCAGTGACATGGCTATAAACCCTTTGATCATTTTGCCAATCGAAAGTGACACGATTGCAGAAAGTGTCAGAAGCATTAAAAGAAAGTATTCCGCTGGTCCAAATTTTAAAGCGAAATTTGCAAGTGGCTCAGCAAGGAAGACAAATCCTATAACAGCCATAATTCCACCAATAAAGGAAGCTACTGCTGAAATGGCCATTGCTTCACCCGCTTGACCCTTTTGAGCCATAGGATATCCATCAAAGGTTGCGGCAATAGCTGACCCATCACCAGGTGTGTTTAATAAGATCGAACTCCTTGATCCACCGTACATGGCACCATAGTAAATTGCAGCCATTAAGATGATTGCACTGATCGGCTCCATTCCAAAAGTAATGGGTATCAATACCGCTACAGCTGTTGCTGGCCCAAGCCCTGGTAACATCCCTACGATTGTTCCTAAAAATCCACCAACAATAACCCACAATATATTCATTGGCTCTAAGGATGTCATTAATCCTTCGAGATAATTATTCATATCCATTTAAGTCACCTCCTATGGTAAGCTAACACCTAGTAACACACTAAATGCATACCAGGATAAAAATGAGAAACAAACCGTTACAATCAAATTAACTTTCCACTTTTGTTTGCCATTCACGACAAATAATAGTGCGCCTAGAAACAGAACTGTAGAAAATAAAAATCCAATGATCTCAAAAATGAACGCATACCCTACACCTAATAAAACGGTTAAACCAATAAGTTTAGGAGTTCGCCCGGAAAGCATTTGTGTGATTTTCTTGTTTTCTTTATTTAATGTTTTAAGTTCTTGGAAGAGATATAAAACACTAAAAATCAATAATAAAAAACTTAATCCGATTGGAAAGTAAAGAGGACCGTTTGGATTGCCTAAATTCGCTTTTGGTAGATTGAAAGATCCAATTAAGAAAACAACGCTTAGTAGGATCAAAAAGATCGGCATTCCCATTTTAATTATTTTCATTAGAACTCGCCCCTTTCTCTATTTATTTCTTACTAAGTATTCTTACTGATGAAAAGTTAACCTTCCCGTTATGGGGAAGGTTAACTTTTTAATTACTTTACAAGTCCAGAGTTATTAACTAACTCTGTATATGATTTTTCTTGTTCTTCAAGGAAGCTTTTTGTTTCTGAACTATTTTTATAAAAATCGTCCCAATCATTATTTTCAAGTACTTTTTGCCATTGTTCTGTTTTTACCAGTTCACCAATTTTTTCATCCCAGTACGCAATTTCTTCTTCTGTCATATCAGGTGGTCCCATGATTCCTCTCCAGTGAGGGAAAACCATGTCAACTCCTTGTTCTGTCCATGTTGGGACATCATCAAGCTCTTCTACTCTTTCCTCAGATGAAACAGCCAGTATTTTAAGCTTTCCAGCTAAATGCTGATCTTTTACTTCAGATAATGCAGTTGTAATCACATCTACGTGATTTCCTAGTAATGCTGTTACAACATCTCCGCCACCTTCATAAACAAGAAAATCAAGTTGAGAAGGATCTCCTCCGTATTCACTAAAAGCTTGAACAAATGATAAGTGGTCATTATTTCCAAGTGCTGGACCTACTCCAATTTTTAATGATTTAGGATCTTCTTTTAACTTTTTCATCACTTCATCTGCTGATTTAAATTCCGAATCAACTGGAACGGCAATCGAAATCCATTCAGTTGCAAGTGTTGCTATTGGTGTAAACTCCTTGTGTGTTAACTGACTTTGCCCTAGTAAATTGTTTGTAAGAAGTAAGCTTGAATTTACAGCTAAGAAGTGAGCATCCTTAGATTCCAAGTACTTCCAACCAACTTCTCCTCCGCCACCAGGCTTATTAATTACATTGATATTGCTATCTACTAAACTATTATCTTTTAAACCTTGCTGAATCGATCTTGCTGTTAAATCCCATCCACCACCTGGTGATGCAGGAGCAACGATTTCAATATTTTTATTTGGAAATTCCTTGTTGCCTGAAGCTGAATTTGAACATGCTGTTAAAATAGCCATCAATAAAAGTAAGATTCCTATCTTTTTCATAAAAACTAACACCCCTTATTAACAATTTTTGATACACGTACCCTCTTGCTATTAAATGTGTGTTGCTTTACCTATGAATATCGTATCGATTAAGCCTATTTATGTAAACGTTTTCAAAATATTGAGTAATAAATAAATTAAATTTAGTTTTATTCATTTTGTTCACAATGCAGCAGAGAGACGCTGCTACTCTGCTTTTTTCGAGTAGTAACGTCTCTCTGGTCTTCCAACAATTCCATATACATGCTCTGATATAGCTTCACCCGTTCCAACTAAATATTCGAGATATCTCCTCGCCGTTGTTCGTGAAGCACCCATTTTTTTGCCGACTTTTTCTGATGTAATTCCATCGAATTCAATTTCGATGATTTCCTTTACTTTTTTTAACGTAACATAATCAATACCTGAAGGAAGCAAAGGCTTTTCTATTTGTTTTTCACCTGATCCAAATAGAGAATCAAGAAAATCTTGATTCACATCTGTTACAGACTTCAACAACTCTTTTTTCTTATTATACTGATTCATTACTTCTTTAAATCGTTCAATGGTGATCGGCTTTATTAAGTAATGTTCTACTCCATAGTTTAGTGCTTTATTTATAAAGGTTTTGTCTGTTGCCGCTGTAATCATGATGATGTCAACTTCAGGATAGTTTTCTCTTACTTCGGCTAAAAGCTCTGTGCCTAGCTGGTCAGGCATATACACATCTAATAAAAGTAAATCAACATCTAATTTCTCCAATAATTCAAACGTTTCCTTAGCATTGCTTGCTTTTCCTACTAAATTCATCTCCTTCACTTCTGCTAAATATGCCTCATGAATTTGGGCAACACGAAAGTCGTCCTCAGCTATAATGACGTTAATCATACCCGTTCCCCCTCTTTTTCTATTACTTTGGTAAAAATACCGAAAATACAGTCCCCTCATCTTCCGTACTTGTTAATTCAATAAAGCCACCTAAAAGTTCCACTTCCTCTTTCACATTCGCAAGGCCATACCCTCTTTTTTCTCCCTTTAATGAAACACCTTTATCAAATATGGCTTCTTCCATGCCATCTGGTATTCCCTTGCCGCTATCTGTTATCTCAAACAAAACATCGTTCCCAAAATCGGTTGCAAAAAAAGAAACTTTTTTTCTTTGCTATCAGCAGCTGCATCAAACGCATTATCTAATATATTTCCTAAAATAATAATTAGCGGTGCAAGTTTAAATTTTTCTGATAGAGGAGATACTGAACTCTCTTCTTCAATATGAAAGACAATTTTCTTTTCAGATGCTTTCGCAAGTTTTCCTAGTAAAATTGCTTGAATTTTCTCATCTTGTATTGAATTAAAAATTAGTTCGCCATGATGTTCTTGTGATTTTGTTTCTTCTTGAATTAGTTGTATGGCTTCCTCTTTTTTACCAAGTTGAATTAATCCTAATATGACATAAAGCTTATTTGTAAACTCATGTGTCTGTGCTCGTAAGTCTTCTGAATACTGCTTCACCTCAGAAAATGCATCAACCATCTTTTTCATTTCCGTTTTGTCTCTAAAGGTGGCGACTGTTCCAACACTTTCTCCATCCTCTAAAACTGGCTGAGTATTAACGATAAGAGTACGATCCTTGTACTGCACTTCCTCATTTACAACATCTTTTTTTGATTCCATTAGTTTTAAAATAGTATCAGATGAGATTATTTCATTAATTCTCTGAACTTCATCTCGACTTGAAATGTCTAAAATTTGTTGAGCTGATTTATTCATCATCGTAACCTTGCCGTATTGATCAATGGCAATAATACCTTCTTTGACTGATTGTAAAATGGCATTACGCTCTCTAAATAATAAAGCGATTTCATAAGGTTCCAAGCCCAAGAGTATCTTTTCGAATATTACGTGCAAGAACAATACTTCCGATAACTCCTATTATTAATACAATTGCAGAAGTCATCACCATTCCTTTTACTTCACCTGAAATACGGTCACGGATTTGTAGCATCTGAAACTCAACAACTACTGCTCCTTCTACCTTTGTATAATCACCGTGGTTAAGAATGACTGGAGCTATTCCTCTTAAAACCTCTTCTTCTTTCTTCCCAACATGAGTAACATAGGAACTACCAAATACAAGAGCCTTATATGTTTCATGAGATTCTGATATGGGCTTTTCTCCAGCGATTATTTTTTTCTCCCGATTTTCAATAAAAATACTTGAAGCATCTACTTGATTCATCATTTTAGTTATAACCAAATTCATATTTTGCCTATTAGCATTTTGTTCTCGAAAACCCTCCTGGACTGCAGGCATAAACGAGAGAGTTTGAGCTGTTTGAAGGGCCAATTCCTCAGCCTGTTTCACATCCTCTTTTGTTTCATTGAATGCAAATGTAGCTGTAAGAACTCCAATAACAAGTAAAATAAGAAAGAAAATGAGACCTAAAATTTTAGTTTGTAATGTAAACTGAACCTTCATATCAACCTCCATTTTACTCGTAAACTACTAGATCAAACAAAATAATATAATTTGAGATATTTATATTTATAATACATGAATGAATATTCTGACTCAAACGAACTTTCAAAAGAATAGAAAATGCCTTTCACTGTAAGAAAATGAAAGACATTAATAACACTTAAATAAATATGGTAAAATAGATGAATTACGAAACAGGTGAGAATACCTCAAGGTAGCTTAGGAGTGGAAAGTCATGAACAAAAAAGATGTTGCACTTATTCGAAAACAATTCAAAATAGATAATGATTTACTCAAGATCTCTGACATTTTTAATGTTTATATTATGAAAGAATCAAGTGAGATTTATCATCACCAGAGTCAACCATTTGAAATGCTAGATCAAGATCAACAGGAGTTATTTATGAATAACTTCAAAAAATTGCTAGCTGGTCAGCTGGATGAAAAGCTATTTGAATTAAAGTTTCAACGAAATGCTGAAAATAATAGCCAGCTTATCTTACATCAAGGATTACTTAGTCATGATGTTGAAGGTTGGAAAGAGCAAATGCTGCAAATTGTGGGCAAAATGCTGCTTATACGACAATATGAGATGGACATAGTTGTTACATTCATAAAGGGAGAATACCTCAAGCCAACAAAACGACGAAACGATGATGCTGAGGAAAGTGATCGAGATACTGTTTATTCTCATCCCTTTATTTTGTGCAGTATTAACAACACACAAGAGCCGAAGAAAGAGCTACTGTTTGATTATGTTGAAAGGGAGTTCAAATATAATTTTGTTGTTGATCCGATTATTAACCTTAATTCTCCAATTGCTGGATTTTTGTTTCCGTGCTTTTCGGACAATGCAGCTGATGTTAATCACATTCTGTATTCAGCCGGCAAGGTCCATGAGCCAGATCATCAATTCATAGAAGAAGTGTTAAACGGCGAAGAAACAATGACCGCAAAGGACGATAAAATTGTTTTTGAAGAAATTATTAAAGACGTAACCGGTGATCAACTAAATACATCTACTCTTTCAAATGTGTATGAAGAAATAAACCGTATGATTGTAGAAAATGAAGAGGAAGAACTACCAAAGTTAGACACAAAAGATGTTGAACGAGTTTTAAAAATGAGCGGTCTAGAAGATATCAACACTGAAAAGGTAGAAACAGCCTTCAAGAAAATAATTGATGATGACAAGTATGAGATAAAAGCAAACAGTGTTTTACCAAAGTTCACTTCAAAATCAATAAAAATCAATACAAAAATAGCGAACATTTCTATTAGTCCACAAGATTTAAGGTACGTCAAACAAGTACAGTTAGGTGGTAAACGTTATTTGATGATTGAGGTGGAAGAAGATACCGTGATAGAAGGCTTTACAATGATTCCTGAGGCTTTTGGTGGGGAACAAAAGGAAGAATAGCCGTTACTTTGAAACAAGCGTCTTTTTGACTATGAATTGATCATGTTTTTTATATAAATGGAAGCATAACATAATAAGATTTCGTAAATAGAGCCATAGACAAAAGGAAATGTACCAACCATTTCATTTCCTTTTGTTTATTATCTAACCCGCTAGCTGATTTTTCATAAATGGTTGGTAGTGAGTTCCTCTACTCATTAACCTATTGTATTTTTTCGATCATGCCCATAATTGAATCAATGACGATCTGCGGTTCATCTTTGTGGATATAATGACTAGCATCCTTAACAACAATATGTTTACCATCTGAAGATAACGAAGCAGTTTGAGCTTGCAGTTCAGACCACTCTGGGTATTCTTCATGCTCGGCTGACAAAATAAATAACGGGATATTACCGAAGCCTTCCGCTTGAGCGGCACGAACCTGTTCTGCTGATTTGGTCATCATATATTCAAGTTCACTTATTTGATTATCGTTATAAAAATGTTGATGAAAAAAGTGAACAGATAGTTCATCATTTGAATAGATAGGCAGCATATTAATCAACTCTAATATTCTTCCGGCACCTAACTCTTTTAACCCTCTAATTAGGTAACTTTCTCCTTTTGAAAATCCCCCCTCTTGATCAACATGTGAAGAATCTATAAGCACAAGTCCTGCCACATCACCTTTGTATTTATGTGCAAATACTTGTGATGTAAACCCACCAAAAGAGTGGCCGACTAAAAGAAACGGACCCTTTTCCTCTGCCTTTTCAAGCAGTTTAAATAAATCATCTGCAATTTGTTCTGCTGTTCGCTCATTTGAAGCAGACTCACTCCAGCCATATCCTGCTCGATCATATGAAATAACCCTCGTGTATTTTGATAGTTCCACTTGTATATCTTCCCAGTCCTTATATGAAGATGGCGTGCCCAAACCAGATTCAAGAATAATTGTTGGAAGGTTCGTTTTATCCCCAAGAGCATACACATGTAATTTATACTCCCCTACATCAACGATTTCACCTACCGGAGGGTACGTGTCAGCTGTTACTCTAGTCATAATTTGCTGATAACTAAAACAAATTAACATTAGCATACCTAGACAAACCCCAAACCATCTAAAAAAATTGAACCTTTTCTTCTTTACACTTACATGAATTTGTTTCTCCATTTCTCCACCACCTTTTTTGTAAAATTATACCACCGTGTTATTTTTAAAATATTTTCATTACGTTAATTTTTTATTATTATTTTTGTTTGTTTAGATGGTATAAATTTAAAGGATAGAAGGTGTAATCTTTCACATTTTTATACAGAATGATTCTTGAGAAAAAAACAAATATTACCTTTTGATAAACAAGTTGAGAATTGATAAAGCTATTTCTTTGTATTTATTAACAATTAAAAAAGAGGTTTCTATGTAAAAATCACATAGAAACCTCCCTGACCATACCTGTTATCATTTTTAAAGCTCTTCTCCATTGGTTGAAATAACATTTTTATACCAATGAAATGATTTTTTCCTACTACGCTCTAAGCTTCCACTTCCATCATCATGCTTATCTACATAGATGAAACCATAGCGCTTAGACATTTCACCTGAAGAAGCACTTACTAAGTCAATACATCCCCAAGCAGTATACCCCATTAATTCTACACCATCTTCTACCGCTTCACGCATTGCTCTAATATGCTCTCTTAGATAATCAATGCGATAATCATCGTTAATGCTTCCATCTTCTTCTACCTTATCGTAAGCACCTAGACCATTTTCAACTACAAATAAAGGTACTTGATAACGACCATACAGTTCATTTAAAGCAATGCGAAGACCAACAGGGTCAATTTCCCAGCCCCAATCGCTTGCATCTAAGAATGGATTTTTCACCCCGCCAATCAAGTTTCCTTGACCAATTTCTTCAGGAGTTTTGTTCTTCTTATCAGTACGTGACATATAGTAGCTGAATGATATAAAGTCCACTGTACCTTCTTTTATGATTTCAAGGTCTCCGTCTTCCATTTTGATGGTAATGTCGTTCTCTTTGAAGTAACGGTTAATAAAGCTTGGATATTCACCGCGAACGTGTACATCTCCACAGAAGTTATTGAAAATACGAGCCTCTTGCTGTGCGTACATAATATTTTCAGGATTACTATCAAAAGAATAAACAGGTGCATAGATAAGCATACAGCCAATTTGTGAACCTGGAATGATTTCATGTCCTAGTTGAACAGCTTTTGCACTTGCAACAAATTGATGATGAAGTTCCTTGGAAGCTGTCTTGAAGACGTGTTTCTTCACTTTCAGGTGAAAAGCCAAGACCAAACAATGGCATATGTGTTGCTCCGTTAATTTCATTAAACGTAAGCCAATATTTCACCTTATCTTTATAGCGATTGAAAAGAACTGTTACATAACGCTCAAAGAATTCTACTAATTTACGATTTCTCCAGCCACCGTACTCTTTTATTAAGTGCAATGGTGTTTCGTAATGCGCAATCGTTACTAATGGCTCGATGTTGTATTTTGCTAGTTCATCAAACACTCGATCATAGAATGCTAGACCTTCTTCGTTTGGCTCTAATTCATCACCGTTTGGAAAAATCCGAGACCAAGCAATACTTAAACGAAACGTCTTGAAGCCCATTTCCGCAAATAATGCGATATCCTCTTTATATCGATGATAAAAATCGATTCCTTCATGATTAGGATACACATATTTCGAGTGATCAATTTCAAAATTAAATCCAGTATCAGTTAAAAGCTTAAGTCTTCCTTTTCCTCCTGGAAGTACATCCGCTAAATTAAGACCTTTTCCACCTTCTTGGTATGCTCCCTCTAACTGATTAGCAGCTGTTGCGCCGCCCCATAAGAAACCTTCTGAAAATTTACTAGTCATTATTTATCACCTCATCTAAAATTTTGAAACATTGTTTAAAAATGAAATAGCTCATCACTAATAAAAGGTCATTTTTTGCATAAAAAAAACCTAAATTGCTCAAGAAAACAGAAGGATTCCCTCCTCTATTTCTAAGCAACTTAGGTTTTGCCTGCTTTATCAGTAACAATCCATAAGTTAATATAAACTTTGGTATCAATATATCATTCTACCAGAGGAATGTAAAGGCTTTCGAACTCTTTTAATCGACAATATAAATGATTCACCAACTACTACCAATCGCAAACATTGCGGCATATTCACCATTCCTACGAATATATATACGTACAACATACTTCATCAACCCAGATCAACATAGTACCAACACAGGCGATAAATTAAGAAAATACACGACACGTACGTACATAAACTGTTTTTTTACCCACTTCAACCTTTATAAAGTATATTTTTTTTACAATAATTGAGATTACGATTGACATATGTACGTACAACTGGTAAATTGAAAAACAGAACATCACTTTATGAATTCAAGAATGAAATCATTTTCTCTAAAGCTTAACTAAGTAGATAAATAGAATGATTCATTCATTCTATTTAAAAATTAAGCGTTAACATGCATTTAAAAAAAGGAGTGTTTTAAGATGGCAGAAGAAATTTTGAATCCAATTGTTTTACAACGAGCAGACCCTTTCGTCTATAAACATACGGATGGTTTTTATTATTTTACAGGTTCCCATCCTCTTTATGATCGTATTGTTTTAAGAAGAGCAGAAACATTGAATGACCTACATGATGCCACAGAAATAGCTGTATGGTGGAAACATGAAAATGGACCATTAAGTAACTTAATCTGAACCCAGAAATTCATCGAGCAAATGATAAATGGTACATATATTTTGCAGCTGCACCTGATACAAATATTGACGATAATACATTTAACCATAGAATGTACGTTCTTGAAAACGCATCCGAGAATCCACTAGAGGGCACTTGGGTTGAAAAGGGTGAAGTAAAAACGGAAATGTCAACGTTTTCTCTTGATGCTACTACCTTCTTCCATAAAGGTGAACAATATTACGTTTGGGCACAGCAGGACTTAGATATTAAAGGACATTCAAATCTATATATCTCTAAAATGGAAAATCCATGGACCATTTCCACTAAACCGGTCATGCTTACAAAGCCTGAACTACCTTGGGAAATTAAAGGATTTTGGGTTAATGAAGGACCTGCTGTTTTAATTAAAAACGGAAAAGTATTTATCACATTTTCAGGAAGTGCCACTGGGGTAGACTACTGCATGGGTCTTTTAACTGCAAATGAAGATGATGATTTACTAGATCCAAATTCATGGACGAAAAGTCAGGAGCCAGTATTCCAAAGTTGCCCCGAAAATGGTCAGTATGGACCTGGACATAATTGTTTTACGGAGTCTCCAGATGGTAAAGATACGATTCTAGTCTATCATGCTCGTAACTACACAGAATTAGTCGGGGATCCACTTTATGAACCAAACCGTCAAGCACGTGCTCAAAAAATCGAGTGGGGTGAACAAGGAAATCCAATATTTGGTGTACCTGTTCCAGATAAAAGATGGACACCAAAAACACCGGAAGTTTTAAAGTAGAAAGAAGGATTCAAAGATAATGAGAAACTTAAACCAGCTTAAATTTTGGAATTTTGGCGGAATGTACTATTTTTACTTCATGATTTGGGCTTTAATATTCGCCTTTTTACCATTTTGGCTACATAAAACAGCACATTTGGATACAAGCGTTTCAGGAATTGTGTTCTCAGCAATGGCTATAACAGCCTGATATTGGAACCGATTTATGGAATAATTCAGGATAAGCTAGGCTTAAAAAAATACCTTTTTGGTTTTGTCGTTCTGTGTCTTTTATTTATTGGCCCATTCGTTCAATTTGCATTTATCCCACTACTTCAAATTAATGCTATATTTGGCGCAGTAGTTGGTGGGGCATTCTTAAGCCTATGTTTAAACGGTGGTGTCGGCGTTGTCGAAGCATATATCGAACGTAGTACACGTGAAAACAATTATGAATATGGCCATGTTCGTCTATTCGGTTCATTAGCTGGTGGTACAGCTGCATTTATTGGCGGTATCATGTTTGTACGAAACCCTTATAGTATTTTCTGGGCATGTACCGTCTCTGCCATTATACTTGCTGTACTTCTATGGGCACTGCGTGTTAAAAACGAAGATACTGGCAGTCAGGAAGTTTCAAAAGAGCATGAAGAAAACCCTGTTACAAAAGAAAATATTATAAATGTATTTAAGAACAGAAGCTTTTGGGGATTCTGTATCATGATGATTGGGATCGCAACAATGTTTGATGTATTTGATCAACAATTCCCTAATTATTTTGCAAGCTTTTTTGATGATACATCTAGAGGAGAGCTCGTATTTAGCCGTATTACCTCCCTACAAATCTTTCTTGAAGCAGGTTTTATGGTGTTAACACCATGGTTTATTAACAAAATAGGAGCTAAAAACGGACTCATTCTAGCGGGTATTATTTTATTTGTCCGTATCCTAGGATCTGCATTTTTAACTGAGATATGGATGCTTTCTTTCTGGAGAATACTAGCATCGATTGAAATGCCATTAATGCTCATTTCTATTATGAAATATATTACAGGTGTATTTGATGTTCGCCTATCAGCAACTGTCTATATGTTGGGATTTAACTTTGCAAAACAGATTGGTATCACCATCTTCTCTTATGTAATGGGGATACTATATAGTGCAATCGGATTCCAAAACTCCTATATTGTATTATCATTGATCGTCATTGTTTTCGTAGCGATTGGTGCGTTAATTATGAAAAGTGAAAAACAACAGCCTGATTTTAATAGAAATTTGGTTGCATAGCAGATAAAATTTAATCTAACAAACTATAAAAAGAACACAATTTGCCTTGCTGGCTAATTGTGTTCTTTTTAAATCTATTTTCACCATCATTCCAATTGCCCTTTAACTACTACAACCTCCTCCACAACTGGAGCAGCTAGAACCTCCTCCTGAATCTCCACCGCCACCTGAGTCACCTGAATCACTGCTACAAGCAAAACCAGAACAGGAAGATCCACCACCACTGTAAGGAACACCTTTATCATATTCCTCAGGTACTACTTCACTCATATGCTCATGAAATTGATCTTCGTCATATAACGAATAAAAGATAGCTGCCATTGCTGCATAGGAATAAATATTGCTATCACTCGTTGATGTATGTGGAGTAAACTTTTTTGAGCCTGTATTTTGCTGCTCTGCCTCAAGTATCTCGTTTTTCATTTTATGAATTAAATATCTCTTTACTTCCAGCCAGTCTTCATTTTTTCTAAAATATGTTGAAAGCAACTCCTCTTCAGATAATTGACGAAAATCTTCTATGATTTCACGCTTGATTGGGTTCTGTAAAAAGCGCCCCCAAATAGCTCTGCTGTTCGTAGTTACTTCAAATAAACTAATATATACCCAATCAAAAAAAGCTCGTTCACCCGGAATCGGTGTACTATCCATATTCGGAGTGTGGTGCAGAGTATCATGATAAAAATCCTTCGAAAACTTGTCATAATCTCTTGTAAACATTAACATCTCATGCCAAATTTCATCTACATGATGGCTAAACATCGGAACTGATTTTAATAAGCTATTCATGAAGAAATAACGCTTTAACTCAAACATACCCCAATCAAATTCATGATCCTTCCATTTCGGATGCTCCTGCAAAACACGATTTTTCACATTATCGATATAAGAGTTTGTTAGGGATTGATCGAGCTTCTCCACAATCGGTATTCCTTCCTCTATCTGAATACCTAGTTGCTCTGGGATTGGGTCATTTCTTAATGATTTTTTCTTTCCTGTTGAAAATAATGTACTTCCTAAAATAATAAAGAATGCAATTATAATAAATCCAATAAAAATTTCTGCCATGGCCCTCTCCCCTTTACAAGTTATGTTAACCATTCCAATCATTACCTTATTATACGATTTAAACTTAAGTAAGTTTCATTTAAATTTCTAGAGGGCAGACTCCTAACACGTTATAAAATATGATAGTTTTTCTAAACATCACTGGCAAATCTTTGCGCTTACCTCGATCTGACTTTCACCAACAAGCTAATTCTGTAACACTAAAAAGGGCTGAAACCAAAATGTTTCAACCCTTTAACCTACCTACTGCATATTCGCTTCAACTGTTTCCTGTGCTTTCTTTAAAGCGTCTTCAGGAGATTCAGATTTCTGTCTTAGTACATTATTTAATGTATTGGTATTAAGTTCTGTTAAAACATCTGGATATTGTTCTGTTACATTAATACCATTAATTTCATCTTTGATCTCTAGTAACGTTTCAAAGATATCTGTACCGAAGTATTGATAGAATTTGTTATCCTCTTGAACTGCAGGATCTTCCCAAACATCCCAACGAGGTGGATCAAAGCCTAGAACTGTCCATAATTTAATATTTGCTTCCTTAGAAAGCTTTGCAAATGCTAGGAATTCCTTCGCAAGCTCAGCATGCTCTGTTTGATTTGTAACAACGGTACCTGTTCCACCAATACCTACCGAGCGATCTCCGCCTTCTTCCCAAGCAGGCATTGGTCGAATCACCATTTTCCCTTTTAGGTCAGGCATATAATCAGTGAAACGTCCCATATACCACATTGGCATAGAGATAGATGCCGCTTTTCCTTCATTCATAAATGCATAAAACTCTTCAGCATGTGGCTCGCCACCAGGTGTTAACTCAGCAATTTTATGTGTATTAAGCATATCATTTAACAAAGATAGTGTTTTAATGTTTTCAGGACTATCTATTGTTAAATTACCCTCATCATCAAATAGGTCAGAACCTTGTTGACTGATCATTTGTTGGAAAGTAGTTGCATCACCCGTATGAACTGTTGTCATAACAGCATCAGTGTTTTCAACAACTTTTTTACCCGCTTCTACATAGTCATCCCACGTTTTGATTGAACTAATATCAACACCTGCTTGGTCCATAATTTCTTTGTTATAATACATAACAGTAGCACCAACATGTGTAGGCATACCGTAGTAGTTACCATCTTTAGCATAAATGTCAAATCTAGATTGGATGAAATTGTCCATCTCAGGCTCAACATATTCATTCATAGGTAAAAGCTGTGGTTCACCTTGTAAAAAATTCGGAAAACGACCTACTTCAATATCAGAAATATCAGGTGCACCTTTACCAGATTGTAGCGCTAATAATAAGTTGTTGTGCATTTGATCATAAGGAAATGTTTCAGCAACAAGTTTAATCGGTTTATCTGGGTGAAGTTCATTCCATCGAGGAACTGCGTCTTTAAAGAAATCCATATGCAATTCTACAAATGTCCAATACTTTAATTCAGTTGCATTTTCAACCTCTCCACCAATAACTTCCTTTTCCGTTGCTTCACCAGATGCTGAATCTCCTCCGTTACATGCCGCTAATACAAAACACATAAGTAACCCTAACAGTACTGATAACGACTTTTTCAATTTTCTTCCCCCTTGGTTATCATTTTTAAAAGCCTAGAGTTCTTTCATAATGGAATTAATTCGATCGTTTCACCTCCCTTAAGTGTGCTACCTCAGGACAAGCGCTTACAAATTAACAATTATGCATACTCATAGCTGTATTTATTTTTACTATAGGTAGGAAATAAACATTTAATAGGAGCAACAGCATTTTACGTCGATTTCATCGTTACTCTCTGATCCATTTTAGTAAAGACCCGCAACGTAACCCACATCACCCCTATCCCTAAGACACTAATCGTAAAAAAAGGAATGATCCCTGGATAGCTTAATGATAGATACAATACCAAGAAGATCGCCAAGCCACACATTAAGGTATAATGAATTTTTGATAAACCTACAATAATGGCATTCTTAAGATGTTGCCTCCAGGTAGCTTTATAATGTACAAGCATTGGAAAAGCCCAAATTAATAGAATCATATAGAAGAAAACCATTAAATAAAAGGCAAAGGGAGTTACAATAGAGAACACACTTACTGAGTTCTTCATTAATTGAAAATTAACATACAGAATCACTCCGGTTATCGTTAAAATCCATCCCAATATATTGGCTGTAGCAAATTCTTGACGATATATTTTCTTAAATGTTTGGAAAATTTTAATATCATGTTCACCCAGAATCCACTTTCTAGCTACACTTAACATAGCGGCAGTAGATGGAAAGATACCTGCTACAAATAATCCCAGAACCGAAAAGAAAATCCATGCTACATTTAACACAACAAGGCGGAAAATCCATTGAAGTATAAAATCTAATTTTGATACAATTTCTTTCCCATTCATCTCAATACTCCACCTCTTTATATCTGCAATAGGTTTACCCCTTCACTCCACCAACTGTAAGTCCTGCAACAAAGTACCGTTGGAAAAAGACAAAGAGAATAATGATTGGAATAATTGTCATAACAGAACCTGCAATGAGTACATCATAATTATTTCCGTAAGGTGTTAATAAGGTTGCTAAGCCAATCGGTAATGTAAACATATCGTTCGATCTTAAAACAATTAATGGCCATAAGAAATTGTTCCAACTTCCTAATCCTTGAAGAATCGCCATCGCCGCCATCGATGGCCCCATAAGCGGAAGCATAATTTTAAAGAAAATTCCATACTCTGTAGCTCCATCAATCCTTGCCGCATCCATTAATTCTTTTGGAAGCCAATCGCATATTGTCTGAAGAAGAATACTGCTACTGGTGCAACGACAGCAGGGAGAATAACAGCTGTGTACGTATTGATTAAATTCATACTAATCATCAATTGAAAGAGCGGGAGCATTAGAATTTCAAAAGGAACCATTAAAATAAATAGCACAAATCCAAAAATCAGATTTCTTCCTTTAAAGTCATATAATGCCAGAGCATACCCGACCATCGAAGAGAAAAATAACGATAAAACAATCGTAATCGCCGAAATGGTCAAGCTGTTCATATACCAGCCCCAATAATTACTAGCTTGTGTAAAAATATACGTGTAGTTATTAAAACTTAGTGTGCTAGGATCAAAAGCCAAGCTAATTCCATTTCGCATTAATTCAGAAGAAGGTCTTAGTGATGAAATTAACAAATTTAAAATAGGGAACAACGCAATAAATGAAATAATGCAAAAGCCTATGTTAATTAACCAAACGACTAGTGTATTTTTTTTCTTTTTCATTTACTCATCCCCTTTCTTAAAGGCTCCAGTTAAAATAAGCTGAATGAAGCTAACCGCAAAAATGATTAACATTAAAACAACCCCGATTGCTGCACCAAATCCCATATCATTCTGCTGTATTCCTTGCTGATATAAATAACCAACAACCGTTAATCCAATATTTCCTGGGGAACCTGCTTCCCAGAAAACAAAGCTTTCTTCAAACATTCTAAAACCATTAATGACCGAAATAGTGGTTACAAAGATTGTCACCGGCTTTAAAAACGGTAATGTTACATAGAAGAACTTCTTGACCGTTGATGCACCATCTATCTCTGCTGCTTCGTATAATTCCTTAGGAACATTTTGAAGAGCAGCTAAGAAATAAAGAATGTTCACACCCATCCAACGCCAACTGCACAGAAGAACCATGAGGAACATACCTGACCAAGCGTTATATCTCCAATCAACAGACTCTAAACCTACCCAATTTAAAATTTGGTTAGCCACTGCCGTATCCGTTTCACCAAACATAAGTCTAAACACCATACCAGCTACAATCGTTGAAGCTAATGCAGGTAAAAACAAAGATGCACGGAAAAATGTTTTAAATTTAACAAGCTTTGAATCTAGTAATACAGCTAGAATGATTGGTGTTATGACTAAAATGAGAACTGTTAATAAAACGTAGATTGATGTATTTGATAGTGCCTTATAAAAGGTTGGATTAAGAACCCTTGAATAATTAGACATTCCTATAAATGTTGTTTGCCCTGGAAGTACTCGCTGAAAGCTCATGATGATTGCTTGTATAGAAGGATATAAAGATAAAACCAAAAAAGAAAGGATAAACGGAGAGACAAAAATATACGGTACTACTTTTTTTGAATTGAGAAATTTTAACACTTTATTTGATCTATTTGCTGTTACTGTCATTTCAGGTGATGTATTCTTCGAAGTAGGTAACATGTAAAAAACCTCCCTTTGATACATAGTAGCTGAAAACCTCTTAAGAGCACGGAAAAACACACAATACATTTTTTATCATGGCCCAAGACTGTTTAAAGCGAGATCGAAATGATTTCTAGAATAGAAGTATGAAAGTCATGTTATTTATAAGATTTGAATTACATTAAACAACCTCCCCTTGAGACTAAAATTGACAACGCTTACACTGCCAATCAAAAAAATATTACATACGTACCAATAATAGGAGAATTTATTTTGTACGAACAAATATAAAGATAAATCCCCACTCACTCATACGTATATGTTAGGTATATATTGATTATAAATAACTGAATATTTAATTTCAAGTACTTTCTGATTATTTTATATATAATGAAAAATTTGTCTAATCTTGTTATCCTGCTATATTTAGGACTATTTATGCATACCCTTAAACGAAAACCAGCACTTAACTATTCATCATGACAACTACAATTATCACATTCAACTTGTAAGCATGTGTTTATTAATACAAATATCTCCCCCTCAAAACCAAACTCTGGATTGAGGTCATTGTGGAAATTGAGCCCTTCTTATAATCCAAAAATGATCCTATAAAAATAAAAGTTAAGTTATTCCATTACACTTGTTTTGAAGTTAGAAAAATTTTAGAACAATAAAATGATCAAATATCAAAAAAAGCTTCCCACAAGTTTAATCAACTTATGAGAAGCTTCTCTTATTTGGTGTGGATAGATAATTCAATGTATTATTAAATTCCTACTGTAACATATAACACGATTTAACCGTTTTTCACTAAGTTGCATTAGCAAATTATTAGCAATCAAAAAAGATACTCTCCTCACTTTTCCACACTTTAGTTTTCATAATTCCAATCATTTCAATCAATTGCTTTCTGGTATATAGTCTCTCCCGTATTATTGCTCCAATCCCGCTACCCCGAAGCCCCCAGCTCCAGAATGTGTTGAAATCATACCGCCCGCCTGGATCCACCTTATATTGTGGAATCTATTTTCTTTTGCAATCTCATCCATCCGCTGCTTGATTCTTTCATCAAACCCTATTGAGTAAATAAAATATAGCTGCTTTCTATCGATGTTGTATGTATTTAAGTAATCACTAAAAAGTTTTTCAGTAGCTCCACTCATATTCCCGCGGTACTTTTTTGTAGACATTAGCTTTCCATCCTTCAACTCTATGCATGGCTTTATTTTCAACAGAGTTCCAATCAAAGAAGCCATATTACTTACTCGTCCTCCTGCTTTAAGAAACTCAAGACTACCTGGGATGAAAACCAATCTTGATTTAGGAACGATTGCCTCTATTTTTTCAACTAAATGTTCCGGTTCAATGGAAGGTTCCTGCTCTAATAACTCAGCAGCATACAGTACAATCGCAGCTAATCCTCCAGTAACGTTCAGAGCATCAATGAGAAAAATACCTTCAAATTCTTCCGCAGCAATGACTGCATTTTGAAACGAAGAAGAAGCTTTTGATGTATAACCAATATGTACAATGATACAATCTGGGAAACTCTCTCTTATATTTGCAAAGAATTCTTGATACTCATGTGCATTTGTGGAGGTAGTAGAAGGTATTTTCTTCGTACGTCCGTAATAATCATAAATATCCTGTACCGGAAGATAACCATCTAAATAATCTTTTCCATCCATAATGATATGCATTGGAACTATTTGAACATCGTACTTTTCAGCTAAATCACTCGGCACGTCAGCACCGCTTTCGGTCGATAAGATGATTCTTCGCATTCTATTTCCCCCTTGGGTATATTAAGGTCCGCGTTCACTCTTCCAACATTATGTTTTAATTATACACGAGAAATCTTTTATCACATAAAAACGTATGTCAGCCAATAGAAAAGCAAATATTAACAACAAAAAAAAGACTACCTCCTCTAATTAAGGAAGTAGTCTTTACATTTACATGACTAATTTAAAAATGGGTGAAAAATAGATAAACTATTTCTCAGATGTTTGGCTCAGAAGGCCTTACATCATGCCGCCCATTCCACCCATGCCGCCCATGCCGCTCATATCTGGCATGCCGCCGCCTTCTTCAGGTTTGTCAGCGATAACAGCTTCAGTTGTTAAGAACATAGCTGCTACAGATGCTGCGTTTTGAAGTGCAGAACGAGTAACTTTAGTTGGGTCAACGATACCAGCTTCGAACATGTTTACCCATGTGCCGTTAGCTGCGTTGAAGCCGATGCCTACTTGTTCGTTTTTCAAGCGCTCAACGATAACAGATCCTTCAAGACCAGCGTTGTGAGCGATTTGACGTACTGGCTCTTCAAGAGAACGAAGGATGATGTTAACACCTGTTTGAGTGTCACCTTCTTCTTGAATAGCAGCAACTTTATTGTATACATTCACTAGAGCAGTACCACCACCAGAAACGATACCTTCTTCTACTGCAGCGCGAGTAGAGTTAAGAGCATCTTCGATACGTAGTTTACGCTCTTTTAATTCAGTTTCAGTTGCAGCACCAACTTTGATAACTGCTACACCGCCAGCTAATTTAGCAAGACGCTCTTGTAATTTTTCTTTATCGAACTCAGAAGTTGTTTCTTCTAATTGAGAACGAATTTGGCTTACGCGACCAGCGATTTGATCAGCTTGGCCAGCACCTTCTACGATTGTTGTGTTTTCTTTTGTTACAACGATTTTAGAAGCGCGTCCTAATTGATCGATGTTAGCAGACTTAAGATCTAAGCCTAGCTCTTCAGTGATTACTTCACCGCCAGTTAAGATCGCAATGTCTTCTAGCATTGCTTTACGACGATCACCGAATCCTGGAGCTTTAACAGCTACAGCATTGAATGTTCCACGAAGCTTGTTCACAACTAGAGTTGCTAATGCTTCACCTTCAACATCCTCAGCGATTAGTAATAGTGGTTTACCTTGTTGTACCACTTGCTCTAATACTGGTAGGATTTCTTGAATGTTTGTAATTTTTTTGTCAGTAATTAATACATATGGGTTTTCAAGAACTGCTTCCATTTTGTCAGAATCAGTTACCATGTATGGAGATGCATACCCACGATCGAATTGCATACCTTCTACTACTTCTAATTCAGTAGAGAAACCTTTAGACTCTTCGATTGTGATAACACCGTCGTTACCAACTCGCTCCATTGCTTCCGCAATTAATTGACCTACTTCATCATCAGCAGAAGAAATCGCAGCAACTTGTGCAATTGATTCTTTACCTTCGATTGGTTTAGAAATCGCTTGAAGCTCTTCTAATGCAACAGCTACAGCTTTTTCGATACCTTTACGAACTACCATTGGGTTAGCACCAGCTGTTACGTTCTTTAATCCTTCACGGATCATTGCTTGAGCTAAAACAGTTGCAGTAGTTGTACCGTCACCAGCAACATCATTTGTTTTGCTAGCAACTTCAGCTACTAGTTTAGCACCCATGTTTTCGAATGCATCTTCTAATTCGATTTCTTTCGCAATTGTTACACCATCGTTTGTGATTAAAGGTGAACCGTATTTCTTTTCTAATACTACGTTACGTCCTTTAGGTCCTAATGTAACTTTTACAGCATCTGCTAAAGCGTCAACACCACGAAGCATCGAACGGCGAGCTTCTTCGCTAAATTTAATATCTTTTGCCATTTTCACATAACCTCCTCAAGATTATAAAATGTTCTATGATATAGGGCTGTTCTATTAACCGATAACAGCTAAAATGTCGTTTTCACGTAAAATTAAGTATTCAGTACCTTCATATTTCACTTCAGTACCAGCATATTTTGAGAAGATAATACGATCGCCTTCTGCTACTTCAAGCGCCACTTTTTCTCCGCTATCTAGTACACGACCTGTACCAACAGCAACTACCTTACCTTCTTGTGGCTTCTCTTTCGCACTATCAGGAAGGACGATACCACTAGCAGTTTTTTCTTCTGATTCAACTAACTCGATAATAACGCGATCACCTAATGGCTTTAACAAGTGAAACAACCTCCTCAATTTCATAAATAATTGATTAATTTTTCCTTTTTATTAGCACTCGCTAATCTTGAGTGCTAACACAATTAATATATTATATAAGATCCTTTTTAATTTCAAGTATGAAGCTTAATTTTTTTGAGAACTTTTTCTATTATTTTTCGACTCGGCTAATTCCTAGTAGAAAACGATATCATTTTAGATCTTAATCATTTTGTCTCATGAAAAGAGATATCATACATAAGATGGAATGTGGGTATGTTACAATAAAGTTTGGTATAATTATTCGTTGTTATATCACCGATGGTTTACAAGGAGGCTAATATGAAAAGGCATTATTGGTTTATTTTATTAACATATATGCTACTACAGCTATCATCGTTTCTAGGAATAAGGTTATTAGACCTATTAAATATAGGAGAAACCACAGTTGAGAGGTTTGCATATTGGACAATCCTCAGCTTTTCATTGGCTTTCTTCATTATTCTCTTTCTTTTAAGACACGAACGTCATGCAGAAAGCCGCTTCCGAGGGGAACCATCTTCTGTTGGGGCTTCAATCGGTTGGGCTGTTGCAGGTTTCTTTTTAGCTTTATTTGTACAAAGTGTTGCAGCAAACATAGAAGTAAATGTATTTGGGGTCGAAGCCGGGTCTGAGAACACTCAAATGATTGTTAATGTTATTAAGGTTTCACCTCTGGTTATCATTGTGACCTCAATTTTAGGTCCTATACTTGAAGAAATTATTTTCCGAAAAATTCTTTTTGGGGTGCTTTATACTAAAACAAACTTCTTTATTGCTGCTGTTATTAGTTCACTTATTTTTTCACTATTACATGGTGAACCACAGCATGTTCTGTTGTACGGTTCAATGGGATTCACGTTCGCGTTTCTTTATGTTAAAACAAAACGAATACTCGTCCCAATCTTTGCTCATGTCGCTATGAATACAATGGTCGTGATTATCCAGACTGTATTCCAGGAAGATATAGAAAGAATGATGAAGCAAATGGAACAAATGCAAGTAATTATTGGAGGCTTTTTATCATGAGAACTAATCCTATTTCTATGGCCATATTTTATTTGGTCATGGGGTTACTATTTACTTACTTAGCAATAAACAGTGCCGAGAATGGGATATTTACCTTTCCAACTATTCTATTAATGCTGATCGCAACCTTCGATATTGGTGTTGCGATTCGTATGTTTACTTTATCAAGAAAAATTAAAAAAATGAACATAAAAAAATGAGACTTTTCACGAGTCTCATTTTTTTATGTTTTCTTCTTCAAAACGCATCTTCTGTGCTTTTCGATAGGAAATACGAGAAATCCATATGCTAATTTCATATAAAATAAACAACGGTATGGAAACCATTAAATGGGATGCTAGTTCAGGTGGTGTGATTAAAGCTGCAATAACCAATAATACAAAGTATGCGTATTTTCTAACCTTTGATAAAAACATAGGGGTTACAATTCCTAATCTAGTCAGAAACATTATTACAACCGGTAATTGAAACAGGATACCAAATGGCACTGTTAGCTGTAATAAAAACGAGAAATACTCATTCACTCCGATGACTTGATTAATATCCAAGTCAGTTGATATTCTTTCCATAAAGTCGATCACAAACGGAAATAGGATAAAGTAAGAAAATGAAATCCCGAGAAAGAATAACATAAGTGAAATAGGAATATAGCTTAGTGTTACTTTTCTTTCTTTTTCATATAAACCTGGACTAACAAACGACCAGAGCTGATACAAAATAATCGGTGAAGTAATAACAAATGCTATTATGAAAGCGAACTTCATATAAACCATTAAGGGATCTGTTAAATTAAAAGCATTTAATGTTAGTGATTTTGCTTCATCAGTTTGCTGCAAATAAATAATGATCGGTCTGGAAAGGAGAAATCCGGCAATAACCGCTACGAAAAAGAAAACGACAACAATAACGAGTCGTTTTCTTAGTTCGGTTATATGTTCCATGACCGACATTTCATCATGTTTCATATCGGTTCATCCTATCTTACTTGACTTCTTCCTTTTTCTCTTTTTTGCTGTCTTGCTCATCATCATCGTCTGCTAAACCTTTTGTTGCATTTTTAAATTCACGAAGTGTATTACCTGCTGCTTTTCCAAGTTCAGGTAGCTTTTTTGGTCCAAAAATAAGTAATGCTACGAATACGATAAGTAAAAGGCTTCCGATTCCTACTGTTGGCATCGAATCCACCTCCTTTTCTGGGCTATTATTTATTTCTCCTCATGAGGATAATGTTTTAAGAAATATACTAGAGACTGTAGCTCCACTGCTAAATCTATGTGATGAATTCTTATTTCATCCGGCACGTTTAACCGTGCTGGTGTAAAGTTTAATATTCCTTTAATACCCTTTGTAATGAGACGGTCTGTGATCGATTGTGCAACTGGTGCTGGTACAGTTAAAATCGCAACTGTAACATCATCAGGAAGATGGTTTTCCATCTCATCTAAATGGAAGACCGGTACCCCGCCTATCTCACTACCTACCTTATCTTCGTCTACATCAAAAGCTAGAGAAATAACAGTATTGTTATTTTTAGTGAAATTATAATGTAAAAATGCCGTTCCTAAATTCCCTACTCCAATTAAACATACTTTCGTTATCTCATCTTGATCTAATGTTTTTCTAAAAAAGGATAACAAATAATTTACATTATATCCATATCCTTTTTTTCCAAGAGCTCCAAAATATGAAAAATCTCTTCGGATTGTAGCGGAATCTACCTTTACTGCATCACTTAACTCGGCGGATGAGACACGTTGCTTTCCTGACGAGTGTAAATTTTTTAAAAACCGATAATATAAAGGCAATCTCTTAGCAGTTGCCTGCGGTATTTTCGTTTGGTCTATATTCAATCTTATCCCTCACATTCACACAAACACATATGACAATGCTTATAGGATTTTGGAGATACTAGTAAAATCCATGTCATATTTCGTTTCTTAGGAAATCGCCGCTTTTACCACCTGTTTTCTCTACTAAATAGGTTGGGCCTATAATCATTCCTTTATCCACTGCTTTACACATATCATAAACAGTTAGTGCTGTTATGCTAGCAGAGGTTAACGCTTCCATTTCAACACCTGTACTTCCTTTTGTTTTCACAGTAACTGAGATCAATAGAGTATAATGATTCGTATCAGAAACATCCCATTCAAACTCAATGTTTACACCTTTTATTGAAATTGGATGACACATAGGAATAACCTGTGATGTTTGCTTAGCTGCCATAACTCCAGCTACTTGTGCAACCGATAATACATCACCTTTCCCTATTTCATGGTTGATCATTTTTTCATAAACCTCTTTTGTTACTTGAATACTTGTCTTAGCTTGAGCTGTTCTAACAGTCTCTTCTTTAGCCGAAATATCAACCATCTTTGCTCGGCCTTGTTCATTAAAATGAGTAAACTCTGACATATACAAATCTCCTTATATTAGACTATACACTATTTTTTAGCTTCTGTCTGTTTTGTTATTGTGACAATTATATGGATACAAAAAGCAAGAATCACCCGTTTAACAACTAAGAGTATATGACACACTTGAATCAAGAGCAATTTTCTTTTCCGTCGACAAAATTCGGGTGGTGACAGGCACCCCAAAACTAAGCTACACTTAAAGCATTAGTAGAGGTGAAAACAATGATATTGTTACAAATAAATCAACTTAGCAAATACTTTGGTGCTGAACCTATTTTATCGAATATTAAGTTGGAAGTACAAACGAGAGATAAAGTTGCGATTGTTGGTCGCAATGGAGCAGGGAAATCAACACTTTTAAAAATTATTTCCGGAGCCATGTCCCATGATTCTGGTGAAATTATCAAGCCTAAAGATGTTTCCGTTGGATATTTAGCTCAAGACACAGGACTTGAGTCTCAATTATCGATTTGGGAAGAAATGAATTTAGTGTTTAAAGACCTCAAATCAATGGAACAAGAAATGCGAAATCTTGAACAGCAAATGGCAACAGTTGATCCATCCACTGAATCACAAAAGTTTGAGCAGCTTTTAAAAGAATATGATACTCTTCAAGTCAGATTTAAAGAAGAAGGCGGATATCAATATGAAGCTGATATACGTTCTGTTCTACATGGCCTTGGATTTCACCATTTTGATCCAACAACAAAAATTGCTTCTTTAAGTGGTGGCCAAAAAACAAGACTTGCTTTAGGTAAGCTATTACTTACTAAACCTGATCTATTAATATTGGACGAGCCAACGAACCATCTTGATATTGAAACATTAACCTGGTTAGAACAATATTTACAAAACTACCCTGGAGCAATACTGATTGTTTCCCATGACCGATATTTCCTAGATAAGATTGTTACACAAGTATATGAAATCAGCCGCCATACAAGCACAAGATTTATTGGTAACTACAGCCAATATCTAAAGCAAAAAGCTGACTCATATGAAAAGGAGTTAAAAAGCTTTGAAAAGCAACAGGAAGAGGTAGCTAAACTTAAGGACTTTATTCAACGAAACTTAGCTCGTGCTTCTACAACAAAGCTGGCCCAAAGCAGAAGAAAAAAGCTAGAGAAGATGGAGTTAATGAACAAGCCTCTAGGTGATGAAAAATCAGCAAGCTTTCAGTTCGATATTGACAGACAAAGCGGTAACGATGTGTTAAAAGCTGATCATATTTCTGT
Source organism: Metabacillus endolithicus (assembly GCF_023078335.1). Classification (GTDB taxonomy): domain Bacteria; phylum Bacillota; class Bacilli; order Bacillales; family Bacillaceae; genus Metabacillus; species Metabacillus endolithicus. Next base: position 2,871,566 of record NZ_CP095550.1, on the reverse strand, counting down.
TTCCTATGACAATGTTCATTCTGTTATCTCTAACATATCCTTTTCTATTTCCCGAGGTGATAGCATTGCCTTAGTCGGACCAAATGGAATCGGGAAATCAACTTTACTAAAATCAATTATTCAGAAATTAGATTCGTTAACTGGTACCTTTTCTCTTGGCTCACATGTACAAATTGGTTACTATGATCAGCAACAAGCTGATCTTACATCAAATAAACGAGTTTTAGACGAGCTGTGGGATGAATATCCACAAATGACCGAAAAAGAAATTCGAACCATACTTGGAAACTTTCTATTCTCTGGTGATGATGTATTAAAGCCTGTATCTGCTCTAAGTGGAGGAGAGAAAGCAAGAGTGGCACTCTCTAAACTGATGCTACAAAAAGCGAACTTCCTAATTCTTGATGAGCCAACGAACCATCTTGATTTGGATAGTAAGCAAATTTTAGAAAATGCTTTAATTGACTTTCCAGGTACAATCCTTTTTGTTTCTCATGACAGATACTTTATTAATAGAATTGCCACAAAAGTTTATGAGCTTTCTAGCACTCATCTTACTGAGTACCTAGGAGATTATGATTATTATCTGACAAAAAAGGAAGAACAACTTGAACATGAACGGTTAGAGCAAGAAGGAAATGACTCTCCCATACAAAAAAAATCAGGACAAGATCCTGAGGGGAAATTAAGTTATCAACAAGAAAAAGAGTTAAAAAAACTTGAAAGACAAAAGCAAAGAAGAATTGAAGAAATTGAAAATGAAATTAGCGAACTTGAAGGTAAAGTTGAAGTAAATGAAGCCCTGCTTTGTGATCCAGATGTTTATCAAGATCATGAAAAAGTACAAAAAATTAACGAAGAAAATGAACAAATTCATTCTAAACTAGAAGATCTAATGGCAGAATGGGAGCAATTACATTAATTTTTATGTAATCAACGTAATATTTATTAAACAGCGGGTTTCTCGCTGTTTTTTTTGATTTCATTCAGAAAAGTAAGATCTCAAAAACGTATTCGACAATCTTCTATTAAGTTCATGTGAATAACTATTATTTATACACATCCACACTTTTTATCCACACTACAAATCCTTTATTTCCAACATATCAACAGACTTATACACATTGTCCACATATTTTCTTTAATTTGTTTAAGTTATACACATTCTTAAAAACATTGATTTGACAGCATTTTAAATAGTTTTACACAATTCTACAAAAATCGTGTACATTCTGTGGATAACTATGTGAATAATCCTATTTTTATAGAAATTAGGAGATTCTCTGTGAATGCACTCAGCTTTTGTCAAAAGAAATAGAAAAAACAGGACCCTCAGATCCTGTTTTATTTTATTTATTTATTCACTTTTGTTGATAAGATGTTAATTCTAAGCCGGGATTTGCATTTAATGCCAAATCACTTCTTACTCCCTTTTCATATAAAATGCTTCCAGCAGCAGCAATCATGGCAGCATTATCTGTGCATAAAGAAAGTGGAGGAATGGTTAGTGTTAATCCCTCTCTTGAGGAAAACTCTGATTCTAATGCTGTTCTTAAACCCTTATTAGCTGCAACACCGCCTGCTAATAACAACTGTTTAACATGATATTTATCCACAGCTTGTGCAGTCTTTGTGACTAAAACGTCGATAACACTTGCCTGAAAGCTTGCTGCCACATCTTTAGGATCAAGTTCGATCCCTTTTTGTTTTGCATTGTGGAGTGTGTTAATAACGGCAGATTTAAGGCCACTAAAGCTAAAATCAAAGGATCCTTCACTTAGCCAAGCTCTTGGTAAATCGATAGAGGCTTGACCTTCATGAGCTAATTTATCAATATGAGGACCACCTGGGTATGGAAGGCCCAGAGTTCGTGCGACCTTGTCATAAGCTTCTCCGGCAGCATCATCGAGAGTTTCACCAATTACCTCAAAATCTCCATGCTCTCTCATATATACTAATTCTGTGTGTCCACCGGAAACCACCAGAGCAAGTAAAGGAAATTCCAATTCATGAATAAGTCGATTAGCATAAATATGGCCGGCAATATGATGGACTCCTATTAAAGGAATACCATGTGCAAAGGCTAGGGCTTTTGCTGCATTAATGCCTGTTAATAATGCTCCTACTAGTCCAGGTCCTTCAGTAACGGCAATTGCTGATAGATCCGCAAAAGTAAGATCTGCTTGTTTCATTGCTTCCTCAAAAACAATTGTTAATTGCTCAACATGATGTCGGGAAGCAATCTCTGGAACTACCCCACCAAACCGTTTGTGACTTTCAATTTGTGATGCAACAACATTTGCGACAATTTCACGGCCGTTTTTAATAATCGAAGCAGCAGTTTCATCACAGCTTGTCTCTATTCCTAGTATATATTGGTCTTTTTCAATCATATTAAATTCACCCACATTACTAAAGCATCTTCTTGATTATCTGTATAATAACGCTTCCTTATACCACCAGGTGAAAATCCAACCTTTTTGTATAGGGACTGTGCGATGTGATTAGACACTCTAACCTCTAAAGATAGTCTTTTAGCGTTCATTTCTCTACTTAATTGAATAGTAAATCTTAAAAGAGCTTCACCTATTTTTCTCCCTCTGTATTCAGGGTGAACTGCTATATTGGTTATTTGGGCATCATCCATGATTACCCATAATCCACAATAGCCAACCACTTTACCATCCAGTTCAATTACTAGATATTTGGCAAATAAATTTTGCTCAAGCTCATAATATAGAGATTCCTTCGTCCATGGTGCTGAGAAAGATTGACACTCTATATGATATACCTCTTCAATATCTTCTCTTACCATTTTTCTTATTGTAAACTCGTTATCCACAATAGCCACCATCTTATTTTTGCTGTTCTAGCCATTTCGCTTCAGCTTCAGCTAGTCTTATGTAATTTGGTACAAGACTATGAACATCTTCAGCATTCTTTTTAAGCCCTATAATTGCTAACTCACTTGGTCTCGGATTATGCAGAGCTACTTGTGCAATTTCCGCCATATCACCAAGTACATGTGTAATAACTTCCTCATGTATAGGGAGATCATTACCTAGAAATAGAATACGCTCATTTTTAGACTTTAACATCTCTAACCAATCTGTTAACAATAAATTTTGATCATTCTCCACAGTAACTAATTCCTGATTATCATATTGATATAAACCTGTGTAAACTTGCCCTCTTCTAGCATCAAATAGTGGAGAGATCAGTCCATTAAAGAAACGCCCATTTGCCGCCAATATTTCCAAGCTTGAAACACCTACAATGGGAAGTTGAAGGGCCCATGCCATTGTTTTAGCAATTGAAACACCAATCCGAACACCAGTATAAGACCCAGGACCAGTTGCTACAATAATTTTATCTAGCTGTTTCGGTGTTATATCACAATCACTTAAAAGTCTTTCGACAGCTGGCATTGCTCGTACAGAATGGTTTTTCTTTAAATTTGTGATATATTCTCCAATGACTTTATCTTCTTCAACAATTGCGATTCCCAACACATTATTGGTTGTATCAATGGCTAATGCTTTCATCATTTAACTCCTTACACAGTCCAACATAATAAGATCCCTTAGGACTCATGATAATCGTTCTTGTTGTATCATCTACATAAAGAATTTTTATATCTAACCGTTCACTAGGTAACTGTTCTTCTATAAGATGAAGCCCATTCTACAACAGTAACTCCACTTGCATGAAAATACTCATCGAAACCTAGGTCCTCATCAGAATCTTCTACTCGATAAACATCCATGTGATATAAAGGCAGTCGTCCATCATGATATTCCTTTATAATAGTAAATGTTGGGCTGTTAACATTACGTTTAATTCCCAACCCCTTTGCCAAGCCTTTAGTAAAAGTAGTCTTACCGGCACCTAAATCTCCCTCTAACGTAATGACAGCATTGAAACTTCTAGTTTTTTTGAAAGATTTATGGCAATCATAGTTGTATCTTCAGTACTTTTTGTTATAAACTCATATTTTTCCACTCTGCTACTCACCTTACTTATTTCTGAAGTGGTTATACCCTGATTTTTCGATTCTGACTAATTCTTGATTAACAGTCTGTAGCATAACTCCAGAATGTTTTTGATCTACTAAACCGATTTGTGTTATTTTCAAATCCATTTTATCACAAGTTTGTTTTAACTTTTCCCATGAGTTCCGTGAAGTGGTTCCGACTAATTCAAAATCTTCGCCACCATAAAGAATCCATTTGTAAATATCATTTGCTGAACTCAATGATAAAAGTTCATCACTGACAGGAAGCTGATCTTTAAAGACTGTTATACCAACATTACTTGCTTCACTAATTTCATTTAATTCACTAGCAAGCCCATCACTAACATCATTTAATGAAGCACGATATAATGCACCTATAAGTCTACCTGCATTTACACGAGGTGTAGGCTTTTTATGACGGTTTATAAGGTATTCTTTCGAATGTTGATTATGTATTTGTACGTGATCTAATAAAATAGCTAAACCTGCAGATGAATCCCCAACATTACCTGTTACAAAAACAATATCACCATCACAAGCCTTGCTTCTAAGAGTCTGTGTTTCTTGTTCAACTTCTCCTATAACCGTAACCGATATAACAAGTTTGTCAGATGTAGAAACTGTATCTCCACCTAATAAATCCATTTTATATTCCTTTGCAAGCTCGTCCATGCCTTTATAAATCTCTACTAGTTCCTCTTCTTTCCAACTAGAGGGAACAGTAATAGAAACTAGATAATAAAGAGGGATACCTGCCATAGCAGCAATATCACTAATATTAACTGCCAATGCTTTATAGCCTATTTCAAAAGGAGTAGATAAATGTTTAAGAAAGTGAACTCCTTCTACCATAGTATCTACACAAACAACTTGGTTGCGATTCAGACTCGGTTCGTAAACAGCTGCATCGTCCCCAATTGCTACTTTTACATTCTTTTGAAAAGTACGATTTGGTTTTACTTTAAGAATAAAATCAAATTCATCCATTTCATACTCCATCTTTTTAGTTATTCGCTAATATTACGAAAAAACCTTAGGAATTGTTTCCTAAGGAGTCACTGTTAGCGTGTAAGCATTTAAACTTAGTTTAACCAAGTTTTATCTATTCTATCGTACCATATAAGGCTTAATGGTGGTATTATTTAAATTCTTATCTATGTACAAAAATATTATGAATAAACATAAAAAAAACGAAACATCATCGTTTCGCAAGCAATCAATATATGGCGGTCCGGACGGGACTCGAACCCGCGACCTCCTGCGTGACAGGCAGGCATTCTAACCAACTGAACTACCGGACCAGAGTTTTTTCACGAAGTGAAAATAACTTACCTTAACATAATATTTTATGAAAAATTTGGTTGCGGGGACAGGATTTGAACCTGCGACCTTCGGGTTATGAAGTTCCCGACGAGCTACCAGACTGCTCCACCCCGCGATAATATGAAGAAAACTTATAGTATTCTATGCACTTTTACTATTGCGTATACTGACCGTCCCGATTTCAGGATGATTATTCAAGATGCTGCTCAATCGGTACGCTGAAGTCATTCAATGAAGCATATTCAATCGTGCTCCACCCCGCGATAATAAGAAGAAAATCAAACTACTTGGCGACGTCCTACTCTCACAGGGGGAAACCCCCAACTACCATCGGCGCTGAAGAGCTTAACTTCCGTGTTCGGCATGGGAACGGGTGTGACCTCTTCGCCATCATCACCAAATAATTTAGTTTTCGGCTTCCGATGAACTTCACATTTCTGCGTCATCTCACTCGTCAACATCCTCACGTACTGAAGTACGCTCCGGTGTCTCCTCAATCGATTCCTTGAACTGTTCGTTCCTCGAAACTCTTTCACTTTGTATAAAGTTTTCAGGAATAGTATATTCCTTCAAAACTAGATAACGATTTACAATTCAATTCACTAAGCTTACGCTTTAATTAGGTTAAGTCCTCGATCGATTAGTATCAGTCAGCTCCACACGTCACCGCGCTTCCACCTCTGACCTATCAACCTGATCATCTTTCAGGGATCTTACTCACTAATGTGATGGGAAATCTCATCTTGAGGGGGGCTTCATGCTTAGATGCTTTCAGCACTTATCCCTTCCGCACATAGCTACCCAGCTATGCCTTTGGCAAGACAACTGGTACACCAGCGGTGCGTCCATCCCGGTCCTCTCGTACTAAGGACAGCTCCTCTCAAATTTCCTACGCCCACGACGGATAGGGACCGAACTGTCTCACGACGTTCTGAACCCAGCTCGCGTACCGCTTTAATGGGCGAACAGCCCAACCCTTGGGACCGACTACAGCCCCAGGATGCGATGAGCCGACATCGAGGTGCCAAACCTCCCCGTCGATGTGGACTCTTGGGGGAGATAAGCCTGTTATCCCCGGGGTAGCTTTTATCCGTTGAGCGATGGCCCTTCCATGCGGAACCACCGGATCACTAAGCCCGACTTTCGTCCCTGCTCGACTTGTAGGTCTCGCAGTCAAGCTCCCTTGTGCCTTTACACTCTACGAATGATTTCCAACCATTCTGAGGGAACCTTTGGGCGCCTCCGTTACATTTTAGGAGGCGACCGCCCCAGTCAAACTGCCCACCTGACACTGTCTCCCAGCCCGATCAGGGCTGTGGGTTAGAATTTCAATACAGCCAGGGTAGTATCCCACCGACGCCTCCACCGAAGCTAGCGCTCCGGCTTCTCAGGCTCCTACCTATCCTGTACAAGCTGTACCAAAATTCAATATCAGGCTACAGTAAAGCTCCACGGGGTCTTTCCGTCCTGTCGCGGGTAACCTGCATCTTCACAGGTACTATAATTTCACCGAGTCTCTCGTTGAGACAGTGCCCAGATCGTTACGCCTTTCGTGCGGGTCGGAACTTACCCGACAAGGAATTTCGCTACCTTAGGACCGTTATAGTTACGGCCGCCGTTTACTGGGGGCTTCGGTTCAAAGCTTCGCTTGCGCTAACCTCTCCCCTTAACCTTCCAGCACCGGGCAGGCGTCGCCCCCTATACTTCGCCTTGCGGCTTCGCAGAGACCTGTGTTTTTGCTAAACAGTCGCCTGGGCCTATTCACTGCGGCTTTTCCGGCCTATTCACCCTAAAAAGCACCCCTTCTCCCGAAGTTACGGGGTCATTTTGCCGAGTTCCTTAACGAGAGTTCTCTCGCTCACCTTAGGATTCTCTCCTCGCCTACCTGTGTCGGTTTGCGGTACGGGCACCTCTCACCTCGCTAGAGGCTTTTCTTGGCAGTGTGGAATCAGGAACTTCGGTACTATAGTTCCCTCGCCATCACAGCTCAGCCTTCGCGACAACGGGATTTGCCTCGTTGTCAGCCTAACTGCTTGGACGCGCATATCCAACAGCGCGCTTACCCTATCCTTCTGCGTCCCCCCATTGCTCAAATGGTGAGGAGGTGGTACAGGAATTTCAACCTGTTGGCCATCGCCTACGCCTTTCGGCCTCGGCTTAGGTCCCGACTAACCCTGAGCGGACGAGCCTTCCTCAGGAAACCTTAGGCATTCGGTGGAGGGGATTCTCACCCCTCTTTCGCTACTCATACCGGCATTCTCACTTCTAAGCGCTCCACCAGTCCTTACGGTCTGGCTTCACAGCCCTTAGAACGCTCTCCTACCACTGTTCTAAAAGAACAGTCCACAGCTTCGGTGATACGTTTAGCCCCGGTACATTTTCGGCGCAGAGTCACTCGACCAGTGAGCTATTACGCACTCTTTAAATGGTGGCTGCTTCTAAGCCAACATCCTGGTTGTCTAAGCAACTCCACATCCTTTTCCACTTAACGTATACTTTGGGACCTTAGCTGGTGGTCTGGGCTGTTTCCCTCTTGACTACGGATCTTATCACTCGCAGTCTGACTCCTGAACATAAGTCTTTGGCATTCGGAGTTTGACTGAATTCGGTAACCCGATGGGGGCCCCTAGTCCAATCAGTGCTCTACCTCCAAGACTCTCATTTCAAGGCTAGCCCTAAAGCTATTTCGGAGAGAACCAGCTATCTCCAAGTTCGATTGGAATTTCTCCGCTACCCACACCTCATCCCCGCACTTTTCAACGTGCGTGGGTTCGGGCCTCCATTCAGTGTTACCTGAACTTCACCCTGGACATGGGTAGATCACCTGGTTTCGGGTCTACGACCACGTACTCTTTCGCCCTATTCAGACTCGCTTTCGCTGCGGCTCCGTCTTATCAACTTAACCTTGCACGGGATCGTAACTCGCCGGTTCATTCTACAAAAGGCACGCCATTACCCATTAACGAGGCTTTGACTACTTGTAGGCACACGGTTTCAGGATCTCTTTCACTCCCCTTCCGGGGTGCTTTTCACCTTTCCCTCACGGTACTGGTTCACTATCGGTCACTAGGGAGTATTTAGCCTTGGGAGATGGTCCTCCCTGCTTCCGACGGGATTTCACGTGTCCCGCCGTACTCAGGATCCACTCTGGAGGGAACGAAGTTTCAACTACAGGGTTGTTACCTTCTTTGACGGGCCTTTCCAGACCTCTTCATTTACTCCGTTCCTTTGTAACTCCGTATAGAGTGTCCTACAACCCCAAGAGGCAAGCCTCTTGGTTTGGGCTTCTTCCGTTTCGCTCGCCGCTACTCAGGAAATCGCGTTTGCTTTCTCTTCCTCCGGGTACTTAGATGTTTCAGTTCCCCGGGTCTGCCTTTAATACCCTATGTATTCAGGTAAAAATACTACTCCATTACGAGCAGTGGGTTTCCCCATTCGGAAATCTCCGGATCAAAGCTTACTTACAGCTCCCCGAAGCATATCGGTGTTAGTACCGTCCTTCATCGGCTCCTAGTGCCAAGGCATCCACCGTGCGCCCTTAACAACTTAACCTTTGACATCGAAGATGTCATTTAAATCAATTATTAAGAGAATCACTAAACTAAGCGTTTAAACTCAGTGAATTACTTGAATTGTTTTCGTTATCTAGTTTTCAAGGAACATAGTAAAGAAAGATCAGTATGATCTCTCAAAACTAAACAAAATACCAAGCGTGCTCTATTTTCCTTAGAAAGGAGGTGATCCAGCCGCACCTTCCGATACGGCTACCTTGTTACGACTTCACCCCAATCATCTGTCCCACCTTAGGCGGCTGGCTCCTTACGGTTACCCCACCGACTTCGGGTGTTACAAACTCTCGTGGTGTGACGGGCGGTGTGTACAAGGCCCGGGAACGTATTCACCGCGGCATGCTGATCCGCGATTACTAGCGATTCCGGCTTCATGCAGGCGAGTTGCAGCCTGCAATCCGAACTGAGAATGGTTTTATGGGATTGGCTTGACCTCGCGGTCTTGCAGCCCTTTGTACCATCCATTGTAGCACGTGTGTAGCCCAGGTCATAAGGGGCATGATGATTTGACGTCATCCCCACCTTCCTCCGGTTTGTCACCGGCAGTCACCTTAGAGTGCCCAACTGAATGCTGGCAACTAAGATCAAGGGTTGCGCTCGTTGCGGGACTTAACCCAACATCTCACGACACGAGCTGACGACAACCATGCACCACCTGTCACTTCGTCCCCCGAAGGGGAACCTTCTATCTCTAGAAGTAGCGAAGGATGTCAAGACCTGGTAAGGTTCTTCGCGTTGCTTCGAATTAAACCACATGCTCCACCGCTTGTGCGGGCCCCCGTCAATTCCTTTGAGTTTCAGTCTTGCGACCGTACTCCCCAGGCGGAGTGCTTAATGCGTTTGCTGCAGCACTAAAGGGCGGAAACCCTCTAACACTTAGCACTCATCGTTTACGGCGTGGACTACCAGGGTATCTAATCCTGTTCGCTCCCCACGCTTTCGCTCCTCAGCGTCAGTTACAGACCAGAGAGTCGCCTTCGCCACTGGTGTTCCTCCACATCTCTACGCATTTCACCGCTACACGTGGAATTCCACTCTCCTCTTCTGCACTCAAGTTCCCCAGTTTCCAATGACCCTCCACGGTTGAGCCGTGGGCTTTCACATCAGACTTAAGAAACCGCCTGCGAGCGCTTTACGCCCAATAATTCCGGACAACGCTTGCCACCTACGTATTACCGCGGCTGCTGGCACGTAGTTAGCCGTGGCTTTCTGGTTAGGTACCGTCAAGGTACCAGCAGTTACTCTGGTACTTGTTCTTCCCTAACAACAGAACTTTACGACCCGAAGGCCTTCATCGTTCACGCGGCGTTGCTCCGTCAGACTTTCGTCCATTGCGGAAGATTCCCTACTGCTGCCTCCCGTAGGAGTCTGGGCCGTGTCTCAGTCCCAGTGTGGCCGATCACCCTCTCAGGTCGGCTACGCATCGTCGCCTTGGTGAGCCGTTACCTCACCAACTAGCTAATGCGCCGCGGGTCCATCTGTAAGTGATAGCCGAAACCATCTTTCAATTTTGAACCATGTGGTTCAAAATGTTATCCGGTATTAGCTCCGGTTTCCCGGAGTTATCCCAATCTTACAGGCAGGTTACCCACGTGTTACTCACCCGTCCGCCGCTAACCTCAGGGAGCAAGCTCCCATTGGTTCGCTCGACTTGCATGTATTAGGCACGCCGCCAGCGTTCGTCCTGAGCCAGGATCAAACTCTCCAATAAAGAGTTGATATAGCTCATAAAAGTTTGTACTATATAGTACGTTTTTTGTTAATCGAAATTAACATTTGCACGCTTGGTTTTGTTTAGTTTTCAAAGATCATTTTTTTGGAGCGGGTGAAGGGAATCGAACCCTCATCATCAGCTTGGAAGGCTGAGGTTTTACCACTAAACTACACCCGCAAGGTGACTCGACTGGTCGGGAAGACAGGATTCGAACCTGCGACCCCTTGGTCCCAAACCAAGTGCTCTACCAAGCTGAGCTACTTCCCGTATATGGCGCGCCCGAGAGGAGTCGAACCCCTAACCTTTTGATCCGTAGTCAAACGCTCTATCCAATTGAGCTACGGGCGCATAATTTAATTTATCTTAACGAGCGACTTTACAATAATAACACCTTAAGAACTAACAAGTCAATACTTTTTTCAAAATATTTTTTGTGTGTTCTTCTGGTGCGGCCGAGAGGACTTGAACCTCCACGGGGTCGCCCCCACTAGGCCCTCAACCTAGCGCGTCTGCCATTCCGCCACGACCGCGAAATCAGTTTCACTGATACAAAAAAACATTGGTGCGGGTGAAGGGACTTGAACCCCCACGTCACAAGGACACTAGATCCTAAGTCTAGCGCGTCTGCCAATTCCGCCACACCCGCAAGGTGTGTAAATGGTGAGCCATGAAGGACTCGAACCTTCGACCCTCTGATTAAAAGTCAGATGCTCTACCAACTGAGCTAATGGCTCTTCATTTTTTAAATAAGTGAATATAAATGGCTGGGCTAGCTGGATTCGAACCAACGCATGTCGCAGTCAAAGTGCGATGCCTTACCGCTTGGCTATAGCCCATTGAAGTTATGTCGCAAAACATTTATACCTTAAGCAACAAGAATCTAATGATATCAAACTAACGAAGTAATTTCAACTAGTAATTAATACCAGTAAATAATGGCGGTCCGGACGGGACTCGAACCCGCGACCTCCTGCGTGACAGGCAGGCATTCTAACCAACTGAACTACCGGACCAAAGTTTTTTCATGAAGTGTAAATAACTTAACTTCACTTTAAACTATATAACCTGATAACACTTAATCATATCCGAGAAAAAATAGGAGGTGAGCTACAAGTGCGCCCACTTCCTACTCTCTAACAATATAATTATGACCCATACGGGATTCGAACCCGTGTTACCGCCGTGAAAGGGCGGTGTCTTAACCGCTTGACCAATGGGCCATTGTAATATGGCGGAGAAGGAGGGATTTGAACCCTCGCGCCGCTCACGCGACCTACACCCTTAGCAGGGGCGCCTCTTCAGCCTCTTGAGTACTTCCCCATATGGCTCCGCAGGTAGGACTCGAACCTACGACCGATCGGTTAACAGCCGATAGCTCTACCACTGAGCTACTGCGGAATAATTTCTAACAGACTTCTTTAATTATATTTATTAAAGCATGTCTTGTCAAGAATTGATAGTACTTAACTTTATTTTTCGATCGCCATCAACGACGGCTTTTATAATTTAACATAGTATCAACTTAAGAGTCAACCCCTTTTAAAAGATAGATTTTACCAGCACACTTACCGCAAACTAAACGAGTTGTGTCTACTTTTCTTTTTCTTTTGTACTCATGATGACAAGCTGAACACTTATAGATGAGAGAGGCTTGTCTTTTTTTAGAATCAGTTTTTAAAGGAGTACAAAATCTAGGTGCACCCACTTCTTTTAATAATAATTTAAAATCTTGGTCTCCGTGCTTATATCCCTTTCCTTCTATATGAAGATGATAGTGACATAGCTCATGTTTAATGATCCCAATCATTTCTTCCAGTCCATGTTCAAGATAATACTTTGGATTAATATCAATGTTATGGGTGCTTAGCATGTACCTCCCACCAGTTGTTCTCAATCTTTTGTTAAAGATTGCTTTATGCTTAAATGGTTTTCTAAATAAGCTTATTGAAATGTCTTCCACCAATTGTTGCAGTTTTTCATCATTCATATAAAATTCCTCCATATATGTAACACCACACTTGCCCAGTGCATACATTATAAACACCCATACTCCATTATAATAGTTAAGGAGGTATGAGCAATGCCATCTTGGTTACAAAATCAAATGCAGCGGGCGTTTTTAGAAAAAAATCGCTATCAAATAAAACTACTTAATCAATGCTGGTTTTTCTATAGAGAAAAACACTGCTCCTAAAAGCAGTGTTTCTTTTTGGTTTCTTTACTCACCTTCAGCTCTTTAGCATTGTAAGTGCTACTCTACCTTTCTTGAAGTCCACATCATCCACCCAAACTGTTACAACGTCACCAACAGATACAACATCTAATGGGTGTTTTACAAAAGAGCGACTAAGTTTAGAGATATGCACCAATCCATCTTGTTTTACCCCGATATCAACAAATGCTCCAAAATCGACAACATTGCGAACTGTTCCTTGAAGCTCCATTCCTTGCTGCAAGTCCTCCAGTTTTAATACATCCTTTTTTAACAAAGGCTTCGCAACTTCATCACGCGGGTCCCGCTCAGGACGAATTAATGCATCACATATATCTTTTAAAGTTAGCTCCCCAATCGATAATACATCAGCTGTTTCTTTTAGATTTAAACTTTTCACCTTGTCTTTTAATTCTTCACTTCCTAAGTCGGCCAAAGAAACACTTAATTGCTTCAATAGTTTCTCAACCTCCCCATAGCGTTCAGGGTGAATACCTGTCCGATCTAGTGGATGATCTCCATCAAGAACTCGTAGGAAGCCAATACATTGCTCATATGTTTTTGCTCCTAGACGAGGGATATCTTTTAGTTGTTTGCGGTTAGAGAATCTTCCTAACTCTTCTCTTTTTTTCACAACATTGTTTGCAACTGCCTTACTGAGTCCAGCTACATACTGAAGTAAGGAAGATGAGGCAGTATTTACGTTAACTCCAACCTGGTTTACAACTGTTTCAACAACAAATGTTAGTGATTCATTTAGTTTCTTTTGTGAAACATCATGTTGATATTGCCCTACACCAACCGATTTAGGGTCAATCTTAACTAGTTCAGCTAAAGGATCCTGAAGTCTTCTTGCAATAGAAACAGCACTTCTTTCTTCTACCTGTAAATTAGGGAACTCTTCCCTCGCAAGTTCTGATGCTGAATACACACTTGCTCCTGCTTCGTTAACGATAAGATATGATATATCTCCAGCTAATTCCCTTAATATATCTGCAATGAATTGTTCTGTTTCTCTGGATGCTGTTCCATTTCCGATTGCAACAACCTCTATATTAAATTGTTTTAGAACATCTAGTACCTTTTCTTTTGCTTGCTCTTTCTTATTAACAGGCGGATGAGGGTATACCACTCCAATATGCAGCATTTTTCCAGTTGGATCTACAACAGCTAATTTACAGCCTGTTCTAAAAGCAGGGTCAACACCTAGTACCATTCTTCCTTTCAATGGTGGTTGAAGGAGTAGATTTCTTAGATTTTCAGAAAAAATATGTATTGCACGGTCCTCTGCCTTTTCTGATAACTCTTTTCTGATTTCACGCTCAATTGATGGTTGAATAAGACGCTTATACGCATCTTCTATTGTCTCAATCACCAAATCATTCACAACCGATTTTTTCCCCTTCAACTCTTCTTTTTGAAGGTAATCTAGTATCTGATCAGTTGGCGGCTGAAGGGATATGCGCAATATATCTTCTTTTTCACCTCGGTTAATCGCCAAAACACGGTGAGGAACAATTTTCTGGATTGGCTCTTCATACTCATAATACATTTCATAAACATTCTTCTCATCTTTTTCTTCATCCTTTGCTACAGAAGAAATAGATCCTTTTCGGAACGTTAACTCTCTAATCCATTGGCGATATTTTGGCTGATCTGAGATTTGTTCTGCTACAATATCTTGTGCACCTTGTATAGCCTCTTCTACTGATGTTACCCCTTTTTCTTCATTTATAAATCCTTTTGCCTTGAGTTGGATATCCCCTTCTCTTGGCAAACTTAGAATCCAAGTTGCAAGTGGCTCTAACCCTTTTTCCTTTGCAACAGTCGCCTTCGTTCTTCTCTTTTGCTTATATGGTCTATATAAATCTTCTACCTGTTGAAGCTTCATTGCTTTATTAATATCAACAGCAAGTTGTTCAGTTAACTTCCCTTGCTCTTCAATTAAACGCAATACTTCTTCTTTGCGATTTTCAAGGTTTTGTATGTATGTCCATTTCTCGAATATATCACGTATCTGCACTTCATCCAATGCACCAGTTTGCTCTTTTCGATAACGGGCAATAAATGGAACTGTATTGCCTTCTTCTAATAATGAAATAACATTCGCAACCTGTTTTATATTGATTGCAAGTTCCTTGCTAATATGCTGCATGATTTTAGTTTGTTTTTCTTCCATATCCGAATCCTCCAACTGAGTTATATTCCTTCAAGCACATGTAAACATTTTACCAAATATATTTGTTCTATTAAAATAAATGGCCATGTTAAGTTTAAAATATTGTCCTAGTTTGTAAATTAAAAATAGTCGGCCCACTATTTCCTTAGAATAGCTGACCGACTATATATGTTAAATCATCATTTAATGTTTTTGTATATTCTTCAAGTTGTCGTGATAGATCTTCGACAGATTCACCTTTATTTAATAGTGCCTTTATCCCCGGAAGAACTAATCCGTCAGTATGAATGATAAACTTAGAGCCTTGTTCATATGTGTAGGTTTGTGTACGATACTTTTGAGGTTTACCAGAAAGATATCCTAATATCGGAAGAGGATATATATAAGTCCCGGATGGCGCACAAAGAATAAATCGTATATTACCAACGGAGCTATAGGTAAATTCTCTTGTCTTAAAGTCTACCTTTAAGATAGAAACAGTTGCTCCCCGTTTATCTTTCAGCTCTTCATTACATAATTTCATCAAATCTTCTACATCTTTATCATCATTCTTTTCGACTAACGAACTTATTGCTGCGGAGGATTCATTTGCCCGTTCCCCACTACCTAACCCATCGGCTAAGGCACAAATTAAATATTCGTCTGTTGCTTTTATAAAAAAGCTATCACCACAACACGATTTCCCTGCTTTCGGTAACTGAAACGCTAATGTATGAACATGTTGATTATAGTCTTGAACAATCATTTATTTAACTCCGGGGGCATGTCTTTTGACAGTGCTTCTCTTAATTTTTGAATGGCTCTCCTTTGCAGCCTTGATACATGCATTTGAGAGATACCTAACTGTTCACCAGTCTCTTTTTGACTTTTATTCAAAATAAACGTACATTCGATAATTTCCTTTTCTCGATCTGATAAAACATGCAATACACTCTGAAGCATTAGTTTTTGATTCACTTTTTCGTACCCCTGCTCTTGCGAACCAACAATATCAAGTATGGTAACGGTACTTCCATCAGAATCAGCCTCAATAGAATGGTCGACCGATAAAGCCTGGTAGCTTTTCCCCATTTCCATCGTTTCTAATACTTCCTCTTCAGTTACATCCAGGTATTCCGCTATCTCCCTAACTTGTGGAGATCGTTGATTTTCATTTGTTAACTTGTCTACAGCAGCCTTAATCTTGGGTCCTAATTCTTTAATCCTTCTCGGAACATGAACACTCCATGTTTTGTCTCTTAAGAAACGTTTGATTTCTCCAATTATTGTTGGAATGGCAAAAGCTTCAAACGGCTTTCCAACAGTAGGGTCATATCTTCTAATAGCGCCCAGTAAACCAATCATACCCACCTGTCTAAGATCTTCATGAAAGCTTTTCCCTTTGGAATATTTCTTCGCTAAGGTTTCAACTAAACCTGTATAGTGTTCAACGAGTGCCAATTGGGCTACTTTACTTTCTGTTTTCTGAAAGTCTAGTATTAACTCGTTCACCTCTTCTTTAGTTAGCTTCATATTTTGAGATGGTTGTGCCATGATCTATTCGCTCCCCGCTTAAATACTTGATCATGAAGACCGTTACCCCAGCGTTAACATGGACACGGACTTCATCCATGAGCGTTTCCATCAAATAGAGACCTAAACCTCCTTCGGGAAGTTGGTCTACTGGACTTGAAGCAGAATAAGGACCAAGTTCATCTTTAGTTTTCTCAAAATCAAAGCTTTTGCCATTATCAGCAATCATTACTTCTAAGCGATCTTCATATAAACCAAATCCAACGACCACTTCGCCCTCTTCATTGTTCTTATATGCATGCTGAACAGCATTTGTACAAGCTTCACTTGTAGCAATCTTCAAATCTTCAATATCATCATATGAATATCCCATTCTACTAGCAATCCCAGAGAGGGTTAAACGAATGATACCTACATATTCTGGTTTGGCTGGAACCTTCATCTCTATATAATCTACTAATTGCTTCATTGTACCCCACCCTCTGATTTTGAAGATATATCAATGATGTCACTTAGTCCAGTTATACTAAATAAGCGCTCCAGACGATCTGATAATTCTACTAAATTTAACTGCCCACCGTTTTTTCTTACGCTTTTCAACAAACCAACAAACACACCTAAACCCGTACTATCCATATAAGATACATTTTTTAAATTAATTGTAATATTAGGATTCGGCTCTTCCGCTAATGGTATGATGGCTTCTCTTAACTTAGGTGCTGTATAAGCATCAATTTCACCTGCGACGGAGACAATCGCTTGTTCTCCAAGTTTATTTATTTCTACTTTTAAATTCACCCGTTATCACCTCAAAAGAACTTTTATGCTATTACATACCCTGTAAAAGATACTGCTAAACCATTCTTCTAATAATTATTAATGTAAAATCATCCCTTAATTGGAAATCCTGCATTTTTTCAAAATGCCTGTAGATTTTTCTACAATCTGCTGTGACGATAGATCTATATTCTGATGAATTAAATCTGTAATTGCTGATCTTTCAACAAACCCTTCGTCAGTCCTGGATTCTGTTACTCCATCTGATAATAGGACTACCATATCTCCTGGTTTAACATTCTTCTGATACTGCTTATATTTGTAGTTTTGATCGATCCCTAAAACAAGACCCTTAGCAGTAAGATCCTCAAACTCTCCGGTTGAAGAATGGTAATAAAACCCCGGTTCATGTCCCGCTGAAGCATATGTGAATAAGTGGTCAACTGTATTATACATTCCGTAAAACATCGTTATAAACATGCTCGGATCTACATTCCGTTCAACCACTCTATTTAAATTTTCCAGGATTTGATTTGGATTTTTACGTGATTCCGGAAAACTATCCATCGCATATTTAATCATAGACATACACAACGCTGCCGGAATTCCTTTTCCAATAACGTCTGCCACCGCGATACTTATTCCTTGTTCATCCTGAACAAAATGATGATAATCTCCATTCATTTGCTTTGCAGGAACACTTATGGCTCCAATATCCAGAGAATCAATAGCAGGAACAGATGTCTCTAACAGTGTTTGCTGAACATTTGCGGCAATTTGGATTTCAGATCTAATCTCTAGCTGCTGGTCTCTCAAACTCTGATGTTCTTGATAGGCTAATCCGTATCCCATCATCACCTCAAGCAGGAAATCTAATGAAGATAAAACCTCTTGCTGTATATCAGGGAAAAGCTCTTGAAGAACTTTCCTATGTGTACTAATGATTTCTTCAGGTGGAATCTGATGTTCAATCGTTTTTCGACTGAATTTTTGTCCTTGATAAAGTGCTGTTTCTGTTTGTTCATTTAAGTAATTTCTTAATAGCTCCGAATATTTTGTCTCAAGAAAATCACGATAATCCATTTACGTCCTCCTACCGAAGCCATTTCACCGCCTGAATATCTGTTCCTTCACCTACTGTGGAAGAAATATCAAATTCATCCATTAGACGTTTGACTCCCGGCAAACCTGCACCCAAACCTCCAGAAGTAGAAAACCCGTCTTCCATCACTTTTCGAATATCAGGAATTCCCGGTCCATTATCAATGGCTGTTATTTTCAAACCACTTTTTCCAAGGTCATTAATGCGTTCAATACGCATCTCCCCTTGCCCTGCATATAGATATATATTACGAGCTAGTTCGGATATAGCAGTAGTAATTCTCGCTTGATCCACTGTACCGAAGCCAAGCTCTTTTGCAACATTCCGACCAAGTTGGCGGGCTGCTACAATGTCCCATTCGGTGACAATTTTAACACAGGATTGGTTTTCCATGCTTTACTCCCCCAACTCCCGCTGTAATGTTTCAAGCCCTTTTTCTAGGTCTAAAGCTGTTTGTACATCCTCAAGCTGGATGCCTAACTCAATTAATGTAATGGCAACAGCAGGCTGTATTCCTGTTAATACAACTTTTGCTCCCATAAGCTTCGACATACTAATTACGTCACCCAGGACCTTTGCGATGAAAGAATCAATAACATCAACTGACGTTAAATCAATAACAACCCCATTTGCACCTGTCTCATGAATTTTATGAAGAAGATCTTCCTGAAATTGTAGAG
Organism: Metabacillus endolithicus; assembly: GCF_023078335.1. Taxonomy (GTDB): domain Bacteria; phylum Bacillota; class Bacilli; order Bacillales; family Bacillaceae; genus Metabacillus; species Metabacillus endolithicus. The sequence goes on along the minus strand of NZ_CP095550.1, from coordinate 2,852,483 downwards.
CAGTTTGGTCATCTAACTCCCACTGAATTGAGATAAGCAAACAATTATGAAGCTTTAAGATTGGTATTCTAGCATTCATTAGTTATTCCTCCAAGGATACGATTTGACGATTTGTCATTTCCAATGCAGATTCTATTCCTTTTTGAAGACTATTCTTCGTAATAACTTGACTTAAATCAATCCCCAGATTGACAATTGTTTGAGCAATTTCCGGTCTTATCCCAACCAATAAACATTTTGCACCAACTAACCTAACTGCCTCAGATGCTTGAATAATATGATGAGCAACCATTGTATCAACTACTGGAACTCCCGTAATATCGATTAACACAACCTCAGCACGATGTTTAACAACACCTTGTAACAAGTTCTCCATAATTCGTTTTGCTCTCTCAGTATCAATTGTTCCTACTAAAGGCATAACGGTAATATTATCAAAAACAGGAATAAGCGGTGCAGATAATTCTTGTAAAGCTATTTTTTGAAGAGAAACAGTTCGCTCCCAAGAAGATGCATAGTGATAAAGAACTTCACTGTTAATTGGAGCAATCCATTTATCAAACGCCCAGACTAACGTCATTTTCTCCTCATCCGTGTTCTCAACTGTCATCAACTCAAATAAAAGCTTACTCATTTCCTGTAAACTTGTTGAAATAAAACGAAGAGACCACCCTAATTGAACAACTCTTTGTGAAAACTCAGAAATCTTACTATTAATTTCATCATCCGGCTTTCTAAAATATTGTAATAGTATATTGATATATTCATTGCAAATGTTTGTATATACTTGATCAGAAATAACGTTTGATACCTTCTGGTCATCCACGTTCTTCATTTTTTCTTCCCATTTTATAATCAGTTCTTCTCTATTTATTTGAATAAATGTCAAAAATGGATTAGAATCTTGACTCATCGTTCTGTTACTCCTCCTTAAAATTCACGGTCAATGTCATCGCTTTAATTATACAGATTTCTTTGGACAAAAAAAAGCACTATACAGAATACTCTTTTAAGTGCTATAGGAATTTCCCATTAGTAAGACAAACATGTATACATAGATACGATAAAATCGTATACAAAAGAACCTTCAAAACAAAAAATAAAGACTTTGTTAAACAATTGTTATTTCAAACAAAGAGTCTTCTGTCACCAATCATCTATAATCGTGTTTTAACAAAGTCAAAAAAATAAAAAAGGATGCTTTTCGGGCAACCTTTTTAGTTTTTAAATCATATATTCTATTGTATAAGGATATTTAAAAATCGATAAGTCCTAAGCTTATTTGTAAGGCTTCATCAACTTTATCCATCATCTCATCATCAAGATGGGTAATTTTATCAGTAAGCCTTTGTTTATCAATCGTTCGAATCTGTTCAAGCAGGATAACCGAATCCCTTTCAAACCCGTAACGCTTAGCATCAATCTCAACATGAGTTGGCAATTTTGCTTTTTGAATTTGGGCTGTAATTGCCGCTATAATAACTGTAGGACTAAAGCGGTTCCCAATATCGTTTTGAATAATTAATACAGGACGCACGCCACCTTGCTCTGAACCTACAACTGGAGAAAGATCGGCAAAATAAACGTCGCCTCGTTTAACAATCAAATGATTAACCCCGCTGACTAAGCGTTCAACGGTATGGTCAGCCTCAGATTCTGCCAAAAATGCTTCAGATGCAATATTCAAATTGATTTTTGCCATTTCCATGTAACCGCGTCTCATAGACTCACGAATTTGGCGCTTTTTCCGCTCACGAATATACATTTTTGTCGCTTGATAAATAAGCTCGTTTCTGTTCCCGTTCTCTTGTTTTACCAATACATCCAATTCTGATACTAATGCTTGAGGTAACTGAATTAAAATTTCTGTTGTTGCGCTGGATTCAGACACAAACATACACCTCCACCAAACTTACCATCCTATTATATTCATTCCAAATTTAATAATAACATTTACTTTCTAAGATGCAAAGTATTTTCATTAGAAAGCGGCATTTGTAAAGTCTTTTAGGCATAAATACATACTACTTTTCGATTTTTGAAGGCTCACTCTAATGACTATATGACTGTTTTACTCTTTTATCACAAATTTATTTAACAATAGAGAAAATACCAGAGACACCAAACTGAAAATTTACCCTTCTCTATTATGGTCATGTAAAGGTTTATTATTCATTTTTTTGATGACATTTGAAAAGTTTCTATTCGTTGGGCATATTTCATAAAAGAGGATTACTCACTTCAATTATACACTCATCTTTTATATACATACGGGGAACTCGTGAAGTAATTGTACATGGCACCTCATAATTTATTGTATCAAGACGCTTTGCTATCTCATCTATCGTGATTTCCTCATGATTCTGCTTACCAATTAACGTAACGTTTGTTCCTACAGGTATTTCATATGGAAGCTTGACCATACATTGGTCCATACAGATCCGACCTACTAAAGGTACACGCTTATTTTGAATAATCACTTCTGCATCTTTTAACTTTCTTATCCATCCATCAGCATAACCAATTGGCAAAGTTCCAATCCATTCATCTTCTTTTGCTTCATATGTTGCTCCATAACTAATTTTCGTTCCTTTTGTAACTTTCTTTACGTGAACTATTTTTGTTTGTAAAGAAAATGCCTCTTGTAGTGGAAATGGAAGTTCACTTTTCATCTCCGGAGAAGGAGATAACCCATACATAGATATCCCAAATCTGACCGCATTATATACCTTTGATGGAAATTTTAATCCTGTAGCACTGTTTGCACAATGAACGATTAAACGTTGATTTGGTATGGTTGAAACCATTTTTTTAAACCTATCATATTGAGTTAGAAAATAAGTAGGGTCATCTTCATCTGCTGTTGCAAAATGTGTATAAATGCCTTTAACATGAAAACGATTTGATTCCTGCGCAAAATCAAAAATGTCTATGAGTTCATTTTCATTCTGAACGCCAAGTCTCCCCATACCTGTATCTACTTTTATATGAAGATCAATAAAATTTCGAATAGATTTTTCTGCTTCTTTTAGCCAACCTAACGAAAATACAGTTACTGTTAGGTTATGTTTTTCAACCATGTCAACATCTGAGGCTCTAATGGCTCCCATTACTAAAATTGGTGCTTGTATACCTTGCCTGCGCAATGATATTGCCTCATCTAAAAAAGCAACAGCAAGCATGGTTGCACCAGATATTAATGCAGTCTCCGCCACTTGCTTAGCGCCATGACCATAAGCATTTGCCTTTACTACCGCAATTAAATGAACCTCTTCACCTATATGTTGTTTCATTAAACGAACATTATGTTCAATTGCATCTAGATTTACTTCAACCCATGTATCACGAAAAAAACCCGGTTGCATGACTCCACTTCCTTACGTAATCGACTGTTAAGAAAACATTTTAATTTTGTACAGTTTATCCAGTTATTTTACTTTATATTGTGATTATCTCGACTAAAGGACAGAATTGTCAAATGAATAGGAGTAAAAATATCAAAAAGGGGTAAATTAACCTTGGAATTTAGGGTTAACTTCTGGAACATATAGAAAACTTGCCTAAGTTGGGCAAGTTCACGAAGTGGAGAATGATTAAAAAAACGGGTGGATTCTCCACCCGTAAAAGGATTATTTGGCTGTTTGACCTTGTACAGATTTAGCAACCATTAACATCTCATCTTCTGTTAAATCTTCAGATGCTAACATATAATCTACCCCATCATGTGACCATGTTAATGTAGATTCTGACATAGCACCGATTGTGAAGCCTAAATCTGCCGGATAACCATCTACGTATGTTGATGTAGAAGCAGATGCAGGTGTTGCAATTTCAGCTGTTTCTTGAATAAGCGTAAATGACTTTTCTCCACCAAAGGATAAGATAACACGTTTACCATTTTCAGTTTCAACTTCTGATTCCTCAAGTAGTTTTACACCGTTTGGTTGTTCTAAAGGATACTTAACAGCGAATGGTTCACGATCACCAGTAGCCATTGTTGGAACTTCAATTTGAGCGCTTGACATATTTTTCTCTACATCAAATGAATTTTCATCAAAGGATGCATTGAATTCAAAGCTTGAGAATTCTACTACAACAAGTGGATTTCGGTCTGTATCCATCACCTTAACCATTGTTGGAGATAAATCTTTCTTGTTAAATGTAATTTCTTGTGCAGGTAGCATTTTATTGTTTTGATAATTTGTTTTTGTTTCAAAAACATACTTTTCTTCTGCAGCAGAAAACTTTGCTTCAGCATCTTTTAAAATATCATTTACTAAAGATTCATATAAATATGCCTGACTGCTATTTTGTGGCCAATCACTTTGGAAACGGAAGCTTTTATTTAGTGCTGGAGTTAATACAAATACCCCTTCGTCATTACGCAAAATCATTTGGCTTTGCTCTTTTTGCGAATTCTTAAGGTTTACTCGGTAGTAAGAAGGATTTTTATGCCAAATTTCAATTTCATACTCCTGTGGATCACTACCTGTTTGAAGTGTCATCTTTCCTTTTGCCTTATACCCTGACATTTCATCAATCTTCTTTTCTAACGCCTGAACTACATCTGCCTGTGATTTTTCACCACATCCCGCTAGAACAAGTACTGTTAAAAGCCTACTAATAATAACACAAAGCTTTTTTTCAACTTTTTCAACCCCTTTGCCTCATATAACGTTAAAAAGGAAGAAATGTTTTGCTAGATCTCATGTCTTTCAACTACCAGGCTCCATTAATCCCTAGTAAAGATGAAAGATGAATTCTTAAAAACAACTTGTCTTCCCTATCGCATTACCAAATATATGAGACAAACTTTCCGAATATGCAGACTAGCTATAAATTTATTCAAAAAGCATAGGGTCTTTTATTTACCTTCTATTATTACTTGAGCTGCAGCATATTGTCTTGAATGGGTAATTGAAACATGAACAACAGAATCCCCAGCTGTATCCTTTAGTATTTCAATACTCGGCTTTCCTTTATCATCATTTGTTATTTCAATGTCCTGAAATCCAATCTCTTCACCAATTCCAGTTCCTAACGCTTTTGAATATGCTTCCTTTACAGCAAAACGTCCAGCTAAAAACTCTACTTTTCTTTCCCTAGATAAAGTTGAAAACTTTTCAATTTCATTCATTGTTAATATGCGCTTAATAAAACCTGGCTGACGATCAACAATTCTTCTAATGCGATCCAATTCAATGATATCTAAACCAATTCCTGTAATCATATGTATAACAACACCTTCCAAGCCTTAATAGTACTATTTCCTAGAACTCGTACATATTCGTGTTAGTATAAAAGCATACTTGAACATTAATAATCAAAACAACATATTTGAAATGATCCAAAGGAGGACATTTATGTTTACTAGAACAGAGAATTTCCGCACCTTTTTACAATTATATCCTATTGTTTCCATTATTGTTGGCATTCACATCTTATTTTGGGTTCTCTTTCAGGTGCCAGTTCCTCAGTTGCAAATATTATTGGGATTATTAGATGGCTTTAACGCGGGAATTGCAAATGGAGAGTATTGGCGACTACTTACACCAATCTTTCTTCATATTGGATTCGGCCATTTGTTTTTTAATACAATCTCACTTATTTTATTTGCACCTGCTCTTGAAAAGATGATTGGGAAAGCCAAGTTTATTCTTTTATATGTAGGTGCAGGAGTTATTGCAAGTGTTGCGACTTATATCATTGAAATTTCCCTTCAATATTCTCATATCGGAGCTTCCGGTGCTATTTTCGGTTTATTTGGAGCTTACTTATTTATGGTGTATTTCAGAAAAGGGATCATTGATCAGGCGAACACTCAAATTATTATTAGCATTTTAGTCATCGGTCTTATTATGACTTTTATCAATACAAATATAAATGTTGTCGCACACATTTTTGGGATGATAGGCGGTTTTTTACTTTCACCTATTTTGATAAAAAAACCAAGACATTATTCTTATCAATCTTTTTACACATCTAACACAGCTCGAAAGACAAATGTTTTTTCTTTAAACTTCAGAACACTCTTTTGGATTATTTTTAGCATCCTCATTTTAATTGGATTGTTTTTCAGATTTTAGTTTAGAGTAAAAATAGACACAGCCTATCGCGGCTGTGTCTGTTTATTTTCCCGTTTCATAAGAATACCAAGAAATGATTTTGTCCGTATCACGTTCATCCATATCTTTGACGGGAAAGCTATTTCCAACCAGACCGGTTTTTATTGTACACTCAAATGTTTGGAGTGAATATTTCTTTTGGAAATAGGAGGTTTTCGTTTTCACAGACTGCAGACGATTACGATATACAAGGATATCCGTTTTAGACACCCTTCGAAATGCTAACTGCAGCTGATCACCTTCTATATTCCAGCCTGCATCTTTATATGAATAGTACCCCCACACTAAACAAATTGGAATGAGAATAAGTGAACTATATCCCCATGGTTGAAAAAAATAAATAAGTGGAAGTATTATAGCAATTGCAGGTAGCACTTTCCTTATCATATACCTTTTCTTTGATCTTATAGGTAAACGATGCAACCGGCTATTTTGTTTGAATAATGGTACAAACTGTTCCATTAACGTTGAAACTTCATGCTTAGAGACAACTGGAAATAGTATTGTGGAAGTGCCCTCATCAACTGCACTGCCTCCTGCACTTTCTATATAAACAGTTTTATAGCCAAGCAGTTGCCTTAGCGGGTTTTGCACAATTTTAATCGCTTGAATTCGTTTTAACGGAATTGATACTTGGCTTTTTTCAAAGATTCCTCTAGAAATCCTAATTTCATCTTCCTCTTTAACGACTGTAAAGTACGCATATTTTAATAACACACCAATAATACTTAAGATCCAAGCAATAAAAAAACCAATAAATACTAAGATGGCATACAAAGTAATACTTGCATGTGTAAGAAACTCAAATCGCTCAAAAATTTCCTCAAACGAGATCAATTCATCGAATTGTGATACAAAAGCAGCAACCGCTGAAATAATTACTCCTATTCCACTCGACGTGGATGCAGCAACTAAAAGATCTTTCGTTTTCATTTTATAAACTGTCTGCTCTTGTGGAATTGTTTGATCTTCTTCTACAAGAGAAGGTTTTTTGATTTCCTGCTTATACTCCGCTAAAACTTCTTGAATTTTGTCGGCATCTTGTTTTTTTATAGCAGATAATACGGCTTCAGCTTCTATTCCAGTTCCAGCAGTTTCAACTTGGACCTTTACAAGTCGAAACAGTTGTTGAACAATCCCCGCACTAATATTAATAGTTTGAATTCGTTCAATCGGAATGTACCTTTTCTTTGTCACAAAAATACCATGCTTGATTCTCAATTCACCATCTTCAAACCAATATGTAAACTTCCACCACTCTAATATACTTGTTACAACAATAAGAAGGGCTAAACAGCATCCACCAATGATAAAATAAAGATCAAACCGGTCATTACTACCAACAAAGAAGAAAACAATAGCAGGAATTATATATGACTTTATCATTCTTGCAAAGCTTAAAATCATCCCTACTGGGTGAATTCTTTTAGGCTCAAACATCATCGTCTGTCACCCTCGCCAACTTTGAGATATAATCCCGCATAAGATCTGCTTCTTCTAAATCCAAAGCTGGTATTTCATGCTTAGTTGCAGCAGTAGAAATTTCAATTGAAGCTAATTTATATCTCCGTAACAAAGGGCCTTGATGAGTATCAACATGTTGAACTCTAACCATTGGAATTAATACTCTTTTTATCACAAAAAGTCCAAACTGCAAATCAATTTCATGTTCATGAACTTCATATCTCCAAACTCGATGCCTTACCCTCGGGATGACCAACACACTGATGATTGTATAAACCACCCAAATAGCTACAGCTACTCCTAAGAACCAATACGATAGTTCCAGAAAATAAATACCTACTCCAATGGCGACCACAATTAGTAACCAAAAACCTGCACTAATTAAAGCACCCATCTTCCAGGCTGTTAATGCCCTTTTACTAATTTGATTTTTCGGCTGTTCTCTCAACCCTCTCTCTCCCTTTTTAAAAATTATAATGAAAATTACGTACTTGCTTGTGGAAAAGCAGGCCGTTCCAACAATTGTTTTATAGCATTACCCAAATGAAAATAATCCCATTTATTATAGCATAATGGGATCTTTCTATTTGTTACTACCATGTAAATAATTCCTTTATTTTATCTTGAAAGATGATTGATCAATCCATTCAATGTCTGAATGAGACTTCAAATCGGACACTAACTGAAAAAGGGCATTATCCTTTTGTTTTGCTTCAATCATGCAATCAATTTGATCAACACTTCCTTTTACAGTATGTAAAAACGTTAGGAACATGTTTGAATCAATATAATCTGCATGTGCTCGAAATTCTTTTTCATTTTTGGGACTAGAGATATGCATTTTAATCGGAAGACTTGATTCCTTCCAGGTCCCAACAATACGGTCCCAATGCTTTTCCCATTCAGAATCCTCATGGAAAGCTAAGTGATGGTGATAGTCAAAAACCTGTGGAACACCTAGTTTTTCACATAAATAAAGAGCATCACTTAAGTCAAAGGTGGTGTCATCATTCTCAAAGATAAGCATTCTTTGTAATGATAGTGGAATCAATCCCCAATTATGAATAAATTGCTCGAGTGATTTTAGTTTGTCATCATATGCTCCGCCAATATGAATCACACATCTATGCTCAGGATCTATTCCCATTCCTTTTAATAGCATCTCATGCATATGTAGAGTTTTTAAAGACATTTTCATAATTTCCTTTTGTGTAGAATTCAATACAACAAAATGGTCAGGATGAAACCCAACACGCATAGGATGATTTTTAAGATACTCCCCTATTTCAGCTAAGGATTCATCTAAATTGCTCATATATTTCCAATCTCGAAGTTCTTCATGATTAGCCAAAGGAATCAACTTTGAGCTAAAACGAAAAAAATGAATATGATGTGCCACATTATGCTTTAGCAGCCTTAAACAGTTTTGAATATTTGATTGAGCTATTTTTTCTAACTTCGCTATCGCAGCTTCCCTGTCCTTAATTTTTTGAAACTGTGTAAAAGTCATGGTTTGAGAAGGGGAGCAATTTTGCAAGTTCATACTCATTGCCACATATCCTAACCGTACAATTGTCATGTTTGTCACCTCTTAAGGAATAGTGTGTGTAGGTATAGCTTGCCCTAAGTAGATGATTTGAGTAGGGGAGTTGGGGTGCGGGGGCAGTTTTTATTTGTATAGAAACTTCTATTCTAACTGGGGGTTTTGGTGGGAGGTGATCTTCATTCGGCTTATGAAGACCGGTGGCGCACGTTCCTTGCGGGGGTGGTCTTCATTCATGTTATGAAGACCATTAGGGCGCGGTTCCTTCCAGGGTTTGGTCTTCATTCCGCTTATGAAGACCATTAGGGCGCCGTTCCTTCCAGGGTTTGGTCTTCATTCCGCTTATGAAGACCATTAGGGCGCGGTTCCTCGCAGGGTTTGGTCTTCATTCCGCTTATGAAGACCGGTGGCGCGCGATTCTTTGCGGGGTTGGTCTTCATTCATGTTATGAAGACCATTAGGGCGCCGTTTCTTCCAGGGTTTGGTCTTCATTCCGCTTAGGACCTCAAGCGAACCAATAACAATATACTATTCATCCTGCTCAACAGGCTTAGCCTGGACAGGAAACCTAAGCTTAATAACCGTTCCTTCCCCAACGGCCGAAGTTACATGAATCTCACCATTGTGCAACTTGACGATTTCCTTTGCTATACTCATTCCCAGGCCTGCTCCATCGACCTTTTCCTCTGTGTTAGTGCCCCTAAAGTATCGTTCAAAAAGATTTTCTTGCATCTCTTCGTTCATACCAACACCCTGATCTTCAACAGCTATTTCTACAAATTGTGGATCAATTGCTTTTTTGAGTGTCACAAAAATAGCTGTATTAGGAGGGTTATGTTTGATGGCATTCATAATTAGATTATCAAAAATACGCTCAAACCATTTCCTTGAAATAGCAAGTTCTATGTTTTTAGCCTCTTCCACAAAAGAAATATTCACATTCCCAAGCATTCGATCATTCTTATATTTCTGTACAACATCCTTAAGGAAGTCATTAAGCAGTATTCTTTCCTTTAAATAATACAGAGAGTTGTTTTTTAATTGAAAAGCTAATGAAAAGTCCTCCACAAAGCCCAAGCATATATTCCCCTTTTTCTCTGATCACCTTGCCCATATCTTTTATTTCATCGTTGGACCATTCATATTTGTCACTTTCAAGTAAATGGCCATAACCTTGCACAGATGCTAGAGGTGTTCTTAAATCATGAGAAATTCCTGTCATCCACTCTTCCCTTGTTTGATCCAGTCGTTTTCTTTCTTTGTCTGTTGAACTTAGTGTTTCTGCCATATTGTAGAAGGCTTGAAAAACTTCCTGGTAAAGACGATAACGCACTTTAACTTTTCCATTTTTACGAAAAATTCTTTTCCTTTCATCTTCAGTAAGAACTTCCTGATATTGACCATGTTCCATCCGTTCTAGCCAACTAGTAAAAATGATGATGGGGCGACCATATCTAAACCCGTGCCACACAGCAATACTAATCGTAATCAGCAGAATAATGACCCCAACTATAATAAAAGCAATTAAGATGTCACGGTAAAATGTTTGCTCAGCATAAGCTTCTTTCATATTATTTTTGGAGTGAAGAACCCAAATTTGATTTGTCTTCTGATCATGGATAACTGATACCCTTGTATTATATAAGCCTGGGGCTTTTTCTCTTGTGAGAATTTCAATTGGATTATAATGTTCAATGTTAAGATCTTTTCCAAAAGATTGGATTACTTTTCCTTCCTCATTCACTAAGTGAAGAGTATTGGATTTGCCCATTTCCTTCTCTAATAAGTTTGCTTTGCTTTTACCCATTTCTCCATTTTGACTATATTTTTCAATAAGTTTCTGTAGCTGTTCATATGTCATGTCCCTAAAACCTAATAAATAATAATAAGGCTCATTATAGCTAATCGTGTCTAATTCAGTGTAGACTGAGTAACCTTTAAAACGCTGGTTTTCTTCTATTTCTAATATTTCACTTAATGAATAGGAATCTTGTATGTCAGGTGGCTTATTGCTGGATGCAATTTCTTTTCCATTTTCATCAACAATTTGAAACCACATATCTTTCTTTTGCAGCTGTTGTTCCCATCCCTTACTAATGTCTGCTTTACCATCAGTGATCGAAGTTTCAGTAGAAATTGATTCTAGTGCTCCTGTGGGAAAGCTTCTTTTCAAATCTTCTGTGGAAATAAACCATATTAACAAGATTAATAGTGCCACGAAAATGGTGCTGATTAATAAGGTAATCCCTATATATTGCAGTAGAAAGTGAAAGGTCAGTCTTCGTTTTACAACTCTCACACATCTTTCTCCTTCACAAGCTTATAGCCTAATCCACGTACAGTTTTTAAATATTTAGGATTGCTTGGATCTTCTTCAATTCGCTCTCTTAGCTTATGAATATGGACAGTAACCGTATTGTCATCAACAAATCGGTCGTAACCCCAAACTGTTTCAAGTAATTGTTGCTTAGAAATCACAATATTAGGATTTTGACAGAAATAGATTAATAGTAAAAAGGCTTGTGCTGGACACGGAACAACCTTTCCCTTCACAAGTAACTCCCCTGCATCTACATCCACTACAAAGCCCTTATAATCAAAGGTATTACCTGACTTCACTTGATCATTAAATGAAGTCCTTGCAGGTAAATTTCTTCTTTTCAATGTTGCTTTTATTCTTGCTGCAATTTCAAGTGGATTAAATGGCTTCGTCACATAATCATCTCCACCAATTGCAAAACCTGTTAACACATCTAAATCAGACACTTTTGCGGTTAAAAATAAAATATAGGCATTCGAAATATCTCTTATTTTTGGACATAAATCAAAGCCTGATAAGTCCGGAAGCATGACATCTAGAACGATATAATCAATATCTTGCTGCTGAACAATTTCCAGCGCTTCCCTGGCTGTATATGCTTTAAAAATATTTATAAATCCTTCTTTATTCAGGACCATTTCAACCATCTTCACAATGGATGTTTCGTCATCTACCAATAAAATATTTGCTTCTTGCATTCAAACTCACCTCATTCCGATCGTATCATACAAACATTACCAAAACATTAATTTCCTTTTTGAACAATTAAGTTATTGTTAATCTCTAGATTTCCTTAAATTAAGAAAAGAGAATTATAGTGAATTTACATAACTAAACAAACGAAAAGGAGAAAAATCATGAAGGAGAGCATAACTAGGATCACACTTATCGACGCCTTGAGAGGAGCCAGTCTTTTTGGCATCTTACTTGCTAATATTTTAATTTTTCAATTTGGAATGTGGGGAAAAGATGAAATACAATTATATAGCCTTTCGAATTCAAATACTGTTGCTTACAAGTTTATAAAGGTATTTATAGAGGGGAGCTTTATGCCGATCTTCACCTTTTTATTTGGATATTCCATGGTGAAAATGAAGGAAAAACTTGAGAACCATCACCTTAAATACAAACGATATTTTGTAAGAAGATTTCTTATGCTCCTGTTGCTTGGTATTTTACACAGTACCTTTTTATGGGAAGGAGATATTTTAACTTTTTATGGTATGATGGGGTTTTTCTTATTACTCTTTTTAAATCGTCGAATGAAAACCATCTTTATTTGGGCAATTATTTTATTGTGCTTAACACCACTAATTGGTTATGGACAGCTAGAAGAAACAAAACAAGAACAAGCTAAAATGGAAGAGTATGTATTAGATACAATCCAAACCTATAGTTCGGGTTCATACACAGAAATTACAGATCATCGAAACAATGAATTACCAATGGATGTTTCACCAGGCTTGCTGATCCTCATTTTGGCCTTTATTCCATTTATGTCTGCACCGCTTTTTTTATTTGGTATATACAGTGCAAAAATAGGTCTCTTTACACAGCCAGCACTCGAAAAAAGGCAATATATCATTGGTATGGTTCTTGTTCCTATTGGCTTAATATTAAAAAGCTTTAACATTTTCTCACCTGACTTTAACTGGTCAGGAGTCCTCGGCATGCTAGGCGCTAACCTGCTGTCTCTTGGTTATATCTTTTTATTCGCCTTCCTTTTTCATATTTTAAAAGGAAAGAAAGTAAAGAATGCCTTTGCAAATGTTGGGAAGCTTTCTCTAACAAATTATTTAATGCAAACTGTCATTTGCACAACCATTTATTACGGATATGGCTTTGGTCTTTTCGGTCATACGAACTTGTTCACCGGCATTTTTTTGGCTCTTTGTATTTTTTGTCTACAAGTAATAGCCAGTACGTTTTATTTAAAGATATCATCGCAAGGTCCAGTTGAAAGAGTACTTCGCATTGTTACTAATTTTTCTTTTAGGTCCACACTTAAAAAGAAAGAAACGATTTCGCTTTAAATATGCAAAAAAGCCGATCCCATTTAGGTCGGCTTTTTCGATATTATTTTGAGTTTGAGTAACGGCGTTTATTATTACCGCCTTGACCACTTTTACCACCACGATCACGGTCACGGTCACGATCACGGTTACCGTATGATGAACGATTCTTTTGTCCACCACCGCCGCCGCCGCGATTATAGTCACCTTTTCTTCTATTGCCAGAAGAGCGGCCACCTTTGTTTTTAGATCTTGAGTATAACGGAGCTTCTTCTGTTAGTTTAACCTCAACAGCAGTTGGCTCTTTTGTCATAAATTTAATTGCAGCAGCTACTACATCTTGTGCATCGAACTCTTCAAGAAGCTCTTCTGCTGTACGTTTGTAGAAAGATAGGTTTTCACCTTCAATGATTGAGCGAATTTTTTCCACTGTCATTTGTTGTTGACTTTCAATTGCTTCATCAACAGTTGGTGGCTTCATGCGATCCATTTTGCGTTTTGTTGTACGCTCAATGTTTTTTACAATGTCTAATTCTCTAGGTGTAACGAAAGTCATCGCCATACCTGTTTTACCTGCACGACCTGTACGTCCAATACGGTGAACATAGCTTTCTGGATCTTGAGGTACATCGAAATTATAAACATGTGTAACACCTGAAATATCTAGTCCACGTGCTGCAACGTCTGTTGCAACTAGTACTTCAATTGCACCTTCTTTAAATTTGCGTAGAGTAGACATACGTTTAGCCTGTGTTAAGTCACCATGAATACCTTCAGCTGTATAACCTCTTAACGTTAATGCTTCAGATAATTCATCAACACGACGCTTTGTACGACCGAAAACAATCGCAAGTTCAGGGGATTGAATATCAAGTAATCTTGTTAAAACATCGAATTTCTTTCTTTCATGTGTTTCAAGGTAGTATTGTGTAATATTTGGAACTGTCATTTCTTTTGCTTTTACTTTTACAAGCTCAGGGTCTTTCATAAATTTCTCTGCAATACGACGGATTGGATCCGGCATTGTTGCTGAGAAAAGTAATGTTTGACGATCCTCAGGTACATTAGAAAGAATGGATTCAATGTCCTCAATGAAGCCCATGTTTAACATTTCATCTGCTTCATCTAAAACTATCGTATGAACGCCGCTTAAACGTAAAGTTTTACGATTAATATGGTCTAATAATCGTCCAGGTGTTCCAACGATAATATGTGGGTTTTTCTTTAATGAACGAATTTGTCTGTTAATATCTTGACCACCATAAATTGGGAGAACACGAGAGCGCTTATGATAACCAATTTTGTATAGTTCTTCTGATACCTGAATAGCAAGTTCACGTGTTGGAGCAACAACAACAGCTTGAATGTTGTTATTTTTCACATCAATCTTTTCAATAAGCGGAATACCAAATGCAGCTGTTTTACCAGTACCTGTTTGCGCCTGTCCAATAACATCCTTCTTTTGCAAACCTAACGGGATTGTTTGTGCTTGAATTGGTGATGGTTCTTCAAATCCCATTTTACTTATTGATTCCATCAATGACGTACTTAAACCTAAATCTTGAAACGTTAATGTCAATGTATTCATACTCCTTCTATATCGTTTGCTGTAAATATTTACAGACCTTATAGGTAATCTATATCGTATTCATAATGAAACGATGTTTAAATGAATCCTATATGCTCGGGGATCAGCCGAGCTTAATGTAGATTATCAACTGTTGTGTCATCATGAAAAACAGTCAGATGTTTAAAAAACCGGCAACATTGTGCCTGCTCTTCTTATACTACCCACACTTAGAAGATAGTAAAACCGTTCTGATTATTTGCCAAAAAATGCCCTTATTTAACAAGGGCAGCAGTTTACCTTATTTAAAGCCGCAAACACTTTAAATGTAATCATACCACTACCGGTTTCTTATTTCAACTTAATGTCAGAACAGCTTGCTAACTATAAATAGCACTTTCTTCATGTTGATTTTCTAAAAAGCGTTCAACATATTCCTTCAAATCTTCGTAATCATCACCATGACAAACATGATGTTTAGAGCATGGGAGTAAGTGTAATTCTTTTTGTTTAGAGGGAATGGTGTTGTACAAATAAAAGGCACTTTTAACCGGAACTATTCCATCACATTCACCTTGAACAATTAGTACTGGCATGTTTAATTTCTGAATGTAAGGCTTTATTTCTTTCACTAACTTTCTAAATTCAATAGTTGATGATATAGGTGTTTCAACTATCTTTTTCTTATACCGGTTAAATAGTTCATTATTATTAATTTTCCCACCAAATAAATCTTTTATCATATTTTTTATATCCATTGCCAATTGTTTAGGATTCACATAATAAACAGCAGCACTTAATAGGACCAACTTTTTCACTTCGTATTTAGCAGCTAAATACGAAGCAATAACTCCTCCCATTGAAAAACCAATAACATAGACCTCATCAACCTCTTTCATTAATAAAAGAAGTTCTTGTTCAGCATGAGAAATCCATTCTTTATATGTATGCCCTTTTAATGAAAGAGTTACTCCATGTCCAGGCAGAGTGGGAACTTTTACAATCCAATCAGTTTGCTTTTTTATATAGCTGGCAAGTGGTTCCACCTCATAAGGTGCTCCGGTGAAACCATGAATAAAGAGACATCCTTTCAAATGATAGAAACCTCCTTTACCGTTCAACTTGGAAGGGATACACCCTTAATCCCTTCCCTCTCTTATACAATTGAATTTACGACTTCTTCCAGCTTCATTCCTCTTGAGGCTTTTACAAGAACAATATCCTTTTCTTTCACGATAGACTGTAGATGCTTAATTAATTCATCCTTTTGATCATAATGATGAACTGTATCAACCGATTGATTTTCTTTTGCACCTTTTGCAATTTCTTTCCCAAGTTTTCCATAAGTGAAGATGTGGGAAATATTATTTTGTTTTATTTCTCTTCCTACTTGTTGGTGATATTCTACTTCATCATCACCTAATTCAAGCATATCACCTAAAACGACAATCTTTTGATCAAAGTCTTTTAAATTCTCAATAAGGTCAATTGCTGCTAACATTGAAGTAGGACTTGCATTATAAGCATCATTAATAATTGATGCTCCATTTTTAGCTTGAATTAACTCTAAACGCATCCCTGTTAACTTCATGGACGAAAATCCCTTTTTTATGGCATCCTTTTCAACGCCATAATAATCCGCAACTGCATAGGCTGCTAAAGCATTCCACACATTATGTTTTCCAAGTACAGGAATAAAGTATTCCTCTTTGTTCACTTCAAATAATGTTCCTGTTGGTTCTTGAATAATCTTTGCAGGGTAATAATCATTAGAACTTGCTTCTCCAAAAGTAGTTGTTTTTAAAGACAGTCCTGGCACTCTCTCTTGTAAAAGTGGTTCATCGCCGTGAAAAATAAATAATCCGTCTTTTTTTAAGCCTTTTGTAATCTCAAGCTTAGCCTCTGCAATTCCTTCTCTAGATCCTAAATCCATTAAATGTGCTTCACCGATATTTGTAATGACCGCAACATCCGGATGCGCAATTTCAGATAATAGTTCAATTTCTCCTTTACCACTCATCCCCATCTCTAAAACCGCTATTTCTGTATCCTCACTCATACTTAAAACGGTTAATGGTAAACCTATATGATTATTAAAATTCCCTTGTGTTTTATGTACTTTATATGTTGTTTCTAAAATGGCTGCAACCATATCCTTTGTTGTTGTTTTACCGTTACTACCTGTAATACCGATAATTTTCAGGTTAGGTAATTCATTAATATATGCTGTTGCAAGAGCTTGAAGCGCCACTAAAGTATCTTCAACTAAAATGATTGGCACTTCTTTTGGAGGGTTTTTTTCGGATTTCTGCCAAATAACTGCTTTTGCTCCGTTACTTATTGCTTTGTCAACGAACTCATGCCCATTGAATACGTCACCAACAAGTGGAAAAAATAAATTATCATTTTCAACATTACGTGAATCAGTTGTTACGCCTGAAATTTCAACGTGTTGATATTTTTCTTCTAATCCTTCTCCATTCACCATGTTTTGTACATCAAGTAGTGTTCTTGTAATCATTAAATCCTCTCCTATTTAAGGAATCTTTATGTGCTAAAAGAAAAAAGGAACTGATTTATGCTATATTCAGTTCCTTTTAAATAAAATTAAGAATTTCGTAAGCTTAGTTGATTAAAAAGAATGTTTAATTTGTTGCTTTTGTTCATAGCGCTCCAATGCAAGGTCAACAAGTTTTTCTATTAGTTGAGGATATTCAAGGCCTGAATGCTTCCACATTAGTGGGAACATACTATATGGAGTGAAACCAGGCATTGTATTAACCTCATTAATAAGAGCTTTGCCGTCTTCTGTTAAGAAAAAGTCTGCACGAACTAGACCTGATCCGTCTATTGCCTTAAAGGATGTGATGGCCATCTCTTTAATCTTCTCATATTCCTCTTCCGTTACGTTACCTGGAATAATTAAATCTGTTTCTCCATCTTCATACTTAGCTTTATAATCATAGAATTCCACTTTAGGAGCAATTTCACCAACTACTGAGCATTCCGGATGATCATTACCAATAACGGCAATTTCAATCTCTCTTCCAACAATTGATTCTTCAATAATCACCTTACGATCGAACTCAAATGCTTCCTTAATAGCCGCCTCTAAGCTTTCTCTATCTTTACACTTGTTAATACCAACACTTGATCCTAAATTTGCTGGCTTTACAAAGCATGGATAACCCAATTCAGCTTCGATTTCCTCAAATTTGGCAGCTGGGGATTGCTCATAATCACTTTTTATAAAAGATACATATTTTGCTTGAGCTAAGCCAGCTTGTGCAAATAAATTCTTCATGACAACTTTATCCATACCAGCAGCTGAAGCTAATACTCCATTCCCTACGTACGGGATATTCAATAATTCAAGTAATCCTTGAACCGTTCCATCTTCACCATTTGGTCCATGTAGCAACGGAAAGATCACATCAATTTTTTCCTGTTCTTCAACCTTTGCAGGAAATAACTCAGTATTTAATGTAACGGGGGAAATAGAATCTCCGTTCTCCTGCAATCTTAATGTACTGACTTCTTTTACAGGAGCATCTAATGCCTTTCCTCTTACCCATTCTCCATTTTCTTTAATGTATATAGGATGTATGTCAAATTTACTCATATCCAGTGCATTGATAACGGCTAGGGCTGTTTGCAAAGAAACATTGTGCTCTGCAGATTTCCCACCATAAATTAAGCCTAACTTCATTTTCATCCGGATTTTCCTCCTCAGCTCTTTCATCATTCTTATTTTATCACTTTAGGGCAAAATTGTTATTAACGTTTCCTTATTTCTGTTATAAGTTTTCGAACATTTTCTGCTTTTTTTGCCCTCTTGTTCTATCATACGGTTTGATTTTAATTACGTTTCTTTCATTTAAGAAGGATGATTTGCTTGATCTAAGGAGGTAAAAAGTTTTTCTACTATGTATTTGATTATTTTTCACCTGTAAATGTGAATACCTTTTTATCGGATGATTTAGTTGATTCTGTTGTAGAGTAGTTGTTATATATGTTGACATTAGTAAACCCGATTCTCTCCAAAATCAACTTAAATTCTTTTATTCCATACCATATAAAGGGCTTGTAATTTTTGCTCTTTTTCAATCATCTTGCCTTCTTTTATCCTTTCAACTGATAACAAATATGTTGTTGATTGTTCGAGCATATCTAGCTTGATTAATTGTTTTTCACAAACATACAGATCACTCATAAATTCTTGAACCATACTATGCTTTTGCTGAACAAGAAATTCATCCTGTATAAAAAGATCAACAATAATGGTGCCCTTGCTTTTTAGATGATCATAGACATTTTTTAAAAGTTTTATTGACTTAAGCCTTTCTTCTACAGTTAAGACAGATCCAAAAGGTATTATAATGGCATCGTAACGAGTAGGTTTTTTAAACTCATTTAGGCTCAATTGATAGATGGTAGCAGTCTGATTTAACTCCTCACATTTTTGTTCACAAGCTTCCTCTCCTTGCTTGGAATCCACCAGTCCCTCCACTTGGTGACCCTGATTCAAAAGTTCAGGAAGAAGGAACAAATGACTTTGACCTATCTCTAGAATTTTTCCCTTTTTATTTATTAATTGTTGTTCATAAAAGTCTAACGCACTTTTTAATTCATATTCTTGAATATATGCTTCTAGCGCCTCCATTACAAACCACCTGAGATCTAATTTCACTATCATCTCTCCTAATATCATTCTGTACGTATCTAAGGTCCCACTTATACAAGAAATTTATGTAAATTCAAACTGAATTAAGAAGCTTAATTTCTTTTCGGTCATTATGAACCTAAATCCTTTATAAAGATGTTGTAAATTCCATTACTTTTTATTTTCAAATAATGAAAAACCATCTAAACTAAAATAAGATGTATATTTTTCATTTTAAAGAATAGTCCTTTTTTACAACCCTTTTCACACACTAACTCAAGGAGGGGATAATATGAAAAGAATTTGTGTTTTTTGCGGATCTAGTCCAGGCGCTTCAGATTTATATTCAGAGGATGCAGCAAAACTTGGTGCTCAATTAGCTAAAGAAGGAATTACGCTTGTATACGGTGGATCTAAAGTAGGTATTATGGGTGTTGTAGCGAATGCAGCTCTGCAAGCGGGCGGAGAAGTGATTGGCGTTATACCTAAAATGCTAATGGAACGGGAACTTGCCCACCCTGGCCTTTCTGAGCTTATTATTGTTCATTCCATGCATGAGCGTAAGGCAAAAATGGAAGAGCTATCAGATGGGTTTGTTGTTTTACCAGGTGGACCTGGGACAATGGAGGAATTTTTTGAAGTTTATACTTGGGCTCAATTAGGAGAACATAGAAAGCCAATTGGCATGATGAACAGTAACCATTATTATGATAAACTTCTTGCTTTCTTTGACCATATGATTCAAGAACAATTTTTAAAGCCTGAATATCGATCAATGGTTATTGTAGATTCTGATCCCGAGCAGCTAATTCAGAAATTTCGTTCTTATGAACCTCCACTTTTAACAAAATGGATTACTCCACAACAAACATAGAAGGCTTTTGTCTTCTATGTTTGTTTTATATTGAGACTACATTTAAGCACTTTCCTATTTGGTATTATTCCTTCGATTTTTTTAACCATCATTGTATATAGAATTTATTTTGTTAAAGACTACATACATAGAGGTGAGAGAAATGAATCGAGGAATCTGGACAGCTTTATCTGCCATTGGAATCGCACAAGGGCTTAAAATTTTTACACATAAAAAGGAAAACAATGTTTGGGACTGGCGTCCGATTTTTCAAACAGGTGGCATGCCAAGTTCTCACTCAGCCGGTGTATCTGCTTTGGCAACTTATGTTGCAACGAAAAAGGGCTTTAATTCCACTGATACTGCATTAGCTGTTATTTTTGGAATTATTGTTATGTATGACGCACAAGGCATCCGTCGTCATACAGGTGAAATCGCAAAGATTGTAAATGATATTGATGCAGACATTGAGGTATTATCCGGACATATGCCGGGTTTATTTCATGTAAAGCAGGAAAAAGAATTAAATGAGCTGCTAGGACATCAACCTGCTGAAGTTGCTGGGGGAGCTCTTTTAGGTATACTAATTGGTTTGGTTAGCAGCATGATGGAAAAATGAAGACGAAAGAAAAAACATGAGTGAATGGCGGCTTGTTACCTTTCACTCATGTTTTTTTATCCAGCTTAGTGGCAGTTACACAAACTGCTAATTCTGGATGGATACGCTTAAAAGAAATTTTCATTTCAGTAAAGCCACAATGGGATAGGTCCTTATAAATTTGATTCGCAAACATTCTTGTTTTAATTGAGCTAGCATTTTCTTCTCTAGGCTGCATCGTAATGGCAATTTTCCCTCCAGCTTTCATCGCCTGATGGAGACGTTGTAATCCCCTTTCAGGATGAGACCAGATGGTATAATTGTTAACTGTGACTACTTTATCGTATTTCCGCTCCTCCAACTCTGTATTCTCAACATCACCTACCATAAGAGTTACTTGTTCATTCTTAACATAATTATCCAGTCTTTGTTCCGCCTGAAACTTTCATTGTTTTCGATACATCAAGACCGTCAATTTTGATCAGTTTATTGGCTTTTAACATATACTCTATACACTTTCCTGATCCATAACCAACCTCTAGAATACAATCACTGTTATCTATTCGTAATTGAGAAAGAGTCCATTTGTTTAGCTTCTTATTTTCAATAGCCATAATGGTTCCGGCAACTCTTCCAAGTATGCCCTTAGGAACGCTAAATTGTTTTTTAAACGAATTAATCATGTCGGCACCCCGGTATCATTTTTCATTCTTAATACCCTGATTTTCTTTCTTTAAACGAAACGGAGGGCTCGCAATTTAAAGAAGCAATAGGAAGCCTTGATAGCCAAAGTATAAGCCAAATAAAATTAAAGAAATACCTGAAATGGTAGATATAACAGCAAGAAGGGTTGTTGTTAAATATCTTCTTAATACACTTGCAAACATCGCCATCGTTAAATCCCACAGTAAAACTCCCGAAAGGATAGCCGCACTACAAATAAGAAGCTGTGTTCCACCACTTCCAATTGTGGTATTAGCGAGGATTGCCCCATAAATTCCTATCCAAAATAAAATACTTAAAGGGTTAAGTAAAGACATAAAAAAGCCTGAAAAATAGGATTTAGAATAGTGGAGGTTTACTCTACTAGTTGTGAACGTATGTTTTTTTGCCGCCATTAAACTCTCAATACCCGTATACACTAAAACAAAGAAGCCAAAAAACCATAGAAACATTTTCACTGTCGGGATTTGCAAAAAGTTTACAAACCCTAAATATACCAACACCATATATACAACATCAGCAGTTGTTGCCCCTAAACCAAACAGCCAGGCATGAAGGAATCCTCCTTTTATGCCCCGGTCAATTTGACCCGCGTTTACAGGACCTATGGGTGCTGCTAGTGAAACCCCTAGAAATACGTAGCTGAATAAGAAATTCAAATTCTTTACCCCCAATATTGATATATGCTTGTACATCATATTCAGCTTGGTGAGGAATTATGTTGGCAGTAAAACTTGTTTTCTATGATTTTGCACCTCCTTTAAGCTTACTAAAAAAGCAGCCCTACATGATCATAGGACTGCTTGCTATTTTAGTGGACTCTTACTAATTTTATATGTTCTATATGATGCTTTCCATGCCACGAGTATAGTGCAACATTAGTAGACAAGGAGATTTCCTTATTTGTTTCAGGATGAAAGAATGTTTTTTCAAAGTCAGACATAGACATTGATTTTAATAAATATGCCCATCGCTGATGTAAAGATTCCAGGAGATTAATAGAGATTGATAATGGTAATTCAGTATCAGGTAAAGCTGCCCATGTTTTTTCATCATATGCTTTAATAGTCGGGCGATCTTCAGTTAGGGCCAGTTTAAAGCGAATATAGCTATTCATATGACTGTCTGCTAGATGATGGACCACTTGTCTAACCGTCCATCCACCTGGACGATAAGAAGTGTCTAGCAATGGTTCTGAAAGACCTTCAAGAGCTAACTTCAATTGTTTAGGGGTGTTCTCTATATCTTCTATCCATCCTTCGATCTCTTTCAGAGAAACTTGCTTTGGCTCCTTAAATTCGCCAATAGGATATTGAAGGCTTTTCCTCATCACTACACTCTCCCTTTATTTTACTTTGTTATTTTCATTATATGGACGAATGATCTTATGGACAATATTTTTATATTGAAAGAAAGTATCATAATTTTATAAAAAAACACACTAAATTAAACAATTGTATGTTATATTATGTTAAATATAACTTTCCAATTAATGGAGAAGATTGGAGGCTTCGCGATGCGGGCAATCTTATTAGGAGTTTGTTCTTCTTTCTTTTTTGCTTTTACGTTTGTGTTAAATCGTTCCATGGAGCTTTCCGGAGGGAGCTGGTTATGGAGTTCATCTTTACGTTATTTTTTTATGCTTCCTTTTTTACTTCTTTTCGTTATGTGGAGAAAAAAATGGCAGCCTCTTCTTATAGAGATGAAAAAAAATCCACTAAAGTGGCTTTTATGGGGAACAGTAGGATTTGGGTTATTTTATGCACCTATTTGCTTTGCAGGCGCTTATGGACCAGGGTGGCTAATTGCAGCCACATGGCAAATAACAATCCTCTCAGGTTCTCTACTTGCACCACTTTTTTATGAAAAAGTCCAAACAGTCAATGGATCTGTAAAGGTTAGAGGAAAGATTCCGTTAAGGGGCTTAAGCATGTCTCTTATCATTATCTTTGGGGTAGCATTGATGCAGTTTGAGCATGCAAGTCAGTTATCAATCATGCCTGTATTATTCACGATCATTCCAGTTCTCATTGCATCCTTTGCTTATCCGCTAGGAAATCGGAAAATGATGGCGATTTGTGAGGGCAGGTTGGATGTATTTCAAAGGGTATTGGGGATGACAATTGGAAGCTTACCACTTTGGATTATTTTTGCTATTATTGCTATCTTTACATCAGGCCTTCCAAGTAAAACGCAGACAATCCAATCATTTTGGGTTGCGATGTGTTCGGGCTTAATTGCTACTCTACTTTTCTTCCAAGCAACAAGTTTAGTTCAACACAATATGGCTCAACTAGCAGCTGTAGAGGCAACTCAGTCGATTCAGGTACTTTTTGTACTAATTGGAGAGATTATTTTTCTTGCTTCACCTCTTCCTACAGGTATGTCTTTATTAGGAATGGCCTTTGTTATGATCGGCATGGTGTTGCATAGTTACATATCAAGAAGCAACCGCCCTGCTCAAACAATTAAACCAGACCCATCTAGGCAGCTTTCATAGCTGTTCTGCGAGATTATATCCAGTGTCAAAGGGAGACCCTTTCTTGGCCTATTTACCAGAAAGACTCCCTGAGCACTAATACACAATTTTATCAAAAATGATGTAAAATCCATCAAACCTCTAAGGCCATTCTTACAGTTTGTAATATATGACCATCAAACAAATCCTCATATTCCGTTTCAATTATAAACCCTTTAGATTTATAAAAATGGACACCAGCCAGATTTTCTTTTTCAACATTTACATATATTTTCTTAACATCGTTTAAATGCTGTATCCCCGCTTTTAATAAGACAGTACCAATACCCTTTCCTTGGTATTCTTCATAAAGATAAATAATTTCCTAATTCTACTTTTCTCTCATCTTTTAGAGGAGTAAAATTAGCAAAGCCAATAATTTTATCTTCGTCTTCTCCTACTAAAAAAAGTGTTTCATTTAGTCTTTTAAGTAACATTTCAGAAGAATATGCAGTTGCAACAAAATTCTCTTGAATAGAATCAGGTATAATTCCTTTATATGTAGTCCGCCAACTCGATCTAGCAACATGTTGTACTTGTTCTATATCTCCTTCATTCATCTTCCGAATAGCTATCGTCATGTAATCTCCCTCTGCAATTAATTTTTCACTTTATATAATTACAAATTATAGCATTTCTCTATATAAATTCGAACAATTTTGCAAACGTATACAATTTTTAATAGACAAGTATTTAATATCTCATGAAAGATAGTCATTTATTTAAAACGTTTTCACAATTGTTAATAACTTATTTAATATGTGGAAAAGTATGTGGATAACTCGAGAGTTATCCACTTTACCTTTTCAAATCATTAGCTATTTACCAGTTCCGTTATTGATATACCAGCATTTAAACTCTGAATATGCTGATTTATGTTATCCACAATAAGCTGTGCATCATAGTCCATTGATGCAACATGATAAGAGTTTTTTAATTCTATTATCTTCTTTTCAGCTGAAGAAATTTGTTGATAAATAAAATCAGAGTTTGCTGGTGGAACAACATGATCAACTGATGATTTAAAAATAATAGTAGGGGTTGTGATATTCTTTATTTTATTTTTTGTATCATCCATTAAGTATAACAATTGATGCACAGCCTCTAATGGAACAGACTCATACGTTATTTCATGTACAGCAGGCTTTTTTATGTCTGGTTCCCCTTCTTCAATCATTTTTGGCTTTGTTTCATCACGGTATTGTTTGTAAGCAACATCTGTAACAGCCGCATTAATTAAGAAGATTCCATTCACGTTTGTATTAGCAGCAAGTTGAATTGTTAGGGCACCGCCCATGGATTGTCCGACTGCAAAAACATGGTCACAGTCCTTTTTTAACTCATCAAAAGCTAATTGTAAATCTGAAACCCATTCGTTATAAATGCAATTTTTCATATCTTCAACATTAGTTCCATGACCTTTTAGACGAGGAATTGACACAGTGTATCCTAGCTTAGCAAGTTGCTTCCCTATATACTCCATACTTTGTGGTGTGCCGTTAAATCCGTGACATAATAAAATTCCTGTTTTATTACCAGAGAAATACAAGCTATCGGCACCCTTTACAACTGGATATAATTCTGTTTTCATCTATAATCCCCCTTAGGCTACTGTAGATAAATTTATTTTATTTATATTTTATAATTCACATAAGATTACTTGGTTTTATTGTAACCTATTCTAATACTTTTCACAACAATGATTAAGAAATAGATAATGAAAAAGCATGATGCGTATAACATCATGCTTTTTTATAGTGAGGATACCCTACAAACTTATAGTCTGGCCCAATTTTTATGATATCTAAATTCTGCAGATCAATGGCATCGGCCATCTTTTCAATTCCTTGTCCCCCGATAAAGCCTGGAGCTTGCTTTCCACCAATTATTTTTGGAGCCATATAAACAACTAATTTATCAACTAACTTCTCTTCTAAAAAAGAAGCATTTACTTCTCCGCCGCCTTCAATTAACACAGAGGAAATAGAATTCTCCCCTAGTATTCTTAGCACTTCTTGGATGTTTACACGCTCTTCACCGCTTGTTACGAAGATTTTCACATTATGGTCTTCAAGCGCCATTTTTATTTCTTTATCATATTTTTTGGAAGTGAAAATCCATGTTTCGGCTTCTTGATCCTTTACCACTCTTGAATGAAGTGGTGTTCGTAATTGACTATCTAAGATAATTCGAACCGGATTGCGACCATGTTCAATTCTAGTCGTTAATTCAGGATCATCTTTTATCACCGTTTGGACCCCTACTAAAATCCCGGTATGTTCATCACGTAATTGATGAACATCCTTACGTGCTTCTTCAGAAGTAATCCACTTGCTATCAGATGTAAAAGATGAAATTTTACCATCTAATGTTGTAGCAGATTTTAGCGTCACAAAAGGCACTTTTGAAACAATAAATTTATTAAACACTTCATTCATTTCACGTGACTCTTTTTCACAAATTCCCACTACTACTTCTATGTTTGCTTCTTTTAGAATGCTAACTCCATTTCCAGCAACAATAGGGTTAGGGTCAAGAGTAGCCACATATACTTTCTTTATTCCCGCTTCAACAATTGCAACAGCACATGGTCCTGTACGTCCATAATGAGAACATGGTTCTAACGTTACGTACATTGTGCCTCCTCTTGCCTGCTCTCCTGCCATATTTAGTGCATGTATTTCTGCATGTGGTCCTCCAGCCTTTAAATGAGCTCCTACACCAACAATTCGATTATGATTTACAATCACAAATTTCTACCAATGGATTCGGGTCTGTTTTCCCCTTCATAGCTGCCGCATTTTCGATTGCCAACTTCATGTAAAACTCATGTTCATTCAACGGTATAGCCTCCTCTAAAGTGGCCAGCCTTTTCCATTTTTGTTTCTAAATAACGTTGATTAAAGCTTGATACATCTCCCCATAAAGGAATACGGTCTGTAACATTTGCACCTGAATCTTGCAAAGCCTTTAGTTTAAGTGGGTTATTTGTAATTAGCGTTACAGGTAATTGACGAAGAGTTTTCAAAACTCGAATCGCATCATCATATTTTCTTTGATCATCAGAGAAGCCAAGCTCCTCATTTGCCTCAACTGTATCTAAGCCTTCTTCTTGTAGAAGGTATGCAAGAGCTTTACTGAATAAACCAATACCTCTACCTTCATGATCAGCAAGATAAAATAAAGCTCCTGTACCATGTTCTGTAATCATTTTTAAAGATTGATTAAGCTGATATCCACAATCACATCTTTTACTACCAAAAATATCACCTGTATGACATATACTATGCATACGTATTAGTGCTTCATCATTCTGAGCAAAGTCACCATAAACAAGCACACTTGATTGCTGATGCTTAGCTAAGTCTGCACTAGGTAATTTTCTTATGATTGATTCAAATGTTTCAGCTGAATCCTGTTCGGCCTCAGCCTCCATCCAGCAATACCACTTGAAGAATTCTGTTTTGCCATCTAGTTGAATTGGGAGGTTAATTGGTCCCACAATATACGTAGCTCCTTCTTTATGAGGAACAATCTTTACTTTTTCTTTTATTATATTTAGAGGGATATCTTTTATTGTTTCTACCATTAGGTTTCTCCCCTTTATAGGCTGTCTATTCTTTAAACTTACTTATTGTAAGTGAGTATAAGGTTGAAATGGAATGTCGTCAACTAACTTGAACTGAGCTATTCTTTTGTCATCAATACTTTATACCCTACTTTCTAAAGAATCAAGCTATGATAGGTGGATGACCATCTAGTTTTTTCCTATATTTAGTTTAAGTAAACAAATTACTGTTTTTTCGTCCAGTATTGGATAAAATAAGTGTAGAGGTGATAGCATGGAACACGTAAAAACAGAAGATCAATTTCAAGAGCTTATTAATGGTAATGAACCAGTAGTCCTTAAATTTTTTACAGACTGGTGCCCTGACTGTAAAAGAATGGACATGTTTCTACCAACTGTATTCGAAGAGGTAGGAAATGTATCAATGTATGAAATAAACAAAGATGACCTTCCCGAAATTGCAGAAAAATATGATGTAATGGGTATTCCGAGTTTATTAGTATTTAAAAATGGTGAAAAACAAGCACACTTACATAGCGCAAATGCAAAAACTCCAGATCAAGTGATTGAGTTTTTATCGGAATCTCTAAATAAATAATCCTTAATTAAGAATTTTTTTATGTTGTCTGTACTAGAGGTTTATTGAAGAGGTATGAATTTTTTAAATACAGAAAGCTGTCCCGGCTGTGCTTGTATCGGGACAGCTTTTTGATTGTTTGATGTTTTTTTGTCCTAATTCCGCTTGTATCGAGACAGATCTTCTCTTGTTTGATCCATTTGGGTCTCGATTACTCTTGTATCGGGACAGATCTTTGCCTGTTTGATCCTGTTGGGTCCCGATTTCGCTTGTATCGAGACAGATCTTCGCTTGTTTGATCCTTTTGGGTCCCGATTCCTCTTGTATCGAGACAGATCTTCGCTTGTTTGATCCTTTTGGGTCCCGATTCCTCTTGTATCGAGACACATCTTCTCTTGTTTGATCCTTTTGGGTCTCGATTCCGCTTGTATCGAGACAGATCTTCGCTTGTTTGATCCTTTTGTGTCTCGATTCCGCTTGTATCGAGACACATCTTCTCTTGTTTGATCCTTTTGGGTCCCGATTTCGCTTGTATCGAGACAGTTCTTTGTTTATTTGGTCCTTTTATGTCCCGATTCCGCTTGTATCGAGACAGATCTTCGCTTGTTTGATCCTTTTGGGTCCCGATTCCGCTTGTATCGGGACAGATCTTCGCTTGTTTGATCCTTTTGGGTCTCGATTCCTCTTGTATCGAGACAGATCTTCGATTATTTGGTCCTTTTATGTCCCGATTCCTCTTGTATCGAGACAGATCTTCGCTTGTTTGATCCTTTTGGGTCTCGATTCCGCTTGTATCGAGACAGATCTTCGCTTGTTTGATCCTTTTGGGTCCCGATTCCTCTTGTATCGAGACAGATCTTTGCTTATTTGATCCTTTTGTGTCCCGATTCCGCTTGTATCGAGACAGATCTTCGCTTGTTTGATCCTTTTGTGTCTCGATTCCTCTTGTATCGAGACAGATCTTTGCTTGTTTGATCCTTTGGGGTCCCGATTCCTCTTGTATCGAGACAGATCTTCGCCTGTTTGATCCTTTTGTGTCTCGATTCCTCTTGTATCGAGACAGATCTTCGCTTGTTTGATCCTTTTGTGTCTCGATTCCTCTTGAATCGAGACACATCTTCGATTATTTGGTCCATTTATGTCCCGATACCTCTTGTATCGAGACAGATCTTAGCTTGTTTACTGCATTTGTGTCCGATTCCGCTTATATCGTAGCAACTTTTCAGGCTATTTTTAATATCATTATTTCCAATAAAAATCGAGGCAAATCTCCCTCCTTACAAATTATATCCTCCACAATTCCTTCCGGGACGTTGTTACAGCATGTGCCCCCGCTTTTAACACACTAGTTACTTCATCATGACTTGTTATTAAACCGCCTGCTATTACAGGAATATTTGTTTCCTGACTTACTTTTTGAATCAAATGTGGTACACAGCCTGGTAGAACTTCTATAAAGTCAGGCTGAACCTTTTGCGCTAAGCTGTAACTTGTATCAATTGCCAACGTATCAAGCAAAAATAGCCGCTGAATCGATAAAATACCATTTTTCTTAGCTGTCTTTAATACACTTGCTCTTGTTGAAATAACTCCATCAGGCTTTATTTTTTGACACAAAAATTCTGCTGAGTACTCATCGTTTTTTAAACCTTGAATTAAGTCTGCATGTAAGAGGATTTTTTTATGATATGTCTTAGCTAGCTTCATAATATTATCTAATTGAGCAATATGCACTTCTAGCATAACGATAAACTCTACATTTCTATTAGAAAGGACCCGCTCAAAGTCCTTCATTGATTTAGTCGCAGGTAACACCTGTTGATTTTCAAACATCAGTGGACCTCACGCTTTCTATACACTTTTAGCATGTGGGTGTTCATCTTCATCATATTCTACAGGAACAGTTGCATCATATATGTGCTTTGCTAGCTCATCGCGGAAACGTTGTTCTTCTTCAAGCGACCAAGAGAAAATAGTTGCCATGTACTTTGTAACCGGTTCTTTCCACTTGATTACCCAATTTATATCAAAGAAAAGGGCACTAGTTCTTCTAATGAAGAAATCACATAGTGTTCCTACCATTTCTTGTTCAATTCCATAAATAAGGGATGCATATACTTCTAACGAAAGTCCAGCAGTCTCCGCTTCATGTCCACTATGTTTGATTACTTCATAGAGGGCAGAAATGTTTGATCCATATCGTTTTACTAGCTTCGTTGCTTCTTCCTCTGTTAAACCTAAATTTATCCCTTTTTGAACCTGTTCTTTCACGAAAGTAGGATATTGGTTAGAACCACCAACATCTCCACCCGAAAGAACAATCCTGTCTGTGGTACATGCGGGATAATTTTTTCCTCTTAGTTCTTCTAATACAAGGTTTACAACACCTTCCGCCATTTTGCGATAACCTGTTAGCTTCCCTCCAGCAATTGTCACTAAGCCGGTTGGTGAGACAAAGATTTCATCTTTTCTAGAAATCTCTGAAGGATCTTTTCCTTCTTCGTGAATAAGCGGACGTAAGCCTACCCAGCTTGATTCAACATCATTCGTTGTTAAGTTTAGATTGGGAAACATATAATTAGTAGCTTTTAGAATATAATCTCTGTCCTCTACTGTCATTCTTGGGTGGCTAATTGAGCCTTTGTAATTTGTATCAGTTGTGCCTACATATGCTTTGTTATCACGTGGTATAGCAAACATCATTCTACCGTCTTTAAAAGGCGTATCAAAATACACAGCCTCTTTTAAAGGAAAACGTGACGAATCAATTACAAGGTGAACACCTTTTGTTAAGTGCAAATATTTCCCTTTCTTTGATTTATCTTTCTCTCTTAACGTATCAACCCATGGCCCTGCAGCATTTACGATTTTCTTTGCGTAAATTTTCCGCTTCTCACCAGTTAGTAAATCCTGAATGTGAACTCCAATAACTTTCCCTTTGTTATAAATAAATTCTTCTGCTTTTGTATAATTTGCAGCCAAAACCCCTCTGTTTACCGCTTCTTTCATTACTTCTAATGTTAATCGCGCATCATCTGTTCGATACTCAACATACACCCCAGATCCCTTTAAACCCTGTTCACGTAAGAGAGGCTCGCGTTCGATTGAATTTGTTTTATTCAGCATTTTCCTTCTTTCAACCTTCTTAACTCCGGCTAAATAATCATAAACTTTTAGGCCTATAGAAGTGGAAAACTTACCGAATGTTCCATTTTCAATGATCGGCAACATCATCCAGACAGGTGTTGTGACATGAGGGGCATTTTCATAGACAATTGCCCGCTCTTTCCCAACCTCTGCTACCAGCTTTACCTCAAATTGTTTTAAATAGCGTAAGCCTCCATGTACTAGTTTTGTAGATCGGCTAGAGGTACCTGCAGCAAAATCCTGCATCTCAATCAATCCGGTTTTTAAACCACGAACCTGGGCATCTAAAGCAATTCCTGTTCCTGTAATTCCCCCACCGATAACTAGTAGATCCAAAGAGTTTGCTTCCATTTCTTCTAAATATTTTGAACGATTTATGCTAGAAAACTGTGTCATTGTTTATCATCCTTTCAAATTGTAGGTAAAACAACAAAAAAGGGGACCACAACATGAACTGTAAAGAAATCCTTTTACAGCATTGTTGTGGTCCCCTCAAAACGTCTCAAGACCAATTTTTTATTAACTTTTAGTTATATATAGTATAGCAGTTTTTTTCTTAATTTTCAATTAAGTTGTTTGCTTTTTACCCTTTTTATTTGGCTTAAAGCTCATTGTTGCCTTGCTTCCTGCCAGCCTTCATATAACTCATTTCTTTGATCCTCATCCATAGTAGGGTCAAATGATTGATCTACCTTCCATTGTGAGGCAATTTCTTCACGGTCCTTCCAGAAGCCTACTGCTAAACCTGCTAAATATGCAGCTCCTAAAGCTGTTGTTTCATTTATAACTGGACGTTCTACAGGAACATTGAGAAGATCACTTTGGAAATGCATGAGCATATTGTTTTTCACTGCTCCACCATCTACGCGTAATTTTTTCAGTTCAATTCCTGAGTCTGCTTCCATTGCTGTTAAGACATCCTTTGTTTGATAAGCAAGAGATTCAAGGGTTGCACGTACAAAATGTTCTTTCGTTGTTCCACGAGTTAAACCAAACACCGCACCTCGTGCATCACTATCCCAATAAGGTGTACCTAATCCTACGAAAGCAGGAACCACGTATACGCCATCAGTCGAATCAACTTTTGAAGCATAGTCTTCAGATTGTGGAGCATTCTCAATCATTTTAATTCCATCACGTAACCATTGAATCGCAGATCCTGCAACAAAGATACTTCCTTCTAGAGCATACTCCACTTTCCCATCAATGCCCCAAGCAATTGTTGTTAACAATCCATTTGCAGATGGAACTGCTTTTTCACCTGTATTCATTAACATAAAGCAGCCTGTTCCATATGTGTTTTTCGCCATTCCTTTTTCATAGCAGGCCTGCCCAAACAATGCAGCCTGCTGGTCACCTGCCACCCCTGCAATTGGAACAGCTTCACCAAAAAAGTGATAATCAACTGTTTCTGCATAAACTTCTGATGAAGAACAAACTTCAGGTAGCATTGATTGTGGAATATCTAGAATGTCTAGGATTTCTTTATCCCATTCTAGATTGTATATATTATACATAAGTGTTCTAGACGCATTTGTATAATCAGTAACATGCTTCTGCCCACCTGATAGTTTCCATATCAACCATGTATCAATTGTTCCAAATAAAAGTTTCCCTTCGTTCGCTCTTTCTCTTGCACCTTCAACATGATCAAGAATCCATTTTACCTTTGTTCCTGAAAAATAGGCATCTATTAATAATCCTGTTTTTTCACGAAAAAGATCATTATAACCTTTTTCTTTTAACTCTTCACAAATGTCCGCTGTTTGTCTTGATTGCCAGACAATAGCATTGTAGACAGGCTTTCCAGTCTCACGGTCCCATACAACAGCTGTTTCACGTTGATTCGTAATTCCAATACTAGCAATTTCTTTTGGCGATATATCCTTTTTAGCAAGCACTTCTGCAATAACTGCTAAGATTGAGCTCCAAATTTCTTGTGGATTATGTTCCACCCAGCCTGGTTTAGGAAAATACTGCGGAAACTCTCTTTGAGCTACCTCAACAATTTCACCCTTTTTATTAAATAAAATCGCTCTAGAGCTCGTTGTACCCTGATCTAACGCTAATATATATTTCTTTTCCATATGATTACCTCCGATATACATAATTTATATATAATTACATTACTTCTTGTTTTTTTGCTTCAAATCCTTTATTTGATTGAGATACTTTTACAACTAACGCAATAACTGCTAATATTCCTATTAAAATATAAAGGGCGTTATTAGATCCACCAACAAACACAGCGTGATGAAATTGAGCACCAAGAACACCACCAACGATTGGACCGATAACAGGAATCCACGCATATTTCCAGTTAGAAGAACCTTTCCCTGCAATCGGGAGTAAGAAGTGTGCAATACGTGGACCTAAGTCACGTGCTGGATTAATGGCATAACCTGTTGTACCACCTAGTGATAAACCAATGGCTGTGATAAAGAAACCAACAATGATCGGATTTAACCCTTCTGTAAACTCGTTAGCACCAATTGATAAGAGACCAAAAATTAAAACCGCTGTACCTAACACTTCACTTATAAAGTTAGAAGGTGTATGTGCAATGGCTGGGTCTGTAGAAAAAACCGCTAATTTAGCAGCTTTATCTTCTGTTGCCTGCCAGTGTGGGTAATAATATAACCATACAATTGTAGCACCGAGAATTGCCCCAATCATTTGCCCTGCGATATATGATGGAACATCAGCCCACGGGAATTCACCAACGGAAGCAAAACCAATTGTAACAGCTGGATTTAAGTGTGCACCGCTTACACTTCCAACCGCATAAGCTCCAAATGCTACTGCAAACCCCCAACCTAAAGTAATGACAATCCAACCAGAGTCTTGTGCTTTTGATTTATTAAGCACAACACCACCTACTACACCACCACCGAAAATAATCAAAATCATTGTTCCTATAACTTCCCCTAAAAATGCTGACACTGTGAATCCCCCTTCATCTTCTCTTATAAAAAAACTTAAGTGCAATGTGCTGAAAAGAAAAAGACAGCCACCTGCATTAATAGGATATAAAATCCCCTATTAAAGCAAATGGCTGTCTCTCAATAACTCATCAGCACGATTCTTAACTTGTTATTCATATTATAAGTGTAATGGTTTATTTTGTAAACGCTTTTTTTGCAAAAAATTTATATATTAATTGATTGCCTGAATAAGATTACACTAGTTTATAC
Organism: Metabacillus endolithicus; assembly: GCF_023078335.1. GTDB lineage: Bacteria > Bacillota > Bacilli > Bacillales > Bacillaceae > Metabacillus > Metabacillus endolithicus. The sequence continues at coordinate 2,817,611 of NZ_CP095550.1, read as the reverse complement.
TAGTCTACAGAAATGAAAAATAGATCATACACTGGTTACTAGGTCTCTCTTGTTATTGTGAAAAGGTAAAAAGCAGTCTTTTCTCGATAAGTAAACAAAGAACCGCCTACATAATAAAAACCCAGTTTTAAAAACTGGGTTTTCATTTTGTCTATTTAAAATTACTCAACTGTAACACTTTTAGCAAGGTTACGTGGCTTATCAACGTCACAGCCACGGTGTAATGCTGCATAGTAAGAGATCAGTTGTAGTGGTACTACTGATACTAGAGGTGCAAGCTGTTCATGAACAAGTGGAAGAACGAAGCGATCGTCTTCTTCTTCTAAGCCTTTCATAGAAATGATACATGGATTTGCACCACGTGCCACAACTTCCTTTACATTCCCACGAATACTTAGGTTGACATGTTCTTGAGTTGATAAAGCAATAATTGGTGTACCATTCTCAATAAGAGCAATTGTACCATGCTTTAATTCTCCACCAGCAAAACCTTCTGCTTGAATGTAAGAGATTTCTTTCAGCTTTAACGCACCTTCTAAGCCAACATAATAGTCTACAGAGCGTCCGATAAAGAAAGCATTTCGAGTTGTTGCAAAGTATTCCTTTGCAATTTCTTCCATTTCTTCTTTTTGATCACAAAGTACTTCCATTGCATTTGCTACAATACCAAGTTCTTTTGTTAAATCAAATTCCAATGAGCGGCCTTTTCCTTCAGCTGCAACTGCTGCAAGAATGGAAAGAACAGCTAATTGTGCTGTATATGCTTTTGTAGAAGCAACAGCAATTTCAGGACCTGCATGTAATAACATCGTATAATCCGCTTCACGAGATAAAGTAGATCCAGGCACATTCGTTACCGTTAACGCCTTATGACCTAGTTCTTTAATTTGTACCAGCACTGAGCGGCTATCTGCAGTTTCACCACTTTGTGAGATAAAGATAAATAATGGATTTGCTGATAATAATGGCATATTATAAGAAAACTCACTTGCAATATGCACTTCTACTGGAATCTTAACCCAATTTTCGATAAACTGCTTTCCAATTAAACCAGCATGGTAACTAGTTCCCGCTGCAATAATATAAATTCGATCTGCTGCATTAACTGCATTTACGATATCTTCATCAACCGTTAAACCACCATTTTCATTACGGTATTTTGCAATGATTTTTCTCGTTACTAATGGCTGTTCATCAATTTCTTTTAACATGTAGTGAGGATATGTGCCCTTTTCAATATCGCTTGCGTCAAGCTCTGCTTTATAAGGAGCACGTTCAATTACGTTACCTTTTAAATCTTTAATCGTAACTGTTTCGCGTTCAACGAACACCATTTCTTTATCCATAATCTCTACGTATTGATCTGTCACTTGCAGCATTGCCATTGCATCTGAAGCAACAACATTAAAGCTGCCGTCTCCTAAACCAACAAGTAGTGGACTTTTATTTTTAGCTACATAGATCATATCCGGATTTTGCTCATCTAATAACGCAATTGCGTATGAGCCTTTTAAGATTGATAACGTTTGACGGAACGCTTCTTCAACCTCTAATCCTTCATGAACAAATTTCTCAATCACTTGAACAATAATTTCTGTGTCTGTGTCACTTTTAAAATCAACACCAGTTAAATGTTCACGCTTTATGATTGAGTAATTCTCAATAACACCGTTATGAACAAGTGTAAATCTTGATGAAGTACTTTGATGTGGATGTGCATTTACTTGACTTGGAACACCGTGTGTTGCCCATCTAGTATGACCAATCCCAGTAGTTGCTTCAACTTTTTCATCAACGATTTCACGTAGCTTAGCAATACGACCCTTTTCCTTAAAAATATGAACACCATCTTGATTCATAGCAGCAATACCTGCTGAATCATATCCACGGTATTCTAATTTTTCTAAGCCTTTTAATAAAATTTCTTTAGAGTCCTGTTTGCCAATATAACCAACGATTCCGCACATAATTCATTTCCTCCCATAGCGTGCTACCAGGGACAGGAAGTCTTTTTTAAACAAACGGAGACATCACTGTCCCCTCACACATGTCTTTTTTTATTGGAAGGCTATACCATTCCCTTTGTTCAAAAAGTTACCTTTTTGTTTTAAGGAATAGCTTACGGCTGTAACCAAGAACAACCGGGAGGCATCCGCCGATATTTTCGATAACCTCCATCCTCGTCAACTAAGTTTTATCGACCACTTAGTTCAGGCGCTTTGAGTGAAACTTTACTATTAAATAAAATGTACTCCTTTCTAGTATGAGTATTTTTAACAAAATTAATAATACACAAGTTAAAAACAATCGTCAATTATTTTTCCAATCGATAACAACTCTTTTGAGCTGTTATACATTAAGTATATGTTCAATAACCTATAAACGTTAACATAAACTTGTCTTCAAGTTTCGATAAAAATTAAATAAAAAGACGGGTTTCCCCGTCTTTTATTCCATACCCATTTCTTCTTTTACTACAGCAACAATTCGATTAACATAGTCACGACATTGCTCTTCTGTTGGAGCTTCAGCCATAACACGGACAAGTGGTTCTGTTCCAGAAGGACGTACTAATATACGGCCGTTTCCGTTCATTTCTTCTTCAACAGCAGAAATGATTTCACTTACCTTTTCATTTTCAGTTACTCTATATTTATCCGTTACTTTTACATTTATCAACAACTGTGGGTACTTTGTCATTTCATTTGCAAGTTCAGATAATTTTTTACCTGTTAACTTCATAATATTAACTAATTGTAATCCCGTAAGAAGTCCGTCACCCGTTGTGTTATAGTCAAGGAAGATAATATGTCCTGATTGCTCTCCACCCAGGTTATAATCATTTCTTTTCATTTCTTCTACAACATAACGGTCTCCAACAGCGGTCGGAATGCTATTAATAGCGTGCTCTTCTAACCCTTTGTAAAAACCTAAGTTACTCATAACTGTTGAAACAACCGTGTTCTTTTTTAATCGGCCTTCACTATTTAAGAATTTTGCACAAATGTACATAATCTGATCACCATCAACAATATCACCGTTCTCATCAACAGCAATGAGGCGATCACCATCTCCATCAAATGCTAAACCAATATCAGCATTCTTCTCCTTTAAGAAAGCTGCTAAAGCTTCTGGATGTGTCGATCCTACTCCGTCATTAATGTTAAGCCCATTAGGTGATGTTCCCATTGTAGAAACATCTGCATCAAGATCTGCAAATAAATGTGTAGCAAGAGATGATGTAGCTCCATGTGCACAATCTAATGCTACATGTATACCAGTAAAGTCTTCGTCAACTGTTTGTTTTAGGAATTGTAAATATTTTTGTCCACCTTCAAAATAATCATTTACTTGTCCTAAATTCTTACCAACAGGTCTCGGTAATGTATCTTCTTCTTCATCCATTAGTCTTTCAATCTCAAGCTCTTGTTCATCAGAAAGTTTAAAACCGTCTGGACCGAAGTATTTAATTCCGTTGTCTTCTACAGGATTATGTGATGCTGAAATCATAACCCCTGCTTCAGCACCAAGAGCCTTTGTTAAGAAAGCTACACCTGGTGTTGAGATAACACCTAAACGCATCACCTCGGCTCCTATTGACAGTAGTCCTGCTACAAGAGCCCCTTCTAACATATGACCTGAGATACGAGTATCTCTGCCGATAATAACCTTTGGTCTTTCTTTATCCTTTGTTAGAACATATCCACCAAATCGACCAATTTTAAAGGCTAATTCAGGTGTTAATTCACTATTTGCAACTCCTCGTACTCCATCTGTACCAAAATACTTTCCCATTGGTTTCGCTCCTTTATACAAATCTGCCTTAAGAGGCTGAAGAAATTCTCACTTTTACCTTTTCTTTTTGCAATGACCAAGTAAGATTTTGAGGACCATTAACTTGAACTTCCACCTCATGTTCACCATCCGCTAAATCTGACAGGTTTATATATAATTCAATATCATCTGATTTTATTTCATTAATCACACTCGTAGCACCGTAAACGGTAAGATCCATCGCTCCTGAATCAGGATCAATATAGTCGAAGACCTTTCCTTCAGAAAGCCTACTTCCTGTATTTTTTTACTGGAAAACACCTTTTCTTGTTGCTCTTCCACATCTATTTCGATCTTAATTTTTTCTGGACTAACTTTCGTGATGCCTTCCGGTACCGGGACATCAACTTCTATAGATGTATCCTTTTGGATCTCTGAAAGGTCAACTTTTATACCATCTAGAAATTCATATTTTTCAAGAACATCAAGTGGTCCGTATACAGTAATTTCTTTCGGATTAGGCTCTATACTTAAGATACTTAAACCCTTTTCAAGCTCACCTTCCCTGCTTATCTTAAAAGGGAGAGTTTTACTTGGGCTTTTAATTGGTACTGTAACATCTACAACAGACGGTTCTACTTCCACTGGAAGAATGTTGCCATCGCTGTCATAAATCGTAATTCTAGATTCCTGGTTAATCGTTTCCTTGGCAGTTTCTAAATTCACTGTTGCCTGAACCGTTTCGATACGGTCAATAACCTCTTTTGATGCTGTAACGCGAATACTGTTTGGATTTACAATTGGCTGATCAGGTGTGTAACCTTCCTCTAATTTATCCTCATTAGTAAAATCAACCTCAACTGGGAAATCCTTTGTAACCTTCTCTTCAATTGAAACTGTGATAGTAGAAGGATTAATACTCGCCTCTAAATCCTCGGATAAGTTTTTAACTTTAAGTTGAACACGATGAGTACCTATTGATAAATTATTTAAATCAGCATATATCTCAAAATCTTTAACTGTCCTTGCTTTTGTCAATGCAACCGTTGGACCCTCTAATGTTACATTAACTGTTTCTGGTACCCCTGTAACAACAAGATTTTCTTGATCAAAGTATGTAACGACTGGCACATCCGTGACAGTTGCCTTATCCAGTGAGGGAGAAGAACTAAAAGGATTTGTTGATTGGGTTCCTCCTTGAGATCCAGATTCTATATTAACAGATGCATACAGCATGATTGCGAGGAACAAGGCAATTATCCTCATTACCCAATGGTTATTCATCAACCTATCCATCTTTTTTCCCCCTCCAATGCCAACGGTTTGAGGAAACGGTTTTTGTTGTAGAATGTAATTCTTTTTGTAAAATCTCTCTTAATTCATCTTGATTTAAATTTCGATGCAGCTCACTGTTTCTAGCAGCAGAAACGCTTCCTGTTTCTTCTGAAACTATAATTGTAAGACTATCAGTAACCTCACTGATTCCAAGTGCTGCACGATGTCGTGTACCCAATTCCTTGGATATGAATGGACTTTCTGATAAAGGCAGGTAACATGCTGCCGCAGCTACTTGATTTTTTTGAATAATAACAGCACCATCATGAAGAGGTGTATTAGGGATAAAGAGATTAATTAATAACTCAGATGAGATTCTTGAATTTAAGGCAATTCCTGTTTCTATGTAATCACTCATCCCAGTTTCTTTTTCTATTGACATAAGTGCCCCAATGCGACGTTTTGCCATATAGTCTGTTGCCTTCACAATAGACTCGACTATTATTTCAGGGTCATCTTCACCCGGCTGACCACTTCTAGAAAATAAGCGACCTCTTCCTAATTGTTCCAAGGCTCTACGAAGCTCTGGTTGAAATATTATGATGATAGCTAGAAATCCCCATGTTATTGCCTGGTCCATTAACCATTGCAAAGTACTTAGCCCAAAATAATGACTAAGCATTCGAACAACAATAATCACGGTAATTCCTTTTAACAACTGTACAGCCTTAGTTCCCCTTGCTACCATTATTAATTTATAGATAACGTACCATACAAGGAGAATGTCAACAGCTATACGGAGGTATTGCAATATTGGTAAATCCTCATAACCCATTCACTCGTCCTCCATGAGCTCACTCTATTTATGAATAGACATTGTCTATCTTGTTGTGTATGTAACTTTATTATTATATCACTTCATTATTAGTAATGTAAAAAGGTCACCAAGTGGATGACCTTTACTATTTATCCTTGTTAAACCATGTGTATTTATTTCTCATAGGCAGTGCAGGAAGAATCCTATATTCCTACCATTTCAACATTCTAGTTAAAAACCTCTACGACTTCTTTAGAAACAGATTTCATGTGATACCATAACCATTCAAACATTTCATCAACTTCCTCAATTTCTCCAGTCACTTGACCAGCCGAAGCCATGTATTGCTCTCCATTTATAACTGTCACATCTCCGTCAACTGTACCCTCAATCGTTAATGTTCCATTTTTAACAATTACATCACCTTTAACAACTTCATTTTTAGGAACGATCACTTTACTATTTTCAACAACTAAATTACTTTGTCTCGATACACTAAAATGTTGATCTTCATTCCAAGCAGAAAGCAAGCTCCCTGTCATCAAAACAATAAAAAGAGAAGCTGCTGTTAATAGTGGGTGACTTTTTAACCAACGATTCCATGAAACAGTTCTTTTTTCTCGTGGAAGATTATTCATAACAGCTTCAGTAAAATTAAGAGGAGCTTCAATATGTGATGTGCTTTTGACTAGAGCAACAGCCTTTTCAAGTTCATGAAAATGTTGATAACAAGACTCACATGTATGAAGATGGTCCTTAACCATTTTTTCCTCACTTGATGTTAATTCAAGATCCAAATATTTATGCAATAGTTGAACATATTCTGAAGAACAGCTCATTATCATCACCTCATCATAAGTGCCTTAATTGTTTTCTTAAAGCCTCTCTACCTCGATGTATACGAGTTTTAACGGTTCCAACAGGTATATTCAGGATTTCGCTTATTTCTATAAGAGAAAGCTCATCTATATACTTTAAGACAATTACAGTTCTATACTTATCCGGAAGCTTTAATATTTCCTTTTGAATGGTCTCTTGCAATTCCAATGTTTCAAGTTCCTCTTCAGGTAGTGTTACATCGGCAGCTACCTGTGAATACATATTTAAACCATCTGTTCCGGAAACCTCAGCATCCAGATAATAATCTGGCTTTTTTTTACGAATACGGTCTATAGAAAGATTCGTTGCAATACGGTATAACCATGTAGAAAACTTTTTATTCATATCATATGTGTGAATATTTACATATGCTCTTATAAAGGCTTCCTGGGCAATATCTTCTGCTTCATGCGCATTTCCTAGCATCCTGTAACAAAGTTGATAGATTTTATCCTTGTACAAATCGACAATCTCAGCAAAAGCATTTTGATCACCTTTTTTCACCTGTTTTATTCGTTTTTTTACTATTGTCTCCATTTATCATACCTCCGCACTCTGCGGGTCTCTTTTTATACGAATTAGATACCACTAAGGTTTCACTTTTTTTCACAATCCTTATTTTAACAAATTTTGGAGAATGAAAGGAGAAAAGTTTCTAGTTTTTTTGCTATTTAGATATACTTTTTCAGTATTCTTCTTTCTAATTGTTTATAGTAGTTTCTAATACATTAAAAAAGCGATAAACAGTGTTTATCGCTTTATGTATCAAATTTATAATTATTATATTTATGGTGGAGCCTAGCGGGATCGAACCGCTGACCTCCTGCGTGCAAAGCAGGCGCTCTCCCAGCTGAGCTAAGGCCCCATGGTGCCGTATGGAGCGGAAGACGGGATTCGAACCCGCGACCCCCACCTTGGCAAGGTGGTGTTCTACCACTGAACTACTTCCGCAAATAATGAGCCATGAAGGACTCGAACCTTCGACCCTCTGATTAAAAGTCAGATGCTCTACCAACTGAGCTAATGGCTCTAATGGCTGGGCTAGCTGGATTCGAACCAACGCATGTCGCAGTCAAAGTGCGATGCCTTACCGCTTGGCTATAGCCCAATGATTAACCTTCATGAATAGCTTCTTCGAAACTTCTTCATGAATCCTCACCGCAAGAGAATATTTTTAATATTTCCGGCAGTAAATATTGCGAAATATCGTCGACAACTAAGTATTGTTTATAGCTTTTTATACTGTCGTTTGATACTTCACTTTAATTTCATTATTCCCACTCGTTAGTGAAGTTATTCACAAACCATTAAACATTTTTACGATAAACTTCAAATGTCTCCATTTTGCTGTCTATCTATAAAATGGTGGAGGGGGGCAGATTCGAACTGCCGAACCCTAAGGAGCGGATTTACAGTCCGCCGCGTTTAGCCACTTCGCTACCCCTCCATTTGTAAGAGTGCCGGCGAGAGGACTTGAACCCCCAACCTACTGATTACAAGTCAGTTGCTCTACCAGTTGAGCTACACCGGCATACTGGATGTGAGATGTCAGATCTGTGAGGTCAGATTACGATATCTTAACACTTCAAATTGTCAGTTGTTTTCTGACTTCCGACTTCTCATCTCTCACTACTAAAATGGTGGAGGATGACGGGATCGAACCGCCGACCCCCTGCTTGTAAGGCAGGTGCTCTCCCAGCTGAGCTAATCCTCCAAAATAACATATAATTTATGAATTTCATTAAGGTAAGTTATTTCCGCTAGCGCGAAAAACTATGGTGACCCATACGGGATTCGAACCCGTGTTACCGCCGTGAAAGGGCGGTGTCTTAACCGCTTGACCAATGGGCCATATTTAATCTTTTCATCTAAGCTTCCAACCGGGCTCGAACCGGTGACCTCTTCCTTACCATGGAAGTGCTCTACCAACTGAGCTATGGAAGCAATGGCTCCGCAGGCAGGACTCGAACCTGCGACCGATCGGTTAACAGCCGATAGCTCTACCACTGAGCTACTGCGGAACAATCCAAAGCCTGGCAACGTCCTACTCTCACAGGGGGAAACCCCCAACTACCATCGGCGCTGAAGAGCTTAACTTCCGTGTTCGGCATGGGAACGGGTGTGACCTCTTCGCCATCATTACCAGACAATGTGACAAAAACTATTATACTAAATTATATGAAGATTTCAAGTGTTTTTTCACTTATATATTCCTTCAAAACTAGATAACGAATCACAATTCAATTCACTGAGCTAACGCTCTTTCATTAGGTTAAGTCCTCGATCGATTAGTATCAGTCAGCTCCACACGTCACCGCGCTTCCACCTCTGACCTATCAACCTGATCATCTTTCAGGGATCTTACTAGCTAATGCTATGGGAAATCTCATCTTGAGGGGGGCTTCATGCTTAGATGCTTTCAGCACTTATCCCTTCCGCACATAGCTACCCAGCTATGCCTTTGGCAAGACAACTGGTACACCAGCGGTGCGTCCATCCCGGTCCTCTCGTACTAAGGACAGCTCCTCTCAAATTTCCTACGCCCACGACGGATAGGGACCGAACTGTCTCACGACGTTCTGAACCCAGCTCGCGTACCGCTTTAATGGGCGAACAGCCCAACCCTTGGGACCGACTACAGCCCCAGGATGCGATGAGCCGACATCGAGGTGCCAAACCTCCCCGTCGATGTGGACTCTTGGGGGAGATAAGCCTGTTATCCCCGGGGTAGCTTTTATCCGTTGAGCGATGGCCCTTCCATGCGGAACCACCGGATCACTAAGCCCGACTTTCGTCCCTGCTCGACTTGTAGGTCTCGCAGTCAAGCTCCCTTGTGCCTTTACACTCTACGAATGATTTCCAACCATTCTGAGGGAACCTTTGGGCGCCTCCGTTACATTTTAGGAGGCGACCGCCCCAGTCAAACTGCCCACCTGACACTGTCTCCCAGCCCGATCAGGGGCTGTGGGTTAGAATTTCAATACAGCCAGGGTAGTATCCCACCGACGCCTCCACCGAAGCTAGCGCTCCGGCTTCTCAGGCTCCTACCTATCCTGTACAAGCTGTACCAAAATTCAATATCAGGCTACAGTAAAGCTCCACGGGGTCTTTCCGTCCTGTCGCGGGTAACCTGCATCTTCACAGGTACTATAATTTCACCGAGTCTCTCGTTGAGACAGTGCCCAGATCGTTACGCCTTTCGTGCGGGTCGGAACTTACCCGACAAGGAATTTCGCTACCTTAGGACCGTTATAGTTACGGCCGCCGTTTACTGGGGCTTCGGTTCAAAGCTTCGCTTGCGCTAACCTCTCCCCTTAACCTTCCAGCACCGGGCAGGCGTCAGCCCCTATACTTCGCCTTGCGGCTTCGCAGAGACCTGTGTTTTTGCTAAACAGTCGCCTGGGCCTATTCACTGCGGCTTTTCCGGGCTATTCACCCTAAAAAGCACCCCTTCTCCCGAAGTTACGGGGTCATTTTGCCGAGTTCCTTAACGAGAGTTCTCTCGCTCACCTTAGGATTCTCTCCTCGCCTACCTGTGTCGGTTTGCGGTACGGGCACCTCTCACCTCGCTAGAGGCTTTTCTTGGCAGTGTGGAATCAGGAACTTCGGTACTATAGTTCCCTCGCCATCACAGCTCAGCCTTATGTGACAACGGGATTTGCCTCGTTGTCAGCCTAACTGCTTGGACGCGCATATCCAACAGCGCGCTTACCCTATCCTTCTGCGTCCCCCCATTGCTCAAATGGTGAGGAGGTGGTACAGGAATTTCAACCTGTTGGCCATCGCCTACGCCTTTCGGCCTCGGCTTAGGTCCCGACTTACCCTGAGCGGACGAGCCTTCCTCAGGAAACCTTAGGCATTCGGTGGAGGGGATTCTCACCCCTCTTTCGCTACTCATACCGGCATTCTCACTTCTAAGCGCTCCACCAGTCCTTACGGTCTGGCTTCACAGCCCTTAGAACGCTCTCCTACCACTGTTCGTAAGAACAGTCCACAGCTTCGGTGATACGTTTAGGCCCCGGTACATTTTCGGCGCAGAGTCACTCGACCAGTGAGCTATTACGCACTCTTTAAATGGTGGCTGCTTCTAAGCCAACATCCTGGTTGTCTAAGCAACTCCACATCCTTTTCCACTTAACGTATACTTTGGGACCTTAGCTGGTGGTCTGGGCTGTTTCCCTCTTGACTACGGATCTTATCACTCGCAGTCTGACTCCTGAACATAAGTCTTTGGCATTCGGAGTTTGACTGAATTCGGTAACCCGATGGGGGCCCCTAGTCCAATCAGTGCTCTACCTCCAAGACTCTCATTTCAAGGCTAGCCCTAAAGCTATTTCGGAGAGAACCAGCTATCTCCAAGTTCGATTGGAATTTCTCCGCTACCCACACCTCATCCCCGCACTTTTCAACGTGCGTGGGTTCGGGCCTCCATTCAGTGTTACCTGAACTTCACCCTGGACATGGGTAGATCACCTGGTTTCGGGTCTACGACCACGTACTCTTTCGCCCTATTCAGACTCGCTTTCGCTGCGGCTCCGTCTTATCAACTTAACCTTGCACGGGATCGTAACTCGCCGGTTCATTCTACAAAAGGCACGCCATTACCCATTAACGGGCTTTGACTACTTGTAGGCACACGGTTTCAGGATCTCTTTCACTCCCCTTCCGGGGTGCTTTTCACCTTTCCCTCACGGTACTGGTTCACTATCGGTCACTAGGGAGTATTTAGCCTTGGGAGATGGTCCTCCCTGCTTCCGACGGGATTTCACGTGTCCCGCCGTACTCAGGATCCACTCTGGAGGGAACGAAGTTTCAACTACAGGGTTGTTACCTTCTTTGACGGGCCTTTCCAGACCTCTTCATTTACTCCGTTCCTTTGTAACTCCGTATAGAGTGTCCTACAACCCCAAGAGGCAAGCCTCTTGGTTTGAAACTTCTTCCGTTTCGCTCGCCGCTACTCAGGAAATCGCGTTTGCTTTCTCTTCCTCCGGGTACTTAGATGTTTCAGTTCCCCGGGTCTGCCTTTAATACCCTATGTATTCAGGTAAAAATACTACTCCATTACGAGCAGTGGGTTTCCCCATTCGGAAATCTCCGGATCAAAGCTTACTTACAGCTCCCCGAAGCATATCGGTGTTAGTACCGTCCTTCATCGGCTCCTAGTGCCAAGGCATCCACCGTGCGCCCTTAACAACTTAACCTTTGACATCGAAGATGTCGTTTAAATCAATTATTAAGAGAATCACTAAACTAAGCGTTTAAACTCAGTGAATTACTTGAATTGTTTTCGTTATCTAGTTTTCAAGGAACATAAAACACAGGATGTTCAAATGCAATCTGCATTTAGACTCCTATGTATTGAGTCTTACTTATATAGAAAGATCAGTATGATCTCTCAAAACTAAACAAAATACCAAGCGTGCTCCATTTTCCTTAGAAAGGAGGTGATCCAGCCGCACCTTCCGATACGGCTACCTTGTTACGACTTCACCCCAATCATCTGTCCCACCTTAGGCGGCTGGCTCCTTACGGTTACCCCACCGACTTCGGGTGTTACAAACTCTCGTGGTGTGACGGGCGGTGTGTACAAGGCCCGGGAACGTATTCACCGCGGCATGCTGATCCGCGATTACTAGCGATTCCGGCTTCATGCAGGCGAGTTGCAGCCTGCAATCCGAACTGAGAATGGTTTTATGGGATTGGCTTGACCTCGCGGTCTTGCAGCCCTTTGTACCATCCATTGTAGCACGTGTGTAAGCCCAGGTCATAAGGGGCATGATGATTTGACGTCATCCCCACCTTCCTCCGGTTTGTCACCGGCAGTCACCTTAGAGTGCCCAACTTAATGCTGGCAACTAAGATCAAGGGTTGCGCTCGTTGCGGGACTTAACCCAACATCTCACGACACGAGCTGACGACAACCATGCACCACCTGTCACTTCGTCCCCCGAAGGGGAACCTTCTATCTCTAGAAGTAGCGAAGGATGTCAAGACCTGGTAAGGTTCTTCGCGTTGCTTCGAATTAAACCACATGCTCCACCGCTTGTGCGGGCCCCCGTCAATTCCTTTGAGTTTCAGTCTTGCGACCGTACTCCCCAGGCGGAGTGCTTAATGCGTTTGCTGCAGCACTAAAGGGCGGAAACCCTCTAACACTTAGCACTCATCGTTTACGGCGTGGACTACCAGGGTATCTAATCCTGTTCGCTCCCCACGCTTTCGCGCCTCAGCGTCAGTTACAGACCAGAGAGTCGCCTTCGCCACTGGTGTTCCTCCACATCTCTACGCATTTCACCGCTACACGTGGAATTCCACTCTCCTCTTCTGCACTCAAGTTCCCCAGTTTCCAATGACCCTCCACGGTTGAGCCGTGGGCTTTCACATCAGACTTAAGAAACCGCCTGCGCGCGCTTTACGCCCAATAATTCCGGACAACGCTTGCCACCTACGTATTACCGCGGCTGCTGGCACGTAGTTAGCCGTGGCTTTCTGGTTAGGTACCGTCAAGGTACCAGCAGTTACTCTGGTACTTGTTCTTCCCTAACAACAGAACTTTACGACCCGAAGGCCTTCATCGTTCACGCGGCGTTGCTCCGTCAGACTTTCGTCCATTGCGGAAGATTCCCTACTGCTGCCTCCCGTAGGAGTCTGGGCCGTGTCTCAGTCCCAGTGTGGCCGATCACCCTCTCAGGTCGGCTACGCATCGTTGCCTTGGTGAGCCGTTACCTCACCAACTAGCTAATGCGCCGCGGGTCCATCTGTAAGTGATAGCCGAAACCATCTTTCAATTTTGAACCATGCGGTTCAAAATATTATCCGGTATTAGCTCCGGTTTCCCGGAGTTATCCCAATCTTACAGGCAGGTTACCCACGTGTTACTCACCCGTCCGCCGCTAATCTCAGGGAGCAAGCTCCCCTTGATTCGCTCGACTTGCATGTATTAGGCACGCCGCCAGCGTTCGTCCTGAGCCAGGATCAAACTCTCCAATAAAGAGTTGATATAGCTCATAAAAATTTGTACTATATAGTACGTTTTTTGTTAATCGAAATTAACTTTTGCACGCTTGGTTTTGTTTAGTTTTCAAAGATCATTTAATGCCGTTCTCTCAGAAGCGACTTTATCAATATAACATTTTAACTAACTTAGTGTCAACCATCTTTTTAAAAAAGTTTTTCGGAAAAGAGATAAACACTGTCGCTCAGCAGCGACGTTTTATAATATATCACCATTTTGAAAGAAGGTCAACAAAATCCTTAAAGTTTTTTTGTTATTTTAGACATCACATTTACTAGTATATCTCTTTTTTCTAATAATGCTCTTTCTTTTACACAGTTTCCCTCATCGAGTGATGCTCTGATGTATATAAGCTCATCTAATTCCGATAACTCCCTTATTAACATTTGCTCAATTTCTTGCCTTTCCTTTTCATGAAATAAGTAGTAGATCATTCTTTTCTCCTCCTACCTACTCATTCTTTCTATATAATTTTATTTTTAATCATGTAAATAAGAGTCCAAGCATAGACTTGTCTCAAGAGTATGTTGTCTGAGGAGGACCGTTATGAATCAATTTCACGTATTTCATATTAAGAAAATTAAACAATTGGCCTTAATTATGTTAGCTGCATTTTTCACTGCCGGAATTCTATATGTTGAGAATGTATTAAACTATCCTGTTTTCTCAACATCAGATGGCCCAAAAGCGATTTATCGAGGAGAAACGAAAAATAACGAAATTGCTTTAACCTTTGATATAAGCTGGGGAGATGTTAAAGCCGAAAGTATTCTTGATACATTAAAAAAGCAGAACATAAAAAATAGCACATTCTTTTTGTCTGCTTCATGGGCTGAAAGACATCCTGATGTTGTAAAACGGATTAAAGAAGATGGGCACCAGATTGGAAGCATGGGATATAACTACAAAGATTATCGAGATTTGGAGACAAATGAAGTACGAAAAGACCTATCCATGGCTCAAGAGGTATTTACTAAACTTGGTGTAAAGGATATTAAATTGCTCCGCCCACCAAGCGGAGGCTTTAATAAAGATGTTCTTAAAATTGCTTCACAGCAAGGGTATACAGTAGTGCATTATAGTGTTGATTCAGATGATTGGACCAACCCTGGTGTTGAAGCAATTGTACAGAATACCACTTCTTCTATTAAAGGTGGAGATATTGTTCTATTGCATGCATCTGATTCAGCTAAACAAACAAATGAGGCTCTTCCCACAATTATTAAGGAGTTAAGAAGTAAAGGATTAAAAAATGTTACAGTCGATGAATTAATCGCCAATGCTCAAACAAAGTCTTCTGAAGTTAAATAGTTTCTTTTTAAAGTATATTGCGTTTCTTCTTAGTTTCATGTGAAGCAGTGTTGTGCGATTACTTTATTTATTTAAAGTTATGAATAATGAGACTATCCGCTTTGGTGTGAAGGCGCTGAAGTTAGACTTAATTAATTATTACTCTATATAATTTTTATGAGGACCATTCCCTTGGACTTCATCATGCTGACTTTGGTCTTCATCTCCCTTATGAAGACCATTTCTCTTGTTCCTCATACTTATTCTGGTCTTCATCTCCTTTATGTTTAATTATCATCCCTCAAAATGCCATTATAAATAAAAGGGATACAAATCATATGATTTGTATCCCTTTACTTTAGAGTTAGATCCTAAACTTGGGAGTTAGCTCCTTTTTTGCTGAAGAAATTTAGGAAGCATTAATAACTGGTAGGCATTACAGATTTGAATAGGAATAAGCATGAGTAATAGCCAGTCCTCTTCGTTAACGCGTAATGCTGGAAACCATTCAATAACAGTTACGACAATCATAAAGAATAAAGCTGGTACAAATGCCTCTTTATTCGTATCTTTTCTTTTCATGAAAGCAACTATAAGTCCAACAATAAAGACATAACCTGCTATTAAGAGATAAGATGTTAACGCTTCATTCTCTTTACTGAATAACTGATATCGGAAGTAAACTAGGTCAAATAAAACAAAAATAATTAAAAGGATCTGAGCAATATTCCATAAAGAAGTTGATCTAAATATCCCTAAGCCGAACCTATGTATGGTTAAATAAGCGAAAAAACCCATTTGCGATATCACGCTAAAAATTAAACCTACTCCGAATAACCAGAATAAAACAGATAGAATCTCAAGTACATCAAAAGTAATAAATAATTCTTTATATTCTTCCCATTTCAGGAGAAACCCAATAATGCTTGTAGCTACTCCACCAACTAGCAAAGTACTTAAAAATAATCGAACCCAATTTCTACTTTTCACTTATATATCCTCCATCATATTACTCCTTATGATTTTACCAATCCTTTATTAAAAAAGCCATACGTAACGATTTTCCTCGTATAAATTCTCTCATCTAAATCAAAATATAAATAGTAACACGCAAATAGAAAGGAGCTTGGATTACCATGAAGAGATACTCGCTCCTCATGACTTTAGCTGTTTTTATCTTTATGTCTGGGTGTGCTCCAAGAGAAGAATCAGGCACACAGATGGACTATGAGGAAACTAAAAAGATGGTTGTTGATATATTAAAAACAGACGATGGTAAAAAGGCGTTACAGGAAGTCATGAAAGATGAAGAAATGAAACAGGTCTTAATCATGGACCAAAGTGTTGTGAAAGAAACAATCAAAACAACTTTAACCTCTGAGGAAGGAACAAAATTTTGGCAAAAAGTATTTGAAGACCCAAAATTTGTTGAAAGCTTTGCAACCAGTATTAAAGATGAACATGAGAAGGTTATTAAAGAGCTAATGAAAGATCCTGACTATCAGAAACTGCTTATCGATGTATTTAAAGATCCAGAGATGGAAAAGAACTTCCTTACCGCTGTAAAAAGTCAAGAATTTAGAAAACATCTTCAAGAAGTAATTACAGAAACCCTTTCTAAAGCACTATATAAGGCACAAATTCAGGAAACTCTGTTAAAGGCAGCAGAGGAAGCTGGCCAACAAAGTGGTGGTGGTCAAGAAGCTGAGCAAGGTGGCGGCGGCGAACAAAGTGGTGGAAGTGGAGAAGAAGGTGGCGGTGGAGGTAGTTAACAATAAAAAAAGCGCTAATATAGCGCTTTTTTTATGCTTTAACTGGAATTAACTTTGTTAGTTGTTGTCCTATTGAATCATATATTACTCCTATTGGATGGTCTGCAGCATACACAGATGGTGCAAAATCTTCGTCATTCCAGTCTGGTTGTTGTAAAGGAATTTTCCCTAGTAACGGCACTCTTAACTCTTCAGCTAATTTTTCACCGCCGCCACGGCCAAATACATATTCTTTCTCGCCTGTTTTGGCACTTTCAAAATAAGCCATATTTTCTACAACACCAATTACTTCATGATCAGTTTGTAATGCCATAGCCCCTGCTCTAGCCGCTACAAATGCCGCAGTAGGATGAGGCGTTGAAACAATGATTTCTTTACAAGAAGGAAGCATTGAGTGAACATCTAATGCAACATCACCTGTTCCTGGAGGCAAGTCTAATAAGAGATAATCTAAATCTCCCCATTCAACTTCATTAAAGAAGTTATTTAACATTTTCCCAAGCATTGGACCTCTCCAAATAACAGGTGCATTATCTTCCACAAAAAATCCCATTGAGATAACCTTTACTCCAAATCTCTCAACCGGAATGATCTTCTCACCTTTAACAGCAGGCCTCTTTGTTATTCCCATCATATCAGGTACACTAAATCCGTATATATCTGCATCTATTAATCCTACCTTTTTCCCTAGACGTGCAAGGGATACAGCAAGATTAACCGACACTGTTGATTTTCCTACTCCACCTTTACCGCTGGCAATTGCAAGAAATGTTGTTTTATTTCCAGGGGATAATAAAGAATCTGACTGATTTCCATTAGGATCTTGGTAGGCAGCAATTGTTTCTTGAGAAAGTTCGTGAAAACGAAGTCCAACTGATTCTGCTCCTAGCTCTTTTACTATCGCAACAACCCTTTGTTGTAATTGAAGTTGCTCTGCTGTGTTTAGTTTTGAAATGCCTATTTTCAGACTAACATGTTGTTTTTCCTGCTTTATGTTTATTTCCTCAATAGCATTTAATTCTTCTAATGATATATGTAAGAAGGGATCTTCTAGTTTTCCTATTGCTGTTTTTATTGCTTCTTCTCTTAGCATAATATTCCACCCTTATTATGAAGTCGTTTACATCAGTATAACATAATTTTCTGATAAGGTAAGAAATCAGGCTTAGCTATGCTCTTTATTCTGGAGGATTTTTCTCATTTGAAAAATACCTTAAAACTCCATTATAGATAGAGGCAGCAACTTTATCTTGATAACTCTTGGTCTGAAGTAGTTTTTCTTCTTGCGGATTGGATAAAAACCCTACTTCAACTAGAGCACCTGGCTTTTCAAGATTTTTAAGAAGATAAACTCCATCAATCGGCTTGGCAACTCGCTCTGTATTTTCAAGATTTCTTCTTAATTCATCTTGTATATACTTTGCAATATTTTCGTTTTCAATATATCTTCCACTATAAAAAGTTTGAGCACCACTCCACTTTGCTGAAGGAATTGCATTTAGATGAATACTTAAAAATAAATCTGCTTCAGATTCATTAATTATCTTTACCCGTTTTTTTAGATCCTCGGCTTTTCTCCGACTATATCCTGAGGTATCTTCATCTGCTAAATCTACATCTTCTTCTCTCGTAAGCAATACAAGTGCACCTTGTTCTTGGAGGTAATCTCTTATAATTAACGAAATACTTAAAGATATATCCTTTTCTAAGGTATCACTTCCAACTGCACCCCCATCTGGTCCTCCATGACCTGGGTCAATATAAATCACCTTACCAGTGAGCGGTAAATTCCATGATTCAAACGATTTGTTATCCGAAAATTGCCACTGAAATAGTATAAGTAATAAAACAAAGCCCCCAATAAAGCTTAACCATTTTATTTTTTTATTCATCCCTATTCCCTCCTGCTCGTCCTCAATTTCAATATATGGGACAACCGATGGGAATATGATTAATCTTATTAGAAACTAATGAAGTCTTAATTTGTATCTTTTTTCACCTTTTAAATATCCTTCTTTCCACCAAATATGAATATAATATTCACAGGCTAAGTGAATTTCTTCAAAGGATAAATCTCCTTCTTTTACTTTGCCCCATGTAATAAAGTAGTCAAATAAATCATCGATTAACCTTTTCTCTTCTAATTGACATCTTTTATGGGCTGATTGCATAGATTCACCGTAATAGCCAAACTTACTATACTTTGCACCAAGTAAAAATGCCTCAATAGCAAAATCGATACATCCATCTTCAACCACTGATTTTTTAAAATTACTATTAAAGCTTCCAAAACAATCATCAATTTTTCCTTTAATCTCTGTTAAAGAAAGTTCTCTTAACATCTTTCTTTCATATTTTAATTCTTTCTGATGTCTCTTCTGCTTTAAAGAAATAATTTCATTCATTGTAGATGCCTCCCTTATATGTATTGTTTATCACTACCTGTTTCTCATTCGTAAAAATGCTGCCAATTTCAGCTAGAATTTAAAAATGAGAAATAAAGATTATTTCCCAAGAAATGAAAAGTGACAGGCACCACCCGAATTTTGTCGAATAGGCAATTCAAATATAAAGAAGACAATAAAAAAGACCCCCAACCAATTGGTTGAGAGTCTTTGAAACGTAATATTAACGTTTTGAGAACTGAGGTGCACGACGAGCGCCTTTAAGACCGTATTTTTTACGTTCTTTCATACGAGCGTCACGAGTTAATAAACCAGCGCGTTTAAGTGATGCACGGTATTCTGGATCTGCTTCTAATAAAGCACGAGAGATACCATGACGGATAGCGCCTGCTTGACCAGCATATCCACCACCTGAAACATTAACAAGAACATCATAGTTACCTGCAGTTTCAGTTAAGTGTAATGGTTGTTTAATATCTTCGATAAGTGCAGCTGATGGGATATATTCTTTAATATCACGATTGTTTACAACGATACGGCCTTCGCCTGGAACTAGACGTACACGAGCAACTGAGCTTTTACGACGACCAGTACCGTAATATTGAACCTGTGCCAAATTAATTACCTCCTCTTAATAATTATCCGCGAAGTTCGTAAACTTCAGGTTGTTGTGCTTGGTGTGGATGTTCACTACCAGCATATACATGTAATTTCTTAGCCATTTGACGACCTAATGAACCTTTTGGAAGCATTCCTTTGATTGCTAATTCAAGCATTTTCTCAGGATAGTTCGTACGCATTTCCAAAGCAGTTCTAGATTTTAAACCACCTGGGAATTGGCTGTGACGGTAGTAAATTTTATCAGTTAATTTTTTACCTGTTAATTCAATTTTATCAGCGTTGATTAGAATTACATGATCTCCAGTGTCAACGTGTGGTGTGTAAGTTGGTTTGTGCTTACCACGTAGGATAGATGCAACTTCACTTGAAAGGCGACCTAAAGTTTTGCCTTCAGCATCTACTACGTACCATTTACGTTCGATATTTGCAGCGTTTGCCATAAACGTTGTACGCATTATTTTCTTCCTCCTAGTTAGTTAAAATAAAAGATGGTTCCTATTCTATTTCATAACACGATAAGTTTCCGGGGCTTATTCGTGGGGTTGAAATACATACCATTAGATATAATATACTGTATATAACCTAATGTCAAGGGAATGTTACACCTGGTTTAGTTGTCATAGTAAACTTTCCATAAATATAAACCATGACCCGGGACAGTTTTTCCACTTAAACCTCTGTCTCTTCCTTTTATTACTGCTGGTATACTTTCAGGAGTTCTAATCCCTTGGCCTACTTCTAACAATGTTCCTACTAAAATCCTGACCATATTATATAAAAAACCATTACCAATAAAAGAAAAAATTATATCAGAATCCTTTTTAACAATATCTATGGAAAATATGGTTCTCACTTTATCTTCCACTTCTGTTTTTGCAACACAAAAACTCGTGAAATCATGTGTACCACAAAGATATTGGGATGCTTTCCTCATTAAATCCACATCTAAGTGATATGGGAAATGATACATATAATGTCGTTTAAAAACATCTTGGATTTTAGCCGTATTAATTTGGTAACGATATTCTTTCTTTAGCGCATGAAATCTAGAATGAAAATCATCATCTACGTATACTGCCTCTTTAATCGATATATCATCTGGCAGCAAGCTATTTAAGGCATATGGCCATTTTTCCTTTGGAATGGTTAAATGTGTATCAAAGTGAAAAACCTGGCCTAATGCATGAACCTGTGCATCTGTTCTACCAGACGCGTAAATCTTTACAGCTTGTCCTTTATGAAGTTTTAATAGAGAATTCTCTATTTCACTTTGAACTGTCCTTTTATTAGGTTGCACCTGATATCCACTGAATTGTGTTCCGTCATAAGATACAATACATTTTACTCTCATCTTTTGCTCCTATGTCCGTAAATATAGTAAGGCTACTCCTAAAACCACTAATAGTATTAAAAGAGAAGTATCGAGTATCCCCCATTTTAACTGACGCAGCTTTGTTCTTCCTTCTCCCCCATTATATCCACGAGCTTCCATCGCTGTAGCAAGCTCCTCAGCCCTTTTAAAGGCACTAATAAAGAGAGGAACAAGCAATGGAACAACAGCCTTAAAACGGTCCTTCACAGGGCCTCCTGTAAAGTCTACACCTCTTGCCATTTGTGCCTTTAATATTTTATCCGTTTCCTCCATTAGTGTTGGAATAAATCTTAAAGATATCGACATCATTAAAGCCAGTTCATGGACAGGTAGTCCAAGTTTACCAAATGGACCTAATAGACTTTCCATACCATCTGTAATTTCAATTGGAGTTGTAGTTAGAGTTAGGATCGTAGTAATTAAAATAAGATATAAAAACCTAAGTGAAATATAGATCCCTTGTTTCAGACCCTCTTCATATATCTTAAGGAATCTTAAGTCAATCAAGACTTCGCCTTCCTTTGTCACTATGAGATGCAGAATAAAGGTAAAAAGAATAATCCATAAAACAGGCCTAAGTCCTCTTATTAAAAACCTAAGAGGTAGTTTTGTCATCAAAACAACGAAAAGGGTAAATACACCTAAAAGAGCATAAGTGAGGAAATTATTGGCGATAAAAACAATAAACACAAAAGCAAAGATGAGGATTAGTTTGGCCCTAGGATCCATTCTATGAATAAGGGATGAACCTGGTACATATTTACCAATAATGATATTGTTCATCAAGGTTGCCCAACCCCTTTCATAAGGGAGGTCAATTGATCAACTGTTTCCTCTAAAGTAAGTGGAATCTCACCTAAAGATATTCCTTTTGCAACAAGCTTTTGCTGAAGCTTAACTGTTTCAGGTAAATCTAGACCAATTGCTGAAAGCTTCTCTCCTTCACTAAAGATCTCTCTTGGAGTCCCTCTCATTTCAATGGTGCCTTTATGCATCACAATTATTTCATCAGAATATTTTGCGGCATCTTCCATACTATGAGTAACCAAAATTATCGTTAAATTTTGCTCACGACGAAGTTCATAGAATAAGTCCATCATTTCTTTACGACCTTTAGGGTCTAGACCTGCAGTAGGTTCATCGAGAACTAAAACCTCAGGCCCCATAGCCAAAACACCAGCAATGGCAACTCTCCGCATTTGTCCACCACTTAAATCAAACGGTGACTTCTGTAAAATCGATTCAGGTAATCCTACTATTTCTAGGGATTTCTTTGCCTTCTTAAAAGCATCCTCTTCACTTACACCAAAATTCATTGGACCAAAAGCTATATCTTTCTCAACCGTTTCTTCAAAAAGCTGATGTTCCGGAAATTGAAACACTATCCCTACAAGCCTTCTAACTTCCTTAAGCTTCTTTTGTTTTTTCCCCGCCTCAATGATGTGAGCACCAATTTGAACAGAGCCATTGGTAGGCTTTAACAAACCATTTAAATGTTGTAGTATGGTGGATTTACCTGAGCCAGTGTGACCGATAATGGACAAATAGGTTCCCTTTTTAATAGAAAGGTTTATATCATATAGTGCAAGTCGTTCAAATGGTGTTCGTGCTTGATAACGATGTTCTACATTTTTGAACGTAATGTCCATAGCTCTTCCACCAGCCCTTCTTCAGTCAAATGGTTCCCCTTAATTGGAATACCTTGCTCTCTTAACTTTTTACTTAACTGTAGAGGAAATGGCAGGTCTAAGCCGATCTGAACTAACTCATCATCAAGCTTAAATACTTCATCTGGCGTTCCTTCCGCAAACTTCTTACCACCATTCATCACAATGATTCGATCAGCCTTAGACGCTTCTTCTAAATCATGTGTAATGGAGATAACGGTTAAAGTTCCCTGATCATTCAGGTCTCTAACAGTTTGAATAACTTCTTCTCTTCCTAGTGGATCTAACATTGAAGTTGCTTCATCAAGAATGATGATATCCGGCTGAACTGCTATGACTCCTGCAATAGCAACACGTTGTTTTTGTCCACCTGAAAGATGATGCGGTTCATGTTCAAGAAATTGATCCATGCTAACCTTTTTTGTCGCCCAATCAATTCTCCTTACCATTTCATCCCTAGCAACTCCGTGATTCTCTAATCCAAAGGCTACATCATCTTTAACAGTGGTGCCAACAAATTGATTATCAGGATTCTGAAAAACCATACCAACATGTTTCCGTATATCCCAAATCGTCTCTTCAGATAATTCAACTCCACATACTCGAACCTTTCCTTTATCAGGAACATATAGTCCATTTAATATACGTGCTAGAGTTGATTTACCTGAGCCGTTGTGACCAACAATAGCAAGCCATTCTCCCTTATTAACCTGTATAGATACATTCTCTAACGCAGGAGCAGCTTCTTGATGATAGTGAAATGTTATATTTTCAACATCGATGATTGTCTGACCCATCCTCGTCTCTCCTAATCTTTCTATACGTGATCATGACCACAGCTCTTCGTACAGTATCAAGGGAAGGAAAGTGATTAATGATGAATCTATTAATGTATTTTCCTTCCCTATAAAAAAAGGGCATTGATCCAGTTATGAAACTGTCACGCCCTTGTAAGAAACTTATTAAACTAATTCAATGATGACCATTGGAGCACCGTCTCCGCGACGAGGTCCAAGTTTCATAATACGAGTGTAACCACCTTGACGGTCTTCGTAACGTGGAGCGATATCACTGAAAAGTTTTTCTAAAGCATATTTTGGCTTATCCTTTTCTTTACCTTCTTCAGTTGTAACAGATACAACTTCAGCTACTTCATTACGTACATAAGCTGCAGCTAAACGACGAGCATGAAGGTCTCCGCGCTTTCCTAGTGTGATCATCTTTTCAACAGTAGAACGTAATTCTTTTGCACGAGCTTCTGTTGTTTCAATGCGCTCACTAATGATTAAGTCAGTAGTTAAGTCACGTAGCATTGCTTTACGTTGAGCACTAGTACGGCCTAATTTTCTGTATGACATGAGATGTCCCCTCCTTCGTTGTATAATGTATGTTGTTATTTAATAGAGGCAAGCTATTTTTACCGATAGCATACGAAAATGCTAGTTTTTACAAACTAGTCATCAGTCGTCTTTTCGAAGACCTAAACCTAGTTCTTCTAATTTTGCCTTAACTTCTTCAAGAGATTTACGACCTAGATTTCGAACCTTCATCATATCTTCTTCTGTTTTATGAGCTAACTCTTGCACTGTATTAATTCCAGCACGTTTTAAACAGTTGTAAGAACGTACAGATAGATCTAATTCTTCAATCGTCATCTCAAGAACTTTTTCTTTTTGATCCTCTTCTTTTTCAACCATAATCTCAGCGTTTTGAGCTTCATCAGTAAAGCCTACGAAGATATTAAGGTGTTCTGTTAGGATCTTAGAACCTAAAGCAATTGCTTCTTTCGGCCCTGTACTTCCATCTGTCCAAACGTCTAACGTTAACTTATCATAGTTAGCAACTTGACCTACACGTGTTTTTTCTACTTGGTAGGAAACACGAGCTACTGGTGTAAAGATTGAGTCAATAGGAATTACGCCTATCGGCTGGTCTTCACGTTTGTTAGAATCAGCTGGTGTATAACCACGTCCGCGCTTAGCTGTTAGCCTCATTCTAAAGCTAGCATCTGAAGCTAGAGTTGCAATATGAAGATCTGGATTTAAAATCTCTACATCACTATCATGAGTAATATCGGATGCAGTTACACTACCTTCGCCTTGAACATCAATTTCTAGCGTCTTTTCTTCATCTGAATAGATTTTAAGAGCAAGCTTTTTAATGTTTAAGATAATCGAAGTAACATCTTCAACAACACCTTCGATCGTTGAAAACTCATGAAGTACGCCATCTATTTGGATCGATGTTACAGCGGCACCAGGGAGTGAGGATAAAAGAATACGACGTAAGGAGTTACCCAAAGTTGTACCATATCCACGCTCAAGTGGCTCGACGACGAATTTACCATATTTGGCATCATCGCTGATTTCAACCGTTTCGATTTTTGGTTTTTCAATTTCTATCATCTATAAACCCTCCTTCAAAACGTCGAAACCCCGGCTAGACTCTATAGATTCATGTCTAACCGAAATTCCCCATTCAAAAGTTCCCGAATGTGCACAACAACAGAATGTTTCTGCTAGAACTTATATACTGTATCATAACCCATTATTGACAGGGATACAAAATCTATACAGAAAATTTACACACGACGACGTTTTGGTGGACGGCATCCATTATGTGGTACTGGAGTAACATCTCTGATAGCAGTTACTTCTAGACCTGCAGCTTGAAGAGAACGGATTGCAGCTTCACGTCCTGCACCTGGTCCTTTAACAGTAACTTCTAGAGTTTTTAAACCGTGATCCATAGATGCTTTTGCAGCTGTTTCTGCAGCCATTTGTGCAGCGAAAGGAGTGGATTTACGAGAACCTCTAAAACCTAACGCACCAGCACTTGACCATGAAATTGCATTACCATGAGTATCAGTAATAGTAACGATCGTGTTATTGAATGTTGAACGGATATGAGCAATACCACTTTCAATATTCTTTTTCACACGACGTTTACGAGTGTTCGTTTTACGTGCCATTATTGGTTAACCTCCTTTTACCTTATTTTTTCTTGTTTGCTACTGTACGACGTGGTCCCTTACGTGTACGAGCATTGTTTTTCGTGTTTTGTCCGCGAACTGGTAAGCCACGACGGTGACGGATACCACGGAATGAACCGATTTCGATTAGACGTTTAATGTTAAGAGAGATTTCACGACGAAGGTCACCCTCAACTTTAAGCTTATCGATTACATCACGAATTTTCCCTAACTCTTCTTCAGTTAAATCACGTACACGAGTATCTTCAGAAACTCCAGCTTCAGCTAGAACTTTTTCAGCAGTAGAACGTCCGATCCCGAAAATATACGTTAATGAAATAACAACACGTTTGTCGCGAGGAATATCAACACCTGCAATACGAGCCATTATGCTTGCACCTCCTTATATATTAACCTTGTTTTTGCTTATGTTTAGGATTCTCACATATAACCATGACTTTGCCTTTTCTGCGGATAACTTTACATTTTTCACAGATCGGTTTAACAGATGGTCTGACCTTCATGATTTTAATACCTCCTTAGTAGTACGGAGTGCTAAATTATTTAAAACGGTACGTAATTCTACCACGAGTTAAATCATATGGAGATAATTCTACCGTAACTTTGTCTCCAGGTAAAATACGAATGAAATGCATGCGAATCTTTCCGGATACATGCGCTAATACCGTATGACCGTTCTCAAGTTCTACCTTAAACATTGCGTTTGGTAATGTTTCAACAACAGTTCCTTCTACTTCAATTACATCGTCTTTCGCCATTGAACTGTTCTCCCTTCTTCAAATCAGTAACTTGCTCATCGACAAACTCAGGATTATTTAACCTAATTGTCACACGACCTGCTTCTAATATACTGTTCTGAACTTCTGGAGATACGCTAATAGATCATTCTTGGTGATGAAGAAAAACTCTCGCTTTCTCCGTCAGCTAAAACGATATCCCTCTTATCTTGGCGCATATTTTATAGTTGATCAAACAATTTGCTTAGTCAACTAAATACACGTGGTAACGATAATCGGATCATTTTAAGCAATGTCACCTATCGATTATGCCTTAGTCAGAATCTCAAAACCATCTTCAGTAATAGCAATAGTGTGTTCAAAATGAGCACAGTATTTTCCATCAACTGTTACAACAGTCCAATCATCTTCCAAGGTTCTTACATAACGGGTACCTGCATTAACCATCGGTTCTATCGCTAGTACCATTCCCGGCTTTAGCCTAGGACCTTTATTTGGTGGACCATAATGAGGGATCTGAGGATCTTCATGAAGCTCCTGCCCGACACCGTGACCAACATACTCTCTCACAACTGAGAAGCCATGCTCTTCAACATATGTTTGGATAGCATGAGAAATGTTAGATAATCGATCGCCTGGCTTTGCTTCTTTAAGACCCCTGAATAAAGATTCTTCAGTAACATCTAATAATCTTTGAGCTTCATCAGAAATCTTACCAACAGGATAGGTCCAAGCTGAATCACCATGATATCCATTATATTTCGCACCAATATCGATACTAATGATATCCCCGTCATTTAATACACGATCACCCGGTATTCCGTGAACGAGCTCTTCATTTACTGAAGCACATATGCTTCCGCGGAAACCATTATACCCTTTAAATGAAGGAATTGCATCATGTGCACGAATAAATTTTTCGGCAATTACATCCAGTTCCTTCGTCGTTACACCAGGTTTAATGTGTTTAATTAATTCTTGATGAGTTAAAGCGACAATTCGTCCTGCTTCTCGCATAATTTCTAGTTCACGCTGAGTCTTACAAATGATCATGCACCTAGTCCTCCAACCAGTTGATCAACGTCGTTAAATACTAGATCGATATCCTGTTCACCATCTATATTTCTTAAATAACCTTTTTCATTATAAAAGTCTAATAGAGGTTGTGTTTGTTGAAGGTTCACTTCTAAACGATTAGCTACTGTTTCTTCGTTATCATCTGCGCGTTGGTAAAGCTCACCACCACATTTATCACACTTACCTTCGTTAGCAGGTGGATTAAATACTAAGTGGTAAGTTGCTCCACATTGTTTACAGATACGACGACCAGTTAATCGTTCCATTAGGATATCTTTATTAACTTGTATATTAATGACATAATCAATCTGTTTGTTTAGGTCTGTTAGAATTCCTTCAAGCGCATCTGCTTGAGCTACTGTTCTTGGAAAGCCATCTAAAAGGAAACCTTTTTGACAATCATTCTTGCCTAAACGTTCACGAACAATACCAATGGTAACTTCATCGGGAACTAATTCTCCTTTATCAATGAAAGACTTAGCTTGTAGACCAAGTTCTGTTTCTTCTTTCATAGCAGCTCTGAACATATCTCCTGTTGAGATATGAGGGATGTCGTATTTGTCTACAATACGTTCAGCTTGAGTTCCTTTCCCAGCACCAGGAAGACCCATTAATACTAGATTCATTTGTATTCCCCCCTCAGTCTCTATTTAGAGGGAATGGGAAGGATTTCCCATATCCTCATTATTTAATAAAGCCTTTATAATGACGTTTCACTAGCTGACTTTCAAGTTGTTTCATTGTTTCCAGTGCAACACCGACAACAATTAATAAACTAGTTCCACCAATCTGTGCAGATTGAGGAAGATCAGCAAATTTAATGAAGAAAACAGGAAGAACAGCTATAGCTGCTAAGAAAAGAGAACCAACAAAAGTTAAACGATATAATACCTTTGTAACATATTCCTGCGTGCTCTTACCTGGTCTAATACCAGGGATATAACCGCCTTGTTTCTTCAAATTATCCGCCATTTGTTCAGGATTAACTTGAACAAATGTATAGAAGTACGTAAATGCTAAGATTAACGCAACATAGATAACCATACCTATTGGCTGTGTGTAATCAAAAGTTTTCGATATCCAATCTGTCACATCGTTAGGACCAAAGAAAGATGCAATAGTAGGAGGTGTAATAATAAATGATACCGCGAAGATAACAGGAATTACACCAGCTGGGTTAACTTTTAACGGTAGGTGTGTCGAATGACCACCACCCATGTTTTTGTTACCAGCACCCTTAGCATATTGAATTGGTATTTTACGAAGTGCTTGTTGAATAAAGATCGTTCCTACTACAACAGCTAATATTGCTAAAATTAAGATGACAACTGTCACAATTTTAATGAAAAGTTGATCACCGGCATCTTCGAATTGTTGTGCATAAATTTGGTTAACAGTTGAGGGAATCCCTGCTACAATCCCTGCAAAGATGATAATGGAAATACCATTTCCTACACCTTTAGAAGTGATTTGCTCTCCTAACCACATTAAGAATGCTGTACCTGCTGTTAATACAATCGCAATTAACAAGTATGTTCCTATACCAGGGTTATTAATTAATAATCCTCCTGATTGGGTGTTAAACCCGTAAGACATACCTAACGCTTGGATGAAACCTAATATTATCGTAAAGTATCTTGTAAATTGAGCTAACTTACGACGCCCAACTTCACCTTGTTTAGACCATTCAGTAAACTTCGGAACAACATCCATCTGTAAAAGTTGAATGATGATTGAAGCTGTAATGTATGGCATTATTCCCATCGCTAAAATAGAGAAGTTATATAATGCTCCACCACCGAATGTATTTAGAATTCCGAACACGTTAAGTTCATCCTGGGCCTTTAACACATCAGCATTAACATTAGGCACAGGTATGAACGTACCAATACGAAATACTACTAACATTAAAAGGGTGAATATGATCTTACTTCTAATATCACCCACGCGCATAAAATTGGAGATTGTTTTAAACATTAGATCACCTCAGCTGTACCGCCAGCAGATTCAATTGCTTCTTTAGCAGAAGCTGAGAATTTGTTAGCTTTTACAGTAAGTTTTTTCTCTAACTGGCCGTTACCAAGGATTTTTACACCAGATTTCACATTACTTACAACGCCTGTTTCAAGTAATAACTCTGGAGTAACCTCTGTACCGTCTTCGAAACGGTTTAGGACATCAAGGTTAACAATTGCAAAGTCCTTGCGGTTGATGTTTGTGAATCCACGTTTAGGTAAGCGTTGGAACAAAGGAGTTTGACCACCTTCGAATCCAGGACGAACTCCACCACCAGAACGAGCATTTTGTCCTTTATGACCTTTACCAGCTGTTTTACCGTTACCAGAACCAATACCACGACCAACACGATTACGTGTTTTACGTGAACCTTCTGCTGGTTTCAACTCATGAAGTTTCATCGGGACACCTCCTTATATATTTATGTTTCTATTATTGTTCTTTAACTGTAACTAAGTGAGCAACTTTATTAATCATACCGCGAATCGCAGGATTATCTTCTTGAACAACAGTTTGGTGTAACTTTTTAAGTCCAAGAGTTTTAACAGTAATACGTTGATCTTCAGGACGACCAATCACACTGCGAGTGAGGGTAATTTCTAACTTATTCGCCATTGTTTTCCCTCCTTATCCTAACAGTTCTTCTACCGTTTTTCCACGTAACTTCGCAACTTCTTCAGCACTCTTTAGATCATTTAATCCAGAGATTGTAGCACGAATCATATTAATTGGAGTGTTTGAACCTAAAGATTTTGAAAGAATATCAGCTACACCAGCTAACTCAAGTACCGCACGAACAGGTCCTCCTGCGATAACTCCAGTACCTTCTGATGCTGGTTTTAAGAGAATGTTACCTGCACCAAATTGACCGATAACTTGGTGAGGAATTGTAGTACCTACCATTGGTACCTCAATTAGATTTTTCTTAGCATCCTCAATTGCTTTACGGATTGCTTCTGGTACCTCTTGAGCTTTACCAGTACCGAAACCTACATGACCGTTTTTATCACCTACAACAACTAGTGCTGCAAAGCGGAAACGACGACCACCTTTAACAACTTTTGCAACGCGGTTTACCGTAACTACGCGTTCTTCAAGCTCTAATTTGTTTGGATCAATACGACGCATTCTTTGTGTCCCTCCTTTTGCGATTAAAATTCTAGTCCAGCCTCGCGAGCAGCTTCAGCTAGGGCCTTTACACGACCATGGTATAGATAACCCCCGCGATCAAATACAACTGTTTTAACGCCTTTTTCGATAGCACGTTTTGCTACTAATTCTCCAACCTTTTGAGCAGCATCAGCATTGCTTTTAGAATCTAAAGTAAGATCTTTATCTAATGTAGATGCACTTACTAAAGTAACTGAGTTAGTATCGTCAATTACTTGAGCATAAATGTGTTGGTTAGAACGATATACGTTTAAACGAGGACGTTCAGCTGTGCCTGTTAACTTAGCACGAACACGTGCGTGTCTTTTTTTACGTACAGCATTTTTATCAGCTTTAGTAATCATTTAGGTCACTCCTTTCTTATCAACTAAGCGATATTACTTCGCAGTTTTACCTTCTTTACGACGTACATGTTCGCCTTCGTAGCGAATACCTTTACCTTTGTAAGGCTCTGGTGGACGAACGTCACGAATATTAGCTGCAATAGCACCTACACGCTCTTTATCAGTTCCTTTTACAAGAACTTTAGTTTGTGATGGTACTTCAATTTCAATACCAGACTCAGGTGTGATTTCAACAGGGTGAGAGTAACCAACGTTAAGAACTAACTTGTTACCAGATTTAGAAGCACGGTAACCGACACCGATAAGTTCTAAACCTCTTTCAAAACCTTTAGAAACACCTTCTACCATGTTTCCTAATAAGCTACGAGTTGTACCGTGTAGAGCACGGTGCTCCTTAGCATCAGAAGGACGAGTAACAGTTAACACGTTATCTTCAATAGCGATTTTCATATCAATATTGAATGTACGAGTTAATTCACCTTTAGGTCCTTTAACTGTTACAGTATTATCATCAGCGATGTTAATAGTAACACCAGCTGGGATTTCAAGTAATTTCTTACCAATACGAGACATTCATTACACCTCCATTCTATTTAAACGTATTACCAAACGTATGCTAATACTTCTCCACCAGTTTGTTTTGCACGAGCTTCTTTGTCAGTCAAAACACCTTGAGAAGTTGAAACGATCGCAATACCTAATCCGTTAAGTACACGTGGTACTTCGCCAGCTTTAGCATATACACGAAGACCTGGTTTACTGATTCTTTTAAGGCCTGTAATTACACGTTCATTGTTAGCACCGTATTTTAAGAAAATACGAATGATACCTTGTTTATTATCTTCTACATACTCTACGTCACGTACGAAACCTTCACGTTTTAAGATTTCAGCGATTTCCTTTTTGATTGTTGATGCAGGAAACTCAAGTTTTTCGTGACGTACCATATTCGCATTACGAATGCGAGTAAGCATATCTGCAATAGGATCTGTCATAACCATTACTAAATAACCTCCTTCCCGTTATACGGTTTTACCAGCTAGCTTTTTTCACGCCTGGAATTTGACCTTTGTAAGCAAGTTCACGGAAACAAATACGGCAAAGCTTAAATTTACGTAGTACTGAGTGTGGACGTCCGCAACGTTCGCAACGAGTGTACTCTTGTACTTTAAACTTTTGCGTGCGCTTTTGCTTAGCAATCATTGATTTTTTAGCCACAATTTCGCCTCCCTTTACTAGCGATTATTTTTGGAACGGCATACCGAACTGTGTTAATAGTTCGCGCGCTTCTTCATCAGTATTCGCAGTTGTTACGATAACGATATCCATACCACGAACTTTGTTAACTTTATCATAATCAATCTCAGGGAAGATTAATTGCTCTTTCACACCTAAAGTGTAGTTTCCACGACCATCAAATGATTTCTTAGAAACCCCACGGAAGTCACGTACACGTGGTAATGAAACAGAAATTAATTTATCTAAGAATTGGTACATACGCTCACCACGAAGTGTAACTTTTGCACCGATTGGCATACCTTCACGTAGACGGAAGCCTGCGATTGATTTTTTAGCTTTCGTTACAACTGGTTTTTGACCAGTGATTTGTCCTAACTCTTCAACAGCTACGTCTAGAGCTTTTGAGTTAGATACTGCATCACCAACACCCATGTTGATTACGATTTTTTCGATTTTTGGAGTTTGCATTACTGATTTGTAAGAAAACTTTTTCATTAATGCAGGAGTAATTTCACTTTGATACTTTTCTTTAAGGCGGTTCATACTTATACCTCCCTTCCTGATTTACTATTTATCTAAAGTTTCACCAGATTTTTTTGCTACACGTACCTTTTTACCGTCAACCACTTTATAACCAACACGAGTTGGCTCACCAGATTTAGGATCAAGTGGCATAACATTTGATACATGGATAGGTGCCTCTTGGTTTAAGATTCCACCTTGTGGGTTTGCTTGTGAAGGTTTAGCGTGTTTTTTCACGATGTTAATACCTTCAACAAGAATACGGTCTTTTTTAGGATAAGATGCAAGAACTACGCCTTGTTTACCTTTATCCTTACCAGAGATAACCATTACTTTATCACCTTTTTTAACATGCATCCTAGTTGCACCTCCTTAGTAAGGCAATTCAATTTATTATAGAACTTCTGGAGCTAGAGAAACGATTTTCATGAAGTTGTTTTCACGTAATTCACGTGCAACTGGTCCAAAAATACGTGTACCACGTGGACCTTTGTCATCACGAATGATAACACATGCGTTTTCGTCAAATTTGATGTAAGAACCATCAGAACGACGAGCGCCACTCTTAGTACGCACGATTACAGCTTTAACAACATCACCTTTTTTGACAACGCCACCTGGTGTTGCTTGTTTTACCGTACAAACAATTACATCACCGATGTTAGCAGTTTTACGACCAGAACCGCCTAACACTTTAATTGTTAATACTTCACGAGCACCAGAGTTGTCAGCAACTTTCAAACGAGATTCTTGTTGGATCATCTATGTTACCTCCCTTCGGAATTAACTATCCGAACAATATTAAATGATAATAGCTTCTTCAACAACACTAACTAAACGGAAGCGTTTTGTCGCAGATAATGGACGAGTTTCCATAATTCTTACGATATCGCCAGTTTTAGCTTGGTTGTTTTCATCATGAGCTTTGTATTTCTTAGAGTATTTTACACGTTTACCGTATAATGGGTGTGTTTTGTATGTTTCAACAAGAACAGTGATAGTTTTATCCATTTTGTCAGAAACAACACGACCAGTATAAACTTTACGTTGGTTACGTTCACTCATTCAGTAAACCTCCTCTCTTATTAACGATTATTAGCAGCAAGCTCTCTTTCACGGATAACAGTTTTCATACGAGCGATCGATTTACGAACTTCACGGATGCGAGCAGTGTTTTCTAATTGTCCTGTCGCTAATTGAAAGCGAAGATTAAATAACTCTTCTTTAAGAGACTTTACTTTTTGTTCAATTTCAGCAGTGGTAAGGTCACGAATTTCATTAGCTTTCATTTGATTCACCACCAATTTCTTCACGTTTTACAAACTTCGTTTTAATCGGTAATTTATGAGAAGCTAAACGTAAAGCTTCACGTGCTACCTCTTCAGTTACACCAGAGATTTCAAACATAACTTTACCTGGTTTTACAACAGCTACCCAACCTTCTGGAGCACCTTTACCAGATCCCATACGTACCTCTAAAGGTTTTGCAGTATAAGGCTTAGAAGGGAAGATTTTAATCCAAACTTTTCCGCCACGTTTCATATAACGTGTCATCGCAATACGAGCAGCTTCGATTTGACGATTTGTGATCCAAGAAGCTTCAAGAGCTTGAATTCCGAACTCACCGAAATGTACCTCAGTACCGCCTTTAGCACGACCGCGCATTTTTCCACGGTGCTCTCTGCGATATTTTACGCGTTTTGGCAATAACATATTATTTTCCTCCTTCCTCAGTTTTCTTCTTAGTAGGAAGAACCTCTCCACGATAGATCCAAACTTTTACGCCTAATTTACCGTAAGTTGTATCAGCTTCAGCTGTTCCATAATCGATATCAGCACGAAGTGTGTGTAGTGGAACTGTTCCTTCGCTATAATGTTCAGCACGTGCGATATCTGCTCCACCTAAACGACCAGATACTTGAGTTTTGATACCTTGAGCACCAGCACGCATTGCACGTTGGATTGTTTGTTTTTGTGCACGACGGAAAGAAATACGGTTTTCTAATTGACGTGCGATATTTTCAGCAACTAATTTAGCATCTAAATCAGCTTTTTTGATTTCAAGAATGTTAATGTGTACACGTTTGCCAGTTAATTGGTTAAGTGCTTTACGAAGTGCTTCAACTTCAGTACCACCTTTACCGATTACCATACCTGGCTTAGCAGTGTGGATTGTAATGTTTACACGGTTAGCAGCACGCTCGATCTCAATTTTAGAAACAGATGCATCGCTAAGACGTTTAGTAACATATTCACGAATTTTAATATCTTCATGTAAAAGAGTTGAGTAGTCTTTTCCTGCGAACCATTTTGACTCCCAATCACGAATAACTCCGATACGAAGACCGACTGGATTTACCTTTTGACCCACTGATTATCCCTCCTTCTTTTCTGTTAAGATGATTGTGATGTGGCTTGTGCGTTTGTTGATTGCACTTGCGCGACCCATAGCACGTGGACGGAAACGTTTAAGAGTTGGACCTTCGTTTGCATAAGCTTCTGTTACAACTAAGCTATTAATGTCCATTTCATAGTTATGTTCAGCGTTAGCCACTGCCGATTTTAATACTTTCTCTATGATTGGAGAAGCAGCCTTTGGCGTGTGGTTTAAAATCGCTACTGCTTCACCTATTTGCTTACCTCGAATAAGATCTAAAACTAAACGAGCTTTACGAGGAGCAATACGAACTGTTCTTGCGACAGCTTTAGATTGTTGCATTTAAATGCCTCCTCTCATTAACGTCTTGTTTTTTTGTCATCACTAGCATGACCTTTGTAAGTACGTGTAGGTGCGAACTCACCTAATTTATGACCTACCATATCCTCAGTTACATATACAGGAACATGTTTACGACCATCATAAACAGCGATAGTGTGACCAATAAATTGTGGGAAAATTGTAGAACGACGTGACCAAGTTTTAATAACTTGCTTTTTCTCAGTTTCATTTAATTTCTCAACTTTGTTGATTAAATGATCATCAACGAATGGTCCCTTTTTTAAGCTACGGCCCATGATTGTACCTCCCTTCGCGATCGTGCTACGGTTCGATTGAACCGTAGTTCAATCACGTTATTTTTTACGGCGACGCACGATAAATTTATCTGATTTGTTCTTCTTCTTACGAGTCTTAGCTCCAAGTGTTGGTTTACCCCATGGAGACATTGGTGATTTACGTCCGATTGGAGCGCGTCCTTCACCACCACCGTGTGGGTGATCGTTAGGGTTCATTACAGATCCACGAACAGTAGGACGTTTGCCTAACCAACGTGAACGACCTGCTTTACCAATGTTGATAAGTTCATGTTGCTCGTTTCCTACTTGACCTACAGTTGCACGGCAAGTAGCAAGAATCATACGAACTTCACCAGAGTTTAAACGTACAAGTACGTATTTACCTTCTTTACCTAATACTTGAGCAGAAGTACCTGCAGAACGAACTAATTGACCACCTTTACCAGGTTTTAATTCGATGTTGTGTACTACTGTACCTACAGGAATGTTTAGTAATGGTAGTGCATTACCTACTTTAATATCTGCTTCAGGACCAGACATAATCTCTAGACCTACTTTTAAATTCTTAGGTGCAAGGATGTATCTTTTCTCACCATCAACATAGTTGATTAGTGCGATGTTAGCAGAACGATTTGGATCGTACTCGATTGTAGCAACGCGTCCTGGTATACCATCTTTGTCGCGTTTGAAATCAATCACACGATATTGGCGTTTGTGTCCACCACCTTGGTGACGAACTGTTAATTTACCTTGGTTATTACGTCCACCTTTTTTGTGTAAAGGTGCAAGTAACGATTTTTCTGGTTGATCTGTCGTGATTTCAGCAAAATCCGATACTGTCATTCCACGACGACCGTTTGAGGTTGGTTTATATTTTTTAATCGCCATATCGATATCCCTCCTTTTCTATTGAAATTATACTTCGAATAATTCGATTTCTTTGCTATCTGCAGTAAGCTTGATGATCGCTTTACGACGACGGTTAGTTAAACCGCTGTAACGACCAACACGCTTTAATTTTCCTTTGTAGTTCATGATGTTTACTTTTTCAACTTTTACGCCAAAGATTGATTCGATCGCATCTTTAACTTCAGTTTTATTAGCCTTAACATCTACTTCAAACGTATATTTTTTCTCAGTCATAAGATCTGTTGAACGTTCAGTGATTACGGGGCGCTTAATAATATCACGAGGATCTTTCATTATGCAAGTACCTCCTCTACTTTTTGCACCGCAGCTTTCGTCATAATAAGCTTATCGTGGTTAAGTACATCAAGTACATTTACACCACTCGCAGTAACAACTGTTACTCCAGGGATGTTACGAGCTGATAATGCAATGTTTTCATTGTTGTCAGCTGTTACAATTAACGCTTTTCTTTCAACAGAAAGACCTTTAAGAACAGAAGCCATTTCTTTTGTTTTTGGTGCGTTAAGTGCTAAATCCTCTAAAACAACGATATCGTTGTCAACTACTTTTGATGATAAAGCTGATTTGATTGCTAAACGGCGAACTTTTTTAGGTAATTTATAAGCATATGAACGTGGAGTTGGTCCAAATACAACACCACCACCGCGCCATTGTGGAGAGCGAATAGATCCTTGACGAGCACGTCCAGTACCCTTTTGACGCCAAGGTTTGCGTCCTCCGCCTGCTACTTCAGAACGATTTTTAACTTTGTGAGATCCTTGACGTAAGGAAGCTCTTTGCATGATAACCGCTTCAAATAATACATGCTGATTAGGTTCGATACCAAATACAGAATCATTAAGTTCGATTTCTCCAACGTTTGATCCAGTTTGGTTTAATAATGCTACTTTAGGCATTACCCAATTCCTCCTTTCTTAAAGAAATTATTTAGATTTAACTGCGCTTTTCACAGTGATAAGTGCTTTTTTAGGTCCTGGTACATTACCTTTGATTAATAATAGATTGCGTTCTGCATCTACTCTAACGATCTCTAAGTTTTGAACAGTAATACGCTCTCCACCCATACGACCTGGTAATAGTTTGTTTTTGAATACACGGTTAGGTGCTACAGGTCCCATTGAACCTGGACGACGATGGTAACGAGAACCGTGAGACATTGGTCCACGAGATTGTCCGTGGCGTTTAATAGAGCCTTGGAAACCTTTCCCTTTAGAAACTCCTGTTACATCTACGATTTCACCTGCTGTGAAAATATCAACTTTGACTTCTTGACCTACTTCGATTTGCTCTAAGCTAGCTTCACGAAGTTCTTTAACGAAGCGCTTAGGTGCAGTATTAGCTTTTGCAACGTGTCCTTTTTCTGGTTTGTTAGAAAGCTTTTCACGTTTATCTTCAAATCCTAATTGAACCGCGTTGTATCCATCAGTATCAACAGATTTCTTTTGAAGAACTACGTTTGGATTAGCTTCGATAACAGTTACCGGAATTAAATCACCGTTTTCAGCAAATACTTGCGTCATACCGACTTTTCTTCCTAAGATTCCTTTGGTCATGAGTCACACCTCCTATAAATTATCAATCATTTATTTTAAAAAAATTATAATTTGATTTCAATGTCAACACCAGATGGTAAGTCAAGACGCATTAATGCATCAACTGTTTGTGGTGTTGGGCTGATGATATCAATCAAACGCTTATGCGTACGCATTTCGAATTGCTCACGAGAATCTTTGTATTTATGAACCGCACGTAGGATTGTGTATACTGATCTTTCTGTTGGTAACGGAATTGGACCAGAAACATTTGCACCAGAACGTTTTGCAGTTTCTACAATTTTCTCTGCAGATTGATCAAGAATTCTGTGATCATAAGCTTTTAAACGGATACGAATCTTTTGTTTTGCCATTATTTTCCCTCCTTTTCGCCTACTTTTAAAATAGACATTTTCTCCGCAAGAATTTTCCCTACACACGCCATGGCAAAGCGGCCGTGTGTATCGGCAACCTCCTGCTTCATCGCAGTCAAAGACCAACATTGTCTATTATACATAAAACTTATGTTAGATGCAAGAACTATTTAAAATACCTAGTTTCTTGAGCACTTTTCATATTATACATAGAATGTATAAAGATATCAAGGATATCATTGTTGGTTTATTATTCATGTATTAGAAATGTAAGTGAAATAATCATTTTTAAAAGAAAGATCTTATCAAAATAATCATTAATCATTCTAATATATGTCTCTATACTCAGATACGCCTTAAGAGGAAACTTATTTATATAGTAGAAATAGAATAATTCATTCATCAAAGTATTTAAGAATATTAGATGTATGCATTGATAGTTGGTACTCGTGCTTATTACTGAAAAAGTATAATAAGAGATTGATGATTGTGGGATATTTACGGCAGCCGAAATTGATGAACTGAGTGCCAAGAGGAGTATAATATCATGATTTTATAGGATTTGAGCAGCTTGTTTGTCTTGGTGTTATTTTTATAGAGAGTGAGTGCTCTTATGAAGTTCAATTCTCATATAAATATAATCTCATTCTTGTTTCATATTGTTAATGAAGATCATCTCTTTCTTCATTACCAATATGTTTGCTCTTCATCCATCTTATGAAGAGCATTTCTCTCTATATTATTATCATCTTTGGTCTTCATTCCCTTTATGAAGACCATCTCTCTCTTCATCTTCACCTCATTTTTTCTTCATTCTCCTTATGAAGACCAATTCTCTCTTCATTTTCACCTCCTTTGTTCATCATTTTCTTTATGAGGGTTATTTCTCACCATTTACCCATCTCTAGAAATTTCATCGAATCTATAAATTCGATTCACATTAGTGTTTAGATTTATGTACAAAAAAAGACGAGCATTAAATGCTCGCCTTTTATCTATTACAAATTAAGATTGGATAGAAGCTACAACGCCAGCGCCTACTGTACGTCCACCTTCGCGGATTGAGAATTTAGTACCTTCTTCAATCGCGATTGGAGCAATAAGCTCAACTGTCATTTCAACGTTATCCCCAGGCATAACCATTTCTACGCCTTCAGGTAATTGGCAGATACCAGTTACGTCAGTTGTACGGAAGTAGAACTGAGGACGGTAGTTAGTGAAGAATGGAGTGTGACGTCCACCTTCTTCTTTTGATAATACATAAACTTCTGCTTTGAAGTTAGTGTGTGGAGTGATTGTACCTGGTTTAGCAAGTACTTGTCCACGTTGAACATCATCACGAGCAACCCCACGAAGAAGTGCACCGATGTTGTCACCAGCTTCAGCATAATCAAGAAGCTTACGGAACATTTCAACACCTGTTACAGTAGTTGATTTTGGCTCTTCAGTTAAACCGATGATGTCGATAACGTCACCAACTTTAACTTGTCCACGCTCGACACGACCTGTAGCAACTGTTCCACGACCAGTGATAGAGAATACGTCCTCAACTGGCATCATGAATGGCTTATCAGTGTCACGTTCTGGAGTTGGGATGTACTCATCAACAGCGTTCATAAGTTCAACGATTTTCTCTTCCCACTCAGCTTCACCTTCAAGTGCTTTAAGAGCAGAACCTTTGATTACAGGTACATCGTCACCTGGGAAATCGTACTCAGAAAGTAAGTCACGAACTTCCATTTCAACTAGTTCTAATAACTCTTCGTCATCAACCATGTCACATTTGTTTAAGAATACAACAAGGTAAGGTACACCTACTTGACGAGATAATAAGATGTGCTCACGAGTTTGTGGCATTGGGCCGTCAGCAGCAGATACTACTAGGATACCACCGTCCATTTGAGCAGCACCAGTGATCATGTTTTTAACATAGTCAGCATGTCCTGGGCAGTCAACGTGTGCATAGTGACGAGTTTCAGTTTCATACTCAACGTGTGCAGTTGAGATAGTGATTCCACGCTCACGCTCTTCAGGAGCAGCATCGATCATATCATATGCCATCGCTGCACCTTTACCACTGCGCTTAGCAAGTACAGTAGTGATTGCAGCTGTTAAAGTTGTTTTACCATGGTCAACGTGTCCGATTGTACCGATATTAGCATGCGTTTTGGAACGGTCGAATTTTTCTTTAGCCATTCTAAAAATCCTCCTTAGAGTTCTAATTTTTTTTGGATATATGTAACAGAAAGTGAAACATCACTTTCTGTTCTCACATAAGTAGTTATACTTCATAAAAGGGGGTAAAATCAATTACTCACCTTTATTTTTTTTGATAATTTCTTCAGAAATTGATTTTGGAACTTCTTCGTAGTGATCAAAGTGCATTGTGAACACTCCGCGTCCTTGAGTGTTAGAACGTAATGAAGTTGCGTAACCAAACATTTCAGATAGTGGAACCATAGCACGTACTACTTGAGCATTACCACGAGCTTCCATACCTTCTACACGTCCACGGCGAGAAGTAACTCCTCCCATGATGTCTCCCATGTATTCTTCTGGGATTACAACTTCTACCTTCATAACTGGCTCTAGGATTACTGGGCTACATTTTGATACAGCATTTTTAAGAGCTAAAGATGCTGCGATCTTGAACGCCATCTCACTTGAGTCAACGTCATGGTAAGATCCATCTACTAAAGCAGCTTTTACATCAACTAATGGGAAACCAGCAAGAACACCGTTTTGCATTGCATCTTCTAGACCAGCTGAAACTGCAGGAACGTATTCACGTGGAACTACCCCACCAACGATTTTGTTTTCAAATTCGAAGCCTTTACCTTCTTCGTTTGGTTCGAACTCGATCCAAACGTGTCCGAATTGACCACGACCACCAGATTGACGTGCAAATTTTCCTTCAACTCTTGCTCCTTGACGGAAAGTTTCACGATAAGCAACCTGAGGTGCACCAACATTAGCTTCTACTTTGAATTCACGTTTCATACGATCAACTAGAATATCTAGGTGAAGTTCACCCATACCCGCGATGATTGTTTGACCAGTTTCTGGGTCAGTATGAGCACGGAATGTTGGATCTTCTTCTTGAAGTTTTTGTAAAGCAGTAGTCATTTTATCTTGGTCTGCTTTAGATTTTGGTTCAACAGAAAGTTGAATAACTGGCTCAGGGAATTGCATAGACTCTAAGATAACAAGGTTTTTCTCGTCACATAGAGTGTCACCAGTTGTTGTATCTTTTAAACCTACAGCTGCAGCAATATCACCAGAGTAAACCTCAGAGATTTCCTCACGGCTGTTTGCGTGCATTTGAAGGATACGACCTACACGCTCACGCTTACCTTTAGTAGAGTTTTGGATATATGATCCAGAACTTAGAGTACCAGAG
The DNA here is from genome assembly GCF_023078335.1 of Metabacillus endolithicus. Taxonomy (GTDB): domain Bacteria; phylum Bacillota; class Bacilli; order Bacillales; family Bacillaceae; genus Metabacillus; species Metabacillus endolithicus. The sequence goes on along the minus strand of NZ_CP095550.1, from coordinate 2,775,379 downwards.
TAAACACGGAAGAATGTAAGTTTCCCAACGTAAGGATCTGTCATTACTTTGAAAGCTAATGCAGCGAATGGGCCTTCATCGCTAGATTCGCGAGTTACTTCTTCTTCAGTATCAGGAATGATACCTTTAATTGCAGCTACATCAATTGGAGCTGGAAGATAATCGATAACTGCGTCTAACATTTTTTGAACACCTTTGTTTTTGAATGCAGATCCACAGATTACTGGATAGAATTCTACATTTAAAGTACCTTTACGAATTGCTGCTTTTAGCTCATCGTTAGAGATTTCTTCTCCACCAAGGTATCTCTCCATTAAGTCTTCATCAAGTTCTGCAACTGCTTCAACTAACTTTTCACGGTATTCTTCAGCTTGTTCTTGGTATTCTTCAGGAATTTCTTTATCAACAATATCAGTTCCTAAATCATTACCATAGAATGTAGCCTTCATTTCTACAAGGTCGATAATACCTTCGAATTGATCCTCAGCACCAATTGGTAATTGAATTGGGTGAGCATTCGCTTGAAGACGATCATGTAGAGTTGAAACAGAGTATAAGAAGTCAGCACCAATTTTGTCCATTTTATTAACGAACACAACACGTGGTACGCCATATGTTGTTGCTTGACGCCATACTGTTTCAGTTTGTGGTTCAACACCTGATTGAGCATCAAGAACTGCTACTGCACCATCAAGTACACGTAAAGAACGTTCAACTTCAACAGTGAAGTCTACGTGTCCTGGTGTATCGATGATGTTTACACGATGACCTTTCCACGACGCAGTTGTCGCCGCAGAAGTAATCGTGATTCCACGTTCTTGTTCTTGCTCCATCCAGTCCATCTGAGATGCACCTTCATGAGTTTCACCGATTTTGTGGATACGTCCAGTGTAATAAAGAACACGCTCAGTTGTCGTTGTTTTACCAGCATCAATATGAGCCATGATTCCGATATTACGAGTATTCTTTAAGGAGAACTCTCTTGCCATTGGGTAATTTCTCCTTCCTTATAGGAAATTTAGTTTGATTAGATTGTATTGATTACCAACGATAGTGAGCAAATGCTTTATTTGCTTCAGCCATCTTATGAGTATCTTCACGTTTCTTAACTGCTGCACCAGTGTTGTTAGCAGCATCTAGAATTTCGTTAGCTAAACGCTCTTCCATCGTTTTTTCTCCGCGAAGACGAGCGTAGTTTACTAACCAACGTAAACCTAAAGTTGTACGACGATCTGGACGTACTTCTACAGGTACTTGGTAGTTAGCACCACCAACACGACGTGCTTTAACTTCAAGAACTGGCATGATGTTTTTAAGTGCTTGTTCAAACACTTCCATTGCATCATTACCTGAACGTTCTTTAATTAAATCGAAAGCATTGTAAAGTACAGATTGTGCTTTACCTCTTTTCCCGTCGATCATAATTCTGTTTACTAAACGTGTAACAAGCTTTGAATTGTAAATTGGATCTGGTAACACATCTCTTTTTGCTACAGGACCTTTACGTGGCATGTTATGTCCTCCCTTCATCTAAGTTTTATATTCTTAATGTCTTATAACATTATTTTTTAGCAGCTTTTGGACGTTTTGTACCGTATTTAGAACGGCCTTGCATACGTCCATCAACACCAGCAGTATCTAACGCACCACGAACAATGTGATAACGTACCCCCGGTAAATCTTTTACACGTCCACCACGGATAAGAACAACACTGTGCTCTTGTAAGTTGTGGCCAATACCAGGAATGTATGCTGTTACTTCAATTCCGTTTGTTAAACGAACACGAGCATATTTACGAAGCGCTGAGTTAGGTTTCTTCGGCGTCATCGTACCTACACGAGTACATACACCACGTTTTTGAGGTGAAGATACGTTAGTTTGCTCTTTTTTGAAGCTGTTGTAACCTTTGTTTAATGCAGGTGATTTAGATTTCTCTACTTTGCTTACGCGACCTTTACGCACTAATTGATTAATAGTAGGCATTATCGTTTTCCTCCCTTCACTTTTTAATACCACACATCCAGGTGGTTCATATTTAGGCAAAAACAAAGTTTCTGCAATTATTAATTTGCAAAAACATCTATTTTACGGATTATAGCTACAGCTGCAGCTCCCACTTCTATTCCACAAGCTCTTCCAAGCTTTTTCATAGATGAAACTGTTGTTAAAGGGACTTTTTGAGTTTCTGCTGTTTGAATAACCTTTTGGATAATTCTATAATCAGCATCTTCTGCTATAATGATCTCTTTAACTTCATTATTCATAAGAGCTTTGACTGATTGCTTAGTACCAACAATGATTTCATTTGCCTGTGACACTTTATCATAAGACATAAGCTTATATCCTCCAAAGCAACAGGTTTAAGATTGGAACACCTTGAATATAGTAACATTGCACGAGACGGATGTCAACAATCATCAAAAAAACTTTATTCATCCATTTCTTAACTGTTTTTAAGGATTATATTTGATAAACTCCATTAAAAATCATTGGGGGATTACCCCCCAATGATGGAGTTATAATCATTAATCTACTGATACTACTTCTTCAACTTGCTCGACTTTAGCAATTGGTTCAGTTTGACGATATCTTGTCATACCAGTACCAGCAGGAACAAGTTTACCAATAATTACATTTTCTTTAAGTCCTAGTAATTCATCACGTTTTCCTTTAATCGCTGCATCAGTAAGAACTCTAGTTGTTTCTTGGAATGATGCGGCAGATAAGAAGGAGTCAGTTTCAAGAGATGCTTTGGTAATACCAAGTAATACTGGACGTCCAGTTGCAGGGCGTTTACCATCTAACAACACTTGTTTGTTAGCATCAGTGAACTGATGAACATCAAGGAGTGTACCTGGTAGTACATCTGTATCACCAGCATCCATGACACGGACTTTACGTAACATTTGTCTTACCATAACCTCTACGTGCTTATCTCCAATTTCTACCCCTTGCATACGGTAAACTTTTTGAACTTCACGTAATAAATATTGTTGAACAGCTTGAAGATCTTTTACTTTTAGTAATTCCTTAGGATCTATTGAACCTTCTGTCAAGACTTGACCACTCTCAATTTTATCACCTTGAGTAACTTTAAGTCTTGCATTATATGGAGCTGTATAAGAACGGGATTCTACGTCACCTTGAATCACTATTTCTTGCTGTTTATCACGAACTTCATTGATCTCAGCTACAACACCATTAATTTCAGAAATGATCGCTTGACCTTTAGGATTCCTTGCTTCAAACAACTCTTGGATACGAGGTAAACCTTGTGTGATATCGTCTCCGGCAACCCCACCTGTATGGAATGTACGCATTGTTAATTGTGTACCAGGCTCACCGATTGATTGAGCAGCAATAATACCAACTGCTTCACCAACTTCTACTTCACTTCCTGTAGCAAGGTTACGTCCGTAACATTTTTTACATACACCATGTCTAGTGTTACAAGTAAATGCAGAGCGAATCCATACTTTATCAATTCCAGCTTCCATAATTTCTACTGCAATATCCTCAGTAATTAATTCATTTTCCTCAACAATTACCTCATCTGTTTCAGGGTGTTTTAGAACTTTACGGCAATATCTACCAATTAGACGTTCATCTAATTTTTCAATAATTTCCGTACCTTCTCTAATTGCCTCAGCCAGAATGCCTCGATCTGTGCCACAATCATCATCACGGATGATAACATCTTGGGCAACGTCAACAAGACGACGAGTTAAGTAACCAGAGTCAGCTGTTTTTAAGGCAGTATCCGCAAGACCTTTACGTGCACCGTGTGTAGAGATGAAGTACTCTAATACAGTTAAACCTTCACGGAAACTTGATTTGATTGGTAATTCAATGATACGTCCAGCCGGGTTGGCCATTAATCCACGCATACCAGCAAGCTGAGTAAAGTTAGATGCGTTACCACGGGCACCAGAGTCACTCATCATGAAGATAGGGTTGCGCTTATCTAGAGACGCCATTAATTTTCCTTGAATATTATCTTTTGCAGCACTCCAGATAGAGATAACACGTTCATAACGCTCATCTTCAGTAATTAAACCTCTTCTGAACTGTTTTAATACGTTATCTACCTTAGCTTGTGCTTCACCGATAATTTCTTGCTTTTCTTTTAATACGATGATGTCAGATACACCAACTGTAATACCAGCTTTTGTAGAGTAACTGAAACCTAGATTCTTCATGCGGTCAAGCATTTTAGATGTTTCAGTAATATGGAATCTTTTGAAGATTTCTGCAATGACTTTCCCTAGAATACCCTTCTTGAATGGCGCGATTTCATCTAAAGCTGCAACATGCTCTTTCACATCAACCGTTGGAGCTACAAAGTATTTATCAGGTGTTTTTTCTTCAATGTTTTCTTTCGTTGGTTCATTCATGTAAGGGAATGATTCAGGTAAGATTTCATTGAAGATTAACTTACCAACAGAAGTAACAAGCAACATTTTGTTTTGCTCTTCTGTAAATGTTTGATTTTTTAATGAAGATGCTTGAACTGCAACACGTGTATGTAAATGTACATATCCGTTTTGATAAGCAAGTAGTGCTTCATTAGTATCTTTAAAGATCATACCTTCACCAATTGCACCAGCACGCTCTAATGTTAAGTAATAGTTACCTAATACCATATCCTGTGAAGGAGTAACAACTGGCTTACCATCCTTAGGATTAAGGATATTTTGAGCTGCTAGCATTAAAATACGTGCTTCAGCTTGTGCCTCAGCTGATAATGGTACGTGAACGGCCATTTGGTCACCGTCAAAGTCCGCATTATAAGCAGTACATACCAGTGGGTGAAGACGAATTGCACGACCTTCTACTAAAGTAGGTTCGAAGGCTTGAATTCCTAATCTATGAAGAGTTGGTGCACGGTTAAGTAAAACTGGATGTTCTTTAATAACTGATTCTAAAACATCCCATACTTCCGGCTGTACTCTCTCAATTTTACGTTTTGCACTCTTAATGTTATGAGCTAATCCTTTTTCAACTAACTCTTTCATAACAAACGGCTTAAACAGTTCTAGTGCCATCTCTTTTGGTAAACCACATTGATACATCTTAAGGTTTGGACCTACAACGATAACAGAACGACCAGAGTAGTCAACACGCTTACCTAATAAGTTTTGACGGAAACGTCCTTGTTTACCTTTTAACATATGTGAAAGTGATTTTAAAGGACGATTACCTGGTCCTGTAACTGGGCGTCCACGACGTCCATTATCAATAAGAGCATCAACTGCTTCTTGAAGCATACGCTTCTCATTTTGAACGATAATGCTTGGTGCTCCAAGATCTAATAAACGCTTAAGACGATTGTTACGGTTAATAACACGTCTATATAAATCATTTAAATCAGAAGTAGCAAAACGTCCACCATCAAGTTGTACCATTGGACGTAATTCAGGCGGAATAACAGGAAGAACATCAAGAATCATCCAAGATGGGTCATTTCCTGAGTTACGGAATGCTTCAAGTACTTCTAGACGTTTAATTGCACGTGTACGACGCTGTCCTTGAGCAGTTTTCAACTCTTCTTTTAAAGAATCCACTTCTTTATCTAGATCAATATCTGATAATAGCTTTTTAATAGCTTCTGCACCCATAGATGCTTGGAAGGTATTACCGTACTTTTCACGGTAAGCTCGGTATTCTTTTTCTGAAAGTAATTGTTTTTTCTCAAGAGGAGTATCTCCAGTTTCAGTTGTTACATAAGAAGCAAAATAAATAACTTCCTCTAAAGCACGTGGTGACATATCTAGAACAAGCCCCCCATACGACTTGGAATTCCTTTGAAATACCAAATATGTGAAACAGGAGCAGCTAATTCAATATGTCCCATTCTTTCACGGCGTACTTTTGCACGAGTTACTTCAACTCCACAACGATCACAAACTACACCTTTATAGCGGACTCTTTTGTATTTACCACAATGACATTCCCAGTCTTTTGTTGGTCCAAAAATACGTTCGCAAAACAGACCATCTTTTTCTGGTTTTAATGTACGGTAATTGATTGTTTCTGGTTTCTTAACCTCACCAAAGGACCAAGAGCGAATCTTGTCAGGTGAAGCTAAGCCGATGCTCATATATTCAAAATTATTTACATCTATCAAGGGGCCTACCTCCCTTTTCGTCTTCAGGTTCTACCCAATTTAAATGGCTGTATTCAAGTCAAGTTTAAAGTTCTTTTTAGTAGAAAATTAAACTGCTATGTAAAAGCAAATTACTACATAATAAGGTTCACTAAACGGAGAGGTTAACCTCCCCGTTTAGGAATTCCTTAGTAAAACTTAAACTTGTATTATTCTTTCACTACTGTATCTTTTTCTAATTCAACAGCTTCAGGCTCTGGTTCTGGTTGATCATTCACAGCAAGACCTTCAGCCTGTTGTGAATCATCTTCATCATCAAGGTCTCTCATCTCGATTTCTTGCTCGTCACTTGAAAGCATTTTTACATCCATACCTAAACTCTGAAGTTCTTTAATTAATACTTTAAATGATTCAGGAACACCAGGTTCAGGTACATTTTCGCCTTTAACAATGGCTTCATATGTTTTCACACGACCAACGACATCATCAGATTTAACAGTAAGAATCTCTTGAAGTGTATAAGCAGCACCATATGCTTCAAGTGCCCATACCTCCATCTCACCGAATCTTTGACCACCGAATTGAGCTTTACCACCTAATGGCTGTTGAGTAACTAATGAGTATGGTCCAGTTGAACGGGCATGAAGTTTATCATCAACCATGTGAGCAAGTTTAATCATATACATAATCCCTACTGATACACGGTTATCAAATGGTTCACCCGTACGTCCATCATATAAAACAGTTTTAGCATCACGAGCCATGCCTGCTTCTTCTAATGTTGACCATACGTCTTCCTCACGCGCACCATCAAATACTGGAGATGCAACATGAATACCAAGTTTTCGAGCAGCCATACCTAAGTGCAGCTCTAATACCTGACCGATATTCATACGTGAAGGAACTCCTAGAGGGTTTAACATGATATCAACAGGAGTACCGTCTGGTAAATAAGGCATATCTTCTTCCGGAAGGATACGAGAGATAACCCCTTTATTACCATGTCGTCCAGCCATTTTATCTCCCTCAGAGATTTTACGTTTTTGAACGATATAAACACGAACTAATTGGTTAACACCTGGTGGTAATTCATCACCGTCTTCACGGTTGAACACTTTAACATCAAGAATAATTCCTTCTCCACCATGTGGTACACGTAATGATGTATCACGAACTTCTCTTGCTTTTTCACCAAAGATTGCATGTAAAAGTCTTTCCTCTGCTGTTAGCTCTGTTACACCCTTAGGCGTTACTTTACCAACTAGTAGATCTCCATCTTTTACTTCTGCACCAACTCGGATAATTCCGCGCTCATCTAAGTTTCTTAATGCATCTTCCCCAACGTTAGGGATATCACGTGTAATTTCTTCAGGTCCTAATTTTGTATCACGAGATTCAGATTCATATTCTTCAATATGAATAGATGTATACACATCATCTTTAACAAGTCTTTCACTCATGATAATAGCATCCTCATAGTTATAACCATCCCATGTCATAAAGGCAACCATTACGTTTCTACCTAATGCAAGCTCACCTTTTTCCATAGATGGACCGTCAGCAAGGATTTCACCTTTTACTACTTCATCGCCTTCACTTACGATTGGACGTTGATTATAGCAAGTACCTTGGTTTGAACGGATAAACTTTAACATACTATATTTATCAAGATTTCCTTTAACCTTTTGACCGTCAACTTCTTCATATCGACGTACCCAAACATTTTTCGCTTCAACACGCTCAACAACACCTGGGTGTTTACAGATAACAGCTGCCCCTGAATCTTTACCAGAAACATATTCCATACCTGTTCCAACTATAGGTGATTCCGGATTCATTAATGGTACAGCTTGACGTTGCATGTTCGCACCCATTAATGCACGGTTTGAGTCATCATTCTCCAAGAACGGAATACATGCTGTTGCAGCAGATACAACCTGTTTAGGAGATACATCCATGTAGTCAATACGATCTCTATTAACAACTGTGTTTTCACCACGGAAACGTGCAACAATATCATTATCTATAAATGACCCATCTTCTGCTAACCTAGCATTTGCTTGGGCAACTACATAGTTATCCTCTTCATCAGCAGTTAAATAGTCAATTCTAGCTGTTACTTTACCAGTTTCAGGATCAACTCGGCGATATGGTGTTTCAATGAAGCCGAAACGATTCACTTTCGCATAAGAAGACAGTGAGTTAATCAATCCGATATTTGGACCCTCTGGAGTTTCAATTGGACACATACGACCATAGTGAGAATAGTGAACGTCACGAACTTCGAAGCCAGCACGTTCACGAGTTAAACCACCCGGTCCTAATGCAGATAAACGACGTTTATGAGTTAACTCACCTAGTGGATTTGTTTGATCCATAAATTGAGATAACTGGGAGCTACCGAAGAACTCTTTAATAGAAGCAATTACAGGACGAATATTAATAAGTTGTTGCGGAGTAATTGTATTCGTATCTTGAATAGACATTCTCTCACGAACAACACGTTCCATTCTTGATAAACCAATTCTAAACTGGTTTTGCAGTAATTCCCCTACTGAACGTAATCTACGGTTTCCAAGGTGATCGATATCATCTGTGTCACCAACACCATGTAGAAGGTTAAAGAAGTAACTAATAGAAGATAAAATATCTGCAACTGTAATATTTTTAATAGCTTCTTCTACATAAGCGTTACCTAATACATTAATAACCTTTTCGCCTTCCGGGTCATTAGGTGCATATATCTTGATAGATTGAATCGTTACTTCATCCTCAGTAACACCGCCTGAAGGATGTTCTTTTTTAAATCCAACACCACTTTCAAGATTTGGTATAATTCGGTCTAACGTTCTTCTATCAATCATTGTACCTTTTTCTGCAATGATTTCTCCTGTTTCAGGATCTACTAATGTTTCTGCTAGTCTTTGATTAAAAAGACGATTTTTAATATGAAGCTTTTTATTAATTTTATAGCGACCAACATTCGCTAAATCATAGCGTTTTGGATCAAAAAATCTAGAGTCTAATAAACTCTTTGCATTTTCAACAGTTGGTGGCTCACCTGGACGAAGTCGCTCGTAAATTTCAAGCAAAGCTTTCTCTGTACTTTCCGTATTATCTTTATCAAGAGTGTTACGTAAGTACTCATTTTCACCTAATAAATCGATGATTTCTTGATCAGAGCCAAACCCAAGAGCACGTAAGAGAACCGTTACCGGTAATTTACGAGTACGATCTATACGCACATATACAACATCTTTGGCGTCAGTTTCGTATTCTAACCAAGCCCCACGGTTTGGAATAACAGTCGCAGTAAAGCCTTTTTTACCATTTTTGTCGACCTTCGCACTGTAATATACACTTGGTGAACGGACTAGCTGAGAAACGATAACACGCTCTGCTCCGTTGACAACAAATGTACCTGTCTCTGTCATGAGAGGAAAATCTCCCATAAAGACATCCTGATCTTTTACTTCACCAGTTTCCTTGTTAATTAAACGAACCTTAACACGTAATGGCGCCGAATAGGTAACATCGCGTTCTTTTGATTCCTCAACAGGGTACTTAGGATCCCCCAAGCTATAATCAATAAACTCTAGCGAGAGGTTACCAGTGAAATCCTCAATTGGAGAAATATCTTGAAACATTTCTCTTAAGCCCTCATCAAGAAACCACTGATAGGAAGAGGTTTGAATCTCAATAAGATTTGGTAATTCTAACACTTCACTAATGCGTGCATAACTTCTACGTTGGCGGTGTCGTCCATACTGAACTAGTTGACCTGTCAACTCATTCACCCCTCAAATCAAGCGTAATAGGATCTTGCGTCGTACTATTATGTATACCTTTTTTAGACAGACGAATAAGAGAACTCACATATGATCATTCTCTTTAAAAACAATATCTTTACATACTACCAATAAAAAATCTGCAATAAAACATAGGAAAATGCAAGTACTGACGCAAGGAAAAAACAAAAAATAAAAAGGGTTTCTAGTAAGAAAACCACATTTTTAAAACGTACTTTTGATTTTAATAGTATTCCCATAAAACTAATTTCTATACATCTTTTACCTTAAAAATTAGATAGTTATGGAAATTATATATTGGCATTTTATAATACTAACACAACAAAAAAATGGAGTCAACTCTTTTTTGCTTTTATGATATAATAAATCCTTTTTCTTTTCCACAACTTCCACTTCATTAAACATTTCATTTAGTTTATCCATCGCTGACGGTGCTCCCTGTTTTTTTTGTATAACAATCCATAACTCACCCTCCTGCTCAAGATGTTCAAAACTTTTTTCAAAAATAGAGTGAACAACTTGCTTCCCTGCTCGAATTGGTGGATTTGTTAAAACAGCGGCATATTTGCGATCTTCACTAATGTTTTCAAATTGATTACTTTGAAATATATTTACATTCTCCACTTTGTTAAGAGCAGCATTATCTTTCGCTAACTCTATTGCCCGTTCATTAATATCGATCATGTCTACTTGTTTGTTAAAACTCTTTGCAAGAGACAACCCAATAGGCCCATATCCACAACCAACATCTAGATAATCACCACTTACATCCGGTGGTAAAAATGTTTCTATTAAAAGACGGGAACCAAAATCTACTTCATTTTTTGAAAACACTCCACGGTCACTTTGAAATGTAAAAAGAAAATCCTTTAGTTGAAATGTCCATGTTTTACGATCACTTTCAACAGTTGGCTTCTCAGAATAATAATGATTACTCATAAAAGTTCCTCCTCTTACAGAAGAATAGGTTTTACATCAACCTTGTATTTTATACGTATTAAATCAAATTTAATGATAAAAAATCATCTACTACAAAATGCGCATAGATTCATTAGTACTTCAATTATCCTAAAGTACAAAAAAGCCCGCCTTTAACCGGCGAGCTTTTTTATATAGTACATTTATTACTTAACTTCTACAGAAGCTCCAACTTCTTCAAGTTTAGCTTTTAATTCTTCAGCTTCTTCTTTAGAAACGCCTTCTTTAAGTGGTTTTGGAGCGTTATCTACTAATTCTTTAGCTTCTTTTAAGCCTAAGCCAGTAGCTTCACGTACAACTTTGATAACCTTGATTTTTTGTCCGCCAGCACTTGCAAGTACTACGTCAAATTCAGTTTGCTCAGCAGCAGCTTCGCCACCAGCAGCAGCAACAGCTACAGGAGCCGCAGCAGTTACACCAAACTCTTCTTCGATTGCTTTAACTAAGTCGTTTAATTCTAAAACAGTCATATTTTTAACTGCTTCAATGATTTGTTCTTGAGTCATTATAATTTCCTCCTTGTTTTTCCTGTTAATATTTTATTAGTAAAGACATACTAGATTGTTGTACCGATTAAGCACCTTGTTCTTCTTTTTGTTCTGCAACTGCTTTAGTAGCAAGAGCAAAGTTACGGATAGGAGCTTGAAGTACGCTAAGCAACATAGAAAGTAAACCTTCGCGTGATGGAAGTTCAGCAAGAGCTTTAACTTCTTCAACACTAGCAACATTACCTTCAATTACACCAGCTTTGATTTCAAGAGCTTCGTGTTTTTTAGCGAAGTCATTTAAAATTTTAGCCGGAGCTACAACATCATCATTACTGAATGCAATTGCGTTAGGTCCTGTTAATACATCATTAAGACCAGTAAGCTCAGCTTGCTCAACAGCACGACGAGTCATTGTGTTTTTGTAAACTTTGAAGTCGATTCCTGCTTCACGTAATTGCTTACGTAATTCAGTAACTTCACTTACAGTTAATCCGCGGTAATCAACAACGATAGTAGATTTACTTTCACGGAACTTAGTAGAAATTTCATCTACGATCTGTTTCTTTTGTTCGATAATTGCGCTCATTGTTACACCTCCTGTTAGATTCATGTAACACTAGTACCGTTCGGTGATGGTCATTAAAAAACCTCCACAAGACATGGAGGTTTTGTACATACAATAAGCAAAATCATGCTTTATTCGTAAATACACCTCGGCAGGATATTTAAGCTTATAAAAGCACCTACTGTCTACGGTATAGCGATATTTGTTTTAAACAACATTGATAATTATATATAAACTTCTATACGAAGTCAATAGCTATTATTTTACAGCGAAGCTTGAAGAATCTACCTTCACACCAGGTCCCATAGTAGAAGTAGCATTTACGCTCTTCATATAAGTACCTTTTGCTGCAGAAGGCTTAGCTTTTAATAAGGTTTCATAAACTGTTGTAAAGTTCTCTACAAGTTTGCTATCTTCAAATGATACTTTTCCGATAGGAACATGGATAATACCAGCTTTATCAAGACGGTATTCAACTTTACCAGCTTTGATTTCATTAACAGCTTTTGTTACATCAAATGTAACTGTTCCAGTTTTAGGGTTTGGCATTAAACCTTTTGGTCCTAATACACGTCCTAATTTACCAACTTCACCCATCATGTCTGGAGTTGCAACGATTACGTCAAACTCAAACCAACCTTGTTGGATTTTGTTGATGTAGTCTGCATCACCAACATAATCAGCACCTGCTGCTTCAGCTTCTTTCGCTTTTTCACCTTTAGCAAATACTAATACACGTTGAGTTTTACCAGTACCATTTGGAAGTACTACTGCTCCACGGATTTGTTGGTCAGCTTTCTTAGGGTCTACGCCTAAACGGAAAGCAACTTCTACAGTTGCATCAAATTTTGCGATGCTAGTCTTTTTAACTAGTTCTACTGCTTCTTGTACAGAGTAGAAATTCGAACGATCTACTAATTTAGCAGCTTCTAAAAACTTTTTACCTTTTTTAGCCATTTTTGTTTCCTCCTTAGTGGTTTTAGCGGAATAACCTCCCACGAATAAAGGTTGCGAACTTGTTTTTAAGCAAACTCGCAACCCCCTAACACAACTCGACTAATAGAAATTAGTCTTCGATAACGATACCCATGCTACGTGCAGTACCTTCTACCATACGCATTGCTGACTCAACACTAGCTGCGTTTAAATCAGGCATTTTTGTTTCAGCGATTTCACGTACCTTGTCACGCTTAACAGTCGCTACTTTATTACGGTTTGGTTCACCAGAACCAGACTCAATTCCAGCTGCTTTCTTAAGTAATACAGCAGCAGGAGGAGTTTTCGTAATAAATGTAAATGAACGATCCTCGAATACTGTGATTTCAACTGGAATGATTAATCCAGCTTGTTCAGCCGTACGAGCGTTGAACTCTTTACAGAATCCCATGATATTAACACCAGCTTGACCTAATGCAGGACCAACTGGTGGAGCTGGATTAGCTTTAGCTGCAGGAATTTGCAATTTTACAATTTTAATTACTTTTTTAGCCACGAGACACACCTCCTTAAGTCCGTGATGTGGTAATGGGGTTTATTACCCTCCCACTCATCTAGCCACTCGAGTTTCGAATGGTCATAATTAGAGCAACTCATTAAATGAGTTTACCTACCCTTATACTTTCAGAAATAGAAATTTCTGATCAAAATAATATCTCAAGTCTCGAGACATACTGACCTATGAAATATTACCACTTTTCGAAATTGATTTCAAGTTTTTTTACATTATAATTTCGTTACTTGAGAAAAATCTAGTTCTACTGGTGTTTCACGGCCGAACATATTCACAAGAACTTTAAGTTTATTTTTATCTTGATCGATTTCTTCGATGGAACCTGTGAAATTAGCAAAAGGACCTTCTGTTACTTTAACAGTTTCTTTTAATTCATAATCAATTTCAACACGACGCTCATCCATACCCATGCGTTTCAAAATAAAACTCACTTCATCAGGTAATAGTGGTGTTGGTTTAGACCCATGACCTGCAGAGCCTACGAACCCAGTTACTCCAGGTGTGTTTCGCACAACATACCATGAGTCATCCGTCATGACGATCTCAACTAGCACATAACCTGGGAAGACCTTCTTTTTAACTACTTTCTTCTTACCATCCTTAATATCTGTTTCTTCCTCTTCAGGTACAACCACGCGGAAGATCTTGTCTTCCATTCCCATCGATTCTACACGTTTTTCAAGGTTGGCCTTAACTTTATTCTCATAACCTGAATAGGTGTGTACTACATACCAATTCTTTTCCATAGTTTCAGGACTACTTGTCCTTCCCTCCCCACAATAGGTTGATCAACAAACGATAGCATCTGCTTATATTATTACTTTTTTATACAATGAAAAAACCCGTTTAACGGGTTTTGCAGACAAAGTTTAATATTTTCTATTATAGCACGATTTTCCATTTGTTATTCAAAAAACAAACGAATTAAAGAAGAAATACCTAAGTCAACAACCGCAAAGAACACTGCCACAAATGTAACAGTTGATACAACTGTTATTGTGTACTTTGTAAGCTCTTTACCTTTAGGCCAGCTGACTTTTTTCATTTCACGAGTAACATCTCGGAAAAAACTAATTAAACGTTGCATTGTGCTACCTCCAGGATAATAAGGAAACTTCATTATATGAAATATATAAGTGCTGTACTATTTCGTTTCACGGTGGTTTGTATGCGAATTACATACTTTACAAAATTTATTAACATCCAACCGATCATTTGTGCTTGTACTATTTTTCATCGTTGTATAATTTCTACTTCCACACGATGTGCATGCAAGGATAATCTTTTTACGCATGTCATCACCTACCGCTACGTTTTATTCTTTAAAACTGTATCACAGTAGAATTTTTTCGTCAACAAACGTTCATATCCTAATGTATATAATTATAAACTAATCTCCCGTAGTTCTAAATAGCGTTCTAACTTTCTCTTCACTCGTTGCAGAGCGTTATCAATCGATTTAACATGTCTATTCAGCTCTTCGGAGATTTCATGGTATGACCTGCCGTCCAAATATAATGCTAAGACCTTTCGTTCAAGATCACTTAGTAACTCCCCCATCTTCACCTCAATATCATCAAATTCTTCTTGATTGATAATGAGTTCCTCAGGGTCCATCACTTTTGCACCAGTAATAACGTCCATAAGTGTTCGATCAGACTCTTCATCATATATTGGCTTGTCTAAAGAAACATAGGAATTCAGCGGAATATGCTTTTGACGAGTTGCAGTTTTTATTGCGGTAATGATTTGCCTTGTAATACATAGCTCGGCAAATGCTTTAAAAGAAGTGAGCTTGTCCTCCTTGAAGTCACGAATGGCTTTGTATAAACCAATCATTCCCTCCTGGATAATATCTTCCCGGTCAGCACCGATTAGAAAATATGATCTTGCTTTCGCCCGGACAAAATTTCGGTATTTTGTAATTAAATAATCAAGCGCTTCACTTTCTCCAAAATGCACAAGTTCAACTACTTGTTCATCTTCCAATAACTCTAAATCTTCTTTGTTGACTTTGCCCCTGTTGATTGGTGAATTCAAGTCGATCCCCCCGACCGCACGCAAGATAACAATATTATACAGTATTGGTTTTGTAAGCGTCAACCAGACATGAACATAACGTCCTGTCACATGACTGTACTTACAACCCTATTTTCTGAAGCCTTGTTTTGCTGTTGAATATCTTGCATTGCCAAAGGTAGTAGATTTCATCCTTAATACTACTCAAAGATCTCCTCTTCGCCACTTTTCCAATTTTTCTAGAACATCTTCTGGAATAGCAATCTTTGAAGAAGGTCGTTTTTCCTCAATCTTCTTCACTTTGTGTTGAATCCTGTTTTCAATTGACGTCATTTCATTAAGTAATTCTCTTGCTGATTTCCTTAATGCACCTTGTCCAAAGATTGCCCATTGCTCAGTAAAGTCTGAGGTAGCTACATGAACTTGAGTTTTAATATTGCTTAATGAAATAGCCAACTTCTCAATTCTTTCATCCGCTGTTTCATTTTCTCTTGTAAAAATGACTTCAACTCGATAATTTTTCTGCTTTTTCTCAATGCCTTTTACCATATGAGCATCAAATACAATAATGACCCGGTATCCTGTATATGCTTGATATTCAGCCATTTTTTCAATTAATAGATCTCGTGCTCCCGCTAAATCATTTTTCTTAAGGTTTTGTAATTCCGGCCACGCACCGATAATGTTATATCCATCAACCAATAGGATATCCATTTCACTCTACTCCCCTAGAGGATATCGCTTTCTATATACCTCATACATTAAGAGACTAGCTGCTACAGATGCATTTAATGATGTAACATGTCCAACCATTGGCATCTTGACTAAGAAATCACATTTTTCTTTTATAAGACGACCAATCCCCTTACCTTCACTTCCTATAATTAATGCAAGTGACATCTTTCCATCAAGATTGCGGTAATCATCTGCTCCTTTTGCATCTGTCCCTACAATCCATACTCCTTTTTCCTTTAGATCATCGATTGTTCTCGCCATATTCGTAACCCTTGCCACAGGGATATGTTCAATTGCCCCAGTAGATGACTTTGCTACAGTAGCTGTTAGCCCAACTGCCCTTCGCTTAGGGATAACAATACCATGTGCCCCTACTGCATCAGCCGTTCTCATGATGGACCCGAGGTTATGTGGATCCTCAATTTCATCTAGCAATAATAAAAATGGTGGTTCATTTCGTTCTTCAGCTACTTTTAGTAAATCGTCAACATGAACATATTCATAGGCAGCCACCTGGGCAACTACACCTTGATGGTTTCCTTCCACCATCTGATCAATCTTCTTTTTAGGGACAAAATTGATGGTTATACCTCTTTCTTTAGCAAGCTTCGTTATTTGCTGGGCTTGTCCTTTTAAAGAGTTTTCTGCTACCCATATTTTATTAATGTCTCTCGATGATTTTAATACCTCGATTACCGGATTACGTCCAATAATAAGATCTTCACTCATGACATCCCCTCCTTTCCATCAATAAATGTAAATGACTTTTGAATTAGTTCCTCAAGACGTTCGTGCCTTTTTTCTAAGTAAAGGTATCCAATCAGTGCTTCAAACGCTGTACTATAACGATAAGTTTGTACATCTGTATTTTTTGGGATTGTCCCTGACTTTGCATTTCTTCCTCTTCTTAACACCGCTTGCTCTTCTTCAGTAAGAAACTCAAGCGAGAAAAAATGGTGTAATGTGCTTGCTTGTGCCTTTGCAGATACAAATCTTTTTGCTTGATTATGAAGTTGATTAGGACGGATATTGCCTTTAGCTAAAAGATAATGTCTTACATAAATCTCATAAACAGCATCGCCAATATAAGCCAAAGCCAAGCTATTTAAGAGCTTGGAATCTTTTATTGTAGGTAATTCTAAAAACATTGTGTTCCTCTTTTCCTATTGAAGGCAGAGCTACAGTAAGGTTAAAGCCTGGAGCCCTGCCTATAGTCTTAACTATATTTCTTTTTATCTTTATTCCCCAATTATGTGTACTGTAATCAACCGCGCTTCCATCTCGTACCTTGTGGTGTATCCTCCAAGATGATATTTAGGTCTTTTAATTTATCACGGATTTCATCAGCTAAAGCAAAATTGCGGTCTTTTCTTGCTTGAATACGCTGTTGAATCATTTCGTCAATTTCTTCATCCAAAAGATCTGTTGATTCAAATGTTACCCCTAACACTTTACCCAGTTGATCAAATTGATCTAAGAAAGCTTGAATCACTTCAGTTGATGTATTCTGTTCCTGCAAATAGTAATTTGCTTGTTTTGATAGATCAAATAAAACTGAAATAGCATTAGCTGTATTAAAGTCATCATCCATTTCTTCTTTAAATTGCTGTTGATAGTTTTTAATTTTTGTTAGCCATTCTTCGTTATTATCCGTTAAATTTGTGCTGCTGTTTTTACGATGCTTTAAATTTCCATATGATGTTGTTAAACGTTCAAACGCGTTCTTTGTACTCTCTAATAACTCCTGAGAGAAGTTGATTGGGTGTCTATAATGAACAGACAACATAAAGAAACGAACAATTTGTGGATCGATTTCTTTAATAATATCGTGAACTAAAACAAAGTTCCCTAAAGACTTTGACATCTTTTCATTATTAATATTAATATATCCGTTGTGTAACCAATACTTAGCAAACTGCTTACCTGTTACAGCTTCAGATTGAGCAATTTCATTTTCATGATGAGGGAATGTTAAGTCCTGACCACCGGCATGAATGTCAATTGTGTCACCTAAATATTTTTGTGCCATAGCAGAGCACTCAATATGCCAGCCAGGTCGACCATGCCCCCACGGACTTTCCCAGGAAATTTCCCCTTCTTTTGCTGATTTCCAAAGAACAAAGTCTAGAGCATCCTGCTTTTTATCCCCTACTTCAATTCTGTTTCCTAAGCGAAGCTCCTCAACCGATTGATGTGAAAGCTTTCCATACTCTTTAAATTCTCTTGTCTTATAATAAACATCACCGCCTGCTTCATAAGCAAAGCCTTTATCAATTAAAGCTTGGATAAAATCAATAATAATATCAATGTTTTCTGTTACACGTGGATGTGTGGTCGCACGTTTGCAGCCAAGTGCTGTTACATCTTCAAAATATGCGTCAATAAACCGATCTGCAATGGTAGGAACATCTTCACCCAGTTCATTAGCCGCTTTAATTAATTTATCATCCACATCTGTGAAGTTTGATATATAGTTCACCTCATACCCGCTAAACTCTAAGTATCTTCTTACCGTATCATAAACAATTGCGGGTCTAGCATTTCCTATATGAATATAATTATAAACGGTTGGACCACAAACATACATTTTTACCTTTCCCGGTTCTAGAGGCTCAAACGTTTCTTTTTGTCTCGTTAGCGTATTGTACAACTTTATTGTCATAGTCATTCTTTCCTTTCCTTAGGTGTTGTACTTCATCTCTTAATTGTTTTAACTCAGCTTCTAACTCCTTAAAACGATCTGAAACTGGATCTGGTAAATCAGAATGGTTTAAGTCCTGATCAACTCTCTTTCCATTTTGGATAACGACTCTTCCAGGAATTCCAACAACAGTCGATTGATCTGGCACATCTTTTAGGACAACAGACCCCGCTCCTATCTTTGAGTATGCTCCAACAGTAATAGAGCCTAACACCTTTGCTCCTGTAGCAATTAGCGCATTGTCTTTAATGGTCGGATGCCTTTTTCCCTTTTCTTTTCCCGTTCCACCAAGTGTTACTCCCTGGAAGACCGTCACATTGTCTCCAATCTCACATGTTTCCCCGATAACAACGCCCATTCCATGGTCAATAAAGAAACGGCGTCCAATTCTTGCAGCAGGATGAATCTCAACTCCTGTAAAAAACCTGCTTATCTGCGAGATAGCTCTAGCTAAGAAAAAGAACTTCTTTTTGTAAAAAGCATGGGCAATTCGATGACTCCAAATGGCATGTAATCCTGAATAAGTTAAAATAACTTCAAAATAATTTCTTGCTGCGGGATCTTGCTCAAAAACAACCTCTACGTCTTCTTTCATCATTTTCAACATTCATTTCCCCTCCAATCATAAACTTTATTAGATTTTTCCTGAGAATATAAAAAAGCGCCTCTGCAACATGACAGAGACGCTTGAATGCGCGGTTCCACTCTGTTTAGGAAAGAGTACAACGATCACTCTAACCTCAACTTTAACTCTGTAACGTAGAGGGTACGCCTTTACTTACTAGTCTACATGACGTTTAGCAAAGGACTCTAAGGTGCACTTCAAGAATTACTTCACTTAAACCCCTTTCAGCCGATGAGGGTTCTCTCTATAAAGGAAATAAAACTCTACTCTCCTTATCAACGCTTTAAATATAGTTTAACCATACTATATTACATTTTTATGCAAATGTTAACTGAATCATCTTCATAATGTACAATTTGTTACCAAAAAAACGTTTGAGGCTCATTTTTTATTGCATATCTTCGTATATTCAACAATAAGCTAGATGAAAGAAAAATCTCGTTTTTTGATTAAAAAGCGATCATTATGAAATGAACTCAACTAATTGCATTTTGTAATCTAGCTAAAACGGTGGATTTTCCTAAAACCGCAATAGACTTTGGTAAGTCCGGTCCATGTGTTTGACCTGTTATCGCTACACGAATCGGCATAAATAAATTTTTCCCTTTTTGTCCGGTTGCTTTCTGGACAGCCTTTATCATTGTTTTCACTGTATCAGCTGAAAAATCATCGCTTTGATTGATTTCACTCACAAACGCTGATAAAACTTCAGGAACTTGCTCTCCTGCAAGAACATCGTTTGCTTCCTCTTCATAAGAGATTTCTTCTTTAAAGAAAAGCTCCGTTAAATCAACAATTTCTGCTCCAAAGTTCAATTGCTCTTGATAGAGCGCAATTAATTGATGAGTTCTTTCCTGTTCTTCCTCGCTCATGTTTTCTGACACTTTCCCCGCTTTAATTAAATGAGGCAAGCAAAGTGGAATTAATTTTTCAAGATCTAGCTGCTTAATATATTGATTATTCATCCAAGCTAATTTATGTGTATCAAAGACAGCTGGAGATTTAGAAAGACGATTCGCATCAAAGATTTCAATTAATTGATTCTTTGTAAATACCTCTTCTTCTCCGCCCGGCGACCAACCAAGTAATGAAATAAAGTTAAATAACGCTTCTGGTAGATAACCAAGATCTTCATATTGCTCAATAAATTGAATGATTGATTCATCTCGTTTACTTAATTTTTTGCGGTTTTCATTTACGATTAATGTCATATGACCGAATACAGGAATATCCCAGCCAAACGCTTCATAAATCATCAATTGCTTTGGCGTATTAGAAATGTGGTCTTCTCCTCTTAGTACATGTGAAATCCCCATTAAGTGGTCATCAACAGCTACTGCAAAATTATAAGTAGGTGTTCCGTCCTTTTTGACAATAACAAAGTCACCCATTCCTTCTGACTCAAAGGAAATATCCCCTTTTACCATGTCAGTAAAACGGTACTCTTTATTAGCAGGTACTCGAAAACGAATGCTTGCTTGAAGCCCTTGTGATTCTAATTCGTTTTGTTCTTCTTTTGTTAAGTTAGCGTGCTTACCAGAATACTGAGGTGTTTCACCTCTCGCCATTTGTTCTTCACGTTCTTTTTCCAGCTCTTCTTCTGTACAATAACATTTATAAGCTAAACCTTTTTCTAGAAGCTCTTCATAATATTTCTTGTAAATATCATTTCTCTCTGACTGGCGATATGGACCATATTCTCCACCAACATCAATACTTTCATCCCAATCAATTCCTAGCCATTTTAAGTACTTTAATTGACTTTCTTCTCCGCCAGCAATATTACGTTTCTTATCCGTATCTTCAATACGTATAATAAATTTTCCACCTTGATTTTTAGCGAATAAATAATTAAATAATGCTGTTCTTGCATTTCCAATATGTAAATGTCCAGTTGGACTTGGTGCATAACGAACTCTAACTTCTTTTGCCATCTTTGCTACCTCCGTCTTTTTGACTCTTCGTTTCCAAGCTACTTAAAAATATAAGCAACCCATAGTTATTAATTTTTATGTAAAATTACGAATAACGTATAAGAACAGACCTAATTTTACCACCAAAATAAAGCAGATACAAAATAAATCAACAAACCTAATTTGTGTTATGTACGCTGCTGAATCAGGACTGTTGCCATTGAAGCAATTCCCTCTTGTCTACCTGTAAAACCTAATTTTTCAGTTGTTGTTGCTTTTACATTGACTTGTGATGCTTCAGCTTCTAATAATTCAGCAATCCTATTTCTCATGTCTTCAATAAATGGTGCCATTTTAGGCTTTTGCGCAATAATTGTACAATCAATATTACCTAATTCATAACCTTTATTTTTTACGATCTCCCATACATGTTTTAATAACTTTGCAGAATCCGCATCTTTAAAAGTGGGATCTGTATCAGGGAAGTGTTTCCCAATATCCCCTTCACCAATTGCACCTAAGCAAGCATCTGCAACTGTATGTAATAATACATCAGCATCTGAATGGCCTAATAACCCTTTTTCATATGGAATCTCAATTCCTCCGATTATTAAGGGGCGATCTTCCACTAATTGATGTACATCAAAACCTTGTCCAACTCTTATCATTTATTATTCCCACTTTCTATAACCTAATAGACACTATGAAATTTACATCTTTCTCTTCGACAAAATCGCTTCTGCTATGTACAGATCCTCGGGTGTTGTGATTTTAATATTTGTATATTCACCAGCAACGATCGAAACCGCTTGATCTACTCTTTCTAGAAGACTCGCATCATCTGTTCCTAGAAAGTTTTCTCTCACTGCTTTTTCATGTGCTTCTAAAATAATTGATAAATGGAACGCTTGTGGAGTTTGGATTGACCAAAGTGAAGAACGTTCAACTGTTTCGACTACCACTCCATCTTTCGCTCTCTTTATTGTATCTTTAACTGGCACAGCAAGTGTTGCCGCACCGGTTATGATCGTTTTTGACAAAAGTGCCTCTATAATATCATGAGTAAGAAAAGGTCTTGCTCCATCATGAACAAGAACTAAATCTCCCTCTTCCACTGCCTTTAACCCGTTATAAACACTGTATTGGCGCTCTTGTCCACCAGATACTAAATGTTTGATTTTGGATATGCGGTACTTTTTTATCAGCTGTTGAAAGTCAGCTTTTTCTGCATCATTAATTACTAATATAATACCCTTACAGTGGGAATGTTCTTCAAAAACCTTTAATGTATGTATAATAATTGGAATCTGTTCTAGTTGAATAAACTGCTTATTCTTACCTGCATTCATCCGCTTACCCTGACCAGCAGCAGGTATTATGACTTGATAATTCATTGGAGTTACTCCTTCAATAATTCAGTATAACATCATAATAAAAGATTCCTCACTATATGTAAAACAGCCCATGAGACATAGAGTTAAATGTTTCATGGGCTGAGGTATATTATAATGCTTTTTCTAATAGCTTGGGTTTTGCAAAGATCATTCTTCCAGCCGAAGTCTGAAGAACACTTGTTACAAGCACATCAATATGCTTTCCAATGTAATTTCGGCCATCCTCAACAACAATCATTGTTCCATCATCTAAATAGGCAACACCTTGATTATGCTCTTTCCCGTCTTTAATGACCTGAACATTCATTTCTTCACCAGGTAACACAACAGGCTTAACCGCATTTGCCAAATCATTAATATTCAATACATGAACCTTTTGTAATTCACAAACCTTATTGAGGTTAAAATCATTTGTTACAACAACACCTGATGTGAGTTTTGCAAGCTTAACGAGTTTACTATCCACCTCTTGTATTTCCTCAAAATCACCTTCATAAATTTCTACATTTATAGAAAGCTCTTTTTGAATACGGTTCAGGATATCAAGACCTCTTCTTCCACGATTTCGTTTTAATACATCAGAAGAATCCGCGATATGCTGTAATTCTTCTAGAACAAATTGAGGGATCACGATGGTTCCTTCTAGGAATCCTGTTTGACAGATATCCGCAATTCGCCCATCTATAATGACACTCGTGTCCAATATTTTAAGCTTTTTATCTTCAATTTCAACCTCGTCATCAGAGATTCCTTTTTTCTTACCTATTTTATTTTGAACTGTAAAAACATTAATTAATTCGTCTCGTTTCTTAAATCCTACTTGAAAACCTAGATACCCAAGCAGTAGTGTTAAGAATATTGGAATAATGGTGTTAAAGACTTGGTACTGGATCGTATTTAAAGG
Organism: Metabacillus endolithicus; assembly: GCF_023078335.1. Classification (GTDB taxonomy): domain Bacteria; phylum Bacillota; class Bacilli; order Bacillales; family Bacillaceae; genus Metabacillus; species Metabacillus endolithicus. Next base: position 2,751,631 of record NZ_CP095550.1, on the reverse strand, counting down.
GATAACAATAAGAAAAGCAACTATAAGACCAAATATTAATCCTAGACTACCAAATAAAACATCTGTAACAGGGGCTTTTACAACAGCTTCTTCTAAGACCCTGATCCAATTCACAACATAATCGACCAACCAAAATGTTGCCACAAAGAATATGATTGCACCTAGTACTGCTAGCGTATAAGGTGTATTAATAAAAGGTATGTCCTGCATATTCATTAATTCAAGTAGTTGTGGCATAAATAGGATTCCTAACATCCCACCTACACTTAGAAAAAATAGTTGGATTATGCGTTTAATTAACATACCTTCACCTCCTTTTTAATTATTACTACTTTATCCTAATTTGCTGACTTGTGAAATAGATAAATTAAAATGTAAATAGATTGATACATGTCTGTAATCTTGGCTATGACCCAAAAACACATACATTAAAAAACAATTTTAATATACCCTATTTTACAGAAATTAAAACAGTAATCGTAAAACTTTCATGAAATCTTCTTATATATGACGATCAATTAGTAGTTGGTCTTGCAATCTCTTCAGTCCTTCTTTTATTTTCTTAGCTCTTACCTCACCAATTCCTTCTACCTCGTCTAACTGTTCTACGGATGCTTTCATAATAAGTTTCAAATTTTTATATGTTGTCACTAAATTTTCAATAATTATCGTAGGCAGTCTCGGAATTTTGTTTAAAATGCGATAACCACGTGAAATAACTGGACTGTCTATATTTGTAAAAGAAGAATAACCTAATAATTTAAACAGAACGGAATCTTCCAAAAGCTCAAAGCTCGATAAGTCTTGAAGCTGTTTAATGACAGGGTAAGGGTCTACTGACTTATCGACAGCATAATCCTTAATTAAAAGAGCCGCTTCTTCTTCTAACCCTGTCAAAAGTTCTGCTAACTGCAAGCGGATCAGATGTCCTTCAGCTCCAAGTTCATTCACATAATCATTTATTTCATCCTTAATTCTAAGAACCATCTCAAACCTGTGAAGTACTTGAAGAACTTCTTTAAATGTCACTAGCTCTTCTAATTCAAGTGCACCTAGCGTCATAATTGATTGATCTAACACGATTTTATATTTTTCTAATGTTTGAATGGCTTGATTTGCTTTTGTTAAGATAACACCTATATCCCTTAATGCATATCTAAGCTCTCCATGATACAGCGTGATTACATTTCTTCTTTGTGAAATAGCAATAACTAAATTACCCGTTTGTTTCGCCACACGCTCAGCCGTACGATGTCTCATGCCCGTTTCAGAGGAGTAAATAGTAGGGTCAGGAACCAGTTGAGCATTTGCATACATGATTTTGTTTCCTGAATCACTTAAGATGATAGCTCCATCCATTTTCGCAAGCTCATATAAATGAGCAGATGAAAATGGACATTCAATTGTAAAGCCTCCATCAATTACTTCCTTTACCTTGTCATTATGACCAACAACAATTAACCCACCTGTTTTTGCTCGAAGTACATTTTCTATCCCTTCTCTAATAGGTGTTCCAGGCGCTACAAACTGCAAAATTTCATTTAATGTCTTTTCGCCTGACTTACTCTCTATATCTGTCATTTATGATCCCCCTAATGTTTTTTGGAGGGCCTCTGCTACATTTTTTACTCCTATAATTTCTATATCATCTGGTGGATTCCAACCGCCTATATTTGCATGTGGAATGACCGCCCTCTTAAAACCTAGCTTTGCAGCCTCAATCACTCTTTGTTCAATTCTCGACACTCTACGAACCTCACCTGTTAACCCAACTTCCCCTATAATAACGTCAGTTGGTTTTGGTGGTTCATCCTTAAAACTAGATGCAATACTAACAGCAACAGCTAAATCAATAGCAGGTTCATCAAGCTTTACGCCTCCGGCAACCTTTAGATATGCATCCTGGTTTTGCAAAAGAAGACCAACACGTTTCTCTAGAACAGCCATTAACAATGGCACTCGATTATGATCTATTCCAGTTGCCATTCTCCTTGGGTTTCCAAAACTGGTCGGAGAGATAAGAGCCTGAATTTCAACAAGCACTGATCTGGTACCCTCCATTGAGGCAACAACTGTTGAACCTGCCGCACCCTTAGACCTTTCCTCTAGAAAAATCTCTGATGGATTTTGCACCTCTTCTAAACCAGCTTCTTTCATCTCGAAAATTCCCATCTCATTTGTAGAACCAAAGCGATTTTTTACAGCACGCAATATTCGATACGTATGATGTCTTTCTCCCTCAAAATAGAGGACAGTATCAACCATATGCTCTAATAGCCTTGGACCTGCAATTGAACCCTCTTTCGTTACATGACCAACAATGAATACTGCAATTCCCTTTGTTTTGGTATTCTCATTAATTCAGCCGTTGATTCTCTTACTTGAGACACACTACCTGGAGCAGAGCTTATTTCACTATGATAAACAGTTTGAATCGAATCGACCACTACAAAGGCTGGGTTTGTTTCATCGATTGCTTTTGAAATAAAGCTTAAATCTGTTTCAGATAAAACTAATAATTTATTAGATTTTACCCCTAAGCGATCTGCCCTTAATTTCGTTTGTTTAACGGATTCTTCACCAGATATATATAAAACATCATGACCGTTATCAGCTAATTGAGAGGATACTTGTAATAACAGGGTTGACTTCCCAATACCAGGGTCACCACCAATTAAAACTAAAGATCCCTTCACAATACCACTTCCGAGTACACGGTTAAATTCTTTAAGGTTTGTAAATATTCTTGGTTCTTGGGTTGTTTCAATTGTTGTGATCGGCGAGGGTTTTTGTACCGTTTGATTGGAATGAGCAAAAACAGTACCTTCGAGGTGACCCAGACTTTAATACTTCTTCTGTCATTGTATTCCATTCACCACATCCTGGGCATTTTCCCATCCACTTCGGTGATTCATATCCACAGGTTTGACAAATAAACTTTACCTTTGCTTTTGCCATAAAATTGTTCCTCTCTTATTAGATTACCAAATAGACAAGTTAATTATGATACTTATCCTTAATTATATAAAACTGAAAGTGTTATCAAGGGAAATCTTTTCGGAAATTACATTTAAATCTTTCCAGACGGGTAAAAGGAGGATTATCTTATTCCCACTGTCCGTAGTATCATCCATAGGAGAAAAAAGAAAGTGAGGCACACAATTAAAATCGTATGCCTCTAAACTATCTTTATTTAATTAGATTTCACTTCTTCTTTTTCAGCTGTTTTCACAACAAATTCGCCATTTTCCACATCAAGAATAATTTTTTGGCCTTTATCAATTGTACCTTTTAACAGCTCTTCAGAAAGACGATCTTCCACATTCTTTTGAATCGAACGACGCAATGGTCTTGCACCATATTCTAAGTCAATTCCTTCATCTGCAATTTTCTCTTTCGCAGATTCTGTTAATTCTAATGAAAGATCTTGTTCTTTTAAACGTTTCGTTAATTGATCAGACATAAGCGAAACGATTTCTTTTAGATGCTTTTTCTCTAAAGAATGGAAGACAATGATTTCATCAATACGGTTGATGAATTCAGGACGGAATGCACGTTTTAACTCATTCATTACCTTATCTTTCATGTCTTTATAATTTTGTGTTTCATCTTGAATATTAAAACCAACATATTTATTGCGTTTTAGTTCACTAGCTCCAACGTTAGAAGTCATAATTAAAATCGTATTTCTAAAGTCTACAGTACGTCCTTTAGAATCCGTTAATCTTCCATCTTCTAATACTTGAAGTAAAATATTAAACACATCAGGGTGTGCTTTTTCAATCTCATCTAAAAGAACAACGGAGTAAGGCTTTCTTCTAACCTTCTCTGTTAACTGACCACCTTCATCATATCCTACATATCCTGGAGGTGAACCAACAAGACGTGATGTTGAGTGCTTCTCCATATACTCAGACATATCAATACGAATCATTGCATCTTCATCACCAAAGATCGATTCTGCTAGAGCACGAGCTAACTCAGTTTTACCTACACCCGTTGGTCCTAAGAAGATGAATGAACCGATTGGACGTTTTGGATCCTTTAATCCAGCACGAGCACGGCGTACTGCTTTTGCAACAGCAACTACTGCTTCTTCTTGACCAACTACTCTTGAATGAAGGAGATTTTCCATATTTAGCAATTTATCAGTTTCTGTTTGTGCCAACTTGGAAACTGGGACACCAGTCCAACTGGAAACAACCATCGCAATATCTTCAACTGTCACTTCAGTATTTTCTTGACCTTGTTTTTCTTTCCATGTTTTTTTCGTTTCTTCTAGCTGCTCACGTAAACGTTGCTCTGTATCACGCAAAGATGCTGCTTTTTCAAACTCTTGGCTTTGAACAGAGGCATCTTTTTCCTTACGGATTTCCTCAAGCTTTAGTTCAAGCTCTTTTAAATTAGGTGGTGTAGTAAAAGAACGTAAGCGAACTTTTGAACCTGCTTCATCAATTAAATCAATCGCTTTGTCTGGAAGAAAACGATCTGAAATATAACGATCTGATAATTTAACAGCAGCATCAATCGCTTCATCTGTAATTGATACTCTATGATGTGCCTCATAACGATCACGTAAACCTTTTAAAATTTGAACACTTTCATCAACAGAAGGTTCATCAACTTGAATTGGCTGGAATCTACGCTCTAATGCCGCATCTTTTTCAATGTATTTTCTATATTCATCAAGTGTTGTTGCACCAATACATTGCAGTTCACCACGAGCTAACGAAGGCTTAAGAATATTTGAAGCATCAATAGCTCCTTCTGCACCACCAGCACCAATTAATGTGTGCAACTCATCGATAAAGAGAATGATATTACCCGCTTGGCGAATTTCATCCATTACCTTTTTTAGGCGATCTTCAAATTCACCACGATATTTTGTCCCTGCAACAACCGTTCCCATATCTAACGTCATAACACGCTTATCACGTAAAATTTCCGGCACTTCATTTTGGACAATTTGTTGAGCCAAGCCTTCAGCGATGGCCGTTTTACCAACACCTGGCTCTCCAATTAATACAGGGTTGTTTTTCGTACGTCTACTCAACACTTCAATAACACGCTGAATTTCTTTACTTCTACCAATTACAGGATCTAAGCTTCCTTCTCTAGCGATTGCTGTTAAATCACGTGCAAGACTATCCAAAGTAGGTGTATTAGCATTAGTAATGCCTCCACCTTGATGGTTTGCTGAAGATTCGTTGCTTCCTAATAATTGAAGAACCTGTTGTCTTGCTTTGTTTAAACTTACACCTAAATTATTAAGTACTCGTGCAGCTACCCCTTCTCCCTCACGAATAAGTCCTAGGAGAATATGTTCTGTTCCGACATAAGAATGTCCCAGCTTTCTTGCTTCGTCCATTGATAGCTCAATGACCTTTTTTGCTCTTGGTGTATAGTGAATAGTTTGTGATGCATCTTGACCTCTACCAATCAATCCTTCTACTTCTTTTTGAATTTTATCTGGACCTAGACCTAATGCTAGTAAAGCTTTAGCAGCTATGCCTTCTCCTTCACTAACAAGACCTAGAAGAATATGCTCTGTTCCAATATTATTATGACCTAATCGAACTGCTTCCTCTTGTGCTAAAGCCAGTACTTTTTGCGCGCGTTCTGTAAATCTTCCAAACATCATAATTCATCATCCTCCATCCGTTTATTACGATCCATTTCCAGGTTCAACCGCTCTCTAATGAGTGCAGCACGACGAATATCTCTCTCATTTGGACGTAATGGTCCTCCAAAATACTGCTGCAAAAATCCAGGCTGTGTTAATATCATCAGTTCATTTAAAATAGTACGGGAAATATCTTTAATAATTCCTAAATCAATACCTAATCTAACATCAGATAAGCATTTTGCAGTCTCGTTAGATTCTATGCTTCGGCAGTATACCAAAGTTCCAAAGGAACGGTAAACCCTGTCTTCTAACTGAGTTTGTGAGGACTGATATAAAGCTTCGCGAGTAGATCTTTCCTGCTCAATTAGTTGTTGTACAACACTAACAAGATCCTCTACAATATCCTTCTCTGACTTACCTAATGTAATTTGGTTTGAAATTTGAAACAGATTTCCTACTGCTTCACTGCCTTCTCCATATATCCCTCTTACAACCAAACCAAGCTGATTAATTGCCGGGATAATTCGATTAATTTTTTGAGTGATAACTAACGCAGGGAGATGCATCATCACTGATGCCCTAAGCCCCGTTCCTACATTGGTAGGGCAGCTTGTTAGATATCCTCTTTGTTCATCGAAGGCATAATCAACTTCTTCTTCAATCCAATCATCCAACTGATTCGCAGTGCTTAAGGCTTCTTCCAGCTGAAATCCAGGATATAAGCATTGAATACGGATATGATCCTCTTCATTTAACATTATGCTTACCTCTTCATTTTCAGAAAGCAAACAGCCTCCATAATCTGAGTGGTCAGCTAAGTTAGGGCTTATCAAATGCTTTTCTACGAGGACCCTTTTCTGAATTGCTTGCAAATCATTCATTTTTAAAAGCTCTAATTGGCCTAATTTTTTGAATGTTTTATTTGCATATGTGTTTTCAAAGAAATTTAGAACTTCCTGGGCTTCCTCATTTGTGGAGAGAGTAGGGAATTTATATTGATCTATATTTCGTGCTAAACGAATTCGGCTACTTAATACAATGTCTGAATCAGGACCTTCCTGACTCATCCAAGCACTCATCGCCTTATTCATAAAGTTCTGGAGTGACATCTAAAATCCCTCCTCATCAAAGCTACTTAATTTTTTTTCAAGTGAGCGGATTTCATCTCTTACCAGTGCAGCTTGTTCAAACTCTTCTTGACTAATAAGACTTCTTATTTTCTCTTTTAGATCCTCAATTTTTTTCCTTATATGAATATCTCCGCCAATTCTCTTCGGGATTTTCCCGGAATGTTCTGTGTTTCCACCATGAACACGTCTTAGAATCGGAGTAATATAATTTTTAAAAGTTGGGTAACAATTAGAGCAACCAAACCTGCCAGATTTCTTAAAATCCTGGAAAGTCATTTTACATCGATCACATTGAGGAACACTTTCTGTTTTAAACACATTCTGCTCCTCTGCTTTAGCAAAGCCATGCTCCATATTAAGTAAACCTGTTAACAGGCTGTTTAACGAGAATCCTGAACTTGAATTAAACATAAAAAATTCACTATTTTCTTTCGCACAGTGTTCACATATATGAACTTCTGTTTTCTCACCATTAATCACTTTTGTAAAGTGAAACGTTGCCGGCCTTTCATTACATTCCTGGCAAATCATCCGTCTCCCCTACTTTCACTTATATTTCAATGAAGTTAACATGGCTTTCACCATTCTTGCCCTTAACTCATCCCTATGAGGAAGGTCGATATATAGGACTGAACGATCTATAACACTCATCATCAGCTTTGCTTCTCGAGGAGATATAACCTCTTCTGTAACAAGCCGACTAATGATATCCTCTGCAGCTGCTTGTGAGAGGCGATTGTTTATTAAAGCTAGTAATTGATCAAGTAAGTGTGCTTGAGTTTCAGCATGAACTTTAATAATTCTAATATAGCCTCCTCCACCACGCTTACTTTCTACTAGATAACCTCTTTCAATCGTAAATCTTGTGTTTATAACATAGTTTATCTGTGAAGGCACACATTGAAATTGATCAGCTATTTCACTTCGTTTAATTTCAACAATTTCTTTACCACTACTGTCCAGCACTTTTTTTAAATACTGTTCAATAATGTCTGAAATATTTCTCACTCAACCTCCCCCTCACTGACTTTGACTATATTTGACTATAATCTAAATATAAAACGAACAGAAAAATTTTTCAACTCTTCTGTTTCATTTTAAATATTGCCAAAATAGCAAGAAGTGAAACCTTATTTAAAAGATTTTTTCTACTTCCTTGATTTCCTTTAGTACAAGCTCCAACTTTTCATACCCTATTGAATGAATGTTAATATTAATATCTAACTGATAATAAAAAGTTACATTCCCATCTCGGTCCTTTCGACTTGATGTCATCACAATACTATTTGTCTTAATGCTATATGTCGAAAGACGCTGAATCACTTCATCAATTGAAGATTTAGTTGAATTTACAACAACCTTCATTTTTCTTCTTGTCTTTTTTACATACATATACTTCTCTAATCTATTTAAAAAAATGAGACACATTAACACTATAATCGTTGTAAAAAATGCCAGAATATACATTCCTGAACCGATAATTAAACCTAATCCAGCTACAATCCAGATAGAAGCAGCTGTTGTTAATCCTCTAACCGTTGCACCTTTTACTAGAATGGTTCCTCCACCTAAAAATCCTATGCCACTAATCACATAAGATGGAATCCGTGACGGATCAAATTGCACAGCTTTATGATCCTGAAGATAATGCTCAAAACCATACAAAGACAATATCATCATAAGACATGATCCAATTCCTACTAACAAATGTGTTCGAAACCCTGCAGGATGATTCTTAAACTCTCGTTCTAACCCTATAACTCCACATAAAAGAGCTGCAATAAGGATACGAGAAAACATCGTATAATCCTCTTGACTAAGAAACTCAAACATATACATTTCCCCTAGCTTAATAAGACATATAAGTTGTTCTAATATATATATACTCAAAAGATAGTTTTCAAACACTTATTTTTTTGGTGGGGGTGCCTGGTGGGGGTGCCTGTCACTTCCCGTAATTTGGTAGAATTTGTCGGATAAAGTCTTCAATGGACTATTTTGCATGATTTTACGCTCTCATCTAATTTTATAAAGACAATCTTTTTATGTTATAGAAAATAGTCATAAATTGTAGGCTAATCTCAATGTTCTTTCTGTTAGGTTCAAGTTTATTTGGCAATCTAAGAGGTTTATCAACGATTATGAGAGATTTATCTACGATTTTTGCGGTTTTATCTTCGATTCTTTTTACTCTATCTACGATTTTTGGTGTTTTATCTTTGATACTACATATTTCTACAACTTCCACTTCTCGTAAACTTAAAAATTTCCGTTCTTAATTACCCCCATTTACTACACAAAAAAGACCAGTATTTCTACTGATCTTTTTCCTCTTCTTACTTGGCGACGTCCTATTCTCACAGGGGAAACCTCCAACTACCATCGGCGCAAAAGCTTAACTTCCGCATTTGGACTATCGGCTTGCGATAAGTTTCGAATCTCCGCGTTAGCTTGTTCGTTCAGATCCTCATGTGCCAAGACCGCACACTCCGGTCTTCACTCTCTGCGCTTCCTTGACCTTCTTGCTTCTCCCAAGCCTCAGGCTAGTAGTTTTACTTTGTCTCTAATCCTTATATTCAAACCTTCGGTTTTAACTACCTTTTAATAAAACAAAAAAGACCAGTATCTCTACTGATCTTTTCTTCATCTTACTTGGCAACGTCCTACTCTCACAGGGGGAAACCCCCAACTACCATCGGCGCTGAAGAGCTTAACTTCCGTGTTCGGCATGGGAACGGGTGTGACCTCTTCGCCGTCATCACCAAATAATATTTAGTTTGAAGGATGTTCCTTCAAAACTAGATAACGAATCACAATTCAATTCACTGAGCTAACGCTCTTTTATTAGGTTAAGTCCTCGATCGATTAGTATCAGTCAGCTCCACACGTCACCGCGCTTCCACCTCTGACCTATCAACCTGATCATCTTTCAGGGATCTTACTAGCTAATGCTATGGGAAATCTCATCTTGAGGGGGGCTTCATGCTTAGATGCTTTCAGCACTTATCCCTTCCGCACATAGCTACCCAGCTATGCCTTTGGCAAGACAACTGGTACACCAGCGGTGCGTCCATCCCGGTCCTCTCGTACTAAGGACAGCTCCTCTCAAATTTCCTACGCCCACGACGGATAGGGACCGAACTGTCTCACGACGTTCTGAACCCAGCTCGCGTACCGCTTTAATGGGCGAACAGCCCAACCCTTGGGACCGACTACGCCCCCAGGATGCGATGAGCCGACATCGAGGTGCCAAACCTCCCCGTCGATGTGGACTCTTGGGGGAGATAAGCCTGTTATCCCCGGGGTAGCTTTTATCCGTTGAGCGATGGCCCTTCCATGCGGAACCACCGGATCACTAAGCCCGACTTTCGTCCCTGCTCGACTTGTAGGTCTCGCAGTCAAGCTCCCTTGTGCCTTTACACTCTACGAATGATTTCCAACCATTCTGAGGGAACCTTTGGGCGCCTCCGTTACATTTTAGGAGGCGACCGCCCCAGTCAAACTGCCCACCTGACACTGTCTCCCAGCCCGATCAGGGCTGTGGGTTAGAATTTCAATACAGCCAGGGTAGTATCCCACCGACGCCTCCACCGAAGCTAGCGCTCCGGCTTCTCAGGCTCCTACCTATCCTGTACAAGCTGTACCAAAATTCAATATCAGGCTACAGTAAAGCTCCACGGGGTCTTTCCGTCCTGTCGCGGGTAACCTGCATCTTCACAGGTACTATAATTTCACCGAGTCTCTCGTTGAGACAGTGCCCAGATCGTTACGCCTTTCGTGCGGGTCGGAACTTACCCGACAAGGAATTTCGCTACCTTAGGACCGTTATAGTTACGGCCGCCGTTTACTGGGGCTTCGGTTCAAAGCTTCGCTTGCGCTAACCTCTCCCCTTAACCTTCCAGCACCGGGCAGGCGTCAGCCCCTATACTTCGCCTTGCGGCTTCGCAGAGACCTGTGTTTTTGCTAAACAGTCGCCTGGGCCTATTCACTGCGGCTTTTCCGGGCTATTCACCCTAAAAAGCACCCCTTCTCCCGAAGTTACGGGGTCATTTTGCCGAGTTCCTTAACGAGAGTTCTCTCGCTCACCTTAGGATTCTCTCCTCGCCTACCTGTGTCGGTTTGCGGTACGGGCACCTCTCACCTCGCTAGAGGCTTTTCTTGGCAGTGTGGAATCAGGAACTTCGGTACTATAGTTCCCTCGCCATCACAGCTCAGCCTTCGCGACAACGGGATTTGCCTCGTTGTCAGCCTAACTGCTTGGACGCGCATATCCAACAGCGCGCTTACCCTATCCTTCTGCGTCCCCCCATTGCTCAAATGGTGAGGAGGTGGTACAGGAATTTCAACCTGTTGGCCATCGCCTACGCCTTTCGGCCTCGGCTTAGGTCCCGACTAACCCTGAGCGGACGAGCCTTCCTCAGGAAACCTTAGGCATTCGGTGGAGGGGATTCTCACCCCTCTTTCGCTACTCATACCGGCATTCTCACTTCTAAGCGCTCCACCAGTCCTTACGGTCTGGCTTCACAGCCCTTAGAACGCTCTCCTACCACTGTTCGTAAGAACAGTCCACAGCTTCGGTGATACGTTTAGCCCGGTACATTTTCGGCGCAGAGTCACTCGACCAGTGAGCTATTACGCACTCTTTAAATGGTGGCTGCTTCTAAGCCAACATCCTGGTTGTCTAAGCAACTCCACATCCTTTTCCACTTAACGTATACTTTGGGACCTTAGCTGGTGGTCTGGGCTGTTTCCCTCTTGACTACGGATCTTATCACTCGCAGTCTGACTCCTGAACATAAGTCTTTGGCATTCGGAGTTTGACTGAATTCGGTAACCCGATGGGGGCCCCTAGTCCAATCAGTGCTCTACCTCCAAGACTCTCATTTCAAGGCTAGCCCTAAAGCTATTTCGGAGAGAACCAGCTATCTCCAAGTTCGATTGGAATTTCTCCGCTACCCACACCTCATCCCCGCACTTTTCAACGTGCGTGGGTTCGGGCCTCCATTCAGTGTTACCTGAACTTCACCCTGGACATGGGTAGATCACCTGGTTTCGGGTCTACGACCACGTACTCTTTCGCCCTATTCAGACTCGCTTTCGCTGCGGCTCCGTCTTATCAACTTAACCTTGCACGGGATCGTAACTCGCCGGTTCATTCTACAAAAGGCACGCCATTACCCATTAACGGGCTTTGACTACTTGTAGGCACACGGTTTCAGGATCTCTTTCACTCCCCTTCCGGGGTGCTTTTCACCTTTCCCTCACGGTACTGGTTCACTATCGGTCACTAGGGAGTATTTAGCCTTGGGAGATGGTCCTCCCTGCTTCCGACGGGATTTCACGTGTCCCGCCGTACTCAGGATCCACTCTGGAGGGAACGAAGTTTCAACTACAGGGTTGTTACCTTCTTTGACGGGCCTTTCCAGACCTCTTCATTTACTCCGTTCCTTTGTAACTCCGTATAGAGTGTCCTACAACCCCAAGAGGCAAGCCTCTTGGTTTGGGCTTCTTCCGTTTCGCTCGCCGCTACTCAGGAAATCGCGTTTGCTTTCTCTTCCTCCGGGTACTTAGATGTTTCAGTTCCCCGGGTCTGCCTTTAATACCCTATGTATTCAGGTAAAAATACTACTCCATTACGAGCAGTGGGTTTCCCCATTCGGAAATCTCCGGATCAAAGCTTACTTACAGCTCCCCGAAGCATATCGGTGTTAGTACCGTCCTTCATCGGCTCCTAGTGCCAAGGCATCCACCGTGCGCCCTTAACAACTTAACCTTTGACATCGAAGATGTCGTTTAAATCAATTATTAAGAGAATCACTAAACTAAGCGTTTAAACTCAGTGAATTACTTGAATTGTTTTCGTTATCTAGTTTTCAAGGAACATAAAACACAGGATGTTCAAATGCAATCTGCATTTAGACTCCTATGTATTGAGTCTTACTTATATAGAAAGATCAGTATGATCTCTCAAAACTAAACAAAATACCAAGCGTGCTCATTTTCCTTAGAAAGGAGGTGATCCAGCCGCACCTTCCGATACGGCTACCTTGTTACGACTTCACCCCAATCATCTGTCCCACCTTAGGCGGCTGGCTCCTTACGGTTACCCCACCGACTTCGGGTGTTACAAACTCTCGTGGTGTGACGGGCGGTGTGTACAAGGCCCGGGAACGTATTCACCGCGGCATGCTGATCCGCGATTACTAGCGATTCCGGCTTCATGCAGGCGAGTTGCAGCCTGCAATCCGAACTGAGAATGGTTTTATGGGATTGGCTTGACCTCGCGGTCTTGCAGCCCTTTGTACCATCCATTGTAGCACGTGTGTAGCCCAGGTCATAAGGGGCATGATGATTTGACGTCATCCCCACCTTCCTCCGGTTTGTCACCGGCAGTCACCTTAGAGTGCCCAACTGAATGCTGGCAACTAAGATCAAGGGTTGCGCTCGTTGCGGGACTTAACCCAACATCTCACGACACGAGCTGACGACAACCATGCACCACCTGTCACTTCGTCCCCCGAAGGGGAACCTTCTATCTCTAGAAGTAGCGAAGGATGTCAAGACCTGGTAAGGTTCTTCGCGTTGCTTCGAATTAAACCACATGCTCCACCGCTTGTGCGGGCCCCCGTCAATTCCTTTGAGTTTCAGTCTTGCGACCGTACTCCCCAGGCGGAGTGCTTAATGCGTTTGCTGCAGCACTAAAGGGCGGAAACCCTCTAACACTTAGCACTCATCGTTTACGGCGTGGACTACCAGGGTATCTAATCCTGTTCGCTCCCCACGCTTTCGCGCCTCAGCGTCAGTTACAGACCAGAGAGTCGCCTTCGCCACTGGTGTTCCTCCACATCTCTACGCATTTCACCGCTACACGTGGAATTCCACTCTCCTCTTCTGCACTCAAGTTCCCCAGTTTCCAATGACCCTCCACGGTTGAGCCGTGGGCTTTCACATCAGACTTAAGAAACCGCCTGCGCGCGCTTTACGCCCAATAATTCCGGACAACGCTTGCCACCTACGTATTACCGCGGCTGCTGGCACGTAGTTAGCCGTGGCTTTCTGGTTAGGTACCGTCAAGGTACCAGTAGTTACTCTGGTACTTGTTCTTCCCTAACAACAGAACTTTACGACCCGAAGGCCTTCATCGTTCACGCGGCGTTGCTCCGTCAGACTTTCGTCCATTGCGGAAGATTCCCTACTGCTGCCTCCCGTAGGAGTCTGGGCCGTGTCTCAGTCCCAGTGTGGCCGATCACCCTCTCAGGTCGGCTACGCATCGTCGCCTTGGTGAGCCGTTACCTCACCAACTAGCTAATGCGCCGCGGGTCCATCTGTAAGTGACAGCCGAAGCCGTCTTTCAACTTTGAACCATGCGGTTCAAAATGTTATCCGGTATTAGCTCCGGTTTCCCGGAGTTATCCCAATCTTACAGGCAGGTTACCCACGTGTTACTCACCCGTCCGCCGCTAACCTCAGGGAGCAAGCTCCCATTGGTTCGCTCGACTTGCATGTATTAGGCACGCCGCCAGCGTTCGTCCTGAGCCAGGATCAAACTCTCCAATAAAGAGTTGATATAGCTCATAAAAGTTTGTACTATATAGTACGTTTTTGTTAATCGAAATTAACTTTTGCACGCTTGGTTTTGTTTAGTTTTCAAAGATCATTGTTTAACAACAACTTTATTATAATATCATTCTCATTTGAGAAAAGCAAGATATTTTTTAAAAGGTTTTGGTGGAGCCTAGCGGGATCGAACCGCTGACCTCCTGCGTGCAAAGCAGGCGCTCTCCCAGCTGAGCTAAGGCCCCGTAATTTAGTTAATGGTCGGGAAGACAGGATTCGAACCTGCGACCCCTTGGTCCCAAACCAAGTGCTCTACCAAGCTGAGCTACTTCCCGTATATGGCGCGCCCGAGAGGAGTCGAACCCCTAACCTTTTGATCCGTAGTCAAACGCTCTATCCAATTGAGCTACGGGCGCTAATAATCTAAATTGAATTATAAAAACTATGGTGCCGAGGACCGGAATCGAACCGGTACGGTAGTCACCTACCGCAGGATTTTAAGTCCTGTGCGTCTGCCAGTTCCGCCACCCCGGCACTTACTATTGGAGCGGAAGACGGGATTCGAACCCGCGACCCCCACCTTGGCAAGGTGGTGTTCTACCACTGAACTACTTCCGCAATATTGTTAGTTATTTTCGCTAACGCGAAAAAACTTTGGTGCGGGTGAAGGGACTTGAACCCCCACGTCACAAGGACACTAGATCCTAAGTCTAGCGCGTCTGCCAATTCCGCCACACCCGCATGGTGTGTAAATGGTGAGCCATGAAGGACTCGAACCTTCGACCCTCTGATTAAAAGTCAGATGCTCTACCAACTGAGCTAATGGCTCATTTTATAATGAGTTGTATATTATTAATAAAATGAGTGGTGCCGGCGAGAGGACTTGAACCCCCAACCTACTGATTACAAGTCAGTTGCTCTACCAGTTGAGCTACACCGGCGTATGGTAAGTTATTTTCGCTAGCACGAAAAAACTATGGTGGAGGATGACGGGATCGAACCGCCGACCCCCTGCTTGTAAGGCAGGTGCTCTCCCAGCTGAGCTAATCCTCCATTATACCTGGCAACGTCCTACTCTCACAGGGGGAAACCCCCAACTACCATCGGCGCTGAAGAACTTAACTTCCGTGTTCGGCATGGGAACGGGTGTGACCTCTTCGCCATCATTACCAGATATCTTATTCAATTTTAGCGACAAAAACTATTATATAATATTCTGTCGAAAAATCAATATATTTTTTGAAGAAAATATATTCCTTCAAAACTAGATAACGAATCACAATTCAATTCACTGAGCTAACGCTCTTTTATTAGGTTAAGTCCTCGATCGATTAGTATCAGTCAGCTCCACACGTCACCGCGCTTCCACCTCTGACCTATCAACCTGATCATCTTTCAGGGATCTTACTAGCTAATGCTATGGGAAATCTCATCTTGAGGGGGGCTTCATGCTTAGATGCTTTCAGCACTTATCCCTTCCGCACATAGCTACCCAGCTATGCCTTTGGCAAGACAACTGGTACACCAGCGGTGCGTCCATCCCGGTCCTCTCGTACTAAGGACAGCTCCTCTCAAATTTCCTACGCCCACGACGGATAGGGACCGAACTGTCTCACGACGTTCTGAACCCAGCTCGCGTACCGCTTTAATGGGCGAACAGCCCAACCCTTGGGACCGACTACAGCCCCAGGATGCGATGAGCCGACATCGAGGTGCCAAACCTCCCCGTCGATGTGGACTCTTGGGGGAGATAAGCCTGTTATCCCCGGGGTAGCTTTTATCCGTTGAGCGATGGCCCTTCCATGCGGAACCACCGGATCACTAAGCCCGACTTTCGTCCCTGCTCGACTTGTAGGTCTCGCAGTCAAGCTCCCTTGTGCCTTTACACTCTACGAATGATTTCCAACCATTCTGAGGGAACCTTTGGGCGCCTCCGTTACATTTTAGGAGGCGACCGCCCCAGTCAAACTGCCCACCTGACACTGTCTCCCAGCCCGATCAGGGCTGTGGGTTAGAATTTCAATACAGCCAGGGTAGTATCCCACCGACGCCTCCACCGAAGCTAGCGCTCCGGCTTCTCAGGCTCCTACCTATCCTGTACAAGCTGTACCAAAATTCAATATCAGGCTACAGTAAAGCTCCACGGGGTCTTTCCGTCCTGTCGCGGGTAACCTGCATCTTCACAGGTACTATAATTTCACCGAGTCTCTCGTTGAGACAGTGCCCAGATCGTTACGCCTTTCGTGCGGGTCGGAACTTACCCGACAAGGAATTTCGCTACCTTAGGACCGTTATAGTTACGGCCGCCGTTTACTGGGGCTTCGGTTCAAAGCTTCGCTTGCGCTAACCTCTCCCCTTAACCTTCCAGCACCGGGCAGGCGTCAGCCCCTATACTTCGCCTTGCGGCTTCGCAGAGACCTGTGTTTTTGCTAAACAGTCGCCTGGGCCTATTCACTGCGGCTTTTCCGGGCTATTCACCCTAAAAAGCACCCCTTCTCCCGAAGTTACGGGGTCATTTTGCCGAGTTCCTTAACGAGAGTTCTCTCGCTCACCTTAGGATTCTCTCCTCGCCTACCTGTGTCGGTTTGCGGTACGGGCACCTCTCACCTCGCTAGAGGCTTTTCTTGGCAGTGTGGAATCAGGAACTTCGGTACTATAGTTCCCTCGCCATCACAGCTCAGCCTTCGCGACAACGGGATTTGCCTCGTTGTCAGCCTAACTGCTTGGACGCGCATATCCAACAGCGCGCTTACCCTATCCTTCTGCGTCCCCCCATTGCTCAAATGGTGAGGAGGTGGTACAGGAATTTCAACCTGTTGGCCATCGCCTACGCCTTTCGGCCTCGGCTTAGGTCCCGACTAACCCTGAGCGGACGAGCCTTCCTCAGGAAACCTTAGGCATTCGGTGGAGGGGATTCTCACCCCTCTTTCGCTACTCATACCGGCATTCTCACTTCTAAGCGCTCCACCAGTCCTTACGGTCTGGCTTCACAGCCCTTAGAACGCTCTCCTACCACTGTTCTAAAAGAACAGTCCACAGCTTCGGTGATACGTTTAGGCCCGGTACATTTTCGGCGCAGAGTCACTCGACCAGTGAGCTATTACGCACTCTTTAAATGGTGGCTGCTTCTAAGCCAACATCCTGGTTGTCTAAGCAACTCCACATCCTTTTCCACTTAACGTATACTTTGGGACCTTAGCTGGTGGTCTGGGCTGTTTCCCTCTTGACTACGGATCTTATCACTCGCAGTCTGACTCCTGAACATAAGTCTTTGGCATTCGGAGTTTGACTGAATTCGGTAACCCGATGGGGGCCCCTAGTCCAATCAGTGCTCTACCTCCAAGACTCTCATTTCAAGGCTAGCCCTAAAGCTATTTCGGAGAGAACCAGCTATCTCCAAGTTCGATTGGAATTTCTCCGCTACCCACACCTCATCCCCGCACTTTTCAACGTGCGTGGGTTCGGGCCTCCATTCAGTGTTACCTGAACTTCACCCTGGACATGGGTAGATCACCTGGTTTCGGGTCTACGACCACGTACTCTTTCGCCCTATTCAGACTCGCTTTCGCTGCGGCTCCGTCTTATCAACTTAACCTTGCACGGGATCGTAACTCGCCGGTTCATTCTACAAAAGGCACGCCATTACCCATTAACGGGCTTTGACTACTTGTAGGCACACGGTTTCAGGATCTCTTTCACTCCCCTTCCGGGGTGCTTTTCACCTTTCCCTCACGGTACTGGTTCACTATCGGTCACTAGGGAGTATTTAGCCTTGGGAGATGGTCCTCCCTGCTTCCGACGGGATTTCACGTGTCCCGCCGTACTCAGGATCCACTCTGGAGGGAACGAAGTTTCAACTACAGGGTTGTTACCTTCTTTGACGGGCCTTTCCAGACCTCTTCATTTACTCCGTTCCTTTGTAACTCCGTATAGAGTGTCCTACAACCCCAAGAGGCAAGCCTCTTGGTTTGGGCTTCTTCCGTTTCGCTCGCCGCTACTCAGGAAATCGCGTTTGCTTTCTCTTCCTCCGGGTACTTAGATGTTTCAGTTCCCCGGGTCTGCCTTTAATACCCTATGTATTCAGGTAAAAATACTACTCCATTACGAGCAGTGGGTTTCCCCATTCGGAAATCTCCGGATCAAAGCTTACTTACAGCTCCCCGAAGCATATCGGTGTTAGTACCGTCCTTCATCGGCTCCTAGTGCCAAGGCATCCACCGTGCGCCCTTAACAACTTAACCTTTGACATCGAAGATGTCGTTTAAATCAATTATTAAGAGAATCACTAAACTAAGCGTTTAAACTCAGTGAATTACTTGAATTGTTTTCGTTATCTAGTTTTCAAGGAACATAAAACACAGGATGTTCAAATGCAATCTGCATTTAGACTCCTATGTATTGAGTCTTACTTATATAGAAAGATCAGTATGATCTCTCAAAACTAAACAAAATACCAAGCGTGCTCATTTTCCTTAGAAAGGAGGTGATCCAGCCGCACCTTCCGATACGGCTACCTTGTTACGACTTCACCCCAATCATCTGTCCCACCTTAGGCGGCTGGCTCCTTACGGTTACCCCACCGACTTCGGGTGTTACAAACTCTCGTGGTGTGACGGGCGGTGTGTACAAGGCCCGGGAACGTATTCACCGCGGCATGCTGATCCGCGATTACTAGCGATTCCGGCTTCATGCAGGCGAGTTGCAGCCTGCAATCCGAACTGAGAATGGTTTTATGGGATTGGCTTGACCTCGCGGTCTTGCAGCCCTTTGTACCATCCATTGTAGCACGTGTGTAGCCAGGTCATAAGGGGCATGATGATTTGACGTCATCCCCACCTTCCTCCGGTTTGTCACCGGCAGTCACCTTAGAGTGCCCAACTGAATGCTGGCAACTAAGATCAAGGGTTGCGCTCGTTGCGGGACTTAACCCAACATCTCACGACACGAGCTGACGACAACCATGCACCACCTGTCACTTCGTCCCCCGAAGGGGAACCTTCTATCTCTAGAAGTAGCGAAGGATGTCAAGACCTGGTAAGGTTCTTCGCGTTGCTTCGAATTAAACCACATGCTCCACCGCTTGTGCGGGCCCCCGTCAATTCCTTTGAGTTTCAGTCTTGCGACCGTACTCCCCAGGCGGAGTGCTTAATGCGTTTGCTGCAGCACTAAAGGGCGGAAACCCTCTAACACTTAGCACTCATCGTTTACGGCGTGGACTACCAGGGTATCTAATCCTGTTCGCTCCCCACGCTTTCGCGCCTCAGCGTCAGTTACAGACCAGAGAGTCGCCTTCGCCACTGGTGTTCCTCCACATCTCTACGCATTTCACCGCTACACGTGGAATTCCACTCTCCTCTTCTGCACTCAAGTTCCCCAGTTTCCAATGACCCTCCACGGTTGAGCCGTGGGCTTTCACATCAGACTTAAGAAACCGCCTGCGCGCGCTTTACGCCCAATAATTCCGGACAACGCTTGCCACCTACGTATTACCGCGGCTGCTGGCACGTAGTTAGCCGTGGCTTTCTGGTTAGGTACCGAAGGTACCAGTAGTTACTCTGGTACTTGTTCTTCCCTAACAACAGAACTTTACGACCCGAAGGCCTTCATCGTTCACGCGGCGTTGCTCCGTCAGACTTTCGTCCATTGCGGAAGATTCCCTACTGCTGCCTCCCGTAGGAGTCTGGGCCGTGTCTCAGTCCCAGTGTGGCCGATCACCCTCTCAGGTCGGCTACGCATCGTCGCCTTGGTGAGCCGTTACCTCACCAACTAGCTAATGCGCCGCGGGTCCATCTGTAAGTGACAGCCGAAGCCGTCTTTCAACTTTGAACCATGCGGTTCAAAATGTTATCCGGTATTAGCTCCGGTTTCCCGGAGTTATCCCAATCTTACAGGCAGGTTACCCACGTGTTACTCACCCGTCCGCCGCTAACCTCAGGGAGCAAGCTCCCATTGGTTCGCTCGACTTGCATGTATTAGGCACGCCGCCAGCGTTCGTCCTGAGCCAGGATCAAACTCTCCAATAAAGAGTTGATATAGCTCATAAAAGTTTGTACTATATAGTACGTTTTTGTTAATCGAAATTAACTTTTGCACGCTTGGTTTTGTTTAGTTTTCAAAGATCATTGTTTAACAACAACTTTCACATTATAACAAACTTCAAAACTAAAAGTCAACAGTTTTTTTTATTTGTTATTTGTATGTTATCTGCCTGTTTCGCAGCAACGTATTCTAATATACCATCGCAAACAAACTTACGCAAGTACTTTTTTAAAAAAATTAAACCCCTGCATTTTTGCAGGGGTTCTTTATTAACGATGTCTCATTTGCGGGAATAGTAATACATCACGAATTGAAGGAGAGTTCGTTAATAGCATTACTAATCGATCAATTCCAATTCCTAATCCACCAGTTGGAGGCATTCCGTATTCTAGAGCTTCAATAAAGTCTTCATCCATCATATGAGCTTCATCATTACCTTGCTCACGTTCTTTAAGTTGTGCTTCAAATCTTTCCTTTTGGTCAATTGGATCATTAAGCTCTGTGAAGGCATTTGCGTGTTCACGAGCAACAATAAACAACTCAAAACGGTCAGTGAAACGATCATCTTCATCGTTTTTCTTAGCCAAAGGAGAGATCTCCACCGGGTGACCGTAGATGAAAGTAGGTTGAATTAATTTCTCCTCTACTTTCTGTTCAAAGAACTCATTTACAATGTGGCCATATTGCATATGTTCAGTAATCTCTACATTATGTTCTTTAGCAAGAGTTCTAGCTTCTTCGATCGTCATTTCCTTCCAGAAGTCAGCACCTGTATGTTCTTTAATTGCATCTACCATATGAAGTCTTGTCCACTTCGGCTCAAGATTCACTTCATACTCTCCATATTGTACTGTTGTTGTTCCTAACACTTCTTTCGCACAATGTGCAATGACATTCTCAGTTAATGTCATGATATCTTGATAATCAGCATATGCTTCGTAAAGTTCAATCATTGTGAATTCAGGATTGTGACGAGTAGAAACTCCTTCATTTCTGAATACACGACCAATTTCATAAACTTTTTCTAATCCACCTACGATTAAACGCTTTAGATGCAATTCTATAGCAATACGCATGTATAACGGCATATCTAATGCATTATGGTGTGTAATAAATGGACGTGCAGACGCCCCACCTGGGATAGAGTGCATAGTTGGCGTTTCAACTTCTAGATATCCTTGGTCATCTAAATAACGTCGCATCGCTTGAATAATTTTACTACGCGCAATAAATGTTTTCTTACTTTCAGGACTCATGATTAAATCTACGTATCTTTGACGATAACGTTGTTCAATATCTTTTAATCCATGAAATTTATCCGGTAGTGGACGCAATGCTTTTGTCAGCAATTCGAACGATTTCACTTTTATCGATAGCTCGCCAACTTTAGTTTTAAATACCACACCTGTTACACCAATGATATCACCAAGATCAGCAGTATTGAAAATCTCATATGCTTCATCACCTACTGCATCTTTACGAACGTAGATTTGAATTTGACCTGATAAATCTTGGATGTGAGCAAAGCCTGCTTTACCTTTACCTCGCTTGGTCATAATTCTCCCCGCTATTGTAACTATTACTTCTTTTTCATCTAATTCTTCTTTTTCTATTCCTTCGTATGTTGCGATGATATCTTCAGTTTGATGTGTTCTTTCAAATCGCTTACCGAATGGATCTAACCCTTTTTCTCTTAAATTATGTAATTTCTCACGTCTAACTTTGAGTTGATCACTCAATTCTTCTTGATTCATTTCTTCCTGACTCATACTAACACTCCTATCTATACAAATTGAAAAGCAGAAAACTGCCAGGAATACTGGCAGTAAAAACAGCAAAACAATAGATAACTACTAAACTGAATATTAACCTGCTTGGCTAGCACTATCTTCTTTTGCTTCCATCTCTAAAACAAACTCATCTAATAGATTAACAAATTCTTCTCTAGTGTTCATTAAATTGATGTCATTACGAACCTTTGCATTACCTCTAATACCCTTTAGGTACCAGGCAGCATGTTTTCTCATTTCACGAACTGCTACATTTTCATTTTTTAATGCTATTAGACGATCTAGATGAAGCTTGCAAACTTCCATCTTCTCACGCACACCAGGTTCATCCATCAATTCGCCAGTTTCTAAAAATTTAACCGTACGATAAATCATCCACGGATTTCCTAGTGCTGCGCGACCGATCATAACACCGTCAACACCTGTTTCATCTAGCATGCGCTTTGCATCTTGAGGTGTTGTAACATCACCATTTCCTATTACAGGAATGTTAACAGATTCTTTTACTTCTTTAATGATATCCCAATTTGCTGTACCTTCATACATTTGTACTCTAGTACGACCATGAAGAGCTACTGCTTTTCCACCTGCACGCTCTACCGCTTGGGCATTTTGAACGGCATAAATATGATCTTCATCCCAGCCCATGCGCATTTTAACTGTAACTGGCTTATCTACCGCTTCTACTACCGCCGATACCATGTCATAAATTTTATTTGGATCTAAAAGCCATTTTGCCCCTGCATCACATTTTGTGATTTTCGGAACTGGACATCCCATGTTTATATCAATAATATCAGCTGTTGTATTTTTATCAACAAATTTAGCCGCTTCAACAAGTGTATCCTTTTCACCACCGAATATTTGTAAGCTTAATGGCTTTTCACGTTCATCAATATAAAGCATTCCCATTGTTCTTGCATTTTTTAAAAGGATAGCTTTATCACTTACCATTTCAGCACATACTAATCCAGCGCCAAACTCTTTAACTGTTAGTCTAAAAGCTGCATTACATACTCCTGCCATTGAAATAAAACGACTCTGTTCTTTAATTCAATATCGCCAATCTTAAACATTCTGCATACCTCCTTTTGCTAGTAGTTTAGTTTGGGGTTAATTCCTCTACTGTTACATTAAGGGATTTTGCTACATCCTCTATAAACTCTTTACTGGGTTCGCGATTTCCTCTTTCTATTTCGCCTAATACAGAAACAGAAACACCAAGATCCTTGGCAAAACTCTCTTGGGTATATCCTTTTAATTTTCTAAAAGCGCGAATACGTCTACCCCATTTTTCTGCTTCCATATTCGTACTCCTTCTTTATCTTGTAATTGATCTATGATAGTTGAAATTGGTTTATCTAAAGTAGGAATGCTTATGTCTTTGTTTAATTCATACAAAGGGATAAGAACAAATGCTCGTTCATGCATTCTAGGATGAGGAACAATTAATTGTTCTGCTTCAATATTTTCATGATTATACAGCAAAATGTCAAGGTCTAAAGTTCTTGGTCCCCATTTTACTTCCCTTTTTCGGTCAAGTAGTTTTTCAATTTCCTGGAGAGAAAGAAGAAGCTGAAATGCTGTTAAATCAGTGTTAGCATGAATAACCATATTTAAAAATTGCTCTTGATCTGTGAAGCCGATCGGATCTGTTTCATAGATGGAGGAAATATTTACTACACTAATAGAAGGATGTTGATTGATTTTCTTTATAGCATCGAGAAGATATCTTTCCCGATTCCCCATATTCGAACCTAGTGCTATATAAACATCATTTTTCATGTTCTTCCCCTTTTTATTTCAACAGCGACTTCCTTATAATGTCCAGGAATTGGAGGGTCTGGCTTAATCACTTTCACTTCACAAAAATGAATAAGCGGAAATTCTGTTAGTAGTTTTCTTGCGATTTGTTCTGCTACAGATTCTACAAGTTTATAGGGCTTACCTTCCACTACTTCCTTGCAGCATTTATATAAAGATGCATAGTTTACACTATACTCTAATTCATCTGTTTCTCCAGACTTTTTTAAGTCCAACTCAACAACCAGGTCTACTCTAAAACGTTGACCCAGCTTATTTTCCTCTTGAAATACACCGTGGTACCCGTAAAACTCCATCCCGCTTACATATATTTTATCGATTGTTTACTCCTCCCTTCCCAAGCATAACATCCATCATTTTAGCCATTCTGGACATCTCTAACACATCATGTATTCTCATAATATGACATCCCTTTTGGATTCCTAAACAAACCGTTGCACCAGTTCCCTCCATACGTTCTGTTGGAGGAACATCTAGGATATGTCCTATAAACGATTTTCTTGAGGTACCTAGCAATACAGGATATCCTAGTTGGACGAAAGCATCGAGATTTCTCATCACTTCTAGATTATCATCCATTGTTTTTGCAAACCCGACCCCTGGATCAAGAATGATTTTCGCATCCTTAACTCCCGCTTCTTTAGCAATAGCCACAGACTCCATTAAGTCTACAATCATATCAGGTATAAGCTGTTCGTAATTCTTATTTGTTCGATTATGCATTAGAATAATCGGTACATCGTATTCTGCAGCAACCTTTGCCATATTAGGATCTGCCTTCGCTCCCCAAACATCATTTATGATCGATGCTCCTGCTTCAATTGCTTGTTTAGCTACTTCCGCTTTATAAGTATCAATTGATATTGGAGCTTTAATCACTCGTGAAAGATTTTTTATAACAGGAATAACACGATCTAACTCTTCCTCTTGCGTGACTGTACTAGCCCAGGTCTAGTCGATTCTCCACCAATATCAATAATGTCTGCACCATGTTGAAGCATTTCCTCCGCACGTTTAATCGCAAGGTCTATGGTGCTAAACTTCCCGCCATCAGAAAATGAGTCAGGTGTTATATTTAAAATCCCCATAATTAAGGTTTTATCATGATAATTAAGAGTATAGTCACCACATTCAATCATCTGTTGCTTTGTTAAAGTTTTCATCGTCCTCATTCCTTTATAACTCTTGTATACTTAATAGTTTGGTCTTATAGTGATTATACAAGTCAGTTAACTTCTTACTGTACTCCCCTTCATTCCCTTGGAAATATTGCTCATGGATTTTTTTAACCGGAACAATTTCTTGGGATGAATTCGTTATAATTACCTCAGTGGATTCGAACAAATGTTCTTTATGGTAAAAACCTTCATAAAAAGGAATTTCTAATCTCTCTAAACACTTGATGATAAACTGTCTTGTGATTCCGTTTAGAATTCCAGTCTCTAATGATGGTGTGTAAACAGCGCCTTCCTTCACCCAGAAAATATTAGAAACAACCCCTTCTGCCACATATCCTTTTTCAGTTAGAAAAATACCTTCCAAATCAGGAGTTCCTTTAAGTTCACGCTTTCCTAAAATATTGTTTAGGTAGTGATGGGATTTTAAACGTTCCCTTCCTTCAGGCGTGTTTCTTCTTAAATTAAGTATCGCTGCTTCCTTTTCGGTCATATTTACTGGTGGAGCTTTTCTAATAAAACACATAATGGTTGGCTTATCATAATCCTGAAGTAGTTTCCCAACTTCTCCAAGGCCAGCTGAGATGTTTAACCGAACTGTAACATCTTCATTTTGACAGGCATTTATCCTTAAAAGCTCCTGAATCATCTCATACATTTCTTCAAAATCAATTTGGTATGTGATCCCTAATTGATCAACTGCATGTTGGAGCCTTGCTAAATGATCATGTAGTAAAAAAGGAAAACCCTCATATATTCTAAATGTTTCAAAAACCCCTAATCCATAAAGAAAGCCATGATCAAATGGAGAAATCGTGGCTTCTGTATCTTTTATAAACTGTGAATTAATGTATATATACACACCTATTAGCTCTTTTCTACAGGTTTATATTGATTAATAAAGTTTCTAAGAAGGTCTTTACCGAATGTTGTCATTATCGACTCAGGATGAAATTGCACCCCTTCAATGGGTAATGTTTTATGGCGGAGGGCCATAATTTCATTTTCATCTGTCCATGCCGTTACTTCTAAGCAATCCGGTAACGTTTCATTTTTTACAATTAAAGAATGATAACGCGTAGCAGTAAATGGGTTCTCCATTTCTTTAAAGATTGTCTCACCGTTGTGATGCATCTCAGATGTTTTACCATGCATCAAACGCTCGGCACGCACTACATCGCCACCGAATACTTGGGCAATTGACTGATGACCGAGGCACACTCCAAAGATTGGAATTTTCCCAGCAAAATATTCAATTGCTTCCATGCTAATACCAGCTTCATTAGGACTACATGGTCCAGGGGATATCATTAAAAATTGTGGATTTAACTCTTCAATTTCTGCGATTGTGATCTCGTCATTTCTCTTAACAACCAATTCTTCCCCTAATTCACCTAAATACTGTACTAAATTAAATGTAAATGAATCATAATTATCAATCATTAAAATCACTATACTCACCTCAACCTAATATTTTCTCTTCTTTGCTCAACTCAATAGCTTGAACTAACGCTCTTGCCTTCTTTAAAGCTTCTTTATATTCATAATCCGGATTAGAATCAATAACAATTCCTGCCCCAGATTGAACATACCCAAATCCATCTTTTGTGATCATTGTACGAATGACAATATTTAATTCCATATTTTCATCAAAGCCGATCCAACCTATTGAACCTGTATAAATTCCTCTTCGGGTTGGTTCAAGCTCTTCAATAATTTCCATTGTTCTTACTTTAGGTGCTCCTGTAATTGTACCACCTGGGAAGGTCGCTTTGATAACATCTGTATAATTTGCTTCTTTTTTTAATGTCCCTTTTACATTTGAAACAATATGCATCACATGTGAATATTTTTCAATGACCATAAATTCATTTACATGAACAGAGCCATACTCACAAACTCTCCCGAGGTCATTGCGCTCCAAATCAACAAGCATCACATGTTCGGCTCTTTCTTTTTCATTTTCAACCAACTCATTTGCAAGTTTTAAATCTTCTTGCTCATCTTTCCCTCTTGAACGAGTACCTGCAATTGGTCGTGTACTTACAACATCACCTTGTCTTTTAACAAGTAATTCCGGGGAGCCACTTATTATTTGAAATTCAGGAAAATGTAAATAAGCCATATATGGAGACGGATTGACTTTACGCAATGTCTCATAAATCTTAAATGGATGATTTTCCAATGCAAAATGCTGTCTTACAGACAAATTAACTTGAAAAACATCTCCTTGACTAATATAGGTTTTAATTGCTTCAACAGCTTTTTTAAATCCCTTTTCAGAAAATGTTATTGGGTTAGATGAGGGTCCATTTACCATTAACTCTGGTTGTTTAACGTTGTTCACTTCAGAGGTCCAACTATCCTTCATTTTCTGCAGTTTATTCTCTGCCTGCTGTTTTTCTTGTTCATGATAATAGTGAGTGATTAACCATAGCTTGGACGTATGATGATCATAAACAGCTACATCATCAAAAAGAAGAAAATATATATCAGGTGTTTCTAAATCATCTACAGCTACAGCAGGTAATTTTTCAAAATGACGCACACAATCATAGCTAATAAAGCCAATGGCACCACCTTGAAAATCTGGGAGATTAGGATCTGATTCAGTATAGTACTGTTGGAACCAATCTTTAAAAAGATCAAGAGGCTTTCCCTCTTTTACAATGGTTCCTTGTTCATTTGTTATCATCAGCTGCTCATTTTTTCCCATTACCGAGGCTATAGGCTTAATACCCGCAATACTATATCTTCCACCACGACCACTTTCTAAGATGGCATGCTGTTCTTCATCTTGTGTAAGGTACTTATATTGATTAAAGAAATCTTGTTCATAATCAAAATGTATACTTAACGATGCCCGTCTTTGCTGCATGACTAATCTCTCCTTTAAAACTCTTATATCCATTTTACATAAATGTGTGAAAGAAAACATAGTATTTTAGCTTTTTCTTATAAAATTAGTATGCTGCTTACCTGGAGGAAATATAAAGACACAACAAGCTAAGGAGTTATTAAAAATAAAAAAGGAGCTGACAAGGTCAACTCCTTTTTAAGTTAAATCTATATTAATCAAATTGATATAAAGGTGTACTTAAGTAACGCTCACCGTTACTTGGGATAACAGCTAATACTTTTTTACCTTTACCTAATTCTTTAGCTACTTTTAAAGCTGCAAAAATTGCTGCACCTGAAGAGATACCGCCAAGAATACCTTCTTCTTTAGCTGCTCTTCTAGCTGTTTCAAATGCTTCTTCATTTTTAACAGTGATGATTTCATCATAAACATTTGTATTTAAGATATCTGGTACGAATCCAGCACCAATACCTTGGATTTTATGTGGACCTGGTTTTCCGCCTGAAAGAACCGGCGAATCTGTAGGCTCAACTGCATAAATTTTAATAGAAGAATAGTTTTCTTTTAAAACAGAACCAGCACCTGTGATTGTCCCACCTGTACCAATACCTGCGATAAACGCATCTAGTTGATCGCCCATTTGTTCAACAATCTCTTTACCAGTTGTTAAACGGTGTACTTCAGGATTTGCTTCATTTTTAAATTGTTGAGGCATAAAGTAACCATGCTCTTTTGCAAGCTCTTCAGCTTTACGGATTGCTCCTCCCATACCTTCAGCTCCAGGAGTTAGCACTAATTCTGCTCCATATGCACGTAGCAGGTTTCTACGCTCTAGGCTCATTGTATCAGGCATAACTAAAATTGCATTAATCCCCTTAGCTGCAGCTACCATCGCTAAACCGATTCCAGTGTTACCACTAGTAGGCTCAATGATTGTGTCGCCAGGTTTTAAATCACCCTTCTTTTCTGCAGCTTCGATCATAGCAAGTCCAATACGATCTTTAACACTACTTCCAGGGTTCATAAACTCTAGTTTTAGGTATACATCTGCACTGTTATCATCAACAAGTCTGTTTAACTTTACAACCGGTGTTTCACCAATTAATTCATGTATAGAATTTGCTACACGCGCCATACTATTCCTCCTCTATCCCGAGTAAATTTATTGGATTTATAAGAGTAATATATCAATTTAATTCAAAATTGTCAAAACCTTTTATGCTATTTGTACTAATTTTTCCCTGTTTCATCTTCATAAAACCAAGATACACCAATCTCTTGCCACAATGGGTCTGCAGTCACAGCCCTTCCATTTTCTCAAGTGCTATTTGTCTGCGGATTTGGTCCTTTACCTCATCATACGAATACGTTTTACCAACCAATTTTTCCTTCAGGAGCAGAACAGCATAACCCACATTCACCTTTATCGGGTGACTCCAGTCTCCTGCAGAAAGCTCAGGAGCAATTTGCAAGTATTCCTTCGAGACATAATCATTGTCTGTGGAGATAAAGCCAATATCTCCACCCTGATTTGCTGTAAATTCATCAATTGATGCCTCGAGTGCCAAAGCTTCAAAGCTAGAACCGCCGGCAAGTTCTTTGATTATAGCTTTTGCTTCTTCTTCTGTTTTGACAACAATATGTGATAAGTGATAGATATCTTTTATATCATAGAGTTCTTTATTATTTTCATAAAATGAGCGAAGATCTTCTTCAGGAACCTCAACATCTTTTGTCAAAAGCTCCTCTAATAAAATACTATATCTGATTTGCTGTTCCCAATTTTGCTCTTCAGAAAACTGTTCTTCATCTAGAGATGTATACATTGATTTATAAAAAGTTAGTTCCCGTTCAATAACCTCATCAGATACTGATAGATCGTATTTTTCAGCAAGTTCCTCAACAACCTTCACGTTCACTAATTCTCTTAATGTGTCTTTGCCATAACGTGTTTCCAGCTCGGCCATCCATTGTTCTCTTGTAATGGTTGTTTCACCAATTGTTGCAATGACTTCATCTTCCTGTTCATC
This sequence comes from Metabacillus endolithicus, assembly GCF_023078335.1. Taxonomy (GTDB): domain Bacteria; phylum Bacillota; class Bacilli; order Bacillales; family Bacillaceae; genus Metabacillus; species Metabacillus endolithicus. The sequence goes on along the minus strand of NZ_CP095550.1, from coordinate 2,721,600 downwards.
TCCATTAACAGGAAGAACTCCATAAGGATTAATAAAATATGCAACAGTTAAGCAATTTAGAATAACTAAGCCGAAAATAACACTCCATAATGTTTTCCCGCTCACTCTCTCCAACTCCCGGTAAAACTTATCGTTATTGACTTGCGGCTTTCTTTAATTCCTCTAAGTCCTTTCTAGTAAGCAAGTAGGTTTCATTACAAAAATGACACTGCGCTTCAGCTTGACCTTCATCATCAATCATTGACTGAATCTCGTCTACTCCCAAACTAACGATTGCATTTTCAATTCGTTCTTTTGAACACTGACAACGGAATGAAACAGGTTGTTTTTCGAGAATCTTTACATTTCCTTTACCAAGCACTTCATCTAAAATCTCTTCCGGTGTTAAACCTCTTTGAATTAACTTAGAGATAGGCTCAATACTGTTTAATCTATTTTCTATTTCAGTAATTGTTTCATCATCCGTTCCCGGGAGTAACTGAATAATAAATCCACCTGAAGCCAGGATTGTATTATCAGGATTAACTAAAACTCCTACTCCTACAGACGAAGGAACTTGTTCAGATGTAACAAGATAATATGTAAAGTCTTCTCCTAATTCACCAGAAACAATTGGTACTTGTCCAGAAAAGTTATCCTTTAATCCAAGATCCTTCACAACTGTCAGCATTCCATCTGTTCCAACAGCTCTTGCCACATCAAGCTTACCCTGAGCATTTAAATCAAAATGAGTTTGAGGGTTTGTCACATATCCTCTTACTTCACCTTTTGAATTGCTATCAACAAGGATAACGCCAATTGGACCTTTTCCTTCAACCTTAATGGTCAGCTTTGCGTTACCTTTTAACATAGAACCCATCATAACTCCTGCTGTCATAGCACGTCCTAAAGCTGCAGATGCTGTAGGCCATGTTTGGTGTCTTCTTTGAGCTTCGGCAACTGTTTCTGTCGTTCTTGTCGCATATGCCCTTACTTGATTGTTATATCCCATGGCTTTTATTAAATAGTCGTTCATCGTTAACTCCCTTCTTTTGTACCCTGTAACTGGCACCTTAGAAAAAATACTTATGCATGAACATTGCGTTCATAAATTAGTTGTAAACCTCTTAATGTTAGAAATGGATCAACAATATCAATACAATCAGATTCCTTAGCAATTAAGGAAGCAAGTCCTCCAGTTGCAATAACTTTAGGTACTTTATTAGATTGTTCTTTCATCCGTTTAACAATACCTTCAACTTGACCAACATATCCATATAAAATACCTGCTTGCATCGCACTTACTGTATTTTTCCCAATGATATGTTCAGGTCTAGTAATTTCTATTCTTGGAAGCTTAGCTGCTCTTGAATAGAGAGCCTCTGTAGAAATATTTATTCCCGGTGCAATAGCACCACCCATGTACTGTTTTTCTTCATTCACATAACAGTATGTAGTAGCTGTGCCAAAATCAACAATAATAAGGGGGCTTCCATAATCCTGAATGCCTGCAACTGCATTGACGATTCTGTCAGCTCCAACCTCGCGGGGATTTTCATATTTTATGTTTAAACCTGTTTTAATCCCTGGACCAACAACCAGCGGTTTTATGTCAAAATATTTACTACACATTCTTTCTAGTGCAAACATGATCGGTGGTACAACCGATGAAATAATAATGCCTTCAATTTGCTTGAAGGATATATTCACATGTTCAAATAAGTTCTTTATCAACATACCAAACTCATCTTCTGTTTTGTTTCGACTCGTTTCTATTCTCCAATGGTGCTTTAAAGCATCCTGCTCATATACACCCAAAACAGTATTTGTATTTCCTACATCCAATACAAGAATCAAAAGGATCACCACTTTATCTGTTCTATTTTATATTGACATTCCTGTTATATTTTATCATAAAGTTACTCTACTTCCATATTTGAGACTACCGTGAATAGGTAAGAATAACAAAAATGTATAAAGGTTAGCAGATCACACTTCTTGTTCATCTTTTTTGCACATAAAAAAGATCGACAACAATATATGTCATCGATCTTTTTCTATTATTTCTCAGAAGATTGCTCATCTTCTTTTTTACTGTTAATATTCACTTTTACATCTTCTGAACTTTCACCATTTGCCTGGTTACTTGTTACCGGACGATCTGGAAGCTTGCCTTTTTCAACAAGACTTGAGATTTGAGCTGCATCAAGTGTTTCAACCTCTAATAATGTTTGAGCAACTAATTCAAGCTTCTCACGATTATCAGTAAGTATTTGACGTGCACGCTCATAACTTTCCTTGATGAAACGTTGAATTTCCATATCAATTTCATGTGCTATAGCATCACTATAGTTTTGCTCATTATGGATATCGCGTCCTAAGAACACTTGACCACCCTGAGATTGACCAAATTGCAATGGACCTAGTTTTTCACTCATTCCATATTCAGTAACCATTTTACGAGCAATGTTGGTAGCTCTTTGGAAGTCATTATGTGCTCCTGTACTTACTTCACCGAAGATAATTTCCTCAGCTACACGACCACCAAGTAAACCAGTGATTTTATCAAGTAGTTCAGGTTTCGTCATAAAGTAACGATCTTCTTTAGGTAGCATAACTGCATATCCACCTGCTTGACCACGAGGGACAATGGTTACTTTATGAACCATATCTGCTTCATCTAACACGACACCAATAATTGTATGTCCTGCTTCATGATAAGCAACAATATTACGTTCTTTCTTGGAAATAACACGAGTCTTTTTAGCAGGACCAGCAATTACTCGGTCTGTTGCTTCATCAAGATCTGTGTTATCAATTTTCTTTTTATCCTGCCTTGCTGCAACAAGTGCTGCTTCATTTAACAGGTTCTCTAAATCCGCACCCGAGAATCCAGGTGTACGAGCAGCAATTGCTTTTAAATCGACTGACTCATCTAACGGTTTATTACGAGCATGAACTTTAAGTACTGCCTCACGACCAATTACATCTGGGCGGTCAACCGTAATTTGACGATCAAAGCGACCTGGACGTAATAACGCAGGGTCAAGAATATCAGGTCTGTTTGTAGCGGCAATAATGATAATACCTTCATTAGCTCCGAAACCATCCATCTCAACAAGTAATTGGTTAAGGGTTTGTTCACGTTCATCGTGCCCTCCACCTAAACCAGCACCACGTTGACGACCAACAGCATCAATTTCATCAATAAAGATAATACATGGAGCATTTTTCTTCGCATTCTCAAATAAATCACGAACACGTGAAGCCCCGACACCGACAAACATCTCAACGAAATCCGAACCACTAATTGAGAAGAACGGCACTCCCGCTTCACCTGCAACTGCTCTTGCAAGCAATGTTTTACCTGTACCTGGAGGTCCTACTAATAGAACACCCTTAGGAATTCTTGCGCCTAGCTCGGCGAATTTACGAGGATCTTTTAAGAATTCAACAACCTCGACTAGTTCTTGCTTTTCTTCATCAGCACCCGCTACATCTTTAAATTTAACCTTTTTCTTTTCCTCACTGTAAAGCTTGGCTTTACTTTTACCGAAGTTCATAACACGGCTACCACCGCCCTGAGCCTGGTTAAGTAAGAAGAAGAATAAAATAAAGATAATGACGAATGGAATGATGGATGTGAAAAATGTAACCCATCCACTTGTTTCTTCAGCTGGCGCAACATCCAATTTGCTTACATTGTTTGCTTCAGCAGCTTTATCAACACGATCCAATCCTTGTTCGGTTGGTATGTACGTTAGAAAGGTTTCGTCTTCTGAATAACCTTTCATTTTACCTCTTACTTCAAATACACCTCGAACCGGTTGTACAGTCATTTCTGTTACATTTCCATTATTTAAGTCAGAAATGAATTCATTATACGTTATTTGCTCCGTTTTAGGATTAGCACCTGTAAAGAAGCTAACAACTCCAATGATGACTAAAAATATTAGTAAATAAAATATGGTATTACGGAAGATCCGATTCATTCCTTACCTCCTCCCACAGTAAACACGACTATTTTAAATAGTATCATAGAAAATCATGGTAATACAACAAATTAGAAATTGAGATTATTTTTGATAAATCTCAGGCTTTAACACCCCGATATATGGAAGATTTCGATATTTTTCCACATAGTCCAATCCATACCCTACAACAAAGGCGTCTGGTACTTCAAAGCCTACATAGTCTGCGTTAATATCAGCTTTTCTTCCAGTTGGTTTGTCAAGCAGTGTAACAATTTTGATTGATTTTGCCTTACGATAGCGGAATAGTTTAACAAGATAACTTAGTGTTAAACCACTATCAATGATATCTTCAATGATCAGGATGTCTCTTCCCTCCACTGAAGTATCTAAGTCTTTGATAATTTTTACTTCTCCAGAAGAAACTGTTGATGTTCCATAACTCGAAACATCCATAAAGTCCATTTCCAAATATGTATCAATATTCTTTAATAGGTCGCCCATAAAAGGCATTGCCCCTTTTAGAACACCTATTGCAAGTGGAAATGAGTCCTTATAATCCTCTGTTAGGATTGCTCCAAGTTCTTTTACCTTTTCTTGGATTTGCTCAGATGTTACTAAAATTTCTTCAATGTCTTGTCTCATTAATGTGTGCCCCCTAGAAGATTAGCTCCTGAATTGTAATACAATACATCCATCCCCTTCTATATTCTCAGCCTCATAACTAGACTTTTTTAGACCAGGAATCCAAAGGATGTTCCCTTTTCCATCTTCTACGATTGGCCATGAATGCCGGCTATGTAATGGGATTTTCTCATCAATAAATATATCTTTTACCTTTTTTGTACCGTTCATGCCTTTCAATTTCATTTTATCTCCCTGTTTTCGTGTTCGTACGATTAAAGGTTCATATAGATCCCGACTATTAAGTAGAAATATGTCGTTACCCTTTGCATGAACCCCAGTTTCACTAACAAAACTGCAGGATATGCTGCCATTCCCGTTTGGGATTGACAAAACAGAAGGGATAGTAAGATCTAAGCAATATTCTGTTGCTTCTTTATGTTCAAAAGTAAACAAACACGTATGATATGACTTAATCACTTTTAAACCGCCTGGGTAATCCAGTGAACCTGAAGGGTGATTCTGCGAGAGAAGCGCCTGCAAACTCTCAATATGTATAGAAGAAAGGGAAGATGGAATATTTACATATAGATAGTTTAATATTAGTTTAATCCCTCTTCTTTGTAAAGGCAAAGGTAGGCTCAAGAACCTTATGATATCCATTTCAACAGCCGATTTTTCTTTTCTTTTGATTACTTTATTCATACTTTCCTCGGTTAATACCTGTAAATACGATTCATCCTCCAATAAGGTTTCACTAAAATAACGAAATCTTTCATGAACAAGTGGATTTTCTTGTTTTAGAAAGGAAAGAACATGCTTCCTAAATCGATTTCTTGTGTAATCACTTTTCTCATTACTTGGATCAAATCTTGGCATTAACTCATTTTCTTTACAATAATCAAGAATTTCTTGCTTGGAATAGGCTAAAAGAGGTCTTATTAGAAACCCATTATGATACGGTCGCTTCATTTTCATACCAGCTAATGCCTCACCCGTACTACCTCTTACCATTCTCATTAATATGGTTTCCACCTGGTCATCTCCATGATGACCAAGCGCTAGATAGTCGGCTTGATATTTATCTAAGACTTCTGTAAAAAAATGATAACGACATTCCCTTGCAGCAACTTGAGCACTTATTTTTCTTGTTTTAGCATAAGCAGAAACATTGATTTGTGTTGCTTCACAGGTTATTTGATATTTCTTACAGAAGTTGATAACAAAATGCATCTCATCTTCAGATTGCTCTCCTCTGAACATATGATCAACATGTGCTGCCACAATATTAAGGTTCATTTTTTCTCTAACTTGATAGAGTAAATGAAGCAATGCTAGTGAGTCAGGACCACCAGAAACACCTACTACAATTGTTGATCTATCTTCAAACAATTGCTGCTTTTGAACAATGGCCTCAAAATTTTTCAACATTTTCCCCTCTTTTAACGAATTGCTATGGTTTTAACCTATAATAATCCTACCACTTTTCTGGTAGGAAAAACAAAAAAGAAAGGACTCGTTCACATATTCAACATATTTTTACTACAAATTAACATTTTTACATCAGAACATGGTAAACATAAAGTGAATAGACAACAAAAACACCTATTAAAATAACTAGTGTCTCAAGAACGTGACTTCTTTTCCTTTGCTTCTTTTTTTCTGCTTTACCTGTGTTCGAGAATGTTGAGGTGGCTTTTTTGTACTTGTTGTTTGTCTTCCCTTTGGAGGGCTTTGTTGCTGCTTAGATACCCTTGTTTGATACGACTGTGAACGAGGTTTATCTTTGCTAGCTTTATTAGATAATAACTGAATAAAGCCTGACTTCATTTCTTGTGCATTAGTGTATTTCCCTAATAATGCTTGTTGTAAAACATCTCTATGTTGATTTAAAAAAGGATGCTGATCGATTTTATCCATTAACTGGGCTTGTCCATCACGATCACTCATTTTCTTAAATCGTTTCGGATAGGCAGCATTAATAATAATCATTGCAACCGAGAACAAGTCATATGTTGGCTCTGCTTTACGGTTACCCATTCCCCAATAACCTCTATCAAAAAACTCTGTGAACTCTTTAATAGATCGCCCTTGCTGGGTTGTGCCTCCAACATCAATACATCTTATTTTAGGTGGTGGACCTGACACAATTAAATTTTCAGGTTTTAAGTCTCCAAACACCCAGCCTTCCTGATGAAGTTTTTCCAAATTGGTAAGTAACTGAAGTGCGAGTACAGTAGACCACTCTATTCCTCTTTGTTCAACAAATTCAAGAAAGTTTTTTCCTTGTACATATTCCATTACATAAAATGAAATTAATCTTTGGGAATGATCTTTCCAATCATCTACATCAAGCAAAGAAGGCCCAAGTGAAGTACCTTGGACCTTAGAAAAATGTTTTAGCACATTTACCTCAGAAGTAATCGCCATGCTATTTTCACTAAGCTTAATTGCTACTTTACCTTGTCTACTATCACCTAAGTAAACACTGCCTGTTGCACCTTGTCCAAGCGCTTTTATAATGGTGTAACTCTCCCCATTCCATTTTCCAACAATCGTTGTTCCTGGTGAAAGATTACATGCCTGATTCATCGTAGTAATCTTCTTCGTTTCTTAATAAACTTTTTAGGGAGCGTTTTTTCTTAAAATGCTGAATGGCTTCTCTTATTGCTGGACCAGTCGGCGTAATACCACCTGTAGATAATTTCGGAAAAATAGATGATAAAGACTCTAATTTTGGTGTCCAGTCAAGCACTTTTTCAACCTCATCCTTTTTCCCAGGAAATACTAGCACAGCATAACGATTATCACCTATTCTAGAATTTAGACTGATTGATAGATCTAATAATGCTTCCTTTACAGTTGGTAACTTTGGTTTCATACTAGCACTTGTATCAACTAAAATGAGAATTTCTAAACTAGCCATCTCACCAAGTTCATCCACTACCTCCATAACTTCACCACGCTTTTCAGGTGGCAGCTCTTCCATTGAGGTACTCTTACCTAAAATTTGCTGAAGTTCTTTATTCACAACACCTTGAAGTGTTTGAGTCATAGCCTTTCTTGTTACATGTTGAACAGTTTGTGAAAGCTGGTGTGCATAAACAATTTGATGTACTCCTCCACCAGACATCGCAATTCCTTCAACTTCTTGGAGTGATTCTTGGTCGATTACATTTTCCTCTAATACACCAATTACATTAACTGTAATTCCTTGTTCATTAGCTAATGCTGCCATTGCAATTGGATCTTCCCCATGATTTGAGCAACCATCAGTGATTAATAAAATTTGTTTTAAATGACCTTTCTCCATGTTTACCCTCCTAGAGAGATGATTTTCATTCTCCAAAATTTTTCCCTTTGCTTAACAGAAAAATAGACTATTACCATACTCGCCAGAAGGGCTTATTTTATACTCTATTATTATCCTATTTTCTTTGAGGAAACAGGGATGCTTGCCCATTTAGGTGTATTATGCTCAATAGATGAAACAACAACTGTCATATCATCTTCTATTTTTCCTGATCTTGTTCTAATCACCTCTTCCATAATCAAATCAGCTATTTCCTGAGGATCAGTTGTTTTCATTTCACTAATTTTACGCTTCATCCACAGATCATAATTTTCAACATGTTTAGGACCTTCAAAAATTCCATCACTCATCATAATCAATAAATCTCCCGCTTTAAGCTTCTCACCAACAACATCAACATCAAAATCCTCAATAATGCCCATAGGTAGATTACTAGCTTGAATTTTTATAATCTTGTCTCCACGTTTGATAAAGCTTGGTGTAGAACCAATTTTCAAGAATTTACTGCTACCATCCTGTAAATCGATAATCGCTAAATCTAAAGTTGAAAAAATTTCATCTGTTGTTCTTAAACTTAAAATGGAGTTAATTGTTTTAATTGCCACTTTTTCTTCAATACCCGATTGTAATATCTTTTGAAGTAGCTTAATCGTTTCATTACTTTCAAAATGAGCTCTAACCCCATTTCCCATTCCATCACTTATTGCAACAGCAAACTTTCCAACTCCAAGATCAATCATGGAATAACTATCTCCGGATACTAATCCGCCTCCCTTTGCTGCATGAGCAACACCCGTTTCAATTCGGTATCTTTTAGCTGATCCAAATGAAACATGACAATAACCATTAGGGTAATTTGCACATTCCTCTTTTTTAACGATAATGGATTCCTCCAAGATATCAGACAACATTGGAGCTATAATTTTTTCACACTCTCCATGTCCATTACAGAAAGGAATACTCATCTCTATATCAACATTTCCTTGTTCCACGCTATAAATATCAACGTTTACAATTTCAATGCCAAAGTTTTGCAATGCATCTAAGATCTGTTCTTCCTGAACAAAATGATTTTCTCTTTCTCTTTTAATTTCCTTTGACAGATCTCCCATAACATTCGATACACCTAATAGCTGTTCAGCAACTAATCTGCGACTTTCCTGAACCTCTTTCTTCAGCTTTTGATTTGCCTGAAAATAGTTGATTTCCTGCTCAATTGCTTCTTCTACTCTACTTGCCTTAGAACAATGTCGATCAAACTCTTTCTTTAATTTCATATTATTCTGATACGTATTTTGCTTATTTTCATGCATAATGTTTTGCATCAACTCATATGTTTTATCAAAGTTTTCCACCCAGCATTTTTCTTTTTTAAAGCAATGCTGACAAGTACTTTCTGTAATCCTACTTAAAAACAAATCAGTTTCCGTTGTTCTGTGTCTTCATATTCATCTTTATCATAAAACGTAGTAAAACTCTCTGATAAAGCATTAAAAACTTGAGAAAATTGTTCAACACGATGCGCTGTTACATCACGAATTTTCCTTACATATTGTTGTTGCTCATGCGCATGTTCATTTGTGCCAGGAATATGCTTAGCCAATCGAGCGGTTACTACTTTTGGAGTAATTAAAAATAATAGAATCGCTATCATTGACTCAATTAATGTTGTCATTAAGTCAGCAGAACCTTGTCCGTATAAAGAAATAAGAATTGATCCAACTAAAAGTCCAATTGAAGTTCCTAGCTTATTTCCTTCACGTAATAATCCACCTAACAATCCGGAAAAGGCGAGAAGACTCATATGATAAAGGTTTCCTACATTGGCCAAGCTTAAAATCAATCCCGTTACCACACCAACGGTACAACCAATGCTAGATCCCCCAATAAATGCAAACAAGAGAACAATATATCTCGAGAAAATGTGCTCAGCTTGCAGGTTTTGGAAAGAAACTCCTACCATTCCTGTCATCACCGAGGCTAAAAGTATCATAATGCAAATAATTTCTTCAATTTTTAGTGATTGCTTATACTTTCGTGCCGATATCAATGGAATACTCTGAAGAAAAATTAACGTTAATATAAATGATAAGCCTGATTCGACTCCTGCCATCATATAATCATATAAAGTTAGCGACGATTTAATTGCAAAAGAGTAGGCAATTCTTGTCAGAGCCACCGTACTAAAGATAACAAATGGTAATACCCTTAACTGATCCTTAAAAAGATAGGATGTTAAACGATTCAGAACAAGAAAACCAATGATAGATACTGTGATGACTAATGCAACCTCAAAAGAAACTGTTAAACCCCCAGCAATCAATGAAAGCCCCGCTAATGCTACTTTATCCCGCTTCATAAGAAAAATAGCGCCGAAGAATGGAAGAGCAAAAGGTAATACCTCCGACAAAATGATAGCTCGTCCCAATAAAAATCCGATCAAGGCATAAATGATTCCTTTATGTAAGAGGAAAAGCTGCAGCTTAGATGAAAATCGGTGAAAGATTCGATTGAACACTTGTTGGGTTTTGTCCATTCCCAAATCAGATATCGGCTCCATTAACCTTCTTTCTACTTTTTCCATTTTTCATTCCCCCACTTATTCATATTGGTGCTATTATATCGAAGGTCTATTCAGGAATTTGTCAAAAGAAGGTGAACTATTCCAAAAACCGTTCGACTGTTTTTGAAGTATGCGACAAATATCTAATTCTTCTAGAGTATTTTGCTTATGCTATTCGTCAAATTGTTGTGAATTGTGTTGTATCGGGTCAAGAATAGTCTAAAGAATATTGTGGGGAGCATGTTTAAGAGTAAAGATCTTTTTTTTGGAGTTATTTGAGGGGGAAAGAGGTGATTTGAATCCTTATATGTTATGAATGACATTTCGCTCCTGTTCCCAGGTAGTTTTGTCGTTCACTAACTAAATTGATATAAATTCCTTCAGTTTATAATCTAAACTAGTTTAAAATACAAAAAACTAGTTACATCTCTGCAACTAGTTTTTAAAGTATGACCCATACGGGATTCGAACCCGTGTTACCGCCGTGAAAGGGCGGTGTCTTAACCGCTTGACCAATGGGCCTCAAGTATCATGTTTTTTATATGGTAGCGGCGGAGGGAATCGAACCCACGACCTCACGGGTATGAACCGTACGCTCTAGCCAGCTGAGCTACACCGCCATAGTTATCAAACGCTCCTTGGTTAAAACCATGCTCGTCATGTCTCTTGTCAGACACATTCCTCGCAAGCCTACAAGGGAGATGATTCAGGTTGTTTACGGCTCGCTCTAGCCAGCTGAGCTACACCGCCATAGTTATCAAACGCTCCTTGGTTAAAACCGTGCTCGTCATGTCTCTTATCAGACACATTCCTCGCAAGCCTACAAGGGAGATTATTCAGGTTGTTTACGGCTCGCTCTAGCCAGCTGAGCTACACCGCCATAGTTATCAAACGCTCCTTGGTTAAAACCGTGCTCGTCATGTCTCTTATCAGACACATTCCTCGCAAGCCTACAAAGGAAGATGATTCAGGATGTTTACGGCTCGCTCTAGCCAGCTGAGCTACACCGCCATATTGACCTCTATTAGGCACAAATAATATAATACAATTCAATTTCACATACGTCAATATCAAAAATAAATTTATCATTCTTCTTCAATACATGAAAAAAGAGAAAACATCATCAATGTTTTCTCTCTTTTTAAAAATGTATATGAAAGCAGCAAGCTATCCTCTTCTAGCTCCACGACCACCACGTTTTGACTCTGTGTTGCGTTTTAATGAAGCTAAACGATCTTCACTATCTTTTAAGAAACGATTCATTTTTTGTTCAAAGTTTTCTTTATTATTATTGTTGTTGTTGCGGAAATCATTTCCTCTTGATCTTGGGCGATCAGAATTTCTTGGACGTTCCTGACGTTGTGGACGCTCTGGGCGTTCTGGACGATCGATGGCCTTTTTAATTGATAAGCCAATCTTTCCGTCATTTTCTACATTGATTACCTTAACTGTTACTTCATCTCCGACTTTTAAGTGATCGTTAATATCTTTCACATAATTATCGGCTACTTCACTGATGTGAACTAGTCCTGTTGAACCACCCGGTAACTCCACAAACGCTCCAAAATTCGTAATGCCCGTTACCTTTCCCTGTAACTTGCTGCCAACTTCAATCGACATAAAAATAATGCTCCTCCTTAAACAGATAAAAAATCATTCAAACCTTTATTATATTATACATAAATAAAAAAACTAGTGTCAACAAGGCTAATCTTTTATATTAAAGATGATCTCATTGTCGTCTGACAAGAAATAGTCTCTTCTTGCAATCTTAGCAATATACTCATCATCATTAAGCTTCACTATTTCTTCTCTTAATATTTTTTCTTCCTTTTGTAAACCTGTGAGTTCTTCTTCAAGCTTATTCTGTTGCTCAAGCTTTTCATCAATTGCAACTGATTGCTTATATAAGGTGGTTATAATAATGGAGGAAGTGATAATAGCTAACAGTCCTAACACGAATAATCGTCTGAATAAGCCTCTTTTTCGTCTGTTTGAAATTTGCTGTTGTCTCTCCTGCTCCATCGCATATTGTGATTGTAGCTCTGTAATTTTCTTCGATCTCTCGAGACTCATACTAGTCCTCCTTACTTCTTCCTAAATTGTTGCCACCAGGTTTTCATCTTATTAGTTGTATTCTTGACTTTTTTGAAATTTCCTGCCATTTTGGCAATATTTCTTATTAGGAAATTCCTTATCCCTCTAGGAACAAGTTTCCACAAAAGGATAAAAATCCATTTCAGAGGTGCTAATAAGATTTTAACCAATGAATATAGGAATTGAAAGACCCATTTTATAATACTCCAAAGAACTTTTAAAGTTCCTAATAAAATGACGATAATTAGTTGAATGAGTCCCTTTATTGGTCTAACAATCATCGCTCGTCCAATATTAACTAAAATTCTATATAATCTTATGCTTGTCTGTATTATGCGCTCTAAAAGGCTTAAATATATTTTCTTGAAAAGACTCTGATAAGCTGCATATCCACAAACGACAGCTAGGAATATATAAATCCTAAGTTCCCCTTCATTTACAAGTAACAAAAGATAAAATAGGATAAGTCCTTGAACGACCCAAAACAGAAAGTCATTTATGAAGACAACCCATCTGGCTCTTAATGGCCGCTTTAAAAAGCGACCATATGTATCAAGAGCTGCCCCAATCCAACTTCCCATTCCTACCATTGCAATCATTGTATAAAACTGTGTTGATAAACTCATTTAAATAACTTGCTAAAGGGTCCTTTAGCTTTCTCCGCATGCTGCTCATCTAGATAAATCAGATCAAAGATTCTGCTTCCTTTAATGGAAACAATCCCTTTATCAACATCTAAATTTTTCATTTGAAGGTTTTGTCCGCGGATTGCTAGTGCACCCATGACTGTGTCTAATAAAAATTCCTCATTATCAAAGCTTTCTACCTGTTTTACACCTGTGATTTCTAATAATTTTCTCCCTCGCATGATTACATCATGCTCTTGAATTGTTCCTTTATGGACAGACGCATTATTTTCATAGTATTGACTCATATTCTACCTCCGAATTCTAATAAAGGATTTTCTTTTACATGTGTATGTCATTAGAATTCGGTTTAGAACAAGCCATATGAAATGCGAATGGTGTATAAATCTTAGCAACAACAAGACCATAAACCCGGTTAGGAATTAACACCGATAGTATAGTTAACCTTTAAAATATGTTACATATCGAACGATTCTTGATTAATTTTCTCTTCCTTTACTACGCGATAAAGATTTGTTGCTTCTTCTTTTCTTGTCGTTTCCTTTAAATCTTCAATAACAACTGTAACTAGTTTTTGACCAAAACGAATAACAAGTTCATCCCCAATTTTAACATTAGAACTCGCTTTACCCGGAGTACCATTAATTGCAATTCGACCTTGATCAGCAATTTCTTTTGCTAATGTTCTTCTTTTTATTAATCTTGAAACCTTAAGAAATTTATCCAGTCTCATTGTTCATCCCTCTTTTTATCTAAAGTCTTTGCTTCATTCCAGAGTTCGTCCATTTCTTCTAATGTCATCTTCTCTAGTTCCTTACCATTTTGCTTCGCTTGTTTCTCAATATAGTTAAAACGATCAGTAAACTTAACATTTGTAGAGGATAGAACTTCTTCTGGCTCTATTTTATAGTGTCTTCCTACGTTAATAAAAGCAAATAATAGATCTCCAAATTCCTTCATTATAAGTTGCTGATCTCTTTTTAATGAGATTTCTTCTTCAAATTCCTTTATTTCCTCTTTAACTTTTTCCCAAGTGCCGTCAATAGAAGGCCAATCAAAGCCAACTTTTGCAGCCTTTTTCTGCAGATGATATGCCTTAGATAAAGCAGGTAATGATCCCGCTACGGAATCTAAAATCGATTGTGTTTCTGATGATCCTTTTTCGTTCTTTTTTATTTCATCCCAGTTTGCCAAAACCTCATCTGTACTATTTACTGCTGTTTCTCCAAATACATGAGGATGCCTTCTGACCATTTTTTCTGAAATCCCGGAAATAACGTCATCAATACTAAACATACCTTCATCTTCACCAATTTGAGCATGAAGAACAACCTGTAAAAGCACATCACCAAGCTCTTCGACCATATGGTCAATATCTTCTTTATCAATTGCTTCAATTAACTCATAACACTCTTCAATTAAATATTTCTTTAAAGATTGATGTGTTTGCTCCTTATCCCAAGGACACCCATTTGGTCCTCTTAACTGGGCAATGATCTTTCTAAACGTTGGAAATTGGTGATAAATCATTTTTTCCTCTTTTATTGGTGGAACATATACACTGGTTAGATTATGAACATTCGTTTCCCGATCCAACTCGTATAACTCCACTTCTTTCAGTTCTTGCTGACTGCTTCCCGCTGCAGTAACGATCATCACTTTATAATCATCAGGCAACTGTTCCATCAATGTTAGCTTTACTTCTGAGGCTATTAGTTGATCATATACTTGTGTAATAATAATATGACCTTGTAGCTGTAACTGTTCACTACTCAAAGTCATTGCATCAACTAACTGAAATCCTTCAATCGGATCTATTTCCAGAGCTTGAAAGGTTGCATCAAGAAAGCTTTGTCCACCTTCAACCGTTACAATATACCCTTTTTCTCTACCTTCTGTTAGCAAAAGCTGTACCGTTTTTTCTGCAACAAGAGGATGTCCAGGTACTGCATAAACAATATCTGTATTCGCTGCCTGCTCCAAAAGGGTTTTAACAATATTGAGGTACACTCTGTCAAAGTCCTCATTTTCTTCATAAATAGAATCAAAAGACTCATAACGAATCGAGCTATCCAATTCATGAATAACAGGGTGCTCCTTTGTTCGCAAAAAAAGGTGCTCTGCTTTTGTTAGTAGCTGATATACACCAAATGGTAACTGATTAAGATCGCCAGCTCCTAAGCCGACTATTGTAATTTTTTTCGCCATTTATGTACCTCTCTATTTTATAATTTTATTTATAACCGGGATACTTTGCATTTCCTCTTTCGTAAAGACATTGAATTTAATAATTGCTATCCCATAAAAAAAGGCACCAATTACTACTCCTATTAAAGCAGTTATAGTTGAATAAGTCCGACTATGAATATTGATATAACTATTCACTTCTAGAGTTAGAAACAATACTCCAAGCATAACAATTAAGGATAGACCTATTTTATATAAGCTTTTATTACCCCTAAAGGAATACCCCTTACTTATTAAATAAAACATCATAATAATTGATATGAACATATAAGCTATCAATGTAGATATTGCTGCTCCGGTAATTCCGAAAATTTGTATTAATAGCTCATTACCAATAAATTTTATTCCAGCTCCAACAAGAACAGCTATGGCTGGAACGAATGTATGTCCTAATCCTTGTAAGATTGCAAATAAAGTTAAGCATATGGATGTAAACAAAACGGAACCGCTTAGAATCATTAAAACTTCAGTACCTGATGGATTTCTGAACAACATTGTATTAATAGACTTCATTAAGACAATTAATCCTCCAGAGGCACCTGCGCCAATAACAAAGCATAGCTTTAATGATAGCCTTAATTTTTCACGGATAAATCCTTCATCATTATTAACCTTAGCATTGGCAATTGCCGGTACTAAAGATAAAGCAAAAGAAGTAGCTACTACGGTTCCTAATTGTATTAAAGGCTGTCCTCTGTCATATACTCCTTTTAATGTCTTCGCGGCTTCTTCCTCCATACCTCCATTTACTAAGAGAGAATACAAATTTAAAGCATCTATTAACTGAATGAGGATAAGCAATAAACTACTTATTCCAATTGTTAAGCTATATGTAAGTAATGTTTTTACGACTTTCCAGGTTGAAACAGGAGCAGTAAGGTTCCAACTAAATCGGTAACCCTTTTTCACCCAAATATAAATTAGTATTAACAACCCAGCTAGGCTGCCAATAATGGAAGAAAGGATAGCACCTTGACCTACAATATATAAATCAAAGCCTTCTCTAATTAAAAAGTATGAGCTTAATAAGATAAAGGTTACTCTAATACCTTGTTCAACCACTTGAGAAGTAGCTGTTGGATTCATGTTTTGATCAGCTTGAAACTGTCCTCGTAACAATGAAACAAAAGGAACAATTAAAAATGAAACAGCAGCTAATTGAATCAATGGTTCTAAATGTATGTCTCCCATAAAAATGGATAGAGGCGCTGATAATATGTATAAGAAAATGGATAAAGTCATGCCAAAGGCAATAAGGTACAAGAGAGTTATTGTCATTATTTTTGAGCGGACCTTTATAGAATGACCATATCCATAATCACTCATTACCTTTGAGATCATTACCGGAAAACCGGAAGTTGCTAAAATAACACTCATTCCATAAAAGGGATACACTTGCTGATAAATATAAAAACCAATATCCCCAACGATATTTTGATAAGGGACTCGGTAAGCTGCACTGAAGATTTTTGTAAGCAAGCCTGCTAAAGTCAAAATCATTGCACCTTGCATGGCTTTGTTTATATGGTTTTTCTGACTATTCATTCTGTCTCCTCTCCAAATCCTCTATCCGATTATAGCATATTTGAATAGCCTTCTTAATAAAGCAAAAGGGGTGGCAATATGCCACCCCTTTTCTAGCTTATTGTTCCATTTGGCGAGCTAAAAATCCTGCTGCTGTTTCTACAGCCTTATGCTCAACTTCACCAATTGATTGCTCTTTGGAAAGAATAATGACTGCTCCAATTGGATCACCATTGGCCACAATGGGTCCAATCGTATATGATTTAATATCTTCATTTAATCCTTCTACGACCTGAATTTCTCCAGCATCTGCTTTTAAAACAGAGTTTCTTTCCTCCATAACCTGCTCGATAACTTCACCGATGTTCTTATTAAGGTATTCCTTTTTTGAACCACCGGATACAGCAATGAATGTGTCTCTATCACAGATTAAAACTGGATGACCTAAACTATCATAAATAGCATCTGCATATTCCTTAGAAAAGTCGCTAAGTTCACTGATTGGTGAATATTTCTTTAAAATTACCTCACCATCACGATCCACAAATATTTCTAATGGATCTCCTTCACGAATTCGTAATGTTCTACGAATTTCCTTTGGAATTACTACGCGACCTAAATCATCAATGCGACGAACAATACCAGTTGCTTTCATCTTACGTTGCCTCACTTTCATCGGATGATAGGAAATTGACGATTGTTGATCCTGCATACAAAATAAATAATAATTAAAACCTTTTTAAACAGGAGTTTTTTCTATGTAACAATCATCGTTTGTTAAAAATAGTATCCTTCACCATTCGAGTAATATACATCCTTTACCGGATTTTTTAAGATAAAAGTGATAAGCAACTACTAATAATATCCTTTAGAAGCATTTATTAAACCTATTTTATTGGAGAATTTCTTCTTTTTTCACTTGAGATAATCCATTTAAAAGCTCGGTCGTAATGCCAAGCCATTTCTCAACAGCTAATCCTTTTGTATTAACTGTTAGCTTTAATTTACTGCCTTCCATTCCTAAACCAACAATTCGTTGATATTTATTACTTAAGTCAAATAGCTTTTGACCATCAATTAAATTGCTGGCTTCTTCTTCTATGAGAATTGTGATGACTTCTTTATCTTGCTTTATTAACTCAACTCGTTCTTGAATAGCAAAAACCTTCAATTTTGCAATTTGGAAAAGATAATCAACCTCAACTGGATATTCTCCAAATCGATCAATCATTTCTTCTTGCAACTCTTCTAGCTCTTGTAATTCAGTAATTGATCTAAAGCGTTTATACATATCGATTTTTTGACGACCATCTGTAATATATGATTCAGGTAAATATGCATCCACTTGAAGATCAATTTCAACATCTATTGCTTTTTGTTTTGGTTTATCTGTTTGTCTTTCTTCAATAGCTTCTTTGAGCATTTGTGAATACAAATCAAAACCAACAGAATCAATGAAGCCATGCTGTTGAGCCCCTAAAAGATTCCCTGCTCCCCTGATAGAAAGATCCCTCATTGCAATCTTAAAGCCGGAACCTAATTCGGTAAATTCTTTAATAGCTTGTAACCTTTTTTCAGCAACTTCTGTAAGCACCTTATCTTTTCGATACGTAAAATACGCATAAGCTACTCGGTTAGATCGACCTACTCGTCCTCTCAGCTGATAAAGCTGTGATAGTCCCATCTTATCTGCATCATTAACAATAAGCGTGTTAACGTTAGGAATATCTACACCTGTTTCAATAATAGTTGTGCTTACTAACACATCATATTCTCCCTCAAGGAAGCTTAACATGACAGATTCTAACTCATTTTCAGTCATTTTCCCGTGTGCATATGTGACCCTTGCATCCGGTACTAGCATAGAAATTTCCTCTGCTTTTCTTTCAATATCCTCTACCCGGTTATATAGAAAGAAAACTTGACCCCCACGAGACATTTCTCTTTCAATTGACTCTCGAACAAGTGCACCATTATATTCAACAACATAAGTTTGAACCGGAAAACGATTTTCTGGTGGCGTTTCAATAACAGATAAATCCCTTACTCCTAGCATGGACATATGTAAGGTTCTTGGAATTGGAGTTGCTGTTAACGTAAGCACATCCACATTCGCCTTTAATTGTTTGATCTTTTCCTTATGTGTCACACCAAAACGTTGTTCTTCATCAATGATTAGCAATCCTAGGTCCTTATATTTTATATCTTTTGACAGAAGGCGATGTGTCCCAATGACCATATCAACAGTTCCATTGCCCAATCCTTTTGTTGTTTCTGTAATCTCTTTTCTAGATCTAAAGCGACTTAAGAGACCAACACTAATAGGATAGTCTTGAAAACGTTCTCTAACGGTTTCATAGTGTTGTTGAGCTAAAATAGTCGTTGGAACTAGCAATGCAACTTGTTTACCATCTGCAATAGCTTTAAAAGCTGCACGTATCGCAACCTCTGTTTTTCCATATCCAACATCTCCACATAAAAGGCGGTCCATTGGACGAAGACGTTCCATATCCTTCTTAATTTCTTGAATGGAACGTATCTGATCTTCTGTTTCTTGATATGGAAAGGCTAATTCAAATTCTTTCTGCATTTCACCATCTGGAGAGAAGCTATACCCTTCACTTGCTTCGCGTTCGGCGTACAATTTGATTAAATCATCTGCAATGTCTTGAACAGAGGACTCAACCTTCTTCTTAACCCTGCGCCAGTCATTTCCTCCAAGCTTGTAGATCTTAGGCTCCTTGCCTTCAGAGCCAACATATTTTTGCACTTGATCAATCTGTTCAACCGGTACATAGAGCTGGTCACTGCCCTGATATCTTATATTTAAATAATCTTTGTGAATCCCGTTTATTTCAAGTGTTTCAATACCAAGATATTTACCAATCCCATGATTAACATGGACAACATAATCGCCAACTTCTAGTTCTGAATAGCTCTTTATTCGCTCTGCATTCGAAAGCTTTTGCCTTCTAACCTGTTTTTTTACACGTTTCTTAAAAAGCTCTTCCTCCGTAATGACAGCGAGCTTTTGCATTGGTAGTTCAAATCCTGTTTGTAAATCTCCTTGAACAACTGAAATTTGACCAGCAATTAAGGGATCGTTTTGCCCCAATATCTTTGCCTGTATTTCATAGTCCTCTAATACATCCTCAAGCTTCTTTGTTCTTTCCTCATTTACGCCTAAAAACACAACAGAATATTGAGATTTTTGCCAACGTTCAAGTTCATTCTTTAAAACATGCATCTGACCATGAAAATTTTGCATTTGTTTACAAGATATATTTAATATATTTTGTGGACTTGTATGTGGTACATGTCTTAAGAAAAGAGAAAGATAGATAGAAGGTTGTTTACTTTTTGTCATAACATCCATATACGAATGTGAAACCTTTATTTCCTGTAGAATTTTCCCTTCTTCAAGTAAACCGGTAAACCACTCTGCCTCTTCCCGTTCTAATTGATCATATGTTTCGTGAATTCTACTGATCTCATCCAAAATGACGATTGAATCAGTAGGAAAATAATCTAGTAAACTAGTAGGCTGCTCATATAGGAGAGAAGAATACTTAAATAGATCATGACTAAATTGGTTATTTCGTAACCGCTCCAAGTCATATTGAATATGCTCAAGAAGCATTTCCTTCTGTTGCTCATTTTTTAGCTTTTTTAAATTCTTTGCTAAGCCGGCTTCAATACCTTCTATGCTTCGATTTCTTGCTTCTGCATCTATTAGTATTTCAACAGCAGGCCCAATTGTTATCGTTTTTAACATTTCTACTGATCTTTGATCATCTATATTGAAAGAACGAATAGAGTCAATTTCAGTATCAAATAGTTCAATTCGAACTGCATTTTCTTCAGTTAAAGGATAAATATCAATAATTCCACCACGAACACTAAATTCTCCAGGAGAGCTGACCATGTCTACTCTTTCATATCCTAACGAAATAAAATCTTGAATATAGTGGTCAAGGTCAATATCTTGTCCCAATGATAAATTGAATTGCTTTTGCTTCCATAACTGTTTTGGAGGAAGCAATCGCCTAACACCAGCTACTGGTACAACTACAATAGATTGTTTACCCTCTGACAGTCGGTTAAGAACTTCTATTCTTTGTGATTTTAATTCAGGGCTTGCAATAGCTACCTCTGATGCTATTAAATCATTAACAGGATATAGGTACACATCCTCTTTAATTAGGTTTAACAAATCCTCATAGACTTTTTGAGCTTGGAAAAGGTTATGTGTCACAATCAGGATTGACTTATTTAGTTCATGATACAGTGATGCTGTAAAAACAGTTCTTGCCGAACCGGATAGGCCCGCAACAAGCTGTTCTTTTAATCCCTCTTCAATACCAGATACAACGGTTTTAAAATCATCATTATGATAAAAATATTGCTGCAAACTATTCAAGCTAGAGCCCCCTCTCAATTGATCAATTAAGTTTAACTGTAGTATGTTTGATTTTAATCATAGATGGTAAAGTACTTTACCATGACATGTTGAAATGAGGACTCACCACATCAAAACAGAAAAATGCCTTGGGTATCACCCAAAGCCCTTACTGAATCAAATTATCCACCTGGTGAAGATCAGGGTTTCTATGTAGTGCATCCTGGCAGTCCTCGCAAATTGTTTTAACATGCATATCTCCATTTTGTTCGTAGGTAATCATTTCTTGACGTTCGTCATTTGTTAAAGAATCAAATCCTAGCTGCTGACTAGAAAGTGATTGATTATCAAGGCTTCCAACCTTCACACCACAGTGTCTACAATAATAATGCAAAGCCATGTTTAGCCTCCTGAAAGGTATGTTTTTATTGATAGTATGGACCTTCGTTCAGGAGGTTATACATGATAAAGGCTAAAAACACCCATCACGTTATCGTTCAACTAATTATACTCATTCATCACTTGAACAAATGATTGTTGAATCCAGCTTTCACATGCTTTTGCAGAATAACTGATTGCCTCATTAATGCCTTGCAAATCAGCCTCCGTAAATTGACCAAGTACATAATCTGAAATCTTCATTCCATTTGTTGGTCGGTCAATACCAACTCGAACTCTGTTGAATTCTTGGGTTCCCAAGTGTTGGATCATTGATTTTATTCCATTATGACCACCAGCACTTCCTTTGGCTCGCAGTCGAATTTTACCAACAGGTAAATCTAGATCGTCATATATCACAACTAAATCTTCAACATCCATATCGTAAAAATCCATTAAGGGCCGTATACATTCTCCAGATAAATTCATGTAGGTGAGTGGTTTTAATAATATGACTTTCTCTCCTGAAATATGTCCTATTCCATAAATACCATTATACTTTTGGCGATCAAGAGGGATCGATAAATCCTCAGAAAGTTGGTCAATTACTTTAAATCCTACATTATGTCTTGTATTTTCATACTGCCTACCCGGATTACCTAGTCCGACGATGAGTTTCATATATACCCTCCTAACCCACATCAAATCATCTATTTCAATTTCTAGTGTTCATAAGTTTTCACTCACATTTTAACTATTCATCTTATTTAGCATATTCATTCTCTGAACAAAAGTAAAGTGCCAGCTTTCCATTTTCCTTTAAGTCGATATAAAGGATGAAAAACTGACACTTTTAGACTTTATTTGCACCTAAGCTAACTCGTTCTTATTCCTCGTTATGCTCTCGGCCTTCTTCATTTGTAGGAGTTCCAGGTTCTTGTTCTTCACCACTATCAATTTCCTCTTCCTGCTGAGGAGGTAAGATTGATGCAACAACCTGTTCCTCATCCTGAACAAATTGATATTGACCGCTTGATGTTAAGTCCTTTATATAAAGGGCATCATTTACAGCTAAATTAGCAATATCAACATCAATTGTTTGTGGAATTTGTCCTGGTTTTGCGCTAATTGTTACTTCATGTAAGGATTGTTGAAGAACGCCGCCGTCCTTTACTCCTTGAGCTTCACCAGTTAAATGAAGAGGTACTTCTACCTCTACGTCTGCCTGCATGTCCACTATATGAAAATCAGCATGAACAATCTCATTCTTTAAAGGATCTGTTTGCATATCATATAGCATAACAGCATGTGATGAGCCATCTACATCTAAATGAATAACTGTATTTTTTCCTTCTTCTCGTAATGTTTTAATAAGTTCAATGCTATCTAAAGCTACTGGCTTGCTTTCAACTTTTTTACCATAAATGATTGCTGGTATTTGCCCTGATTCACGTACCTTTCTTTTTGCAGAGTTAGTAAATTCAGTTCTTTTAACTGCTTGTAGTGTTGTCATAGTTTACACCTTCCTAACGAAATTCGTTCTTATATATTGTTTGCCCATAATGTGAAAGGTATAAACATTTTTTGCAAAAACTTGTCGATAAATACAAAAGCACTGGAGCTGGATGTCAAAGCAGTACCTATAGTTCATGATTCTATAATTTACAGCAATAAAAAAACCTACCCAAATCATAATGACTTGAATAGGTTTTAGTTCAATTAATCAAAAAGTAAACTTACTGATTGCTTTTCATGAACACGAATAATGGCTTCTCCAATTAAAGGTGCTACTGAAAGTTCAACCAGTTTATCAATTCTTTTTTCTTCAGGCAGTAGAATTGAGTTTGTTACAACTAATTCTTTTATTTTTGAGTTTGCAATACGCTCAATGGCAGGTCCAGATAAAACAGGGTGAGTACAGCAAGCATAAACTTCTTTTGCACCGTTTTCTTCTAGTGCATTAGCAGCTAATGTAATAGTACCAGCTGTATCGATAATATCGTCAATTAAAATTGCTGTTTTACCTTCAATATTACCTACAATGTTCATAACTTCTGCCACATTTGGTCTTGGACGTCTTTTGTCAATAATCGCAATTGGAGCTTTTAGTTTATCAGCTAATTTACGAGTTCTTGTCACACCGCCATGATCAGGAGAAACAATGACAATATCCTCTAAATTCTTTCCTAAGAAATACTCACCTAAAATTGGTACCCCCATTAGATGATCAATCGGAATATCAAAGAATCCTTGAATCTGTGGTGCATGAAGATCCAGTGTAATAACACGAGTAGAACCGGCAGTCTCTAAAAGATTCGCTACAAGCTTAGCTGTAATTGGCTCCCTTGCTCTTGCCTTACGATCTTGTCTCGCATAACCATAGTAAGGGATAACAATGTTAATTGTTTTGGCTGATGCACGCTTTAAGGCATCGATCATAATTAACAATTCCATTAAGTGCTCATTTACAGGATCACTTGTTGATTGAATAACATAAACGTCACAACCACGAATACTTTCTTCAATATTTATTTGAATTTCTCCATCACTAAAACGAGTAACAGAGCTTTTACCTAAATCAACACCAACAATATCCGCTATTTCTTTTGCGAGGGCCGGGTTGGAATTGAGTGCAAATATTTTTAAATTAGAATCTCCATAGCGATTTGACATGGTAAAGTGAAAACCTCCATTAGGAATTTTTATTATTTAATCGGTCGACATAATTCTCTTTATTTACTTGTCTTGACCGTGCAACTGACAATGCTTTTTCCGGTACATCATTTGTTACTGTGGAACCTGCCGCTACATATGCACCTTTTCCAATCGTAACAGGGGCAATTAGGTTTGAGTTACAGCCAATGAATGCACCGTCTTCTATTTTCGTTAGATATTTATTTTTACCATCGTAGTTAACAGTTATTGAACCACATCCAAGATTTACGTCTGCACCTACCTCAGCATCACCAATATAGCTTAAATGTGATGCTTTGCTGCCTTTGCCCATTTTAGACTTTTTCACTTCAACAAAATTACCAATTTTCACTTCATCAGATATTGTCGAAAGTGGACGTATATGAGCGAAAGGACCAATTGAAACGGAAGCACCTATTTCACTATCATGAGCAACCGAATGCTTAATTGCTGTTGCATTGTTAATGTGGCAGTCTTTTATTTCTGTATTTGGCCCGATGTTACAATCTTCGCCAATAACTGTTTTCCCAATAATCATTGTCCCTGGATAAATCACGGTATCTTTACCAATAGATGTCTCAGCAGAAATATAGGTTGAATCAGGATCTATCAATGTTACCCCGTTTTTCATATGTTCTTTATTAATGCGTTGCTTCATTAGTTTTTCTGCTTGTGATAATGCAATTCGGTCATTAACACCTAATGTTTCATCAAAGGAAGAAGTTTGATAAGCAGAAACAATTTTTCCTTCTTTTTGTAGAATCTCGATTACATCTGGAAGATAGTATTCTCCTTGAACATTATCGTTTGATACATGACTTAAGGCCTCAAATAATTCCTTATTATCAAAGCAATATGTACCGGTATTAATTTCTGTTATTTCTCGTTCTACTTCACTCGCATCTTTATGCTCAACTATCTTTTCTACCGTTCCCTTATTGTTGCGAACTATTCGCCCATATCCAGTTGGGTCTTCCGCTTTGGCTGTCAAAATTGTTGCCTTTGCCTCTGACTCTTGATGATGTGACAGAAGAGCAGACATTGTTTCTGATGTTATTAAGGGCGTATCACCACAAATAACAATGGTTGTTCCTTCTTCATTTTCCAAAAATGGAGCAGCTTGCATAACAGCGTGAGCCGTTCCTAATTGTTCACTTTGTAAAGCATATTCCGTTTTGTCACCTAACTGAGATTGTACCTTTTCTGCTCCGTGACCAACAACCGTTACAGTTTTAGATAAAGTTAGTTGTGACACTTGATCTAAAACATGCTGAACCATAGGCTTTCCACAAACAGGATGTAATACTTTATATAAAGAAGATTTCATTCTTGTGCCTTGACCTGCAGCTAGAATTACTGCATACCGATTATCCATTATTTAGGCCCCCAATTAGAAGTAATCTATAGAATGTTTATAATAATACACCTTTTTATCCATAAAAAATATATCTTAAAATAAGTCCTATTTCAAGACAACAAAAAAAAGTACACGATATTTCTAATTTTAGCATAAGTTTTCCTTTTCGCACGTTTGTGACAGGAAAGTTCATTATTTTTAAAAAGTCAGAAAAATAAATGGTTAGTGGGAGAATGGAGAGGTTGGTTGTTACTTATTATAATGACAAAATAAAAAGAACTTTGCCCAAGTAGGCAAAGTCCTTATCTTTATTTTATGAAGCACCTGCTTCTTCAAATTCTACTTCTAGCTCACCTAAACGATGATATTCTGCTAATACAGCATCTTGAATTTTTCCGCGTGTACTAGAATTAATAGGGTGTGCAATATCTCTGAATTCACCGTCAGGAGTGCGCTTACTTGGCATCGCAACAAAGAGACCATTATTGCCATCAATTACGCGAATATCATGTACAACAAACTCATGATCTAACGTAATAGAAGCAATTGCTCTCATACGTCCTTCGGTATTTACGCGGCGTAATCTTACGTCTGTAACTTCCATTCTGTTCACCACCTTTTCCCCCATATGAAAAACTTTAGTTACTTAATTCAACGTTTTTTTTATTATTCCTCCCTTATTTTGAAATTTTTTTTATTTTTGGGCAAATTTATTGACAAAAAATAGTGAAAAACAACAATTTATTCCTTAACAGAAGTTAAAATACCAATTTTATAAAGAAATTTTAGTCGACATTTTAGTAGTTGACCTGTTATTTCCGCTCCCATCATCTTTGTTGATAGAACCTATTAACTATCGTTAAAACAAAAAAACCAACCACAGTATGTGATTGGCAAAAGACATTATTTACTTAACGCAATAACTTCTATTTCAACTAATGCATCTTTAGGTAATCTTGCTACTTCGACACATGAACGGGCTGGTTTATGTTCTGAGAAGTATTGACCGTAAACTTCATTAAACGGGACAAATGAATTCATATCCTGAAGAAAGACTGTTGCTTTAATAACAGTTTCTAAAGAAGCTCCTGCTTCTTCAAGTACAGCCTTTAGATTTTGAAACACTTGATGCGTTTGTTCAACAACATCGCCTGTCACCATTTCTCCTTCAGCTGTTAACGGTATTTGACCTGAGCTGTAGAATACGTTATTAACAATAATTCCTTGTGAATATGGTCCAATTGCTGCTGGTGCTTTGCTTGTACTAACTGTTCTCATTGAAATCCTCTCCAATCTTTTCTTCATTAACAATTTGGAAGTAACTTCCATCTTTTACTTGGATATTTCGTTCACGAACGTCGACATCAGCTAATTTTACCAGTGAAACATATTGATCCACCAACCGCTCTTCAACGCCCTCAGTCTCGACTAAAACACCGATCCCTGCTACCTTTGCCTTAAATTCCTCAAGAAGGCTTACCATCCCATTTATGGTGCCTCCAGCTTTCATGAAGTCATCTATAATTAATACATTAGATCCCTCTTTTAAGCTTCGTTTAGCTAGCAGCATAGTTTGAATACGCTTAGATGAGCCTGAAACATAATTAATACTTACAGTTGATCCTTCTGTTACCTTACTGTCTTTTCTTACAATAACCACCGGTACATCCAGTTGTGCTGCTACTGCATAAGCCAACGGAATCCCTTTTGTTGCAACAGTCATAACAACATCGATCTTCCTGTTACTAAAAACAGTTGCAAAAAGCCGGCCTATTTTATTAACAATTGAAGGAGTGCCTAATAAATCAGTTAAGTATAAGTATCCACCCGGAAGCAGCCTCTCAGGTTTTGCAATAAATTCACAAAGTTCTTCAATAAATTGCTTTGCTTCACTTATCGCAACCTTTGGTATGAATTTGACTCCACCTGCTGCACCAGGAACTGTTAACAACGTTCCTATTCCCTGCTGCTCAAAAGTTTCTTTAATAATGGTTAAGTCTTCACTTATAGAGGATTTAGCAGATTGATACTTTTCAGAAAAATGGGTTAACGGCACTAAAGAATGTGGATGATGAAGCAAGTAGTTTGTCATATCAACAAGTCGACCACTACGACGAAATTTCATGAACTGGCAACCTCCAAAATCCGAATATTATTATTGTAAATATAACTTAATATCCGTATTTAATCAAGGATGTTTCGTTCACCAAGCATTCTTACAGCAAAAACCTGATCACAAAAACCCCTTAATCCATTGTAAACTCGTGGCAAACGTGATTCATATTGAACCAAGCCAAAGACTGTTGGTCCACTTCCACTCATTAATACGGCATCTGCGCCAAACCTTTTCATTTGATCTTTTATGTTAGCCACCTCTGGATGCATTCGTAAAGTAACACTTTCTAATACATTTCCCATAAGTGTACAAATTTGATCATAGTCATTCTTATGTAACGCCTCAATCATTCCCTCAACATTAGGATGCTTTAGTTGTTGAAGATTTAAATTCTTATAAACATCAGCTGTTGAAACCCCTATCGTTGGTTTCGCCAACACGACCCAGCAATGTGGAGGTGGATCTATATGATGAATAATCTCTCCTCTACCTGTTGCTAACGCAGTTCCTCCGTATACACAGAATGAAACATCAGAACCAATTTCCGCACCAAGTGTAGCCAATTCATCAAGAGTCAGCCCAAGATTCCAAAGCTTATTTAAGCCACGTAAAGTTGCTGCAGCATCACTGCTTCCACCAGCTAACCCTGCTGCAACAGGAATTGTTTTTGTTATAGATATAGAAACTCCTCTATTAACTTGATAACGCTCCTTCAAAAGTCGTGCAGCTTGATAGGCTAAGTTCCTTTGATCGTCTGGCACAAAACGATTATGTGATACAATTCGAATTTCATTGTAAGGTAGATCAATCAGTTCAACCCGATCAGCTAAATCTATTGTTGTCATAATCATTTTAACTTCATGGAAGCCATCGTCACGTTTCTTTAGTACATCAAGTGACAAATTTATTTTTGCTGGTGCTTTTTCTAATACACGCATTGTCATCACCTACTTAAACGATCTAAAAATTGTATCAACATTGTACCACAAAAGCAGGTATTGTATTGCCTTTTTCGACAATTCCAGTTGAATTGAAACAGTTTTCACTATCATTGACCACGATTATGTCACTAATTCAAAAAAGCTTGAATTTATAGTGAATTTTACATAGAAAGAAAGGGCTGACCAAAACCTCACTTATCAAATTGATTAAGTGAATAATTTTAGCCAGCCCCGCCGCTATCATTACTGATTTACATTATTTTGTTGGGCAAGCTGTTGTTGTGCTAATTCAATTGCACGTTTTACCATATTACCAGCATCACGTGAACGAATAGCTCCCCAGCCTTCTTCTTTTACTGTATCGTAAAAACCTAAGTCTTTTGCTAACTCATATTTAAAGTCTTCCGACATCATTCCACGACGACGTCTGCCCATGTCGACCACACCTTTCAAAGGATAAGCTTGGAATGTAAAAGAAAGAGATAGTACTGCGGCATTATTTATTATTTGCATAAAACAAAAGATATATGTAATGAAGACGTTAATAAGATCATTTTTAGACAAAAGAAAAAACAGTAAACATTGATGTCTACTGTCCACTAACTGCAAACGAACCTGTTGTATCTTCAAAAAATGTTAATTGCACTGTTTCGGTTAATACATCGGCATAGCTGTAAGATACTCGTTCAAATGAATTTTCATCTTGATCAAGCTCAATAACAAAGACAGATGGATAGGTTTCTGCTAGCACACCACAGCGTTCTATCGTTTTTCTACGACCACCATTAGCTTTAAGAGTTAGTCGTCTGCCAAGATTACCATCCAAGGACTTTTTAATATCCGTTAGAGTTTTTCCCATTGCATCCACCTCACTAATATGATTATACAACCTTCCGCCTATGTAAGTCAAATAAAATTAAAATTATAACAGTAATTTTTCACTACTGTCAATAAAATGTTTTCAACAAAATTCTCACTTTGTTATGGTTAGTTTGAACAAACATTCCCTCTTTTATGTATGAAAATGAATGTTTTTTATAATTTTCTTTTCAAACGTTCATATTTTATCTCATTTCTCTCTGTGTACGGGTTATTTTTATATGAAAATCTTAAAAAATACTGAATATCAAATAATGACCTTCATTAAAAATCTTATAGAATTTTATCAAAAAACTTCTTAAAGATTCATCATTTCAATCTTCTTAATACCGCATTGAAGCCACACGAACAACAGGATTTTTTACAGAAATAGAAAAAGCCACTTACATATGATACGTAAGCGGCGCAAGTTTATTGTGTTGTTGGCTTTCTATACGGCATTCCTGTTCGTAAAACTCCTCTTGTTTCCACACCACCAAGACCTTTTTCCCTTGTTAATGTGTTACGAAGAACTTCCCATACATTTATTCTTTCAACAAAAGGTGTAAAGCTTATTTTAGCTACAATATAAACAGGATCTAGTGCATGAATGTTTACTCTTGAAGGAGAGCTTGCAAAATTAGCTCCTGCACGTATCAAAGATTCAAAGTGAGACTGACATGCCCCGGCAAAGATTACAAGCTGATCAAGGTGTGGTACCTTATTTCTTGCATTACGGACAGTTTGAACAAAATGCTTAGAATGTCTATAGGCATTAATATCGTCAATGTTTCCCTTATGTTTTGAGTATGCATCATGTCCGGTTACAACCAATATATCAGGTCGGTATTTTGATAGGAGATCTGTGATCTTTTCCGGCATCTCTTTTTCATTAAGGTGAACACCATTAACCGGTACACCAATCTTCTCGTATAAAGCCAAGCACTTTTGTAAGTAAAGTGGATCTCCATCAACATGCAAGACTCTTCCCGGCATATGGAAAAACTCTTCATTATGGCTATAGCTGGATGTTGCATAGTATTCCTGCTTTTCCCTCAGAAGCTGATAATCCTGCCTAAATAAATGATAAGATTGATCAATTCGTTCTTTTTCTCTCTGCTTTCGGGAATTTCTCTCTGTCTCATCTACAAGAACTAAATCACTACAGTCAGCATCAGCTATTAATCTCACTTCATCACCATGTAAAATTGCAATCTGCTCTCCAGAAGCAGATGAAATGACATCAATCACTCTAAATAACAAATCAAAGTTATAAGATTTTCTTACTACAACATCTCCAATTTTCACTTGCATGTTATATCACTCCAATGAATGATTCACCTGAACACTTTTACTTACTCGTTAATCAGGCATCAAGATCTCTTATACACCTTAAGTAATCTTTTACATGTATAAAATGTATCCTTTTCTAGCCTATGTAGTTTTTTGCTTTTGGTGATTTATATCATGGGGATATAAGCAAAGTAAAAAGCAGAAGATCAAGATTTATGTTCTGGATCTCCTGCTTTTCATTTATTTTACAACCTTTGCTAATGCATCACTTAATTTGGCGAATTCTTCAATAGAAAGAGACTCTCCTCTTCTTTTTCCGTCAACCTCAACATGCTCCAATGTTTCTTCGATCTTTGCTTTTAATTCCTTGCCATTTGGAATAAAATGAACAAGATTATTTAAGAGAGTTTTTCTCCGTTGTGCAAAACTCGCTCTTACAATTTGGAAAAAGAAATCCTCATCCTCCACTTCTACAGTAGGCTTGTCCCTTACTAACAATCGGATAATAGCTGAATCTACATTAGGTTGCGGAACAAACACTGTCTTAGGCACTGTCATAACGGTTTTAGCCTCTGTATAGTATTGAACAGCAATCGAAAGCGATCCATATTCTTTTGTTGATGGAGAAGCTGATATTCTGTCTGCTACTTCCTTTTGAAGCATAACGACAATTCCCTTAAGAGGAAGCTTATCTTCTAGCAATTTCATAATGATTGGAGTTGTTACATAGTAAGGGAGATTTGCCACAACCATAATCCCTTCACAATCGCTGAAATTTTCTTCAATTGCTTTTTTCAAATCAGCTTCCAATACATCCTGATGAATAACTGTTATATTTTCATAAGGGCTTAATGTTTCATTTAAGATTGGAAGAAGGCGCTTGTCTATCTCAAAGGCTACAACCTTCTTAGCTCTTCGTGCAAGCTGCTCAGTTAATGCACCAATTCCCGGACCTATCTCTATAACCCCTGTTTTGTCTGTAACATTAGCATGATCTACAATTCTTGAAAGTACATTTGGTTCAATTAAGAAATTTTGACCTAAGCTTTTTTTAAAAGAAAATCCGTACTTTTCTAAGATGGCTTTTGTTCTTACTGGAGTTGCGATATCTTTTATCATTATTTAGTTTCCTCCTGTAGAATCTTCTTTACTGCATGAATGAATTCCACTTTACTGATTTGAAACATCTGCAGCCTTTTATGAAGTTGCTTTCCATTTGTATATCCAATTTTTAATAGTATCCCTAGTCTTTCTCGTCGATCTTTTGCTTGATTCCCACCTATTAAGCCTGCATCTAATAAATCCTCAAACTCAATTTCACTCACAAACTCTGTCATCTCTTCCTTCACAGATTCAAGTGCCTGTTGAATGGCATCGATGGAAGCATGTTCTACTCCAATGCCCTTTCCTCGCTTTGGTCTTGCTTGACTTTTAGGTAAAAACGCATGTTTACACCCTGGTACAAGCTCCGCTATCGTTTTTCTAATCTTTTCTCCCGGAAAATCTGGATCTGTAAATAAAATAACGCCTCTCGTTTGTTGTGCGAGCTTTATTTGCTCAATAACAGCATCTCCAATCGATGAGCCATTCGTTTCTATTGTATCGGCATCAACTGCCCGTTTAATAGCTGTTGTATCATCTTTTCCTTCAACAACAATAATTTCTTTTATTTTCATTATTTCCTCCAAAAAACTTGAAACTTTTTTCACTTTTATTACGTCTTATGTAGTGAAGAACTTCATTCTTATTATCTATTCTTACCTAAAGAGAATATAAACAGTATACAATGCTCTGAGTTTGAACAAAAGGTTTACCGTTTAGTAATGGAAAATAAATAAAAAACAGAGGACTAAACATCCTCTGTTATGATCTATTCTAAAATTTTAATTTTTACTCTCTTCGAACCCCATCGATAGGCAGCTGATTTTGAAGGGAAGAATACATCAATTTTATTCCCTTTAATAGCGGAACCTGTATCTCCAGCAACTGCATATCCATAGCCTTCGACGTAAACCTTAGTTCCCAACGGAATCACATTAGGATCAACTGCAATAACCTTAGCGTTAGGATTGGCACGTAAGTTAATACCTGTAGCTGTTGTACCTGAACAACCATTACAGCTTGCTGTATATGCTGTTGAAGTTACATAAAATTCCCTTGCAACAGAATCATTTCCACGAGATACGGTGCTTGTTTGTTGCACTACCTTTGTACCTAAAGCAACCACACGATCTTCACTTTCTTGGATTTTTTCTGTTTTAAGTAGTTTCCTAGATATTTCTTTTCCATTTTCCAAAATAACTTCAAAGTGTTTCTCTTGCTTTCCTTCTTTACCGGACTCAAGCACTTTTTGACTTCCTTTTTCTATGTTGTTATCTTTTTTAGTTACAACATCAAAGGCTATTGGTTCTTCCACTACATCGGTGACTTTTTCTACCCGTGTAACCGTAATATCTCTCTTTTCAGCTACTTCTTCTGTCAGAGCCGGTTCAACTTTATCTAATTCATTTAATGTAACGTTTTGATTTTTTAAAAAGTCAGCGACAGTAGTCGAAGTCGTCCATACTTGTTGTTTTTCTCCGCCAACATTTAGTGTAATCTGAAATGCTTTATCAATTGTTAATGACAAATCGCTTTCTATTACTGTATCTAAAGCTGGTTTAATTTGATCATGCTCTGTGACATCCAGGTTTTCTTGCTGTATCAGTTCTTTTACTGTATCCGCTGTTGTCCAAATTGTCCTTCGTTCATCACCCATTGCAACTTTAATTGGCTTTGCTGCTTTATAGGTGATTTCCATATTATCTTTAATCTTTTGATCGACTGAAGGTAATATGTCATCTTCTTTCCTTGTATCTATATCTCTTTCTTCTAGCAAATCATTTACAGTTTCTGCATGAGTACGAACTCTCTCCTCTTTACCGTTTACGGTAAGTAAGACTGTTTCTTTCGTCATCTCGTATGTACCAAATGCAGTACCGGTTCCCAATACTAGTAAACTAGTAGCGGATAGGACAAATTTGTTTTTTAACACTTTCTCGGAAAACAGCTTTTTTACATTTTTGCTGAAAATGAAAACCGCCTCCTTCTTCCTCGTGGATTATATAGAGTATCTTTCTTCTTGTCAACCCTTCTGACGTTGTCTCATTTTTCCAACGTATTCATAATTATGCTTAAAATTATGGAAAAAGTGAAGCAAGAGTTATCGACAAAGATATACTATGAGGAAAAATAGACATGTAGAACTTATTGATTTATCCTTTAAGTGGACAAGCTCTTCCATAACTCGACAACGTTCGTTATCGAGTTATGCGAATACTTTCATTGCATTGTCGGACGTTTTCTCTGCAATTTCTTCAAAACTTACTCCTCTTAACTCAGAAATCTGTTCAGCCACATATCTCACATAACTCGGTTCATTACGTTTTCCTCTATATGGGTGGGGAGTTAAATAAGGGCAATCTGTTTCGATTAATAATCGGTCCATTGGAATTTCTTTCACTACTTCCTTTGGTTTCTTTGCATTCTTAAATGTTACTGGTCCACCAAATGAAATATAGAAATTCATCTCCATACACTGTTTTGCAACCTCTAAACTACCTGTAAAACAGTGCATTATCCCTCCAACTTCACTAGCATTCTCCTCCTGCAATATTTTCACAACATCCTCAGTTGCATCACGGTTATGAATAATAATTGGCAGATTCACTTCTTTTGCTAACTGAATTTGCTTCCGGAACACTTCTTTTTGTATTTCTTTTGGTGATTTATCCCAATAATAGTCTAATCCCATTTCTCCAATAGCAACTACTTTAGGATGTTGTGACAATTCCCTAATCCAACTTAGGTCTTCTTCTGTCATATCTATTGCATCTACAGGATGCCAGCCTATTGCAGCATAGATCATATCATACTGTTCTATTAACTCCATTGCTCTTTTAATCGTTTCATGATCAAAACCTACAACAACAATATGTGAAACACCCTCACTTGTAGCACGTTCGATAACCTCTTCTAAATCTCCCTCAAATTGCACAGCATTTAAATGTGCATGTGTATCAAAAAGCACTATGACTAACTCCCTTCCTCATTCTATTCGACAAAACAAAAAGGTGTTCTACAAATTGTTACACGTGGAACACCCATTTTTTTTGCTTTTTAGACAATTATCATTTTTATTCGAGAATGAAATACCTTAGGGAGAAAACAGGATTTGGACTGTAACCTCCCTTTGTGCTATCCACAGGATATTTCAGCTATTACTTATTATTAACTCTTTTTAATGTAGACTTTTTATTTTACCCTTGAACCATTAGGAAGATCAGCATCAACTGTAGCTACTGAGAGCATATCACCTTGTGAACCTGCCAGAATCATACCTTGAGAAAGCTCACCACGCAGTTTTACTGGCTTTAGATTCACAACACAAATCACCTTTTTACCAATTAAATCTTCTGGCTTATAGTGTTTTGCAATTCCAGATACTACTTGTCTTTTCTCATAACCTAAATCTAATTGAATTTTTAATAAACGATCGGCTTTTTTCACAGGTTCAGCATGAATGACCTCTGCTACACGAAGATCAACCTTCATAAAGTCATCTATTGTAATTTCTTCCATCGTTTCAGGAGCTGCTATTTCTTCTTTCTTTTCTTCCACTGGTGCAGAACCTTTCATTTGTTCCTTAATATAGGCAACTTCCTCTTCTACTTCAAGTCGAGGGAAAATCGGTGCTTGTTTATTCACTTTTGTTCCATTTATTTGTCCAAATGAAGTAAGGCTATCCCAATTTTGAAGATCCTGATCCTCTATACCAAGCTGACTAAAAATCTTCACTGGTGTTTCAGTTAAGAATGGCTTTAATAGCACAGCAATGACTCGTAATGATTCTGCAAGGTGAACCATGACAGAAGCTAATTTTTCACGATCTTCTTCATTTTTGGCCAATACCCATGGTTGCGTTTCATCAATATATTTATTTGTTCGACTAACAAATTGCCATAAAGAAGAAAGGGCAATGGAGAACTCCATTCTTTCCATTGAATCTTCATACTTTTTAAGCATATCTTGTGATGCTTTCACTAGAGGTTCATCATACTCTGTTTGATAACCATTATATGTTGGAACTTTACCCTCAAAGTATTTATCAATCATTGCTACCGTTCGATTTAGTAAGTTTCCTAAATCATTCGCTAAATCATAATTAACACGATCTATAAATCCTTCCGGAGTAAAGACACCATCAGATCCAAATGGTACTTCTCTTAAAAGGTAATAACGAAGTGCATCCAAGCCATACTTATCAATTAAGGTAACAGGATCAACAACATTACCTTTTGATTTTGACATTTTACCGTCTTTCATTAGCAACCAACCATGAGCAAATACTTTTTTAGGAAGAGGTAAATCTAACGCCATTAACATAATTGGCCAATAAATTGTATGGAAACGTACAATTTCTTTTCCTACTATATGAACGTTAGCTGGCCAATATTTTTTATACTTCTCATCATTCTCTGTACCATAACCAAGAGCTGTAATGTAATTAGAAAGTGCATCTATCCAAACGTATATAACATGCTTTGGATCGCCAGGTACCTTTACTCCCCAATCAAATGTTGTACGAGAAACAGCTAAATCTTCTAGACCCGGTTTAATGAAGTTATTAATCATTTCATTCTTCCTTGATTCTGGTTGAATGAATTCAGGGTTTTCTTCATAATAAGCTAACAAGCGGTCGGCATACTTGCTCATTCTAAAGAAGTAAGATTCCTCTTTAACTAATTCGACTGGATGACCACTATCCGGACTTTTACCACCAACAATTTTTCCATTTTCCTTAATTGGGTCCACTAACTGCAGTTCTGTATAAAACGTTTCATCCGGAACTGAGTACCAGCCCTCATACTCATCCAAATAGATATCACCTTGTTCAACAAGTTTAGAAAATACTTTTTCAACAACCACTTTATGACGTTCTTCAGTAGTACGAATAAAATCGTCGTAAGAAATGTCCATTTTCTTCCAAAGTTCTTTAATTCCTGATACAATCTCATCTACATATTCTTGAGGTGTAATATTACTTTCTTCTGCTTTACGTTGAATCTTTTGACCATGCTCGTCCGTTCCTGTTAAATACATAACATCAAAGCCTCGCATACGCTTATAACGAGCCATTGCATCTCCTGCTACTGTTGTATAAGCATGTCCAATGTGAAGTTTTCCACTCGGATAATAAATAGGAGTGGTAATATAAAATGTTTTTTGATTATTTTCCATTATGTAACCTCCTCAAAACTAACTAACTATTATGTAGTGTTCTAGCAAAAACGCCCTCGCCCCTAAGGACGAGAGCGATTTAGTATGGTTTATTCAACATCATATTCATTTGATCAAGTCCTGTGATTTCATTAGGCTTTTTATGTACTCAGGTAGATTGACATTACTAACCTATCCACCTCAAACTTTTTCATACTCTTTATGATACCATCTTAGCCCTTAATATCAAGAATATATACCTAAAGTTTTTCTATTTCAGCCATTCGACATGATCCTATTGAATTTTGTCGAAAGCACCTAGGCTTTTGTCGAAACTTACCTAATGAAAATGTAAATTTTGTAATAAAATGTATATCAATTATCTTCCATTTATAGGTTTTACTTACATATTATTCGGGTAAATAACTAAGTAAACCTTGTTATATCAGTTTTCCAAAAGAATTCCCCTATATTTTTA
The DNA here is from genome assembly GCF_023078335.1 of Metabacillus endolithicus. Classification (GTDB taxonomy): domain Bacteria; phylum Bacillota; class Bacilli; order Bacillales; family Bacillaceae; genus Metabacillus; species Metabacillus endolithicus. The sequence continues at coordinate 2,683,863 of NZ_CP095550.1, read as the reverse complement.
CATCAAAATAGAGTAAAAATGATTGACGTTTATTGGAAACACTGATATGCTTAATTCAAATCATTTTTTGTCGAATATTGACGAAGTTTATCAAAAATATAGAGCATATATAGATTGAGAGGAGATCATTAAAATGAAATCTACAGGAATTGTACGTAAAGTTGACGAATTAGGGCGTGTTGTTATTCCAATCGAGCTTCGCCGCACACTAGGAATTGCAGAAAAAGATGCATTAGAAATATATGTTGATGATGATAAAATCATCTTAAAAAAATACAAACCTAATATGACTTGCCAAATTACTGGTGAAGTTTCTGATGATAACTTAGCGTTAGCAAATGGAAAATTAGTTTTAAGCCGTGAAGGTGCTGAACAAATTTTATCTGAAATTAAAAATCAATTAATTAATAAATAATTCTAATCTTTAGATTACGATATATATAATCAGATAAGTAACTTGGTTATTACACTTAGTTTTTAATCCTGATAGTAAAAAAAGGGATCAACCATGATCCCTTTTCTTATTCTACATGAAATGCTTGATAAACATCTCTCTTTTGAATCTTTCTTTCAGTTGCAACCTTTTTAATTGCATCTTTTGATGATAAACCCTCATTTATATAATGTTCAACATGTTCTTTCATTGATAGTGAATCCCACCAAATGTCTTCCTCAACTAATATATCTTCATTAGAACCTTCAATAATGATACAAAATTCTCCGCGAATTTCTGTTTCCTCAGTCCACTTCAATACATCCTCTATGCTTCCACGAATAAATTCTTCAAATTTCTTAGTTAATTCTCTTGATAAACAAATTGAACGATTTCCTAGACTTTCATGCATAAGTTGTAATGTTTCTTTAAGGCGATGTGGGGACTCGTATAAAATAATTGTTTCTTTCCGGATACGCAGTGACTCTAATTGATTTCGCTTTTCCTTTTTTTGTCGATCTAAAAACCCAAAAAAGAAAAACGGTTGGGGTGTAATTCCTGATCCAATAAGAGCTGTTAATGCTGCATTTGCACCCGGTAATGGGATTACCTTTCCTCCTATATCCAGGACCTGTTTCACTAATTCACTTCCAGGATCTGAAATAGTTGGCATTCCCGCATCACTAATTAAAGCTATATCTTTATTTTGTTGTAAATACTCAATAACACGATGTCCACTAGTTTCTTTATTATGTTCATGATAGCTAAAGATAGGTGTAGAGATCTCAAAATGATTACATAACTTTTTTGATTGTCTCGTATCTTCAGCTGCAATTAAATCAACTTCTTTTAACACCTTAATTGCGCGAAATGTCATATCCTCAAGATTTCCAATCGGAGTTGGTACTAAATACAAGTTTCCGATTTTACTTTCTTCATGTTGAAAGCTTTTTTGAGTTTTTATCATATTTATTACCTGCTCTCTATGTATCGTTTCTTTTTTTCCTTTGCTAACTTTTTAAAACGAATCTCCATCCTTAGTGCATCACCTTTAGAGTCATACTCCTCAGAATATAAAAGTTTCACAGGAGTTCTTCCTCTCGTATACTTAGCACCTTTTCCATCATTATGTTTTTGAATTCGTTTCTCTAAATCAACTGTATATCCAGCATAATAGCTTCCATCACTGCACTCTAACACATAAAAATAATGGTGGCCCATTTATCCTTCTCCTTAGTGTTAACCGTTCTCGGATCCATATAATATTTTCTTTATAACCGGCGTATATTCATGATTCTCATCATACACAAAGATCGGAGGCACTAACTTCAAATCTGCTTGTCCACCTTTTATTCCTTCAATTAGGAGTGTATTTGCTTCTTTCCCTTGTTTTGGATAAACAAATTGTATCCTTTTTGGCTCTATCCCATATTTTCTCATTAGTTCTGTTATATCAACCATTCTCCCTGGTCTATGAACGATTGCAACTTTTCCGCCTTGTTTCACAAGTTGACTACAAACTCTTATCACATCTTCTAATGTACATAAAATTTCATGTCTTGCAATGGCGAGATGTTCATTAAGATTTTGTTTATCTTTAGCAGGAGTTTTAAAATAAGGAGGGTTGCATGTCACAACGTCAAACTTTCCATATCCAAACTCATTTGGCATGTCTTTTAAATCTCCATGAATAAGCTTTATTTGATTTTCTAACTTGTTATATTCAACACTTCTTATGGCCATTTCATACAGTCTTTCTTGAATCTCTACACCTACAATACTTCCTTTTGTTCTTGTACTAAGAATAAGAGGGACAATCCCATTACCCGTACATAAATCAATGATCTTTCCTTTTTGAATAGGCATATAGGCAAATCTAGAAAGTAATACAGCATCTAATGAAAAGGAAAAAACTGTTGGACTTTGGATAATTCTTAAATTTTCAGCTAATAAATAATCCAATCTTTCGTCACCTATTAACTTAACCATCTTTCTCAATGCTCCTTTTTAAGCGCTCTATTCTATGCTTTATATAAAGTTGGCTTAACTCCAAGTACTTATGATGATAGACTTCACTTCTATACTTTCTAATAGTAAAAAAAAGACTGACACATAATCAATATGAGTCAGTTTATTATTTCTTATTTAAGAATGATAAGCAAAATAAACAATCACCATCTTTGCGAATGCTTCCATAATGTAAATTACAAATATGAAAGCCTCTTGATACAGTCTTGCTAAATTATCATACCCTTCACCTATATCAACTGAATTCTGCTTCTTTTGCTGTTTTTCTTTTGATTTTGTTTTTTTTGTTTTTACCGTACTTTTTGTATTTGTTATTGTTGAATCTAAGCGTCGGCGCAAGTTCTCATTTTCTATTTGTAAATGATGATTTTCCTCAATAAGTTCAGCCAGATGCTGCTTTAGTTCACCTAATTGAGTATATAGAGATCCGATTTGCTCTTCCATACTGCTGACAGATTCAAATATCTCCTTCTTATCCACTTGTTCCACCTCGTTAATCTGTGGATTGCATTGGAACTACGCCTTCTTTCTGCAATTCATCCCAAGTGTATTCAACCACGCGTTCTTGTTCCACTAGGTTTACCTGTAATATTTTCTCTAATATATTCAAACCAACGACTTTGCCTTGTCCATTAGGTGTTTCAATCATTTCTCCTAAGTCTGGAAGCTGTTCTTTTGCCGATTCATATTCATCGTTTTCATACTTTAAACAGCACATAAGACGACCACATAGACCAGATATTTTCGTCGGATTTAAAGATAAATTTTGATCCTTTGCCATTTTAATAGAGACTGGTTCAAAATCACCTAGAAAAGTAGAACAACACAGCATACGTCCGCAAGGTCCTATGCCACCAAGCATTTTTGCTTCGTCACGTACACCAATTTGTCGAAGCTCAATTCTAGTTTTGAAAATAGCTGCTAAATCTTTTACTAATTCTCTAAAGTCAACACGACCATCTGCAGTAAAGTAAAAGATGACCTTATTGCGGTCAAATGTATATTCAACATCAACTAGCTTCATATCTAGTCCGTGTTCTGACACTTTTTTCTGACACACATGATACGCTTCTGATGCTGCTTCTTGATTTTCCTGAACCATTAAACGATCCTTCTCATCAGCAAGACGAATCACCTTTTTTAATGGCAAAACAACATCATTTTCTTCTACCTTTTTATTATTTAAAACAACTTTACCATATTCAATTCCTCGAATTGTCTCAACAATGACAAAATCATCGTCATCTATATGAAGACCATTAGGGTCAAAATAATATATTTTGCCCGCCTTTTTAAAGCGAACACCTACAACATTATACAAACTTATCCCTCCTGCAATGTTAAAACCAATTGCTCCATAAGTAATTGTGGATTCACATTGGCATGAAGCCTTTTTTTAGCTTCTAATATAGAAGTAATCTTCTCTGTTACACTTCTTTGGGTCATTTGAAGGGCATGCTGTTTTATTTGCTGAACGATGTCATGATAAATAATATTTTCTTCATTACCTATTTGTATAGATAAGACATCTTTATATAAATATAATAGCAAGTCTAACCCTGTATCTTGCTTATCTTTATCATGAAAGTGGTTCATCCACTCCGTGTGTATATATAATGGTGCCTGTCCTTTTCGAGTGATAAGGACCTCATACAATTTTATCACTTTCAATCGGGCCTGCGCAAACCAATCATCTTTTGTTAAGTCCAATGCAGCATTAAGGTCATTTGTTAGTTGCGACACTAATGCAGCAATATGCTTAGCTACACCTGACTTCTCAAGGGTTTCTTGGATGGCAATTGGCTGCAATGGATGAAAAGATAATAGCTGACACCTTGAAAGAATTGTATTTAATATTTTATGATACTGTTCAGTTATTAGAATGGCAATTGTGTTTGCGTTAGGCTCTTCTAAAAACTTTAATAAGCTGTTAGCTGCATTAACAGTCATTTTATCAGCATGAATAATCATATATAGCTTTTTATTGGACTCTACTCCAGACTTTGAAAACTCTTCTTGCAAAGCTTGAATTTGCCCTTTTTTTATGGATAATCCATCTGGTTCTACAATATGAACATCAGGGTGATTTCCTGAATCTATTCTTCTACAGTTTTTACAGTTATCACATGGTTCATAGGTTTGAAGATTTTCACAAAAGAAACTTTTTGCTAAAAGAATCCCCGCATCTTTCTTGCCTGTCCCTTTCTTTCCTTCAAACAGATAGGCATGTGCTAACCGTTGTTTTTGAATACTATTTGCTAATAACTTCATCACACGTGGTTGATATGTGACTAGTTCTTGCCAGTTTTTGTTCATACTACTCATCACTCTCTACGTATAGAGGTTAACAAGTAAGCCTTTAACCTCGCCTATTTTTGCAAGAATATCAATTGATGAACTTTCTTTATTCATCATTTCATCTGTAAGATTAATTAATAGCTCATCAACCTGTTCAATAATCTTTAAAGAACGGCTATTTCCATTATAATCCCAACTTCTTGACTGCTTCATGTTCATTCCATATTCAACAGCTTCATGAATAAACTTTTTAACTAAAAGCTTATATTTTGATAAATCACTGAAGTTTCTTGACTTTCCTAACCTTCGACCTGCATCATCTATATTTGCCAACAGCTTCGTTAACTGATCATTTTGCAGCTTATTACCTTGCTTGACAATCAAGTCTTGGAATCCTTTTGAAGATGTTTGAGCAACCTTTTGCTCCACTCCTCTTTTATCCAAGGTAGATCTTATATCTTGACTTATCTTCATCATATACCTCCATGGCTTATAAGGCCATATAGACATTATCTAAATCAATCTTAAAATTGATGAAATTGTTCAACAGGTAGAACAAAAACAGTTGCTCCCCCAACCTCTACTTCAACCGGGTATGGAATAAATGAATCTGCATTTCCTCCCATTGGTGAAACTGGTGCCACAAGCTGTTCTCTCGACTTACAATTATCCTTAACAATTTGCAATGCTTTATCAACTCTAATATCCTCAGTACCAATCATAAATGTTGTATTACCGGATTTAAGAAATCCACCTGAACTTGATAGTTTTGTAACACGGAAATTATGATCAGTGAGTGCATTTAAGAGTTTATTACTATCTTGGTCCTGTACAACAACAATAATTAACTTCATATATAGAAGCCTCCCTTTATTGTAACATGTCCATCTATGTGAATCATTGCTTGTTTAATGGTAATTTCATGATAGCTTATGCTTAAAAAGAAATCACCCTTTTTAATGCTGTTTTTACATCATTTACTACTTCTTCGATAGATTTTTCTGCATCAATAACGATCATTCGATCTGGAAACCTCTCTAAAACTTTTTGGTATCCTTCTTGAACTTTTTGATGAAACGATAAATTTTCTAAATCCAAACGGTTCTTTTCTCTTTCTGAACTTTTTGCTATTCTTTGAAGCCTACCTCAGGGTCAATCTTAAAGTAAAAAGTAAGATCAGGCATTACTCCATTGATCGCAAATTCATTTATTGAAAAAACTTCATCAATTCCGAGTCCCCTTGCATGCCCTTGATACGCCAATGAACTATCAATAAATCGATCACAAAAAACAACTTTACCTGACTCTATAGCAGGAATGACCTTTTCAACTAAATGCTGCCTTCTTGCTGCTGCATAAAGCAGGCTTCTGTTCGAGGATCCATTTCAGTATGATCTTTATGTAAAATAACTTCTCTTATTTTCTCAGCAATATGAATGCCCCCAGGCTCCCTTGTAAAAACAGGTTCTATATCCATATTCTTTATGTCTTTCATCAATTTCTCAAGAACAGAAGTTTTTCCTGCTCCCTCTGGGCCTTCAAATGTAATAAATTTACCTTTCAAAAAAGTCACCTCTTATAGATACTTATTTTGCCTTGTTTAATATTATTGTCACCTTGAATGTTTACACCTGATTGGAGTAGTTCTTTTAAGCGATCCACCAAATCAGCTGTAATGGTTTGTCCTATCATAATGAAAGGAATACCTGGCGGATATGGAATGATTGATTCGGCAGAAAAATGTCCAACTGCTTCCTCTAACAAAACTGTTTGCTTTTCACATTTTTTTAAATATGAATAAGATCTTTCTAATCTATGTATGCCAATTCCATCAAACTCTTTCCAAGTTTTTTGATTCATGTTCGACTTTGAAGTTTTCGGCGGCGGTTGGATTGATGCTAACTTTTCACCTAGCGAACATTCACTTGCAAATGGCAAAATAAATAGGACATGATTAGGATTAGCTAACTCTGCGTATAGACCATGAAGTTCTAGATAATTCTGTAGCTCATAACCTGATAATCCATTTGTAGAGCGAATTGTGACTTTCAAAGGATCAGAATGTATAAGTTTATCATTCGTTTCAATCACGTCCAAATAATTCAATGCCTTTATCTGCTTTTTTATTAGGTCTACAGATTTTATAATATCAAATTGTGTTTCCTCTTTTATGATATTTTCCAGATAACCTCGAGCCATATCCAATGATGCCATGATAGGATATGACGGACTACTACTTTGCAGCATTGATAAATAAAATTCTACCTTTTCTCGATCTATAAGCTTGCTATTAAAGTGTAAATACGATCCCATTGTCATTGCGGGTAGAGTTTTATGAGCAGAATGAATAACAACATCAGCACCAGCCTCTATCGCAGACGCCGGAAATCCATTTCCAGCTATAAAGTGGGCGCCATGTGCCTCATCCACTAGTACAGGGATATGATATTTATGTGCAAATTCAATAACTTCTTTTAAATGAACTGTTAATCCATAATAGTTAGGATTCGTTATGATTAAGGCCTTCGCATTTGGATAAAGGGAAATTGCTTTTTTTACTCTGTCGCATTCAACATAACTAGGAACCTGATAATCTTCATCCACTTTTGGTGATAAAAAAATAGGGGTAGCTCCAGCAAGCTGAATGCCATGTATAATTGATTTATGTGAATTGCGTTGGACTAGAACTTCTTCACCTTCTAGACAAGATCCCATTATCATCGCCAGATTTCCAACGGTTGATCCATTAACTAAAAAATAAGATCTTTCAACTCCATATAACTCTGCAGTTAACTGTTGTGCCTCAGCTATGACTCCTTTAGCCTCATGTAAATCATCTAAACCAGTTAACTCTGTTACATCATAACGTAAAATATCCTTATAAACGTGCTCCATTTGTTTTAACATGATTGTCCCGTTTTTATGTCCCGGCACATGTAATGATACTGAATTCCTCTCAGCATGCTTCTGCAAAGCTGAATAAAGAGGCATTTTCATATTATAATCATCGTCCTTTATTATCTATAAACTAATTATAACAATACTTAACTTCCTTATCGACCGAAGAAAATATGTACAGTTATCTTTTTCAAAAAATTAATGATTAACAATCACGGATAAATGCCCATTACATAATATATGGATAACAAAAATAATTAAATTCATAATTGTGTATACAATAATAAACTTTTGGCCAAAATAAAAGGTATGGAGGTGGAGAATATGAATTCTACTAGTTTACAACATTTAAATGGGGAAACTTGCATTATATGTGACAAAGAAAAGGAAACAGGAATTCATCTCTATACGAGTTTTATCTGTGTAGAATGTGAACAAAACATAACAAACACACAAACATCCGATCCTAAATACCAATACTACTTAGAAAAATTAAGAAGAGTAAAAAACCCGCCGCTATATTCATAAAGGTGATGCTTGGAGGGATGGTGCCTGTCACTTCCCGGATTTTGTAGAATAATGTCGGTTAGAAATAAAGTTGATAAGCAAGATAAATAGATGAAGTGCATATTCTTTGTGGTATGCACTTCTTTTTGGTTTTTACAGAGTTTTCTTTGTTTTTTTGAAACTTCTAGCTTCATTCTGCTTGTGATTACTATGTAAACACAGGCCTTTTACTTAAGACCGAAGCTATAGGTTCTCTTCCATGGACTATTTAGTTTGTGGTTTATATGTTTATCTTCGATTATTGCAGGTTTATCTTCGATTCTGACTACTTTATCAACGATTATTAGAGAGTTATCTTCGATTATTCCATTTTATCTACGATTCTACAGATTTCTATAACTTCAGCATGTTATAACTACACAAAAAAGACCAGTATCTCTACTGATCTTTTCTTCATCTTACTTGGCGACGTCCTACTCTCACAGGGGGAAACCCCCAACTACCATCGGCGCAAGAGCTTAACTTCCGTGTTCGGACTATCGGCTTGCGATAAGCTGCGAATCTCCGCGTCAGCTTGTTCGTTCAGATCCTCATGTGCCAAGACCGCACACTCCGGTCTTCACTCTCTGCGCTTCCTTGACCTTCTTGCTTCTCCCAAGCCTCAGGCTAGTAGTTTTACTTTGTCTCTAATTCTTATATTCAAACCTTCGGTTTAACTACCTTTAACCACACAAAAAAAGACCAGTATCTCTACTGATCTTTTCTTCATCTTACTTGGCAACGTCCTACTCTCACAGGGGGAAACCCCCAACTACCATCGGCGCAGGAGCTTAACTTCCGCGTTCGGACTATCGGCTTGCGATAAGCGGCGAATCTCCGCGTCAGCTTGTTCGTTCAGATCCTCATGTGCCAAGACCGCACACTCCGGTCTTCACTCTCTGCGCTTCCTTGACCTTCTTGCTTCTCCCAAGCCTCAGGCTAGTAGTTTTACTTTGTCTCTAATTCTTATATTCAAACCTTCGGTTTAAACTACCTTTTAATAAAACAAAAAAGACCAGCATCTCTACTGACCTTTTCTTCATCTTACTTGGCGACGTCCTACTCTCACAGGGGGAAACCCCCAACTACCATCGGCGCTGAAGAGCTTAACTTCCGTGTTCGGCATGGGAACGGGTGTGACCTCTTCGCCATCATCACCAAATAATATTTAGTTTGAAGAATATTCCTTCAAAACTAGATAACGATTCACAATTCAATTCACTGAGCTAACGCTCTTTTATTAGGTTAAGTCCTCGATCGATTAGTATCAGTCAGCTCCACACGTCACCGCGCTTCCACCTCTGACCTATCAACCTGATCATCTTTCAGGGATCTTACTCACTAATGTGATGGGAAATCTCATCTTGAGGGGGGCTTCATGCTTAGATGCTTTCAGCACTTATCCCTTCCGCACATAGCTACCCAGCTATGCCTTTGGCAAGACAACTGGTACACCAGCGGTGCGTCCATCCCGGTCCTCTCGTACTAAGGACAGCTCCTCTCAAATTTCCTACGCCCACGACGGATAGGGACCGAACTGTCTCACGACGTTCTGAACCCAGCTCGCGTACCGCTTTAATGGGCGAACAGCCCAACCCTTGGGACCGACTACAGCCCCAGGATGCGATGAGCCGACATCGAGGTGCCAAACCTCCCCGTCGATGTGGACTCTTGGGGGAGATAAGCCTGTTATCCCCGGGGTAGCTTTTATCCGTTGAGCGATGGCCCTTCCATGCGGAACCACCGGATCACTAAGGCCCGACTTTCGTCCCTGCTCGACTTGTAGGTCTCGCAGTCAAGCTCCCTTGTGCCTTTACACTCTACGAATGATTTCCAACCATTCTGAGGGAACCTTTGGGCGCCTCCGTTACATTTTAGGAGGCGACCGCCCCAGTCAAACTGCCCACCTGACACTGTCTCCCAGCCCGATCAGGGCTGTGGGTTAGAATTTCAATACAGCCAGGGTAGTATCCCACCGACGCCTCCACCGAAGCTAGCGCTCCGGCTTCTCAGGCTCCTACCTATCCTGTACAAGCTGTACCAAAATTCAATATCAGGCTACAGTAAAGCTCCACGGGGTCTTTCCGTCCTGTCGCGGGTAACCTGCATCTTCACAGGTACTATAATTTCACCGAGTCTCTCGTTGAGACAGTGCCCAGATCGTTACGCCTTTCGTGCGGGTCGGAACTTACCCGACAAGGAATTTCGCTACCTTAGGACCGTTATAGTTACGGCCGCCGTTTACTGGGGCTTCGGTTCAAAGCTTCGCTTGCGCTAACCTCTCCCCTTAACCTTCCAGCACCGGGCAGGCGTCGCCCCCTATACTTCGCCTTGCGGCTTCGCAGAGACCTGTGTTTTTGCTAAACAGTCGCCTGGGCCTATTCACTGCGGCTTTTCCGGGCTATTCACCCTAAAAAGCACCCCTTCTCCCGAAGTTACGGGGTCATTTTGCCGAGTTCCTTAACGAGAGTTCTCTCGCTCACCTTAGGATTCTCTCCTCGCCTACCTGTGTCGGTTTGCGGTACGGGCACCTCTCACCTCGCTAGAGGCTTTTCTTGGCAGTGTGGAATCAGGAACTTCGGTACTATAGTTCCCTCGCCATCACAGCTCAGCCTTATGTGACAACGGGATTTGCCTCGTTGTCAGCCTAACTGCTTGGACGCGCATATCCAACAGCGCGCTTACCCTATCCTTCTGCGTCCCCCCATTGCTCAAATGGTGAGGAGGTGGTACAGGAATTTCAACCTGTTGGCCATCGCCTACGCCTTTCGGCCTCGGCTTAGGTCCCGACTAACCCTGAGCGGACGAGCCTTCCTCAGGAAACCTTAGGCATTCGGTGGAGGGGATTCTCACCCCTCTTTCGCTACTCATACCGGCATTCTCACTTCTAAGCGCTCCACCAGTCCTTACGGTCTGGCTTCACAGCCCTTAGAACGCTCTCCTACCACTGTTCGTAAGAACAGTCCACAGCTTCGGTGATACGTTTAGGCCCCGGTACATTTTCGGCGCAGAGTCACTCGACCAGTGAGCTATTACGCACTCTTTAAATGGTGGCTGCTTCTAAGCCAACATCCTGGTTGTCTAAGCAACTCCACATCCTTTTCCACTTAACGTATACTTTGGGACCTTAGCTGGTGGTCTGGGCTGTTTCCCTCTTGACTACGGATCTTATCACTCGCAGTCTGACTCCTGAACATAAGTCTTTGGCATTCGGAGTTTGACTGAATTCGGTAACCCGATGGGGGCCCCTAGTCCAATCAGTGCTCTACCTCCAAGACTCTCATTTCAAGGCTAGCCCTAAAGCTATTTCGGAGAGAACCAGCTATCTCCAAGTTCGATTGGAATTTCTCCGCTACCCACACCTCATCCCCGCACTTTTCAACGTGCGTGGGTTCGGGCCTCCATTCAGTGTTACCTGAACTTCACCCTGGACATGGGTAGATCACCTGGTTTCGGGTCTACGACCACGTACTATGCACGCCCTATTCAGACTCGCTTTCGCTGCGGCTCCGTCTTATCAACTTAACCTTGCACGGGATCGTAACTCGCCGGTTCATTCTACAAAAGGCACGCCATTACCCATTAACGGGCTTTGACTACTTGTAGGCACACGGTTTCAGGATCTCTTTCACTCCCCTTCCGGGGTGCTTTTCACCTTTCCCTCACGGTACTGGTTCACTATCGGTCACTAGGGAGTATTTAGCCTTGGGAGATGGTCCTCCCTGCTTCCGACGGGATTTCACGTGTCCCGCCGTACTCAGGATCCACTCTGGAGGGAACGAAGTTTCAACTACAGGGTTGTTACCTTCTTTGACGGGCCTTTCCAGACCTCTTCATTTACTCCGTTCCTTTGTAACTCCGTATAGAGTGTCCTACAACCCCAAGAGGCAAGCCTCTTGGTTTGGGCTTCTTCCGTTTCGCTCGCCGCTACTCAGGAAATCGCGTTTGCTTTCTCTTCCTCCGGGTACTTAGATGTTTCAGTTCCCCGGGTCTGCCTTTAATACCCTATGTATTCAGGTAAAAATACTACTCCATTACGAGCAGTGGGTTTCCCCATTCGGAAATCTCCGGATCAAAGCTTACTTACAGCTCCCCGAAGCATATCGGTGTTAGTACCGTCCTTCATCGGCTCCTAGTGCCAAGGCATCCACCGTGCGCCCTTAACAACTTAACCTTTGACATCGAAGATGTCGTTTAAATCAATTATTAAGAGAATCACTAAACTAAGCGTTTAAACTCAGTGAATTACTTGAATTGTTATCGTTATCTAGTTTTCAAGGAACATATTTGGTGGAGCCTAGCGGGATCGAACCGCTGACCTCCTGCGTGCAAAGCAGGCGCTCTCCCAGCTGAGCTAAGGCCCCATTTTTCATTATTTTTTTGAGATGGTGGGCCTAAATGGACTCGAACCATCGACCTCACGCTTATCAGGCGTGCGCTCTAACCAGCTGAGCTATAGGCCCATCTCTATATAGAAAGAAAACAAAGTTCTCTCAAAACTAAACAAAATACCAAGCGTGTCTCATTTTCCTTAGAAAGGAGGTGATCCAGCCGCACCTTCCGATACGGCTACCTTGTTACGACTTCACCCCAATCATCTGTCCCACCTTAGGCGGCTGGCTCCTTACGGTTACCCCACCGACTTCGGGTGTTACAAACTCTCGTGGTGTGACGGGCGGTGTGTACAAGGCCCGGGAACGTATTCACCGCGGCATGCTGATCCGCGATTACTAGCGATTCCGGCTTCATGCAGGCGAGTTGCAGCCTGCAATCCGAACTGAGAATGGTTTTATGGGATTGGCTTGACCTCGCGGTCTTGCAGCCCTTTGTACCATCCATTGTAGCACGTGTGTAGCCCAGGTCATAAGGGGCATGATGATTTGACGTCATCCCCACCTTCCTCCGGTTTGTCACCGGCAGTCACCTTAGAGTGCCCAACTGAATGCTGGCAACTAAGATCAAGGGTTGCGCTCGTTGCGGGACTTAACCCAACATCTCACGACACGAGCTGACGACAACCATGCACCACCTGTCACTTCGTCCCCCGAAGGGGAACCTTCTATCTCTAGAAGTAGCGAAGGATGTCAAGACCTGGTAAGGTTCTTCGCGTTGCTTCGAATTAAACCACATGCTCCACCGCTTGTGCGGGCCCCCGTCAATTCCTTTGAGTTTCAGTCTTGCGACCGTACTCCCCAGGCGGAGTGCTTAATGCGTTTGCTGCAGCACTAAAGGGCGGAAACCCTCTAACACTTAGCACTCATCGTTTACGGCGTGGACTACCAGGGTATCTAATCCTGTTCGCTCCCCACGCTTTCGCGCCTCAGCGTCAGTTACAGACCAGAGAGTCGCCTTCGCCACTGGTGTTCCTCCACATCTCTACGCATTTCACCGCTACACGTGGAATTCCACTCTCCTCTTCTGCACTCAAGTTCCCCAGTTTCCAATGACCCTCCACGGTTGAGCCGTGGGCTTTCACATCAGACTTAAGAAACCGCCTGCGCGCGCTTTACGCCCAATAATTCCGGACAACGCTTGCCACCTACGTATTACCGCGGCTGCTGGCACGTAGTTAGCCGTGGCTTTCTGGTTAGGTACCGTCAAGGTACCAGCAGTTACTCTGGTACTTGTTCTTCCCTAACAACAGAACTTTACGACCCGAAGGCCTTCATCGTTCACGCGGCGTTGCTCCGTCAGACTTTCGTCCATTGCGGAAGATTCCCTACTGCTGCCTCCCGTAGGAGTCTGGGCCGTGTCTCAGTCCCAGTGTGGCCGATCACCCTCTCAGGTCGGCTACGCATCGTCGCCTTGGTGAGCCGTTACCTCACCAACTAGCTAATGCGCCGCGGGTCCATCTGTAAGTGATAGCCGAAACCATCTTTCAATTTTGAACCATGCGGTTCAAAATGTTATCCGGTATTAGCTCCGGTTTCCCGGAGTTATCCCAATCTTACAGGCAGGTTACCCACGTGTTACTCACCCGTCCGCCGCTAACCTCAGGGAGCAAGCTCCCATTGGTTCGCTCGACTTGCATGTATTAGGCACGCCGCCAGCGTTCGTCCTGAGCCAGGATCAAACTCTCCAATAAAGAGTTGATATAGCTCATAAAAGTTTGTACTATATAGTACGTTTTTTGTTAATCGAAATTAACTTTTGCACGCTTGGTTTTGTTTAGTTTTCAAAGAACTTTTCCCGCCTCATCAGAAGCGACTTTAATATAATATCACGTTAACTTCCTTTTAGTCAACAACTTTTTAAAAATATTTTCAAAAGATGTTTTCTAAGAAGTAAGCTACCCTTTTTCAAAGACGAATACTAATATAACACCCTCTTTAAAACATGTCAACACAAAAAGAAAAACAAATGGATATCCCCACTTGTTTTTTAAGCAATAATAAATGTTTTTATAACGATTAGCGCTGCTAATCCGGGGATTCCCAATATCCCAGAGATACTTGATGTTATTAGATTAATTGGAATATGCAAGTCTATGCTTGTACCAAATGCATTTACAAAAAATAATAATAGTGCTCCAATTATAATCTTAACAAACAGTTGACCGATCCATTGAATGGGTTTAATCGGTGCTCCGACAAACAATAGAATCAATACGAGTCCACCCAATATAGAAAAAACTATAATAGGATCCATTTCACCACTCCCTTTTATCCTCTTACTATAAAAGATATGGAAGGGAGTTTAAAAATAGAACAAGCTATAATAGATAACATCTACTATAGCTTGCCAATTTTAATGTTTCGGTTTTTTGCTTCCTTTAATAAAAAGAAGTATTTCGCTTCTGCTACTTTTAATTCATAGAGTACCTCAGGAGAAGGTTCAACACTTTTATCAATCAGTTGCTTTTGCCGATTCCACTCTTTCTTCTTCAGAAGTAAATTTTGAATCAGTTGTTGATCATATTGATTCCTCAGCCACCCTTTACGGCGAAAAAGCATCTAATCCCCCCTTTACAGCTCTCTTCTTCCTTCTAGTGCTTTTGATAGGGTTACTTCATCAGCATATTCCAAATCTCCACCTACCGGTAAACCATGTGCAATTCTAGTTAGTTTAATACCTGATGGCTTTAATAACCTTGAAATATACATCGCGGTTGCTTCCCCTTCAATATTAGGGTTAGTTGCTAAAATTACTTCTTGTATTACATCATCTTGAAGTCTTTTTAAAAGTTCCGGTATTTTTATATCTTCAGGTCCGATCCCTTCCATCGGAGAAATCGAGCCATGAAGTACATGGTACAATTTCCCGTTATATTCTTTCATTTTCTCCATAGCGATCACATCTTTAGGATCTTGAACAACACACACAATGCTTTTATCACGACGGTCATTTTCGCATATATAACAAGGATCCTGATCTGTAATATGACCACAAACAGAGCAGTACGATAAATTCCGCTTGGCATTAACTAGAGCCTTTGCGAAATCCAAGACCACATCTTCTTTCATATTTAATACAAAAAAAGCCAGTCGAACGGCCGTTTTCGGACCGATTCCTGGCAATTTCATAAAGCTATCAATTAGCTTTGATATTGGTTCAGGATAATGCATAATAATCCTCCTAGAACATTCCCGGTAGATTCATTCCTTTTGTAAATTGTCCCATTGTTTCATTTGTTAAATCGTCCATCTTTTTAAGTGCATCATTTGTAGCAGCTAACACTAAGTCTTGAAGCATTTCGATATCTTCTGGATCTACTACTTCTTCTTTAATGTTAACTTCTACTATTTCCTTTTGACCATTAACAACAACTGTTACCATTCCGCCACCAGCAGTACCTTCTACTGTTTTTTCAGCAAGTTCTTCTTGAGGCTTTTGCCATATCCTTTTGCATTTTTTGCATTTGCTTCATCATCTTTTGCATATTACCCATTCCGCCACGCATCATTTTACATTCCTCCAATTTAATCTTTTATTTCAATAAGTTCATTTCCTACTAATTTTCTTGCTTCAGCAATTAAGGGATCTTCTTCCCCGCTTTCTTGCTGATTTTGCTCATCATCTTTTTGATCTTTAAGAAATTCCTTCCTTATTTTACCCCAATCATGTTCCGGAACGCCAACCATTTCCATATTCTTGCCGACTAATTCCTGTAAAATCATTTCTAAGTTTGTTCGAACATTATTATTATTTTCAGCTACCATTTTACAATGAATTTCAAATTTGAATTTCAAAACAAATGCATGATCTGATGCTGCTACAGGTTCACTATCATTTAGTAGCGCCGCATGGGATACCTTGTTTTGGCGTCTTAACATCTCTAGCAGCTCTGCCCAGCGTCCTTTAATTATCTCTAAGTCTTTTCTTGTAGCGTTTTTAAGGATCTCTTGAATTCTTCCTTCTGGTGTTTTATACCCACCACTCTTCATCGAACGCGGCTTCGGTTCAGACCCTGTTGCAGCCTGCTGTGGGGCTGAGATACCTTGCTGTTTTATTCGGTTTATTTCTGACTGTAAATTGTTTATCTTATCTAGTAGTGCTTGATACCCCTCTTCATTAGGCTGAGAAGTAGTATGAGTGTTTTGACAGAGCTTCACAAGTGCTACCTCTAAAAAAATTCGTGGATGGTTTGTCCATTTCATCTCTTGCTGACTTTTACTTAAAACATCAATCGTTTCATAGATATCAGCAGAAGGAATTTCTTTTGAGAGCTGAATAAATTGCTCATCAACTGATACTCGTTCAAGTACATCCTCTAACGTTGGTGCAGTCTGGTAAAGAAGCATGTCTCGGTAATAAAAAATGAAATCTTCAATAAATCTACTTGGATCTTTACCTTGATACATAAGTTGGTCAAGTGCTTGCAAGGCAATTGTCACATCTTTTTGATGAATAGCATCTGCCATTTTCCCGATAATCTTGAGAGACAGATCCGGTAATTAGCAAAGCTTCATCAATACTTACCTGCTCATCACTATAAGATATCGCTTGATCCAGGAGACTTAATGCATCACGCATACCACCATCAGCAGCTCTTGCTATTACATCTAGAGCCGCTTCTTCTACATTGACCTGTTGATTATGTATGATTTCTTTCATTCTCCCTACAATAGCAGATGCTGTAATTCTCCTAAAATCAAAGCGTTGACAGCGAGAGATGATTGTTAGCGGAATCTTATGTGGTTCTGTTGTAGCTAAGATAAAAATCACATGCTTAGGAGGCTCTTCTAGCGTTTTAAGTAAGGCATTAAAAGCTCCAATCGATAACATATGAACTTCATCGACTATATATACCTTGTATTGTACAGATGATGGTGCATACTTTACTTTATCTCTTATATCCCTTATTTCATCAACACCGTTATTAGATGCAGCATCGATCTCAATTACGTCAGAAATTGATCCGTTTGTGATTCCTTTACAAGCAGCACACTCATTACATGGCTCCGCAACTGGAGCCTTTTCACAGTTCACTGCTTTTGCAAAGATTTTCGCTGCACTTGTTTTCCCTGTTCCACGTGGTCCAGAAAAAAGATAAGCATGTGAAA
Source organism: Metabacillus endolithicus (assembly GCF_023078335.1). Lineage (GTDB taxonomy): Bacteria > Bacillota > Bacilli > Bacillales > Bacillaceae > Metabacillus > Metabacillus endolithicus. The sequence continues at coordinate 2,666,157 of NZ_CP095550.1, read as the reverse complement.
ATTTATTTTGTAATAGGGCATTTTGTAAGGTTTTAGTAATATGTTCTTGTCCAACTACATCATGAAATAGCTGTGGTCGAAAAACACGATATAGAGCTTGATAACCCACAAAAACGTCTCCCTTCTTCTTCTTCCTTTTTATTATAACAACCAACGGAAAATTTACAAAGTTGTTTATATATAAATAAAAAACTCACCCTATAAGAGTGAGTTTTATTTTAAAATTAACTGCCGTGCACCTTCTGTCGATTAGCCACCATAGGCGTTACTCAAGCAGTTAGCTCGGCTCAGGCAACCCTGCGGCACATGAGAGCTTCCACTTAATGCTGCTTCCTTCCGGACCTGACATGGTTCATGGATTCCCATTGCGCAGGACCCAAGCGTCAACACCACTTACTTGAGGCAGCCCTACAGTGTTCTAACCTCTAGAAGGGATTCGGCCTCGCTAGAGCGGATTGCGAGTACAGGGCACCGCTACCTCCCCGCTTAGCACGGCAAAATTGATACCATATTTAGTTGCGCCGTTTGTCCGACGCATGTATTAGTATATATCCTTCTCATATAAAATGCAATGGTTAGACTTTGTAAGTTTTTGTCATGTGTTTTTTTCTTTCTTTTTCTTCTCTCTTAACTCACGAAAAAAAGAACTGAGCATTCCACTACATTCCTGCTCTTCAATTCCTTTTGTGACTTCAACTTGGTGGTTAAATCTCTCCTCCTGAAGTAAGTTCATTAGAGTACCTGCACATCCACCCTTTGGGTCAGAAGCACCGTAAACAACTCTCTTTATCCTTGAAAGGACAATGGCACCAGCACACATAGGACAAGGTTCTAATGTAACATATAGTGTAGCATCTTCTAATCTCCAAGAATCTACTTCCTTACACGCTTGGTCAATCGCTAAAATTTCAGCATGAGCAATCGATCGTTGTTCGGTTTCCCTCAAGTTATGAGCAACACCCACAACAACATCATTCAAAACAATCACTGCTCCAATTGGAACTTCTCCAATTTCTTTTGCTTTTCTTGCCTCTTCTAAAGCTATCTTCATAAAGTGTTGATCATTCATACTTGAGTTACTCCTTATAGAATTTGTGAATTTGTTCATCCTATTGTGTAAAAAGGAGAATTGATCAATGGAAACAAAAAGTGAACAAGCACTCCTCATTATAGATATGATCAATGATTTTCAATTTCATAATGGACCTAACTTAGCTAAACAAGCTGATACCATCTCACATAACATTCTTTCTCTGAAGGAAAACATGAAAAAGAACGGCTCTCCGATTATTTATATCAATGATCATTATAAACTATGGCAAGCCAACTTTGAAAAGATTGCAGCAAAGTGCAGGAATTCATTAAGTGAAAATATCATTCATCGCCTTTTCCCTAATGATGATGAGTATTTTTTGATTAAACCAAAACATTCTGCTTTTTATGGGACAGCATTGAACACCCTTTTATATAGCTTAAATATTAAGGAACTTGTTATTACAGGGATTGCCGGGAATATATGTGTCCTGTTTACAGCTAATGATGCATATATGAGAGAATATCGGATTACTGTTCCTTCTGATTGCATTGCCTCTAATACAGAGGAAGATAATGATTTTGCATTAAAAATGATGAAACATATCCTTAAAGCCTCAATTATTGAGTCTAAAAATAGCTGACATGTATTGAGCCTCCTTCACATATGATGTACTAAAATGTTTTTGTGAGGAGGTTAGACATGCAAATACATATTGTCCAGCAAGGACAAAGTTTGTATGGTATTGCACAGGCCTATAATACAACTGTAAATGAAATCGTCCGAACAAATGAATTACCAAACCCTAATAATCTAGTTATCGGTCAAGCGATTGTTATTCCTATTAAAGGAAGGTTTTATTGGGTCCAGCCGGAGACAGCTTATTTTCAATAGCCCAAAGATATGGCTATTCAGCTGCAGAGTTAGCTAGAGTCAATAATCTTAATGTGAATCAGCCACTTTCACCTGGATTCAGATTATATATACCTGAAGGACAAAAAAGATCTGTAGAATCCAATGCCTATATTGAGCCTAGAGGTACAAGTGTAGCTGCTAACCTTGAGCAAGCAGCTCGTGAGGCTGCACCATATTTAACATACTTGGGTCCTTTTAGCTTTCAAATACAGAGAGATGGTTCATTAAAAGAACCATTATTAAATAACTTTCCGGAGATTGCCCGACAAAATGGCGTCACATTAATGATGGCCATCACTAACTTAGAAAATGATCAATTTAGTGATGAATTAGGTAGAATTGTTTTAACAAACATGGATATACAAAATAAACTGTTAGATAATATCGTAAGAACAGCAAAGAAATATGGATTTAGAGACATTCATTTTGACATGGAGTATTTAAGACCTCAAGATCGTGAGGCATACAATCAATTTTTAAGAAAAGCAAAGGCTAGATTTAGTCAAGAAGGCTGGCTTCTATCAACAGCTTTAGCTCCTAAAACGAGTGCAGATCAAAAAGGGAAATGGTATGAAGGACACGATTACAAGGCACATGGTCAAATTGTTGACTTCGTTGTTATTATGACATATGAATGGGGATACAGCGCTGGACCTCCATTAGCAGTATCACCAATTGGTCCTGTTCGTGAAGTGTTAGAATATGCGATTAGTGAAATGCCTAGTCGAAAAATTATGATGGGTCAAAACTTATATGGATATGACTGGACACTTCCATTTGTGGCTGGAGGTCAATACGCAAAGGCAGTTAGTCCTCAACAAGCTATCCAATTAGCAAGTACGAACAACGTACCAATTCGATATGATCAAGAAGCACAAGCACCTCATTTTAATTATACTGATGCTGCTGGCAAAGAACATAAAGTCTGGTTTGAAGATGCAAGGTCCATTCAAGCTAAATTTGATTTGATTAAAAAGTTAGATTTAAGAGGAATTAGCTATTGGAAACTCGGTTTAGCCTTCCCACAAAATTGGCTACTCCTTGCTGATAACTTCGAAATTGAGAAGAAATAATTTTTCATTGAAGTACTCATTATCAGATGAGTACTTTTTTTGGTTAATTTTAAGTAAACTGTAAGTGATTGTGAAATAAATATAGAAAAAGAAAGCAAACAATTTATTTTTAACTCAAAATGGGTTTTGCATGGTAAAATGAAATTTGTCGATTTTTAGTATAGGTGTTTCGTTTTAAAGGAGGACCCATTATGAATATACCCTTTATTACAGTAGAGGGACCAATTGGTGTTGGGAAAACATCATTGTCAAAAGCAATTGCTGATTATTATCAGTTTCATCTATTAAAAGAAATTGTTGAGGAAAATCCTTTCTTAGGAAAGTTTTACGCTGATATTGAAGAGTGGAGTTTTCAAACGGAAATGTTCTTTCTTTGCAATCGTTATAAACAATTAGAAGATATCGATAAGAAATATCTCCAAGCAGGTAAATCAGTTGTAGCGGATTATCACATTTATAAAAATCTTATTTTTGCTAAACGTACGCTTAAAAATGAGCAGTATGATAAATACTTGAAAATCTATGATATTTTAACGGATGGAATGCCGAAACCAAATATCATTATTTATTTAAGTGCTAGTTTAGATACTCTACTTAGTAGAATTGCAAAAAGGGGTCGTGAAATCGAACATCAAATCGATCCAAGCTATTTGCAACAACTCACAGAAGACTACGAGATCGCTATGACACAATGGGAAAAAGAAAATCCATCCATTCCTATTATTCGTTTTAATGGAGATACATTAGATTTTGTTCAAAATAAACAAGACCTAACCTATATATTCAATACATTGAATCAGTATTTGCAAAAAGGAGTAACAATAGATGAATTTACGAGAAAAATATAATATTCCAAACAACGCTGTGATTACTATTGCAGGTACCGTTGGTGTAGGAAAGTCAACTATGACAAAAGCTCTGGCAAAGGAGCTTGATTTTAAAACATCATTTGAGAAAGTTGATTCTAATCCGTATCTTGATAAATTTTACGCAGATTTCGAAAGATGGAGCTTTCATTTACAAATCTATTTCCTTGCAGAACGCTTTAAAGAGCAAAAAAAGATTTTTGAATATGGCGGAGGTTTTATTCAGGATCGTTCCATATATGAAGACACTGGAATCTTCGCAAAGATGCATTACGAAAAAGGAACAATGTCTGAAGTAGATTATGAAACATATCGAAATTTATTTGATGCGATGGTTATGACTCCTTATTTCCCACATCCTGACCTTCTGATCTATCTTGAAGGAAGTTTAGACGATATATTATCTCGAATTAAATTACGTGGACGAGCTATGGAGCAGCAAACTCCCGTAGAATATTGGCAAGAGATGCACCAGCGTTATGAGGATTGGATTAATAATTTTAACGCTTGTCCTGTTTTACGTATTAACATTAATGATTACGACATTATGACAAATGGTCAGTCCATTGAACCGATTATTGAAAGAATTGGCTATTTTATTGAGCAAACAAAATTTCTTAAAAAATAAGATACAATAAAAAAGGCATTTAGGAACAGAAATTCTGATCTTAAATGCCTTTTACTTTTTCAATCTAATGTAAAGCCCTTACAAAGGGTAATAAAAAAAACCGTTACTATGTAACGATTTTCATCAATCTCCCATATTTTATGCGCTAATATGAGAACTATTTATAATATTATGGAGGAGGAAAGGGGATTCGAACCCCTGCGGCTTTGACACCCCTGTCGGTTTTCAAGACCGATCCCTTCAGCCGGACTTGGGTATTCCTCCTTGTTGACAAGATATAATTTATCATAAGATATATATACTTGTCAACAATTCTTTTGAAAAAACTTTTATTTTATTAAAAACCTCAAATTTCTTTCTAAATCTTCGTTTTTATTCTACAACAGATATACGTTCTTTATTTCCCATATACGGTCTTAATACTTCTGGAATAATGACTGATCCATCTTCTTGTTGATAATTTTCTAAAATAGCAGCAACAGTACGACCAATTGCTAAACCAGATCCATTTAATGTGTGAACATGCTCAACTTTTGCTTTGGCTTCTCTTCTGAATCGAATATTCGCACGTCTAGCTTGGAATGCCTCAAAATTACTACAAGAAGAGATTTCACGGTACGTTCCATAGCTTGGAATCCATACTTCTAAATCATACTTTTTCGCTGCTGTAAACCCAAGGTCAGCTGTACACATGCTCATAACACGATATGGTAGACCTATTAATTGAAGGACCTTTTCAGCATGACCAGTTAATTTTTCTAATTCCTCATAAGAATCCTCTGGTTTAACGAAACGAACAAGCTCTACTTTGTTAAACTGATGTTGACGAATTAATCCTCTTGTATCTCTACCAGCAGATCCAGCCTCTGAACGGAAATTTGCACTGAATGCGGCATAGCTGATTGGAAGTTGTTCTACATTAAGGATTTCCTCACGATGTAAATTTGTTACTGGGACTTCTGCCGTTGGAATTAAGAAATAGTCTTCTCCGACGATCTTAAAAGCATCTTCCTCAAACTTTGGTAATTGACCTGTTCCAGTCATACTATCTCTATTCACAATAAAAGGTGGCATGATTTCTGTATACCCGTGTTCCTCTACATGTAAATCAAGCATAAAGTTAAAGAGTGCTCTCTCTAATCTAGCTCCTAAACCACGATAGAATACAAAACGGCTACCAGTTACTTTAGCTGCTCTTTCAAAATCTAAGATTTGCAGACCATCTGCAATTTCCCAATGTGGTTTTGGTTCAAATGAGAATTTAGGGATCTCACCCCAATTTCGAGCTTCTACATTATCATCTTCTGTATCGCCAACAGGAACACTTTCATGAGGAATATTCGGGATAGATAATAGCAATTGCTCTAAAGCTGTTTCTACCTCACGTAGTTCATCATCATATCCTTTTATTTTTTCTCCTACATCTTTCATTTCACTAATAAGATGATCAGCATCCTGTTTTTCCCTTTTAAGTTGCGCTACCTGAGAAGATACTTCATTTCTTTTGCTTTTTAATTCTTCAGTAGCTGCGATAAGTTCTCTTCTTTTTTTATCAAGATCTTCAAATTTCCCAAAGTCAGTTAAATCCTCACCACGTTTGGCTAATTTTTGTTTTGCTTCATCCAAGTTAGCACGTAAAAATTTAATATCCAACATATTAACATTCTCCTTTTTAAGAAAATATATCTGAACACAAAAAACTCCCGTCCCATAAAAGGGACGAGAGTTACCCGCGTTGCCACCCTAGTTAAAAATACACATGTATTTTTCACTTAATGAATAACGGTCATAGCCGGAATAACCTACTTAAACTGTTGTTTGTTCAGCCATTCATTCAAGGATGGATTCGCAAGCATCTATCACCGATTTTCACCAGCCATCGGCTCTCTATAGATAGAACATCATGCTACTAGTTCCTATCATCATGTTTTCATATAATAGATTTAGTAAATAATTTACTATAAGTTTACAGCACTAGCAAGTTTTTTATACCTTTTATTTAGACTCTTTCACCATATTTATAAATAACTGAGTCATTCGGTGATCATCCGTTAATTCTGGATGAAATGAGCATCCAAGAAATTGCCCTTGTCTAGCAGCAACGATTCTTCCGTTATGTTTAGATAAAATCTCTACATCTTCTCCAACTTCCACAATATGTGGAGCTCGTATGAAGACACCAACAAAATCTTCACCAACACCGGTAATCATTAGCTCTGCTTCAAAGCTATCCTTTTGGCGACCAAAGGAGTTACGTTCTACTGTAACATCCAATAATCCTAAATGAGATTCAGTATAACCTACTAATTTTTTTGCTAACATAATTAAGCCTGCACATGTTCCGAACATAGGCTTACCTGATTCAGCAAAAGCTTTTAAAGGTTCCATGAAATTGTATTTATCAATTAAGCGACGCATTGTGGTGCTTTCTCCACCTGGAATAATTAAGCCGTCAAGGTCATCAAGTTGGTTTGTTGTCTTAACGACGATTCCTTCTGCACCACAAGCTTCGATTGAACGAATATGTTCTCGCACAGCACCTTGTAAACCTAAAACACCAATTTTCAGCATGTAAAAAACTCCTTTATCTTACCAACCACGCTCTTGCATTCTGTGTTCTGGTAAAAGGCTTGAGATTTCAATTCCTTGCATTGCAGATCCAAGTCCTTTTGATAGGCTAGCAATTAACTCATAATCTTGGAAGTGTGTTGTTGCTTCAACGATTGAACGAGCAAATTTTGCTGGATTTTCTGATTTAAAGATACCAGAACCAACGAATACACCGTCTGCTCCTAATTGCATCATTAATGCCGCATCAGCAGGAGTTGCTACACCACCAGCTGCGAAGTTAACAACAGGTAATTTACCTTCTTTTTTAATTTGAAGAAGCAGCTCAAATGGTGCACCAAGATTTTTTGCTTCAGTCATTAACTCATCTTCACTCATTGCTGCAACTTTACGAATTTGAGCATTTACTTTACGCATATGACGTACTGCTTCAACGATGTTACCAGTACCTGGCTCACCTTTTGTACGAAGCATTGAAGCACCTTCAGCAATACGGCGTGTTGCTTCACCAAGATCACGGCATCCACATACAAATGGAACTGTGAAATCACTTTTTAAAAGGTGATATTCTTCATCAGCTGGAGTTAATACTTCACTCTCATCAATGTAATCTACGCCCATAGCTTCAAGTATACGAGCTTCAACAATGTGACCGATACGAGCTTTTGCCATAACTGGAATAGATACAGCATTCATAACTTCCTCAACAATTGTAGGGTCAGCCATTCTTGCTACACCGCCTGCTGCACGAATGTCAGCTGGAACTCGCTCAAGTGCCATTACAGCAACAGCGCCTGCTTCCTCTGCAATCTTTGCTTGCTCTGCATTAACAACGTCCATGATGACGCCGCCTTTTTGCATTTCTGCCATTCCACGTTTTACGCGGTCAGTACCTGTATTGTTACTCATCTGTTTGTCCCCCTTATGTAATTTCCTATGTAATAGGATTTGTTTTAGCTATATGAAAAATTCATCTACGCTATATTTTATCCTAACTTCTAAAAAAATCCTATCAAAATAAATATAATTAGTAAAACAATTCCTATATGTTTCACTATTCTATTATTTTATACCAGAGATAATTTTCTATTATATACCTATTTCAGTCAAAATTTAATACTTTTTTATATTGTTTTCTCAAAACAAAAAAAGACCCCCATTGGGAGTCTTAGTATTTAAAACCAACCTTTAACTGTGTCCGTTACTGTTCCCCATAATCCACCAAAGAAACCGCCGATTCCTCTCATGGATAAAACAAACCAGTTTGCTTTTTCTACAGCTTCTTTTGTAACAAGATCTACTTGAGGAAGTTTATCTTTTTGAATATAGCTTAGTGCTTCACCTTCACCAGCATAATTCACAGTCATCGTTCCTACCTTTTGACCTTCCTTAACTGGAGCAGTCAATTCTCCTTCTTTCGTTAATTGACTAGAATCAATTTTATAAGATGCCTTATATGATTCTTCTTCTCCATTTTTCACAACAAGCGTAACAGCTTTTTTTGTTTCTACAGATACATTATCTTCTTTCCCTTTTACTACTGGGATCGTTGACTCTTTTTTAATCTGATAACCAGCAGGAAAAACTTCTTTTACTGTAAAATGATCAAACGCATAATTCAACATTTTTTCGGTTGCAAAGAAGCGAGGATTTTTAACATCTCCACCTCCATCTTCAGCCTTTGCATTCATAACAACTGTGATTACTCGCATACCGTTTTTTTCAGCAGTTGCTGTAAAGCAAGACCCTGCAGATGAAGTTGATCCAGTTTTCAACCCATCAACGCCTTCATAGCCGTAAACAAGACCTGGAAGCATCCAGTTCCAGTTTGGCATCTCTGTAGCATCGTCAGTTCCTTCTCTGAAGGTTTTTTTAGCAATACTAGCTGTTTTTAAAATATCAGGAAAGTCCTGAATCAATCGTTGTGATAACAGTGCCATATCTCGAGCAGAAACTTTACTCTCTGCATCTGCACTTGTTCCTTCAGGGTGCTTTCCAAGTAAGTCCTTATTTTCTAATCCTGTCGCATTAACAAATTCATAGTTTGTTAAACCTAATTCTTTTGCTTTATCATTCATCATTTTTACAAATGCCGTTTCGGATCCTGCAATTAACTCAGCCAGACCAATTGCTGCACCATTTGCAGAGTAAATTGCCATAGCCTCATATAATTCCTCTACATTGTATGAGCCATCGAGTCTTAATGGTACATTTGATAGATTACGATTTTGAGAAATTTTATACACATATTCAGTAGGTGTATATGTTTGGTCCCACTTAATTTTTCCATCTTTAATCGCTTCTAGCACCAGGTACTCTGTCATTACCTTTGCCATACTAGCGACTGGCAGCATTTCATCTATATTTTTACCATAAAGAATAGTACCTGTTGACTCTTCAATGATGATTGCAGAGCTTGCATTAATAGAAATAGGCTCTGCTGCCTGAGCATTTGAATAAGGGTAAAAAGACGTAATTACAAATGCAAAAGCAACGACAATTGCAATTAATTGTTTAATTCTCACGTTGTTCATTACCTCCATGTTTTTAGTTAATCTATTTAAAATTCAGTGAATGTTTGTCTCTATCTAGACACAACAAAATAGATTTTATCATAGAAAGGATAAAAAAATAGACAGAGTCATAGACTCTGTCAAATGTTATAGTTCTGTCATAATTGGTTTCTTTTTTATTTCAAAAGTCCTATTATAAAGAATAATTTGGGGCTTCTTTCGTAATTTGTACATCGTGTGGATGGCTTTCTTTTAAGCCTGCACCTGTCATACGAATGAATTGTGAGTTTTCCCTTAGTTCTTGAAGATCCTTCGTTCCACAATATCCCATTCCTGATCGGATACCACCAACAAGCTGATAAATTGTATCAGCTAAAGGACCTTTGTAAGGAGTTCTTCCTTCAATTCCTTCTGGAACAAACTTTTTATTATCTTCTTGGAAGTAACGGTCCTTACTTCCCTTTTCCATCGCTGCAACAGATCCCATTCCACGGTATACTTTAAATCGTCTTCCTTGGAAGATTTCAGTTGCTCCTGAAACTTTCAGAAGTACCTGCAAGCAAGCTTCCTAACATAACAGCATGGCCTCCAGCTGCAAGTGCTTTTACCATATCTCCAGAGTATTTAATTCCTCCGTCTGCGATAATGGAAACTCCATGTTTTCTAGCCTCAGTTGCACAATCATAAACAGCTGTAATTTGAGGAACACCTACTCCAGCTACAACCCTTGTTGTACAAATAGAACCAGGACCAATTCCAACTTTAACTACATTCGCTCCTGCTTCAATTAAATCTCTTGTAGCATCCGCTGTTGCGACATTACCAGCAATGATGTTTAATTCAGGATATTCTTTACGAATTGCTTTTACTGTTTCTAATACACCTTTAGAATGACCATGGGCAGTATCAACAACAATAGCATCTACATTTTTTTCAACCAACTTCTGTACACGTACCATTGTATCTGCTGTTACTCCTACTGCTGCAGCAACCACTAAACGACCATGTGAGTCTTTTGCTGAATGAGGGAACTCAATAACTTTTTCAATATCCTTAATTGTTATTAATCCTTTAAGTACACCATCTTCATCAACTAAAGGTAATTTCTCAATTTTATGTTTTTGTAAGATACTCTCGGCATCCTTTAATGTTGTTCCAACATCTGCAGTGACAAGATTTTCTTTTGTCATCACATCATAGATTTTTATTGAATAATCCTGAATAAACCTCATATCACGGTTTGTGATGATTCCAACTAATTTTTGTTCTTCGGGGTTATTTACAATTGGAACACCTGAAATTCTATATTTTCCCATTAAGTGCTCTGCATCAAACACTTGATGCTCTGGAGTTAAATAAAATGGATCAGTAATAACTCCTCTTTCAGATCTTTTTACTTTGTCCACTTGCTCTGCTTGTTGTTCGATTGACATGTTTTTATGGATAACACCCATGCCACCCTGTCTTGCAATGGCAATCGCTAATTCTGCTTCTGTTACTGTATCCATCCCAGCACTAATGATTGGGATATTTAGCGTTAAGCTTGGAGTTAATTGTACACTTAAATCAACATCTCTAGGTAAAACCTCTGATTTAGCTGGTACTAATAAAACATCATCAAAAGTTAAGCCTTCTTTAGAAAATTTTTGTTCCCACATAGTAAAATCCCCCTTATTCGGCAAAATATTATTAGTAGATTATCAACATGTCATTAGACTGTCAAGAAAGTATTAAAGAGTTTAAATATTTAGAATTTATTAATTGGAGTGTACAATTTATGTCAGCACTAACTTGGGAACGCTTACTATCTTATCATTCAACTCAGACTATACAAAAAAAATTAGAGAGAAGTTACCAACTTTCCTCATATGATAATGCGAGTGGTCTGTCATATGATAATTGTTACCGATTCATCTATTTCCTAAAACATGGTGAAAACTTTTTTAAGCAAGCAGATCAATCACCACATGCCATTCAACCGATCTTGCTCTTTTACGGTATTTCACAACTAATCAAAGCCTGTTTATTAATTGTAGATCCTGAATACCCCTCCACATCATCTGTTCTAGCTCATGGTGTATCAAGTAGAAAACGAAAAAAACAACAATACCAATTTTTAAAAGATGAAATTAAAATCCAAAGAAACGGGTTATTCAGTCACGTTGCCAAACATCTTTTTCATATCGATCACCTTGAAGCAGAAAAATACTCAATGGAGCTATTACTAAAACAAATTGCTGAAATGAAAGATGTTTTTATCTTTCATCTAGCAGATCATTCTCTTGTTAAAGTCTCGAGTGATAACTTAGGTCATCTAGCTCTTACTGAAGAGATTGCCCAACACTTCCATATGTCAGTAAATCGTCTTGGAGAATTTATAAAAGAACGATATCAATATAATATTGAGAAAGAAGAAGCAAATAAGATTTATCTTAAAAGTAACCAAGCAAATCCGTCAGTTCAATTGTCACCATTTTTATATCACAGTGAAGAGAAAACATACTATTTGCCAAATGCCCGTGAATCATTATCAAATTTACCAGAAATACTCGTTCATTATTTACTGCTTTATAATCTAAGCATGATCTCTAGATACGAAACAGAATGGTGGTATGAACTCCTACTAGGTGCCTCTAATGATGACTATCCATTCATACTGAGGTATATGGAAATTGCTAAAAGAAAGATTCCTTACTTTATTTTGGAGTTCTTGGAAGGGCAGTTATAAGAAATAGCATTTGTAAAGGAGTGATGATGCGTGGAGGTTAGGTAGGTCTCTATGAGGTAAAGAGGTGCCTGTCATAATCCTTCATTATGGAGAAGGATCATCAAGTTAGTTACTGATTGTCACGTCGAATTGACATCTAATCAAGTCAAATATTCTGGATGTCATGTCAAGACATCCGTTTGTCACGTCAAAGGTTCCGATCATCAAGTTGGTTACTGATCGTCACGTCGATTTGACATCTAATCAAGTCATTTTTTCTGAGCGTCATGTCTAAACATCCGTTTGTCACGTCAAAGATTCCAATCATCAAGTCAATTTCTGATCGTCACGTCAAATTGCCATCTATTCAAGTCATTTTTTCTGAGCGTCATGTCTAAACATCCGTTTGTCACGTCAAAGGCTCCAATCATCAAGTCGATTTCTGATCGTCACGTCGATTTGACATCTAATCAAGTCATTTTTTCTGAGCGTCATGTCTAAACATCACTTTATCACGTCAAAGGGTCCAATCATCAAGTCAATTTCTGATCGTCACGTCAAAGTGCCATCTATTCAAGTCATTTTTTCTGAGCGTCATGTCTAAACACCACTTTGTTACGTCAAAGGCTCCAATCATCAAGTCGATTTCTGATCGTCACGTCGATTTGACATCTAATCAAGTCATTTTTTCTGAGCGTCATGTCAAAACATCACTTTGTCACGTCAAAGGGTCCAATCATCAAGTCGATTACTAGTTATCATGTCTTTAATTCTGAACAAAACCGTATTATCTTGAAGAGACTTTCGCTTCGACAATCGTCATAACTGTAATTTTTTTCTACCGTTTAGTTTCTTTCCTCATTTCTACCTCTCTATCTATCCTTCTAAATACAAATAAAAGACCAGCATCTCTACTGATCTTTTCTTCATCTTACTTGGCGACGTCCTACTCTCACAGGGGGAACCCCCAACTACCATCGGCGCAAGAGCTTAACTTCCGCGTTCGGACTTTCGACTTGCGATAAGCGGCGAATCTCCGCGTCAGCTTGTTCGTTCAGATCCTCATGTGCCAAGACCGCACACTCCGGTCTTTACTCTCTGCGCTTCCTTGACCTTCTTGCTTCTCCCAAGCCTCAGGCTAGTAGTCTTATTTAGTCTTCTACTTCTCAATTTCAAATCTTCGGTTTCTCCTCTTTTTCTATACAAAAAAAGACCAGCATCTCTACTGACCTTTTCTTCATCTTACTTGGCAACGTCCTACTCTCACAGGGGGAAACCCCCAACTACCATCGGCGCTGAAGAGCTTAACTTCCGTGTTCGGCATGGGAACGGGTGTGACCTCTTCGCCATCATCACCAAATAATGTGGTTTACGGCTTCCGATGAACTTCACATTTCTGCGTCATCTCATTCGTCAACATCCTCACGTACTGAAGTACGCTCCGGTGTCTCCTCAATCGATTCCTTGAACTGTTCGTTCCTCGAAACCCTTTCACTTTGTATAAAATTTTCAGGAATATTATATTCCTTCAAAACTAGATAACGATTCACAATTCAATTCACTAAGCTTACGCTTTTATTAGGTTAAGTCCTCGATCGATTAGTATCAGTCAGCTCCACACGTCACCGCGCTTCCACCTCTGACCTATCAACCTGATCATCTTTCAGGGATCTTACTCACTAATGTGATGGGAAATCTCATCTTGAGGGGGGCTTCATGCTTAGATGCTTTCAGCACTTATCCCTTCCGCACATAGCTACCCAGCTATGCCTTTGGCAAGACAACTGGTACACCAGCGGTGCGTCCATCCCGGTCCTCTCGTACTAAGGACAGCTCCTCTCAAATTTCCTACGCCCACGACGGATAGGGACCGAACTGTCTCACGACGTTCTGAACCCAGCTCGCGTACCGCTTTAATGGGCGAACAGCCCAACCCTTGGGACCGACTACAGCCCCAGGATGCGATGAGCCGACATCGAGGTGCCAAACCTCCCCGTCGATGTGGACTCTTGGGGGAGATAAGCCTGTTATCCCCGGGGTAGCTTTTATCCGTTGAGCGATGGCCCTTCCATGCGGAACCACCGGATCACTAAGCCCGACTTTCGTCCCTGCTCGACTTGTAGGTCTCGCAGTCAAGCTCCCTTGTGCCTTTACACTCTACGAATGATTTCCAACCATTCTGAGGGAACCTTTGGGCGCCTCCGTTACATTTTAGGAGGCGACCGCCCCAGTCAAACTGCCCACCTGACACTGTCTCCCAGCCCGATCAGGGCTGTGGGTTAGAATTTCAATACAGCCAGGGTAGTATCCCACCGACGCCTCCACCGAAGCTAGCGCTCCGGCTTCTCAGGCTCCTACCTATCCTGTACAAGCTGTACCAAAATTCAATATCAGGCTACAGTAAAGCTCCACGGGGTCTTTCCGTCCTGTCGCGGGTAACCTGCATCTTCACAGGTACTATAATTTCACCGAGTCTCTCGTTGAGACAGTGCCCAGATCGTTACGCCTTTCGTGCGGGTCGGAACTTACCCGACAAGGAATTTCGCTACCTTAGGACCGTTATAGTTACGGCCGCCGTTTACTGGGGCTTCGGTTCAAAGCTTCGCTTGCGCTAACCTCTCCCCTTAACCTTCCAGCACCGGGCAGGCGTCGCCCCTATACTTCGCCTTGCGGCTTCGCAGAGACCTGTGTTTTTGCTAAACAGTCGCCTGGGCCTATTCACTGCGGCTTTTCCGGGCTATTCACCCTAAAAAGCACCCCTTCTCCCGAAGTTACGGGGTCATTTTGCCGAGTTCCTTAACGAGAGTTCTCTCGCTCACCTTAGGATTCTCTCCTCGCCTACCTGTGTCGGTTTGCGGTACGGGCACCTCTCACCTCGCTAGAGGCTTTTCTTGGCAGTGTGGAATCAGGAACTTCGGTACTATAGTTCCCTCGCCATCACAGCTCAGCCTTATGTGACAACGGGATTTGCCTCGTTGTCAGCCTAACTGCTTGGACGCGCATATCCAACAGCGCGCTTACCCTATCCTTCTGCGTCCCCCCATTGCTCAAATGGTGAGGAGGTGGTACAGGAATTTCAACCTGTTGGCCATCGCCTACGCCTTTCGGCCTCGGCTTAGGTCCCGACTAACCCTGAGCGGACGAGCCTTCCTCAGGAAACCTTAGGCATTCGGTGGAGGGGATTCTCACCCCTCTTTCGCTACTCATACCGGCATTCTCACTTCTAAGCGCTCCACCAGTCCTTACGGTCTGGCTTCACAGCCCTTAGAACGCTCTCCTACCACTGTTCTAAAAGAACAGTCCACAGCTTCGGTGATACGTTTAGCCCCGGTACATTTTCGGCGCAGAGTCACTCGACCAGTGAGCTATTACGCACTCTTTAAATGGTGGCTGCTTCTAAGCCAACATCCTGGTTGTCTAAGCAACTCCACATCCTTTTCCACTTAACGTATACTTTGGGACCTTAGCTGGTGGTCTGGGCTGTTTCCCTCTTGACTACGGATCTTATCACTCGCAGTCTGACTCCTGAACATAAGTCTTTGGCATTCGGAGTTTGACTGAATTCGGTAACCCGATGGGGGCCCCTAGTCCAATCAGTGCTCTACCTCCAAGACTCTCATTTCAAGGCTAGCCCTAAAGCTATTTCGGAGAGAACCAGCTATCTCCAAGTTCGATTGGAATTTCTCCGCTACCCACACCTCATCCCCGCACTTTTCAACGTGCGTGGGTTCGGGCCTCCATTCAGTGTTACCTGAACTTCACCCTGGACATGGGTAGATCACCTGGTTTCGGGTCTACGACCACGTACTCTTTCGCCCTATTCAGACTCGCTTTCGCTGCGGCTCCGTCTTATCAACTTAACCTTGCACGGGATCGTAACTCGCCGGTTCATTCTACAAAAGGCACGCCATTACCCATTAACGGGCTTTGACTACTTGTAGGCACACGGTTTCAGGATCTCTTTCACTCCCCTTCCGGGGTGCTTTTCACCTTTCCCTCACGGTACTGGTTCACTATCGGTCACTAGGGAGTATTTAGCCTTGGGAGATGGTCCTCCCTGCTTCCGACGGGATTTCACGTGTCCCGCCGTACTCAGGATCCACTCTGGAGGGAACGAAGTTTCAACTACAGGGTTGTTACCTTCTTTGACGGGCCTTTCCAGACCTCTTCATTTACTCCGTTCCTTTGTAACTCCGTATAGAGTGTCCTACAACCCCAAGAGGCAAGCCTCTTGGTTTGGGCTTCTTCCGTTTCGCTCGCCGCTACTCAGGAAATCGCGTTTGCTTTCTCTTCCTCCGGGTACTTAGATGTTTCAGTTCCCCGGGTCTGCCTTTAATACCCTATGTATTCAGGTAAAAATACTACTCCATTACGAGCAGTGGGTTTCCCCATTCGGAAATCTCCGGATCAAAGCTTACTTACAGCTCCCCGAAGCATATCGGTGTTAGTACCGTCCTTCATCGGCTCCTAGTGCCAAGGCATCCACCGTGCGCCCTTAACAACTTAACCTTTGACATCGAAGATGTCGTTTAAATCAATTATTAAGAGAATCACTAAACTAAGCGTTTAAACTCAGTGAATTACTTGAATTGTTATCGTTATCTAGTTTTCAAGGAACATATTTGGTGGAGCCTAGCGGGATCGAACCGCTGACCTCCTGCGTGCAAAGCAGGCGCTCTCCCAGCTGAGCTAAGGCCCCATTTTTCATTATTATTTTGAGATGGTGGGCCTAAATGGACTCGAACCATCGACCTCACGCTTATCAGGCGTGCGCTCTAACCAGCTGAGCTATAGGCCCATCTCTATATGGAAAGAAAACAAAGTTCTCTCAAAACTAAACAAAATACCAAGCGTGCTCCATTTTCCTTAGAAAGGAGGTGATCCAGCCGCACCTTCCGATACGGCTACCTTGTTACGACTTCACCCCAATCATCTGTCCCACCTTAGGCGGCTGGCTCCTTACGGTTACCCCACCGACTTCGGGTGTTACAAACTCTCGTGGTGTGACGGGCGGTGTGTACAAGGCCCGGGAACGTATTCACCGCGGCATGCTGATCCGCGATTACTAGCGATTCCGGCTTCATGCAGGCGAGTTGCAGCCTGCAATCCGAACTGAGAATGGTTTTATGGGATTGGCTTGACCTCGCGGTCTTGCAGCCCTTTGTACCATCCATTGTAGCACGTGTGTAGCCCAGGTCATAAGGGGCATGATGATTTGACGTCATCCCCACCTTCCTCCGGTTTGTCACCGGCAGTCACCTTAGAGTGCCCAACTGAATGCTGGCAACTAAGATCAAGGGTTGCGCTCGTTGCGGGACTTAACCCAACATCTCACGACACGAGCTGACGACAACCATGCACCACCTGTCACTTCGTCCCCCGAAGGGGAACCTTCTATCTCTAGAAGTAGCGAAGGATGTCAAGACCTGGTAAGGTTCTTCGCGTTGCTTCGAATTAAACCACATGCTCCACCGCTTGTGCGGGCCCCCGTCAATTCCTTTGAGTTTCAGTCTTGCGACCGTACTCCCCAGGCGGAGTGCTTAATGCGTTTGCTGCAGCACTAAAGGGCGGAAACCCTCTAACACTTAGCACTCATCGTTTACGGCGTGGACTACCAGGGTATCTAATCCTGTTCGCTCCCCACGCTTTCGCGCCTCAGCGTCAGTTACAGACCAGAGAGTCGCCTTCGCCACTGGTGTTCCTCCACATCTCTACGCATTTCACCGCTACACGTGGAATTCCACTCTCCTCTTCTGCACTCAAGTTCCCCAGTTTCCAATGACCCTCCACGGTTGAGCCGTGAGCTTTCACATCAGACTTAAGAAACCGCCTGCGCGCGCTTTACGCCCAATAATTCCGGACAACGCTTGCCACCTACGTATTACCGCGGCTGCTGGCACGTAGTTAGCCGTGGCTTTCTGGTTAGGTACCGTCAAGGTACCAGCAGTTACTCTGGTACTTGTTCTTCCCTAACAACAGAACTTTACGACCCGAAGGCCTTCATCGTTCACGCGGCGTTGCTCCGTCAGACTTTCGTCCATTGCGGAAGATTCCCTACTGCTGCCTCCCGTAGGAGTCTGGGCCGTGTCTCAGTCCCAGTGTGGCCGATCACCCTCTCAGGTCGGCTACGCATCGTCGCCTTGGTGAGCCGTTACCTCACCAACTAGCTAATGCGCCGCGGGTCCATCTGTAAGTGACAGCTAAAAGCCGCCTTTCAATTTTGAACCATGCGGTTCAAAATGTTATCCGGTATTAGCTCCGGTTTCCCGGAGTTATCCCAATCTTACAGGCAGGTTACCCACGTGTTACTCACCCGTCCGCCGCTAACCTCAGGGAGCAAGCTCCCATTGGTTCGCTCGACTTGCATGTATTAGGCACGCCGCCAGCGTTCGTCCTGAGCCAGGATCAAACTCTCCAATAAAGAGTTGATATAGCTCATAAAAGTTTGTACTGTATAGTACGTTTTTGTTAATCGAAATTAACTTTTGCACGCTTGGTTTTGTTTAGTTTTCAAAGAACTTATGATGCCGCTCAAAAGCGACCTCATTAATATATCATTTAACATCCAGTTAAGTCAACTATTTTTTTCAACAAGTTTTGAATGAAGCACTCTGTTTGGCTGACTCAAAAAATTATATCAGCATACACACCTTAAGTCAACACAAACCGAGTACTTTTTATATAATTTCTTCAATAAATAATTCTCTTCTATCTTTTAAAGAGATGATCTCTTGAGAATACAAGTATTTCACCATAGGTCTAGTTGGATTATTATCATCCATAAAAATAATTTCAGCATCTAATCCATCTGATAACTTTACCTTTGTACCTGTAGAAAACCTTGTTATTCCTTTTTTTAATTCATTAATAATTGTAAGATCAAATTTCCCGAATTCGTCCTCCATAATTTGTTCTAACACTTTAAATGGTGACTGCTTACTTCTATATGGTCTTACTGCAACCATAGCTTGGTAAATATCAGCTAATGCTACTATTTTGCTATAAGGATGGAGCTTTTCAGCTTTCACGCTTAGGGGATATCCACTTCCATCTATTCGTTCATGATGATGCTGAAGAACCCCCAACTTCACTCCATCCTTAATTGACATAATATTTTTTAATAAATTATAGCTATGGGCCGGATGTTGTTTAATATCTTTATATTCACTTTCGGTTAATGTTACTTTTTTAGTTAGGATTGCTGGGTTTACTTTTGACATACCACAATCACATAATAATCCCGTTAAAGCAATTTGATTTATTTCTCCCTTTTGATAGCCTAATTTTTGAGCTAGAAAGGCACTTACTAACGCCACAGATACACTATGGTGGTACATATAATCTTCCTGCTTACAATAATGATAGAGTTTAAAGACTTCCTCATCATTACTTTCAATTTCAGAAACTAGGGGTAAAATCAATTGTCTTACTTTGTTGATATCAATTTGAACACCTGACTGCCAACTTATAAAAAGCTGTTTATAAGCTTGTACAGCTTCAAGGTATTGGTGGTAAAACGATTTTATTATTACACTATCCTCAACCACTTTATCTTCTGTTTCATCTTGCTCATTACTATGTCCAGCTAATTTGAATTCCTGGCCGTTTTCAAGAATGTTTTCCACTTCAACTTCTTTTACTAGAAATGCTATAAGTGCTTCCTTAATGTGCTTTGTAATAATTGTATTTTTATATGCTAAAGGTTTATTAGTTGCTGATAAAATCGGCTTTGATAAGATACAACCTTCTTCTAATTGACTAATATGAATCTTCAAAGGTATCCCCCCTTATGACATTATAAACAAAAAATAATGAGAATGTTTAAGAATGTAAAAAAAGACTGAATTCCACACTCAAAGAATGTGTATTCAGTCTTCTATCTTATATTATTCTTCAGATGAATCATTTTCCAACTGCTGTTCTGTTTCTTCTAGTTCTTCTTCATTCATTTCATCTTGAGAATCTTCTTCTTTTTGCACTAACGCTACAGTAGATACAGATACATTTTCATCAAGTCTAATTAATTTTACACCTTGAGTGTTACGGCCCATTTTAGAAATCGTATCAACATCCATACGAATGACAATTCCGCTTGCCGTAATCAACATAATATCCTCTTCACCTGTAGCTGCTTTCACAGAGACAACTGGGCCATTTTTCTCTGTAATATTACAAGTTTTTAATCCTTTACCACCACGACTTTGTATGCGATATTCCTCAGCAGGAGTACGTTTACCGTAACCATTGCTTGTTACAATTAAAACATCCACATCATCTTCAAGAATCTCCATACCAACAACTTCATCACTTTCTTCAAGTGAGATTCCTTTTACTCCTGAAGCTGTTCTACCCATAGAACGAACATCTGATTCCGGGAATCGGATAAGCATACCATTTTTCGTGCCGATGATGATATCCTTTGAACCATCAGTTAATTTTACAGAAATAAGCTCATCTTCTTCACGAAGTCCTACTGCAATTAAACCGTTGTTTCGGATATTAGCAAATTGAGATAGAGGAGAACGTTTTGACACTCCATCTTTTGTAGTAAAGAATAAGAACCAATCATCTACAAATTCCGAAACCGGAATGATTGCATTAACCCACTCACCTTTTTCTACACTCAGAAGATTTATGATCGGCAATCCTTTAGCTGTTCTACTAAACTCAGGTATTTCATAACCTTTTGCTCGATATACTTTTCCTTTGTTTGTAAAGAAAAGAATCGTATCATGGGTTGATGTTGTTAGTAGTTGTTCAACAAAGTCATCATCATTTGTTCCCATACCTTGTATACCACGTCCACCACGTTTTTGTGTACGATATGTTGAAACAGGAAGTCGTTTAATGTATCCATTATGAGTTAATGTAATAACAATGTTTTCTACAGGAATTAAATCCTCATCTTCAATACTTTCAATTCCACCTGCTACAATTTCAGTACGGCGCTCATCGTTGAATCGCTCTTTAATTTCAGTTAGCTCTTCACGTATGATTTCAAGTACTTTCTCTTCATCCGCAAGAATTGCTTTTAGTTCTGCAATTAGTTTCACAAGTGATTGATATTCTTCTTCAATTTTTTCTCTTTCTAAACCTGTTAATCGTTGAAGTCTCATATCAAGGATTGCTTGTGCTTGCTTCTCACTTAAAGAAAACTGTTCCATTAATCCGTTACGGGCAATTTCAGTTGTTTGCGAGCTACGAATTAAGGCAATCACAGCATCCAAATGATCAAGGGCAATTCGTAAACCTTCTAAAATGTGAGCACGTGCCTCTGCTTTTCTTAATTCAAAAGCAGTACGACGTTTAATCACTACTTTTTGATGTTCAAGATAGTAATAAAGCATTTGCTTAATATTTAATACTTTAGGATGTCCATCTACTAGAGATAGCATATTAATACCAAAGCTTGTTTGAAGTGCTGTTTGTTTATAAAGGTTATTAAGTAACACATTCGCATTAGCATCCTTACGAACCTCGATAACAACACGCATCCCGTTACGATCAGATTCATCACGTAAATCTGTAATTCCGTCAATCTTTTTATCTCGAACAAGCTCTGCAATTTTTTCAACTAGCTTTGCTTTATTTACTTGATAAGGAATTTCCTTGACGATAATTACTTGCTTACCTGAAGCCTTTTCTTCAATCTCAACCTTCGCTCTAAGGGTAATTGAACCACGGCCAGTTTCATATGCTTTTCGGATTCCGCTTCTTCCGATAATTTGTCCAGCTGTTGGGAAGTCCGGCCCCGGGATAATTTCCATTATTTCAGGAATTGATATATCAGGATCCTTACTAATAGCTAGAACCCCGTCAATAATTTCACCTAATTGATGTGGAGGAATATTTGTTGCCATTCCTACCGCAATTCCAGTAGCACCGTTCACAAGTAAATTAGGAAATCTCGCTGGAAGGACTACCGGTTCTCTTTCGGAGCCATCATAGTTATCTTGATAATCAATTGTATCTTTGTTTATATCACGGATTAGCTCCATCGATATTTTAGACATACGAGCTTCGGTATAACGCATCGCAGCTGCTGAATCTCCATCAACTGAACCGAAGTTTCCGTGTCCATCTACTAGCATATATCTATAGTTAAAATTCTGTGCCATACGAACCATTGTTTCATATACAGCAGAGTCACCGTGTGGATGGTATTTACCAATAACTTCTCCAACGATACGTGCTGATTTTTTAAATGGTTTATCAGATGTCATTCCTAAGTCATTCATTGCATAGAGAATGCGTCGATGAACAGGTTTCAGTCCATCACGAACGTCCGGTAATGCACGAGACACAATTACACTCATCGCATAACCTAAAAAAGATTCTCGCATTTCATTACTAATATTTCTCTCAATAACATGTGATCCTTGATTTTCCGCCATATTAAAATAACCTCCCTTATTCCTTTTCTTAATTTAATTGGGAGTGCCAAAAACACTACATCGAAAAATGGCAAAATACTATCTTCTTGTAGAAAAGTTGATAGTTTTAAATATAATAAAACCTGCCCAATTGGTTATGTTAAATAATTAGTCTACTCTTCATTATAGCAATATTAGCGAAAGATTACACATCAATTTGATGGAATATTCGTTTTCAGCTAACATTTCTTACACGATCACAATCTCTTTTTTTATCTAACATTCTATGTAAAAAACACCTCACCGAGATGAGGTGTTCTTTCAAATAAATTAAATATCAAGATTTTTAACGTACTGTGCGTTTTCTTCGATGAAGTTTCTACGCGGCTCTACTTTATCGCCCATTAACGTATCAAATGTTTCATCTGCTTCAATCGCATCTTCTAGTGTTACTTGAAGTAATGTACGTGTTTCTGGATCCATTGTTGTTTCCCATAACTGATCAGGATTCATTTCTCCTAAACCTTTATAGCGTTGGATGCCTGGTTTAGGTTGTTCAGGCATTTCAGCCAAGTATGAATCTAATTGTTTATCGTTATAGGCATACTCAACTCGTTTTCCTTGTTGAATTTTATAAAGTGGAGGCTGAGCAATATAAATATAACCTTTTTCAACAATTGGACGCATATAACGATAAAAGAACGTCAATAGTAGAGTACGAATGTGTGCTCCATCTACATCCGCATCTGTCATAATAACAACTTTATGATAGCGGGCTTTTATAATATCAAAATCTTCTCCGATACCTGTTCCAAGTGCGGTTATAATCGCTCTTATTTCATTGTTTGAAAGAATTTTATCAAGCCTTGCTTTTTCTACGTTTAAAATTTTACCTCTTAAAGGCAGTATCGCTTGAAAGTGTCTGTCTCTTCCTTGTTTTGCAGATCCACCTGCAGAATCACCCTCAACAATATAAATCTCACTAATAGAAGGATCCTTAGAAGAACAGTCCGCTAATTTACCAGGTAAACTTGAGATTTCTAATGCACTTTTCCTTCTTGTTAATTCACGAGCTTTTTTTGCAGCTAAACGGGCCCTTGCAGCCATTAAACCTTTTTCAACGATCTTTCTAGCTACTGAAGGATTTTCTAACATGAATTTATCAAATGCTTCAGAGAAAACAGAATCTGTTACTGTACGAACCTCAGAGTTACCTAACTTCGTTTTTGTTTGACCCTCGAATTGGGGATCTGGATGTTTAACAGAGATGATAGCTGTAATACCTTCTCGAACATCTTCTCCAGAAAGGTTATCATCATTATCTTTAAATATTTTATTTTTACGAGCGTAGTCATTGATCACACGAGTTAATGCAGATTTAAAGCCTGCTTCATGTGTTCCACCTTCATAGGTGTGAATATTGTTTGCAAAAGAATAAATATTACTTGTATAGCTGTCATTATACTGAATAGCTACTTCGGTTGTAATACCATCTTTTTCTCCCTCAATATAAACCGGCTCATCATGAATAACCTCGCGCGTACGGTTTAAATGCTCTACATATGACTTAATTCCACCCTCATAGTAGTATTCATTTGAACGTTTGTTTTCTCGTTTATCTTCAATCGTAATTTTCAATCCACGATTTAAAAATGCTAATTCACGAATACGGTTCGCTAATATTTCATAATCATAGACAGTTGTTTCTTGGAAAATTTCCGCATCTGGCTTAAAGTGGGTGATCGTGCCTGTAACATCCGTCTCACCAATTACCTCTAAATCAGCTGCTGGAATACCTTTATTAAATCTTTGGAAGTGTACTTTTCCTTCACGATGTACTGTTACATTTAATTCTGTAGAAAGAGCATTAACAACAGATGCCCCTACACCATGAAGTCCACCCGATACTTTGTATCCTCCACCACCGAATTTTCCTCCAGCATGCAATACTGTCATGATAACTTCTACTGCAGGACGTCCCATTTTTTCATGTATCCCTACAGGAATACCACGCCCATTATCTTTAACAGTAATACTATTATCTTCTTCAATGGTGACATTAATTTCATTACAGAAGCCCGCTAAGGCCTCATCAATACTATTATCAACAATTTCCCAAACCAAATGATGCAGACCCTTACTGCTCGTAGATCCTATATACATACCTGGACGTTTACGAACTGCCTCTAAACCTTCTAAAACCTGAATCTGATTTTCATCATATGATTGTTGTTGAACTTGATTATTTTCCGTCGTCACATTGATCACCTACACTTTTCCTAAAGCTTACTTGTCGTTGCACTCAAAGCCATACTCTTAAGCCCTTTCTGTTAAGAAGCTAGACTTTCATCATTTAATTAATCTATATCAAAAGCAACTTGTGCTCGTTTTTTTAATGTACTTGATGATAAAGGCGAGAAATAAATTTTATTAACCGTCACAATAATGGATTTTGCTTCACCATTTGCCAGTTGAACGATTCTTTCTTTTTGCTTTTGAAAAAATTCATCTACAATGGCGGAATCTTGTGAAGAGTGTCGATCCAATATCATCACGACCTCTTTTGATGGTACAACAAAATTGTCTCCCAGATGAATATACAAATCAGTCACCTCTTTTATCGTCAGCAAGCTCTCCTGCTCTTACACGGAAAGTAGCAGCTTCTTTTAATGTTTGATGATCAATTCCTTCAACACTTGTTGTTGTTACAAACGTTTGAACCTTGCCTTGAATGGTGTTCAATAAGTGTGATTGTCTATAATCATCCAGTTCGGATAAAACATCATCAAGCAAGAGGATTGGATATTCTCCTATCTCATTATGAATCAGGTCAATCTCCGCTAGTTTTAACGATAAAGCAGTGGTTCTTTGTTGTCCCTGTGAACCATAGGTTTGCACATCATGGTCATTTACAAAAAAGGTTAAGTCATCCCGGTGTGGGCCTGCTAAAGTTGCCCCCCGTTCAATTTCCTTCTCTCTTATTTTAGCAAATTTTTGTTCATATGCTTCTATCATTTTCGTCAAATCATAATCTTCTGATACATCCACAGAGGGTTTATATTTGATTCTTAGTGTTTCTAAGCCTCTGCTTATCCCTGAATGCACAGGCTCAGCCCATTTTTGGAGCTCAGAAATAAACCGCAAACGTTTATAAATGATTTTTGCAGCTGCCTCACACAGTTGTTCAGTTAAAACATCAAGCATCGTTTGATCCTTTTGTTTGCGCATCTGTAACAGCTTCAAATAATGATTACGCTGCTGCATAATTTTTTGATAACGACTCAAATCATGCAGATAGATAGCTGAAACCTGACCAATTTCCATATCTATAAATCTTCTTCTTACCTGAGGGCTTCCTTTTACTAAATTCAAATCCTCTGGTGCAAACATAATCACATTCATTGCCCCGACGTATTGGCTGAGTTTCTCTTGCTCAATATGATTTAATTTTGCTTTTTTGCCTTTTTTAGAAATAACTAATTGAAGGGCAGTTGAACGATTATATTTTTCGATACTACCTTCTATTTTAGCATATTCTTTGTCCCAGCCAATCAACTCTTTATCATTTGAAGTTCGGTGTGACTTCGCCATAGCAAGCACATAGATTGATTCCATCACATTGGTTTTACCTTGTGCATTTTCACCTAAAATTACATTCACTTTATTTTCAAACTGAATCGTCAATTCTTCATAATTACGATAATTTTTTAATTTCAGCTCATTTATAAACAAAATTTGTACACCAACTTTAATTTTTCACAATATATGTGCCGAAATCAGGAATATATAAAACATCACCATCTCTTAGCTTTTTACCACGGCGATTTTCAGGTTCATTATTCACAAAGATTTCGTATTCAGCTAAAAACCATTTAGCCATCCCACCAGATTGAATAACATCTGCTAATTTTAGGAATTGACCTAATGTTATAAACTCTGTATCAATTTTAACTGGTTTTGCCATAGCGAACCACCTTCCTCAGTAGTCTCTAACTTTATATTTTACTAAAAAAATGTGCTGAAGTACAACAACTTCGGTATTGGAAATCTGTGTGTCCTTCAGGAACGGACACCACCTTTAGACTCCTGGAGTCGAAGTAGGTACAAATACCCATACAGGTTTATTTCTAACCATAAGAGATAAGGTATTCTTTCTGGATTAAATCAGGAATTTATTATCTCATAAATAAAGAAAAGGCTGACGAACGTCAGCCTGCTATTTTTATCATCAATATGTTCTAACTGGTAAAATTAACTGTAACATAGAATCGTCATCTTTTGTACGAATAACAAAAGGTCTCATTGCTCCAGTGAAGTCAACGCTGATTTCATTTCCTTCAAGTGCCTTTAAAGCATCCATTACATATTTTGCACTAAATGAAATCTTTAATTCTTCACCATCAATTTGCTCCACTTGTATTTCTTCACTTACTTTTCCAATCTCAGGGGAATTAGATGAAACCTCAATCATCCCGTCTGTTAGAGTTGATAGTTTAACAACATTATTTCGTGCTTCTTTAGCCAATAAGGAGGCACGATCGATTGCTTGTAAGAAATCTTTGGAATTTAGAACTAAATTTGTTTTACTCTCATTTGGAATCAAACGGGAAGTATCAGGATAATTTCCGTCTAAAAGTCTTGAGAAAAATAATAGATTTTTTGCCTTAAACAATACTTGGTTTTCAGTAATGACAATTTCAATTGGTTCGTTTGTATCATCTAAAATTTTGCTTAACTCACTTAGACTTTTTCCTGGAATGACAACATTGTAAGAGCTTTGATTTTCTGAGTTAATTAAGGATTTTCTTAATGCCAGGCGGTGACTATCTGTTGCGATACATATTAACTCACTGTTTTCTAGCTTCCAGTTTACACCTGTTAAGATAGGTCTTGTCTCAGATGTTGAAACAGCAAAAACTGTTTGACGAACCATTGCTTTTAGTAAATCGGTTGGGATTTTAAAAATATTTTCTTCCTCAATTTGTGGAAGATGAGGATATTCTTCTGCATCTAATCCATTTAGACTAAATTCAGCCTTACCTGAACGGATTACCGTTGAATGGTGATTTCCAACTTCA
The DNA here is from genome assembly GCF_023078335.1 of Metabacillus endolithicus. Classification (GTDB taxonomy): domain Bacteria; phylum Bacillota; class Bacilli; order Bacillales; family Bacillaceae; genus Metabacillus; species Metabacillus endolithicus. The sequence goes on along the minus strand of NZ_CP095550.1, from coordinate 2,638,403 downwards.
ATTTCTACAATGTCCATAGGCAATTTTTTAACGATTTCACTAAAAAACTTGGCTTGTAAAACAACACTTCCTGATTGAAGAATTTCAACATTCTCTTTGTCATCTTCTTCAGCAGGAATAAAAGATTCGATAGAAATATCAGAGTCACTGCCAGTTAATGTGACTCCTTCAGAATCAGCAACAATTTTTATACCTGTTAAAATCGGAATTGTTGTTCTAGATGATACAGCTTTCATTACATCTTGAACACTTTGAACTAATTTATCTCGTTGAATAATGAATTTCATCATCGTTTTCCTCCTGTTTCCTAGCTACTTGAAATATTTTCTTGACTACGAGAGTTTCTCAATTTTTCAGGTTCTAGTTATATTATTTTTTTATAAAAATATAGTAGAAGTACTAGTAGGCTTGTGGAAATGTGGATAACTGACCTAAACGAAAGGAAACACAGCCTATCCACATGTGGACAGACTGTGTATATATGTGTAATAGTTATTCACACTATTCAATATTAAAATTAAGAGCCTTTTAAAAGTCCAGTAATATCTTTTAACTGTTTTTGCAGCTGCTCATCACTTTGAAGCATTTTTGATATTTTCTCATGAGCATGAATGACGGTTGTATGATCTCGTCCTCCAAATTCCTCACCAATTTTAGGCAGAGAAGAATCGGTAAGTTCTCTTGAAAGATACATAGCGATTTGTCTTGGAAAAGCAACAGATTTTGTTCGTTTCTTCGCCTTAAAATCTTCTAACTTCACCTGATATTCTTGTCCAACTATTCGCTGAATATCACTAATTGAAATCATTTTTGGTTTTGAGTTTGGAATAATATCTTTTAGTGCTTCAGCAGCCAAATCAGCATTTATATCTTTGTTAATAAGAGAAGAATAGGCCACTACACGAATCAGTGCACCTTCAAGCTCTCGAATATTTGAATCAATTTGATTTGCAATATAAAGCATAACTTCATTAGGAATATCGAGCCCTTCAGCTTTAGCCTTTTTGCGGAGAATCGCAATCCTGGTTTCCAAATCAGGAGGGGTAATATCTGTAATTAATCCCCATTCAAAGCGAGAACGAAGGCGATCTTCTAATGTTGGAATTTCTTTTGGCGGTCGATCACTGGAAATAACGATTTGCTTACTCTCTTCATGCAATGTATTAAAAGTATGGAAAAATTCCTCTTGAGTTTGTTCTTTCCCAGCCAAGAATTGAATATCATCTATTAAAAGTACATCAACACTTCTATATTTGTTACGAAAATCAACTGCTTTGTTATCTCTAATAGAGTTGATAAATTCATTTGTAAACTTTTCAGAAGATAAATAAACAACTTTTGCCGATGGGTTATGATCAATCACATAATGTCCAATGGCATGCATTAAGTGAGTTTTTCCAAGTCCAACTCCCCCGTAAATAAAAAGGGGATTATAGGCTTTTGCAGGTGCTTCAGCTACTGCTAATGATGCTGCATGAGCAAATCGATTTCCTGATCCAATAACAAAAGTATCAAATGTATACTTAGGATTTAGCATGTTTTGCGGTAATTCTGTTTGTTCTTCATCGGCTTTATTTATCTGTTTGATCGGTGAATTTGGAACAAAATCATCATCCGTCTGATTTTGGGGAATAATAAATTTTATAGCAAACTCTTCACCTGTTAATTGATAAATTGAATCAGCGATTAAGTGTAAGTAACGGGATTCCAGCCAATCTCTTGCAAATTCGTTAGGAGCGGTAATTGTTAAGGTATCACCTTGAATGCCATGAGCCTTTGTTGATTTTAACCATGTTTCAAAGCTTGGCTTACTAATTTTCTTTTCGATCTCTGCCAAAGCCTTACTCCAAAGCTCAGATATATTCTCCATTTGCGTTTTGTCCCTCCTTTACGATGCATCCCTAACCGTACTGTACAAGCTTTGTACAAGGTGCGAATATTCATGTATAAACATACAGATGCAAAAGAATGTGAATAAATATATAATATAGTAGAAAAACATCTTTTCGACAAAACTCATGTGATGTGGACAACAATTTACACAAGCTGTTTATAATCTTTCCACATGTTATCCACAGTCTGTGGATATGTTGATTTTTAAAATAGATTATTAAGAGTGAAAACACAAATATAATATCAGAATAAATCTAGATATGCAACGGTTTTTACAAACTTATCCACATAATTAATCATTTGTTGAAGGAAATTGTCCACAATGGACTAACTTGTGAAAAAGTTGTCGATAACGTATGTGGATAGTGGAGAATTCTGTCGAAAATTTATCCACAGGCTATGGACCTTAAACAATTGTTGATGTCTAGCTGTTGATTTTGGTTGGAGGTAAGCTGTTCTAAAAAGGATATGAGATCTTGAAGCGGAGAGTGGATTTCAAAAAAGAATTAATAGAGGATAATAAATAAATGTAAAATAGATGATGAAAAGAAAATAAACTTAATAAAAAAACGGATGATGGTTGACAATTCATAGGGTAGGTAACTATAATTAGTAAGACTGTCTTTAACTGTTATTCCTCAGGGAGGTGTCATATATGAAACGTACTTATCAACCAAACAAACGTAAACGTAGTAAAGTTCATGGTTTCCGTAGCCGTATGAGCACTGCTAATGGACGTAAAGTTCTTGCTCGCCGTCGTCGCAGAGGAAGAAAAGTATTATCAGCGTAGGCCACTGAAAAATCAGTGGTCTTTTTTTGCAGATGAATGAAAAAAAACGGTTTAGTAAGGAAATGAGGAAAAAGACTGCTAGATCATTCCTTGTTTAAATTCGTTTTATTTCAGATATAATGATGGTGATTATTCTGTTAGCTTATTAGCAGAACAAACCGGAGTGAAATAGATGAGAAGGAAATATAGAATAAAGAAGAATAAAGATTTTCAAGTAGTTTTCAAGAGAGGGAAATCTTTTGCCAATAGACAATTTGTTTTGTATATCATGCAAAAGCCTGAAGAGAAAGAGTTCCGAATTGGATTATCTGTTAGCAAAAAAATAGGAAATGCTGTAACAAGAAATAAAGTTAAGCGGTTAATTCGACAAGTGTTTACAGAAGAAAAACATCGGATTGCTTCTGGTAAGGAATTTATTATTATTGCTAGAAAGCCTGCAGCTGAAATGAATTATCATGAAGTAAAAGGAAGTTTGCAACATTTATTTCGAAAAGCAAAAATATATCAGCCAAAGAAGATGTAGAATATTGTTGAAATTATACTACCGAAAACTTTACTAAGAAAAACAATTCTATTTATAAAAGTGTTAAGATATTAACGATGTGGAACTTTTTCTATCTTTTAACGTACATGAATAGTATCTATTATCAGTTAGGAGGAAAAAAGGTTTGAAGAGGCGCATACTTTTAATAGCAGGGTTAATCAGTGTTTTGACCCTTTTAACAGGATGTACGGAGGTTAATACTCCTATTACATCTGAAAGTGAAGGATTTTGGAATTCGTATATCGTCTATCCTTTATCACAACTTATTACATATTTTGCTGAATTAACAGGCGATAATTATGGGATTGCCATTGTACTTGTTACAATTATTATTCGATTAGCAATCTTACCGCTAATGATTAAACAAATGAAAAGTTCTAAAGCAATGCAAGCAATTCAACCGGAAATGCAGAAGTTAAGAGAAAAGTACAGCTCAAAAGATCAACAAACACAACAAAAGCTTCAACAGGAGACAATGGCTTTATTCCAGAAGCATGGTGTTAATCCTCTTGCAGGTTGTTTCCCGTTAATTGTTCAGATGCCAATTCTGATTGGTTTCTATCATGCAATTATGAGAACAACGGAAATCGCTGAGCATAATTTTTTATGGTTTGACTTGGGTGAAAGAGATCCATTCTTTATCCTGCCGTTGGTTGCTGGTTTAACAACATTTATTCAACAAAAAATGATGATGGCTGGTACAGCAAATCAAAATCCTCAAATGGCTATGATGCTTTATATTATGCCTATTATGATTATCGTTTTTGCAATTAGCTTCCCTGCAGCTCTTTCTCTATATTGGGTAGTAGGTAACTTATTCATGATCATTCAAACATACTTCATAAAAGGTCCTGAGCTTAAGGAGCAAAAAGAAGCTTCTAATAGTGGAGGAAAGAAGAAGTGAGAGAAGTAACTGCTAGTGGACTTACTGTCAATGTAGCAGTCGAGGAAGCATTAAAGCAATTACAGGCAAAACGGGAAGAAGTTGAAATAACAATTCTCGAAGAAGGAAAAAAAGGATTTTTAGGTATTGGAAAGAAACCTGCTAGAGTGAAGGTCGTAATTGCACATGATCCTGTAAAGTATGCAAAAGAATTTTTAGCCAATGTTGTTCAAAAAATGGGAATCGATGCAGAGATTTCAGTGAAACAAACTGGTAAAATTGTGAACATGCAATTATCAGGTGAGAAAATGGCTGTTCTTATCGGAAAAAGAGGACAAACGTTAAACTCCCTTCAGTATTTAACACAATTAGCTGCAAATCGACATTCTAATTCTTATCTACAAATTATCATTGATGCTGAAAATTATCGTGAAAAAAGAAAAGAAACGCTTAGGCAATTAGCTGGAAAACTTGCACAGCAGGCAATTCGTACATCCAAAAATGTTCCATTAGAACCAATGCCTTCATATGAAAGAAAAATCATACATGCTGCATTAGCAGAATTTAAAGATATAAAAACTTTTTCAGTTGGAGAAGAACCAAATCGTCATCTGGTTATTTCTCCAAATTCTAAGAGAATGGCTCGTTGAGTCATTCTCTTTTTTTTGCCTTTTTCTGTAGCAAGACACAGAAATGTTTATATTATCGACAGCCTTCTACAAATATCGGGTGGTGCCAGGCACTCCATAAAATATTTCAAATTCATCAAATATTGTTATTAACATGTGGATAAGTTAAAATAGAGAAAGGTATGAAGAGAGTGGATAAATAATTGTGGATAAAATGAGGTAATTTCGCTTTCTAAAGAAAACGAAATGTGCTATCTTTAAAAAATTGACCGCATTTTAAGAGGAAGAAATTTTACATAAATGAAAGAGAGAGGTGGTCGTAGCGATGGAGTTAGATACAATCGCAGCGATATCGACACCTTTAGGAGAAGGAGCTATTGCCATTGTCCGGTTAAGTGGTGAGGAAGCAATTGAAATTGCTGATCGACTATTTAAGGCTCCTTCGAATAAAAGGTTAACAAAGGTTGACTCCCATACGATCCATTACGGACATATTGTAGACCCAAAAACAGGTCAAGTTGTAGAAGAAGTCATGTTGTCTTTAATGAGGGGACCAAAGACATTTACGAGAGAAGATATAGTAGAGATAAACTGTCACGGTGGAATTGTTACAGTGAACCGGGTACTGCAGTTAGTCATCCAACATGGTGCAAGACTAGCAGAGCCAGGAGAGTTTACAAAGAGAGCCTTTTTGAATGGTCGGATTGATTTGTCTCAAGCTGAGGCTGTAATGGACTTAATACGAGCAAAAACGGATCGGGCAATGAATGTGGCTTTAGGGCAAATGGAAGGAAAACTGTCAAAGCTTGTTCAGAAGCTAAGACAGGAGATTCTAGAAACACTAGCACATGTTGAAGTCAATATTGATTATCCTGAATATGATGATGTTGAGGAAATGACTCATCAAATGCTTGTTGAAAAAGCTACATTTGTAAAAAATGAAATCAGTAAGTTATTGAAAACATCACAGCAAGGGAAGATTCTTAGAGAAGGCTTGTCTACTGTTATAATAGGACGACCAAACGTTGGGAAGTCATCTTTATTAAATAGCCTAGTTCATGAAAATAAAGCAATTGTTACGGATATCCCTGGAACAACAAGAGATGTTATAGAAGAATACGTCAATGTAAGAGGTGTTCCTTTACGATTAGTTGATACAGCTGGAATACGTGAAACAGAAGATATTGTAGAACGTATTGGTGTTGAACGTTCGAGAAAAGTACTTAAAGAAGCAGATCTTATTTTACTAGTTTTAAATTACAACGAAGAACTTTCTCAAGAAGATGTTCAGCTTTTTGAAGCCGTAAAAGGAATGGATATTATCGTTATTGTTAATAAAACGGACTTGGACCAAAAAATTGATCTTCAAAAGGTGAAGGAGCAAGCAGCGGGAAGGCCTGTTGTTACAACATCACTATTAGAAGAACAGGGAATAGATGCATTGGAAGAAGCGATAAGTGCATTATTCTTTGAAGGAAATGTCCAAAGCGGAGACTTAACATATGTTTCAAACTCAAGACATATTGCCCTATTAACAGCTGCCGAAACTTCTATTAATGATGCATTAACAGGTATAGAAGCAGGAGTTCCAATTGATATTGTACAAATTGATTTAACCCGTTGTTGGGAACAGCTTGGGGAAATAATAGGAGATGCAGTTCATGAAAGCTTAATTGATCAACTGTTTTCTCAGTTCTGTTTAGGGAAATAAATTAGATATTTTTTAAATAAAGGAGGTTCCTCTATGACGTATCATGCAGGAGATTATGATGTCATTGTTGTAGGAGCTGGACATGCAGGGTGTGAATCAGCACTTGCATCAGCAAGAATGGGAGCAAAAACTCTCGTCATTACCATTAATCTGGATATGGTTGCATTTATGCCATGTAATCCATCTGTTGGTGGACCAGCAAAAGGGATTGTTGTTCGTGAAATTGATGCTTTAGGCGGAGAAATGGGGAAAAACATCGACAAAACCCATATCCAAATGAGAATGCTAAACACTGGTAAAGGCCCAGCTGTTCGAGCGCTTCGTGCACAAGCAGATAAGTTTTCATATCAACACGAAATGAAAAAAACGATGGAAAATGAACGTAACCTTACACTGCTACAAGGAATGGTTGATCGGTTAATCGTTGAAGACGGTGTTTGTAAAGGTGTGGTTACTCAAACTGGAGCTGAATATTCTGCGAAAGCAGTTGTATTAACAACAGGTACTTTTTTACGAGGAGAAATTATTCTAGGAGAATTAAAATACTCAAGTGGGCCAAACAATCAGCAGCCTTCAATTAAGCTATCAGAGCATTTACAAGAATTGGGCTTTGATTTGGTTCGTTTCAAAACAGGAACACCTCCACGAGTAAATAGTCATTCGATTGACTATAGCAAAACAGAAATTCAACCCGGAGATGAAGTGCCACGTGCATTTTCTTATGAAACAACAAAATACATTACAGATCAGCTACCTTGCTGGTTAACGTATACGAGTGGAGAAACTCATAAAATTATTGATGATAATTTACATCGTTCTCCTATGTATTCGGGAATGATCAAAGGCACAGGACCTCGTTATTGTCCATCTATTGAGGATAAAGTTGTACGCTTTAATGATAAACCGCGTCATCAAATCTTTTTAGAGCCAGAAGGTAGAAATACACAAGAAGTATATGTGCAGGGGCTATCAACAAGTTTACCGGAAGATGTTCAACAGCAAATTTTAAAAACAATTCCTGGACTTGAAAAGGTTCAAATGGTGAGAGCTGGATATGCAATTGAATACGATGCCATTGTCCCAACTCAATTATGGCCAACTTTAGAAACGAAAAAGATTACTTCTCTATATACAGCAGGCCAAATTAACGGAACTTCCGGTTATGAAGAAGCTGCCGGTCAAGGATTAATGGCTGGAATTAATGCTGCACAAAAGGCTATTGAAAAAGAAGAAGTGATTTTAAGTCGCTCGGATGCTTATATTGGCGTACTTATCGATGACCTTGTGACAAAAGGCACTAGTGAGCCATATCGTTTATTAACATCAAGAGCAGAATATCGATTATTATTAAGACATGATAATGCCGATTTACGCTTAACTGAAACAGGAAAGAAAATCGGGTTGATTTCTGATGAACGTTTTGAAAAATTCACGACTAAAAGGCAAGCAATTGAAGAAGAAAAGCAACGCCTAGCATCTGTTATTATTAAACCAAATCAAGAAACGCAAAATCTCATTCTCTCTGTCGGTGGCAGTGAGCTTAAAGATGGCATAAAAGCAGCTGATTTATTAAAACGACCTGAAATGAACTATGAGCATATCGCTCAGCTTGTACCATCAGAAACAGAAGTGGATTCAGATGTTGCAGAGCAGGTAGAAATACAAATCAAATATGAGGGATATATTGAAAAATCCTTACAACAAGTTGAAAAGCTTAAGAAAATGGAAAACAAAAAAATCCCTGAAAATATTGATTATGATGATATTAATGGCTTAGCTTCAGAAGCACGTCAAAAGCTTAAGGAAGTTAGACCATTATCAGTTGCGCAAGCTTCACGTATTTCTGGAGTAAACCCAGCTGATATTTCAATATTATTGGTATACCTAGAACAAGGAAGAATTGCCAGAGTTTCAAATCAATAATTACTGTTATAAAACCAATCTTTAACAGAAAGGTTATGAATATGGATACAGCATTATTTCAATCAAGCTTGGCTGAGAAGGGGATTTCTCTTTCTCAGCAGCAGATGGACCAATTTGAGTTATATTTTAAGCTCTTAGTAGAGTGGAATGAAAAAATGAATTTAACGTCAATTACAGACAAAAATGACGTGTATTTAAAACATTTTTATGATTCTATCTCTGCAGCATTTTATTTTGATTTCTCTAAGCCACTAAGTATATGTGATGTAGGTGCAGGAGCTGGATTTCCAAGTATTCCTTTAAACATTTGTTTTCCTCATTTAAAGGTATCAATTGTTGACTCTTTACAAAAAAGAATTACTTTTTTATCGCATTTATCAAAAGAATTAGGACTAAATTCAGTGCAATTATTTCATGATCGAGCTGAAACGTTTGGTCAAAATAAACAGGTTCGGGAAACATATGATGTTGTCACAGCCAGGGCTGTTGCGAGGCTATCTGTTCTAAGTGAATTATGTATTCCTTTAGCAAAAAAGGATGGATACTTCATTGCCATGAAAGGGGCAGCAGCACAGGAGGAACTTGAGGCCGGTAAAAAGGCCGTTACCGTATTAGGTGGTAAAGTGCAAGAAATTCACTCATTTGAACTGCCTTTAGAGGAAAGTGAGAGAACAATCTTAATTATTGAAAAAGAAAAAAGTACTCCTAAAAAATATCCTCGAAAGCCTGGAACGCCAAATAAACTTCCAATCGAGTAGATGTTTCATGTGAAACATTTACTCGAACTTTTGAGTATTTTGCAGGAAATAATGTAAGAGAAATAGAATATTTAAATTGGTAGTTTTAAAAGGTGGTGTAGGCTCATGAAGCATCCATTTTCTCGCTTTTTCGGTTTGGGAGAAAAAGAACAAGGTAATCAAATCGTAGTAGAGGAAGTAGAGGAAGTTGAACAAGAAGATACAGCAGAAGAAATAAGGGAAGAGGTTAAAAAGATTCCAATTAAGGATATTACTCCTAACCGCTTCCAGCCACGTACCGTTTTTTCAAATGAAAAGATTGAAGAATTGGCCTTAACAATTCGTACTCATGGAATTATTCAACCTATTGTTGTCCGAGAAATAGGTGGTAAATTTGAGTTGATTGCAGGTGAAAGACGCTGGCGTGCTGTACAGACTTTAGGTTGGGAAGAGATACCTGCAATTGTAAAGGATTTCAACGATACGGAAACAGCTAGTGTTGCTTTAATAGAAAACCTTCAAAGGGAAGAGTTATCTTCAATAGAGGAAGCAGTTGCTTATGCTAAGTTACTAGAATTACATGACTTAACTCAAGAAGCATTAGCCAAAGACTTGGTAAAGGTCAATCAACTATAGCAAATAAGCTGCGTTTGTTAAAGCTTCCTGAAGAAGTCCAGGAGGCATTACTTCAAAAAGCAATCACTGAACGTCATGCACGTGCACTAATTCCATTAAAAGATCAACAGCTACAAATTACACTGTTAGAGGAAATTGTTGAAAAACAATTGAATGTTAAGCAAACAGAAGATAGGGTAGTCAAGCTACTTGAAAAAAATAATGCAAAACCAAAACCAAAGCGTAAAGCATTTAGTAGAGATACAAGAATTGCTATGAATACAATTCGTCAATCCCTAACAATGGTAGCTGACAGTGGCGTAAAATTAAATACGGAAGAAGAAGAATTTGATGAGTATATCCAATTCACAATTAAAATTCCAAAATAATATTGAATAATAACTATTTTAACAAACTATTATCTATTCCACATATGGCTGTTAGGTACTGGCTTTTTGTCAGGCCTTTTTTCTTTGTACTAGATTCGATAAAAGAAATGTTAACCATTGTGGAATGATTAATTAGCAATGAACACATATTATGGTGATCACATCCTCCCTTACCCAATTCTCCTAGGAAGATATCTCTTTATAATGATAAAAATGAATTTTAATTAGTAGAATTTACTATTTTACATAAATACAAAAAAATTCAAACCCTTCATCCATTTTTCATGATAAAATAAAAAAATGATTTAAAGTAACTATTTGTAGAATGTTGTAAAATAAAAGAAAGAAATCTATTCATCTAGTAGCTATCTTCAGGAACAACTAGATGGGTTCACTTTTATGCTTTTTTCTTTACTGTAAAATTTTAACAATAGATTAGAAGATGAAAGTAGGTGACATCGTGGGGAAAATTATTGCGATTGCAAACCAAAAAGGTGGTGTTGGAAAAACAACCACATCCGTAAATTTAGGAGCTTGCTTAGCATACATTGGGAAACGAGTTCTTCTCGTCGATGTTGACCCACAAGGTAATGCAACGAGCGGGATTGGCATTGAAAAAGCTGATGTTGCCCATTGTATTTATGATATTTTAGTAGATGATGTAGATGCAAAGGGCGTTATAAAATCTACAGCTGTAGAAAATCTTGATATTATTCCAGCCACGATACAGTTAGCTGGGGCTGAAATAGAACTTGTACCAACAATCTCTAGAGAGGTTAGACTCAAAAGGGCACTTGAAGCTGTAAAAGATCAGTATGATTATATGGTGATTGACTGTCCACCATCATTAGGATTGCTCACCATTAATGCCCTAACAGCATCAGATGCCGTGTTAATACCGGTACAATGTGAATATTATGCGCTTGAGGGATTGAGCCAATTATTAAATACTGTCAGACTTGTACAAAAGCATTTAAACACTGATCTTACAATAGAAGGTGTTTTATTAACAATGCTAGATGCAAGAACAAATCTAGGTATTCAAGTCATTGATGAAGTGAAAAAATATTTTCAGGACAAGGTTTATAAAACTATCATTCCAAGAAATATTCGCTTAAGCGAGGCACCAAGTCACGGACAACCAATTATCATTTATGATCCAAGATCTAGAGGAGCAGAAGTTTATTTAGATTTGGCAAAGGAAGTGGTTGTAAATGGCTAGAGGTTTAGGAAAAGGTATTAATGCTCTCTTCACTAACATGGAGGTCGAAAAGGAAGAATCTATTCAAGAAATCAACATACATGAGATTCGCCCAAATCCTTATCAACCACGTAAAATATTTGAAGAAGATGCTATTAATGAATTAAAAGAATCCATTTTACAGCATGGTGTCCTGCAACCTATTATTGTGAGGAAAAGTATTAAAGGCTTTGAAATTGTTGTTGGGGAAAGAAGATTTCGTGCAGCAAAAGCGGCAGAGCTAACAGTTATTCCTGCTGTTGTAAGAGAGTTAACAGAACAACAAATGATGGAGCTCGCGCTTTTAGAAAATTTACAACGTGAAGATTTAAGTCCAATTGAAGAAGCCCAAGCATACCAAAAGCTAATGGAGCATTTAGACCTAACTCAAGAAGCATTAGCAAAAAGGCTAGGAAAAAGCAGACCACATATTGCTAACCATGTTAGACTCCTAACATTGCCAGATCAAATTCAGCAATTAATAGCTGAAGGTAAATTATCTATGGGGCATGGTCGAACTTTACTTGGATTAAAAAACAAAGAAAAATTAAATGCACTAGTTGAAAAAATTATCCGAGAACATTTAAATGTTCGTCAACTAGAGCAACTTATCCAACAGCTAAATAGTAATGTTTCACGTGAAACGAAAAAGAAAAAGCCTGAAAAAGATGTATTTATAAAAGAAAGAGAATCATTTTTACAAGAATATTTCGGAACGTCCGTTACGATAAAAAAGCAGAAGAAAAAAGGAAAGATTGAAATAGAATTCTTTTCTCAAGATGATTTAGATCGCATTTTAGAATTGCTAGAACAACAGCAACAATAAACAGATTTCCTTTAGAGCTGGCTTAGTAGTCAGTCTTTTTCTTTGCACTTTTTTCTTTGAATTCATTAATATGTATCTATGTTTAAAAAGAGGGGATTTAGCAGGTATGGTTTTATTTGGAAGTATTGTGAATGCACTAGCTATTATTGTAGGAACCCTTATTGGTCTTCTACTAAGAAGAATTCCTGAACAAATGAAAGAAACGGTAATGATGGCCATAGGTCTTTCTGTAGTTGTACTGGGGATTAGCATGGCCTTAAAAAGTGAGGATTTCTTCATTGTTATTGTTAGCCTTGTGCTTGGAACTGTTATAGGAGAGTGGTTAAGGATTGAAAATCATCTCCAGTCAGTAGGAAATATGTTGGAAAGAAAGTTAGGGAAATCAGAAACGGGTAATATAGCACAAGGTTTTGTTACTGCTACATTAATCTTTCTTGTAGGTGCAATGGCAATCATTGGTGCATTAGACAGTGGTTTACGTCAAGACCATGCTGTTTTATTAACAAAGTCAATGATCGATGGATTCACAAGTATGATTTTGGCCAGTACTCTTGGAATAGGAGTATTGTTTTCCTCTATACCAGTATTTCTTTATCAAGGAGGAATTGCTCTTTTTGCAAATGTTATTCATCAGTTTTTATCAGATGAGTTATTAGAAAGATTAATAGCTGAACTGACTTCTATAGGTGGGGTTATGATCATAGCTATAGGAATTAATATTCTAGGCTTAAAACAAATCAGAGTAGCAAACCTACTACCAGGTATTTTAGTTATTACTGCTATTGTTCTAGTCCAGCATCATTTTTAAAAGGAAATACTTAATACACTGCATGAGATATGCAGTGTATTTCTGTATGTAAGAAGAAAGTTTTAATTAATAGCAGAATCCTCACTTGCCAACCATTTTCTTCTAACAGAAATTTTCTTTTCTAGATAAATCTTTTCTGCTTCAATGATTCCATTAGAAATAATGTCCGCCATACTCATTACTAAGTGAAGGCGTGTATTTTGTAACACGAGGAACTCCATATAGCCACTTATGTTCACAATGCCGGTGATATGCATATCACCTACTGCTGGTAATTCTTTGTTCACACCTGCTCCAGGTTTTATTGATCCTTTTGCAATTTCCATGAATCCAACACTTTTCATTCTTCCTAAACAAGCATCAATCGCAATAATAAATGGATTTCGATGTTTTTCATTGATGGTTTCAAGCGTTTCTTTTAGATTTACAGCGTGTACTGGATCTTTAAGAGTTCCATAGACATGGAAATGGGACAATTCTTTATTTAAGGACGTACCAATTAGTGGACCTAAACTATCACCCGTTGATCGATCTGTTCCAATACAAACAAAAACAATTGGCTTGAAATAAAGTTTTGGCAAATGATCTAAAAGGGTGGTTGAAACTAGCTGTGTTGCGTCCTGATCCTCATAATGAATACGTTCTTGATTTTTATCTGAATGAAAAAGACCTGATTTAAGATTCATAGAATTCACTCCCACGTCATAGTAGTAACAGTATACGGAGAAATGTTCAATTCTATACATGCTCGTTGTAAATAGGACAGCCTTAAGAGGTGAGAAAAATGAATTCAGGTTTTAAATGGATGTTTTTGATTTTAGGAACAATTATTGGAGCAGGATATGCATCAGGAAGAGAACTCTGGCAGTTTTTCGGCTTTGAGAGCGGACTAGCTATCGTAATTTTTACGGTGATCTTTATCATAGCTGTCTATGTGATTATGAAAATTAGTTATGAGACTCAATCTGATCACTTTTTTCCAATCCTAGAAAGATTAGTTGGTAAGAAACTTTCTTATGTATATGACTTTTTAATTGTGTTGTATTTATTTACAACAACAATCGTCATGATTGCTGGAGGAGGAGCAACGCTTGAAGCCTTTTCCATTCCATACTGGGTAGGTATTACGCTGTTTGCAGTATTACTAGTATTGTTGTTTGTAGGCAGTTCAAATGGAATCATTAAACTGAATTCCATCATTATTCCCATGCTTGTCTTTGGACTGTTTTATGCATTATTATCATTTAATATTTCCCATCATCATTCATGGGTATTGGATTTAAATGAACAGTATAATTGGCCAGCAGCATTTACATTTACAGCTTTAAATATTTTGCCATTGATTGCAGTATTATCTGCAATTGGAAAAGAAATTAAAAGTCTTAAGGAAGCGAAAGTCGCCAGTATTGGAAGTGGAGTTATATTAGGAACAATCTCATTTGTTTATAATGAAACACTCATTCAAATGGCTGATTATTTAACAGAGTATGAAATTCCGCTCTTCGCTGTATTAAAAGGATCACCATTTGGATTTTTCCTTTTTATGTCTGTCATGTTATGGCTGGCAATTTATACAACCGCTGTATCGGGGATTTTTGGACTTGCCTCGCGATTTAAGCAAATATTAAAGGTTCCATTTTGGCTAATAGCATTAATTCTCGTTTTAGCCATGCTGCCTTTCACGCGTTTTGGCTTTGCAAATCTAGTGGGCATCCTATATCCTTTATATGGATTAATTAATCTTTATTTACTCGTTACCATTTTGCTTTATCCAATCTTAAATCGTTATAGAACAAAATGATGTTATGGCTGACTCCTTAAAGATAAAAATTTGAGTAGAGTCAGCCTTTCGTATGTGTAGGAGAGGTATAAAATTTGGGATATATCCCGAATTTCAAAAGAATAAACGTAATATATAATGAAGTTTTCCAAAAGATATTTCTTTTGGAATAGAGTATAATGGCTATGAAAATAGTAGTTGCTCTTTTATAATAAATTGTTACTTAGTAAAGGGTGATCGTATTGAAAATTTTACAAGATATGTGGAACGATGCAGTAAATTATTTAACGAATGCTGAATTATGGATTACAATTGGAAAAGGATTTTTACAAATTTTATTAATCTTGATTGTCTCAACCATCTTTATACGAATTGGTAAATTAGCCATTACAAAGGTGTTTCTATTCCGTGGAAAATCACCAATTAGAATTTCTGAGAGAAGAGAAAATACTCTTTCAAAGTTACTCGAAAATATCCTCACTTACGTTATTTACTTTATTGCGATCATTATGGTGCTTGAAACATTTGGTCTTAATGTAGGTGCGTTGCTTGCAGGGGCCGGTATTGTTGGATTGGCAGTGGGGTTTGGTGCTCAAAGCTTAGTAAAAGATATTATTACAGGCTTTTTTATTATTTTTGAAGATCAATTCTCTGTTGGTGATTTTATCCGAATTTCAACCTTTGAAGGAACAGTTGAAGAAATTGGACTTCGTACAACAAAAATAAAGAGTTGGACAGGCGAAATTCATATATTACCAAATGGAAGCATTATAGAGGTAACAAACTTCTCTATAAATAATAGTATTGCCGTTGTAGATATTAGTATTGCTTATGAAAGTGATATCCCAGAAGCGGAGCGAGTCATTCAAGAGCTCTTAATAGAAGTTCCTGATAAATATGAAGATATAGTTGCTCCACCTGAATTATTAGGTGTTCAAATGCTTGGTGCTTCAGAGGTTGTTCTTCGTGTAACATGTGAAGTTGAACCAATGCGTCACTTCCATATTGGAAGAATGTTAAGAAAAGACATTAAAATGAGGTTAGATGAAAAAGGTATCGAAATTCCTTATCCACGTGTCGTGATGTATAACAGAAAAGATGAAGTGAGTTAAGAAATGGAGGTAGAACCTTATGGAAAAAGATTTCGCTTTAAATGATGTTGTTGAAATGAAAAAACAGCACCCTTGTGGTACAAATGAGTGGAAAATCATTAGAATGGGAATGGACATTAGAATTAAATGCTTAGGTTGTGACCATAGTGTTATGATCCCACGTCGAGAGTTTTCAAGAAAACTAAAGAAAATTCTCATAAAACATGAGGAATCTGCTGAGTAAATTGAGGGGAAATGAATATGAAGCAAGTATTTAAATCATCTTGCCCTTTGAACTGCTGGGATAGCTGCGGGTTTGAGGTTACAGTTGAGGATGGCAAGGTCATCAAGGTTGAAGGAGACAAAGATCATCCAATTACCAAAGGCAAGATATGTGGTAGAGGAAGAATGCTTGAGACGAAAACTAATTCTAAAGAACGCTTAACAGTTCCTCTAAAAAAAGTGAACGGTATATTTCAAGAGATTTCATGGAAACAAGCACTTGATGAAATTGCTGAAAAGATGAAGGAACTAAAGCAAAATTTTGGGCCTGCTTCTGTTTTACACAGCCATGATTATGCGAATAATGGATTATTAAAAAATCTTGATAAACGCTTTTTTAACAGTTTTGGCGGAGCAACTTCTTTAGTAGGAAGTATTTGCTGGGGATCTGGAATTGAAGCACAAATTTGGGATTTCGGAAGTTCCGACAGCCATGCACCAGATGATATTTTTCATAGCAAACATATCGTTATTTGGGAAGAAATGTTGCTAGAACAAATATGCATTTGTTTCAACAGTTGCAAGATGCGAAAAAGCGTGGCAGTACAATTACGGTAATTGATCCAATTTATAACGCAACAGCAAAAATTTCCGACCACTATATTTCTATTAAGCCAGGAATGGATGGTTTAGTTGCAATTGGAGTTATGAAATATTTAATTAGTGAAAATAAACAAGATGTAGAGTTTATTAAGAACTATACAGTTGGTTATGAAGATCTAATTTCACTATTAAATCACTTTACTTTAGAGGAAATTTTGGGACAAGCTGAAATCTCCTTTGAAGATATAAAATATATTGCTGAATTATATGCGTATGGACCTACTACAACTTATTTAGGTTTAGGAATGCAAAGGTATTCTAATGGTGGAAATACAATTCGGTTAATTGACGCACTAGTTGCAATCAGTGGGAATGTTGGTATTCCAGGTGGTGGAGCCAATTTTGGAAATATCCAGGTTGGTAAAAACTTTAATGTGCAGGCTTTAACATTACCTGAAAAGGCTACATCAACTAGAACATTTTCAATGATGAAACAGGCAGATGGCGTATTAGAAGCAATGGATCCTAAGATAAAAATGATCATTGTAACCTGCGGCAATCCGTTAGTACAAGTTCCTGACTCAAACAAAATAATAAGAGCTTTTCAATCCGTCGATACAGTTGTTGTCATTGACCATTTTTTAACAGATACAGCTGAATTAGCGGACTATGTATTACCAACAACCACAGTTTTTGAGGAAGAAGATATTTATTATGCATCCATGTATCACCACTATGTAAACTATGGAGAAAAGCTAGTTGAACCACCAGGTGAAGCAAAGTCAGATTTGTGGATATGGACAGAATTAGCGGAAAGACTTGGATTTGGAAGAGAATTTTCTTATACGCGAGATGAGTATTTAGAAATGGCAACAATTTCATTTATGTGATAAAGGAATAACGCTTGATCGATTAAAAGAAGAAAAACGTGTTCCATTGCCTGTAAACCATGTTCCTTGGGAAACAAAGAAGTTTTCAACTCCAAGTGGTAAATTTGAATTTACATCTGAGCTGGGGTTTAACAAAGAATTAGAAGGAAAACCACAATATATTTATCCAAAGGAATCAACAATTTCAAACCCTGGATTAGCTGAAAAATATCCGTACCAGCTTTTATCGATTCACCCTCTACGATCCAATCATTCTCAGCATTATCTTCTTATAGAAGGAATGCAAACTGTTAAAATAGAAGTTTCAGAAGATATTGCAAAAGAAAAACAATTAGCAGATGGAGATAAAGTAACCATTTTTAATGATCGTGGAAAGCTGACTGGTGATGTGAAAATACTGAAGAAAGCACATGCCAATACAATTAATGTTGATGAAGGGCAGTGGCATAAATTTGGTGGTTCAGTTAATCTGCTAACACCAGATGATGTTTCAGATAATGGGCAGGGAAGTACTTTATATGATTGCTTAGTAAATATAAAAAAGACAGACTAATTTTTAAGAGCTGAGATGAGCTCTTTTTTCTTTAATTATTCTGGAATGTGTTAACAATATTACTAGACTTGCTTGTATTTTATGTAGTTACTAACTATAATTGTTGAAGATTGAATGAAAACGGACAATCTTTTGTTTATAAATAGAGGAGTGGGAAAAATGGCATTAACTGCTGGAATTGTAGGCCTTCCTAACGTAGGGAAATCTACTTTATTTAACGCAATTACACAAGCTGGTGCTGAATCAGCAAACTATCCATTCTGTACAATAGATCCTAACGTGGGAATTGTAGAAGTACCGGATGAGCGTTTACAAAAGCTGACAGAACTAGTTAACCCAAAGAAAACTATTCCAACAGCATTTGAATTCACTGATATCGCAGGAATTGTAAAAGGTGCTAGTAAGGGTGAAGGTTTAGGAAACAAATTCCTTTCACATATTCGCCAAGTGGATGCAATTTGTCATGTTGTACGTTGCTTCGCTGACGAAAATATTACACACGTATCGGGAAAAGTGGATCCTATATCAGATATTGAAACAATCAACCTTGAACTGATTTTAGCAGACTTAGAGACAGTTGATAAACGTATCGACCGTGTAGCAAAGCTTGCTAAACAAAAAGAAAAAACAGCGGTTTTTGAACATGAAATTTTATCGATGTTAAAAGAAGCCTTTGAAAATGAAAAGCCTGCTCGTGCAGTAGAATTCAATGAAGAGCAGCTTAAATATGCAAAACAACTACATTTGTTAACAATCAAGCCAATTTTATATGTTTCTAATGTTAGTGAAGAGGAAGTTGCTGATCCTTCTAACAACCCGTATGTTCAACAAGTTCGTGAATTTGCTGCAGGCGAAAATGCTGAGGTTATCGTAGTTTGTGCAAAAATTGAATCTGAAATTGCTGAGCTTGAAGGGGAAGAAAAAGAAATGTTCCTAGAAGAGTTAGGCATTGAAGAATCAGGTCTTGATCAATTAATCAAAGCTTCATACAATCTTCTTGGCCTTGCTACTTACTTCACTGCTGGTGAACAAGAAGTTCGCGCATGGACATTTAAAAAAGGCATGAAGGCTCCTCAATGTGCTGGAATCATCCACACAGACTTCGAACGAGGCTTCATCCGTGCTGAAACCGTTTCTTATGCTGACTTATTAGCTGCAAAAACAATGGGTGCCGCACGTGAAGCAGGAAAAGTTCGCTTAGAAGGAAAAGACTATATTGTAAAAGACGGAGACGTTATTCACTTCCGTTTTAATGTGTAATGCTAATTAGATAATTTTTATAAAGCTCACTATGGATGGGTAAGGTTGAGAAGGATCTTACATTCTGTAGTGGGTTTTTTTGTATGTGGAATGATTAAGTCTCAATACAGAGGGAAATGGGACAGGAGTTGGATGGAATATTAGGATTGAGTCTCGATAAAGAGGGAATCGGGACAGGAGTTGGATGGAATAGCAGGATCGAGACTCGATACGGAGGGAAATGGGACAGGAGTTGGATGGGATATCAGGATCGAGTCTCGATACAGAGGGAATCGGGACAGGAGTTGGATGGAATAGCAGGATTGAGTCTCGATACAGAGGGAATTGGGACAGGAGTTGGATGGAATAGCAGGATCGAGTCTCGATACAGAGGGAATCGGGACAGGAGTTGGATGGAATAGCAGGATTGAGTCTCGATACAGAGGGAATCGGGACAGGAGTTGGATGGAATAGCAGGATCGAGTCTCGATACAGAGGGAATCGGGACAGGAGTTGGATGGAATAGCAGGATCGAGTCTCGATACAGAGGGAATTGGGACAGGAGTTGGATGGGATAGCAGTATTGAGTCTCGATACGGAGGGAATCGGGACAGGAGTTGGATGGAATAGCAGGATCGAGTCTCGATACAGAGGGAATCGGGACAGGAGTTGGTAAGAAAAGCAGGATTGAGTCTTGATACAGAGGAAATTGGGACAGGAGTTGACTCGAATAGTAGAGTTCAGTCTTGATACAGAGAGAATCGGAACAGGAGTTAGCCCGAAGAATAGAATCTTGTCTCAATACAGATAGAATCGGAACTAGAACAAATCCTAAGAACAAAATCCAGTCTCAATCACAGAAAGAATCGAGACATGCCCCAATCTCCCAGCAATACCATCAGTATCCTATCCCTTTAAGATACAACTAAATCTCCTATATCCACCAGAACTAAACAACACACTTGCACTTTCGATCATTATTCGTTATAATACCTAATTGTGAGTAATTTATTTATTTAATTGCTCCTTGCCCATTTATGGGCCGTTTAGACCAAAAGGAGGTGTAAGATGATGAGAAAGTACGAAGTTATGTACATCATCCGCCCAAACATTGAAGATGAAGCTAAGAAAGCTTTAGTTGAGCGTTTCAACAACGTTTTATCTGAGAATGGTGCGGAAGTAGCAGAAGCGAAAGAGTGGGGCAAACGTCGCCTAGCGTACGAAATCAATGATTTCCGCGATGGTTACTATATGCTTCTTCAAGTTAGCGCAGAATCAGCTGCTGTTCAAGAATTCGATCGTTTAGCGAAAATCAGCGAAGATATCATTCGCCACATTGTTATTAAAAAAGAAGACTAATTAATAGATAAGATAGTCAAAAAAGGATGGTTCTGATGTTGAATCGAGTTGTATTAGTTGGAAGACTAACAAAAGATCCAGATTTGCGATACACACCAAGTGGAGTAGCTGTTGCTACCTTTACTCTTGCAGTAAACCGTACGTTTACAAACCAACAGGGTGAAAGAGAAGCTGATTTTCTTAACTGTGTGATTTGGCGTAAACAAGCTGAAAATGTTGCGAACTTCCTTAAAAAAGGTAGTCTTGCAGGAGTTGACGGGCGTTTACAGTCACGAAGCTATGAAGATCAAACTGGAAAACGAGTTTATGTAACAGAAGTTGTTGCAGAAAGTGTCCAATTCCTTGAGCCAAGAGGAGCAGGCGGCGGTGCCGGTGGCGGTAACAACAATAACTACAACAACAATAACAACTTTGGTGGGTACCAAGAGAATTCTGGTAATCAAAATCCATTCGGTTCGGATCAAAATCAACGTAATCAAGGTCGTACAAGCTTTGATGACGATCCATTTGCAAATGATGGAAAACCTATTGATATATCTGACGATGATTTACCGTTTTAATAGATGAATTGTAAATAGAAGGGAGGAAATTGATCATGGCAGGCGGACGTAAAGGTGGACGTGCAAAACGTCGTAAGGTGTGTTTCTTCACATCAAATGGTATCACTCACATCGATTATAAAGATGTTGATTTACTAAAAAAATTCGTATCTGAGCGTGGTAAAATTTTACCACGTCGTGTAACAGGTACAAGCGCTAAATACCAACGTAAATTGACTGTAGCTATCAAAAGAGCTCGTCAAATGGCTTTATTACCATATGTTGCTGGTGAATAATAAAAGAAAAGCACAGAGATGGATTGTTTAATCCTTTCTGTGCTTTTTTCGTCATATTTATCTTTAAAAAGAACTTGAGAATACACCGCTATCAAGACTAAAATTTAGGTTAGAGCTGTATGTACACGTTTTCTATACATAATACTGTAACACATTATATTTAAACAAACTGAACAGGTTTGTCTACCAGGAAAAGTGTAAGTTTGTGAAATGAGCAATAAATTAACAAATGATATGAAATACTAAACAGAGCTAAATTTCTAGCTTAAAGGATGGTTTTTCTTAAAAGAGGTGAAGTTGTGAGGAAAACAAATGCTATAACAGAAGGGGCTGTTTTATTAGCACTTTTTATCGTGCTAATGCTTGTAGCAAAATATGCACCGATTATTGGGATACTTGCCCTTTTTGTTCTCCCTCTGCCGTTTATTATTTTTACAATAAGGCATAGTCTATCCACTACGCTTATGCTTGTATTGGCAGGAAGTATCCTATCGGTTTTATTCGGATCTATTACTAATATTTTATTAGCTCTTATGTTTGGCTTGAGCGGTATGGTGATGGGTTATTTTTATAAAAAGAAACAAACAATGGGTGTATTGGTCGGAGGTAGCTTAGCTTATACATTTAGTGTTATTGTTTCTTATATTGGGTCAATTGTTTTTCTAAATATAGACTTTATTCAAGACTCTATTGAACTGTTTAAAGACTCAATTCAGCAATCAAAAGCAATTTTGCAATCTTTTGATGCAAGTGGACAGATGAATCAGCAGTTTGAACAGCTTGAAGAAGGAATGGGCTATATTACGACATTAATACCAACTTTATTTGTTACAACAGGTATGGTTTTTGCTGTTATCACTCATCTCATTTCTGTCCCGATTTTAAAAAGACTTAGATTTGAGTTAGCACCTTTAAAACCCTTCCGTGAATGGAGATTACCAACAAGTATCATTTGGTACTATTTAATAAGCTCTATATTATTAATGGTAAATCTTGACCAAGACAGTTTTCTTTTTATGGCTGTTTTAAATCTTTATTTTATTTTACAATTTTTCGTGCTGATGCAAGGATACTCCTTTGTGTTTTTCTATTCATATGTCAAGGGCTGGGCAAAAGCAATCCCTGTTGTCATTTTAATTGCTTCATTAATCATCCCAATATTCCTTTATCTTATTAGAATCTTAGGTATAATTGATTTAGGCTTTCCTCTCCGTAGGAAAATACAGAAAAAGTAAGATATTGTAATCACTGTTGCGAGGAGTTGATGAGAAAAAATGCCAAGCTTTTATGAAAAACCATTCATCCGTTATCCGATTTATGCATTAATTGGCGTAACAGTGATAGCCGTAATTCTTCTATTTTTCTATAATTGGTTAATAGGAGCCATCCTTCTTGCTTGTCTTGCAATTGCGTTTTATTTTATTAATAAAGCAATAAAAGACTTTAGAACAGAAATGAAAGAATATATTACAACTCTTTCATACCGATTGAAAAAAGTCGGTGAAGAGGCTTTGATGGAAATGCCAATTGGGATTTTGCTTTTCAATGATCAATATCAAATTGAGTGGACAAATCCTTTTATGACCTCCTGCTTTGATGAGGACACTCTTGTTGGCAGATCATTATTTGATGTAGCTGATTCATTAGTTCCATTAATAAAACAGGAAGTAGAATCAGAGACGATTACATTACATGATCGAGAATTTAAGGTCATTATTAAACGTGATGAACGGCTATTGTATTTCTTCGATGTAACCGAACAAATTGAAATTGAAAAGCAATATGAAGATGAACGAACAGTTTTAGCATTTATTTTCTTAGATAATTATGATGAAGTTACCCAGGCAATGGATGACCAATCAAGAAGTGCCATTAACAGTGAGGTAACATCTCTCTTAAATAAATGGGCAAAGGATTATGGTGTTTTTCTTAAAAGAACTTCATCTGAAAGATTTATTGGAGTATTGAGTGAAGACATTTTAACCAAACTGGAAAAAACTAAGTTTTCAATCCTGGATGAAGTTCGTGAAAAAACAGCTATTCAAAACGTATCATTAACTTTAAGTATTGGGATAGGATCAGGTGTTTCTTCACTTCAGGAACTGGGGGATCTGGCGCAATCGAGCTTAGATTTAGCATTAGGACGTGGTGGAGATCAAGTGGCCATCAAACAACCTAGTGGAAAAGTGAAGTTTTTCGGAGGAAAAACAAATCCGATGGAAAAACGGACTAGAGTTCGTGCCCGTGTCATATCACATGCATTGAAAGAAATTGTGTCTGAGAGCGATAAGGTTATGATTATGGGACATAAGTATCCGGATATGGATGCAATTGGCTCAGCAATCGGGATCCTTAAAGTTTGTCAGGTTAACGGAAAAGAAGGCTTTATAGTTTTAGATCCTGAAGCAACTGATTCTGGAGTTGAACAGCTTTTAACAGAGCTTAAATTACACCCTGAACTATGGTCAAGATTTATCACACCAGAACAAGCACTCGAAATTATGACAGACGAAACACTGCTTATCGTTGTTGATACACATAAGCCATCATTAGTCATTGATGACCGATTGCTCATGAGAAGTGAGCATGTCATTGTTATTGATCATCATCGACGTGGAGAAGAATTTATTAAAGATCCCATTCTTGTTTATATGGAGCCTCTATGCTTCGTCTACAGCAGAATTGGTGACCGAATTACTTGAATATCAGCCAAAGCATCTTAAAATGAATATAATTGAGGCTACCGCGCTTTTAGCAGGAATTATTGTTGATACAAAGAGTTTTACACTTCGAACAGGCTCACGTACATTTGATGCAGCTTCTTATTTAAGAGCAAAAGGAGCAGACACAGTTTTAGTACAAAAGTTTCTAAAAGAAGATATCAATAGCTATGTAAAGCGGGCTCAACTTATCCAGCATGCATTTATATTTAAAGATGGCATTGCCATTACTGTGGCAGATGAACAGGAATTTTATGAGCAAGTGACAATTGCACAAGCAGCAGACACATTATTAACAATGAATGGAATTGAAGCTTCATTTGTTATTGCGAAACGAAACCCTGAGTTTGTAAGCATAAGTGCCCGTTCACTTGGTGACATTAATGTTCAGATTATTATGGAAGCACTTGGTGGCGGTGGTCATTTAACAAATGCAGCAACACAGCTAGAGCATACAACATTACAAGAAGTCGAAAAACAGTTAAAATTAGCATTAGAAGACTATTTAGAGGGAGGAACCAAATCATGAAAGTAATCTTTTTAAAAGACGTTAAAGGTAAAGGGAAAAAAGGGGAAGTTAAGAATGTAGCAGACGGATATGCTCACAATTTCCTTATCAAACAAGGATTAGCTGTTGAAGCAACAAATTCAAGTATTAGCTCATTAAATGCTCAAAAGAAAAAACAGGAGCAAGAAGCTGTGGAAGAGCTAGAACAAATGAAACAGCTAAAAGATGTTCTTGAAAAATTAACGGTTGAAATTCAAGCGAAATCTGGTGAAGGCGGCCGTTTATTTGGTTCAGTAACAAGCAAGCAAATTGCAGATGAACTGAAAAAATCACATAATATTAAAATTGATAAACGTAAGCTGGATTTACCAGATGGCATTCGCTCATTAGGATTTACAAATGTACCTGCAAAGCTTCATCCGGAAGTAAATGCAACGATTAAAGTACAGGTTAAAGAACAATAAGTAAATGTTGGGAAATGATGTGGTTTTGTGGAAAGAGAGAAATTTATCTTGAAGCGGAGCCACTTTTTTTTTACACTTAATAAAGTGTTAAACAGGCTTTTTCTAAAAAGAAACAAGCTAAGCGAATAAAACTTCCCAATTCTTTAGTATGGCACTTAGGTGTATAATAATAAATAGAAATAGATTTATATTTTCATAATAAATGTAGAAGGACGGTGATCATCATTAACGAGGTACTTGGTGATCGTATACCACCACAAAATATAGAAGCAGAACAAGCTGTTTTAGGAGCTATATTTCTCCAGCCATCATCTATTACTTTAACATCAGAATTATTAATCCCAGAAGATTTCTATCGAGCATCACACCAAAAAATTTACAACGCTATGTTAGACCTTTCTGATAAGGGAGAGCCGGTTGATCTTGTAACAATCACTGCAGCGCTAGCAGATGTAAATTTACTAGAAGAAGTAGGAGGAGTTTCTTATCTTAGTGATTTAGCAAACTCAGTTCCAACTGCTGCAAACATTGAATATTACGCTAAAATTGTAGAAGAAAAATCAATCCTTAGAAGGTTAATTCGTACAGCTACAACCATCGCACAAGATGGATATAGTAGAGAAGATGAGGTTGAGGCTCTTCTAGGTGAAGCGGAAAAAACAATTATGGAAGTTGCACAGCGAAAAAATGCCGGTGCTTTCCAAAATATTAAAGATGTTCTAGTACAAACGTATGATAATATTGAAACATTACACGATCGTGTAGGTGATGTTACAGGAATTCCTACAGGATTTATTGAGCTAGATAAAATGACAGCTGGGTTTCAACGAAATGACTTAATTATTGTTGCGGCCCGTCCATCTGTAGGTAAAACGGCATTCGCCTTAAACATCGCGCAAAACGTTGCAACCAAAACAGACGAAAATGTTGCGATTTTTAGTCTTGAGATGGGTGCAGATCAGCTTGTTATGAGGATGCTCTGTGCAGAAGGAAATATTGATGCACAAAGGCTAAGAACGGGTTCTTTAACACCAGAAGACTGGGGTAAGCTAACTATGGCTATGGGTAGCTTGTCCGACTCGGGAATCTATATCGATGATACTCCTGGTATTCGTGTTGGTGATATCCGTGCTAAGTGCCGTCGCCTAAAGCAAGAAAGTGGACTAGGCATGGTTCTTATTGACTATCTTCAATTGATTCAAGGTAATGGTCGAACAGATAACCGTCAACAAGAGGTATCTGAAATCTCTCGTACACTTAAGGAATTAGCTCGTGAATTGAAAGTCCCTGTTATTGCACTTTCTCAGCTTTCTCGTGGCGTTGAGCAAAGACAAGATAAACGACCAATGATGTCTGATATTCGTGAATCAGGAAGTATCGAGCAGGATGCCGATATCGTTGCCTTCTTATATCGTGATGATTACTATGATAAGGAATCTGAAAACAAAAACATCATCGAAATTATTATTGCAAAGCAACGTAACGGTCCGGTTGGGACAGTTTCGTTAGCTTTCGTAAAAGAATATAATAAGTTCGTCAATCTTGAGCGGCGTTTTGATGACGGTGCCGCATAGAGGAAGAAGATCGTAGAAATTACGGTCTTCTTTTTTTATGGAGCAAAGTTTTTCTAGTAACATTATTCCTATTTAATTGGAAACAATAAAAATGAAACTATGACTAAACGAAATTCTGCTCTTCTTTTAGAAAATGTGATTAAATGACGAACGAATATTACATATTTTTTATAAATGTTCGTATTTACATTGACTTTGTAAAATACGACTGTTAAAATAAACATGTTTGAATAGTGCGAAATTAGTGGAGGTGCACGGAATGTCTTCAGTAGTAGTTGTTGGAACTCAATGGGGAGATGAAGGTAAAGGAAAGATTACAGATTTCCTTTCTGAAAATGCAGAGGTGATCGCTCGTTATCAAGGTGGTAATAATGCTGGTCACACAATTAAATTTGGTGGAGAAACGTATAAGCTACACCTAATTCCATCTGGGATTTTCTATAAAGATAAAATTTGTGTAATTGGAAACGGAATGGTTGTCGATCCAAAAGCACTTGTACAAGAACTTGCGTACTTACATGAGCGTGGAATCACTACAGATAACTTACGCATCAGCAACCGTGCACATGTTATTCTTCCATATCACTTGAAACTAGATGAGGTAGAGGAAGAGCGTAAAGGTGCTAATAAAATTGGTACAACGAAAAAAGGAATCGGACCTGCTTACATGGACAAAGCTGCACGTGTAGGAATTCGCATTTCTGATCTACTTGAGCGTGATACGTTTGAAGAAAAATTATCTCGTGCGTTACAAGAAAAAAATCGTCTATTAGAAAAATTCTATGAAGTAGAAGGCTTCACAGTAGAAGAAATTCTTGATGAGTACTATGAATACGGACAACAAATTAAGCAATATGTTGTTGATACTTCTGTTGTTTTAAATGATGCTTTAGATGAAGGGCGCCGTGTACTTTTCGAAGGGGCACAAGGCGTTATGCTTGATATTGACCAAGGTACATACCCATTCGTAACATCTTCTAATCCAGTTGCTGGTGGTGTTACAATTGGTTCAGGTGTAGGTCCAACAAAAATTAACCACGTTGTTGGTGTATCAAAAGCATATACAACTCGTGTAGGCGATGGTCCGTTTCCAACGGAATTACATGATGAAATTGGTAACCAAATTCGTGAGGTTGGTCGTGAATACGGAACAACAACTGGACGTCCACGTCGTGTAGGATGGTTTGATAGTGTTGTTGTTCGTCATTCAAGAAGAGTAAGTGGATTAACGGATCTTTCTTTAAACTCAATTGACGTATTAACAGGCATTGAAACATTAAAAATCTGTGTTGCTTATACGTACAAAGGGGAAACAATTAATGAATACCCAGCAAGCTTAAAAGTACTTGCAGAGTGTGAGCCAGTTTATGAAGAACTACCAGGTTGGACGGAAGATATCACTGGTGTACGTAATCTAACTGAACTGCCAACAAATGCAAGACACTACATTGAGCGCATTTCACAGCTAACAGGTATTCCATTATCCATTTTCTCAGTAGGACCAGATCGTTCACAAACAAACGTTATTCGTAGCGTATATAGCTAATGACTAAGGAAAAGAGGAGGAATTCATAGCAGTTCCTTCTCTTTTTTATAATCTACTTTTGAGCTGTAAAAAAATAAAAATATTTTTTTGAAAATATATTGCTATATTATAAAAGTATGTGTTAAGATAGATCCTGTCCTGTTAAGAACAAATTGTTTTTAGAGAGAGCCATTAGCTCAGTTGGTAGAGCACGAACGAATAAGCTGCGAAGCGAAACATCAGCGCACAAATCGAGCTGCTCCTTGAATAATCTTACTGAGATTTGGGTGTCTGTTACAAGAAATTAACATAATTATACTCATCATCATAAGATGAGCCATTAGCTCAGTTGGTAGAGCATCTGACTTTTAATCAGAGGGTCGAAGGTTCGAGTCCTTCATGGCTCACCATTGTTATTATGACAATGGCCCATTGGTCAAGCGGTTAAGACACCGCCCTTTCACGGCGGTAACACGGGTTCGAATCCCGTATGGGTCACTTTATCTTTTAATCTATTATATAGTTGTATGGTCCGGTAGTTCAGTTGGTTAGAATGCCTGCCTGTCACGCAGGAGGTCGCGGGTTCGAGTCCCGTCCGGACCGCCATACATATACAATAATGAAAGTAGAAATACTTTCTTTTTATATATACATATTAAAAGTTACACGGTAGCTCAGTTGTTTACTAAAAGTACATCCAAATTATACGGCTCGGTAGCTCAGTTGGTAGAGCAATGGACTGAAAATCCATGTGTCGGCGGTTCGATTCCGTCCCGAGCCACTTAAAAAAGCATGAATCATATTTGATTCATGCTTTTTATTTTTTCTAAGAAAGTTAGACAGTTACCAATCTAAAAATATGTTGAATGCAAGAATAATTGATGAAGTTATAAAATAACATCTATAGTTGTTTGATAAATTGAATAAGCTGCCAAAATAACAAATAACTTACAAATAAACTTAAAGTAGTTACAAAAATCCTTTATTCTTGTGAGTTATTTAATGTCGTGATCCCGACTCCGAGAACAATCATCCAGCCCAACTGGACCTAAGCTTGTAAAACAACCCTAATTGACGTCAAAAAACCTATACATAAAACGTATATTATAAGGTGACGAGCATTCTATAGTAAATTTTACTCTATATTACGACTATATAACTAAATGATACAGTAGTATTACAATTTCATGACTGAATCAAAAGTCATACTTTTTTGTGTTAGAGTAATATAGTGTATTATTACGTGAAAATTGCCGACATGATTTTGTCTGCTAGTTTCATTTGTAAGAGGCTTCCTGAGTTTCTTAGAAAAGATTTAGGAGGAAATTCCATTGTTTAAGCGCTTTAATAGTTTAGGAGAAAAGCATTTACATAACCATGTTTCTTTTAGCAAGAAGATGACAATGGGAATTGCATTAGCTGCAACGATTACTTTCGGAACGCATAGTGTAAGTGCACAGGCTGAAAACACATTATCTACCGTATATCATGTTTACCTTGATGGTCAGTATATGGGGACAGTAGATAACCAAAATGTGATTGAACAAGTTGCTACGATAAAAATCAGTAATGTAAAAGAAACATATAAAGATCTTAATTTAACAATTGAAGAGTTAGAGATTATACCAGAAAAGATGTTCAGACCGGTTTATGATAACAGTGAAACAGTTCGTTCTTTAGAAAAAGACTTAGATGTTGTAGTGGAATCTACTGCACTAAAGATTAATGAAAAAGAAGTTGCCTACTTTAAAAGCAAAGCAGAGGCTGAGGCTGTTTTAAAGCAATATAAGCTTCAATATGTTTCTGAAGATGTATTAAAGGAAATAGAGAAGAGTATTGCTACTAATCAAGTACCAGCTACTCTTAAAGAAGGACAATCTAGAATAGTAGATGTAACCTTCTCAGAAGATGTTTTGCTCGAAACGAAAAAAGTATCTCCGGATAAAATCATTAGCTCTGAGCAAGGGTTAAACTTATTAGAAAAGGGATCTCCTGAAGATAAACAGTATGTGGTACAGGAAAATGATGTACTTGGAAATATTGCGGAGGCTCATGCCTTAACTCTTGAAGAATTATTAAGTTTAAATCCCGGTCTTAAGGAAGACTCTGTTATTCAATCTGGTGATTTGCTTAACGTAACCGTATTAAAGCCATATGTTACAGTAAATATAAAAGAAGAATCATTCATAAAAGAGAATATTGCATTTGAAACTGAAATAAGCGAAGATGCGAATTTGCCTAAAGGGGAAGAGGAAGTATCTCAAAAGGGTCAGAATGGTGAAAAATTAGTAAACTATGTTACTTATAAACAAAATGGCACTGAAGTAAAACGTGAAACGGTAAAGGAAGAAGTAGTAAAGGAATCTGTCAAAGAAATCATCATAAAAGGTACGAAGGTCATTCCATCAAGAGGTAGTGGTGATCTGGCTTGGCCGGCAGTTGGAGGATATATCTCTAGCGGTTTAGGGCAGCGCTGGGGTAAACTACATAAAGGAATTGATATAGCAAGACCTAGTGATCGTACAATAAAGGCTGCAGATAATGGTACGGTGATTTCTGCTGGATCTGATGGTGGGTATGGAAATAAGGTTGTTATTGACCATAACAATGGTATAACAACACTTTATGCTCATTTAGATTCAATTTCTGTCTCAGTTGGTCAGGTTGTCTCTCAGGGACAAAAAATCGGTGTAATGGGGACAACAGGAAATTCTACAGGAGTTCATCTGCATTTTGAAGTGTATGAAAACGGCAACTTGAAAAATCCTGTTGATTATTTAAAATAATGAAAGAAGGTCTGACACAATTTAGGAGGTCAGTCCTTTTTTTCGTTCTATTACTCTTTACCACTAGAAAAGAAAATCTAAACTTTTATTTATACTATTAAAAGGTATAAAATTTTAAGGATGATCGTATAAGAAAATGTTCATGAAGACCCTGAAAAAGATGAATCTCTTCTTTGAAAGTGGTACATTAAACATAAGCATGAACTTGTCATACTAGAACGATGCTAAAGTTTTTTGATGTGATGATAGTGTAATTTGGTAAGAAAGAAAACACGAAAATAACTTCACAAAAACAAATTAGCAGAGCCAAAATTAAAGGGGCGAGAATATGGAAAAAAAGATATTAGTTGTTGATGATGAAAAACCAATTGCAGATATATTACAGTTTAATTTGAAAAAAGAAGGATACACAGTCTACTGTGCCTATGATGGCAACCAGGCCTTAGAAATGGTGGAGGAAATTAATCCGGATCTTCTTTTGCTGGATATTATGCTTCCTAACAAAGATGGAATGGAAGTGTGTCGTGAAGTTAGAAAGAAATATGAAATGCCGATTATTATGCTAACAGCAAAGGATTCAGAAATAGATAAAGTACTTGGGCTTGAATTGGGTGCTGATGATTACGTAACAAAGCCATTTAGTACAAGAGAATTACTAGCACGTGTAAAAGCCAACCTTCGACGACAACAGGCGAATGATACAGCTGAAACAAAAGGATCTAACAACGAAATTTCAATTGGTTCACTAGTGATTCATCCTGATGCTTATGTGGTTTCAAAACGTGGAGAAACAATTGAACTTACACATCGTGAATTTGAGCTTCTTCACTATCTAGCTCAACATATCGGTCAAGTGATGACAAGAGAACACTTGCTACAAACAGTTTGGGGCTATGATTATTTTGGTGATGTCAGAACAGTTGATGTAACAGTTCGACGTTTACGTGAAAAAATTGAGGATAACCCAAGTCATCCTACATGGATTGTAACAAGACGTGGAGTAGGCTACTATCTAAAACAAGCAGAACAGGAATAATGGTATGAAAAGGGTTAGGTTTTTTCAATCCATTCATTTTAAGTTTGTTACGGTATATGTGCTGCTTATTATGATGGCAATGCAGATTATTGGAATTTATTTTGTTAAGGAATTAGAATCCTCTCTAAAAACAAACTTTGAGGCTTCCTTAACAAATCGCTTAAGCTTACTAGTCTATAATATTGAACAAGAAATGTCTCGAGATCCTAAGGAATACTCTGATGGAAAGACATTAACGAGTGAAATTACCACGATTCTAGATGACTTTCTTACAGAGGAAATTATTGAAGTACGTGTAATAGATATGAGTAAAACAGTCATTGCAACGTCTGATATTAATAAGGACATAGTTGGGAAGAAATCAATTGAGGAAACTGTTCACCGTGCCTTATTGGGTCTGGATTATAGTGGTGTATTTATTTATGAAACAGAACGTGTGCGTGTTATGACCGTTCCTGTTAATCAAAATAACCAAACAATCGGTGCTGTGTATGTAATGGCATCAATGGAAGAAGTCTTCTCTCAAATGAGAATTATCAATAAAATCTTAGCTACTGGAACCATTCTTTCATTAGCAATTACTGCTGCTTTAGGGATATTCCTAGCAAGAACAATCACTAGACCAATGACAGATATGAGGAAGCAGGCCATTGAGCTAGCAAATGGTAACTTCTCACGAAAGGTTAGAGTGTATGGTGAAGATGAAATTGGTCAGTTGGCTATCACCTTCAATTATTTAACGGAAAAACTTGAAGATGCACAGGCTATGACAGAGGGAGAACGTAAGAAGCTTGCGTCTGTTATTGCCCATATGACTGATGGAGTTATTGCAACAAATCGTGAAGGAAAAGTTATTCTTATTAACAATCCAGCAATAGACATGCTGAATGTTTCACGTGGAACGGTGAATAACACAGATATTACAGAGCTATTAGGAATAAGTGAAGAATATACATTTGAAAGTTTATTAGAAGAACAAGAATCACTCATTCTTGAATCTGGTACGAATGAACATCCATTTATCATTCGTGTTAGTTTCTCAGTAATTCAAAAAGAACGAGGGAAGAATGAGGGACTTATTGCTGTTCTTTATGACATTACAGAGCAGGAAAAAATAGAGCAAGAACGCAGAGAGTTTGTTGCTAATGTATCACATGAGTTACGGACACCATTAACAACGATGAGGAGCTATTTAGAAGCATTAGCAGACGGTGCTTGGAAGGATGATGAACTTGCACCACAATTCCTGAATGTTACACAAACAGAAACAGAACGAATGATTCGATTAGTAAACGACTTACTTCAATTATCAAAGCTTGATCGTACTGATTATAAGCTAAACAAAGATTGGATCAATTTTACTGACTTTTTCCAAAAGATCATTGATCGGTTTGAAATGACGAAATCACAGCATGTAGCATTTTTTAGAAATATACCAAACGATCCCCTTTATGTTGATATTGACACAGATAAAATCACACAGGTGCTAGATAACATTATTTCTAATGCGCTTAAATATTCACCAGAGGGTGGAAAGGTTATTTTTACAGTAGATGTTTTACCTGCTGAGTTGCAAATCCGGATAAAAGATGAAGGGGTAGGAATACCTCAAGAAAGTGTAAATAAAATCTTTGATCGCTTTTATCGAGTGGATAAGGCCCGAACTCGTAAACTAGGTGGAACAGGTTTAGGACTAGCCATTGCGAAGGAAATGGTCCAAGCACATGGAGGAGATATTTGGGCTCAAAGTAGGGAAGGAGCAGGAACAACTGTATTCTTTACCTTACCATATGACCCGGAACAAGAGGATGAGTGGGAATGAATAAAGAATCAATAAAAAGTGCCACTTTAACTGTACTGGTGATCATTAGTCTGTTTTTTACATGGAATATGTGGAACCTTCAGCCCTCATATGAAGAGTTTCAAAATAATTCATTCTTTGAAAGTGTTCCAATTGGTCCTGAGAGGAGAACTCCTTATCAAGTAATTAGGCCAAAACAATTATATATTCATACGCCTGAAGCTCACTTTAGTACATTGGATGATCAGTATTTAGAAGCTCTTTGGACTGAAATGCAGGACTGGAATTATAGTTTAGGAAACAACAAGAACATTGCTCAAACATATACAGAGGAAAATTTTAATAATTGGATTCATAGTAAAGCAGAGGCTAAAATAGAACTTAGGTTCCTCGACGGAATACCGTTGGAGACGATGAAATCGATGTTTGAATGGGATACAGATACAAATGACTCCATTAATTTTGATCGCATATATTTAAATGTACCTAATGAAAAAGAAGCTCAAAAAGTGTACTTTGTATCAACGGAAAATCTCAAAATTGTTGAAACCTCTGTTAATTTACCTGATGCAAATCAGTTTGTTTCAACTATTTATAATAAAAAAAGTGAGTTTACCTCTTACTTTGCCTTTGAGACAGATGTAGGAAATGAAATAATGCTTCCTGAAAATAAAATAGAGCTGGATAGTTATCAATATTTAACAGATGAAATAGGTGATGAAAGGTTTAAGGATGCTTTATTTAGCAATCCCCGGCTTGTTAAGCAGGATGTTAATTTTTCAAGTAATCGGTACACGGATAGTAAAAGAGAACTAAACATTTTTCCAAATGAGCATTTGGTAAGGTTTGTGAATCCCACACTATCAGAATCAAGTATACTGGAGGAGTATCTTCTTTTAGAGCAGAGTATTAATTATTTAAATGATCATGGTGGATGGACAGATGATTATCTTTTATTTAATATAGATAAGTCCAATCAGCAAATTCGATATGTTATGTCGATTGGCTCTATTCCTGTCTTAACATCAACAGAGGAATATTTTGGTCCAACCATGATTTCGCAGCGCTGGGGACAGAATGAAATTGCTATTTATGAACGTCCTTCATACCAGCTAATGACGCAGATATCAAGCAGTAATCCTATTAGTTTGATTTCAGGTAAAGAGGTAGCTGAAATTCTGAAGGCTGATCAATCAATCGATAAATCAAAGATTGAAAACATCTATATTGCTTACGAATTAGGTGGCTCTACAGATCAAAAATATGTAAAACTAACACCTTCATGGTGCATTGAGATGAAAGATGGCACGCTAATGAAATTAAATGGTAATCAAGGGAGGGATAAAGGTGGATTGGAGTAAAACAAAAACCATTTTTATCCTTGCATTTCTAATCTTAGATATCTATTTAGCGATTGAGTTCTTTGAACTAAGAGATAAATCGGATTATGCAGTTATGCAAGAAGCAACCTTGGAGGAAAAGCTAGCGGCTGAGGATATTAAGTATGGTGATTTACCTGAAGATATCGGAAAGGGCTTCTATATAACGGCAAAAAGTAAGGATTTCACCCTTGAAGAAGTTAGTAAACTGAATGATAAAGGACAATCATTAGTTGTAACAAATACAAATATTGAAGAAGAATCCTTTCGTTCATTAAAAATGAAGCTAACCAAACCATTTCCGTTGCCTGATGTTAATTTAGAAAGTAAAGTGAATCAATTTTTAAAAGAAAATGTGATTTCAGGTGAACTTTATCATTATTGGTATACAGATGAAGAATCTAATTCTATAATATGTATTCAGAAATATAAAAACCGAAATATATTTCAATCAAAGCTAGATCATATTGGTATGGTGATTCTTCAGTTAGATGAGGATAATCAAATATATGGGTATGAGCAATCAATGCTTGAGGGAATTAAGGAAGTAGAGGAGCAAGAATCAACGATTACAGCCTTAAAAGCAATCGAAGCTCTATATAATAAAAACTATCTTCCAGAGAATAGTCAAATTGTTACCATGCAGTATGGCTATTACACACATATTCCACTTTCGAATCAACAAATTTTGGCGCCTACTTGGCATATTATCATAGAAACAAAAGATAAAGAGAGACAAGATTTTTATGTGAATGCCTTAGAGGGCGATGTTTTACAGTTAGCAGATTAGGGAAAAGAGGAGTGACATAATATGAGCTTGCAGTTTAGTGTACTTGCAAGCGGAAGTACGGGGAATGCCATTTATGTGGAGGCAGAAAATCAAGCATTTTTAGTTGATGCCGGCTTAAGTGGTAAACAGATGACTAATTTATTTGACCAAATTGGACGAGATATTCAAAAGCTTTCAGGAATTTTGGTCACACATGAACATAGTGATCATATAAAAGGATTAGGAGTTTTAGCAAGAAAGCATAAACTACCTATCTATGCGAACGAAAAAACCTGGCAGGCTATGAATGGATTAGTTGGAGAAATTGCAACAGAGCAAAAGTTTGTTTTTCCTACAGGATCTGTTAAATCCTTCGGTGCGTTAGATATAGAATCATTTGGAGTTTCACATGATGCAGCAGAGCCTATGTTTTTTGTGTTTCATCATCAAGGAAAAAAACTAGCTCTTATTACAGATACAGGCTATGTTAGTGATAGAATGAAAGGCACGATTAAAAATGCCGATGCCTTTGTGTTTGAAAGCAATCATGATGTTTCTATGCTTCAAATGGGACACTATCCATGGAGTATCAAACGTCGTATCTTAAGTGATGTTGGACATGTTTCAAATGAAGATGCAGCAATTGCGATGATGGATGTGATTGGAGATGCAACAAAACGAATCTATTTGGCCCATCTTAGTAAAGATAATAATATGAAGGATTTAGCCAGAATGTCTGTTGAGCAAACACTTGCCAGCAAAGGGTTTATAACAGGCGAAAGTTTTGAGTTATATGATACAGACCCATCAACCCCGACTTCGCTTGTAGCCATATAAGATTTAATAATGGCATTTTCTACAGTGAAGATTTACAGGTTAATTTATAAAATGAAATAACAGAAAAATCGCCATCATCTTGGTTAATTTTCATTGTATAGGAGAATAATGTTGATTAGGTAAACACTATTCATAGCATGTGAAAGGAATGGTGAACATTATGGGCTATTATGATCAAGATTATGAAAATTATGATGCAAAAAGGCAAAAGGGAAACCGTGGAGGCTGGTTTTTAGCTGGACTCGTAGGAGCCATTTTAGGAGGACTACTAGTGTTCTTTGCTTTACCAGCACTATCAAATTTCCTGCCTTATGAAATGAACCTTGGAGAAGAAGCTACAGACCAACAAGGGCAAACAGTTGAAGATACAGGACCGATTAAAAATGTATCAGTTGATGTAAACTCAGCAATTACAGGTATTGTTGATGAGGTATCAGATGCTGTAGTTGGTGTTGTTAATCTTCAGGAAGCAGGGTTTTGGAGTGAAACCGGCGAAGCAGGTACCGGTTCAGGAGTCATTTATAAAAAAGAAGGTAAAGATGCTTTTGTCGTAACAAATCACCATGTTATTGAGGGTGCATCACAAGTAGAGATTAGTTTAAGTGACGGGACAAGAGTTCCTGCTGAAATACTAGGCAGTGATGTGTTAACAGATCTTGCTGTTTTAAGAGTTGATGCTGATAAAATTACAAAAGTAGCACAATTCGGTGATTCAGATGCAGTAAAACCAGGTGAACCTGTTATTGCAATTGGTAATCCACTTGGCTTGCAATTTTCTGGTTCGGTTACACAAGGAATTATTTCAGGAACAGAAAGAGCGATTCCTATTGATGAGAACGGTGACGGACAAGTAGATTGGAATGCTGAAGTATTACAAACAGATGCTGCAATCAACCCTGGTAACAGTGGTGGAGCACTTATTAATTTAGACGGTAAGGTTATTGGAATTAATTCAATGAAAATAGCTCAAGCAGCTGTTGAGGGAATTGGATTATCTATTCCTGCAAACCATGCAATACCGATTATTGAAGACTTAGAAAAGTATAGTGAAGTAAGACGTCCTTATATGGGAATTGGCATGAGGTCGTTAAATGAAGTTTCTTCTTATCATAAAGAACAAACCTTAAAACTACCTCAAGATATCAACAATGGTGTTATTGTCATGAGTGTTGTTCCAGTCTCACCAGCAGCACAAGCAGGATTACAAGAGTTTGATGTGATCACACAGTTTGCAGGTGAAGATATAAAGGACATCATTGACTTAAGGAAAATCCTTTATAATCAAGAAGTTGGCGATACCATTGAGTTAACATTTTATCGAAATGGCGAGAAGATGTCTGGTAAAATGAAATTGGGAGAAGAAGACATGTTAGGGGGCTGATTTCAGCTCTCTTTTTTTGACTAAAAAGACCTGTGGAAAACTAAGATTTGTGATTTGGGTTAAAATAAAAATAGAATATCCACATGTGGATAAGGAGGAAGAAATTATGTATTGCTGTGAAGACCATATTGAATTAGCGATAGATATGTATGTAGATGAAAAAGAAACAGCACCAGAGATAGAAAAAATTGAGCAAGGTGGAAAGTTATCCACAACATGCCAACTTTGTGAAAAGCAGGCTCTATATATAGTCGGAGAGTAATTTTGTTAATAAATGTGGATAAAATTCCATATTTGTGGATAACTTCTGTGGATAATGAAAGTGTTGAAATGGGGAAAAGATATGAACATCTCAATCATTACAATTGGTAAGTTAAAAGAAAAATACCTAAAGCAAGGAATCGATGAATATCTAAAACGATTATCATCATATGCAAAAATCGAGATCATCGAATTAGCCGATGAAAAAGCTCCAGAAAATCTAAGCGAAATAGAAATGGAGCAAGTAAAAGAAAAAGAGGGAGAAAGAATTCTAAGCAAAATTAGCGATGACACACACGTCATAGCGCTAGCCATTGAAGGAAAAATGAAATCCTCTGAGCAACTAGCAAAAGACTTAGATCAGCTCGCTACGTACGGAAAAAGTAAGGTGGCATTTGTTATTGGAGGGTCGTTGGGGTTAAGTAATACTGTGATGAAGAGGGCAAATGATAGCCTTTCATTTTCTAAAATGACGTTTCCGCATCAGTTGATGAGGTTGATTTTGGTGGAGCAGGTTTATCGGGCGTTTCGGATTAATAGGGGGAACCGTACCACAAATAGAGGCAAAAAAAGTTGAAGATAGGGCGGATATTTGCCATTAGAAGCAGGGATAGAAGGTGTTGATATGCTTTCTTTTTCTGTTTCTAGATAGAGCATGTGGATAAGTGTAAACGTATTTGAAAGGTTAACTTCCGTAAAATCAAATTCAAGCTTAACCTTATCAATTTGACGTAACTGATCATTTGTTCGTCCAACGGTGATCTGTTTAACCAACAGCTGTAGCAATTGCTTTTGTTTATCTCTAGTAGAGGACTTATAGACTTCTACAAATCTTCCTAATAGAAGATGTACCAATTCTGGAGGAATAACTTTTGTATCAGATTTATTTATTTCTGTAATTAAATTATTCCTTTTTTGTTCAATTTCACTTTTTTCAATAGCAACTTGCTGTAATCGTTCTTGCAAAACCGTAACAGGAAAAAGATTTTGTTCAAAAGCTTCTAAATATCTATTCTGAAGTGCTAGTGTTTCCTCTAACTTCGAATCAGTTTCTTTCAGTTCTTTTTTTAATATTTTTATGGATTCAATTGAGGTTTTAGTTAGTGAGTTAATAGTTTCATCAAACTTTTGTTTATTGGATAAAAAGCTCTCTATACGTTGAAACAGAGCGTTTTCAGCATCATAAGCTTTAACTGAATTGGCTTTACATGCAGCTGATCCCTTGTTGTGAAAATCACTGCAAACATAATATCTGTGCTTTCTTTTGGTACCGTCACTTAAAGTGTAAGTAGTAATTGAAGGTACCATCCCTTGTCCGCAATCAGGACAGCGTAAGATACTGCTCAATAGAAACGGTTCGTTGGATTGTCTTTGCTTGAAAGATTTACTTTTCCTACGAGATTGAACAAGACTCCAAAGTTCATCATTGATAATCGCTTCATGCTGACCTTCTACTAAAATGGGATTATCATTTCTGCCTCTTCTTCTCTTCTTATCCCAGTTTTCAACCTTTAACCAACTAATTTTTCCGTTATAGACTGGGTTGTCTAAGATAGTTGCCATTCCATTTATAGAAAAATGACGATCACGTTTGGTTCGATACCCATTTTTATTAAGCTGATTTGCAATGGCTTTTAAACCTTTTCCTTGGGAATAAAGAGTGTATATCAGTTTAACTACTTTAGCTTCCTCTTTGTTTATTACGAGTTCCTTTTCAATAGAATCATAACCAAAAATAACACCGCCATTCCATGAACCTTCTAAGGCTCGTTGTTTCATACCAAGCTTAACGTTCTCAGACAATGTATTTCGTTCCATTTCGGCAATAGAAGCCATGAGCTGAACGACTAGACGACCTATTGGACTACCCGTATCAAAGTTCTCGGAATAAGAGATAAACTTTACTCCATAATCTTCAAATTTGTCTAATAAAGTAAGAGTATCTAACATATTTCGCGATAAACGTGAGATTTTCCATACAAGTACTGCATGAAATTTGTCCTGTTCAACGTCTGCTACAAGTCTTTGCATAGCAGGGCGGCCGGTGATATTCTTTCCAGAAATCCCTTCATCCACATACTCGTCAGCAATTTCCCAATTATAAAGAAGGGCGTAGTTTCGAAGGGTTTGTAGTTGGGCAGCAATGCTATAACCTTCAGAAGCTTGTTCTTCTGTACTTACTCGTACATAGATAGCAACCTTTTTAATATCCATTTTTTTTACCTCCCTTTCTAAAATCATACAATGGTAATAAAAAAAGGTAAAATGACAGTTGTCATTCACCTTTTATATAGGAAAAATACTATTTATATCATTGTTATCAAAGTGAAATATAATCTCTTTAATCTTTCTCTCTTTTACTGAATTTCCTTTCAAAACATGTATTTCCTTAATAAAATTGTGGAATAGTAATTTTTTATCTTGGTCAGAAATAATGTGATAAAAATGCTTAAAATCGTTTATAAGAAACTCAATATCAGAATTTATATCTATTTTTTTCTGAATTTCAATCCGATTGTTTAATTCTGTGAGTTTTTGTTGGTCTTTCCTTTTTAGATAATCTGTTTCAAAAACTATAGCTTTAAAAGTCTCTGTACTAAGTTTTTCTTCATCATCGGTTTCCTCATCCTGTTTATAAAAAGAGGTAAGTAGATCGCTTAATTTTTTCTCAGCTTGTTTTAACGAATTCTTTAGAATAGTTGCTTCTTCTTCCAGAGATACTAGAGTAGAGTTTAAGTTAGATAATATTATTTGTTTAAGCAATGCAGAAAGATTGAGAGTATTTAAGTATGATACTACTTT
The DNA here is from genome assembly GCF_023078335.1 of Metabacillus endolithicus. Lineage (GTDB taxonomy): Bacteria > Bacillota > Bacilli > Bacillales > Bacillaceae > Metabacillus > Metabacillus endolithicus. The sequence goes on along the minus strand of NZ_CP095550.1, from coordinate 2,597,000 downwards.
ATCAAGTACGTATTCTTCAGCATATTCTTTCTTTACTAAATTTGATGAACATACACTTTTACCGCTCATCTTATTCTTATTACATTGATAATACTTATATTTTTGGCTACTATTACCTTGAACCATAGGGGAGCCACACTGAGGGCATTTAAGTAGCCCCGATAAAGGGTAAGTACCGGGATGTATTTTTTTAGGTTGAATGCTCTTTTTTGATTTGATTTCTTGTGCTTTATCCCAGAGTTTTTGTGGAATTATTTTTTTGTGTTGTCCTTCGGTATAGGTGTCTTTCCACTTAATGTAACCAATATATATATCATTTTCTAAAATTGTTTTAATAGTATTGGTTGTCCATTCTTTATTTCTTGTTGTCTTTATACCTTGTAAGTTTAACTCAGAAGCTATTTTTTTATACCCCCAATTATCATATACATACTTCTTAAAAATATATCTTACTAAAGCAACTTCATTAGGAATTACCCTCAAATTACCATTTACAGATTCATAGCCTAAAACTTTACCTCCATTAAAGAGCCCCTTAGATGCCTTAATTTTCATACCAGAATATGTTTTAACTAGATTATATTCTCTCTCCTTCTCTGCCTGATATGCGCTAAAAATAAAGGTATCTTTTGAATAAGGATATATTGTATTTACATTATCTAAGATTGAAATGAAATACTTATTATGTTCTTGAAGTTTATCCCAAATATAGAGAGAGTCTAAAAGTTTTCTAAAAGCACGATCTATTTTTAATACAATTAAATAATCAACATCTTTGGAACTTATTAAATCATTTATCATTTTAATAAACTGGGATCTTCCGTTAATGCTTTTAGCAGACGCAGTTTCACTATAGGTTGTTACAAGTTCATAACCCTGAGCAGCACAGAAGTCTTTAATAACCTTTCTTTGATTCTCAATTGATGTATTATTTTCTTGTTTACCCGTACTGATACGAACATATGAGTAAAGTACCTTTTCACTATTTTTCACAACCTTTACATAAATTAATAGTTTCTGTAGTATTTCTGTATTTAATAACAAGGTCAGAAAGAAAGTTTAAGAATTGGGTTGCCTTCATCTCTTGAGGATTTTTTTCTAATTTTAAAATAGATGTATAATAGTTTTTATAGTCTAAATTTGTATTTATTTTCATATACGTATTCCTCTCTAATTATTAATTTTAAAAAACAAAAAAACCCCAAGCGGTAAGATACCTGAGCATGAAAATCAAAAGATAATCATGTCAGATTTCTGTACCATGCTTGGGGTTTTCCCTTATTGTGCATGTATATTATATTTAATGTTTTTTTAATATCTTATAAAAAAATATTATCATATATTTTTAAAAGTGCAAGTCTGAAAATAATGAGAGTAATATACACTTTAAACTTATTAAAGATGAAATGACTTATAGAAGATGTTAAAATAAGGAAAGTGAAGGTGATATCCTTTGCTTCCTTATGGCCATGCCATTGTGGCTTAGAGCAAAATAATCCACCCTAACGGTTCACAGCGTAGCTGGGTGGATTATTTATTAACAAACTTTAAAAGCTAGTTTAGGATCTTGAGGTAATGATTTTGGATTAGAAATCATTCACAAATTCTTAATACAATCCTATTACTAACTATTACTTCCATACAAAGCGAAAATCTTTGATATTTGATAAATATAAATATTAAAAGTAAATATAGAAGACATATCAAATTTTAAAACAGAAAGTAGGGATATACTTGATATTTAGAAGTGCGTTTAATGATTTAGACACTTATCTCAAAGAAAACCTATTTTCTATTACATGTCATGATCTATTTAGCATTAAGCAGGATTTCTATCAATCTATTGAAACCCTTAATGGGAGTACTGCTAATTTAACAGGAATTACTGAACTACTTATTTTCCGTCACCTCTATCACACACTAAGAATGAACACTCCTGTCCTAAACAAGTCAGTCTCCAATGGGAAAAGTCAGTTATCAATAGGGAAGAGATTTATCGGGAAGAATGGCAGACCACAAGATCCTGATATTGTAATAGAAAGAGAGGATTCAATTACTCACTTGATATCAATTAAGAATGCTTTAGCTACTAACTCGCCTAAGAATTTTGAAAGAGATAGTGAAGTAATTAAACACTTAATGAGCAAGAATGGACCCAATCAAGTTTGTAACAATGGAATTGTGGACATTCATAGAATTGATAACATACGTCATGGTCAACATAAAGATTTCAAGTCAGTTACAGTAGTCTTTTCGAAGGTTCCAGACAGACATCAGAGGGCCATTAATATTATACAAGAAGCATATGATTGGCACCATTTTATAATTCTAGAGAACAATACTAACACGTTCATAGTAGAGGTTAGAAAAAACTTAACATTGCTAGTTCCAGATAGATAAATAACTCAAATGATGTTGTAAAGTTTAGTAACACTTATCTAGTAGAGATTAAAAAGTAATAGATATAAAGAATTTCTGCTTACTTATAATTGCGAAGGGTGTGAGTAATATGTATTCTATGCTATTTCTTGCAGTTATTTTGGCATTAATTATTTTAATCGTTATAAAGAGAAATAACAAAAAGTTAGTCCAAATCTTGTCTACTATATTGTTCTTACTTATTATTGGTGGATTTATGTTTATCAAAGATGTTGTGCAGAATTTTGCCCCATAGGGTAAACAATTGAGCAAGGCATTTTCTATAATGTAATTAAAAGAAATAGATTACTACGCTTAAAATACAACACTAAGGAGGTATATATATGACGAGACATGTCATTAGTATAATTAGTTGCCTTTTTCTATTTTTAAGTGGAAGTTATAATATAATTGTTCATGGATTTACATTTCCTTTTCTAATTCTTACATTCGGTGGATTGATCGGCTTTATTGGAAGTTTGTTTTACAAAGTGAGAAAAAAGAAACTTAACAACCTTATGGACTGAATCGATTTCAGTCCTTTTTTATGCTTAATATTTTAAATTAGTAAAAGGAAACTTTCCCCTTTTATGAAAGCGATTTCTGATAGATTTAATAACAATAAATGGACAGTTTCATGTTCAAAACTTCAAAGTATTGAACATGAATAGATAGTCCTGTAAAATAAAGTGGTTAGGTATAATCAATACTTATGTTCATAAATGCATCTCATAAATAGTGAAAAGAGGTGATTTTTTGAAATATGGTTATGCAAGAGTGAGTACAATGCATCAGGATTTACAGGTTCAACTGAAACAGTTAGAGAATGAAAATTGTGACAAAATATACTCTGAAAAATATACAGGGACAAACAAAAAGCGACCTGAATTTCAGAAGTTGATTGATATGTTACAAGAAGGAGATACGTTAGTTGTCACAAAATTAGATCGTTTTGCCCGGAGTACACAAGATGCTCTTGAAATCATTAAAGATTTATTTGAACGAAATATTAAAGTTCATGTATTGAATATGGGGGTTATTGAAAATTCTCCTACTGGACGGTTAATATTCACGATTTTCTCTGCGTTTGCAGAGTTCGAGAGAGATATGATCGTAGAACGAACCCAAGAAGGCAAATTCTTGGCCAAGCAGAATCCTGATTTCCGAGAGGGAAGACCAAAAAAATTTTCAAGGCAGCAAATAAATCACGCCTTATCATTGCTAGAAAATCATTCGTATAAACAAGTTGAAGATATGACTGGGATTTCAGTTTCTACACTTGTCAGAGCTAAGAAAAAGAGTAAAGCAGAGAAAATTGCAATAAAGAAATAATGCTGAAAGAATAATAGATTACATAAATGGAGGACTATTCATATGAATGAAGAGTTAAGACTTATCCAAACAGGTACTAATATACAGGAAAAGGCAAATTTAATTTGGAGTATTGCCGATGCTTTAAGAGGCTTATACAAACCACATGAATATGGTGAAGTTATTCTACCAATGACTGTGATTAAACGATTCCATGACACTTTATTACCAACAAGAGATAAGGTTTTAGATACATACGATAAGGTGAAACATTTAGAAGTAAAAGATGGATTCTTACAAAAAGCATCTGGTTATGTTTTTTATAATATCAGCAATTTTACCTTTGAAAACTTACTGTCAGACCCGAACAATATTGAAGAAAATTTCCTTGCTTATTTACATGGGTTTTCAGAAAACGTTCAGGATGTATTGAAGAACTTTGACTTTGAAAGAGAGATCACAAAATTAGCTAACAATGATAAATTATTTTTTATTATTCAAGAGTTTAATTCTGAAAAGGCATATATGGGTCCAGATAAAATTACAAGTACAGATATGGGTTACATATTTGAAGAGTTAATTAAAAAGTTCTCAGAAAGCTATGATGAAGAAGCAGGGTCTCACTTTACAAGCAGGGATATTATTTATTTAATGACAGACTTACTTATTGCAGAGGAAAAAGACGTTCTTATCGATGAAGGCGTTGCTAAGACAGTATATGACCAAACTATGGGGACCTCTCAGATGCTAAGTGCTATGGAAGAACGATTAAAAGCACTGGATGCTGAAGCAGAAGTAACTACTTTTGGACAAGAAATAAATGAGCAAACGTATGCAATTGCAAAAGCAGATACAATGATTCGGGGTGGCAATCCTGACAATATGAAATTAGGTAATACATTAACAAATGATCAGTTTGCGGGTTATACCTTTGATTACTGTATTTCGAATCCTCCTTTTGGAACGGATTGGAAATCAGAATACAAGAAAATTAAGGAAGAACATGATAAAGGTGAAAATGGACGTTTTGGAGTAGGTTTACCGAAAAAAAGTGATGGTCAGCTTCTATTCTTACTAAATGGTCTAAATAAATTAAAAAACACTGGGAGAATGGCAATTATCCATAATGGCTCTGCATTATTTAGTGGTGCAGCAGGCAGTGGTGAAAGTGAAATCCGCCGTAATATCTTTGAGAATGATTGGTTGGAAGCAATTATTCAATTGCCTAATGATTCATTTTACAATACTGGAATCACCACGTATATTTGGATCATATCAAAGGATAAGCCTAAACATCGAATCGGGAAAGTTCAACTTATTGATGCATCAAATATGTATGAAAAGCGAAGAAAAAATATTGGTAGTAAGCGAATTGATATTACCCTTGATTGTCGAGAAATAATTGTTCGCGCATATGGGGAATTTTTAAATAAAGAGTACTCTTTAGGTGATAAGACAGTTGAATCTAAAATTTTTGATAATCAGGAATTTGGTCATTATAAGGTAACCATTGAGTCCCCACTGTTGGATGAAAATGGGGAAATTATAATAAAGAAGGGAAAACCAGTCGCTGATTCAAGGAAAAGGGACAATGAAGAAATACCATTAAAAGAAGATATTGATGTTTATTTTAACAAAGAGATTAAACCATTTAATCCTGATGCTTGGATTGATAAAGCTAAAACTAAAATAGGATATGAAATACATTTTACTAATCTATTTTATAAATTTAAACAACCTGAAAAATCAAATGATGTTGCATTAAGGATTAAAAAGTTGGAAGAAGAAATTGTTGAATTATTTGAGTCATTATCTGGTCAGGAGGTTGAAGTAAATGACTAGAAAATTGAAAGACAGTGGGGTTGACTGGATAGGCAAAATTCCTGAAGATTGGGAGAAAATCAGATTAAAGTATTTATGTAATATAAATACGGGAAACAAAGATACAGTTAATAGAGTAGATAATGGAGTTTATCCATTTTTCGTAAGGTCTCCCATAGTGGAAAGGATTGATACATACTCTTTTGATGGTGAAGCTATCCTAACAGCTGGAGATGGTGCTGGTACTGGTAAAGTATTTCACTACATTAAAGGGAAATTTGATTATCATCAAAGAGTATATAATATACATGGTTTTAAAGGTGTTAGTCCCAAGTTTTTATTCTATTATCTAAAGACAAATTTTATAAAAGAAATTGAAAGGGGTACAGCAAAATCTACAGTTGAATCTCTAAGGCTACCAATGCTAAAGAATTTTCCTATAGTTATGCCTAATTTAGAACATCAAAAAAAAATAGTACATTTTATTGATTTCAAGGTTAATCAAATAGATCCATTTATTGAAAAAACAAAGCTATCCATTAAGGAATTAAACCAATATAAGCAGTCACTAATTACAGAATCATTAACAAAAGGGTTAAATCCTAATGTTGCAATGAAAGATACGAGAATTGGTTGGCTAGGGTATGTACCTAATCACTGGGATGTAAGAAAACTAAAGAATATCTTTGTGATAAAGAAAGATATTGCAAACGTTCTGGGATTTGATGTATTATCCGTAACTCAACACGGATTAAAGATAAAAGATATTGAGAGTAATGAGGGACAGTTATCTTCTGACTATAGTAAATATCAAATTGTAGAAAAAGATGATTTTGTGATGAATCACATGGATTTACTAACAGGTTGGGTAGATTGCGCTAGGAATAAAGGGGTAACTAGTCCGGATTATAGAGTATTTAGATTTAAAAATAATTTTGAATTTAATCACGACTATTATAAATATTTACTTCAAGCATGTTACCTAAATAAAACCTTTTATGGATATGGACAAGGAGTCTCCAATCTAGGTAGATGGAGATTACCAACAGATCAATTCTTGAACTTCTATTTTCCTGTTCCAAGTCTTAGAGAACAAATCGATATCGCAAATTTCTTAGATGGAAAAATAAATAGCATAAATAATTTAATTGTTAAGAAAGAACAACTGATTAATGAAATGCAAGAATATAAAGCTTCGTTAATATATGAATATGTCACAGGTAAAAAGGAGGTACTGTAATTGATTATCCAAGATAATGAAAAAAGGTTTGAAGAAGACATAGAGTCCTACCTCCTTTCTAAAGGAGGATATACGAAAGGTATCCAAACAAATTACGATAAAGAAAAAGCTATTGATATTAATCAATTAGTTAGATTTATTAAAGAAACACAAGAGAGAGCTTGGACAAGATATGAAAAGATATATCAAGCTGAAGCAGAGAGCAAATTATATAAGCGTCTTAATGATGAAATAGAAACTAACGGATTATTATATGTACTTCGCAACGGAATTACTGATCGTGGTGTAAAACTGAGAGTAGCTTCTTTTCGTCCAGAATCAACTTTAAATGAGAAGGTTATTCAAGATTATAAAACCAATCGATTAACCGTAACACGTCAATTTGCTTATTCAGCTGCAAACCTTAATACATTGGATATGGTCTTATCTTTAAATGGTATTCCTGTTGTAGCTTTGGAACTCAAGAATCAGATTAAAGGTCAATCTGTGGAAAATGCTAAAAAACAGTTTATGTATGACAGAGATCCTCGTGAACAAATTTTTCAATTTAATAAACGCGTATTAGTATATTTTGCTGTAGATTTGTATGAGGTATGGATGACAACAAAATTAAATGGTAAGGATACCTTTTTCTTACCATTTAATCAAGGTTCTAACGGTGCAGGTGAAGTTGGTGGAGTTGGAAACCCTGTTAACCCTGATGGATATGCTACCGCTTATTTATGGGAAAAGGTACTGGCAAAAGATAGTTTGATGGATATTTTGCAAAGGTTTATGCATTTGGATGTGGAAAAGAAAAAGGTAATAAAGAATGGAAAAGAAACAATCAAAACCTCTTCAAAATTAATATTTCCACGGTATCATCAGTTAGATGTTGTAAGGAAACTAGTGGACAGCGTTCGATTAAATGGTAGTGGTGAAAATTACTTAATCCAGCATAGTGCGGGTTCAGGTAAGTCAAATAGTATTGCGTGGTTGGCTTATCATTTATCAAGTTTGCACAATTTAGAGAATAAGTCTATTTTTTCATCAGTAATTGTGGTAACAGATAGAACTGTTTTAGATAGACAGTTACAAGATACCATTTCAGGCTTTGATCATGTTACAGGACTTGTTGAGACAATTGGTGAAAATAAATCTTCCAAGGATTTAAAAAATGCCATTAACGATGGGAAAAGAATAATTATTACTACTCTTCAAAAATTCCCGGTTATCTTTGAAGAAGTTGAAGTAAACAAAGGGAATAACTTTGCCATTATAGTTGATGAAGCCCACTCATCCCAAACAGGGACAAGTGCAAAAAAGTTAAAGGCCGCATTAGCTGATACAGAAGAAGCATTAAGGGAATATGCTGAAATTGAAGGTGAGCTTGAAGCTAATCAATTAGATGAAGAAGATAAAATAGTTAAAGAGTTATTAACATGGAAAGCACAATAATCTTAGTTTCTTTGCATTCACTGCTACTCCAAAAGAAAAAACGTTAGAAATGTTTGGAGAGAAGCAATCGGATGGTTCATATAAGCCATTCCATATTTATAGTATGAGACAAGCAATAGAAGAGGAATTTATTTTAGACGTACTACAAAACTATATGACATATAAAACTTCATTTCGAATTGCTAAGGATGCTCCAGATAATCCAGAACTTCCAGCCTCTCAAGGGGTTAAAGCAATTCGTAGATATGAATCATTGCATCCGCATAATTTGCAGCAAAAGACAGCCATTATGATTGAACAATTTCGTGACATAACAAGTAGTAAAATTAATGGAAGAGCAAAAGCAATGGTTGTAACAGCTTCCCGACTACATGCAGTACGTTACTTTCACGAGTTTAAAAATTATATAAAGAAAAAAGGCTATGCTGATATGGATGTTTTAGTTGCCTTCTCTGGTATAGTAAATGATGAAGATGCAGAATACCGGGAATCCAGTTTAAATAAAACAAAAGATGGAAAGAGAATAGCTGAGAATCAGTTAAAGGAAGAGTTCCATACTGATAATTTTAATGTGTTAATTGTTGCTGAAAAATACCAAACAGGTTTCGATGAGCCATTGTTACATACTATGTTTGTTGACAAGAAGTTATCTGGTGTAAAAGCAGTTCAAACATTATCCAGACTAAATAGAACACACCCTGATAAAGAAGATACATTTATTTTAGATTTTGTAAATGAAGCTGAAGATATTAAAAAAGCATTCGAGCCATACTATGAAGTAACTTCTCTAGATAAGGAAATTGATGTTAATTTAATTTATGATACAAAAACGAAATTACGTAATTTCAAGGTCTATAATGATCAGGATATCCAACAATTAGTAAAAATGTATTTCAAAGAGGGTAAGCAAACTAATACAGATTTAGGTAAAATGGCAGGTGCATTGAAGCCCATCATCAGCCGTTATCAAGAGTTAGATGAAGAAACACAATATACATTTAGGGTAACTATTCGCAATTTTAATAAATGGTATTCCTATATAACGCAACTAACAAGAATGTTTGATAAAGAGCTGCACGAAGAATTTGTATTTACTTCTTACTTAATTAAGTTTATTCCTAGGACTAAAAGAGAGAATATTAGTATAGAAGATAAATTGAAACTGGAATACTATAAACTAGAACAGACCTTTAAAGGAAATATTACACTTGAGAAAAATTCTAATTATAACGTTTTAAAAAACCCAGATTCCATCGACACTAGTGTTAAACCTATAGAGGAAGATGACCTACTTGAAAATATAATTAAACGTGTAAATGAACGATTCGAGGGGAAATTTACAGATTCTGACCGAGTTATTGTTGAAGGAATATACAAAAAAGCAGTAAAAGAAAATAAGAAGTTAAAGCGTTTTGCTCAGAATAATGATGCAGAAATTTTTGAAAGAAGTATTTTTCCTGACGTATTTGAACGGGTCGCACAGGAATTATATTTAGAACAAATGGGATCGTATTCAAAGCTTTTTGAAAATCGTTCATTTTACAATACTGTGTTAGAAGAAGTAGCTAAAGAGGCATATAGGGAGTTAAGAAAATAAAATAAAATTTACTAGTTTAGTCCTTTAAGAAGATGAAACCCCTCTGGTTTCATCTTCTACTTTTATTGGCGGGACTCCTGAACTCCAGCATGAATTATGACTTGCACATCCAATAATATATTCCTATTCTCTATCTGATATAACAAGTAATAGACATTATTTCTAGGGGATAAGGTGTTTTCAAATAATAATGTAGGTATCTTAACAATTATGCTAAAATATTATAAGGAATTAATTGGTATTTAATTTTATATATTAAATGTAATTCTACTAGAAATATAATCAATCTATTTAAGTATTAAGACAATATTTATAGTTTTTAAGAGTAAAGGTCTCTGTATATCTTTGGAAAAGCATTTATATGTACTGAAAGATGAGGGAAATTACCGATGGCTTTATTTACAGAAAATGAACTAATTAATAAATCATATAAGACAATTCAAAAAAGCTATACATTTAATGAGAGCGTAGAAGCAAAGAAACAATTGGAAGCAGCCTCTAAAAGTTTCTCGACAGAAAAAAAATATGATATTTTTCTTTCTCACAGTATTCTAGATGAAAGGAAAATAATAGGTTTGAAAAATCACATTGAGGAACTGGGTTATTCAGTATATGTTGACTGGATAGAGGACAAACAATTAGATCGTTCTAAGGTATCAAAAGAAACTGCTAATCTATTAAGGACACGAATGGAAAGTTGCAAGTCTCTATTTTTCGCCGTATCTGAGAACTCTGACAATTCCTTGTGGATGCCTTGGGAACTAGGATATTTCGATGGAATTAAACAAAAAGTTGCAATATTACCTATTTTAAAGAGTAGCTATGATGATAATTACAATGGACAAGAATATTTAGGTTTATATCCATTTGTTGCAAGAGGTACAATACGGAATACAAATAGAGAGGAAATCTGGGTACATAAATCTAAAAATGAGTATGTACAACTGAGATACTGGTTACAGGATAGTGAATTTTATAATCATGGTTAGGAGCCGAATTTACCTAAAATAAAAGGAGATTGATACATAATGTTTAATGCTAAGATAAGGGAATTTATAAGAACTTATGTAAAAGCAATAAGTGAATCAAATGTAGCAGTTTTTGCTGGAGCAGGTTTATCTCAACCTGCTGGTTATGTGAATTGGAAGGAGTTAATGAGAGAAATTGCAGAAGACATAGAACTAAACATTGATTTGGAGTCAGATTTAATAGCCTTAGCTCAATATCATGTTAATGAATTTGATGGTAGAGGAAAAATTAATCAAATACTCATTGAAGAGTTCACTAAAAATGCACAAATTACAGATAACCATAAGATTTTATCCCGTTTACCAATTAAAACATTCTGGACAACAAACTATGATAAATTAATTGAAACAAGCTTAGAGTCGAATAGTAAAAAGGTGGATGCGAAAATCGTACCTGAAAACTTGGGACATACAGCACAAAATACAGACGCAATTGTCTACAAAATGCATGGGGATATAACCTTAGCACATGAAGCTGTATTAACAAAGGACGATTATGAGGGTTATGACTTAAAGCGTAAGTTATTTAGTACAGCTCTACAGGGAGACTTGGTCTCTAAAACATTTCTTTTTATAGGATTTAGTTTTGATGATCCTAATTTATCTTATATCCTTAGCAGGATAAGAATTTTATTAGGGGAAAATTCAAGAAATCATTATTGTTTTATGAAAAAGGTAAGTCGGAATGATTATAATACGGATGATGACTTTCGTTATGCTGTAATTAAACAAGAGTTAAAGATTAAAGATCTTAAACGTTATAGAATAAATGTACTATTAGTAGATGAATATCAAGAAATTACGTATATATTACAGCATATTGAAAACATTGTAAGAAGAAAAAATATTTTTATTTCGGGAAGTGCAATTGAATATGGACAATGGAGCGAAGCAAGTGCTTTTGAATTCACATCAAATTTAAGTAGGGAAATTATTAAGAATAGAAATAATATTGTATCAGGCTTTGGTTTAGGAATTGGAAGTTGTATTATATCTGGTGCGTTGGAAGAACTATATGAAAGTAATGATAATAAAATAGAGGAAAGATTAAAACTAAGACCATTTCCACAAAATACTGTTGGTAAAACGCCCCTAGAAGAATTGTGGACTAAATACCGCACTGAAATGATTGAAAACGTGGGTATCTCTATATTTGTTTTTGGAAATAAGAAAAATAAAGAAACTGGTGAAATTACCCTAGCAACCGGAATGATAGAGGAATTTAGTTTAGCTATAGATAAAGGTATTATCCCAATACCAGTTGGAGCTACTGGTTTTACAGCTGAACATTTATGGAAGACAATTATGGATGATTTTGAAAGGTATGTAGGGATAACATCATTAGAACCTTTGTACAGTGATTTGAATAGTAACAAAACCCCTTCAGAGCTAATCGAGGTAGTTTTAAGCATAATTAATGAATTAACGAAACATTAGATATTTTGGAATAGTAAAAGTAGAGAAAACTATACAAAATATATTAGGAGGAATTAATAGATGGGGAGAAACGTATTCTTTAGCTTTCATTACAAAGAGGATAATTGGCGAGCTGCACAGGTAAGAAATATGGGGGTAGTTGAAGGGAATGTACCTATAAGGGATAACGATTGGGAAGAAGTCAAACGGAAAGGTGATGCGGAAATAAAAAAGTGGATAGACGCTCAATTGAGAGAAAAATCATGTACCGTTGTGTTAGTAGGAGAGAATACTTCTGGTAGAAAATGGATAAAGTATGAGATTCAAAGATCATGGGAGCTAGGTAAAGGTGTAGTTGGAATTCGTATTCATAACCTTAAAAATATAAATGGAGAACAAACTTCAGAAGGAGAGAATCCATTCGATGAATTTACCTTGAATGGTAAGCCATTATCCAAAGTAGTTAAGCTTTATAATCCACCATATAAAATAAGCACTAATGTTTACAATAATATAAAAGAAAGTATTGAAGATTTAGTGGAGCAGGCAATAAAAACAAGAAAGAGTTATTAGTGTTGTATTATGATGAGATACAAAATAAACCTTTTTAAAGTGAAAGTGCAAAACACATATAGGCATTCTTAGGTAAGGTAAAGCAGTGTGGGAGATTTATATGAAGATAACACTAATAGAGAACGTTTTATATAAGTATTTAAATATTTTTATAAGCGACCTAATGGATATTCTTAAAAGATTAGAAGATAAGGAATCTACTCTTGATGAGAGGTTAAAAAGAATAATTAATGAAGACAGCATTAAAGAAATTTCTGAAAATGATAGTAGAGTGATAGTTAATATATTAAATATTATTCTAAAACTAGATCAATTACCCACAGAACAGATACGCGTTTCTGTTTTGGAGAGACATGGTAATGACATTTTTCTTTTAACTAGTAAAGAATTGGGAATATATGATAAATCGGAAATTGAAATTTTAGATCAAGTAAGAGTATATTATCAATCACGTTTAATAATGATGCTAACATTTAAATTTAAGAAGTATTTTAATCGTTCAAGGTACGATGTATTTCTTTCACATAGTAGTATTGATGCTCGGGAAATCATGGGACTTAAACTTTTATTATTGTACGAGCATGATTTGACTTCATATGTGGACTGGTTAGATGATTATCAGTTAAATTATTTAAGAGCGACTCAAAAAATAATATCTATATTTTCTGAATACCTTAGCGAAAAAGAGAATAGTCAGTTATATAACTTGGAAGTAAGTTTTGAAAGAGAGAATTTTATTAAAGAATATTCAAATGAAGAAATCACAGAAAAAATTCTAAAAGCTCTGAAAAACTCAGATAACTTTTTTTATATTGATAGTAAGAATTCAAGATATTCTAATTGGATGCCTTTCGAGTTGGGGTATGCCCAAGCGCAATTGAATAAGCCCATTTATAGAATTTTAATTCAGTATAAAAGAACTAGAAGAGGTTCGCTTAAATATAGCAGTTTTTTATCGGACATACAATTAATAGAGGACATAGATAGAATAGTTGTTTTTTTGATCTTTGGATTTCAATACAAGAACTAATGATTAAAAGAAATCTACGATCAAATGTCTATTGTAAATAATTGTAGTCATATGTGCTAAGCTATCTAAATTTAAAATTCAGTCTAGTATATAACAAAGATTATTACTATATATAACAACGTGTTTTTTAAAGTACAATTTCACAGTTCTTAAACATTTTATGTGATATAAAAAGTTATTTTAGGAGGAAAATCAAGAGTGCGAAAATAGATATTATCGCACTCTGATTTTATTTCATTACATAATTTGTCTGTTATGCAATAAAACCTTTTAACGAAATGGACATGGTAAAGAGAGTACACTAAAATGGAGAACTTTTTAAGATGAAATGCTCTGATAAGAGAGATCTAAGGGGAAAACATAGTATAATTGCTAACAGCGGGATGTTCAAAAGGTAAGAGAGTACACCGAAATGGAGAAATTTTTACGAAGAAATGCACGAAAAAGAGTACTTTATGGATAAAAACCGGTTCAACTTCTAGCAGCCAGCGAGTTTTATAAGGCAAGAGAGTACACCAAAATGGAGAACTTTTTGGGAAGAAGTATATATAAAAGCCAGTTATTCATAAGACTAGAATAACTGGCTTTTATCAATTTGCTTCTTATTAGCATTGTAAAGAAGGAGTTTACCGTTGGATATTTCATCTATAGCAGCGAATACTATATTGTCTATATCCATTCCGTTATTATCAACTATTTCTCTCGTTATCTTATTGGTATTTACTTTCTTTGTTTTCCTATTGATATCATTAAATAGTTCTTCTTTTCTTTCATACAATGCCAAGATCTTTGCATTGTACTTAAACCGGCCATTTGCTGTAGGAATTGTATAATAAGCCAACCTCTCCATGTCTTTTACGCTTCCTTCTCTAATAAATACAGGAATAAAGTATTGTTCGTATTTATCTCCTGAATCCTGATAGTATCTAAACAAAAAATCCGGAATGAAGTTTAGATTGTTTGCTAATATTCCAAGATCTGGATAATATTTATTACTAACAACCATGAACTTTAAATTTTTCCAATTTGGTTTCAACCCTGCCTTAATTAAAGTGATAAATGTTTTTTTGTAAACTTCATAGGTATATGATTTTATGTTATTAATCAGTTCTAGATATACTGCTTCAAAAACTGTGTAAAATCTTTTCATACCGGTAACGTAAACTTCAATTTTCCAGTCATTGTAGTCGTTCATATGAGCAATTTCATGTTTTAAGTTGGCAATACGAATGTCTTTGTTGCTATGGATGTTCTTAGTTATTACAACGTCACTTTCATCTATTAAAGCGAAGATGACTTTGTGGTTATGCTCTCTATCATTCTTAGCCAACTGTTCATAGCGATACAATTTTCCTTCGATTGATTTAACATCATGCTTTTCAATAATAGTATTGGTGTGGTCACGTTTAGTTTTTATTTTTTCATTTCCACTATCCACTTCAATATAGATAAAGTTGTCTTTCACTTTAAAAATCCAGTCCGGCTTTAATCCAGATTTATCAATAAGGTGTCCTTTTCCGAAATGTTCTTTTATATGTTCAAAATCTTGTGGAACGAACGATTGGACTACCCCGGTTTTTCTGAGTTTCTCAATATCATCCGAGCTGTATTTCGATTTAAAAGGGGGATAAAGTCACTGCCGAAGTTTTGGTTTTTGAATATAATGGCAGTCTGTTCTAATTCATCCTCGTTGTCTCCTTCTCTTAATGGGATGATGTATTTTCCTCCATCAGCAATATAGAAAGGGTCAATATTGCTAACATTTCTTAAAACTTCAATGACTGATTGTTTAATAGCAAGGGTGTGATCTAAATAGCTTTTTGCTTGATATTTCAACTTTTCGTTCTCGTTCAAGTAACCAAGTTTTTTAAGGATGCTTTGGCCGGCAATAGTTAATTCAATGATTGCTAACTCATAACCGTTCTCCATTTTAACTTTTCTTTTGTTAATAATATTAGCATCGTTCCAACGACTCATTTTTCTTCGGAAAGCAGCCTCACTAATATTGGCGAAGAATGAATAAAACTCGTAGAGTTGTGGCTGTGATAAGATGCTCTGTTCATTCAAGAAAAGCAGTGTGAATACATCTCTGCTTTCTAATTGAATACGACGTCTTTTTGATTTTGTTAAGTAATAATTGATTTTCATTTCTCTAGACTCCTATTTATTTTTGCAATACAAAGGCACATTCTCCATGAAGAAAATGTACCATCAGATTATCTATTGGATTTTTTCTATTAAGTTAGCAGAAGCCGATTATACAGCTCCCCTGATATTTCTAAAATAAAAACCCCAACTTCATACTTAAACGTAACAGGAGACATACTCGTTTAAGTATTATGATGGGGTTTTCCCTTAAAGGTAGACGGCTTTGAAGCTACTTGGAAACTAAAAGGATTATAGTCAATATCGTATTTAAAATACGAATATGTTTAGGTTAAAGTAGTGTTAAGCTTAAATTTTTCTTTACCTATAACGCCTTTCATAGAGGTTTTATTCTTTAACATACTTATATCTTGCTTATCTGCTACACCAGCCAAATATATCTTTACAGAGGTGAATAACGATATGGACAGTTGGAATTTTAGTGACGATGAAACGATCATCAAGGCAATCAAAGAAATTGAAAAAGGGTTAACAGAAAAGGAAGTTCAGGAAAAATTTAATTTGTCAAAAGATGATTTAGAACTGATAGAATTTGTTATGAACGATTTCTAAATGCATTCGTATCCAACCATACTGTTCATCTTTATTGCTGAGAGAAAGACTGTCGGTAAAAGACCTTTAATTATCTGAATACGGGTAGTTATTTCCTTATATAGTCGGCATTAAAATGCATTGTCTGGACAGAGCGAGAACCGTTGAAAAGACTAGCTTTGAATAAAACCTAAGTATACACGTTGAACGGACACCCTCAACGTGTATACTCTAACGTGCATAGTTAGGACTGATTTGCATAATCCTCTTCCAAATCCTTATGGTGCATTTCTAAAAACACTTCGAGTGCTTTGTTAACCACGAATTTTTTTTCAAGTCCACTGGAATTAATAAAGCGGTCTAATTGCGACATAACAGCATCTAGGACTGGAACATTCAATTGCTTGGTAGTGTTGTCCTTATTTTTGAAACGAGCGTTCTCCAAATGTAGTTTGCCAAACATTTTATATTTAGTATCTTCATCATCTTGATCCTCGCTATGAGAAGTTCGATTGATATAATCATCTGCAATAATTTTAAGTGCATTAATTTGCTCTTCAGAGAATGAAGTGATGTTCTGGCTAGTTTCATTTATCTGGTCTTTTTCACTTATGTCCCAAAAATTTTGATCTAACATGCTCTCATCAATGTTGGTGAAGTCCCACTTTTTCGATGATTTATCTGCTCCAGCAATCCTTAAACGTCTATAAACAGTAGAGCCGGAAGTGTAATTTTTCATTGCTCCGATCTCAAGATCCGTTTTCCCAGCTTTTATGAGTGAAATGATGTCTCTCAAGGATGCATTATCAATGTCTATTTCCACTTTGTTTTTCCCTCCTTTCACTTAAAGGTAAAAACATTTTAGCTTGGAATTAAGCCTATTCGAAGAGCAAGAATAAAAAAATATTGGCTTAAATTCAAATTTAGGTTGAACTATTATTAAGTTAATTTAAATCAAATGGAAAATAATCGTTTCTAGTTCATTGCATTAAGATTCAGTTTAATTTCATTTAGATTATAGTTAGGGTACACTGAATCTAATATTAATAAGTCCATAATAATCATTTGAGTAAATAAATAATATAAATTGAGGTGGCTGATAAAGTGCGCCAATTTTTTCAGGATAATAAATGGGCAATCCCTATTTTAGCTTTACTTGCCATAATCCCGTTGTGTCTAAACATCTTTTTTAGATATGGTAATTTAGAGACAGGAAAGGACCTTAGAAATGTTGAATGGTTGGCGTTTTGGGGAAGTTATATCGGTGGAGCTGCAACCTTAATAGCTGTGTGCCTAACATTGAGTCAGAACAGGAAAGTGATAAAGCAAAATGAGAAGATTTTTGTGCAGAATCAAGAAAATTTAATCTTCCAAGAAGAACGGTCTAGGTTGTCCCTTATGCCTTATATGGAGGCAAGAATTTTCATTGATGAGGAATTAAAGTTACACAAAGACAAACTTCAGCCACCCAATGGCTTTATTGTCCTATCCAATAATCAAACGGTTAAGAGATTTAGCTCTGATTTACCAAAGCAATATCATCAAACAATAGAATCAGGAATGATTGAAGAGATTAATGGGGACGGAGTTAGTATACTACGCGCCTCTAACATAAACTTTGTTCGCCTTATTCTGATACAAAAAGCACCTTCTCTTGCGGGAAACATACAATTATGTGTAACTGTGATGGCAAAGGAGAAATTCAATATCCAATATATAAATCCACCATTTGTATTGGCTTCAGGAGAAAGTGTTATTCTCCCTGTATTATTTGATAAGGACATACCAGAGGGTGAGTATAAATTCACCTTGTCGTTTGAGGATATTGAAGGTCGATGCTATGAGCAATTTTTTACTATCCATCACAGGGGTAGCAATGATTATAGTTTTATTCCTATTAACAACCCACGACTGCAGAATGAGTATAGTAAGAATCAAATGATGAAATGCAAATAACTTATTCCTCTATTGGCGAAATGAGTAGATGAAGTCCATTTCTTGCCCCGTACCCATAGTTTGACGAAGAGATAGGTACAGGTTTGGCAGAATAAATAAGCGTTCTTTGTAATGGCATAATCGCATCCCTATTATCAACATAGCAGCCGTGTTCATATGTAGCTGGATGTATCGTTACTATTCTGCCAGTATCGTTAAAGAACTTGAATTTCATAGTTGATCCTCCTAGTAGTTTAAGAAATACATTTTCCGTTATGTAAATTAGGGGAATGAGGGAACTTTAGGATTCTCTCATTCCCTTGTTTTTGAGTAGGGATATCAATAGCTAACAGTATTTTAGGGGGATTAGGACCTTAATGGCTATCATTTTTCAATAGAGCAGGATTTACTAGGATCATTCCCTTGTTTCCGTATTTACCGCCTTTCACTTGTTTAATATAAGAGTGATATTCAAGTAGGTCATAAGCACGTGAAAACCGATCTTTGCCTTGAATCCTCTTTTTTGTCTTCTGATGAATTGTCTGTTTATCGACTACTAGTTTTTTCTCATTTAAGATTTTATCACGTAAATAAATTGCGTCATTGAATGTATCATTGCGTTTCATCACCCCAAATACCTTTTGTGCATGAGTAATGAAGTAATCTTTTAGCAAAAATGCCTTTTTGATAATGTCCAGACTGACTTCGGATGTAATTTCCTCCAGATTAGAAGAATCAGCTGAATGAGCAACATGCAATAATCCAGCTACCCGTAAAATCTGGCCAACCAATTTACTTCCCCAAAACCTTAAATGACCTTCGAAAATGCCATTGTCTCTGAACTCTTTTTCAATATCCATAATGAGATCTTTTAAAATGTTTATAGAGTCTTCACTTAACCGTAAGCAAATTGTTTCGTTCGGTGTAAACATCAGCAGCTTTCTAATCAATTCTTTATATGCCCTAGAAATTTCGACTGCTGTTGAAGGAGGAAAAGGCTCACGGAAGCTCTGATTATCGTTTGGCATAGAAAATAGAAACCTTGCAGGTATTCCTCTTTCATGGACGTAGGATGGGAAATTTTGAACTACTGTTGGCTGCGCTACGATGCAGATGGTCAATAACGGCTCGGTTAAAATTTCCCCCGGTCGTGAAACTCGCCCTACTTGGAGGTGATCTCCACTATATCCTTTAAGATAAACATCATGCTTTCCTTTTTCAGTTGGATCATTAAATTTAATAAATAAGTCACCTTCGGGGGACATAATAGAAATTTTTTCGTTATTCTTCTTTAATTCTATAACCAAATTTTCGGAAGTTTCATTATCGACCGTTAGTTTAGGTGCTGAAAGCTCTGGATGTCTTTGCAGTTCGTCGCTGATGGCTTCAATTTCTTGTAGTAATTCAGGATTATTCGTTTTTGCAAAATCGGTTTGGAGTTTATCAATCCTTTTTTCTAGAGCCTGCCTCTTTAATTTCCTTTTATCAATTTTCGATTTCATCTCCTTATGCAGTTCTAGTGCATATTCATATAAAGGTTTTGTCGTAGCATTATAAACAGCTGATTTCCTTAATCCCGAAGGTAAAAGTGTTGCTGTATACGTATTTAATGGTTCCTTCCAACCGGCTTTTGGTTCAATTGCGAATTTCTTACTTAATGCAGTCGATAACACTCCAATGCAAACCATCGCTGCTAAATCGATTGGAGTTTGAGTATCGATAGCCACTGCTTTCACCATATTTTGAATGGTGGTTGGAAAAATTTCGATTGGAAATGGAATAGTATCATACTCATCAAAAGTTACAGGCATTGCCCACTCTTCTTCTTCAGATAAAGATGGTTTACTTACACGGTCTGTCTCCAATGCCTTTACGACATCATTAAAGAGTTCAGTATTTCCTTCTGATTTCTTTCTGTTTTCTTGCATAGCCAACTTCTTTTCGACTGTTAAATATTCTTTTTGGCTTTTTACTACGTTTTCTTTTGTCATTAGTTAAACCGTACCTTTCTGATAGTAATATATTGTTTGCCGAAGCTGTAATACGATACCACCAGTCCTTTTTCGTTCGAACCCCTTTAATAAAAAAATATAGTTTTTTTCACTAAAAGGGTCCTAAGTACCCTAATTGCACTTGAAAGTAAGTCTACCAAGGAGAGAAGGTAGGGGGAGTAACATTTACGAAAGGACCCTAAATACCTTAAATGCTGGGTAACAATGGGAGTGATACGGATAGAATAGAACAATGCTGCAAAAGAAAAAGACCTGAATCCCGGATAAAGAGGTTCCGTTGATTTAGGTCTTTTTAATATAAAAGGTTAAAGTTTTGAAGAGCATTATTATTCCCTGCTACTGGAAAATAAAAAAATGAACAATGCTCTTTTTTGTTCAAACGTCATCTTTGAAACTAACTCTCCAATTTTATTCTCAATTTCCTTGTTCGCATCAATAGGTTCCTCTAAATCAATTACAGGAGATGGTTGATGATATATGCTATCTCTTTCAACCATCTGAAAAAAATGACTTCTAGTAATTCCAAATTCATGACAAATAGATTCTAATAGGGAAAATGATACCTCTTGTCTTCCAGATTCAATTTTAGATAAGGACGGCTGAGATATCTTAATTTTTTTTGCAAAATCAACCATAGTCATATTATTTCCTTTTCTCAGTTCCTTGATTAATTTTCCAATTAATAAATCGCTCATATTCAACCCTCTGATAATCGTCATTATTAGTAATCGTATCGTTATTGCATTTTACAATCAATATAAACCATGTTATATTCTGAATATGAATATATTCTTTAAATGAATAAAAAAGGGGTAATAACAATGATCGATGGATTTCAAAAGGTTATAAACAAGTTAATTGAAGAAAGACTCGAACAAATTATTACAAGTGAAGAGTATGTTATGTACTCGGAATTGCTTCATAAGGATTTAAATGAAAAGCTTGCACAATTCGAAAAGTTCGAGGATGAAACAAAAAAAGATGAGTTCATTGATGATATTAGAGCTAACATCTTTGAGCAGGTACATATTCAAACGAAATTAGTATATCGAACTGCTTTTAATGATGCATTCGTGTTTGCAATAAACACCTTAGTAAATCCGCAGAAAATGTTCTAATGGGAGGCTTATCTTTGGCATATTCTAAACATTTAGGATTTATTCAAGTGGACTTATATAGAATTACAGAAATAAATCAGGATCCTCGTACCGATATTTACAATGAACTTTTAATGGATATGATAACCGTCCTTGCAAAGTATGAGGTTGTAACTGAAAACTTTATTTTTGACTTTACTATTAGTGAAGATTGCGACAAAAAGGATATTTTTCATCTGTCACTTATAAAGGCAGGTAAGAGAATAGAGAAGGAAAATAACAGCTGAAAAAAGCAGTATATTCGCTATTAAAGGTGAGCGCTAGGGAGGACTAATAAATAGTTATAAGAGGGAGGCATTGAGGTGCAGGTATATTCAGGAAAGCTGGTAATAGATTTAGCAACAATTGTTAATGATGCAGATAAAAACATTATGAAAAATAATGCTCATGAAGCATTAACTTCAGAATTGATACACGAACTGCGAATAATACTGGGGGCAGCTGGATATTTGGCTGGAAGTGTAGGAGCAACTTTGGATAAAGTAGAAGACGCTCACCCGAACGATTATTCAATGATTGAGTCATATGTAGAACAATCAAAGAAAGATGTACAAAGAGTATATAACAAAGCCAACAGAACTACTTTTAGAATTGAGTAACATGGTGCAATAATATAGGGCTTCCAGCTTTCAATAATTCTGGGCTGTGTAGGCAATTCTAGAAAACAACTAAAAGGTAGCCTGTTAGAAGTGATAATCGAGAAAGTAATTCGATTTAAGAAAATTGTTCCTTTTAGATATAGAGGAAGAGCAATTAACCCTAATTTTTAAAATTCAATAAAACTATACCTACAAAAATTCATCAGAATAGATACCTATAATGAATTAAAAACCGTCTTAAAATTTAGACGGTTTTTTTATTAGGATTTATTAGGGATATCCCTATATTCACCATTTTATAGCTTAATAATTAATATTATTTGTGTGTATGATTCTACAAGAAAAATTGCAACAATAACTGGATATATCTGTTAAAATGAGAGGGAATAATTATAATAAGTTAGATTGAAAATCAATTCATATATTAAGGGGGATCCATCGTAATGAAAATTACAAAGGGGATTATAATTGGAATTATTTTCGGTTTAATTTTATCGTTCTGTTTTTCATTTATATTTATGGTAGTTGCAAAAGGAATAGCCGGTGGCTTTACATCTTTATTTGGAGAGAGATGGTTATACTACGCAACGTTTATTCCCTTTGTATTAACCTTTTCAATATTAGGATCTTACTTTGCAAAACGAGAATATGTATCAAACAAAAAATTTTGGTTATTGAGTCTAATATCAGCATTGTTTATAACCCTCTATAGTGGAACTATTGGGGCCTTATTTGGTGAGTATCTTGTCAGGGGAGGAAGCCTTAGAACTTATACAGCCGGTGGTTTTACTGGCGTTAATGTAGAGGGTGTCTTAGTTTGGGGAACCATTTATGCTTTTATTATGTTGCCTTTGAATGTACCATTGGCACGTTTGAGTATCCGAGTATTCTTCCAATTGCTTAGTAAATATAGAATACTGTGTTAAGCAGCAACAAGTTATTTCTTCGCGTACTGTTATTAATTTGAAAAGGAGAAATTCCATTGGTGATGGTTGAAAAGTTTAACCTTAATGAAGAAACGTTAAATTTTATACTTGATTTTGAAAAGAAAGTTGAAAAAGGTAGAGTTTTTACAAATAAGGAATTGGTAATGCTATTTGAATCGTCCTCTTTCTACAACGAGGTGGTGCAGTCTTATTATAAGACGGCAATACAAAAATCTATCTGGTGGGCTGTTAAACGAAGTAATAACTGGTTAATGGAGAGAGGGAAATATACCAAATTATAATAGAGTTTAGCTATGGGGGAGAATAGCTCCCAAAAAATCGTAGTGAAGCTACAGTCGAGAGATATGAAATGAATCTGTCGCCTTTCTTTATCTCTTACATAACGAAATAAATTGTATATTTTCATAAATTCATTAATCTAGATATATCTTGAGAAAAAGACTCAGTTCATAAAATAACTATTTAATGAAGTAAAAAAGAATTATAGAGATTTGGATTTTCAATTCACCGTAGAGAGATCTCGAAATCAATAGGCAAAGCAAACGCTATAAAGATTTGAAGATGAGAGGGAGCTATGGGGAGATCTGTGAATTATATTTGCCGGAAGCTTTAATGGATTTGATTGAGGTGCTGGCTCCGCTATATTAAAAAGATAGGCTTCTATTCCCTTGAAATGATTTACCATGTGGATACAGAGCGTTGCAGGGGATACAAACAGAAGTGGAAAGGGAAGGATAATTCCTTCAATGGTTGTTATGCCTAAAGGGTAGAAATTCTAAATAAGTAAAAAGATACGGAGATATTATAAAAATGAACGATGTGTTAACTGTACAAAAAGAACTCATAGATGAATACGAAGGTCATTTAAATAGATTAACTGAAAGACTTGGATTTAGGTATTCAATTTCTCCTGATCAAAATTTAATAGAGATATGGGGGGAAACATTAAATGAACCTAGGTTTAAAATGTTTACCATTAATGTTTTTGGTCCGGATGAAACTGTTGGCGAACTTACTATGACGGAGTTGTTTGTTCCCAAAGAATTACACTATAACAGAATAGTGTTTGGATTAATGAATATAACATATGAGATAGCCAAAAAGTATGACTACGATGTTTTTATTACAAATATGGTAAGTAGCTTTTATCACTATATGACTAAAGTTAGAGGCGCTTTACCAATAGAGGTTGAGAACACTGTGCAATTGGTAGATTCTACTAATTTAAATTAATCAAAAGAAATTAAGATATAGGTAGACAATCAATTTAAGAGAAGTGATATAACTGGAAAAAAGATATCAAAATCCAAGGGAGAAAGAAAATGACTGAAATACTTGAAAAATTAGGTGTTTTAGCTGCTCAACAAAGATTAGTCCCATTTATGGGAGCCGGTTGTTCAGCTTCTATGATGCCGGATTGGGATTCCTTAGTAATGGAAATGGCAGAGGGAATAGGACATACATCTGCTACGTTTGATAATTTAGATATTGCTCAAAAATATGTAGATACATTTGGGAGAGATAAGTTCTGTGAGTTCCTACAAAGTAAGTTAGAAATCACAGACTTTGATGATGGAAAAGGGTATATTCATTTAACGATGATGAATATGGGTGTTCCTGCTATTTATACTACAAATCAAGATAATGTTATGGAAAAGGCGTTTGAAAAGTACGGAAGGAAACATAGAATTATTGTGCAATTAAAGGATTTTGCTGAAGTGAAACTGTCAGAATTACTCTATATAAAGTTTCATGGCGATCTCAATAATCCAGAAACCATTGTTTTTACAAAAGAAGATTATAAAAAAAGAATGAGCGATCCATTGAATGCGCTCAATATTCGCTTGCGAGCAGATTTGTTGGCAAAAAATTTGTTGTTCGTAGGTTATAGTTTTAGAGATATAAATATTCAGGAAATGTTTGCTGAACTTCAGGAAGCATTTTATGGACAGTTGCCAAACTCCTATATGATTGCATATAGGTATAGTAGTGAATTGCAGTCTTTGTGTGATAAATACGGAATTGTACTAATAGATCCAATGAAGGAAATACCTGATGCTAAAGGCTATTCAGAAGCCTTTGAAACCTTCCTAAAATATATGTTGGAAGAAGCAAGAAGCAAAAAATTTGACGATGAAATGAAAGAATTTTTCACACCATCTTCTCCTATACCTGTAAAGGTGGTAAGTAAGCAAGAAGTAATTCTTTTACAGGAAACAATAAAAAAGAATCCTTTTTCAACTAGTATTAAGTTATTTCGTGAAATCTGTGATATATCAGATATTCCCTCTGATTATGAAAGCCATATTGTCGATGCATTTGTTGAATTAGCTAAAAAAGCAGAAAGCGACAAAGATACAGAATCTTTAAATGCTGCTATTTTTAACTTGCATTTAAAAAATCTATTAAATAAATTTAATGTATTAGCAGCATTAATGGCTTCCGCTAATGTGAGAACTCCTAAGAGCGAGTATGGTGGAGATCGATTTTTTATATCTATGAAAGGAATCAAGGAAGCAACGTATATTGTCATTGCAGCGAAAGCAATTGAATACATCTATAGATGGGGAAGGAAGCCAACTGCCCCTTTTTCTTGGAATGTTGATCAATGGATAGAGAGAGGTTCAGACATTAAAGTTTTGCCAGAACAAATCCAGAGTTACGTAACAAAATGGGTAGATAAAATGAGAGAAGATTGCAAAACAGTTGCGGAACATCCGATTAACAGACAACAAAGGCTTCTTAAAATTTCTCCATTTGCTAGCACTTCAGTTAGTCTTACAGCTGATGAAATTGATATTTTAAGAGAATTAATGAATTTGGAATTGTAAAAAGAAGCATCAGGATAGAAATCCTGTTGCTGTTTTTTGCCTCTTAAATAGAGTTCATATGTATATAAAAGATCACCTGTTGGAAGCAAATACAAAAAAGAATTACCAATTCTATTTGAATGGTAATTCTTTTTTGTAAATATTTATTTATTCTTGGGCAGTTGACGGTATTTTAGCAGTCAAAGATTCTTTACAACAAGCTGTTGCAGAACTTAGAAAAAAGGTATCATTCCGCACAAATCGTCAGTTATACTAAGTTGGTTATTCTAAGTTATTCAAAAAGAAATCAACGCCTAAAGTAAATTCGTATGCTTCAAAAAGAAGAGAACTCCGCGAGAAGCAACTTGCGAAATTAGGGAACTATCAAAAACGAAGAACATTGCAGTATAGAGTTCCCCTTCTAATTATTTAATTGATTCTCAAAATCATGAGTAAGCTGTTGCTGGCTCTTGTTTAAAAAAGAGTTTCATACAGCTTATTTGTCGTGCAATCATTTACATCTCTACTCCATGCGATAAACATTAAAGGAACTTAAATTAACTGAACTTGGTAAAATCATATAAAGTACTTTTTTTATGTCCAAAAAAGGGAATAACCCCCTTATTCCTTCCCTTTATAGGTTGCTTAAAATGGGTTACAGAAGGAAAGATATAGAGGATAATAGCAATAAAATTTATGATATGTTTCTAAATAATCTCTATCCAGTCCCGAAACCAGAAAAGAGTTTTCATTACATAAAACACCAAAGTCCTAATATACCAAGGGTTTTTAATGGTTTTATTATAAGTTAAGGTTTTCACTAATGTATTTTGTTATTAAGTTTGAAATGGTGTTTGTTATTTAATTTGAAATTTAATTTGTTATAAATAAGATTGTTACATATCCAATTAATTAAATTATTATTGAATGATTTAATTTTTGTAATAATTTGGTACTATTGAATTAATAAGTGTATCGGGAGGTTTAGTATGTCGAGTTTAATACCAAAGAGTATTGGTGAAATGCTAGAGGCTAACATAGAATTTTGGATTCCATCTTATCAGCGTGGTTATCGATGGACATCTCTTCAAGTTACAGAGTTGTTAGATGATATTTGGGAGTTTCATAAGATGGATCCGAAAAAAGATGATTACTATTGGCTACAGCCGATTGTTGTTAAGGGACATGGGGATACGATTGAAGTGATTGATGGCCAACAACGATTAACAACAGTATTACTTATCATAAAATATATCCAGTCCATCATTCCGTTTTATGAAGGGACAGGATATACACTAACATATGAAACTCGTAATGGGAGCAGTTCGTATATTGCCAATATAATAAATGGAGAAAGCCAGCGTAACGACAACATTGATTACTACCATATGTATAATGCATTTGAAACTATTAGAGAATGGTTTAGACAACATCCTGAAAAAAACTCACCCGTTCATATATGGCAGCGTTTAACAGAACAGGTCAAAGTATTATGGTATGAGCTTGATGCTCATTATGATTCAATCGATTTATTTACACGAATTAATATCGGGAAAATTGCTCTAACAAATGCTGAGTTAATTAAAGCGTTGTTTTTAAGTAAAACAAATTTAGGATCAAATGCATCACAACATGATTACATAAAATTAAAGCAGATTGAATTAGCCACACAATGGGACCAAATCGAAATTCATTTACAAAACCCTGATTTTTGGTTTTTCTTGCAGCCTACCAATGTAAAGTATGACAACCATATCGAATGGATATTTGAACTCGTAACAGCAAATTTTCCTAACGATACGAATATAAAAACATCATATAAAACGTTTCATGCTTTCCATGATGAAATAGAACGTCGTGTGGATGGAGGTGAACAAAGGTATGAGGTCGTTGAATCTCTTTGGAAAGAGATACTTGCTCTTTATTATCAGTTTAACGAGTGGTATGTAAAACGTGACTTATATCATTTGATTGGATACTTACTTGAAATTGGCGAACCTATTAGAAATATTTTGGCAAATGCAAAGACAATGAAAAAAGATGAGTTTCTAAATTCACTTTACAATATGATTAAGTCTCGTATAAAAAATTGGGATATAGCAGAACTAGACTATGAAAATGATAGATCAAAGGTTAAAGATACACTTCTACTATATAATATTATGACCCTACAACAAGATGAGAACTCTAAGCAACGTTTTGATTTTGATCGTTATAAAAATGAAAAATGGGATATTGAACATATTCATGCATTGCAAAGTAAAGTACCTGAAAAACAAGAAGAACAATTAGAATATATTAAAGATGCTTTACCATTTGTTGAAGATTTAGATTTCAAAGAACAGCTAGAACAAAATATACAAACAATTAAGGAAGAGGCTTTGGAAGTTGAAGAGTTTGAGAAAATTCAACAACAAATTGTCGACTATTTTGGAAATGAATATTCAAATCATATCTCAAATTGTACTTTATTAGACGCTAGAACTAACCGTTCTTATAAGAATAGTATTTTCCCCAAAAAGCGGGAAGAAATCATTAAACGCGACCAAAATGGTGTGTATATTCCACCTTGTACTAAGAATGTATTTTTAAAATATTACAGTAAACAAACTACGCAAATTCATTATTGGAATCAAGAAGATCGTGAAGCATATATGCAAAACATACTTGATGTATTAGGGCCCGTTATTACAAAACATTCAAAGGAAGAGGTGAGTTTAAATGCATGATTCTAAGGTCTATAGTTTTTGGGAGTTAATAAATCATTATAAAATAACTATTCCTATAATTCAAAGGGACTATGTTCAAGGAAGAAAAAATAAAGATGTAGAAATTGTGCGGCATGATTTTTTACGAGTGCTATTTAATTCACTGAAAACTGGGGAACTAGTCGAATTAGACTTTATTTATGGTACTGTAGATCAAGCTAATCATTTTGCACCACTTGATGGCCAACAACGATTAACAACGTTATTTTTACTATACTGGTATATTGCCTTAAAAGAAAATAAACTTGATAGCAATAGGGAAACATTCAAAAAGTTTACTTATGAGACACGCACGAGTAGTAAACTATTTTGCCAAATGCTCGTTTCCTTAACAGAGTTAGATTTATCAGAAGCTTGTTTATCAATTCAAATCCAAAATGAGTCGAGTTTCTATTATGAGTGGGTTAATGATCAAACCATTCTGTCAATGCTTGAAATGATTGATACCATTCACGCGTTTGCAAAAGAATATGATTTACCAAATGACTTATTTGAAACATTGCAATCAAACGCGCCTATTACATTCCAATTTATCGATTTAGATACGTTCCAGTTAGAAGACTCTTTGTACATTAAAATGAATGCTCGTGGAAAGCCTCTAACTTCATTTGAAAACTTTAAAGCGCGATTCCAGCAATATCTAGAATCAGTTGAGTATGAAAATAGTGTAGAACTCATGCATAAAATGGATACCATTTGGTCGGATTATTTCTGGAAACATAAGCAACAAGAGTATGATGAATCGTTTTTGCAATTTTTCTATGCATTAATGTACAATCAATTAGCGCGTTTTCAAGCGAACCGTGGTCGATTATTTCAAGCAATTAATCAAGAGAATGCTATACGCTTTGAAGAATTAAAAAGTTTGGATTTTGACCATGAAGCTTGGTTAACTGATATTAATAATGCTTTGGATTCTCTATATTCTGAAACACTTACTACACAAAATTCTGCTATTAACATTGAGAGTCTTATTTTTGAAGCAATGACTTCTAATATCAATTACACAGATCGAGTGCAGCTTTATGCTACAATTTCATATCTTCGTTTCTATGGTAATGATTGTTCATCATTTGAACGGTGGATGCGGTTTATTCGTAATGTATCAGTAAATACGATTTATAATAGAATTGAAGATTATATCCAGTCAATTCAAGCACTTGATGTTCTTATTCAGCATGTAAGAGAACTTGATAAGTATTTAGCTAATTCAAATACTAAACTAACTGGTTTCTCAGGCTATCAGTTTAAACAAGAACAAAAAAAAGCAAGGTTAATACTGAAGGATGATGCGTGGGGAGAAAAGTTAGCGCAAGCAGAAGATTATCCTTATTTTGAAGGGGACATGGGATTTTTATTACTTCATATTAAAATTAACGAGATTGACCAATTAACTCAAGAAGAACTCTATAAAAAACAGTTGAAATTCCAAAATTATTATGAGAAGGCAGTTGCAATTTTCGGAGCTGTAAAGCTCAATGTACCAAATGATTTACTAAGTAGAGCGCTATTAACTTTTGGTGATTACTTACTTGAATCAGGGCAAAATCGTAGCTTCTTAATTGAAGGTTTTGATCGTGATATAAGTTGGAAACGATTCTTACGTCACAAAAATGTAGTTTATTTAGTACGACTATTACAACAAATTTCGCCTGATACAGTTAAAGAGGACTTAGAGAAAATCATTGCGCAACATACAGTAACTGATTGGAGAGAATACTTTATTCGATATCCTCAGATTTTAAAGAATTGCTGTGGGAACAAACGCTTCATTAGATTTAATGGAGAAAAGGATATTTTACTTTTGGATACAACAATGACCAGTGGATACTGTCAGGAGTATTATAGTTATGCTGTTTATGCAGAACTAAAAGAAAGAGGTATCGCGTGTTCTTACCAAGATTCAATTGGTGCATATAACGAAAAATATGTTGAACTTAATCATAATGGCTATACCTTAAATTTTGTTGATGAGTATTTTTATATATACGATAAAGATGAAGCACTTGTTACTTCTACAAAAGACTTTGATGAAGCAGTATTAAAAATGGTTGATCTTGCAAGTGTAGTTAGTTAAGTGAGAAGTGAAGCCTTTTGTAAATTCAGTTTCAAAAATATAAAAACTAAAGATAAATAGTTTGAAGGAAATCAATAGCGCCTTAATTATAATTGAATGAAGATAATAAATTATTAAAGAAACGTAGAAAAATAAAAAATCGGTAAAAATGTGAACTTTACTAAATTTCATGGAGTGCCACAAATGTTGATTTATCAACGTTCGTGGCACTTTTTTAATACCTTCGCGTTTATTTATACCATGATGAAATCGATGCAACACGAGGTTCTGCAAAATCCGAAAAAGATACTTTTATTGCAAGCAAAAAGGATTTTTATAACAGCAGAACATAGATTCCTCTATCAATATTCAAGAATTGAAAACGATAATAAAGTAGTGAGAGTTAAAGGTGAAATCATTAATTCGAATAGTGGCTTTACTGCTGGTCATAGTCTACTAATAGACGTTGGAGGATTACGGGTTGTACACTGTTATACTGTTATTAGAAATGGCTTTATTAATCCTCACTTCATTTTCACCAAAATTAATATTACACAAGGCCAATGCAACGCTTCACCTTTTCGCATTCTAGGATAAGCATAGTAAATGCAATAGTGTATAAACCATGTCATGTAACTCTAATAATAGGTGAAAAATTACTTACTAAATAATTGAAATAGAGTTTGAAGTGAAATTCAGTTAAACTATTTATATATGTATTCATATACTCAGAGGTGGAAAATGTCAAAAGAAAACGCAAAATTGAAGTTATCAGATATGGAAATTGATATTGAAGATTCATTCGACTTTGACGAGTTAGAAAATAAATTACAAAGCGAATTGGATATCCAACTTTCAGATTTAGATTTATTAAAGGAAGAAAAAGAAAAAATCAGTAATGTCGACAATTTAGGAAATACAATAATGAATGTGGTTTGGGAGCAATTTACTAATCAAATTGCTGCTAAAGCGGGGGACGACTTTATAAAAGAAAATCGAGGTCTTACATTAGATTTAAGAAAAGACTCTCATATTCAGACCACTGAAAATTTTGAAAAAGGTAAAATAGCAACCCACAATACTTCTATTGATTATCAGCAACGTTATGACGAATATCAAGGAAGATTTCAAAAAGATGAAAATGGTGAAATTAAAACAAAAACAGATACAAGAAGTGGTAAGGAACAAAAGGTATTAAATAAAGATGCACGGGATGATTTTGATAAAGGAAGAGAGAAAGGTTCTGCTAGTGTTCATAAAGATCATACAGTACCAACAGCAGAAATTAATCGTGATCCAGAAGCAAATGCACATTTAAGTAGAGAGGAACAAGTGGCTTTTGCTAATAGTGAGAAAAACCTTAATGACTTAGATTCTTCAGCTAATCAATCAAAAGGTGATAGTAGCATGAATGATTGGTTAGATAGTGAACGTTATGGTAAAAAGCCTGCTGAACGATTTGACATCAATGATGAAGAGTTGAGAGAACAAGATCGCGTTGCTCGTGAAGAATATGAGAAAAAGAAGCAAGAAGGAATTCAAAAATCTATAGAGACAGGAAAGCAATCACGTAAGGAAGAAGCCTTTAGAATAACAGGAAAGGCTCTTCGTACTGCTGTTATGCTAATGTTTACCGAGTTCATTAAAGAAGTAATTGGCAAACTGATTAAATGGTTAAAATCTGCTCAGAAAAATTTGAATACGCTAATTGATCACATTAAAGAGGCAATTAGTTCATTTATTAGTAAATTAAAAATCCATTTGAAGAATGCTGGAAATTCAGTCCTAACGACTATTTTTACAGCTATATATGGTCCGATCGTAGCGACTATAAAAAAAGTATGGACTTTGTTAAAGCAAGGATGGAAATCAATAAAAGAAGCCATTAATTATCTAAAAAATCCTGATAATAAAGACAAACCTATTGGTATCCGTTTGCTTGAAACAGGAAAAATTGTAATGGCAGGATTAAGTGCTGTTAGTGCAATACTGTTAGGGGAAGCAATTGAAAAAGGTTTAATGACAATTCCGTTACTTGCAGTTGAAATTCCCCTATTAGGGAGTCTAGCTAGTTTGATAGGATTGTTTGCAGGAGGTTTAACTGCAGGGATTATTGGGGCAATAGCTATAAACTTAATTGATAAAGCTATTGAAAAAAAGCAGATAACTTATAATGTAGGTCAACAAATCAAAAAAGGGAATGAAGTTTTGAATACGCAATCCCTACTAATAGAATTGAACAGTGAGAAACTTGCTAATACCAAGAAAAACGCGTCTAGTTCAATAGCCAAAAGACATGAATTGGCAAAAAGAGAAATGGAACAATCCTTAAATTCAATATTCAATGAAGATACATCGTATTCAAAAGACAAAAAGGATTCATTTGATGAGATGGAGCAAATGATTAAAGAGCTTTTGGAATAAATTTTACACTCTATGAGTGATTATACCGAGAATAATCAAAATAAAAATGATGATGAATTTGATTTTATTTCCGATGAACTTAAAATCTTATCGAATTAGAGGGTTAATATGAACGAACTAGTTATTCAAACACATAATTTTGAAAAAGCAAAAAATCAGTTAAAACAATTTTCTATGACGAAACCAGATGAATTAGCTTTAAAAAAAGTTGACGTTGATGGGGGATTGTTTAATTGGTTTGATCATAAGGTAACAGGTCAAGAATTAAATGCTTTAACCAATCAGATACAAGGTTATCTAATCAAATTCAATACTCTAAATACAAAGTTTATTAAAGAATTTGGTGAAGTTTATAATGCGTTGGAGGCATTAGATAAAGAATACATACAAGCAATACTCATTTCGATTAAGGCAGCTGAAAAAGCAAGTAAAGAAGCTAAAGATGCTCAAAAAGATATCAATAAAACTATAGAAATGCAAAAACAAACAATATTAGTCTTAAAAAATTTTAAGGATAAGTTGGATAAATATGAGCATCTTGAAAATGTTGATGAAGTGTGGAAAGATACTCAAAAATTTGCAAAAGAGCTAAAGTCAGTTTATACGGAAATTGCTAGCATAAAAAAAACTACTGATGCTCAATATAATACGCTAGTTACCTTGAATCAATTTGTTGGAAAAGTGAGCAAATACAAGCACCTTGCAAGCATCGACCTTTTATGGGAAAATTCTCAAACTTTTAGTAAAAATATTAAATCAGTTAATACTCAGATTGTAGATATTAATAATTTAATCAAAGTTCAAGGTCAAGAGATAGAGGGCTTTGAAACAATTTAAGGAAGAATTGAACAAGTACAACCACCTTGAAGATATTGATGAATTGTGGGAAGACTCTCGTAAATCTAAGGCAGTAGTCAAATCACTTGAGAAAAAAGTTGAAGGTCTTGAAAATAATTTGTATGTAGCTAAACAACAAATCAATGAAGAGAAAACCAATTACGAGAGCAAGATAAATACTCTATCCAAAAAAATGAAAATTGCTTATGCCCTAGCTGGAGGTTCCATAGGTATTACACTAATTCAATTTGTGTTGAATATATTGGGGATTCTATAATGGGAAATAAATACGAAAATGCTTTTTTAGATTTAGCTTCGAAATTAGATGCATTGGTCGGAGAACATGGAGAAATAACGAAGTATGCAATAGCGATTGTCGAAAATCAAGATCAAATAGCGACAATCACATTACTTAAAAAGATATCCGATGTTGTTGATTTGAAAAAACACATTCAAGAAGTTAAATTGTTGGCAAAAGCATTAAAGGATAGCTTAATTAAGTATTATGGTTATATTACAGTCTTGGATATTTGTAATAAGGATTTAATAGATCAAGACAATAGGACTTTGCCTGAGTTGTTATCTGAATTAAATGAACTAATAGGTTTGAATAATGTAAAAACAAAAGTAAATGATCTTATCGCTTATCAAAAGGTACAGAAGATGCGTAAAGCCAAAGGGTTAACATCTACTAAAAACACACTTCATCTTGCCTTTATGGGTAAACCCGGAACAGGAAAAACTACTGTGGCTAGAATTGTAGGAAGAATTTATAAACAGATAGGATTACTCTCGAAGGGGCATTTCATTGAAGTTTCCAGAACGGACTTGATAGCGGGTTATCAAGGTCAGACAGCTCTGAAAGTTAAAAAGGTTATTGAAAAAGCAAAAGGCGGTGTGTTGTTCATTGATGAGGCCTACAGCATTACGGAAAATGACCATAGCGATTCTTACGGTCGAGAGTGTTTGACTGAACTGACAAAAGCACTAGAAGATTATCGAGATGATTTGGTTGTAATAGTAGCTGGTTATACAGAACCAATGAATAAATTTTTTGATTCGAATCCGGGGCTTAAATCTCGTTTTAACACGTTTATCGAGTTCGAAGATTATACAGCAGATGAATTAGAAGAAATTCTATTGAAGATGTGCAATAGAAATGAATATATTTTAAATGAAGATGCTAAAAAGAAAATTAGACCGCTATTACAAGAGTTAGTTGAAAGGAAAGACGAGAATTTTGCCAATGGTCGCTTGGTTCGAAATATTTACGATGAGCTGATTATGAACCATGCTAAAAGAGTCGTGGATATTGAAAACCCAAGTAGAGAAGAGTTGTCACTTATAATTGCTAATGATTATAAGGGATAAGGAATTATAATCTAAATGGAAAAGTTCACTAAAAAATAGGTAGAAATTATGTAAGATGTGAGTATTTTGATTAATGAAAGGTATTTCAACTACAACTTATATAATTTTTGTATCACCATCAATACTACCGCGATGAGGGTATGGAAAATTCCTAATGAGAAAAAGACAATGGTAAGATTGATTTACCATTGTCTTTGTTGTTGACTTTTTAAAAATTAATTAAATTGTTATCAAAATCTCTTTAGTCATACATCTCTATAATGTATTCCTCTAATGGGAATTCGGGATAAAGTTTATTAGCATATTTAAACGCTTCAGCTTCACTATTAAATACTGCGACAAACTCACTTTTTTGAGTGTAAATTATTACTTCTTCTGCTTTTAATAAAGCATTCTCCATTGAATCTGCCCATGATGATACTTCTAAAAATGCTTCAATTTCAAGTACATATCTGCAATTTACCCGAAGGATCTTTAAATGTCCTATAAGAATATTATGGGTGATATTGTAAACATTATTTTCACTATCTAATTGTACTAAACAAGGTGATTCTTGATTCTTTAAAATTGCCCATCCATTGTTTAAATATTTCGCTTTGAGTAGTCCCTTTCACATAATTCTTCGATGACATCTTCTTTTACCTGTAAATGCATAGCCATTTGTTTTGTTGAAATAACATTCTCTAATAAAAATTTAAAATCTTGATTCTGCAAATTTTCATTGTTCATATGTAATTTATAGTAAAATATACATATTAAAATTAATTAAGATGATGGAGCTATTGGATTTAGAGCAAGAGCTATGTTAAATCATGTAAGCCTACTAGATGAAATAAGTAATAATAACGTCAAATGGTATATTGAGAACAATGTGGTAATCGAAATAGCTTATATATTTATACGCTTTTAAGGAGGGGTTTTATGGAATTTCAACTATTTTTAGATGAAAGTGGAGATTTTGAAAATGATAATAATAAACCAGAAAATTGGCGACCCTCTCTAATTGGTGGACTGTTGATTGAAAAAGATACTATTTCTCAAGATGTTGCGAAAGTCTTAGTGAAAAGAACTACTGGTAAAGATAAAGTTCATTGTAAAGATGAAACTGGCACAACTGTTATAAATATATTAAAAGAGCTTGAAAAGTTTAAACATGAAGTCATTATTTTCGAAAATACTGAAAAAATAGTAGTAATTGATTCAACTACCACGTATTTGAACATTATAGCAGAGGGTTTAATTCAACTTATTACACGTTTATCCGCAATTCATGGAAAAGTAGAATTAGAAGTTTCTGTAGCCTCTAGAAAAGATGTCTCAAAAGGAACTGGAATTATAGACTTTTCAAATTATGAAAAAATTTTGAGAGAAAAGATAATAGTTGGTATTGCGAAAAAAGAATTATCAAGCAAGGTTTTACCAAAATTTAAAGTTCATTTAAGCGATGCAAGATATGATGAAATGCTTATGCTATCAGATACAATTTGCAATGGTTTTTTGACACAAGATGCGAAAGTAAAATTCAGTCATGATGAGCGACAATATCTAAAAAAATATTTTAAAAATGCTAGAATCACCTCGTTAATACCTAAACTCGAAAATCAATTACAAAGTATGCTTATAAATAACAAAGTATCGGATGCCATATTTACATTGCTTCTAGAATATTCTCAAGATAATAAGGAAACTGAAGCATTATTCGTAGAGTTATTAGTTCCTAAATTGCAAAATATGCGTTTAGAAGAGATAGATAATCAATTATTGAAAGTTACATTAGAAATAGGTCACTTGGTAAAGATACAAAAAGAATTTTCTTTAGCTAAAAAAATTGGGATTGCAGTGCGGGATTTTTTAACCCCGATTATGAGAAAAGCAAAAGTCAAATTTAGTAATATTTTTGTATTAGACGTAATCCTATATTTATATACGATTTACACACATGAAGGGGATATAGAAGCAGAACACTTAGACGAAGTTTTTAATTTGGAACTTAGAAAAGTACAGGATTTAATTACAAAATTAAATTATTACATTATGTATCAAAATCGTAAAAGTGTTCATTTGTTAAACTTTTTACAAAATGAAGCTGCTATTAATGTTTTAACTTCGCTCATTAAAGCGTGTAATGATTTAATGTATCTACTAGAGATGATAGATGATGAAAATCTTCAATCAATAGATAAATTTAATCAATTAGGAAAATTATACGGAACGAGAGGACAGGCTTATACAAAATTAATTAATAAGAACCCATCTTTATTAGACAAGGCCTTAAAAGATTTTGAGTATGCCATTGATCATTTTGAAAAAGAAAAAGATATTGAAAGACAATATGTATATAGTGCTAATGCATTTATTCAAGTA
This sequence comes from Metabacillus endolithicus, assembly GCF_023078335.1. Lineage (GTDB taxonomy): Bacteria > Bacillota > Bacilli > Bacillales > Bacillaceae > Metabacillus > Metabacillus endolithicus. The sequence goes on along the minus strand of NZ_CP095550.1, from coordinate 2,559,152 downwards.
AATCAAGTAAGGGATGCATTGACCTACCTATTAAAATGTGAAGGTATTTCTCAATTGTCTCAGGAAGCGTTAGAAGAATGCTGTGATAGATGGGCTGAGGATTACAAAGGAAACATCTTCAAGATAAGTACATATGTGAAAATAATTTCAATGTCTGATGATGAATTATATGGTGGAGAGTTTTTATTAAAGACTCTCAATAAATCAAAACTGGATTTAGCACAGCTATATAAGGATTTAAAAAAAGATATACTATACCCTTTACCGTTAATTTTTTGGAATTTAGCAAAATACTACAGGAAGGTGAATAATACCAAATTAGTAAAAGAAAATATTGTAAAAGCATTACAACTATTAAATGGAATTTCCGAGACAGCATATATTTTAAAAGTTCTTGCTACTGCCATAAAGGGCTGGGACTATTTATATTACGTTGAAGAAAACAAACCTTTTTTAGACAAAGAGAGGGACTTCCAACAGCATATAGCTACGTTAAAAAATCAGTTAATGAAAAATAAACAGCTAAGTCTTTTAGAAACGTTAAATTTATATAATATGTGCAAGAATCCAGTACAGAAAGAGGATATTCAGCATCTTATTGAGATAGCAGAATTAATTTAGATTAAATCTTGAGGTGATTACAATGTTAAGTAGTATAGAAACTCGCACAGTTAAGGATTATCTAACATTACAGTCTGATGAAGAAAGACTCCAATTTATTTGTAACTCATTTGGATTGAAAAAGCCCAAATTAATCGGAAAAATAGAAATCAATTCAATTGGAAGATACAAAATAACAAACTTTTTAAACCCTATAAACGGAGAGAAAATTCCAAGAGTTGCAGAAGATGCTGCAGAAACTGAATTTGTATTTTATGATGAAGGCAAAAAAGATAATTTAATTGAGGATGATTACGTTACATTTGATTTTGTACCAAATCCAGAACTAAAAGAGAAAAAATTAAGTCAAGGGGAGATGTTATAAAAATAGTACCGGGTTCTGTAAAAAAGTTCAATCCTATTTATTCAATTACTTCTGGGCAAATTGGTATTAATATTAAAGATATTGAAGTTGAAGCCTTAGTAAAGGTAGATAAAAATTTTGATTCTACTATCTATTATGCAAATAATATATATAGTGATTTAATAGATTGTTATATAAAAAATACAATTGATGAATTTGATAAGAGAGAACTAGCCTTCGACCAAAATGTTATTAATGAGAATAAAAGAATAAATGAGAAGAATCAGGAATTGCTACGGCGTGAACAAGATTTAGATGATAGTCAGGAAATGTTGTTAAAAAAGGAAAATCAGCTATGGAAAATGGCTGACTTTTTAAAGGAACTAGGTTTTAAAATTGAAGAAGACGTCGAAATACAAGATATAGAGGATTCTAGTCAAAATAAAATAAAAGTAAATGAAGTTAATCTTACCATTCTTAAACAAATTCAAGCAAAAATTTATAAACAATCGGGAGAGAAGTTGTGGTACGACATAAATTATCTACAAAACATCCTAGTAGCTATTAGTACCGATCAACTTGTTGTGTTACATGGTGCTTCCGGTACAGGGAAAACGAGTATAGTTTCAGCTTTAGCTAAAAGTATAAATGCAAATTATAAAATAATTCCGGTACAATCGAGTTGGATTGATAGACAAGATTTATTTGGTTACTATAATCCACTAAGTAAAATGTATTTATCTACTCCTTTCTTAGACGCTATTTTAGAGGCAAAAAAGGAACAAAATAAAGATAAATTTTATTTAATTTGTTTAGATGAGTTAAATTTATCTCAAGTCGAATACTATTTTGCCGACCTATTAAGTTTACGAGAACAAAATGAGGAAATTCCGTTATACAGCGAACAAGAATATAACTATTCTTTAGAAGAAGTGAAATGGTTCCTTCAGAGAGTATATAACTTACAATCAGAAACTGAAATTGCCAATATAATGAATGAAATTTTAAAAATTGACGACAAAGATCAATTAATGTACATGCAACGGTACAAAAATTTAATGAAATTTAAACCTAGTTTATCAATTCCTGATAATGTTCGTTTTATTGGTACGATGAATATAGATGGGACAACTAAACCGCTAAGTCCTAAAGTAATTGACAGAAGTTACTTTATTGAGTTGAAGAAATCTGAAACAAGTTTTAATGAGGATATTGAGTTTAAGGATATACATTTAACCCCAAATGATTTTGAGGTAATTAATAAAATGAGCGAAGTTGGGGAGTTAGAAGGAAATTTATTAGCTCATTTACAAGCATGTAATGTTGAGATTAATCCGCGTACTAAAAAACATTTAAGCCAAATCACCCACTACTTTAAGTTAATTTGTTCTGAAAATGAAGAAGATAAACTAAATGTGTTAGATGAACTTTTGAATAATAAAATTTTACCGAAGATTAATTATTATATTAGTAATGACGATACTAATCACATTAAACTAAAGGATAAAATAGAAGAATTTGTAGGTGAAGAATCTAAATCCTATAAGAAGGTTCAAAAAATGGTTAACAATGCAGAATCTACTAAAGTATTCTCATATTGGGGGTAATTTCTTATGAATCTAACTCCAATAATGATCAATGTTCATTATGATATTAATTCTAATAAAAATGAGAAATTAAAACCTGTAGAAAAAGTAGAAAAAGTAGAAGAGTTAAAGTATGATTCCATAAATAATTGTTGGTATACCTTTAACCATTACAAAAGCTATTCTGAATATGCAGGTGCTATTAGATATAGTCAAATAGGTTTCAAAGGATTACAGGATGTACGTGATGATTTTACTGTATATATAGAGCATGATGATGTAGATAAAAAGGAACTATATTTAGATCGTGAAACTGGGATTTGGTTCGAGCTGAGCAAATTTAAAAAAGATAAATACTCTACTTCTGAAAAAGATCAAGTTACAGGTTTAAATCAATCAGGCTCCATAAAGGTAAAAGTTAAGCAAAAATCAACTGACGATTTGATTGAAGAATATAATATTATTTTCCTACCATCATCATTAGAAATTAACGATTACAAAATAATGATTGCAGAAATTTATAATATTTATATAGATTTATTAAAAAATAAAAATTCTTCAGTGAGATTAAATGAAAAAGAATTGTTATCTCTTAAATGGGTGGAAGATGTAATAAATAAAATCGAACCAGCATTGAAATATATAGATCTAAATCCAAATGAAAACTTTTCTATTCAATTGTCGAAACAAAAGCATACTAACGATAGAAACCGGTTTGATATAAGGGCAGAAATTTCTAAATCAATTTTTATGGGTAGTCCAAGTGTTAAAAAGATGGGAATTTATAAAGATAAGAACCTTTACGAGCATCGTGTCATTAAGCAGTTTTTAGCTTCATTAAAATTTTTATTTGAATTATATCTAAAAGAAAATCTATTGAATATAAAAAAAGAACAAATCAAAAATGAGTTGAGGGTATTTGAAGATAAAAGTAATTTCTTAAATGACTTTAATGAGAAAGATTACACAGCTCTTAAAGGTCAGGTACAGAAAATTGATGAAGAACTCAATAAAGAAAAAGAAGATTTAACTAAGAAATTATTAACAATTAACTCCGATCATAATCCATTGATAAACATGTATACAAATATTAATATTGAATTAAAGTTTAGAGTCCGTAGTTTACCAAAAAACTTTAAATGTGAACTGATAAATAATATTGTAATTACTAAGTTTGAGACTGCTTGGAATAATGGGTGGGATATCGAATTAATATCGTATTCATATAAAAATAGCTTAAATGAGCGAGTATTAATTCAATGGCCCCACCCAAGATTTAGTAAAAAGTTGAAGCTTGAACTACATTCTGTAGTATTAAAAAATCATGTTTATTTAATGCAAGCTCTAAATAACGAAGAAATCTTAGGTAAAGAGATATTAATTAATGGCAATGTTTATTATGATAGAGCTAAATTGAATCAATCTATTGATATTATTGGGACAGATACTGGAGTTGGGGAAATTTTCAATGATTACAATTTCACTTTTTTTAATATTCAATCGATAGCTGTAAGTGGCATAAAACGTCCTATTGTTAAGGATGATGTAATGGAAGATATAGTTCCGATTTTATTGAATTCTAGGGATTATTTAAGAAATACTGATAGGTTACTGCAATCCAAGCTAAAGACTACTTCATATGAACAAAAATTAAAATTAATAAATCGAATTTCTTTAGTTAATCATGAAGAAAAATTGTATAGGAAACTAGATGAAAAAATAAATAATTTATTAGAATTGAGTATTTTTAAAGAGATTGATTCTTTAGAATTCGAAAAACTAAGACCTACGCAAGTCTTTCTACATGATCCTTACTATAGAATAATTTGGAATGCATTAAAAGAACATGAGTATGTTAATACAATCTCGCTCAATGAACTTAATTCTAATAACTATATTAATGTAACTAACGTAAATAACATTTACGAAATTTGGGCTTTTTTAAAAATGATTATGATTTTAAAGACGGAATTAGGTTGGACTATAAGGGGAAAAGAAAGCCTGAGCAAATATATAAAGGATTTTCTTACAAATAAAAAAGTAAAAACTTTAGATGGGTTTAATATTGAATTAAATAAAAGCATTTATAGTTTATTTATTTCTTATACACCACACCTACCAAGAACTGGTTTACAACCGCTAACTCCAGATTATCGATTCATTTTGCAAGCACCTAATAAAGAAAGCAAAGTAATTTATTTGGATGCAAAATATAGAGATTATATAGAGCAAGGTGAAAAAGAATGGGAGAAGGATATAAAAACAGTAGCGATAAAAAAATATCTTAGAACTAAATCTTCAAATCCAAATTTAAACGGTGATGTATCCTTTATTCTACATTGCGATCAGAAGATGGGTGAACTCAAGGAAAAAGCGGGTGTCAGTTATAGTGCAGCATACGATAAAAACTTTATAAGTTTAGATGATGAAACAGAGTCGCTACTGAAAGAGGAATACGGACATAAAGTAGGGTCTATATACTTGTTACCGCAGGCTACTAATTCTTTTACCAGCTGGTTTAGAATGATTATGGAATATCATTTGGAAGATTTTCAAACTTGCTGGAGTTGTGGTGAACTAGAAGATAATGTAAAGGTAACGTTAGCATATACGGAGCGAGGTCATTTAAAATATTACTATGAATGTAGTAATTGCAATGATTTTTGGGTAAAAGTACATTGTAGAAATGGACATAAATTAATAAAGCATACTAACAATTACCATCAGCAGAAAAAAGATACTTATGCATGGTATGTTATTTGTCCAGTATGTTTTAATGGCAGAGTTGATGAAAATAACATAGACAATTTTATAGAATATTAGGATGAAGAATAAGTAGGAAATCGTTAAATTGCATATTTAAATAATCTCCGTAAGCAAATTAGTAAAACCTTATTAATTCTTTGTAATAGGATTTTTTAGGGTCAAAAAAGCCTTATGAACGTTGATATAATAGGCTTATAGGTTTTTTGATCAGTAACAACCGCCGGGTACAATTCGTAATCATGATGGAAGAGATACAAGAAGTGATAAAAGAATAGGCACCATTCGGAAGGAAGCCGAAAAACAGTTAAAAAGATAATACATTCGTTATAAAAATATTCTAAACATAATGTAGAAAAGAGATATACATTATGTTTTTTTATGGTTACTTTTAATAAAACATTTAGATTGACTGAGAAACTTAGTAAATTTATAACGACTAAATATTCAACCTACCCAAGTATGTAGATAGTGGGGTTAGTGGTTATTCGTATGGAAAATATTACTATATGCAGTGGTTTTATATTATACAAGATGTTCTGCTAGTGACCTTTAAAAGATGGAAGAAGGATGAGTAAGTGGACTTTAAAGATTATTTAAAATACAAACATGTTTTAAAAAAGGGTGAACGGAAGTTAAAGGAAATATCTATAGAGCAATATATTAATAGACTTGAAAACATGCGTCGGGAAGGAATATATAATGAGGAAAAACAAATTGACCTAGTTTTGGAAAAGAAAGTCCAAGAACGTTATAAAGACTGGAAAACATACATAAAGACTATTGAGCATTATCTTTATTCTAAAAACTATTAATCCAAAAAGCTTAGCATTGAGTGTGAAATAACAATATTTCTATGTGGACTCACATGGCCCTATTTTATGAAAAGAAATCCTTAGTGATAAATTAAAATGGTTAATAAACATACTGCCAAAACCTACATCATTTAAATGCTAGAAACAAGAAATACTTTAATTAAGGAAATACATGATAAATCATAAAAAGTAGAATGATATGGATTTAATACAAAGATGTCTTTAGAGCTATTTTAAAAGGTGAAACTTACTTAGTTCATTATTCGTGATGTGACCTTTAAAGTCATTAACAAAGCAAAATAAATAAGCAAAGATGCACCACTACATCTCATCATTATCTTGTGGTTTTCCTACCGTCAGTACTCGACACATATTGAATGTTTAAACATATATAAAACAATACTTAATTTAAGCAAAAAAGGGGCACTGGTAACAGGATTACCAATGCCTTTTTTGCCTCTTAAATAACTACGGTGAACCGTACCACAAATAGTGGTAAACTAAAAAGTAGAGATAAAGGATAGAAAAACGATTCTTGAAAGGCTTTTGACTAATCCTATATATAGCCGTGATAACATTCTATGAAATAAAAACGTATCAGAGTAGCCTTAAACATCTGATACGTTTTTGTTAATTGTTGATATGACAGCATTTTTACCATTAATATTCGTTGCCAGTATCGTTGATGTGATCACTGATAGCTGTATGTATATATATGCATCAACAATCTCCTTTTAATAAAATCATATACATTCTGGCATATACTAATAGCGCTGATTTAATGTAATTAGTTAAGTTAGAAAATCTTAAAATACCTTCCATTAAAAGTAGTGACTAACCACACACAAGCCACATAGAATGTGTGGCTAAACCATTACGAGTATAGATAGAAAAGGGTACCCCAGATTTTACTGAGGTACCCTTAATCTGTATTTTTAGAATACTTTTGTAGTCCAGTCCTCACAATTCCAAATATCAGTCGCAATTTCACGATAGAAATCAGGTTCGTGTGATACCATTAATATACTTCCGCGATATTCCTTTAGAGCACGCTTCAACTCTTCTTTTGCATCTACATCTAAGTGATTGGTAGGTTCGTCTAGAATTAATAAATTCGTTTCTGTGTTTAAAATTTTACACAATCTAACTTTAGCTTTTTCGCCACCTGAAAGGACTTCGACTTTACTTTCAATATGTTTCGTCGTTAATCCACATTTTGCAAGAGCAGCACGGACTTCAGCCTGATTCATGCTTGGGAACGTGCTCCAAATTTCTTCAATACAAGTGTTATAGTTAGATTGTTTAACTTCCTGCTCGAAGTACCCGATATGTTGATGCTCACCGCGTTCCACTTCACCCGAAATCGGATTTATCAACCCAAGAATACTTTTTAATAGGGTAGACTTCCCGATACCGTTTGCACCAACGAAAGCAATTTTTTGCCCGCGTTCCATTTTCAAATTTAGAGGACGAGAAAGAGGTTCATTGTAACCAATAACAAGATCTTCAGTCTCGAAAATCCAGCGACTAGCTGTGCGGCTTCTTTGAAATGAAACTCAGGTTTTGGCTTCTCTTTCCCCAATTCAATAACTTCCATCTTGTCGAGCTTCTTTTGACGAGACATCGCCATATTACGAGTCGCAACACTTGCCTTGTTACGAGCAACGAAATCCTTTAAATCAGCAATTTCTTGTTGTTGACGCTTGTAAGCAGACTCTAGCTGTTGCTTCTTCATTTCATATATGTTCAAGAAGTTATCATAGTCACCAACATAGCGGTTCAACTCTTGATTTTCCATGTGATAGATCAAGTTAACAACATTGTTCAAGAATGGAATATCATGTGAAATCAAGATAAATGCATTCTCATATTCCTGTAAATATCGCTTTAACCATTCGATATGCTGTTCATCCAAATAGTTCGTAGGCTCGTCTAGTAATAGGATTTCAGGTTTTTCTAACAAAAGCTTAGCTAGCAAAACTTTCGTACGTTGTCCACCGCTAAGATCATTTACATCTCGATCAAGTCCAACATCGTCTAATCCTAGACCACGAGCAACTTCCTCAACTTTTGAATTAATTTGATAGAAATCATTACTATCTAACGTTTCTTGTAGCTCTCCAACTTCTGCAAGTAATGCATCGATATCTGCACCTTCTTCACCCATTTTTGCATAAAGTGCATTAATCTCTGATTCAGCATCAAAAAGATATTGAAAAGCAGTACTTAAAGCATCACGCATTGTAGTGCCTTTTTGAAGTACAGCATGCTGATCTAAATAACCAACACGAACTTTTCGTGACCACTCCACTTTCCCTTCGTCGGGTTGCAACTTCCCAGTAACAATGTTCATGAAGGTAGATTTACCCTCACCATTAGCACCAACTAGTCCAACGTGTTCGCCTTTTAAAAGTCGAAAAGACACATCATTAAAAATTGCACGATCACCGAAACCATGACTTAACTTTTGTACATTTAATACGCTCATTTTTTTAACCCCTTATCTAATATCACATGTGGATATCTTACTAAATTCTGGCTAGATTTTCTATCATGAATTTATTACAATTTGCAAAATGTAATTCGATTTTCGCTATAAATTGAAGTTAGTCCCTTCTTAAATGAGGTTATTGAACGAAATTTGTTTGAGCTCTAAACTTAGATTTTAAATAAACATGCAGGACTTTTCAACACCCCATTTATTTCCTCGGAAAGCAAAGAGATGGCACCACTGCTTCCTTTCAAATTGGGAACTTACAAGGATGTTCGTTATGAGGGAGTAGGTCTGCTTTGGATATAGACTTTGAGGAGAATAACTGTGTCTTACCGTTTTTTACGATCTTTTTTAAAAATAAAGCCTTAACAAATGCAGAAGTATCTACCATAAGTAAATTAACTTTAATTGAGAAATATAAGATAAAACAATTGACAAATTTAGGGAACCTTTTAAACTATAATTGACTCTATCCTCAGATTCTTCTGCAATAAAATCTTCTACACTTCCTGTTAAAGTTATCATTATAATTTTTAACACACTTATATTTTCTTCAAAATTACATTTCTTATTTTTCACTTCACATTTATACCAGCTAATTTTTAAAATACTTAAATATATAAAGGAGATGATTGTTTCGTGGCATCAAATATGTATGCTGTTAAATGCTTATGTTGTGGACGTTCTGCATTTGAAGATTTTTATTACAAAACTGATGAGCAGTATACTTTTTGTATGAGATGCGGATATTATTATGCTAAAACAATTAAAAAGTCAACGATGGACACTATTGAATACAAGGAAGAGAAAATCGGAGGACATGGAATATTTATACTAGAAAATAAAGACGGAAGTCGGGAAAAAGTATCTTTGAACCGTAGTCTCACAAATGAACAATTAAAAGAGTTAAAGAATGCTCTCAGGGGAGAGAATGTTAACGGGGAAAAGAGTTACTTAGTTACTTACGAAAACGGAATATTTACCATACTATTCGGGACCCGCCTGAAAATTTCTATTTGTCGTTTGAAGAATATTGTGAAAAGATGTTTGCGAAGTATGGGGCTTTCTGACTATGACTTTATGATTCCGATTGAGGAATAGCATTAGTCTTTGAAGATAATTTGAAGAAGAGTTGAGGATGGAGGATTTATTGGGTAGGAGGAAGGATGCATTGGGATTTGAAGAAGATTATCAGGTCTTTATGAATGCTCACTTGCAAGCAAGAAACGGAGAAAGATTACGACGATTACAAGAAGGCCACAACCAAGCTGAAAGATTGTTTTTGGAACAAGTGTGGTGGCCCTCATTTTATCATTTTCAATATCTACATCCAGAGTATGAGGTTAATGATTTCAAGGAAGACAATAGATATTTGGATTTTGCTTATATTCGTCCAGCCATCCGGATTTGTTTCGAGGTCGACGGGTATGGCCCTCACTTAAGGAATATAAGCAGATGGAAATTTTCTGACAATCTAGAACGTCAAAATCAGTTGGTGATTGACGGATGGACCGTGATCCGCTTTTCTTATGACCAAGTTAAAGAGAAACCACGACGATGTCAGCAGGTTATTCAGCAAGTGGTTGGCCGTTGGCTAGGTGAAGATCTGGACCAGACCTCTCTGTCCTTTGTGGAGAAGGAAGTACTACGGTTTGCCATTCGAAAAGGAGAAGCCATTGTCCCAATAGAATTGCAGAATCATTGAAGCTAAGTGACAAGACGGTAAAAAAAGTCCTTTCTCAACTAGTCGATAAAAAGGTGCTGATTCCCGCATCGGGAGTTAAAAGGGTTCGTTCTTATAGGTTGGGGAATCAAGTAGTTAAGCACCTGATTTAATAACAGACGGAAAAATTCCGCTTAAATTGCTATTTATATGAAAAATAGCTTAAATAGACGGAGAAACTCCGATTATTAACCCAAAATATATGAAAATAGCGAATTTCAGTCTGAATAAACGGAAAATTTCCCCTTATATCCTTCAAAACAAGCTCAATGCTTGATTTAACCGGAGAATTTCCGCTTATTTTACTTCTTTTTATTACCAACTACAACAAAAAGGTTGCGGGCAACCCCTCGTTAGGGACCACTATCCGCAACCTATAAAGAAAACCATTAAACAAAACTTAACTGGAAATCAATTCCCGATTCACATGATGCCTCCCAATCGGCACCACCGAAGGAGAACCAGAAACCGGATCTTCCACAACCGTACAATGCAGCCCAAAAATATCCTCAATCAACCCACTCGTAATAACCTCCGATGGCGCACCCTCTGCAACAAGCTTTCCTTTATGAAGAGCAAAAATATGATCTGCATAACGTGCGGACAGGTTGATATCGTGAAGAACCATGACAATTGTTGTTCCGTATTTTTGGTTAAGGTCTGTTAGCAGGTCGAGAATTTCGACTTGATAGGTGATGTCTAAATAGGTTGTTGGTTCATCAAGAAACAGGATGTCTGTTTGTTGTGCTAAAGCCATGGCAATCCATACACGCTGCCTTTGACCACCTGAAAGTTCATCAATATGTCGATCTGCAAATTCAGTGATTTTCATCATTTCCATTGCTTCAGCAACAGCTTCATAATCTTTTTTTGTCCAGCCTTTTAAAAATGACTGGTGTGGAAATCTGCCTCGTCCAACTAAGTCTGAAACGGTTATTCCCTCGGGGACAATAGGTGATTGTGGAAGTAATCCTAATACACGGGCTAACTGTTTTGGTGGAATGCTATGAATTGATTTTCCACCTAAGGTAACTTGGCCAGAAGTAGGTTTAATAAGTCTAGCCATTGTTTTAAGTAGGGTAGACTTACCACAACCGTTTGCACCGATAATAATGCTTATTTTATTGCTTGGAATACTAATACTTACATCATGTAAAATCGTTTTATTATCGTATCCAGCTGTGATTCCTTCAGCTTGAAAAGCATGTGTTGGTTTCATTATAAATCTCCCTTCCGATTCATTCGGATTAGCAAGTAGATCAAGTATGGTGCTCCAAGTATTCCTGTAATCACACCAACAGGGTATCTAGCAACAAATGCGAATTGCCCTATAAGGTCTGATGCCAAAACTAAAATGATGCCAACAAGACCTGCTGGGATCACACCTGAAAATCCAACACCAACTAGTCTTTTTGCGATAGGTCCAGAAAGGAACGCAATAAAGGCGATAGGCCCCGTTGTAGCGGTAGCTAACGAAATAATAAGCACGGAACTGATAATAAGTACAAATCGTGTCTTATTTGTATCAACTCCAAGTGACGTTGCAGCTTGCTCTCCAAGTTCTAACATATCTAATCGTTTTCCGAACGCGATAATAATTGGGGCAAAGATAAGAACTGTGATCATAAGAGGATACAGTTCCTCCATTTTAGCTCCATTTAGACTACCACTTAGCCATCTCATTGCAGTTGGAAGATCATGCTGCTGACCAATCAGTAATAAGTAAGATACAACAGCATTTAGCATGGCTTGAATACCAATTCCTATTAATATTAATCTCCCAATTGAAAAAGAAGTACCTTTTGATAAGAGAAAAATAACGATTACTGTAGCAAGTCCACCAATAATAGAAGCAATTGAAACAAAGGTATTACTTGCATGAAGAACAATGATACAAAAAACAGCAGCAGCACTTGATCCAGCTGTTATTCCGATCACATTAGGGTTTGCTAGGGGATTACGAAGCATCGTTTGAAAAACATATCCAGCAACACCAAAAGCAAACCCAGCAAAAACACCTGCAACCATTCTTGGAAAACGTATTGTTCCTACTGCAAATGATGCACCTTTTACTTTCTCACCTAGGAGGACACTTATGACATCTGAAACAGGATAAATGGTGTTTCCTAGCATAAGCATTGTGCAGCAAAGTGCAAAGGCAATGATTGCAAGTAAAGAAGTTACAAGGACAAAACGGCGACGTCTTTTTATTCTACCTATCATAATAAGATTCATTGATTCATTCATCATAGTGCACGCATTTTCGCTTTCATAGTTATTAAGATTAAGATAGGAGCTCCAATAAATGCTGTAACCACACCAACTTCAAGCTCACCAGGACTTCCTAAAATTCGACCGAAAACATCTGATATTGTTAGGATGATGGCACCTGAAAGAGCTGACATTGGGATAACATATCGCAAATCAGGACCAATCATGAGCCGAATCACATGTGTTGCTAATAAACCAATAAAGCCGATAGGACCTGCAAGTGCTGTTGCCACACCGCACAATAGTACTCCACCAAAGGCAGCGATAAGCCTAAGTGTTCCTGTACGTACACCTAAACCAGTAGCAGCTTCATCACCTAATGCTAATGCATTTAGTGCTGGAGCAGTAAAGATGGCTATTAGGATTCCAACAATAAGAAAAGGAATAAAAAGAGAGATTGAACTCCAATTTCCTGCGCCGACACTACCAACCTGCCAAAATCTAAATTGATCCATAACGTTTGAGCGAGGAATCATGATGGCCATTACAAGAGAGGATAATGCAGCACTTGTAGCAGCACCTGCTAAAACGAGTTTAAGGGGCGTGGCTCCGCCACTCCCCATTGAACCAATTCCGAATACAAAAATGGCAGTTAGAATTGCTCCTGCTAATGCAAGCCAAATATATTGACTGGCACTGCTAATATTTAAAAAAGAAATTCCACAAACGACGAATAGTGCTGCCCCTGTGTTAACTCCCAATATGCTAGGGTCTGCAATAGGATTACGAGTAACCGATTGCATAAGAGCACCAGAAACTCCTAATGCAGCACCACACATAAAACTAAATACTGTTCTAGCAATTCTTTGGCGAACAACATTTGCGCCGTGCGAATCCACATCAGGATTGAATAAGCCATCAATCAGCTCATTCCATCCAACTATGCGAGATCCAAAGGCTAGTGAAGCCAATACACATATACCGAGTAAAACGATAGAAAGTATAAGTACTTTTATAAAATTTTTCGGTATAAGTAACTGCTTATTTTCTGAAACGGATGTATGATCCATTTTATTTCACTTTGCTTACAGCTTCTGATAGTAATGTTAAATACTCATCAATTGAGTACTCAATTGAAAGTGGCTTGGAGTACCTGCTGCTGCAAGTGGAGTGTTATCTCCAATAATAACAACAGAACCTCTCTCTATTGCTGGGACTTTTCCAAGGATTGGATCAGCCTGTAAAGCTGCAAGTGTATTTTCATCACCATATGATACTATAATTTCAGCATCGTTAAGCATGTCTGCATTTTCAGCACTTACTTCTATATAGAAACTATTAGGATCAGTCATTTGACTTGTAATACTTTCAGGATATTCCATTCCTAGCTCAGTAAGAAATGCACCACGTGGATCTCCAGGTGAGTAGATGTAGAACTTAGATAAATCTTCGGCACTAATACTTACAAATGCAGCTTTTTTTCCTTTAATTTCAGCATGTTCACTAGCTTTTTCTTCAATTAATTTCTCTGTGTCGGCAATAAGTTGTTTACCTTCTTTTTCCATTCCCATACCTATAGCATTGAATGTAACTTGTTCACGCCATGAAGCTACCCAAGGGCTCGTTTGATAGGCAACAACTGGAGCGATTTCACTTAATGTATCATATTCTTCTTGAGTAATACCAGAGTATGCTGCAAGAATAACATCTGGATTAACATCTGCAATTGCTTCAAAATCTAAACCATCAGTATCTTGAAAGATAGTTGGCGTTTCTGCATTAAGTTCTTTTAACTTTTCTGAAGTCCAAGGTAACATACCGCTATCATCTTGAACACCATAGTTTGCAGCTGAGAAACCTACAGGCACAACACCAAGAGCAAGAGCAACGTCATGGTTTGACCATGCAATCGTAGCAACGCGTTCAGGTTTTTCTTCAATAGTTGTTTCACCAAATGCGTGTTCAATCACGATTGGGTATTCAGTTGTTCCTTCTTCAGTTTCCGTTGTTTCTGTATTTGTTCCCTCATTAGATTCTGATTCAGTATTTTCAGTTGCTTGCTCACCTGAACAACCAACTAATACAAGCATAAGGATTGCAATTAATAATGTTGAGAGTAATGAAATATTACGTTTAGCCGTCATTGTAAACCCTTCCTTAATATAAGTTTATTTGATAATAATTATCATTATCACAACTATATATCCTATTTAAAAGGTTGTCAACAGTTCTTGTGTGGTGCCTGGCACTTCCCGATAAATGTCGAATCATTAAAAAAACAGGTACTGAAACATACCTGTCTTTTCGGTTTAATTTTCAAAAAAGATTTCTAAAACCTCACAAGCACCTGAACCAAATCCTCAATACTTCCATCTCGTGGACTACGAGTGTAAATCCATAGCTCTCCAGACCGAGCAGTCGGTTGCTGATTAAATGTGATTGGAATGGAGAAGGATCCATACGCAGGGGCACCTGCTGTTGTTTGGATCGGTGCTTCCTGGGTTACAACTTGACCATTATCATCAACAATACGATAGAGAATCACTCCTTCAAAGGCACGGGCAAATCCTGAAAGCTGCTGTCCAGCACGAATAACTGTCCTAGGTAATGGTTGAAAAACAACAATATTTTTAGACGTCGGAATCGGGATAATAAGTTGATATCCAGGATAGATAACATCAGGTGAGATACCTGGTCGCTGGCGATTGGCATAAAGTAGTGTTGATAAAGAAATTCCAAAGCGTTTGGCAATTTTGTTTAATGTATCTCCTTCTTCAACTAAATAAACAAGAGCAGGGACGCGTAGAATTTGATTTTGATAAATAACGTTAGGGTTAACAAT
Source organism: Metabacillus endolithicus (assembly GCF_023078335.1). Taxonomy (GTDB): domain Bacteria; phylum Bacillota; class Bacilli; order Bacillales; family Bacillaceae; genus Metabacillus; species Metabacillus endolithicus. The sequence goes on along the minus strand of NZ_CP095550.1, from coordinate 2,543,754 downwards.
TTGTGTATTTATCCCTTGAAGTAAATCTACATTTGTTGAATATCGTTGAGCGATGCTATTTAGTGTTTCACCAGCATTAACAATGTGATTCACCTGTCTATTACCAGGTGTTGAGATAACTAATACCTCACCAGGAAAGATGAGATATGGATCTGTAACAGGAGGGTAGATCGCATTTGCTTCTACTAGGAGAGGAACAGTTCCTCCAATTCTCGAGGCTATGGAATACACGGTGTCTCCTTGTTTAACAGTATAAACAAAAGAAGTACCATCAACGATAGGCATAACGATCACTCCTATGAATGTTTTGCTATTCATATTCATGATATTCGTTAACGTGAGGAAGGATGATCAGTAAAGAAAACTAGTAAAATAAATATTTTACTAGTATAAACTTAGTTTTTAGATCATTACAGGCTTCGTATATTCTAAAAAATAATTACAAACCAAACCTCTTGAGTGAAAATATTGAAAGATCAAACTTGCTTTGTCCATTTACAGCTAACTCGCTCAATACTTCTCCCATTATGCTTGCGAATTTAAAACCATGTCCAGAGAAACCACAAGCAAAAATAATGTGATCATGCTCAGGATGATGATCGATGATAAAATCATTGTCACTTGAAATTGTATATAAACAGGTTTTACCTTGATTTAGTAATCCGTTTGCTTCGGGCATGTAGTTTTTAAGGAAAAACCGGAGCTCTTCTTCATCTGTATGATAGTGTCCAAAGTTCTGTGTATGCTTGTTCGGGTCAATTGCTTGTCCACCATCTGATTTTCCGATTTTAAGACCTGTTCCATCTATGTTTGGAAATCCATAACACATATTTTCCTTATCCTCTATATAAAAAGACGGGAAGTGGTTGATATCATAAAGGTTAGCAGGCGTGTCAAACCAGCCAAAGGCTTTACGGGTTGGCTGAATAGGAAGTGCTAAATCAGGTAACAGTTTAGAGGCCCATGCACCAACAGTAACAATGACCTTTTTAGCCCAAAACACCTTATTTTCAGTTATGATTTTAACGAAAGACTTGTGATCTGTTTCAATTTGCTGAACAGGAGTATTTGTCTCAAGCTGTGCTCCATGATGAATAGCAATTTCTTTGTAGGCTTGAATAGCATTTTCACTATAAATTAACCCTGATTCTGCTTCAAAGCATCCAATAAAATGTTCTGGAACAGAAAATACCGGCCATCTTTTTTTCACCTCATTGCTAGTAAGTACCTCTAATGGCAATTCGTATTTGCTTGCAGCAGCTATTGTTTCCTGTAGAAATGTGGAGTCTTTTGGTCCGAGTCCAATAACACCTGTTTTTTCAAATATCTTATAGCCAGTTTGTACTTCTAAATCCTCCCATAATTGTTGGGCACGTTTTACTAAACTAACATACTGTCTGCCTTCACCATAGGCATGCCGAATCATTCGAGTATCTCCATGGTGGCTTCCGCGATTATGTGGCGGATCAAAGGCATCAATTAACACAGTCTTTACTTGCTGCTGTGCTAAAAAGGCACCAGCTGCCATTCCCATCGTCCCTGCACCAATGATTGCTACGTCAAAAATGTGTTTCTTTTCCAAGCTATTTGCCTCCTACTCTTTTCATCAATGTTACTAAGTTTAAAATAATAAAATTTAATAGATTCATGGACTTTTAATTGGTTAAATTTATAGGTATACTACTAAGAATGGAATATTAGTGAAAAATTGTTTGACAATAGTCTTAATATTAAATAATATCATACTATACTAAAAATTGAATATCTTATCACGAGAGACTGAGGGACAGGCCCGACGACGTCCAGCAACCATCATTTTTATGAAAGGTGCTAATTCCTGCAGAGTGTTTAATTCTGAGAGATAAGGTTTAGATAGAAAAAGCCTCTTTCTCATTGAAGGAGGCTTTTTTGTTGGATAAAAGAACCGGAAGACTAAATTGCCATATATGATAATTCTAAATTTACAAAAAATTAAAAATAATCATTGCAATACCAATTCAATTCGTTATAATAACACTATTATTCCTATAAACTTAGTGAGAATTAATATTTACATCATAATTAAAAAAGGAGTCAATGATATGAAAAGAAAATCTCGTTTACTTGTACCAATGATTGCACTATTAGGCTTAGCTGGAATAGTAAGTGGTTGTTCATCAAATGAAGCTGCAAAAGAAGAAACAGGGGATAAAGTCATTTTAGTTGGAACACAAAATGATTATCCACCTTTTGCTTTTGCTGATGAGAACAATGAACTTACTGGATATGATATTGACGTAGTGAAGGAAATTGATAAAAAGCTAGATGGTTATACGTTTGAGTTTGTTGCAACACCTTGGGATAGTATGTTTCTTGCACTAGAATCAAATAAAATTCAAGCAGTTGCTGATCAAATAGCAAAAACACCAGATCGTGAAGAGAAATACTTATTTACAGATGAATCTTATTTTGCTGCAGAAACCGTAATTGTTGTGAAATCGGGTCGTTCAGATATTAAGTCAATAGAAGATTTAGAGGGGAAAAAGGTTGGAGCATTGGCTGGCGATTCTTATACGCTTTTGCTAGAAGAACATAATAAGAAAGCTGAAAATGACATTATTCTAAAATATAGCGAAAGTGGTACTCCTTCAGAGATTCTACAAGATGTACAAAATGGACGAATTGATGCCTATGTTAATGATCCGATCATGATTAACACGGTTTTGGAAAAATACGATCTTGATGTAGAGATTGTTGGACAGCCTATCGTTCAAGATGATATGGGGATTGTATTTAAAGATGAGAAGCAGGGTGAAGAATTAAAAGCACTGGTCGATCCTGTTATTAAACAACTAAAAGAAGATGGAACGTTAGCTGAACTTTCGAAAAAGTGGACTGGTGGAGAATATATCCCTGAATAAGGTTGAAGAAGGGAATTCAAAATGGAAAATTTATTAGATATCGGTTTTTTAATAGAAAGCTTTCCTGCTATTGTTGCAAGGTTACCAATTACAATTGGCATTGCAGTAGGCTCATTGATTATAAGTTTATTTATTGGACTTGCCACAGCACTTATAAAAATCTATCAAGTTCCAGTATTAAAGACAATTTCTTCTTTTTACGTTTCTTTTATTAGAGGTACACCATTGTTGGTTCAGATTTACCTTGTTTTTTATGGAATACCAAAAGTGATTTATTTAGTTCAAACGGAATACGGTTTACTTCAAAATTTTGATGTGAATATTATTGCTCCAGAGGTTTATGCATTATTAGCCTTTTCAATTAATTTGGGTGCCTATTTGTCTGAAACGATCAGATCAGCCATTGAATCTGTTGATCGAGGTCAGTTTGAGGCGGCTAAAGCAATAGGGATGAGTTCAACACAAATGATGCTTAAAATCATTTTCCCACAGGCCTTAACAGTCGCAATTCCTAATCTGGGAAATATGTTTATCAGTACGATTAAGGATACTTCTCTTGTTTTTATTATTGGCGTTATTGATATTATGGGACAAGCCAAAATTATGGGCTTCACGCGGCTGGCCTTTTTTGAAGTGTATATAGCTGTTTCAATTATTTACTGGATTTTATGTATCGTTGTTGAGAGATTACTTGTTTTGGTAGAGAAACGTGTCCGGAGATATGAAAGAGGGATTGCCTCATGATTAAATTAGAAAATATCCATAAATATTTTGATCAGCAGCATGTGTTAAAAGGGATTGACCTTTCTATTAAGAAAGGAGAAGTTGTCTCTATTTTAGGACCAAGTGGATCAGGAAAATCAACATTATTACGCTGTATAAATTTTCTTGAAACTCCTACAAGTGGAGTTGTTGAGATTAATGATAAAAGAGTAGATGTTACATCAGCAGGTAAGGCAGATGTTCTGTCGCTAAGAACTTCAACAGGGATGGTCTTTCAACAGTATAATTTATTTAAAAATTTAACTGTCCTACAAAATGTCATGATTGGCTTAACAAGTGTAAAGCGTATGAATTCAGTTGAGGCTAGTAAGGTAGGAAAAGATCTCCTTGAAAAGGTTGGACTGAAAGATCGATTAAATCATTATCCAGCACAGCTATCAGGAGGACAACAGCAAAGGGTAGGGATTGCAAGAGCACTTGCACTTAATCCAGAAGTGTTATTGTTTGATGAACCAACCTCCTCTCTCGATCCAGAGCTAGTTGATGAAGTTTTATCAGTGATAAAAGCTGTTGCAAATGAAGGGAATACAATGCTGATTGTGACACATGAACTTAATTTTGCACGTGATATTTCTGACCGGGTTGTTTTTATGGAAGATGGAATAATCCTTGAAGAAGGAACAGCAGAGCAAATTTTCAGCAATCCTAGTGTTGAAAGAACGAGGAAATTTTTAAGTAAAGTATTAAAGAAGTAATGGTTTGATTCCTTCTTGTAGCTTTACTGTAGGAAGGAAAAGGATGAAATGAACCCGATTGAACAAATTTTAAGGGATTTCCCGATAATGATACTTGATGGAGCTATGGCAACTGAGCTTGAGAATTATGGATGCGATTTAAATGATAGATTATGGTCAGCTAAAATACTATTAGAAAATCCAGAATTAATTAAGCAGGTTCATACAGATTATTTCAAAGCTGGTGCAGATTGTGCCATAACAGCAAGTTACCAAGCCACTGTTGAAGGATATAAAGAAAGAGGTTTATCTGAAGAAGAGGCAATTGATTTAATTAAAAAGTCTGTCCACCTTGCAGCAGAGGCTCGTGATGAGTTTTGGGCAGAGGGTAATCAAGCCAAAATCGGCCAAAGCCGCTAGTGGCTGCTTCTGTTGGGCCGTATGGAGCGTTTCTTGCAGATGGCTCCGAATATCGAGGGGATTATTCATTAAGTGAAGAAGAATTGGTTGTTTTTCATAGAGAAAGAGTAAAAATCTTGGTAGAAGCGGGTGCAGATATCCTTGCTTGTGAAACCATTCCTTGTCTTTTAGAGGCAAAAGCAATCGTTAGAGTTTTAAAGGAATTTCCGGGGGTCTATGCTTGGATCAGCTTTAGTGCAAAAGATGAACTACATATTAGCAATGGAGAACACATTGCTGATTGTGCAAAAGAGCTAGATGAGGAAGAGCAGGTAGCTGCCATTGGTATTAATTGTTCATCTCCAAACTTCATTAACTCGTTAATTAAAGAAATAAAGGGGAAAACCTCTAAACCTATTATTGTTTACCCTAATTCAGGTGAGGAATATGATGCAACAAGTAAAACATGGGATAAACCATCTTCTACAAATCAATTTTCCTGTAGTACTCAACGTTGGTTTGATGCAGGTGCAAAGATTATAGGTGGTTGCTGTAGAACGAAGCCTGAGGATATAAAAGCAATAACCGCATGGGCAAGAAAAGCTAAGAAAAGATAGTAAACTTAAAAGTATAAAAATAATAATGAACACAAAAACTTCCTAGCTAATAAAGTTGGGAAGTTTTTTATTGAAAGATCACTCTATAATTATATCATTCTTCATTCATAGTAACTTGAATTATTTGGAAGTTAGTAAGAAACTCTAATTAGGTTTAATGTGTTTGGCTTGCATGATTAAAATTTATGAAAAAGGTATTACATTTTACTTGCTTCTTACGTTACGTGAGGATTTATGATGATGATAGAATCTTTAATGGAGGGATCATTCATGGGGGAGAAATATTCCATAGGTGAATTTTCAAAGAAAACAGCAACAACAATTCGTACGTTACACTATTATGATGAACTAGGTCTTTTAAAGCCTTCTTATGTAACAGAAAAGGGAAGACGCTATTATACAAATAAAGATTTTGTTACTTTACAAAGAATTCTTACTCTCAAATTTTTAGGTTATTCTTTGGAGCAAATTAAAGAATTTTTTCAAAAAGAAATTTGGGACTTAAAGGACACTCTTTCTTTTCAGAGGAAGGAGATGGTTCAAAAGAAAGAACAAATTGAAAATGTAATTAAGGCATTGGATCATGCGCTTCACATAGTAGAAGATCATCAAGAAATAGAGCCGTCTATCTTTATCGCACTGATCAATACAATTCAAATGGAACATGAGCAGAAAGAGTGGCTAAAAGGTTATATAGATGAAGAATTAGTAAATGAAATATATAGTGTGCCTGAAAGCAAGCAGTTGGAATTAGAAAAAAAGTGGGTAGAAATATCAACAGAGTTGAAAAAGCTATCTACTCTTGATCCAGAGGAGAATCAAGTTCAAGAACTGATTGGCGAAATGATGGTGCTTGTTAAAGAATTAACAGGCGATGATCTAGGGTTTGTTCAAGAGATTTCAGAGAAAGAAGTAGAAGATGATACATGGCTATTTCATTCACCATTCTCGGCTGAAGAGGAAGAATGGTTGGCAAAGGCTTTAGATGTTTATTTAAAAGAGAAAGGTGTGAATGTAAGTGATGGAAACGGAACGAAAAAACCTTCCTAAAGGTGAGCATGTTCGTACTTTCTGGCTTTTAATTAAAGATTCAAAACCACCTGTTAAAATATTATGTGTAGCTGTTATTCTTAGTCTACTCGAGACAGGGGCTGGACTAATTGTCCCTCTATTTACAAAATCACTGGTGGATCAGCTCTCACAATCAGCCTTAGAATTATCCGTTATTCTATTGTTAGGTTTGGCCTTTGTTGTGCAAACTGTTTCATCAGGATTTTCGTATTATTTTATGACATATTTAGGGGAATCAATTGTTGCATCTATTAGAAAAAGACTTTGGCAGCATGTGCTTCATTCTCCAATTCCTTATTTTGATCAACATGAATCCGGAGATACGATGAGCAGAATTACTCAGGATACAAATACTATCAAAACGTTAATTACGCAGCATTTAATTACCTTTATTACTGGCTTAATTACGATCATTGGATCTGTTGTTATTCTTCTTATAATAGACTGGAAGATGACATTAATCATGCTCATTGCTGTTCCAGTTTCTATTGCGATCATCATGCCTCTTGGACAAAAAATGTATAAAGTCTCAAAACTAACTCAAGATGAGATGGCTGGATTTTCTGCAAACTTAGGGAGAGTTTTGTCAGACATTCGCCTAGTTAAAGCTTTCCAGGCAGAAACAACGGAGCAAACGAAGGGAAATAAACGGATCGATCATTTATTTCAATATGGTTTAAAAGAAGCACGAATTCTTGCGGTTGTTACTCCTTTAATGTCTTTTACGATGATGCTTGTTCTCGTTCTATTAATTGGCTATGGCGGTGTTCGCGTCGCATCTGGTGCTTTATCAGCCGGATCTCTCGTTGCGATCATTATTTATATGTTTCAAATTGTCGTCCCCTTTAGTCAAATGGCAGGCTTTTTTACAGCCTTTCAGAAGGCAATGGGGGAGCTGAGCGAGTTCAGCAAATTTTGGCCTCTGATAAAGAACCAAATGCTGAACACCTTCATGTCACAAATCCTTCTCAAGATATCCAATTCAAAGGAGTAACCTTTGGATATAAAAAAGACAACTCAATTCTAAACAACATGACTTTAACAATTCCTACTGGAAAAACAACAGCATTTGTTGGTCCAAGCGGAAGTGGAAAAACAACAATATTTGCCTTACTTGAAAGATTTTATTTTCCAAACTCAGGAGAAATCTTATTTGGAAAGACAAATATAAAAGATTTTAATTTAAAGTCATGGCGAAGTCAATTTAGCTATGTATCTCAGGAAAGCCCATTAATGTCGGGAACAATTAGAGAAAATATAATATACGGACTAGAAAGAGATGTTTCTGAGGAAGAAATGAAAGCAGCAGCAGAGCTTGCCAATGCCTCAGAATTTATTTCCCGTCTTCCAGGAGGCTTTGATACCGAGGTTGGGGAGCGTGGGATCAAATTATCTGGTGGGCAAAGACAAAGAATTGCGATTGCTCGAGCTTTAATACGTGATCCAAAGATTCTTTTATTAGATGAAGCAACCTCTAACTTGGACAGTGCTTCAGAGCTGCTTGTCCAAAAAGCTCTTCAGCATTTAATGAAGGGGAGAACAACACTTGTTATTGCACATCGAATCTCAACGGTTGTAGACGCAGATCAAATCGTTGTGTTAGACGGTGGAATCATATCAGGAGTGGGGACACATCGTGAGCTAGTAGAACAACATGATTTATATCGAAAGCTAGCAAAGCAGCAGCTTCAGGATGGAGAAGCAGGGAACCATACGATTACATCTCACATAGTTACTAACTAAATAGAAGTAAAAAGGTTACCGCATCATAATAACCGGTTCTGTTTTGAAGGACAAAATATGAATTAACATTACTTTTCATATAGTAATTCGCACTAGGATTAAAAAGCAATTTGGCAAGTAAATCAGCAAAGAAAAATGCTTGGAGTCATATGCTCCAAGCATTTTTCATACCAAGATAAGCACACAATGAAGCTTTTCAAAATCTTCAAGAATCGTCAGGAAATAAGCTACTAAAATAAGCAGAGAAATTCCTCTTAATGAGGAAATAGCATGCAAAATAGATTAGATAGACGGAAAGATTCCCCCTATTTAATCGAAAAAGATGAAAATGGACCATTTTACTGTGCTTAACCGGGAAAATTCCGTTTATATCCCCCAAACCGAGTTTCATTCTTCAATTTAACCGGAAAAACTCCGCTTATTTATACTCTCGGTTTTGTATTCGGAAACCGAACCCGTTAGCACCATGATTAACTTTTATGAAGAATCAAAGCCCCATGTGTTACTTTAGACCTATTTCATTAGTTAACTAAGATAATTATTTTTCAATAATTATTTAAACAAATCAATATTCATATTTTTAGTAAGTAAAGACCTTATTATAGTTAATACATTATTATAGTTAATTAAAATTTGTATAGATTGCCAGGTAAAAGTAGATATTTACCTGAATATCTTGGAAAAGAAATAGCTAAGAATTAGTAGATTAGTATTATTGTTATAGATGTAAGCGTTTTATATACTAAGTTGTAAGTACAAATTAAAAATAAAGGGAGGTATTGTAAGGTTGAGTAATAGGTAATGGAACAACTTGTACGCATGGTTTGTGATGCGTATATGTTTATACTAAATTTTACACTTACAAATGAATGTTAAGCTTTGTATGGATAACAAAGGAGGAGAAAAAGTGAAAGGAAATCTTAAAAGATTTTTATCTGTGTTTCTATTTTTATTATTAGTGATACCAAGTAGTACCCTCGGATATGAAAAAGAAAGCAATAATGAACCACTTGAATTTAGAAATGCTTCAGTACATGACCCGTCTATTATTAAAGATCCGAAAACGGGTACTTACTATGTGTATGGCTCACATATTGATGCAGCAAAATCAACGGATTTAATTAATTGGGATAATTTTACAAATGGTTATACAACCCCGAATAATGCAGTGTATGGAGATTTGTCAGCAAATCTAGAGGAGTCTTTTCAATGGGCAGGAGAAAATGATTCAGACAGTCGCGGTGGCTTTGCAGTCTGGGCTCCTGATATTTATTGGAATAAACATTATGTAAATGAAGATGGTTCAAAGGGTGCCTACATGATGTATTATAGTGTGTCTTCCACTTATATTAGATCAGCAATAGGAATAGCCGTATCAAAGGATATTGAAGGTCCATTCGAATATGTTGATACGATTATGTATTCCGGTTTTACCAATGTGGAGGCTTATGATCAAAACAGTGAAGTAAATAAGCATTGGAAGAATACAAATCTTTCAGAACTGATTGAAGATGGCGTTATTGATGAAGTAAATCCAGATTGGTTTACAGAAACTGGTACGTACAATAATAAGCTCTATACAAATGCAATTGATGCCAATATCCTTGAAGCGAAAAATGGCAAGTTATACATGACCTACGGATCTTGGTCTGGTGGGACATTTATTTTAGAATTAGATAAAAAAACAGGCTTGCCAAAGTACCCTGGTAAGGATGGGAAAACAAAAGACGGAAGAATGATTGATCGATATTTTGGTACTAAAATAGCATCCGGCTATGGAAGGTCTGCTGAAGGAACTTATGCTGTATACGATAAGGAAACAGGCTATTACTACTTATACATCACATATGGCGGGTTAGCGTCAGATGGCGGATATCAAATGAGGCAGTTTAGATCGAAAAATATTGATGGACCTTATGTTGATGCCAAAGGAAACCAAGCTGTATTTTCTGAATCATTTGATCTTGGAGTAGGAAACTTCCCGGGAAATGATGATCATAAAGATATTGGAAATAAAATGATTGGAAACTTTTTATTTAAAAGAGATCTTGGTGAAGCAGGAACTGGAATCGGTACAGGTTATCTTTCTCCAGGACATAACTCTTATTTAATCGATAAAGAATTAGGGAAAGAATTTATTGTTACTCATACTCGCTTCCCGCAACAAGGGGAGATGCATGAGGTTCGGGTACATCAAACATTCAAAAATAAAGATAAATGGCCAGTGCCAACACCATATCGCTATGCTGGTGAAACAATTGAAAAGGTTTCTAGACATGATGTTATTGGAGACTATAAATATATTAATCATGGAAAAGAAATTACTAATGAATTAACAGAGTCAAGCTGGATTAAATTGAACAAAAATGGCAAGATCACAGGTGCTGCAACAGGGAAATGGAAGCTATATGGTAAGTACAGAGCAGAATTAAAGATCGATGGAGAAGGTACGTATGATGGCGTATTTATCCGTCAATATGATCCTACTTCACAAAGCTGGGTAATGACGTTTAGTGCAATGTCTGATGAAGGAGTCGTGATTTGGGGTAGTTATTCTGAGGCTTCTACTGATGAAGAATTAGTTCAAGCCATTAAACAAGAATTAAGCACGAGTCTACCTACAACAGCTATCAGCAACTTATCACTAGCAACAGAAGCAACAAGAGGAGCGAAAATCACGTGGAACTCATCTATTCCTGAGGTAATCTCTGCAGATGGAGTGGTAACACGTCCAAGCTCTGATTCTGAAGATTTGGTCGTAGATTTAACTGCGACGATCGAATCTGGTGATGCTACAGATACTTTAACGATCTCTGTTACAGTTCTTGCGGAAGAAGAAGGTGGCTTATCAGGTTATTACAACTTTAATGAAGGTTTAGAAGATCAAACAGTTAATAACCGAAATGCATCAGTTACTGGAAATCGATTAGATAATAGTGGTGGGCAAATTACGTTTGCAGAAGGTGTTGCGGGTAACGCTGCAAAATTCGATGGGAATTCCGGTTTGCGTTTAGGTGATGGGTTAATTACAGGTGATACTTACTCTGTGTCCATGTGGTTAAAGCCTGAGCAAATCACTGAATTTACAACAGCTTTCTTCGGAGCGGAAACATCAAATAATTGGATTAGTGTTGTTCCGAAAACAGGTTGGGGTAATACAATGGTTTGGGCACACAACGGTGATCAATGGTTTGATGCTGCAACAGATACAACCATTCCGGCAGGAGAGTGGAGTCACCTTGCTTTTACTGTTAATGAAGGAAATGCTACATTTTATATCAATGGAGAAGCAAAATTCTCCGGTGGAAATTTCCCAAATGTATTTAATTCAATAGACGCAGTATTTGGGTTAGGTGTTAACTATTGGGATACTCCTTTTAAAGGGTTTATGGATGAAGTTCGTGTTTATGATGGATTAGCTATTACAGCAGATGAAGTGCAAACTCTTTATCAAAATCCGGATGGGGTAGTAACTGAATAATAGTGAATTTTAAGGAGACTGTCATATTGGGCAGTCTTCTTTATATTCGCCTTTTTCTTGTACTGTCCAGTCATAATTCCATGATAATCAACCATAGACTCTTTTCGTTGGGGAGTCTATAATGACTGTAATTCAAGTCTGACAATCGAACTAATTAATCTTATATTTTTAATAAAGCCATTTTCAATAGAAGTAGGGTATTTTATAACAGATATAGGGGAGATGGCAAAATGAATAAAATCTTAAATTGGTTTGTGGAACCTTATTCCACTACTCTTGTTGAAATGAACTATCTATCGAATTTGAAAAAAGATACAGTGGAAATGAAGGAAAGGACGAGAATTCGTGAACTACAAGCCTTTAATGTGATGTTTCTCGTATTTATCACGGTATTCTTCATACCTTTTATAATTTCCCTTTTTCTTATCTTTTTCACATGGTGGTATGCATTTGCACCACTGGTTGTTTCCACCATTATGATTTCACTGGCAAAAACTATGCAAAAAAAGCGCTATTTTAAAAGAAGAGATGCTTATATTAAAAATGATCCTGGCCTGATTAAGAATGATTAACAGAAAATAGCACGATTTGAAATAAATAATGAACAATGGTGTTAAAATAATGGTAGGATTTAAGGATATAGAAAAGGAGGTCATGTAAGTGATCAAAATAACGATTCCAACACCTGATGTTACAATTACAAAACAGCAAAATCCCGAGTTAAGTAATATTTACGGATTTACTGATTTTCACCTTATCACTAGAGAAAAAGGTGGAATTTTTATGTTTTACAACGATGATAAGGAATTATTATTCGTAGGTAAAGCTAGGAAGTTACGACAAAGAATTAAAAAACATTTCGAAGATAATGTTTCTCCTATTAAATCACATAGAGAAGAAGTAACGAAGATTAGTGTTTGTTTGGTCGAAGACCCAGTACATAGAGAAATATATGAAACCTATATTATTAATGAACTTAAGGCGAAGTATAACGTGGACAAGGTTTTCTATCGCTAAGACCCAAAACCCCTCTAACCATCATCAGAGGGGTTTTAAGTTGTTAAAAAAGCCGCCCTGCATATGCAAGGCGACTTGTATGAAATGGTTTATTAATTTCTAATCAAATAATCAAACGCACCTAAAGCTGCAGTTGCTCCAGATCCCATTGAGATAATGATTTGATTATAAGCACTATCTGTACAATCCCCAGCAGCAAACAATCCAGGCAAGGTTGTTTCGCCGTGCTTATTAACGATGATCTCACCCATACGATTACGTTCAACGGTGCCTTCTAACCAGTCAGTGTTTGGAACAAGACCGATTTGAACGAACACACCTTGTAATTCAACGTGTTTTTCTTCGTTGGTATCACGTTCAACATATGTAATACCATTAACACTGTCAGTACCAGTGATTTCTTTCGTTTGAACGTTTTTCAGTACTGTTACGTTTGGAAGACTGTTCAGACGATTTTGCAGCACTTCATCAGCCTTTAGTTCTGGATTAAACTCTAGTACTGTAACATGCTTAACAATACCTGCTAAGTCAATTGCTGCCTCGATACCAGAATTACCACCGCCAATAACAGCTACATGTTTTCCTTCAAACAATGGACCATCACAGTGAGGGCAATAAGCTACACCTTTGTTTTTAAACTCTTGTTCACCAGGTACGCCTACATTACGCCAGCGTGCACCTGTTGATACAATAACACTTTTACTTTTTAGAATAGCTCCGTTTTCAAGCTCAAGCTCAAAAAGGTCTTTCTTTTCAATGCTTTTAGCACGTTGAAGATTCATGATATCAACACCATACTCTTTAACATGCTCTTCAAGACTTGCGGCTAGCTTAGGACCTTCTGTGCTTTTTACACTAATAAAGTTCTCAATGCTCATTGTATCAAGAACCTGGCCACCGAAGCGCTCTGCAACGATACCTGTACGAATTCCTTTACGAGCAGCGTAGATTGCCGCACTTGAACCAGCAGGACCGCCTCCCACAACTAAAACATCATAAGGTTCTTTGTTCTCAAACTCGGAAGCATCAGGGCCTGTACCGATTTTAGCAAGAATCTCTTCAATCGTCATACGACCGCCACTTAAGAATTCTGCGTTTAGGTAAACAGCAGGAACAGCCATAACGTTTTTACGTTCAACTTCTTCCTTGTATGCTGCACCGTCAATCATTGTGTGAGTGATATTAGGATTTAAAACACTCATGATATTTAAGGCTTGTACAACATCAGGGCAGTTGTGACAGCTTAAGCTAACGTATGTTTCAAAGTGATGTTCACCAGTAATGCCTTTAATCTGGTCAATCACGCTTTGATCAACCTTAGGTGCTCTTCCACTAACCTGTAAAAGAGCCAACACTAAAGAAGTGAATTCATGTCCTAAAGGAATACCAGCGAAAGTAACACCAGTATCTTCACCAACACGATTCACACTAAAGCTTGGCGTTCTTGGTAAGTCAGCTTTTTCAACAGTAATTTTAGATGACATGGAAGCTAGCTCATTCACTAGCTCCATCATGTCACTTGAAACCTTGTCATCACCAGCACTAAACTTTAGAACAATGTCACTTTCAAGTAGCTGGAGGTATTGTTCTAACTGTGCTTTAATTTCTGTATCAAGTACCATTTATTGCACTCCTTACAGCTTTCCAACAAGATCAAGGCTTGGCTTAAGTGTTTCAGAACCTTCTTGCCATTTTGCTGGGCAAACTTCGCCTGGGTTGTTACGAACATATTGTGCTGCTTTTACTTTGTTAATTAATGTGCTCGCGTCACGACCAATTCCACCTGCATTGATTTCAACAGTTTGGATTACGCCGTCTGGGTCAATGATGAATGTGCCGCGATCAGCAAGACCTTCTTTTTCATCTAATACTTCGAATCCACGAGTGATTACTTGAGATGGATCACCAATCATTGCATATTTGATTTTACCGATTTTCTCTGAGCTATCATGCCAGCCTTTGTGAGTGAAGTGAGTATCAGTAGATACAGAGTATACTTCAACACCAAGTGCTTTTAAATTATCATATTCGTTTTGTAAATCTTCAAGCTCAGTTGGGCATACGAATGTGAAATCTGCTGGATAGAAGCAGAAGATGCTCCATTGACCTTTTAAATCTTCGTTTGTTACATCGATGAACTCACCATCTTTGAATGCTTTTGCTGCGAAAGGTTTTACTTCAGTACCAATTAATGACATATTATTTTCCTCCTATGTATTTGAGATGATAGATAATATAAAAATATACTATCTATAATCTCTCTAATTTTAAATAAATTATCAAATAAAATTCATTATACGTCAAGGGTAACAGAATGATAAATTATTTGAAAGTGTATTTATAAATTAATAGTATATTAATTCACCTAAATTTTAACTAGTTGCAAAAATATGCTGCAGCTAGCCATTAACCATTATCTCCATTATTAGAACAAAGTATAATCACCTTTTCTCATTTGAATGTAACAATTGATACTAGTCTATATTCTATTGAAACCTTTTTCCATTTTTTACGTATGAAATAGAAACAGAGAAAACTGGGGGAGTTGACATGTTCTCAGATATAAATGAGAAACTAATTAAAATCAAAGGTGACCTTAGGAAAAAACAAAAATATAAAGTTCAGATAGAGGATTTTCAAAAAGAATTAGAAGTAGTTGAAGGGAAAATCTCTCAATTAAACGATCAATTTAAATCTGACCAGGAAGATGTTAATAAGCTTGAACGAATGAGTTTAACAAATTTATTTGTAACATTATCTGGTACAAAGGATGAGAAGCTTTCAAAGGAAAACAAGGAGTTACTAGCTACAAAACATAGGCTAGATGAAGTATTAAAAATTAAATCGGGTATTGATGAGTCAATCAACGAAATAAGGAATAAGCTATACCCTCTTTCAAATGTGGAGGATGATTATCAGAAGCTTTTATTAGATAAAGAAGCTTTAATAAAGAGCAGCCATTCAACACATGCTGATAGGGTTTTGGAACTGAGTGAAAAGGAAGGAAATCTTAGAGCTTATATTGATGAGTTAAATGAAGCGATTACTGCTGGTGAACTTGTGAAGGAATCGCTGACGGATGCAGAAAATTCTCTTGAAAAAGCTAGTAATTGGGGAACAGCGGATATGCTGGGTGGTGGAACAATTTCAGGATTTGTGAAACACCAGCATATTAATGATGCAGAAGACTATCTTCATGATGCACAAACACATATGCGGAAGTTTCAAAAAGAATTATTAGATGTACAAGAAGAAGCAAAGCTCGAAGTTGATATTTCAGGTTTATTGATGTTTGCTGACTTCTTTTTCGATGGATTCATCGTAGACTTTATGGTGCAGGGAAGAATTAATGATGCTTTGGATAAAACAAGGGAGCAGTATGATAAAGTGACAGAAATTCTGGATAAATTAGTAGATCAAGTCAATGGGAAAATGGAAGAGTTAGAGCTTGTACAGAAGGAGAAAAAGTTTATAGTAGAACAGTTATAGGAACTCGTTTAATTCAATAAGATATATAAGGACTAAAATTCAAGTAGTTAGGGGAAAACACATGGATCAATCAAAGGAACAATATGATTTACCCAAAGGGAAAAATACAAAAAGCTTCCTGGAAATAATCAATATTGAAACTGGTGAAAGAAAGACACTAGCCTCCTTTCATAAGGTAATTGAAGCACCAAATTGGACCCGTGATGGAAAGCTTATTTATAACAGTGATGGTCATCTTTACTCCTTTAATTTAAATACTTATGAAAACAGCCTCATAGAAACAGGCTTTGCAACCTCCTGTAACAACGATCATGTTTTATCTCCTGATGAATCTCAGATTGCTATCAGTCACCATACTGCCCTGGATCATCAATCACGCATATACATCCTTCCTGCAAAAGGCGGCATTCCAACTCTCATAACGCCAATGGCTCCATCTTATCTTCATGGCTGGTCACCTGATGGAAAGACATTAGCTTATTGTGCAGAAAGAAATGGCCAGTACGACATTTATACGATCCCAGCATATGGCGGAGAGGAAAAACAGCTAACAGATCTTCCGGGCTTAGATGATGGCCCTGAATACTCACCAGATGGAAAACATATTTGGTTTAATTCCACTCGGTCCGGTTTGATGCAAATATGGCGTATGAATGCAGATGGTAGTGAACAAACGAGAATAACATTTGAAGAAAGCAATAATTGGTTTCCACATGTTTCTCCTGATGGTGAGAAGGTAGTTTATCTTGCTTATAAAAAAGGAGAGGTAGAACCTGGAGACCATCCTCCTAATAAGGATGTTGAGTTAAGAATCATGTCTAGTACAGGTGGAGAGTCGCGTTTGTTGGTGAAACTGTTTGGTGGTCAAGGTACAATCAATGTGAATTCATGGTCTCCAGACAGTAAACAGTTGGCATTTGTCAGATACGAACTAAATTAAATCATAAAAAAAGCAGTAGTTATCCATTTGTAGGGAAACTACTGCTTTTTTATAAATCAATTATAGGTAGTGTTAAATTTTATATCTTCACTTTTTAAAATAAAGTCATTTGCAGATCTTCATAATCATCATCTTTATTGTCATCTTCCTCGATTTTTTCACTTTCTTTATGGAAATCATCCGGGATCTCTACAGTTAAGACCTTGTATAGACAATTCTCTTGATTTTTTTCAACAGCATCTAGATGCCCATTTTTTTGTAAGTTTTCAAGATACTTCACAACATCTACATATAATTTAGGTCTACCTGTAGAATAGGCATCACTTGAAAAACCATGATTTGTAATAAGATGTTGGCATAAATCTGTT
Organism: Metabacillus endolithicus; assembly: GCF_023078335.1. Classification (GTDB taxonomy): domain Bacteria; phylum Bacillota; class Bacilli; order Bacillales; family Bacillaceae; genus Metabacillus; species Metabacillus endolithicus. Next base: position 2,526,272 of record NZ_CP095550.1, on the reverse strand, counting down.
GCAGATATAATGGTGTTTTCTTTTAAATACTGATTTATATAAGAATGAGCTGATTGAATCGTCAAATCATGACCACCTCTTTTGAGCATTTTTAAGGGAAGTAAATAATAGGATTACATTTCATTCTACTACAAATTAGTATCCTAGTTTATTTTAGGATCAATTTTTTTAATACCTTGTGTGATCTTTCTCACATTTTTTATAAAATAACGGTGTTACAATGATCACAAGTTGATGATCAACACAACATTATATAAATACTTGTGAAAAACTTCACAATATAAAATGATAAATTGGAGGAATACAAAATGAATGTAACATTAGGAAATAAAGTTGTATTAGTTGGTACTGGAGCGGTTGGATCAAGTTATGCTTATGCGTTAATGAATCAAGGAATCAGTGATGAGTTAGTGCTTGTAGATTTAAATGAAGAAAAAGCAAAAGGTGACGTAATGGACTTAGATCATGGAATTGTTTATGCACCAAATTCTATGAGTATCAAATTTGGTACTTATGAAGATTGCAAGGATGCAGCACTTGTTGTTATTTGTGCCGGTGCAGCACAAAAACCAGGGGAAACTAGATTAGATCTTGTAAGTAAAAATGTGAAAATCTTTGAATCTATTGTAAATCAAATTATGCAATCTGGATTTAACGGAATTTTCTTAGTGGCAACAAATCCGGTTGATATTTTAGCCTACGCAACATGGAAATTTTCTGGATTGCCAAAAGAAAGAGTAATCGGATCTGGAACAGTGTTAGACTCTGCTAGATTTCGCTATTTACTAGGAGAAGAATTTGATACAGCACCAACAAGTGTACATGGCTATATTATCGGTGAACATGGTGATTCTCAGTTACCTGTATGGAGCTCTGCAAATATTTCTGGTACACAGGTTGCACCGAAATTAACAGAGGAACGAAAACAGGAAATTGCCGTTCAAGTTCGTGATGCAGCCTATAAAATCATTGAATCTAAAGGGGCAACATATTATGGAATTGCAATGGGATTAGCGAGAATTACAAGAGCAATTTTAAAGAACGAGAATGTGGTTTTACCAGTTGGGGCTTTATCTTGAAGGGGAAAATGGACACAGTGATGTTTATATCGGGGTACCATCTGTTATCAATCGCACAGGTATAAAGAAAGTTGTTGAGCTTTCTTTAAATGATCAAGAACAGGAAAAATTCACAAAGTCAGTACAAACACTAAAAGATATTCAAGCTACTATTTGGGGTTAGTTTAGAAACCACACAGAGGAGAAATCATCATGTTAGTTGAAACGTTTGACCCATTTCAGCATCTCGCCATATCAGCATTAGTTGCAGCCATACCAATCATATTATTTCTATTATGTTTAACATTGTTTAAAATGAAGGGAATACATGCTGCTTTATTAAACTTAGCGGTAACCTTCTTAATTGTATTAGTAGTCTTTAAGCTCCCTTTAGGGGAAGCAATCGGGAGTGTCATCCAAGGTGCGATACTAGGATTATGGCCGATTGGTTACATCATTGTAATGGCAGTATGGCTATATAAAATTGCAGTCGAATCAGGGAAGTTTGATATATTACGAGGAAGTATAGTAGGCATTTCTCAAGACCAACGGATTCATCTATTATTAATCGGATTTTGCTTCAACGCATTTCTCGAAGGAGCGGCAGGCTTTGGTGTACCAATTGCAATCTGTGCTGTACTTTTAGTTTCATTAGGATTTAAACCATTGCAGGCAGCTATGTTATGCTTAATTGCAAATGGGGCGTCTGGGGCTTTCGGAGCAATCGGGATACCGGTGGGCATCATTGATACGTTTCATCTAGAGGGAGTTACATCAATGGATGTTTCAACGATGACTGCCTTAACATTACCAATTATCAACTTTACAATTCCGTTCCTACTAGTTTGGTTACTTGATGGTTTTAAAGGTATTAAAGAAATACTACCTGCCATTTTAGTCACATCTGCTACTTATACAGTAACACAGGCAATTATTACAGTAACGATTGGACCCGAGTTAGCCGATATTATTCCATCTTTATTAGCAATGGGTACACTGGCGCTATTTCTTAAAAAATGGCAACCAAAAGAAATATTCTTACTTAACGGTAAAAAATGTGAAGTTGAAAAGCACTCTATGAGTGAAGTGATCAAAGCTTGGTCTCCATTTTACTTACTAACGATTTTTGTCTTAATTTGGAGTTTGCCAGTTTTTAAAGGGCTATTTGCAGAAGGTGGCTTCCTTGCAGCAACAGCAGTGAAATTCATAATTCCCGGGTCTTCAATAGGGGTAGGTATCGATTTAATAGGGGCAACAGGAACAGCGATTCTTTTAGCAGGATTAACAACAGTCGCTTCTACTAAACAAATTCAGTTTATGGATAGCTTTAAACTATTGAAAAAGACGATTTTAGAATTTAGAATACCAATTATTATGATTTCTGCAATTATTGGTATTGCGAAGTTAATGACATACGGCGGATTAACAATAGCATTAGGGCAAGCAGTAGCCACAACAGGGGATGTGTTCCCGTTATTAGCTCCAATATTAGGGTGGATTGGTGTATTCATGACAGGATCTGTGGTGAATAACAACACATTATTCGCACCAATTCAAACTACAGCAGGTAACATCATTGGAACAAATCCATCTTTACTAGTATCTGCAAATACTGCCGGGGGAGTAATGGCAAAGCTTGTTTCTCCACAATCTATTGCCATTGCAACAGCAGCAGTAGGTGAAACAGGCAAAGAGGCGGAACTAACGAAGATGACATTAAAATATAGCTTTGGGTTACTAGGGTTTGTGTGTATTTGGACGTTTGTTCTTGCTTTGATTTTTTAGAGAAATAAAAGGAGGCTGACACAAATTAGGTCAGCCTCCTTTTCAGTTTAGTTCACTCTTGTAATTCTTCCTTCAGATTTATAGTCAATTGGTGAAGGTAAACTCTTAACGTACTCAACTGTAGCATCAAGGTCTACTGGGCCGACTTCCATGTTTGAAGAAAGTTTTCCGAAGCTAGTTTTAATGTTTCCATACATATAGTTGTTTACAACGACTGTATATTCTGTTGCTGGGTCGATTGGAGTTCCATCAGGTAAAAGGATATCCTGGACTTTTCCAGTTTTAGCAGCATCATCATATGTGTACGTATATTTAAAGCCTGAAATATGATAATCAAGACCTCTGTCACTAATTTGTTCATCTAAAATAACTCTTAAATCTGCACCACTGAGGGTAGCTTTATTTAATACATTACCAAATGGTTGAACTGCAAATAAATCACCGTATGTGATTTCACCAGCTTCAAGTGGAGAACGAACTCCGCCACCGTTCATGAGGGCAAAATCAGCGTCCATTGCATCTTTCATTCCATCAGCGATGAGGTTACCAAGTCCATTGTCACCGAACTCACTCGTTACAGTAGGGTAGCCTTTTTCAAGGGTAGATAGAGACTCACCAACAACTTGAGCTTTGATTGGCTCAACTTGTGCTTCATACTTATCCATGATTTCTGCTACGTTAGGATCTGGCGTATAATCATTTTGGTAAACCGTTATAATTTCTGCTGATTTACTAGTAACATCTCCTGTTGAAGGATCGATAGTAAGTTCAACATCTGAGAAAGCAGAACCATAAGAATAAGCTTGTACAATTAACTTATTATCTACAACTCTATTAACCTTCACATGGTTATGAGCAGCAAAGATAACATCTACTTCATCATCAATTTGTTCTGCTATTCTGCTAGCATCAAAGGAATCGGTATAACCAGTTTGTGTAGCAGGGTTGTGAGCTAAAACAACAATTGATTCAATACCTTTTTCTTTTAATTCTGCGGTATATTTATTAATTGCTTCTGCTTCATCTGTAATTTTTAAAGTTTCGTTTCCTTTTGTCACGATCATTGAAGGCGTTTCTTGAGTGACAACCCCAATGACACCAATCTTTTGACCACCAGTTTCTAATACTGTGTAAGGATCAGTAATTAGCTTTCCATCTCTTGTATCATAAGCATTTGCTGCCACAAGTGGAAAGTTCATTCCATCATACTCTGGAGTGCCATTTGGATGCTCGCCGCCATTCATCATCCGTTTTAACTCATCAATTCCTTCATCGAACTCATGGTTACCTAAAGTTCCAGCATCAAAGCCGATTGCTTCTAAAACTTCAATTGTTGGCTCATCTTGGAAAAGAGCTGAAATTAGTGGGCTTCCACCAATCATGTCACCAGCATGAAGAAGTAAAGTGTTTGGATTTGTTGCTTCTTCTGCTTTTAGAGCAGCAGCTGTATATTCCATTTGACCAGCCAAAGAAGTCCCTACTTTTGTAACGGTATCTAATTGTCCATGTAAATCATTTAACCCTAAAAGCTGAACTTTTACTCCTTGATTTTGGTTTAAGTTAATAGTGAAAATTCCAAATCCATTAGCATCTGTTTCTCCTGTATAAGAGAATGGACTTCCTTCAGTAATGTACTGCTCTGCCTTCGGTGAAGTCGTAAATGTAACATTCACATCACCTGAGATCGGTGCAATTGACCAGTTACCATCAGCAGTTGGAGTTACTTCTTTTACTTCCGAAATATAATCCATTAAAATTTGGCGATTTTCATCAGCAGAATCAACCACTAACTCGCTACCTTTGAGACCAGGGAAATTTCCACCGCCACCAGCACGATAATTGTTTGTAACAACAACAAATTCTTGTTCTGAATCAATTGGCTCTCCGTTGTATTCTAAGTTCACAACACGACTAGACTCAGGGTTAATAACATTTCCTTTTGTGTCATATTTAGCAGGCTGTGTGACATCAATTTGATACTCAACTCCGTCAATCACGTCGAAGTTATACACTGGGAAAGAAGGGTTTAATAATTCTTGTGCTTCGGTTTTAGAAGTGTTAATTGTATTGAACTTACCAGCTGACATTTCAATCCATTCTTTTACAACTGAACCTGTTACTTTTACAGCTTTTAATGTGTTGTCATAAAGATACAAATCACCCGCACTACGGATTGTTAAATCACCTTGTTTGATTTCTGTATATTCTTCAACACCATTACGTCCTGCTTTGAAAGGTGCTCCAACAGATAAAATTGGAAGATCTTTTAATTCAGGCTTGTTCAATGAGATGTAGTTTTCTACATACCATTTTTGCGCATTTGTTACGACTTGAACAGAAGGATCATCTTGAACAAGAGCAAAATAGCTGTAAATATCATCAGTTGTTGTTCCGATTGGTGTATTTACATAGTCAATTGTGTCTTCATGTGCAGCCTTGACAGCCTTGACAATTTCTTGATCTGGTTGAACTGTTTCTATTGATCTAGTAGAAGACTGAGAATTAGACACTTCCCACTTTCCTTTAATCTTTTGTAGAGTAAGGTCGATGATTCCGAGTGCACCACCACCATATCCTGCTTGAACCGCAGCAACTCCATTGATTGTGCCTTTATTATTATCTACTCCAGCTAATGGTTGTCCGTCAGCACCTTTAAAAAGCGCATCTAAGCTGGCAACATCCTTAGCTGGAAATGTTTTATGTGTATGTGAGAAAGTAATAGCATCGATCCCATCTACTTTACTTAAAGCATAAACAGCATCCTCTGTATTCTCTTCATTTCCACTAAAGCCAGAGTGTGCTAAAGCGATCACAACATCTGCACCTTTTTTCTTCATTTGAGGTACATATTTTTTAGCACTTTCGATGATATTTTTTGTGATGACTTTACCATCTAGATGAGCTTTGTCCCACTCGTTGATTTGTGGTGGAGTAAAACCAATATATCCAACTTTGATAACCTTCGTTTTTCCATCTTCATCTTTTACTTTTTTATTAACGATTTTATAAGGGCTATATTTATTAACATCATTTGAAGGATTATCATCATGATCATCAATATAAACATTTGCATTTACAAAAGGAAATTCAGCATCATCATACACTTCATCTAGGTAGTCTAGACCATAGTTGAACTCATGGTTTCCAAGTGTAGCCATGTCATAATCCATTAAGTTCATTGCTTCAATTGCTGGATGTACCTCGCCGTCCTCAAGTGGATCGATCTTTGCTTTGTAGGTGCCAAGAGGGGTACCTTGAATAAGGTCACCATTGTCTACAAGGACAGAGTTATCTACTTCTTTTCTTGCTTCCTTAACAAGAGTTGCTGTTTTAGCTAGTCCAAGCTTAGGGGCTTCAGCATTTTTGTAGTAATCGAAGTTGAGCAGGTTCGTGTGAATGTCTGTTGTTTCCATAATTCGAAGTTCTACTTGTGATTGAACCTTAGAAGTAGTAGGTTTAGCTGCATTTACAACATTTGTCATAAACGGTGTTGATAACAAACAAATGGCTAAAGTACTAGTTAAAATCTTTTTACCTTTAAGCTTGCTTTGCAACTTCATGTGATACATCCATCCTTTAATTTTTTTGAGAGATTACTAGTCTCCAAGGAACATTTTATACTAGTCGAATACTTCAAAAGAATGGTTAATATATACCGAAAAATAATAGGATATAAAGGGGGAAACATCTATCTAAATACTTAATTTTCAGAAGATGGGAAAAATTAATATAGGAGAAAATATATAATTTCATCAGATTAAGTAAAAAACAATTTTATGCAATTGGTTTAAATGGTACAAAACGCTTAGAGTTAAAAGGGGATGAGAAATTTGGGGACTTTATAAAAGAGAGAAGCAGCCTTAATGTTAAAAGACAGCTTCTCTTCCTAAACATTTTATTTATGATCAATAATTGCCCAATAAGCTGGTTTTACTTTGTAATTCGGATCAAATACAAATGGTGCATCTTTTCCTACCCCATCATTGTACTCCTCAGCACGATCATCTAACCATGTATGGTTATCTGTAATTCCCCAGAAAGTAACATTACTAATCTTATCATCTAGTTTTTCGTACAATTTAAATAAAGCATCGTAGCGTTCTGCTTGAGCTTTAAAAACTTCAGCAGGGATTTCACCATATGTTTTATAAGCCGGTTTTGGTGGCCAACCATAAAGACTTACATCAAGCTCTGTAATTTGGTTATCTAAACCAAGATCAGCAAACAGATTGATAGAATCTTCTGTTTGTTGTAATGTAGGCCATCCAAGTTGGATATGCGATTGGTGTCCAACACCATCAATTGGCACGCCCTGCTCTAAAAGGTCCACTATTAAATTATATAAGTCATCTCTTTTTGTTTCTACTTCTGTATTATAGTCGTTAATATAAAGCATAGCATCGTTTCCACCGTATTTATGAGCAGTTTCAAAGGCTACTTTAATAAAGTCAGTTCCAGTGATTTTAAACCAATCTGATTGACGTAATCCACCGCCATCATCAATGACTTCATTCACAACATCCCAAGATTTCACATCATCTTTATAACGTGAAACAATCGTTTTAACATGATTCTCAACACGTTTTAATAGAAGCTTTTTATTTTTCATACGTTGTACAGGATTTTTTTCATCGACCATTTTTTTCCCATCTTTATCAAGGAAGAACCATTCAGGTACTTGGCTATGCCAGATAAGAGCATGGAATCGAATGTCCATATTATTTTCTTTTGCAAACTTGACAATCTTGTCAGCTTCTTTAAAGTTAAACTTTCCTTCTTCTGGCTGAATATTAATTGGCTTCATCACATTCTCAGCAACGATACTGTTATAATGGCGCTTTAGCATGGCTGCATCTTTACCTTCTAATTGACTTGGCTCTACAGCTGCTCCGATTGTAAAGGAATCTTGATATCTAACATCTAACTGTGGTGCGGATAAGGCACTAATACTAGGTTTCTCCGTATTAGTAGTGGCTGCAGAAGCAGTACTCATTCCTACAGGTAATAATAAGGCTAGGGCTAATCCAGAAATAATTGGTTTACGTAATACGTTTAACATGTTTTAATCTCCTTTTTAAAATAGATTTGAAAGGCTTTCTAAAACAGCTTCTGAATAACTCTAACTAACCTCCTTTTTAATAAATTAGATTAAGTAAGGGCTTACATTTCTGTAGGAAGCTAAGTATGTATGGCAGAGCCCTATCTGAAATTGATTATATCAACATAAACTTTGTTTGGCTACCAAATAAACTAAGTTTTTGGTTTATTTTATAAATTTAGTAAAATAGTAGCAAATTATTCTTTAGAAAAGAGGTTAGTTTGTAACTATATTCCTAAATTAAAAATATCTAGAAACAAATAGAGAGGAAATCATTCTTTTGATCAAAATTAATATATATTAATTCTATAAAAACTTTTTATTAGAAGCAGGTGGTCTAGATGAATGTAGAGTTATTAAAGAATGAGAGAGTTGAGCAATTCGTAGTATATTGTAAAAAACATCGTTCTTTGATTGATGATTCATATTTGTATGATGGAGATTTAAACACCTTTGAGCCAAATGATCAAAATCCTACATATGTATTGATTGATCACTCAGATAGGATAGTTGGAGCGGCTTCACTTGTTTTGGATGAATATGCTGTAAAAAGTAAAAAAGGAAGATTTAGAATTTTTCATTGTGAACTTGAACAAAAAGAGCTATATCAAATGCTGCTAGAGGAGATCTTAAAGCATACCGAGGAATTAGCCAAGATTTTCATGTTTGTACCTATCAATAATAAAAGCTTGGATTCATGTATCAAAGGCTTAAGTTTTTCTGTAGAAAGATATGTATTTTTCTTAGTAAGAGAGAATACCCCTGTTTCAGATATCTACTTACTAGATGAGTATGTAATTAAGCCATTTCAGCATAACTTAGATGAGCAAAAATGGTGTGATGTACGAAATATTGCATTTGCCACCCTAACAGGAAATGAAACACCGATTTCACCTGATGATGTAAATAAAATGATGCTTTCAAAAGAACATATAGAGGGGGGAGCAATGATTCTATATCATAATGAGAGGCCAGTAGGGGTGATTAGAGGAGTTAATGATGAATATGAAAGGGGTCCTATTATGAATATAGGACCAATAGCGATTATTCCTGAGTATCAAGGAAAAGGGCTAGGTAGAACCTTATTAAGAGCCATGCTTCTTTTTTCCCAAAAAGCAAAGTATAGCAGAACATGTCTTTCTGTTAATGCAGATAACGAAAGAGCTAAACTACTTTATGTACAAGAGGATTTTAAAGAGGTAGAGGGATTAATTTGTTATCAATATAAGCTGTGAGAGACCAGAGTCTTGTAACAGCAAGTGCTAATGCCATATTTCTATGATTCTAACACTCCCACAGTAAGAGCTTTATATTCCCATAAAACATTCTTAATAAGGTGAATCTGACTACCTTCCAAACATTGAATGATAACAGTAACCTCAGGCAATTGCCTTGGCATTCTAGGGCCCTTCTTATTATTGAGATAATAGATGCTATAACCAATTGCAAATCCAATGAATGTAGCTAGTAATCCGCATATGATTGGTCCTAGAGTTAGAATGAATCCTAGACTAGCACCTACAACGGCACTGCCGGTTGCGACAGCCATTCCAACTTCAAAGGCATTTGAACGGATGCTTTTCGTTCTACCTTCTAGCCATTCTTTTGGGCTACTTTCCATAAAGGTCACAAGTATTTGTTCTCTAGTGACATAATGGCTTTCTAGAACGGCTAGGGCTTGCTCTAATTCAATTGATTGTTCAAACGTTCCGACAATAATCATAATAGAAACTCCCGCTTACTTGAAGATACGAGGACGATTTTGACTATATCGCTCTGTGAGGTGTTGACGTTGTGCAATGCGATAGAGCTTATTATGTCCAATTGTTGTAACATATGCTTGATAAATAGACCCTCCCAATACAGATGGCATAAATAACAACCAATGTGGATGAAGGATGGAAGATGAATCAGCCAAACTTCCTAATACTAATGTAAGTATTGCTTCATGAAGATTTGAAAAGGTTATATAGATCCACCACCAAAACATAGCATAGAAGGCAAGACCAACTTGGTGGTTGTAAAGCTGGCCAAGACCTGGAAAGAAGAAGGAATAAATAGCACTAATAAATGGTTTTTTTCTTTCAATATATTGTATTTCATTTGGAATAATTTTTAATCTTGAAACAGAATGGTTTTCTAGGTAGGCGATGTGACATAATTTATTTTGATAAAGAGTAGACCTATAGCTATCCCAAATGGTCACTAAGTAAGTTGTAAGGTAACCAAAAGCCCACTTAGGCTCTAAGATTAGCGAAGCTTGTTCAAATTTACCACAAAAGGAAAGGACCATTGCTTCATTGATATGAGCAAATGTATTTATAAAAACTTCGCTTAAGGTTAAAAGAGTAGCTCTAACATATTGGTTAAGTAAGTAATGTCCAAATCCTGGGAATACTGCCGACCACCAAGCAATCATGATCGGATTATGCTGTTGAATAAATGTTGTGCCCAGTGTGTGAATTGTAGCAAGAGTAGGAGGTTTTTGACTCATTTTGATCGTACCCTTTATATTATTTTGTTATAATCTTATTCTTCCCCAACTATATCCAAAATTAGTGAAGGTTTTAAAAAAAGTAAAAGAACACTACAATAACCACATTGTAGTGTTCTTAAATTTCTTACTTATAAGGATCTATCGTCTGAATAGTACCGTCTTCATTGTAGTGTATTTCAGCATACTTCACACTGCGTTTATGATCGACTCCGTCTGATAAAGAGCAATCATGATAAAATAGGTACCATTTATCTTCAAATTGAACAATTGAATGATGAGTGGTCCAGCCTGTTACTGGAGTAAGAATTTTCCCCTTATACGTGAATGGACCTTGTGGATTTTTGCTGGTTGCATACACGATGCAGTGAGTTGTTCCCGTTGAATAGGAAAGATAATACTCATCATTATATTTGTGTACCCAAGCTCCTTCGAAGAATCGTCTCTCTTCATCACCAGCTAGGATTGGATTACCATCTTCATCAACAATTGAGATTTCTTGTGGTTCAGATTTGAATGTAAGCATATCATCCTCTAGCTCAGCTACCATCGGCCCTAATGCTGGTTCTGATGCTGCAGGACCTTCACCATCTGGGTTAAATGTTCCAGTTTGCCACTTTTCTAGCTGTCCTCCCCATAGACCACCGAAGTACACATATGATCTGTTGTCATTATCTACTAGTACCGCTGGATCGATACTAAAGCTTCCTGGTATATAACTCTCTTGTGGAGTAAAAGGACCAGCAGGATTTGTACTTGTTGCAACACCAATTCTAAAAATATCATCATGATCTCTTGCCGGGAAAAATAAATAATAGGTGTTGTTTTTGAACGCTGCATCTGGCGCCCATAATTGTTTCTTTGCCCACGGAATATCTTTTACATGAAGAACCTGTCCATGATCAATACAAGGAGATTCAAAATTATCCATTGATAATACATGGTAATCTTCCATTTTGTACTGATCACCATTGTCATTTGAAGGTTCATTATGATCCAAGTCATGTGAAGGATAGATATAAATTTTGCCTTCAAATACATGTGCAGAAGGATCTGCCGTATAAATATGTTCCACGATTGGTTGGTTAGGTTTTGGTTGTTTACTCATCTTAATCTCCTTATCTACTAGTAATTTGTAAGCGTTTGTATTAATTATAGCAAACTTTGTTTATTAATTAAACAAACAATATGAAATTATTTTAATTACCTATATACCTAATTAGAAAACGGTACATACTTAAATTACCATTTGTTATTATTGAAACATTATATTATTATATGTTTAAACATTTAAACATATTGACATAGGGAGGAAACATCATGAATAAAACAGTATTAATTACAGGGGCAACTAGTGGCTTGGGGTATGAATTTGTTAAGCTTTTTGCTGATGATGGTTATAATCTTGTCCTTGTAGCAAGGAACACGGAGAAAATGTCTGCGATACAACAAACATATAGTCATCTCGATGTAGTAGTGTTGACGAAAGATTTAAGCAAAAGTGGTGCAGCTAAAGAAGTATATGAGGAAATGAAAGCAAAGGACATTCATATTGATGTACTAGTGAACAATGCAGGATTTGGTTTAATGGGTGAATTTGATCAGCTAGATCTACAAAAACAAGTTGAGATGATTCAATTAAATATCACAGCTTTAACAGAATTAACTCATTATTTCTTACCGGAAATGAAAGAAAGAAACAGCGGGAGAATTTTGAATGTAGCAAGCACAGCAGCTTTTCAGCCTGGGCCATTTATGGCTGTTTATTATGCAACAAAGGCTTATGTTTTGTCATTTTCTGAAGCACTTGTTGAGGAATTATCGAATTATTCCGTGACTGTTACAACGCTTTGTCCTGGTGCAACGAAAACAAACTTTGGATCTGTTGCAAGTGTTGAGAAAACAAAAATGTTCAGTAAAGCCATGTTATCAGATGTTGTGGCAAAAGAAGGTTATAATGGATTAATGAATGGAAAACGTGTCATTATAACAGGTAGTGTAAATAAATTAGGTGCCATAAGTGCAAAGTTTCTCCCACGCAGCTTAGCAGCTAAAATTGCAAAATACGTAGCTGGGGAAAAATAAGAAATGAGGGTTTTTTATGGGGCAACAAGCAATCGAGGTATTTAGAGCATGTATTCCACTATTTCATGCATTAAGTGACCCGGCAAGACAAGACATTATTTTATTGCTTGCAGAGAAAGAGCCACTTAGTGTAAATGAAATTGCAGAGCATTCTAATCTTTCTCGACCAGCTATTTCTCATCATTTAAAAATTATGCGAGATAACCAATTAGTTGAAATTGAACAGAAGGGTACAACTAGATATTATTCACTTTCTTTGGATAGTAGTGTTGAGCAGCTAAAGCAGCTTATTGAGATTGTTGAAGATGAGTGTATTCTTTAATGTGTAAAACAGCCCCTTGCTGAAAAGTAAGGGGCCATCGTACTATAAAGCTTCTTTTATCACTTTTTTATAATGTAAAACAGACAAAATACCAAATATTGAATATAACGCAGTATAAACAACCATTACCATAATCATCGGTGTCCATACCTCAGTTCCAAATAAAAACCATCCAGATTGAACAGCAAAATAACTATGAAGTAAACCAACAAACAGTGGGATACCGAAGTTATAAATTTGTTTCATTCTAATTCCATTAAGTAGATCTCCTTGAGTATATCCAAGCTTTCTTAAGATCGTATAATTTGGTTTCTCATCTTCACCTTCATCCATTTGTTTGAAGTAAAGAATACATCCTGACGTAATCAGAAAGGTTAATCCTAAAAATCCGACGATAAACATTGCTAACCCCATTGTCCTCTTTTGACCGTTTGCCATAGCTAGTTGTGAATCATGTCCTTCGTTCTGGTCAAACCCCAGCTTTTGAAAAAGGTCATTAGCTTTTTGTATATTATCCTCATCATTAATATTTAACCCGATATAAATAGAAGATTCTCTTTGTATTTCCTGTTCAAGATCCTGTTTTAAACGCTCAAATGTAGATTCGTCAACAATTGCGGTAGGTATTCCACCACTGGTAAAATACCATGAAATAGGATAATGTCTTTCTATTCCTATAAGCTTTTGTGAAATGACCTCATTTTTTCCCTTCAGTTCAATTTGACCGGAGTTTTTCATTTTCATAAACTTTTGCAGAAAATCATTATATCCAGTGAAAAGAGTTTCATCTGCTGCAACATCAATATCCTTAAGTTCCTTCTCACTAATAACAGGCATTGGCATAGCGCTTGGATGGTAATTTAACCCTTCTAATTTAGCATCTAAAATATTCGATAGGTTCGTATTGACTTGGAGAACCTCCATTTTTCTTTCCTTATATGCTATATTAGCAGCCTCTAATTCAACTTTAAACGTATCTGCATCTTCAACATTTGTTATAGCAAAGTCATCAGGAACACTATTTTGTGCTTGCTTTTCAGCCGAATAATAAGAAATATAACTGAGAGATAGCAAGCCAATTGCTAGAGCTGAAACAGTTGTAATAATGGTAAGTAAAAGAGCATTAGATTTCATCCGAAACATAATAGAAGAAAGAGATAAAACCTCGTTAATATTTAAATAGCCACCTTTTTTTCTTCTAATAATATTTGCAATAAAGCGTACTGAGCTCTTATAAAAAAGGTAGGTTCCAATAATTACGGAGGTTAAAATAAAGGTCATCGCAAAAAATAACTCATTAATCGTTGTAAAATCCCCACCAAATAATTTAGAAGACACATAATAGCCTAGTATAATAAGAGCTAATCCTAAAACCCCAATTATGGTTTCTATAACTGATAGTTTCTTCACTTTTCCTTCTGTTGTAGAAGTTACTCGAAAAAGAGAGAGAATGCTTTGCTTCTTAATAAATAAGGAGTTCATTCCGATAATTAGCAGATAGATTGCCACAAATATCAAAATCGTTTGGACAAGAGCTTGCCAAGAAAAATGCAAGGTAGCAATCTCATCAACCGCTGTTGTTTTATATAAAATCATGGTAATAAGCTTTGAAAAAGAAAAGCCGATAAAGATGCCTATAGATAAAGAGCCGAAGTAAAGAATAAGATTTTCTGTACTTAAAATCCGAAAGATTTCAGCTTTTGTCATCCCAATCAATTGAAATAATCCTATTTCTTTACTACGTCTTTTGATAAAAATGTTGTTTGCATATAAAAGGAAAATACTCACAATCGCTACAAGTAAAATGGATGCTGTTTTAACAGCTGCTGCTCCTTTTACTGTACCCTTTGCTTCATCCATAGAGGGATCATATTGCAAGGTAACGAATGCAAAATAAAGAGCAACACTAAAAATTAAAGCAAACGCATAGAGATAATAATTCTTAAGATTTTTCTTTAAGCTTCTAAATATAAGCTGATTAGTGGTCATATTTTACACCACCTAATACACCTTGAGTTTTGATAATATCCTGGAAGAAACGTTGTCGATCTTGCGCACCTTTATTTAATTGAGTATAAATTTGTCCATCCTTTATAAAAATCACTCGATTACAGAAGCTCGCCGCAGTTGGATCATGTGTAACCATCAAAATGGTAGACTGACGGTTTTGATTTAATTCACTTAATTTATGCAATAAATCTGAAGCGGATTTTGAATCAAGAGCTCCTGTAGGCTCATCTGCAAAAATAATACTCGGTTGGTGAATAAACGCCCTTGCTGCAGATGTTCGTTGTTTTTGCCCACCGGATATTTCATTTGGATATTTATCTTTTAGTTCATAAATGCCTAAGGCAGTAGCCAAGTCTTGAAACTTTTGATCAGCTTCTTTTTTAGGTGTTTTTGTGATCGATAATGGAAGAAGGATGTTTTCTTTCACAGTAAGAGTATCTAACAGATTATAATCTTGAAAAATAAAGCCCAAATGATTTTTTCGAAATTGTGCAAGTTGTTTATCTTTAAGCTTCGTCATTTCATTGCCTTGGATCATAATAGAACCACTGCTGACACGGTCAATAGAGGAAAGGACATTCAGTAGCGTGGTTTTTCCTGAACCGGATGCCCCCATAATACTAACAAACTCACCTTGTTTAATCGTGATATCTATTCCCTTTAAAACTTCTTGTTTATTAAACTTATTGCCAAAGCTTTTATGGATTTTCGTTGCTTCTAAAATATTCATTATGGAAAAACTCCCTTTCATTACGAAATGATCTTTAGCTTTCATCTAACTTCATTATAAAAAAGGGAAATCAGCTTTTCCCTCGATTGATCTAACAAAATAGAAAAGCATGTGACAATGTTGTCACATGCTCATTACCTTCACAAAGTCATTTCTTTTTGGAAAGGTAAGTATAATGGTTGTTCCTACGCCCACCTCAGATTGAATGACAATCTCAATTAACAAGGATTTAGCTACTTTTTTTGCGAGATACAATCCCATTCCTGTGGCTGATTGGTCATCATGATTGGTTGTAGAGGTAAAGCCTTTATCGAATATTCGAGGGAGATCTTTTTCATCTATTCCTCGACCGAAGTCTTGTATTTGTAAGTATGTATGTTCATCTTGTTGATAGCTTTTCATATAAATATCAGAGTGATCACTATATTTAACAGCATTTGTTAAAAGCTGTCTTACAATGAAAGCAAGCCATTTTGAATCGCTTAATACTTCTGTTTTTTGAAGATCGATATCAAAACCAATTCCTTTTTGAATACACCATGATTGTAAGGTTTTTAGTTCCTGAAACAACAAAGCTTCTAAGTCTGTTCTTTCTATTAGCAAATCATTCTCAATAAAAAGCAATCGTTTTTGATGAAGCTGCTGATCAAGAAGTAAGTGAATTCTAAGCCACTCATAGGTTATTTGGGATTTCAGTGCATTATCTTCTATTTTTTCAACCATTAAATGCATGGCTGTTAGGGGGGTTTTCACTTCATGAATCCATGATAATAAATCATCTTTTTCCTGCTCTAACATGACTTGATTTTTTGAGGCTATCGTTTTTAAGTAGTCTATTTGCTCAATAAAACTACTTTCTATCATCTGCTCAAACGGACTGTCAGGCTTTATTAAGCGCGTTAAATCAAAATCTTTTTCCCGTTCCTGTAAAGCTTTATAAAACTTTGTTTCTTTTTGATAACGAAAAGCAAGGAATAGGAGTAAAATAAGGGTCATTAAGAAGGTTACATACGCTATAGATGGTAGCGAAATTTTTGGATCAATATAGGCAATAAAAAGGAGAAGCAGGTTTTGGAAAATGAAAAAGACAATCCAGCTTCGTCGCTCCAGAAGATATGTTTTTACCATATTTATACCTCTTCTACGGCCATATAGCCTTGTCCGACTTTGGTTTCAATAAAACTTCCTAATGAAATCTCATCCAACCGTTTCCGCAAGCGATTCACATTAACAGTTAATGTATTATCACTAACAAAACGCTTATCATCCCATAGCTGATTGATAATGTTCTCCCGGCTAACAATCTTGTTTTTATGTTGAATTAATATTTTTAAAATAAACATTTCATTTTTTGTTAGTTCAATAGAACCAATATCATTGACCACAGTATTTCTTTCTAAATCTACTGTGGCATTGCACCATGTTTTCACTGTTAGCTGTTCAATGCTATAATCATAAACTCTGCGAAGGATCGCTTGAATTTTAGCAATGAGAACATCAAAGTGAAAGGGCTTTTGAATAAAGTCATCAGCACCAAGCTGCATAGACATCACCATATCAGTGGGGTGATCTCTTGAAGAGAGAAAAATAATTGGAACATTCGATAGTGATCTAATCATTCGGCACCAATGAAATCCATCAAATTTAGGAAGTTGTATATCAATGATGACGAGTTCTGGATTAATAGAAATGAACTCCTCCATGACCTTGCTAAAATCAGTAATCCCATGCACCTCATAAGACCAGCCGGCTAATCGGTCTTTTACTTCGTTAAACAGGGTCATATCATCTTCAATAACTAAAAGTTTAAACAAAATTTTCACCACACTACTAGTTTAATTTCTCTTTTTTCCTTAGTTTTTTAATAGCTAGAACAACTAAAGTGATATAGCCAAGCATCAGTCCATATCCGATTACGATGATGAGCAAAGGTACGTAACCAGGAGTGACTCCTGAATCGGTTGACATTGCGGCTAAGAATAAAGGCATAATTGGTAACATGATTATACCAGGACCTGTACTAACGAGTAGCAATCCACCAGGAATTAAAACAAGCCATGGCCAGATTGTTGTTGATATTTTTTCTGAAGGTGTACTGGTAGTTAGTAGGGAATCTTGCATGTTCGTTTCCTTTTTCAAAACATGAAAATTTTTAATCTTATCAAAAGAACGCTTCATCGCCCAAATTGCACCAAGAATGATCACAAGGGCAATGATAAGATAAAAGAGTGAAAAAAAATGAAAGAAACCTGATTGCTTAAATTTCATTAAAAATAAAAAAATGAAACCAGGAAGGGCATTGATGAGGAATAATGCTCCACCTATTAAAACAAACCATGCCAATAAAGGAGGTTTTTTTCTGTGCTCATCGTATTTTCCTCTTTCAAAAGATGCTTTTTATTACTATTATAAAATAACCTATTGGGAAAATATACCGTAATGAGTGAGGGGGTACACATATATTGTGACAGGAGCTAAGGAGTTATAAAATCACTCACGAACATAGAATTCGTGAGTGATTTTATCTAATAAGTATTAAACACCGGGAAACCAACCTGGTGTATTAATAATCGCATTCCATAGCGGGTCAGGAATAACGAGTTCTTCTTGTTTATCTTTATTAATTTCTGTAACAATTTCGTCCTCTTTTCCGTCTGTTACCTTTTGAACCCAATCAGGATCAATGATTAGCTCTCGACCTAAGGCAAGGAGAGGTACTCCTGTTTCAAAGGCTTTACGGGCATCTTCAGCTGTGTAGATAGATCCTACACCAATTAACGGAACTCGATCATTAATCGTTTCCTGAAGATAAGAGATCCTAGTCTTCGTTAGGTCTTCCACACCTCTTCTAGGAGTTGAGAAGAAATCAAATAATGATACATGTAAATAATCAAGACCCTTATTTGATAAAGCATCTACAAGAGCTAGAGTTTCATCCATTGTGATACCTGGTGTTTCGGGTTCTTCCGGTGAAAAACGGTAGCCAACAATAAAAGGTTCTTTAGCATGTTCTTGAACAACCTTTTTCACTGTATCAACCACTTCTAAAGGAAAAGTCATTCGTTTTTCAAGGCTGCCACCAAATCGATCTTCACGTCTATTAGAGTGTGGAGAGAAAAACTGTTGAATTAAGTAACCATTAGCCCCATGAATTTCTACTCCATCGAATCCTGCTTCAATCGCACGACGTGTTGCTTCGCCAAAGGCTTGAATGATATCCTCAACCTCTGCTTCCGTTAAGGCTCTTGGTTTCTTGTCAGGTTCTTCAGTTGATACCCCACCGTTTTCAGCAGGAATATCACTTGCACTAACAAGTTCACCGTTAGGTACTAATTCAGGAGGACACATTCTTCCGCCATGAAAAATTTGCAAAACAGCTTTAGCACCTTGCTCTTTAATTCTTGTTGCCAGCTTTTCTAAGCTTGGGATCATCTCATCTTTATCTGCACCAAATTCACCATGAAATCCTTTGCCATTAGGCGTAACGTAGGCACAAGCGGTAATGACCATGCTTACTCCATTAGAACGGCGTGCATAGTAATTTACTTCTTCTTCAGTTACAGTTCCATCTGAATGAGAAGAGAAGTTTGTCATTGGAGCCATGATGAGACGGTTTTTTAATTCTATTCCATTAGGTAATGTATATGTAGATAAAAAGCTGTTACTCAATTGTATCTTCCTCCTTGTTTTCGTGTACTTGTTATATTAAGAAAACGATCTTCGTTTGTACATAAATATGCTTAGCAAATGTGTTAGGGTTTATGAAAAAATGTTGAAGGTAATATTTTAAGGAGGGGAGGAGGGAAGATAAATTAAAAATAAAAAGACACTACAATTCCTTGCAATGTCTTTTCTCTGTTTAATTAAATTTCAATATCTACACCGATGCTGTCAATTCTACCAGAATCACGAATGAATGCTGCAACAGCTTGATGATCCTCGTTAGCTGCATAAGCATCAAGGGCTGCTTGATCCTCAAAACGAACCATTAAAACAATTTGATATTCTTTGCTTTTCTCAGCAAGGTTAAGACCTGCATGAATTTCAACAATGCCAGTTAATACGTTCTTTAATGCTGTAAAACGACTAACCATTTCTTGATATTGATCTTGTGTTGTTGTTTCTTCAAATTTAATAAGTACAGTACGTTGAATCATCTGTTTCTCTCCATTTCAATGACTTTTCTGTATAATATTTGCCAACTAACTAAGCGGCAATTTCTATCTCATTTTACATTTTGTGCTATTGGATATCAATTATCAAATAACAGCAGTAGAGTGAATAGCAGAAGAATTCTTTTTTAATAAATTATAAGTTATACACATCGGTTTATCTGTACGTGGATCTTTGCCAATTTCAGCATCAATGTTAAAAACATCCCTTAACACATCATGTGTGATAACTTCCTCACAATCACCGGCTTTAATGACCTGACCGTCCTTTAATGCGATGATATAGTCAGCAAAGCGTGCAGCTTGGTTTAAGTCATGCAAAACCATAACAATGGTGCGTTCTTGCTCTTTATTTAACTTTTGAAGAAGCTCTAATACTTCCAATTGGTGAGCCATATCTAAATATGTAGTTGGTTCATCTAAAAAGATGATGTCTGTTTCCTGAGCAAGGGCCATAGCGATCCACACACGCTGACGTTGTCCACCTGATAGCGCATCAACTGGTCGGAACTTAAAGTCAATCGTTCCTGTCACATCAAGTGCCCAATCAATGACTTCATAATCTTTCTTTGTTAAGCGTCCAAAACCTTTTTGATAAGGAAAGCGTCCATAAGAAACAAGTTCACCAACTGTTAAACCGCTCGCACTTTCAGGTGTTTGGGGGAGAATTGCCATCTTCTTTGCAAGAATCTTGGTGTTTTCCTTGGAAATATCTTCTCCATCTAATATGACAGTTCCAGATTGGTGAGGAATGATTCTTGTAATGGCTTTTAATAAAGTGGATTTTCCACAACCGTTTGAACCTATAATTGTTGTTATTTTTTTATCTGGAATTTCTACACTTAAGTCTTTAACAATCAGTCGTTCACCATAACCAATTTCTAAGTTATTTGTATATAGGCGAGCCATTATTAACCCTCCATTTATTCATTTCCAACTTATAAATGAAAATGATTCTCAATTTAGTTAGATTCTATAATTCATATGTTCTAATGTCAATACTCTAAACTATATTGTAAAAAATAACGATTCATAGTATAGTTAAATGAGAATGATAATCATTAATGGAAATTCAAGCTAAGGAGTGAATAGAATGGACTCACAGGAACTGTTTGATGTAACTGTTATTGGGGGAGGACCTGCAGGACTTTACTCAGCCTTTTATAGTGGATTAAGAGAAATGAAGACAAAAATTATTGAATTTCAGCCACATTTAGGCGGGAAAATTCATGTTTATCCGGAAAAGATGATTTGGGACGTTGGGGGACAAACCCCAATTCTTGGAGAAAAGTTAATTCAACAGCTTGTCCAGCAAGGCCTAACCTTTGACCCAACAGTTGTATTAAATGAAAAAGTGGAGTCCATCTCACGTAATGAAGAAGGAATCTTTATTTTACATACATCTTCAGGGGAAAAGCATTATTCCAAAACAGTGATTGTTGCTGTTGGCGGTGGAATACTAAATCCTCAAAAGCTTGAAATTGAAGGTGCTGAAAAATTCGAGGTATCTAACTTACATTACACAGTAAAATCCTTAAAACGTTTTAAAAATAAAACAGTCATTATATCTGGTGGAGGTAACTCAGCAATTGACTGGGCAAACGAATTAGAGCCAATAGCTGAAAAAGTAATCGTAACTTACCGAAAAGGGGAGTTAAACGGCCATGAAGCACAGATTAGTCAACTAATGAAGAGTAAAGCTGAATGCTATTTCAACACTTCGATAACGAAATTAGTTGCCGGTGCTAATCATGAAGAAATTGAAAGCGTTGAACTAACAAATCATCAAACAGGAGAAGTGACGTATCTCCCGATCGACGAAGTGGTAATCAATCATGGATATGAACGAGATTCATCACTGCTTCAAAATAGTGATGTGCAAGTTTCATTAAAAGATCAATTTTATATATCAGGTAATGCAACTAGTGAATCTTCAATAGAAGGAATTTATGCGGCTGGTGATATTTTGGCTCATGATGGAAAGCTTCACTTAATCGCAGGTGCCTTTCAAGATGCTGCAAATGCTGTTAACAAAGCAAAGCAATATATTCAGCCTGATGCTACAAAAGTAGGAATGGTATCTTCTCATAATGAAGTATTTAAAGATCGTAATCGTGAATTGGTTAAAAGAATGATAAATTAAATAGGCTGCTTTTTTAGGAAGAAGTCCTGCGAACCTACGTAGGACTTCTTCTTATTATGCATAATGAAGAAATATAATTATAGATATAATGGAAATAGAAGATACATAAAAGAGGCAGGGGAGTATGTATGATAAAGAAAATAGCTGTTGTTACAGGAGCTTCAAGCGGGTTTGGAATGCTAACAGCATTAGAGTTAGCGGAAAATGGATTTGAAGTTATTTCAACAATGCGTGATAAAAAAGGAGCACAAATCTTCTAAGTGAGGCTAAAAGCTCTGGAATAACGGGTAATATAACAATTCATGAATTAGATGTGACATCAGCAGAATCAGTTAGTCTTTTTAAGGAATTAGTGGAAAGGGTAGGGCAAGTAGATGTATTGGTTAATAACGCAGGATTTGCAGGAGCTGGCTTTGTAGAGGAAATTCCAATTGATGAGTATCGAAGTCAGTTTGAAACAAATGTTTTTGGTGCAATAGCTGTCACACAAGCTGTACTTCCAATAATGAGGAAGACGTCCAAAGGAAAAATAATTAATGTTAGCAGCATTAGTGGTAGAGTTGGTTTTCCAGGCTTATCACCGTACGTTTCTTCAAAGTATGCGTTAGAAGGGTGGAGTGAATCTCTCCGATTGGAAGTAAAGTCCTTTGGTATAGACGTAATATTAGTAGAGCCAGGCTCATTCCAAACAAATATATGGACGTCGGGAAAAAAGGTAACAGAGAACTCTCTCAAGAAAGAGTCACCTTATTATGAAATGATGCGTAAGCTTGAAGATCATATTGAAAGTGGATCAAGTAAGTTTGAAGACCCAAAGGTTGTAGCGAGGCTAATCACAGCCATTGCGCTTAAGAAGAAAACAACCTTGCGTTATGCAATCGGAAGAGGGGTTAAGATAACACTTCTATTTAAAATGCTGGTGCCGTGGACGATATTCGAAAAAATCGTATTAAGAAGGTTAAGATAGGGATCAAGCATAAGCTTGATCTTATTTGCTGTTAAGTTATTTCTCTTAAATCTATCAAATTAGGGAAAATTCTATTAAAAATTAAAAAATATTTCTCCAATAACCTACATTTTTCTATAAAAACTGATGTAGAAACAAAAGTTCAACTAGGTCAAAAGGGTTAGAAGATACTGTCGAAAAACACCATAATTCCACAGTATAGGTCACTGTATACATGTATACAAATTGTGTACATGTTGTTTACAATGATGTGTACATGTATACAAATGCGTATACATCGCGTCATATAGGTGTGTATACAATATTGTTACAAATGTAGACAAATTTGTATACATGTATTCAAATTGAACACAACGAAAGTAATATTGACGCTTCTCTCCATTACCCTTTACCCTTGAGTTACTAGATTCACTGATTTAGTAACTCATGAATTAAAAATAGAGAGGGATGGTTAGATGAGTAAAACTAGAATTACAGCAGTTGATGTTGGAAATGATTGCGTGAAGGCGCTTTTTGGAAAAGTAGATTACGAATTATATATCCCTAATGTTATTGCAAGAGACACTGAGGACCGACCGGTTATTGGTATAGAAGAATTAAATGATAAAGATCCATTAGATGGGATTCATGTAAGAGTTCACTCCCCTGCCTTAAAGGAAAACAATGCAATCTATCGAGTTGGTAACCTCGCAACAAAAAGTGATAACCCAAGTGAATTGGATCCAGGTAGCACAAAATCAGAAGAAGATCAGACACTTGTAATGCTTTTTACTTCCCTGGCACTAGATGCTGTTCGAGAAGAAAACTCTCCTATTTTCAAAAAAACCAATAATGTTATTGATGCAAATTATACGTTAGGAACAGGTTTGCCCCTTCGTGAAGTAAAGGAAGGTAAAGATGTTGGCTATCGCTCACAGCTCCTCGGATCTGTTCATCAAGTTGAATTTTTAGTAACTCCTAAATATCAAGGTTTAAAAGTAAATATTAAGTTTGACGAAGTGAAGGTATATCCAGAAGGATTTGCTGCATTTATTAATCTAGTTATGGACAAAGATTTAAAAATTATCAATCGTGATTTAATTGATAAGCAAATTTTAATTCAAGATATTGGCGGATTATCAACAGATATTGCTGTGATTAAAAATCGTAATGTTGATGATGACAAAGCACAGGCTTTAATCTTGGCGTATCAGAGTCATTAGAAGCAATCAGAGAAGAAATCCGCAAAAAGCATGGTGTTGAGCTCGACAGCCGTCGAGATGTGGTTGATATTATTACACGTAAGAATGATCGTCACCACATCATGGTAAAAGGTAGTCGGACAAACGTACATGATATTACGGACCGCATTCTTCTTGAGCTTGCTAAGAAACAATACCGTCATCTACGAAACGTATGGCAAAAAAATTCACAAACAGAAATCTGCTATTTTGTTGGTGGAGGAGCCATTGTTCTAAAAGACTATATTAAGATGTTAAATAATAGTTTAGATGGCTATAATATTGAGTTTTTTGAAGATGAAAACGAAAGTATTTGGATGATGGCAAATGCTTATTATAAACTAGTTTCCGATTTTGTCAGAAAAACCAGCGAGCCTCCGAAAAAGAATGAGAAGCAAACAGTCTAATTAAAATTGGGTGGTTATATGAATAAAAAGGGCACACCAACCATAAAAAGGGGACAGGCTATTACCTTTCGCCTTCCCTCTGATACCCCTGATCATTTAGTAAGACAATTGGAGAAACTAAAACAAACGGAGAAAAGAAACTTTTCTAGTACAATTGCTGATTTTGTATTAGAAGGAGTGGGCAGCTCATTAAAAAAAGAGAAAGAAATGATTACACTTCCTTTGCCAAAACAACTATCAAAAGATCAACGAAATTGGCTAAAACACTCTCATTCAGAGGCACTAATGGGAAGTATTGTTTATCAACTATTATCTGATCCAGTCAGAGCAACATCTATATTAGCTTCATTAACTAGTAATTCCCTGGATATAGATGAAGCTCTGTATTTACAGGAAGTTGAAAATAGTCCGATGGATGTAGAGGTGGAAGATTTCCCTGTTAATCAGGTTGAGAATGAAGAAGAGAGTGTAGTAGTAAATGCACTTGAAGATGATATTGCTGATTTTGATATCTTCCCTACAGAAAATGAAGTGGCTGCTACGATAGAGGATGAATCGAAGGAAGATGAACCAGTAGATGACTTAAGTGATCTATTAGGTGACTTTTTAGCAAGTATGAATAAATAATCAAGCTTTTCTGTTAGCTGTCTACTTAAGGTTGCCCGGGGTTGGGCAACCTTCTTACAAGGTGTGCACAGTGCTTTTCATGGATTAAAGTTAGAAATTAGTCATAATTGTATAATGAAAAAGCATATAACTGAACAGGAAAATAATTTCAGAAAAACGTTGACAGTACGAATTGAAAAAACATACAATAAAAAAGAATTAATTTACAAAAATTGGAGGGTTACAAAATGGAAATTGTAAGAGTGCGATACTATAGCAAAATTTCATATTGTAAGGTGACCCGCCATAACTTTCTTTAAAATGATCTAACACTTAACTTATTTTTCTGCGCAGGTCATCACTATTGTGACGTGCGTTTTTATATTGTCTTTTTTCGGGCATTATGCACTTTACACATGCATAATGCCTTTTTCTGTTTATTCCGGGTATCGTATCTGCCCGTTTATATAGATATTTTTTTACAAATGAAAGGAGTTTTGAGCATGTTAAAACAAAAGGTGGTTCGTATTTATTTAGATTGGATGAAAGGTGGCTAACTGAAGACATTTCATTTGAAATCAAAGGAGGGATATGAATGTTCTCAGTACTAGGAAAATTAAGCTGGTTTTTTAAAGAATATTGGAAACGGTACACAGTAGCCATTTCACTACTGATCTTTGTTAGTATTTTAGATGTTATTCCACCAAAGATAATTGGAATAGCCATTGATGATATTCAGTTTGGTCAGATGACTGCTGAACGGTTACGTGAGCTTCTGTTTTTCTTTATTGCGCTCATCATTGTCAGCTACGCGATAACTTATGTATGGATGTATCAATTGTTTGGAGGAGCGCATTTAATTGAACGGATTTTAAGATATCGTTTTATGAAACACTTGCTTGCGATGACACCTAGATTTTTTGAAAAAAACCGTACTGGTGATTTAATGGCGCGAGCAACAAATGACTTAAAAGCTATTTCGTTAACAGCCGGGTTTGGTATTTTAACCTTGGTTGATTCAACTGTGTTTATGATTATTATTGTTTTTGTCATGGGATTCACAATTAGCTGGAAGCTTACTCTAGCTGCACTTATCCCACTTCCGTTAATGGCTATCGCTATTAACTACTTTGGGAAGCTCATTCACGAACGTTTTACTGTTGCCCAGGATGCTTTTGGGAACTTGAATGACAATGTACTTGAATCAATAGCAGGAGTGCGGGTTATTCGCGCATATGTACAAGAAAAAGAGGATGAAGAGCGGTTCAAAGAAATGACAGAAGATGTTTATGAGAAAAATATCGCTGTCGCAAAGGTCGATGCACTGTTTGAACCAACCATTAAAATCCTTGTTGGCTTAAGCTATGTGATTGGCTTGGGCTATGGTGCATATCTTGTGTTCAACCAGTTGATTACCCTAGGAGAATTAGTTAGCTTTAACATTTACCTTGGAATGCTAATTTGGCCGATGTTTGCTGTTGGAGAACTAATCAATATTCTCCAACGCGGAAACGCTTCATTAGACCGGGTAAATGAGACTCTAGCCTATGAAGAAGACGTTAAGGATGTGAAAAATCCTAAACACATTAGCATACCAGAAAATATTGAGTTTTCTAATGTAACTTTCCGTTATCCAACCTCAACAACAGATAATTTAAAAAATATCTCTTTGCAGGTGAAAAGAGGAGCGACAATCGGTGTTGTTGGAAAAACAGGTTCTGGCAAAACAACATTACTCAAGCAGCTGCTAAGAGAGTATCCATTAGGTGAAGGGAAACTTCTCGTTTCAAATCAACCAATTGAAGAGATTCTAATTGATGACATTCACTCATGGGTTGGCTATGTGCCACAGGAACAAATTTTATTTTCTAGAACAATTCGAGAAAATCTTAAGTTTGGAAAAGAAAATGTTAATGAAGATGAAATTAAGTCCGCATTGAATTCAGCAGCCTTTGATTTGTCTATTCTTCCGAAAGGCCTAGACACTCTTGTAGGAGAGAAAGGTGTTGCCCTTTCAGGTGGGCAAAAGCAGCGCATCTCAATTGCACGGGCACTAATTAAGGATCCTGAAATTCTTTTATTAGATGATTCCATGTCGGCGGTTGATGGAAAAACAGAAGCAAAGATTATTGAAAACATTCGTCATGAACGAGCTGGAAAAACCACATTCATTACTGCACATCGTTTATCGGCTGTCCAGCATGCAGATTGGATTATCGTGATGGACGAAGGAAAAATAATTGAAGAAGGAACACATGAACAGCTAATTCAGCTTGGAAAATGGTACAAAGAACAATTTGATCGTCAACAAGCAGATTCATATGGGGAGGTGAGCTAAATGAAGAATCCCTCAACAGGAAGACGCCTAGTTCAATATGCACTTCACTATAAACGAACAATCTTTATTGCGCTTGCTATGCTAACCTTTGCTGTAGCAGCAGAGTTAACTGGTCCGTTTATAGCAAAAAGAATGATCGATCACCATATGATGGGGGTTGAAAAGCCGTGGGTAGAGGTTTTAGAGGAAGATGAACAATCCGTCACCTATAAAGGTAAGAATTATAAAAAGAATACAGATATAACTTCAGACCGGATAGTTGGTGAAGATCAAATACAGGTTGTGCAAGTTGGGCGCTCCTTCTATGTAACAAATGAGCATTTAACATTTGATGGTAAGAGGTCTGTAAATAACCAAATATTAACAATTAGTAAAGGGAATGAAACTGCTAACTATCCTGTAAATAAACTAACGCGAGAAGAACTGTTAGCATTTTATCAGCCTGAAATAAAACCGATTATTTTTCTTCTAAGCATTTATGTAGGCTTGCTCTTGGTTGCAGCTTTCTTTCAATATGGAAAGTCCTTGCTGTTACAAAAGGCAGCCAACCGTATTATCCAGAAAATGAGAACAGATGTATTTGAGCATATTCAAAGAGTACCACTTTCATATTTCGACAATCGTCCCGCCGGGAAAATTGTTTCACGTGTAACAAACGACACAGAGGCGATAAGGGAATTATATGTAAAAGTGTTAGCGAGCTTTTTCACAAGTGGTATTTATATGACAGGAATTTTAATTGCTTTGTTCTTCTTAGACGTCAAGCTGGCACTGATTACATTGCTTGTTGTACCGATTTTGTTTATCTGGACGGTGCTTTATCGAAAAGTAGCTTCTAACTATAATCATTTAATCCGTACTCGTGTTAGTGATATAAATGGAGTGGTAAATGAGTCGATACAAGGTATGACGATTATTCGGGCATTTCGTCGAAAAAAGCAAACAATTGCTGAATTTGAGGTGCTGAATAAAGAGCACTTCACGTATCAAAATAAATTACTAAGTTTAAACGCTTTAACTTCTCATAATTTAGTAAATGTGCTAAGAAATGCCACATTTGTAGCATTAATCTGGTATTTCGGAGGGCAGTCACTAACAGCAACCGGTATTATCTCAATTGGTGTTTTGTATGCCTTTGTAGATTATTTAAATCGATTGTTCCAGCCTGTAACGGATATTGTAAATCAACTTGCACAGTTGGAACAGGCGCGTGTTGCATCAGAGCGTGTATTTGAATTACTTGATGAAAAAGGGGAGGTAGTGGACACAGAGATCCTTCCTAGATTTCAAGGAAACGTTGCATTTGAAAATGTATCATTCTCGTATGATGGTGAAAATGATGTATTAAAACATATCTCCTTTGAAGCCAGAAAAGGAGAGACAGTTGCGTTAGTTGGTCACACAGGATCTGGGAAAAGCTCCATTATCAACCTGTTATTTCGATATTACGATATCAACCGCGGAAAAATAACGATAGATTCTATGGATACAAGCCAAATTCCGCGTCAACAGCTGCGGAAGCACATGGGCATTGTGTTACAAGATCCGTTTCTATTTACGGGTACAATTGAATCAAATGTTAGCCTCGGAAATGATGAGATTCCTATAGAACGGGTAAGAAAAGCTTTGAGGGATGTAGGTGCAGAGAGATTTATTAAACAGCTACCTAATCAATTTGAAGAGCCAGTTTTAGAAAAGGGTAGCACGTTATCAGCGGGAGAACGACAGCTTATTTCGTTTGCACGGGCATTAGCATATGACCCGGCGATTTTAATACTAGATGAAGCAACAGCTAATATTGATACAGAAACTGAAGCAATGATTCAACAAGCATTAAATGTGGTAAAGGAAGGACGAACAACTTTTATCATTGCACACCGATTATCAACGATTCGAAATGCAGATCAAATTTTAGTGTTAGATCATGGTGAAATTGTTGAAAGGGGAAGTCATGAGGAACTCCTAGAGCAAAAAGGAAAGTATTATAAAATGCATCAATTACAGCTAGGAAAAGAAGTTTCAAACGTAGGATAGAGAGAGAGGAAAGCGTGTTTAATCTCCTATTTTCCGGGGAATATAACGAGTAATAGGAGGTTAACAATGAAAAAATTCGTAAAGAATCTAGTAAAGTGGATCCTATCATCTATCCAATTGTAAAGAAAATCGTTCGTAACAGAAAAACTAACAGAGTGTAAAAAGAAAAAGATGAAAGGCTGGATTAATGATCCACCCTTTCATCTTTTTTTATCTAATGATACAGGGGAGGGAGTTTTTCATTCTTCTCATCATTGAATGAAATAGATAAATCAAGGTTTCGGTTAAGCGAAATATAAAAGATATTCTCGTAAGTAATAATACCCTTGTGTGCTAATTGCTGTTTTAACCATGTTTCGTCTACTTGAAAATAACGCAGTGTGTTATCATAAATTTTTCCCTCCATCATCACTGGAAAGGAAATGGAGGGCTAGAGCTAGTAAGCTTCATATCTTCTTTTGTTACCGTTTGTTTTTCATCTTTTTTTAAAACACTTAGTGCCCCATTTGCTTCAATAATTGCTAATTCTACCTCATTTAGATCAAACGTATTTTTTTCTCTTAACATTTGAAGCACATTATCTATAGAATAATGAATTCTGCTAATATTTTCTTTTAGTAATTTCCCATTTTGAACTACGAGTGTAGGTTCAAAGGTAATGAGCTTTCCAAACTTTCGATTTTTAATCTTCCACCTAGCAACAAGCCTCTGAAATATCCCAATGACAACAATTGTAAAAGCAGTTGGAAGGTGTTTGATGTTTGGATCTGCAATATCTGCACCAACAACAGCACCTAAAGTGAGGATAATGAGAAAATCGAAAATTGGGAGTTCCCCAATAGCACGCTTACCCATGAAAATGGTGACAAAAAGCAATAAAGGTAGAATCGTGACAATACGTCCTAGGACAATAAGTAAGTCCTTCATTAAGTCCTCCAACCTTTTCACCCCTTTTCATATTAATAGCCAAAGGGTAGCCAAAAGCATTGGATAAAATACGCTGAAAAGAAAAAGAGACGAAAGAATCGTCTCGAAAATAACTTATACCTTAGGTTCTGGCACTTTTATTAAAATAAGAATACCAATGATAAACAGAATAACTAAACTAAATACACCACTACTTGAATTTCCTGTTACTTGAGCCGTTACCCCTACAAGCAAAGGTCCCATAATGGAAGCAAATTTTCCGAAGATGTTATAAAAACCAAAAAATTCATTTGCCTTCTCTTTCGGAATAAGCTTAGCGTAATAAGAGCGACTCAATGCTTGAATACCACCTTGAGAAGTAGCAACGAGCATAGCTAGAATCCAAAAATCCATTGTTGAATCAAGAAAATATGCATAAATACATACACCCATATAGATGATGATTCCGACGTAGAGCATTTTTTTACCGGTAAAGCGTTCAGATAATCTACCGTATAGAATAGCAAATGGAGCAGCCACAACTTGTGTTACAAAGAGAATAATGAGCAGGCTTGTAGAACTAATACCTAGGTCAGTTCCGTAGGCAGTTGACATTGTAATAATTGTTCCAACTCCATCAATATAGAAAAAATAGGCTAATAAAAATAGAAATAAAGCACGATGTTTTCGAACTTCTTTTAGAGTTTGAGAGAGTCGTTTAAAGCTGTTAAAGACCGGATTTGGTTCACGCTCAATATAATAACGCTGGTGAACATTTTTAAATAGTGGAATAGCAAAAAGTCCCCACCAAACTGCGGTTATGATAAATGCGATCTTACTTGCAACTGTTGTTGAAAGTGGAATAAGTTCACTTTGTGCTAAAACAATAATGGCAATGCTGATAATAAAAGGTATGGTACTTCCGATATAACCAAGTCCAAATCCACGGGCAGAAATACGATTCATTCGTTCCTCTGTTGTGACATCTACCAAAAAGGCATCATAGAAAATGTTTGATCCAGAGAAGCCAATGGCAGCCAATGTATAGCAAACTAGCAAAAGAAGCCATTGCTCAGAGGGGATAAAGGCGAGTAGTGCGGTAAATCCCATTCCTAATGTAAAGAAGAAGGAAAAAAATCGCTTTTTGTAGCCCTGATAGTCAGCAATTGTTCCTAATATAGGTCCAAGCATAGCCAAAATAAATGTTGCGATTGAGATTGTATAACCTAAATAAGCAGTAGAGTTTGCGGCACTTACTCCTGCGTTCATTGCAGCCGCCTTATAATATATTGGAAAAACAGCTGTAGAGATAATAATAGAATAAGCAGAGCTTGCCCAATCATAAAAAATCCAACTATTTTCTTCTTTAGTAAAGCGCTTCATCAGTTTGCCTCCCTAGTAGACTTTCCCTTCTATTCTACAAGAATTTTAAAAAGAAGGAGGGTTGTTACTAAAATTTTACATTGAGTTAATAAAGCATTAACAATATCAATGCATGATATTCAGATGCAGGGAGAAGAAGAGTAATGTTAGCGTTTACATTATATGTATGCGAATACTAGAAATAAAAAACCATATGAAGATGGAAAATCCTTTTAATTAATATCCATCTCCATAATGGAAGAAATCTCTTTGAAGCCTAGCTTTTTATACAATGATTTTGCGGGATTACCAGTAAAAACATTTAGTTGAGCTTTGTGATATCCTTCAGACTTTAGCTCATCAATTGCTTTATTCATAAGCTGCTTCCCTAGTCCGCCTTTTCGATATTGTGGAAATACATAAAGAGCAATAATGCTGCCTGTTTTTCGAGTATTCATTGGATTAAAATCAGGACCTAGTAGAACCCAGCCTGCTATCACCTGTTTATCAATTGCAACAAGATAATAAGCACCACTATTTAATAAAGGCACGAACATATTCATTCCCGTATGAAAATCATTTTTAACAGTCCCCATTGAGCTTTCATTCATTGTATTAATTGTCATATGAAGAAGGGAATTTGTTTCATTTTGTGTTGCTTTTCTAATCTTCATAAAAACACCTCATAGGTTATGGTCTGCAACAGTATATGAGGGATTTACGGACGTTGTGAGAAGAAAAATAAAAAAGCCTCTAAAATCGAGGCTTTACCTATAATCACTATTCGAAGGTACCCTTCACAAGTGCTTTTCCTTCTGATACCATATGTTGCCCTTTAGCCCAGACAGATTGAATGGAAAGATTCTGATCTAAAAGCACAATATCTGCATCACTACCAGTCTTTAGTTCGCCTTTTTGCTTCAGTTTTAAGATAGTAGCAGGATTACTGGTAATGACTTTTAAGGCGGTTTCTAACGGAATATGTTCTATTTGAACAGCATCTTTTACAGCTTGAAAAAGTGTATTTACCTTGCCAATTTTTAAGCCGACCATCTCACCGTCCTCATTAAAGTCCGGAAGACTCGCTTGCCCGTCAGAGGTGAAGGTAATTTGTTCAATCGGTACATCCTCATCTAACATTCTTTTTAAGCCCTGACTACAGGAAACTTCACCTTCAGCAAGAAATTTAGGAATTGTACTTGTTGTGAAATCAACCCAGCCACCTCTTTTCGCATAGGAAATTCCTGCTTCAAAAAGATGTGGATTTCGATTGATGTGGGTTGGATAAAATTGACGAATTGGAAGGTCTGTTGTTTCAAGGACCTTTAGAATAAGATCTAGGTGATCTTTACTGTCACCAACATGAATATTAACAATTCCTGCTTTTCCAGAAAGCATCCCACCAATTCGGGCCGCAGATGCGAGCTTTGCCATTTCTTCTACAGTCGGCTGTGAAGATCTATGGTCACTAATCGCAATTTCCCCGACACCGATGATTTTATCAATTAAGATAAGATCATCTTCAATTTTTCCGGTTAGCGTTTTAACAGGAACCTGGTAGGAACCAGTATGCACATAGCAAGTGATGCCTTCTTCTTCAAGAGCACGTGCCTTTGCAATTAAATTAGGCATTGTTCTTGTTGTGCCATCGGTGCCAATCACACCAATAATGGTGGTAATGCCTGATAAAGTAGCATCTGTTAATTGCAGTTCAGGAGTGCGGGTTTTATAACTTCCTTCGCCACCACCGCCGGTAATGTGAACATGTGAATCAATAAAGCCGGGTACAACTTTCATCCCTGTAGCATCGATTACTGTTATATCTACAAAATTTGCTGGAACAGGAATATGGTCTTCAATAAATCCAATTTTATCATAAACGAGAAGAATGTCTTTTTTACCTAAATAATCAGGAGCATATACCTCTCCGTTCCTTATAAGCGTTAACACCTGACATGCTCCTTTCTTAGCTCTAAATTAATAGCCGATAAATACAGCTATAAAGATGAAAATACTAGATAATACAAACAATAATAACATAAATTTAATGATGAATTTTGCCCATGTGCCCCAGTCAATTCTAGCTGCACCAAGAGCACCCATTAAAGCTGCGGATGTTGGAACAAGGATATTGGTTAATCCATCACCTAACTGAAAGGCTAAAACAGCCACTTGTCGCGTCACACCAGCAATGTCTGCTAAAGGTGCCATTAGCGGCATTGTTAATGCTGCCTGACCTGATCCAGACACAACGAAGAAATTAAAAATAGACTGGAAGACATACATAAACCAAGCAGATAATGCTTCTGGAAAATCTCCAATAACTTGCCCAGCTCCATATAACATCGTGTTTAAGACAGATGGTGAATCAGGACTATCACCACCGAGGATAATCACGATTCCTTTTGCCATTCCAACAACTAAGGCTGCAGGCAGTAAATCTTTGGCCCCGTTAGTAAAGCCCTCTGCAATATCGTTTAAAGTCATACCATTTAGTTTAAAGATAACTCCGATGATCCCAGCTACCAAACCGATTGTGAAAAACTGTGAGGCAATTTCAGGAATATAGTAAGCATGCTTAACAACGCCCCAAATAATCCAAGAGATTCCAGCTACAATGGTTAAGATAACAAGTCCATGACCTAACGTGAAATTTGAAGAAATGTTTTGCTTTTGTGCTTCTTTTCGAAAATAATCGTCCGTATCATAGGAAGCAGAGCGAGTTGGCTCTTTTCTAATGGATGATGCATATCTCCATGTATAAATGATCCCAACCGTTGTGAAAACAGCCCACATAATCATTCGGAAAGGTGTTCCTGATAAAACAGGTACCCCTGATATTCCCTGGGCAATGGCAACACCGAATGGATTCATCCATGAAGTGGCAAACCCGATTTGCGTGGCAACATAAGTAATCATGACACCAGTGATAGCATCATAGCCGAGAACAACCATAAGAGGTACAAGAATCATGGCAAAAGCAATTGCTTCTTCTCCCATTCCAAACACTGCTCCTCCCAAAGAGAAGAGAACGAACATAATTGGAATGATCAAAGCTTCTCGACCTTTTGTTCGGTCAATGACTTTCAGCAGCCCCTCATCAATAGCTTTCGTGCGCATGATAATTCCAAATGCTCCACCAATGATAAGAATGAAAGCAATAACACCTACTGCTGATCCCCATTTATCACCGGAAACTAAACCTTCAAACACATAGTTTAAAAAGCCTGCTTCACCATAGGGTTCAAACAAACTCGTACCAGGACGGACTAAATTTCCTTCCTCATCTTTTACGTACTCAAAGCTATCAGATATAAGGACAGTTTTTGTATTCTCTTGACCATCGGAAGTGTACGTGATTTCTTCAGTTTGAAATTGTCCAATTGGCACAAGAAATGTTGTAACAGCTGCTAAAATAACAACAAAGAAAACGATGATAAAAGTATGTGGCATTTTCCAAACTTTGTTCTCTTTTTTCATAATATCCCCCACTCACTTTTTAGTTTGTTCATTCATGTATTTGCAAATTCCATGCCAAGAATATTTTCCACTAAATAAAGGGCAACTCAACATATTTTGCTATAATAGGTTTATTAAATAACACCTAATTAAATAGATTATCAACCTATTTCAACCCAAATAAAAGAAGGATGATGTAGATGAGGAAAGAGCTTGTATTGTTAGCAGGAACAACTGAAACAAAGAAAACACTAAGAAGTCAGTTGAAATCTATTTTTGGTGATGTTGTTACCATTCACAGCTATGCAGTTGAGGAGCATTTACCGAAAACGTTAACTAATCAACTAATTGTTTATTCCTCTTACCTAATTGAGGAGGAAGTGAAAGAGATTGTTAGAACAAACTGTAAAGTTATTGTGGCAAATCGAACAATAAATTATGAATATATTGATCAATTATTATCAATACCTGAAGGTGCAAATGTGCTTTATGTTAATGATTTTCTTGAAACTGCACAAGACTCAATTCGGACATTAAAGGCATTAGGAATGAATCATGTGAACTATTTTCCTTATCATCCAGAAAACGAGCATGTCCCATCAAACATTTATGCAGCCATCACACCAGGCGAGATGGAGCTAATCCCTACGCATATACATAGAAAGATTAATATAGGTGTTAGATTGATCGATATTTATACGATTTTTAAAATTGTAGAGCATTTTCAACTCCCAAACTCTATTAGTATGGAGTTTGCAGATCGATACACAAAGAAAATTATTGATTTAACCAAAAAGCTATCAAATGAAAGTCAAAAAGCTTCTACTTTAAATCGTTATTTAAAGCGTGTTGTTGACGGGGTAAATGATGGGATCCTGGCTTTTGGGAAAGATGGGAAAATTACCGTTTTTAATGAAGAACTAGAAAGACTATTAGGCATTTCATCAAGATTTGCGATTGGAAAGCCGTTAAATAGAGTGTTAAATGATCTTGCCTTAATGCGCTTTTTGTCACGAAAAGATGAGGAATCAAACGAGTATTTTACTATAAAGCAAACACCGTACATGGTTCATCGCTTTTTTATGAAAGCTGAAAACACGATTGTTGCTACCTTTAAAAATGTTGATGAAACGATTGATATGGAAAAAGCAAGACGTGTTGCTTTGCAAAAGAAAGGATACGTTTCGAAATATACATTTGCTTCTATTTTAGGAAAAAGCAGATTAATAGAGGAAACAAAGGAAATTGCCTTTCGATTAGCTAAAACAGAGGCACCTATTTTAATAGTTGGGGAAAATGGGACAGGCAAGGAACTGTTTGCACATGCCATTCATCAAGCCTCATCAAGAGTCAACAATCCATTCGTTGCAATTAATTTCAGTGCCCTTCCAGAGGATTTATTAGAAAGTGAGCTGTTTGGATACGAAGATGGCGCCTTTACTGGTGCAAAAAAGGGAGGGAAGAAAGGATTGTTTGAGCAAGCGGACGGTGGCACAATCTTTCTAGATGAAATTGGTGATATCAGTGTGAAGCTTCAAGCAAGATTACTTCGAGTTTTACAAGAGATGGAAGTGAGGAAAATTGGAGGAGAAAAAAACATCCCAATCAATGTGCGTGTCATTGCGGCAACGAATAAAAACTTACCTGACATGATAGAAAACGGACAATTCAGGGAAGATCTTTATCATCGTCTTAAAGTATTATATTTGAAGATTCCTCCACTTAGAGATCGCATTGATGATATCCCCTTTTTCATTCAAGCGTTTTTAGAGCAGTTTAGTGTGAACGAACAACAGAGAATATTGGATGAACATTTGTTGTATTTTTTTAAAAGCGAACCTGGAAAGGAAATGTACGAGAGCTAAAGAATGTTTTGCAATATATGGTGGCTGTTGCAAATGGTGAACCTTTGAGAGAGGAGCATTTGCCGACAGACTTTTCCTTTGAGGAAAAAGAGAAAGACGAAGTAAGAATTCTTAATCC
The DNA here is from genome assembly GCF_023078335.1 of Metabacillus endolithicus. Taxonomy (GTDB): domain Bacteria; phylum Bacillota; class Bacilli; order Bacillales; family Bacillaceae; genus Metabacillus; species Metabacillus endolithicus. Next base: position 2,489,093 of record NZ_CP095550.1, on the reverse strand, counting down.
TGAGCTAGAATTTGTTCTTAAAGGAATATATGAGCTTTATCAAAATAACAGTGGGATAAGTCGGTTGAAATTAGTCGAGTGGTCCAGGCTTCATTCCCATCCTTTAACGGAACAACAACTACGAACAAAAATGAGTAAGCTTGCTGAACTTGGATTTATTAGCATAGGGCGCGGACGTGCAGGAACAGATATTACACAAAAAACCGTATTCTACTTTAGAAATCAATGATAAAAAGGGGCATTCCTAAGTGAAGGAAATTGCCCCTTTTAACAGTTACGCTCTTTTCTCAAATAGCTTACAAATTTCAATTATGGTTTCAGTTGCTTTCATCATATTATCAACCGAGATAAACTCAAACTTCCCGTGGAAATTTTCACCGCCAGTGAACACATTCGGGGTTGGTAATCCCATATAGGACAGCTGTGAGCCATCTGTTCCACCGCGGATTGGTTCAACGATAGGTGTGATACCAAGGTTCTCCATTGCCTCATGGGCCACATCAACAATATACTTCACAGGCTCAATTTTATCTTTCATATTATAATATTGATCATTAAGCTCTAAAACAATGGCATCCTGACCATATACAGATTGAAATTCCTCTACAAGCTCAGTAATTGTTTGCTTTCTTGCTTCAAACTTTTGTTTATCATGATCACGGATAATATAGTGTACATATGTATTCTCAACATCACCTTGTATGCCAATAAGATGATAAAATCCTTCATATCCTTCTGTAAACTCAGGAGCTTCCATTGCAGGGAGCTTGCTTTGAAAGGCCATGGCTATTTTAGCTGAATTCACCATTTTACCCTTTGCTGTTCCAGGATGAACATTGTTTCCTTTAAACGTAATTTTTGCTGCAGCTGCATTAAAGCTTTCGTATTGAAGCTCACCTATTGGGCCACCATCGATTGTGTAGGCAAAGTCAGCATGAAAGGCCTCAACATCAAATTTATGAGGTCCCCTCCCGATTTCTTCATCAGGTGTAAAGGCTACGCGTATTTTGCCATGCTTGATTTCAGGATGGTTAATCAGATAGGCCATACTCGTCATAATTTCTGCAATACCTGCTTTGTTATCTGCACCTAATAAAGTTGTTCCATCAGTTGTGATAAGTGTATGACCTTCGTAATTTTTAAGGTTCGGAAATTGTGATGCAGATAAAACCACATTTAGCTCTTCATTAAGAACAATATCTTTTCCATCGTAACTTGAGATGAGCTGAGGATTTACATTTTTGCCAGTGAAATCTGTTGCTGTATCTATATGTGCGAGAAACCCGATGGTAGGCACCTCTTTATCTGTATTTGCAGGAAGCGTTGCCATTATATAGCCGTTATCATCCATTGTGACATCCTGCATACCAATTTCCTTCAGTTCTTCTACCAGCTGCTTGCCAAGTGTAAGCTGACCAGGTGTGGATGGACATGTATCATTGTTTTCGTTTGATTGTGTATCAACTTTTACATAGCTTGTAAATCTTTCAATGATTTCATTTTTCATCATCATTACTCTCCTTACTGTGAGATAGGTTTATCTTATCATGTTAAGGAATGATGAGGAAAATTTAGAGAATATAAAAAAGAGGTTTGTAAAAGTGATGCCTCTGTTTTAAATACAAGGCACATTTCACAAAACCCTCTTTATTGAGTATACTTATGCAAATTTACCTAGGTAACGTAAATTCTGCTGTTCTGCCTTTAAATGCTTTTTCACCGTTTTCAGCATAAAAAGGACCAAATTCCATAACAAACTTTTTATATAAACCAAATTCATCTTTTCTAAATAAGAAAACATGGAGTTTTTCCCCAGTTTCACCAGCAGCAATTGTGGCTGGGTCACGTGGTTCAGCCATTCCCTGACTAAGGACTCTAACTCGGTTATCGTCAACATTTAAAATAGTCCCTAAATTGTTGATACTAACTGGTGTGGTTGATCCATTATCAATTTTCACTTTAACAGTTAGGGCAGCAACACCACTGTCTCCAAAATCACTAAACATTTCTTTATTTGCTTCGGTTGGAATAACTTCTGTGTACTGTACCCCTTCAACCGTAACATTCACATCACCGATTTTTTTGGTATCATTTATATTCGATTTTTCAAAAATCATTTTCTTATCACCCCAGTTATCTGATGTTAAACGATCTTGATAGAACTGTGGTTGAGAAGCTGTTGTCTCTGCTTGTTCATCATTGTAGATGAAATCATATGACGGTGAATTTCCTGAAATGCTTCCGCTAAAATCAGAGTTCTCTGCTACTCCGCCTTCTATTACGTATTTAGGCTTAACTGATTTTAACTTTTCAAAATCTTCATTAGTCATTTTAAAAGTTAATAAGCCTGTTACTTTTTCTCCTGCTTCGAATAAGGAGATGTCATCTTTGTTCTTTTTAATCTTAAAAATCTGTTGATCTTCTGGTACAAATGCTTTCCAGTCAGAAGGTATGTAATCTAAATCATTGCTTAACTGAATTCGATGAGAATTGTTATAATACATAGGTTTATCTGTGCCATTTTCTATAGTCACTTTAGCTGTCACAACATATCCATCAACTTGATCATCAAAATAGATGGTTGAATATTCATTGACGTCAGTAACTTTTACAAGTTGATATTCATCAACAGAAACTTTAAAGCCTTCCATATCATGAGTATATTGAGGATCTTTATTTGTATAGAGAATTTCCACATTCCCTTCAGAATCTTCAGCAATAAATGGATTTAATGTTTCGTTATCACCTTGTGGTTGTTCTTCGGCATCTTTTTCTTCAGTTTCAGTTGTTACTTCTTCATTAGCTGTTTGTGTTTCCTCAGCTTGAGCAGGAGCTTCTTCTTGCTTTGTTCCAGAAGCTTCTTCGTCATTTCCACATGCAGTTAGAAGAAGTGTGCTGAAAAACAATGTAGAAAATAAAAATTTGGATTTTTTCACGTTTTCACAACCTTTATCAATTTTTTCCCACAGTTATCTATTATAATAGAATTCTTATAAAAAACCCTTTTATTTACATAATTTATTAAAAAATGGTAATTAAGGTCTGAAGAGGGAATTATCTATAGAGATAAAGTCATGTTTAGTATGTGATGTATGCCCTTTCAACTATCTTTGTGAAAATGTGATCATTTATTCCTGGTTCTTTTGTTATGGGTTTTCGAGATGTGTTTATTTATTTCTAGCTGTCTATAATACAATAACAAGTGCGCATTGGCTTTTTTCATTACACATGTTACAACTAAATAAGAAAAATTGCAGGAAGGACAACTTTATATGAATTTTGAACAAACAATTGAACCATTTATTACAACGGATGACCTTATTCTTCAGGATTTTGTTGCTCATACTCTTCATGATTATCCTACAAACAAATCCCGTAAATGGACAAAGAGATTACTTCTTGAAGCTATAAATAAGCCTATAAAGGCAATGTCTATTTTATCGTTTCTTAAGGTCAATCCTAATGATGAAGACCTGGTCAATCTTTTAATTGAGGCAAGACAAGATGCTACTGATCAAATTTGTTATACCTATGAACGATTATTAATAGAGTTTCATCCTCGGATAGCCTTAAAGCATCGAGAAAGATTAACAGATCTTTTTCAAAAAGAAGATTGGCGTGTTTATGAAGTACTGGAGAACGGAACAGAAGAGGATGTATGGGAGGAATATTTTAAAGCTCTAACTGAATTGAATGCTGAACAAGACTTGAATTATTTCTTGTATCAAAGATTAAAGAAAATTGCTTATTCCCTTTTTGAAAAGAAATACATAACAGAAGAACAGGTATTAAGTGTTTTCGCCCAAAATCTTCAGGAGGATTGGTTTGATTATAATGGCTATATAGCTGTTTATTTACTGGGATTAATGAAAATGGATCAGCATGCCGATCTTCTTGCGTCCCTATTAACTAGAGACGACGATATATTAATAGAGGAAACAGCAGAAGCGCTTATCTCGTTTCAAACAGATAAGGTTGTAGAAGCCACTAAGCCTTATTTATTACATGAAGATTCCCTGGTTTTTGCAGCATCTGTTATTGAAAACATAAAAACAGAAGCTGCAGTAGAAGCATTACGTGATGTTTATCATCAATTAGAAGGAAATGATGTACAGGGAGTGATCTTTGAGGCGCTTGTTCATCAGCTTTCAGTTAAAGCACAAGGTGAAATTGAAGAATATGTTAGCAAAGCAGAAACAACGATACTGATCGATGAGGACCAGCTTGCGTATAGTTATTTTAAAATTATTGGAATTCAGCATCCTCGGCTTGAGGAATGGAAGAGTGCGATTGAGGGAAGTTAAGCGGAAAAAGGGATCGGAATAGCACTGATCCCTTATATTGTAGCTCCCCTTATGGCATTCTCACCTGAGGTTTACGACATCCACATGCTTAAAGTCCTTCACTTGAAACAGGCCCATGTCTGTTAATTTTAATTCCGGAATTACAGGCAGTGCTAAAAACGATAGAGTTAAAAATGGGTTGAAGTTGCCTGTAAAGCCAATATTCAGTAAAGCCTCATCAATTTCTTTTAGCATCTTATTTACATTTTTAAAAGATGAGGCTGTCATTAAGCCGGAAATTTCTAACGGTAAGGAAGCAATTACTTCATTTTCGTTTATTACAACCAGTCCGCCGCCCATCTCTTTTAATTCATGGATGGCTCTAAGAAGATCTTGATCATTTGTTCCTAGAGCAATAATATTATGAGAATCATGTGCAACAGTTGAAGCAATTGCTCCGCTTTTAAGGCCAAATCCTTTGACGATTCCTAATCCGATGTTTCCAGTTGCTGCATGTCTTTCAACAACTGCCATCTTTAGATGATCTAGTTTAACAGTTGGTTGAAAATATCCATTTTTTGCGTTGATTTCTTCAACAATATGTTTTGTAATAATTTTATTTGGAACGATCTCAATTATGTTAGCGGAAGTTCCTTGTGAACATGGAATTTGCAGATCATCAATTTTAATCTCTTGAATATGAATGGTGTTTGTTAAAAATTCTGAGATGGATGGAGTTGTTTCACTAAACTCTGAACAAACAAAACGTCCATTTTCAGCCATAAGCTTGCCTTTTAAAAATACTTTTTCAATCTTCACATCTTCCAAACTATCTAAAAACACAAGATCAGCATCATAGCCTGGAGCAATAGCGCCTTTGGATGTTAACCCAAAGCATTCTGCTGCGTTGATGGTGGCCATTTGGTAGGCAAGAATTGGATTTAAATTTCCGCCTTTAATAGAAAGCGAAATATTGTAATCAATGCTTCCTTCAGCAATTAAATCATCTAAATGCTTATCATCGGTTACAAAGAGACAGCGACGTGAATTTCTTTCGGTAATAACAGGCAATAAAGCTGAAACATCTCTTGCAGCCGATCCTTCTCTAAGCATAACGTACATGCCTCTTTTCAAGCGGTCACGTGCTTCCTCTGGTGTGACACATTCATGGTCCGTTTTAATTCCTGCAGATGCATAAACATTTATGGCATCTCCAGACAGACCAGCAGCATGGCCATCTATTTTTTTTCCGAGTTTATTGGCTGTTATAAGCTTTTTCATCATCCCCTTATCTTGATGAAAAACAGAAGGGAAATCCATAACCTCAGCAAGCCCTAAAACACGTTCTTCTTTGTAAAAAGGCTCTAAATCTTCGGCAGTAAGTGAGGCACCTGCATGTTCAAATGGTGTAGCTGGAACACAGGAAGGAAGCATAAAATAGGTGTTTAAAGGGATATCTTTTGCTGAATCAATCATAAATTGAATGCCTTTTGAACCACTAGCATTGGCAATTTCATGGGGATCGGCAATGACTGTTGTGACACCGTGTGGAATGACAACTTGAGAAAATTGTTGAGGAGTTACCATTGCGGATTCAATGTGAACATGACCATCAATAAAACCTGGTGAAATATATTTTCCCGTGGCATCGATGGTTGTGTTTCCTTCATAATGACCAATTCCAACGATAACACCATCTGTAATGGCAATGTCTTCTTCGATGATTTCACCATTAAATACATCTATTATTTTCCCGTTTTTAATGACAACATCAGCTTTTACTTTCTTTGCAGAAGCAGCTAATCTTTGAGTGAAGTATTCCATAGGTGTGATCTCTCCTTTCGTTTATTAAAATAGTTTAGAAAAAAACCGCAAGAAAAAGCATAAACTTTTCTTTGCGGCAGTAATCCGATACTATTATTTCTTATTATTAGTGTATGATAAGTTAAAACAAATTTTAAAACATCTAACATTTAATGTCAACAATTTTAACATTTGTAATCAACCACTCTATTTTTCTTTCGCTTTTGATTTCGAAGAATAGGTTCAAAACCACCAGACCCAAGCACAACACCGCAAATGATGAAAATAAATCCAATCATTTGCGGAAGTGTAATGACTTCTCCTAAAAATATAGATGCACCAACTAATGCAAAAAATGGATTAAGATTAATGAAAACAGCTGACTCAGCTGGCCCTACTTTTCCAACCGCATAATTGTAGATCATATGTCCAATAGATGTTGCTAAAAATGCTGAAGCGAAGAAGACAATCCATATAGAAAGCGATCCTTCAGTCATGCTCTCGAGACCAGCAGGCTCAACAATAAGGCTGATGATAAAGAGTAAAATTGAGCCAATGAAAAGCATATAACCTGTCATCAGGCGTGGATCTAATGTTGACGATACCTTCTTAATCATAATAAAACTAACGGCCTGAACAAAAATAGACAGAAATACATGAACATCGCCAAGAGAAATACCTTTTAAACTTTCTCCATTTTGAAACACGATAAATGAAATTCCGATAAATCCAAGAATAATTCCACAAAAGCGAAGGAGCGTAATTTTGTTTCGTAAAAATAAAAACGCTAGAATCGTCGTTAAGATTGGCCCAGTTCCTAATATTAGTCCCCCATTAGAAGCTGAGGTCTCCTTTAAACCAATCGATAGAAAGTAATGATGTCCAACAACATTAAATAAGGAACAGATGATAATGTACTGCCATTCCTTTTTGGTAGGTTTTCTTACAAGCTTTAAACAAAATAAAATGATAAACACGCCAACAGCTGCTGTAAAAATGCGAAAAGCTGTCATCGTAACAGGCATAAAGCTTGTAACAAGAAGCTTTGTTGCAATAACATTGAATCCCCAAAAAACCATCACAACAAATAGCGATATATAAATTTGATATTGATGCTTATTAACCAAGCAGTACCCTTCTTTCTTTATATGTAGACAATCTCTACAAATCTATTGCTCTAAGCAGCAACATAAACATTATATTTAAAAAAGAAAGAAGTAAATACTAAATTCGTCCAACATATTAAGATTTTTACAAAATGGGCAAAAAAAACACCCTCATTAAAGGAGGATGGTATTCGACAAACTTCGGGTGGTGCCTGTGCTCACTACAACAAGTAACTTCGCACTCCCTTGTTGTCACGCAAGAACACCCCGAGATTATTTTTTGTTTCAATCATTGAACCACTTTCTAAGGAGTAGTAAGTAATTTTTTCTTTCCATAATAATGATTCTGATGTTTCGGAGATATCCTTCAGCTTCTTCACTGTTCCGTTTTTCACACCATACCGTTTCAAGACAGGTTCTTGCCTTCGAATATCATTCAACAAAATGATAAGTTTCAATAAGCTTCCACCAAGCATTTCAAAACTTTCATTCTTCATCGGGCTTGCTCGTAAATTGATAAATAGAAAGATTTTCACCCTTCAGTTCAAGATCAGCTTTTGCTCGAAAAGCATAATGAACATCTCCTGATAAAATCACACACTCACTTGGCTTCCACTTTATCAATTGATCCAGAAAAGAATAAAAGCCATTAAGGTTATATTTCCAAGCTTCAAAATCTAGTTTATATTGAACCGGTATTCCCAATGCTCGAAACGGATAAATGTTTTTCTTTAAAAATGACTCAATACTATCAACCCCATAAAGAGGAGTTGCTGAAGTAATTTGTAGCGAGTCCCCTTGTTGCCATGAGCTTTCCTTGATTAACATATCTAGGAATTCCCATCCCCTTGAGCCAATTAATTTAGAAGGTTTAGAAAGAGTTCTATCGCTACTTTGAAAAGTCTCGTATTCTCGTAGAGTTCGAGTATCCAGACAAAGTGTCATCGGGTTTGTCGGAGCGATAAAATGCCACCCTTCATAATCAAGAATTGTGTTTATCCAACGATGATAAGAAGGTGTATTGATCGAAGTTAATTTTAAGTATTGCTCGATATCATTGATAAACGAGGAATCAAAGCTATTCGGATCGTTTCCCCAACCTTGAAAGGCCCAATATGCAGTTAAACCACTAGCAATCGTATGCTTGCCAAGTGGAGCTCCATAGACTTGTTCTTTCCAATCAGCTGTAATATTCCAATCGTCTGTTACATCATGATCGTCAAATATCATATAGGTTGGAACATTCGCTAACACTCTTCTCACCTTTGAAATGCCAGACTGAAAATAATGGACATCTTCAATTTTTTCAAGAAATTGATGTTGAAGCTTATCTTTTTCTTTAGGGTAAAAAGAATTCCTTTTATATAAGTCTTCAAATGCAATTGCGCCATGTGATTCTATCAAGGCATTCCAAAGCACAGGGCTCCAATTTAATAAGTACATTGCTGCATATTCACCAAAGGTAAGCAAATGGTTTTCAGCATGAGATGATGTGAACTTACAGAGATCTTCTGCGATCGATTGTCGTCCGTTAATTTTATTTAAGTGGTGTTGATATGGTGCCTTATTTAATTTTGGTTCAACCTCTATTAAGTTTTCACCTTCACCGATTAATTCCTGCTTAATCTCTTGTATATACGGTACGAGTGGTCCCGCTATATCATCCGCATAGATTTGATCACCAAGCATGAAAAGTGAACTTGGTCTTAATGTAAGATCCTGACCATGTTTTTTTATTAAATCATCTGCTTTGGCTAACGTGTCTCCCCCTTTACCATGGGGCTTTCTGCAGGAACCATACAGAATGGTTGAATGTTTATTAGTGTTAATAAAAAACGTAGGATAATCAAACCCATCATATACAAGTGATTCTGGATGATCTGAAGACAAGAGCTGCAGACTGCTTAAATCATATTCCTCTAATCCTTTTTTAAAGAATAAGTTATATCCTAAAAATTGATTAACAGGAAACTCACCTCGTGTTGGCATTAATTTTATGAGATGAATATAAAGGTGTTTCCCTAAACGAACGGTCTTTGTTTTAGTTTTTATGGAGAAAGGTTGATTTTTTGAACCTTGTGTTTGCATCTCATATAATTCTGCATTTATTGAATAATCCTTGCTTGTAGCAAGCCAAATAAACACCTGTGAACTTTCCACTCTACGAAGGATAGGACCGGACAGAATAACAGGAAGCTTCATCATTGCCAGTCACCCCTAACTAGGTATTTTTATTACTTTATTCAAGGAAGAGTACATTTGTGAGGCAGGTTGCGTTCGACAAACTTCGGGGAGTTCCAGTGCTCCGGCCTTGCCTATTTCCGCCAACTTCTTTAAACTCAAACTAGATATCTTAAGGATGGGGTGAAGGAAAGGTGAGCGTTGACCAAAACCAAACCTTTGATATTATTGATGTTTGCTTGTTAGCCGGGAAAATCATGCTTCGTAGCGGGGCTGAAACGTACCGGGTGGAAGATACAATGATGAGAATAGCAGCAGCTTATGGGATTAAGGAAACTCATAGCTATGTAACGCCAACAGGAATCATTTTTTCTGTAAGCAGTAAAACCCCCACACAGCTTGTGAGAATTGTTGATCGTTCTACCGATTTGCAAAAGGTTGCAAAAGTAAATGGAGTTTCGAGACAAATAAGCAACGGGGAATTGTCTGTTGAAGAGGCATATACTCACTTAAAAGAAATTGAGCTGGATGCTCATGCCTACCCGATTTGGGTGCAAATTGGGGCAGCTTCGATCGCTAGTGGTTGCTTTTTAATTATGTTTCAAGGTGGCTGGACTGACTTTCTTCCAGCAGTCATAGCGGGTGGAATCGGACTTTCGAGTTTAATCTATCTTCATCGATTAGTCGAAATAAAGTTCTTTGCTGAATTTTTAGCATCACTTATCATAGGCGTAATATCTGTTTTATTTGTCACACTTAATATCGGTGCTGAGCTGGATAAGATTATCATCGGCTCTGTTATGCCGTTAGTACCTGGTTTGCTCATTACGAACGCAGTGAGAGACCTCATGGCAGGTCATTTAGTATCAGGAATATCTAAGGGAGCAGAAGCCTTTTTAACCGCATTTGCCATTGGAGCAGGTGTTGCGGTTGTTTTCTCGTTTTATTAACTATTTCTGGATAGTTAGGCAGCTTTCTTAATAAGGAGGGCTTTAATTTGATCGAACAGATTATTACAAGTTTTATCGCATCAGCAGCATTCGGAATCATCTTTAATGCCCCAGTAAAGGCATTATTTCGATGTGGTTTCGCTGGAATGGTTGGCTGGATGATCTATATCGGGTTATTCGAGTATTCTAATGACAGTGTTTTTGCTTCTTTAATTGCCTCTTTTGTTATTGCAATTATTAGTCAATACTATGCGAAGAAGCATAAAACGCCTGTGATTATTTTTAATGTGTCTGGAATTATACCGTTAGTGCCTGGAGGACTAGCGTATGATGCGATGAGGCAGGTCGTGGAAAATGACTATAATGCTGCGATACCACTTGCAGCAAAGGCCTTTATGATTTCTGGTGCCATTGCAATAGGATTGGTTTTATCAGAGGTGATGAATCAGATCATTCGAAAGGCAAAGCAGAAACGAAATCATGAATTTATGAAATCATAGAGGAAAAAAGTGATTTAAACCTTAATAATTTTGACTGACTAATGTATAATGTTTTAATCACTAATAGAGAGGTATATACAATGAATGCATTTATAAAAAATCAAATTGAACATTTTCAGGAAAAAAACCAAAATCGTGGTCGTTTATTAGTTAGCTGTCCGGACCAGCCTGGTATTGTTTCAGCTATTTCAAAATTTTTATTTGAACACAATGCTAATATTATTGAGTCAAGTCAGTACTCTACAAATCCAGAGGGCGGAACTTTCTTTATTCGCATTGAATTTGAATGTCCAAATTTAAAAGATAAAGCACAAAGGATGGAGGTAGAGTTCAATCAAATTGCAGAACAATTTTCAATGGACTGGAACTTCACACATGTATACAATTTGAAAAAAGTGGCGATTTTCGTCTCAAAAGAATTGCACTGCTTACTTGAACTCCTCTGGGAATGGCAAAGCGGCGACTTAATGGCAGATATCTCGCTTGTCGTTAGTAACCATGAAGAAGCAAGAGAAGTCGTTGAATCACTTAATATCCCGTTCTACTACATCCCTGCAAACAAAGATATTCGTGAGCAAGTAGAAGATCAACAGCTTAAGCTTTTAAAAGAACACGATATTGACTTAATTATTTTGGCGCGTTATATGCAAATTTTAACGCCGAAGTTTGTATCAGCAAATCCGAACAAAATTATTAACATCCACCATTCCTTCTTACCAGCTTTCGTTGGTGCAAGACCATATGAAAGAGCATACGGACGTGGTGTGAAGTTAATCGGAGCAACGTCACATTATGTAACAAATGACCTTGATGAAGGTCCAATTATTGAACAAGATATTAGCCGTGTTGATCATCGTGATAATGTGGACAGCTTGAAAAAAATCGGTCGTAACGTTGAAAGAAGTGTGTTAGCAAGAGCAGTAAAATGGCATCTTGAAGACCGTATTCTTGTGCATGAAAACAAAACAATTGTGTTTTAATAAATTCTAGAAGTGGCTCAAGGGAAAATATCTTCCCTGAGTCACTTTTTTTTGTTGTGCATTCAACTGCTGATGATACAATAATAGCAACTTATCTTTTTAGCGGAGGGATACGATGAAACGATTAACTGGCAAAACAATTGCTCTTGCAGGTCAGCGTAAATCAGAGGAGCTTAGTAAGCTAGTAGAAAACCTTGGTGGCGCTGCACTAATTAGACCGGCACAGGGAACAGTTTTTTTAGATGATACAAATGTTGAAAAAGAAATAAAGGCCTTAATAGATGGGAATTTTAACTGGTTGATTTTTACAACTGGAATTGGAACGGATAAGCTTTACCAAACCGCGGTAAACATGGGGTTAGGTGACCGATTTATTGAGGCGCTGAATAGTGCTAAAATTGCGGCAAGAGGCTATAAGACGGTGAATGTTCTTAAAAAGCTTGGAATACAACCAGATGTAAGGGATGATGATGGAAGTACAGCTGGATTAGTGAGAGAGTTAAGAGCACATTCATTTTCAGGTTTAAGTGTTGCTCTACAGCTACATGGTGATCCGGCACCGATATTAATTGAATTTCTAAAGGAGCAAGGTGCAGACTATCGAGAAATTTTACCTTATCAGCATATCCCGCCAAAGCCTGAAGTGATGGAGCAGCTTGTAAGTGAAATACTTGATGGAAAAATAGATGCTGTTAACTTTACAAGCACTCCTCAAGCGAGATTTTTAATGGCTTATGCAAAGGAAAAAGGTGTGGAAAAGGAAGTTTTACATGCATTCTCTACGAATGTTATGGCAGTATCTGTTGGAAAAGTAACCGCACAAGCATTGCGTGAGGTTGGCATTACGAGAATGGTTGTTCCTGAGGAAGAAAGAATGGGAAGTGCAATCATTGCACTTGTAAACTATTATAAGCAAGAAGAAGAGAATAAGTAAGAAAGAGCGAATCGTTTGATTCGCTCTTTTTGCGCCCTGGATTATGAGCGATTGATAAAGAATGGTAGCTCCTCTACCCCTACTAATCGAGCATATGTGAACAATTGGCCTTTGTGGTGAATTTCATGATCTTTTCCACTTTCAAGCAAAGCAATTCCAGGCATTTGCATTCCAGCAAACTCAACGATTTGGGCAAGTTGATCATCTGTAAGAGACTCTAACTGAGACTTTGTTTCCTCAGTTTCCTTTTGTATAGTTTCTTTTAATTCGTTAATCGTGTTCACCTCTGGTTGTGCAGCCGGTGGTGTGAAGGTGCCGTTCTTCACAGTTTGTGCAAACATACCCATTGCACTTGTCATATGTAAAACAAGTTCGGAAAGTGACATAGCCCCTTCCCATGGTTTGTAAGAAACATGTTGATCCTCTAATTTTCCCACGATTTCAAGCAGGACTTTACGGTGACTCATCCAGCCGGTGATTAATGCACTTTTTTGTGTCATTTGACTCGCTCCTCTTTCTGTTAAAATCGTCATTCCGTTGTTTATTATAAAGGATCCTAGGTGAAATGAGGAGTAATTAGATTGCAAGCCATATTCCTTTTGTTAGCGCTTTATCTATACTATAATAAAAATTGTGAAAAATTTTAACTAAACGACAACGCATAGGATGGTGGAAAGAATGAAATATCGTCAGCTAGGAGATACAGATCTAAAAATTAGTGAATTAAGCTTTGGAACATGGGCTATTGGTGGATCATGGGGTAAATCAGATGATCAGGAAGCATTAAGAGGTCTAGAGCGTGCAATGGATGAAGGTGTTAACTTCTTCGACACAGCTGATGTATATGGTGATGGACATAGTGAGGAATTACTTGCAAAAGCAACAAAAGGAAAAGAAGATAAAATACATATTGCCACAAAGTTTTGCCGTGCAGGTGATATTTTTGACCCTGAAACATATTCGGAAAAAGCTGTTACTGAATACTGTGAGGCAAGTTTAAAGCGTCTTCAACGTGACACAATTGATCTTTATCAAATTCATTGTGCCCCTTTTGAAATCTTAAAAAGTGGACAGGTTTTTGAAGTTTTAGATAAGCTTCAACAACAAGGGAAAATCCGTCATTACGGTGTGAGTGTTGAAACAGTAGAAGAAGGATTATTTTGTTTAGATCAAGCAAATGTGAAGGCACTACAAGTTATTTTTAATATTTTCCGTCAAAAAGCCATCCCTGAGTTGCTTCCACAGGCAAAGGAAAAAGGTGTAGGCTTATTAGCTCGTGTACCTTTAGCAAGTGGCTTATTAACGGGTAAATTCACAAATGGAGCTAAATTTGAAGAAGATGATCACCGCAATTTCAATAAAGACGGCGAACACTTCAATGTTGGTGAAACGTTTGCCGGTGTAGAATTCTCTAAGGGTGTTGAGCTAAGTCAACAGCTGGAATGGATTTCAGAAGGCCGTGGCAATATGGCAAGAGCAGCACTTCGCTGGATTCTTGATCATGAAGAAATCACAACCGTTATCCCTGGTTTTAAAACAGTGAAGCAAGTTGAAGATAATTTACAAGCAACAGAAGTGCCTTCATTTAGTGAGGCTGAGCTGAAGAAGCTTACTGAGTTTTATCAAGATAGCATTCATCCGAATGTTCGTGGGGTTTATTAATAAAGTTGAAGGCTGGAGCAATGATGTGGTGCTTCAGCCTTTTTATATGCTTTTACCAGAATATCGAAAAAGCTGATTACCTCAAGAAGTAAACAGCTTAAACGACCATTATAAGCTCGATTCCTGCCACTCTAGCGCAGGTGAAGTGGCTTTCTTTCTACTTTGAACCAACTTATACATGAAAATAACGAGTATTAAAAACAAGCCAGCTAAAAGATACAATGTTTCATAGCCTAATTGAGCAACCACGATTCCTAAAACGAATGAACCGGTCGCAATTCCGGTATCAAAAAGAGTGAAAAATGTTGCTGTTGCATGACTGCTGCGATGATGATCTGTTGCTTGAATAGCCAGTGTTTGGAGGCAAGGCACAACAGTTCCGTAACCTAAGCCAATAAATGCTCCGGCAAAAAGCAGCATAAAGGCGCTGTGCGCAATACTTAAAAACAATAAACCGATCATAAATAAAGCCAAAGCAGGGTATATCACAACATTTGGCCCCTTTGAATCATACAAACGACCACTGAATGGTCGTGCAATAATCATAGCTACGGCAAACACAAGGAAAAAGTAACTTGCTGCTTCTATTAAATTTAAGTCTTTGGCATACATCGAAATAAATGAAAGAACACTTGAATACGTAAATGCAACTAAGCTCCCTACAAATGCAATTGGAAGGGCCTTTTGATCAATTAAATCGCTGAATTGCAGGCGTTTCTTCTCAGCTTGAGCAGTTGTCTTCTTAACTTCCTTCATTTTACTAAAAGCTGTAAACAGTACACCGAATGTTATTAATGAAGCTAGAACAAGAAAAAGAATTGAAAAAGATACATATTGTAATAGAGTAAGTGAAATGAACGGACCACAAACAACGGCTAGGTTCATTGACATGGCGAAATATCCAAGTCCTTCACCACGTCTTTTTAGAGGTACAATATCTGCAGCAATCGCACCAGTAGCTGTAGAAGCAATGCTGAACCAGATGCCATGAACAAATCGTAATACTAATAAAAGGGCATAATTCTCAACCAATAGATACATAAAAGAAAAAATGGTAAATAAAATCATACTGATCATCAATGTTTTTTTCTTCCCGAAATCCTGAATCAGCTTCCCTGAAAAAGGCCGCACAATAATCGCAGACAACATAAATATTGTAATAATTAAACCGGCGTCAACGCTTGAGCGTCCGAGTTCATCAACCACATAGATTGGCAAAGATGTAAGCAGACCATAAAATGCAACAAATATAAAAAAATTACTTAAAAAGATACTAATAAAGCCTTGTGTCCAAATCGGCTGTTTTTCTTGAGAATTCATAGGCTTCCTCCTTACTTTATTCTGTTTTTCCGAGTTTCGCTAATAAGGTAAATAACTGATCCTGCTCCCGATCTGTAAGCCTTAAGGTCATTTCTCTTTCAAACCTTTTTACATCTTCTTCAACTGCAGGAAATGATTCAAGCGCTTTTTCTGTAAGAGAAACAAGTCGTTCACGTTTGTCATTTCCAGAAGTACGACTTATCCAGCCGCCTTCTTCGAGCTTAACGAGTGTTCTTGTTACTGTAGGTGCTTCTACGTTTAAATAACGCCATATATCACTTTGGGTCATAGGACCGTTTGTTTTTAGGCAATAAAGAATAGACCATTGTGAGCTGTAGAGGTCATGTTTTTGTAAGTATTCATTAATCTCTTTTGTCATATGTCTTGTTTTTTGATACAACAAATGAAATAGTTTATTTGTGTTATCCACTTCTTTTCCACCTCGTTATTTACCTAAGTAAGTATTAAAAATCATAATAGATATTTACCTAGGTAAATATCCGCTTATACCAAGATAACAGAAAAATAAATTTTGTAAAGTGACAGGATTTCAGGTATGCGTTTACAACTATCTGCTTTTTTTAATTACATAATTACACCAATAGTTTCATAATCTATCAATCTCCTCTCAAGCTAACTAAAATATGAGCATACAAGGATTTAAACTTAAGAATTTCCTGTTTTAAAATGCAAACGCTTCCTATATTTAAGAAAAACTTACAAGGTTAAAAAAGGAGAGCATATAATGTCAACTTTACGTGAAGAAGCAATAAAGATGCATAAGGATAATAAAGGTAAGCTAGGAGTGCACTCTAAGGTTCCTGTTCGAAATGCTAAAGATCTAAGCTTAGCTTATTCTCCAGGTGTTGCAGAGCCATGCTTGGACATTCATGAAGACGAAAGCAAGGCATATGAGTATACAATGAAGGGTAATTTAGTTGCGGTTGTTTCTAATGGTACGGCTGTACTTGGCCTTGGTAATATTGGACCAAAAGCAGCAATGCCTGTTATGGAAGGAAAAGCATTATTATTTAAATCATTTGCTGATGTGGATGCTTTTCCAATTTGTTTAGACACAACAGATTCAGATAAGATTGTAGAAACAGTTAAGCTATTAGAACCAACCTTTGGTGGAGTGAATTTAGAGGATATTGCAGCTCCACATTGCTTTGAGATTGAAGAAAGATTAAAGAAAGCATGCGATATTCCAATCTTCCATGATGATCAACATGGTACGGCAATTGTGACTGCTGCTGGACTTATTAATGCTCTAAAGCTAGCAGATAAAAAAATAGAAAACATCTCAGTGGTTGTAAATGGTGCGGGTGCTGCAGGTGTTGCGATTGTAAAGCTGCTTCTTCATATGGGTGTGAAGGATGTTGTTTTATGTGATACAAAGGGGATTATTTATGAAGGTCGTTCTGTAGGAATGAATTCATTTAAAGAAGAATTGGCAGCTATGACAAATAAAGACCAAAAGCAAGGGAACTTAGCCGATGCTCTTGAAGGAGCAGATGTATTTGTTGGTGTATCTGTTGCAGGAGCTGTTACAAAGGAAATGGTTGCATCAATGAATCAAGATCCAATTATTTTTGCAATGGCGAACCCTGTACCGGAGATTATGCCGAATGAAGCGAAAGAAGCAGGAGCACTTGTTGTAGGAACAGGACGATCTGATTTTCCTAACCAAGTGAATAATGTCCTTGCCTTCCCTGGAATCTTCCGTGGTGCACTAGATGTTCAAGCAAAAGAAATTAATGAAGAAATGAAGCTTGCAGCTGTTTATGCAATTGCTGAGTTAATTTCAGAACAAGATTTATCGAGTGATTACGTAATACCGGATCCATTTGACCGAAGAGTAGTTGCATACGTTGCATCAGCTGTTGCAAAGGCAGCAATGGATTCAGGTGTGGCTCGTAAACAAATAAATACAGATGAATTAAAAAATCGCTTGTTAACATTAGTAGAAGAAAAACAAGCTGTTTTATCATAAAAAAATGTAGGCTGTTAAGAAATCATCTTAACAGCCTTTATTGCGCTATAGTCAGCCCAAAATAGGAAGCTGCATTTTATATCTTTACAGCACTACCTTTCACATTCCATGTCTTTTTCCAAGAGTAGCTTGCAAATAATAAAACCGAGAAAGCAACTAAGGCAATAATTGAGAAAGTAATAAACCCAGAAGCATAAGATCCTGTTAATTCCTTCAATGTTCCTAAAATATTAGGTAGAAAGAAGCCTCCAATTCCTCCAGCAGCACCAACAATTCCTGTGATCATTCCAATTTCTTTTTGAAAGCGTTGCGGAACTAGTTGAAATACAGCGCCATTTCCCATTCCTAAGCACATCATTCCTACAAAAAGTAAGGCTGTGATTGCAAATAAAGGAGGTAATTGGCTAACACCAAGCATGCAAACAGCAACACCAATGAAAAGGAAGGATAACACCTTTACTCCACCGATTTTATCTGAAATAAATCCACCAACAGGACGGAAGAAGCTACCTGCGGCAACACATAAAGTAACAAAGTCACCTGCTTGAATCGATGTTAATTTGTATTCATCAACGAAAAACATACTGAGAAAACTAGATAATCCTACAAACCCACCGAATGTGACGCTGTACAAAATGCAGAAAAACCATGTGTCTTTATGAGCAAATACTTTAAAGTAATTAGCTAAAGGCTGAGGAGCTGGTTGTGAAGGAGCATCCTTCGCTAAGATCATAAAAATGATGAAAGTAATGAAAAGCGGAATGAGTGCAAACCCCATCGTCACATGCCAACCGAACTGTTCTGCCAAACGAGGACCAAATAAAGTAGCGAATAATGTACCACTGTTACCGGCACCTGCAATTCCCATTGCCAACCCTTGCAGATGTGGAGGGTACCATCTACTTGCCATTGGTAAGGCAACGGCAAAGCTGGCACCTGCTACCCCCAACAATATCCCAATCATAAATAGTTCTGGCATTGTATTTCCGGCAAGTAAACCCCACAGCAATGGAATAGCTGTAATTGACATTCCTAAAGTAGCAGTCTTCTTTGGACCAAACCGATCTGTTAAAATTCCTAAAACAATTCGGAAAAATGAACCTGCAAGAATTGGAATTGCCACAATCAATCCTTTTTGTGATGGAGAAAGACCAAAATCTTGTGTAATAAACACCCCAAGTGCCCCAAGCATAACCCAAATCATAAAGCTAACATCAAAATACAGAAACGAGGAAAAGAGTGTTTTCGGGTGACCACTAGTTTTTAAATCCGATAGTTTCATGTTAAATCTCCTTTCAAATTTCCTTGGTTTTTTGTACTTATTAAAATTTTCTGACTTATTGCATGGTGTTATTATATTTGGCAAAAAAGAAGTAGGAAAGATACTTGTAAACAAATGTGACATGAAAATATTTATTTAAGATATTTCTTTATAACACCAAAAATTCATATAGTAGAAACATAGAATTTATGTGAGGATATCTAACGTAAATAGTTAGATTTTAACTAATATATGAAATAATGATTTTATGTTAAAAATCAGAGAATAAATGCTGGAGGGTGAACATGAGGCGGAAATTGGTGGTAATCGGTAACGGAATGGCAGGAGTTCGCTGTGTTGAAGAAATTTTAAAGCATAACCCAGAGCTATATAACATCTCCATTATTGGCAGTGAACCCCACCATAATTATAATCGGATTTTATTATCTTCAGTTCTACAAGGAGAAGCAAGGTTTCAGGATATCACGATTAATGATGCTAAATGGTATGAAGAAAATGATATCACCCTGTTTTCCGGGGAAACAGCAACAGAAATTAATACGGAAAAAAAGGTAGTTGTTACGGATAAAAATCATGCCTTATCTTATGACAAATTAATAGTAGCCACCGGATCGTCACCTTTTGTACTTCCGATACCAGGGGTTGAAAAAGAGGGAGTCGTGACATTTCGTACGATTGAGGACTGTAAAAATATTCTAGAGACCGCAAAACAATATAAAAATGCAGTCGTAATTGGTGGAGGAGTATTAGGTCTAGAGGCGGCAAGAGGCTTGGTAAATCTAGGTCTTAATGTAAAGGTTGTTCACAATACAGAGTACCTCATGCAGCGTCAGCTTGATTCGGTCTCTTCAGAAATGCTTCAGCATCAGCTAGAGCGACAAGGAATTGAGTTTCTTTTAGGAAAAGTGACCGAACAAATAAGAGGAGATAAACGAGTGAACGCAATAACATTTACCGATGGTACTTCTGTAGATGCTGATTTAGTTGTGATGTCTGTAGGTATTATCCCTAATACCGTTTTAGCGAAGAAAAGTGGGATAAGAACAAACCGGGGAATTGTTGTGAATGATTTTATGGAAACAAGTGTTAGTGATATTTACGCAGTTGGTGAATGTGTTGAGCATAAGGGGATTGTCTATGGTTTAGTAAAACCGCTTTATGAACAGGGGCAAGTTTTAGCAAAACATCTTTGTCAGTTAAATCCTCAAGGATATGAGGGATCTGTTTTATCAACAAGCTTAAAGGTGCCTGGGGTGGAGCTTTTTTCTGTAGGGGATTTTACGGAAGATTCCTCAACTAAATCCTTAACTATGTTAAATGAAATACATTCTGTTTATAAAAAAATCATCTTTCGCGGCGACATTATCGCTGGAGCTGTTTTATATGGGGAAACAAAGAATCAGTCAAAGCTCCTCGATTTTATTGTCAAAAGAAAGCATGTTAGTGATGAAGAGAAGAGGCAGCTCCTGCAATCAGCAGATAAAGATTCTTCTAGTTTCAAATCAATGAAACAAAGTGAAATGATCTGTAACTGTAATGGTGTGACAAAAGGGACAATTATTGAAGCTGTTCAGCAGAATGAATTAACAACTGTTCAGGAAGTAAAGCAATGTACAAAAGCATCAAGTTCCTGCGGTGGCTGTAAACTACTTTTGTCAGATTTGCTTGATTATATTCAAAGTGACGAATGTGACGAATTGTTTGAGAGAGAGTCATTATGTGCTTGTACCACACTTACAGAAGATGAAGTAGTTTTACAAATTCAACAAAAAAATCTTTCTTCATTACAAGATGTTTTTACCCAGCTAAACTGGCTTTCTTTAGAAGGATGTGCGGACTGTGTATCAGCTATTCAATATTATTTAGCTATGATTTACCCAGATCATGCAGGAAAAAATCAATTCTTCTATATGAATGATAACTTAAAAGCTCAGCACATGAGTGATGGAACTTATTCCATTATCCCACAAACGTTTGGAGGAAAAGTATCAGCTGAGCAATTACGAAACATTGCTGCTGTTATGGAGAAATATCAACTAACAGACGTTGGTCTAACAACTGAACAACGATTCCAATTAAAAGGAATTATGCAAGAAGATATCGGAGCTGTATGTAAAGACTTAGGAATACGTTTACGTCCGGTGAACATTCATACAATCCATCATGTGAACACCTACTACAGTGAAAAAAATTGTCAATGTCATACAGAAGCATCATTACAACTATCAATTCTACTAGAAAAGGAATTGGAATTGATCTTAACGCCGCATGAAATTAAGTTAAGCGTGTCTCCATGCAAGCATAATGACTTAGAAATGAGGACAAATGATATTCATGTAGTTGGAGTGGAAAGAGGCTGGGAAATGTATGTTGGAGGAAGTTATTCCCCAGATTTACAGCAAGGAGAGCTATTTAGCATAGCAAGTGATCATGATGAGGCAAAAAGATTAATCTGTGGATTTGTTCAGTATTATCGGGAAACAGCCAATTATTTAGAAAAAATAAGCGAATGGAGAAATCGTGTTGGAATCATTCATATAAGAGAAGTGTTATTTGAAGAAACTCTTTGTAATCAGTTGGTAGAAAGACTTGAAGTAGAGATGATGCCAACTGTTGAAAAAATATAACTAGATGTAAAGATTAATTGAAAAAAGGATGGATGTGCCTTGACCGATTTATTATTAAAGTATTTCAGGACAAAGCAACAAGAGGTCCAAACAGAAAAAGTGTATGATACTCAATGTCCATTTTGCAGTATGCAATGTAAAATGCAGTTGATTGAGCAGTCGATCGTCTCAAGAAAAACGTATAAAACAATAGGGAAAGATAACCCAACATCACAAGGAAGATTATGTATTAAAGGAATGAATGCCCACCAGCACCCGTTCCATCAAGATCGAATTTTGCATCCGTTACTGAAAGTGGAGGGAGAATTTGTTCGAATTACATGGGACGAAGCTCTTCAGCATATCAAAAAGCAGTTTGAGGAAATCCAAGCAGTGGATGGACATGAGGCTTTATCGATTTATGGCAGTGCATCGATCACAAATGAAGAAGCATACCTTCTAGGGAAATTTGCAAGAGTAGCACTAAAAACGCCATATATTGATTACAATGGACGACTTTGTATGTCAGCAGCAGCTACTGCAGCAAATCAAACATTTGGATTAGATCGCGGTCTTACCAACTCATTAAAAGAGATACCATTCACTCGAGTGATTATGTTAGCAGGAACAAATATTGCTGAATGTCAGCCAACGATTATGCCTTATTTTGAAAAAGCAAAAGAAAATGGAGCTTATATTATTGCGATTGATCCAAGAGAAACACCAACAACACAACTTGCGGATTTGCATCTTAAGGTCAAACCGGGAATGGATGCAGCACTAGCTAATGGATTATTAAAGGTTATTATTGATGAAGGCTTGGTGGATGAAGCATTTGTCAAAGAACGAGCTACAGGTTTTGAGGAAGTGCGAAGCTATGTGAACTCGTTATCTCTAGACGAAATTACTGAGATGACAGGAGTTCCGGTCGATCAAATGAAAACAGCGGCAATTAAATTTGCTGAAGAAGATTCTGGGATGCTTTTTACAGCTAGAGGAGTTGAACAGCAAATCGATGGCACAGCAGCGGTCCGCAATATACTGAATTTTTTACTTGCAACAGGAAAAATCGGAAAAGCATACTCCGGTTATGGAGCGATTACGGGGCAGGGAAATGGACAGGGTGCCCGTGAACATGGACAAAAAGCAGATCAGCTTCCTGGGTATCGTTTAATTGAAAATGAAGAGCACAGAGAACACGTAGCCAAAGTATGGGGAATCGATAAGGATGAGCTGCCTGGCAAGGGAGTATCAGCATATGAAATGTTCCAAAAAATCAATGATGGTGACATAACAGGCATGCTGCTCGTTTGTTCAAACCCTGTTGTGTCTAACCCAAACGCCAACTTTGTTAAAGCAGCACTAAAGAAGTTAAAGTTTTTAGTAGCTGTTGATATGTTTATATCAGAAACTGCCCAACTTGCGGATTTAATACTCCCAGCCTCATCCTATCTAGAAGACGAGGGCACGATGACAAACCTTGAAGGACGTGTAACGTTAAGAGAAGCAAGTCGTCCATGTCCAGGAGAGGCAAAGAATGATTGGGAAATTATCTGCGAGATTGCAAAGGTGCTAGGAAAAGAGAAATATTTTCCGTTTCAAAAAGCAGAGGATATCTTTAATGAATTAAGAGAAGCAAGCCGAGGAGGAGCAGCAGACTATTACGGGATTACGTATGATAGAATCCGGAAAGAACAAGGCATCCTCTGGCCATGTCCGGATTTAGGTCACAGCGGAACCGACAGACTATTTGAGGAAACATTTGCACATGAGGATGGTAAAGCAAGAATGGTTCCTGTGTCTAATACTTCTGAATTACCAAAAGAAAAGCCTAGTGAGGAATATCCGCTCTATTTAACAACTGGTCGCATCATGTCACACTATTTAACAGGAGTCCAAACGAGGAAAAGTGCTGCACTCGCAGCAAGAAACTTTGAATCATACTTGGAAATCCATCCTGAAACAGCGAAGAAATACAATATTGAACAAAACACCCTTGTTTCCGTCACATCTAGAAGGGGGACTATTAAAGTCAGAAGTAAAATCTCTGATACCATCCGTCCAGACACCGTATTTGTCCCTTTTCACTGGGCAGAAGACCAAAACGTCAACATGCTAGTCGGCGAAGACCTTGATCCAACCTGTAAAATGCCTGGGTTCAAAGTTAGTGCAGTTAATATTAAGCCAGTTTAATAGATAAATGGGAAATCGACTGATTGCAGTCGATTTCTTTTTTTAACTATATAATTAAACCTCTGTGTAATAAGGCTATCAAAATCCAATAATGACAAAACCACGTTAGAAAACCTAACATGTATGTTAAATATATCATTTTGCCGTGATATAGTTGAGGAAACTTTCCAAGGGGAGGAAAATCGAGTGAACAAAAAGAAGCTTGTACTAATAGGAAATGGAATGGCCGGAGTAAGAGCAATCGAGGAAATTCTAAAATTATCCCAAGATTCATTTGACATCACGATTTTTGGAACAGAACCACACCCAAACTATAATAGAATTCTATTATCAAAGGTTTTACAAGGAGATACAGAAGTAAAAGATATCACGCTAAATGACTTGGAATGGTATGAAGAAAACAATATCACTCTTTATACAGGTGAAACTGTAACAAAAATTGACTCAGAGATGAAAGTCGTCTACTCAGATAAAGAAAAAGTTGTCCCATACGACGAACTAATTATAGCAACAGGCTCTGTTCCGTTTATTCTACCTCTACCTGGAGCGGACAAAGAAGGTGTGACCGCCTTCCGTGATATTAAAGATACAGACATTATGCTTGAAGCATCTGAAAAATACAAAAAAGCAGCCGTTATCGGTGGAGGATTATTAGGTTTAGAAGCAGCTCGTGGTTTATTAAATCTTGGAATGGATGTAACTGTCATTCATATTTCTCCAACATTAATGGAGCGCCAACTAGATCATACAGCCGGTAAGATGCTTCAGCAAGAATTAGAAAAGCAAGGAATGAAATTTTTACTAGAAGCATCAACAGCTGAAATCTACGGAGATGAACGAGTAGAAGGCTTAAGGTTTAAAGATGGAAGTGAATTAGAAGCAGATTTAGTTGTTATGGCTGTTGGCATTAAACCAAATATTGCCCTCGCTGGTGAAAGTGGACTTGAAGTCAATCGAGGAATCGTTGTAAATGACTTTTTACAAACCAATCTTCCTAACGTATACGCCGTTGGTGAATGTGCTGAACATAATGGAATTCCATACGGTCTTGTCGCCCCTCTATATGAACAAGGAAAAGTGCTGGCAAAACATATTTGTGGTGAACAAACAGATGGATATAAAGGATCTGTCCTATCAACACAGCTAAAGGTTTCCGGAGTGGAAGTGTTCTCGGCTGGCGACTTTATGGAAGGTGATGATAAAAAGTCACTAAAAGTATTTGATGAACAAGATGGAATCTACAAAAAAATCGTATTAAGAGGCAATAAAATCGTTGGTGCTGTTTTATTTGGAGATAGTAAAGAAGGCAGTCGCCTGTTCTCGATGATTAAAAAAGGAGCGGACATTTCCGACACGGAAAAAATCAGCATTTTACAACCAATTGGTGAAGAAGCTGGAGAAAGCTTAGTTGCTTCTATGCCGGATGATGAAATCATTTGTGGTTGTAATGGAGTTTCAAAGGGTGCGATTGTTCAAGCAATCAAGGAAAAAGGTTGTACATCCGTTGATGCGATTAAAGGCTGTACGAGTGCATCTCGTTCATGTGGAGGATGTAAACCATTGGTTGCGGATGTTTTACAATATACACTTGGCTCTGACTTTGATGCAGCTGCCCAAAAAGAAGCAATCTGTGGTTGTACAACATTATCAAGAGATGAAGTAGTAGAAGAAATTAAGGCAAAAGGCTTAACACATATTAAAGAAGTAATGAATGTCCTTGAATGGGAATCTGAAGGCTGTTCAAAATGCCGCCCGGCTCTTAACTACTATTTAGCAATGGTTAACCCGACCGGCTATGCGGATGAAAGAGAATCACGCTTTGTTAATGAACGGATGCATGCAAATATTCAAAAAGACGGCACTTACTCTGTTGTTCCTAGAATGTACGGAGGTGTCACAAATGCAAGTGAATTACGTCGGATTGCCGATGTTGTTGAAAAATATGAGATTCCATTAGTAAAAGTAACAGGTGGCCAACGTATTGACTTATTTGGAGTGAAAAAGGATGATCTACCAAAAGTATGGCAAGATCTTGATATGAATTCAGGTTATGCTTACGGAAAATCACTACGTACTGTAAAGACATGTGTTGGAGAAACATTCTGCCGCTTTGGCACACAAGACTCTATGAGCTTAGGCATTCGTTTAGAAAAGAAGTTTGAAGGCTTGCAAACTCCTCATAAAGTAAAAATGGCTGTGTCTGCTTGCCCAAGAAGCTGTGCAGAGTCAGGCTTTAAAGATATCGGCTTTATCGGAATTGACGGCGGCTGGGAAATTTATGTTGGTGGTAATGGTGGTACCCATGTACGTGGTGGAGATTTACTTTATAAAGTAAAAACAGATGATGAAGCAATGGAGATTACAGGTGCTTATCTACAATATTACCGTGAAACTGCAAACTATTTAGAACGTACTTCTGCTTGGATCGAACGTGTTGGCTTAGAACATGTCCAATCTGTTTTAGATGATAAAAATAAACGTGCTGAATTAAATGCTCACATGGATGAAACTTTATCTGTTTATAAAGATCCTTGGAAAGAAATTATTGAAGACCAGAAAACAAAGAAAGAGTTATTTGAAACAGTCTCTTTATAAGGTGAAAATACAGAATATTTTGTCATGGAGGGCTTGGACATGAAAGAACTAACCAAAACGAAGGTGTATGTAGGAGCGTTTCTGGAACTACCAGAGCGAGTTGGTAAAACGGTCAAATTGGAGGAAGATAAAGAGGTTGCTGTTTTTAAGCTATCAAATGGAAAAATAAAGGCTATAGAAAATAAATGCCCACACAAAGGCGGCGTGTTAAGTGAAGGAATTGTCAGTGGAGAACACGTATTTTGTCCAATGCATGATTGGAAAATTTGTCTTGAAGATGGTGTTGTACAAGAACCAGATTTTGGTTGTGTGAAAACTTATGAAACAATCATTGTTGATGGAGAGGTTTTTCTGTTAGTTTAATAAAGACGCTCTAGCTTATTGTGAAAATCTAAAGTATAGTAGTTGGATAAATTAACAATGGAGTTTCGTGAAACAAGTAAGGTTAATGTGATAGAACCCTTACTTTAACATCATAAAAAAGGTAGGGGGAGTAACGATGGGAATGAGCATTGGAAAGGTGTATCTAGTCGGAGCGGGTCCTGGAGATCAGGAATTAATTACTGTAAAAGGAATGAAAGCAATCAAGAAGGCAGATGTTATTCTTTATGATCGACTTGTAAACCCAAGGCTACTTGAATATGCACCACCTACCTGTGAACTACTCTATTGTGGGAAACTGCCAACTCGTCATTTTATGAGACAGCATGAAATTAATGCAACTTTAGTAGAGAAAGCTTTAGCTGGCCTTACTGTTGTTAGATTAAAAGGTGGAGACCCAAGTGTTTTTGGCAGAGTAGGTGAGGAGGCCGAGGTTTTGGCAGAGCAAAATGTGCCATATGAAATCGTCCCCGGCATTACATCTGGTATTGCCGCTCCTCTATATGCTGGTATTCCGGTAACACATCGAGATTATGCAGGTTCATTCGCTGTCGTTACTGCCCATGATAAATCAAATGAAGGTAAACCAAATATTGACTGGGAAGGTTTAGCAAGAGGTGTTCAAACAATTGCCTTTTATATGGGCATTTCAAACCTGGAGCATATTTGTGAAAACCTTGTGCTTCACGGCAAATCACCTGATACACCAGTTATCATTATTAGGTGGGGAACATGGAGCAGACAGCAAAGTGTAGTAGGCACTCTTTCTACAATTGTTGAAAAAGTTAGAGAAGAAAAAATTCAAAACCCAGCCATTACATTAGTTGGCGATATTGTAGAAACAAGAGACAAAGTTAAATGGTTTGAAAATCAGCCTTTATTTGGTCAACAAATTTTATATGTTCGAGGAAGTGCCGAAGAAAAAAGCAATGCACAGCACTTAAGAAATCAGGGTGCAGATGTGATTGAATGTCCTAAATGGACGGTAACGGAGACCGAAGTAGAGATTGAATTATTGGAGAAACTATCCTCATATAAGGCGATACTATTTTATCTTCCCAAGCGGTTACTGCCTTTTTCAATCAGTTGAAAAGGCATAGAGTTGATATCCGCCAGATTTCAGCAGAGCTTTGTTGTCAAAATGAAACAGCTTTAAAAGAGTTAGAATTATTGGGATTGTACCCTAGCTTGGAGATGGCTGATCAAGAAAATCTCCTTATTGTTGGCCCTGAAATAACTGCTAAGAGAAAGCTGAATTTAGATTCTACTTATAAAGAATATGACTATCTATGTGTTTATCAATCCTATATTGATCGAAGATACGATTCAATCATAAAACGATCTGTTGAAGATGCCGACCTTACATCAATTGTGTTTACTTCGGCAGATGCTGTTGAAACATGGATAAATGGAAAATTTCATGAAAGCATGCTTCCTCAAGAAAATGAACACTCATTAGAAATTATTTGTGAAAATGATGAAGCATTAGACGCAGTCTTATCTCATGAACTTCCAGCAAAATTAAATATGGAGTTATCTCTAATCTAAAACAAGGCTGAATGCATAAAGGAGAACGTTATGCATTCAGCCTTGTTAGTTTTTAATATTCAATTTCTTCATAATCCTTAGGTTGAGGAAGGGGTTGTTCAGGAAGGTTAATATTATACTCTGAAAAAGCTTCTGATTTTCTTTTGTATACTTTTCCCTTGTATGAATTTTCATTGTTTCTTTCATTATTTCTTTGATCCATTCAAATCATCTCCTTCATCATATTGTTATGTTTATCTTAACCATTATGAAAATTAACATGTTGAATGAAGGGTATTTTTTAATTGTTAAAAATATACACATTCATATAGAGAAAATTTCCAAATTTCACTCCTAAATCATCAAAAAATTGTACAAACTATTAGTAGATATGACTGATTTAGGAAGGAGTAGGAAAATGGATAAGCTACATTCTTTTGCATGGTATGCAGCACGTATTGCACCAAAATTACCGAAAAAGGCCTTTAAGCCTGTGCCAGGACGCCTTTGGGGAGGTCTAGCATATTTATTAATTGTTATAGCGGCTTTCTCACAATTGGCTTATTTCAATTACATCCGTTTCTCTATTTGGGAATTGCCATTGTGCTTGGAACAAGCTTTGCAGCAATGGGTTTTCTTGGACATGAAATTCTCCATGGAACTGTAGTAAGAAAGCCTTGGCTTCGTGACTTACTGGGAGCGATTGCCTTTTGGCCGCTAAGTACTGGACCAAAACTGTGGAGAAAGTGGCATAATCTAACACACCATGTTCATACTCAACATGAAGAACATGATCCTGATTCTTGGCCAACACTAGAGCGTTTATCAAAAACAAAACTTTTACGTTGGATATACCGTCTGCCGCATGGTGTACGGGCTTTTGCCAGTTTTGCATCTTTAACGGTTATGTTTTCCCTTCATTCTGCAAAAATGTTTGTTGCCTACATAAAGGAATTTAAACCAAAGCAAAAGCGCTCTGTATGGATGCAGCTTATTTTGCCATGGGTTTTCTGGTTTTCATTACTTTTTATTATGGGACCAGTTAAGTGGTTTTTTGCTTTTTTGTTGCCGTTACTAATTGCAAATGCCATTGTAATGGGCTATATCTCAACAAATCACCGTTTAAATCCAATAACAGAAGTAAACGATCCATTAGCAAATAGCTTAACAGTAACTGTCCCTAAATGGGTCGATGTGCTACATTTTAACTTTTCTTACCATACAGAGCATCATCTTTTTCCAGGCATGAGCTCTAAATATTATCCATTAGTGAAGGAGCATATCAAAACCATGTGGCCTGACCGTTATCACGAAATGCCCATTGGAAAAGCTTTAGTAGCTCTGTGGAAAACGCCACGAGTTTACTTTGAAGGAAATCAACTAATCGATCCAAAACAAGGTCATGTTTATGCAACACTGGGACATGGACTAGACATCTCAAACATCACCTATCGCAAGCTAAGTGCAAAGGATTCTGTTGTAAGAATTATGAAGAAAAAGAAAGTAGAACTGGGTAGAGTGATGAAGGGGGATAAGCGGGTTTGACTGATTCTGGATGTAATGAAGGACAAAAGTTGCTGCGTTAAATAGAGGAATGTCGTTCATAAGGTGAATGAACGACAAAAGCTGGTGGTTCGTCCGGGGTAATGTCGTTCATAAGGTGAATGAACGACAAAAGCGACCGGTTCCACCTGGAGAACTGTCTTTCATCGTTATGTCTATATCCAAAGCAGTCAAATTCAAACATCACTTAAAGTTAGCCAATTTTGCAAGATCTTAAATATCTTTGCAACTCAAGCCAACAAACTTGCAACCATCACCTGATTTTTTGCAAGTTTATCAATTAATTGTTGCAGGAAAACCTCTGGCTGATTAACCAAAATGACAAACACATAAAAAAAGGGCTGCCCCCACAGCAGCCCTTTTCAACGTTATTTTTTAAAACCCTCTACATATCAACCTTCTTCAGCGGCTTCTTCGCTGGTCCCTCAACAACATCACCAGTAACCGAAAATCTCGAACCATGACAAGGGCAGTCCCAAGTACGGTCACCGCTGTTCCATTCTACTTCACAGCCCATGTGCGTACAGGTTGTATCAACAAGATTCACATTTCCTTCGTTATCTTTATAGCAGCCAGCTCGTTTGCCATTCACAACAACAACAGAGCCTTCATCGTTTCCGATATCTTGAATGCTTTTGTCGGCAATATCGATTTTTCCTTCGATTAAATGACCTGCAACATCAAGGTTTTGCTTAAGAAACTTTTTAATACTAGGATCAGCATAAAAACGAGATGGACTATATAAATCTTGATACGGATTTTCTTTTTCTAAAACAAGGTCCGTAAGAATTTTTGATGCGGCAATTCCGTTTGTCATTCCCCATTTTCGATAGCCAGTTGCCACTAAAATATTGGGTTTGCTGGATGTAATTGAACCAACATAAGGAACTTTATCTAAAGTATATAAATCTTGGGCGGACCAGCGATATTTAATCTCTTCAATTCCGAGTACTTCTTCCCCAAATTCCTCAAGCGCTTTATAGTGCTTGTAGGTGGACATGCCTTGCCCAGTTTTATGACCATCCCCACTAACTAATATAAGTTTTTCTCCATTCATCGGTGTGTAGCGCAATGATCTTGTTGGAGAATCGGCGCTGTAGTACATGCCACCAGGGAAATCCATTTTCGCACGAACTCCAAGGATGTAAGAACGCTCTGCATGCAGGCGTGAAAAGTAAAACCCTTTTCCATCGAAAAATGGAAAGTGTGAGCAGGCAATAGCATATTTACAGGCAACACGGCGGTTTTCTCTTGTAATGATGGTTGGCTTAGGGGTTGTTTCATCAATATTAATGGCAGTTGTTTGTTCGTAAATTTCTCCACCTGATTTCACAATTTCATCAACTAAGACCTTTAAAAATTTCAAAGGATGATATTGCCCCTGAGATTTCATAACAATGGAGCCTTTTATATCAATTGGAAAAGGAATGCTATTAACATAATCACTATGTATCCCAAGTCTTTGGTACGCTTCAAGCTCTTTGTTTATTTTCTTTTCATAATGGTCACTTATCGCATAGATATAGGCATCTTCTTCAGTTAAATCACAATCAATTCCAAGTTCATTCGTTGTTTGTCGAACAAATTCAAGGGCATCGATATTGGCTTGGTAATACAGCTTAGCATTTTCTTCACCCATATGCTGAATCAGTTCATCATAGATGAGGCCGTGCTGAGCTGTTACCTTTGCCGTAGTATGACCGGTTGTTCCATTTAGAATTTCACTCGCTTCTAAAATAGCTACTTTCAATCCTTGCTTTGATAATAAATAAGCAGTTGTAATCCCGGTAATTCCGCCTCCAACAATTGCTACATCAACTTCTGTATCAATTTTCAAAGGGGGAAACGATTTTAGTTGAGCTGATTCTCTCCAAAATGGCTCAGGTTCATAAGGCATCTTTCCTTGTGGAAATTCTTCTGTCATTCAAATACCTCCTATAGGCTAAACATCATTCTTATTAATTTTTTCCAATCATGGTGAAAACATGTATTCACTTATGAAAAATCTGACAGTCTTATCGACACTAAGCCTCTAGCCGTAGATGAAAATAAAGCTGAGGCTCGTTTTGAGAACTCTGGAATGTAGGTAAGATAAAGACATAGAAACGAACACAAGTTAAACACAACATAACGAAGCCAAACAACTTGTGTTGGTTGGTATAGAGAAAAGTCATTGAACTTTTCTACTAAAAAAGGAGGAAACAAAAGATGAAAAAGTTTGGATTAATACTTTTAGGTGGGGTAGCTGTAGCAATACTGCTATCAAATTTAGCACCAATGATAGCTTTAGGATTAAGTCTACTGATTCTGTACTACTCGTACAAAGGCTTTATCAAGACTGAATCTAAATTTAACAAAGTCGTGCTAGCCATTGTTGGTGTGATTGCCCTATTTGCTTCAGCATCAAACCTTCCAGCAATTTTAGGATTTGTTGCTGCATATGTCATTTACGTTGTTTATAAAAACTGGAACAAATCGTCTAAGAAGACTATAAAAGAAGATTCTGATCCATTTACAAATTTTGAAAAAGAGTGGAACGATTTAAAAGGTAACTATTAATAAGCGTTTTTCCCACCTGACTTAGGAGGCTAGAGTAAAAACTCCTCACAAGGTTTAATAAAAAAATGTAAAACATTAAAGGAGAGATTTATAATGGCAAATATTTTTACAAGATTAGCGGATACAATTTCAGCAGATTTACACGAGGCATTAGATCAAAAGGAACAAAAAAATCCAATCTCAATTTTAAACCACTACTTAAGACAATGTGAGCAGGAAACAGAAAAGGTTCGTAAGTTAGTTGAACGTCAGTATTTGTTAAAAGAAGAGTTTAACCGCGAGTACAATGAAGCAACACATCTTGCAGAAAAACGTAAGCATCAAGCTGAAATTGCATCAAAGGCTGGAGAAGCTGAGCTTTATGAATTTGCTTTAAAAGAATATGCTCATTATGAAGAAAGAAGAGAGCGTTTAGATGCATCTCGCAAGCAAACAGCACAGCAGCTAGAAGAGCTTGAGCAAAAGTATGAGGAAATGAAACATAAATTAAAAGATATGCAGATTAAACGTATGGAGTTAATGGGAAGAGAAAATGTTGCCCGTGCTCACCACCGTATAAGCAAAGTATCTGATTCTGGCAGTTTTTCAACAAAAGCATTCGCAAGATTTGAAGAAATGGAAAGCTATCTAGATCGCCTTGAGCAGCAGGTAACAAAAGATTATCACCGCAATACAATTGATGCTCGTATTGCACAATTAGAAAAACAATTAAAAACTGAACAAACAAATACAATCTCGTAAATCTTCATGGTATTCTTAAAAGGCGTAGGTCAAACTTGCGCCTTCTTTCATATGAAACGCGGCTGACATAAAAGTTTGTTACTATATTAATAGGGAGGAGGAAACCGCGTGTTAAGAAATATGAATTCTGATTATGTAAATTGGATTATTCTAATAGGAATTCTCCTCCTTCTTTTAGAAATATTATTTTTTAATGGTGGTTTAATCGTTACATTTTTGTTATCAATTGGATGCATTTTTTTAGGGCGTCGATGGCGACCGCGGTTTATAGGCAAGAGCCTCTATTGGATTGGTTGGATTTGGCTTGTTATTACCGTGCTGAATATGATGACATTTCGTTATTTTATTTGTGTGCTGCTCATTTATGCTGTTGTTCAATTTTTCCAAACACAGAAGGAGCCTAAACGAATAAAACCAAGTGTGAAGGAGCCTTCGGGCGAATCAGAAAAAAATGAACCGGCAAACAAACCAGTGACCCATCAGAAAAAAATCTTTGAAAATAAGTTCTTTACGAATCAAAAATCACCGGATACTGCATATGAATGGAATGATATCAATATTCAGGTGGGTGTTGGGAACACGGTCATTGATTTAAGTGATACGGTCTTACCAAATGAGGAAGCGATTATTTCGATACGCAGTTTAGTAGGAAATGTTCAAATTCTTGTTCCATATGAAGTGGAGGTTCATATTAACCATTCTGTTATGATTGGTGATGTGAGTGTTTTTCAAGATTTTAAGCAAAAGGTTGTGAATGAAACTCTTGTTTATGAAACACCGCAGTACAGACAAGGTGAACAAAGGGTGAAATTGATCACTTCAGCTATTTCAGGAAAGCTTGAGGTGAAAAGAATATGAATATCATTCAGCGGCAAGTTTTGTTAGGAGCATTTTTTTCGCTCATTCTATTCATTCTTCTTTCCCTCATGTTTTTTATAGCATTTCCACTTCATAATTGGAGTGAACTATGGAATCAAAAAATTATGGATTTACCTTTTATTTATATTGTGCCAAGCATAAGTATAGTAGCAGGTGTACTCTTTGGTTTGTTTTCCGGTCTTTATTGGAAAAAACAGCTCAGTACAATTGAACAAACGATTCAGGAGCTTGATAAGGGACGGACGATCTCTACTGAACAACCTTGTTTGCCAGAAGTGCAAGATATTCAAAAGAAGGTCGAAAAGATTCAGAAGCAAATTCAGGAACAAACAAAGCTTTCGCAAAAGCTAGCAACTGAAAAAGCAGAAGACCAAGAAAAGAGAATACAAGAATTAGTTTCACAGGAAAGAAATCGATTGGCTCGTGAGCTTCATGATTCTGTCAGTCAACAGCTTTTTGCAGCATCAATGATGATGTCAGCTATTACCGAGAGTAGAGAAGAATGGGATGATGGTGAGTCGAAACAGTTAAGGCTAATTGAGGCAACGATTCACCAATCACAGCTTGAAATGAGAGCGTTGCTATTACATTTACGACCAGCGGCATTAAAAGGTAAATCCCTTCAAGAAGGAATTCAAGAGCTTTTGGTAGAACTAATGCAAAAGGTGACAATGAATATAAAATGGAAAGTAGAACCGATCCCATTAGACAAAGGTGTAGAGGACCATTTATTTCGTATTCTT
The DNA here is from genome assembly GCF_023078335.1 of Metabacillus endolithicus. Taxonomy (GTDB): domain Bacteria; phylum Bacillota; class Bacilli; order Bacillales; family Bacillaceae; genus Metabacillus; species Metabacillus endolithicus. The sequence goes on along the minus strand of NZ_CP095550.1, from coordinate 2,454,312 downwards.
CAAGAGTCTGTTTCCAATACACTTCGCCATGCAAAGGCAACAAGTTTGGACGTGTTGCTAATTGAACGCGATTCCTTTGTGATCATGCGTGTGACAGATGATGGCATTGGGTTTGAGCTTGAAGAAGGTAAAACAGGTTCATACGGTTTACAAAACATGCATGAGCGTGCTGTTGAAATAGGTGGTTCAATGAAAATTGTCAGCCTGAAAAATAAAGGGACACGGTTAGAGGTTAAGGTTCCTGTCCTAGCAGGAGAGAGTGAAAACAATGATTAAAGTAGTATTTGTTGATGATCATGAAATGGTACGGATCGGTGTTTCATCCTATTTATCTGCCCAGCCTGACATTGAGGTAATCGGTGAAGCGGATAACGGAAAAAAAGGTGTAGAGCTATGTCTTGACCTTCGCCCGGATGTCATTTTAATGGATCTGGTTATGAAGGAAATGGACGGAATTGAGGCAACAAGGCAAATCGTCGATGCCTGGCCTGAGGCGAAAATTATCATTGTGACAAGCTTCCTAGATGATGAGAAGGTATATCCGGCACTTGAAGCGGGGGCAACAAGCTATTTGCTAAAAACGTCAAAAGCAAGTGAGATTGCCAATGCTGTCCGCGCCACGTTTCACGGCCAATCGATTTTAGAGCCTGAGGTCACAGGTAAAATGATGATGAAGATGAGACAACGAGAAACAACACACCTCCATGATCAACTCACTTCAAGGGAAATGGAAATTTTATTGCTAATGGCACAAGGAAAAACCAATCAAGAAATTGCAGATGAATTGTTTATTGCCTTAAAAACAGCCAAAACCCATGTTAGCAACATCTTAAGTAAGCTGGATGTTCAAGATCGAACACAGGCTGTTATTTATGCCTTTAAACATTCACTTGTAAAATAAATCAGACAACAGATTAGGGAGAGACATAAGAAGATGCATAGAAATGAAGAATTATATCACTACCTAGTTAAGAACTCATGGCAAATGTCAGAAGACTGGTATAATATGGTTGACGATAATGACCCAAACTCAGTCTACTCAACGGAAGATCCAGCTATTATTCAATCATTAAAAGAGCAAAATCAAGACTATTTTATCCATTTACATAGGCTTTTCATAGAAGAGGAAGGGAAATTTGTAAGTGAGTTTAGAGCATGGTCAGAGGAATTAGCACAAGATCAAAAGCATTTAGAAACACCAGTTCATTATGTTGTAAGGGAATTTTTAAGAACTCAAGATGTTTATCTTAAATATATCAAAAGCTTTTATAAAGAGAATATTGATACAGTTTCTGTTGATCAATTATTTTCATGGTTAGATGTTGTTAAAAAAATCATCAATCTTTCCGTTTATATATACATTGATGCAGCCCATAAGAATACAATGAAACAAATTGCTGCACAAAAGGAAATGATCAATGAGCTTAGTTCACCAGTTATTCTTCTGCAAAATAAAACAGCACTTCTTCCACTTATTGGTGATATTGATACAGCCAGAGCAAAATTAATTTTAGAAAACACATTAACACAATGTGCAAATTTAGAAGTTGAACATTTATGTATTGATCTGTCGGGTGTTGCCATCATTGATACAATGGTTGCTCATGAAATTTTCCACTTAATCAAGGCATTAAAGCTTTTAGGTGTTAGATCAACATTATCAGGTATTCGCCCTGAAATTGCCCAAACAGCCATACAACTCGGCCTTGATTTTGAAGAAATTAACACAACCGCCTCATTAGCAAATGCATTAGGACAAATATAAGATTTGTTTAAAAGCCTCTTTCTTTTAAAAGAGGGGCTTTTAAACTCACTGCTATTTATTATTATGAAGCTGTTCGTCCGCTTCGCATTTTTCTCATTACAAAGCTTACAACAAACACAAGGATAATCGAACCAATTAAAGCTGGAACAATATAGAATCCACCCATTTCTGGACCCCACTGACCAAATAGAAGAGATCCTAACCAAGCTCCAATAAATCCTGCGATAATGTTGCCGATAACACCTCCTGGCATATCACGTCCTGCAATTAAGCCTGCTAACCAGCCGATAATTCCGCCTACAATTAAAGCCCAAATAAAACCCATTATTCTCTCCTCCTTTAATGTGGTATCCCCCGTCTTGGAAGTTATATTCCCCCTTGTCCAATTTTATAAACACATTAATTTTTTCCAGGAGGGACAGGCACCCTGGCCGAGCCAGGGTGCCTGTCCCTCCGTCCCATCATTAAAAATGGAGCTATCACTCTTGACAGTAATCAGTTGATAAACTAACATAAAAGAAATCATGTGTTTTCTAATGAGGTGTATATATGGCACAGGTAAAGAAGCCTGAAGTTAGAAGGGCTTTGTTATTGGCTGCAAAGCAGGAATTTCTTGAGCGTGGATTTAAGCTCTCATCAATGCGGAGAATTGCGGCGACAGCTGGTACTACAATTGGTAATTTGTATAAGTATTTTGAAAGCAAAGAAGCAATATATGAGGAATTAGTTTCACGGGTAAAAGGGGATTTATGGTCATTTATTTCTAATGCAGAAAATAAATTACCGACAGATCCCATTCTTCAGCTTCAGTTATTTGTTACTTTAGTGAGTAGCTACAGAGATGATATATTATTACTTGTTGATGCTTCGGATGGAACTGAGTATCAAAATACATATGAAGATTTACTTGCGATGATATCAGATAATCTAGAAACTCATCTTCCTGATTTCAATATGGATAACGGAAAAGAAGCTGGTGGTTCAGTCATTCTAGTCCGGACGCTTTCAGTTGGACTTCTTTCAGGAATAATTGACATCTTACGAAATCATTCGGAGGAAGATGAAATTAAAAAAGGTCTAACACTCTACTTTACCTATATTTTCAAAAGCTTTCTCTAAGCTTTTTTTTCACTAAAAAGAAAACAGTTGATTTCTAATGGGGGTGCAGTTAATGAATGTAAAAGGGTTTGTTGAGAGAGGGTTTGAACCGGTTCGTGAGGTTTTTGAACGCAATCTTAATAAAGAGATTGGGGTAGCTTGTGCGATTTACCATAAAGGGAAAAAGGTTGTGGATTTATGGGGAGGATTTGCAGATTTTAAAACAAAAAGAGAATGGAAAGTTGATACTCTTGTACCTGTGTTTTCAAGTACTAAAGGGTTTGCATCCTTAGCGGCTGCAGTGGCTGTTTCAAAGGGATTAATCGATTATGACGCAAAGGTAGCAGATTATTGGGATGAATTTGGGCAAGACAGCAAAAAGGAAATCACAGTCAGGCAACTATTAGCGCATCAAGCTGGGTTGTGTTCTCTTGACCAATTAAAGATTAATCATATTGGTGAACTCGACACTTCATATATTGCTTCACAGCTAGCTGGATTAAAACCAGAGTGGGAGCCAGGGAGTATGCATGGGTACCATACCTGGACGATTGGATGGTTTATTGGAGAAATAATCAGAAGGGCTGATCCTAAGGGAAGAAAACTAGGTCAATTTTTTCAGGATGAAATTGCGCAACCATTGCAAGCTGAGTTTTATATTGGTCTTCCTGAAGAGATATCACTGAATAGGCTAGCGTTGGTGTACGGATTAGAGAGTCCGCTTCATTTGCTTTATCATTTACATGAAATTCCGACTCCATTACTTCTTGGTTTTTTAAATCCTAAATCTTTGACAACAAGGAGTATGATTGATCCAAATCAAATGGTCAAACACTCAAACTTTAATAAAAGAGAAATGCTTTCAATTGAGTTTCCATCAGGCAATGGTGTCGGATTGGCAAGGAGTATGGCAAAGATATATGGGGAGTTTGCAACTGGAGGAAAAAATTTAAATTTATCAGATGCTATAATAAATGAATTATTAAAACCAGCTTCATCGCCTACAAATGGTTGGTATGACCATGTAAATAGAAAGCATCTTGGCTATTCTCTTGGTTTCTGGAAGCCTATTAAGGGAAGTGAGTTCGGCAGCAGTCATCATGCCTTTGGACACCCGGGAGCGGGAGGGTCATTTTGCTTTGCAGACCCAGACATGGGAGTTGGTTATGCCTATGTTATGAATAAAATTGGGGGCTATATGGACCGTAACCCAAGGGAAAATGAAATTAGGAGAGTTTTTTATCAATGTCTTCAAAAACTTGAGAAATAGGTGGGGGAGAGAGTAGTGCCCATTTCTCAATGTTGTGAATAACAAATTGGTAAATGACATAAAGCCATGACAAAAATGTCACTTTAACCATTGAAAACGTTAGGGAAATCGATGGTAGCGCACTTTATCTTTTTATAAGATTTATTAAAAAGATATGGAGGGTGACAATCATTGAACCTTACTGAAATAAATATAACACTCTTTAGAATGGTAAATGATTTAGGTAAAGAACATACCTATTTAAATTCAGTGTTCAGCTTTATTGCTGAATATTTGGTGGTTTTTTTAGTGCTCAGTGTTCTGTTTAGTTGGTTTACACGTAATAGGGAAAATAGAATCATGATCATCAGTGCAACAATAACTTTTATTTTTTCAATCATCGTTGGAAAGGTTTTGGGGTTGTTTTATTCAAACTATCAGCCTTTTGTAGAATTAACAGGTGTAAATCTATTAATAGAAAAAGAAGTAGACAACTCTTTTCCAAGCGACCATACTATATTATTCTTTTCATACTGCTTTTCTTTTTGGTTATTCAAAAGAGGTGTATGGATTTTATCGCTCCTAGTCGCTACACTCGTAGGCATATCACGTATCTGGGTAGGTGTTCATTACCCATTTGATGTACTAACATCAATTATCATTAGCTTCTCAATTGCCTACATTATTTACTCAATAGTTAGGGACAAGGGGTCAGGTTTCTCGTCCCAGTCGGGGACAAGGTGCCTGTCCCTCCGTCTCAGCAAACAAATTAGATTTACGAAACAATAACATCTATAATAGAAGCAGAATGTAAGTTGTGAAAGGATGTTTCTATGAGTAAAACAGTCGTTCTAGCTGAAAAGCCTTCTGTTGGAAGAGATTTAGCTAGAGTGTTAAATTGTCATAAAAAAGGTAATGGTTTTCTTGAGGGAGATCAATATATCGTCACTTGGGCATTGGGTCATCTTGTTACATTAGCTGATCCAGAAAGCTATGGTGATCAATATAAATCATGGCGCTTGGAAGATTTACCAATGCTTCCGGCTCCATTAAAGCTCGTTGTGATTAAAAAAACAGGCAAGCAATTTCAGTCTGTAAAAACCCAATTATTACGTAAAGATGTTCGTGACATCATCATTGCAACTGATGCTGGACGTGAGGGTGAGCTTGTTGCCCGCTGGATTTTAGAAAAAGCCGCGTTAATAAGCCTATTAAAAGGCTATGGATTTCATCTGTAACTGACAAAGCAATCAAAGAGGGTTTCCGTAAGCTAAAGAACGGCAAAGAATATGAAAACCTATATGCATCCGCTGTTGCTAGAGCAGAGGCAGACTGGATTGTTGGTTTAAACGCAACACGTGCTTTAACAACGAAATACAATGCCCAGCTATCCTCAGGCCGTGTTCAAACACCAACATTAGCCATGATTGCCGGGCGTGAAGAAGAAATTCGCAGCTTCAAGCCTAAAAAATACTTCGGAATCAAAGCTGTTGCAGAAAATAGCTTAAGATTTGCTTGGCAGGACGAAAAAACAAAAGATACAAAAACATTTAACGAAGCTGCAATTGATGGAAAGCTCGCTGGGTTAAAAGGAAAAGATGCGAAGGTAGTAAACGTCAAAACAACACCAAAAAAATCATACTCACCAGCTCTTTACGACTTAACTGAGCTTCAACGTGATGCAAATAAACGCTTTGGTTACTCAGCAAAAGAGACTCTTTCAATTATGCAAAAGCTTTATGAGCAGCATAAAGTTTTAACATATCCACGAACTGATTCTCGCTATTTAACTAGTGATATCGTTCCAACTTTAAAGGATCGACTAGAAGCTTGCAGAATGAAGCCATATGCTTCCGTCATCGCAAAAATTTTAAGCAAACCAATCAAAGCGAATAAATCGTTTGTTGATGATCAAAAGGTATCAGATCACCATGCGATTATCCCAACAGAAGAATCAGTACCACTAAGTGCTTTATCCGATAAAGAACGCAAAATCTATGATTTAGTTATTCAACGATTTTTAGCCGTATTGCTTCCTGCTTATGAATATGAACAAACAGTTGTATCAGCCAAAATAGGTGAGGAGCTTTTTACTGCAAAAGGTAAACGTGTTGTGTCTCCAGGATGGAAGGAAGTTTATACAGATTTTGTAGATGAAGACAGTGAAGATGATCAAACATTACCGGCTCTATCTGAAGGGGCTACACTAAAGGTTCAGTCAGTATCAAAAACTACTGGCGAAACAAAACCACCTGCTCGATTTAATGAAGCAACACTTCTTTCGGCTATGGAAAACCCTACGAAATATATGGCAGGAGAAAGTAAGGATCTTATTCAAACAATCGGTGAAACAGGTGGACTCGGTACAGTTGCAACGAGAGCGGATATTATTGAAAAGCTATATAGCAGCTTTTTAATAGAGAAAAAAGGCAAAGATCTTTTCATAACGTCAAAAGGAAAGCAATTGCTGAACCTTGTTCCTGAAGATCTAAAATCACCTGTGTTAACAGCTGAATGGGAACAAAAGCTGATTAAAATTTCAAAAGGAAGCTTACCAAAACAGGCCTTCTTAGATGAGATGAAAAAATACGCAAAACAGGTTGTAGCTGAAATTAAAAACAGCAAACAAACCTTTAAGCATGATAACTTAACGGGCAGTAAATGTCCGGACTGCGGTAAGCTCATGTTAGAAGTAAACGGCAAAAAAGGCAAAATGCTTGTTTGTCAGGACCGCGAATGTGGCCACAGAAAAGGCATATCAAAAGTAACGAACGCACGCTGTCCAAACTGTCACAAAAAGCTTGAGCTACGCGGACAGGGAGAAGGTCAAATGTTCACTTGCAAATGCGGCCATCGCGAAAAAATGTCCACATTCCAAGAAAGACGGAAAAAGAACCAAAACAGCAAGGTATCAAAACGCGAAGTGGCAAGCTATATGAAAAAGCAAGATGATAACTTTACAAATAATGCATTAGCAGATGCATTAGCAAAGCTTAATTTAAAGGAGTAGCCAGAATGAGCCGTAAAATTGGACATATCACAATCCTTGTTTCAGATTATGATGAAGCAATTGATTATTATGTAAATAAGCTCGGGTTTGTTTTGCTTACTGACAACTCATTTGGGGAAGGCATGCGCTGGGTAACAGTTGCTCCTTCCCCTGAATGCGGAACGGCAATTGTATTTGTAGAAGCCGATAATGATGAGAAAAAAACACGCGTAGGTTCACAAGCTGCTGAACATGTATTTATGGTTATTGAAACAAATGACTGTTTGCGTGAATATCATATAATGAAAGAAAAAGGAGTTCGCTTTTTAGGTGAAATTTTCAAGAAATGCCCTGGGGAACTGAGGTTATCTTTGAAGATCTCTATGGAAACCGTTTTGACCTGTTACAGGTGAAACGTTATTAAGATTTTAAGATAAGGAAGATATAACGTGCCAATCATTAAGACAGATATGTTTATTTATGCCCCTCGTGACATTTGCTTTGATGTTGCGCGAGATATTGATATTCATACCCAATCCACAAGTCAAACAAATGAACGTGCGATTGGTGGTGTAACAAGTGGACTAATCGAATTAAATGAAACGGTCACATGGGAAGCTGTCCACTTTGGAATCAAACAAAACCTAACTGTCCGGATTACGGAATTTGATTTCCCAAACCGATTTGTTGACGAAATGGAAAAAGGAGCCTTCAAACGCTTCTACCACGTCCACGAATTCATCGAAAAACCAAACGGCACACTCATGCTCGACACATTCGACTACACCTCTCCATTTGGATTCATGGGAAAGATCGCGGACCGACTGTTTTTAGAACAGTATATGAGGGAATTCTTGGTAACGAGGAATCGATATATTAAAAAGGTTGCTGAGGAGAGAGTTGGATGAGGTGCCTGTCACTTCCCGAAGTTTGTCGGAATTTGTAATAGGATTGCCAAAAAGAAGGGCCGCTGTTTGCGGCCTTTTTCTATGTTAGGAAGAGTCCTGTTGGGCGGGGCAAAAATTGATGTGTCATCTACTGGATCTACCAGAGACAGAATCGATAACCCTGATATTAAAAACAAATGATTTCCCATCCTCCACCACTACAAGCACACCCTCCCATGTAAGTAGAAATTTTTCCATAAAAGTGAACAATTTATGATCAATATATTACGAAAAAGTGACTAATAGTTGAACGATATATGACACATGATTTTACCAATAAACTTATTTGCGAACGTCTGATATGATGTGAGTAACGATCTTGTGTGATCTTTCACACTGATCTTGTGCATGTTTTCACAAAGTGTTGTCGGGGTATCTAACTCTGATGATGTAGGTATAGAAAGAAGAAGCTTATGTGAAGGAAAGAAAGGAGTACTTATATGAAATTAAAATGGACTTTGTTCACAGTTATGGTTTCCATTGCCGCATTGTTATCAGGATGTGAGCCGTTACTGGTTTTAGATCCTAAAGGACCACAGGCAGAAAGACTAGCAAGTGACATCTTATTATCTATGGGAATTATGTTGTTTATTGTTCTTGTTGTTCTTGGACTATTAGCTTATATGTTAGTGAAATATCGTGCTTCTAACATGCCTGATGATTATGAGCCGCCACACATTCATGGAAATGTATGGGTTGAAGCGATTTGTGTAGGTGTACCAATTATTATTGTTGCTTATCTTTCTTTTGTGTCAGTGCAAAGTAACTATATTGTTGAAGCACAGCCTGAAGGATATGAAGATAAAGAGCCTTTAGTTGTTTATGCTTCATCTTCTAACTGGAAATGGCATTTTAGTTATCCAGAAGAAAATATTGAAACAGTGAACTATTTATATGTACCAACAGATCGTCCACTAGAATTTAAATTATATTCACATGGACCAATTACAAGTTTCTGGATTCCACAGCTTGGTGGACAAAAGTATGCGATGAATGATCACATTACAACACTTCATCTTGCAGCAGATCATGCTGGTGAATTTTTAGGAAGAAACTCAAACTTTAGTGGTGAAGGATTTGCTGATAATACGTTTAACGTAACGGCTATGTCTCAAACTGAATTTGATGAGTGGGTGGACGAAGTAAAAGAAACAGCTGAACCACTTACTGAAACAGAATTTGAAGAGTTATTAGAGCCAGGTCATCTTGGTCAATTAACTTATACGGGAACTCATTTAGAGTTTGCTCCACCAAATCACGGTCATCACAGTGAAGAAGGTTCAGAGTCTGAACATGAAGGACATGAAGCAGAAACAACTGAAACTGACTCACACGAAGAGGACCATTCAGAACACAGTAATCATTAATTTTTAAAAGATATCGGATCTTTAAAATAAATTTACTTCCGAAAGGAGTCACAAACGTATGGATTTCTTTGATCGTTTTGCCGTACCTCATCCAAGCTTTGCAATCTATGCTTCGATGGTAGCCATTGGTTTAACTACGATCGCTATCATTGCTGGATTAACGTACTTTAAAAAATGGGGTTATTTATGGCGTGAATGGATAACAACAGTTGACCATAAACGAATCGGTATTATGTATTTAATTTCCGCGTTAGTTATGTTATTCCGTGGTGGTGTGGACGGAATTATGCTTCGTGCACAGCTAGCGGTTCCTGATAATACGTTACTCGATTCACAGCATTATAATGAGATCTTCACAACACACGGGGTTGTTATGATCCTATTCATGGCGATGCCATTTATCATGTTCTTCATGAACTTGGTTGTTCCACTGCAAATTGGAGCACGTGATGTTGCATTCCCACGTCTTAATGCTTTAAGCTTCTGGTTATTCTTTATGGGAGCTATGTTATTTAATATTTCATTCGTTGTTGGTGGATCACCTGACGCAGGGTGGACTTCATATTTCCCACTGGCAAGTGAAGAATTTAGTAAATCTGTAGGTACCAACTATTATATGATCGCGATACAGATTGCCGGGATAGGGACCCTGATGACGGGTATTAACTTTATCACGACGATTATGAAAATGAGAGCACCTGGTATGACATTAATGAAAATGCCAATGTTCACATGGTCAGCTCTTATTGCAAACTTAATCATTGTTTTCGCATTCCCTGTGTTAACTGTAGCACTTGCAATGGGAACAATGGATCGTCTATTTGGCACACATTTCTTTACTCTTGATAACGGTGGTATGGATATGCTTTGGGCCAACCTGTTCTGGGTTTGGGGACATCCTGAAGTTTATATCTTGATTTTACCGGCATTTGGTCTTTACAGTGAGATTATCTCAACATTCTCAGGACGTAACCTATATGGCTATAAATCAATGGTTTGGTCTATGGTATTAATTTCACTTTTATCTTTCTTAGTATGGGCGCATCACTTCTTCACAATGGGTCAAGGTGCCTTTACAAACAGCATTTTCTCTATTACAACGATGATCATTGCTGTGCCAACTGGTGTTAAAATCTTTAACTGGCTGCTTACGCTCAGAAAAGGTAAAATTCGTATGACAACACCAATGCTTTATTCAATGCTTTTCATTCCACTATTCACATTAGGTGGAGTAACTGGGGTTATGCTTGCGATGTCTGCAGCTGACTATCAGTATCATAATACAATGTTCTTAGTTGCTCACTTCCACAATGTTATTATTCCAGGTGTAGTATTTGCTATGCTTGCTGGATTAACTTACTATTGGCCAAAAATGTTTGGTTTTATGTTGAACGAAAGACTTGGGAAATGGACAGCATGGTTGCTTTCAATCGGATTTGTTCTAGCATTTATCCCAATGTATATTACAGGTTTAGATGGTCAAGTACGTCGTAGCTTCACGTATTCAGAATCTACTGGATTTGGACCACTTAATATGGTTTCATTTGTGGGTGCGGGGATTATGGCAATTGGTTTTGTGTTAATCGTTTATAACATTTACTACAGCATTCGTTATGCATCAAGAGATATTAGTGCAGATCCATGGGATGCACGCACACTAGAGTGGCCTACACACACTCCAGTTCCAGAATACAACTTCGCAATTGTTCCAGAAGTAAAATCTAGCGAACCATTCTGGGATGCGAAAAAACATGATCACAAGCTATTTAAAGGTGAAATTGAAAAAATTCATATGCCGAATAACAGTGGAATGCCATTCCTAATGAGTTGTGTGTTCTTTGTATGGGGCTTCTCACTAATCTTTAGCCTATGGATTCCAGCAATTATTACTACAATCGGAATCTTTATCTTTATGACACTACGTTCTTTCGAAAAAGATCATGGTCGTTATATTCCTGTTAAAGAAATTGAAGAAACTGAATCAGAATTGCGAGGTGCTTAATGATGAAAATTGATAACTCGCTACCACTTGAATATAGTACAGAAGAAAATCGTTTAAAGATCTTTGGATTTTGGATTTTTCTAGGTGCGGAAATCATGCTTTTCGCAACACTTTTCGCTACCTATTTCACATTATATAATCGCACAGGAACAGGTCCTGACGGAGCCGAAATCTTCGTTATTACACCTGTTATCCTTGAAACATTCTTACTTTTAACAAGTAGTTTCACAATTGGTTTAGGTATTCATGCGATGCGTCTTGGTAGACAAAAAGCAATGATAAATTTCTTTGCTATTACACTTCTTCTTGGATTAGGATTCTTAGGTATCGAGATCTATGAATTTATCCACTATGCACATGAAGGAGCAGGCATTGGGGAAAGTGCCTTTACGTCGATTTTATTAACGACTTTAGGTACTCACGGAGCCCACGTAACGGTAGGTTTATTCTGGGGATTATTTATCATCATGCAAGTGAAAAAGCGTGGATTAACTCCAGAAACAGCTAACAAGTCATTTATTTTCAGTTTATACTGGCACTTCCTAGATGTTGTTTGGATCTTTATCTTCAGCTTCATCTATTTGAAAGGAATGATGTAAACAATGAGTGAATTATTCCCGATGAAACAAGTGATGGGTTTTGTCTTTTCACTAGTCCTTACTTTAGTAGCACTGGGTGTTTACTTCTTCGATATGTCATTTACAGTAGGGATGACAGTCCTGTTAGTAACAGCATTTATACAGGCTGGACTTCAGTTAGTGGTATTTATGCACGCAGGTGAAACTGAGGACAAAGCAGCGATCTATACAAATGTATACTATGGAGTAATTATTGCATTAGTAACAATCTTTGGTACTTTGTTAGCAATGGTTTGGGATATGCATTAAAACGAAAAAGGTATGACTCATATTTGAGTCATACCTTTTTTGCGTATTAATGTGTATAGCCTTCGTCTGTTCTGCTTTGTAAAAACTCAGGCAGTTTAGAAGTATAAAGAACATAAAGAACTGTTAAGTGAGCAGCGATAATATTAATCACAAAAATCGATCCAAATATTAGATGTCCTGCTCCAAAATCAGCATACATATATAGAATTAACGTAGTCCACATTAAAACAATCAGTGGGATTTGTAAAAGAGCAATTTTTCTATTTTCAAGCCATAAAAAGATAGGTGTAGCTGTTCCAATTAATAAATAAGCGAAAAATACATCCATGTTCATACGCTCCTTTAGTGGTATCGCTTTCATATGTCGGTACCTTTTTAATTTTGTCTAAAACTAGGCTATTTTGTGTCAAAACTAAAACCAATTTGTGAATTTTTTGTTACATTTAATATAACATATCTTTAACTGTTTGACAAAGATAAAAATGTATGAGAATAAATTAATTTTGGTATGTTAAGCAATATAGATTGACGAGCTGTTTTTATTTAGAGTATAAGTGTTAGTGGAGAGCTGAGGAAAAAGTTGGTACATTTATACTGATACCACTTATGGTTAAAAATGAAAGGTGGTTTACATGGATACAACACAGAATATCTCAAGGAGAAAATTACTAGGTATTGCAGGCTTAGGCTGGATGTTTGATGCAATGGATGTTGGAATTCTTTCATTCATTATTGCAGCTTTACAAAAGGATTGGGATTTAACATCAGAGCAAATGGGTTGGATTGGTAGTGTGAATTCAATCGGTATGGCTGTAGGGGCATTAGTTTTTGGGTTAATGGCAGACAAAGTTGGGCGTAAGCAAGTGTTTATTATTACACTTCTTTTATTTTCAATCGGAAGTGGAATATCTGCATTTGTGACGTCACTAACATTATTCCTTATTTTAAGATTTTTTATTGGAGCTGGTTTAGGAGGAGAACTTCCTGTTGCTTCAACTTTAGTATCAGAAAGTGTCCCGGCAAATGAGCGAGGCAGGGTTGTTGTTCTGTTGGAAAGCTTCTGGGCAGGTGGTTGGTTAATCGCTGCACTTATTTCATATTTTGTTATTCCTTCTTACGGTTGGCAGGCTGCGCTATTATTAAGTGCATTGCCAGCATTTTATGCCTTATATTTAAGGTTGAAACTTCCGGATTCTCCAAGGTTTCAAGCTATTACAGTCTCAAAGCAAAGGAATCATCTTTTACAAAGATTGCAAAAGTATGGGCAAGACCATATACAAAGCAAACAACCATGCTATGGATTCTATGGTTTTGTGTTGTTTTTTCATATTATGGAATGTTCCTATGGTTACCAAGTGTAATGGTCATGAAAGGTTTCAGTTTAATTAAAAGCTTTCAATATGTACTAATTATGACACTTGCTCAACTGCCAGGTTATTTCTTAGCGGCGTATCTGATTGAGAAGGCAGGAAGAAAGTTTGTTCTTGTTACATTCTTAATTGGAACGGCTCTTAGTGCCTATTTCTTCGGAAATGCAGATACACTTCCATTGCTGCTAACTTCAGGTATTTTTCTTTCTTTCTTTAACCTGGGTGCATGGGGTGGGCTTTATGCTTATACACCAGAGCATTACCCAACAGAGGTTCGTGGAACAGGTGCTGGCTTAGCTGCTTCATTTGGAAGAATTGGTGGTATTTTAGGACCATTAACAGTCGGCTATTTAGTTGCTGCGGAATATTCGATTAACTCGATTTTCCTGATCTTTGCAGTTGCAATAGTTGTTGGTGCACTCGCTGTACTTGTACTAGGTGAGGAAACAAAGCAAAAGGAATTAGTATAGAAGGTGTAGAGATTAGTCTTTCGGGGCTAATCTTTTTTTTACTGAGCATCCTAAATGCATAAAGAAACAAAACAAGGTATCCTTTCAGGTAAGAAGGTTATAGGAGGGAAAAACATGAACGAAGTGATTAAAACAATCCAAAACCACCGATCCATTCGTAAATTTGAAGATAAGCTATTATCAGATGAACAAATTAAAACAATTGTCGAAAGTGCTCAAGCAGCTTCAACGTCAAGTTATGTACAGGCCTATTCAATTATTGGGGTTAAGGATCCTGACAAAAAGAAAAAGTTAGCTGAACTAGCAGGCGGGCAAGATTATGTTGCAGAAAACGGACATTTCTTTGTGTTTTGTGCAGATTTATACAGACATCAATTACTATCCGAAAAACATGAACAAGATACAAGTCAAGTATTAGAAAGTACAGAGAAATTCATGGTGGCGGTTATTGACGCAACTCTTGCTGCGCAAAATGCTGTGCTTGCAGCGGAATCAATGGGACTTGGTGCTGTTTATATAGGTGGACTTAGAAATAACTTAGATGAAGTTTGTAAGCTTTTAAAAACCCCACCTCTAGTCTTACCTCTTTTCGGTGTTGCCGTAGGTTACCCAGCTCAAATGCCAGATCAAAAGCAGAGGTTACCATTTCAACATATTTACCATGAAGATGAGTATGAGCAAAACAAAGTAAACTACATGGATCAGCTTGAAAAATATGATGAAGACATCTCACAATATTACGAGCAGAGAACAAATGGCAAAAGAAAAGATACATGGACAGGTCAAATGGCTGGCTTATTAGCAAGACCTTCAAGAATGTATATGAAAGAGTTTGTAGAAGGTAAGGGACTTAATAAAAGATAAGAGAAAAAGACCTGTGCACAAAAAAACAGGTCTTTTTTTCTATGTAACATATTTTCCTTATATAACGTCTAATAATTACCATTTATAGTATAATTGTGGGAAAAGTAGCTAAAAGGGGTGGAAGGGTGAAGAAGCTAGGGGCAATTAGTTTGCAGTTTATTGCTGCATGTGTGGGGATTATTATTTTTGGAGCACTACCTTCCTTGTTTATAGCGCAGGGTACAGGGGAAAGTCATATTGGGCTGTTTATAGACACACTTGCTAGTATTATCAACAGCCTCATTCATTTTAACGAGATAACCTTTGAGATTAAAGGGGTTGAGTATCAGGTTTACAAATACATATTTGAGGGAGCCTTTTATTCGTTAACCCTTATTATATGTGCGCTCTTATTGGCTTATATCATTGCTATTCTACTAACATTTTTAACGATGCAGTTTCCAAAATGGCTTCGGGAAAAAATAAAGCTAGCTATTCTCTTTTTTGAATCATTGCCAGATATATTAGTAATTTTGCTGCTTCAGCTATTAATTATTATGTTTTATAAAAAAACAGATATTTTACTGATGAAGGTCGTCACAGTTGGAGACAGTCAAGCATATTTGCTTCCCATTATTTGTTTGGCGATTCTGCCAACGATTCAGTTATATCGAATGACCATCCATCTTTATGAAGAAGAATTATTAAAGGATTATGTTCTTTTAACTAGGGCAAAGGGAATTCACCATACAATTATTTTGTGGAAGCACATCTTGCGAAATACGATTGTTTCTCTTTTCTTCCATTTGAAGCAAACAATATGGTTTATGCTTTCAACATTAGTCGTTGTTGAACTCCTATTTAATGTGTTTGGAATTACCTATTATTTAACAACGTATATGATACCAGAAGTGTTTACATTTATTCTTCTCTTTTTATTTGTCCCAATTTTTGTTTTTTATCATCTGGTGAAAATCATCATTGAAAAAACGGTAAAGGGAGGGGAAGCTTTGACATGAAGCTTTTTAAAGATCCTCTCTTTTTAATTGGTTTTATTTTTATCGCAGGATTGTTACTTACTAGCTTTATTTATACAGCAGTTGTTGATAACGAGGTTTATCAAATTTATCATATTTATGATGAAAATAAGGAATTAGTTGACTCTGCTCCTATTGCACCACGTAAGGAATCATGGCTGGGAACGGATAAGCTTGGTTATGACATGCTAAGTAAGGTGTTAATTGGGGCAAAGTTTACGGTTTTAGCTGCTCTTCTTATTGCCTTGTTACGATTGGCTTTATCGATTCCACTAGGGTTGATGCTTGGAGCCTATTTTTCAAGAGGACAAAAATATATAAATAGTGTAGTAGATGCTTTTCACTTTATTCCACTAACGATTATTGCTCTTTATTTATTAACTCCTGTTCTTAGACAGCAGCCTGAGGGCTTTGTTTATTCATTTATGGAAAGAATGACAATTGAAGTAGTAGTCCTCACTATTCTAACTGTCCCGATCTTAGCTGTTTTAATAGGAAATGAGACAAGGGAGTTATTTAAATCAGAATACGTGATAAGCTCCAAAACATTGGGAGGATCAAAGCTGCATATTTTGATGAAGCATATTATCCCAAGCCTGAAGGATCGATTTTTTATCCTGTTCGGTCAGCAATTAGTTCAAACATTAATCGTCATGGCTCATTTAGGAATCTTTAATCTTTACTTTGGTGGGACAATTATTTCTAACGACCGGCTAGCAAGTGACCCTCCCCGGTCATTTACAAATGAATGGTCTGGTTTAATCGGAGGATCGAAACAGTTTATTCAATGGGCACCATGGATTCCGCTAACACCGATTATCTGCTTTGCTTTAACAATCTTAGCTGTCACATTTATGGTCGAGGGATTTTCTAGAGTGACTACTGGTCGTCCAGTTTATTTTAAAAAGAAGAGAACAAGAACATCTTCAATACAAAAACAACAACCTACTAAAAAAGAACAATTTGAACTTTTGGATAAATCAATGTAATGGCCTGATTGGAGGGAGACTTATTAGGAAACTTCTTAAAAACCCGCTTTTCTTAACAGGATTTTTGTTTCTCTTGCTATTATTGTGTACGAGTTTTATTTACTCTGCTGTGGTGAATCATGAGGTTCGGCAAATCTATCATATTTATGATGAAAATAAGGAGTTAATCGACTCTGCGCCGATTGCTCCTCGCAAGGAAGCGTGGTTAGGAACAGATAAGCTCGGTTATGATATGTTAAGCAAAGTATTAATAGGAGCCAAATTCACCATATTAGGAGCTCTTACTATTGCTTTTTTACGAATGATGGTTTCGGTGCCGTTAGGATTGGTATTAGGTACTTATTTTCCGAAGGGACAAAAATATCTTACTAGTTTAGTTGATGTGTTTCATTTTGTTCCATTATCGGTTGTTGCTTTATATTTGCTGCAGCCGTTTCTGTTTTTAACAGCAGGACAAGAGCCAGTTTATAGTCTTACAGAGCGGATCTCAATTGAAATCATTGTATTGACAATCTTAACAGTTCCTGTTTTATCCATTTTGATCGGAAATGAAACGAGAGAGCTATTCAAAGAGGAATATGTAAGCAGTGCGAAGATACTTGGAGGCTCAAAATTACACATTATTAAAAAGCATATCTTCCCAACATTAAGAGAAAGGTTTTTTATTTTGTTTGGGCAGCAATTTGTTCAAACGCTTATTGTGATGGCACATTTAGGGCTATTTTTCCTCTATTTTGGTGGAACGATCTTTCCTAGTGAAGGAGGAGATCCTCCCAAATCAGTAACAAATGAATGGTCAGGCTTAATCGGAGGATCAAAGATCTTTCTTCAGTGGGCACCATGGATTCCTTTAACTCCAATTGTATGTTTTGCGTTAACGATCTTAGCAGTTATGCTCATGGTAGAAGGTTTTTCTAGGGTAACATCGGGAAGGCCTGTTTATTTTAAAAGAAAAAATACTCAAACTTTTTCAGCTGAAAAAAAGATAGTACGCAAAAAACAAAATTCGTTTGATTTTTTGGATAAGTCTATGTAGTAAACGGAAAATTTTGCATATGATAGTAGTATAAGTTTAGAACATAAAAGAAGAAGGAGCTGATGAAAATGAGACAAAAGTGGATTCTGATTGTGTTCACTATCATAAGTTTGCTTCTTTTAGTTGGCTCTATCTTGTTTCAATTTTTAAAAGAAGAAGATCCTTATCAATTTTATACGGGCTTAGGAAAAGATATTGATGTATCACCAGATGACCAGACCATCACATTTTCATATTATGTAGATGGAGATGAAGCGATTTATACGGCAAATCTTGATGGCTCAGAGCTTACCAAAGTTAGTGGCAAAGAAAATGGGAGATTCCGGAACCCAAAGTTTTCTCAAGATGGAGAACAGCTTTTGTTTCTTTCTGAAGAATTAGATGGTGCGCAAAGTCTAATGGTGATGAATAAAGATGGAAGTCATCAAAAACGAGTAACGGATGATTCCTTACATGTAACAGATGCTGTTTTTTCCCCTAAAGGTGACATTTTGTATTTTACGGCTATGCTTTCATCTGAAATCAACAAGATGGAAGGAGAAACAAGGGAAGGGTATGATCTTTACAAAATTAATAGCGATGGAACAAATCTAGAACAATTAACAGATCAAGATCATTTTACGATGAGTGAACTTTCAATTTCTGAAGATGGTGAAGAGCTATATTATAGCTTATTTCAAGCACATGAAGAGCCTACTGCTTTTTCTCTAAAAGACAAAACAGAATCACCTGTTGTTTCAGTCAAAAAAGATATCTATTCTTCTGTGTTATCTAAGGATAAGAAATTTCTAGCTTACACGGCAGTGACAAAAAAATCATTAAATAGCAGCTTATTTAAATATGAACTATATCTTCAAAATATAGAAACAACTGAAACAAAACGATTAACAAATCTAAACAAAAATATACAATCACCTGTTTTTTTACATCATGAAAACAAGTTAGCGTTTCTAGAGTATACAAATTGGCCTGGTGATCCAGAGAACTATCGACTCATGACTGTCTCATTTGAAGGTGGAGATGAGCAAGAAATTAGCTTAAATCTACCTTCGTCAACTGACCGCCATTTGGCAATGAAAACCGTGTACTTCCTATTATCAAACGAAGTAGCAACAGCGATTTATTATGTTCTGTTTTTTGTAGGGTTGATATTATTAACTCACATTAGATCAGGTAAAGTATTTCGACCTTCATTTATTAGCCTTGGTCTTTCTCTACTCTTTTTTATTGGCAGCTTTGCGATTGGGGCTTTATCACAAATCCATGGTATGGCATCTGGCTGGCAATGGTGGCTGTTGCTATGTTTATATGTTCACTGGTGCTCGTATTATTCTCTTATGTTGTGAGTAAGGTGAGAAAAAAATAATGACAGGACTTGGGTTACTCCTAAGTCCTGTTTTTTTGTCATCTATACAAGCTGTAGATGAATAGGCTTTATCGTAGCGAAGATCATTACAGGGAGGGCTAACTCATGAAACCGTATCCTGTCTATCCATATTATTCAAAAAAGCAAAAGGTGAAGGAGCAGCCGATTGCTTTTCCACCTCAGCACCAAGACCGTCATCCTGGTTTTGAATATGAAATGAACCCAAATCCTATTTCTGAATGGGAGGGGTATAAAGGTAGCGGAAAGCTAAAAAACAAGGTGGCTATCATTACTGGTGGAGATAGTGGCATAGGAAGAGCTGTTGCCTATGCGTTTGTAAAAGAAGGGGCAGCTGTTGTGATTCCGTATTTAAATGAACACCGTGATGCCCAAATAACAAAGCAAAGAATCGAACAGCTAGGAGGGAGATGTCTTCTTTACGCAGGAGATTTAGGCCAGGAACGAACAGCCTACGAGGTTGTAAGGCAAACGATTCAGACATTTGGAAGACTAGACATCGTTGTGAATAACCATGGTATTCAAATTGTTCAGGACAGCATTTTAAATATCTCTGCTGAGCAGCTAGAAGCTACGTTCCGAACAAACATATTTGCTTTCTTCTATATGGTGAAAGCAAGCTTACCATACTTAAACAATGGAAGTTCAATTATTAACACTACGTCAATCACAGCTTACCAAGGACATAAAACATTAATCGATTACTCAGCAACTAAAGGGGCGATTACAACATTTACACGATCACTTTCCTTATCACTTGTGGATAAAGGAATACGGGTAAACGGTGTAGCACCAGGACCAATTTGGACTCCACTGATTCCTTCGAGCTTTTCTGCTGAAAAGGTTGCAACATTCGGAACTGACACAGAAATGAAGCGAGCAGGTCAACCGTTTGAGCTTGCCCCAACGTATGTGTATCTTGCTTCTGATGATTCTAGGTATGTGACAGGGCAAGTACTTCATGTAAATGGAGGAGATTTTAGAACATCATAAGTCAGATCAAAAGAACTAAAAAATATCCTGTGCATAACTTTTAAACTGTGGGAAAAAGTCCTATATATATTGTGGCGAACGAATGTACCCACACAAAATGTGGATAGATAATGTGGATATGTGCATAACTTTTGTGGATAAGTTGTTGTTAACAGTTTAATAACTTGTTAATATCTAAATTTTTGACGAATGATTGTGTAGATATTGTAAATACGTGTCGTTTAATTCTTTTTATCCACAATTTGAGGAAAAACCTGTGGGAACTGGACAAAAGTTCAGTTCCTTTTTCTATGTGGATAATCTTTTTTCTTTTAACAAATTCTAATGTGTACGAAATGAAAAAGGACGTGTGGATATGAAGGCAAAATCATATGAATGCATTATTGTTGGTGGTGGAATTGCAGGGTTACAAGCAGCTCTCCAACTTGGAAGATATATGCACAATGTGCTTGTTTTAGATAATCAAGATGGCCGGTCCAACTTGTGCCGTGCTTATCATAATATACTTGGCTGGCCTGACGGAGTGAGTGGAGAAACTCTGAGAAACCTGGGAAGAAAGCAGGCGGAAAGCTATGGAGTTGAGTTCAAAAAGGCCTTTGTTCATAAAACGGAGAAAAATAAAGAAAACATCCTCCTATACACAGAAGATGGAACTGTGTTAGAAGCAAAAACATTACTATTATCCACAGGAATTAAGGATCGAATTCCAAGTATCAAAAACATTGAACCTTGCTTAGGAATTTCCATCTATGTTTGTCCTGATTGTGATGGATATGAAGTGCGAGATCAGCATGTCTTGCTATTGGGTTCAGGAAAAACAGGAGGAAATTTAGCTCTAACGCTAACGTATTGGACAGACAAGATCACATTTATCAATCATGACAAGGAACAACTTGAACCAGCCTTGCTTGATCAGCTTACTCAAAAAAGCATTCATATAATAGACGAACAGATTGAAGAAATTATCACTGAAAATGAATCTGAATTTAAAGGAGTAAAATTAAAAAATGGACAAACAGTAGCGGGAGATAAAGGGTTTATAGGCTTCGGTGGCAATGCAGTTCACTCAAGTCTAGCCGCGCAGCTTGGTGTGGAAAGGCTGGAAATAAACATGTTCTTGTAGATCCGCGAACCAAGGAAACAAATATCACAAACGTATGGGCAGCAGGAGATGTTGTCGCCCACTCTGAGCAAGTCACAATTGCAATGGCAGATGGCTGTCAGGCTGCTATTTGGATTCATAAGCGTTTATTGAAAAATCAATCGTAAATCTCTGTTTACTTAGGCTCCAGTTTTGTATGATAGAAGAAGGAGCAAGAATAAGGGAGAGGCTGGACATGAAAAAAGAAATCGAAGAACTATATGATGAAGTTTATGAAAAACTCTCTGAATTTCATCAAACATCATTGAACTATACACAAAAAATCACAGACATTCCACTCAACCAACGTGAGGAAGAAACAGAAAAACTTGAACGAATCGAATTTGCCCTACAAGCAGCAAAAGACATCCTAGAAAACATCATGGCAAAAGGCACAAAAATGACCATCATGCACCAAAAAGGAACTATACAAATTGATTTGGATGAATGAATCAATCAATAATGAAAATTAGAAATAAGTGGGTTTAATTACTTATAGGTTGTTTTCGCAAAGAATGTTGCATTATATAAATTATTAAAACAACAGTGGAATGAAGCGGAAGACACTTGACTCCTGCGGGAGGTAGAGGAAAGGCTGAGACCCCGCAGGCAAAGCCGAGGAGGCTTAGCTTCCTCCAAGGAAGAATGGTTCTTTGAAAAATCCGGCAGTTGGGATTTTTCATTATTCTTCCCCGCGGAAAGCAAGTGTCTGCAGCGCAATGAAACAGCCTACTTTTTAGCTGGATTTGTATTTATAAATACAAAGTATCTATATTACTATTCCCCCTGCCGAATCTGCCCAGGAGATTTACCTGTTAATTTACGCGTAATCTTATTCAAATAATTCGCATTCTTATAGCCTACTAATTGAGCAATTTCTTCAACAGAGTACTTTGTATGCTGCAAAAGCTCAATTGCTTTTTGCAAGCGGATATTTGTTAAATACTGAATCGGGGTAACCCCAGTTTCTTGCTTAAACAATCTTGTAAAATGATATTTTGATAATTTTGAGGCTTCTGCCATTTCTTCAGCACCAATTTCATCCTGATAGTAATTTCTTGCAAACAAAGCGGCACTAATTATCCCTTCTGACCAATCCTCCATTAATTTATCCACATTTGATAAAGCCAAGTATAACTCCATAATAAACTGATAGGAAATACTTGAGCCCTGATAGGCATTGGTAATTTTTCGTTCACGAGCATCATCATACATTTGTTTAACAAGCTTAACCGGAGCAGCTTCAGGGTGAAAACGAACAACTTGGTTGCCCTTCCTCTTAACGTGCTCCCAGCATTTCTTTGCTTCATTCCCATATAGAGTTACATATAAAAACTCCCATTTTGTTGAATACTCGGGCAAATAGTAATGATAATGACCCGGGCTGCTGACAATAAAGGCATGGCCAGCCTTCAGCTGATGTACCTTACCGTCTATATTTATTTCTCCTTGTCCTGACAAGGTATATTGAAAAATATATTTTTCTTGGTCTTTCCGCTCAATGCCACTCCAATTATAAATCGTAGACTCTTGTTCTTCCCAGCCAACTGACCATATTTGTGCCACCTGATTCACATTAGGGTCATTGAAACGAAAAGCAATTGCACCCGTTTTCTTATTCATAGCAAAAAAATCCCCTTTTCTTACCCTTTTTAGATGCTATTAGCAAAAAAAGACTGATATGTATTGTGTAAACAGTATTAATCATTGTTAGTTCCAATAAGTTAAAAAGAAAACCTAAGCAAATATGTGCTATTTCTTCATTTAATTTTACCATTGTTTGCAGCAAAATCGGAACTTACAATGAAGATAGAAAAACAAACTAATGACAACAAAGTGAAGGGTGATTTTCATGATCGAACAATTAAAAAATCAATTTAACGAGATTTTTCAACAGAATCAGCCTACTAGATCTTTTTTTGCACCAGGGCGTGTGAATTTGATCGGTGAACATACAGATTACAATGGCGGACACGTATTTCCTTGTGCGTTAACCTTTGGTACATACGCGGTTGTAGCACTTAGAAATGATCAAAGAATTCGTATGTATTCTAGCAACTTTCCTGATATCGGAATTGTAACTCTATCAACGGAAGATTCATTGCAACTTCAAAAAGAACATGATTGGGCGAACTATCCTAAAGGAGTTATGAAGGAATTTATTGATAAAGGTGTAGTAATAAATAAAGGCTTTGATATCCTATTTTATGGTAATATTCCAAATGGAGCAGGTTTATCTTCTTCTGCATCAATCGAACTCGTAACCGCAGTCACGATTCAAGCATTGTTTGAGACGAATTTTAATCGAATTGAATTGGTGCAAATGAGTCAGCATGCTGAGAATGAGTTTATTGGTGTGAGCTGTGGAATTATGGATCAGTTTGCGATTGGAATGGGAAAAGAAGATCATGCGATTTTGCTAAACTGTCAAACTCTTGATTATCAATATAGTCCAGTTGTATTAGAAAATGCCTCTTTAGTTATTGCAAACACGAACAAACGCAGAGCTCTCGCGGATTCAAAGTACAATGAAAGACGCTCTGAATGTGAACGTGCCCTTAGTCAATTGCAAAAAGAGCTTTCCATTCAATCTCTCGGAGATCTTACACCAGAACAATTTGAGAGTTACCGTCATTTAATCCAAAATAGCATGGATCAAAAACGCGCCAAGCATGCAGTCTATGAAAATGCTCGAACGATTCAAGCGGTAGAAAAGCTTAAGCAAGGTGATATTGAGAGCTTTGGACAACTAATGTGTGATTCTCATACATCATTGCGAGATGATTATGAAGTAACAGGCTTTGAATTAGATACATTAGTAGAAGCTGCTATGGATCAAGATGGTGTTATAGGATCAAGAATGACTGGAGCCGGCTTTGGCGGTTGTACAGTTTCAATCGTAGCAAATGATAAAATTGATGAATTTATTAATGAAGTAGGGAAGAGCTACACAGAAAAAACAGGGTTAATAGCTGACTTTTACGTAGCAAATGTAGGAGACGGAGCAAAGGAAATTTTATAATCCGAAACGGAGGAAACAAGCATGGCAATCTTAGTATGTGGTGGAGCAGGCTATATTGGAAGTCACGCAGTATCAGAGCTTTTAGATCGAAAAGAAGAGGTTGTTGTTGTTGATAATCTTCAAAAAGGACATCTTCCAGCTGTTTTAGAGGGAGCCACTTTTTATAACGGTGATTTAAAAGATGAAGAGTTTTTAAAAAATGTGTTCAAACAAAATGAAATTGAAGCTGTTATTCATTTCGCTGCTGACTCATTAGTAGGTGAAAGTGTTGAAAAGCCTCTTCAATACTATGAAAACAATGTGTATGGAACAATGTGTCTACTGAAAGTGATGATAGAGTTTAACGTAAAGAAAATTGTTTTTTCTTCAACAGCTGCAACATATGGCGAAGCAGAGAATATTCCAATTATCGAAAATGACCCAACCGTTCCGACAAACCCTTATGGAGAAACAAAGCTTGCCGTTGAGAAAATGCTGAAATGGAGTGAGCAGGCTTACGGATTAAAATACGTCGTTCTTCGTTATTTCAACGTAGCTGGTGCTCATATGGAAGGAAAGCTTGGCGAAGATCATGATCCGGAAACACATTTAATTCCGATTATTTTACAAGTGGCTTTAGGTAACCGCGAGAAAATTATGATCTTTGGTGATGATTATCAAACAGAGGATGGAACATGTATCCGCGACTATATCCACGTAACAGACCTAGCTGATGCACATATTTTAGCGATTGAAAAGCTGCGTAAGGACAACACAAGTGCAACATATAACCTTGGGAATGGCAATGGGTTTTCGGTTAAACAGGTAATCGAGACAGCAAGAACTGTTACAGGTCATCCTATTCCTGCGGAGGTAGCACCACGCCGAGCAGGTGATCCGGCTGTTTTAATTGCTTCATCTGAAAAAGCCATTAATGAATTAGGCTGGAAGCCGAAATATGCAGATCTTCACACGATGATTGAAAGTGCGTGGAATTGGTTTCAAAAACATCCAGAGGTTTATCAAAAATAATCTTACCTAGTCGTTACGACCCTAAGATGAGAGGATGAAAACAATGATAATCCACATTGATTTAGAAATAGAAAGATTGCTTCAGTTTGCTCTTCAGAAGCAGCTGATTACAAAATGGGACGTTGATTTATCTCGTAACAAAATGTTGGATGTGCTAAAGCTTTCTGATATCAAGCCTGTCGAGGTACCAGAAGAACAGCTGAATTCCCCCGTTTTCATTTTAGAAAATATTTTAAATTGGGCTGCTGACCAAGGACTACTTCAGGAAAACACAGTCACATACCGAGATCTCTTAGATACAAAGATTATGGGCTGCTTAGTCCCGTCTCAAGGTGAAATGATCCGAAGATTTGATGAAAGAGTAAATCAGCATGGCCCGCAAAAAGCTACTGAGTTTTTTTATCAATTTTCTCAGGATGTTCACTATATCCGTACAGATAGAATTGCTAAGAACGAGAAATGGCTTGTGAACACAGAGTATGGTGATCTGCAAATGACCATCAACTTATCTAAGCCTGAAAAAGATCCGGTCGCGATCGCTGCTGCTCGTCATATGCAAAAAAGTGAATATCCTTCATGCTTGCTTTGTAAAGAAAACGTTGGCTATGCAGGAAGACTAGATCACCCAGCACGACAAAACCACCGGATTATTCCTGTCACATTAAGCAATGAGCAATGGTTTATCCAATTCTCGCCATATGTTTATTACAACGAGCATGCAATTGTCTTATCTGGTGAACATAAGCCAATGAAAATTTCCAAGGAAACATTTAAAAAGCTGCTTCACTTTGTTGATCAATATCCACATTATTTCCTTGGTTCGAACGCTGATTTACCGATCGTTGGTGGCTCTATTTTAAGTCATGACCACTTCCAGGGAGGTCACCATACATTTCCGATGGAGGTAGCAGAAAAGCTACATTCATTTACGCTGAGTAAATATCCTTCCATTGAATTAGGAATCGTAAAATGGCCAATGTCTGTTTTAAGATTACAAGGAAGAAATCAAGAAGAGCTAGTAGAAGCGGCAGACGATATTTTAGAGCAATGGAAAAGCTACAGTGATGAAACAGTTGATGTTCTAGCGTTTACTGAAGAAACACCACATAACACGATTACCCCCATTGCACGAAGAAGAGGCGACCTTTTTGAGCTTGATTTAGTGCTTAGAAACAACAGAACAAATGAAGAGCATCCTTTCGGCATTTTCCATCCTCATCAAGAGGTTCATCATATTAAAAAGGAAAACATCGGTCTTATCGAAGTGATGGGATTAGCTGTTTTACCTGGAAGGTTGTTAGATGAATTAAAAAAGCTTGCTGAATGGTTACCGGAGGAAGATGGGGCTCGCTAAAATTGAGCAAGATGAAGAAATTAATAAACACTATGAGTGGGCTCAAAAGGTAAAAACAAATGTACCAGATATCAATCAAGACAATGCCTATCAACTTCTACTTGAAGAAGTTGGCCATGTTTTTGCAACAATTTTAGAGCATGCAGGTGTGTTCAAACAAGATGAATCTGGTCAACAAGCATTTCAGCGATTTGTTCAGCATTTACAAGCCCAATTAACATAATAATTGGATTTACTAGTATAAGAATCTTCAAAAGTGTCAATGATGCTATTAATCCCCCCTAATTTTATATATGTATGTTGCCTCCTTACTTTGTAAGGGGGTGTTTTTTTGTGCTGAATTGTATAATAGAAAAAAACAAAGGGGAAAAATCACAATGGACATTCAACAAATCATACAAGAATTACAGAAACATCAATTACTGCCGGGGAAAGTAGAGTACAAACCACTAACTGGTGGGACAGTAAG
Organism: Metabacillus endolithicus; assembly: GCF_023078335.1. GTDB lineage: Bacteria > Bacillota > Bacilli > Bacillales > Bacillaceae > Metabacillus > Metabacillus endolithicus. The sequence continues at coordinate 2,426,889 of NZ_CP095550.1, read as the reverse complement.
TCGTTTATACCTTGTTAATAATGAGTTAGTAGTTAAGTGTAATCAACCAGTGACTCTGGAAATGGAATCAATCTTTTTGGAGATGTATAAAGAAATTGAATGCTTGCCAAAGATTTATTATGTTAACGATGATTTTCATTTTATTGTATATTCTTTTATCCCAGGTATAACAGATTATAAGGGAATCAATAAATCCATGCTGTTAGAAACACTGATCAAAGAGGTAATCAATCATTACAAACAACTCTCAGAAAAAAGTAATAGTTGGGGTTGGGCAGATGAGACGTCAAGCACATGGCGGGAGTTTCTCTTAGACAGAGTTCAACAGTCAAAAATCCTAATAGAGTCTCAACTTCCAGAAGAGGACCACATGCTTGTGCAAAAGATTTTAAAAGATAACAAGCGTTATGAACAATGGAAGCATCCTTACTTGCTACATGGAGATTGTGGTGTCCATAATTTTGTCGTGAATAATGGCAAGCTTTCAGGCATTATTGATCCAGCACCTGTGTGGGGAATACCGCTATATGATGTTATATATGCCTTTTGTTCATCACCCGAAGATTTAACGGTAGAAGTCTTACATACTGCTGTATCAGAATTGAAGATGAGTGGAAAGGTAACTACTGAATTTTTAAATCAAGAAATCATCATCGGATTATATATAAGACTAGGCAATTGCATGAAGCATCATCCTCATGAGCTTGATCAATATTTACATGCATGGAAATATTGGAAGAAACAGCTTTAACCGAACAAGAGTCTAGCCACTAACTGGCTAGACTCTTTCTATTTAATCACTGTGCCACAATGACGACTTTTCCTTCATCGAGCTCTTCTTCTAACTCCATCGCTTTATGTTGTGAAAGACCTAGGGAGGTCATGCGGGTGCGAATCTGCTCTCCACGGGATACAAAAATATTTGCCATTTTATCAAAGATACCTTCTTCTTTTAATCCAATACCTTTAGTATTTGTATGTTCTGTTAAATGCTTGGAGCGATTTTCATCATGTGCAAATAAATAGATGTGCTCCTTTTCATAACCTTCTGCTTGTAAAGTAAGAATTTTCTCAGAAGCTTGTACACCATTTTCAACGATATATGTTTTCATCATCATCAACTCCTTTGATATTTACTTGGTAATTACCCCGAATATACTTGGACAAACATGCATGGTAAAAAATAGACTATTGGTCTTAGAAGGTTTTTTCTATAAAAGGACTAATAGAGTTTGTTAAAATAAAAGGATAATGAAGAAAAGGTGATCGTGATGAAAATATCAATTGTGATTGTGACATATAATCGACTGGCAGAACTTTCAGAGCTTCTTGAATCAATTACTCGACAAACTGTACTTCCACATGAAGTTATTATTGTGAATGATGCGGGTGAAAGCATTGAACCACTAGTTTCTTTATATAGTGAATTATCAATTAAGGCTGTTGAGTTAACGGAAAATGTTAAGCATGTTCGTGCAAGAAATATCGGAATAGAGCATGTAACGGGTGATGCTATCATGCTTTGTGATGATGATGATTTTATAACGGAGACTCATTTGGAGCAGGCATTATTAGGGCTACAAAATGCTGATTTTGTTTATTTTGATGCAGAGATTGTTTCATTTGAAAAAAGAGGAAACACCCGTTATCCGTTTAAACGACAGCTTTTTGCTTATCAATATGATTTAGCAGAAATGAAGAAGTTTTCAACATATGTGCCTTCAGGAAGTATGTATAAAAAAGAGCTTCATGATAAAATTGGCTTATTTGATCCTGATGTTCATAATTACTGGGATTGGGACTTTTTCTTAAGAGCGGCAGAGGCTTGCTCAGTGAAAAGAATACCAATGGCTAGTGTTATCTATGCATTTTCAGAAGATGGGACAAATCAGTCTGCTGATTTAGGCCTAAAACGCAAAATGTATTTAGATCGTTTATGTGAGAAGCATCAATTAGGAAGTTTACCAACGAAAAACTTCTTTGTGCTTCTAGAAGAACCAGAAATGAAAAAACGCGAAGCAGAAACAAAACGGGTATGGAATGGAAAACCAGTTTTCACACGCTATAGTCAACAGGAGGAGAGCAATGAAATTACAAGTGGATAAAAGCTGGGACAGCGTGTTAGGTGAACAGTTACAGTCTGATTATTTTAAGGAGCTATTAGAATTTTTACGTGAAGAATATGAACAACAAACCATTTTTCCTGAACGTGAAAATATCTTTCGTGCGTTGAACGAAACTCCTTATGATAAGGTAAAAGCCGTGATTATTGGACAAGACCCGTATCATGGAGAAGGACAGGCGCAAGGCTTAAGTTTTTCAGTCCAGCCAGGTGTCAAGCTGCCTCCTTCTTTACGAAATATCTACATGGAGCTTCAAGATGACATAAATTGTCCGTTACCGGAAAACGGCTCATTAGTAAAATGGGCGAAGGAAGGTGTCCTCCTTTTAAACACCGTATTAACTGTAAGAAAAGGAGAACCAGCTTCACATGCAAAAAAAGGATGGGAAATGTTCACTGATGAAATCATCAAAAAACTAGATCAAAAACATCAACCAATTGTCTTTATTCTGTGGGGAAAACATGCCCAACAAAAAAAGCAACTTATCGATTCTTCCAAGCACTTCGTTATCGAAAGCGCCCATCCTAGCCCATTTTCTGCCCGAAAAGGCTTTTTTGGAAGTAAACCATTTTCTAAAACAAATGAATACCTACGTAATCAAAATATAAAAGAGATTGATTGGTCTTTATAGAATTTTGTTCTTAATAATTTTTAAAACAGATAGTGGAATGGAGTATAAAACATGAAGGAAACACCAATAAACTGTATAAAGTGTAAGCATTTTTATGTTACTTGGGATACGCGGTTTCCGAACGGCTGTCGAGCTTACGGATTTAAATCAGCAGCCAGGCCTGCCATCACGGTTAAAAAATCATCTGGTATGGCATGTTTAAAATATGAACAAAAAGCAATTAAGGCTTAGTTGGAGGAATAAAAAGTGAACATACCTGTATCAAAACTATTAAGTAAAATGGAAGCTGAGTTAATAAAGGCAAAAAACAGCTCATCGACTAAAGAAGTACGTGAAAAAGTAGCCGTCATTCAATCATTATGTGAAATCATTCTTGATGAAAAATCAGAAGTATCAGTTCAACCATTATCATCACCATCATCAAGTGAAATTAGCCAATTAGAGCTTCAAAAAATGATGGGAAATATGTCAACGGTTGTTAAAAATCCTACAAGTGAAAGACCGGTTAAAGAAGAAGATGCTAACGGTGATTCGCTTTTCGACTTTTAAGCTGATCTTTAAATTTTCCTAACTTCCATAAAATGAAGCAATCTCTCCAACGAAATCCATCATATTCTTATCTAATCAGGAAACAATGATAGTAACATTGTACAGGAGGTTAGAAATATGGCATATGATGATTTATTTAACATGGGAAGAGGACGCTTCGATATGGGCCTTTTAAATGATCCAGCTCCAACAAAAATTGGCCAAGATCGCTATGATGTTTATGTAAACCAAGATTATATCGGTCAAAAATATTTATTAACAGCACAGGAGTCTGTTTCAGATATAGATGAGTTTTTAAAAAATGAAGGAGTTAACAACTTCGAATCCTATCTTGATGGCGACCATTACTATATTAAAGCTGTCGAAAACGAACAGCGAGTATCTGATGTGTTAAAAGTATATTTGCAAAATCGTTAAGAGCCCATTATGTGGCTCTTTTTTGCGGAGTTGTGACTTCTAAAAGTTGCAAAATGATATGATGAAGCTGCAAAATTATTATGGTATCCTACAAAGTTTCCAACTGATTGTTGCAAAAATGAAGCCGAATGCTGCAAAATCATTATTTTTCTTTTATTCCAATTAGCTCTTATAACAAGATTGTCACACTTTTTCCGTTGAAAATAACCCATTCTAGGGTAAGATGAAAGAGTAATCAATTGGAGGTGGAGCCTGATATGAAGCTTTTTCTTCTTTTAGGAGCAATAAACGCATTTTTAGCGGTAGCATTAGGTGCCTTTGGAGCACATGGTCTAGAAGGAAAAATTCCTGAAAAATACATAAAATCATGGCAAACTGGTGTGCAATATCAAATGTTCCATGCCGGGGGATTGTTTGTCATTGCTTTTCTAGTGGATAAGTTCACCAATATCGGAATATTCACAACGGCCGGATGGTTATTTTTAATTGGTATTATTCTTTTCTCAGGAAGCTTGTATGTATTAAGTGTGACACAAATTAGCATATTAGGAGCAATCACTCCATTAGGAGGCTTAGCTTTCTTAGCAGGCTGGCTGCTTTTAGGATATGCGGCAATCAGATATTTATAAAAGATGAAGGCTGACAAACATTTTGTCAGCCTTCATTCATATTATCTTGGTTGAACAGATGCTAATGCATATTGTGGATCATAAGTAAGCTCTTCATCAAATGTTACATAATCTAAGTAAACCATAAGAAGTAAATAACGCATACCAGTTTGTGGATCACTTAAAATAAGGTGATCACGCCCTGCTGCTTCAATAACACCTTTGAAAATTTTCGCATTCCACTCACGATTGTTTTCAAAAGTCATATAAACAGTAGCGATTTTTCCACGATTTAAACGAAGGATATTTTCAATATAAGACTGCTCTAAAGGTAGCATGCCTGGAATATACTGTGCTACACCAGGTTGTTGCTGCTGTGGAAATTGTGGTACTTGCCCAACTTGACCTGGAAAATATGTAGCAGAAGGTGGAAATCCTGTTTGCTGCATTTGCATTTGCATCGGCATTTGTTGTCCTGGTTGAACACCAGTTGCTGCGTCATATCCATAAGGTTGTTGAGGTTGTTGAAATCTTTTAGTCATATAATAACCCTCCTAAAAATTAATAAGTGATAAAACCGAAAGGGATCTTTTCTCAATCTTTGCTCATTCATAGGTATGTTGCGAACAAGCAACTTATGCCTTTTAAACAAAAATATTGAAGGAGAAGCTAAATGATTACAATTACTTTAGAAGAAGTAACAAAGGATAAAATGAAAAAGGTGCAAGAAATTGTCCTCTCGAACAAAATCTACAATGTTTTAGAAAATGGAAGGGAAACTCGATCAATGAAAGAAATGAAGGAAGAGTTTCTGAATCCGGCTACATATAGCTATTTTATAAAAGCTGATCAAGACTACATCGGTTTGATCGACTATTTACCAGAAAACCCGAAGGACCACTATCCTTGGCTGGGATTGCTTATGGTTCATGAACAATGGAAAGGAAAGGGCTTTGGAAAAAGAGCTTATCACCTTTTTGAGGAAAGTATAAAAAATTCCGGAAAGCAGGCAATCAGACTAGGAGTTTTAACAGACAATAAGGATGCAAAGGTCTTTTGGGAATCATTAGGATTTATCTATTATGAGACGAAGCCGTTTAAAGAAGGAAGAGAAGTAGATTGCTATGAGAAAAAATTAAAAAAATGACTCATTGACAGTAACGTAGTTTAAATAAGCGGAGTTTTTCCGGTTAGATTGAAGCATTGAACAAAGTTGGGAGATATAACCGGAATTTCTCCGGTTAAGCAAAGTAAAATTGCCCATTTTCATCCTTTTTAATGAAATAGGCGGAATCTTTCCGTCTATTTCACCTTTTTTTCGTGATAATTCCTCTTTAAGAGGAATTTATCCGTTTATCTTCTGGCGATTCTTTAAGATCTGAAAACACTTTTATAGGTGCTGATCTTGGTATAAAAAATGCTTGGAGCATATTTGTCACCAAGCATTTTTCTTTTCTAATATACTTGCAAAATTGCTTTTTAATCCAAGTGCAATAATTAAACAAAAGCAATGTTAATTCGAATTTTGTACTTCAAAAACCGAGCTTGTTACAATCACAGAGTCAGTTTTTTACTTATTAAACCGAAAAATAATCATTTAATTTAGAAGTACTTAAGATGTTTCCAACGAAGAAAGAACCAAACTCACCGTAACGAGCACTAACTTCATCAAATCTCATTTCATAAACAAGCTTTTTGAATTGAAGAACATCTTCAGCGAAAAGAGTAACTCCCCACTCATAATCATCAAAGCCCACAGAGCCTGTGATGATTTGCTTTACTTTACCAGCGTAAGAACGACCAATTAAGCCGTGGCTTTTCATCATATCGCGACGCTCTTCCATTGAAAGCATATACCAGTTGTCATTGCCTTGACGGCGCTTATCCATAGGATAGAAACAAGCATATTTTGCTTCTGGTAGTTTTGGATAAAGACGAGCACGAACATGTGGATTTTGATAAGGATCTTCATTGCTTTCACCAGCTAAGTAATTACTTAGCTCAACAACAGAAACATAAGAATAAGCAGGAATCGTAAATTCAGCAAGCGTTGTTTTATTAAACTCAAGCTCAATTTCAGTTAGCTCTTCCATTGTTGGACGTAGAATCATCATCATGAAATCTGCTTTTTGACCAGTAATGGAATAAAGAGCATGACTTCCTTGCTCCGCATCTTGGGCAACGCCCCATTTTTCTAGTAAACCTAAAAACTCATTGATGGCAGCCTCGCGCTCATCATTAGATAACAGCTTCCAAGCAGACCAATCAACAGTACGGAAATCATGTAAACAATACCAGCCATCCAAGGTTTGTGCTGCTTCACTCATATATATTCACTCCTATTTATGAATTCGTTATGTACACATTTACTATATCATATCTTGTCCATTTCACCATGGTAATAAAACTTGAACAACAAAGAGTAAATTCTTAGGATTAGTGGAAAACTCCAAAAGTAGAAGAGAAGAATTTAACAGATTTTTTTGAAATTAAAAAAAATTAGATGTAAGCGTTACAGTGTGACAGAACGGTTTGAAATTAAGAATAAGTGGAGTATCCTAGTTAAGGAAGCATTTCTCTTACATACTCAAGGAGGTTTTTTTGTGTCAGATTTATTTGCGACATTAAAAGAAAAAGTTAAAGGACAAGGAATAAAAATTGTTTTTCCTGAAGGTTTAGATGAACGAATTTTAACAGCTGTAAATCGTTTAGCTGGTGAAGGAATTCTACAGCCAATCTTAGTTGGTAACGAGCAGGAAGTAACAAACAAAGCACAAGAATTAAACTTAACTTTAGACGGTGTAAACATTTATGATCCAAAAAACTATGCAGAAATGGACGAGCTGGTTGCTGCATTTGTTGAAAGAAGAAAAGGAAAAGCAACTGAAGAGGATGCACGCAAAATCCTTTTAGATGAAAATTACTTCGGAACAATGCTTGTTCACCTTGGAAAAGCGCACGGACTTGTAAGTGGTGCAGCTCACTCTACAGCTGACACGGTACGTCCTGCTCTTCAAATCATCAAAACAAAAGAAGGCATCAAAAAAACATCAGGTGTTTTCATCATGGTACGTGAAGATGAAAAATACGTTTTTGCAGATTGTGCAATCAATATTGCTCCAGACAGTCAGGATCTTGCAGAAATCGCAATCGCAAGTGCAGAAACAGCTAAAATGTTTAACATTGATCCACGTGTAGCCATGCTAAGCTTCTCAACAAAAGGATCAGCAAAATCACCTGAAACAGAAAAAGTGTCACAAGCTGTTGAAATCGCAAAAGGCCTTGACTCTAGCATTGTACTAGACGGCGAATTCCAATTCGACGCAGCATTTGTACCTTCAGTAGCTGAAAAGAAAGCACCAGACTCAGTTATCAAAGGTGATGCAAATGTATTTGTTTTCCCAAGCCTTGAAGCTGGAAACATAGGCTACAAAATCGCTCAGCGCTTAGGAAACTTCGAAGCAGTTGGCCCAATTCTACAAGGATTAAACAAACCAGTAAACGACCTATCACGTGGCTGTAACGCAGAAGATGTTTACAAATTAGCGTTAATCACAGCTGCACAAGCTTAAAAGATGAATGATGAGACGTGAATTCTATTAAAGGATTTGCGTCTTTTTGTTTTTGGTAGGTGATGAACGACAAAACGGGAGCGGAACAGAGCAGGAATGTCGTTCATAATCCGATGAAGGCCAAGAAGGATCAACAATAGCCAACATTTTCACATGACCAAGCAAAACTTTATTGGAAATATACAGAAAGCACCATTTAGCACAATTGAATGAACGATTAACTATGAAGTTAGTGGTATAATAATCTATACGAAACTGTTTTAAGGAGTAATTCTTCATGACCAATCTATTACCTTCCTCTTTAATCCATCAGCCACAATGGCGGATCATTGATCAATCAAGCCTGGGACCGCAATTTGATGCGAAGCATTCGTTTGCAATTGACGACACTTTGTGTGCAAGTGTTGGAAAGAATGAGTCACCAGCAACGGTGAGAACGTGGGTGCATCATCAAACGATTGTGCTGGGAATACAAGATACCAAGCTTCCATATTTAGAGGAAGGTTTACAATTTCTCAAAAACCACGGTTATCATGTGATTGTTCGAAACTCCGGGGGCCTTGCGGTTGTATTAGACAAGGATGTATTAAATATATCGCTTATTTTTCCTGATAGTGAAAAAGGAATTGATATTGATCGTGGCTATGATGCGATGCTTGATTTAATCAAGCTGATGCTAAAAAAATACGATGCCAATATTGAAGCACGTGAAATTGTTGGCTCTTATTGTCCTGGCAGCTATGATTTAAGTATAAACGGTAAGAAATTTGCAGGAATATCACAAAGAAGACTGCGTGGTGGAGTTGCTGTTCAGATTTATCTTTGTGTAACAGGGAGCGGTGAAGAAAGAGCTGACCTTATTCGTCAGTTTTATGAGCTTTCTTTAAGAAATGAACAAACGAAGTTCACGTTTCCAGTGATTAAACCGGAAACGATGTCATCACTTAGTGATTTACTTCAGGTAGAGCTGACAGTTGAAAAGATGCTATATGAATTGCTTATCACCTTAAAGGAGCATAGTCAGGAGCTAATTTCATCTTCTCTTACAGTGGATGAACAGCTGCTTTTTCAGCAAAATTTGGTGAGAATGATCGATCGCAATGAAAAAGTATTTAAGAGTTAGCTGAATTACTCAGCTAACTCTTTTTCGTATGCATCTAGTTTTTCTAGTATTCTTCTTTTCCGGTACAACATAATCGCTGTTTCTGATAAATCGTGAATCATAGAGCGATTTGTTAGTGCCCCGAATACGATGCCTGCGATTGGAACCATTTGAAGTAGTTTTTTCCACCCGAATTGATCTCGGTAAGTGTAAACAACCTCACGCCAGCCTTGAAGCTGTGAAATCATTTCATTATTTGTGCTTTCACTTCGTTTATAGAATGATGATAATTCATTTAATATCGCCTGTTTTCCAACAATATCGGCAGAAGAAAATTGAAGGCATTTTACAATGAAAATCCGTTCCTCACGTTTGCTTGGATCATATCCATATGTGATCGCTATTTCTTGAAGCGTTTTTAAGGAAAGACCTAGCAGAACGGGAATATCAATGGCAAGGGTGAAAATTCCGCCAACCCCTGTTGTTGCTCCTTGAATGGTCGCAAGCTTGCTTCGGTTTGATTTTAACTCTGCGCCTACTTCATCCATTGTCTGGAGAGGAAGAGTGGAAATGTCGGTAAGTGTTAAAGCTTCGTTACCAGCCTTCTTTCTCAGCTTTCCTAACACAAGTTTTTCCTGTGTTAAATATTGTCCACCTGTTTGGACGAATTGTCCTAGTTCATCTAAAAGAACACCAATCTTTTTTTGAATAAAAGCTGGAGTGATTTTATCTAATAGCTTAAAAGGAAGGCGACCAATTCGCTCCCAAAACCAAATTCCTTTTTGATCCTGTTCCCATTTTTCAATGATCTTTAATTCTGATTGCAGCCAATTTTGATTTTCCATGTTAGACCAACCTTTTCACTTGATATGATCACTATATACGAATGAAGATTCAGTAGAGTTTCATGAAAGTTTTTATAAAATGTAAAAAGACGTGGTTATCACGTCTTCAACTAGAATTATTCAGCCATTTTCTCTAAATTTCCATTGCGATCCATTTTAAATGTAGTTGGCACTGTGCGGTCTTCTTCATCAAATAGAACAAGCTTTCTCGCGCGGTTCATAATTTTCATTAATGTTTCATAGTCTTCTTGAACGGTAACAGTGTCTTGTTCTAATCTGTTCACTTTCTTTTGTAGTTCATCATTTTGTGAAGAAAGCTCTTGAACTTCACGCTTTAAACGAAGGTTTTCACTTTTTAATGCTTCTGATTGAACGCTGCTTGTTTTATAAGACTGCAAGAATGCAATAACTTGATCCATTGTTAATCTATTAGTAGTAGCTTGAGCTTGATAGGTGGCAACAGGTTGTTTTACTGGTGCTGGTTGTGCTTGTTTTGTAAATGATGTTGATACATCTTCATCTGCAGGCATTACCTCTGCCATATGGCTTTCTAAAGCAGACATTGACATCATTGATTGCTCTTCTTGTTCATCGAAATCTTCTACATCTCCTGAAGGTGTATCTGGTGTATAAAGTAATTGCTTTTTAACAGGTTGTCCTTTTCCTAAAGCTCTCATTCTTTGTTTACGTTGCTTTTTCGCTAGTTGCAATGCTTTTTCATAGTCGTGACGAACAACAGCATTCCAGCGGAACCCACATGCAGCAGATGTACGATTTAACTTATCTCCAACTTCTTCAAATGCATTTAATTGTGTGCTGCCTTCACGAACATGTCGTAAAACTGTTTCCGCTAGTAATAAATCATTCTCTTCTGACCATGCGTCTTGTCTTTGTTTCATAAATGTCCAACTCCCTATATTAAATAAATATTGTTTACTATTAACTGTTACTAAGCATGGACAAGAATGACACGATTTATACAATTTTCTTTAAGAGGATAGTAGATTTTTTCAAAAACAAATAAAGATCCCTGTAAATTGCTGTGAAAATTGGTGAATATCTTTCATTTTTATAATCTACTATAACCATTTTTACTCATGTTTATGAAATGAAATGGAAAATGCAACCGCAGGAGGAAATGAAATATAACTAGAGCCTAGCTTCAGCGTACTTGCATCACAGGTCGAATCAAGGTAAAATGTCTCTTAGTGAAAAAACGGTAGAATTGTACCGTTCGAATAGAAGGGACTGGATAATCGATGGCAAATGAATTTCGAATTTGTGATGATTGTCAAGCAACAAACATTAAAACACTCATACCAAAATTAAAAAAAATAGATTCAGAAGCTACAATAGACATTGCATGTCAATCTTACTGTGGACCAGGCAGAAAAAAAGCATTCGCCTTTGTTAACAACCGTCCGCTAGCTGCACCAACAGAAGACGAACTCATCGAAAAGATCGAGAAGAAATTGGGAAAATAACATCACCTTGTGTTAGATGCATGGTGATGTTTTTGTTTGGAGACCGGGTTTGGGTGGTGCCTGTCACTTCCCGAAGTTTGTCGAACAGATTTCCGAATTATGGGTGGGATTGTCGAATGGAACCCGATATAATAGATGATGTAGTAATGAGAGAAAGATTAGGTATTAGTGATTAAGTTAGAACGGAAGTGGAAGACAATGAAAAATAGAAAGTTGTCTGAAGAAAAGGTATTTAAGGATCCCGTTCACCGCTATATTCATGTACGTGATAAGCTCATTTGGGATCTGATCGGTACGAAGGAATTTCAGCGTTTAAGAAGAATACGTCAATTAGGGACAACCTATCTAACCTTTCATGGTGCTGAGCATAGTCGATTTAACCATTCATTAGGTGTTTATGAGATTGTGCGCAGAATCGTTGATGATGTTTTTAAAGGAAGACCGGAATGGGATGATGAAGAAAGGCTGTTATGTCTTTGTGCGGCTTTATTACATGATTTAGGTCATGGTCCGTTTTCTCACTCATTTGAAAAGGTATTCCATCTTGATCATGAAGATTTTACTCAGGCGATTATACTAGGAGATACTGAGGTAAACTCAGTTTTAAAAGAAGTGGAAGAAGATTTCCCTAAAAAGGTCGCAGAGGTTATTGCCAAAACCTATGAAAAGAAACAGGTTGTTAGTTTAATATCTAGCCAGATTGATGCTGATCGTATGGATTATCTGCAACGTGATGCTTATTACACTGGTGTTAGCTATGGCCACTTTGATATGGAACGGATTTTACGGGTAATGAGACCGCGTGAGGATCAGGTTGTCATGAAAAGCAGTGGTATGCATGCCGTTGAAGATTACATTATGAGCCGATATCAAATGTATTGGCAGGTGTATTTTCACCCGGTTACTCGCAGTGCTGAAGTGATTTTAACCAAAATCCTTCATCGTGCAAAACAACTCCACCAAGAGTTTTATACCTTCAAACATGATCCTATTCATTTTTATTCCTTATTTGAAGAAGAGTTAACTCTTCAGGACTACTTAAAGCTGGATGAATCCATTATTTTGTATTATTTCCAAGCTTGGCAAGATGAAGATGATCATATTTTACGTGACTTATGCTGTCGTTTTATGAACCGTCAGCTCTTTAAATATGTGGAGTTCAATCCAAATGTCCAAATGATGACACTAATGGAGCTTACAACTCTATTTAAAAAGGCTGGAATTGATCCGGAATACTACCTTGTTGTAGATTCCTCATCAGATCTGCCTTATGATTTTTACCGTCCAGGTGAAGAAGAGGAACGGTTGCCTATTCATTTATTAATGTCTAACGGTGATTTGCGAGAATTATCAAGAGAATCAGAGATTGTGGATGCTATTTCTGGAAAAAGAAGAACGGACCATAAATTATATTTTCCATTGGACTTATTAGAAGATTTTTCAACGAAAAAAGCTGCTAAGAAGAAGATTCTTGAGTTACTGAACTTAGATAAAAAGAAAGAGGAATGATCACGTCCTCATCTTGAGACTAAACATAAATTTTTTTAACGATGAAACAAAGAAAGAGTTAGGAGATGACGGGGCATTGATGAAAGAACATGCAAAGCTGATGAAGGTTATCTCATCTGCTGGGGAAATCATTGGTCGGAAAAAACTGCAAAAAATGATTTATATTGCAAAAAAGATTGATCTGCCTTTTTATGAAAAATACAATTTCCACTTTTACGGACCATATTCAGAAGAGCTTACTTTACGAATCGAAGAGCTTTGCAACCTGGGCTTTTTAGAGGAAGTTCATGAAAAAAAGGGTGGATATTTTCAATACAGATATTCCTTAACAGATACGGGAAGTGAATTTCTTGGACATTATGACCTGGACATGCCACAGTTTAAGGAATGTATGCTAAATTTAAATGAACAAAGTTCCCGCTTTTTAGAGTTAGTCTCAACCGTTTTATACTTTGAAGGACTAACAGAAGAAGAAGTGAAGGAAAAAGTATTTACGCTAAAAAGCAAGCAGCGCTATACGGAAGAAGAAATCGCTGATGCATATGAATATATTAAATCGATCAAAAACCTTGTGAAAAATGAGGCCGTCAAAAATTAATCTTTTTGGCGGTTTTTTTAAAAGGTAAGAAAGTATAAAGTTTTGTACGTAGTTATAGTGTCTAGCTCCAGCGCCTAGCCCTCGAGGTCATAAGCCAATTTGGAATATAAGGCAAAGAGCGCCTTCTATTCCAAATCGTCTTATGCATGTCGGGCTGACCAAGGCGCTTGCGCTTTTCTTACGGGTTCCTCTTTTTTCATTTTTGGCGAAATATAGTATACTTTAGTCGAACATCTAGTATGTAACATGTTAAGCTAGAAGAATAATGAATCCTCAAGATCCTTCATATAATAGAGTGATCTCTACATACTTTAAAAACCAAAAGGGGTTAAAAATGAACGACTTTAGTAGCTTTTTAGCATTTCCGTTAGAAGTGTTTCCATATGTAATCATTACACTTATGGTGGCTTTTACTCTTCATGAATTTGCTCATGCCTATGTGGCTTATAAATTCGGTGATCCGACGGCAGAGCGGCAGGGAAGATTAACACTAAATCCACTGGCCCATTTAGATCCATTTGGTACGATCCTTATTTTTATAGCAGGATTCGGTTGGGCAAGACCTGTTCCGGTAAATCGTTACTTTTTCAAACGTCCACGCCTGGCAGGTGTGTTGGTTTCCATCGCTGGTCCGTTAAGTAACTTGGTGCTTGCTTTTATAGGAACAGCCATTTGGTATATATTATTAACAACGAATGCTGTTTCTGCACTGCCAGACAATATGGTAACAAGCCTTGAACAGTTTTTTAATATTTTTGTGTCTCTTAATGTAATTTTATTTATTTTTAATTTGCTTCCGTTTCCACCACTGGATGGATACAGAATTATCGAAGACTTAGCACCAACACATATCCGCTCAAAGATGACACAGTATGAAAGCTATGGAATCATTATTTTCTTAATCCTTGTGATTACACCATTAGATGCGTATATTATTCAACCAATATTTGAAGTAGGAAGAGCAATTGTGATGAACACATTCCACTTTTTGCTCAATCCTTTATTGTAAAGACAAGTTAGGAGGTCCAATATGGAAGAAAAAAGAAAAAAAGCATTGGCTTTAATATTATAAAAAGTGACCCAACAGATGGTCATGGCGGCTTTGGTGTTGGAGCGCTCAGCCTAGATAATGTCTCACCTGTATTTGTTGATATCGAAGAAGGAGAAGCCTTTGTTGATATCGGCGCGATGCATGCAAGAAGTGTTGTGGAAAAGGGAATCAAGTTTCTTAAAACGAAAGAAGAAGTACCAAATGGTAAACCATATTGGTTAGTTTGGGTGACGATTGACCGCAAAACAGAAGGTCCTTATTATGCGGGCGTAACAGCCTGTGAAATGACAGTCGATCGCAGCATCAGAAGAGGATACAAATCACTTCCAGAGCATGTAAACCGCATGGATAAATCGATCAAACGCCATATCATCGTTGATCATATGGATGACCGTTCAAAAGAAATTCTTACAGATTTTCTGAAAAAACATGACCCAAATATGTGGGAGAATTCTGAGCAAAAGTTAAAGGACGATTTGAACACGATTCAATAAATTTGTCCAAAGTGTGAAAATTACGTGAACAAATAAGTAAATTCTTGTGGTTCACTGGGAAAATTAGTAGACTAGATATACAGTTATAAAACTAGGACATAAAAAATCCCGAGCGACTTGTTTGCTCGGGGTTTTTTATTTGTTTTTAGTTATTTATTTTATAGATTATAGATGAACTGGTGATATCAGCAATTTTTTGTAATATCCGCAATTCTCAGGTTTCGCTATCAATTATAAGCACCTCAGTCTAGCCGCCGTTATTTAATCCCACCACTTAAAGTACTTATCAAACCAGCCTTCTTTTTTCTGTTCCACAGGCTTCTGTTCTTCTTCCAAACCATTCAACTCATCGATATGTTCTTCACAATATTGAGTAGGTTCAGTGCCTGCAATAAAGTAAGTTAATCTGCGAACGGGGCAGTCCTTTGTAGCGAGCTTACCGTTAGCTGGATTAATATACACGCCAACCACTCCATCAGGTGGACGGAATGCTTTCACAGACTGTTTATCGAGAGCTTCTTCCATAAAGGTGGACCAAATCGTTTTTGCGTAGCTGCGTTCTTGAACAAGGTCAATTGTTTTGCCTTTGTCATACCCTGTCCAGACACCTGTGACGAGTTGTGGAGCCATTCCAATCATCCAGCTATCTGTTGAGGTTGTACCAGATTTTCCGGCATAATCTCTTGTTAAGGAGTCGGCAATGCTGTGTCCAGTGACAGATGTGTAATCATTAATAGAAGAATCGAACATGCCTTTCATCATATGAGTCGTAACAAAAGCAGCTTGCTCATTAAGGACTTGTTCTTTCTCGCGATCTGCTTTGTAAATGACCTCACCTTGTGCATCTTCAATTTTTGTAATAAAAGTTGGTTCTATTTTTTTACCGCCGTTACCAATAATTCCGTACGCATTAACAATATCAACAAGACGAACAGGTGATGTTCCTAACGCAGCAGATGGATTTTCCTTGATTTTTGTTGAAAGTCCCAGTAATTCTCCTGTTTTGATTAGCTCCTCCATACCGATAAACATATGAGTTTTTACAGCAAAAACATTATCAGACAGAGCAATTGCCTGGAGCATTGTAATAAAATCATTGGCATAATAGTCATTGTAATTACTCGGTTTATAGGTTGCTTTTCCATCATCATAGGAAAAAGAGGTTGGCTCACTTTTCATTTCTGTTGCCGGAGTGAAGCCTTTCATGATCGCTGAGTAATAGAGCAAAGGCTTAATGGTTGATCCGGGCTGCCTTTTTGCTTGAATGGCACGATTGAATGGACTTTCTTCATAATTACGGCCACCGATTAATGCTTTAACATAGCCTGTTTTAGGATCAATCGCAACCATCCCTGTTTGGATGTCAGATTCTTTAGATATGGTTTCTGCGACAATTTCCTCGGCTTTTTTCTGCATGTTAACATCTAATGTTGTATAAATTTTTAAGCCTTGCGTTTGTACAGCCTGAACGTCTAAATTTAGTTTATCTGACAGCTCACTCATGGCCGCATCCTGAAAATAACCTGCAAATCCTTTTTCAACTTTTTCCGTCTTTGTTTTATAAACGAGTTTAGTTGATATGGCCTCTTGTAATTGCTTCTCAGTAAGATAGCCTTCATTTTGCATCGTATGTAAAATAACATGCTGTCTTTCTTCGGCTTTTTCGCGGTTCACATAAGGAGAGTATAAATTAGGTCCTTTCGGAATACCGGCAAGTAAAGCAGCTTCAGGAAGTGTTAGTTTGCTTGCATCTTTACCAAAATAATAATTTGCTGCTGCTTGGATTCCGTAAACACCATGACCATAATAAATCGTATTTAAATAACCTTCTAAGATATTATCTTTACTATAATTTTGCTCCAACCGAATGGTATAGAGAGCTTCATTTGCTTTTCGTTGCCATGTTTTTTCATGCTTTAAAAATAGATTTCGTGCATATTGCTGGGTAATTGTACTTGCTCCCTGGACCTTTGCCATTGCTTTTATATCAGCCAGAGCTGCACCAGCTATCCGCTTATAGTCAAATCCGTTATGTTCATAAAAGCTTTGATCTTCAATAGATATGGTTGCGTTTATAACATGTTGGGAAATATCATCAAGATTAACCCAATATCGTTTTTGTCCATTATGTAACTCTCCTATTTTTGATCCGTCACTTGCATAAATAATCGTTGATTGTGGAACGGATAAAGAGGGAGGTCCTTGCCATTTTGCATATAAAACAATACTTAAAATAACTGTCGACAGAAAGACGAGTAATAACAAACTAATAAATGTTATTGCACGTAATGTCTTTAATGTGATTTTAATTCGTTTCGGTGTAATCACATCCATCATGCTCACCTCCTCTACAAGTATTGATTTTTCGAATGAGCATATTGTTAGTCATTATAGGATTTTTATCGATTTTTTAAACATTTTGAAAAAAAGTCATAGATTTTTTCTTCAATATCTGCTAGATTCATCTATAGTTTGAAAAGAAAATTTTTCCGGATGTCAATAGACTCCACCGGTTAAGATAAAAAAGAGATGCTTCTGATTTTTTATGTTTTTTCTTTGACTCGAAAGGATATGGATAAAAAAGGAGCTAGCTGAAAGGATGGATTTACATGAGTGAATTATGGTACACAGAGAAGCAAACGAAGAATTTTGGAATTACATTAAAAGTGAAGCAAACGTTACATACAGAGCAAACAGAATTTCAATACTTAGAAATGGTTGAAACAGAAGAGTTTGGCAACATGCTTTTCCTTGATGGAATGGTTATGACGTCACAAAAGGACGAGTTTGTATACCACGAAATGGTTGCACATGTTCCTTTATTTACGCACCCAAACCCTGAAAACGTTCTAGTTGTTGGTGGTGGAGACGGTGGCGTTATTCGCGAAGTTCTTAAGCACCCTCAAGTAAAAAAAGCAACACTTGTTGATATCGACGGAAAAGTTATTGAGTATTCTAAAAAATTCCTTCCTGAAATTGCAGGAAAACTTGATGATCCACGTGTAGAGGTAAAAGTTGGCGACGGCTTCATGCATATTGCTGAGAGCGAAAATGAATACGACGTAATCATGGTTGATTCTACAGAACCAATGGGACCTGCAGTAAACTTATTTACAAAAGGCTTCTACGCTGGAATTTCAAAAGCACTTAAAGAAGATGGTGTGTTCGTTGCCCAAACGGACAACCCTTGGTTTACACCAGAATTAATTACAAATGTTCAACGTGACGTAAAAGAAATCTTCCCAATCACGCGTCTGTACACAGCGAACATTCCAACATATCCAAGTGGATTATGGACATTCACAATTGGTTCTAAAAAATACGATCCACTTGAAGTAAGTGAAGATCGCTTCCATGAGATTGAAACAAAATACTACACAAAAGAACTTCACAAAGCATGCTTTGTATTACCGAAGTTTGTTAGTGACTTAATTAAATAAAAAAGATGAAGTGAGGGTAAAGCCTCACTTTTTTTAAGAACGGAGGAAAAACTCAATGAAATTTGATGAAGCATATTCAGGTAATGTTTTTATTAAAAGTCATCCAAGCTATGAAGAAAGTGAAGCGGTTATTTACGGAATGCCAATGGACTGGACAGTAAGCTATCGCCCTGGCTCTCGTTTCGGCCCGTCTCGTATTCGTGAAGTATCAATAGGTCTTGAGGAATACAACCATATTTAGATAAAGAGCTTGAAGAAGTAAAATATTTCGATGCTGGTGATATCCCACTTCCTTTTGGAAATCCGCAAAAAAGCATTGAAATGATTGAGGAATATATCGATAAGTTGCTTTCGGACGGAAAATACCCACTAGGCATGGGTGGAGAGCACTTAGTTTCTTGGCCTGTTATGAAGGCTATGTACAAAAAGTACCCAGATCTTGCGATTATTCATTTTGATGCACACACAGATCTTCGTGATGATTATGAAGGTGAGCCTTTATCACATTCAACACCGATCAAAAAAATTGCAGATCACATCGGACCAACAAATGTTTACTCTTTCGGCATTCGTTCTGGTATGAAGGAAGAATTCCGTTGGGCAAAAGAAGTGGGCATGCATATCTCGAAGTTTGAAGTACTTGAGCCATTAAAAGAAATTTTACCAACGCTTGCAGGTCGCCCAGTTTACTTAACAATTGATATTGATGTCCTTGACCCTGCACATGCACCGGGGACAGGTACAGTGGATGCTGGTGGTATCACATCAAAAGAACTTTTAGCATCTATTCATGAAATTGCTAATTCAGATGTACGTGTGGTTGGTTCAGATTTAGTTGAGGTTGCGCCAATTTATGATCATTCTGAGCAAACAGCAAACACAGCAAGCAAAATTATCAGAGAAATGATTCTTGGTTTAGTACAGAAAAAAGGATAAGAAGAGATAGGCCCGATTACTTCGGGTCTTTTTTGATGTTGAAATAAACTTAACCTTTGTAACATAGCGGATATAAATGTAATATCCTAACGGTTTTCAAAAACCTGTCAACAGGATTTTAAGGATAAAAATTTGGTGTAAAACCCATTTTTTAAATATTTATAGGAAATTATTCATAGTAAAGCAGAGATTCTATTTTTTCTATGAAACACCTGATAGAGTCTGAAAAATGATATGACCTTTAACCTATTAAAACATCATAAAATCAAATATTGTTAAATTCTCCCTTAATTATGACAAAAAAACACATGATACGATATGTTCGTCAGCAAGCAGTTGATAAGGGAGGATGAAACATATGAAGAAGAAAATCATATTGTCAGTCGTAGCAGGTGCAGCATTATTAATGGCAAATCCAATCGTTGATAAAGCTGATGCGGCTTCAAACACTACACAAACAAAAGTTTACTATTATCAATCTGGTCATGTTGATATGGAGCGCATTAATGCTCTGCTCCAAAAATATTTTAGTAACGTTAAAATTCAACAACCAACACAACAACCAACACAACAACCAACACAACAACCAACACAACAACCAGAAACAACTACTAAAGAAGAACCAGTAGAAGTTGAACAACAACCAATAGCTGAACAGCCGGCAACTCAAGAGCCAGCCGTTGAACAACCACCAACAGAACAGCCAGCAGCTCAACAGCCTACTACACAGCAACCAGCTCAACCAGAACAAACTACTGAGCAAGCAAGCTATCAGCTTAGCCAATACGAGCAGCAAGTAGTGGATTTAACAAACCAAGAACGCGCAAAACAAGGTCTACCAGCGTTAAAAGTTGATCTAACTTTAAGCAAAGTAGCTCGTGAGAAATCATTAGATATGCAAAAAAATAACTACTTTTCACATACAAGCCCAACATACGGCTCACCATTTGATATGATGAAGAAATTCGGCGTAACATACCGTACAGCAGGCGAAAACATCGCAAAAGGCCAACGCACTCCACAAGAAGTTGTAAACGCGTGGATGAACAGCTCAGGCCACCGTGCAAACATCCTAAGTTCAAACTTTACTCACATTGGGGTAGGGTATGTAGCGGAAGGTAACTATTGGACTCAGCAGTTTATTGGGAAATAAGTTTGGAAGAGCAGTCAGCATTAGCTGGCTGTTTTTTTGGTGGTATTTAAATATGGGTAAATTTTCGTCCATGTCTTAATGTTTGTCCGGATACTGGGAATTGAGACAGCAAATCAGTGTTAGGATCAGGTTAAGTCCCGATATTGGGAGAATCGAGACAACAAATCAGTGTTAGGACCAGGTTAAGTCCCGATACTGGGAGAATCGAGACAACAACACAGTCTATGTCTCTATAACTGTCCCGATACCAGCAGAATCGAGACAACAACACAGTCTATGTCTCTATAACTGTCCCGATACCAGCAGAATCGAGACAACAACACAGTCTATGTCTCTATAACTGTCCCGATACCAGCAGAATCGAGACAACAACACAGTCTACGGCTCTATAACTGGCCCGATACCAGCCGTATCGAGACAACAACACAAGTCCACAGCTCAATTTTTGCCCCAATCCAGCAAAACCTAATTGCAGATAAGTGTTTCAAATCCGCGGATCAATCCGATGAAACAGGGATAAGTAGAACAAATTCAACAAATAAACACTCACTAAATGACCATAAATTAAGGTGTACGAGTTACTTCCCGCCCTAAACGACAAACTTCGGGAAGTGACAGGCACCGAATTTTTCTCTCTTGCGTAGTTGCAATGTGTTCTTTATACTATTAAAGTTAAAGGAGAATGATGGAAAGGGAGTGTCTACATGTCAGAAAGCACGCCTATTAGAATCCATGTGTTGTCGGAGATCCAGAATCAACATGATGATGATAAAGAAACGATTGAAGTTTCAACAACAGGTGAATACTTTTTAAAGGGGAAAACCATTTATCTCCGTTATGATGAAACTCATGAACTCGGATCGGTCAAAACAACTGTGAAAATTGCTGATCGTGAGGTTATGGTTATGCGATCTGGTGCGGTTACGATGAAACAGCGTTTTATCGAAGATGAGGTAACACTAACCGATTATGGTACACCATTTGGCAAGCTTCAATTAGAAACATACACAAAATCACTAACAATAGAAAAAACAGAGCTTGAAGATAAGCTCGTTATTTTATATGATTTGCAAATAGATGAAAATGAAAAGCATGTACATAAACTGATGATTACCTACAAGGAGGAGTAACAATGAATATCGTTGAGCAAGTCAAAGAACGGTTAAAAGATGAAATCAAAGCTTCCGTTTTAAAAGCCGGTTTAGCTGAAGAAACACAAATTCCAGACGTATTATTAGAACTTCCAAAGGAAAAAGCACATGGAGATTATTCAACAAACATGGCGATGCAGCTTGCACGTGTAGCGAAAAAA
The DNA here is from genome assembly GCF_023078335.1 of Metabacillus endolithicus. GTDB lineage: Bacteria > Bacillota > Bacilli > Bacillales > Bacillaceae > Metabacillus > Metabacillus endolithicus. Next base: position 2,405,065 of record NZ_CP095550.1, on the reverse strand, counting down.
GCACCACGCGCCATTGCAGAAGCGATTGTTGAGAATTTTGATAAAGAAAAAGGTTCAATTGAAAAAATTGAAATTGCTGGTCCTGGATTCATTAACTTTTACATGAATAATAGCTATCTTACAGACTTAATTCCAAACATTTTAAAAGCAGGCGTTAGCTATGGAGAAATAAACGTAGGAAACAAAGAAAAAGTTCAAGTTGAGTTTGTTTCAGCAAATCCTACGGGTGACCTTCACTTAGGTCATGCCCGTGGAGCAGCTGTAGGTGATTCATTATGTAACGTTTTAGCGAAAGCGGCCACGATGTATCACGTGAGTACTACATCAATGATGCCGGAAACCAAATTAACAACTTAGCTCTTTCAGTAGAAGCACGCTACTTCCAAGCGCTAGGGAAGGATAAAGAAATGCCTGAGGATGGCTACCATGGGGAAGACATTGTTGGCATTGGGAAAAAGCTTGCAGAAGAGTACGGAGATAAGTTCGTTGATCAATCAAGTGACGAGCGCCTAAGCTTTTTCAGAGAATACGGATTAAAATATGAAATGGCAAAGCTGAAAACTGACTTAGAAGAATTCCGTGTGCCATTTGATGTCTGGTACTCAGAAACATCTCTTTATCACAACGGAAAAATTGATAATGCCCTTGCTGCATTAAAAGAAAAAGGTCACATCTATGAAGAAGATGGTGCAACATGGTTCCGTTCAACAACATTTGGTGATGACAAAGACCGCGTTTTAATTAAAAATGACGGCTCTTACACATATTTAACACCAGACCTTGCTTATCACAAGGACAAGCTTGACCGTGGCTTTATAAAGCTAATCAACGTATGGGGAGCAGACCACCACGGCTATATTCCTCGTATGAAGGCAGCAATTGAAGCACTAGGTTATGGTAAGGATACTCTTGAAGTAGAAATCATTCAGCTTGTTCATCTTTACAAAAACGGTGAAAAAATGAAGATGAGTAAACGTACAGGTAAGGCTGTTACTATGCGTGATTTGATTGAAGAAGTAGGTCTTGATGCCGTACGTTACTTCTTTGCGATGAGAAGTGCCGATACACATATGGACTTTGATCTTGATCTTGCTGTCTCAAAATCAAACGAAAACCCTGTATACTACGCACAATATGCTCATGCACGTATTTGCAGCATGCTGCGCCAAGGTGAGGAACAGGGATTATCATTTGAAGATAACCTAAAATTAGATGAAATTTCATCAGAAAAAGAATTTGACTTATTGAAAAAACTAGGCGAATTCCCACAAGCAGTAGCGGAAGCAGCTCAAAAACGTATTCCGCACCGCATTACAAATTACATTTATGACCTAGCATCAACACTTCACAGCTTCTATAACGCTGAAAAAGTGCTAGATCCTGAAAATACAGAAAAAAGCCGTGCAAGACTAGGCCTAATGAAAGCAACGCAAGTTACATTACAAAATGCACTTACGATCATTGGTGTTTCTGCACCTGAAAAGATGTAACAAAAAAACCCAGATGAGAATTGCTCATCTGGGTTTTTTTTATAGAAAAAGGTAATCGAAGATAAGGTTGCAGGAATCGAAGATAAACCCTCCATAATCGAAGATAAAATAATCAAAATCGTAGATAAAATGCCTATAATCGAAGATAAAACCTAAAACCCCAGTTCTGGCACTGTATAATGCAATAAAAAACCAAAGTAGTAGGCTTCGCTTAAGTTTTTTCCATTAAAAGGAGTAATTCACCACTAAAACAAAAACCCCCTCAGTTTGCTAAACCCAAACCAAGGGGACTCTTTCTACCACTGAATCGTATAATTCGAACTCACATTAGGTGTAGACCAAGTATTATTAGCATTAGGTTCCCATGCTTTTGGACTTCCATTTGAGCCAACAACCACAGCTTTAAATTCATAGTAACGATTAGCTGCGATAGTTGCTGTTCCGCGCCAGTCTTTATTTGTGTTATCCCAAGTTAGTTTGATCATGTCTCCATCAGGATTGTTCCACATTCCCATTTCCCAGCGGTTCCCTGTTACATAAACCGTATCACCGTATGCAGTTGGAGCATTTTTAACGATAAATTCAACGTTGATTGGCTGTAGAGCTAAAATATCTCTGAAGCGGTCCATTTCAGCTGTTTTTGTGCCATTAGATTGAACGACATTTGCTAATCGAAGCAGAGTGAAACCGCTGAAGCCTTCATTGAATAAGTGCTGTGCCGTATTTCGGTAGCGAGACTCACTATAGCTAGCATCAGAGCTAGAGATAGCCAGTGCATTCTCGCCGTTAAGCACGATTCCTCTTTGTGTTGCCAAATTTGCAATTTGAGTAACAAGAGCCTTTGGTGCTGAGTAATACGGGCTTGTAAACTCTTGACTGTTGTCCATTTCTAAGCATGTAAAAGTAAGATGTAGATTACTAGCTTTGAATTGATCAAGTATGCTTGCATAGTTGTAATAACCAGCTGAGTATTCAGCTGCATGTGGCATGGAAGGATCATTCATTTTCCAGTGGATTCCGGCAATTTTAGCGCCGACTGGAACACCAAATGTAGCATCAAAATTTTCATGAGCCTTCTGACTAATTAAGTTAAGATGTTTAATTAAAACATTTTGATACCATGTCATAAAATCTTTTCCATATTGGCTATTATAGGCAGCACCTGAGGAGAAAAAATTATCTCCGTCTGAAGGTGGGTTTACCTGAGACCATGTAGTAAGATTTGTTTTCCAAGCAGTATTTAAGTTTGTTAAAGTACTATATTTAGCTTGCATATTTGTTCGGAAGTCACTTTTCGCTGTTTCCGTATATGCTTGCAGTTTTCCTCTTGAGGGGTAAGACCATCCGTCACTTGATACATAAGATGGAAATCTTAATTCACCTGCAGGTCCACCACTTAAGTAGATTTTTATAATAATATCTTTATAATCTGAGAAATTTTGCGAAAATGATTCATACAATTCATCATATTGTGTTGAAATGACACCTTTTGCCCATGGAGATAATGTTTCTTTGTTCACGTAGCCGGTTTCAGATTTATGAGTAAGTGTATCAGTAGAGGCTAAATTCCAAACCCAGCTTGGTATTGGAATATTGCAATCATCACCAACATTACCGCCACATTGATGTGTAGAGATGATCGGAACCCATTTAAGTCCTGATTCTCTTACAGTTTGTGCATATTGACGATAGTAGGACCAATCAAATTGATTGTTGCCGTTTTTTTCAACATCACCCCACCAAACATCAGTTGTTAAAGCATATACCCCATTGCTTTTTAAAGTAGCCAACTGCTTTGCAAAATCACTCCAGTTTGTGATTTTAGTAAGTGGTGCCATGACGTATGTTTTATAATCTGATTTGATGTCTGCGCTTGCTGAGGGTGAAAAAAGAGAAGATACGGTAAGTAGAATAATGAGTAAGCTAATTCCAAACCTTTTGAAAAAATGACACATATAACATCCTCCTTTGTTGTACAACGGTTTATTTTAAACGCTTACAAAACATTTCTTTTTGCGCAACCGATTGCACAAAAAGAAATGTAAGTGCACCGTTGTAGAATAAAGGATAACCCAGATCATTCATATAAATCAAGTGAAAACGTTACCATTTTAAGTAGGAAAATGGCACTACCATTCTATAGTAGCGCCACCAATCCGCTTAACCCCTCGAATCTTCGCAACATCTTCACAAAGCTTCAATGCGGCTTTATCCTTCTGCTTCGCTTCAATCATCAAATCTACATCAACATTCAATTCTTTTAACCCTTTTAATAACGGCATTAAAAACTCAGCATCAACATAATCAGCATGACTGCGGAATTCCTTCTCAGACTTTGGAGAGGAAACATGTATTTTGGGGTGTATTCCGACCCACTCCCACGTATCAAAAATAGTAGGAAGCAGCTCTAAAAAATTCTCATCATCATCTTTATTTGCCATGTAATGATGATAATCAAACAAAAGAGGAATTTGCTCTTTTTGACAAATGGCTAATGTTTCTGATGTTGTATAAGTTTTATCATCATTTTCTAGAGTCATTCGCTTTTTTATATGTGGTGGCAGTTTTTTGATATTTTGATGAAAACGTTCTGTAGCCTTTATCTTATCCCCATAAGCTCCGCCAACATGGATGTTAATAATGGCTTCATCTGCAAGTCCCATCGCATCCAATAAATCATAATGATAGGTCATATCGCCAACTGCATTTTCTGTAATATGCTTTTTATCACTTGTAAACAGTGTGAACTGATTGGGATGAAAACTTGTCCGCAGCTTATACTTTTTCACCAAATCCCCAATTTCAGTAAGTAAATCTTTAAATGGTGTTTGATAATCCCAAAGTACCTCAGGATGAGTCGCTAGCGGAACAATCGATGATGACATCCTGTATACCATTATTTCGTGGGCAATATTGTAGTGCATCATTCGTAATGTGTGTTCTAGATTTTGCTTCGTTACAAACAATAATTGCTCGTGTCGTTCTTGTTCTTCGAGCTTTTTCCATCTTGTGAATGTTAATGTTTTGGCTGGTGAGCAATCCCATAGAGAAAGAGCATGTGACACATAGCCGAATCGAATAATCATGATCTCCCTCCTGTTCTAAAGTATACGATTTCAGCGCCAAAGAGCATGAGAGGTCCCACACCCTGAGCACCAATAATTTCACAAAAAATGTGACACCAACGTTGCAAACTTTTCCTTTCCTTTTTCAAATAACGAACGCTTCTGATAGGCTTGGTATGTTAACAATTCTGAACGACCAAAGTCACCTTGAACAAACGTCTTTACCTCTTGAATGAATTGTCGGTCATAGATGAGGCAGTTCATTTCATCATTTAAATAAAAACTTCTTTTATCAAAATTTGCTGTTCCAATGTCACAAAGATGATCGTCAATCATAATCATTTTTGCGTGAAAAAAGCCATGATAATAGCGATGAATTTCACAACCTGCCAGTATTAGTGGACCAAAATATGGGAACGAAGCTTCTTTTACAAGTGGATGATCCTTTCCCATCGGCACCATAATTTGGACGCGTACACCTCTGGCTAAAGCAGCTAAAAGCTCATCCAAAATGACCTTACCGGGGATAAAATAAGGTGAGCAAATTAAAATGTCTTGCTTAGCATCTCGAATAAATGAAATAAAATGTTTTTCAAGATTTTCTCCATATGTAGAAATGAACATATGCTCACTTTTGCCAATAGGCAAGGCAGGGTAATACTCAGGATTTTCTACATCGTTTTCACCAGTCGAGTCAAACCAATCCTTTAAAAACTGTTTCTGTAAATCAGCCGTACCTTCTCCTGTAATTTTTAGATGAAAATCTCTCCAATACCCTAACTTTGGATCATTTCCAAGATACTCTTTTCCAATATTAAAGCCGCCTAAATAAGACGTTTTACCATCTAAAACAGTTATTTTCCGATGATTTCGTGCTTGTAAAGTATAAAAAAGAAAAGGAAGCTTAGGTTTATGTGAAAAAGCAAGGCGAACACCCTTGTCCTTAAGAGCCTGAATCCTTTTTTTCGTAAGCTTCGAGCTACCCACATAGTCCAGTAAAAGGCGCACTTCAACACCATGACTGGCTTTATCACCCAGAATCGTTAAAAATTCATCACTGATTTCATCATTTTTCACAATGAAGAATAGCACATGAATACTTTTTGTACTATTTTTAATGCTCTCAAAAAGATCTTTATATAATGTATCTCCATCTGTCATAAGGGTAATATCACTTTTGCGTTGAGGAAATTGCGTATACTTTGATGTTGCAAGATGACTTCTTCTGCCAAGGTGATAATCAATTGTCCACCAGCAGATCAGTGCCACTATGAAAAAGCAAATAATGAATACGATGTTCAAACGCCATCCTCCTAGCAGCATATAGTTTTACGAAAAGTAAAAAGATAATCAGTAAGTTTTATTTATTTTTAGCGGATTTTTCTTTTTTATGTAGTCTTTAGATTCTTTCCTGAACAAATGCATAATAAAAAACATCAAGAATACATTGTACAACCAGCAATTATAAATACAAATCAAAAAAATATTGACTGAATGCTCATTCATTTATTATGATAGAGATATAAGTAAATTCAGAAAATGAGAAATTGACTGTTGTTCAAAGGGGAAACAGTAGACCGTAACAATTGGGAGATTGGGGGAAGCAACATGGGCGCATTACTTTGGGTAAATTTACTTGCATTTTTAATTGTAACCGCTTACGCAGCTCATCTTTTCATCTACTTAATTCGTACAAGAATGGCTTATATTAAGCTAGGCAAAAAAGTCGAATTTGATGGGAAGGTAAAAGAAAGATTAGAAAAAATTTGGGTGAATGTGTTTGGACAGAAAAAGCTCTTAAAAGATAAGAAAAGTGGAATCATTCATGTGATGTTTTTCTATGGCTTTATTCTAGTTCAATTTGGGGCCATTGATTTTATTATTAAAGGCTTAGTACCAGGTGCACATCTGCCGCTTGGACCGCTGTATCCGGCGTTTACATTTTTCCAAGAAATTATTACTTTTATGATTTTAGTTGCTGTAGTTTGGGCGTTTCACCGTCGTTATGTGGAGAAGCTTGTTCGCTTAAAACGAGGCTTTAAATCAGGACTAGTATTACTTTTCATCGGTGGCTTAATGCTATCTGTACTGCTTGGTAATGGAATGGGCTTAATCTGGCATGATCATGATCTAACATGGTCTGAGCCACTAGCTTCATCATTTGCTTTGTTACTTAGCTTTGTAGGCAAAACAGGATCTATCGTTATTTTCTATATTGCATGGTGGATCCATTTACTTTTCTTATTAACGTTCTTAGTGTATGTACCACAATCAAAGCATGCGCATTTAATTGCTGGGCCTGCGAATGTGTATTTTAATCGCACATCAAACCCTGGTAAGCTTGAAAAAATTGATTTCGAAGATGAAACACAAGAATCATTCGGGGTTGGCAAAATTGAAGACTTCACACAACCACAGTTAATTGATTTATATGCTTGTGTAGAATGTGGACGCTGTACAAATATGTGTCCGGCAACAGGGACAGGGAAAATTCTTTCTCCAATGGACCTAATCATTAAGCTCCGTGACCATTTAACCTTTACAGGAGCAGCTGTTACACAAAAGCAACCATGGGTGCCAGCAGTAGCATTTAGTGGAACAAAAGGAAATCAAATTGCGATGATGGCAGCAAGTTCTGGGGCGCAAGAAACGGCAGCAACAGGCTATAGTGCTTCATTAATCGGTGATGTAATTACAGAAGAAGAAATTTGGGCTTGTACAACGTGCCGTAACTGTGAAGATCAATGTCCTGTTATGAATGAGCATGTTGATAAAATCATTGATATGCGTCGTTATCTAGTCCTAACAGAAGGAAAAATGGATGCGGATGCTCAGCGTGCAATGACAAACATTGAACGTCAAGGAAATCCTTGGGGGCTTAACCGAAAAGAGCGTGAAACATGGCGTGAAGCTCGCGAAGATGTACACGTTCCAACGGTAAAAGAAATGAGCAAAGCAGGAGAAGAGTTTGAATACTTATTCTGGGTTGGCTCTATGGGCTCTTACGATAACCGCAGCCAAAAAATCGCCTTATCTTTTGCAAAGCTTCTTAACGAAGCTGGCGTTAAATTTGCGATTCTTGGTAATAAAGAGAAAAACTCTGGAGATACACCGCGTCGCCTTGGAAATGAGTTTTTATTCCAAGAGCTAGCAACGAAAAATATTGATGAATTTGTGAAAAATGATGTAAAAAAGATCGTCACAATCGATCCACATGCTTATAACATCTTTAAAAATGAATATCCTGACTTTGGGTTAGAAGCAGAGGTATATCATCATACGGAATTGCTTGCAGAGTTAGTGGCTTCAGGAAAACTTAAACCAAGTCTTCCTGTTAATGAAACAATCACGTTCCACGATTCCTGTTACCTAGGTAGATACAATGAAGTGTATGATGCACCACGTAATATTTTAAAAGCAATTCCTGGTGTGAAGCTTATTGAAATGGAACGAAATCGTGAAAAAGGAATGTGCTGTGGAGCTGGTGGAGGCTTAATGTGGACAGAAGAAGATACAGGAAGCCGCATTAACGTTGCAAGAACAGAGCAAGCATTGGCTGTGAATCCATCGGTAATCAGCTCAGGCTGTCCGTATTGCTTAACGATGTTAAGTGATGGAACAAAAGCAAAAGAAGTAGAAGAAACAGTGAGCACATATGATGTTGCAGAGCTGTTAGAAAAGTCGATATTTGGCGAACAAAAAGAGCTAGTTTCATAGTCATTTTCAAAGAAAAGTAAGATAAAATGGAAAGAGGGGAATTACCCCTCTTTATCTCTGAGTAAATATTGAGCGAGCGTTCAGTCACTATTTGTAAGCGTTTACTATTTTTAATTTACATACATGGAAAAGGGGAGAGGAACATGGCAAAAACCGTTATTTTAAGTGGAGTCAGAACACCTGTGGGGAAGTTTGGTGGAGCTCTTTCAACATTAACAGCAGCAGAGCTTGGCGGAATCGCCATAAAGGAAGCGTTAACAAGAGCAAATGTACAGTCTGAAGACGTCCAAGAGGTGATTATCGGAAATGTTCTGCAAGGGGGACAAGGGCAAATTCCATCACGTCAAGCGGCACGTGCGGCAAGTCTGCCATGGAATGTAAAAACAGAAACAGTAAATAAGGTATGTGCATCAGGATTAAGAAGCGTCACTATGGCCGATCAAATCATTCGTGCCGGTGACGAAGAAGTGATTGTAGCCGGAGGCATGGAATCAATGAGCAATGCGCCATATATGATGCCAAAAGCAAGATGGGGACTGCGTATGGGCGATTCTGCTGTAAAGGATTTAATGATTCATGATGGTTTAACATGCAGCTTTACTGGTGTTCACATGGGCACATACGGTAACAGCACATCAAAAGAGCTTGAAATCACACGTCAGCAGCAGGATGAGTGGGCATTAAGAAGCCATCAGCGCACAGTTGCTGCCCAAGAAGCTGGCATACTAGGCGAAGAAATTGTTGCAGTTGAAGTACCACAGCGTAAAGGAGACCCGATTGTGGTCGACAAAGATGAAGCACCACGTAAAGACACTTCATTAGAAAGATTAGCAAACCTAAATCCTGTTTTTGATCATGATGGAACGATCACAGCAGGTAATGCCCCAGGAATTAATGACGGAGCAGCCGCCCTTGTATTAATGAGTGATGAAAGAGCGAAAACTGAAGGCAGAGAGCCTCTCGCAATTATTTTAGCTCATACAGCCATTGCTGTTGAAGCAGAAGACTTCCCTAAAACACCGGGACTTGTCATTAATGAGTTATTAAGCAAAACAGGCAAAACCGTTGAGGATATTGATCTTTTTGAAATTAATGAAGCATTTGCAACAGTTGCATTAGCTGCTAACCAAATTGCCGGTCTTGATCCAGAAAAGGTAAACGTAAACGGTGGAGCTGTTGCAATCGGACACCCAATCGGTGCAAGTGGAGCAAGAATTCTCATCACCTTAATTCATGAACTAAAACGTAGAGGCGGCGGTATCGGCATTGCAGCAATCTGCAGCGGCGGCGGCCAAGGCGACGCCATCATGATTGAAGTTTAACCCAATATAGAGAGCAATCGGGTGCTCCCCGATTGCCTCAGGCTCTGACCTCTGACCTCTCACCTCAGCGCACAACACAGAATTAGAAATTTAAAACTATATTTCCGTTAGATTGAACGTATAGAAAACAATTCAAATCCAAAGAGGAGGCCCCATATGAACATTCAAAAAATCATGGTGATCGGTGCTGGACAAATGGGCTCAGGCATTGCCCAAGTATGTGCCATGGCAGGCTTTCAAGTGATACTTCATGATATGAAACAGGATATAGCTGAAAAAGGTTTAAGTTTTATTCAAAAGCAATTGCAAAGGCAAGTGGAAAAGGGAAAGCTTTCTGAGCAGGATAAGGTTAAAACTCTTCAAAGACTAACACCTTCTGCTTCCATTGAAGATGCTAAAGAAGTTGATTTCATTATCGAGGCTGTTATTGAAAAAATGGAAGTGAAAACATCGCTATTTAAGCAACTCGATACTCTTGCGCCAGAACAGGTTATTTTGGCAACAAACACTTCTTCCTTACCAATCACAGAAATTGCTGCAGCTACGAATAGACCAGACCGCGTGATTGGCATGCATTTTATGAATCCTGTTCCTGTGATGAAACTGGTTGAAATTATCCGCGGTCTTGCAACATCTGATGAAGTTTATCAGCAAATTGAAGATCTTACGAAAAAATTAAATAAAACACCTGTTGAGGTAAAAGATTTCCCAGGCTTTGTTTCCAACCGCATTTTAATGCCAATGATCAATGAAGCGATTTTCACGGTGTATGAAGGAGTGGCAGAGCCAGAAGCAGTGGATGAAGTGATGAAGCTTGGGATGAACCATCCAATGGGTCCATTAACTTTAGCAGACTTCATCGGATTAGACACATGCTTATACATTATGGAAACACTCCACGAAGGCTTTGGGGATGATAAATACCGCCCATGTCCATTGCTACGGAAATATGTAAAAGCAGGGTGGCTTGGGAAAAAATCTGGTAGAGGGTTTTATCAGTATTCCTAGTTCACGGTAGAACAAAGGGGTTTTCATATATTCATATTTTTGCAATGACCAAAGGGGTGGGCATCAAATGAATCTACATTTTACAGAAGAGCAAATAATGATGCAAAAAATGGTACGTGAATTTGCAAAAGCAGAAATTGAACCATTTGTGGAAGAGATGGAAAAAGGGGTATTTCCATCCTCTATTCTTCAAAAAATGGCGGGACTTGGTTTAATGGGGATTCCAATTCCGACCGAATATAACGGGGCGAACATGGACTATACCTCTTATATTATGGCCATACATGAAATAGCCAAAGTAAGTGCGACAGTAGCTGTTATTTTATCTGTTCACACATCTGTTGCAACCTATCCAATTCTCATGTTTGGCAATGAAGAGCAAAAAAACAACTATGTAAAAAAGCTTGCAACAGGGGAGCATCTAGGAGCTTTTTGCTTAACAGAACCAAGCTCTGGATCTGACGCGGCAAGTATGAAAACAAAAGCAATGAAAAAGGATGATCACTATCTATTAAATGGATCAAAAGTATTTATTACAAATGGTGGTGAAGCTGACATATATATTGTTTTTGCCCGAACGAGCGAGGACAAAGGAAGCAATGGCATATCGGCGTTCATCATTGAAAAAGGAACACCGGGATTTCTTATCGGAAAAGATGAACACAAAATGGGGTTAAATGGGTCACGAACTACTGAGCTGATTTTTGAGAATGCTAGAGTACCGCTTGAAAACCTTCTAGGAAAAGAGGGTGAGGGCTTTAAGATTGCGATGGCAAACTTAGACGGCGGCCGAATTGGCATTGCTGCTCAAGCACTTGGAATTGCCGAGGCTGCACTAGAGAAGGCAACAGCGTATGCCCAGGAACGCAAGCAGTTTGGCAAGCCAATCGCAGCTCAGCAAGGAATTTCCTTTAAGCTTGCGGATATGGCAACAAATGTAGAAGCTGCGAAATTATTAGTTTATCAAGCTGCATGGTTAAAAGAACAAGGACTTCCATGTGGCAAGCAGGCTGCGATGGCAAAGCTATTTGCTTCAAAAACAGCAATGGAGGTCACCACAGAGGCAATCCAAATCTTTGGTGGCTATGGCTATACAAAGGATTACCCGGTGGAGCGGTATTTCCGTGATGCGAAGGTTTGTGAAATTTATGAAGGTACTAGTGAAATTCAGCGAATTGTCATCAGTAAACATTTGGTGAAAGAAAAATAAGCGGTGAAAAGGGGAGAAAAAGATGTACTTTAAACTTTCAGAAGAACATGAAATGCTACGTAAAACGGTAAGAGATTTTGCAAGAAAAGAAGTAGAACCAACAGCAGCAGAGCGCGATGAGCAAGAGCGTTTTGATATGGACATTTTCAGAAAAATGGCCGACCTTGGATTAACGGGAATTCCTTGGTCTGAGGAATATGGTGGAATTGGCAGTGACTATCTATCATATGTGATCGCAGTTGAGGAGCTTTCAAGAGTATGTGCATCAACAGGGGTAACGTTATCCGCCCATACATCACTTGCAGGCTGGCCCCTATATAAGTTCGGTAATGAAGAACAAAAGCAAAAATATTTAAAGCCGATGGCACTAGGTGAAAAAATCGGGGCTTTACGGGTTAACTGAGCCTGGTTCAGGATCTGATGCAGGTGGTATGCGCACGAATGCCCGTGAAGACGGAGACGATTATATTTTAAATGGCTCAAAAATTTTCATCACAAATGGAGGAATTGCCGATATCTATATCGTATTTGCAGTAACAGATCCTTCAAGTAAGCATAAAGGAACAACAGCGTTTATCGTTGAAAAAGATTTTGAAGGCTTCTCAGTAGGAAAAAAAGAAAGCAAAATGGGCATTCGTTCATCACCTACAACGGAGATTATGTTTGAAGAGTGTAAAGTACCAAAAGAAAATGTACTAGGCGAGATTGGGGATGGCTTTAAAATTGCCATGATGACATTAGATGGCGGTAGAAACGGTATAGCAGCTCAAGCAGTTGGAATTGCACAGGGTGCTTTGGATGCGGCCATTGCCTATGCAAAGGAAAGAGAGCAATTTGGTAAGCCGATCGCAGCTCAGCAAGGAATTAGCTTTAAGCTGGCAGATATGGCAACAAATATTGAAGCTGCACGATTATTAACCTATCAAGCAGCATGGCTAGAGTCTGAAGGGTTACCATATGGAAAAGAATCAGCGATGTCTAAGCTTTTTGCTGGTGACACAGCGATGAAGGTTACAACTGAGGCTGTTCAAGTATTTGGTGGCTATGGCTATACAAAGGATTACCCTGTTGAACGGTTTATGAGAGATGCCAAAATCACACAAATCTATGAAGGCACACAGGAAATTCAACGACTTGTGATTTCTAGAATGTTAACGAAATAAAAGAATACTAGTTTCGGTGATAGGTGGGAGGTAGATGGATAAGCGTGAAGTTGTCGCATCCGTTAAGGATGAGAAGTTAATTGAAAAGCGTAGGGAGCAGATGATTAAAGGTGCAGTCAATCTTTTTAAAGAAAAAGGATTTCACCGCACTACAACAAGGGAGATTGCCAGGTCTGCCGGCTTTAGTATCGGTACGTTATATGAATATATCCGCCAAAAAGAGGATGTTCTTTACTTAGTTTGTGACAGCATTTATGACCAGGTTCATGCCCGTTTAGAGGAAGATATTGATACGAAGCAAGGTACAATTGAAAGCTTAAAACGAGCGATCCACAATTATTTTATCGTGATGGATGAAATGCAGGATGAAGTGCTTGTGATGTATCAGGAGGTCAAGTCATTATCTAAGGACGCTCTGCCATATGTGTTGAAAAAGGAAATGGAAATGGTTGGGATGTTTAAAAAAATCGTGAAAGACTGTGTGCAAAATGGGGAACTCATGTTATCAGATCCAGAATGTGATTTAATTGCTCACAATATTTTTGTGAAAGGCCAAATGTGGGGCTTTAGACGCTGGGCCCTTCACAAAATGTATACACTTGAAGATTACATTGAGCTGCAAACAAAGGTTATTTTACAAGGGGTTGGGAAGTAACTCTTGTGGCAATCAAAGGGGTGTTTTTATAAATGACAATAACAGAGGTTTACAAACCAAAGCATGCTGTCCGCTTTGTCACAGCATCAAGCTTGTTTGATGGACACGATGCTTCCATTAATATTATGCGACGAATTCTACAAGCAAGTGGAGCGGAAGTTATTCATCTTGGACATAATCGTTCGGTCGAAGAAATTGTGGCTGCGGCAATCCAGGAGGATGTTCAGGGAATCGCAATTTCATCTTATCAAGGTGGACACGTGGAATTTTTTAAATACATGTACGATCTTCTCCACGAAAAAGGAGCAGATCATATTCGTCTTTATGGCGGCGGCGGAGGGGTCATTATTCCTCGAGAAATAAAAGAGCTCCATGATTATGGAATTGCGAAAATTTTCTCTCCTGATGACGGGCGCGAGCTTGGTCTTCAGGGCATGATCAACCATATGCTAAGAGAGTGCGATTTTTCAACCGTTGAAAAGGGAGAAATCTCTTTGGACGATGTGAAAGAAGGAGAAACAAAAGCGGTTGCTAAACTTATCTCATGTGCAGAAGCGAAAGTGTTTAAACAAGAAATCACAGAAGCAGCAGACAACCTAATTCGTGAAGCAAAAACGTTAAATGCGAAAACACCTGTGATCGGGATTACAGGTACAGGCGGCGCTGGGAAGAGTTCACTAACCGATGAATTGATTCGACGTTTTTTAAATGAGTTAGCATCGGTTAAGATCGCCATATTGTCAGTTGATCCAACAAAGCAAAAAACGGGTGGAGCACTGCTTGGAGATCGAATTCGAATGAATGCCATTTTTTCTCCACGAGTGTTTATGAGAAGCTTGGCAACGCGACAATCAAAGTCTGAGCTATCATTGGCCATTCAAGATGCGATCTCTATTGTAAAAGCAGCAGGCTTTGATCTGGTAATCGTCGAAACAAGCGGTATTGGTCAAGGTGATGCAGAAATCGCCGAGATATGTGATTTATCGATGTACGTGATGACAAGTGAATTTGGGGCACCGTCTCAATTAGAAAAAATTGATATGCTCGATTATGCTGATGTGGTCGTTATCAATAAATTTGAGCGTAAAGGCTCTGAAGATGCGAAGCGCCAAGTGCAAAAGCAGGTGCAGCGCAGTCGGATGCTTTTCGATCAGCCGCTAGATGAGATGCCTGTTTACGGCACAATTGCCAGTCAGTTTAACGATTTAGGCACAAACACTCTATTCGCAAAACTACTAGAGTTAATCAATGAAAAAACGAATCTAGACTGGCAAACCTCTCTTCCGGTTGTAAAAGATGTAGAAAAGCAAAACGTGATTATCCCACCTGAACGCCGTTATTACTTAAGAGAAATCAGTGAGACTGTTCGAAACTATCATCGTCACTCAGAGGAACAAGCAGAGCTTGCGACAAAAAGATTTCAACTAAAAGGTGCGCTTGAAACTCTTATTGAACAGGAAACAAACGAAGAAGTGATTTTATCGTTAAAAAACGTTCTGAATTCTCTTGAGGAAAAGCTAACACCTCAATCAAAAGCATTGCTAAATAGCTGGGAAGAAACGAAGGAAAAATATGCTCAAGAGCAATTTACAACGGTTATTCGCAATAAGGAAATTGTCACAAAGCTTAGAACCACTTCCCTGTCAGGATTATCTATAGCGAAAGTATCATTGCCAAAATATAAAAATGACGGTGATGTTCTCAATTGGCTTTATAAAGAAAATGTACCAGGCTCTTTTCCATATACAGCTGGTGTGTTCCCGTTTAAACGGGAAGGAGAAGATCCGAAAAGGCAGTTTGCTGGTGAAGGAACTCCAGCCCGTACGAACCGCCGTTTTCATTATTTATCAAAAGATGATGACGCAAAACGCTTAAGCACAGCATTTGATTCAGTAACGCTATACGGAGAAGATCCAGCTTACCGCCCTGACATTTACGGAAAAATCGGCGAAAGTGGAGTAAGCATTTGTACATTAGATGATATGAAAAAGCTTTATGATGGCTTTGATTTATGCGCGCCTTCGACCTCTGTTTCAATGACGATCAACGGTCCAGCTCCAATCATTTTAGCGATGTTCATGAATACTGCAATTGAGCAACAGGTGAGCAAAAAAGAAGCTGAGCTTGGACGCTCGTTAACAATGGAAGAATATGATGAAGTAAAAGCCTACACTCTTCAAACAGTAAGAGGAACCGTGCAAGCTGATATTTTAAAAGAAGATCAAGGACAAAACACATGTATTTTTTCAACAGAGTTTGCTCTTCGTTTAATGGGGGATATTCAGCAATACTTTATTGATCAAAAGGTACGAAATTATTACTCTGTTTCCATTTCTGGCTATCATATCGCAGAAGCAGGAGCAAATCCAATTTCACAATTAGCCTTTACGCTCTCAAATGGGTTTACGTATGTGGAATATTACCTGAGCAGAGGAATGGATATTGATTCATTTGCACCTAACTTATCGTTTTTCTTTAGCAATGGACTCGATCCGGAATATACCGTTATCGGTCGCGTTGCCCGGAGAATATGGGCAACCGTTATGCGCGACAAATACGGCGCCAACGAACGAAGCCAAAAACTAAAATACCATGTTCAAACATCAGGGCGCTCACTGCATGCCCAGGAAATTGATTTTAACGACATTCGCACAACCCTTCAAGCGCTAATGGCCCTGCATGATAATTGTAATTCATTACACACAAATGCCTATGATGAGGCGATCACAACGCCAACAGAAGAATCTGTTCGCCGCGCAATGGCCATTCAAATGATCATCACAAAAGAACATGGCTTAACTAAAAATGAAAATCCTTTGCAAGGCTCATTTATTATTGAAGAGTTAACAGACTTAGTAGAAGAAGCAGTACTTCAGGAGTTCGACCGCATTAATGAACGCGGCGGTGTACTAGGCGCAATGGAAACACAATATCAACGCGGCAAAATCCAGGATGAATCGATGCATTACGAAATGAAAAAACACACAGGTGAACTGCCGATCATCGGTGTAAACACATACCTAAATCCAAATCCACCATCACAAGACATGATGGACAACATGGAACTCGCCCGTGCATCAAAAGAAGAAAAAGAAACGCAAATCCAAAACTTAAAAACCTTCCAACAAACACACGAGCACAAAGTTGAAGAAGCACTGTTGAACCTAAAAAACAAAGCCATCCACAACGGCAACATCTTTGCCGAACTAATGGAAACTGTAAAAGTAGCCAGCCTTGGCCAAATTACGCAGGCATTATATGAAGTTGGGGGACAATATAGAAGGAATATGTAGTGTGGGGAAACCGGTTATGCCGGTTTCTGTTTTTGTTAGTGGATAGGTGTGACACTTCTGGCTGTCATTAACGAGGCTATGAAGACCGTTTTAGTGGGTGAAGAGTTGAGAGATGGTTTTCATAAGAGAGATGAAGACTGTTTAAGTGGGTGAAGCGTGTTGAGGTGGTCTTCATAGGAGAGATGAAGACCGTTTTAATGGGTGAAGCGTGCTGAGATGGTCTTCATTCGTGTGATGAAGACTATTTTAGTGGTTGAAGAGCAGTGAGATGGTCTTCATACAGTTAATGCTCAACCTGCAGCGCAAATCAACCCACCCAACACCTGATCTACCGCAACAAGTTTGCAAAAATAATGTAAAAACACTCTTAAATCAATTTTTACATGATAAAGGTGGCATAAACTGCTAGAAATTGTTTATAATGAATGGTATGATTTGATAGGTTTACTATGTACATATTTTAAAGTTTATTCTACTTAATTGGCTTATTCTAGCTGAATTCTGTCTAAGATAACAGAACCACACTAGAAAGCAGCCCTGGATTTACAATAGATCGATGATGTAGAAAGGAAGTGCCGGAACTTGAGTCTAAAACAATTAACAGAAGAACAAATAAAAGAAATGGCAATGGTTGAGGTTGCCTATGAACTTTTCTTAGAAGCAAGAAAACCTTACGTATTTAGTGATTTAGTAAAAGAAATTGCTGATCTTCTAGGATTATCACAGCAACAAGTAGAAGATAAAATTGCTCAATTTTATACAGACATCAACATCGATGGCCGTTTTATTTGTGTTGGTGAAAACATGTGGGGATTACGCACATGGTATCCATACGAGCAAATTGAAGAAGAAATCGTTCCTGTTGCAAAACCTAAAAAGAAAAAATCGAAAAAAGCAGACGATGAAGATCTGGATGATGTATACGATGAGCTTGATGAGGAAGACCTCGAATATGACGATATCGATGAATACGATGATTCAGATGACGACGAAGAAGAAGATGATTTTGATGATATAGATGATGCAGACGATCTAGATGAAGATGAAGATGATGATGATTTAATCGACGATGACTATGATGACGACCTTGATGATGATGACGAAGAAGACGACGATTTTGATGATGATTCAGACGAAGAAAAATAAAATCAAATCGTCTTGACTTTCTTTTTCTAACTAGGTAGAATCTATTTTGGGCTTTTAAAAAGAGATTGTTCGTTTAATTAAACAATTACTGCTCCCTTTCAAGTTTGTTTGGAAGGGAGCTTTCTTATTTTATATAAAAGTTTAAAGTTCATTTCTAAAATGATTTAGAATTGTTAAGTAGGACAGGCTTACCCCTGAATTTCACAAAATTTTTCACTCTTATTCATAGTTTTTCAAATGATTTTTTCATTTCTTGTACAAAATAAAAAAAGATTAGCTTCTGAGGGGGAAGACCATGACAAAGTATATTTTTGTAACAGGTGGAGTTGTATCATCTTTAGGTAAAGGGATCACAGCTGCATCACTAGGAAGATTATTAAAAAACCGTGGGATCAGTGTAACGATTCAAAAATTCGATCCGTACATAAATGTGGACCCGGGAACAATGAGTCCGTATCAGCACGGTGAAGTATTCGTAACAGGAGACGGTGCAGAAACAGACTTAGACTTAGGCCATTATGAGCGTTTTATTGATGAAAACCTAACTAAATTTAACAACGTGACAACAGGTAGAATCTATTCAACTGTTCTAAAGAAAGAGCGCCGTGGTGACTATCTAGGTGGAACTGTTCAGGTTATTCCGCACATCACAAATGAAATCAAAGACAAAGTATTTCGCGCTGGTAAAGAAACAGGTGCAGATGTTGTTATCACAGAGATTGGTGGAACAGTAGGAGATATCGAATCACTACCTTTCCTAGAAGCAATCCGCCAAGTGAAAAGTGATGTTGGCCGTGACAATGTGATGTATATCCACTGTACACTTGTACCATATATTAAAGCTGCTGGTGAAATGAAAACTAAACCAACTCAGCACAGTGTTAAAGAATTAAGAAGTCTTGGTATTCAACCAAATGTGATCGTTGTTCGTACAGAGATGCCAATTTCTCAAGATATGAAAGATAAAATTGCGTTATTCTGTGATATTGATAAAAACGCAGTGATCGAGTGCCGTGATGCAGAAACGTTATACAGCATCCCACTAGATCTTCAAGATCAAAACTTAGATACAATTGTATGCAATCACTTGAAACTAAATTGCAATGACGCGGATATGACAGAATGGAAAGAGCTTGTACAACGTGTTACGAACCTTTCAAAAACAACAAAAATTGCTCTTGTTGGGAAGTATGTTGAACTGCAAGATGCATATATTTCTGTTGTTGAAGCACTTCGCCACGCTGGATATGAATATGATTCTGATATTGAAATCAAATGGGTAAACGCAGAAGAATTAACATCTGAAAACGTAAAAGATCAGCTTGCAGATGTTGATGGTATTTTAGTTCCTGGTGGCTTCGGTGACCGCGGTGTTGAAGGGAAAATCGTTGCAACGAACTATGCACGTGTTAATAAAGTGCCATTCTTAGGAATTTGCTTAGGTATGCAAGTGGCTTCAATTGAATATGCTCGTAATGTATTAGGCTTAGCGGGAGCAAATTCTGCTGAAATTGATCCTAACACAGCTTATCCAGTTATTGACTTACTTCCTGAGCAAAAAGATGTTGAAGACTTAGGTGGAACATTACGTCTTGGATTATCTCCAAGTAAGCTTCAAGAGGGAACTCGTGCATTCGAGGCATACCAAGATGAGGTGATTTATGAGCGTCATCGCCATCGTTATGAGTTCAATAATGAATATCGTCAAGCAATGGAAGAAGCAGGCTTTGTTTTCTCTGGTACAACACCGGACGGCCGCTTAGTTGAAATTATTGAAGTGAAAGAACATCCTTGGTTTGTTGCATCACAGTTCCATCCGGAATTTACATCAAGACCTACAAGACCACAGCCACTATTCCGTGACTTTGTTCGCGCATCATTAACGGCTGCTGAAAAATGATAAAACATTAGTTAAGCCATCCTATAAGGATGGCTTTTTAATTAGCTTTACTATAGAAGGAAATAGATATGGAAACCGGTTTTTAAAAAGTTTTTAATTTTTTCAAAAAATAGATTGATTTATAGAATAATAGAAGATATAATCATAGTTGAAAGCGGTTTCCAGTAACGAAAACCACTTTAATTTTTTCCTAGTAAGGAAATCGGTTTCCGTAACAGGTAACGGTTATTAAACAAAAAACAAGGGGGAAATAAAATGAAAAGCAAGAAAAAATGGTTAGCTTCTGGTTTGTCTTTAGCTTTAGCATTTTCGTTAGCTGCATGTAGTGGTGGCGATAAGAAAGAATCTGCTTCAGAGGGCGGCGGAAGTGGAGATGAAAAAGTAGAACTAAACTTCTGGGCTTTCGGTGCAACAGGCTATGAAGAGTTAGTAAAAGAATATCAAGAACAAAATCCAAACGTAACTATAAAGTTTAAATCTTCCGAAACAGCTGAACATCATGATGCATTATTCACAGCTTTATCTGCTGGTAGTGGTGCTCCTGATATCGCAATGCTAGAAGTAGATCAATTTGATCGTTTCAAAGCAGCTCAAGATCGCTTTGCAAACTTATATGATCTTGGTGCAAAAGACGTTCAAGATCAATACCTAGATTGGAAATGGAATGCTGGTGAAAATGAAGGAGGAGACTTCTTATTCGGTCTTCCAACTGATATTGGTCCTAAAGCATTATACTACCGTACAGATGTATTCGAAGCAGCTGGTCTACCAACTGAGCCTGCTGAAGTAGAAGCATTAATTAATTCTCCAGAAGCTTTTAAAGAAGCTGGATTACAAGTAAAAGAGAAAACTGGTAAACCTTTCGTAGACAGTATTGAAATGGCTTACAGAGCACTTCTTGATCCTTCAGTTGAACAATACCTAAATCCTGATGGTGAATTAATCCTTGACAAAGAGGGTAGTTCAGTTAAAAAAGCATACGATTATGCAGTTGAATTAAATGAAGCTGGAATCGTTGGTAAGTTTGAAATGTGGACACCTGAATGGTCAAATGCCGTTAACACTGGTGAATTCGCTGCTGAATTAGGTGCTGGCTGGTTAAAAGGCTGGATGGAAGGTAATGCTCCAGATGCTTCTGGTAAGTTCAAAGTAGCTACATTACCAACTGAATTTGCTGCAAACTGGGGTGGATCTTACATCGCAATCCCAAGTGAAACTGAAAATGCACAAGCTGCATATGATTTCGTTGAATGGTTAGTATCACCTGAAAATCAATTAAAATCTTTCCAAAGCAATGGATTATTCCCATCTGCGCCAGCTGTATATGAAATGGAAGAATTCGCTTCTAACCAAGATGAGTTCTTTGGTGGTCAAGTAACATCTGAAGTATTTGCTCAAGCAGCACAAGATATCGAAGGTGCCGTTTTCAAAGGTGAAAAATACTTCCCAATACACCAAGAAATTCTAAATGCTCTTAAAAACGTTCAAGACGGTGCGGATCCAGAAAAAGAATGGAAAGCTGCTGTTAAACGTGCGCAAGATTTAGTAAATCGTTAATTCAAAAAAGAATGAAGCTAAGATATGGTGCAAAACGTTGCACCATATCTAGTTTTACTGAAAGAAACGGGGAGTGAAAATGGTTACTGCAAATGAAAAAGTAGTCAAAAAGAAAAGGTTTCTATCAGAAGAAAAGAAAGACATGATTTCTGGCTATCTTTATGTTTCACCTTTCTTTATCATCTTTGCTGTTATTGGTTTATATCCGGCGTTATTCAGTTTATATCTAGCTTTCCAAAAATGGAATGGGTTAAGCCTGGAGTTTGCTGGGTTAAATAACTTCAAAATTGTATTAGAAGATCCACTATTTTGGAAATCTTTATATAACACAATTGTTATTGGATTAATGGGTACTGCCCCTCAATTAATTATTGGGATTATCCTTGCATTTCTATTAAATCTATCGTTTCTCCGCTTTAGAAATTTCTTCCGAGTTACGATCTTCATGCCATATATTACGTCAATGGTTGCAGTAAACCTCATTTTTAGTGTGTTATTTAGTAATCACGAAACTTCCTTAGCCAATTATGTACTAGGCGTGTTTGGATTTGATCCGGTTAGCTGGGCTTCATCTGAATGGGGTACAAAAATTGCAATCTCCATCATGGTATTTTGGAGATGGGTTGGTTACAACACAATCATTTATCTAGCGGGTCTTCAAAGTATTTCAAATGACCTGTATGAAGCAGCAACAATTGATGGTGCAAATAAGTTCCAACAAATGCTTTATATTACAATGCCGATGTTAAAGCCGTTTATCATTTTAACTGTTTTCTTCTCAACAGTTGGTGCACTGCAATTATTCGCTGAACCAACAGTATTCTTAGGTGCATCAGCCTTTACAAGAGATGAAGCTATGACAGTTGTTATGTATCTGTATCGTGATGCGTTTAAATTACAATCATTTGGTACAGCATCTGCAACAGCCGTTATCTTGTTATTTATCATCATTATCTTCTCTGCAATTAATACGTTAGTAACATCTGGAAAAATCGGTAGAAAAAAGGAGGTAGCTAAATAATGGGTGACGTAGCAGGAACAAAAAAGTTTTCAAAAGGTAGAATTTTCATCTATACATTTCTTACTCTAGCATCACTTTTTTCATTGTTTCCATTTTATTGGATGTTTGTGATGGCAACTCGCCCAAGTTCAGCATATAACTCCATACCGCCAACGATTACGCCTGGTAATATGTTAGTGGAAAACTTCCAGAAGGTATTGGGTGCGATTGATTTCTTCCAAGCAATGATCAATACGGTGATTCTTTGTACATCAGTAACAATCATTGTATTAATAATTAGCTCACTAGCAGGATTTGCTTTTGCTAAATTTAGATTTCCTGGGAAAAACGCATTGTTTGTTTCGATTCTTTTAACAATGGTTATCCCACCGCAATTAGGATTAATTCCGCAATACTATTTAATTTCAAAAGCAGATTTGCTTGATACATTACAGGGTGTTGCGATTCTATTTTTCTTAAATCCATTAGGAATCTTTCTAATGAGACAATATGTAAGTAATTCGGTACCAGATGAATTAATTGAAGCAGCAAAGCTTGATGGGTGTTCGAATTTCAGAATCTACCGCAGTATTGTGTTACCAATCATTTTACCTGCATTTGCAACATTAGGTATTATTGTCTTCACAGCTGTATGGGGAGAATTCTTATGGCAATTTACAATTCTAAGAGATCCAGAAATGTATACAATTCAAGTTGCCTTGGCGACATTAAGTAACACATTCAACATTGACTTCGGTATGATTTTATCTGGTGTATTCTGGGCAACAGTACCTTTATTAATTATTTTCCTACTGTTTAACAGATTATTTATTTCTAGTATTACAGATGGTGCGGTTAAATAAAAAATTTCAATTTATTACCTTCTTTTTTCGCCCATTATCAAATTGTAAATTGCTTCAAATAATAGTAATCTAACAGTAAATAAGCAATCTATTATGAAGGCGAAAGGCAATTGAGGGACCGCTATGAATTTAACGATTAAAGATATTGCAAAGATGGCTGGAGTTTCTCCAGGAACTGTATCAAAAATTATTAATAACTATGGTGGCATTAGTGAAAAAACGAAGAAAAAAGTGCTGGATATTATCCAGGAAACAGGATATCAGCCAACCTTTTCAGCTAAAGCACTAGCCACCAAAAAATCGAATTTAATTGGGTTAATTTATGCCGGTAAGGTAAATGTTGAATTTACACATCCTTTTTTTAATGAGGTTGTTACATCGTTTAAAAAAACAATTGGTTCGCTAGGCTATGACATTATCATGTTCTCAAACGAACAATTCTACAAAGATAATGGTAGTTATTTAGCAAGATGTCGCCATTTTCATGTAGATGGCTGTGTCATTATCGCTGGTGAAGAAGTAGAGGATGCGATCTATGAGCTTGTGCGCGAGGAGATTCCTTGTATGGGGATTGACCTTGAGCTTAGCGGACCAAAAGCAAGCTTTGTGATGAGTGATAATGTGAATTTATCAAGAAAAGTGATTCAACACTTTTATTTGCAAGGAATTAGAAACATTGGGTTTATTGGTGGTCAAGAAGATTCTGCCATCACGATGTTTCGAGAAAAAGGTGCAAGAGAAACAATGGATCAGCTTGGTCTTGAGATTCATCAAGAGTGGTTTCAATATGGTGATTTCCATGAAGAAAGTGGATATCAAGCAATGAAAAAAATATTAGAAACAAATTCTTATCCCCGCGCTATTTTTGCCGTATCGGATATGATGGCTTTTGGTGCAATTGATGCGATTAGAGAAAAAGGACTAAGAGTTCCTGAAGATATATCTGTGATTGGCTGTGATGATATTGATGCATGTCGACATAGCAGTCCGAAGCTATCGACTATAAGGCAGGATAAAGAACAACTCGGTAAGCTTGCTGCGTATATGTTAAATGACATCATCAATGGAAAATCAGAATTAAAGCCTGTTTTTATCGATTCTGAATTAGTTGTGAGAGAATCATAAGGCTAAACATAGAAAAGAATTTGGTGGAGGTACAACAATGGCAATTATACAATTTCCAAAAGAGATGAGATGGGGAGCTGCAACGGCAGCATACCAAATCGAAGGAGCAGCAACTGAGGATGGAAGAGGTCTTTCCATTTGGGATACCTTTGCCAAAACACCTGGTAAAGTATTAAATGGCGATAACGGAGATGTAGCGTGTGACAGCTATCACCGCTATGAAGAAGATATCGCATTAATGAAAGAACTTGGCATTGATATTTATCGTTTTTCTGTATCATGGCCACGTATTTTTCCAAATGGAACTGGAGAAATCAATGAAAAGGGTCTTCAATTTTATCATGATTTTGTAGATGCATTGCTAGCAAACGGAATCGAGCCAATGTGTACGCTATATCACTGGGATCTGCCACAAGCTCTTCAAGATAAGGGTGGCTGGGAAAACCGTGAAACAGTAGATGCATTTGCTGATTATGCTGAGTTAATGTTTAAAGAGTTTAACGGAAAAATTAAAAAATGGATTACAATCAATGAACCTTGGTGTGTATCATTTCTATCAAACTTTATCGGACTTCATGCACCAGGATTCCAAAATTTACAATTAGCAACAACGATTTCACATCATTTACTACTTGCACACGGTAAAGCAGTATCCCGCCTAAGAGACGGAGGATACGAAGGTGAAATAGGTTATGCACCTAATACAGAATGGAACGAGCCATTTAGCAACAAACAAGAAGACATCGATGCTTGTAACAGAGCAACAGGCTGGTTTGTTGAGTGGTTCTTTGATCCTGTATTCAAAGGTAGCTATCCACAATTTATGGTAGAGTGGTTCGAGAAAAAAGGTGTGACAGTTCCAGTTCAAGAAGGCGACATGGACATCATCAACCAAGAAATTGATTTTGTTGGAATCAACTACTACACAGGCAGTGTGACTAGATACAAAGAAAATGATGGTTTACTAGATGCTGAAAAAGTAGATATTGGCTATGAAAAAACTGATTTTGATTGGAATATCTATCCTGAAGGCTTCTATAAGGTGTTAACAAAAATAAACGAACAATACGGTTCAGTGCCAATTTATATCACTGAAAATGGTGCCTGCTACAATGATGGAGTTGAAAACGGCAGAGTAAAAGATCAAGGACGTATTGATTACTTGAAACAGCATTTAACATCATTAAAGCGAGCAATGGATAGTGGTGTAAATATTAAAGGTTATCTCACATGGTCACTGCTTGATAACTTTGAATGGGCAGAAGGCTATGACAAGCGCTTTGGAATCATTCACGTTGATTTCAATACATTAGAAAGAACAAAGAAAGATAGCTATTATTGGTATAAACAAACAATAAAAAATGGTTTCTTTGATATGTTTTATTAAGGAATTTACCCCTTTTGGAAACCGATTTCGGTTTCGAAGGGGGTTTTTTCATAGATGGGGTTAAGAAAAAATAGATAAAAAACATAATAATGGCTGTCAGGATGGGGGATCTATATGCGGAAGCTCTTACATAAATACGTAAAGAGGCTGAGTAAAACTAGTAATGATCAACAATCTGTTGTGAAATTACCCTTAAAGCTAACTGTTGGAAGAAAAATTTTTACTGTATTTGCTATTATTTTTATTTTAATCGCAGCTCTTAGTGTTTCTACTTTAACTGGATTAAACTCAATGAACAAGAAGTCTAATGAAGTAGAGGATGTGTGGCTTCCATCAGTTGAAAGACTCGGTGAAATGAGGTATCTCGTTGAACAGGTGGCTGCATTTCAGTTGTTTTATGCTAGTGCTGAAACAATCGGAGAAATGAACCAATTTGATGGGCGATTTGATACTATTTTTAGTAGATTAGATGAGCTGTACGAACAGTTTGAAAAAACCATTTTGACGAAAGAAGAAGAGGAAATTTATAATGGCTTCCAAGCAGAATGGGATAAATACCTTGTTGTTCATGAGGAGATTCTTGCTCTATCAAGGGCTAATCAAGATGATGAAGCAAGTAAATTGATTAAACAATCTAGGCAACAGATTGAAACGATTGAAGGTTATTTAACAAAACTTGTTGAGATAAATCAATCAATGGCAACGAAAGCTGCGGAAGAGAGACATAATGTCACAACATTCGTTCTATCCATTACAGCTATTTTGATTGTGGTTACTCTAATTATCGCAATCATTATGGGTTTCCTTCTATCAAGAAGCATATCTCGGCCATTGTCAGCAATGTCGACGAGTGTGAAGCAGGTGGCGCAAGGAAATTTAATGCTAGAACCAATTTCTATTAAAAATAGGGATGAAATTGGTAAACTTGCAACAGACTTTAACACAATGACTGATAACTTGAAGCAATTGATCGTAGAAGTGATGAAAAACTCTGAGCAAGTGGCAACAACGTCAGAAGATCTCTCAGCTAGTGCTGAACAAACACAATCAAGTAATAATTCTATCTCTACTGCTATCAAAGAGGTAGCTGGAGGTGCAGAGAATCAGGTAACACGTGCTTCTGAAGCAAACCGTGTGATTCATGAAATTTCAAAGGGAATGACACAGGCTGCACGCTCTATACAAGCTGTCTCCGACCTAACATTAGCAACAAATGAGAAGGCAACAACTGGTCAAGGAATTGTTTCGCAAACAGTTGTTCAAATGAATGAGGTGCAACATAAAGTTCAACATACCTCTTCTGCAATGAATACATTAAGTAACAAATCAAACCAAATCGGCCAGATTCTTTCTTTAATAACAAGTGTTGCAGATCAAACAAATTTATTAGCTTTAAATGCAGCTATTGAGGCAGCAAGAGCAGGCGAGCATGGTAAAGGATTTGCTGTTGTAGCCGATGAGGTTAGAAAGCTTGCGGAGCAATCTGGACAAGCAGCTGAGGAAATTAAAAATGTGATCTATGAAATGCAAACAGAGGTTGAAAATGCGTTAAAATCAATGACAGATGGAATAAACGCTGTTAATGAAGGAATTGTTATGGTTAGTAAAACTGGTGATTCTTTTGGGAATATTGTTGAAATGGTAGCTAATGTTGCCTCACAATCACAGGAAGTTTCAGCTATTGTGGAGCAAGTAAATGCAAGTACACAAAGTATGGTGGATTTAATAGAAGAAATTGCAAATATATCTGTTTTTTCAGCTGGGAATACAGAGGAAGTGGCTGCATCAGTTGAAGAGCAGAATGCTATTATGACAAAAGTAACGTCATCATCTGAGGAATTAAGTTCAAAGGCATTGGCGCTTCAGGAGCTAGTAAAGAGATTCAAAGTATAGAATGATTGAATTATTAGAATTATTTTAATATACTACTTTAAATTAAATAAGGTCTATAGTATACTAGATTCAGTGTTAGCGTTTTCAAAAGAGGTTATTTTTTTAACTTGGGGAGAAAACGGTTTCTGAATCTTTTTTTCTCACTTCGGAAACCGGTTTCCATACATTTTTCACATCAAACAAGGGGGATTTATTTTGAAGCACAGAATGCTAAAAAGGTTTATGGCACTAATAATGGTTCTTGGATTATTAACATCATTACTACCTAATTTTGCTTCAGCAGCAGAAGCTGATTACAACAGCTTGCTTGTTGAACCAGGGAAAAGACCGTCTCAAGCTGGGGCATTAAGCCTTAAGGTTGTAAATGGACAAAAAACACTTGTTGATAAAAATGGCCAAAAGATTCAACTCCGTGGGATGAGTACTCATGGTTTACAATGGTTCCCAGGAATTTTAAATGAAAATGCGTTTTCGGCTCTTTCAAATGACTGGGGTTCAAATCTTATTCGCCTTGCGATGTATGTTGGTGAAGGTGGTTATGCAACAGATCCCAAACTGATGAAGCAACGTGTTATTGATGGAATTGAATTAGCAAAGGCAAATGATATGTATGTTATTGTCGATTGGCACGTACATGCTCCGGGAGACCCGAATGCTGATGTTTATAAAGGAGCATTGAATTTCTTTAAGGAAATTTCAAGTCTTTATCCGAACGATCCTCACATTATCTATGAATTAGCAAATGAACCAAGTAGTAATAGTAATGATGGACCGGGATTAACAAATGATGCAGAAGGTTGGGCAAAAGTAAAATCATATGCTGAGCCGATTATTAAAATGCTACGTGATAATGGAAATCAAAACATTGTGATTGTTGGTAAACCGAACTGGAGTCAACGTGCAGATTTAGCTGCTGATAATCCAATTGATGATAGCAACACAATGTATACAGTTCACTTTTACACTGGTTCACATCCAGCAGCATCAGACAGTTCAAATCGTGAAAATGTCATGAGTAATGCTAGATATGCCCTTGAAAAAGGACAAGCTGTTTTTGCAACAGAATGGGGAACAAGTGAAGCAAATGGAAACAATGGTCCATATTTAGAAGAAGCAAATCAATGGATCAACTTCTTAAATGAAAATAATATTAGCTGGGCTAACTGGTCTCTAACAAATAAAAATGAAACATCTGCAGCGTTTACTCCGTTTCAATTGGGGAAAACAGAGGCTACTGATTTAGATCCAGGTGCTGACCAGGTATGGGCACCGAAAGAATTAAGCTTATCAGGTGAATATGTTCGTGCTCGTATTAAAGGAGTTTCGTATGAGCCAATTGATCGTACAAAATACTCAAAAGTACTTTTTGACTTTACAGATTCTACACAAGGTTTTGGTGTAAATGGAGATAGTCCTGTAAAAGATGTAACACTAAAGAATGTTGATGGAGCTCTACAAATTTCAGGACTAAATGCAAGCAGTGATGTTTCTGCAGAAAACTATTGGGCGAATGTACGCTTGTCTGCTGATAACTGGGGTGAATCTGTTGATGTTTTAGGAGCGCAAGAACTATCAATGGATGTGATTGTGGACAAGCCAACAACTGTTTCTGTTGCAGCGATTCCACAAGGACCTTCAGCAGGATGGGCTAATCCGACGCGTGCAATTCAAGTGAAAGCAGAGGATTTTGAACCATTTGGAAATAAATACAAAGCAGTATTAACAATTTCAAAAGAAGATGCACCATCACTAGCAACAATTGCAGAAAGCCTGATAATAACAAGTTAGAGAATATGATCTTATTTGTTGGAGCTGAAAATACAGATGTTGTTTCTTTAGACAATATTACGGTAACTGGTAAAGAAATTGAGATTGAAGTAGTTAATGATCCAGAAGGAGCAGCAACACTTCCATCTACTTTTGAAGATGATACTCGTCAAGGCTGGAAATGGAGTGGAGACTCTGGAGTTAAAACAGCATTAACAATTGAAGAAGCAAACGGTTCTAAAGCACTATCATGGGAATTTGCTTATCCTGAAGTAAAACCAACTGACAACTGGGCATCAGCTCCACGCCTAGACTTCTGGTCAGAAGATTTAAAGCGCGGTGACAATGAGTATGTTGCATTTGATTTATATCTTGACCCAACTCGTGCAACAGAAGGTGGAATTTCTATTAACCTAGTTTTCCAACCAGAATTACTTGGCTTTTGGCAACAATCCGCAGAAACCTTTGATATTGATTTAACAGCATTAGACTCCGTAGAAAAAACAGCAGATGGTCTATATCATTACGAAGCGAAAATTGATGTTACAAACCTTGAAAACGTAAAATCAGATACATCATTACGCAACATGCTATTAATTTTCGCAGATGATGAAAGTGATTTTGCAGGAAGAATGTTTGTTGATAATGTAAGATTTGATAAAGCCTCTGCACCTGGTACAGGAGACGGAGAAGAAGAAACACCAGCTCAACCAGGCACTGGTGAAAACGATGGACAAACACCAGCCGACCCTGCCGACAATGACGAAGCAAGCAAAGACCCTGTAACAACACCTGTAAAAGATAAAGAAAAAGCAGAAGAAAAAGCTAAAGACAAAAACGGTGAAAAACTACCAAAAACAGCTACAAACTCATTCAATACACTATTAATTGGTGGACTAGTACTACTAACCGGGGCTGGAGCTTATTTCTATGTAAGAAGAAGAGCTAATTTAGAACAAGAATAATAAATTAAAAAGCTTGTAGAGATTGTGATCTCTACAAGCTTTTTTTGGTTCTGATTGTTGTTTTTAAATAAATTTAAAGAACAATAGTGTAATGGAGCGGAAGACACTTGACTCCTGCGGGAAGTGAGGAAAGGCCAAGACCCCGCAGGCAAAGCCGAGGAGGCTTGGCTTCCTCCCCGCGGAAAGCAAGTGTCTGCAGCGCAATGGAACGAGCTAATTTTTACCCTTAGTCTACATTCACCAAATCAAAACAACTGAGGAAGCGACTTAATAATCGTATATGCACCCAAAAATGCCATCACAATCACTACAAGCGCTCCCGAAATCGTTAACCATAACGGATGCTTATAATCCCCAACAATACTCTTCTTATAAGCCGCAACAAGCAAGGTTCCAAGCGCTAATGGCAGAATAAGTCCGTTTAAAGCTCCAACCAACACTAACACTTTAACAGGCTTACCAATCAACACAAAAGCAAGAGTTGACACCACAATAAAACCAATTGTAATGACCTTATTATTTCTCTCTAATTTATCACTGAATGTACGAATAAACGAAACAGAAGTATACGCTGCACCAACAACTGATGTAATAGCAGCAGAAAACATAATAATACCGAAAATTTTATAACCAACATCTCCAGCTGCAAGCTGAAACACAGATGCAGGTGGGTTCGTTGGATCAATTTGTGATCCTAACCCTTTTGAAACAACTCCCAGTACAGCTAAGAAAAGGGCAATACGCATAACAGATGTAAATAAAATCCCGACAACAGAGCTTCTTGTTACCTCTGGAATCGCGGCTTTTCCTTTTATACCAGCTTCTAAAAGACGATGGCCACCAGCAAAGGTAATATATCCACCAACTGTACCACCAACTAGCGTTACAATCGCTAAAACATCAATTTGCGAGGGTGCTACAGATCTGATAATCGCTTCACCAACAGGAGGAGCTGTTGTAATCGCAACATAGATCATTAATCCAATCATGACAAATCCTGCAATTTGTGTGAAGCGATCCATTGCTTTTCCTGCTTCTTTTACAACGAAAATAAAGATTGCAATCACTGCACCAATCACCGCACCAACCTCCGGCGATACACCGGTTATTGCGTTTAAACCGAGTTCCGGCACCCGCAATATTCCCAATATTAAAGGCAAGACCTCCAAGGACGATCAGGAAAGAAAGGATATACCCGAGTCCCGGGAAAACCATGTTGGCGATATCTTGTCCTCTTCTTTCAGAAACAGCAATAATTCGCCATATATTTGTTTGAGCAAAAATATCTAAAATAATAGAAACTAAAATAACAAAACCAAAACTGGCTGCTAATGTTTGAGTAAACACAGTTGTTTGTGTTAAGAAACCAGGTCCAATTGCTGAGGTTGCCATTAAAAAGGCAGCTCCCATTAAGAGTGACCAATTCATTTTTGGTAAAGATGATTTGCTTTTATCTTCCTTTTTTGGTGAAACATTAAGTGGCTCCATAAATTTTCCTCCTAACTAAACGCTTTTACTTCTATGCCTTCAGATTGCATTGACTCTCTTAGCTGTTTAGCGAATACAAGAGCCTCAGGACCATCTCCATGAATACAAACTGTTTGAGCTAATACAGGTACATCAACGCCTTGCGTTGAACGAACTTTTCCTTCCTTGATCATACGAATAACCTGTGAAACAGAATCTTCGTAGCTATGTATAAGTGCATGGGGTAGAGTTCGTGGTGTTAATGAGCCGTCGTGCTGATAAGTTCGGTCAGAAAAGACTTCATGTGCTGTATTAAGTCCGATTTTTTCACCAGCCTTTACTAATTCACTTCCGGCAAGACCGAAAAGAATCAGCTGTGGATCTACTTTGTAAACAGCCTCGGCAATCGCTTCCGATAATTCTCTGTTTTTTGCCGCCATATTATACAAAGCACCGTGTGGTTTAACATGCTGCATTTTTTCTCCTTCTGCCTTTAAAAAGCCGGAAAGAGCTCCTATTTGGTAAACAACGAGATCATAGGCTTCCTGCGAAGAAATGTTCATGTTACGTCGACCAAAGCCTGCTAAATCAGGTAGTCCAGGGTGTGCTCCAATTTTAACGTTATTCTTAAGAGCAAGTTGCACGGTTTTTCTCATGACAGAAGGATCTCCGGCATGAAATCCACAAGCAACATTTGCTGATGTAATAAATTGAAGAACTTCTTCATCCATCCCAATTTTATAAGCCCCAAAACTTTCTCCCAAATCACAATTCAAATCAATTTGATACAAACAAGATTCCCCTTTTAAAAAAATGAGTACAAGTATAGCTTTGTTCCCGAATTTAGGAACTAAAGTTTCAATTATTGTAACATGGATTGACTATAATGTATCTGTTTAAATTTTTAAACTATTTTGTTAACTATTCTAACAAACATCATTTTGTTCAAGTTTTTTGTTGTATTTTATAAAAACTAAAATTATAATAGCCTCTAAGTCCGATATAAGGAATTTTAGTTCCGTTTAACGGAATAAGATAAATAGATTATAATAAAAATAGCTTAGGAGGCTTTCTAATGTGGGTTATCACTGTCTACTCAGAGCACAATCATCCGAAAATGTTTGAGTTCAATAACGAAAAAGAAGCAAAAGAAGCTTATGATAAAATAAAAGGAAGTAAATTTCTTTCCCAAATTGTTTACTATAATGATTTCCAATAGTCATTAAGGAAAATCCCCAAATGGAAATCTTCTTATTAAAAGATGCAAAGAGGATGTGAGAGGATTGACAAAGACTAATCATATAAATCAAGAGAACTTCATCATCGAACCTGCCGGAGATGCTGCTATTGTGGTTCGGTATGGCAATGAAATCGAGTATTCCGTACATCGTAAGGTACAAATGTTGTCTAATTATTTAACACAAAACAGCTTTAAGGGATTCATTGAATGTATTCCATCATATACCAGTTTGACTGTCTTTTATGATCCACTTTTAGTAGAAGAAAAGAGCCACGCTTATAAAGTAGGGAAAATGGTCTCTCCTTACAAAAATGTCCGTTCCATCATCGAGGATATGTTAACAAACCTGAAAGATGAAGAAATAGAAACACATCGGACCGTTGAAATTCCCGTTTGCTATGGCGGTGAATGCGGTCCGGATCTGGAATTTGTCGCTAAACAAAACAACTTAACAACAGATGAAGTGATAAGCCTTCATTCAGGTGGGGAATATCTCGTTTATATGCTCGGGTTTGCCCCTGGTTTTCCGTTTTTAGGGGGGATGTCAGAGAAAATTGCAACACCAAGACGTTCGACACCGCGAACTAGCATCCCAGCCGGTTCTGTTGGAATTGCCGGGAAACAAACCGGTGTTTATCCGATTTCCACACCAGGCGGCTGGCAGCTGATTGGTCAAACTCCTCTTAGTCTTTTTTTATCAGAAAAAGAACCACCAAGTCTACTTCAGGCAGGAGACATAGTGAAGTTCTATCCTATTTCCTACAATGACTTTTTGGAATGGAAGGAGGGAAACAAATGAGTATAACCACTCTACGTTCAGGACTGCTTACGACGATCCAGGATCTAGGAAGGTATGGATACCAAAAGTACGGAGTCATTGTTAGCGGTGCAATGGATTCATATTCTCTCAGAATCGCAAATTTATTAGTTGGCAATTCAAAAGAAGAAGCTGCATTAGAAATCACTTTAATGGGACCAACGTTGTTAGTTGAAAAAGATATGCTCATCGCAATTACAGGAGGAGATTTATCTCCTACGATTGAAGGGGTTTCTGTTCCATTATGGCGTCCTGTTTTTGTGAAAAAAGGAAGTAAACTTCAATTTGGAGCACAAAAGTCTGGCTGCAGAACTTACCTGGCAGTAGCTGGTGGCTTTGCTGTTCAGAGAATGATGAAGAGCAAAAGCACCTACTTAAGAGCTGAAATAGGTGGATATCAAGGAAGAGCGATTCAAGAGGGAGATGTTTTAGAAACAAATCCGATATCAGAAGGAGCTTTCTCACAGATTGAAAAGCTAAAAAACAAGCAATATAAAGGAGCGTTCCTAACAACTAACTGGTCTGTTCGTTGGAATGAGTTTCTACCTCTTACAAAAAATCCGAATATTCGCGTTTTACCAGGAGCACAGTTCGAACAATTTACAGCCAATAGCAAGCAGCAGTTTTTCACCCAATCTTTTAGAGTGTCACCACAATCTGATCGAATGGGGTACCGATTATCAGGACCATCTATTGAATTAGAAGAAAAATTGGAAATGCTTTCAGAAGCTGTGGCTCATGGAACCATTCAAATCCCGCCTGATGGAAATCCAATTATCCTGCTTGCTGACCGGCAAACAACAGGGGGATATCCGAAAATCGGTCAAGTTGCAACGGTTGACCTACCTGTTGTTGCACAGGTGATGCCAGGTCAGTCACTTTCTTTTACTGAAATAACATTAGAAAAAGCTGAAAGATTGTATTTAGAAAGAGAAAAAAGCTTAAAGCAATTAGCGGTGAGTATTAACTATAAATTAAAACAATAAAGGAGCAACAATTCATGTTAAACATAAATGACATTAAAGAAATGATTAAAGCGGTTGATTCTTCATCCATTCAAAAATTCAGGTTAGAGCACGAGGGAACAAAGGTTGTGATTGAAAAAGTTTCTGAAGTAGAAGGTTCACCTGTTGTAGAAATGATGTCCAAGCCCACAACCACCAGCAGCACCGGTTGTAGTAGAGCCTCCTGTTGTGGAGAAACAAGAAAAGGTAGAAGAGAAGAAAGAAGATCTACATAAGGTGTTATCTCCAATGGTTGGTACATTTTATTCCCGTTCAAATCCAGATGCAGATCCATTTGTTCAAGTTGGCTCAAAAGTTCAAAGTAACACGGTTGTTTGTATACTAGAAGCCATGAAGCTTTTCAATGAAATTGAAGCTGAAGTTAATGGAGAAATTGTTGAGATTTTAGTAGAAGAAGGTCAGCTTATTGAATTTGGCCAGCCTTTGTTTGCAATTAGAAAATCTTAACTTTTGGTAAGGAGGAAACATCATATGTTTGAGAAAGTGTTAATTGCTAATCGCGGAGAAATTGCTGTTCGAGTTATAAGAGCATGTAAAGAATTGGGGATTAAAACAGTTGCTGTTTTTTCTGAGGCCGATCGAGAAGCACTTCACGTAAAATTAGCTGATGAAGCTTATTGTATTGGGAAAACAGCTTCAAAGGAAAGTTATTTACATATACCGAATATTTTGAGTGCTGCAACAATGACAGGAGCGGATGCAATACATCCTGGCTATGGCTTTCTTGCCGAAAATGCAGATTTTGCTGAAGCATGCGAAAAATGCCATATCACATTTATTGGCCCTGACTCAGAGGCGATTCAAAAAATGGGAACAAAAGACGTAGCCCGTGAAACAATGAGTAAAGCAGGAGTGCCGACTGTACCGGGAACAGATGGGTTGATAAAAGATGAGGAACAGGCATTGCAAGTTGCGACTGAAATTGGTTATCCAGTGATCGTGAAAGCTACAGCAGGTGGTGGCGGTAAAGGAATGAGAGTCGCGTACGGTGCAGAAGAATTGAAAAAAGCAATTCGTCAAGCACAGCAAGAAGCAGAAACAGCCTTCGGAAATCCGGGTGTTTATTTAGAAAAATATTTAGAAGAACCGCGTCATATCGAGATTCAAATCATTGCCGACCGATTTGGAAACGTTGTTCATCTTGGTGAAAGAGATTGCTCCATTCAACGCCGCCACCAAAAACTGATCGAAGAGGCTCCGTCACCAGCCCTTGATGAAGTACTGCGTAACAAAATGGGTGAAGCGGCTGTAAAAGCAGCTCAATCTGTAAAGTATCATGGTGCAGGAACGGTAGAGTTTTTACTAGATAAACATGGTCATTTTTATTTTATGGAAATGAACACGCGTATCCAAGTCGAGCATCCTGTAACAGAGCTTGTCACAGGAATTGATCTTATTAAGGAGCAAATAGCAGTAGCTGCTGGATATGAACTTTCTTTTAAACAAGAGGAAGTTAAAATTAACGGTTGGGCAATCGAATGTAGGATCAATGCTGAAAACCCTGTGAAAAACTTTATGCCATCTCCTGGTCTTGTTGAAGGATATCTTCCACCAGGTGGCTTTGGCGTTAGGGTAGATAGTGCTGTTTATCCGGGCTACACTGTTTCTCCTTTTTATGATTCAATGGTCGCCAAATTAATCGTTTGGGGTAAAGATCGTGAAGATGCGCTGCAAAGAATGAAAAGAGCTCTTGATGAATTCATCATTACTGGGATTAAAACAACGATTCCGTTTCACCTTGAGCTATTAGAGCATGACGCGTTTGTTTCGGGTGAGTTTAATACGAAATTTCTAGAAACCTATCATATTTCGATAAAAGAATAGATTCTCCGCAAGCGACCTGGTACGGTACAATCTTTTAATAAAATAATATATAATGAATGAAAGACAATTTATTACTAGATTGTATCGACTAAGGGGGAGAATTTTTGCAAAATAAGAATAAAACTGTGATTAAATCGATGGACCTCCTTACCCTTTTTTTAACGCATCCTAAACTATCTTTTAA
Organism: Metabacillus endolithicus; assembly: GCF_023078335.1. GTDB lineage: Bacteria > Bacillota > Bacilli > Bacillales > Bacillaceae > Metabacillus > Metabacillus endolithicus. The sequence continues at coordinate 2,367,982 of NZ_CP095550.1, read as the reverse complement.
TGAAATGATCAAAGTTTCCGGCATGCCAAAAACCTCTGTTCATCGTATGCTTGGTTCACTCGAGGATATGGGGTTTCTTGATAAAGATGAAGATGGTAAATATTCTCTTGGCTTATTATTTTTACAATACGGTCAATTGGTGGCGGACAGGCTAGACATCCGTCAAATTGCCTTGCCTTATATGAAATTCCTTCGAGATGAAATGGGAGAAGCTGTAAACCTGACAATTCGGGACCAACATGAAGCAATGTATATTGAAAAGGTTGATACAACCCAGCCAGTTAGGTTGTATACAGCAATCGGCAGGAAATCCCCTCTTTATGCTGGAGCATGCTCAAGAGTTCTTCTTGCTTTTTTACCTGAAGATGAACTGGAGCAATATTTACAAGATGTCGAACTAAGAGCAATTGGTTCAGGAACGATTACTGACCAAGAAAAGCTCCGTAAAGTATTAAAGGAAACACAGAGGAATGGTTATACAATTAGTAACTCAGAGTTAGAAGACTACACTACATCAATTGCTGCGCCTATTTTTAATCATAAAAGAGAAGTGGTTGCAGGTATAAGTGTGGCAGGTCCAAATGTTCGTTTCCAAGCAGAAACCATTCCGGTTATTATTGATAAAGTGAAAGAAGTAGCTGAAAAAATTTCAGTTAAATTAGGGTACGATAATAAAAAAGAATGAACTCGTTTTAAGAGTTCATTCTTTTTTTGTTGAGAATTAAAGCTCATCATCCTCAAACTCATCTAAAATTTCTTTTAAGATAAAAGTTAAGTTGTAGTAAACATATAACGATGTCATTAAGGCGGGAAAACCGTATCTCTCACCATCTTCACCAGGAATGAGCGGCTGCCTTAATTTTGAATCAATATGTAGGTCCGTGATATTGTTGAGCCCTGCTTCTTCACCTTTCATCACAGCAGAAATTCCAACTGTTTGAATTCCTTTAGAGGATAATTCTTGAGCAAGCTTAATCGCTTCTTCATCCGTTGATCGATATGTAAAAAGTAGAACACGGTCGGCAGCTGTTAGTTCCTTCATTTCACCATTTTGATTAAACAAAGCTTCTGAACGGATAAGAGGCTCACTGCTGTTAACCGCCTCTAACACAATGCCATGTAACTCTTGAAAACCATATATATAAATCTTTCCTTCACCAACTAAAGCCTGGGCAAGCAAGCGCGCACTATCCTCAATACTCAGCTCCTCTTGCTCTACAATTCGGTTAAAATGACCCGTTAACTGTGTGGAGAAAATCTTCATCAAAAATATAACCTCCTAATGTGACAAACTTCGGGGCGTGCCTGTCACCACCCGAATTTTCTGCGACAAAATCCGGGAAGTGACAGGCAACACCCCAACAAGTTTACCATAACAAACCTTATTATGATAAACTTAACCCAAGCAGAATTTGTCGAGAAAAGAAGATGAAAAAAAGCAGGGAATATCCAGGGGGAAACGAATTCTTTAGGTGATCGTTTATTTATGCTTTAAGCGCTTTATGTTAGCGTGAAAATAAATGCTAATTATTCAATGAAAGTTCGATATATGTCACAAAAAACAAAAATAACTCAAGAGGTGTAGACAATGTTAAAAGAAAAAATCTTAATTGTTGATGATCAATACGGAATTCGTATTTTGCTAAATGAAGTATTTCAAAAAGAAGGCTATCAAACTTTCCAAGCGGCAAACGGTTTCCAAGCACTTGAAATCGTGGAAAACCACTCTCCAGACCTTGTATTACTTGATATGAAAATCCCGGGAATGGATGGAATCGAAATTTTGAAAAGAATGAAAGTAATCGACCAAGACATCCGTGTCATCATCATGACAGCTTACGGCGAACTTGATATGATCCAAGAAGCAAAAGACTTAGGTGCACTCACACACTTTGCAAAACCATTTGACATCGATGAAATTCGTGAAGCAGTAAAAAAGTATTTACCACTTAAAGCGAATTAATTACTAAACCTAACTTTGCAAGCATCCTGTAATATTATATTACCCTAATATATGTCGAATTGTTGCCGAAATCTTCATATATTGGTATGCTAGAAGATGTGAAAAGTGATCATGCGAAGTTACATATAAGGAAATTATTTGGTCATGCTAGGTATGATATACTTTTCTGTATAAGAAAAATAAGGTCTATATAGGAGGATTTTTCACATGCCTTTAGTTTCAATGACAGAAATGCTTAACAAAGCAAAAGACGAAGCATATGCAGTAGGTCAATTCAACATCAACAACCTTGAGTTCACTCAAGCGATCCTGCAAGCAGCTCAAGAAGAAAGCTCACCAGTAATTCTTGGTGTATCTGAAGGTGCAGCTCGTTATATCGGCGGATTCAAAACAGTTGTAAAAATGGTTGAAGGTCTTATCGAAGACTACAACATCACTGTACCGGTAGCAATTCACCTTGATCACGGTTCAAGCTTTGACAAGTGTAAAGAAGCAATCGATGCAGGTTTCACATCTGTTATGATTGATGCTTCACATGATCCATTTGAAGAGAACATTGCAACAACTTCTAAAGTTGTAGAATATGCTCATTCAAAAGGTGTATCAGTTGAAGCTGAGCTTGGAACTGTTGGTGGACAAGAAGATGACGTTGTAGCAGAAGGCGTAATCTATGCAGATCCAAAAGAGTGTGAAGAACTTGTTAAACGTACGGGTATTGATTGCCTAGCACCAGCTCTTGGTTCTGTACACGGACCATACAAAGGTGAGCCTAACTTAGGTTACAAAGAAATGGAAGAAATCGCTGGCTTAACAAATATGCCATTAGTACTTCACGGTGGTACTGGAATCCCAACTAAGGATATCCAAAAAGCTATTTCTTTCGGAACAGCTAAAATCAACGTTAACACTGAAAACCAAATTGCATCTGCAAAAACAGTTCGTGAAGTGTTAGCTGCGAAGCCAGATGAGTATGATCCACGTAAATATTTAGGACCAGCTCGTGACGCGATTAAAGCAACAGTTATCGGCAAAATGCGTGAATTTGGTTCTTCTAATAAAGCTTAATAAATTTTTAGGAATAGGCCGCCTTGTTAAAAGGCGGTTATATTCCGAAAATTAAGAAAGCGCTAACAATTATTGATAAAATCCTTCTAAACCTTTACCTAGCTGACCATAATTGATAGAATAATAGAAAGCGGACTTGCCTAAGCTAGTCCGTTTTCATTTGTCATCTTGAGAATCACATTCTTTTTCCGCAAATCATAACCTACAAAATCTTTCGTTGCATCAAGATTCTCCTAGTAAAAAACATCATTTTTCACTAAACTCTCAAAAACTCATAGAAAAACGTATTCTTTTACAGTAAATCATTGTTGTCCAACACAATAGATGGTTTAATAATAAGAGGGTCTGTAAAAAGGATCGCTTTTTTTCAGGCGAATAAGTTTTACATATGTAAGATTGTCATGTATTGACTAAGGAATATAAGGCAATAAAATAGATAAACACTTATAAAAGGTAATAGTCGTCTAACATGGTTGTTAATTTTTTTAATTATGTTGACTAGATGTTTTTAATTCGGAAAACATGATGGTCGTGTGATTTTATACATAGCTATGCTTAAAACAGAGCCTAGCTCACCCTTAATGTTCTTTCCGGAAAGTCAACTTCATAGAAGGGAGACTAACATGGAAAAATTAAAAGTTGCCGGTGGAGATTTACTAAAAGGTACAGTATCAATTAGTGGAGCAAAAAATAGTGCGGTTGCACTAATCCCAGCGACGATTCTCGCTGAATCTCCTGTTACAATTGAGGGTTTACCAAACATTTCAGATGTGAATATATTAGGTGATTTATTAGAAGAAATCGGTGGTAAGGTAGAGTTGAAAAACAATGAGATGGTTGTTGATCCTTCTTCAATGATTTCGATGCCTTTACCAAATGGAAAAGTGAAAAAGCTTAGAGCTTCTTATTATTTAATGGGAGCGATGCTTGGTCGTTTCAAAAAGGCTGTAATCGGCCTTCCAGGCGGCTGTCACTTAGGTCCACGCCCGATTGATCAGCATATTAAGGGGTTTGAGGCACTAGGTGCTCAAATTACAAATGAACAAGGTGCGATTTATCTTCGTGCGGATGAATTAAAAGGTGCTCGTATTTACTTAGATGTTGTTAGTGTTGGTGCAACGATTAACATTATGCTAGCAGCTGTTTTGGCTAAAGGCAGAACAATCATTGAAAATGCAGCAAAAGAACCGGAAATCATTGATGTTGCGACATTACTAACAAGTATGGGTGCGAAAATTAAAGGTGCTGGTACAGATGTAATCCGCATCGATGGTGTTGAAAAGCTCCATGGCTGCCGTCATTCCATTATTCCTGACCGCATTGAAGCGGGAACATATATGATCATTGGTGCAGCAATGGGTAAAGAGGTTATGATCGACAATGTTATTCCATTACATCTTGAATCCTTAATTGCGAAGCTAAGAGAAATGGGCATGCATATCGAAACAAGCAATGACCAGATTTTAATCGTTGGTGGACAAAAGGAACTAAAAGCTGTTGATATTAAAACGCTTGTCTATCCTGGCTTCCCAACAGATCTGCAGCAGCCGTTTACTTCTTTTTTAACAAGAGCAACCGGAACTAGTGTTGTAACAGATACAATCTATTCTGCACGCTTTAAGCATATTGATGAACTAAGAAGAATGGGTGCATCAATTAAGGTTGAAGGCAGATCAGCAATCGTCTCTGGTCCTACGAAGCTTCAAGGAGCAAAAGTAAAAGCAAGTGACTTGCGCGCAGGGGCTTGCCTTGGTCTGCGCAGGCTTAATGGCAGACGGAATAACTGAGATTACAGGTTTAGAGCATATCGATCGTGGGTACAGTCAGTTAGAGGAAAAACTAACAGGTCTTGGTGCAACAATTTGGCGTGAAAAATTAACAGAAAAAGAAATCGAACAACTTCAAAATTCGTAAGCTGTAAAATATAATTGACAAGGATGAGGGGAAACCTTTATCCTTGTCAATCTAATAAAACTTTCTTCGTTATTGCTCTATTTTAATGGAAAATTCCAAAAATGATTGATTAAATCTAAGAAATAGGGTAAAAATAAAGAGTGCTGCATTGAATGAATAACTACAAAATCTACTTCAAGCTCACCTTCATTTCCTTCTCTATCCTAAAGTGATATGTTTATTCTTCTTTTACAACATAGAGCAAATCATCTATATCCTAATTTGCTATTAGACAAGTTCTCACATATGAAATGGGTTTGAATGATGAACGTTTGAAAGTATGATGTATTGAAAATTGAAAAAGAGTGGTGTTTTTATGAATCAGGTTTCAATTTCTTCATTGGAACATATGAAATTGAAAGAATTATACGAGCTTGCCCGTCACTATAAAGTGTCCTATTATAGCAAGCTAACGAAAAAAGAATTAATTTTTGCGATCTTAAAAGCAAATGCAGAGCAAGAAGATCTATTGTTTATGGAAGGTGTTTTGGAAATTATTCAGTCGGAAGGATTTGGTTTCTTAAGACCGATTAATTACTCACCAAGCTCTGAGGATATTTATATCTCTGCATCCCAAATCAGACGCTTTGACTTACGTAATGGAGACAAAGTTTCAGGTAAAGTTCGACCTCCTAAAGAAAACGAACGCTATTACGGGTTACTTCATGTAGAAGCGGTAAATGGTGAAGACCCTGAAACAGCCAAGGAACGTGTTCACTTCCCAGCACTAACTCCTCTATATCCAGATAGACAAATATATCTTGAAACAAAACCTAATCACCTATCTACAAGAATTATGGACCTTATTGCACCAGTTGGATTCGGGCAACGTGGTTTAATTGTGGCGCCACCTAAAGCAGGTAAAACAATGCTTTTAAAGGAGATTGCCAACAGCATCACAACAAACAACCCTGAAGCAGAGCTAATCGTCCTGTTAATCGATGAAAGACCTGAGGAAGTAACTGACATTGAGCGTTCAGTAGCTGGCGATGTTGTAAGTTCTACATTTGATGAGGTTCCAGAAAATCATATTAAAGTGGCCGAGCTTGTTCTTGAGAGAGCCATGCGTTTAGTTGAGCATAAAAAAGACGTAATCATCTTAATGGACAGCATCACACGTCTAGCTCGTGCTTATAACTTAGTTATCCCGCCAAGTGGCCGTACATTATCAGGTGGTATTGACCCAGCGGCATTCCACCGTCCAAAACGCTTCTTCGGTGCTGCTCGTAATATTGAAGAAGGCGGAAGCTTAACCATTTTAGCAACAGCTTTAGTTGATACAGGCTCACGTATGGATGACGTGATTTACGAGGAATTTAAAGGTACTGGTAATATGGAGCTTCATCTTGATCGTTCTCTTGCAGAAAAACGTATCTTCCCGGCAATCGATATTCGTCGTTCTGGAACAAGAAAAGAAGAGCTTCTTATTCCTAAAGATCACCTTGAAAAACTATGGGCGATCCGTAAATCTATGACAGACACTCCTGATTTTGTTGAAAAGTTCCTAAGAAAACTTCGTCAATCAAAATCAAACGAGGAATTCTTCAGCAACTTAGATGAGGAAATGAAAAAGGCTCGAAATCGATAAACAAAGTAATTAGTAATATTTAACTTCAGCTTGATTTTAGTTTAAGCACTTGTTATAATTTCATCATGTGCTTTTCTAGGAAACAGCTTGTCAATTGGACGAGTGAAAGCCTAGATATATAACTCTGTTTCGAAAGACTCAGGGCGGAAGGAGATGAAAAGAATGAAATCAGCAATTCATCCAAACTATAATACAGTTATGGTGACATGTGCATGTGGTAACGAATTCGAAACTGGATCTACTAATAAAGAGATCAAAGTTGAGGTTTGTTCTGAGTGCCATCCATTCTACACTGGACGTCAAAAGTTTGCAGATGCAGGTGGACGTGTAGATAAATTCAACAAAAAATACGGCCTTAAGTCACAACAACAATAATAAGGCTTTTTCCAAACAGGCAGGACATTTTGGCTCTTGCCTGTTTTTTCACGCCTACTTTTACAATTTTCACACTAAAATTTGGTTATCCTACATATATTGGTAGGGTTTTTGAACGATGATACCATGTATAATACATGTCATAATAGATGATCACTTTACCAGGAATCGGTTGCCCGAGTAAACTCGAGGCAACGAAGGGAGAGGCCGTTTCAATGTATGTAATGAAGCAAAGCGGATGGCTTGAAATCATCTGCGGAAGCATGTTCTCAGGCAAATCAGAGGAGCTTATTCGCCGCGTAAGACGAGCTCAATTTGCTAAACAAGAGGTAAAAGTATTTAAACCTGTAATCGACAACCGATACAGCGAAGAAAGTGTTGTTTCCCATAACGGAACAGCCATCATTTGCAAGCCACTCGCTGCTTCAGTTGAGATTTTTGAATATATAACAGAAAAAACAGACGTCATCGCAGTCGATGAAGTCCAGTTCTTCGATGAACAAATCGTTGATGTTTTAACTTTATTAGCCGATCAAGGCTACCGCGTCCTTGCAGCTGGATTAGACCAAGACTTCAGAGGAGAACCTTTCAGCGTGGTTCCTGCCTTAATGTCACTAGCTGAATCCGTCACTAAACTTCAAGCAGTATGCTCAGTTTGTGGATCTCCTGCAAGCCGTACCCAGCGACTCATCAACGGCAAACCAGCATCCTATGACGACCCAATCATCCTAGTCGGTGCCTCTGAATCCTACGAACCAAGATGCAGACACCACCACGAAGTACCGGGAGCACCGGTGAAGGATTTTAAGAGAGAGAGTAATGTGGTGAAGTAGGGCGATGCCTGTCTGCGTCGAGCTGGTGGTGCCTGTCACTTCCCGGGTTTTGTCGAATGACTTGATTGCTATTTGACTTCTAAGAGAATATTTAGATTGAACAGTCCAATTTTTTATGAAATTGGGCTGTTTTTTTGTTACGGAAAGCCAAAGCAGGGTGTGAATTTTTTAATTTTAGAGATGAAGACCATTATGACGGTTCGAATGAAGGGAGATGGTCTTCATAAGGGTGATGAAGACCATTATGGCGTTTCGAAAAAAGGGAGATGGTCTTCATAAGAGAGATGAAGACCAACATGGCGTTTCGAAAGAAGTGAGATGGTCTTCATAGGAGTGATGAAGACCATTACAGCGTTTCGAAAGAAGGGAGATGTTCTTCATAAGAGAGATGAAGACCAACATGATGGCTCGAAAGAAGTGAGATGTTCTTCATAAGAGAGATGAAGACCAACATAGCGTCTTGAATGAAGGAAAATGATCTTCATCCACCCCCATACGTCCTCATTTCCCCTCATGAAAAGAAAATCATCGGGCATCCTACAACTAGGAGGTGCTGAAAAATGAAAAAGGTCCTTATCTTATCTATCCTCTGCTTTTGTATGGCGGGCTGCCAATTCCAAGCAGGAGAGCGCTACGAGCCCCAGCAGGAAGATGTGAACGGGTTAAGATTGATGAGGGATGGTCATGGCACATATGATAACCAAGAGCTCGACGATGAGCAATTTGTTCCAAACCAAAATCCAAATTTCCTTGATCTAACAGAAACAAGACCCGACAAAGGGGATGACCAAAGTAAATTAGAAGAAGCCATTATGAATGACGATACCTTATCATTAGGAAGAGTCATCATGAATGCAAATCATATAAATGTAAAGGTGTTTACAACTGAGGATCTTTCAAAAAAGGAAATGAAGAAGAAAACGAAGGAAATTCATGAAAACATGATTACGGCTTTACCGAGGTATAGAATCGACGTTAATCTAGAAAAAAATAGAGGGGCATTTTTTCGCCCCTTAAAAGCCTAAAATCGAGCTAATTAGCCCCTTTCTACGCGATGGCTTCGCTGGTGCTTTTGTTTGATCAAAAACTAGAGCAGGATCTTTACCAAATTCTTGTTTTTTCGAAAGTTTTTCTTGCTCAAGCTCTTCAATTCGAAGCTCTAACTTTTTGATTATACTTTGTAATTCTTCCATTTCTCTTCGATGTTGAAGAAGTTGATAGGATACGACTCCATCAGCCTTGCTTTGAACCTTTCTTTCCACTTCTTCAAGTCTTTGTGTTAAAAAATCTACTTTGTTTTCATCTAGTGATACCATTTGTGTAATAGTCCCCTTTCGTGTTTGCTCATTAGCAGGTGTTGGGGTGCCTGTTGGATTGTTTTGAAGTTGTTTTAGTCTCTCTATATCTTCTTCTGAGAATTGATAGTGTCCCAGCTCATTTTTCTCTAGTTCCAAATCTAACTGATCTACCCATCTCATTAACGTTCTTCTCGAAACCCCAAGTGACTTTGCAACAGCAGCTGTACTCATCTTTTCTCCTCCCCTGATACTGATATAAGTACAAGTCCTAAACTCCTCGTTGCGCCAATCCCAAGAACAGATATTGTTAAGGAACTTACTAGAGTAAATTTTCGACCTAAAAAGGCAGTTCCCTTCATGTTAGACAAAACAAGAACCAATTCGGCAAAGAAAGTGGAAGTTTTACATATTGTGAAGGGTTCGACAAATTTCGGGAAGTGACAGGCACCCCAAACCCAGAGCAGCACCAAACCCAGAGCAGACTCCCACCCCAAACCAGGCACCTCAAACCTGAAAATTCCCACAATTCTATTGACACAAGCGACTACTTCCCATACAATTGAAAACAATTATCAATTGCATTTGGGAGGAAACAGTTTTGGTTAAGAAGGTACAACATCATCGTAAAGTTCTACTATTATCTGTATTTATTTTAATTTTATCGACAATATTATTTGGGTGTGCAAATAACAAAGAAGAAGTTGTGAGCTCAGAGGAAAAAAGCGAAAAGAATATGCTTACGTTCGCTTGGCCTAGAGATATAGGAGAAATGAATCCGCATGTGTATAATCCTTCACAATTATTTGCGCAATCAATGGTATATGAACCATTAGTGAGTTACCAAGAAGGTGGAGAGCTAAAACCGCATCTTGCAGAGTCTTGGGAAATTTCTGAAGATGGTAAGGAATATACGTTTCATCTTCGTGAAGGTGTAAAGTTCTCTGATGGAACAAGCTTTAATGCTGAAGTTGTGAAAAAGAATTTTGATACCGTACTAAACCATTTAGATATGCATAGCTGGTTAGGGTTTCTTTCAAAAATTAATTCAACAGAAGTTGTTGATGAATATACGTTCAAGCTAACATTAACAGAAGCTTATTATCCAACAATTCAGGAATTGGCTGTTGTAAGACCGGTTCGTTTCTTAGGTGAAGCAGGGTTTCCTGAGGATGGTGATACTTCAAAAGGTGTAGTAGAACCAGTCGGAACAGGTCCATGGGTGCTAGAAGACTATAAAGTAGATGAATATGCTGTTTTCAAGCGTAATGAAGAGTACTGGGGTGAGCTTCCAAAAGAAGAAAAAATCACTGTGAAAGTTATTCCTGATGCCGAAACAAGAGTGCTAGCGTTTGAAAAAGGTGAAATCGATCTCCTGTATGGTGAAGGAACAATTAGTTTAGATGCTTTCAAACAGTTAGAATCAACAGAAAACTATGAATCTAGTATTTCTGAGCCAGTTGCAACAAGACAGCTTGTGATCAACTCGAAAAAAGAACAGCTTTCTGATGAAAAGGTCCGTCAAGCTTTACACTACGCTTTTAATAAGGAAGCTTTAGTTGAGGGTGTTACGTCAGGTTATGAAGAAAAAGCAGACTATATCCTGCCAACAAACTTACCTTATACAAAAGACAATGGTGCAACTGTCATTGATTATGATGTAGAAAAAGCAAAATCGTTATTAGACGAAGCAGGTTGGACGCTTTCTGAAGGAGAAACGGTTCGTGAAAAAGATGGACAACCTCTTGAATTTGAGCTAATGTATGACTCAGCAGAACAAATTCAAAAAACAATGGCTGAAGTTATTCAATCTGAATGGGCAGCAATTGGTGTAAAATTAAACATTGTAGGAGTTGAACTAACTGAGCAGGTTCAACGTTTTAAGGATAATGAATTTGATGTGAATTTCTTTAGTAACTATGGAACTCCTTATGATCCACATACGTTCTTAAACATCGTTGCATCAGAAGGATTTGGATTTAATGAGGCAATATCAGCTTATCCAAACAAAGCTGAAATTTTAAAACAAATTGCAGAGGTTCCTCAGACAACTGATGAGGCACAACGTCAGCAGCTATATACATCAATCTTAACATCGATACAAGAACAGGGAGCGCTTATTCCTATTTCTTATATTAAGAAAACAGCAATCTATCAAAAGGATGTAACGAACTTTACTTTCCCTGCTAATCGTGATGAGCATCCATTTACAAACATTAGCATGAAGTAGGAAGTAACAGTATCAGGAGGTTTTTATGGGCACTTTTATTTTAAAGCGAATGTTTTCAATCATTCCGGTCTTTCTGTTGGCAGCACTTGTTACAACAGGAATGATTCATCTCTCACCGGTAGACCCGGCTGAAGCTTATTTAACTGCGGCCCATATTCAACCAACTGATGAACTCTTGGAACAAAAAAGACAAGAGTTTGGCTTAGATCAGCCATTTTTCATTCAATATGCTAATTCTATTATAAAGATATGCCAGCTTGATTTTGGCATATCTTATGTTTCGAATAAGCCTGTTTGGGATGAGGTGATCACACGTATTCCAGCTACTATTCAGTTAGCACTGGGTAGTATTTTAATTGCAATCCTCGTTAGTGTTCCTCTTGGCTTTCTTGCTGGAATAAAGAAAAATAGTATGATAGATCACTTTAGTCGATTTCTTTCCTTTATAGGGGCATCCATCCCCTCTTTTTGGCTTGGATATCTTTTTATCTTTTTCTTTTCTGTAAAGCTCGATCTTTTTCCAGTTGAAGGAACTGGAACGTGGCTGCACCTTGTTCTTCCTTCAGTAACTCTGGCTCTTCCGCTAATCGCCATTTATACAAGATTGTTACGTGCCAGTGTGCTTGAAAATATGAATGAGCCTTATGTGCTTTATGCGAGAACGAGGGGAATTAAAGAAAAAATAATTATGGCGAAGCATGTATTAAGGATTGCGATTTCTCCGATGATTACCGGGTTAGGAATGAATCTTGGAAAACTTTTAACAGGTACCATTATCGTTGAAGCTGTTTTTTCTTGGCCTGGCTTTGGTCGTTATTTTATTGAAGCGATTTTTAATCGTGATATACCGGTTATTCAGTGCTATGTTTTGATTGGAGCAAGTTTGTTTATTATTAGTAATTTACTAGTAGATGTGATTCAAATGGTGATAGACCCGCGCATTTCCAGGAAAGTAGGCTACAAGCAATGATAAGAAGAATACGTCAAATTTTCATCAGTCAAAAAATAATTCCGATCTGCTCGATTATTTTAGGTATTCTTTTCTTCATTGCTATATTTGCTCCCTGGATTGCACCTAATGATCCAATCGCAGTTAACATAGTGAATAAATTACAGCCTCCATCATGGGAATATCCTTTAGGAACAGATCAGCTAGGAAGATGTAATTTATCAAGAATTTTATATGGTGCCCGGATATCACTAGGTTTTGCCATTTTAATTTTTATCTCATCTATTTTTATTGGGTTGATCGTTGGTACCTTTTCAGGGTATAAAGGCGGTTGGATTGATCATGTTTTAATGAGATTTTGTGATGGTGTGATGGCTTTTCCGAACTTGATCCTTGTTCTTGGGCTAGTTGGTATTTTTGGACCTGGTCTAACACAAGTCATTATCGCCATTATGCTTGTGCAATGGGTTTATTATGCGCGAATGTTTCGGGGAATGGTTCTAAGCTTAAAGGAGCAAAACTTTATTGCTGCTGCAAAGGTGAGTGGCTCTTCTCAATGGAAGATTATTAAAAATCATATTGTTCCAAATGTCCTTCCACCACTTGTTGTGATGGGAACTTTAGAAATGGGCTGGGCGATTATGGATATATCGGCCATGTCGTTTCTCGGGTTGGGCGTTCAGGCTCCTACACCAGAGTGGGGGGCAATGATTCATGAAGGAAAGTCATACATACGGACGAATCCCGAATTAATGCTCTATCCAGGCTTGTTCATTATGATAGTTATCGTTACATTCAATTTATTAGGTGAAGCATTGTCAGAGCGTTACGGTGTGAAACGTAAATTTTAAAAAAGGATGAGAAGGTTGGAAACAGAACAGTCAAAGGTGCTACAGGTCAAAGATTTACATGTGAAGGTAAAAACGAAGAATAGTGAGATGTCTCTAGTTCAAAATGTTAATTTTGAACTAAAGCGTGGAAGTGTTCTTGGTCTTGTTGGAGAAAGTGGATGCGGGAAAACCGTTACAAGTATGTCCATCCTTCAGCTTCTTAACAGAAAAACGTCAACAATCGAAGGAAGTATAACATTACAAGGTCGAGAATTGAATGGTTTAGGTGACAAAGACATGCGTAACATACGTGGCAAGGATATCGCGTTTATTATGCAAAACCCAATGAATGCTTTTACACCTGTTTTTACAATTGGCCATCAATTTGTTGAAACGATTCGCTCTCATACAAATTGTCATAAAAAACAAGCAATAGAGCTTGCGATCGAAGCAATGAATTCTGTTAATCTACCTGACCCTGCAAAACTGCTAAAATCCTATCCTTTCCAATTAAGCGGAGGTATGCTTCAACGTGTGATGATTGCCATTGCAGCTTGTACCCATCCAGCTGTTATTATTGCCGATGAACCAACTACCGCACTTGATGTAAAAAATCAAAAAACAGTATTACATCATTTAGATGCAATTCGTTCTAAATATGGCTCTGCTATTCTTTTAATCTCCCATGATCTAGGGGTGATCTCAGAAATGGCAGATGATGTAGCGGTTATGCAAAATGGTAGAATCGTTGAAAAAGCAGATGTGTTTCAGCTATTTGATGAACCGCAGCATGAATATACAAAAAAACTATTGCAAGCACGCCCACTACTACATGTAAATGAAACTGTTATTTGAGATTGAGGGGGAGAAAAATGAGTTTATTACAAGTAAATAACATAACTCATAGCTACGGATCTCAATCACTTTTTAAAAAGAAAGATCGTTCGAAAAAAGTCCTTTCCGATATTTCTTTTTCTATTGAAGAAGGAACCTGTCTTGGGATGCTTGGTTCAAGCGGGGCCGGTAAAAGCACTTTAGGTAAAGTAATACTTGGATTAGAACGACCACAAAAAGGTGAAATTCTTTTTCAAGGCCATGATCTTTATAATGTTGATAAGCGTACTCTTCATAAAATCCGCCGAGATCTTCAAGTGGTTTTCCAGGATTCCTACTCTTCTGTTAATCCTCGACTGACGGCAGAACGTATTATTGCAGAGCCTTTAGAAAACTATGAAAAGCTAACGGTGAATGAACAAAAGCGAATGATTATTGAGTTGCTAGAAAGAGTAGGTCTAAGCGAAAGTGACCTGAAAAAACACCCGAACCAATTTAGCGGTGGCCAATTGCAAAGAATCAACATTGCAAGAGCCATCTCCCTAAAACCTAGGCTGATCGTATTAGACGAATCTGTAAGCAGCCTTGATATGGTAAATCAAACACTTGTTTTAGAATTACTAAAAGAATTAAAAAAAGACTTTGGCTTATCTTACCTCTTTATTACACACGACATAAAAGCTGCATATGAGATTAGCGATAAAATTGGCTTGCTAGAAAAAGGAGAACTCGTAGAACTCTACCACGACAAAACTCAATTCTTCACATCAAACCACCCTGTCGCTCAGGAAATGAGAAACTCTATCCTTGCCGAGCACCCACGAAACCGCACAGTCAGAGACAGCGGCTCGTTTGGTGACAAAGGGACAGGTCCCGCGTACAGGATCCTTCGACAAAGAAGGGACGGAGGGACAGGTTCCTTGACCCGCTTATAGATCCTGGCGACAAAGAATAGAAAAGGAAAAGGAGTGCCTACTTTGCACTCCTTTTTTATATTGTATGAGGGGTGATGTGGGACAAGGAACCTGTCCCCACATCACCCCTCATACAACTCCAACGGCAATCCATCCGGATCTTTAAAAAACGTAAACTTCTTACCGGTGAATGGATCGATTCGAATTTCTTCGACTTCTACATCTTTTCCTACGAGCTCATCCACAGCTTCATCAATATTGTCCACTTCAAAAGCGAGGTGTCGTAATCCTGCGGCTTCAGGCTGATTTGGCCTGCTAGGGGGATCTGGGAAGGAAAATAGCTCAATTTGATAGGTGTCATGCACAATCAAATCTAATTTATACGACTTCCGTTCTTCACGATAAACTTCAGATAAAACAGGAAACCCTAGTACCTCTGTATAAAACTTTTTTGACTTTTCATAATCAGAACAAATAATCGCAACATGATGGATTTTTTTGATTTTCATATTTTAACTTCTCTCCCTAAATATGTAATAAAAGCACAGTTTTTCACAAATCATATTATAATGAACTATATTTAGTCAATTTGCTTTTGACGCTTATTGTGACCTATACTATAATTATAATGTTATGCATGAAAATTGAGGTGAACATGTGTGTTAGATCGTTTACAATCGGTAGAAGACCGTTACGAAAAGTTAAATCAGCTTTTAATGGATCCAGATATTATCAACGATTCAAAAAAGCTACGTGAATATTCAAAAGAACAATCAGATCTACAAGAAACTGTGGAAGCTTACCGCGAATACAAAGAAGTCCGTGAGCAAATTTCTGATACAAAATCAATGCTTGAAGAGAAGCTTGATGCAGAGATGCGTGAAATGGCGAAGGAAGAGCTTTCCGAGTTAGAAGAACGTGAAGAAGAATTAACAGCTCGTCTTAAGCTTTTACTTGTTCCGAAAGATCCTAATGATGATAAAAACGTTATTATGGAGATCCGTGGAGCAGCAGGTGGAGATGAGGCTGCATTGTTTGCGTCTGATTTATACCGTATGTACAGCCGCTTTGCTGAAATGCAAGGCTGGAAAACAGAAGTAATGGAAGCGAACGCAACAGGTACTGGTGGTTATAAAGAAATTATCTTTATGATTAACGGTAAAGGTGCTTATTCAAAATTAAAATTTGAAAACGGTGCCCACCGTGTACAACGTGTTCCTGAAACAGAATCAGGCGGACGTATCCATACGTCAACTGCAACAGTTGCTGTTTTACCAGAGGCTGAAGAAGTGGAAGTAGAAATCCATGAAAAAGATATTCGTGTTGATACGTTTGCATCAAGTGGTCCAGGAGGACAAAGTGTTAATACAACAATGTCAGCTGTTCGTTTAACACACTTACCAACTAATACTGTTGTATCGTGTCAGGATGAAAAATCACAAATCAAAAACAAAGAAAAAGCGATGAAGGTCCTTCGTGCTCGTGTTTATGATAAATTCCAGCAAGAAGCACAAGCTGAGTACGATCAAAACCGTAAGCTTGCGGTTGGTACTGGTGACCGTTCAGAGCGTATTCGAACTTATAACTTCCCGCAAAACCGTGTAACAGACCACCGAATCGGTTTAACGATTCAAAAGCTTGATCAAATCTTAGAAGGTAAGCTTGATGAAGTTGTAGAAGCACTGATCGTTGAAGATCAATCAAGCCGCCTTGAAGCTGCGGAAGATTAAAATAAAGATGAAATTTGTGTACGAAGCCCTGAACTGGGCTTCTTCTTTTTTAAAGGAAGCGGGAAGAGATGAAAATGCAGGGGAATTATTGTTGCGGCACCATTTAGAAATGGATCGGGCAACATTATTATCTAATTTGAGACTGGTCCTCTCAGAAAAGCAAATCCTAGCATTTCAAGTTGATGTAAAAAAACATGCAGAAGGACAGCCTGTTCAATATTTAATTGGATATGAAGAGTTTTATGGCAGGCGTTTTATCGTAAATAAAGAAGTATTAATACCAAGACCTGAAACTGAGGAGCTTGTGGAGGGGATTTTACAAAGAGCCTCTGAGCATTTTGATGGTGAGCAAAAACTAAATGTTGTCGATGTTGGGACAGGCAGTGGTGCCATCGCAATTACCTTGGCTCTTGAAAACCCGAAATTCTGTGTGTCAGCTGTTGATATTGCAGAGGAATCTCTTCAAGTAGCTCAGCAAAACAGCAGGGAACTACATGCTGAAGTCGAGTGGCTTCACGGAGATTTACTAGAACCTGTTAAAAATAAAATCGATATCTTAGTATCAAATCCACCTTATATTCCAGATTGGGAAATTGAAACTCTATCACCTGTTGTGAAGGATCATGAACCAATGCGCGCATTGGCAGGTGGAGAAGATGGCTTAGATTTTTATAGAAGGCTGATCAATGACATGATAAGCTTGCTGAATCCAAAAGCGTTAATTGCGTTTGAAATTGGAGCTGGGCAGGGGAAGGATGTTAAGGCTCTTCTTGAACAAGCACTTCCGACAAAGGCGAAAGTAGAAGTTGTTTACGATATTAACGGCAAAGATCGCATGGTATTTGCGACAATTTAAGGAGTAGAACCCTTGGTAAAACTGGGGTTTCTTCTTTTTAAAACTATAAAACTATTTTTTTTCAAAAATATAGTTTAAGAATCTCTCACGCTGACTATACTGTCTACTACAAGGGAGGCGTGAGGAAATGAAAAAACAACAATTAGCACTTATATATATATTCTTATTATTCTTTGGGGCAATAGCAAATGTTTATAAAGAGCCGGTGGAAGCTAGCACACAGGAACCGGTAGTGATACCAGATGAAGCGATTCGCTTACGAATTCTAGCAAATAGTAATTCTGATGAAGATCAAGAGTTAAAGAGAAAAGTTCGCGATGAAGTAAACAAGGAAATCACAGAGTGGGTTTCAGAATTAACTTCAGTAGAAGCTGCTGAAGAGTTAATAGAATCAAGACTACCGGAAATCGAAAACATCGTTGCACGTGTACTAAAGGAAGAAAACATGGAGCAAGAGTATACAGTAGATTTTGATCATGATGTAAGCTTTCCAACAAAGCTTTATGGTAACTTCATTTATCCAGCAGGTGAGTATGAAGCGATCTTAATCAGCCTAGGTGAAGCAAAGGGCGCTAACTGGTGGTGTGTTCTATTCCCACCACTATGCTTCCTAGACTTCTCAAATGGAGAAGCCGTACAAGCTGAAGAAACAGAAAAAACAAACGAAGCGAGCAAAACAACAGAAGAAGTTGCATCACTAGTTGTTGACGAAGATGAAGACAAGCAAGAAGTAGAAGTGAAATTCTTTTTGGTTGAGTGGTTTGAAGGGTTGTTTTCGTGATGGGTGCCTGTCACTCCCCGAAGTTTGTCGAATACCAAAAAGCCGGAGTGATAATTACTCCGGCTTTTTTGATCGATTTATTCTACCGTTACTTCAACTTGGATTTCTTCATCTGCTTCAACTGTTTCTTCTTCCACAGCTGTTGCATGAACAGCAGAGTTTGCATGTGCATGTAATTTTGCCATGTTACTAGCATGTTCGTTTGCTTTTGCTGCTGCTTTATTTTTGCTAGAAGTATTTACTTCAACAGTTTTACTAGCTTCATCTTCAGTAGTTTCTGTCGTTGCTTCTTCAGTTGTAGGTTCTTCTACAGTCGTTTCGCTATCTTCGTTAACGTTCGTAGACTCTTCAGTACCTTCTTCAGTTGAACCGTCTTCTACAATTGTCTCGTTTTCTTCGTTAACATCAGTAGCTTCTTCTGCATCCTCGTTAGTCACAGCATCTTCATCTACAGTTGTTTCACGATCTTCATTAACGTCAGTAGCTTCTTCTGCATCTTCATCAGTCGCAGCATCTTCTTCTACAGTCTTTTCACTATCTTCGTTAACATCAGTAGCTTCTTCTGTACCTTCTTCAGTTGCATCAGTTTCTACAGTAGATTCACTTTCTTCATTAACATCAGTAGCTTCTTCAGTTGTTTCTTCAGAAATATTTTCTTCTACATCTGTTGCCACTTCTTCTTCAGCTACAGCGTGAACAGCAGCATTTTTATTTGCATGCAATTTTGCATTGTCACTAGAATTCTCATATGCTTGTGATTTTGCTTTGTTTGCTGCAGATTTATTTTGCTTTTCTGTTTTTTCAACAGCTTCTGTTTGTTCCACTTCAGTTACTTCAGGTTGTACTTCTGCTTGAGCTTTTACTTTCGTTTTTCCATGAACAGCTGAATTTGCAGCAGCATGTTCTTTTGCTGTTGCACTAGCTTTAACACTAGCCTGTGATTTGCCAGCTTTCACTTCAACTTTTTTAGCTTCCACAACTTTTACCGTTTTTACTGCTTTAGCATCTTTCGGTCCTGCTGCTTCACTAATTTGACCTCCAGCAAAAATTCCAACTGAAACAATTCCTGCTAATACCGCTGTTTTTACCACATTCATTTTTAACATATGATTCTCTCCTTTTTCTATTAAAAAATGTATTTACAATAGTTTTAGAAAAAAGGAGTATCTTGTGGTGGCGGCGATGGAGGTGCATGATCCCATTGATTGCGGTACTGGAGCTGCTTAGAAATAAGTGGCTGAACCCGCTTAACGATCAAGTACGCTTCTGCATTTACTATGAATTTATCAAATGTACTATTTGCATTGGATCCTTTGCTCGTTCTGTCCTTTGATGATCCTTCAGATGATTTCTGAGAAAAGGAAGAGTGAGGGTTGATTGCCTTAATAGGAACATTGCTTTCCTTTTTAATAGGGAGTTCATCTTCCTTCTTAGGTTCCACACTCACTACCTCTTTACTAGTCTCGACAGGTTTAACGTCATCACCTTTTTCGGAAGCTTTTGAAGTAGTCTCTTTAACAGAAGGTGTAGTAGTAACAACAGTCTGTGAAGGAGATTTCACTTCAGTTTCTTCCTTCTTCTCACTAGAGGATGGCTCGTTACCTGGCTGTTTTGAAGGCTGGTTGCTGTTAACCGTTTTTTCCTTTTCTTCTTTCACTTTATTAACAGCTTGTTTTGCTTTATCACTAGCCTTCTCAGGAAGCTGCTTAGTGTTGCTCGTTTTATCACTAGCTTTCTCAGGAAGGGGCTTTGCTTTACTAGCTTTTTCACTTGCCTGAGCCGGAAGTGTTTTCTCAACCTTGTTCTTTACAGGTTTTTCCGGTTTCGCTTGTGGTGATGGAGTAGGTTTGGAAATTTCCTTTTTTACCGTGTCCGTTTTTTGTTGAGCATTTTGAGCATTCTTATTCTCAGCCTGACCGTTTTCTTTAGCAAAAGTATCATTAGGAAAAGCAAAGGCTACAAAGCTGACCAAAGCAGCAACTAATAAATGACGGAATTGCATAATTTCACCACCTTTCCGTTGAAAAATGCACCATATATACTCTTCGGTTAGATGCGTAGGAATCTGTAGGTAGTGCCTGTCACTTCCCGAAGTTTGTCGAACAAAATCTATGAATAAATCTAGCTTTCCCTTCATAAAGTTTAGTAGAGAATACAAAATGGGGTGAAAGTATGTTGTTTCAGTTAAAAATAGCAGAGGAAAAAGATCTTGGTAGATTAACAGATTTTATTGAGAAGGCAGGACTTAGTTCAGAAGGTTTGGATAGTATAATAGATTACTTTGTGATGTTGGAGGATGGTAATCATGAGGTTGTGGCCTGTATCGGTGTAGAACCGTTGAATACTCATGGATTGCTACGTTCTCTTGTTGTTTCGGACAAGCTAAAGCAGGCACATATTGTGACACTTTTTCAAAGCATTCAAACGTTAGCAGAGAAAAAGGGAATTTCGAGTTTATACCTTGTTACAAACAAAGAAGCATCTGTCCATTTTTTAGGATTAATGGGCTTTAATCAAATCGAATCTGATGTGATTCCGGATGAAATGTTAACCTTAGATCATATGAGTGGTTCACTTGAAGATCCAAATGCAATGATTATGGTGAAATCCTCATAATTTTCTAATATCCACATAGTTATTCACAATAATAACAGCCTTATCCACAATTTGTGGATAAGGCTTGTTTTATTGTGACGCTTCTTTTATACTTTCTAGAGTTAAACCTCTACATTTAGGCAAGAAATGTATGTGAAAGTACGGATTTTAAGGGAGTTAATAGAAAATGAACACGAATCTTTGGACTGTGGATGACCTAACAGACTTATCCACTAGTTATCCACAAATTGCACAGGCAGCTAAAATGTTAAAAGAAAATGAGGTTGTTGCCTTTCCTACTGAGACTGTTTATGGACTTGGGGCAAATGCATGCTCTGATGAAGCAGTCCGTAAAATATTCGAAGCAAAGGGGCGCCCAAGTGATAATCCACTGATTGTCCATATTGCTTCACAGGAGCAGCTGAACGATATTGTACAAGATATTCCTGACTATGCAAACCAACTGATCAAAGAATTCTGGCCTGGACCATTAACATTAGTTTTGAGAAAAAAGGAGAGCTCCTATCAGACTTCGTGACAGCAGGTCTTGATACAGTTGGAGTAAGAATGCCGGACCACCCGATTGCCCTAGAGTTAATAAAAGAGGCAAATGTCCCCGTCGCGGCACCAAGTGCAAACAGATCTGGAAAGCCAAGTCCAACCCAAGCTTCACATGTATACCACGATCTTAAAGGGAGAATTAGTGGAATTGTGGATGGGGGTCCAACTGGAGTTGGTGTTGAATCAACGGTTGTGGATTGTACCTCAGTCATTCCAACGATTTTAAGACCTGGTGGAGTAACGAAGGAGCAACTCGAAGCCGTTGTTGGAGAAGTGGGGGTGGACCAGGCATTACTTGAAGAAGGTCATGCACCAAAATCTCCCGGCATGAAATACACACATTATGCTCCAAACGCACCTATTATTGTGGTTGATGGAAGCCGTCCGTTTTTACAAACTCTTATTAACCAACATAAAAAGGACGGAAAAAAAGTAGGTGTGTTAACAACAGAGGAAGGGAAAAGTGAGCTTCATGCTGCTAAGGTCATAGCATGCGGAACACGGGAAAACCTCCAAACTGTCGCAGCCAATCTTTATGATGTGTTAAGAAAATTTGATCAAGAAGATGTGGATCTTATTTTAAGTGAAAGTTTTCCACAGGCTGGTGTCGGTGAAGCTGTTATGAACAGGCTTTTAAAAGCAGCAGGAAACCAAGTTATTGTAGAAGAATAAACAAGCTCCTAATACGATGTTCTAATCAGAATCGGGTGCGCATAAGGTTAATTAGGCGTGTCCGAGGAGGGGGAAAATGAACATAGAATCAATATTGGGAGAACTTGTTACATTATTTATTATGGCACTGGCACTAGGTATGGACGCTTTTTCGGTCGGCCTTGGCATGGGCTTAATTAAGCTGCGAATGCGGCAAATTTTTTACATAGGAATCACAATCGGCGTTTTTCATATATGGATGCCACTTGTTGGAATGTTAATTGGTCGTCTACTAAGTGATACGTTTGGAACGATTGCTACTTTATTAGGCGGTACTCTACTTATCTTATTAGGCATTCAAATGATTTTTGCATCGTTTAAAAAAGATGATGAGCCACTCATTACACCAGTAGGCTTCGGTTTAATCGTTTTTGCCTTAAGTGTGAGCTTAGATAGCTTTTCCGTTGGTTTAAGCTTAGGAATCTACGGGGCCAAAACCTTTCTAACTGTCATGATGTTCGGTGTCGTTAGTATGGTGTTAACGTGGATTGGATTATTGGTTGGCAAGCGTGTCCAAAATTGGTTAGGTGCCTATAGTGAAGCGCTAGGCGGAAGTATTCTGCTTGCGTTTGGTTTAAAGCTGTTATTTCCTTTTTAAGGTTTCAAGGGCTCAAATCATTTATGGTTTGGGCCTTTATTAAATACATAAACATGAAAGTGAATGGTGAACAAACATGGTTGAACTTTTCTCTCTTTATATGACAGCTCTTAAACAACATCGAACAATTCGGGTCTATGTACCGAAGCATTATGATAAGGGAGAAAAACGTTATCCTGTGCTGTACATGCATGACGGTCAAAATGTGTTTAGTGATGATGAAGCGATTGGTGGCTTTTCTTTAGGGCTTGAACAGTATCTTAATGAACAGGAATATGAGTTGATCGTGGTGGCCGTTGATCAAAACCCTGAGGAGCGGATGAATGAATATTGTCCTTGGGAAATTGGTGAATATAGTAAGAAGCATTTTGGGCAGGTTGATTTACCAGGCGGTAAGGGGAAAGACTATGTTGATTTTATCATCAATGACCTTAAGCCATTTATGGATAACAAGTACCGCACATTAAGCAATCAGAACTCAATATCAGGTATTTCACTTGGAGGATTAATTTCGGTTTACGCAGCTTGTAGTTATCCACAGGTTTTCCACAAGGTTGCTGCAATCTCCTCAGCCTTTTTACGTAATCAGGAAGAAATCGAAACATACATTCAACATTCAAATTTGTTTGGTGTAAAAGGCATTTATATGGATTGTGGTGACAGTGAAACAAATGATGAAAGAAAAAATAAAGAATTTGTAGCATCAAACAAAAGGGTTTATGAATTACTGAATAACAAAGCGCAGAATGTGAAATTTGATATTATTCCTGAAGGGCGTCATCACTATGAGGATTTCAAAAAGAGGGTGCCGGCTTTTCTTGAATTTATAAAGTAACAAAGAGGTGAGTGCACCTCTTTGTTTTTATCTGGAAAGTTGTAAAAATGTTTTTTCGTACGAAGCCTGATTTCTTCCACGTTTAAAGAATTCCCAATCAATATCATTATTGGCTTTTGACTCGTTGTTCCCTCTACTTTGTCCACTGCAAGCTTTTTTGAAGCGAATTGGAAGGAATATAAGGCAGAGTCATCCTTAAATTGAATGATTCCTTCCTCGTAACACGTCGTTTGGCAATTCTTTCAGCCACTTCTCGAATATCTTTTTCTCCACAACAGGTAAATCTTCCAGCTTAATCGCCTTAATGGCAGCATGATTTACATGATCGTGAGAATGGTCATGATCGCAGGTAGAAGAACAGCCACATGTTTTAGGTTCTTCTGATAACTTCAATGTTCTAATTCTTGTTTGAAGGAGCACATCTGCCGGTACCTCGCCAAAGCTAGATTGCACAACAGGTACATCATGGGTGATTAATTTGTTTATTTGTAAATTGATTTTATCTAGCTTTTTATCTGAAACAAGATCCGTTTTATTTAAAATAATCAGTGATGCACTTGTAATTTGTTCCTTTAATAATGTACGAATTTCCTTTGAACTAGAAAAAATACTTTGATAGTCAAGGTAATTACTAGCATCAACTAAACTAATAATCGAAAGTAGAGAAAAACGATCTATAAATTCAGGAGTGGCTAAAGCCTCCACAATTTCATTCGGATTTGCTACACCAGTTCCTTCAATAAGTAACACATCAACAGGATTTTCCACAAATTGATTCAAGGTCATCTTTAAGTCATCCTGAATCGAACAGCAAATACAGCCGTTAAGAAGCTCGTACATTTTTTCATCTTCAAAAAGATGATTTTCTACATTTGTATCGCCAAGCTCGTTTAAAATAATGCCGAGCTTTTGGTCACGTTTTTTACACTCATCTACAATTCGCTTCAGAACAGTAGTTTTTCCGCTTCCTAAAAAACCGCTTAGTATATAGACTTCAACAGGCTTGTTCATCAAATCCCTCCATTTAGTAGGAAACATAACGATTCTATTTCTTTCATCATATTTTATTCTAGTACCTTCGACAACGTTATAGCAGAAATTTACAAAAACTTTACGAAATCTACAAATTATGTAAAAGATTCCTTAACATTTGGACTCTATCATAAGGATATATGCAGAAAAATATAAAAAGATACCTAGATTTTAAGCAATTGGATGAAAAACAAGAAAACGAAGGGGTTTTAGAATGAAAACTTCACTACTAAATCAGTCAAAAGAGATAATAGGTTTAGCTTTAGTTGCCGTGTTTATCTATTTTTTTCTCTTTTGGGATTACGAAATTTTCCAAAGGCAATTTACCATTCCTCAGAATCTATTAAACTTAAATACAATCTTTTTAAGTATTGTCATTGAGGCTATCCCGTTTATATTGTTAGGTGTTTTTGTTTCATCTCTCATTCAAGTCTTTGTCTCAGAAGAAACTGTTCAAAAATATATCCCAAAGAATATGATCGTGGCCGTATTACCGGCTGCATTATTAGGAGCAATTTTTCCAGTCTGTGAATGTGCCATTGTCCCTGTTGTGAGAAGGCTTATTAAAAAAGGGATGCCCTTGCATGTTGCGTTCGTCTTTTTAGCTTGTGCCCCTATTTTAAATCCTGTTGTTGCTGCTTCAACTTACTTTGCTTTTCGAAACAATACGGATATCTTAATTGGGCGTATGGCTTTGGCGTTTTTATTATCAATGGTCATCGGATTAATTTTATATATTCTATTTAAACAAAGTAATCAGTTTAAAGTAACATCTGAAGAGTTAATTGGTAGAGGAGCGGACCCATCAGAAACTCCTATGAAAGTAAATCGACTAAAAGCAACGATTTACCATGCAAGTGATGAATTTTTCGATATGGGTAAATATTTAATCATTGGTGCTCTAATCGCTAGCCTATTCCAGACATTCTTAGATCGAAGCATTCTTGTAAGTTTAGGCTCAAATGAATTTTCTTCACCTATTGTTATGATGGCTTTTGCTTTTCTGTTATCTCTATGCTCAGAAGCGGATGCATTTGTTGCTGCTTCATTCGGAAGTGCGTTTGCACCAGGTGCTCTACTAGCATTCCTGGTTTATGGACCTATGCTGGATTTGAAAAACACGGTCATGCTATTTGCTTATTTTAAAACAAAGTTTGTCCTTGTATTTATGTTGGTTGTGACAGTTGTTGTATACGTAGGTGTTCTTATCTATCAAGCAATAGTATTTTAATAGGAGGAATCTAGATGGAGCAGTCAGATCACTTAGGATTTCAAAAGTTTATTCGTGGAATTATCTTAGTTGGCTTTACGATGTTATTGTTTAAACTGATCATTTCAGGAGATATTACCAACTTTATTGCACCAAAAATGCTGCCGTTTATTTACTTTGCTACCGGTACATTTTTAATACTTGGGACCATTCAAATTTTTCGTAGTGACTCTAAAAAAGATATTGACCTTTTTTGTGATTGTGGACTAGATCACACTGCAAAAAGCTCACCAATCAAGTCTCTACTAATCTATTCAATCTTTTTGTTTCCAATCTTAACTGGATTTATGTTTCCGGAAGTTATTTTGGACAGCTCGATCGTAGCAAAAAGAGGTATTAACTTAGGAACGTCTTCTGTAGCAGCGGAAGAAAACCAAAACACTAGCACACAAGAGAAATCAACTGACGAAAGCACTGCAACAGATGATACTCAGCCAAAAAGTGTTGATGATCTTTACATCGAGGGACTTTTAAATAGTGAGAAAATAGTTGTCACAGATGTAGAGTATCAAAAAATATCTGGATATCTTGAAACAAATCTAGATGAGTTTGTCGGTAAAGAAATAGAACTAACAGGCTTTGTATACCGTGAGCCTGATTTTACTCAAGATCAAATGGCAGTCTCCAGATTCACCGTATCTTGCTGTGTGGCAGATCTTCAGGTAATGGGAACTCTCGCAACCGGTGACGAGGTAAAGAATTTAAAAAATGATGAATGGGTAAAGGTAACAGGTGTCATCGAAAAAACGGATCGAAATGGAGTAACAATCCCATCTATTGGAATTAGTTCGCTAGAAAAAGTTGAAGCACCTTCTGATCCATATATCTATATTTATTAACATGTAAAAGTGTAGACCATTGTTCTACACTTTTTTAATTATTACGAAAAGTCTGATCACACTTTTGTCGAATTCGATAATCTTCACGACTACTTTCAGCTCCATTTTTCTATTATAATAAGAGAAAGGAGTGTTTTATATGACAAATGTACTATTTGTTTGTACGGGAAATACATGCAGAAGCCCTATGGCTGAGGCTCTTTTAAATCACTTGAAAAACTCAGATAGCATTAGCGTAAAGTCTGCAGGAGTTTTTGCTTTTGGTGGCAGTACAGCATCTCCAAATGCAATTGAAGCCTTAAAGGAAAAAGGGATTACATGTGAACATCAATCCTCAAGCTTAACAAAAGACCTAGTTGAATGGGCGACGATTATTTTAACGATGACAAATCAACATAAACAATCGGTCATTGATCAACATCCTTATGCAGGGCGTAAAACCTTTACACTTTCAGAATATGTTTCAGATCAGGATGAAGAAAAACGAGATATTTCAGATCCATTCGGGGGACCACTCCCAATGTATCGTCAAACGTTATCGGATCTCGAAGAACTTATTTCAAAATTAGTGAAAAAGCTCAACAAATGATCATTATGCAGAGGAGAAACCACCATGAAACAGAAAAAGTATAAGTTTAGCTTAAGGTTAAAGCTGGTCATTTTTACAACCGTACTTGCGATTATTACGTATTCAACTAGTGCGATTTTTATTTCATTTTTAGTTGAATATGTTGATCACCTTGTGTCACCAGGAATATTTACGCTCATTACATTAGTAATGGGAATTTTCTGGTCAGGGGTCCTAGCTTATTTCGGATCAGGATTTTTGACAAGAGCATTACAAAAGCTTGAAGTTGCTGCATACAAAGCTGCACAAGGAGATATAAATGAAGATGTTCCTGTTTCAGATAGTGATGATGAAATTAGAGGACTTAGTGTAGCTTTTAACGAAATGCTGCACAACATGAGAAATATGGTTCAAAGCATTGAGTCAAACTTCCACTCAACTAATGAACAAGTTAGTCAAATGGCAACGGCATCTAGTAGTGCTTCAAACCAGGCGGATGAAATATTAGTCACTGTTCAAGAAATTGCACGTGGTGCAGACCAATCGGCAACAGCTATTCAGGAAACTGCGACATCTGTTGAAGATATTATTGAATTTGCTACACAGGTTGAAGAGAAAGCGACAACATCAGAGAAGCTATCAAATGAAATGGTATCCTCATTAAATGAAACGAAAGAAGTTTATACATCACTAATCGGTGGAATTCAAACACTAGCAGAAGAAAATGAAAAATCAATGACAGCTGTGCGTCGTTTAGAAGAGCACGCAAATGAAGTATCATCGATCGTATCACTTGTTGGAGAGATTGCAAACCAAACAAATCTCCTCGCACTAAATGCTTCTAT
Organism: Metabacillus endolithicus; assembly: GCF_023078335.1. Lineage (GTDB taxonomy): Bacteria > Bacillota > Bacilli > Bacillales > Bacillaceae > Metabacillus > Metabacillus endolithicus. The sequence goes on along the minus strand of NZ_CP095550.1, from coordinate 2,339,932 downwards.
TGAAGCTGCTAGAGCAGGTGAGCATGGTAAAGGCTTTGCTGTTGTTGCTGATGAAGTTCGTAAACTGGCTGATGAAAGCGCAAAAGCCGTTCAAGGAATAACAGGTCTCATACAAAACATTCAACAAGAAGTTCAAAATGTTGTTGGGCAGATTGGGGAACAAGTAGAAACGGCTAGAAACCAAGCGAAAAATGGACAAGTTTCGGCTGAAATCTTAAGCGAATCAAGTCAAGCTATCTTAGATGTGGCGACTGCAGTAAAGCAAATTAGTGAGCTTATTCATCAACAAATGGACTCATTACACAGAACAGGTGCGCAATCTGAGGAAGTGGCCGCTATTGCCCAGGAAACATCAGCAGGTGCACATGAAGTCGCATCGTCGATTAAAGAGCAGTCCGAACAAATTAATCACATGAACGATTTAGGAAAGAAACTAGCAGAAAGTTCAGAAGAATTAAGGAAAACAATTGATCGTTTTATTATTTAAGAGATAGAATAAAAATGGAAGAAATACGTTACCATAGGAGGGCACGATGAGAGTAGCAATTGCGTCAGATCACGGTGGAATCAATATTAGAAAAGAAATTATTGGATTACTTGAAGAATTAAATATTGAATTTGAGGATATGGGATGTGAATGTGAAACATCCGTGGATTATCCTGATTACGCTCTACCTGTAGCAGAAAAAGTAGCAAACGGTGAATTCGACCGTGGCATCTTAATCTGTGGAACTGGCATCGGAATGAGCATCGCTGCCAACAAAGTAAAAGGCATCCGCTGCGCACTTGTTCATGATACATTCAGTGCTCAAGCAACTCGTGAGCACAATGATACGAACATGCTTGCAATGGGTGAGCGCGTAATCGGTCCTGGCTTAGCACGAGATATCGCTAAAATCTGGCTAACAACAGACTATCAAGGTGGGCGTCATGCAACACGCGTAGGCAAGATCACTCAATACGAAGAGAATCAAAACTAAAAGGAAGTCGTAAATTCATGACAAATCTTCAAAAATGGAAGCAAGATTTATCTGAGTTACTAAAGGACTTAACAAATCAGGCTGAGCTTAGTGCAGGCAATCTCCTTGTAGTAGGCTGCAGCACAAGTGAAGTAATCGGTGAAAAAATCGGTACGGCCGGCACAGAAGAAGTAGCCGAAATAATTTATGAAACATTCCATACCCTCCACCAAACAACAGGTGTGCACCTAGCCTTTCAATGCTGTGAGCACCTAAACCGCGCACTAGTTGTGGAAAAAGAGGTAGCCAGAGCAAAGGGCTTTGAAGAAGTCTCCGTTGTTCCTGTGAGAAAAGCAGGTGGCGCAATGGCCACCTATGCCTATCAGCACATGCAAAACCCGGTTGTGGTGGAATTTATCAAAGCGGATGCTGGAGTCGACATCGGCGACACCTTCATCGGAATGCACTTAAAACATGTTGCCGTCCCACTTCGTAGCAAAATAACGGAAATCGGCTCTGCCCATGTGACAATGGCCAAAACCCGTCCAAAACTAATCGGTGGAGTACGGGCTGTTTATGAAAGCACAACAGAAAATCAATCTTGTCGTTAAAAAGGAACTAACTTTGGTTGGTTCTTTTTCTTTTTGCGCAAAATTAGAGAGGAGATGAGCGGAACTTTGAATTCTCGTGCATACGCATCCGAACAGGGTTAGGGGCACTCAATGATTCGTGTATTGTTTCAGTCGCGGTATTTGGACAGGTCTTGGGCTGAAGTGTGAATTAGGATACGAACATAAACCCTTAAAAGCAAAACTATGTTTGAGTAAGGGAGAATCGGGACAAGAACGGGTATGGAGAATCAAGTTTTGTCCCGATAGCACGAGAATCGGGACAAGAACCGTATGGAGAGTCAAGTAGTGTCCCGATAGAGCGAGAATCGGGACAAGAACGGGTATGGAAAGTCAAGTGGTGATCCGATAACACGAGAATCGGGACAAGAACCGGTATGGAGAGTCAAGTTTTGTCCCGATATCGCGAGAATCGGGACAAGAACCGGTATGGAGAGTCAAGTTTTGTCCCGATATCGCGAGAATCGGGACAAGAACCGGTATGGAGAGTCAAGTTTTGTCCCGATATCGCGAGAATCGGGACAAGAACCGGTATGGAGAGTTAAGTTTTGTCCCGATAGCACGAGAATCGGGACAAAAACAGGTCAGACAAGTAAAATCATTTCTCGATCCAGCGAGAACAGGAACAAGCCCTGATCCACCAAGCAAAATCCATCTCACTATAGTTTCTTCGCCAAAATTTTCTATATCAATATCATACACTCACACAACACTCCAATACACGTAACTACCAAGCCCACAACTTCCCAATCCAATCCAAATCTAATCCCCATCCGGTAACATACTATAGATCTCAATCATACTACCTTAAGTTATAAAACATTTAATTCATCAGCGTAATCTCCCCGCCCCAAGCCATACTAAAACCGTCAACAACCCCTGCAAACGGTTACCATTCAACATTTTTTAAGAAGTCTCAAAATATTCTATTATTATGGTTGACATTGTGAGAAAAAGTAACGACAATAGGTTGTATATTATAAACAAGTGAATGGTAGTCAACCGAATATTTCCGCTACCACCTGCAAAGAATATTCGCCTTTAACACAAAGTTTGACACGAAATCCGAAAAACTTCACAATTATTTCAGAAAATCTTTTACATTCCAACGCATTAGCGTGTAAAATATAGATGGAATTATACGTTGTGAAAGAGTTCGATGAAAAACCAATACCAACCGTTTTTTAAATGAAGGGAGATACGAACGAATGAAACATTTACCAGAACAAGATGCAAAAGTATTTGAAGCCATTCAGTTAGAACGTACTCGTCAAGAAACTAAGATTGAACTTATTGCCTCTGAAAACTTTGTTAGTGAAGCAGTAATGGAAGCTCAAGGATCTGTACTTACAAACAAATATGCAGAAGGTTATCCAGGTCGTCGTTATTATGGTGGTTGTGAGCATGTGGACGTTGTTGAAGATATCGCGAGAGACCGTGCGAAAGAAATCTTCGGAGCTGAGTATGTAAACGTTCAGCCTCACTCTGGTGCACAAGCAAACATGGGTGTTTATTTCACAATTTTAGAGCATGGTGATACAGTTCTTGGAATGAACTTATCTCACGGTGGTCACTTAACACATGGTAAGCCTGTTAACTTCAGTGGTGTGCAATATAACTTCGTTGAGTATGGTGTTGACGAAGAAACTCACCGCATCAACTATGAAGATGTGTTAGAAAAAGCTAGACTTCACAAGCCAAAGTTAATCGTTGCTGGTGCAAGTGCATACCCAAGAGCAATCGACTTCAAAAAATTCCGTGAAATCGCTGATGAAGTGGGTGCTTACTTCATGGTGGATATGGCTCATATCGCTGGACTTGTTGCTGCAGGACTTCATGAAAACCCAGTGCCATACGCAGATTTCGTTACAACAACTACTCACAAAACACTTCGTGGACCACGTGGTGGGATGATTCTTTGTAAAGAAGAGTTCGGTAAGAAAATTGATAAATCAATCTTCCCTGGTATCCAAGGTGGACCGCTTATGCATGTTATTGCTGCAAAAGCTGTATCATTTGGTGAAACTCTTCAAGATAGCTTTAAAACATACGCTCAAAACATCATTGATAACGCAAAACGTTTAGCAGAAAAGCTTCAATCAGAAGGTTTAACACTTGTATCTGGTGGTACTGATAACCACTTACTATTAGTAGATGTTCGTTCTCTTCAGTTAACTGGTAAAGTGGCTGAGCACGTATTAGATGAAATCGGAGTTACTGTTAATAAAAACACAATTCCATTTGAAACAGAAAGCCCATTCGTAACAAGTGGTATCCGTATCGGAACTGCTGCTGTAACAAGCCGTGGCTTTGGTTTAGAAGAAATGGATGAGATCGGAAGCATTATTGCATTTGCATTAAAAAATCACGAAGATGAAGCGAAGCTTGCTGAAGCAAAACAACGCGTTGAAAACTTAACAAGCAAGTTCCCTTTATACCGTAACTTATAAAAAGAAAGAGACCAACTTCGAAGGTGAAGTTGGTCTCTCTTTTTATACTGATTTCAACGGTAACTTAATTTCAACCTTTGTACCGGCATTTTCTTTACTACTAAATTCAATTTTCCCTTTATGTGCCTCGATAATACGGAAGCTTACCATTAGACCTAATCCTGTGCCTTTTTCTTTTAATGTGTAAAAAGGTTCCCCTAGTCGGGTGATCACATGTTCTGGAATGCCGCAGCCAGTGTCTTTTATGTTGATGGTAACATATCCGTTGTGAGATAGTTCCACTGACACATCGAGCTGACCGCCGGCTGGCATTGATTCTATTGCATTTTTTATTAAATTAATAAAGACTTGTTTTAACTGGTTTTCATCACATATGATGAGAATTTCTTCCTCAGACGTATTTCTGCTAATAATCTCTATATTGTTTAAGATTGCTTGAGGCTCAATAATGGCTAAGACATGATGAACAATCTTTCTTAAATCATGTTCTTGATATTTAATTGCTTGTGGCTTTGCAAGAATCATAAAATCATTAGTAATTAGTTCGATCCGGCTTAACTCTGAAAGCATAAGATCAACAAATTGCTTCTCTCTCTCTTGGGCATCCTTACCTAAGATTTGGGTAAAACCCTTTAAGGTTGTTAGTGGATTCCTGATTTCATGGGCAATACCAGCTGCCATCTCTCCAACTACAGCGAGCTTTTCTGATTTTCTTAGAAGATCTTCGGTTTTCTTTAATTTTGTAATGTCTATACAGGAGCCGATAATTTCCTGTACTTCAAAATGACGAAGAATCGGTTTCAGGGTTACGGCATAAATACCTGTATGTCTTTCAAACTCAAAGGTTCTTTCGTTTCCTTCCCATGCTTTTTGTAAATTTGAATAGATTGTTGTGCCAAGATGACCACAACTGCCGGGATATAAGGTAAAGCCAACAATATCACTTGAGATTCCCATATCATTTAGAAGCTCTCCGTGGCAAAGAGTAATTGTAAAATAATCATCAATCTTTTTAAATTTAACAAAAACTCCTTGATGCTCTTGTATCATTTCTTTTAACTCTTCTTCGACTTGCTTAAGCTTTTCTTTAGCGACTCTTTCCTCAGTTATATCCCTTGCTATAGCAGCAAAATGAATATACTCATCAAAATAAATAGGGTATATCGTAAAGTTTACTCTAATTGAACTAGGAGGTTTTGCTCCAATTTCATAATCAATAATTCTGTTCCCTTGTAACACTTCCTTAACTAGAACATTCAATTCCTGTTCAAATAGTGGAAACGTTTTTGAAAGTGGTGTTCCTAGAACTTGTTCAGATCTTAATTTAGTAAGCTTTTCAAAGCCTTTGTTAACTTTAACAACATGACCATTTTGATCACAAAGAGCAATACTGTCAGGGGTGTGTGTGAAAAATGATTCTAATATTCCTTGTGTAACGGCCAGGTTCTTCTCCGCCTTTTCTTTATGTATAAAAGTTAAGTGAAGATTAGAATAGAAAAATGCCCGGTAAATAAAGGTATAGGCAATTGCTTTGTAAACATGTCCAATAATATTTACTAAATCATGTACGCTTTGATATAACGTAATTTGAAATCCGCCTATTATTAAAAGAACAAAAGCAAATATTAAATAGATGTTTGAATCTGTTTTCTCATGTTTTAATTTGCGTAAAACTAAAATAAATGAGAGGAAATGCAAGCCGTTAAAAACATATTCAAGTACATTTTTAAAAGGTGTTGGTCCGGTTCCTTCAATGATTAAATATGGAGCCTGAGGTCCAAAGGTATAAACCAAAACAGTTAGTAATGCAAGAAAAATAAGCGTACCTAATAGGATCAATTTTCTGTTAAGGTTCCTTACAGTTTTCTCATCATAAAAAAATAATATTGCCAAGGAAATGGATTCGATTGCTCGGGCTACGACCCAAAACCAAGCGGTCTTATTTATTGAACTCTCAACAAATAATGGTGGCATATCAGAATATGTTAGTGTGTGCATAAAATCAAAATAGCCGACAGCTAAAAACACAAAGGGCACAAATAGCAAGGTAGTAGGTGGATTATGACCAAAAGCCTTCCATCCAAAAACAAAAATAATGAACGAGATAAACACGCTATACATTTCAAGAATTAAGTGTATGCTTAAATGATTTTTAGGATCATAAAAAGTTTGAAATTCATATTGAATGAGGTATAACAAAAGTAACGGTACCAAAGTATAAATAAATGAGATCGTATAGGCCTTATGGTGGTCCTGGTATGTTTTCATGATCATCAGCCTTTCTAAACTAACGATAAACCTTATATATTGAAATTTTCGACAAAGACAGAGGGTTTTCCTCTAAGTTCTAACATGTTTTTTCAATATATGTAGAAATAAGACGAACTCGCTTGAAACTATGCTTTTTTTTCTGTAAAATCTATTGAAGTGTCAAAGAAAAGGAGATGATTTGATGGGGAAAGTATACGTGTTTGATCATCCATTAATTCAACATAAACTTACATACATTCGCGATGCGAAAACTGGAACAAAAGAATTTCGTGAGCTTGTTGATGAAGTAGCAAGCTTAATGGCGTTTGAAATTACAAGAGATCTTCCACTAACAGAGGTGGATGTTGAAACTCCTGTAACAACAGCTAAGTCAAAAGTACTTGCTGGGAAAAAGCTTGGTATCATTCCGATCCTTCGTGCGGGATTAGGTATGGTTGATGGAATTTTAAAACTGATTCCTGCTGCAAAGGTAGGTCATATCGGGTTGTATCGTGATCCTGAAACATTACAGCCGGTTGAATACTATGCAAAGCTTCCTTCTGATGTAGAAGAGCGTGATTTTATCGTTGTCGATCCAATGCTTGCAACAGGTGGTTCAGCAGTGGAAGCCATTAACAGCTTGAAAAAACGCGGTGCAAAAAATATCAAATTCATGTGCTTAATTGCTGCTCCAGAAGGTGTAGAAATTGTAAAAAAAGCTCATCCTGATGTTGATATCTTTATTGCGGCTTTAGATGAAAAGTTAAACGATCACGGGTATATCGTTCCAGGCTTAGGTGATGCTGGAGACCGTCTATACGGAACAAAATAGAAGGAAGAAAAGGTCAGATCTAACACAGTTGTTAGATTCTGGCCTTTTTTTGTACATGTTTTTTCCTTGAGCGAACAAACTATAAAGGAGGTGGAACAAGATGGGAATAAAAAAAGTACTTTACATCATGCTTGTGACAACAATTTGTTTTCCTAACATGGCAATTGGAGAAACCTTTCCAAACAGGCCTCCACTTCCAAATAAAACACAAGAAGAAATTCAAAAAGTGATGGTAATCGTCAAAAAAGAGGATTTTCATTCTTTCCAAAAAAAGATAGAAAGCTTCTCTCGACTAACGATCAACCAAACCTATCAGCATGTTTTTTATGGCTTTTCAATTGAAGGTCGTACCGATGACATCTTGAACTTGAAAAAAGATCGGGCCGTTATTCATTCTAGTTCTGTCGTTTCTTATGCATCACAGATTGATGAAAGTGTTCCGTTCATCGGTGGTGAAGATGTGAGAGGCTTATTTGATCGAAGTGAGCATCGCTTAACTGGTGAGGGAATAAAGGTTGCTGTGATTGATACGGGTGTTGATTATCATCATCCTGATTTAAGAAGAAGTTATCTTGGTGGCTTTGATGTCATAGATGGTGACCAAGATCCGATGGAAACAATGGCTCAGGACGGAAGTGAAACAATTCATGGGACACATGTAGCAGGAATTATTGCCGCTAATGGAAAACTGAAAGGTGTGGCGCCGGAAGCAGAAATTGTGGCTTATCGCGCGCTCGGACCCGGTGGTATAGGAACATCTGATCAAGTGATTGCTGCAATTGATCGAGCGATAAAAGATAAAGTAGATATTATCAACTTATCGCTAGGTAACAATGTGAATGGTCCGGATTGGCCGACAAGTTTGGCGCTTGATCGAGCTGTTGAAGCAGGAATTGTTGCAGTTACTTCTAGCGGAAATTCAGGTCCTGGCCTTTGGACAGTAGGTTCTCCAGGAACATCTTCAAAAGCGATCTCTGTTGGTGCGTCTTCACCTCCGCTACATATGCCTTATCTAAAAGTGGGCGGAATAAAAGGAGAGATCACCATTCACTCATTGCAAGGAGCGGAGCCGTGGCAATTAAAAGGGTTAGACGAGATTGTTGATGCAGCCTTAGGTTATAAAAAAGATATGAAAGATTCCGTGAGAGGAAAAATAGTTTTAGTGGAAAGAGGGAAAATCTCTTTTACCGAAAAAGTGCTAAATGCAAAAGAACAAGGAGCTAAAGCGGTGCTCATTTCTAATAATGTAAAAGGAAACTTTGCAGGGGCATTGGAGATACCGCTCGATATACCGGTTGCCTCCATATCGAAAGAAGATGGGGCGGCGATTAGAAAGCAGCTGAAGCAGCATCCTAGTATACGAACAGAGTATAAGAAAGAAGAAGACCAGCTTGCTGATTTTAGCTCGCGAGGTCCTGTTACAAGTACGTGGGCGATAAAACCAGATGTTGTCGCACCGGGAGTAGCAATTGAAAGCACAGTTCCAGATGGTTATTTAGCCTTACACGGAACGAGCATGGCGGCGCCACATGTGGCGGGAGCATGCGCTTTAATCAAACAGGCCCACCCAGATTGGAATCCAGAGCAAATTAAAGCAGCCTTGATGAACACAGCAACCAAATTAACAGATGCTAATGAAAATGTGTTAAAACCAAATGAACAAGGCGCTGGAAGAATTAATATAAAGGAAGCTGTTGAGGCAGACGTTCTTGTATATCCTGGTTCATTAACGTTTGGACAATATGATACAAATCATCCACGAACGAAGAAAACAGTAACAATTACAATTGATAATCAATCTAGAGAAGAAGAGCATATCGCATTTGATATGCCAAAAAATCAACCCGGAGTCAGGTGGAAGCTGCCAAAAACCACAAACATCAAACCTGGTGAGAAAAAACAAGTTGAAATAAGTCTGGACCTTACTCCAAGCAGGCTAAAGCCAGGTATTCATCAAGGATGGATAACAATAGAGCAAGATGGAAATGATATTGAAGTTCCTTATGCGTATGTTGTGGATGAGCCGAATTATCCGAGAATTATGGGCTTTGAATTTGCTTATAGTGATAAGCCTGGGGTTTATAAATACCGGATGTACTTACCGGGTGGTGCGGATGAAGTCGGGATTGCTTTATACGATCAGGATACTTTGGCATTTGTTGGCTATTTAGATTGGCTGCATGATGCTCCCCGTGGGTTAGTTGAAAAAGAAGTGAAGATAAAAGACCTTGATATACCTGAAGGAAACTATAAAGGAGTCATCTTTGCAAATAAAAGTGGGAAAGAGGACTTGATAGAAACAGATATTTTACTTGGTGAATAATTAAGTGGATGTACCTAGTCAAGGGGGGTATTGAGGGTAATTGTGAACGATTTGTGATGATTCGATAAGATTGTGAACATTTTAACTTTAAACACATTGACATCACATATACGCTATTGTATGCTAAACGAGGGTATAATGATAAGGTTTACAATTCTGACAAAGACCCGTAAATAACCCCTTATTCCGTTATAAATCTACAGTGAGGATTTATAAAATGCGACAAAAAAAACGCCATCCGTTACACGCGATGGGCCTCATGTCAGCTATCCTTTCCCAATTAGTTGGCTCCATTTTAATTGGTATTTTTGCTGGGAAGTGGGTAGATGATTATTTTAAAACAGAACCGTTGTTTTTAATCATAGGCCTTCTGCTAGGACTAGCTGCAGGTGTATACGCCATGCTAAAGTTAGTCAACCACTATTTCTCAGGAGAATAAAGAATTCATGTTTGATATGCATCTGATGTTTCGCAGATATCGAAAATACATATTTTATCTACTGGCCATTTACGTTTTAGGTTGGGGATTCACGGAATATCAGTCTGTTTTCCTAGGATTAATATTGGGAACATGCATCACACTATACAATCTCTGGATCATGGTGAGAAAGCATAAGCAGTTTGATGACGCATTAACTGAAGGTAGGAAAGCGGGTTCGTTAGGGACAACTTCACGAATGGCAGCAGCCGGGGTCGCAGTTTTTTTTGCGATAAAGTTTCCCGAGTATTTTGATTTGATTAGTGTTATTTTTGGATTAATGACGATGTATATCGTTATTATGATAGATTATGTAATTCAACATTCACGCGCTTAGCTGGGAAGAGAGGTGAATCTATTGGGTCACGAAGCTCCTGTGGTAGAGTTTTTAGGTCTAAATTTTAATTTATCCAACGTTTTAATGATTACGATTGCTAGTTTAATCGTTTTTCTCATTGCATTTGCGGCAACACGTAATTTAGCAATGAAACCAACAGGGATGCAAAACTTTGTTGAATGGATTGTCGATTTTGTGAAAAATATTATCGGCAGTACGATGGATTGGCAAACAGGCGGACGTTTCTTAACGTTAGGTATGACATTATTAATGTATGTATTCGTAGCAAATATGCTCGGCTTACCTTTCGCAATTGTTGTGGGTCACGATTTATGGTGGAAATCACCAACAGCAGATCCTGCCATTACATTAACTCTTGCAATTCTAGTAGTAGCGTTAACACACTACTATGGAATCAAGATGAAAGGTGCATCTGAATATGGTAAGGACTTTTTTAAACCGATGCCATTTATGTTCCCATTAAAGATTATTGAGGAATTTGCCAACACATTAACGCTTGGTCTTCGTCTTTACGGGAATATCTTTGCAGGTGAGATTTTATTAGGCTTGCTTGTTAGTCTAGCAACAAGCGGTTATGCTGAAAGTTTTGGAAGTGGTATTATCGGCTCTCTTGTAGCTGCAATACCAATGCTAGTATGGCAAGGATTTAGTATCTTTGTCGGTGCAATCCAGGCATTTATCTTCACTATGTTAACGATGGTTTATATGGCACACAAAGTGAGTCATGACCATTAATCAATATATGTTCAATTTTTTGAACGAAATTTAAAGTACTATTATTTTTTCATACATTAAAGGAGGAAATTAAACAATGGGTTTATTAGCAGCTGCAATTGCAATTGGTTTAGCGGCACTAGGTGCTGGTATTGGTAACGGTCTTATCGTATCTCGTACAGTAGAGGGGATTGCACGTCAACCTGAAGCTCGTGGAACTCTTCAAACAACAATGTTCATCGGGGTAGCATTAGTAGAGGCGATTCCAATCATCGCGGTAGTTATCGCATTCATCGTAATGGGTCAATAATTCGATAAGTTAAAAGAATTCATATGGCGAAGATCATTCAAAGCGAACCTTCGCCATTCCTTTATGCACAAATAATTTAACTAGTTATTGAAAAACTTAGTTTACTTTAAACCTATGTATAGAATAAAAGGGTTTCGAGGAACGATTAGTTCAAGGAAGCGACTGAGGAAGCACCGGAGCGTACGACCGTACGTTGAGGATGCTGACGATGGAGCTGACGCGGAAATAAGAAGTTCATTGGAAGCCGTAATCTATCAACCCATCATGGAACTCTTGAAGGGAGTGAAACCGAGCAATGTTAACTTTTGATCTTGCTTTAGGTGCGTCTACAGGCGGCCTTAACACAGGTGATATCATATTTCAGCTTTTAATGTTCTTAATCCTTCTTGGATTACTTGGTAAGTATGCATTCGGACCAGTTATGGGCATTATGAAGCAACGTGAAGAGCATATTGCAAATGAAATTAATAGTTCTGAAGATAGAAATAAAGAAGCACAGAAACTAGTTGAAGAGCAACGTGAGTTATTAAAACAAGCGCGTCAAGAAGCTCAAGCTCTAGTGGAAAATGCGAAAAAGCTTGGTGAGCAACAAAAAGAAGAGATTATCCAAGCAGCTCGTTCTGAAGCTGGACGTCTAAAAGACTCGGCTCTAAAAGAAATCGGGCAAGAAAAAGAAAATGCTGTTGCTGCGTTACGCGAACAGGTTGCATCATTATCAGTACTTATTGCTTCTAAAGTAATCGAAAAAGAGTTGAACGAACAAGAACAAGAAAAATTGATTAACGACTACATCAATGAGGTAGGCGAAGGTCGATGAGTAATGGAATCGTTGCAAAACGTTATGCGGTAGCTCTTTTTCAACTTGCAAAAGAACAAAATGTTATTGATCAAATCGAAAACGAATTGCTCGTTGTAAAAGAAGTTTTTACAACGAATCAAGAACTTATAGATGTACTAAACCATCCAAAAGTTACAAATGAAGCGAAAAAATCAATCGTAAAAGAAGCATTTGGAAGCCTTTCACAACAGGTTGTTAATACGCTTTACTTACTAGTTGATCGTCATCGTGTAGATGTTGTAACGGAAATTGTTAACCACTTCGTACAAAGTGCAAATGAAGAGCGCGGTACAGAGGATGCAATCGTATACTCTGTTCGTCCATTATCAGATACTGAACTGTCTGCTATTTCAACTTCTTTTGCGAAAAAGATTGGCAAGAATTCACTTCGTTTACAAAACGTTGTGGATGCTAAACTAATTGGTGGCGTTAAGCTACGAATCGGCAATCGTATTTATGATGGAAGTGTTAGCGGTAAGCTTGAACGTATAGAGCGACAATTGGTCGCAAACAGATTGTAGATAGGGGTGAAACTCATGAGCATCAAAGCTGAAGAAATTAGTGCGCTTATAAAAAAGCAAATCGAAAACTATCAGTCTGATATTAAAGTAAGCGATGTTGGTACTGTAATCCAAGTTGGGGACGGTATCGCTCGTGCTCATGGCCTCGACAATGTCATGGCTGGAGAGCTTGTAGAATTCGCAAACGGCGTTATGGGTATGGCTCAGAACCTTGAGGAAAATAACGTTGGTATTATTATTTTAGGACCTTACACAGATATCCGTGAAGGTGACGAAGTTCGTCGTACAGGACGCATCATGGAGGTTCCTGTAGGTGAAGCATTAATCGGTCGTGTTGTTAACTCATTAGGACAGCCTGTAGATGGTCTAGGTCCGATTGAAACAACAAAAACAAGACCAATCGAAAGTCCAGCACCTGGTGTTATGGATCGTAAATCAGTTCATGAGCCACTTCAAACTGGTATCAAAGCGATTGACGCTCTTGTACCAATCGGTCGTGGTCAACGTGAGTTAATTATCGGTGACCGTCAAACAGGTAAAACGGCTGTAGCAATCGATACAATCTTGAACCAAAAAGATCAAGATATGGTATGTATCTACGTTGCAATTGGTCAAAAAGAATCAACTGTTCGTGGAGTTGTTGAAACTTTACGTAAACACGGTGCATTAGATTACACAATCGTTGTAACAGCTTCTGCATCACAACCAGCTCCAATGTTATTCTTAGCACCTTATGCTGGGGTAACAATGGGTGAGGAATTCATGTACAATGGCAAGCACGTTCTTGTAGTATATGATGACCTTACAAAACAAGCTTCGGCATACCGTGAGCTTTCATTATTACTACGTCGTCCTCCAGGCCGTGAAGCATATCCTGGTGACGTTTTCTACCTACATTCACGTTTGTTAGAGCGTGCAGCAAAATTAAGTGATGCAAAAGGCGCAGGTTCTTTAACTGCATTACCATTCATCGAGACACAAGCTGGTGACGTTTCTGCTTATATCCCAACAAACGTTATCTCAATCACTGACGGACAAATCTTCCTTCAGTCTGACCTGTTCTTCTCTGGCGTACGTCCAGCGATTAACGCAGGTTTATCTGTATCTCGTGTTGGTGGTTCAGCACAAATTAAAGCGATGAAGAAGGTTGCTGGTACATTACGTCTTGACCTTGCTTCATACCGTGAGCTTGAAGCATTCGCTCAATTCGGTTCTGACCTTGATAAAGCAACACAAGCAAAACTTAACCGTGGTGCTCGTACTGTTGAAGTATTAAAACAAGGTTTAAACAAACCATTAAAAGTTGAAAAACAAGTTATGATTCTTTATGCATTAACTCGTGGATTCCTTGATGATATCCCAGTAGTAGATATCACTCGTTTTGAAGATGAGTTCCATGCATACACAGAACAAAATCATAAAAATCTTCTTGACGAAATCCGTACAACTGGCGGACTTCCAAAAGATGACGCTCTAAAAGCAGCGATTGAAGGATTCAAAAAGACTTTTGCTCCTTCTGAACAATAATAATTCGTGAGTGAAGGCTCGTGCAGGCTTTCACTCAGACTGTTAATAGATGATTTTTTAAAAAGGTGGTGAGAACCTTTGGCATCATTACGCGACATAAAATCAAGAATTACGTCTACTAAAAAGACGAGTCAGATTACAAAAGCGATGGAGATGGTTTCAGCTGCAAAGCTTAACCGTGCAGAAAACAATGCAAAGGCATTTGGACCTTATATGGAGAAAATCCAGGAGGTTGTTGCAAGCATCGCAAACGGTAGCACAGACGTAAGTCATCCAATGCTAGAAAAAAGACCAGTTAAGAAAACGGGTTACCTGGTGATCACATCAGACCGTGGATTAGCAGGCGCTTTTAACAGCAGTGTATTACGTGCTGTATACCAATCTATTCAAAAACGTCACAAGTCAAATGATGAATTCGTCATTATTGCAATCGGTAAAATGGGTCGTGATTTCTTTAAAAAGCGTGGTATGAACGTTATTTCTGAAATTACGGGTATCGGTGATGAAACATCTTTTGCTAGCATTAAGGACATTGCAAGTGGTGCAGTTAACATGTTCGCAGACGGTTCATATGACGAACTATACATGTATTACAACCACTTTGTTAGTGCCATTCAACAAGATGTTACGGAAAAGAAGCTTCTTCCACTATCCGACATTTCTTCAAGCAAAGGTTTAACTTCTTATGAATTCGAACCAAATCAAGAAGAAATTCTTGAAGTGCTGTTACCACAATATGCTGAAAGTCTCATCTACGGAGCACTACTTGATAGTAAGGCTTCTGAGCACGCAGCTCGTATGACAGCAATGAAGAATGCGACTGATAATGCAAAAGAACTTATCAATGGACTTACTTTAACATACAACCGTGCACGTCAAGCTGCGATCACACAAGAAATTACCGAGATCGTTGGTGGAGCGGCCGCATTAGAATAGGTTCGGACTATTCTACAATGCTTTTTTACGCAAGATAGGAGGGAAAACGATGAATAAAGGACGCATTACTCAAATTTTGGGTCCGGTTGTTGACGTAAAGTTCCAGAGCGGTCAACTACCAGACATTTATAATGCCCTTACAATTAAAACAGAAGCGAATGATAACGAAGTCGCTATCGACCTTACATTAGAAGTTGCCCTACATTTAGGTGACGATACTGTTCGTACAGTTGCGATGTCTACAACTGACGGTCTTGTACGTGGAGTGGAGGTTACAGACACTGGTGCACCAATTTCTGTTCCTGTTGGTGATGTTACATTAGGTCGTGTATTCAACGTATTAGGTCAAAACATTGACTTAGATGAGCCGATCGCTGCAGAAGCACGTCGTGATCCTATTCACAGAGCTGCTCCTAAGTTTGATCAACTTTCAACTGAGGTTGAAATTCTTGAAACTGGAATTAAAGTAGTAGACTTATTAGCACCTTACATAAAGGGTGGTAAAATCGGTCTATTCGGTGGTGCCGGTGTAGGGAAAACTGTATTAATCCAGGAGTTAATCAATAACATCGCTCAAGAGCACGGCGGTATCTCTGTATTCGCTGGTGTAGGTGAGCGTACTCGTGAAGGAAATGACCTTTACCACGAGATGACTGACTCAGGCGTTATCAAGAAAACAGCAATGGTATTCGGTCAAATGAATGAGCCACCTGGTGCACGTATGCGTGTTGCCTTAACTGGTCTTACAATGGCTGAATTCTTCCGTGATGATCAAGGACAAGACGTTCTATTCTTCATGGATAACATCTTCCGTTTCACTCAAGCAGGTTCAGAGGTTTCTGCCCTACTTGGACGTATGCCATCTGCCGTTGGTTACCAACCAACATTGGCTACAGAAATGGGTCAATTACAAGAGCGTATCACATCTACTAACGTAGGTTCTGTTACATCAATTCAAGCGATTTACGTTCCAGCCGATGACTACACGGATCCGGCTCCGGCAACAACTTTCGCTCACTTAGATGCAACAACGAACTTAGAGCGTAAATTATCTGAGATGGGTATCTATCCAGCGGTGGATCCTCTTGCTTCAACTTCACGTGCATTATCACCTGAAATCGTTGGAGAAGAGCATTACGCTGTAGCTCGTCAAGTACAACAAACGTTACAACGTTACAAAGAGCTTCAAGATATCATTGCAATCCTAGGTATGGATGAGCTTTCTGAAGAAGATAAATTAACAGTTGCACGTGCTCGTCGTGTTCAATTCTTCTTATCTCAAAACTTCCACGTTGCCGAGCAGTTCACTGGCCAACCTGGTTCATATGTTCCTGTTAAAGAAACAGTTCACGGGTTCAAAGAGATTCTAGAAGGTAAGTACGATCACCTTCCAGAAGATGCGTTCCGTCTAGTTGGACGTATTGAAGAAGTTATTGAAAATGCAAAACAAATGGGTGTAGAAGCCTAATTTTGGGACCTAGGAGGGTATGAGTATGAAGACAGTATTAGTCAATGTCGTTACTCCCGATGGCCCAGTTTACGATGCAGACGTAGAGATGGTGAGTGTAAAAGCTCAAAGTGGTGAACTTGGTATTTTACCAGGACATATTCCTATGGTTGCTCCATTACAAATTGGAGCAGTTCGCCTAAAGAAAGGGAGCAGCACTGAATTAGTTGCTGTGACTGGCGGCTTTATCGAAGTACGACCTGACAAGGTAACAATTTTAGCTCAAGCAGCTGAAACAGCAGAGCATATTGATACAGCTCGTGCACAAGCAGCTAAAAAACGTGCTGAAGAACGTCTAAATCAAAAAACAGACAATATCGATTTTAAACGCGCTGAGCTTGCACTACAACGTGCAATCAATCGTTTAAACGTAACGAAATTTTAAAAAGGATGGTGCCTCGGGCACCATCCTTTTTGGTTGTATTGAGTTTTTTGAGTGAATTCTGCGTTTTTGTGACCGGGTTCTACCTAGCGATTACTTACTTTTCATACTCATTCGCGTATATCGCTTAAACAAGACTTGTTGACTAGCATCTTTATGTGAAAGATAGAAATGAGGAAACAGATTTTCAAAGTATTGATGAAAACGTCCATAACGGATGCCCATTACATATTTTTGATCTGCATAAGGATATTCTTCGACAATCCACTCAGCAGCTCCATCATGATGTGTGACTAATACCTCACATAAATAAAAGCTCATGCATGTTTCAAACTCTTCAATTGTTATTTGTATGTCAAATAAATAGTTATTTCGAATTAATTGAAAATATAATTCCTCTAAAGTAATGAGACTTTTAGGCGAATAATCAAGAAGAACATCATACTCTTTTGCCATTTCATTTAACAGCTTAAGATGTTCTTCGCGATGTTCGTAATAAAAAGCCTTCGCGGCGTAAAGATTATCAAAGAAAGGTAATGTTGAAGCATACTCTTGGATGGTATCGTGGTTGTTTTCAAAATTTAATTGCATGTTCTGCCCCCTTCTCCCTGTTGAAACCTATATATGTCTCAGCAGAATCTGCTGCTTCTGAAGTATAACACAGAAAATGGCTTGGAAAATCTGTAACAATTTTTTCATAAATGAGGAAGTAAGTGGATGATAAAAGGTAGTAAAATAGAAAGGTGAGCCTTTTTTGGCCTGCAGTTTCTAAATCGGCCTTAGCGTGTTTTTTGTAAAAGTAAAGACAGAATACGTTAAATTTTTATTAAAAGAAAAAATCAATCATGTTACATGGAAAGGTCAATATACTATTCAAGGGTATATATCACATCAAGAAAAAAAGATTGATTTTTTAGCTAATATAGGTCATTTTGAGGTTGTTTTTAGCAGGAAAACAGGTATGATTTATATTGCTCTGTGTTTTTTTGCAAAATAAAAAATAATCCCTGTAAATGGATTATTGGAGGGGTGAAGCATGCCCGACTATGGACAACTGGCCTTAATAAGTATGGTTGTACACCTAGCTTTCATCGCAGTAACTTGGTGGGCCTTACAAGCGTTAAACATTGAAAAATGGATAAAAGCGGGCAAAGTCATTCAAGCGAAGGTACTTCTTATATTATTAACCATTAGCATTGGATCATTAGTAAGTAATTTTTTCCTTGATTATTTATTATGGTCACAACAACTTCCATCACTTTTTTAAAAGAAAACGTTGGTTTATAGCTGGTCTTAAACGGGAAATAGGTACATATTGATCGTTTGACAGAATTGTCTATTATTGACGACTTTTTCCACGTATGGACACTTTTTATCCGGTAACAATGTTACTAAGGAGAGGAAGTGGCCGTGTATGAGATATAAAGGGATAGGAATTATGGTTTTAATGTTGTCAATACTTTTTAGTTTCTTGGCAAATCACATTGGAGCAACTGAACGTCAATCGAAATTACTTCAAATTGCTAAAGGTATGGAACATCAAGATATTGACATCAAAGAATGGTCTTTATATGCTAAACAGGTTGTCAGCAATCAATCAATCGATGAAGTGAAACAAATGACAGACCAATACCGTCAATTTAATTGGACGTTCTCAGAGGACGATAACGTTTATAAAGCGATTGGTGTTTTTAACAATAGAGAGAAAAATGTGACAGAAAAGCTTCAGATTTTAAACACCCTCACAAACAATCAATCACAATCGTATATCCTTTATGAGGTTAAGGGTGTAAACTCACAAAAAAATTGGAACAACATCAACGACTACTTCCAAACAAATGCTTTCGACATCTTTCATGAAAAACCTACAATTTTTGCTTGTATGGCAGGAATCATTAATGATAATATGGAAGGTGTTTTGAATCAAAAATCAAAAAACTTGTTAAAAGAATTTGAGGCGAAACCGGTAGAACAACTGCAGGAACCAGATTTTCTCTCGGTATCGGCTAAAACCCCTATATGGGAAGATTACATTCCAACAGATGAAAACAACATGAACATACAAATTGCATTAAGAACTGACGGATTGGGCGGTAAAACTACGGTCGTTATAGGAACACCAATCATTACGTCTGAATATTAATATAGAGAAATTGGGACGCGGAGGGGAATACTTTGGAAAAAATCATCGTCCGCGGCGGTCGTAGGTTAAACGGTACTGTGCAAGTTGAAGGAGCAAAAAATGCCGTTCTACCAGTTATCGCTGCATCATTATTAGCAAGTGAAGATAAAAGTATCATAAGTAATGTGCCTACGCTCTCCGATGTGTATACAATTAATGAAGTTCTTCGCCATTTAGGCGCAGATGTCCATTTTGAAAATAATCAAGTGATTGTAGATGCATCAAAAGAGCTATCAACGGAAGCACCATTTGAATATGTAAGAAAGATGCGTGCCTCTGTACTTGTCATGGGAGCACTTCTAGCACGTAATGGTCATGCACGTGTTGCATTACCTGGCGGCTGCGCAATTGGCTCACGTCCAATTGATCAGCATCTAAAAGGCTTTGAAGCAATGGGAGCTTCGATTAAAGTTGGTAACGGCTTTATTGAAGCAGAAGTAAATGGAAGACTAAAAGGTGCTAAAGTTTACCTTGATTTCCCAAGTGTTGGTGCAACAGAAAACATCATCATGGCAGCTGCTTTAGCAGAGGGAACAACGGTACTAGAAAACGTAGCAAAAGAACCTGAAATCGTTGACTTAGCGAACTATATCAATGCTATGGGTGGTAAAATCCGCGGCGCCGGTACAGGAACAATCCGTATTGAAGGTGTGGAAACTCTAAAAGGTATTAACCACTCAATCATTCCTGACCGTATTGAAGCAGGTACGTTTATGGTAGCTGCAGCAATCACAGGCGGAGACGTTCTTGTAAAAGGAGCAATTCCAGAGCATTTAACATCTCTTGTTGCAAAAATGGAAGAGATGGGCGTTAAAATTGTTGAAGAACAAGAAGGTTTACGTGTCATCGGACCTGAGAAATTAAAATCTGTAGACTTAAAAACAATGCCACACCCAGGTTTCCCAACAGATATGCAATCGCAAATGATGGCATTGTTACTATGCGCAAACGGAACTAGCATGATCACAGAAACAGTTTTCGAAAATCGCTTCATGCACGTGGAAGAATTCCGTCGTATGAATGGAGATATCAAAATAGAGGGACGTTCTGTTATCATCAATGGACCTGTAAAGCTACAAGGTGCAGAGGTAGCAGCAACTGACCTACGTGCTGGTGCGGCACTAATTCTAGCTGGATTATGTGCAGAAGGCCATACACGTGTCACTGAACTAAAACACCTAGATCGTGGCTATGTAAACTTCCACGAAAAGCTTGCATCAATCGGCGCAGATATCGAACGTGTAAAAGAAGAAATCACAACAAAATCTGATCAGCAAGCAGCTGTATCATCAGATTAATATGCCTTCATAAAAGGAGCAGGAGTCAGCAATGGCGCCCTGCTCCTTTTATTTTTATAAGTACGCATAACATTCACAAATATGTAAAGAAATTAATTCTTTTTACGACTTTACTAGAATACCTTTATTTGTTGAAGATTATACGTGCAATTTTATAAAACTTTGGTGAAAAGTAAGTGAAAGAGATTTTATAGGATTACAAGTGGTTTTGGGAGATAGGTTTTAATTTGGTGGGTTGATGATTGGGACAAGGATTGGGGTAGGAGGCTGTATTGTGGTTCGATGCAGTGGGAATTGGGATAAGATTAGGTGCAGGAGTGGTGATTATGTTTCGATCAAGAGAGAATCGAGACGAGGATATGTGAAGGAGTAGAGAGCGTGTCCCGATACAGATCCAATCGAGACATGAAAAGGTGAAGGAGAGAAGATCCTGTCTCGATCCAGCGCCAATCGAGACAAGAAAAGGTGAAGGAGAGAAGATCCTGTCTCGATTCAGCGCCAATCGGGACAAGAGTAGGTGAAGGAGAGAAGAACCTGTCTCGATCCAGCGCCAATCGAGACAAGAGTAGATGAAGGAGAGAAGAACCTGTCTCGATTCAGTGCCAATCGGGACAAGAAAAGGTGAAGGAGAGAAGATCC
Source organism: Metabacillus endolithicus (assembly GCF_023078335.1). Lineage (GTDB taxonomy): Bacteria > Bacillota > Bacilli > Bacillales > Bacillaceae > Metabacillus > Metabacillus endolithicus. Next base: position 2,318,799 of record NZ_CP095550.1, on the reverse strand, counting down.
TGTCTCAATCCAACGCCAATCGAGACGAGTAGGTGAAGGAGAGAAGAACCTGTCTCGATCCAGCGCCAATCGGGACAAGAGTAGGTGAAGGAGAGAAGATCCTGTCTCGATCCAGCGCCAATCGGGACAAGAGTAGGTGAAGGAGAGAAGAACCTGTCTCGATCCAGCGCCAATCAAGACAAGAGTAGGTGAAGGAGAGAAGAACCTGTCTCGATCCAGCGCCAATCAAGACAAGAGTAGGTGAAGGAGAGAAGATCCTGTCTCGATCCAGCGCCAATCAAGACAAGAGTAGGTGAAGGAGAGAAGAACCTGTCTCGATCCAGGGCCAATCGGGACAAGAGTAGGTGAAGGAGAGAAGATCCTGTCTCGATCCAGCGCCAATCGGGACAAGAGTAGGTGAAGGAGAGAAGATCTTGTCTCGATCCAGCGCCAATCGAGACAAGAAAAGTTGAAGGAGAGAAGATCCTGTCTCGATCCAGCGCCAATCGAGACAAGAAAAGGTGAAGGGGAGTAGATCCTGTCTCGATCCAGCGCCAATCGAGACAAGAAAAGATGAAGGAGAGAAGATCCTGTCTCGATCCAGCGCCAATCGAGACAAGAAAAGGTGAAGAAGATTAAATCCTGTCTCGATCCAGAGCCAATCGGGACAAGAAAAGGTGAAGAAGATTAAATCCTGTCTCGATTCAGCGCCAATCGAGACAAGAAAAGGTGAAGAAGATTAAATCCTGTCTCGATCCAGCTCCAATTGAGACAAGAGTAGGTGAAGGAGAGAAGATCCTGTCTCGATCCAGCGCCAATCGAGACAAGAAAAGGTGAAGGAGAGAAGATCCTGTCTCGATCCAGCGCCAATTGAGACAAGAAAAGGTGAAGGAGAGAAGATCCTGTCTCGATCCAGCGTCAATCGGGACAAGAGTAGGTGAAGGAGAGTAGAACCTGTCTCGATCCAGCGCCAATCGAGACAAGAGTAGATGAAGGAGAGTAGAACCTGTCTCGATTCAGTGCCAATCGGGACAAGAAAAGGTAAAGAAGATTAAATCCTGTCTCGATCCAGCGCCAATCAAGACAAGAACAGGTATTGTAAGGAAGCTTCTGTCTCAATCCCCTCCAACCCTTGTCCACCCCTACAAAATATTAAAGCTGTCCCCACTTTTTCCAGTCATAATTGCTTGTCCACGACCATAAGATGAACTATAGACATTCTACTCAACCTATTTATTGGAGGTAAACATGAAACAAGTTAAACCAGTTCTCTTTGCACTTGGAGGGTTATTTTTCATTATTCTTCTGATTCCAACTCTTCTCGTTACACCGTTTATGGAGCAATCAAAAGGCAAATTAGGTGAGGAAATAACGGTTAGCAAAAGCGAAGTTCCCGTTTTAGGTGAATCACCGTTGGATGTGCCAGTATATAGAAGTCAAGCGAAGGTCGTGGAAAACGTTCCGTTAGAGGAGTATGTGATAGGTGTTGTGGCTTCTGAGATGCCAGCTGAATTTGAAAAAGAGGCATTAAAGGCACAAGCACTTGCCGCAAGAACATATATTACAAAGCAATTGATGAGTGGCAAAAAATTAGGTGTTCCAGAAGGGAATGCTGTTGTAACAGATACGGTCATGCATCAGGTATATAAGACCCCCGAAGAGCTAAAAGCAGCTTGGGGAGATGATTACGCACGAAAAATGGAAAAAATAACAGAGGCTGTAGCAGCAACTCAAGGTCAAATTCTTACATATGATAATCAGCCGATTGATGCCAGCTTTTTCTCCACTAGTAATGGATACACGGAAAACTCTGAAGCCGTTTGGCAGGAGCCGATTCCTTATTTAAAAAGTGTAGAAAGCACATGGGATGAAAAATCACCGAAGTTTTATGAGAAAAAAATCATTGCAATATCTCAGTTTGAAAAACTATTAGGGGTAAATCTTAATACATCAAGCGGAACAATTGGGAAAGTTACCGAGCTAACACCTGGGAAACGCGTAGCTAAAGTTGAGATAGATGGGAAAGAATTTACCGGTACAGATGTGAGGGATAAGCTGGAATTAAAATCAGCAGACTTTACATGGGAAATTAAAGGCGACTCCGTTGTAATCGAAACGAAAGGCTATGGTCACGGTGTTGGTATGAGTCAATACGGAGCAAACTTTATGGCTGAATCAGGAAAAACATATCAAGATATTGTTGCTTATTATTATAATGGAACAAAGGTATCGGAAGCCGAGCCTTTCTTAAATAAATATACAGCAAAACAATAAAGGAGCAGATTCTGCTCCTTTTTACTTTTTAAAAAACTTTCTCTTCGCAATATAATAGGAAACTAGCACTCCAATTGTATCCTTCACAAAATCAATCACAGTAGCTGACCTTGCTGGAACAAACGACTGATGAATCTCATCTGTTAGCCGTATAAAATAGCAATAGCGGCTGCAATCCAGCTCGTACGCTCTGTCCAACGTCCATGAGCCATGAACGCAAAGGCAATTAACCAATAGAGAATGGCAAATTCAATAAGATGCAACGATTCTTTTAAAAGCGTATCAAACGAAAATGGTGTGTTCACAATAGCATCCGCTGGGAAGCTTGAGAGCGTCCAGATCAGCGCCATATATAGTAGAGGTAACAGGGTGAAGATGACTTTCTTCATATACATAAACTCCTTTAGTTAAAAAACTTTCACATTCCATACATATAATTATAAACAAGACACATACTAAAGTTTAAAAAAATTTTTTTGAAGATGTGTATATAATTCAGAAAATCTGTTCAAACTGATTTCTGAGGTGATGATAGAATGAGAGAGGAAGAAAAGAAACGTACTTCTCAAAACAAAGTTCAACAATTTTTCAGAAAACGTTGGGTATTTCCGGCAATTTACCTAATGAGTGCAGCAGTTATCCTTACGGCAGTATTATGGTATCAAAGCATCAGCAATGATGTAGCAGAAGATTTAAATGGCAACAATACAGAAGATCTTGCATTAACAGACAATCAGCCTGAGGCAGTTGAAGTTAACGCAACAAAAGAAAACTTTGCAATGCCAGCAATTGATCCAGATGCTGTAACAGTTGTGAAAAAGTTTTATGATGAAAATGCTTCAACAGAAGATCAAGAAGCAGCTCTTGTATTCTATAACAATACGTATAGAATGAACAAAGGAATCGACCTAGCAAGAGAAGATCAAAAGCAATTTGATGTTGTTGCATCACTAAGTGGTACAGTAACAAAAGCTGAAAAAGATCCAATTCTAGGTTATGTAGTAGAAATTGAGCATGAAAACGATGTGGTAACAGTTTATCAATCATTAGCAGAAGTAAGTGTTCAAGCTGGTGATAAAGTCGAGCAAAACGAACTACTTGGTAAGTCTGGTACAAATCTTTACAATGAAGAAGATGGCAACCACGTACACTTCGAGGTTCGTAAAGCTGGAAAAGCTGTTAACCCTCTAACTTATATGGACAAGCCGGTAACGTCTGTAGAAGCTGTTGAAGAAGAAACAACTGAAGAACCTGCAACAGAAGAAGAAGTGAGTGAAGAAGCGCCAGCAACTGAAGAAGAAGCTAGCGAAGAAGCTCCAGCAGGTGAAGGTGAAGAAACACCAGCAAAAGACGATGAAAAGTCTGAAGAAGAAAAAGCTCCAGAATCAGATAAAAAAGACGCTGAAAAAGGAGAAACTGAAGGTAGCGAGGAATCAACTCAACCTGAAGCTTCAAATAGCACATTAAATTCATAAGGATAGCCGTCTATACGGGGTTGAACTCAAAATTAACTAGAGATCAACCTCGATTTTTTTATTACGATATATCCTAAAAAACCAATGCCTCCACCTGCAACATTTAAAATAAGATCATCCACATCAAACGCCCCAACCCGAAAGAAGAACTGAGCTAACTCCACAGACAAAGAAAGTAAGAAAGAATACCCCAATACTCTTGTAAAAGTCATGACGAAAATGATAGGCAACAAAAAGCCAAACGGAGCAAAAGCCAGCATGTTTCCTATAAACTGATCTGTCAAAGCTAGTCCGTCAAAAGAATAAAAATACTGCCCAATTGTTTGAAAAGGAATGAAGTTATAAGATACGGCCCCTTCAACCGATTTTCGATAAGCGGAAAAAAATAGAAGATAAAATAGGATTCCTATATACACGGCAAAACAAATAGTAATCATGATTTTTTTCATACTTTAAAGGTAACAAATTTTATAGGTAATTTGAAACCATTATTTCACAGTGTTCATTTAAAAATTCTAAAAATTACGAAAAATGTCGAGAGAAAGATATCTCAATTTCCTTATTTTGTATTGACCGGTCAGTATGAAAACATTCATAATAATAACTGTTGAATGATAACGCTTACAAATAGGAGGGTTGCTTATAGTGTTCACATTACTATTTATTCTTGCCTTAACTGGATTTAGTTTGTTCTTATGTTTACGAAAACGAAAACCTCAGTTTTTACTCATCCCGGTCTTAACACTACTACTCTACTTCATTGTTCAAATTGCACTTGTACCTGCATCGTTTTTAGACACAATCAAATTTATTTTTAGCTTATCTTAATCGGAGGTGGCTGCATGAAAAAGATTGATAAAAAAGTAGCTGATGCTTATTTCAAGGAGCGCACAAGAAATATTGTGATTTATTTAATCATCGGGGCACTTTCCTCGTTTGGTGTTGTGTTATTTGCTGAGTTCTTTAGTGGATTCACCATTAACGGCTTCCCGTTCCACTATTTTATGGGTGCTCAAGGGGCAGTTGTCGTCTTTATTCTTTTATTGTTTATTAACGCAAAGGTTAGTGACTCAATCGATCGAAAATATGGGATTGACGAAAGTAAAAATGAACAGCTTAGTGCTGGTAAAACGTTAGATCATTAAAAACAAACATTTATAAAAGGGGATCATATAAATTATGCACTGGGAAATGAGCAGCAAGGGGAGTGCTCATTCACAAAGGGGGAAATAAGTTGGACGCTCAATTTTTAGTATCTCTCACAATTATTCTATTAACATTCGCTTTATATATCGGAATTGCTGTTTACAACACAGCAAAGCAAACATCTGACTTCTATGTAGCAGGCCGCGGAGTCCCACCGATTTTTAACGGAATGGCCATCGGTGCCGACTGGATGAGTGCTGCATCCTTCATCGGGCTTGCCGGTACAATTATGTTACTTGGCTATGATGGATTGGCATATATTATGGGGTGGACAGGGGCTATTTGCTTCTTACATTCTTATTAGCACCACAGCTAAGAAAATACGGTCGATACACGGTACCAGAGTTCATTGGTGACCGATACAATTCCCACACCGCACGTGTTATTGCCGCCATTTGTACGATCATCATCAGCTTCACGTACTCAATCGGTCAGCTTTCCGGTTCAGGGGTCGTGATCGGGCGACTTTTTGAAATCGATGCAAAAATAGGAACGATGATTGGGGTTGTTCTTATTGCCTTCTACGCTGCCTTTGGAGGGATGAAAGGAATCACTTGGACTCAAGTGGCACAGTATATCATTTTAATTATTGCGTACTTGATCCCGGTTATTTTCATGTCTTTACAAATCACAGGAAACCCAGCACCATGGTTATCCTACGGGAAAATTGTAGAGGAAATGGGTGAGCTAGATCGTCAACTAGGTATCTCTGAATATTTTGCGCCATTTACAAACGGTACGAAGTGGCAGTTCTTAGCCCTTATGTTCACATTAATGGCAGGAACAGCTGGTCTTCCACACGTAATCGTTCGATTCTATACCGTTTCAACAATGAAAGCAGCGAGATGGTCAGGAGCATGGGCAATTTTGTTTATCGGACTTTTATATTTATCTGCTCCGGCATACGCAGCATTTTCCCGCTTTATTTTAATGACACAAGTAGCAGGACAAAAGCTATCTGAATTACCGGCATGGACAACATCATGGGTTAATACTGGAAAGCTCCAGCTTGCAGATGGCAACGGAGATGGTATTCTTCAATGGAATGAACTGATCATTTCAAATGATATTGTCGTTATGGCAACACCGGAAATTGCGAACCTAGGAATGTTCGTTATCGGCTTAGTCGCAGCCGGCGCTATGGCAGCTGCTCTTTCAACAGCTGGTGGACTGATGATTGCAATCTCGTCTTCGTTTGCACACGACATTTACTATCGTGTCATGAAGCCAAACGCATCAGAAAAGAACCGTTTAGCAGTTGCACGTTGGTCCATTGTTATTGCAACTTTATTCGCTGGTATTATCGCCTTAAACCCACCAGGAGCTATCACGCAAATTGTTGCTTGGGCCTTCGCTCTCGCATCAGGAACCTTCTTCCCAGCTCTCTTAATTGGAGTATGGTGGAAACGCTCTAACACACCAGGTGTCATCTCAGGAATGGTTGTCGGTCTTGCCGTCACACTCATCTACATCTTTGCCAGCAAATACGGTGGCTTCACCATCGCAGGCATCATCGACACCGGCGCAGGAATCTTCGGCGCCACAGCAGCCATCCTAACAAACGTAATCGTATCACTCTCAACCAAAGCACCATCCATCAAAGCACAAGAAGAAGTACTCAACCTACGCTACCCTGAGCAGATGACGTACAAAGATGGGGAGGTCTGGATGGACTAGAGAGGTACCGGCTCTGCGGAGTTTTGGTGGTGCCTGTCACTTCCCGAGTTTTCTTGTTTCACATAGTGTTTCACACGCCCGAATCAGAAGTTGGTTCGGGTTTTTTGGTGCCTGTCACTCCCCGAAATTTCTTGTTTCACAATAGTGTTCCACATTTGCACATCTTGTGATCGCATGATGCTGCTAGGCACCACTCAAGAGCTATAGAGCAGTGATAGAGTGATATATGATATAGAGGGGTAGTCACATAAACAATAATGTAACAGGGCCCCTAAAAGGTATCAAAAGCACCACCGCTACGCACTACCAATCTTTCATCCATCAAACAAAAAAATCTCCAAAAATAGAAATAATCCACTGACTTCCCTAATACACTATTAGAGTGTGTTTTTCTTATACCTCGCGCTTACTCTCAAACATCGACAAATTTCTCGGGAAATAATTCACCCAGCCACTATTTCCTTTCACCTCGGAAAAAGATCAGATTAAAAAAACAACCTCCAAACCCTCAGATTTCCTGTCCTAAACGGGTGTTTTTGAAAAAAATTTAAAGAATCCCTTGTCCCACTTGAGTTTTCTTGCATATATCTTAATCCAAGCTAATAAAATGTTTACAAACCTATTCAAAGAGAGTGTTTGAGGTGAGGGATCGTGAGTGTAATTTATAATCGCTGTAATAGAGACATCATACGATCATCTAAGAGAAATTCAGCCAAAGTGACTTTTGTATGCGAGTCTCATTTCACACTTCTAACATCCATATTAGGGAGGTAGAGTGGTGTGCACGATTACATCAAAGAACGCACAATCAAGATTGGGAAGTATATCGTGGAGACAAAGAAAACAGTTCGCGTTATTGCGAAGGAGTTTGGAGTTTCCAAAAGTACCGTCCATAAGGATTTAACAGAAAGGTTACCTGAAATTAACCCTGATCTTGCGAATGAGGTAAAGGAGATACTTGATTACCATAAATCAATTAGACATTTGCGTGGTGGAGAGGCAACGAAGCTTAAGTACAAGAAGGACGAGATTTTAGAAGAAGAACCAGTGAAATAAGCACATTCTATCTACATCTTTCATAATCGACATATTCCTACATAAATACTTGAAATTATTTTACAAAATCATACTATTTTTGCGATTTTATGATACAATATTTAATTAGGTTAAACTAATCACGGGAATGAGATTTGCAAGGAGGATATAGATAGAATGTTCGCGAGGGATATTGGTATAGATCTTGGTACGGCAAATGTACTGATTCATGTTAAGGGTAAAGGAATTGTTCTGAATGAACCTTCCGTTGTTGCGTTAGACAAGAATTCCGGAAAGGTTCTTGCCGTTGGTGAAGAAGCAAGACGTATGGTAGGACGTACTCCTGGGAATATTGTTGCCATTCGCCCATTAAAAGATGGCGTCATCGCAGATTTTGAAGTAACAGAAGCAATGTTAAAGCATTTTATCAATAAGTTAAATGTAAAAGGATTATTTTCAAAGCCACGCATGTTAATTTGCTGCCCAACGAATATTACATCTGTTGAGCAAAAAGCCATTAAAGAAGCTGCTGAAAAAAGCGGTGGAAAAAATGTATTCCTTGAGGAAGAACCAAAAGTAGCGGCCATTGGTGCCGGTATGGACATCTTCCAACCTTACGGAAACATGGTAGTAGATATAGGCGGTGGTACAACTGATGTCGCTGTGTTATCAATGGGCGATATTGTCACCGCCTCTTCTATTAAAATGGCAGGGGACAAGTTTGATAATGAAATCCTGCAATATATTAAAAGAGAGTACAAGCTTCTAATCGGTGAACGTACAGCCGAAGAAATTAAAATCAATGTTGCAACGGTATTCCCAGGCGCACGTTATGAAGAAATTAACATTCGTGGACGTGATATGGTGACAGGTTTACCTCGCACAATTACAGTCAATTCAACCGAAGTAGAATCAGCACTTCGTGAACCAGTTGCTGCGATTGTACAAGCTGCTAAGAGTGTATTAGAACGTACTCCTCCAGAACTATCAGCCGACATTATCGACCGCGGCGTGATCTTAACAGGTGGCGGAGCCCTTCTAAACGGTCTTGATCAGCTACTAGCAGAAGAACTAAAAGTACCTGTACTAGTTGCGGAATCACCAATGGATTGTGTTGCAATCGGAACAGGAATTATGCTTGACAACATGGACAAACTTCCACGCAAAAAATTCGGATAACTAAGCTTTTGAGCCTGTGTGTACAGGCTCTTTTTTTGTCTTGTTTATATTGTTAGTCTTATGAGGCTTTTTTGCTGGGGTAGGTTGGGTGGAAATATTTATATTGGGGGATGATGATTGGTTAGGAGCGGGGGTGAGTGTAGTGTCGTTCATTAGTTATGAAGACCAATCCAAGAGCTAAAAAAGAAGAAGATGGTTTTCATCCAAGTTATGAAGACCAATCAGGGAGTGGAAATAGAGAAAGAGGGTCATCATTTTGGTCATGAAGACCAAACCAAGAGTAAGACAAGAGGAAGATAGTCATCATCGTTGCCATGAAGACCAAACCAAGAGTAGAACAAGAGGAAGATGGTTATCATCGTTGCCATTAAGACCAATCCAAGAGTAGAACAAGAGGAAGATGGTCATCATCGCGGCCATGAAGACCAAACCAAGAGTAAAACAAGAGGAAGATGGTCATCATCGCGTCCATGAAGACCAATCCAAGAGTAAAACAAGAGGAAGAACGTCATCATCGCGTCCATGAAGACCAATCCAAGAGCAAAACAAGAGGAAGATGGTCTCATCGCGGTCATGAAGACCAAACCAAGAGCAAAATATGAGCAAATTAGTCTTAATCATACCTATTAATAAAGCCCACCCCAAAAATCCACGCCCCCATTATAAAACTCCATAAAAAAAGCATGAATTCACCAAGTAAATTCACGCCCAAACCCAACTCCAATCCTAATCCTCTATTCCAACTCCATCCAACTACCAACATGATGCACAGCGAACCCACCAAAACTTGAATAACCCTGATATTGCTCTAAAACAAGCCCCAGCTGATTATTCATTTCTGCTTGACCTTCTTCAAAGAACGTTAAAAATCCGTCACTACTACCAAGATTCATCGTCTCAACTGCGATTGTCACATCTTTATTTAGCGACGCAGCCAAATTCATTTCATATTTCACTAATTCAATAATGCCATTCGGGCCAACGGCTTTGTCGCGGTAGGCCATGATGGTCACTTCGTCTGTATTTTTCATCGCCCATTCGGCTAGGTTTCCTTTTCCGTGCTTATTACGGAAGTTCATTTCATCAAACCAAAACGGAATATCGACGGCAAGACTAATGTCTAGTGCTGATGCAGTATTAGCGGCAGCTAAAATTGCTCCTTGGTATTTAAGAACAGCAGCACCATAGTTTGTTGTCCATTGCTCTGTTAAATAAGGCTCAATATCAAGGTGAATTCCGGCGAACTTTTCACCAGCAGCAGCGCCATTTTGATAACCACTGACCCAATTTATAAAGTTCAAAAATGCTTTATTGTTAGCACCCCAGTTAGGTGCACCATCTAACGCGTAAACATCCATACCTAGCTTCGCAGCTTCTCTAATAAAAGTGTGATAATAGGTAACATCAATACTACGGTCAATCTGCAAAAACACGTGTGATACTTGCTTTGCTTCTAAAAACTGTAATGTCGCTTCACGGCCATTTACAATTTTACTCGTATCCCAGAGCCATGTTGAATAGCCAGGTGACACACCCTCAGCTTGTGCTTTATGATTCAAAGCTAGACCTCCTAGTTGAGATCCTAGTAAGAATAGTAATGTCAGAACTACAACCTTCATTTTCATCATTAGCCTCTCCTTTTCAATAGCCCCCATGGCTCAAAAAGGAGCCTGGCAGCTTGGCAGCCTTGCAATGTTGAACATTGGGTAGGCCCATAGCTTTGCGTCCTTGTTTTTCAACAAGTTTGCCTTTTTCAGATTTTTCTTAAGTATAAGGGCTTGTCCGGTAAAAAGATATAGGAGTGGGTTCCTATCATTATTTTCCCCTAAAATATAACAGGTAATTTATGAAAAAATGTAATGAGAAAACTGCCAATGTCCTTTATAATAAATGATAGGGAATTCTGTCGAAAAGAATTCATTTGTACGGTAACAACTATGTGACTAAGGTGGGTGTACAGATGTTAAGAGGTTTATATACAGCAACAGCAGGAATGCTTGCGCAGCAAAGACGTACTGAAATGCTTTCAAATAATATGGCAAATGCCAATACAGCTGGTTATAAAGCGGATCAAGCAAGTGTCCGCGCATTTCCTGAAATGCTTTTAAATAGAATGGAAAATAAATCAGTACCAACAACAAACGGTTCAAGCTTTGGTCAAATCACACCGATTGGTTCGATTAACACAGGTGCTTACGTTCAAGAATTACAAAGTACTTTTTCGCAAGGCGGTCTTAAAGAAACTGGTTTGTACACGGATGTAGCGCTTTTAGAGGAAATCATACCATTAAATGCAGAAACGAATGTGAAAGGCGCTTTGTTTTTTGCCGTTCAAAATCAAGCAGGTGAAGAGCGCTATACTCGTAACGGTCACTTTACACTAGATAATAACGGAATCCTGACTTCTGGAGGAAATCCAGTACTATCTACAACAGGCCAGCCAATCTCCATTCAATCTAGCGAATTCCAAGTAACGCCTGATGGTGAAGTAATTGCGGATGGAGAATTCGTAGCACAAATTGATGTTCGTTTTGAAGCGGATGTTCGTAACCTTGTAAAAGAAGGTAATGGTTTATTCCGTACCTTCAATAATGAAGAACTGCCAACTGCTGTAAACAACGATAACATTCAATATAATCTAAGACAAAATTATTTAGAAACTTCAACAGTAGATGTTGGACGTACTTATACAGATATGATGACAGCGTACCGTTCGTTTGAAGCGAATCAAAAGGTATTACAAGCTTATGATAAAAGTATGGACAAGGCTGCGAACGAAATTGGCCGCATATAATAGGGGGTACTAGTAAATGCTACGCTCAATGATAACAGCGACGAATACGATGAATCAGCTTCAAAAGCAGCTTGATCAAATCGGGCACAACATGGCGAATATTGATACACAAAGCTATAAAAGAACAGAAACTTCTTTCTCTGAGCTGGTACGTCAACAATTCAATAACCAGCCAAACGCTGCTGAGGAAATTGCAGAGCAACGTTTTGGCAGAGAATTAGGAATTAGACAGGGAACAGGAGCTATGCTTAACAGCAGCCTTGTTTTTACACAAGGAAACATTAAGCAAACGAGCAGAGAGCTTGATATTGCCTTTACTCTTCCAAATCAATTTCTACAAATTGACGTAAACGGGGAGATTAATTATACAAGAGATGGTGCATTATACTTATCACCAACAAATGATGGAACAAATCAATTATTGTTAACAGCTTCTGATGGAAGTCCTGTTCTTGATGAAAATCAAAATCAGATTCGTTTTAATGATGATTTCCAAAAAATCGTTATTTCTAATGACGGGACGATTTCTACCGTTCAAAATGACCAAACAGAAGCACCACAAGAATTTCAGCTCGGTGTTGTCCAAGTAGATCGTCCGCAAATGTTAATTCAAAACGGAAACAACCGTTATGGATTAAAAGATTTAGGTGATATTCCATTAAATGAAGTATTAACATTTCTAGAAGGTGATCTTCGCGGCGATGTTGCAATGGAGCAAGGGGCACTTGAAATGTCCAATGTTGACTTATCCAAGGAAATGACCGATTTATTAATCTCACAGCGTTCTTATCAGATGAATGCAAAATCGGTTACACTTGGTGACCAAATGCTGGGATTAATAAACGGCGTAAGATAGGAGTTTAGTCTATTGGTAGCTAAAGAAACGACGAAACCGATCAGTCGAGAAGAAGTGAAGAAGGCTAAAAAGTCTAAAAAAGAACAAGAGATTCATGAAGAAGGTCGCCAAAAGGTGATTGTTCGAGTTCGATTACTCCCTATTTGGGTGAGGGTTCTGCTTGTTTTAATTCTTATGGTTGTAAGCACAATCGCTGGACTTATTGTCGGCTACGGAGTCATTGGTAGTGGCGAACCAAAGGATGCCCTTGAAAAGTCCACTTGGCAGCACATCATTGACTTGGTTGAAAAAGAATAAAGCTCGGGATATACTTGATAAAAGGAAGGTGAAAGCCTTCCTTTTGTCGTACATATACATAGTGATGATTTTCTTAAAAAGGAGCTTATACATATGCTAGATAGTAATGAAATCAAGAGCATCATTCCACACCGTTACCCATTTTTACTTGTGGACCGCGTGCTCGAGGTCGAAGAAGGAACACGTGCAGTTGGAATCAAAAACGTATCAGCGAATGAAGAATTTTTTAACGGTCATTTCCCAGATTACCCGGTCATGCCCGGCGTATTAATTGTAGAAGCACTCGCACAAGTTGGTGCAGTGGCAATTTTGAAAAAGGAAGAAAACCGCGGTAGACTAGCGTTTTTTGCTGGTATTGATAACTGCCGTTTTAAAAAGCAAGTTGTACCTGGTGATCAACTCAGACTTGAAGTTGAGATCACCCGTTTACGTGGTTCACTTGGAAAAGGAAAGGCTATCGCAACAGTTGACGGCGAAGTAGCATGTGAAACAGAAATTATGTTTGCTTTAGGTGAGAAAAAATCAGAAGAGTAAGAAGTCATAAGAGTCAAATGACCAGATAGGTCGTTTGGCTCTTTTTGCATTGGGAAGGTTTCATTCGCTAGAAACTTGTCTATATAAAGCATATCGGCCGATCAATTTTCATGAAACGTAAGAATGAAAATAAACGAAATGGGAAACATAATCAAAGACCGGATTCAAAAGCTAAAAGGTCAAAATAGAAAGGAGCAATTATGATGAGAAAAAAATGGCTATTAACTTTATCAGGTTCTTTATTAGCAGCAATGATCGTAACAGGTTGTACTGCAGATGACGAAGATCCAGCACCACCAGAAAATACACCAACAGAAGAAAATGGTGAAATGGATACAGAGCAACCACTTGAAGATGCAGGTGAAAACGTAGAAGAAGGCCTTGAAGAAGGCGGCGACATGATGGAAGAAGGCGCTAACGAAGGCGAGAACATGTTAGAAGAAGGTACCGACGAAGCTAATGATATGATGGAAGAAGGCAACAATAACGAAGACGAAAATCAATAATATGTAAAGGGCTAACACAATGATGTTGGCCTTTTTTAATTGTTTAAAAATAGTAATCATAATTAGTATCTCCAACCGAATAGGATGAAATGAATAGAGTTTTCTAGATTAATATGGAATGATGGTTCCATAGGAAAAAAGAGGTGTGTTAGAGATGAAAGACATGAATGCTCCATACCAACAGCATCTTACGTATATGAAAACCTATCATCCGTTCCATAGTCGTTTTGATCCTTGTCGTCCAATTGGTGTGAAATTTTATTCAACACCTCCTCATTTATATATGGGTTTTCAACCACCAAACCTACAACAGTTTCCCCCAAGAGTTGCACTGAAAAAGGGAACACTTTGGCCTGCATTGTATGATGATTACGTAAATCCATATGAGGCAAAAGGAGGTCCAAATCCATGAGTTACAAGCAATTACCAGATGAGTACTACAAGCTGCTAGAGGAGCTTCAAGCTGTAGACTTTGTACTTGTCGAGCTAACTCTATACTTAGATACACATCCAAATGACATGCAAGCCCTGCAACAATTTAACCAATACGCTGCCTATTCCAAGCAGTTAAGACAAAACTTTGAGGCCAAGTTCGGCATGCTCACCCAATACGGTGGCAGCTTTGCCGATGCAAATTGGAGCTGGGGAACTGCTCCATGGCCTTGGCAGGTGTAGTGGAGGGAAATCTTACTAGTGAAGTCATATCGCCCTCACCAAATTAGAGGCTCAACAGCAATGTAGCAGAGATTTGCTATAAGTTTAAGAGGTTGTTCCGAAAAGTTACAGGGATTCGCTATTAATTTAAACGGTATATCGCTAAATAAGTAGGGGTTTTCTTACATTCAGAGGTTTATCTTCAATTTTAGAGGTTTTATCTGCGATTATCAGGGGTTTATCTTCGATTATTAGAGATTTATCTACGATTCTGGAGATTTATCTTCGATTAGACAAAAATCGACATAAACAGGAGAGGAGAATCACAGCATGTGGGTTTATGAAAAAAAACTTCAATATCCTGTAAAGGTAAGCACATGTAACCCGACACTTGCAAAATATCTGATTGAACAATACGGAGGTGCCGACGGGGAGCTCGCGGCTGCACTTCGCTATTTAAATCAACGGTATACGATTCCAGATAAAGTTGTAGGCCTATTAAACGATATCGGCACAGAGGAATTTGCCCACCTTGAAATGATCGCAACAATGATTTACAAGCTCACAAAAGACGCTACACCAGAACAGCTAAAAGCAGCGGGCCTTGACCCTCATTACGTGAATCACGACTCAGCACTTTTCTATCACAACGCAGCAGGTGCACCATTCACGGCAACTTACATCCAAGCAAAAGGCGATCCAATCGCCGACCTATACGAAGACATCGCTGCAGAAGAAAAAGCACGTGCTACATACCAGTGGATTATTAACATGTCTGATGACCCTGATTTAAATGACAGTTTAGCCTTCCTACGTGAACGCGAAATTGTCCACTCGCAACGTTTTAGAGAAGCGGTTGAAATTCTAAAAGACGAAAGAGATCGTAAGAAGATATTTTAAGAAACTTCAAATTTCAGAACCTAGTGTGGTTCTGGGCTTTTTATATGAAAATATACTCTCAAAAAACAAAAAAAGCCGCACAACCATGTGCAGCCATTCGAAAAAA
The DNA here is from genome assembly GCF_023078335.1 of Metabacillus endolithicus. Lineage (GTDB taxonomy): Bacteria > Bacillota > Bacilli > Bacillales > Bacillaceae > Metabacillus > Metabacillus endolithicus. Next base: position 2,303,327 of record NZ_CP095550.1, on the reverse strand, counting down.
TTCGGGAAGTGACAGGCACCTAAAACCACAAACTTCGGGAAGTGACAGGCACCACAAACTCCGTCCTAAACCGACCTCGCCAACAATCGTCCATCCAACAAAACAGAAATAGATTCATCCAATTCTGTGACGTTCTTCACACTGGCAGATATTTGCGCAGGTGTATTGGTTGGTTTTGAGATTGTAACAAGCACCTTCAGTTGTGTGTCTGGTTGAGCTACGTGCTCATTAAAAAAAGGTAACCATTCTTTTGAAATTAAAGCTTCAATTAACCACGAGTTTTCGCCATCTTCTTTGTTAATTACAAGACCATCCTTCAAAGGAATTATGCTGCTTTCAATTGCTGCTGTATCTTCAATTTGTAGACCGACAAGCTTGAACGTTTTCATGATATCATCCTCGCTAGCTCGTTTTCTTTTAGTATACCATAGAGATCACAAACTAAAGAATGAGCCAAACGATGGTCTATTTTGATACATTTGATACCCGTTCAATGACGGTCATAATGATGGCTTCAATTTCTTTTCGATCCTTCGTTTTTACTAATAAAAGCTCTTGCAGACTTTGCGTGAACTTAGGATTTTTTATTAAATAATCAATCAACTGAGAGACGGAGCCTTCAGCTTGATATTTTCCATACATTTCATAAAGATATTCATTTGTTTGTTCATCGCGTCCAAGCAGATGATCAATGCTCACTTGAAACGCATTGCTAAGTGATATTAAATAAGATAGATCAGGAGCTTGCTCACCTGTTTCAAGGCGGGTAATAACTGGTCGGGATACGCTGATTTTTTCGGCCAACTGCTCCTGTGACCAACCATTTTGTTCACGATAAAATCTTAGATTCATTTGAAATTTCTCTAATTCTCTCATGTAACCAACATTTCCCTTCTTCAAGCTTACTGTTATCGTAAAGGAGAATAGGGACAAGATATGTTCTAATACAGAACATATTAATTGATGTTCTAATACTGTACAAAAATAGATAATTCGACCTAATTTAAGAGAATACGTAAAATACAACGAAAGAAAGAGATGAATCTATCTTTTTCCCGATATTTCGTCAAATTTAGCGAAAAATGAAAAATAGTTAAATTTTGAAATAAGGTGAATTGGAATATACTTACAGTGATATTAATTGAAGAGAGGTCATGAAATGGTCGAATTTAGGCTGAAATCAATTTACTTAGAAAAAGATTCACAAAGAGTTAGAGAAAATGTTGATGGTAACTTAGTAATACTAAGAGTAGGAGATCAAGAAATAGGTACAACAAACTATCATCATTTTCGGGTTCCTGTTCACGCCACAGTTGATATTCGGTATTTAGAGCAAAATTTGAACAGCATTCTACGCATTATTTTTCGATTAGAAAGTAATGACTTATCCATTCAGTATTTTACCTGGAATGAGAATGAAAAACATTATATTGACGCACCTCTTCACGAAGAAATCATTCAATCTCAATCCTTTCAACACATTCTTCAAAGTGTAAGCTTCACTGGCGAAAACCATTTTTCATATGTAACAAATTCCCTACAACGACTCACAGACCAACTGTACTAAAAAAACTAGAAAATTGTTGAATATTGTTGTATCGAGATAAAACCAATTTAAAAAACTAATTTCCTTATAAGAAAAAGATAGTTTCATAGCACAATGACATTTAAAAAACCAAATTTACTCATTTTTCCAATTCTGAACAATCGAATACAATAAGCTTGTACAAAAGAGGAAAGGAGGAATGAAGTGATCAATCAAATCATTTTGGTTGGAAGATTAACAAAAGATCCCGAAATTCGGTACACAGCAGATGGAGCACCGGTGGCTAACATCACACTTGCGGTTAGCCGTAGTTTCCGAAATGCAGCTGGAGAAATTGAAACAGATTTTGTAAATTGTACGGTGTGGAGACGAACTGCTGAGAATACGGCTAACTACTGCCGCAAAGGTTCAATCGTAGGAGTCACAGGTCGCCTCCAAACACGCAGCTATGAAAATGCTGAAAAAACTCGTGTATATGTTACAGAAGTTGTTGCTGACTCGGTTCGCTTTATGAGTGGCAAGCCACGTGAACTAGTTGAGCAGGAAGCTTAATTTTCCCTCGTTTCCTTCATGAGAAAGAATCAATGGTATCCCCTTAATTCCACATTTTGAAGGCTGATTGCTGTGAGGTGATCAGCCTATTTTTTACATATCGTGCTGTGGAATTTTTCTAGGAGTTTCTACCTTTATATAAAACTAGTTATTTTGTAGCGTGAATTCCCTTTTTATATCGAGTATCATTACAACTGGTTTGGAATTTCTGGTAAAATATGAAACTTACTGGGAAACTCACACGTATTACATACAAAAGGGAAAAGGAGTGTGCCAATTGAAAAAAAAGTTATCAGTACTGTTTTCAACCATGTTAGTGTTTATGCTTGCAGCATGTAATCAGACTGCAACAACAGTTAATGAAAGTTCAAAGACAGAAGAAAATAAAAAAGAAAATACATCAGAGCTAACCCTCGAACAGGTTATGACAAACTCAATGGAAGCTTCGGAAGAAATGAAGAGCTTTGCCGTTCAAATGGATATGACGCAAGAAATGACTGTCCCAGGACAAACAGAAGTCATTAATATGGAATCTGTAATTGATATGAAGGTCGTGACAGAGCCAATGACTTTATATCAAAAGATGGATATGAAAATGAATGATATTGGAGCGGAAGATGCATTATCAACTGAAAGTTATATCTCTGCCGATGGAATTTATATATTAGATCCAGCTGCAAACCAGTGGATGAAATTCCCGAAGGAAATGTCTGATCAGCTTATTCAGCTATCGAATCAACAAACAAACCCAGCAGAAGAAATTAAAAAACTTCAACAGTTTGTTGATGATTTCACTTTTGAGCAAGATGAGCAAAATTATATTCTTAAATTAAATGCTTCTGGTGATAAATTTACAGATTTCATAAAAGAAACAGTTAAAGAAACATTTCCACAAGAATTATCGGCAGGTGAAGACATGTTTAATAACATGAAAATCAATAAAGTAACGTATGAAATACTTATTGATAAAGAAACATACTATCCAACTAGCTTAAATGTACTAATGGATATGGAAATTACTGCTGAAGGTGAAACCCTGAAAATAAAGCAAAACATGAAAGGGCAATACAGCGATTTTAATACAATTGAAGAAGTGAAGGTTCCACAAGAGGTTATCGATAATGCGGTTGAAATGGATATGTAAAAAATTGGATGATTGCTTAGCAATCATCCAATTTTTATATATAATAGGGTAAGAGGAGGTGAAAAAGATGGAAGAGCAACTTAAAAAGTTTATGGAACAAATCGATAAAAGGTTAAATGCAATCGATGAAAAACTAAACCACCTAACAAATGAAGCCAGAGATTTAAAAGAGAGACAAGCTACACTAGAAGAACACCATAATAACTTCGCAAAAGAATCCATAAGCCACCTCAATAAATGCGAAGAGGACCTTAGAGCAACTCATAAAAAATTACATCAATTTAACACAAACATTGAATACCTCAGTGGCAAAACAGGCATCCACGACACAAAGCTAAACTACATTGAAAAGCAGCTCGAACTTTAAAAACAAAAAAACGACAGCTAAAAAACTGTCGCTCTACTTCGAAACCTTCTTTTCAATTAATGTTACAAGCTTTTGCCACTGTGGGGCCTTTTTTTCTTCATTTTTCTTCTTGCTTTTTAGCTTTGTTGCCATCAGAAAAACCCCTTCCTAGCTCATCGATAACGTAAAGAGCTCTTCAAGCTCATCAGAAGAAAGCTCTGTTATCCAGTTTTCACTCTGAATAATTTCATCATTTAAAGATTGCTTTTTCTCTAGCATCTCATCTATTTTTTCTTCAATTGTTCCGGTCGTAATGAGTTTATGAACATGAACAAAGCGGTCCTGACCAATTCGGTAGGCGCGGTCTGTTGCCTGATTTTCAACCGCAGGATTCCACCAGCGATCATAGTGAATCACATGGTTGGCGGCAGTTAAGTTTAGTCCCGTTCCACCGGCCTTCAATGAAAGAATTAAAAACGGAAATTCCTTGTTTTGAAAAGATTCAACCATTCGGTCACGCTCTGATTTCATGACACTTCCGTTCAAAAACAACACTTTTTCACCGAATTCTTTTTCGAGCATCTTTTTCATCATGTCACCCATGCCAATATATTGCGTGAAAATCAAACAGCTTTCCTGCTGCTCGCGGATAGAGGTGGTCAGCTCTAAAAGCTTTTCAATCTTATGTGAACGAGAAACTAACTGCTTCGGCTGCTGTTCCTTCAAATACAGAGCAGGGTGATTACAAATTTGCTTTAGCTTTCCAAGCATTTTTAAAATTAACGCCTTACGCTGCATACCAGCCAATGAATTCACTTGCTCGAACGTATCTTTCACAAGCTGCTCATACAACGATGCCTGCTCAATAGAAAGAGGAATATATTCCTTCTGCTCCTGCTTCTCAGGTAAATTCAAGGCAACCTGTTCATCTCGTTTTGTACGTCTTAATAAAAACGGCTTAATATAACGCTGCAGCTGTTCAATTTGCTCCACATCACGATCTTTTTCAATCGGGAGAACATAGCGTTTATGAAAGCTATGCAAGCTGCCTAAGTAGCCGTGATTTAAGAAATCATAAATCGACCAAAGCTCTGTTAAGCGGTTTTCCATCGGTGTTCCTGTTAAGGCAATATGATGCTGCCCGCGTAGCTTACGGATTGCCCTCGATTGCTTTGTATGGGCATTTTTAATATTCTGCGCTTCATCTAAGCAAATTGTGCTCCATTTAACAGCTGAAACTTCCTCAAAATCAGCATGTGATAATCCGTACGAAGTAATGATTATGTCATAGCCTGCAACGAAGGAGAAAATCCCTCTTCTTTAGGGCGGTTCGGGCCATAATGAAGCTTCACATTCAAATGTGGAGCAAACTTTTCAAATTCCTTCTGCCAGTTACCAAGCACTGAGGTTGGCGCAATGATGAGCGCAGGATGCTCAGGCTTTTCCATAGCTTTTACATAAGAAAAATAAGCAATCATCTGAATTGTTTTTCCAAGCCCCATATCATCTGCAAGACAAGCACCAAAGCCAACACTACGTAAAAACAACAGCCAATCCACACCATTTTGCTGATAAGGACGAAGTGTTCCTTGAAACTCCTCAGGAATCGTATGTGACGGCAGCTCCTCCGTATCCGTTAGCTTCCGAAGCAAGCCTCTCATCTGCTGATTCAATTCGATTTGAATATTAGCAAACGCACGCGCATCCACGATTTCATCACTATCTTCTTCAAGATCTCTTGCGTTCAACTCCTGATGAAGAATATCAGACAAATGCAAGCCATCTCGATCGGCTTTTTTCAAAATCGATTGAACTTGTTTAATGAAGGCAGGATCAAGCTTAATCCACTGCCCTCTAAAGTTTACAAGTCGGCGCTGCTGGGAAACAAGCTGGTGAAATTCCTCTTCACTCATCTCCACGCCATTCGTAGAAAAGCGCCAGTTAAAATCAATCAGCGAGTTCATACCAACAAACGACTGTCCACGAGGGGATGATGACACCTTCGCCTTGAGCATAAGCTGTGAATCCTTCACAACCTGCCACCATGAAGGAAGTAAAATCTCCACGCCCATATTGATAAGCGTCTCACTCGCATCGGTTAAAAACAACCATGCCTCATCCTCGGTTACATAGGTTGTTCCGGTTTGAAAGCTCAACCAAGGCACAACCTCTGAAAAGCGCTCCTGCTCACGTTCGATTTTGCTTATGAAAGGCTTCCACTTTCTCGGCAGCTCTCCTTGAAAATGAATCAAATCATCTTCATCCGTTTTACTACGCAAAAGAATTTCAAGCTGCCAATCATCGGTATCTGTTTCTGGTTCGTTCAGGCGAAGACCAACTGTAAATGGGGTATCATCGTGATGCCACCCGATTTTTTCAAGAAAATCTGTTTCATCAATAAAATGTCCTTGAAACGTTGTTAAAACAGGATAGGCGTTCACAATATCTGCCCATGCATCATGAAGAATCAGGTCATTTTCAATCAAATCAGTTATAGCTGCAGAAAACCAATCTAACGCAAAGCCTTCAAGTTCATTTCTGGCATCTTTGAAGCGTGTGACACCTTGCTTCCAGCCTTCAAAATCAGGCACATATTCACCATTTGAGATGATGTCATAAATCGTATGGGCCACATGGGCAAGGCGCTCAGCATCTTCTGACAACGAAATGGTCGCAAGTGAATTGTACGTTTCTTTTCCGAGCAGCTCGACCATCATCCACGCGGAGAGCTGAACAGCAGGTAAGCCGATATAGCTAATGTCCTCTAATTTTGTTCCGAAAAACGAAGACTCGTGCCAGGTGAAAAGGTAGCGGGAAAACTCTTCAACTGTAAGCGGGCTCGTCGTGCGCAGATGTACAATATACATAAAACGAATTGTTCTCAATTTGCTCTGCATGCAGTACAATATTGATCGTATTAATCATGTATCAGCTTCCCTTTCTTCAATTCTTCCTGAAATGCACGTAGTCGTTTGTGTTCATCCGATAGCTGCAGAATATAATTTTCCCAAACTTCTTCGCGCTTCAACTTTTTGTACTGAGACTTCATTCTCTTTAAATAGCGCACAGCCATTTTATAATTTTCACGGGTCTTCATACTGATTTCATGCTTAACCGTTTTAACATAAAGAGGCAAAAGGACACCCGGCTCACTTTTTTCAATATCTCTTAACACATAAGTATCCATTTCTTCTATAGAAAAACCTAACAAGGTCTGCAGTTCGATCCACGTACGATACTGCTCTTTATCTAAAAGAAAATCATGATATTCCGCATAACTTAACGGAAGCATATTACGGCACGCCCGTTCAAACAGCTTTTCATCATTTGTAGCTTTTGAATATTGCTTAATAAGCTGCATCATATAACGGATAACTTGTCGTTTTTCCTCAAAAGGAAGATCACTGTTTATGTATTCTGTTGAATTGTCCATCATATAAGACATCCACCCAGACATGCGCTTCCAATTTTTCTTTTTCATGATGTCCTCAACCCAATGAAAGGTAAAAGGAAGTGCAGAAGGTGAAAGCTTTTTCATCGTTTCAAAAATGTTCTCATCTCGTGATTGTAGAAAATCCATATGCATGAGTGCTGTTTCCATTTCCACCGCAAACGAAGGCTCGTGATTTTTTTCATCTTCAAGATGCTCCTCAAGCCATTCTCGTTCGATATTAATAAACTTATCGCGACGCAAAAGTTCAATCCATAGCAGTTGATACAAATTCGAGCGCTCGTATTGATATTGCTTGCTCGTAAACAACAGCTCACGGAAGCGCTCAACACTGTCCACTAACAGCGGATCAAGGGCAAACGGTAAGGCATAGCGTTTCATCTCAGAAATCGCGATCGCCACATTATCTGAAAGCTGATCAATATAAGGGTAAATAATATGTTGTAACATATAGTCCGTTGGCTTCGTCTCATTAATTAGCTGCAAGATTTTTATAAAAACCGTAACAGATGCCTGAACGATAAAAAACTGTTTCATCTCAGGAGACTTAGGCGCCTTCTTTTTCAGTGCCGAATAATAATGATGAAAAAGACTCTGAAAAAGCTGATTTGGTGAAGAAAGCTGTGCAGACCAGCTGTCAAACTCACGATCAAAAAACGCAATCCAGCTTGCAAGGGAGGAATCTTCGTACTCCTTTTCAGGCTTTAAAAGTGAGCTTGCCTTCTGTACATGCTTTAACACGTCTTCGATCGGTTTTTCTTCTTTCCAAAGATCAACGAATGTACCGACTCGGTCAACACTTGCATATACATATAGAAAGGCTGCAATACGGTGCCGACATATTGATGGAGCCGGACACGTACAAGTGCTCATCACAAAATCATCCAAATCAAGCTCAACCTGCACACTCGTGACATCCTGGACTTTTGCAGAAACAGTGTGACTTGTTGTGCTCACATTATAAATACTACCTTGACGATATAAAATGAGTCCTTTTTTCACGACATTACGATCATGCTCATCCTGAGGAGAAAGCAACTGTTTAATCTGTTCACCGGCACCAAGTACAAATTCTTTACTAAGTTCCCGACCAAGCATAGAGAGGACTCCTTTCATTTAAAGCAGAACTGCGCCCAAGCACAGCTGCACTACATTAAACAGATAAATGATTGAAATAAACCTAATTCTTCTATTATAACGCATAATGAATTGATCAAAAAGGTTTAGTACGAGAAAGAATCGGGGACATAAAAGAAAAGCAGCTTTCGAAACTTTTATTTGCTCCGGGCAAACCAAATAAATTACATCTTGTCAGCACCACAGAATCAAAGTATAATGATTTGGTATTGTCTGAATTTGTAAAAAAAGAAAGGAAACTTATACAATATGAAGGATAATCAGCTGAAACAAGAAGAGCTGTTACAAATTCTATTAAGCGCCTACGACAAAGGCGAAGCAAAAGTGGATATCACAACTAATGAAATGATAGAAGACTTAATTTCTCAAATAAGAAGAAGTATATGCATCATAAAAAGAACGAGCGCCTTTGAGGGTGCTCGTTTTTGTGTGGGTGGTGCCTAGTCACCACCCGATTTTGTCGGAATTTGTTTTGGTGCCTGTCAATTCCCGAAATTTGTTGAGATTTTTTCTTTGGCAAATGGCTGGTGCGACTTTGTGACGTTGCTAACTTGATTAGTTATATATTACTCGGGAAATATTTTATAAAAGGACAACTAGCAGATAGGTGAAGGGCTAGGTTGAGGGCAGTCTACCATACAAAACTGTCTTTGTTAATTTCTTGTAAAATTCGATCAACCAATGGCGTACCACGTAAAAAGATTGTAAAATATTGTTGAGAAGGAGGTGAATTCAATGGAAGAACGATTAGAGCGAATGGAGGACATGTTAGCCAACTTGATTAGGATGGTTGGTGATATTAAGAGAGAACAACTAGAAACGAGACAAGAGATTAAGGAAATGAAACAAGACATATCAGGAATGAAACAAGACATATCAGGAATGAAACAAGACCAAAAAGGAACACGGGAAGATATAGCTCGATTACGACTGGAATATGAAAAGCACCACAATGAAATTAGCAGTCGAATTTCTTCAAACGAGTTGGACCATGAACATACTTGGGAAAAGACCGTCCAAAATGAAAGAGAAATATCTAAATTAAAAAAGCAATTTGATTTAATAGACTTCACATGAAATATAACCCACTTAAATGAGCTTCAGACATAATGAATGAACCCGAAAGAACTGAGCAAAACAAAACTCAGCAAACCTCTTAAAAATGTTCCCATAGGATAATACGATAAAGAAGTATCTCTTATGGAGGTACTTCTTTTTTCTGCCCTTTCTAACCTAGAGGAATCAGGTGCACTAATAGGTTTCTGTACAAGAAAAAAATGGCTTATATAATAAGATGTTCCCCACCATCTACCATTAAAGTTTAAATTGACTAACAGTCTCCTAGAATAGTACATTTATAGTAGGTTTTTACTACTACTTCGGAGGCTGAACATGAAGAAAATACTTCTGGCAATTTTACTTACTTTATTCACCGCATCGATCCTGCCAACAACATCAAGTGCTGCTACAGACACCAACTATGCAAACGCTGTAGGTGCAGGGAAAAAACTACTACAAAAAACAAATGCATTCAATCAAACAATTAGCAATGGCGATCTTTATTACATCAATGAGCAATACGATGCATTCAGCGCTGATATTAAAAAGGTTGAACGTGCAATTGGAAAAGTTTCAGGCTCTAAAAACCGCAAATACTTAAATGACACATATGTAAAAGTGGCAAAAGTAGCGAGAGAACGTGTTATCTATGAGGTTTCTCAATACAGACTAATCGCTGTAATCACAGATTCCTACTATAATAGTGAATTCACTAAAATGAAAAGTGATTATGCAAAATTAGACAGACTGAAAAAACGTGCTGTTGCGATTAAACAAGCAGGAGGCTACAAAGCCCTTCCAGCATCAGTAAACCAAGAATTAACAGCCTACATCAACTGGTTCAATGACAAGCTTAACCAAACAACAGCAGGTGATGGAGAAGCAGTTAAATTAACGTACAACCCAGCAACAGGAGACATCCTGCTGAACGGGGCAACACTTTCACAAACAAGAAATGAAACATTCAAAACACTCGGTCAACCAACTTATAAAGATCTTGATGAATTTGAAGGTGGCACATATTTAGCATACGTCTATCCTTATCCATATTCAGAGTTTGATGAAGATCTTTATGTTTATTACGGTGGCAACGATACAGTGAACTTTATTGCTCACACATATATCGCAGGTGGCTACGGCTTTCCGGCTGAATTCCTAGACTCATTTGATGGAGATGTTTACTACAATCCATATCCAACAGACGATGCTCTTGATGAAATCATCTTTGTAAGTCAAACTGGCCAAATTCTAAATGCACAATTCTATGAAGATCAGACATACGGCGAAGGCAACTTTTATGCTCTATATCGACTAATGAATATGGATGGAAACTTTGATCCGTCTTTATATGAGCCAATTGATCCTTCTGAACTGTACTAAGAAGAAGAAAAAAGCATCCCCAGTGGATGTTTTTTCATTTAAAGAAGTAATCTCCCTCTTTGTAGAGAAATTACTACTTTTTGTAATCCTTTTCATACATCCAACATTCAGGTAAACTTAGGACATAATGAACTAGTACAGGTAACAGAACAAATTTATCACAAAGAAATAAAGGAAAAGGAGGCACAGCCATGCACACAATCGGAATCGACCTCGGCGGTACAAACCTGCGCATCGGCGTCTTCAACGAGCAAGGAGAAATCATCAACGAACAAAGCCAACCAACAGAAGCAGCAAAAGGACCCCAGTATGTGATCAACCAAATGGCAGAGATCATCAACCAACTAAAAGCTACGTATAAAATCAAAGCGATCGGTATCGGTTCACCAGGCCCACTCAACCCACATGACGGAATCATTATCGAACCACCAAACCTACCAGGCTGGGTAAACATTCCGATCGTCCAACTGCTCGAAGAAAAAATCAGCCTACCAGTGAAGCTAGAAAACGATGCAAACGCAGCAGCACTGGCTGAGGCAACTCTTGGTGCAGGAAAAGGCGCAAGCAGTGTATTCTTTATCACCGTTAGCACGGGAATCGGTGGCGGATACGTGCTAAACGGCGAGCTTGTTTCAGGTGCACAAGGAAGCTGCGGCGAGATTGGCAATATGATTGTCAACCCAAGCCCAGACGCCTACCACGGCCCAGGACTGAACAAAGGTGCGCTCGAAGGACTAGCAAGCGGAACCGCAATCGGCAGAATCGGCAAAGAACGCTTGAACATCACAAACGGTGCACAAGGAGTCTTCCATCTGGCAGAGCAGGGCAACAAAGAAGCGCAAGCAATTCTTGATGAAGCCATTAATTATCTAGCGATTGGCTTGGCAAATATTGTTCACACAGTTAACCCTGAGATTATCGTTATCGGTGGGGGTGTAATGAAATCGAAGCATTTAATAGTAGAGCCGTTAATTGAAAAAACAAAGGGATATTTGTATCCAAGCTTGAAGGAAGACTTCGTACTAAAGCCGGCATTATTGGATCAAAAGGCAGGGTTAATAGGAGCAGGACTATTGCCTAAGTAAAGAAGAGTCACTCTTTGGGGTGACTTTTTAAGATGAATAGAAAAAGGAAATTGGAATGGAAAATGGTTAACTTGTTTTCAAGGAAATTATAATAACAGCTTTTATTTCCATTCCTATTTTAATAGGCTATCACTCTTATAAAAGAAACTTCAAAAATAAAAAAAACGCAGCCCATAATGGAAAACTTAATAATGCTCCCCAAAACATTCCTACAAATACATTCTCTTGATGCTCCATTAAGACCACTCCTTAAAAAATAAAATAATGACTGAATACCTATATTATACTTGGAAACGCTTACAAAGTCCACCACAACCACTTAAAATTTTATCTATAAATGAAGACAAAGGGACAGGTTCCTTGTCCTCCATCCCCATCCCCAAATTATTTTCTGGATAATCTAGATAGATGAACTTAATGTAACGATATAACAAGATTGTAAGTGATTGTATGAATAAATAGATTGATATTTCCATTCCCAAATTTATAAGTAAATATCGGAAATAAACACCTATTCCTTCAAGTGGAGTGTCTGCTATTGAACAAGAAACAATGTAAAAAAGAACTCCAATTTTACGAGTAATAGCTGAATCTAGCAAGCAATAATACAATAATTAGTAGAAATAAAAGGTAAAACCCCTATACTTAGTACCTAGTAACCTCTGCTTCTATAATCTTCACTGGTCATCTAAGCCTAAATATTGTCGAGTAATTTCCTTTCGTATCCCGAACTATTTTCACTGTTTGATTTCTGAATATTCTATTACCATTAATTATGTGATCTATTTAACATACATAAAAGAAGGGATGATTTGATGAAGAAGAGGTTTTCAGGGTTACTAGCATTTCTATTAGTACTAGCTCTATTCGCACAATCAGCAATACCTGTATCAGCTACTGAAACAGCGGAGAACTATGAAGTAATAGAGTTAGAGACTAATAGGACATTACTCTCATTAACCGAAACCAGAACAGTAGAAGTTATGGCAGATTTCGGTGGAAATGTCGACTTTAGTCAACTAGAATTCCTATTTGGAGGGAAAAGCCTTTCAGAATGGAAAAAGTGGTCTGGTGGGACAAGCTATAATGGAGATCCTTTCATAACTGTAATTGAGGAACCTCATTTCGTAGACGGTACAACAACAATCAAGGCAACTTTAGAGTTTGACCTTCTTTACGACAGAGACAATCTATCAAACCGAACAATTCGTACTCAATATCAACAATTTATTGGTGATTACGAACTAGCATTAGTTGATAAAGCTAGTAAAAAGAAAGCAGTACAGACAGTCGAACTAAATGTATACGACCAATTTCATTTTTATGAAGAATTGAAGCCAACGATTGATTCAGTCTTTGAAGAAGCTGAAGAAACGAATGATCGCTACCTTGAATACCAAAGCTTTGGAAAATCAGTAGAAGGTCGTGACCTTCATTTTGTTGTTTTAGCTAAAGATAAAGAAGCGGTAGATAAGTATTTAAATGAAACCCTACCAACTGCATTAGAAGATCCTGAGAGTTTACTAGAAAAGTTAGAAGACGGAGAAATGGGTGATTACCAAGTTCCCGTCTGGATTAACAATATTCACCCTGACGAAGTAGAAGGTGTGGACGCTCAGGTTGAATTGTTCAAGAAGTTTGCATTAGAAGACGAAATTACTTTCAATACAATTGAGAATAAACAAGAAAAAGCTGTTACGTTAAACGTGGATGATGTTCTTGATGATGTGATTTTCCTTTATATGTTCACAAACAATCCTGATGGTAGAGTAGCAAACACGAGAGCAAACGCAAATGGCTTTGACTTAAACCGTGATAACCATTACCAAACACAAATAGAAACACAAGAAGTAACACAAGAAATTGCGAAGTGGACACCACTTTCGTTCCTTGATATGCATGGTTATGTGGGTGGTTTCTTAATTGAGCCGACAACACCGCCGCATAACCCGAACTTTGAGTACGATTTACTTTATGGAAACATGATCGAGCAGGCGCATGCAATGGGTGACGCAGGAATCAGTAACTCAGCCTACGATTCCTATGAAATTCCGGCTCTTGATTATGGCGACGGCTGGGATGATATGACGCCTGCTTATACGGCAATGTATGCAATGCTACATGGATCACTTGGTCATACAATTGAAACACCAGCATTAAGCCAAAATGGTTATGATGCTATGTATGCAACAGGCCTTGGGGCAACGCTTTATGTAACGGAAAACAAAGATGAACTTTATAAAAATCAGCTTGAAATCTTTAAGCGTGGAGTAAATGGTGAAGACAATCGCGCCGTAGATGAGTATTTTGTAAATGCATCCGGTGAATCAATTGGACGCACAAGAGGAGAAAATGAAAACTTCTTCCCAGAATATTACGTGATTCCAGTTCATGAAAAAGGACAAAAGAATCCACTAGAAGCAACAAAAATGGTTGAATACTTACTTCGCAATGGGGTAAAAGTAGAGCAAACCACAAAAACAGCGAAAGTAAATGGAACTGCATATCCAAAGGGAACATATATCGTGCCGATGAATCAAGCAAAACGCGGTCTAGCTAATGCGATGCTTTACAAAGGTGACGATGTATCAGACTGGGGTGCAATGTACGATCCGATCGTTGTTAATTTCTCTGACTTAAGAGGATTTGATTTGGATGAAGTACGTGAGGAGAATGCTTTTGCCAAGGTTACAAAAGAAGTAGACAGCGTAACATTACCAACTGGTGATGTAGTTGGCAAGGCGCCAAAACAAATTTTATCTAACACAAATAATGACACGGTAAAATTAATCAATGAGCTTTTAAAAGATGGAAAAGTCGTTGAAAAAGCAATGGAAACAAAGGGAAAAGTAAATAAAGGTGACTATATCGTTAATACAAAGGATTTAGTACAGTATGAAGATTTTTACTACGAGGCTTCATCAGCTGGTACAACACAAAACATAAAAACGGAAAAATTAACTCTTCCTAAAGTAGCAGTAACAGGTTCAGCTCAATTAAAGTTTTCATTAAAAGAACTGGGGTTTGAATTAGTTAATTCTACTGAAGATGCAGACGTTGTTGTTAGTGATGGTAGTTCATTTGATGTTAATAGTCTGGATGGGAAAGCTTATGTTGGAATTGGAGTGTATGCTCTGAATGCTGTGAAAAACAGTGAAGTGCTAGGAGAAGGTTACAGCTTCGATTACACAAGCCCTGGTCATGAAGGTTTATTAAAAGCAAACGTAAATGATCACATTCTAACCTCTGGATATGAAAAGAATGAGTTATTGTACACAACAAATGGTGCATGGATTACGTCTGTTCCTAAAGATGCTCAAGTATTAGCAACTGTAAGCAATAGTGACGATTTCTATGTAGCTGGATGGTGGCCTGGTCATGACGCTGCAAGAGGTCAAACACTAGCATTTACTCAAAATCTTGAAGATTCAAATATTACTCTATTTGCAAACGACCTTGCCTTTAGAGCACATACACAATCAAGCTATCGCCTGCTGGCCAATAGCATCTTTGCTTCAGTTGGTTCTGAAGTAGCAAAGAAAGGTAAAGGATCAGTGAAAGATAAGTCTAGTAAGCAGAACAATAAAGTAGAGAAATCCTTCTTAGAGAAAGGTAGAGATAGAGAGTAGGTTTGGAATTTCGGGTGGTGCACAGGCACCACCCGATTTTTGTCGAAGGCCCCAATAAACAATTTTAGGTGAAATTATTAAAAAATCCATTAAACCACAACTATAAGTTGCAAACTTATCGATCTGAATAATTAGTAGAAATATACCCAATTAGTAACCCTAATGTTTGACCTTTAAAAGAATCAGGCACCGATTGACCATGAGGATCAGCATAATAATAAGCACCGATCTCTTTATTAAAATAGTAGCCTAGCTCTTTTAATGAGTCTTGCAAATCACTCGGAAGTTCATCTAATCCAGTACGTTTCTTGAAATAATCTGTTGGATAAATTTTCACATCAACATCATCATCACTCGTATGAACCACGAACAAATCTTCACTCGACTGATTAATCCATTGCCCCTTCGAAAATAGTCCTATTCCAGAATTCTCTAATGTAGAAATACCATCTAAATTTGTGCCAAATATTAAATTAATGGCAACTCTTATAGCACTCGGAGCTAACTCGTAATGATAAGATTCCAGGTACAAATCCATAACTTCAGATTTAGAGAGGTTGTGAATATAGGAATCTATATCATCCACATCCACTACTTGTTTTATGGCTTTTGTTATTTGATCAGGATAAACACTCTGTTTCGTTCCAGCTCCTAAGTCAGAAATCGCATCAAGGTCAATTTTATAAATTTGATGAACGATTTCTCTTACCCTTGAACCTGTTAAATCGTTTGGAAAGCTTCTTATATATGTATCCATTGCATTTACTTTCGACATATTCTCAATCTGTTCTGTTATTTCGATAGGTGTTAATCTTCCGTGCTTCTCTATTCTGAGTGTTAAACGAATCCCTTTAATTATTTCAGCTGGATACTTTGTCATTTCACTATTAGAGAGTTGTGGTTTTTTAGAATTTACTGCTTCACTAATAGTTGGTGTGATAAGAATTGAGGATGTAACTAGTAATAAGGTTGATGCTTTTAATAGGGAACTTCTTAGTTTTTTTGTTGATGCGATCATAAGTAACCTCCGAAAAAAGGATATTTTTATCAATATGATAGAAATGTTTTCCAAAATCAATTTTATAGGAAGGATCAGTCAAAATCTATCATTTTTCGAGAAAGAAGCCAAGGGGACAGGTCCCTTGGCTTCTTCGTGCGGAATTTCCTCGATTGAAAGATCAGTTTGATCCAAAATTCAAATCTATATATACAACTCAGCGACGCTTCTAATTGTTTAGAACGCCAACCCATCAACTACTCATTCTCTCAATCAACGTCGGATCCAGCTTAATCTGTACAGACTCTGACGAAACCTCATTCTCCATCCTGTCTACCAGGATATCAATGGTTGTTTTCACCATCTCTTCAATCGGCTGATGAATACTAGAGATTCCCATAATTTTAGCAAGATACGTATCGTCAAATCCGATCACACTAATATCCTCAGGGACCTTTATGTTCCTCTCTCTAGCGGCTTTCATAAATTCTAGTGCCATAATGTCATTGTTTGTAAATAGACAGGTGAAGTCGAGGGATTTCACCTTGTTTAAGTAATCTTCGATGTCACGTCTCATTAAGAAATTGTTTTTTGATGTTTCTTCGAGCTGAATGTAATTTTTTAGGTCGAAGCTGAAGCCGTTTTCATATAGGGCACTTTTATAGCCGAGAAATTTATCATCATCAGGGTTGGTTCCAACATATCCAAAGGTTTTATGACCAGCGTGTATGAATTTTTCACCAACAATTTTACCTGCTTTCATGTGATCAAGTCCCACGCTATCAAGTGGTTTGCGGTTTTGTGTCATGACGATTGTCGGAATGGCGAGCTTACTAATTCGCTGGATATTATATTCACCAGTTGGAACAAGAATTATTCCGTCAACCTGACGGGCAATAAAGTTTTGAATGCTTTCCCATTCTGTGATGGGATTATGCTTGGAATTATGCAGTAAAATACTGTAACCAATTTTTCTGGCTTCTGATTCGAGTGCATCCACTAGCTCGACGAAATATGGATTATAGGTTTCTGTTAAACATACTCCGATAATATTTGATTGACTTTTTTTTAGTGTTTGTGCAGCTTTGTTTGGCACATATCCTACTTCTTCGATGACTTGAAGCACCCGTTTCATGGCCTCTTCATTTACTCCTGTGTTACCGTTTATCACTCTTGATACAGTTGATTGGGAAACGTTTGCAAGTTTAGCGATTTCTTTCATTGTTAATTTATTCATTGTGCTCCTCCGTTGTGAATACGTATTCTTATATATGAATAGAATGAAGTCATTCATTTGCTTTTTGAGTATAATATATTGTTATTATACCATATAAAAATCAAGTATTAGAAAAATCAGGTTATCACATAAAGATCACTGAAAACGCTTTAAATTACGTATTGACTTTTATATACACCTAGCGTAACATGAAAACCAGGAAACGTGAATACGTTTTCACCAATTATTCAGACTGGGGGGTCTATGAAAGTATGAAAAAGCTATTTTTGTATGTTTCAATGTTGGTTTTATCTTTTTCGTTAGTTGCGTGTAGTTCAAGTGAAACAGGTGGTAGTGATGAGAAGATTGTGATTTGGACACAGGCTGCTGCTGATCATCCTGAGGGAAAAATGTTTGCTGAACGAGTAAAACAGTATAACGAGGAGCATCCTGACAAGCCTCAAGTTGAAATTCAAAACATTACACGTGCAGGAGCAGGATCTGGTTATATTGATAAGCTGAATGCAGCCATTACAGCGAATGATATGCCGGATATTTTTACATTAGATGGTCCTGATATCGCTGCGTACGTAGATTCTGGACTTCTTGGTGAATTAGACGAATATATGAGCGAAGGATTTAAAGAAGGATTTACTGAATCCATCATTGCTCAAGGTACAGTTGACGGAAAGTTTTACGGAATGGGTTATTCAGATTCAGGGGTAGCGATTATGTATAACGAAGATATGATGAATGCATTGCCTGAAGATATAAAAGAATTAGTACCTGCAGCTGATGAGGATTGGACATGGGACCAATTCACGGAACTTGCTAGAAAGGTAGATGATTTTGCAAAAAGTTCAGATGATCCTGCCTTTAAAGATTATGAAAGTGCAGTAAGCTTGTTATTGCCAGATATTACAGCAGGTGCATATGAAACAGGAACGTATTACTTTACACCAGTGCTTTGGGGCAACGATACAAACATTGTTGATGAAGACGGTGTGACAGTCGATGGTGTTTTAAACAGTGAGAAAAGTGTTGAAGCTTTAACGAAATTTGCCAAGTTATTTGAGGAACCACAGCTTGCAAGTGCATCTGAATCAGAAAAAGCCTTTCATTCTGGAAAAACAGCTTTATCTGTAAGTGGTTTCTGGTATGTTAGTGAATTAACAAGTAACTATCCTAATCTAAAATTCAAAACAGTTCGTTATCCTAAGATGAATGATGACTATGATGGCTTATACACTCCATCAGGAAGCTGGGCATTTGTGAGAAACGGGCAAGAGGAAGATGAAGAACGTATTAAGCAGGTTGTTGAAGTGATGGAATGGCTAAACAATGATGAAGCATCAGAGGAATATTATCACGCAAATGGATCGATCCCTACTCGTGTAAATTCTATTGATGTCATTGATACGAATACTGACAATCCTTATCATAATGAAGCTTGGTCGGTGTTGAAATATCAAGTTGAAAACACAAATAAATCTCGTCCTGTTTCACCAGGATATCCATACTTATCTGAAACATTTGCGAAAGATGTGATTTTAAAAATCGGCCAAAATAAAACAACAGACCCAGCAACAATTAAAGAATACTTAGATGAAGCAGTGAAAAAGATTGATATAGAGTTTGAGAAATATAAAAAATAACTAGCTGGAAATGAGGTGAGGTGCTGACCTCGCCTCTTCCATACCATAAAGACCTTGGTAAAGGACCGAGCGAAAAAAGGGTGTGATGTGATGAAAACAGTGAAAAATTTCGTGAAGATCAGAAATACAACAGAGCATTACCGAAATAGTGAGCATTATAAAAAAGGTGAAGTGGTTTCAGCGTTTGGTTTTCTAACTCCTGCAATGATACTTGCCATTTTATTTATTGTTTTACCTATCTTTCTAGCTTTTACGTATGGATTTACAGATTACTATTTATTAAAGCCGAATGATAAGCAATTTATTGGCTTGGAAAACTTCAAAAGAATGCTAACAGATGAAGTGTTGATACAAAGCTTTTTAAACACCATTAAATTCGTTGTGGGTGTGGTTCCACTTCAGCTTGCTATGGCACTTGGCCTAGCATTAATCATTAATAAAAAAGTGAAGGGTGTAGGCTTTTTTCGAACAGCGTACTTTTCACCAGCTGTGTTATCCCTCGTTGTTATTTCCATTCTTTGGACGGTTTTGTTAAACCCAACCTCTGGATTAATCAATGAAATATTGGTGAATATAGGAATTCCAAAGCAGCCTTTTTATCAAGTGCAGATCAAGCGATGTATACCATTGTGGTGATTTCAGCATGGTCAGGTTGTGGATATCAAATGATGATCTTCTTAGCTGGATTAAAAAATATTGATGGAAGCTTATATGAAGCAGCTGACATTGATGGGGCAAATGCGTTTCAGAAGTTTTTATATATTACCATTCCTTCATTAAAACCCATATTAATGTTTTTAGTCATAACAACAACGATTCAAGCCTTCAAGCTAATTGTCCAACCGATGGTCATGACCGGTGGTGGACCAGATTATTCAACAATGACTATTCTTCAATATATCTATGAATATGGATTTAGACATCGAAACATCGGATATGCCAGTGCTGTGACTCTTGTGTTTACAATTTTCCTAGTGTTTGTTTCGATGGTGATTAAAAAATTATTTAGAGAGGAGCGGGCAGCATGAAGATCATCAAAAAACTATTATTTTATATCCTAGCAACCTTAATTGCCCTGCAATTCTTAATTCCTCTGCTATGGATGGTGCTATCTTCTTTTAAAATTGACGAAGTGATTTACAGAGATATTGGATCAATCTATGCAATTTTGCCAAGGTTTTCTGATTTATCGTTAAAATCTTATACAGAATTACTAGGATTTTATAATATCTTTAAAAACGTTGGAAATAGTTTGATTTACGCGTCCTTAACAGTCGTGTTTGGGTTAACAATTAATTCCTTAGCAGGATATGCTTTAGCACGATTTGTCTTTCCGTTTAAAGATTGGATTTTGATTTTTATTATTGCGTTGATGATTGTCCCGATAGAGGCAACCATTCTTCCGTTGTTTTTAGTTGTTAATGAAATGGGATTAATCAACACTGTTCCAGGCTATTTATTGCCATTTGTCGTGAATGTGATGAATATTTTCCTTTTTAGACAGCACTTTTTATCTTTTCCAGGTGAGTTGATTGAATCTGGAAAAATTGATGGATTAAGTGAGATTGGTTGTTTTTTCCGGATTGTCATTCCTTCTAGTTTAAATATGTATATAACAGTAGGAATACTAACCTTCTTAGCATCTTGGAATGATTTCTTATGGCCGGTTATGGCGCTATCAAATGCGGACTTAATGCCAATTCAAGTAGCACTAAATGCCATTTTTAGTGATACGTATAATATTTACACAAGTCATATCATGGCTGCGTTAACGATTGTGACAATTCCGATTGTTATTTTATATATCATTTTCCAAAAATATATTGTTGAAGGCTCG
This sequence comes from Metabacillus endolithicus, assembly GCF_023078335.1. GTDB lineage: Bacteria > Bacillota > Bacilli > Bacillales > Bacillaceae > Metabacillus > Metabacillus endolithicus. Next base: position 2,282,293 of record NZ_CP095550.1, on the reverse strand, counting down.
ATGCAGAGTGGAATTAAATAAGCGAGGTGCAAAATGAATAAATTACAAAAAGCAAATGACTATATCCAACAAAACAAAAACAACGTAAATAACCGTCCAATTTATCATTTTTCACCTGAAATTGGATGGATGAACGACCCGAATGGCTTTACTTTTTATCAAGGAAAATACCATTTGTTTTACCAATATAACCCTTACGATATTGTCTGGAGTGATATGCATTGGGGGCATGCTGTAACCGAGAATTTCATTGACTGGGAATACCTCCCTGTGGCGATGGCGAATGACAAAGCCTATGATGCTAATGGTTGTTTCTCAGGAAGTGCGATTGAAAAGGATGGAAAGCTATATGTCATGTACACGGGTCATGTTGATCCGAACTTAGGCTTTGATAAAGTAGAATCAGAGATTTCAGAACGCCAGTGTATTGCGATATCTGAAGATGGAATTACTTTTGAAAAACATAAGTTAAACCCTGTGATCGGTGAAAAGCAGTTACCAGAAGACTATTTAATTTGTGACTTTAGAGATCCAAAGGTTATGGAAGTGAATGGTGTCTATTATTGTGTATTATCTGTTCGAAATACTCAAAGGCGCGGCGAAATTATTATGTTTAAATCACTAGATTTAGTTCAATGGACCTTTCATTCATCCATCTTTCAATCATCCTTTGAAGAAAACAAATTATTAGAATGCCCAGATTTGTTTAGTGTCGATGGAAAGGATGTTCTTTTATTCTCTGAAATGCCATGTGATCCCCAGTTTGCAAAGGATGTACAAAATACAACCGCTTATGTGATTGGGGAGATGGATTTTGAGAAAGGGATTTTCACTCCGGAACACAAGGGCTTACTAGATTATGGGCAAACCTTTTATGCGCCTCAATCAACAGAGGGTAAGGATGGAGAACGGTTGTTAATTGGATGGATGCATCGCTGGAACCAAGAAAATCCACCAAAAGAATATGGATTTAATGGAATGATGTCATTACCGAGGAAATTAAACGTGATCAACGGACAGCTTGTTCAACAGCCGTTTATTGATACACAGAACTACTTTTCTCCTTCTGTTATTGGTGAGAATGTGCATTTGGGAGAAGAAGAAATACTCATCGAAGGGAAAACAACAGGCTTTTTGGAAGTCGTTGTGCCTAAAACAAGTGGAGAACTCATAATTAAGCTCAATAAGGCCGAAGAAAAGTCAACAAATATCAAAATAGATGTTGAAAAGAATGTTTTGCTCCTATCATCAGATTATGGTGATGAAGGTAACAACATCAATTTGGAGGAACTATCGACAAACAACGATGAAGATCTCACGCTATCTATCTATATTGACTTACATTCTATTGAATTATTTATCAACTCGGGAGAAAAAGTAGTTAGTTTTACGGCTTATGATCGGGATAAAGGGAAGGACATTCTGTTAGTTGGTGGAGAGAGTACAGTGTTGAGGAAGGTTGTTTATGGAAGTAGGTAGAATTACGAATATATAAAGAGATAGTAAAGGTGTAGAGCGTATAAAAATAAATGCTAAAAGAACTTTAATAAGAACTAGGGACATCTTTCATTTGTCCCTAGTTTTTTGTTGAGAACAAGATCGATTTATATTAAAAAATATCCTTTGAAAAATGCTTTTTTAGGTTATCTAGCGCATTCCTTCGCCAAGCCTTCACGGCTGAAATTGATACTCCTTCTTCCTCAGCAATTTCAGTTGGTGTATACCCATAAAGACAGTAACTATTGACCCATTTCATTTGATTTTCTGTAAGGTGGGAGGAAAGCTTTTCAATCAGAGCCTCCCAGTAAACATCTGAAGCTCGATCATTACTAACTTCATCTATATCCCAGAACGCCTTAACTTGATTGTCTCTTTCAAACTGCATTTTATCCTTGGAAAGAGCCATTTTCATATGGCCAAGAATATAAGAATAAGCATAAGACTTAAATTCCCCTTTTTCTTTATTAAATCGAAGGAAGGCCTCCCATAATGCTATACATCCTATCTGATAATAATCCTCTTTATTATTGTAAATGGACAACCTTTTCATAGCATGATAAATCATTGGCTCGAATTGCTGATGCACTTCCTCATATTCCAATTCACTGCACATGTAAGAATCCTTCTTAAGAATGCATTCTTATTTGTATTCCGCGGTAAGTTGAGAATATCAAGCTATGACTCTAGTGGGTAATTGGCATATGAAGCAGATAAGCGGAGATTTTGCTCTGTTATGGCGTATATTGCCTAGGGTATATAGATCATGTTGAAGATGTATTGGCAGGGGGTTTTACAAATATGATCCTTTTTTAGATTTTAAGACCTATCCGGAATTTGCCCGAATACTAGATAACAAGAAAACCACCCTTTGCTTTTAAGAGTGGTCTTCGACATTATCGATATATGGGCAATAACTAATCTAATAGCAGAGGTTACTTCATTAACTCTTTTCAGGTAGCGGTCCTAATAAAATCCCATGATCATCAAGAAAGTAATTACTCCTCTAAGCTGGAAGACAATCTTCCAGACTCAAAAAAAGACTCATAGAGGCTCCGAATTTCTGGTTGAGCAATCGATTCTGAGACATATGAAATGAGAGATGGATCCTCGACATTATTCAGTTCTGAAAATAAATAGTCCATATTTCTTTTTCCTTTAATAGGCTCAATGAGTAAATTTCCCCCCACTTTTTGATAGCGAGCTCTAGAGTTGTAGAATTATAATGAATCAAATTGTACTGCTCGGTGAATCTGTCCATTAACAGAGTAACAGTATCAAGCGAGTAATCTAATTCAAAGGCAATTTGCTTTTTTGTAATCTGATAGATTCCAATATGATTTGTACATGAATTCGTCAGAAGATATAAGTAAAAAAGCTTATCCTCTCTGTTCATTAAAGATGCACTCTTCCAAAAATAGGTATTTAACATTTGTCCTGTTTTCATTTTAACCACTTTCCCTTCTCTCAAATATTGTTTTCGTAGACTATATATAGAAAATTAGAGAAATAGTAGCGTGTGTTTTACAAAAAAATAAAAAAATGTAATTCTGGATGTTGATTCATATGAAATTTCAGCACTAAATCATGAAAGTAAAAGGTTCCCTTGTTGAAACAACTAGTTATGCTTCTATTTTTAAACTCTAAAGAAACCACCCATAAAATTACAATGTCAGAAAACCTAACAAGTCGTTTGATTAATAGTTAGAAAATTCACTATACTTAGTCATGTTAGATTTAATCACATTTAATTTATTTGGAAGTAAGTGTTTTGTTAGCTTTTAAAAATGGGAGGTAGGTTCATGTTAACGTCAACAACGGGATATATGATTTTACTTATTTTTGGTGTGTTTTTTACTGGTTTGACAATCATTATGCAGCGTCGTTCGAAGACAAAGATGACTGCTGAGGAATTTAGTACGGCTGGGCGAAGTGTGGGAACCCGGTTAGCTAGTGCATCGATTATTGCAGCTTGGACATGGGCAGCAACATTAATGATGTCTTCATCAACAGGTTTTCAATATGGTATTAGCGGGCCGTATTGGTATGCGGCAGGAGCTTGTATTCAAGTATTGTTGTTTGCCATTGTTGCGATTCATTTAAAACGAAAGGCGCCAAAGGCACATACGTTTTTAGAGTTTATCGGAAAACGATTTGATCAAAAAAATCATAAGCTAATGATGTTTTTTGCTCTTATGACAAATATTATTGTAACAGCGATGGTTATTTTAGGCGGCGCAATTGCTCTAAATTCATTAACGGGAATGAATGTTTATGTGGCGGCACTTCTCATTCCACTTACATTTACAATCTATACGATGATTGGCGGCTTAAAAGCATCATTTATTGCAGATTATTTAAATACGGTCATGATTTTTGTTATTTTAACGATTTTTGCAACTGTTGTGTATATGAAGTTTGGTACAACAACAATTTATGAAGGGTTACGCGCTTTACCAGAATCACAGCAAATGCTAACGATGGCTTCAGTACCAGGACTTCTGTTTGGAATGATTAATATTATTGGTAACTTTGGTACGGTATTTGTGGATCAGTCGTATTGGCAACGAGCGATCGCGAGTAAGGATAGTGCAGCATCAAAAGCATATATTTACGGTGGGGTTGCATGGTTTTCGATTCCGTTTGCGATTGCCACATTCTTAGGGGTAACGGCAGCGGGACTTGGCTTAAATATCACGGATCCGGATGCATCTGCACCGTTGATGGCAGCGGAATTACTAGGTAGCGTAGGTTCGATTTTGTTTTTAGTAATGTTGTTCATGGCCGTTATGTCCACAGGTGCAGCAGAGCTAACAGCTATTACAAATATTATTGTCACAGATATTTATCGTAAATCGATTAATCCAACAGCAAGTAGTGAAAAAACATTAAAGGTGTCACGTATTGTTACATTAAGCTTCGGACTTGCAATGGGTATTTTATCGGTTTTACTGTTTAATATTGGAATCGGTCTAGGCTTTGTGTATATGGCGATGGGGATCTTTGTAAGTGGTGCGGTTATTCCGTTAACAATTGGTCTTCTTTGGAAACGTGCAACGAACAACGGCTGTTTTTATGGGGCTTTAGCTGGAATGGTATCTGGTATTACGGTTTGGTTACTTTCTGCTCATATGCTATCCGGAGAAATTACAGTCGAATCGCTAGGTCAACTCCATGCAATGCTGTACGGAAATGTCACGGTGTTTGTTGTGAGTGGTGTGATCTCAATAGGTCATGCTTTAATCTCCAAACAGGAATTTGATTTTGAAGCAATGAAAGATCAATTCAAAAGCTTTGATGAAGAAGAGAAGGAACTTCAGCTTGCAACAGAAAGAGAGGTTATCTAATCATGGAAGATAAGCAATTGATGAAAGATGCCAAGATGTGCACGCGCTGGGCGCTAGGGTTAACGTTTATTCTGATCTTTGCTTTCCCAGGTACCATGTTTTTGACTGGCTACAATTATACATTACAGTTTTTCAAAGGTTGGACGTATCTTGCTTTTGCTTGGCTGGTCATAGCGGGACTTTATATTTCAATTCGGCCGTGGGTGGAGGTTTATTTGGAAAAAAGACAATAAAAGGGGCAAAAAAAGTAGGTGGTGCCATTTTAAGGCGCCACCTACTTTTTTACCACAATCCTCGAAGAAACCCAACCAATCTTACCTGTTGGTGTTTCCACTTTCAACCATCGTATTCCAGTTTCGTCATACTCCTCTTCACCGAGGTACGTCACTACTTCCCCAGTTGAGAAATTCCCAACAATTTTCCCTTTTAGTGATGGGGTGGAGCGAATATTTCCACCTTCTTTAAAGTCCTTTGTTAACACAAACTCAATTGGATTTATTTTAGCAGTCGCTTGATTTACCCCACCAAGAATCTTATTTTGTGTATCACTTAATTGAAATCCGAGCTCTTTTTCTACCTTTTCTGTTGTGACCCAGTTGTCAAAGCGATGCCAGGTTTCTGAGTAGGATGCTGTTGGATTATTCACAACTGCGAGCGGCAGTAATATGGCTGACATGATGGCAACAGTTCGTACAATTCGATTGGCTAGAATACTGTTTCTCTTACGTTTTCTTGAAAGATCTGATACCTTTGTTAGTCCTTTAATAATCAGAGCAAAAACCTCTTCACTACCTTCAATCCAAACTGGAATATGATAGCTACCATTCTCTCTTTGTTTTGCCAAATACCTATGAAATCCTACCATCACCGGGTAGGAGAGCAGCTCGACTACCTTTGTTAAAAGAATTGCCGTCCATTGAATAAGTTTCGGTGTTAGGCGAATGATGATTGGCCGTGCTACAAGTATGACTAGAAAAACAGTAAGACCAATTCGCAGCCATATGGGCAGAAGGGCTAGAGGGACCCATAGCCAAAATACTTGATTCATAATCGATTCCACTTGTATGACTCTCCTTTTGTGAATCTCTACCTCTCAAGAGGAAAATACAGGTTCATTTTCGTCAACTGTCTTCTTGCTTCAACCTCATCTACAGTTGGATCTAACAGCATGGTTCTAACCTGTTCCTGAACTTCCATCCGAAATCTTTCTTCATTCGCAATCCGATTTTTAATAATGTCAGCAGCTGCTTCGTTTTTCTCAGCAATAAGCAGGGCATTAAAAAGATTACCAGATTTAATTTCTTCTTGAATTTGTGACGCGATAAAACGGGCATCCTCAAGCTCATATTCTTGCAAATATCGTTTAAGCTCCCGATCTTTGTCCACTTCGCGGAACATTTTATCGTGCTCTTGATCACTGCTGCTTTGCTTCACAAGAACGTTGATGTCAGAAACAACAATGCCCACCTGCTTAAGTCCTGTCACCATTGATGAGTGCTCATGAAGGTCCTCGATATGCTTTTTCACTCGTTTAATATCTTCAATTGAATAATCAACTGTGATTTCTTCAAGCCAATATGGAAGCTTTTTCTTAATAAACGCAACAATTTCTCCGGCTCCTTGCTGCACAAGAGAAATAGGATCAACAACCTTGTAATCTATCGATAAATCAATCTGAAAGCTACGGCCGCGGTCAAGGGACGGATACTCACTTATATCTTTAAAGTTCTGGACACTCATATCGACAATATAAACTTTTGTATATTTACCTGCGCGTAAATCACTTCGAGAAAGGCGATCTCCGTTCTTAACAACCTCATAGTTATGCTCAGCATTTTCATAAACAAATGCTTGATTCATAGACGAAGCGGGCGGTTTTTCAAAAAAACTAAATTTAACGGGTTGTACTTCAATTAGATTCATATGTAACCTCCTGTATTCGAAAGCTAGAAAAACTACCTTGAAAAGATGTATGATGCTCGTTCGAGAGTTATGACTGAAAGTTGTCCGTTAGACGGAATTATTATAGAAGTATTATACAGAAACGGAGGCGAAGTTCCAAGGTGGTGTGACTTATAAGGTTATGAGATCATTAACTGATTGCAAAACTAATAGAAAAGAAGCTCCAGTTCCTTGGTGTAAAACGGATTGGAGCTTTTTGTGTATGATTAAAATAGTAATGCAAGTTTTGATACCACTTTGTACAGATATTGATAATAGCTCAAATTTGGTATAATATTCAGAATATATTAAAGTGATATCCTGGTTGTTCCGTTCATTTCCCATTGGTATAGTAAATAAGATAAAGGCAACAGAGAAAACAGAATTATCATTAAAAGAGCCAATAGTCTATTAATCAATTAAGCTTACATAATTAGCAGTTTTTGAAAGCGTTAACATTCTTGTGTTACTAAAGGGGGTGAGAACATTGTGATGAAGAACTTAATAGTCAATCGTTTGAGCCAAGTCACGTTTAAAAATAGAATTATCGTTATTTTTCTGATCAGTACCTTCATTCCATTTATTTGCCTAGGTGTGATCTCTTTTTACACAATAGATTCCATAATAGATAATAAGGTCGAAAATTCGATTCAAAGTAACTTGAAGCAGGATTTAGTAACATTAGAGAATTCTTTAAATAATATAAATCACGTTTCGCAACAGTTAGCATTTGGTGGCAGGGTGACTTTGTTGTTAGAGGCATTACAAAAGGAAACAGAACCATCTCAACGGATCGAGTTACTAAGTGAAATCAAAAGTGAAATCAACTTGATTTCTTTTTCTAACCCGAATGTTGGGTTAATTATGTACTATTATCCTGAAACAGGTTTACATGATTTCGAAAATTTTAGGCTTCGTGATGATTTTTTACCGGAGCAGCTTCCAGTTATGGCTAAATATTCGGGAATTACCTATTATGGTCCACATAAAAGTTACAGTGGCTATATTAATCAATTTGTATTTAGCTCCATGCGTAAAGTGAATATATCAAATCACAATATTTATTTATACATTGAAACAGGTCGGAATGCTTTGGAAACCTTATTTGCTCCTCAAAATCGTAAAGATGATTCACGGAGGTTACTCATTCTTAATAATGAAGGAAGAGTGACGTTTAGTGAAAATAAAGATGTTTTTCCTGAGAATAATATGTTTCCTGGATACAGCTCTGAAGCCAAATCAGGATATTATGATACGTACTTTTGGAGTAAAGAAACAAGTAATCAAGGGTGGAGTATTGTTTCGATCATCCCGGTTAAAGAACTTAACCAGGAACGAAATAAATGGCTTCTTCAAGTTTCAATTATTTTTATTGTCTTCATTTTAATTTCATTATTATTTGCCTGGTTTTTATGGAAGATGGTATACAACCCTTTGAATAAGTTCAATAAAGAAATTAAAACGTTAATCCAAACGGAAACGCAAAATACAGAAGTAACAAAAATACCTGAATTTGATTATTTGCTCAATCAAGTAAGAACGATGAAAACGAAGATTTGGGATTTATATAGAGAAGTTGAACAAAAAGAAAAACGAAGAGCAGATTTAGAGGTAGAGAAATTATTATATCAAATCAATCCACATTTTCTCATGAATACACTCGATACCGTACGTTGGCTTGCTGTTTTTAACGGAAACAAAGAAATTGATAAGCTTGTTCTCTCTTTAAATAAATTGCTGAGCTACAATCTTGGAAAAATGGGTGAAGAAACAACGGTTGAGAAAGAAATACAAGCAGTCAAAGAATATCTACAGCTACAGCAAATTCGCTATGATTTTCAATTTGATGTTGATATTGATGTAGATGAAAACACGATGGGGATTTCCATTCCTCGATTCATTCTTCAGCCCTAGTGGAAAATGCTCTTTATCATGGTGTTAGTGATAACGGATATATTCATGTGGATATTAAACTAATGGACAACCTTCAAATTACAATTCAAGATAATGGATCGGGAATGTCGAAAGAAGAGATTGAAGCTTTACTTCTTGATCAAAAAGATGAAAGCCAGAAGGTGGGGATGGGAATTGGGATGAGATATGTAAAGCGAATTCTTGAATCGAATTATGGAGATAAAGCTAAGTTAGAAATTAAAAGTGAGGTTGGAAAAGGCACGATTGTTTCTATATTCCTACCTGTATCCGGGGGTGAAAATACTCAATGATACGAGTTTTAGTTGTAGATGATGAAAAAATTGTTCGTAAAGGACTAATCTCATTTATGCCTTGGGAGGATTTTGGCATGATTGTCGTGGGTGAAGCCAATAATGGTGAGAAAGCCCTTGAATTTATGGAAACGAACAAGGTTGATTTATTAATTACGGACTTAGCTATGCCTGTTATGTCAGGAATTGAATTGATGGAGGAAGTAAGCCAAAGGTATCCACATATCCAAATTGTTGTTCTAACATTGCACCAAGATTTTGAATATGTGCAGAAGGCCCTTCGCATGGGAGCAGTTGATTATATTGCAAAAACAGAGTTAGAAAAAGAACAATTTGAGGATGTTCTAGAACGAATTGTTTCATTAATAGAGCAGAAAGATTCTTTAAAAAGACAATTAACAAGCGAAGAGGAAATCGAGGAAACAAATGATTTAATTGTTTTATACGCCTTAAACCTCCAAAAAGATGAAGCAAAAATAGATGCTTCTTTATTAAAAAGAGCCTTCGAAGCAGATATAGGCATATGGTATTGGACAGATATGCTAGAACGAGAAAAAGAATCCATACTTGAATGGATGAACTCAAAGTTAGAATATGCTCTCATCGTGTTTCAAAATCTAAAAGGAATGGATCGAAAGTCAATTTTACAACTTCTTCGTGGATATCAAAAGAGCGACTTGTTTTATGATTATGACCCAGTACAGCCTTTTCAGATTGTTCAAAGTGAAGAGCTGTTAGCAAAGGAAAAGAAAGAAACGAAATATGATTTAAATAGGATAAAAGAAAAGTGGCTTTCCGGTGAGTGGATTTATGATGATGCTGTGTTTATAAACATGCTTCATGAGCTTAAAGCAATGCGGATGCAGCCAATACGACTAACAAGGTTTTTTTATTCGTTAACAGATGAATGGAACAGGCTTTACAGTCAAATCTTGTCTGAACCGATCACCATAGACGACTTTCTGTCCAGCTGGTTCCATTTTGAGATATGGTTAAAGGAAATAAGAGAGATTATCAAAGTGATAAATACGAAGACTCCTTATTCAGATGAAATTCATGATAGCATCATGCGAGCCGTTACATTAGCGCAAAAAATGATTGATCAGCCTTTAACAGCAGGGGAGATTGCTAGAAAAGTGAATATGAGTAGCAGTTATTTTAGTCAGTGTTTTAAGGATATTATTGGTCAAACCTATACAGATTATTTAAGGGAAATTCGCATGGAAAGAGCAAAAGAATATTTACGTAACTCTACGAAAACGATTCAGTGGATTTCAGAGAAGGTTGGGTATAACGATGAAAAGTATTTTAGCAGACTGTTTCGGGATTATGTAGGAGTGTTACCTAGTGAATATAGAAGAACAGATTCAAAGGGTAAATAGGAGGTAGGAATCGTTCGGAATAAAGCTGACTTTATTTCGAGCGTTTTTTTTATTCCAAGAGTCCCCACAGTTGAAAACAATAAAAAGGGTAGAAAACGTTCGAAAAGAAGGTAGACATTTTTTGAACGTTTTTCTATTTATTAGAAAATAATGAACTTTATTTGAAATCGCTCTCTAACTCGAAGAAATAAGGTGTCGTGGTATATTGAAAGCGTAAACAAAAATGAAATATAAAGAGGGGGAGAAAGATGAAAAAAAGGCTGTTCACATTCTTAAGTTTATTGCTAGTGATTGCGAGTTTAAGTGCCTGTATGGGTAAGGACACAAGCAGTACCGAACCGAATGAAACCAAAAGTACTTCTGAAGAAAATATTGATCCATTAGGAAGCTTTTCAGAACCCGTTGAAATTTCAATTGGAAGAGGAATTGATCCAAATTATCAATTTGATGGTGAGGATACACCTGAAAACAATGTATACACTCGTTGGTTAGAAGATCAGTATAACATTGTGACAAAACATGAATGGGAAGCAACAGCAGGTGAGGACTATGAGCAAAAAGTAAGTTTATCAATTGCTAGTAACGATATCCCAGATGCAATGGTTGTTAACGAAACTCAACTTAAACAAATGATAAAAGCAGGTCAGTTGGCAGATCTAACTGATGTTTATGATAAATATGGGGCAGAGAGATTAAAGGATATTTATGACTCTAACCCAGGGCTTATTAGACAATGTTACTTACGATGGAAAATTATACGCTTTACCTGAAACAACTCTTCCATCAGCACCGTTAACTTGGATCCGACAAGATTGGCTTGATGAGCTAGGTCTTGAGGCACCAAAGACGTTAGAAGATCTTGAAAAAGTTGCACAAGCATTTATTGATAACAAAATGGGTGGAGACAACACATTAGGAATCGTAGGAACATCACAAGGAGGAGCACTTAGTTCAACATTCTTAACTTCAGGTGATCATTTCTTAAATTTCTCATCTCTATTCTTTGCAAACAACGCTTACCCGGGAATATGGGTAAAAGACAAAGATGGCAAGGCTGTATATGGATCAACTACACCAGAAACAAAGAAAACACTTGAAATGATGCGCGAGTGGTATGCAAAAGGAATCCTCGATCAGGAAATGGCTTTAAGAAAAAGTGCGCAAGAAGTACTTGTAAGTGGAAAAGCGGGGATCTTCTTTGGTCCTTGGTGGTCACCGTACAATCTAGAAGATTCTATTAAAAATGATCCAAAGGCTAACTGGCGCCCTTATGCTGGCCCTGCAGATTCCTCAGGGAAAATCAATTCAAACGAAACGACTGGAAGTACGTACATCGTAGTTAGCAAAGACTATGAACATCCTGAAGCTGTCATAAAAATGCTTAATATTCATGTGAGCGAAAAAGACGCTAGTTATGAAGAAGTAGTAGCAGATAAGCAAATGACTTCACAGGAAATTCCGCTATTCATGGTTATGGGACATGGAGATCAGTTAGAGTATGCCGTAACTTCAACACAGAAGCATCTTGCTGGAGAACTTAAGCTAGAGGATATTGATAAGGTAAACTACGGCTTTGCGTATGATCTTGCAGAACATGTGAAAAATGTGAAAAAGGAACCGTATGATGACTATAACATTCAATACTGGGACAGAGCTGGGGATGAAGCATTCTTCACTCATTTATACGCTCATCTAAATGGTGGTTCTGCTTTTATCAATGCAGATATCAATTATGTTCGTAGCGTAGCCACAGCAAAAACAAAAACGATGGAATTAAAATGGAATAATTTAAAGAAATTAGAAGATGAAACATTCTTAAAAATCATCATGGGGAATGCACCAATTAGTGATTTCGATCAATTTGTTGAGAAGTGGTACGACCAGGGTGGAGAGCAAATCACGAAGGAAGTTAATGAATTAAAGTAAAAATAGTCAAGACGGGTGGTGTTTCACTCGTCTTGATATCTTCTAAGGAGGATAAAGAGTATGGAAAACAAAGCTGAAACGATAAAAAGTCATCGTGGTCTTCGTATCAACCTTAGGACAAAGACGAAGAAAAATAGATCAGATTACAAGCATTATTATTTGATGCTACTTCCAGGAATTATCTGGTTATTCTTTTTTAATTTATTACCTATGTATGGAATTCTAATGGCCTTTAAGGATTTTAATCCCGGAATAGGGTTGTGGAAGTCAGAGTGGATTGGACTTGAGAATTTTAAGTATATGTTTGAGCTTGATGATAGTAAACAAATCTTTAGAAATACGATCGTCATTGCACTGTTAAAAATGATTGGAAACTTAGTTGTGCCATTAGTATTTGCACTAATGTTAAATGAAGTGAAAAACAGATTTTTCACCCGTTCTGTTCAAACAATTGTTTATTTACCGCACTTTTTATCATGGGTAATTATCGCCGGCATTATGCTAGATATGTTTTCAATCTCAGGACCTGTGAATCAATTTCTTACCGCTTTAGGTATAAAACCGATTATGTTTTTTGCTGATGCGGGCATCTTTCCGGCACTTGTTGTTGGTAGTGATATATGGAAGGAATTTGGATTTGCAGCCATTATTTATTTTGCAGCCCTTACGTCTATAAGTCCAGAACTGTATGAAGCTGCTGCTATTGATGGTGCTTCTCAATTTAGACGTCTAATTAGTATTACACTACCGAGTATTTTACCTGTTGCGGTTTTATTAGGTACGTTAAGTATGGGAAATATTTTGAATGCAGGTTTTGATCAAATTTTTAATCTCTATAATCCACTTGTTTATTCAACAGGGGATATTATCGACACATGGGTTTACCGGGCTTGGACTTATTGATATGCAATATGGGTTAGCAACAGCAGTAGGACTATTAAAGTCGATTGTTGGTTTTATTCTTATTGCGTTCTCATATGGATTGGCCTATCGTTTTGCTAATTATCGAATTTTCTAATAAAGGTGTGAGGTAAATGGTAGAAGACAAAACACTAGTATCCAGGTTTTTCAATGGTTTTAATGTTGTTTTGCTTATATTAATTACGCTTCTTTGTATTTATCCCGTTTGGTACACATTAGTTATTTCTTTAAGTGATAAAGCAGCTGTTTCAGCCGGACAGGTATTTTTCTGGCCAAAGGATTTTACATTGGGAGCTTATTCTCTAATTGTTGAAGATGGTAAATTTCTTAGTTCATTCTTGATTTCAATTCAGCGAGTGGTCTTGGGAACGATCACGACCTTCGTAGTTGTGGTCTTAATGGCATACCCATTATCGAAAACATCGAAAGAGTTTGGACCAAGAAATATCATTATGTGGCTGCTAATCTTTGCGATGCTTTTTAACGGTGGTTTAGTTCCTTGGTATATGACGATGAAAACACTAGGAATGACGAACAATATTTGGGGTCTCGTTCTTGGTGGTGGGTTACCTGTATTTAATGTGATTTTGGTGATGAATTTCTTTAGAAACTTGCCGAAAGAATTAGAAGAATCAGCGGTAATGGACGGTGCAGGACCTTGGAGAATTCTGTTTGATATCTATTTACCATTGTCTAAGCCAGTTCTAGCGACAATCTTAGTTTTTACGATTGTTATGCATTGGAATGAGTTTTTTCAGGCACTTGTGTTAATGACAAATAATGATTTATATCCTTTGCAAACATATATCCGCTCAGTAACGGTTGAAATTGATCCTTCACAAATTGATGCAGAATCAGCACAACGTCTTGCAAGCTCTTCTAATCAAACCTTAAATGCTGCGAAAATATTCATTTCAATGCTTCCTCTTTTAGTGATTTATCCATTTTTTCAACGATATTTCGTTAAAGGAATTACACTGGGTTCTGTTAAAGGTTGATTTGAAAGGAATGAGAATTGGTGAATAAAAGAATAAACAATGCAATTAATAAAGGTGAATCTATTGGAGCTAAAGTTCCCGACTGGGTAAAGGATGCCGTGATATATGAGGTAAATGTTAGACAATATACGTCTGAAGGAACGTTTAAGGCATTCGAGGAACATCTCCCGCGGCTTAGAGATTTAGGAGTAGATATTCTTTGGTTTATGCCAATTCATCCTATTTCCAAAGAAAAAAGGGCTGGTACCCTAGGCTCTTACTATGCTGTACAAAACTATAGAGCTGTTAATCCTGAATTTGGAACAATGGATGATTTTAAGAGCTTAGTAAAAAAAGCGCATGAAATGGGATTTAAGATTTTATTAGATTTAGTGGCAAACCATACGGGATGGGATTCTGAATGGATTAAGAATAAAACCTGGTATCAAACAAACAACAATGGAGAAATACTTTCACCAACAGCACAAGGGACGACTTGGCATGATGTTGCACAATTAAATTATGATCATCCAGATATGTGTGCGGCTATGATTAGAGCTATGAAGTTTTGGATGGAAGAAGTAGATATTGATGGATATCGTGCTGATTATGCCGGTGGTGTTCCAGTAGAGTTTTGGGAGAAAGCACGTAACGAACTGGATAAGATCAAACAAGTTTACATGCTAGCAGAAGATAATAGATTCTATGAATTACTAGATGGAGCCTTCCATTCAAACTATGGTTGGGAACTTAATCATATCATGCGTGATATTGCTAAAGGTGAAAAAGGTGCGAGAGATGTCAAGGATTATGTGCTTAAGGTGGGAAGGTTATATCCAACAGGCACTTACCCAATGCACTGGACCACAAACCATGATGATAATTCTTGGGAAGGTACCACATCAGAATTGTTCGGTAAAGCAGAAAAAACGATGGCAGTATTGACCTTTACTTTACCAGGTATTCCATTAATTTACTCAGGACAAGAAGCTGGACTTGATAAAAGATTAGAGTTCTTTGAAAAAGATGAAATCTCTTGGGATGACTTAACCATGCAGCCATTTTATAAGGAACTGATTTATTTGAAAAAGGAAAATTCAGCTCTTTGGAATGGAATCGATGGAGGAGAAACAAACTTTCTTGAGACATCAGATGAACGAATTTTGATGTTTGAACGGATAACGGAGAAGAATAGAGTCATAGTGATGGCTAACTTATCACAGAACCATGTTTCTACGACTGTGAATGATGACTCACTAGCAGGTAGCTATCAGCTGTACTTCGATCACTCTTCATGCCTTTTATCGAAACAACATAGTTTTGATTTTGCACCCTGGAGCTATTGCATTTTGATACAAAATAATAAGGAGGTCTAAACATGCAAGATACAAGTTTTGCGATTCATCCTGGTAGTAAAAAGTCTATTGAAGGTGTTCCTTATCATGATATTGGTCATTTGAATTCTTATACGGAAATAGATAACACCTATTCATTTGTATGTGAACAAGGGTTCGTGAATATTCAGTTCTATAGAGAAGATATTGTCAGGGTTGTGATGAATCCATTTTCACCACCTACTATGGAAAGTAGTTTTGCCTTAGTAACCGAACCAGCAACTGTAGATGTAGCTGTGAGTGAGACGGAAGAAACAATTAATCTTCATACCTCAAAACTATCATTAAACATAACACGTGAACCTTTCCGTATCTCAATCTATGATCATGATGAGCGGTTACTAGTACAAGAAACAGTACGTGGTATGGGATATAACGAGAAAAAAGAAGTGATTTGCTATAAAGAGCTGAAAACCGAAGATCATTTCTATGGATTTGGTGAAAAGACCAGCTTTTTAGATAAACGGGGAGAAAAGATGACAATGTGGAATAGTGATGTGTTTGCCCCACATAATCCAGAGATTGATTCACTTTATCAATCCATTCCGTTTTTTATGACCTTAAATAAAGGATTCGCTCATGGAATTTTCTTTGATAATACATTCAAAACGATCTTTGATATGAAGTCAGAAAAAGATATTTACTCGTTTTCTGCTGAAGGTGGAGAGCTAGATTATTATGTGATGGTAGGCCCTACACCTAAAGATGTATTGGAACAATATACCACACTTACTGGTCGTATGGATATTCCGCCAAAGTGGGCACTTGGTTATCATCAGTCTCGCTATAGTTATGAAACAGAAGCAGAAGTACGAGAACTTGTTACTTCTTTTCTAGAAAAAGAGATACCGGTGGATGCCATCTATTTAGATATTCATTATATGGATGGTTACAGGGTATTTACATTTGATCGCGATCGTTTTCCAAATCCAGAACAACTTTTGAAAGATTTAAAGAATGCGGGTATTCATGTTGTACCAATTGTTGATCCAGGTGTGAAAGAAGATCCGGAATACTCCATTTATCAAGAGGGTATTCATGGTGATCTATTTTGTCAATACATTGACGGACAAATCTATCATGGAGATGTTTGGCCAGGAAATAGTGCATTTCCTGACTTTACGAACAGCGAAGTTAGAAAGTGGTGGGGAGAAAAACATAAATTTTATACAGATATGGGGATAGAAGGCATTTGGAATGATATGAATGAGCCGGCGGTCTTTAATGAAACAAAAACAATGGATACTAAAGTGATGCATAATCAAGATGGTAGTTTAAAATCTCATCGAGAAATGCATAATTTATATGGTTTTTATATGGGAGAAGCAACCTACAATGGGATGAAAAATCTACTAAATGGGAAGCGTCCATTTTTATTAACTCGTGCTGGATATGCTGGGGTACAGCGCTATGCTGCTGTTTGGACTGGTGATAACAGAAGCTTTTGGGAACATTTGCAAATGGCGATCCCAATGTGTATGAATCTTGGTGTCTCTGGTGTAGCTTTACAGGACCGGATGTAGGTGGATTTGCACACGATACAACGGGTGAATTGTTAGCGCGTTGGACACAATTTGGGACATTCACACCTTATTTTCGTAATCATAGTGTTCTAGAAAGTATCCGCCAAGAACCATGGTCATTTGGTGAAGATATTGAAGCAATCGTTAAAAAATACATCCAGCTTCGTTATAAATGGCTGCCACATCTTTATACTTTATTTCACGAAGCAAGCAAGACGGGTGTACCAGTAATGCGTCCATTATTTATGGAGTATCCTAAGGATCATCATACTTTTAATTTATCTGATCAATTTTTGATTGGGGAAAATGTCATTATAGCGCCAATTACGAAGCCAGATACATTCCATCGCGTTGTTTATCTTCCTGAAGGAAATTGGGTAGATTATTGGACTGGTGGAATTAGTGAAGGTAATCAACACATTTTAGTTGAAGCAAGCCTTGATCATTTACCGATCTTTGTTAAAGAAGGAACATTCATAGCTCATGGTTCTATTAAACAATCTACTGAACATCGTGAAGAGGATTTGCAAATTCACTTGTATCCATCCAATCATGGTAGTGCAAGCTACGTTTTATATGAGGATGATGGTAAAACATTTTCTTATGAACAAGGTCACTATTTAGAAAAACATCTTTCCTGTGAATTCCATGCCAATAGATTAGAATTTACGATCGAGAATATAGGGAACTATCAGCCTGATTGGAAAGAATGGACATTGGTCTTTCACGGATCTGTTGAAGAGAAGGAAGTTTTCATAAACGGAGAGAGTATTTCACCTGAAAACTTTATTGAAAATGGAAGGGAAAAGATTCGCTTTAAGTTAGATATTTAATGGATCAATTGCCTAAAAGGGTTCACGTATTAATTTGCGAGAAACTACTAGATAAATAAATTAGTTTTTAGGGAGGTGATTACCGGTAAAAAGAAAGCGCAATTAATAAGGTTGTGAAACACCTAGAAAGACTATTAAAAAGTAGAGGAGCGGGTGTATTGAAAAAGTGTTTGAGTAAAAGTGTAGTACTGATGATGATAATTATGTTGTTTTCGAGTTTGTACTTTTCTTATCACAACACTGCTTCAGCTGAGACGAATGATTCTACAATCAGGATTTATTATGAAAGAGAAGATCAAAATTACGACAAATGGGGACTATGGTTATGGGGAGATGTTGCGACACCTTCAGACCAAGTAGGTGGGTGGCCAACAGGTGCTACTCCTTTTTCGAATGAGCAAATAGGAGAGCATGGAGCATATGTTGATATTGAATTAAATGAAAATCCAGGGGTAATCAATTTCATCGTTGTTAATCGGGAAACTGGAGAGAAAGATGGGGATAGCAAGGCATTTACAAAGCTAAATGAATATGACTCCGTGTATATTACAGAGGGAGATGATTATGTTTATACCTCTCCAGATCTTACAGTCATAGTTGAAAACAGTAACGCACATTTCCCTAAATGGTCGGAGAATTCAACTATATATGAAGTGAATGTAAGACAATATACAGAAGAAGGTACTTTTAGAGCATTTGAAAAGCATTTACCGCGATTAAAGAAACTAGGAGTTGAAGTATTGTGGTTTATGCCGATTCATCCGATTTCTCAAGAGGGGCGGATTGGAACCTTAGGCTCCTATTATGCCATCCAGGATTATAAAGCGATCAACCCAGAGTTTGGAACAATGGAAGATTTTAAAAGATTAGTAGATCGAGCACATGATATGGGCTTTAAAATTATGCTTGATTGGGTCGCTAATCATACAGGAAGAGACCATGTTTGGACAGAAAATAAAGAATGGTATACATTGGATGATAGTGGAAATATTACTCATCCACCGGGTACAAACTGGTTAGATGTAGCAGATTTGAATTATGATAATACTGACATGAGAGCTGCTATGATCGATGCTATGAAATATTGGGTAGAAGAAGCTGATATTGATGGTTATCGTGCTGATTACGCAGTTGGTGTACCAGTAGACTTCTGGGAAACTGCGCGTAAAGAACTTGATAAAATTAAGCCAGTTTATATGTTGGCAGAAGATAATGTAGAATATGATTTTCTGAAAAATGCTTTTAACTTCAATTATGGATGGGAACTCTCTCATACGATGAGAGATATTGCAGCAGGAAATAAAAGTGCAAAAAACGTTAAGTTTTATGTTAATAAAATGAAACGACTGTATCCAACTGGCTCTTATGCGATGCATTGGACGACAAATCATGATGAAAATTCATGGGAAGGTACAACACAAGAGTTATTCGGAGAGGCCGAAAAAACAATGGCTGCCTTAACCTTTACTTTACCAGGAATACCGTTAATTTATTCAGGTCAAGAAGCAGGACTTGATAAAAGATTAGCATTCTTTGATAAAGATGAAATTTCGTGGGAAGACTTATCTATGCAAGATTTCTACAAGGATTTAGTTCGACTTAAAAAGAAAAATCAGGCATTGTGGAATGGTTCAGCTGGTGGAGAGACGAACTTTTTTGAAACATCTAACGAACGTATTCTTGCTTTTGAAAGAGTAAAAGGTAAATCGAAGGTCATTGTTGTTATGAATTTTTCACCAGAACCTGTTTCTGGTAACGTAGAAGGTAAAACGTTAGAGGGAAAATATCATTTGTATCCTTCGAATAAACTTTTAAAGATGAATAGCCAGCAACAGTTTGATTTAGAACCATGGGGTTATAAGATTATAGTTAAGTAAAAATTGATATATGACACCTCTTTGAGGTGAAATGATCTCGTATCCTAGTTAATTATAAAGAACCTTATTCAATCATGTTAGCTTGAATTAGGTTCTGTTCCCGTTCATGATGAACATTAACCAAGTAAGACAAGACATAGCTCAGAACCCAGATAAAACTGATACAGCACTTGGTCAAGAAGTGAGGTTTTTGTCGGTTTTTGTAGAAAAGTGGATAAATCGGTAAAATCGAAGATAAAGCTCCCGAAATCGAAGATAAAACCTTCAGAATCGAAGATAAAGTCCCCGAAATCGAAGATAAAATCAAACGAACAAGGTAAAGCGGTTTGTTTTTGCCTGTAAATCACTAAGTTTCCATGTTCCCACAAAACCCTAATTGCCCCTCAATTTCTCTATTAATCAAAAAAAGAGGCTAACAGAGAAACCTCTGTAAAGCCCCAACCCTCATTACGAAAGCACAACATCCGCAACATTACGTTCCACAATTCTAGCTCCTTTCTTAGAAACAAAGTCTCCTCCAGTCGAGAAGAATATATTCGCAGAAACGATTGTGTCCATTACTGTGTTTAATGCAGCCGTATCAACAGGCTCAATCGGTGAGTCGATGTTGATTTTAACTGATTTTCCTTCTGTGTTTAAAAATTGAAGTTCTAACGTTTTTGCCATGATGTCACCTCCTTTCCTAGTAATCTAGTAGAACTTAGACTGTAAGTTGATGTGTGTCGCTTCGCTCAACAAGTGTTAATGTTTCGGTTTGTAAGCTAGCGATAGCCTGTGCTACTTGAAGCAATTGATCTGGTGTTGCTGATGTTTTCACGTTGTTGTAGCTTTTACGTTTAGAGATTGGTTTGCCATTAATGTCCATCCCCATGTCGTAAATTAAGCTTAAGTTAGAATCTAAGATTACTTGATTTGCCATCCTGATCACCTCCTTTCACCCTCTATATATAGAAAAAGGAGACTTGGGTAGCGTGTGTATGAAAAAATTTAAAAGTTATTAATTAGAAGCAACATTTCATAACTGCTCTTGTTAACCAAATCCTCCTGTGAGGTGTAACTTTTACATAAAATAATCGTCAAATCGAATAGAGAAAGGGGAGGAAAATGATATGAAAATTCACAAATCATTACTTGCTCTTGCCTTAATTATGTTTTTATTATTATCCGGCTGTAGCAATGAGCCTGATATCGAAGGTAATCACAAAGATGTGATAGCAAGTGAAAAGACATTGCCGGAAAATATCCAGGAGGTTGGCTTTGTGAGAGAAACAGGACCACAGTTTGAATACATGGTAAAGAAATCTGTTAATTCATCACAATTTGAACAAACATGGAACTTGTATGGGTTTGAGAATAAACTGCCAAGTATTAATTTTAAAGAAAAAGATGTTTTTTTCATTGGGGTTTACGAATCGGGTAGTTGTCCTTATAAGATAGAAAATGTTGAATTAAGCTCTGACAACAAAACAATCACACTGCCATTGTCTGAACCAGAGGGAAATTGCACATCTGATGCAACACCTAGAACATTTGTCATTAGAGTTGACAAAGAAACATCTGAAAAAATAGAAAATGTAGTGATTGCGGAAAGTGGATATGAAACGAAGGTGCCCTTTGAATAGTAGGGTTTTGTATAAAAAAAAGAGTGAGCCTATGCGTCACTCTTCTTAACAGCATTATTTAATTCACCTTCCCCAACTGCGAAGGCAGCATCTGGATTGACTGATTCAATGCATCAAGCTTGCTCTCAATCCTATTAAGCAAATACAGCGTTACGATAATAGGAAAGCCGACCTCGCTGATGAATGATATCCATTGCTCCATGGTTTGCACCTCACTTTCTGGTTCTTTTTATAGAAAGGTGGGCTGACAGAAATGCATTGTCAGCCCAACACCTTATTAGGAAAGCACAACATCTTCTACGTTACGCTCCACGATTCTTGCTCCCTTTTTTGAAACAAAGTCCCCACCAGTTGAGAAGAAAATGTTTGTGGAAACAATTGTGTCCATTACTGTGTTTAAAGCGGCAGTATCAACAGGTTCAATTGGAGAATCGATGTTGATTTTAACCGTTTTTCCTTCTGTGTTTAAAAATTGCAGTTCCAAAGTTTTCGCCATGTTTGTCACCTCCTTTCTGAGGGATTTAGCTCAGCTTAGACTGTAAGCTGATGTGTATCGCTTCGCTCAACAAGTGTTAATGTTTCAGTTTGTAAGCTAGCGATTGCTTGTGCTACTTGAAGTAGCTGGTCAGGTGTTGCAGCTGTTTTTACATTGTTGTAGCTTTTACGCTTTTCGATTGGTTTGCCGTTAATGTCCATCCCCATGTCGTAAATCAGGCTTAGGTTCGAATCTAAAATCACTTGATCTGCCATGCTGATCACCTCCTTTCGCCCTCTATATATAGAAAAATTGTCATTGGGTAGCGTCTGATTTTATATTTTTTTAAAAATTTTTTTAAATAGGACGCTACCCAATCATGAAAAATCCCTATATAAGCAGTGAAGATTACTTTTTATCCATTAAATAAGGAGTGACAAGCTGTGGAAAAGTTAAATTACGAGACAATTAGGAAGTACCGATCGTTTCAAACGATCGAGGAGATGGACCAGGCTGTGCGAGGTTTTTTATACAAGCATAAAAGTGAGTTGTCAGAGGGAACACTTGAGGTTCTTCGTGTGATATGGAGGCATTCGGTTAAGGTGATTGGGGTGTCATTTGCAAAGTATGACTATATTGCTGAGAGGGTTGGAGTAAGTCGTCGGACGGTGATTCGCGCGGTGAATACATTAGAGGAAAAGGGAATTGTGAAGAAAGTCGCGACAAAACGAATGAATGGATCACAGGGTGTAAACCTTCTTATCATACAATCATTTGCTTCTGTTGAGACCTTGCAAGCACTGGTGTCACCCCAGGATGTCACGGCACCTGTCACCCCTAATAAAACAGAGAATAAATTAAGTTCACTCTGTGAGAATAAAAAAAATAATAAAAACATAATACAACAACAAACATCATCCCAAGATGAGATGGACGTTCTACCAAATTCAATTCCTAAAGAATTTGTCCAAGTTGTAAAGCCTTACTTTAAAGCAATTGAAATTTATAAGCTATGGAATTCCGTAATGGTTGCTTACAATAAAATGAATTTTCATCAAGAAATTGAGTCTCTTGTAGATCATGTCATTGAAGCCTTTAAGCAAACACTATTTGCACAAAAGCTAGGAAAAATACATAAGAGTTTTGAAGGATATTTTTATACCGTTCTTTATCAGCTGTTTGTGGATGAATCCAGGAAAGAATACAGAGCCAGGGTTGGCTTGTATGATTTTATTGAAGGTGAGATGAGATTTAATTAAACCTTTATGAAAAACATACGATATAGAAAGTAGACGATAGAAAAGGGCAGGATACTATGAGACGTTTAGTTATAATCAAGTGGTATAAGATAAGGATGAATTATCTTAAGTTGTTGCTTTGTAGCAGCCTTGATGAAGAAATGAAGGGGAAGCTGTTAGACAAGATTGATGAATGTTCTAAGAAGATCAATGAGCTTAGCATGGATGAATCCATATAACAGTTTGCTACAATCTGCAACAAATTACATCAAAAGTTTACAAGATTTACAATAAAATTACATACTATTCTGGATATTTTAACTTATAATATGGGAGGATATAGTAAAATTTGTAGGAAAATGGAAGGGGGAAAATATGAGGAAAACGATAAAAACCCTAAGCACAAACTTTGAGCGGCGAGTGCTTAAGGCCTGATAGGAGCTGGATATAATTCCAACTATATCCGTATTATATCCAACTCTTTTAGAAATTTAAAGGACTAAATTTTTTGGAGAGTGATAATATGGAACACATTCAAATTTTAGATGATTACATTATCCACGAGTACACAATGGGTATTTTGCCATATTACTCAGATAATGGTGAACTTTACAGCATCGTTCTTGAACAATATAGAGTTGTGAAGGTTACGTTAAGTCCGATCAAAATCATGAATGACAGTTGTATTTTTTACGGAAGTGATATGGACGGAAGAAAGGCTTCAGCTCATGCCATTTTTGCAGGTAAAAAAATGATGCCTGTGATGGTTAGTGAAAAATATAAGCTGTGTATGATTCCTGTATGCTCTCCATATAAGCCAAAATGTGTGTGGATTGCTTATCAGCACGTATTAGATATTATGGATGACAATGGTCAGGCGTTAATTCTTTTCACAAATTACAATAAAGCAAAGGTCGAGTTAACGAAAAGAACATTACATTCAAAGCTTGGCGTTGCCGCCCGACTTGTTAGTACATATGATTTAAGGTATGAACGAATAACAGAAGGATTACGTCAGTCCTCTGTTGCAGAAGGAACAGAGCTGTATAAAATCGATCCTGAAAAATTTAAAGAGTAGAATGTAAATAAGCACCCGTTGTATTCGGGTGCTTTTGTCGTCTTTTGTCTAAATAGGTCAAAATATATCACTTTTGACCTATACAGGAACTATCATCACTAGGTAAAATAGAAGTATCAGGTTAGACACTAGGGGAGTTTTTAATGAATATGTTTAAGCATAAATGGATGTCATATATATCGTTAATTATTATCTGCAATATCTTAGTGGGAACTTTATATTTCTTTTTTCATCATGACAGTATTTATTATCATATTGTATTTATAACTTTGAATTTTGCGATGATTGCCTTACTTATCTATTTACTTGCAACTGTAAATAAGACAACAAAGGATTTGCAGAAGAGTAATCAAAAGCTGAATAGTATTTTTGATTCATTGGATGTTGCGATTTGGTCACATGATTTAAAAGAAGATCATCTTATGATCACTCCTGGAATCGAGAAGCTTTATGGTTACCCTCTCGAGGAATTTTATCAAGATCAGCTTTTGTGGAAAAAGGCTATTTACCCTGAGGATTTACAAATTATAGAGAAGCGACAGGAAATGTTGAAGGAAGGAAAGCCGGTTACAGATGTTTATCGGATTTTAAAGCCGCTTAGTGGTGAAGTAAGGTGGATTCAAGACCGCGGGATTCCAGTATTTGATGAGAAAGGAAACTACGTGGACTTTACAAGTGTGTTATTTGATGTAACAGAAACGAAGGAGCGGGAAGAACGTTACAGAGGGTTAGTGGAAATGTCCCCAGATCTTATTGCAGTGATTAGGAGATGGAGTTTTGATTTTATTAACGAAGCAGGTAGTAAATTGCTAGGAGAAGAAAACCCATTTGAGTTAAGGGGAAAATCAATTCTTCGCTATATGCCAACAAATAGCGTGATGATTATTAAAGAGGCGCTATCGGACATGGAAGCCAATGCACTTGAAAAAAATCGTTTTGAAACTGAAATTGTTCGTGCTGATGGGGTAACAGTTAACATTGAGATTTCTGTCATGAATCTCTTATATGAAGGGCGTAAAGCAAGGCTGATTGTCGGACGAGATATTACCGAACGTAAAAAAGCTGATGAGATGATTCATCAAATGGCTTACTATGATTCGTTAACAGGACTTCCAAACCGAAACATGTTTAAAGATCATTTAAATGAACACTTAAGTCAAGTAAATGACAATATGCTCGCGGTTTTATTTCTAGATTTAGATCGTTTTAAAATTATTAATGATACAAAAGGACATTCCACTGGCGATCTTCTCCTGCAGAAAGCTGCGAAACGATTGGTAGAGGCTGTTGGTAATCAAGGAATGGTCTCTCGACAAGGCGGTGACGAGTTTATTATTTTACTAGAGTCAACTTCATATGAGGAGATTGAAGAAGTTGCTCAGGGGATTATCCAAGCTTTTTCTCAACCATTCGATTTAAATGGTGACGAATTCTTTGTCACACCTAGTGTGGGGATTAGTCTCTATCCAGTGGACGGAGAGGATCAGGAAACCTTGATTAAAAATGCTGACACAGCTATGTACCTTGCAAAAGAACGTGGAAAAAATAACTATCAATATTATAATTCTACTCTTCAAAATGTATCAACGAGAAAAATGGAACTTGAGGTTGGCCTACGGAAGGCGTTAGCTAAGGAACATTTTGAAGTATTCTACCAGCCGCAATACAGGCTGGATACTCGAGAGATTTGCGGTGTTGAAGCCTTACTAAGATGGAAACACCCAAAGCTCGGAATGATTTCACCAGCAGACTTTATTCCACTAGCAGAAGAAACAGGGCTCATTGTCCCAATAGGAAGATGGGTGCTTCGCAAAGTTTGTGAACAGCATAAGCTCTGGAAGGACGCTGGGTTGGGAGCTGTGCCGGTTGCGGTTAACGTATCGGTTAGACAAATACAGGACTTGGGATTTGTTGACGATGTTAAACAGGCATTGAGGGATTTTAAACTAGATCCTGCAGACCTTGAACTGGAAATCACCGAGAGCATCATGCAAAATATCGAATTCTCTAGAATTGTGTTAAATAAGCTGAAGGAGCTTGGAGTGAAAAGCAATTGATGACTTTGGAAAAGGCTATTCTTCACTAAGCTACTTAAAGTACCTGCCAATTGATAAAATTAAAATTGATAAATCCTTTGTTGATGATATTCTAGACTCTACACTTAACGGTTCAATTGCCAAGGCTATTATAGAAATGAGTCATACGATGAACTTTTCTGTTATAGCGGAAGGGATAGAGGAAGAGGTGCAGCTTGCTTTTCTATTAAACAACTTCTGTGAGCTTGGGCAAGGGTATCTGTTAAGTAAGCCGTTGGATGTTAAGGGAGTAACAGAGTTAATCAAATAAATTAAATAGAAATCTGCTGGTAATTTTTATGAAGAGATAAAATGTATATAGTACTGCATTCCTATCCTTGTTTTTTGAAAAGATGTAGATTTTAAGCAATAAAGGAAATGAAATTGACCCCACAAAAGATCTATGTACCCGAATATGGCAGAGCGTGTAGCACCATATTCCTATACATTTGGTTTCTTAACAATGATAGAATCAAACCATAATAGGTAGAATGATATAAAACATAGATCTTTTGATAGGGGGAAGATGACATGTTACGAACATATAGGCATTGGACAACGAAGGAAGACTTCCGACTTATCTCCTTACGTGAGAGCGGGAAAAGGTATAAAGAGATTGCCGCAATTTTGAATAGAACATCAATAAGTGTAGAAAAAAGATACAGAAAGCTTAAAAAAGAAGCTATTTACACATATTAAGTCAATCTTTGAGGGGTAGAAAATGAAAACCCAAACAATGACGAGAGAAGACCTGTTGGAAGATATAGAAATAGCACGTCAAGAACTAATTGAAGCTGTTCATAGTTTTGGAATGAACCATGAAATAGTGTTAATATCTAGTGAGAAATTAGATAGACTTATAAGTTTGTTTCAGCGATCTTTCTAGTTACGTTTAAATAAATAGATAAAACCCCGAGTGAATACACTCGGGGTTTTTACTGTATCTAAATAATTATTCCGCAAGCCCAGGGGAGGCGTTAGAAACCCCAGCACCAGATTCCTCGCGTGCACCTGAACCTCCAGCTCGACCGCTAATTAACAGTCCAATGATCACGCCGATAACTGCAGGTAAAATCCAGCCTACACCTTTGTCGTACAGAGGAACAAAGCTCAATGCAGAATCTAATGCTCTGCCTAGGAAAGTGCTATTAATTGTTTCTAGCACACTAAATGCAGCAGTGAAAAGTGTTGCAACCAAGTATACTTGATTAGTAATCCAATCCTGACATAAACCTAAAACAATCAACACAACCGCTACAGGGTAGATAGCTCCTAAAATCGGAACGGAGATAGATAGAATTTGAGTTAATCCCATGTTCGCTAATAGTAGACTTATAACCGTTAAAACAACCGCCCACTTTGCATAAGAAAGCTTTGGAAAAATCGTAGAGAAATACTGACTACATGAAATAACAAGGCCGATACATACGCATAAGCAAGCTAATGTGAACAACAACCCAAGCATCACAATGCCCACTCCGCCAAACAATTGATTCATCACAATTGTTAACACCTGCGCACCGTTTTCTGCTTCACCATGTGAAGTGCTAGAAAGCCCCGAAGAATGCAAGAATACCATAGATTGAAGCTAGTAAAACGCCGGCTATAATCCCAGCATAGCCCATGTATTTTGACACTGATTTCGAATCTGTTACACCTTTTGTGCGAATCGTATTTGCCACAACAATTCCAAATACCAACGCTGCAAGGGCATCCATAGTTAAGTAGCCATCCATAAATCCTTGGAAAAATCCGTTCTGCGCATATGCGCCTGTTGCTTCTGAAAACGCCCCAATAGGTGTAAGTAAACTTTTTACAAAAATGATTACAATCATAATTAATAAAAGTGGCGTTAACAGCTTACCGAATCGGTCCACTAGTTTAGAAGGATTTAAGCTCAACCATAATGTAATCGCAAAAAATACGACTGTGTAGAAGAATAAAACCATTGGTTGGCTTACTCCTTCAGCTGGTAGGAACGGCTTTAATCCCATTTCGTAGGCAGTAGAGCCTGCGCGAGGAATCGCTAATCCAGGACCAATTGATACATAAATTAAAAACGGAAAAAGAAACGCGAAAACAGGATGTACTCTGTTTACTAATGTATCAAGGCTACCTGCCTTTGCAACAGCTAAAACTCCTAAAATTGGTAGTCCAACTGCTGTTAAGATAAATCCAGCAAGTGAAAGCCAAACATCCTCTCCAGCTGATCTACCTAAAAATGCCGGGAAAATTAAGTTTCCGGCTCCGAAGAACATAGAAAATAACATAAAACTAATAAGAATAAGTTCTTTTTTCTTAAGCATATAATAATGACTCCTTAAAAGATAATAGGCAGAATTATAACAAGGAGAGAACATAAAATCTAGTAAACTCTAAAAAGTGCAACTTTTAAAATTATTTCTTATATTCTGATTAGAAACATATCTTAAGATAGAAAAAATTGCATGTTTGAAATTTTTATAAAATTTATTTTTTTCCTACAACATCGACAATATTTTATGTTAAACTATTTTTTGTGCTTTTTTTCGACAAACTTTCATATATTGATATAACTTAATCATGCAGGAGGATATTATGGTAAAAAAATTATCCGGTAAGGAAACTATTGTTATCGGCTTAATGTTGTTTGCTTTGTTTTTAGGTGCAGGTAATATGATTTTTCCACCCGCCATGGGTCAGCAGGCAGGTGAGCATGTATGGGCAGCAACTCTAGGATTTCTTATAACAGGTGTTGGACTTCCCTTTTTAGGGATACTAGCAATCGCTTTGTCTGGTAGTGACATTCAAACAATCGGAAACAAAGTTCATCCAAAGTTCGGTCTGATTTTTCCGATTATTTTGTATTTAACAATTGGACCATTTTTCGGAATACCACGAACAGCAACGGTGGCTTTTGAGATTGGAGTAACTCCATTTCTACCTGTTGACCTTTCAGCTCAAGGATTTCCGCTATTCATTTATACGATATTGTTTTTTGCCGTAACATTTTGGTTGGCGCTGAATCCGAGTAAATTAGTAGATCGTATTGGTAAAATGCTAACTCCAGCTCTCTTGATTATTTTAGTGATCTTAACGGCAAAAGCTGTTTTAACTCCAATGGGATCACTACAAGCACCACAGAATGACTATATAGAAGGTGCATTTTTCAAAGGATTTCTAGAAGGTTACTTAACAATGGATACGTTAAGTGCACTTGTTTTTGGAATTGTCATTGTTTCGGCGATAAAAGAAAGAGGCATCTCAGAACGAGTAGAAGTGATGAAGGTTTGTATTAAGGCTGGGTTAATCGCGTGTGCAGGGTTAATCTTTGTCTATGTTTCTCTATCGTTTATCGGAGCAACAAGTGTTTCTCAGATTGGCTACCTGGACAACGGAGGAGCCATTCTCTCTGCAACAGCAAGCACATTGTTTGGTTCATTAGGGAAGGGAATCTTAGCACTAGCAATTACGTTTGCATGTTTAACAACAAGTGTTGGACTAGTATCTGCTTGTGGAAATTACTTATCAAAAGTATTCCCGAGGTTTTCATACAAACAGGTAATCTTCGTTTTAGCTGTTTTTAGTACATGCATCGCGAACTTTGGATTATCACAGCTTATTTCTGTTTCAGTTCCACTGTTGATTGCGCTATATCCGTTAGCGATTGTGCTTATTGTATTATCGTTTGTAGACTATGCAGTTGGGATCAAGTCTAGAGTTTATATTCTCAGCCTAGCAGCAACGGCAATCTTCAGTATAATAGACGGCTTAACTGCCGCTGGACTAAAGGTTGCAGGACTTCAATACCTCGCAGACTATGTACCTTTCTTTGAAATGGGTCTCGGCTGGCTGGTGCCTGCAGTTGTAGGAGCGTTGGTTGGTGGTCTGGTTAAGAAGTAGCTGGTGGGAGAGGTTTGTATGGTGCCTGGTACGCCTCGGTTTTTATCGACTGAAAACTCTTACTCAATTACTAGTTCTAGTATCTCTAAACATAGAAAAAGTAGCGATAAAACCTATTTAACAGGTTGGATCGCTACTTTTTTTGTGTACATTAGTTCGAACGTTTCGGATGGTAGCACCATTCTTAATTTCGATACCAACTCTCCATACGCTGTAACTCATCATTAATGCTAGTAGGGAGGGCGCTGTATCCCCCTGCATCCTTAATTTCAACAGCTCTTTTCTGTAGTCGTTCTAATTTATTTAGAAGGCTAGAAAGAGTGGAAGAATCACCAGAATAATAGACATCCTCAATTTTTTGTAACAAACGGTATTGAGATACCTCGTAGATAACACGTTCTTTTTCAATAATAGCTGATGTAACATATTTCCTATCTAACTTACTACGATTTTCTGACCCAGAAACTTGTCCGATTTTCACTTGTGTTTTCTGAATTTGCTTTGTGAAGTCATCATACTCATAATGAATGTCTGAAATGTAACCAGAGTCAATGACCTCTCTAAAATAAGCTGTTCTACTAGTGAAATAGTTTCCTTGAATCATAGCATCTTGAAGACGTAAATATTGATTGATCTTTGCTGGGATAGCTTTATAGCCACCAGCCTTTTTGATTTGATCAGCTCGTTTAACAAGTCTTTCTAACATTGCGAATTCATCGTCTACCCAATAGCCTTCGTTAATGTAATAGTTGATATCTGATAGCAAGCGTAATTGTGAAATTTCAAAAATAACACGCTCTTTTGCTATTTTTGCTGGTCGTATATATTTTTCATTCAGCTGTGCTCTCTTATCTGATCCATAAACATATCCAATGGAAGATTCAACATACGAAAGCTGATCGCTGAATTCATCATATAATCCATCTATTTTTTTAATATCACCCGAACTGATCGCCGCATTAAAGTTATTTAATAATGATAATAAATAATTTCCTTCTGCAACTGCATCGGCAAGATATTGCTGACGTAATTGTTTTTCATAGTCAACATAATCATAACTGTCATAGCTGTCGTCGTAACCACCGTTATGATAGTGATATTCACCATATTCATAGCCGTAGTATCCACAGTTTGTCCAGCAATGGTGCCCACCATTTGCATCCGTGCCGCCGGAGTGCGCACTAGTAATGGAAGGAACAAGCAATAATAGTAAAAACAAAGCAAAACTAGAACATAATAACCTTTTCATTTTCTTCTAAAACCCCCTATATATCTATAACTGAACTATTATTATATAAAGAAATGTAAAAGTTGGGAATACGTGTAAAGTAAGGTTTTTAAATAGGGAAAAAAGTAGCTACTAACCTTTTGTCGGTTAGTAGCTACTTTGTTTGGATATCTATTAAGATGAATATCATTATACAAAAATCGGGGAGTGACAGGCACCACAACCCCGCGGGTACCACCCTAAACCAACTCCAACAACGGCTCTTCCGCATCCTTCGCTATCTGATTAACAACCTTAGAAAGCCCTTTAACACCCTTTTCTTTCTCAATCCATTTAGCCAGTGCTTTTGTTGTGCTAGCAAAGTCTTTAACAACAGTCTTGGTTAGTGGTTTATAGAGGTTCGGGAAATCTGCTAGGAATACGTTGTGCCAGAATGTTTCGTCGCATTCTTCCCAGCTTGAAACAGGGTGTTCTAGGAAGATCTCTCTTAAATCAAATAAGCAGTTTCGATATTTTCTTAGAGTAAGATCTGATTTACCTTCTGTTTTCTCCTTGAAGAACGTGACGAAATCTCCAGCAAAGAAATTATCAACCGTTGCTGGTGTGAAGTAACAATTCATAGTTCGGGATATCTTCTTCTTTTACGATCGATATTTTCTTAGCTAACGGTGAGTCGATTTTCTCGATTGAAGATGCTCGACTTTTTCCACCTGTAACAAACGGTGATAGAGGAAGACCCAATTCTCTACGTACTGAATTAAAGTCTGGTGTAACCGCGATATCCTTAAACTCATAATGAGCTTGAACATATAAGCTGTATTCTCTTTGCTGCAAGTACGCCTCAACCTCGTCCTTGCGTCCTGCTGCAATCAACTCACTAATCGATGAACCATCAAACAATGGAAGAGATTTATCTAAATCAAAACGCAGATCATGCTTTGCGTAGAAAGCAAAGTACTGTGGCGTATCTTCATTCATAGAAGAAATGGTGTTGATGATTTCAACCTGGAAAGGAACGGTTTGTGTATGTGTTTCCTCGTTCACAAATGAAACAGCACCAACGCGCTCCATCATACCTTTGAATTCTTCCGCTCTTGCTTCATCTAATGTAACAAATGTAAGCTGATTTCCTTCAATTCGGATCGAGCCGTATACCGAACCCATGCGGATTGGTCCAGAAATTTCGCTATCTGAGTATTGATGCCAATTTTCTACCCAGTTGCAAAGCTTTTGAGCTGGCTCCCATTTATCCATTACAAAAATTCCCTCGTTTTGAAAGAAAGAATCAACAGCTTCGAAATCTTCAATAGTATAGTAGGAATTGTATTGATGAATTTCTTTTGTCCCTAATTCACGTTCTTCACCCTTAGCAATCGCAGCTAAAATCTCAGGGAAGTAATCCATCAAAATTTGCTCATGATTCAGCTCTTTTTCCTCACGAAGATCGTCCACTTTTTTCACAGCATAGTGGAAGTTTTGTGGACTTTCGAATTTTCGTACACCATTAAAATAGAACAATGTATCAAAAGGCTCTAATAAAGCAATCGTTCCGTACCATGGTGCAACGCTTGGTAGGTTTTCCTGCATACGGGCAACAGGGAATCTCTCATGAGTGAAAGCATCTTCGAAAAGAACGCTTTTCTCTCCTGAATCGATCGCCTGTATAAGCCTTGGCTTAAGAGATGACCAAGTGTTCGCCATTTCGCGCTCATCTTCTGAAAGGCGAGACCCATTTTCATGTACAAACAACTCAATTCCACGCAGACCATTTTCAAAACGGTTAAAAAAGATCAGCCAAAAATCGAAGAACTGTTTTTCTGCCTGCTCGTTCAAAGTATGATCTGTTCTTCTTTTAAATTCCGTATGTAATTGGTATTGTTTACTTAAAGGAAGCTTCTTAGAAACAAAGTCCTTCACCTTTACAACTAGTGCATGCTTTTGCTGATAAAAGCGTTCTTCCTTTACGGCATGAAGCTGAATCACATTTTCCTTCTTCATGCAGCACTTTTTATATTTTTTTCCGCTTCCACAAGAACACGGATCGTTACGTCTTAATTCCAATTTCATCACCTATCATTCTTTTCTAAATGTATATTCTGTGGATGTCCTAGTAACAATCTTAACCCAAAATCATGATTCTTTCTACCTTCTGCGACGTTCGTATGTATATCAAGTGTGATTTTAGTGGAAAGATGGGATGTGATCAAGTCTTATACAAAAAACTTTTAATAGAACAATGAAACTTTCAAGTCAGGCGATACGTACTAAATAGTAGGAATCATAAACTATAGGAGACGATTAACATGAATACATTTGTGAATTTTTTCATACAGTCCACCACAGCGTTTGTATCAACGGGTACGATCTGGATGGTCAGCTTTTTTCCATTGGATCAAACGTACCTTATGTCGAGTGCCTATGCGTTAGGGGGAGGGGCCATAGCCTTTGCCGGAACAAAAGCACTAACAACTCAACGCTTTTTAAAACAAAACCAACTTTCAAGAAAAGAGTACAAATATATTCATCATCATTTAAAGGAAGCAGATAAAAAAATAAAACGTCTTCGCAAAACATTTTTTACGATTCGATCGGTTTCATCTATTAAACAAAATATCGATCTGTATCGTGTTGTGAATCGTATTTATTCCATTACAAAAAAAGAGCCGAAGCGTTTTTACCTAGCCGAGCAGTTCTACTATTCTCACTTAGACTCGCTCGTTGAGTTAAGCGAAAAATATGCATTCTTAGCTTCACAGCCGAAAAAGAACCGGGAATTATCTCACTCTCTAGATGAAACACGGGACACGATTTCTCAGCTTTCAGAAAAACTGGAGAAGGATTTACACGATGTTTTGTCTAAAGATATATCTCAATTGAACTTTGAACTGGATGTTGCAAAACTTTCAATTAAAAAATAGTAGGAGGCCATCTCAATGAAAAGCGAACTAGATCAGCTGCTTGCCAATCCATTTGGCGAAGAAGAGCTACAAATAAATGAAGTAAAAACAGAGCAAGGAGAACCAAAGCAGGTGAAGCTCATTGACGTTTTACCTGAAGAAAACCGCCAAAAGGCAATTCAACTTGCTGAGCAAATTGATCCTAAGAATCAACAAGCGATTTCCTTATATGGATCGCAGGCACAATCAAAGCTATTAAACTTTTCACACTCGATGTTAGATCATGTTCAGAAAAAAGATACAGGTGAGATCGGCGAAATTATCGGTGACTTAATGAAGAAATTAGAGCAAGTAAGCCTGATGCTCTAAAGCCAGAAAAACGTGGACTGATTTCTAAGGTGTTTGGAAAACTATCAAACTCCGTCCAGGAAGTATTAACAAAATACCAAAAAACAGGTGTGCAAATCGATCGCATTAGTGTGAAACTGGATCATGCAAAAACAGGTTTGTTAAAGGACATCACGGTTCTTGAGCAGCTTTACGAACAAAACAAAGAATACTTCCATGCGCTGAACGTCTACATCGCTGCTGGTGAATTAAAAGAGAAGAACTTGAAACAAAACTAATTCCAGAGCTAAAGAAAAAGGCAGAAGCCACACAAGACCAAATGGCGTTTCAAGAGGTAAACGACCTCATGCAATTTGCTGACAGATTAGAAAAACGCACACATGACCTTGTATTAAGCAGACAAATCACGATGCAAAGCGCCCCACAAATTCGCTTAATTCAAAGTGCGAACCAAGCATTGGTTGAAAAAATTCAATCATCGATCACGACGGCGATTCCGTTGTGGAAAAACCAAGTGGCCATTGCCTTAACATTGCTGCGCCAAAAAGATGCAGTGGAGGCCCAGAAGCTTGTATCTAAAACAACGAATGACTTGCTTCTGAAAAATGCTGAAATGCTGAAAGTGAACACCATTGAAACAGCCAAAGAAAACGAACGAGGACTAGTAGACGTGGATACATTGAAGAAAGTTCAGGATCACTTAG
Organism: Metabacillus endolithicus; assembly: GCF_023078335.1. Lineage (GTDB taxonomy): Bacteria > Bacillota > Bacilli > Bacillales > Bacillaceae > Metabacillus > Metabacillus endolithicus. Next base: position 2,246,903 of record NZ_CP095550.1, on the reverse strand, counting down.
TATCTACTTTAGAGGAAACACTCCGTATCCAGGCGGAAGGGCGTGCGAAGCGTCTTCAGGCAGAACAGGATCTTGCGCTGATGGAGACGGATTTGAAGAAGAAGCTGGCGGGGATGTAAGATTGTTTATTAACAGATAGGGCTGGCCTAACCAAGCCCTATTTTTTTTAGGTGCATAACAAGCAGATAAAAAGCAATAGAATGATATAGAAAGGTAGCCTGAAGTATAAATCTCGTTAATTTCACATGTGAATTTACACTCTCTGGAGGAAGTGTATCCTCAAATGAACAAGTGAGGTGAATAAGAATGGAAATGTTCTCTAAGGATCACCGACTCTTTTCGAATAAACTCCCAAATTGGGCAGTCGGTGCTCATGTGACGCTTATTTTATTTTTGCTGCTTTTAGGTCTAGGAATTACCTACCTTGCGTTTGCGGTAGCGTTGGGAAGCAGTTTTGGCTCTTTTCTATTATTATTGTTTGCCGCTCTAATTATTTTATTTTTAGCTCTATTTGGATATAAAAATTTAAGAAAATACCTGGATTATGCAATAAAAGTAGAACTCCGTGATGATGGCTATTATTATAGTTTTCATAATAAAAAAACAAGGAAAACAGAGGAAATTCTATTACCTTATCAAAAAATTGATTATGTTCTTATTGGGAAAAGCTATATTTTATTGCCGAAGAGTGAACAAACTTTAGATGGAATTAAACCAAGATTGAAAAAGGTTGCGCAAGCAAAATTATATATAAAAGGAAGCAGTACCTTAGGAAAGGAAGCAGTATTAACATTTAAAATTGGCCATAACGAAATGTTTGATGAATGGGTCCGTGTTTTTAGAGAAAATCAGGTGCCTCTTTATCATACTGAATTATCATTAAATAGAACTCCAAATACATCAGAGGCCATTGCAGGAATACCTAAACAAGAATATGAAGGCACATTATCATTTAACATAGGCGATATTATTAGTGATTTTGCTAAAGATGATGAGTATTTAACAGAAGAGATTAAAATGAGATTGGAGAAAAGCAGGAAAAGGAGAAATTCCTACAGTGTTTTTATAGCTCTCGCTCAAATACCAATGGTTAGTCTGTGGTTTCCACACTTTCCAATTGAAGATGGATTTTTTAGTTCAATTGACATGCTTCCATGGTTATTAACACTAATAGCATTATTCATTGTAAACGCAGGGAATCGTAAATGGTATAAACCGCTATTGGATGGATTTTTAGTAGTTCTGGCTATAAACATTGGAACATTACTCGCAACAAATAAAACAGAAGAATTCAGTGAAGCTGTTTTAAGTTACAACTTAATGGTCACCATCTTCTTTTTGGCGGGCAGTTACCTATATATGTTTAGTAGGTGGTTGTGGGGAAAGTTTAGATAGGTGTCATCATTCGAACAAAAAAGCCTGTGTCAACACCAGACACAGGCTTTTCCTAATTTCGCACAATCGACAGTGCCTTTTCCAAAATCTCGGACTTCCGGAGTTCTTTCTGCTCCATATATTTATTCTTGAACTCTTCAGCCTCAGCCACGTTATAGCCGTTTGAGACGAGCTCCTTAGACATCTCCTCATATAGAGCTTTGAACGCAGCTTCAGTTTCGTCTTCAATTTTTTGACCTTCATCTGCGTATTTTTTATAAAGCTCTTTAAGGGTGCCATCTCCAGCTTCTAAAAACGCTTGATAATCATTTTTTGCTTGGAGGAACAAGGCCTCTATTTTCTCATTCGTTTCGGCTTCCAAAGCCTCAAACTTCTGCTGATAACTAGCTTTAATTTCTTCAACAGAGCTAACCTCAACATGACCAATTTTTGTAGGATTAAAAACAGTCTGGCCAGGAACCTCTAATTCCTTCACAATTTGCCTTTGAGGTGTATGACTAGTTGGTGACTCCTTTTCATCAATCAATACATATTTGCTACCAAGATAGATAATAACCAAAAGAATAAATGCGAAAATCGTAACCCTTCTCATATCAATCATCATCAAAGCCTCCTTCCATTTCTCCATCTTGGTCACTTTTCAAAACTTATAAACACATCATGGATAAAATTAACAGGATACGCTAAGATAACGGAAGAGGCGTTAAATAGAGGAGGCTGGAAACATGAAATTTGATTTACATACACATCACGAGCGTTGCGGACACGCACTTGGAACGATTGAAGATTATGTGAAACAGGCGATTGATTATGGCTTAAAGTATATTGGGATTTCTGATCATACTCCGTATTTTCACAGTGAAGAGGATCAGCTATATCCTGGCATTGCTATGGCAAAAAGTGATCTTGCTAAATATGTGGAGGAAGTTCTTTCTTTAAAAGAAAAATATCAAGATAAAATTCATGTACTACTAGGCATGGAAAGTGATTTTTTCCCGGATCATTTTAATGTTTATCGTGAGCAGCTTCTCAAGTATCCGTTTGATTACATAATCGGTTCTGTTCACTATGTGCACGATGTGAATATTTTCAAAAAAGGTCGCTGGGAAGGGTTAACGTCACAGGAGCAGGTTGAGGTAAAGGAAGAGTATTACCGACTCATTCAACAGTCAGCCAAAAGCGGCTTCTTTCAGGTTTTAGGTCATATTGACGCGATGAAAGGCTATTATCCTGAGTTTTCTGCGATTGAAACAAATATGATTGATTCAACATTAGAAGTCATTGGTCAAGAGGACGTTGCAATCGAAATCAATACATCGGGTAAAACAAAGTATTGTGGTGGATGGTATCCGTCTGATGAAATCTTAGAAAGAGCTCTACATTATAATGTGAAAGTAACATTCGGTTCTGATGCTCACAAACCTGAGCGAATTTGCGATGAATTTGAGCTTGTTCAAAAAAGACTAAAAGAAATTGGCTTTAAAGAGTGGGCTTTATTTTGTGGAGAAAAAGAGATATCTTACAGCATTATAAAAATAAGAAGAAGGAACAGACCTATATCTGTTCCTTCTATATATTAAAGCCTTAAATCACGTTTCTTTTTCCCTTTACTAAAAAACCTCTTCACAATCAAAAGCACCGCAGCGATTGCAGCATACACGAGGAACAACGCAATATATCCCCACAAACCTACTACCGCATCAATAAATTCCATATTTCCCCGACTTGTAATAGCCTGCTGAATTTCAATGGCGAAGACAAGCACGAACATAAAGGTTAATGTATAAATAAACGCAACAAGATGCAGGCCGAATGGAAGCTTTGCCAGCCATTTTGTAAAAAGATAAACAACGGCAAACGTGCCAATCCCAATAAAGCCCATTATCCAAAAATGCATATCTTTATCGGTCATCTGAAGTCCGAGCATATCGTTAATCAAAACAATTAAAATGTCATGAATGGAATTAACGATGTTAACGAGAAATAAAATAGCATCCTTCATTCCGTCACACTACTTCCTTAAAAAATTCAAATCCGTCTTATACTATGTTAGATCCGGATGAAAATTGCAATAAGCCTCGTACCTTATTTTTTTAATTCCCGTTCTAATTCTTTTTCAATCTCATCATTGGGAACGACTTCTTTTTTATCAGCGCCAAGGTGTTTGATGATCATATTTAATTGATAGTTTATTTTTGAGAGTCTGTAAATGACATACAACACAATAAGGATACAAACAATGGTCAGAAAATCTCCAAACGTTAACTCCATCGGTTTTCCCCCTTTTAAATCATCTCCCTCAATAATACCATAATTATCCATAACAATCTTTCCGTCCATAGACATAAAGAATATCTCACCACTCCTCATCATACTCTGTATTAGACAGGCAGAGAGGTGTCCAAAATGCGAAGACGTTCATCAAGTAAGCTGCCGATTATTTTGATCGGTCTTGTGATAGTGGTAGGTGGATTTTTTCTAGTTCGCTTGATCTCAGACTTTGGAGCGAATGATCCTGAAGATGTCGTGAAGGCTTTTTATGAGTATGAGCAAGAAGGTGACTTTGGTAGTGCGTGGGAGCTTTTTCATCCGAGCATGCAGGCGAGGTTTACGAAAAACAGCTATGTGACGGAGCGTTCGCATATTTATATGAGCCATTATGGAGTGACGACCTTTTCATATGATGTAGATGGGGAAGAAGAGGTCGAGAATTTTAAAATGGCTAAAGATGCCGAGACGTTTCCGACTGCTTTCAAGATGATGGTGAGTCAAACGTTTAAAAGTAAATTTGGAACGTTCACGGTTGAGCAGGATGTGTATGCCGTTTTGCATGAGGAAGAGTGGAAAGTGGTATGGGAGTATAAATAAAAAAAGTCCTTCGGGTGAAGGACTTTTTTAATAACCGCTAAAACCATTCATGACAAAGAAAATACCGACTGCAAACAACAGAATCACGAGAATGATCAGGATAATTGAGATAATTAAAATGATCCAACCTGCCACTTTACGTCCAGTTTTAATTAAATAAATACCAAGCACGATCGGACCGAAGATAAATCCTAAGATCCCCCAAAGCCAAGGGTTGCGGTTATGCTTTGGTGCATCAATTGCTAAGTAAATCGCGATTACAATAGAAAGTATAAATCCAAATGAAAATTCCATTAAAAATCCCTCCTTACATACTATATCCTTAAAGAATATGGAATGAAACAAAATTATATGCATTGTGTTTAAGAAATCGAGACAGGAAATAGATCCGGCGATCAAGTCTTGTCTCGATAAGAGCAGAATCGGGACAGTAGAGAGGTTCACCGATCAAGTCCTGTCTCGATAAGAGCAGAATCGGGACAGAAAAGCGTTTCACCGATCAAGTCCTGTCTCGATAGAAGCAGAATCGGGACAGAACAGCGATCCGCCGATCAAATCCTGTCTCGATAAGAGCGGAATCGGGACAGAAAAGCGATCCACCGCCCAAATCCTGTCTCGATAAGAGCAGAATCGAGACAGAAAAGCTGTCCACCGCCCAAATCCTGTCTCAATAAGAGCCAAATCGAGACAGAAAAGCGATCCACCGCCCAAGTTCTGTCTCGATAAGAGCCAAATCGGGACAGAAAAGCGATCCACCGCCCAAGTCCTGTCTCAATAAGAGCAGAATCGGGACAGAAAAGCGATCCACCGCCCAAGTCCTGTCTCAATAAGAGCCAAATCGGGACAGAACAGAGATCCATCGCCCAGGTCCTGTCTCCATAAGAGCCGAATCAAGACAGAAAAGCTGTCCACCGCCCAAGTCCTGTCTCCATAAGATCAGAATCGAGACAGAAAAGCAATCCACCGCCCAAATCCTGTCTCAATAAAAGCAGAATCAAAACAGAAAAGCGGTCCACCACCCAAGCCCTGTCTCGATAATACCATTATCGAGACACACTCGAAGATAACCATTCTCCCGTATCCCAATAACCTACTTCACACTAGCCGTCGTCCCCGAAATCTCCAAATGCTCCTTCAATTTCTTCGACAACGCCAAACGATCTTCCTCAGGAACGATATAATAATAAACCCCATCAATCTTATCTCCGGAACCTTCGACCTGGAACTGAGTGAGATTTCCACTAGCTTCTTTGTAATTTTCTTGAATGTCCCACATCTCATCGAAGGTTAAATTCGTTTTAACGTTATGTTGGACAACATTAAACATATCACCAAATTTAGTGATCGAAGTAATGCTGGCTCCTTTTTTCATTACCCCTTCAATGACTTGTCGCTGGCGGTCCTGGCGTCCAAAGTCTCCGCGGGGATCTTCTTTACGCATCCGTGTGTAGGCTAAAGCCTCTTCGCCATCTAAAGTTAGTGTGCCTTTTGGAAAATCATGGCCATCATAGGAGAAGTCTAATGTATTCTCCACTGTAACACCGCCAACTGCATCAACCGTATCTTTAAAGCTATCCATATTGATTTTTACAAAATAATCAACAGGAACGTCTAAAAAATTTTCAACCGTATCAATCGCCATTTGTGTACCGCCGTAGGCATATGCGTGGTTAATTTTATCTTGAGTGCCCTTGCCAACAATCTCTGTTCGTGTGTCACGAGGGATGCTGACCATTTGCGTTGAGTTTGTATTTGGATTGACGGTCATTAAGATGAGAGTGTCAGCGCGCCCAACGTCACCCTTACGTTCATCCACGCCCATTAGCAAAATTGATATTGGGTCTTTTTCTGTAAACACAACTTGTTCCGGTCTTTTTTCTGAAACCTCTCGATCGATATCTTCGTGAATGGTCTCAACTGTATTGGCTGCTGATTGAAAAATATAATAGGCATAGCTGCCCACGCTGATGAGAAGTAAGCCAATGATGCTTAAGGTGATCCAAAGCCATTTTTTCTTCTTTTTTCTAGCTTCTCTCATATCTAGTTCATCCTTTTTGTTTTAGGTCTAAGAAAATTATAGAGCGACCGGGACTGGTTACACAATCCTCTTTTGTCAAAAATTGTTGAAATCATTCTAGAACCTGTCGGATTTGTGTATAATGGTGACAAGTCTATTTTATAGTTTGGATTTTCAGAAGAGAGAACATGTATGATCAAACTTTCCGCTTTTAGAATCTTTTTCAAGTATGGTAGACGATTTATATAAAAATTAAGGTTATTTTTTTCTTATGTAGGGTTATATAGTAGTTAGACGCTAACTAGGCAAAACAAGTTTCACAAATTTATCATATTTTCTATTCAAAATTGCAAATTCCAATAGTAGGATGGATAGGAATGTTGTATAGTTTCTTAGGGGAACGGCTACAAAAGAAAGATAAGGTTCGAAGTGTATGATGACGAACCTAGCTTAACCCGCTGATTAGAAAATATTCTGATTGAGGCAATTGTATAAAAAGTATATTTGCCTTAATGTGTTAAGCACTTTTTTAACAATATGTGAATGAAAAGCGCTCAGGTTACCTACATTAATAAGTAATTGTAGGACTTCTGTCTCTGATCTGCTATGACAAAAGAAAAACAAATTGAGGATTATTTATCCAGTAATTCTAAATGTTCTTGTTGACCTTTTGCGTTCCAAGTGATATTTTTTTTATGATGATTTGTTAATAAAAGTGTTTGAACTATATGAGTACCACTAGAAGGTTCTCTATTTTTTTGATAGCCATGTTTTTAGTATTTGAGGTGATAAGGATGGCAATAAATCGAGCAGAGTCAACAATATTTCAAACAAGTTCATATCAACGATTAGCCGTAATACCGAAGGAAACAGTATATAACTTATATTTAAAACGTTTTTTTGACATTCTAGTTGCAAGCATTGGCTTAATCTTTGCTACCCCTATCGTTTTAATCACGATGATCTTGATTAAGCTGGAATCACCGGGTAATGCATTGTTTTTCCAAGAGCGTGTAGGCTATAAAGGGAAAAACTTCAACGTGATCAAACTTCGCTCTATGAGATCAGATGCCGAGAAAAACGGCGCACAGTGGGCAAGTAAGAATGATCCTCGTGTAACGAAAGTGGGCGCGTTTATTCGTAAAACACGTATTGACGAGCTTCCGCAATTAGTTAACGTGATTAGAGGGGACATGAGCTTAATTGGTCCTCGTCCTGAAAGACCTGAATTCACAGAAGAGTTTGAGCGTGACATTCCAGGCTTTAAAATGCGTTTATTAGTGAAGCCGGGCTTAACTGGCTGGGCGCAGGTGAATGGCGGTTACGACATTACACCAAAAGAAAAATTAGAATATGATTTAATTTATATAAAAAACATGGGATTTCTATTAGATTTAAACACGGCAATTAAGACAATAAGAGTTATCTTTACAGGTGAAGGTGCTAGGTAGCTTTAGGAGGACATCTCTAGTATGAAGGTTCTTGTAACTGGCGGATGTGGATTTATCGGTTCACATATCGTCGATAAATTAATTCGAGAAAAGCATGATGTATATGTGGTTGATAACCTTGTGTCAGGACACAAGAAAAATCTAGATCCAAGTGTCCAAATTATGGATTGTGACATCAACAGTGATTTGATGGAGAAAGTGATCCAGGATTTTCAACCTGAAGCGATTATTCATCAAGCTGCACAGGTTAGTGTAGCTTCTTCAATAAATGATATATTGTACGATGAAAACGTAAATATACGTGGTTCAGTAAATTTAATTAACCTGGCAAAGAAATATGGAGTGAAGAAAATGGTGTTTGCATCATCTGCAGCTGTTTACGGAAATCCTGTTTCACTACCAGTCGATTTAAATCATCCGACAAGCCCATTATCTCCGTATGGGGTTTCAAAGCTGTCGGTTGAATATTATTTAAAAATGGCTAGTCAAACATTTGGACTAGATTACACCATTTTGCGTTATGCTAACGTGTACGGGCCTCGCCAAGATGCACACGGTGAAGGTGGAGTTATTGCGATTTTTTCTGATTGCTTAGCAAATGGAAAAGCTCCGACAATCTTTGGTGACGGTGAGCAAACAAGAGACTTTGTTTATGTAGAAGACGTTGCTGCGGCAAATGTTTCTGCATTAACAATGGGTCATAATCAAACATTGAATGTATCTTCCGGAGAGGAAATTACTGTGAACAAGCTTTTTGAAACGATGCAAGAAGCAGCAGGAACTTCTTTGGAAGTCAATTATAAAGAAGAACGAAGCGGAGATATCCGTAAGAGTGTCCTTTGCAACAAAGTGACGAAGGAGCAGTTAAACTGGAATCCGAAAACATCACTACTAGAAGGACTACAAAACACATTAAATTTTTATAAGTAAAACAATATCTCCCGTCTTGACGAACCTATCCATAGATAGGAGTGGCGGGAGTTTTTGTCGTAGTTCGAAAAACGAAACTAGTTGAATTGAGGGACGAAATAGATGAAGCACATTCTCGTGTACTTTCCATATGAACTGCAAAAAAATCCGAAAAGCGGATCAGGTGTTAGACCGAAACGAATTGTTGAAGCATTTAAGCAATATTGTGAAGAAGAAAGTCTTGAGTTAGTTGTGATTTCTGGAACAACGTCAGAAAGACAAGCTGCAATCGAACATTATCATGCGCGTAACGACTACAACAATGCCCTTTTCTGTTACATGGAAAACAGCACAATGCCTTATTGGTTCACAGATCCAGATCGCAAGCCTAAAAACGTAAAGCTAGACAGCGGTTTCTGGAATACATTAAAACAGCATAACATTCCGATCAGCTTGTTTTATCGAGATGTGTATTGGAAATTTGACGACATGTATGTACCGCCAAAAGGAATCAAGTTTTTACGCTATTTAATGAGACAAGTTTACAAGCAGGAGCTAAAAACATACCAGAAGTATGTTGATCTCTTATATCTTCCTTCATTAGAAATGAACAAATATGTGGGTTGGCAAGGTGAAGTAAGTGAACTGCCTCCTGGAATGGAGAAAGTAGAAATAAGAAACAACATTTCATTAAAGCTAGAAAAGCCATATCAAGCAGTTTTCGTCGGTGGAATTAGTGATCAAGTAGGAATGCTAATGCTTCTTGAAGCATTCAAAGTACTAAATGAAAACGATCATGTGATTAATCTTGAATTAGTCTGCCGTGAAAATGAGTACACTAAATATCAAGAAATGCATAAGTACGAGCAATATCATTGGTTAAAGGTGAGTCATCTATCAGGGGATCAGCTTATCGAAGTATACGACCGTTCCCACTTGGCACTTATCCCAAGGGAGAAAAATGCGTACCATGATTTTGCTGTGCCTGTTAAATTGTTCGAATATCTTTCACACCACTTGCCTGTTGTGGGAACAGATTGTGATGCTCAAGCTAGGCTTTTACAAGAAGAAGGCTTTGGCGCTGTGTCAACAGTTGATCCAGAACAATACGGAAAGGCGATTCTCGACCTTTTGCAGCCTGACACCTACAATCAAACAAAACAAAACATCGAGCTAAAAGCATGGGAAAACCATAGCTGGTATGCAAGAGTACGCAAGGTGGCAAACGATATGCTGCGCATAAAAGAAGGGAGGAACTAAGAGATGAAGATTGCCGTCTTAGGACCAGCAAGTAATGTTCACACAAAAAAGTTCCTTGATTATTATGATAAACAAGGTTTTGACATTATCAACATTAGCTTTGACAGCCACAAGGATGATCAAGATCGTTCGCATTGGAAAAACGTTAAAACGCGCTACCTTAATGTAGGTTCAAATAAACTAACATATTTTTTAACGGTATCAACTCTTAAGAAAATTTTAAAAGAGGAGAAGCCGGATATTCTTCATGCTCACTATGTATCGAGCTATGGAGTGATCGGAGCACTGGCGAATTTTCACCCGTATGTGATTTCGGTTTGGGGAATGGATATTTTTGACTTCCCAAAAGAAGGTGCTTTAAATACATATATGGTAAAATATGCATTGGGAAAAGCTGACATGATTGGCTCAACGAGTGAAGTCATGAAGGTAGAAACAGCTCAATATACAGATAAGAAAATCGAAGTAACTCCATTTGGTGTGAACCTTGATGTGTTTAAGCCGAATGAAGTACGTACTGAATCGGACAAGGTAAACTTCGGAATTGTTAAAACGATGACAGAAAAGTACGGTATTCGTTATCTGCTACAAGGGTATGCTCTTTTTAAGGAGCAAGTGGACGAGCTAACATATAAAAACACACACCTCACAATTGTTGGGGGAGGTCCAAAGCTTGAGGAATATCAGAATTTGGCTCAAGAGTTAAACATTGCTGACCAAACAACCTTTACGGGGAAAATCCCACATGACCAAGTTCCGAACAAAATCAACGAGTTCGATGTGTTTTTTGTGCCATCAACTCTTGATAGTGAAAGCTTCGGGGTTGCGGCAGTTGAAGCTCAAGCCTGTGAAGTTCCGGTTGTTGTTGCAAATGTTGGTGGACTGCCTGAGGTTGTGCTAGATAAGCAAACAGGCTTCGTTATCCCAACAAAGGATGCTCAAGCGATCGCAGACAAAATGATTTACTTCATTCATAACCCTGAAGAAGGCAAAAAGATGGGTAAGCTTGGACGCGAGCATGTGTCAAAGCATTACCAATGGGAGGAAAACGCTGCTTATATGGTTTCCCTCTATCAAAAGAATTTATTATAGAAGGAAGGGAAAAGCGTGGACAAGCCATTAGTATCGATCATCACACCTTCTTACAATAGTACAAAGTTTATCCCGGCAACGATTGAGTCAGTACTCGCACAAACCTATCAAAACTGGGAAATGCTAATCGTGGATGACTGCTCAAAGGACGAATCACGAAAAGTAATAAGAGAGTATACAGAAAAAGATGGCAGAATCAAACTAATAGAGTTAACAGAAAACAGCGGGGCTGCTGTTGCTCGTAACACAGCCATCAAAGCAGCTAAAGGCAAGTATGTTGCTTTCCTTGATAGCGATGATTTATGGGTGCCTACTAAGCTCGAAAAACAAATCGAATTCATGGAAATCAATGATTACGCGTTTACATATTCAAAGTATCAGTTAATGGACGTGGACGGCAATAAGCTCGACCGCGTCATAGATGTCCCAAGGAATATCGATTATAACGGTCTACTAAGCAATACAATCATTGGCTGCTTAACAGCTGTTGTGAATATAGAAAAAACAGGTCCAATCGAAATGCCGAACATCAGAACAAGACAAGACTTCGCTCTATGGCTTTCGATTTTAAAACGAGGCATCAAAGCACATGGTCTTCAAGAGGTATTAGCCTATTACCGATTGGTGCCAGGCTCAATTTCTAGTAACAAAGTAAAAGCTGCAAAACAAACATGGAAAGTTTACCGAGACGTTGAAAAGCTCGGTCTACTTCGCTCTGTGTTTAGTTTTACCGGCTATGCGTTCAATGCAGTTAAAAAAACGTATTTGAAATAGGGGAGGAAATACCATGAAAGTACGTAAGGCGATTATCCCTGCAGCAGGGTTAGGAACAAGATTTTTACCAGCAACAAAAGCACAACCAAAGGAAATGCTACCAATCGTAGATAAACCAACGATTCAATATATTATTGAAGAAGCTGTTGCATCTGGAATCGAAGACATCATGATCGTTAGTGGCCGTGGTAAACGCGCAATTGAAGATCATTTTGATAAATCATATGAGTTAGAAGAAACACTAGCTAAAAAAGGTAAGGACAAAGTTCTTGCAGAAGTTCAAGAAATTTCAAACCTTGCAAACATCCACTACATCCGTCAAAAGGAACCAAAAGGTCTTGGCCATGCAATTAACTGTGCAAGTCGTTTTATCGGAAACGAGCCTTTTGCGGTGCTTTTAGGCGATGACATCGTTAAATCAGATGTTCCATGTACAAAGCAATTAATTGATATGTATGAAAAATATGAGTGCTCTGTTGTTGGTGTTCAGCCTGTACCTGATGAGGATGTATCGAAATACGGAGTTATCGCTCCTAAGCAGGACCAGCAAAAGCCAGGAGTTATTACGGTTGATTCTTTAGTAGAAAAGCCAGCTAAGGAAGAGGCTCCATCTAACTATGCGATCATGGGTCGTTACATCTTAACTCCAGACATTTTTAATATTTTAGATGATCTACCAGCAGGTGCTGGCGGAGAAATTCAATTAACAGACGCATTAAAAATCTTAAACGACATTCAATCTGTTGTAGCGTACCCATTCACAGGTGTTCGCTATGATGTAGGAGATAAATTCGGCTTTATTAAAGCATCTGTTGACTTCGCTCTACAACGCGATGATTTAAAGAATCAAGTGTATGAGTACTTAAAAGAGGTAGTCAGCAAAGATAATGGAGGCAGGTAATATGCAAATTGCAGTAGTAGGAACCGGCTATGTTGGTCTTGTTACCGGCGTATGCCTATCCGATATCGGTCACAACGTCACATGTGTAGACATTGACGAATCAAAAGTAGAACGAATGAAACAAGGCATCTCACCAATCTTTGAACCAGGCTTAGAAGAGCTTATGGTGAAAAACTATAAAGCGGGTCGCCTAAACTTTACAACAAAGCACGCAGAGGCTTTCAACAACGCACAAGTGGCCTATATTGCAGTAGGAACTCCTCAACGTGAAGATGGTACGGCAGATCTACGCTTCATTGAGCAGGTGGCAAAAGACATCGCACAGAACCTTCAAAACGATGCAGTGGTTGTCACAAAGAGCACAGTGCCAGTTGGAACCAATGAAAGGGTAAAGAGTATCATTCTAGAGTACCTTGCTAAAGACGTAAACGTTGAAGTAGTCTCAAACCCAGAATTCCTTCGTGAAGGCTCTGCTGTGTCTGATACGTTCAATGGTGACCGTATTGTCATTGGAGCAGACTCAGAGCAAGCAGCAGCTATTATAGAAGAACTAAACAAACCATTCGGCATTCCAATCTATAAAACAGATATCCGAAGTGCTGAAATGATCAAGTATGCATCAAACGCATTCCTTGCTACAAAGATTAGTTTCATTAACGAAATTTCTAACCTATGTGAAAAATTAGGGGCTAATGTAAGTGATGTTGCAAAAGGTATGGGAATGGACGATAGAATTGGGAATAAATTCTTGCAGGCCGGAATAGGCTATGGAGGGTCATGTTTTCCAAAGGATACAAACGCACTTGTTCAAATCGCAAGCTTCGTTGAACATGAGTTTAATTTATTAAAATCTGTTATCCAGGTAAACAACGAACAACAGCGTTTACTCCTTAAGAAAGCAAAAGAACGTTTTGGATCACTGGAAGGCAAAACAGTTGCATTACTAGGCCTTGCGTTCAAACCTAACACAGATGATATGCGTGAAGCAGCATCAATCACTTTAGCTCATGAACTAGTGCAAGAAGGGGCTAAAGTCGTAGGTTATGATCCAATCGCCATGGATAATGCGAAAAAACTACTACCAGGAGAAACGATCTATACAAATTCAGCAGAAGAAGCTGTGAAGATGGCAGACGTTGTTTTCATCGTGACAGAGTGGGATGAAATCAAAAGCATCAAATTTGACGATTACGTGAACTGGTTAGAGGTTCCGGTTATTTTTGACGGTCGAAACTGCTATGATCTAGAAGAAGCGACAAAATATAAGGTAGAATATCACTCAATTGGAAGAAAATCCATTAAAAATTTATCTTAAAAAAGTCTAAATAATTGCAACCTTATGTCGATAATATTGGTGTAAGGTTGTTTTATACATGCTATTCAAATAAAATATATTTTGAATAGTAATACATCTTACCTAGCACTCTACCATAGTTAACATAGTTTAATATTTTAATGAAATATTAAACTTCTAGAAACTGGAAAATAAAAATAGTCGAAAGTACTAGAATTTTTCCGAGTTATGTTATATTATTGGTAATGTATTCAACTGGGAGAAAGGTTTTCATAAAATAGAAGAAATTAACTAAAAAAATAGTTGAATTTTCTACTAAAATATGAAATAATTTCTAAATGTACAGGAGAATATAGCTAGAATAGTTAGTAGATTAATAGGGATTTAGCTATACACCTATATCTCCTATTGATAAAAACAATAATTTTTCAAAACTCGAAAGGGGAACACACACAATGTCTAAAAAGAAAGTCGCAAAGTTTGGTTTAACAGCTGCTGCAGCTGTAACAACTGTTGTTGCTGCTAACCCAGCTGGAGCTGCTGCTGCATCTTCAGTAGAACAAGCAGTAGTACAAGCAAGCACAAATGCAAAAGCATTAACAAAATTCTACGGTAACACTGATCTTACTGTATCTGCTGAATTCACAGCAGCATTCAATTCAGCTAAAAAGTCTATTGCTAATGCAAAAGCTCAAGTAGCTGCATTCTCTGGTAAAGAGAAAGCTTACTACGAAGCTACTCTTGCTCAAGCTACTGAATTACAAACTTACGCTGCTCGTTACATCGATGCAGTAAATATCGTAGCTGGTGAATTAGCTGAAGCTACTACTCCAGTTTATGACTTCGTACAGTCTGGTGAAGTAATCACTGAAGACGTAGCAGCTCAATACGATACTCTATCTGCTGCAATCAAAAAAGCAGAAAGAACAATCGGTAAAGTACGTGGAGAAGCTGTTCGTGAAGCTTTCCAAGAAGGTTTCTTATTAGATGCTAAGCTTACTCGTGAAGCAATCATCTTTGAAGTTTCTCAATTCAATCTATTAAACCAAATCAACGCTGACATCGCAGCTGGTAACACTGCAAATGTTGAAGCGGATTTAGCTAAATTAGATCGTTTAAAAGAGCGCGCTGTAGGAATCAAAGAAGCTGGTAGAGAATTATACCCTGATCTAGAAGGCGTATACCCTGAACTTCCAGAAATCGAAGCAGCATTACGTGCTACTGAAACTGCTACAGTTGAAGCATACGAAGCAACTTTAGCTCCTGCAGTTAAATCTGTAAGTGCGATTAACGGTGCGCAATTCCAAGTTACTTTTAATAAAGCTATTGATGCGGACACAGTTATTGACTCTGCAGATGGAACTTTATTATCAGGAACTGTAGTTGCTGCTACAAAAGTTAGTGGTACAGGATCATTCTCAGTAACTTCTGCATCACTTGCAGAATTAAGTGAAGATGGAAAAACATTAACAGTAACTCTAGTATCAGGTGCATTAAACGATGTAAACTTCACTGTTACAACTGATGATACTATTAAAACTGTTAATGAAGAAGAGGTTGCTGAATATACTTCTCAAGTAATCAGTGCTTCTGATAAAGTAGCTCCTTCAGTTACTTCAGTTACTAAGTTATCAGCAGGCGTTACTCGTGTTCAATTCTCTGAGCCTTTAAACAATGAAGGAAGTTGGTCATTTAAATTTGCTGACGGAACTTCAGCAGGAGTGAGTGTTGACAACGCTAATATTAATAAAGGTTATGTTGACTTAACTATCACAGATGTTAATGCTACAGCTGGAAAAGAAATTGTTGCAACAGTTATTGGAGCTAGAGACTATGCATTAAATCTTTCTTCACCAAATCCATTAACAGTTTCATTATCTAAAGGTTCACTTGATGGTGTTAAACCAACTGTTTCTTCAATTACTCCAAAAGGATTAAATAAAGTAGAAGTTAAGTTTAGCGAAGAAGTTAATAACTTAACTGAAGCTGATTTTACAATTGACGGTGTTGCACGTACAGCAAACGATGCTACAGCTGCTCTTGCTGGAACAGAAGCAATTATCACTCAAGATACTACTGATAAAACAAAATACACAGTAGAATTCGCAGCTGTTAGTGCTGGATACCATACTGTTGGTTTAGTTGACAATGCTGTAACTGACCTTTCTGGTGAGCAAAGTGATGCATTCTCTAAACTATTAACTTTCTCAGCTGATTCTACAGCTCCAACTCTTGTTAAATCAGAAGTTAAAAAGGGTACTGATGGTTATGAATACCTACACTTAACATTTGATGAGGCTGTTACACTTAATACAATTACTGCTCTTACAGCAACACAAGTTAAAGACTATGTAACAACTACTGGAACTATTGATCTTACTGGTCTTACTGCAGTATCAACAGCTAACAAAGAGTACAAAGTGAAATTAGCGGATGTTGAATTTACTGGTTCAGGTGCTGCTATTACTAAGGGTTCAGATTATACTGTAACATTAACTGGTGCTGTTGATGACGGAGTAAATAACTTAGGTACTACTAAGATTACATTCACTCGTGGTGAAGATACTCCAACTGTTAAGCAAACTGTAAGTGGTGTTTCTGCAGTTGCTAGTAAATTTCAAGTAAAGTTAAAGTTACATTCAATCAACCAGTTGATGGTCCATCTGCAACTAATGTTGCTAATTACAGCATCAATGGTGTGGTTGTAGAAAAAGCTGAAATCCTATCTGCTGATGGTGGAAGTGTTGTTACATTAACTCTTAAAGAAGATTCTAATAACCTTACAGGTTCTAGAAATGTAACAGTTACTGGTGTTAAAACAAAAGATGGCGTAGAAATGGCTACCCATATTATACTACTGTTTCTTTAGTTGAGAACGTTACTCCAACTTATACAGCTTCATTAGTAACAGTTGCGGATGACGCATCAGAAGCTGGAGATACTTTACCAGAACTATACATCAAACTTTCTTTCTCAGAACTTATTGGTGATAGTGTTGCACTTGATGCTATTGAAGCTGCTGATTTTGAAGTAACTTATGGTGGAAATGACTTAGGAGCAGATTTCGAAGGTGTATATGAAGATACTTCTGATACTGCACTAGTTGCTGGAGATGCGTATGATACACTATACCTAAAATTAGATGAATCTGCGATTACTGACCTTGATAAAGCTTTAGTTGTTAAAGCTCTTAGCAGCGATATTGTTGATGTAACTGCTACAGCAAACAGCGCAGTATTCTCAGCTGTTAAAGGTAACTCAATTTCAACTTCTGCAGTAACTGCGAAGTAATTCGAACTTACCTTAATAGCAAAATTTAAGGAATAAAAGTTTTAGAAGAAAAACTCTAAAGAGATCTTTCTCGATAGAGTTTTTCTTTTTTTAAAGGGTATAAATTTTTTAGGAGAATTATGGATTGAGGAACAGATTTTTTCCAAACTTCTAAATAAAATTATGTTAGAACTGTGGTGTTCCCCACATTCTATAAATGGAGAGCTACTCTTTTTAAGAGTAGCTCTCTTTTACATTTTTATAAATTATTAAGTACTGTTTTTTATGATTTTGAATATACATGAATTTTATTTACTTAAAAAATTCAAAATAACATGCATAATATTATCTAGTCTGAAAAATACTCCTAGCATACCATCTAACTTTTGGAAGGTATGTTTTTTTATTTTGTACCTTTAGTTAAGTTTTCTAGTTTACTTAACTATTAACTGGAGGTGACTTGTGAATTTTTGTAACTATTTTACCCTTTACCCAACTAATCATCGTAAATTAGTTACATATTAAACTAGTTAATAAATGTTAACTAAAAAGTAAAAGGTTTGAGTATCATGACTGAAACAGCTATTGGTTATGCTAGAAAATCTATCTATGTTAGTGGATTAGAAGATGAACGTGAAAGTGTTCTATACCAATTGAACCAAATTGAAGAGTATGCTGACGAACATGATCTAGAGTTAATCAATATCTATAGCGATATTGGTGTTAGTGGTGTACTAAAAAGTAGACCGGATTTAAACAAGATGTTGGCTTTCTTACGAAATTATGTGCAAGAAAAAGATGAAAAGGTTAATTATTTAATCTTTTATAATCAGGAGCGACTAGCTCGTGATCTGAGTACTAGTATTGAACTGATGCTAGAAATTACTGAACTGGTTGAAGAAATAGTCTTTGTAGCAGACGAAACTAATACCAGTATAAGAAACTTTAGATCAACCTTTCTAGTTAATGCAGCCAAAGCAGCTGAAAACAGAAGGTTTATTAAGAAACGATTGCGTCAAGGAAGAAAAGCAAAGGTTGTTTACAGTAATCTTTATCGCTCTACATTCAAACCACTTGGATATGTTCAAATTTCAAAAAGAAGGAATTAGTTTTAGCTTCAGTTAACCAAACAAGGGACAAGGAATTAAACAACGAACTAATGATTGTCCAAAGCATATTTCTGGCTTATTTATCGGGAATGAGTCTAAGAAAGATAGCGAATTGGTTAAATACTGAATTTGGCTTAACCAAGCGTGGTAAACAATGGAGTTACAAATCAGTTCAATACATCCTAAGAAACCCTGTTTATGCTGGTATTCTATCAAGTGTGTTTATGAAAAATAAAGAAACCAAACAAGTAGAAACCATAGAATCACTTGTTTCAATTAGCACTTTCGAATATGTAAAGAGAAAGCTGGATCAGGAATCTAGTGGAAACAAGAATAAAGCCAAAAAACATATGCCAGATCTTTCATTGTGTTTTGAGTGCTTTAGACCCTTAGAATTAAAAAATGGCGGTTTTAGATGTCCATCATGCGAAAGAGAAATATGTATTAACTTATTTATAAGTTTAGTTAGGGATCGATTTGTTACTTTACTAACAGGAAACAAGATTCAGCAGCCTATTCTAAAGGACCTACTGAATGAAAAAATGCACCATATCGAATCGCATCTGTATTCTATTACTAAGAAACTAAAGGAGCTTGTTCAAAGGGAAAAAGAGATTAAATCACAACTTTACTTCCAAAATGAGAAATCATTAAGGTTACAAGAAGCCAATCAAAAAGAACAAACAAAGTTACAACAACAGTTGTTTTTCGAAAAGGGATTCTATCAGCTTCTTAAAGGTACTTCTATGGATAACTTACAAAAGTATATGGAAACAGGCATTTCTGAGAAGGGTTTAGTAGTAGTTCCTTATTTATTGTTAGTTGATTTTAATAAAAAGAACATATACATCAAGTTTCATCAAAATCTTTTTAATCAGGTGAATAACAATGAAGAACCATTCGAACTTCAAATGGTTGACGAAGATATATTCCTATCTAAGAACATCAGGGATCTTGAATCCTACTGATAGCATCTATCAGCAACAGTGTATTGTAGAAGAATTTGCTTTAGAACATGAACTGAGTGTGAAGGAGTTCATTATTGATGAGCATAAGACTGGTTTAAATCAGAATCGAGAAGGATTTCAAAAGTTAATGCATTTAGTAGAACATAATTTGGTGGATTTAATACTAGTACCCTTCTTTGATCGTTTAGGAAGAGATGACTTTGAAATGTCTCTCTTCCTAATGAAACTTAAAGGAAAAGGAATTGAGTGTATTAGTATTGTTGAAGAAAAGTATCTCTCACAGATGACTGAAACAGAAATAGTTCAGGTAGCTATAAATGCTTCAGAAGAAAATAAAGCTCGCCATAAACGAATCATGCAATCAACAGCAGCCTCTTTAAAGAAAGGTGAGTATGCTTATAATAAAATTCCCTTTGGCTACTCAAGGGATGAACATCGAAAGCTTTATGTAAATGAATATGGAAAGATAGTAAAAGATATTTTTCAATTTTTCCTAGAGTTTCAGAGTATTCCTAAAGTAGTCAAATTACTGGAAAAATATAACGATAATGATTTTGGAGTAAAATTGGATTACGGAAAAGTATATTATACTTTAAGGAATAGAACATATACAGGATTTATATATAGCACCAAAAGAACTGAAGAAGGAGAACAATATACACGAGATTCTGATGTGCCGCATGAACCTATTATTTCAGATGAAGTTTACAAAGAGGTCCAATCAATCCTTCAAAGCAAGAAACGGTTTAGAAGTGTGGGTTCCCACTTTCACTTGTTCTCAGGTGTAATATCTTGTTCAGAATGCTCCCAATTTTTTAAGGGTAAGGAAGGGATAAGATATAAATGTGAAAAATGCGGTTACTCTATGTTAGATAAGCATTTAACACCACAATTATTAGAGTATATACAAACCTTGGAAAATCCAAAAGACTTTCGAAGATCAGACGAATACAAAAAAGAAACAAACAGTATCCAAGATCAAATAGATGAATTGGAATTGAAATATGCAACGTTAAATATTTCTTATCAACGTTTCATTGAAAGAACATTCTTATTACATGAGAAGCTGCAAGAGATATATAACTATTACAATAAACAGACTTTGTATGAAGATAGTTACACTTATTTAATTAACCACGAAAAACACCAAAGGTTAAAAGAAGTTATGTTAGAAAGAAAGTTAAAAATAGTAGTTAAGAAAGTAAACTATAAATCATTTGAATTTAAACAAATGGTTGATTAGTAATTAGGGTTAAACCAAATGGTTTAACCCTAGTTTCATTTAAATCCTTTATTTCTTGCTTTTAACTGTTTAATATACTCTTCTCTTAGTTGCTTGTCTAAAGCAATTTTTTGAGCAAAGTGTATTTGTTCATAAGAAGGTAAATTCAAAAACTCTACCTTCCAATCTTCATCATTTTCTTCCGTCAATACCCATTACCTCCTTTTAATGGGTATTTTTAGCGTATTTCAGAAAAAAATGCATAAAAAAATGAGAAGTCTGGTATACTAAACTTCTCATTTTTTTCGAAGGTATAGCATTAATTTATTGATCATTAATTTGCCGAGAGAAAGACAAACGGATGCTCATCCGGTAAGAAATATAACAGGTTCATTAAACTAACAGTAGATTCTTCCGTAAGCTTAAAAGTTTCATCTTTAATGGTTAATTCTCTATATTCAAGATTTAACTGTTCCGGTTTTATCAGAAGCAAATCTTCTAGTTTCACTTGTAACTCGCTAGTTAACAAGAATAAACTCATAAACCTAAAAAGGTTATAAACCATTTAGTTTAACACCTCCAGTTAAATTTACTCTTATTATTTGCTACTAAGTAATTTTTTATTTGCTTTAGCTAGCGTGGAATAGCGTTGGTAATTAGTGGTTGAGGATGTTAAGGTTATTCGAAGAGAGACTTTTTGAGTTTTTTAGATATAGGATGTTTAAAAACTGTGGATACGACAATAATGGGAATGTAGATTAAATATCACATACCGTGAAAGGCTAAAAAAAGGTGGGCCATGTTAGTCTAAAGAAACAGTTTTCTATAGTTTATTTAGTGGATCTCTGAGATTTTCTACAACTAAGTGTTGATACCTTGTTGTAGATCGTGGATCAGTTTGGCCTAAAATATTCATTAAAAAGCTTTGGTCCACTTTCTTTAAAGTAAGATGTGTAGCCATGCTATGTCTTAAAATATGTGGTGTTACTCTTTTATCAATACCTGCTAATTCCTTTATTCTAGATAAGTGGGTCCTTACTGTGTGAGCATCTATATGAGTCCAAGGAGTTCTAGGTGAATGGAACACATATGGATATTCAGATGCTGGATGATTGTCTATAAAGTCTTCTAGAACTGGAAGTAGCTTGTCATTTATAGGGAGATATAGATCTCTTCCACCTTTAATTTTCGGGAAATATAACTTACGTTCCTTAAAATTGATGTTCTCTTTTTCTAGCCTGATTGTAGCTGTAATACGACTACCTGTGTAATAGAGAAAAGAAATCAAGACATAAAAATAATGCTGATATTCCTTTGCGCTATCTAATAACAGATCAATTTCTTCTTCAGTCAGTATTGGCGGTAATGGTGTAAAGATGCTTTGATGTTTAATCTTGCTTGCTATATTTTCATTAAAGCCAATCTCATCTACCAAGAACCGGTAGAAAGACTTTAAAGTCGATAAGTGCCTTTGGACAGAAGATTGTTTATATCCTTTATATTCATGTAGATGTGTTAGGTAATCCAATAGATCATTACGATGTAGTTGTTCTAATAGAATTTTACCTTCATACTCAAAGTAGATAAATTCACTAAATGATTTTAAATCTTTTGAGTAGCCAGTGATCGTTTCTTCCGAATAGTGTTTACGTTTTAAATGCCGAATGAATTGGTTTTGATAAAAAGGTAAGTCATAATTTTCGCTATAGTGCAATTAAATAACACCTCGTTTAAGCCTTGAAGAAAGGTTCAATATGACATTCTTCAAATGTGATTTTATTTATATTCAAATTATGATCTGAGAGTAGTGGCTTCATTTCTTTAACCATTGTTGCTGGATTAAAAATAAATACTCTAAAGAGAGCCGCATTTTTATATGTTTTCCCAAGATTACCATTCGTGTATTCAGTCACTTTTATGCCGGGGACTATTTTTATGAGATCATCCATTAATTGACGATCTTGATATCGTGTTGTAACATACAAAAAGTGTTCATTTGATGATAATGTAAAGAACAACGATTCAGTACTTAGCTCTAAGTACCCCTCTAATTCTTCTTGGAAATGAACGGATTCTTCCTTTTCATACCCCGGACTGTTAATTATTCTCTTCCAATTATCGTATGTTTTTCTAAGCACTTCTTTCACATCTCTATAAGAGTATTTTTGAATAAGATTTAGAATGTGTGAGTTAATTAACTCACTGATATCATCAGAAATTTTTACTTGAATATCATCTGATAAACTACTAAGTTTTTCTATTACTGCTTTAATTTCTGGGTGAACTGTATCCATACCTTGATTACTGAATAATGTGTTTGTTTCACTTACATTATCCTCATTACTTTCTTCGGTTTTCTCATTACCCTTCGTTTGGTCAACCGGTAAGGTGGGATTACCATGATTCAAGATATCCTTGGTTTTTTGTCGAAGTTGCATCAAATCATTCAATTGAACATGATAGATGTCACTTAATTTTATAAGTATTTTTTCACTAGGTATCTTCTTATCATGCATTATCTGCGAAATATACTGTGGAGAGACATCTAGCCTTTTTGAAAAATCAGAAGAACTAATATTAATTTCCTCCATAAAGTCACTTAAAAAATCTGAGATCTTTTCGTAATTACTCGGATTCACCTTCAAAGTTAACACCTCCATTCTTTTAATATTCAGAATAATCATAGACAAAAAAACAAAAATAAATACTACTTTGCGGTAAGCTCCCTTCAGCAACAGCCATTTTTTGTTCGACATATTCCCGCAATCTCATTATATAAACTAAAAGAAAGTTAAGATTAGTCGATAAGATATATAGGGAATATATGGATTGGAGACCGATTATTATGTTTTTTAATATATTTAAGAAGAAAGATGAAAAGGAAATTATTAAAGAAGAAAGTAAAAATTCAAAAGATATTATTGCTGAGAAGAAAACGAAGGAGTATGTTGCTGCTAGAAAGGGAGAAATTGGGGAGTACAAAATTGATATTCAACTAGGCAATTACCTAAAGAGTATAAGTACCTTTCAGATATCATGGTTACGAACCCAAAGTCAATTTCAGGATTTTCTCAAATTGATCATGTTGTGATCACACCATATGGAATCTTTGTTATAGAGACAAAAAATTATCAAGGTACTATATATGGTGGAAGAGAAAGAAAAGAATGGTCAGTAAATGGAAAGTTCAAGATGATGAATCCCTTTTTTCAAAACTATGGTCATATCAAGGTATTAAAAGATTTAGTCGATAAGAAACTACATAATCATTTCTTTTCATTAGTGTCCTTTACAAAAAGATGCACTTTTAAAGTGGATCAGGAGTTGAGAAAGATTAGCTCTGATGACTTAATTCTTTATGATATTGAACTTTCAGAGTTTATTCATAGGAAGGTTTCTGTTGTTAAGCTACAGGATAAAACTCCTGTTTTAAGTAGTGGTGAAATTGACCAAATATATTCGATCATTAGTAAAGCCAACATTACTGACTCTAAGTTGCGGGAACAGCATTCAAGGTCAATTAACGATAAGAAGGAAGAAAAGAAAAGCATTGAATCAAAAAAGAAGTGTACCACTTGTGGCCAGCCTGTTTCGGAAAAGGTTGCTGCATACTGTCTTTCAAATAAGAAGTTTGATGGAAAAATTTATTGCTATGATCATCAGAAGACAACGCTCCGATAAAACTAGAAAAACGTCCTTTATACGAGGACGTTTTTCTAGTTTATTCTTTTAATTTAGCTCTCATTTCACTTGGTAGACACTCTGTTAGAAAGTTAAATAATACTTTTCCATCCATCTTATCTGAGAGATAATTTAGGTAAACTTCTTCTTCATTTTCCAATTCAATGTCATTAAAATAATCTTTGTACTTATTCCAGACTGTAGGACTCTGTTCTTTAATCGCCTTAATATTGAATATCACGCCATTTCTTAGAAAATCCATTATAAACACCTCTCCTTAATAACTATTGAATAAATATTATTGTGTTTTTTTCCATTTTGCTGTTCTACCTAGTCCCATTGGTTCAATAAGGTTTTTATCTTTCAGCTCATTTAATACACGATTTATTGTAGATTCACTAACTTCAGGGCATGCATTTCGTATATCTTCTTTTGTAAAATATCCGATTTTGTTTTCGATGAATTTCTTAATTCTTTCTGCCTTATTACCTCTGCCAGTTTGAACAAACCCCACTCTAGACTCTAATTCTTTGTAAGCTGCAATAAAGGTGCTTAATATATAATTAATCCAAGGGAAAATATCATTACTATTTTCATGCCATCCCTGTGAAGACTGGTTCAGGGTTTTATAATAACTTTCTTTGGTATCCTCGATAATTTTTTCTAGACTGATATATCTTCCGACTTCATAGCCAGATTTATATAGCAGGAGTAGCGTAAGAATACGGGCCATTCTACCATTACCATCATTGAAGGGATGTACAGAAAGAAAGTCTAAAATAAATAGGCTAATTAAGATGAGCGGTTCAACGTCGCTTTTATTCATTCTTTCGTTAAGTTCCAAACAGAGTGATTCCATAGCGGCTGGAGTTGCAAATGCTGATACAGGAATAAAGCGAATTACTTTTGTTCCATCCGGTAATTTTTCACTAATAACATTATCGGCATTCTTCCAACGTCCACCCTCAGCTGGGATGTAGTGATAAAGTTGACGATGGAGTTGTAAGATTACACTTGTGTTAACTGGAATACCATCATAAGACGCATGTACTAAGTTAAGGACATCTCTGTATCCAGCTATTTCACCTTCAGAACGATCAAACGGTTCTGTTTTGTTTTCCATTAAACCTTTTAAACGTTTGTCTGTAATGATTATGCCCTCAATAGCATTGGAAGCTTTAGTAGACTGGATTACAGCAACATCTTTTAAAGTGTTTAAGATTTGTGGAGCTTGTTTTTTATATAGCTCTTGTTTGCCTTTATATTCATTAATTTTTGAAATTAAACTAACAGTTTCCATTGGGAGCATTAATTTTTTTAATAAACTGTAATCATAAATTCTCATTTCTATCCTCCAATTTTTACTCTATGAGGGTTAAACATCCTCATAATAATTAATAATGAGTATGTTTATTCATTAATGAGCATTTTTTATGGCCTTTATCTTATATACAGATACTTTTAGAAAGTAAAAAGATTAAATTAAACATATTCATTTTATTGTTTTTGAGTATGTTCTATTAAATAATTATATATTTAAACATACTCATTATCAACAAAATGAGTATGTTTATGTTGTTTTTAGATAAGATTTCTAATTTAACTTTTTACTATGATTTTTTATTCTCAAAAATCAGGTGAATTTTGTTAAAATATAGAAGATGTAACGAGGTAATTATAGTTAATGGTATTTAGGAGGGTATAATGGAAGATTTTCTAAATAAATATATTAAGTTTGGAAGTGAGCTTCAAAGCACATATAAGGTTATGAGTAATATAAAAAAGGGAGTATTTGGATTATTTATATTAGTTATACTAATACAGCTTTTTATTTTATTTAACAATGGTTTCTATCCGAGGATTAATAGTGAACTTTGGCTACGGGTTATATCACTATTATATAATTTACCCTTAATGGCCATCTTATTTTATACGATATGTTATGTAAAAAAGTTCAAATATAAGAACTTGAAAAAGATTATTGGGGTGTTTGTTGCTGCATCTATAATTACATTAATAGTTCTATTTATTTGTTCGTATTCTCCTTTTTTTCCCAAGGAGTTAATAATATTTATTATTGCATTTTTAATTAATATACTTATTTCGCTGTTCATACATATCATACCATTTCATTTGATCAACTATAAATTTCTGAAATTTAAGCCGGAAAGTAATTTCAAAAAATTTGAGGTGGATTCTGATGAAGGGAATTCATTAAAAGAATTTCTTTTGTTAATTAGTCCAGATTACTTCTTTTCAAACTTATATAAGAGTATATTGACATCGGACTCGTATAGGCTTAATGAAATTGATAAAAATGATTTTATAACTTTAAAAGGTAAGTCCTATACAACTCTAACAGAGGAAAAAAACAGATTAAGGTATTTCATTGTCTTTTCTAATTGGTTTAACTTGATGATTGTTATTTATGTTATTACTATCCTTATGTTTATTAATCTGGATTCTGTATCATCATCGGATATTAAAGTATTTTTATTATATTTAATTATCTTGCGTATAGTCTCTAGAGTTTTTGAAGTCGTATATGCATTCTTTAAAGATGTTGTAAGAAAGAAGGTACTCTATTTTCATAAGTTAGCAGAAGGTGGTTCCATCACGAAGAGTAAGTTTTATGATAACTGGAGAAATTCATCTATTAGAAAGTTCTCGAAAGGATATCACTTGCAGTTCACAGTTACATAGAAATAATATTGCTCTTTTCTATTCTGTACTCATTAATAATAGGCTTTACCTTAAATAATTCTTGTGAGCTAGTGGGTTTTAAGACGATAGAAATAGAAGTAGTTAAAGGCCAAATGGCTGAATCACAGCCTATTTGTGATAACAAAGGAAATATCTTACAGTTAGAGAAAAATCAAAAAGCTGATGTAGAGATAGAGAGCGATTCCTTAATAGAAATAATACTCTACAGTGCTTCAGTAACATTCTTTAATTTCTCTTTTGACTACTCTAATTCCACCCCAACAGCTTGGAAGATAGCACATGTAACGCAAGTAATGACTAGCATTGTATTGATTGTTCTATCTTTAGCGAGTTATTTAAGTTTTAAAGATGTGATGGATGAAGATGAAGTAAAGGAATTTTTACTTATAAAGTATTGGGAAAAGAGATCTAAAGGAGAATATAAGGAATTTCTTGAGCGAGTTGAGTCAAGGAGTGTAGATGAGATTCCAGAAAAATAATAATTGTAATGTATATTATAGAAGAATTTAGGTAAAATATCATTGATGATGATTAATTGGGTAAAGTGGTAAAAAATGTTGTAAGTGCGATTAACGCTACTCAAGTTAAAGTAACATTCAATAAACCACTTGATTTAGTTTCTGCAAGTAAAGCAGCAAACTACGAATTATATGCTGTTGGTAGTGCAACTGACCGTGTTGGTACTGTTAAACTATCTGATGATAAAAAGTCTGCTACTATTACATTATCAGCTGGTCAAGAATTAACTTCTACAGCTACTGATTATACTTTGAAAATCGATAATGTATATGATGATGCAGAAAACGAAATTAAAGACTTCAGTAAAGTTTATTCTCTTGCTGATACAGTTCGCCCAACAATTAGCGATATTACTTGGGAAGATTCACAAACAATTAGTTTTGTTGTAAGTGAGCCTGTAGCTGCAGATGGATCAACAACTGATGGTGTTGACATTAATGACTTTGTTGCTGTATACAATTCAAATGGAATCAAAGAATTCGGATTCTTAGAATCAGCTGGAAAAGCTGTATACAATGCAACAACTGGTAAAGTTACAGTAGATGTTTCTGGTTTAACTAAAGGTTCATATACTCTAAAAGTGGCTAGCCTTAAAGATAAAGCTGGAAACTTAGTAACTTCTAACCCAACTGTAAAAACTTTTGAGATTTCAGATGATAAAACTGCTCCAACAGTTTCTTCTGTTAAAAACTTAGGAATTAACACAGACCCTGCTGGTGTAATTGAAGTTAAGTTTGATGAGAAAATTAAAGCTGATCCAGCTGGTGACTCTTCAATCGATTACTTTGTTGTAGAAGTGGATGGAGTTGCAGATACTTCTGCTGTTATTACTACTTCTGATGACAAAAACTTCACTGTTGAATTACCAAGTGTAACTGCAAAAGGTTTACACAAGATTACATTAAAAAGCTATAAAGACCTAGCAGGAAATGCTGGTGCAGATAAAAATCAATTTGTTACTATTGAGTCTTCTAAACCTGCAGTTAAATCTGCTGAATTCGTAACAACATCTACTGGTGATAAAGTTGTTGTTAAATTTGATCGTAACTTAACAGCTGCTGCAGCTAGTTCATTAGCAGGTTTAACTGCAACTTATGTAACTAGTGAAAATGTTGAGGATTCAGTTTCTATTGATACAGCTGCTATTACAGTTGAAGATATCGATGGAGATGATATCAACGAATTAGTTATTGATGCGGATAACTTTGATGGTTCATCAGCTGAGCTACCAGGTGGTTCTTATAAAATCTCATTAGCTGGTGGTTATGTAGAAGATGTTGCTGAACAAGGTAATGCTGCTACTACTATCACATTTGCTGTACCAGAAGAATCAGCAACATCACAAGTTGTTGTAGGTAATGGTTCTAACGGTACAACTGCACCAAGTCAAGTGGTTGATACAGATAATAACACTGTTTATGTAACATTCAGTGATGAAGTTGGAAGCAGTGCTCTTAATCTTGCAAACTATACTGTTGAAGGTGAAGCTGCATTCGAAAGAGCGGTATTTACTTCTACTTCTAAAGACACTGTTAAATTAACTCTTAAAGCTGATGCTATTGGTGTTAATGGAGAATACACTTTAGCAACTAAGAATATTTTAGATGCTGATGGTCACGCAGTTAAAGATTCTACTCAAGATGTAGCACTTGTTGAAAATACAGCTCCTGCAATGGCAAAAGCTGAAGTTACTGCAAATGACACTATTCTAGTGACATTTACTGAAGGCTTCTCTAACCATAGCAGTGTAACTGGACTTGATTTTGTAGTGAAAGTTAACGGAACTGCTGTTACTTTAGCTACAGGTGATGCTTCTACTACTGCTGCTGGTGTAACTACTATTACACTACCTGCAGGATCATTATTATCTTCTGCATCTGATGTAGTAACTATTACAACAGATTCTGATTTTGATGGTTTAGATACTGCAATAGCTGGTGGTTCATTAACTGGAAACAAAGGTAAAGTAGGTCAAACTGTTACTGCAACTTGGAGTGCTGAATAATAGTCATATAATTTTTGAAAGACTATATGATCGTTAAGATCTACTAAAAGCCATGTGAGAATATTCTTACATGGCTTTTCTTTATTAGAAACCGAATCTAATAGAATGATAAGCATATATTATTTTTTTGTATAAGATATTTTAAGCCCTAATTCCATTAAGGAGTTAGGGCTTTTTCTATTTTAAGGAGGAACTAAAATGAAGAATCAACCAGCTAAACGAGTAAACATTGTCAGTCTAAAACTAGTAAAGGAAACAAGCATTCTTTACAAGGAAAGGAGTATCAGATCACCAGAGGATGGATATAAGCTGATGAAACATTTCTTAGGTGATTTAGATCGTGAGGCATTCATCGTCATTTCACTAGATACTAAAAATCAACCTGTTTCAATCAACATTTGTCATGTTGGAAGTCTTAATGCTAGTATCGTTCATCCAAGAGAGGTCATGAAGTCTGCGATCCTTTCCAATGCTGCTTCAATAATGGTAGGTCATAATCATCCTAGTGGAAACAGTTCTCCTTCAAGAGAAGACTTAGATGTTACCAAAAGATTAGCTGAAGCAGGGAAGATCGTTGGAATAGAACTACTTGATCACATTATCCTTGGTGATGATGAGTACGTGTCAATAAAAGAAAAAGGATACGTTTGAAAGGAGGAAGAGAAGGTGAAGGAGCATGAGTGGTTTGTAAATATATTTAAGGATGAATTTGAGGTTGAAGGTGAATTAGAGGAAATTAGCTTTGAATCAAATGAACTCTACCTAGATGAAATCGATGAATCTCTAATACCGAATGAAATGAGAGACGGATTACCAAAAGTGCTAATGTTTGAAACGATGGTCTTTGAAGATCATGAAGGAATAGAATGGATTGGAGCGATTGCTAAAGATTCAGAAAGCAAAGAGTGGTTGCTAAAGATAGTGATAAGAGATGGAGAAACGGCTTTAATACAATTAATGGTGAAGGAGAATTAATCATGCCAATATATCACAAGATAACGATTAATGGAAAGGTATTCTTTAGAGAATTTGATAGTACAAGAGGTTACTATGAAAATGAAATGCTAACGGAAGCAGAGTTGATTGAACAGCTTCTTGGGGAAGTTGTAGAATCAGAGATTGAGATCGATGAATCAGAGGTAGAAAGAGCCATTTACAGTATCCCTAGTCCATTTCAACGGGAGATGGTTCAGAAGTACATTAATTACCTTGAAGCTGTTGTTGAATCATTAGAGTAACTCACGACATTAATATCCTTATTCTCACGTCAAAACTATCTAAGGTAAAGTATGGTATTGTAAAATCCAGCAATACCAATAGATGTGATATGTTTCTTGATTGAAAAACTCACGTCATAATTATAGTACTGTCGGCAGTTTAAACATCTTAAATAGTTTACTTCTCCATTTTTAAAAACAAATACATAAATGTATACACATACGTTTGTAAATACGTAGATAAAATGGAGGAAATGAAAATGCCAGTTGGAAGAGAAGGGTTGAAAGTTACCTTAGAAAGAATGAAAGAGAACCAGAATAGTAATACTAGCTTAATTAATGTTTCTAGTGAGGAAGTTGAAAATGATCTTAAACAAAAGAAAGTACGTAATAAGATAAAGTTTACTTCTGAATCTAGCAAAATCAATCAAACTGCTCCCTCTCAGAGACCAGAAACCTATGTCGGAGAAAGTAAATCGAAACCGTTAGGAAAGGTCGTAATAAAACCACCACAGAAAAGAAATGCATTCTCAAAATCACATGAACGGTTTACAAACTATATGTTTTATTGTATGAGTTAGAATAACTAGAGAATCTAGAAAAATTGAAAGTTATATCTGGAATGTACTTAATGCAGATATCGCTAAATAGTTGGAGGACATTAAATACTTTATCGAAAGCAATAGCTATAAGAAAAGTGGTGAATATTGATAAGTGCCAAGAATGGCAGGGGTTCATTTGTTAGGATTACGAAATCGCTAAGATGTTAGGCGTCTGGTGAGAATGCTATTTGAAATACCAGTATAAATGAAAAGTCAATCTTCCCTACATGTATTGTACTACCTTGTAATTTTCAAACTCTCTTTTCAAAATTCCTCACTAATATTTTCTTTTATAAACAATTTCATACATATCATTCTTCTAATAGCACATATTTGGTTATTATGTAAAATATAAGAATATGCAAAGTTTTTCTGTTATAATTGAGTAGGTCTTTATGACTAAAAATCATCTACTGGAGGAACAACTAGTGAGAAAGATATTTTTAACAATTTTCACATTTATTATCTTAAGCTCTTTTTTGGTTGCTTGCGGTTCACAACATGAAACATCTGGAACTGCTAAAGAACCAACAAAAGACAAAAGTGCGACAGCTGAAGAAGAGATTATCAAAGAAGAGATTACTGAGGAAGAAACAACAGAAATGGAAATAGACGAGTCAAACTTTGATTTTCACACAATGGGTGGAGACTATGGACCGATGATTGATAATGAGGGGAATGTATATGAAAGTACCGGCACTCTTTATGACGTAGATGCGATTGGTGGAAAGGAATACTACCTTGAAGATGGTGGTTCTGCATACCTAACTGAAGAACAAATTCATTCTTTTGTTATACAAACAACATATGATACTTTGACAGGTGAAACAAGTAGCGTTATGGCAAATTTTTCACCAATCTCAGAAATTATTGGAGATGATTATGGTCTGAACCATTTAAAATATAAATTTACATTGGATGAGGAGAAGGTTATTCGTCACATAGAACATGTGGATGTGTTGGATTCTGGAGAAACAGTAAAGGACATTATAGTTCAGCATCAATCCCATGAGGCTGATTATGTTGGTCCTGTCTTAGTGAATCATTTTAAAGTTGACGAAGAAACCGAAGTTACTATTGTTGAATCAACTTTAGGTAAAGTTTTAGTTGAAAACCCAGGCGGTAGTGGCTGTGTGGATGTAAGATTACTCCTATGTACAAGGACGAACAACAAATACCAAGTGATTATCAAACATTAGTAGATAACTATAATATTGCTAATAATATTGTATTTATAGATTTCGAGAATGGTAAATACTACTATGAATTTAAGGGCGGAGAAATTGGACAAATTGATATTGTTTCTGGGGAGCCTTTATATGATGGTGCAAACGATAAGACAGTAAGAGTGGGACCATATAGTTCTACTGTTATTAATAAAGTGGAACATAGAAAGAATGGTTCTTTTTATATTATCACTAATTCAAGTATAAATTTAATCGATAATGAGTTAAATCTTTTAGCAGAAACTGAAATTCCAGATGATGCATTTGTGGGGATAGAAGATGATTCAATTTATCTTGGAACAATAAGTGAGTATCAGAGAAAAAATACTATTTCTAGGGTTGGTATGTATTATGGTGGAGAGTATGGTGAGGATTGGTAATTAATAAAAACAACCAACGCATCTCACTTAGACTTTCATAATCATATCTTTTGGTAGTTTTGTAATAAGAACTTATTTGTATAAGACCATTCGTTGACTGCATAAGAAAAGACCTCCTTTTCTACTCATAGAAGTGGAGGTCTGTTTTAAAATTAACTTCTTAAGTACATGAGCAAGAGCTTCATTTTTGGAAAAGACCACAACGATACAATCTAGCTAAGAGTCAGCTAACCCAAACCAATTTCGAAGGGTTTAAGATAAAGGAAATTATTCATCTATTAGGAGGAAACATAGTGAGGAGAATTTTATTGTTAATTATAGTACTCATAGTATCATTATTAGTTGCTTGCACAAGTGAAGAGCAAAAGGTCTATGAGGATGCATTACAACAAGCAAAAGATAAAATAACAGCAGAGGAATTTGTAGAAGCTCAACGTCTATTAACTAAAGCCGTTTCTGCTGGTTATGAAGAGAGTGCTGAAGCAGGACATATACTAGATCAACTGCAACAATATCAAGAACTTGAAGATTTATTGAACGAAGGAAAATTTGAAGAGGTATATAAAGCGATTGATGGAATTTCACAAATTGAAAACGGATCAACAATAATCTCTACAAAAGCAAAAGAATTTAGAGCAACCACCGAACAGCATCAACAGCAATATAATCGATTACAAACAAAAATTAATGAGTCCTTAAAATTAGTGGACAATGAAAAATATGATGAAGCCAACGAACAATTAATGGCACTAGATTTAACAGACTATCAGGCAAGCTACTATGAATCAATTAAAACTACAATAGCAGAAACGATTGCCTCAAATAATAAACAAATAGCAGCAGCTATTAAAGCTGAAGAACAACGTAGAGCTGAAGAGGCACGTCAATTAGCTGAGGAAAAGGCGCGAGCAGAAGCAGCTCGCAAAAATAATATGTTGAATTGGACAGATGAGGAAATAGAACAATATATTGCAGATTATCTTGGAATGAATGCTAATCATGTAATTGTTGAGGTGTATGATCGTACAAATTCAGGTTATAGTATTGATACATACCAGGATAATGAAGCTTTAGGAAATGGTGATCCGGGAGTAGCAACTGCACTTGGCTTTTTTGAAGTAAGAGATGATGGGAAATTATATAAAATGGATATATTGTCAGGTGATTATATCCTATTAAATTAATATTCTTTTATTGAAACCTCTGAAACTTGTGAATTTGTCATTGAGAAAAGAATTTATGTCGAAGATGTCGAAAATATCACGTTGAAATTTAGCTGTTCTTTTCCTTTGTAATATAAGTGCATTTTCAAAGTTGTAGCATTTACACATTGTTGTTATTGTTGTTATTGTTGATATCTAGTATTTATGTTGATTTTGTTGATCACATTTATTTTTACTTTTATCCTATCTTTAACTCTGCTTGCTTAACAATACATCATTATCCTTGGTTTTCGAATTCTTATCAACTGATATTTAGATATAAAAATAGGGTGGAAGAGGAGAAATAATGGCACCATATGTGATTGTTACAATACTAATAATATCTTTGATAGTTAATCATTTAGCTGTGAATGCCTTTTTAGCTCTATATAAACAAACAGCAAAATTTAAATTTAGCGGAGACGAAATAGCAGCAAAAATACTAGATTACTATGATGAACCAATGGTAGGAATAAAAAAATCTAATAAACTACACAGAAATATATATCACCCAAAATATCATCATATTGAATTGGGTCCAGAGGTGTTTGGAAATCGAACGGTTTATTCAGTAGCTGTCGCAGCTCACGAAGCCATGCATGCAGTTCAATATAATTACGCTCGTCTTTATAAGATATATACTCAAAAAATATCGGTTTTTATTTTTTTACCACTACTTATACTTTCTTTTTTCTACAATTATTCATGGATACATATTCTATTAGTAGGAATATACGTTTCTTTGGTCTTATTTAAGGTTTATAGTGAAACTTTGGACGAAATAGAAATGAACAAATTAGCATATAAATACCTAAAAAAAGTATGTTCAAGAGAAGAAATGTTAGAAGTGAAAAAAATCTATCGTTCTAATGCATTAACCTACATCACGAATACACCTTTTATCTTTAATTGACAAAAGTAAGGTTTATCTTGCAATACACCTTCCTCCTATATCTAACTTAATCTTCGTTTATTTATAAAAAAGTTATAAATTTACTTGATTTCGGTTGGGATTACCATGTCAATAGTATGATGTACATTTATGACATATTAGAATGTACAAAGTTGAATCTTTATACATTATTTTCCCCAACCTATCAAAATACTTAGTTTGAGGAGGGGGGAAGAATCTTTTACCATGTGAAAAGGTAATGAAAATCTAGGAGTTAATAAGATGAAAATAATATTAGTTTTTACATTTGTCGTACTAATAGCTTTAACAGGTTGTTCAGACAAAGAACAAGCAACAAAACCGATCACTGAAACAGAAATGAAAGAAACAGGTGGATTTGTCCTAGATAATGAAGTCGAAACTACTGATTATTATTCTAGCATACCACTTACAGAAGAGGGGGCTTATTGATTATGAATCTATTGATTATTCAAGGGTACCACTTACAGAAGTTGGTACTATTGATTTTGAAAAATTGGGTGTAATTGATAATCCTTATGTAGTAGAAATAATGGAAGAGGCATTCGAATCTTATGTTTTTGAAAATGAAAAGAAAGAAAGAGAAGCAAAAGGCTTAATTGAAACCTTTGAATTTCCAGTGGATGAAAATGGGGAGCACTACTATGTATCTTACGATGGTAAAATAATAAAAGGTAAAGCTAATTACGCTAAACAATATGTATTACCACAAACAGATGAAGAGTGGGATGCAGCATTGGCTGAGACCGATGGTTACAGAATTATAAGTCCGGAAGACCAACAAAAAGAGTACGATGAACTTCAACGGATAAAAAGTTTGGAGTATATTAAAGATGAAATTTCATATATTGATGATTACAATAAATTGTCTTACTTCTATAAAGAGATCTTGAGAAGAATAACAAGTACAAATGAGCCTATTTACTCAATTGAATTAGAAGATAATGAAATAATTATAACTCTTTTAGATAAAAACTCAGTAGTACATAGTTTTAATGGTGTCATATTTAATAAGTTATACACTTGGTCAGGAAATATATTATCAGATTTTGATAAATTATCAAGATTAACATTCAAGGCAAAAAATGATGAAAGTTTAAAGTTGTCAGTTACAATGCAGGAGTTTTTAGAATTTGCTGGAATGGAAACAATTCATGGTCAATATGTTCATATGGATGGAGATAGTTTTCCTCCTTATCATTGGTATGTTAATGATTTAAAAAAATTTGATGAATTTGAAAAGAAATTTTCAAAATAAATAATATACCCTGGTTCGATAAGGTTAGTTAATAAGGGTCAACTGGACTAGTTACCCTTATTACCTGTACCAAATTCTTTGTTTTTGAGTAAAAATACCTAGGACTATTCATACGTATATATTATAATATTAATATTCATTCATTGTGTGATGAAACAAAATAACAGGGAGGGAGGGATAACCTATGCTAAAAAGGATTGTTAACTTCATAGTGAAGTGTTCAGATTGTGATTATCCAAACGGAATTGGAGACTATTATTGTAGTAAATGTGGGAAGAAACTAGATTAGTAAAATGATAACCTAACCGTATAAAACCTATCTTTTATTAGAGAGGAAACAGTGAGTATATGCGTTCTGTAAGATATTTTATTTCTGCTTTGTTAATTGCAGTAGGATTATGCATGCTTTTAATAGATATGGTATTTCCTACGACTGATGGAACTTTATTTAATGTATGGTCCCGTTGTTTGTTTTTTGGATTACTTCTTTCAATTGGGATTGATAAAATTGGAGAGTATTTACGAGTAAAAGAGTTTAAAGAAAAACTAAATGAAGATCCAATTATTACGACAAGGGTAAGCTTGCAAGGTATTGACGGTCTAAAAGGTACAATGGGTTTAACAGAAGATTCTCTCGTATTTATTTCAAATAAGGACTCTTATAAGTTTAATTTTAATAATATTATTGGTTACCACTATGGTTCTGAGGGTACAGGATATTATGTCTCAAATGAAATGGGGACATTCCAATATTTAAAAGAACAGCTTAGCATTATGGTTGAAAGTGAAGGTCAGAAATCTGAATATAAATTTTATTTCAAAGATCGCTTTGAAGGTAGAAATAAGAAAATAGTAAAATTATTAAAGCAAAAATGTAATTTTGATAATCATATAAATAAATTTAAGGTGATTTAGTGAAAGAAGCACAACTAAAAAAAGAACCTTGATACTGTTACCATGAGGTAATACTGAAATAGAGTGCTTAGTGTGTATATAACACTGAGCCTTTTTCTTTTCCCTCCAAAATGCTATGATTGTCAGGTTGCAATTGATGTTGGAAGAAACACTATGGGATAACTGTAGTGTTTTTTATTTTGTATAAGGGAGTGATTGAATTGAAAAGAACTGTTGTTTTATTAATCACGACCATATTAATGAACATAGGGATAAACAAAACGTATGCAGCTGAATTTAGAAAAGTCGATTTCGAAGCTCAAAATCTAGAGGCAATCTTAGAGGTGTTCAACGATAGAATTGACTATGGAAATATAGGTATCATTGATAGTTACTATGATCTATTATCAACCTATATTAAGATAGTTGAAACAGAGGTTGGTAAGATAAGAGGAAAGTCCAATAGAGACAAGCTAAATGAGACATATGTGCGACCAGCTAAAATTGCGAGAGAAAGAGTGATCTATGAGGTATCACAATACCGTTTATTGAAAAATATTGGATTACAGGTTATTGATGGAAACTCAGATATTTCTAGCGATTTAAATAAGTTAACTCGATTAAAAAAGAGAGCAGTAGCAATTAAAGAAGCGGGTAATTATGAAGATGTACCATCTTATATTGATTCTTCACTCGAAATGATTGAAAACTCCTTAAGAACTAATAAATTTGTGAAGATCGAAGAGGGCAATACGTTTAAAATAAACGATTTTGAATACGATGTTTTTTTAATGACAAATATCGAAAGGTTAATAATCGGTAAAGATAACCCACTAATCCTAAACTTTAAATTAAGTTCTGTTGCAAGAGAAAAAGCCAATGATATGGGTTTAAATAACTATTTTAGTCATCAATCTCCAACATACGGTTCACCCTTTGAAATGATGAACCAGTATGGTATCTCTTATCAAGGAGCAGCTGAAAATATCGCAGCCGGCTATCAATCACCAGAAGCAGTAGTTAGCGGTTGGATGAATAGCCTGGACATAGAATGAATATCCTTGGTCTTCATAAAGAAATTGGAATTGGCTTTGCAACTGCTGAGAAAGCGAAGTATAGTACATACTGGACTCAGATGTTTATACTAGATATATAAAAATGTAGAGAAAGTGTCCTTAGAATATTCAAAGGACGCTTTGATATGAAGCCCTACCAAATGAACTCTTTGATACTCTACTGAATATGGAAGAAGAGATTTTGAAGGAGTTTTTTAATTAGGGGTCTGGTCTCTTATCCTAGATTTTCCTCTTTTTTATTGTTAAAGATTTAAATTTAATTGAGTACTAATAAACTAGCGTCTATCCCGAAGTGAAAAGGGATATGGGCACTAGTTTATTTTTTTAGAGAAAATTTCATGGTGCAATAAATGAAAAAACGAAAAATGAGATTTATGAAAAAATGAAAATTCTAGTATTATATAAAAAATTTGCTAAACTTTCCTATATAAATAATTTATAATTCCTAGTATATAGTACCTAAAACAATATACCTTATACTAACGTATATGATGAAGGAGATAATTATACTTGTCTACTAAACTTAGAAAGCAATTACTATTAGTGATTATTTTATTTTTAATGTCATACAGCCTTAACCTTGGGAATTTTGGC
Source organism: Metabacillus endolithicus (assembly GCF_023078335.1). Taxonomy (GTDB): domain Bacteria; phylum Bacillota; class Bacilli; order Bacillales; family Bacillaceae; genus Metabacillus; species Metabacillus endolithicus. The sequence continues at coordinate 2,208,064 of NZ_CP095550.1, read as the reverse complement.
CTGCGAGCTTATGCTACTACATGGAACACAACCTACACAGGGTTTGGATCTACTTCTGATAATAGTGTGGTTTATGGTGAAGGGCAATGGCTTTTATTTAGCGGATATGGGGAGTATGGAAAATCACTTAACGGAACGGAATGGAAAAGAGCTAACATGTCTTTCGAGTGTTCTCCCTCACCAGTATCACCAACTGCTTTTTATTGGGAAGAAAATACTATGCCCAAATGGGTTGTAGCATGTTTTAAAGGGGATATTTATACTTTGAAAGAAGGAATAGACCCAATAGTCGACTCGAACCAGTGGATTTCTCGAACTTCAGGTAATAACTTTACATTAAACTCATTTGCTTCTAGTAAAGATAAAATTGTAGCGGTAGGTGATGCCGGTACCATCCTCACCTCAGCAGATGCAGAAAATTGGGATAACTATTCTCCAGGTAATGTAGCTATATTTAACAGTGTTACATATGGGGAAGGCAAGTTCATTGCAGTCGGGCGAGGGAATGACAACAGTTCAGTCATCTACTCTTCAGTAGACGGTGAGCGATGGACTAAGGTGAATACTGCCATCCGACTAATCAGCTTTTTGGTATTACATATGGGGCTGGAAAGTTTGTTTCGGTGGGGATGAATGGCTATATATACGTGTCAGAGGATGGAGTAGATTGGGAAGTTAGAACTCCTCCCGCAGGGGCTACAGCGATAAGCTTAAGAGCCGCAGCATATGGCTATGGCAAATTTTATGTGGGTGGTTCTAGTGAAACTATCCTATCGTCTTCTGATGGATTAATTTGGGAAACGGAGATTTCTGGTGGTAGCAAGACCTTCACGACAATATCTTTTGGGGATAAAAGAATAATAGCTACAGGTTATTCTGGATTAGTTAAAACACGAACTATTTCTTTAAGTTCTAATAATAATCTCTCTAGCCTTACCATTAATCCCGGAAATCTAACTTTTTCACCAGAGCAGGAGAATTACACAGTAACCGTTGAGCATAACGTGAACAGTATTGACATAACTTCAATCTTAGCAGATAGTAACTCGACTTTAACGGTCAACGGTATAGCAGCAAATTCTGGAGTAGTTATGCCTCTTACATTAGATGTAGACAGTCCAACAGTGATTCCAGTGACCGTAATGGCACAAGATGGCGTCACTACTAGAACCTATACTGTGACAGTAAATAAATCCGCCCCGCCAGACGAAAACTCAACAATTGCACCGGTTACTAGTTCGTTTGATCAGAAACTTAGTGTCCAGACAGATGTGACAACAACATTGACTTTAAAAGGAAATACATTAACAAGCATTACTAACGGTGGGCAGGTATTACAAGCTGGAACTGATTATACGGTAAGTGATAACGGCTTAGTTACGATAAAAAAAGAGTACCTTTCAACAAAGCCTATTGGCATCACTACGCTAACGTTTAAATTCAGTGCAGGAAACGTTCAAAGTCTAGCAATATCGGTAAATGATACGTCTTCAACTAATGCTGATTTGCTGGATCTTATCATCAGTGCAGGATCATTAACACCTTCTTTTAGCTCAGGTGGAATTGAATACAGTGCCTCCGTCGCTAATAGCACTAGCAATATTGGAGTTACACCAATAGTATCTGATAGTCATGCGAAGGTGAAGGTCAATAATCTATTAATAGATAGCGGATCTCCTGTAGCAATACCGTTAACTATAGGGGGAAATACCATTTCAATAGAAGTAACAGCCGAGGACGGATCAACAGTAAAGTCCTATATTCTTAAGGTGAATAGAGATAAAGGAAATTCTGCAAAACCATCTGTTACTGGTGCGATAACAGAGGAAGACACCATGAACGGTAATGGATTGGTGATTCATCCTGTTATAGATCCTGACAGGAGTGATGCAAACTACTTTAAAATTACAAATATTGTGGGTGGAACATTATATAAAAATGATGGGTCTTTTCCGATTCATAATGGAGATTATATCCCTTTAATCGACGGAGATATTGGCTTAAAGTTCATGCCTGATATAAATGCTTTTGGAACAACAGGATTTGGTTTCGATGTTCAGGCAGCTCCAGGAACAGAGGGAGAGAAGCTGTCTGATCCTGAGCACGCCTCTATTGTTGTCACAGAGGTAAATGATGTACCAGTTGCCGTTGATGATCAACTGGCTGATGTTATGGAAGGGACAGGATATGTTTCGATTCCCGTTTCAGTTTTAACGGCAAATGACAGCACTGGACCTAGCAATGAAGCGGGTCAAACATTAACAATTGATGATGTTAGTGAAATAACTGGTGGAACTGTTAGGGTTGAGAATGGTAGTGTAATTTTCACTCCAGTACAAGGCTTTGTTGGTTCGGCAAAATTTGAATACACAATAGTAGATAACGGGACCACAAATGGTAGTCCAGATCCTCAATCCGACACAGGTACTGTTAGCTTTAATATAGTCGAGCTACCTAAAAGTGCGAATGCAGACTTAAGCAATATCATCTTATCTTCTGGCTCTCTTGATTCAGCATTTTCAGCTGATGATCTAGAATATTCAGTTGGCGTTAATCATGCAGTTGAAACCCTTACACTATCACCAAGCACTGCAGATGCTAAGGCGACAATTGTCGTGAACGGAATTCCAGTACAAAGCGGTGAGGCAAGCACTCCTATTCATTTGAGCGTAGGAGATAATGAGATTACGATGGTCATAACAGCGGAAAATGGAATCACCACAAAGACCTATAAAGTAAAGGTCAACAGAGGAAAGGGTGACCAGCTTGCTCCAATCGGATTAACTGGTGTAGCGCCAACAGTAACCGGAAATAATGGCAAAATCAATGGTACAACAAATGGCATGGAATACCGATTAAAAGAAACGGAAAATTGGATCCATGCAACAGATACTGTAACAACTGGTTTAGAAGCGGGGATTTATGAAGTCAGATTTGCTGCTAAAACAGACTATAATCCGAGTCCGGTTGTAGAAGTTATTGTCTTTCCATATATTGCTCCAGTTTCTCCACCATCAACAGGTGATGGTCCAAGCGAATCTGTACGTCAAGGTGATGTAGGAGTCGGGAATGACACAACAGCAAAAGTGGATATTGTGCGAAGTACTCACAATAATAAAAAAGTAGATTCAGTAGAATTGAACGAAGAGCAGGTGGAAGATTCTGTTCAAAAAGCAGTTCAACAAAACAAAGATTCTATTGTTATTCGTATACCAGATCTTCCTAACGATTTAGCTGATGAAATCACAGTGAAAATTCAAAAGCAGGCCTTGAATTTATTAACTCAATCTCAGATTGCAGTAAGTCTACAAACCGATGATGTAACGATTGACTTGCCAGAAACCTCAGTTAGCCAATTAAATGAAACGGAAGATGAGCTATACTTTAAGGTTGTTCCGATCCGACAAGAGGAGGAAAAGAGCCAAATCATCAAAGATACCGTGAATGCAGAACTTGTTAAACAACAAGCTGGAGACAAGGAAGTTCAAGTGTTTGGAAAACCGATGATCATCGAAACCAATTATCGTGACCAAAAAACCATGGTGACATTTTCATTAAAAGACATAGAACTACCTAAAGACTCAGTAGAAAGAGATGAGTTCCTAAAATCCTTGGCGATATATATCCAACATAGTGACGGTGAAAAAGCGATCCAACGAGCTGTCATTCAGAATGACTCAACTGGAAAGCCAGCCGGCGTTTCTATAGAAATAACGAAGTTTAGTACTTTTACCATTATTGGATTGCCTAATACTGCTCCAACGGAAGAAAAGGACCAGGATCCAATAATTCACAAAGAACCTGTACCGAATTATAGTGAAAAAACCTGTAGAACTATTGAAGCGGCTACAGGATGATACTTATACTTCATCAGGAATCACTGCTAAAGGTGAAATTAGAGTTTATGGATTTGCTGGAGATTACTATAACGTTGGCGGCCAATATTATGTGAAGAATGAAATCGGCAAAACCGTTATGTACGAAGGACGTGTATTAATTAAAAAGGCAACCCCTTTATACAGCCCTGACGGTAAAATCTACCGCATGCTGAGAGCTGGAGAAGCTATAAGAGTTTACTCTCAGAATGGCAATACATTTGAAGTGGGCGCAGGGTATAAAGTCAAATATGAGAAAGATAAAACGGTCTTCTATACAGGCATGGCTTACCTTAAGAAAGATACCATCTTATACAAAGCTGACGGTACTGAAGCAAAGACCCTCAAAAAGGGCAATCAATACCGTGCTTACAAAGTAGAAGGAAATAAAGTCTATGTTGGCGGAAACTATTATCTTCTTGCTGACAAAGAAGTCATTCAATATAAGAAAAACTAAGGCTATGACATTGTCATAGCTTTCTTTTTGTTAAGATCAATACAGTTATTAAATTATTAGGTGAAATCTACTATGTGTTATGGTGCAATAAAAGGAAAACAGAACGATAGAACTGTAAAAGGGGAAAACATTTTAATATCCAACAGATATGAGGAAAATGAAAAAGGAAGAGAAATTCTTCATCATCAAATGAATCCAAGAGATGAAGCAAAAAAATTTACGATTGATGTAAAGGGGTTAAATCAAATAGAAATATACTTTAATACACACAACCCGTCATCGTCTATTGATACTGAGTAGTCTTGCTTTTGTTCGATACATTTAACATTTAGGGAGATTTCTTATTAGAGACGCTCTTTTTATAATTTACTCTTATAATGCTTTAGAAGAAGTATTGCTTTTTTCTTCTAGAAATTTAATGAAATCCTCTTTACTTACCCCAGATTCTGAGGCGATCTTTACTAACTCTATGATTTCTTTACTTAATTCGTTATCCATTTGCATATAACCTCCTCTACTTTAATGTCCGTATATTTGAGTCTTTTGGTACTCTGAAATCAACTTATCTAGTTTTTGACTAAGGGAAATCGTTATAGGATGGTTCAGTCCAATTAATAAGCCCACTTCAATTAATTCAACTCTGAGGCAGTTAATTTTAACTAATAAGTCGGCATTAGTAGGCGATGTAGGTTCGGTAACGGATAGAGGCTTCATTTTTTTATCTCCTTTGGTCCAAAAGAACTAATCCTTTAGTTGATTTTACCAAAAGTATTCCAATTATGTAAATTAAAATTTGACAAGGGGACAGGTTCCTTGTCCCGTGTATTTAATCAACATATCGCTTTATCTCTGCATAACCAAAATCAATTTGCATAGGAAAAAGATAGCTAGTAGTAATGAAAAGAGCAATCTTATTGAGGAAGAAGCGTAAGGACCTTAGACTTAATCTGAGGGGATAATTTCTATCTTTCATCTGAATTTCAAGGGTAAATTGGTTTATTTTAACATAGTAGTAGTGTATAATTTTCCTAGAATTGATAAAAAAAGGGGGAGGATGATTATGAACAGAAAGATGTTTTTGGCATTATTATTACTTTTGGTGGTAGCTGTTTTTAGCCTTAGTCCAGATTATGCATCTGCAGAGGATGACCTAAGCACTGCAATATCATTTCCAGAAAGAGAACAAGAGGGACTAAAGGATTCAGATTTAGTCCAATTCGATACACTTTATACGGGGGAAATTCAGGATATACAAGATACTGATTATTATTATTTTAAACTAGATGAACCGGGTAAAGTGAAAATAAAACTACGTAATCATGTTAGTAAAAAGTGGTACATCTATCTTACAGATGGTGAATCAAATTCATATGATAGAGTTTATTCGTTAGATGGAGTCGTTGTAAGAGATGATGGAATAGAATACACAGAAAAAGAGATTGGCTTACCAGCAGGCACTTATTATTTTTTCTTAGGACCTTATAAATTAAGTTGTTTAGCTTGCAGTTCTACATACTTTAACTTAGAAGAGCCTTACTATTTCCAAGTTTCTTATGAAGCAGGAGATTATTTCGAAAAAGAATTTAATAACGATAAAATCAGTGCGAACAACATCGAATTTGACCAAACGTATAAGGGAGCCATTCAAAACCAAGGCGGTAGTTATGGTGAAAGCGATTACTACAGATTCCAAACGAATGAAACTGGTGGCATATCGTTGTCAATAAGAAACAGTGCTGAACACCAGTGGAATGTGTCTATAGAAGATAGTAATGGTAAATCATATGGCTCATACACGACAAGTACAGGGGTAGAGGTGAAAGATAATGGCCCTGTTTTTACACATATCGATCAAACTCTGCCTGAAGGAACTTACTATATTAGAATAAGCGGCGATGAGGCTCCTTATTCCTTTATCGTTAAGGAAAACGATGTAACACCACCAGTGATTTCTTACGTTTATGAAATGACCGATGCTACTAGACTTATAACAGGTAAAACAGAAGCAAATGCAGATGTAAATATCGAAATAGCGGGTAAATTCATTACAATAGAGAAAGCCGATAAAGATGGCTCTTTTAGTATTGATATTACACCTCCAAAGGCCGGTTCTACTGTAAGAGTTCAAACACGTGACAGTGCAGGAAATAAAAGTAAGCCTGTTTATCTTACAGTAAAAGCAACGGATGCTAGACATAAAGATGCAGAGAAGGTTGGATCTACGGTACGAATGGAAATGAAAAAGGTGAATGCAGCTATACAGTCAGGAGATATCGCTAAGGTGGATAGCCTTTACGACGAGCTTTCCTACCAAATTGGTAGAACTGAACGGATTATTGGTAAAGTATCAGGGAAAACAAGAAGAACACACTTATTGGAATCATACGTGCGCCCTGCCAAGATTGCTAGAGAACGTGTGATTTATGAGGTTTCACAGCTTAGATTAATGAGAATTATCCAAGACCTACAATCGGATGGACAATTTGACAAAGCACAATCTGCCTATGAAAAACTAGGTCGATTAAAGAAACGAGCAGTTGAAATTAAAAAGGCCGGTGGATATGAAGCTTTACCAAATGAAATCTCTGAAACTTTGCTGAAGATGGAAGAAGAGATTTTGAAGGAGTTTTCTAAATAGGGTCTGGTTCTTTGCCACGGATTCGCGGAAATTCTATCTATTATTTAATATAAATTTATTTTAGTCCAATAAACTAGCGTCTATTCTGAAGAGAAAGGGATATAGACGCTAGTTTACTTTTTTTAGAAAAACTCTGCAATAGAAGAAAGATATGGTTTACATAATGAGTTTTAAACTATAAGGGATATTTTCTTTATTATACGTAACCTCATAATTATATGATGGGGTGGATAAATACTGGAGAATGATAGGTTGCAAAGAATTTTCTACTAGAAATAAGGTGAAAAGATGAAAAGAGTTACCATATATAAAGACAATGAACCCCTTGCTGAGTTTCCATCAATTCAAAAGGCAGCTCATTTTATGAAATCGGAACTAGGCCGAGAGCGCTTTCCTTGGACAATAATTAATAAAGGAATACAAGATAACGAATTTTATACACATACAAATGGTGCAGTATACAGTTTTAATAATATAGATGAACTAGCAAGGGCTAAAAAGGGAGCCATCAAAGGAGAATCAATATTCATCTTCTATAACAACTGAGTTTTCAAGAGTAGAATTTATCGAGTTTTTAAGTCAACATTTAGAAGAAATCATTCAACTAAAGCTCCAAATAAGTGACCCACGATTAAAGCAATACCATTTAAGTCCCAAAGGTTTGGGAGATGATTTGTACTTTTTAACAGAAAGCTATCATCGGCAGAATGACTTATATAAAGGAAAATATAGTATGACCGACTTTATAACTCCGCAAGCCTTGCTTGTATTGCAGCAAAAGGAAAAGAAAAAATTAATCTTTGAACACATAGTACCTAAAAACCTATATTTGAAAATGCTGGTTGATAAAGCATACCAAGAAAATTTAACTTATGAAGAAATTTATAAAGTGTTGATGAAATATTATTACACTTGTACTGTGACTAAGGAAGAAGACGACTCGTTACCTTCAACCAGTATGCAAGAAGGATGGGATGGTCATAATCCATTTTATCGTTATCAATTAGCAGGAATTGAATTTATAGAGAATCCCAAATCATATTAATATTGGAGCTGATTTACCTATTACTTTGTTAGATGATACTGCTCTCCAAGAGTATCTCTTGTTTTAGTATTAAGATAATCAAAAAAGAGAAGTGTCCCAAAAGCTATACTTTTAGGACACCCTCTTTTATTTTATTCCATAAAAGAAGTGTAATGGTTAATAAAAATATTCCTATTCTCTACCATTTGGCTTACAGTAGTCATAAAATGTTCCAGTTCAATACTGTAATCTTCTCCGGCTGCCATTTTATCTTGTATTCTTCTACCCCAGCTAATATAATTTACAACCTTATTTTGCATATCCACATAAGTAACTATAAGGTCTAACAATTCATCACCAGAATCATAATAAGGCACATCATTTTGATAACATTCTACAGCTCGTTGGAAATGGTCAAAGTTCCCACTTAACTGTTCAAAATTAATCTCTTCATTATTAACGTCAGGAACTGATTTGAATGCATCTTCATAAATATTTAAGCAAGCATTAAACTTAGATATGTATTCTTGTGGATCAGAAGTGTGTTCTGAATTTTGATTGACAACAGCATCTCTTAGTTCATCAAACGTGACTCCATTCATATCATCAGAAATAGCTTCTTGGTTAGGTAAAGATTCATCTGCTGAGTAATCTTCTCCACTTTCGTTATAACCTTCACTTAAAGATTCATCGATTTTACTAACACTGTCATAACTATTGCTTGATTCTTCATAACTTTGTTCGCTTATGTCTATGTCATAGCTAGATGCTGCGTCTTCCTGATTGCATGCTGAAAGAATCATAATGACAACTACTATAAGCATTCCATTCTTTAAATTCATATTTTCCTCCCTATAATTAGCCATTTATAAAAACACCTTTTTTATATCGGTAACATATATGTTTATTTGAAATTGGAAAACAATGTTATTATATAACTAGTTTAGAAAACTACTAAAAATAGATAATTTGCCAGTTTCAAGTTACCTTAATTTGTGGAAGGGAAATGGAGAATAATGTTTGATATTTTAGCGGATTTATATCATAACAGTGGATTATCAGATTTATTTGATATTAGGGAAAAGGACGACAAAAGAGATCGCACAACTCCTTATGTTTCTTATAGGGTTAAGCCAAACATTTATAAAATACGTGCTTTTGAGGTAGTTGGTACCGAGAATGACTTTTACTTTAGAATATATCATGCTACAGATATGGTGGATGATCTAAGAGAAAGTTTTGCGGGTATTGAGGGTTTTCAAGGATCAACCAAAAAGTACCTTACTGTTTTTAAAACAGCAGACTATGACTCATTAACATGTCAAATTAAAAATCTCTTATTGAATAAAGACATTATTAAAATATGTAAAGAAAGCAGTTCGGTAGCTCGAATGTCTAGATTCGAAGGGTTAGAACTTCCGAATGTCGATACATCGATTATTGATGTAATGGGCATGACATTTAAGTGGAAAGAGATTATTAAAATTTGGGAAGATAATTCAGAAGATAATACTATAAAGAAAGTTCTATCACAAAAAGGTATTTACATTCAGCGATCTGAGGATGGCACAAGTAGATATATAGGAAGTGCATATGGAACTGGCGGGATACTAGAGAGGTGGGTAAACCATTTAAATTCTTTAGGTGATGCTCACCACCTGAACTTATTTGTATTGGAAAAGGGCTATAACGAAGTCATTTTTTCGGTTATAGAATTTTATGAAGGTGCTGACATCATTAAACGAGAAGGCATGTGGAAGCAAATTCTTGGAACAGTCAATGTAGGGCCGTATAACGGTATTCAATTGAATAGGAATTGACGGAGAATTGATAGATATATTATAGTTACAGTTAAGATATCGAGAGCGAATATAGATATTTAAAGGATATAAAAAAAGAGATGCATAAATTGCATCTCGAAAGGTAAAACACACAATGTAATATTAACATTGTCGATTGTTGTCGAAAAGTGTCGTAGGTAGGGTTTCTTTTTACCTATTCAATTTTCTTGAATCAGGAGGGACAGGTTCCATGTCCCAAAGTTTCTTGCTGACAAACAAAGGGACGTGGTGCCTGTCCCCACGTCCCTATCTATTGAAATTAGTGTCAGTCAATGCAATATTAGATCCTCGAAGGGTTACTTCCACAAGGTTTGCTCCCCTTAAATCAACATCAAATTCCCAAGGTTCTGTGATCGTTGCAGGAATGTCTGTATAATAAACCTCTGAGCCATCTACTTTAATCTTTAACGATCCAGCCCAATCCACACCCTCATTTTGTTTCCCTATTACGATTTTTCCACTTATTGTATCATAGTTTCCATTTAACCAATATACTTCCCTATGCTCTACAGAATATCGCCATATTAATGCCAAACCATTATCATAAAGATATCTTGTGTTTGAATTAAATTGAAGATCTTCACTAAGTCTGTATGTATATGCATCCTGATGAGTTTGAAAAACTGGCATTTGTTCAATTGGTGTAAACGTGAATCTATCTTTTATCCATTGCTCATAAGAATCTAATTCATTATTTACTGATGTAGGTAGAGCCTTATACCCACCAGCTTTTTTAATCTCAACAGCACGCTTCTTTAATCGCTCAAGCTTTGCATAATCTTTTTCCATTGATTCAAAATCATTTTTTTGGAACCAATCTTCTATTACAAATAGTAATCTAAATTGAGATACTTCATAAATCACTCGTTCTCTTGCAACTTTTGCAGGTGTTACATATTTTTCGTTAAGTGTTTTTCTATTCTTTGATCCTGAAACTTTACCAATCATTTTTTCTGTTTTCTTAATTTCTGAACTTAATTCATCATACATGCTATCAATCACAGCGATATCACCATCATCAATAGTTGCATTAAACGAAATCGTTAATAATCTAAGGCTATTACCTTGTTTTACTGCATTGTTGTAGTTCACATCAGTTGAAGCCTCTGATGTAGCTGGAAGCAGTGATCCAACTAAAATGGTAAATAAAAGTGCTATGATGATTCTTTTCATGTTGTCCTCCCCATATAGAAATAGTATAAAAGTCACGTAATAAATTTACTATATTACTGTAATAATAGTCAATATTTCCCTTTATAGGGTAAATCAAGTAAAAAATTATAAATGTCACTATTAATATAGTAGAATTTTTAGGATTCTTGTTAATAGCATATAAACTTCTCTTAAGTATGGGGTCTAATAAATAATGTTCATTAACGAGTCACAATGAGGAAAAAATATTATTTCTGCGAAGATTTTAACATCGAAAAGGACTTTAAAAAGGAATGTAGAATTTTGTAGATATATTGCTAAGGTTTTGTTGGATAATATTATGAAACTAGGAGGGATGAACAATGAAATTCAAAGAATTCCTAATGCAAGAATATAATATCGGTGAAGGCTCTGCTGAAGATTATGTCGGCCGTTTTAATGGAATTGTTAATAGAGGGTTATATAAGGGAGAAAATGAGGTAACTCCGATGTTAAAAGCAGCTATCGAGAAAGAATTTCCAAAATCTAAAAATCATTACCTCCTTGCTCTACAACGTTATTTTGAATATAAAAAAACAAATGAAAAGTTGTAGAATTAACTTTTCTTAGACAAAAAAAGTGGGACAAGGTACCTGACCCTATGTTTAGGCCAAGGGACCAGACCCTATGTCCCTAAAGGAGTAACGTATGATTCATTTCTATTTATCAGATATATTACTACGCTGTCAATACAACTTAACAAGAACATTACTAATCCGTCATTCAATGAAGCATGAACGATTTATAACGGCATATCGTGATGGATCCTTGCGAGAATATACACAAAAGCAATCTCCTGGTTTTTTTGATGCATATGATAGAGTAATAGTTTTCTCTTCGGATGAAGGGACAACAGCAAAGTATTTAAAGTCATATGAAGTACGACACGGAGAGGCTCCAAGTATATCTCCACAGTGTTCACCATTTTTACTAAAGTCATATAAAGATGAAATTATGCACCCCTTATTTGAAATTGAAGATGACCCTTTAATGACATATGAAAATAAGTTATTTATTGAATGGGGTAAAGCAGCTGTGAAATGGTACCAAAAAGGAACGAATGAAAAGCCTATTACACAGCTAGTGAATACAAGTGAAGTTGTGTTTCCAGGATACGAAAATGTCATAGTAACGTATCAGGAATTAAAACAAATCATCGATAATCAACAAACATACGCGAATTGGCATATCGCTTTAAGTTCAATAAATGCGATTTATGCAATAACGGACCGTTCAAACGGCAAAATATATATCGGCTCTTCCTATAATAAAAACGGCTTACTCGGACGTTGGAAGGAGTATGCCTCAACCATCCATGGTGGAAATGAAAAATTTAAAGAGTTACATGCACTGAACCCAACAGCACATCTAAATTTCCAATACATCATCTTAAAAGTTTTACCTAAAGACATTACAGCATTAGAAGCAGTTGAAATCGAAAATTCCTTTAAGAAAAAGCTTCAAACAATTCCGTTCGGTTACAACAAAAATTAGAGGGACAGGTTCCTTGTCCCAGAATGAATAGAAGAATGCTATTTTAGAACAAGAAAACAACAAAAGATGGAGTTTTCATAAAAAAAGAAATTGCAAGGAGAAGTGTTATTTGGCACTTCTCCTTTTTAATTGTGTTAAAAAAAACATATTTAAAAATGTATCAACAGGTAAGATCGCTTATAATAGTACATAAGAAAAGAGAGGGGTAAATCATATGGCAACATCAATCATGAACAACACCAACACTAATGAGCATTCTAGTGAACTAGACTCTTATATAAAGATATTATCTATTATCTCAAAAATGCTTCCCAATATTGCAATGGGAATAAGCAATACGGAGGAATGGCTCGCGTATTATCCAAGTCCCAAAATTGATCTAGGGGCGAGGAAAGGAACCAAAATTAATCCTCGCGAACCTCTCGCGGATTGTATAAAAAATAATAAAACAATTAAAGAAGAAGTACCAGCTGAGTTCTTTGGTTTTTCTTTTACAGGACTAGCACATCCAATCGTTCATCAAGGGAAGGTCATAGGTGCTATTGCTATTCAACTACAAGAGCATAATGAAAGAGAATTAAGAAAAATTTCAGATCAAATCGTATCTTCCATCGTTTCAACTAACGAGAGAATTGAAACGGTAGAGAAGGGAGCAGAGGGGTTATCAAATATTAGCCATCATCTGCTAAACCAATCTAAGCTAGCATCTGAAGAAATGAAAAAAACAGACGATGTTATCACGTTTATTAAGAAAATAGCAGATCAATGTAATCTATTAGGCTTAAATGCCTCAATCGAAGCAGCTCGTGCAGGAGAAATGGGCAAAGGATTTGATGTAGTTGCTAAAGAAATTAGAAAGCTATCAAATGAAACGAGTTCATCTGCTGAGAAGATCCGAGAAACCATTAAAGATATACAGAAATCTATGCAGGATATGGCTTCATCTATTGAAAAGGTAGTAGCCGTTGGTAAAGAACAGGAAATTTCAACAGAAGAAATCTCAAAATATATCGATGACATCGAAAAAATGAGTAAAGAACTAAATATCTACGCTTCGAAGCTATAGGGACGCTATAGGGACAGGTTCCTTGTCCCAATATTGAAGTGGCTATTGTAACAATTGAATTGCTATATCAACTTTTATCCATTTCATTTTAGATACTTCTGCATACACTACTAAGGAACTAGCATCTTCAATGTTCATCGTAGTAAGTCTCCCTGGAAAAGAGACTTGTTACAAACTTTTTCCCCTTTAAGGCTATTACCTGATCGCTGGGTAATAGCTTTTTAAATTCACGCCATTGTAGGATTTTGTCGAATTATCAAGAAAAATTTTCACTTCCAGCATGTAAATAAGATGATTTTAATGTCGATATATTCCATGTGAAAAAATCCATTAGGAGAGAGATTATGGCTATTTGGGACGTTGGTCAAGTCAAAAAGTGATAAGAACTCAAATTATTAGAAGCTGGAAAGGATTTTCTTTGAGAAAAGGGCTTCAGGACAGTATATACTTTATTTATCTCCCCTTGTAACGTAGGCTAAGATTAAATTTATGTTTAATAAGCTTTGGTTTCGAATGCACTGGTTTATCATAGGTAACATTCTTATATTCCAAAACAGAGGTGTCTCCTAAAGTGTTAAAAAGAATTTCTTTCTTATTCCTTATAGCTATTCTATTATCTCTAAATATACCTAAAGTCTTTGCTGAGGATGACCTAATCTTAAGAAAGATTTTAACTGATATAAGTTGGGCTAAAACGGAAGAAGGTGCAAGAATCAATTTAGATTATATAGAAATTAAAAAAGTTGGAGACCAAGAAACAACTTCCGGATCTAATACTTATTTTATAGATGCGACTGACCTCAAATATGAAAATTTAAATGCGCAAAAGGTCGATGAGTATTTACAAGATAGTGGAAGTGCAACTTTTGTCTATCATGAGGATATCGTTTACGGCAACTATTTAGATATTTTTGCTGATGTTCATAATGAAGAAAAATCTGAAGAAGAGCTTGAAGCCTTAATCAATGAAGCAATCAATGAGGTTAATACCCATTATGAGCAGAAAGATAAAATCCTAGCGGGCGAAATTACGTTTAAGCCAGATCAACACGAAGTAAAAGAAGAAGGACAAAATCCTCTATATTTATGGATTGTTTCAATTATTTTAGCGCTATTTGTTATTAGGAAAGTGACAAGGGGACAGGTCCCTTGTCACAGAAAATGAATCAAGAAAAGCTCATTTGACATGTCAGATGAGCTTTTCTTTTAATTAAGGAAATAAACCCAATATTTCAATTTGAATTCTAAAACTTGGAGGAACTTGAAAAAGACAAAGGGACAAGGTACCTGTCCCCATTATTACCCATATATGATGGGGAGGTTTGGTGCTATACTTACCCTAAGAATACTTAGGAGGTAGGAACTTGAGAAGGTTTTTAGTGGGCTTTATTTTAATTTTACTTATCTCTTTTATCCAAACAAATGAAATAGCAGCGGTGGAAGATGCGAAGGGACCTATTTATCTTGGATTTGAACCAGCTGATTCAGTGCTTGACCCCAATAGGCCGATTATTTATTTAATAAGGGAAGGTGGGGAAACGGTTTATTCTATCAACTACAAAACAGGAGAAAAGAAGACGGTAGATTTACCTTACCCAACGACAAAGTTAGAAATCTATCAAAATCAATTAGTACTTATTCAGCATAAAATGAGTCATGATCGGTTTAACTTTGGTTCTTATGTGGGTGCAATTGCAATAGTAGATACAGATACTTTCAAGCTTGATCACGTATTTGATATTGAAGCAGATCCATTTGATATTGCAGTTGATAAAGATGGATATCTTTACGTTACACAAGGATCTGGTCAATGGGAGACAATTAAAGCATACTCACTAAAAGATGGCCAGGAAGTACCTAATGAGGAAAGGCTTGCTACGATTTATTACCAATCAACCATCTATTATAATGAAGCCTATAATAAGATTTATACAATTACAGAGGAAGTAAGTCCTCGTGATACAACGGCACATGAAGTAAATAAAGGTACATTAATTTCTGGATACGACTCACCCTATCATGGTGATTACTTTTTAACAAATCAGTTAAAAATTACTCCAGATGGACTAAGAATGTATAACAATAGCGGAATCGTTTTTTGGTTAGCTTCTCTACGATATGGAGACATGGAATTTCACTATGACCTAGGAAAAAAATACAATGATTATGCGTTTAACATGAGGGATTCCCGTATATATGCTGCAAACATAGACGGCGGTATTGATGTTTATTCGTATAAAAACCATGATTTTTTATATTCCATCAAATCAAGTGGTATAACAAAAAAGCTGCACTATAGAGAGGGCCTTATCTCAATCTATTTAGAGAATAACAGATATTATCTTGACTATTTCCCTATCTTTGGAGACCAAAAAGCTTCTATTATTTTTGAAGGGGATTATTTACATTCTATTAATCATAAACACCCAATGGCTAGAATTAATATTAAACAAGAAGTTCCACTTTTAAGAAAAGAAGCGAACGGTTCTTATACGATTTTTAAACAACTGAAAAAGGGAGAAAACTATCGCACATTTGCCGTAGAAGGTAACTACTATCATCTTGGCGGTGGTTATTATGTAAAACATGAAAATAACAAAATGAGCCTAATGATTGGACGTTTAGTTATCCGAAAAGAAACAACCCTCTATTCTCCTAATGGAAATCCGTATCGTAAAGTAAAAACAAACGAATTAATTCGAGTCTATAGCTATGATAAAAATAAATTTGACGTCGGCGGCGGCTACTATATTAAAAACGATCAAAACGTAGCATTCTACGTAGGATTTGTAACCATGCTACAAGACACAAAACTATACTCACCAACAGGCCAAATCCACAAAACCCTAAAAAAAGGTGAATCCTACAGAGTCTACTCCATCGACGGCAACAAATTCCAAGTCGGCGGCGGCTACTACGTCACCGACAACAAAAACCAGGTTTCGTATATGAAGAACTAGGGACAGGTTCCTTGTCCCAGACTTAATTTGCTCACTAGGAGGATGCTCATCTGGGCAAACTACACTCTTAGTTGAGATGAAATCAACTTAAAATCTTACTACAAAAAAGCCAACTATAGCAGTTGGCTTTTCCTGTTCCTCACCACAATACACTCATTAACTTTCAGGCTTCACCTTCCCAAATCATCAAGCCATCTAAAAACAAGTCAAAATTAGCAGCTAATTCTATAACTTTTTCATCATCAACATCAATAAAAATAACAGGAGGATTTTCTTCCGTTTCTCTGTAATCAAGAGCAATCCATGAATGCCCACTTCCAGAGATCAGTACAATATTGCTCGGCAGATCCCATTCTTTTATTAAATATTCACTGTCTAATATACTGTTTTCTTTACCAATTCCAAAGATATGGTCTACATTTACATGATCATCACCCATGAAGTTGGGGTAGAACAAGGAAAAGAATCATAATTAATATATCCTCCATTCTGCTCTTTTAAGATATTTATATATGAGTCCGGAAGCTTAACATTAAGCTGATCCTCTGCCTCTTTTACCATTGCATCTGTTAATGGTTTTAACCTGTAGTACTCATTATCTTCTTGCCATATACTGTTTATCAAATGATCACCTCCGGGACAGGTTCCTTGTCCCATTCATTTATTCATCATATCACTAATTATATATTTTTCTCCGCATAACCAAAATCAATTTCTAGTGTACGGAACAATGGACTTCCATATACATTAATTGTAGCATTCCCAAACTTTTTGCTTGTTTTCTCTTTTGGTTCAACCGCATAAGAATCTTTTATATGAGAGCGAACCCATTCTTTTGCTTCATCAGGGGTAGAGGTGCGATATGGTATTGCAGCCATCCCCACGAAATAAGTTTCAGCAAGATTCGTTATATAATCCTCTACTTCTTGCTGGTTCGTGTGATTGTAATAATAAGACCCATCAATATTTACTTCTATTAAAAGAATTTCATCAGTTTTTCTATTATGATAAGCATCAAAATGTACCTCTATATCATCATGTATAATTTGTGCTGGATAAATATCACTTGAAGTTCCACTATAAACAGGTAAAATGTCAAAGTTGTTTTGTGAATAAAACTTCTCAAAAAATTCAGGTGTTAAGCCAGAGGATGTTGGGTTTTCTGTTGTGTTGTTACTAGTTTTTGTTTCGGCAGAGTTTGTGTTAGTGGATTTGTTTTCTTCTATATTAGTGGTTTCTTCCAGACTAACGATAGAGGTTCCATTTAATTGTAATCCTACTATGACCGCTGCTATGACTACGATTGATAAGATTGCTGGGTTTAGTTTCATAATTCCTCCTTTATAGAAGTAGTATTTTACTATTATTTTACCATGTAAATATATGTAATATTTTTATATTTTAAGGGAATTTATGTTGAATGTAGTCGTTTATACTTATATAATTTAATAGAATACTAGGTCTAAATTATTATGATATTAAATTTGAATATATTATTGAAAAAGGCAAAACCATTGAAAAATGGTGACGCAAAGCTATAGGGGCTAAGATCAGAGATTATGCCAGCCAGTTACCTATTATTTTAAGAGGCTAATCGGAATGATAGTCTTTTTTTTAGTTCGGAGCAGTAAATAAATCACCCCATATATGTATTCTGAAATTATATAACATGAAAGAAGGCATAAAAATGTTCAACGGAAAACTAAAACAAGAGGCCATCTCAGCATATAAAAGAGCTCATGAAGAACATGACAGAGCAATGAAGTATGTAGTGACAATTCTGAAAAGCTGCAGTCTAATAAGGAAGTTTTAAAAGAAGCGATTGATGAAACTTGGGAATATTTAAATAGTATGAAAAATAAACCTGAGGACTTAGATGTAAAAATAGAAAAAATTAAAATTGAATTTAAAAAATTTGAAAATGCCATGTATCAAATACGGTCAGAATTTGATAAAACATTAAAAACATCAACAGGTATTGGAGCTGCAGGAGCTGCTGCAGGAGCAGGTGTTGCAGCATTTGGTCCATCTGCTGCAATGGCAGTGGCGATGACATTTGGTACTGCGTCAACGGGAACGTCAATTTCACTTTTAGGCGGTGCTGCTGCTACAAATGCTGCTCTAGCATGGTTGGGTGGTGGAGCAATCGTAGCCGGAGGTGGAGGAATGACTGCAGGTTCCGCTTTTCTAGCATTAGCAGGGCCTGTAGGTTGGGCAATTGGTGGCACAGCCTTAGCGAGCGCAGGTTTATTTGCTAGAAGTAAAAACAAAAAAGTGGCAGAAAAGGCTTTTAATAAAACAAAAGAAATTAAAACACATACACAGGCCCTAAAAGCTACAACAGAAGAAATAAAACGGACGAACCAACTTGTTGAAAGTACTAAGAACGAATTAACTGAACTTCATAATAAGGTATACAATTTAACCTTGCCTTATCATCATGATGTGAAACAATTTACTGATAATGATGCACTTTTATCGATTTTAATGGTCTTAATTAATAACACAAGATCAGCTGCGGAATTAATTAACAGACCTATTGGAGCCCAAGCTTAGGAGGAAGTCTTATGCATTCTTTTGGTACATTTGTTGATGAAAAGTTTGGGGATGAACTTGAGGGTATAAGTAATTCTGGTCTTCATTCAAATCATATTAATGAACTATTAAATCAATATAAAGAGATTGTCTTTACTAATATTATTCAACAATTTGGTTTAGGGCCTATCTTTGATCTTTATAAACGAGGGGGTAACGTAACCACCTTAAATAATACCGAGCGTGGGGTCTTTGCTAATGATGAAGATGAACGTCGCTTTATGCAAAACTACTCCCAGGACTTAAGGAAAGATTTATATGAAAAGGATTTTAATAAAAACCGGAAGAAAGCATTCCAACAGAGTGATGTAATTGTTGATGATTATACGGGTAAAGCTTTACCTAAAGATGGTCGAGCACATCGTGACCATATTGTCTCTGCTAGTGAAATACAGCAAAATAATGAAGCACGCCTTTATATGTCTGACAATGCACGTGGGGATATGGCGGTTAATGAAAAAAATCTAGCTTGGACAGATGGAAGCTTAAACCAATCAAAAGGTGAACACGATTTAGTAAAATGGATGAATAAAGATAATAAAAAGGATCCTTCATTAAGTAATGCAGAGTATTATGGGATAAATGAAGATCAAGCAAATCAGAAATATAAGGAAGCCAGACAACATGTTGATAAAACGATAAAAAAGGCCAAGGTGGATTATTACGTCAAAAATGTAACAAGCACAGGAGTTAAACAAGGTCTAACAATGGGGCAACGACAAGCAATCGGGCTATTTATTTATGAATTTCAAGATTCATTAATGATTGAAATGAAAGCTTACTTTAAAAGCTACAAATCTATGCAAACAATCCATGAGAAAATCGAAGGCTTTAAAAAAGCGTGTTTAAACATAAAAAACCATATGCTTGCTAAAGCAAAGAAAATACTTCTATCATTTACTGATGGTTTTATTAGTGGATTCATAGGAAATCTATTAACAGTCTTTATAAACACTTTTGCTACAACAGCAAAAAATGTGGTTAGGATCTTAAATGAAAGTGTACATGCTTTAATTAAAGCAGCAAAGATTCTAATAAAGCCTCCTAAAGACTTAACAAAAAAAGAGGCTGTGATAGAAGCTTCTAAGATTATTGCGGCTTCTGTCACTACAACATTAGGTGTCATTCTAACAGAATCATTTGTCGTTTATTTAGGTACAACTCCTTTTGCGCCTCTTGCAAATCTCATTGGAGGAGTATTGGGAGGAATTCTGACTGGTATAGTGTCTTGTACAGTCGTATATGCGATTGAAAACTTTTCAGAAATTTTGTCCAAGCTGAAGGACATAATGAGTGATTTAACTTACGATTTAAAAATATCAGCAGCAGAAATCCGCCATAATTATTATTCCTACATTCAAAAACTAGATCAAGATTATCAAAGTATATTGAATAAAATCTACAACGAGTATGAAGAATTACACCTATTAACAAGGCAAGCATACAATATAAACATACCTCAAGAACAATTAGCCCAAAACAGCATTACCTTAGCAACCAAAATGAAAGTGAAAGAAAAAGATATCTTAAAAACTAAAGAAGATGTTTTGAACTTTTTTAATTAGGGACAGGTTCCATGTCCCAGATTTAAGGGGTCCATTGTCCGAACGTGATATTAATAAAATAATGCCCATATGAATTTTCATATGGGCATTATTTGTTGTGGAATACTCCCAAACTCTATCAACTATGCCGACAATGTAATGAAGTGGAAGAAGGTTGTTTCTGTCTCTTGAGTGTAAGAGGGATTTCAAAAAGTGTAATAGATCGGGAGTGATAGATGGATGAGGGCTAAAGGTATATGGAATAAGGCTCCTCCTAACATTAGGAGGTTGGGACAAGGAACCTGTCCCTAAATTTCTTTACACAGTTTATCCTTTATAGTAAAATATTAACATAATATACAATATAGTTTTATATACGCTTAATATACTTGATTTTTGAAGTTTTATATCTTAATATACGAATCTCTTTCTTTAAGAAGAGATAAAGAGAAAATATACAGTTTTTTTTACGAATCACAAATTGATAAGCTTTTTTAGCACCTTCTAACAAGGGCTTATTTAATTGTGTGGTTTGTGTATCTGTATATTTCATTCTTTATCAAATGATTAAAGGAGGAGATTTTTTTGTGTTCTCAATTCTAAGCTAGTAGAGACTTTTATAATAATTTTATTTATTACTGGAGGGCTAAAACATGAAACCTAGATTTTTAAAGACATTTGTACTAATTACCGTTATTTACTCAAGCCTAATTGGTTGTTCTGCTAAAGAAGAGATTTCATCTCCACAAGTGAAAACTGAACAAGTACATAAAGAGTTAGATCCTAAGAACATGACACAAGAGGAACTAAACACTTTAAGTGAGGAAGAAATTGATGTGATAAATGGGCCGGAGAATGGAAGGCCGATTGAAATCAATAAAACGGTCATGGTCGGAGACTATGAGGTGCAGCTAAACCATTATTACTATACGTTAAATGGTATTTATACGAAATCATCATTAACTGGTCATGTTTTTTCTCAGAAACCAAGCAGCAATGACGAGGGCTATGGGGTTTTAAATGTAAAAGTAACTAACCATTCCGGAGAAGAACAGCTTAGCACAGTATCATTTGATGTGATTACACCTAATGGTGAGGTGAAAAGCGGAGGAATTTCTGGAACGAATATTAAAAATCCGTTTGCTAATGGCTCAAGTGTTATTGATGGTGGTTTTAAAGAAGGAAACATTGTATTTATTACACCTAAGGACAAACCGAGCTTAACGTTAAGAATTAGGCAAATCTTTACAGATAATGGCGAGGATGCGGTAGCTGAGATTCCGTTGCCAGTGGAATAATAAGGGGAAATCTGAAACCGAGAGTTATGATGATTTGATTTTTTGTTATTATCTCATAATGATGCTAATTGAACTTTTATCTATTTAAAGTAAGAGTTTTTCAGGAGGGAATCATGTTATCTACTATTCTGTTCATCTCATTAATCGTCGTTTTTGCCCTTTATCTATTAGCCTTTACGATCATTTTAGTAATGAGTGCTCTTAATAAAGGCCCATCATTAAGGAAATCTAAAAAGTACTTTGATCAAATTTACAAAAATAAGGGCTTAAAGGAAATAAAGTTTTATAGGGAAACGTTTAGGAACGAAAACTACGATATTCCTATCTCTCGAGAAGAAGTGAATGAACTATTAAAAAGAGCTGAAGAAAAGCATGCTTCAGCTTTGGTCGGAATTGAAGAAATATCATTTGAAGATCGACCCGAAGAATATCCTTATCAAATCTTTGCTTCTTATACTCCAGATATCGATGATCGTTCAAATATCGGAGCAGTCATAAGGGTCTATCCACTAGAAAGAGATCCTGAAGAGAATATGTACAGGTTTTATACTGATGTAGAAAAGAACTACTATTGGTTAATGACCAAAGAAGAGGCTCGCGATGAGTTACTATTCTCCCTAGGACATGAAATTGGTCATAACATAAGATATAACTTTGAAAGAAGACTCTTCGGAGACGAAATTGAAGACTATTGCGACGAATTCTCAGAACAAATTGGACAAACCACTTACGAACAAGACTATGTGAATCGCAAACTATATAAGCGGGACGGAGGGACAGGTTCCTTGTCCCAGAATTCTTTTTAAGGATTATGGTTGCTTTCTATCACTCGGGACGGAGGGACAGGTCCCTTGTCCCGGAGTTCTTTTTAGAATCGAATCATAGGTTGCTACCTTTCAAAATGTGATCAATTTAACAGTTTTTATGTTAGGTCTAACACAGAATAAAGAAGTACTTTGCGAGATAATCATACTAGAGAAGAAAGAGTGAGGTATATTCAAAATCATGTATATTAATATAATTTAAAATTCAAAACTAGTAATAGTGTTTCTGTCAACAGCTATGATTAAGGTTTTGTGCTTATGCAATAAGGCCTTAGCGAAAAGAGGAGGATTTGAATGGGTTCGATGTTTGGAGGTAATTGGATAAAAGAATCATTAGGGATGTCCACTTTAGATGTAGTTATGATGGTTATGTTTGCAACAATGATTGTTAATGTCCTTTTATTCCGTTTTGGTGGAAAAAGGAGGAAAGATTCGATATCCTTTTTTTCATCATTAGTATTTGTGGGTGCAGGACAATTTTATAAACGAAAATGGATAAGAGGATCGATTATAACAGGCTTGTTTGTAGGGTGCTCATTTTACAAGCTAAATGCTGGGGAAAGCTTTGCAGATAATATTATTGTGATTATGACCCTGGTTTCTCCAATTGAAGCCTTTGTAACAGGAAACGAAAGTGGTTCTTCAGGGTATTCTAGCAATGGTTCAAGTAGTGGTTCAAGTTCCGGGGGAAGCAGCAGCTATGGCTTGGCTGACCAAATGGAGGATGAGCAATTAGGTCGTTTTCAAGATGACCTTCATGATATGTCAAATGATTACAACCATCATTATTAATAGGTGGGACGAGGGACCTGTCCCGGAGGAGGAAAAACAATGAAAAAACTAGCATTATCAATAGGTATTTTAACAGCTGCATTTTTATTAATATTATTATCAAATGCAGGACAGATTCAGGCTGCAGCACCTATAAATAACGAGCCTAACGAATTATATTCTACAGCGTCAGCGATAGAGTTAAACAAAGAATATGAATCTACATTTGCTGATGATGATTTTAGGAGGGATCCTAAAGATGTTTATAAAATTG
Source organism: Metabacillus endolithicus (assembly GCF_023078335.1). GTDB lineage: Bacteria > Bacillota > Bacilli > Bacillales > Bacillaceae > Metabacillus > Metabacillus endolithicus. Next base: position 2,184,212 of record NZ_CP095550.1, on the reverse strand, counting down.
AATTACCTAAAAGTGGGCTTGTGACGGTAAATGCAGATAGTAAACATGTGAATGGATCAGTTTCCGTTTTGTTAACAAATGGTAAGGTGAATAATGAGTATTTACATTATGTATCTAAACCTAATGTGATGGAGGATGAAATTGGTCAAGTGGGATTGCCTGCGGGGACCTATTATCTTGAATTAGCAGCGGGTACAACTGATCTAGACGTTACATATCAATTTAGCGTTTCATTTGAAACTAGTAATTATTATGAAAAGGAAGATAATGATACCTGGGATATAGCAACCGAAATGGAGCTTAATAAGCGTTACAAGGGGTTCTTTTCAACCCATCCAAGAACAGATGATGGTGATACCTATAAATTCACCCTCCAAAAGGATAGTACGATTATTATAAAGCATGCAAAATATCCAAATAGTTATGGAGAATTAAGGATTTATAACTCGTTAGGTAAAGATGTTTTTAACGATTATTTGATTAACGATATACCTTCAGTAGGGAAAGATCGTGTAAATGAAGTAACACTTAAGGCAGGAACGTATTTCTTAGAAGTTTCTGAGTTCATTACTCATACCTTGCCAAGCTTTCCTTATGAAGTAGAGGTAAGCGTGAAAGAAGCATCAACTTCTGATGAATATCCATGGATTGGTCGTGTATTAATCCAAAAAGATGGAATGGCCCTATACAATCCTAATGGTAAAGTTCACCGTAAACTGAAAAAGGGTGAGGGATTAAAGGTTTACGAAATAGAAGATGACCGTTATCAGGTAGGTGGCGGCTATTATGTTCTTAAAGGTAGTGGAAAGGATACACTTTACTATTATGGCCATGTGTGGGCAAAAAGCTCTTACATGTATGTTTATACACCTGAGGGTGACTTCTTTAAAAGATTCCCATCAAAACAAACAGTAAGAGTGTATGGAATGGAGGATGGAAAATATCAAGTTGGTGGCGGCTATTATGTAGTGCCTGACACTAATATTCAACTAGATCGCTAGGGGACAGGTTCCTTTGTCCCGATTTAATGGTGGGACAGGGGGACAGGTTTCTTGTCCCAATTCAACAAGCTCACTCGTAGAAATACGGTGAGCTTGTTTCAATGTTAAAAGCTCTATTATCCAGTTTGAAAGTGTAAAAGTATTAGAGTTATTTCTCGAAGCATTTTAATGGGACAAAAAAATAACGGTTTTTGTTTTTTTTTGCAGGATTTCCACAATTCATGTCGAACTGGAAATGTGAAACGAAAGTATTCTCCCAACATATCCCCTATTCTCATCAATAACTTGCTATTACTCATTTTTCAGTACCCATTATCAATTCAAAAAAGGAGGCCATGCCTTTGACAGTAAAAATCTCAAGCGTTGGTTTAAGAGGTTTAGAAGGTTATAAAGTTCAAGTAGAAGTACAAGTTCGCCCCGGAGTGGAGTCAATGGTCATTGTTGGACTTACTGATACTTCTGTGAAGGAATCAAAGGAACGTGTATTATCATCGATTCGGGCGATTGTTAGTTCAGGTACGGCAGAGAAGGTAGTTGTCAATTTATCACCATCAGAACAGAAGAAAAATGGTCCGTTGTTTGATTTACCTATTGCCATTGGAATTCTGAAGGAAAAGAATTATATAAAGGAACAGATATCGCCCGACACCATGTTCATCGGGGCTTTGTCACTAGATGGTACGGTTGAGCGGGTCGAAGGGATGCTGCCTGCTTTAATTGTTGCTGAAAAATTGGGGTATAAAAGAGTTTTTCTTCCATACGACCCACTTATACCAATTGATATGTTAAATGGAATTGAGTGTGTTGTTCTTCAACATGTTCAGGATGTAGTAAAGCTCTTATGTGGCCAGACTCCTATACCATTACAAACATTCACACCTTCTCCTAAACAGGAACCCTCTTTCAATGATCACCCAAAGGATTTTTCCCACATCATAGGTCATCCATTTACAAAACAAGCACTAGAAATAGCTGCTACTGGTGGTCACAATGTCCTCATGAGTGGTCCACCTGGTTGTGGAAAGAGCTTACTTGCTGAAACATTTCCGTCCATTCTTCCACCACTTTCTAAGTCGGCACAATTAGAAGTAATAAGTTTATATCAACTCGCAAACGAAGAACTGTATGATCCACAAATGGCTCCTTTTCGACATCCGCATCATTCTGCCTCTTCCATCGCGATTATTGGTGGTGGATCTTTTCCAAAGCCATGTGAAATCTCACTTGCTCATTATGGTGTTCTTTTCCTAGATGAAATGGCTGAATTTACAAAGAAAACCTTAGAGATGCTTCGTCAACCTCTAGAAACGGGAAAGGTCACGATTAGCAGAGTTCACTCAACTGTGACATACCCAGCTTCTTTTATCCTTATTGGGGCTATGAACCCTTGCCATGTGGTTACCTCGGCTCTGCCTCTCACTATTGCACATATTCTCAAAAACAAATCAAAGCTTATCGTAATCGTGTATCGGGACCTGTTTATGATCGAATGGATATCCTGCTTTCGATGAAATCTGTTAATCTCGATCAGATCACAGGGAAGCCAGAAACATCCTCGGAAATACGGGGGCGTGTAGAAAGGGTGAGGGAGATACAATTTACTCGGTATCAAAAACAGGTTACAAATGCAAAAGTAGCTTATGATTTATTGATTAAAACCAGCACTTTGACGGAAAAACAACGAAAAATAATCATGAAGGAAGCTACGAAAAATCTCTGGAGCAACCGCGTTCAAATTAAAATTTTTCGCTTAGCCAGAACGATTGCAGATTTAACAGGAGAACTAGAGATATCTGATGAGTCCGTATGGAAGGCTATTCAATTAAGAAGAGCAGTTTTCCGGGAGTTGAGGTGATTGTTATGCCAAGAATAGCAAGGAAAAAGAGTCGTAGCGGCATCTATCACGTTATGCTAAGAGGAGTAAACAAACAAATGATTTTTGAAGATGATGTGGATCGAATAAGATTTCTTGAAACCATTAAGAAATATAGAGATCAATATAAATATTCACTATATGGCTATTGTTTAATGGATAATCATGTTCACCTTTTACTGAAAGAGGAGGCAGAAAGTGTTTCAGAATCTGTTAAGCGAATTAGCTCAAGCTATGTTTACTGGTATAACATAAAATACGACCGCTATGGACATTTGTTTCAAGATCGCTTCAAAAGTGAAGTGGTTGAGAGCATAATTTCTTTTTTAAAGGTATTAAGATATATACATCAAAATCCTTTAAAGGCGGGATTGACTGGGAGTGTTTTTGAAAGTAAATGGAGTAGTGTGAACGAGTATTTTGTTAAGTCAGATATTGTTGATATAGATTATGGACTTGAATTGTTTTCTAATATTAGAAATGATGCTATTAAATTGTATAAAGAATATATGGGACAGCCCAATGATGATGAGTGCCTAGATGATCATGTAAGAATAAGGGTAACTGATAGTGAAGTGAAAGATTACTTATCTGAAATGGGAATTACCCATGTGAGTCTTTTGCAACAGATGGACAAAGAAAAGAGAGATTTGATTTTAAGTAGGCTAAAAGAGATGAACGGTGTCTCGATAAGGCAGCTATCGAGAGTGACCGGTGTGTCAAGGTCTGTGATTAATCGGGTGGGACAGAGGGACAGGTGGGATGTCCCATGATTTTTGGGGACAAGGTGCCTGTCCCTCCGTCCCTTCTTGCTTTTATATTAAAAATACTATAACTTAAAAGGAGAAATTTTAAAGATATTAAAATGATAAATCAACAAAGGAGGTATTTCGGTATTTGTGTTAAAGATACTGGAAAAACGGAATCTCCTGGGGAGTGGTGAAATGAAGGTTACAATTGAGGATATTGCAAAAGAGGCAAATGTTTCAATTGCTACAGTGTCTAGGGTAATAAATAATACGAAAGCAGTAAGTCCAGAACTGAGGGAAAGGGTGCATGAAGTTATAAGAAAAAGAAACTTTAGGCCAAACCCTTTAGCGAAGGGCTTAATAACGAATCGAACAAATATTATAGGAATAGTTGTTCCAGATATCTCCAACCCGATATTCGGTGCTTTGACAAAGGGGATTAATAATATATGTGAGCAGCAAGGGTATACCTTAATGGTATGTGAGTCAGGTGGACAGAGGGAAAAGGAACTAGAATTATTAGAGATCTTAGCAGACAAAAAAGTCGATGGTCTATTATTTGCCGGTGTAGATGTTAACCATTCATTAGTTAAAGAAATGAAGATAAAAGATTACCCAATTGTGCTAGTTACTCAAGAAGCATCAGAAGGTGATGAAGAAATAAAGACTGTTGTTCATGATAATGTGAAGGCGACGTATGATGCGGTATCATTTTTAATTAATAATGGCCATAAAAAGATTGCGTTTATCGGTGGTCCAGAAAATGATTATTCTTCAGGGCAAAAACGTTTAAAAGGCTTTCAATTAGCATTAAAAGAAAATAATATTGAAGTACCAGAGTCCTATATAGAACATGGGAATTTTACATTTCAATCTGGTTTTGAATCTATGAAGAAAATATATGAGGAAAATAGCGTATTACCGACAGCTGTTATGGTATGTAATGATATTATGGCAATTGCTGCAATACGGTTTTTGGAAAACGCTAACATGTCGGTGCCGCATGATATATCAATTATGGGGTTTGATGACTCTGAATATGCAAATTATTTTAGTCCAGAACTATCGACTGTTAGAATTTCCTATTTTGATGAAGGTGTTAAAGCAGCTAAAACCCTTTTTAAACTCATTGATGATCAGTATTCTATTATTCCTAATACACAATTTATTTCTCATAAGATTATAAGAAGAAACAGTGTACGACCAATAGAATAATAAGGTAACATGAAAGGGTTTTTGTGATGAATCAGGAAAACCTTTTCCTTAATGCGTTTATTCCATTATAATAACTCGTAAAGTCGAAAGTTATTATTGAGAAAACAAACTGCTATTATACATACGTGCTATATGCACTACATATGTATGATAGCTTATTTAATTTGTGTTATACATATCTGTCAAAAGTATTCTTTAAGTATAAAGCGTTTTCAAAATTTCTATCCAAAATGTGTTGATTTTATCTGAATATTGAAATATAATCCATATTAAGCAGGAAAACCTTTTCCTAAAAAGAGACTTTCTACTAATTTAATTAGCAAATGTAGATGGTTCAACGAACTAATTGAAAAATGCAGCGGCTAAGTTAACGATATGAAACTCATATCAAAGCTAAAGAAGGTTGCTATTAATGCTTATTCAATTGAAATCTGTAAACGTTTTCCTTAAGGTGGCTTAATTCCTCAATAATATTGAGGGTTAGCAAAATAAATTATACAAATGGAGGATGGGAGTTATGAAGCGTGGGAAAATGAAGAAATTATTAGTTACACTTATTCTTGCAGTTATGATGGTATCGATCATCGGATGCTCGGGAAATTCAGAGTCATCTGGAGAAGCATCAGGTGGTGATGGAAATGATAAAGTAACAATCCGTTTCTCATTCGATCAGGGGGTTGGTGAACCTACTCAAAAAATAGTAGATAAATATAATGAAAGTCAGGATAAAGTTCATGTAGAAACAGTTATTCTTCCGCAGGATGCAAATGTTGTGCATGATGATTTTGTCAATAAATTAGCTTCTGGAGATACAAGTGTTGATGTGATGGCATTGGATGTTGTGTACGTAGCAGAATTTGCTGCGGCTGATTGGTTAGAGGATTTGGGTCAATACTTTGATGAATCCACACAAAGCAAGTATCTACCTGGGACGATTGAAGGCGCAACTTACAACGGAAAGTTAGTAGCATTTCCTTGGTTTACAAATGCGAGTGTTCTCTTCTACCGCCAAGACATTATTGACCAATTAGGTGTGGAAGTGCCAACTACATATCAAGGTTGGATGGATCTTCAAGAAAAGGTTAAAGGTCTAGATGAAATTAAATATGTTTCAAATTTTCAAGCGGCTCAGTCTGAAGCACTAGTTTGTAACTGGGTTGAGTACATTTGGAACAATGGTGGAGAGGTTTTAGATGAGTCAGGCTCTCCAGTCGTTAATACAGCTATTAATGTGGAAGCAACAGAAATTATGTTGGATTTAGTGGAAAATTATTCACCTGAGGGAATCACAACATACAATGAGCCAGAAAGTGAACAAGTATTTTTAGATGGTAAGTCACTATTTATTCGTGATTGGTCTGGATTCTGGAACTCAGCAAACGCTGAAGGATCGAAAGTAGCAGGAAAAGTGGGTGCGACAACTTTACCGATTGGACCAAATGGGGAAGCTCCACACTCTGCATTAGGTGGACTTGATTTAGTTATTAATAAATTCATTGATGATGAACAGAAAGAAGCAGCTGTTGATTTCTTGAAATACATGGCAAGTGAAGAAACGCAAAAGGAAATGACATTAATTTCAGCACAACCACCAGTATTAAAGTCTGTGTACGAAGATGCAGATGTACTTGCCGAGATTCCGTTTTATGAGAAGTTTTATGGAATTATTGAAGGTGGAAAATCAAGACCAATGTCTCCTAAATATGCGAAAGTATCAGATGCGATCCAAAGAAATATTCATCAAGCGTTATCTGGAGAAGCAGAAGTGAAAGACGCGTTGGATCAATTGCAAAGTGAGTTAGAAGAACTAAACAAATAACAATTAATGTGGATGTATTCTGCAGAGCATGAATCTTGTTCTGCAGAAACTTCACCATCAACGTGGCATTTCGGATAGAGAAGGAGGGTTCAGAAGATGGAAGGAAAGTTACCGACAAGTCCTCTAAAAAATACCCATAGGAAAATATCAAAAACCTCTCTTGAGAAGAAAGAAGCAAGAGACGCATGGATCATGATGTCACCAGCTATCATTATATTATTGCTTATTGCTGTTTATCCAATTATAAGAACATTTTGGATCAGTCTACATGAAATGGTGCTAACAGATCCTAGTTCAGGATATCCGTTTATTGGACTTGAAAATTACGTGAAGATATTTAATGATCAACGAGCAATGGATTCGATTATTTTTACATTGAAATTTACTGTTGTTACAGTGTTTTTTGAGTTATTACTAGGGTTTGGTGCAGCACTGTTAATGAACAAAGCATTTATAGGAAGGGGCTTTGTACGTGCGTCAATCCTAGTACCGTGGGCCATTCCTACCACAGTTTCAGCTCTTATGTGGAAGTTTATCTACAATGACCAATATGGTTTATTTAATGATATTTTAACTCGATTTCATGTAATTGATAGTTATCAAGCATGGTTAAGTAGTTCGAGTGGTTCATTTATGGCACTTGTTATTACGGATGTTTGGAAGACGGCTCCGTTTATTGCCCTTTTAACGTTAGCGGGTCTTCAAATGATTCCAAAGGAGTTATATGAGTCAGCAAAAATTGATGGAGCTAATAAGTTTCAAATCTTTCTGAACATTACCTTACCGCTTGTTAAGTACACAGTCATTGTAGCTTTATTATTTAGAACATTAGATGCGTTTAGAGTGTTTGAATTAATTACAGTTATGACGGGTGGAGCTAATAGGACAGAGAGTTTATCTGTTTATGCCTATAATAATTTAATGAAATTTCTTGACTTTGGGTACGGATCAGCAATGTCTATGCTCATCTTTGGAGTAGTCTTTCTGATCAGCTTAATATATATGAAAGCATTAGGTAGCAAGCTTACTGATTTCTAAGGAAGGAGGAATTAGACGTGGAATCAAAAGGAGTATTTATTTTTAAGAATACCTTGTTTTATGCTCTTGTATTGCTGTTTTTAGTAGCACTTTTGATGCCATTTGTGTGGCAGTTTTTAACCTCTATTAAACCTCTAACTGAGATCGCGGCTATTCCAGCAAAGTGGTTTCCAAGTGAAATAAACGTAGACTTTTATAAAAATGTTTTTACTAAACATCCATTTGCTAGGTACTTATTAAATAGTTTTATTGTTTCTTTGGCCACAACCATTTTAAGTATTTTAGTTGGTGCATCTGCTGCATATGCTTTGGCTAGACTTCGTTTTAAAGGAAAGACGATCATGCTTATGGCTATTTTGAGCATTTCCATGTTTCCTACGATCTCAACAATTAGCCCATTATATTTGATCTTGAAGAATCTAAATTTATTAAATACATATGCAGGTCTAATAATCCCGTATATTACGTTTGCTCTCCCACTATCCATTTGGTTATTAACAAACTTTTTTAGCCAATTGCCAAAGGGATTTGAGGATGCAGCCACAATTGATGGATGTTCGAGAGCGGGAATCTTTTTCCGAATTATGCTTCCACTTATTAAACCAGCAACCTTCTCAGTAGCGCTATTAGTTTTTATTAATTCCTGGAATGAGTATATATATGCTTTGACCTTTATGACAAAAGATGAAATGAGAACGGTTCCTGTCGGTATTGCATTATTTCCAAGTAACTATGAGTTGCCTTGGGGTGATATGGCAGCCGCTTCAGTGGTCGTAACAGTGCCTCTTATTTTGTTAGTTTTAATCTTCCAAAAGAATATTATTTCAGGACTAACCTCTGGTGGGGTGAAGGAGTAAAAAATCTATAGGGAAATAAAAAGGAGACTAAAAAATGGAATATATTAAATTAAGTGAACAGGTTGATCTATCAAAAGTAGTTATAGGATGTATGCGTATTAAGGATGCAGGTATGGAAGGAGAACAGCTTTTACAATTTGTTCAAGAATGCTTAGATTTAGGTGTAACTAGCTTTGATCATGCCCCGGTATACGGTGGATATGCCTGTGAAAAAATCTTCGGTGACAGTGTGTTAAGAAAAGATCCTAGCTTACGTGAAAAAATGAAGCTCATTACCAAAACGGGAATCGTTCTGCCTGGATTAAAGGGTAATAAAGTGATCTATTATGAATCCTCTAAAGAACAAATTTTAAAAGAGGTGGATGAATCGTTAATAAAGCTAGGAACAGACTATATTGATTTATTACTAGTTCATAGACCCGACATTATAGGTAATCCAGCTGAAACAGCGGATGCGTTAGATTCATTAGTTAAATCAGGAAAAGTATTGAATGTGGGTGTTTCTAATTTCATGCCTTCACAAGTAAGTATGCTTCAAAGCTATTTGTCAACACCACTTGTGACTAATCAAATGGAATTATCGGTACAAGGCTTAGACAATTTCTTTAACGGAGTGACAGATGATGCTTTGACGAGAAGAATGCCATTAATGGCATGGTCTCCCCTTGGTGGTGGAAATGTTTTTAAAAATGATGATGGAGATACTACTAGATTAAGAGATGTTATCGGTGAAATTGCAAATGCACATCAAACTTCAATGGATGTGGTTATGTATGCATGGTTATACAAACACCCGGTGGAAGTCGCGGCTATTACTGGAACAATGAATATTAATCGAGTAAAAAGTGCGGTCGATGCACTAGATGTATCTCTTTCATATGATGAGTGGTATCAGATTCTAGCAGCTTCTAGAGGGTACGATGTACCGTAAGCATATTAATGATAAAAAACAGTTCGGAGGGATCGACTATTGAAGAAAATAAGATTTGGACTTATCGGATCAGGCTGGAGAGCTGAATTTTATATTCGCATTGCGAAAGCGATTCCTGATCAATTCGAGTTAACAAGTGTATTAATAAGAGATAAAGAGAAGGGTGAAGTGTTCTCTAAAAAGTTTGATGTAAAAGTAGTTAATTCTATTGATGAGCTTATAAATGATCATCCACATTATGTTGTGTTATCAATTAAAAGAGGTGTTGTGACTGATTATTTAATTGATTTATTCAGACGAGGAATACCTGTTTTATGTGAAACTCCACCAGGTGAATCGAAAGAAGCATTAGAAACTCTTTGGGATCAGTACAAAAAATATGATGCGAAAGTACAAATAGCTGAGCAATATTTTTATCAGCCTCTTTATGCTTCGTGGTTAAAAGTGATTGAAGATGGAAAACTAGGAGAATTAGAAAATATTAATATCTCTTCCTTACATGGTTACCATGGTGTCAGTATTATTCGTAAGTTTTTTAATATTGGGTTTGATAATTGCGTTATATACGGGAAACGATTTCACTTTAATTTAACAGAAACATATGGGCGCGGGGGAATAGTTCACGATGGAGAAATCACATCCTGTCCGAGAGATCGCCTAACATTAGAGTTTGATCAGGGGAAAGTTGCGTTCTTTGATTTCTCCGATCCTGCACAATATCACTCCTTTATCCGTACACGTCAGCTGACTATACAGGGAGTAAGAGGAGAAATTGATGACTTAACCGTCAGATATCTTACAGATGAGAATATACCAGTTACCCAAAATCTAAATCGTATTGATTATGGTTTATATAATAACCAGGAGTGGGCACATGCTGGGATTATGCTAGGCGAGGAATATGTTTACAAAAATCCATTTCAATACACAAGGTTAAATGATGATGAAATTGCTGTTGCAACCTGTATGTTGAAAATGGATGAATATTTGAAAACGGGTAAAGAATTTTACACCTTACAGGATGCTCTACAGGATATGTATATTTCTTTAATGATGGATGAGGCACTAAAGAATCCAAATCAAGAGATTAAAACATCCAAAAGGTCGTGGACATAAAAGTGAGAGCTGTATTTAATTTTTATTGTGTACAGCTCTTTTAAAAGAAGCTAGTAGTAGATTCGTATATAAAGTTGAGGGATTGTGATGTTTAACTTTCATGAACAAGTATCACTGCAAAATAAAAGCAATGATATTTTAACAATTGGAGAGATCCTAATTGATATGATATCTGAGGATTATGATGATAACTTCGAATGTCAAGCCTATAATCGATTTTTTGGTGGATCACCCTCTAATATAGCGATAAACACAAAAAGATTAGGTATTCATTCATTGGTTGTTTCAGCTGTTGGAGCAGATGGACTTGGTGATTTTTTGAAAAGTCAATTAAGAAAAGTACATATTGATACTAAATGTATTCAAAAGGTTGATTATTCAACAAGTATGGTTGTTGTTACAAAGAGTCAATTCACACCAGTCCCGATATTTTATAGAGGAGCAGACTATCAAATAGAATATACATCAATACTTGAGGATGCCATTAAGGACTCTAAGATTATTCACTTTTCATGTTGGCCAATATCAATGCCACTCTCTAGAAGAACGATTGAGAAAAGTATTGATACAGCGAGAAAGAATAATGCATTAGTATGCTTTGATCCAAATTATCACCCTATGCTATGGCCAAAAGGTGAAGATGGGATAGAGTATGTGAAATCTTTTATTGGAAATGCGGATATTGTCAAGCCTTCTGAAGTGGATGCTGAAAGAATCTTTGGTCAGGATCACTATGAAAATCAAGTTGAGAAGTTTTTAGAATTAGGGGCTAAGCTTGTTATTATGACGCTCGGACAAGATGGGGCAATCGTTTCAAATGGAAAAGAAACGCTCAAATTTCATACACTAGCTAAAGAAGTAGTGGATACAACAGGTGCAGGAGATGCATTTTGGTCGGGATTTTATACAGCAATCGTAAAAGGACACACCATTAAGGAAGCGTTAGAACTAGGTTTTGCCGTAAGTGCCTTTAAGTTGAGGTATACGGGAGCAGTGGTGGAATTGCCAAGGCTTGAAAAAATAAAAGAAATTTATAGTTTATAAGGAGGCGTGAGCATGGCATTAAAAAATCAAGTACAGCTCATCACTTATCCGGATTCACTTGGAGGGAATTTAGAAAGACAATCAAGTGCTTTTAAATTATTTTTCAGACGTTTTTAAAGGAGGTATTCATATCTTACCACCCTTCCCCTCATCAGGGGACAGAGGTTTTGCTCCGTTAACGTACTTGGAAATAGATCCTCAACATGGAACGTGGGAGGATATTCAAAAGATCGGAGAGAAGCATGATGTTTTGGTAGATTTAATGGTTAACCACATATCCAAACAATCACCCTACTTCCAAGATTTTTTGAAAAAAGGCCGAAAATCAAAATATGCAGACCTATTTATTACTTTAGATAAACTGTGGGAAGATGGGAAACCGCAACAGGAAGATATTGATAAAATGTTTTTAAGAAGGGAAGTTCCATATTCTACCTTTCTCGTTGAGGAAACGGGAGAAGAGGAGACCGTATGGACTACGTTTGGTAAAACAAATCCGTCTGAACAAATAGATTTAGATGCCAAGTCACAACAAGTAAGAGACTTGTTAAAAGAATTTTTCGAGAACTTTAGAAATAATGGGGTTAAGATTGTGCGGTTAGATGCCGTAGGATACATCATTAAAAAGCTGGGTACAAGCTGCTTTTTTGTAGAACCAGAAATCTATCAGTTCTTAGATTGGATAAAGGATTTGGCCGATTCCTTAAATATCGAATTACTTCCTGAGGTTCATTCCCACTATTCAGTTCAATATAAGTTAGCTGAGCGGGGATTCTGGATTTATGACTTTATTCTACCTTATACCGTTCTTGATACGATGATTAATAAATCTAGTGAGAAGTTATATGAGTATTTACAGGATCGACCTGAAAAGCAATTTACAATGCTTGATTGTCACGATGGTGTACCTGTCAAGCCTGACATGGATGATCTTATTGATACGAATGAAGCGAGAAAACTAGTAGATATATGTCTTGAAAGAGGTTCGAACCTGAGTCTAGTGTTATCAGATGAACACAAAGCAGAGGACGGGTTTGATGTCCATCAAATCAGATGTTCCTATTACTCTGTCTTGAATTGTGATGATGATGCTTATATAGCAGCTAGAGCAATACAATTCTTTGTACCGGGAATTCCACAAGTTTACTATGTGGGGCTCTTAGCTGGAGAAAATGATGTGGAGAATGTTGAAAAAACAGGTGAAGGTCGTGAAATCAACAGACATAACTTTAGCCTTGAAGAAATAGAAAGTTCTGTTCAAAAGGAAGTTGTTCAAAGACTCTTAAAACTAATAAGATTCAGGAATGAACACCCTGCATTTAATGGTAAATTTACAGCTCGTGATTCAGCAAAGGATGAAGTACGTCTATCTTGGCAGAAAAATGACATGTTCTGTGAATTGTACATCGACCTTAACACAAATAAAGTGAATATAAAATACAATGATGAAAGTGGTAGATTAGAAGAGATTATGATGTAGTAGGGACAGGTTCCTTGTCCCTGCAGTGTCAGGTGATCTATAAGCACCTTAATGAGATCTCAAGAGAATCGTACTAAATTAAAAATTATTAATAAAGGGAAACTAAATACAATTCCTTGCAAAGTTGATACTGATTTTGATATGGATAAACTTCAGAAAAGTAGCAAGGCTATTTATGTTGGAGAAAAAAGCACAGTTAATGTTAATTACAAAAATAAAGTACATAAAGAATTTGCGGAAGATTGGCTTTGTGATTAATGAAACCAGGTGAAGTATACAGGGTGTTTGTACCTTATCAAGATAAGCAGGGTGGTAAATATCGTCCTGCTTTAATTATGGATACATTGCAGGAAAAAACCGTATGTGTTGATATTTATACAAAAGCGATAGAGGGACAATGAACCTGTCCCTCTGTCGCTTTTTGTCAATTAATATACATTCCGTTCTCTAATTAATCATGATAATATTTCCTTATTATTAATACTTTTGTACTAGGAGAGAGGGTTTATTTATGAAAAAGGTTTTGCCATTATTACTTGTTTTACTTTTATCTCTTAGTTTCGTACAACCTCAATCAGCAGCTGCTAAGGTTATGTGGGGGAATATGGAACTGAAAAAAGGCCAAATTGGTCGAGTTACAATGTTAAAAGATGTTAATATCTACACTAAGTCTGATGATGAATATGTTAAATCAGGCACTGCTAAAAAGAACCAATTAAACAGAGTTTATACAAACCGTAACGGCTATTTAGGAATTGGTGGAGGAAAGTATATAAAAAATGATAGTTCAGTAAAGTATGAGACTCCATCTCAATCTAGATTACAAGCTGCTAATGGTGTAAGAATCGTGAAGAAAACATACCCAGGTACAAATTTTATTTATCCTCAAGTAACTAATATGTTTGACAAAAAGGCAGAAAAGAAAATCAATGACGAGCTATATTCAATTGCTCAATCTATCAACGAAACAATCATAAGCTTTGAAGAGGAAGAAGCTTCAGCAAGAGAAGATTGGGATGATTACGGATACGGAGATTTTTGGGATTGGGAATATGACTTTTCATTTGAAATCCACTATAACCAAGAACATCGTCTAAGTGTTCTTTTTAGAGAGTATGCCTATACAGGTGGTGCTCACGGGATGAGCGGTATTTACACATTGAATTTTGATTGTTTAACAGGAAACACAATTAACTTATCATCAGCAATCAAGGGAAAAACAAAAACAGTTAGAAACTATGCATACAATGATTTACGAAACCAAGAAAAACGTGGCGAAGAAATGCTATTACTAGAATCTGTAAATGAAATAACGATCAACGACAGTGATCGACCATGGGTTTACAATGCAAAAGGAGTTAAACTATTCTTCCAAGAATACGAAGTAAAATTTCCATACGCATCAGGAAACCCAGAGGTAATCGTACCTGCAGTTGTTTATAATTAAGGGACAGGTTCCTTGTCCCAGCGATTTATGGAATTCTTAGATATTCCTGAGGTGAAATTTAATAGTAAGTAAACTAAACTAGCGACTTTCATGGAAAGATCGCTAGTTTTTTTGTGGAAAATCAGTAATGAATAACGGCATATCATTTGTGATTTACAACTCACTTTAATGGATGGGACAAAGTGCCTGTCCCCATGTCCCTTTAAAAATGTTATCCTAATAATAGGAAACTTTTAATAGTAACGGAGGTAAGTAGTTTTGACATCAAACAATAAAAAATTAGGTTTTCTAGTTGCAGCGATTGTTGTTGTGATTATCTTAGTTGGGCTTATTATTTGGGGCGTAAATAAAGGTAATGATACGTCCACCGAAGAGTCTCAACAAGAAGAGAGTCAAACAACTGAACAAACAGAAGATTCTTCAGATAGTTCAAAAGAAGAAAAGAAGTCAGAAGTGAAGAATGAGGCTGAACTTCTAACAGTAGAAAAGTATAAAAAAATTGAAAGTGGCATGACATATGACGAAGTGAAACAAATCATCGGTTCCGATGGGGAAGTTATGTCCGAAGCTGGAGAAAAGGGATCCGAGGTTCACACAGTTATGTATAAGTGGGAAACTGGCGATGAAAATAAAGCCGCAAACTTTACATTTCAAGGTGGACAATTGATTGATAAGACGCAGATTGGGTTGGAATAGGGGGACAGGTCCCTTGTCTCTACTAAAATAATCCCGAAACATAATATACTTTTGTCTTACTTTTTGCTAGGATCTAATAAAATCATATTTGCCTATACCTAAAAGTATCTGAGAATAAATATAAGTAAAGTAGGTATAGAAAAAAGGGTAGTCCGATCATTCAATCGGACTACCCTTTTTTACGTGAGATAGCTTAGAGAAACATGAGTTAATAAAATCATAGAGTATAAACTTACCGATGGGACAAGGAACCTGTCCCCGTGTATCTTTTTGAAAATTGTGGAATAAATTTACATCATTCTGTGATATAGTAGTTTTGTACTATATCAAACTAATATTAATCTAGGAGGCAAAGATGAAAAAATCAATTGTTTTAGCAATAGTTATTTTGTTATCTTTCACCATTTTGCGACCAACAACTTCTGAGGCGGCAGCAGTAGATGCTGCTTATCGTAATGCAGATACCCAAGGCTATGCACTACAAACACTTACAAAAGCATTTAATAAAATTATTCATAATGGCGATATAGCTACTATTGATGAAGATTATGATGAACTTAGTTCTGCAATCAAAAAAACGGAACGGGCGATTGGGCAGGTTTCCGGTGCTAGTAGACGTAAAGCATTAAATGAGAAATATGTGACGCCGGCAAAAGTTGCTAGAGAAAGAGTCATTTATGAGGTTTCACAATACAGACTTATTAGTATTATGCATAAAACATTTGAAAATAATGATTTTAAGAAGCTTGAACAGGAATATGCGAAATTACAGAGACTAATTAAACGTGCAGGTGAAATTAAAGAAGCTGGTGGATATGAAGCTTTGCCTGAATCAGTTGTTGATGAGTTAGCATACTTAGATCAATGGATGTTAGACCGATTTACATTTACTCCGATTGAGTGGATGAAAATGTATCAGCAAAACGACTTAAGTTTTGCATCAGAAATTATAACAACAGAAAATCCGTTTATATCGAACAACGGAAGTAGTTATACTAATGGGGTTACTCATACAAATGCAAATAGTAGTGGGCAACATTTCTATAAGCTAGATGGGCAGTATTCAACTCTTGAAGGAACTTTAGTTCTTAATCAAAGTTGGAATAAGGAAGAAAAAACATATGTAGGAGTATTAAGAGTTTATGCAGGTGAATCACTATCATCTATGGAACTAGTATATGAATATAATCCAATTTACTCAGACAAAACTGAGCCGATCACATTCAATGCAAACATTAGTGGAGCAAGTCTCGTTTGGGTTGACTATGCTAAAAATACCGCACTTGTTAATACAAACTTTAAGAGAGACTAGGGGACAGGTCCCTTGTCCCTCCTAAAAACTCAGACCCTGGCTCAAAACTCGAGGCAAGATCTTGAAGTTAAGCATTAAAGAGGAGTTTCTACAATTGGAAATAGCAGAAAGGGTTGTCTAATATTTAAGACAACCCTTTTTTCATTTAAAGGAAGTATACCACGAACCCTAATTGATGATAGAACTATGAAGGACCTTCTGTTCAATATAGTAAAAAGACCATAAATGAAAAATGGGACAAGGAACCTGTCCCTACAGCAAACCCCTACAGCAAATAAACCCGAACCACGCCAAGGCCTTTTACGTCAATTTTTCCGCGTTCAATAAAATGAAATTTGTCTTTGAGCATCTTAAAAGTGGTTTCAGATACCTGAACTCTTCCATTGATGCCTGTTGATTCCATACGAGAAGCGGTGTTAACAGTGTCACCCCACATGTCATAGGCGAATTTATTCTTACCGATGACACCAGCAACGACTGGACCTGTGTGGATGCCGATTCGAATATTTAATGGTAATTTTGCTTGCTCTTTGAGTGAAGAAATAACTCGTATCATATCTTCAGCTAAATGGACGATCTTCTCAGCGGATTCCCTTGAATCAGATCCTACCTTCGATGAAACCATATAAGAGTCTCCAATTGTTTTTATTTTTTCCACATCATATTTCTCGGAAAGTTCATCAAAAGCGGTGAATATTGTATTTAAAATTGTAACTAGCTCAGGAGCAGGAAGAACGCGAGAAATCTTAGTAAAGCCAACAAGGTCAGCAAAAAGAATTGTCACAGAATCATGACTATCAGCAATAACGGTATCACCAGATTTAAGCCTAGTAACTACATGTTCAGGCAATATATTTAATAATAACTCCTCTGATGCTTCGCGTTCCTCGTCAATGATTTTTTGATAAATAAAATCACGTCGGCTGAAATATTCTAGAAAATAACATGTTGTTGTACAAAGTAAGGAAAAAGCACCTAGCATGAAAATGATTAACTTTATGACGAGAATTTGCTCCTCGGATGCCACAGGGAATTGATAGAATACTGCAACAAAGGCATAGCTAAGGATATAAAACAAAGCTAATATATTTGCAAGAACAAAGCGAATGCGAACCATACAGTATGTAACCGCAATTAAGAGAAACACTCCGATAAAATAATAATTAAAAGATATTGCATCAGGTTCACTTAGTGCAATTATCCATTTTAGCCCTAAATCAATTGAAATGAGAATAAGGGATATATAAAACTGTGAATGAGCTTTAAATTTCCCCACAAAGTTTAAAAAGTAAACAATGACAAGAATAACCAGCGAAATAAACCGGATAGCAATCATATTCTTTTGGTCATCAGCTGGAAAACTGATCAAATCAAAGAGCATTAAGGAGATAACAAACACAATTCCAACGGGTATATACCAAACTGCATATTGTGCAGTGAGCTGGTTATAGGCAGTAATATACTGCTTTTCCATATCGTGAGGAAACTTAAGCTTTTTAGAGTTTATGAGTAATTCTTCGAGACTTTTCATCTTTCCACCAATCATCTGAAAATAAATTAAAAATGTAATACAGGTTACAGAATAGAACTATTAAACATGTTATCTTGTTAGTTAGTAAATATAAGAGGGGCCGTGACCAATTGAGCTATTTGTTATTGATTTATGCGCATTTTCTAGGAGACTATCCGTTACAAGGGAAATACCTTGCGGAAACAAAGGGTAAAAACGTAATAAGTCTGATTGCGCACTCTGTGATATGGACAGGTACAGTTTCAATAGCGGGGTTTCTCATTGGTTTTCAAGTCACTTTTGTTGATGTGATTTTCCTATTTGTTGTCCATGGAATCATTGATTATTTAAAGGCAAATCAGCTTTGGTTTTTTCGTAACCTTAACCCTGAGGGACTGGGTTTAGTTTTAGATCAATTGCTACATGGCATTCAACTACTTATTTTTGCTCTATCAAACTATTAGTCATACACCAACTTGCTCTTCTAAATGAGTTAGTTTTTTAATTGAAATCTTTTTACTCTCTATACTAATCGTATTGCTCTGCTGTAATTCTACTAACACCTTTGAAACTGTTTCTCTTACTACGCCTGACATATCAGCAATTTGTTGATGTGTTAGCTTGAGGTCAATTAAAATTTCTCCTTCAACTACTACCCCGTAATCCTCAGACAAATCAATCAATGTTTTAAGAATTCGTGTTCTAGCGTCTAAGCTTGTTAGACTTCTAATCATTTCGTTGGCTTTACGCAATCGTTGCATTGAAACATATAAAAGCTTGATCGAAATTTGAGGATTTTTTTCTAGTAACTTAGTAAAGTCTGATCGATGAATCGTATAAAGAGTACAAGGCTGAAGGCTCTCAGCATTGGCTGAGCGCTGTTCATTGTATAGAATCCCCATTTCTCCAAAATAATCTCCATCTTTTAAAATCGTCAAAATGGTTTCTCGCGTAAAATCCTCTCTGAAGATTTTGACACTACCCTTTTCAATAATAAAAAGTTCTTCTCCATAATCTCCCTCGTGAAAAAGAGACTTCCCTTTTTTATATATTTTCTGACGGAAAAGCTTTTGAACTTCAGATAATTCTTCTTCGTTTAAATCATGAAATAAGTCGATGCTTTCTAGAAGTTGTCTTGGAATGTTTGTCATGTTTTTCACCTCAAAAGTACTAGGAAGTATGATATAAAATGTGATCAATTTAACATTTTTTATGTTAAGCATCACACAGAATATTTCGTGTAGGTACGAGATAATCATACATGAAAGAGATGAAGGTTGTTAAGTGGTTTTGGAAAAAGAATAGGAGGAAATTCCTAATAGGGAAGATTGCTAATTCGATTATTACATTTTCTAAACACCCAACTTTTGTAATGGGCGTAACAGACTAATATTCAACTACTGTTAAAATTCTACTTAATCATAAAGACGAGGGGGACTTATTCATGGAAGTTATTATTTATATTATTGCAGGTTTCGTTATTTACAACCTAGTAAAAAGGTCAAAAAAGAAAGCAAAAGGAATTTCACGGTCAAGGGTAGCTGCAGGTGTTGGAGGTGCAGCAACAGCAGCATTCTTACATCAATTAATAGAAGACCAACAACTAGATCAAGAGATGATTGATCAATTAGAGCAGCTGAATTTACAGCAAATGCAGGAATTTGCCCTCCAAAATGAGCTTTTAGATCAAATGGACATGCAAAGAATGATGGATGAATCGATGGATCCCTATTTAAACCCAGGTATTGATGTAAATATTGATGAGTACTACCACGGACACGATCATGGCATAGATCATTCATTTAACGATCATAATCATCATCAGTTTTAAGGGGGACAGGTTCCTTGTCCCACAATTAGGAGGTAAGAATATGGGATTAATTTTTCTCTTAGCTATTTTAGCTGGTTTCGTATCTTTTTATTTATTGTTTGGATTATTACCTAATACCCGAAAGTGGCTAAACACTTGTAAGGTTGAGTGTCATGAGGAGTTATCACTTCTCGAAAAAGAAATTCAACAGATTACTAGAGTTAGAGAAGACTTAGATCGTCGGGAGAAAATGCAGGATCAAGAGTTAAACGAGTTACTTGAAAAAGAAAAACAAATTGAAATAAAAAAAGAACAAATCATCAAGTTAGAAGTAGAAAAGGAAATGTTAGTGAAAGATCTATCAAAGCTTCGAATGGAATATAAAGCAAAAATCGAGGAGGGGTTATCATGGAATGGCTTTTAAATATAGACATGATTTTAGATTTAAAAGGTAGTGATGTGTATGCATATCTTAAAGTATTAGTTAGAGGTGTTATCCTTTATTTTCTTGCCTTCTTTTATTTAGCCGTCGGTTTCTTGATCATTGATTTAATAAGAGAGAAAAAGGGGTCGTCAAATCAAATGATGAATTTTATCATCACTCTAGTTTTTCCTTTCATATCTTCATATATTTACAGCTGAATATAGAGTGAAAATAGATGCGGGGTTTCATACGATATTATTTGCTGCTGGAGTTTTAGCAGTTCAACCGGAAACGTTAGAAGTTGTACCATCATTTCAATTCGTGTTTTACAGTATCCTTGTTACAGCACTATTATCCATTCACCTTCGAAATCAAGCACTAACAAAGCTAGCAAGTAAGGAAGAATATTTCAGAGGCGAGGTAGAAAAGGTCATAACTAAGAAGGAACAGTTAATAGCATTAAACCAAGTTAAAGAAGAGGAATTACAAGAAATGAAGAAAGAATTAATATGGAAGAAAAAAGCAGTCACAACGGACCTATATATTCAAAATCGAGAATTAGAAGGGTTAGAAAAAACATTAAAACCGAAAAGACGGCTGGCCAATTCTCTCATATTAAACACAATTATTTTGAAAGAGTTGGACAGATGTAAAGAAAATGACTATGAAATTGCCATCGATTCAAATGTATTTATGAAATTAAATGATGATTTATGTGACATCATCAAAAAATATAAAGTAGTCATAAGCCTATCGTTCGAGATGAATGGAACGGACTAAAGAAAAATGAAGACCGTAATGTTAGGGCAGCTGCTGCAAGAGCAAGTGATTTGTTCGATTATATGGTTAGCATAGGGAATGCAAGAGAAATTACGATGACAGAGGAACAGATCATTCAATTTAAAAAGGGACTCACGATTAAGCTGACAAAAAAAGAAAATGATGATCGCATTATCGAGCATTATGCGTACGAAATGGAGCATGGCAATTCTACTATTATTGTAGCTTCAGATGATACAAACTTCGTAACATCATCAAGGTTAGCAGGACTAAAGGTGATGGAAATAAAAATACCAAAATATTCATCAAATTGGAGTGAGTTAATTGCATAGTAGAAAAATGGAACGTGTAAGTGCGATGGGAATGTACATATTTTCTTTTATGTTAATTCTAGTAAGCATCATAAACATGATGTCATTTCTGGAACTAGGATACGTGGCAATCGATATGGATGTTTACTTTTGTTTTGCTGGTGCAACATTTGCCATTTCATTATTATTTTTTAGTGAATTAACATTTAGGCTTTTAAAAGATATGAAAAAAATATAGGGATAGGCGTAGAAGTTCAAAAAGGAGAAGTGAAGAAATGGCAACGATACATAAAGGCAGCAATGCTTTATCAAAGAAAGCAAACACATATTTAACCCTAGGTATTCTATTTTGGATTCCGCCAATAGCTTACTTCATTGCGTTTTTTCAAGGCTTTCACTTTAATGGTATTTTTCATCTATTACCTATTGTACCGGGTTGGATTGGTGCCTACTTTTGGAGGAAATATTCAACATTGCGTGCTGGAATAAGTGGAGAAGAGCGTACAACAGATATCCTGGCCAATCTTCCTGAAGGATATGAGGTTTATAGTTCTGTTCAACTTTCTACTGAGGAAGGAAGAGCTGAGCTTGATCATGTCATTGTTGGCAAAAATGGTGTTTTTGTTGTTGAGGTAAAAAATCATAACGGAACCATAACAGGAAATGAAGAAGACAGATCATGGACTCAACATAAGGTAGGGCGCAAAGGTGGAGAGTACTCAAAGGAAATACGAAATCCAGTAAAACAGGTAAGACGTCAGGTTCATATTTTATCAAAGCATTTATCAAAAAATGGTACTAGAGTTTGGGTGGAAGGAAGTGTATTCTTCTCAAATCCTCAAGCTGAGGTGTATGTAGAAACTAAGAAAACACCTGTGTTTACTTCACCATATGATCTACATGAATTCCTAACGAACTACAAACCAAGATACAACATAAAAGAAGCTGAATTAGAAACAGTGAAAAAACTAGTAAGTTAATAAATTGGAGGAATTGAATATGAAAATGAGACTAGTATTAGGAAGCTTACTTTTTGCTGGAGCGTTAGCAGGGTGCTCTCAAAATGAGCAAGCCGCAAAAACGGAAGAAGAAATTCGTGAAGAAGTAAAAGCAGAGCTAGAGCAGGAAATGAAAGATGACTTAAAAGAAACAGTAAAGGAAGAAATCAAGGCTGAATTAACAGAAACTGAAATTGCTTCTACTACTCAGAGCACAACGGCAGAGCAGGCATCTTCATCAAACTTTGACTTATCAAATCTAGAACCATATACAACAACTCATTTAACCTTCTCGAATTATTCAATGACAAAGCAAAGTGATGGTTACCTATTAGTGATGGATGTAGAAAACACTAACAAAGAATTTGATGTTGCCTTTGGCTGGGGAACTGCAGGAACGGCAACTCTTATCACAACAGAAGGAAAATACACAGAAAACTTCCCACACATGGAAAAGCTCCAAGCTAGCACTAATAAAAGCTACACCTTCAAATTCACAGAAGCAAGCGGTGAACCGCAGGAACTAGTAGTAAGTAACGTACTGGTCGTTGACCAACAAGGAGGCATGCTCCCAAAACCAGGCAGCAACGATGAATTTACAATTTCGCTGAAGTAGGGACAGGTTCCTTGTCCCACCCTTCCGTTTAACTTATTTGTAAGGGATATCTTAATAATAAAAGCTTTTTAATCTCAAAAAAAAAGAAACCCATACTACTACTGAAAAGGAGAGTATGGGTTTTTCACTAATTGCAACATAATAAGTGAATTGATAATATTTGGTGTTTCTATTATTTGTGGGAATATTCAAAAATAACTATACATCATTAACCTAAATCTAGTATGATTATCTTATATAATTTTCAAGTGATATGTGTAAAAAGTACCAGTCAGATGTCTATTTCAGTCTAAATATAGGTAAAAAATGAAAGCGCTTTAAACATTTCTAGAAGGAGGAGATCAAAATGAACCTTAATTTCCTTAACTCAATCCGCACAAAATTATTACTTTTCAGTTTGCTATTATTAATTATTCCTAGCGCGGTTATTGGGTTCACTAGTTACAAAAACACTGTCACTGAACTGGACGCGGCAGGACAAGCTCAATTAAAAAATAACGTTCAACTGGTCTTGGAAATGATCGACCTATTAAACAGCGAAGTTGAACAGGGAACCATGACTCTTGAAGAAGCGCAGGATAAAGTAAAGACTGTTATTCTTGGAGAAAAAGGGGCCGATGGAACTAGACCGATCAATAAGGATATTGATGTTGGTGAACATGGATATGTATTTGTGATTTCAGATGATGGATCATTAATTGCCCATCCAAGTAAAGAAGGGGAAAATATCTGGGATTCAGAGGATCCTAACGGAATAAAGGTTGGGAAACTAATCGTAGAACAAGCGTTAACTGGTAATGGTTTTTCAACATATGATTGGGCTTTACCTGATAATCCGGACAAAGTTGAACCGAAAATTACCTATGCAGAGCAGGATTCTCATTGGGGCTGGATAGTATCTGCTGGTACTTATACGATGGATTTTAACCAAGGAGCAAACAGTGTATTAATGAATCTATTAATCACATTAGGGGCATCAATCATAATAGGAGTTATAGTTGTTTCGGTGTTTTCTGGGATCATGGCAAGGCCAGTTATTGCCATCACAGAAAGGTCGAAAAGTGTGGCAAATGGTGATTTAACAGTAGAGCCACTGCCTTTTAAATCAAAAGATGAAATTGGTGAATTAGCAGAGAATTTTAATAGAATGGTTGATAGTTTAAAAGGGTTAATTAAACAAGTTGGAGATTCTGCGGAAAAAGTAGCGGCATCCTCTGAAGAGTTAACAGCAGGTTCGGAGCTGACAAAAAAGGCAACCGAGCAGATTTCAACATCCATTCAAGAAGTTGCAATCGGATCAGAGAAACAGGTTTTAAGTACAAGTCATGCTAACCATACAGTAACAGAAATTTCAAATGGTATGAATCAGGTTGCAAGTGCGATACAAGAGGTAGCTAAACTAACTGTACAAACAAATGAATCTGCTAATAATGGAAGCAAAGTTGTTACGCAGACGATTGAGCAAATGACCTTGGTGAAGGATAAGGTGAAAACAACCTCTAATGTAGTAAATAGCCTTGGTGAAAAAACAAAGGAAATTAATGAAATTGTTTATTTCATAACAGAGCTTGCTAGTCAAACAAACTTATTAGCTCTTAACGCAGCAATTGAGGCAGCTAGAGCTGGAGAACAAGGAAAAGGATTTGCGATCGTGGCTGATGAGGTTCGCAAATTGGCTGAACAATCCGGTCAAGCTGCTGGAAAAATTCAAACATCTATAAGTCTTATTCAAAATGAGGCAACCCAGGCTGTGCATTCGATGAATGAAGGAACGGTTGTTGTAGAAGAAGGAATCAAAATGGTCCATCAAACTGGTGAGACCTTCCATGGCATAGCGGAATTAATTGAACAAGTTACCTCCCAAACGCAGGAAGTATCCACGATTGTAGAAGAAGTAAATTCAAGGTCGCAAAATGTAGTAGGAATCGTGGAAGAAGTTGCCCACATATCAGAGCAGTCATCCTCCAACACTCAACAAGTAGCAGCAGCTGCAGAAGAACAAAGTGCTTCAATGGATGAAATTGCCGGCTCTGCAGAATCATTGAGTAAAATGGCGCAAGAACTGCAGGGGGTTATTCAGAAGTTTAGGTTGTAGGGGGCTGCGGGGGTTCCACGGGGACAGGTCCCTCGTCCCAACGACGCTGCCCACGGGACAGGTTCCTCGTCCCAACCAGACATTAATGTAGAAAGCTCATGCGAGAGAAATCTTGCGTGGGCTTTTTTGCTTTCTAGAAAACTCTTTTAAACGGGACAGGGGACCTGTCCCTCCGGCCGCCACCTCCGGCCCCCCACCCCTTAAGAGTGGGACAAGGAACCTGTCCCCTTATACTCCCCTGGCGTACACCCTTTCTGCTTCTTAAACAACCGAATAAAATAACTATGATTCTGAAACCCTACGTCCATGGCGATGTCTAGGATTTTTCGGTCGGATTTTTGTAGTAGAGTGCAGGCTTTGCTGATTCTAATTGTGTTAATGTATTCCATTGGTGTCATACGGACTAGTGATTTGAAAAATCGGCTAAAGTGGCCTTCGCTCATTTGAACTTGTGAGGCTAGGTCCATGACGGTTAGCTTTTGTTTGTAGTTCTGGTCAATATATTGCAAAACTTTCTTTAATAGTTCGGTTTTTGTTAAGTCTTTTTCGGTTACTTCTTCGTTATGAATCCAGGCTTGTTTTCTTAATATATCTGCAAATAATAAAAACAAGTAACCTTTTATTTTAAGTTCATAACTTGCCTCTTTTGTTGAATATGCCTCGATGATATTGACGATTGATTTTAGCATGTTTTTTTCATCAGTTGTGTTAGGTTTGATGATCAGTGAATGAAATAATGAGAAGTTTTTTATAAATTGAATGAAGTTACTTTCAATCAAATCATAACCAAAGCTTCTAATTAAATTGATATGAAAAACAATTGCATGAATTTTGAATGGTTGATCATTACAAGGATATGCACCGTGTAATTGTTCACTTGGAATTAAACAAGCACTACCGGCACTTAAGCGATGCTTTCTTGTACCTATTTGTAAGTTAATTTGACCTTCCTCAACATAAATAAACTCCAACTCAGGATGCCAATGCATATTAATAATGACTTGACCGTCTAAGTAATCAACCATGTATACCCGAAGCGGAAATAATGAATCTCCATGTACTCGATCTTCAAGTAAGTTGTGTTTATTCATTGCTATCACCTTCTAAAAGAATATCAGAATTGTGTTACTTCTTGTTTTAATTGTACAAGAATTTCTTGATTTTTATCAATATAATTATATTTGTAAGTAGGATTAATGACCTACAGTTAAATAAGGAAGAGAAGCTGCAGTTAGGGGTGTTTCGATGAAATTTACAGATGGTTTTTGGCTAACGAGGGAAGGGTTTGAGATCCAACATCCCCGTAATGTAAGAGATCTTGCAATAGATGAGAAAATGGTAACTTTATATGGACCGTGTAAAGATATTCAACGCAGAGGAGATACGTTAAATCTACCGTCACTTACGATTCAACTATCATCTCCACTTGAAAATGTGATAAAAGTGAAAGCCTGGCATCACAAAGGTAGTAAGAATAAAACACCAAACTTTGATGTGAAGGAAGAATTAGTACCGCTAGAGCTTCAGAAAGATGAAAATGGCGCCAGTTTTTCAAGTGGTAATGTAAGCGTAAACATAAACTATCAACCTTTTAAAATCACATTTTCTCAAGGTGATAAAGTGTTAACCTCAATTGACCCTAAGGGAGTTGCCTGGATTACTGGACCTCAAAAAGAGAGCTATATGCGTAGTCAGTTAAACCTTGGAGTTGGGGAGTATATTTATGGACTTGGTGAACGTTTTACTCCGTTTGTGAAAAATGGTCAAACTGTTGACATTTGGAATGAAGATGGCGGAACAAGCTCAGAACAAGCATACAAAAATATCCCGTTTTACATGAGTAATCAAGGATATGGGGTGTTAGTAAATCATCCCGAAAATGTAAGCTTTGAGATTGGATCAGAAGCGGTTTCGAAAACACAGTTTAGCGTAGAAGGCGAAAGTATTGAGTATTACATTATCGGTGGAGCTTCTACTAAAGATGTATTAAGTAACTATACAGAATTAACTGGAAAGCCGGCCCTGCCACCAGCTTGGTCTTATGGATTATGGCTAACAACATCCTTTACAACCGATTATAACGAAGAAACGGTAAACCATTTTATTGATGGAATGGCTGAACGTGATATTCCACTAAGTGTTTTCCATTTTGATTGTTTTTGGATGAAAGAATTTGAGTGGAGTAATTTCGAATGGGATCGGGATGCATTTCCGGAACCTGAAGCAATGTTACAAAGATTAAAAGATAAAGGCTTGCAAATTTGTGTTTGGATTAATCCTTACATTGCCGAAAAATCCAAGCTTTTTGATGAAGCAGCTGAAAAAGGATATTTATTGAAAAAACCAAACGGAGATGTTTGGCAGTGGGATTTATGGCAGGCAGGCATGGGTGTGGTTGATTTTACAAATCCAGCTGCATGTGACTGGTACTGCTCAAAATTAAAAGCACTCCTTGATATGGGTGTTGACTGCTTTAAAACAGATTTTGGTGAGAGAATTCCAACGAATGTTGTGTATCATGATGGCTCAGATCCACATCGTATGCATAATTATTACGCTTATCTTTACAATAAAGTTGTTTTTGATTTATTAGAGCAAGAAAAAGGGAAGCAAGAGGCCGTTGTTTTTGCAAGATCTGCCTCAGTGGGTGGTCAAAAGTTCCCGGTACACTGGGGTGGCGATTGTAACGCAACATATGAATCAATGGCCGAAAGCTTACGTGGAGGGTTATCACTAGCATTATCAGGATTTGGATATTGGAGTCATGATATTGGTGGTTTTGAAAATACCGCGACACCTGATTTATTTAAGCGCTGGACGGCTTTCGGATTATTATCAACACATAGTCGTTTGCATGGTAGCTCATCGTACCGGGTACCGTGGTTATTTGATGAAGAAGCGGTTGAGGTTACGAAGTATTTTTCAAAACTTAAAAATCGTTTAATGCCTTACTTATATGGTGCATCTGTTGAAAACAACAAATCAGGAGTACCTGTTTTACGACCAATGGTATTGGAGTTCCCTGAGGATCAGAATGCCCACGTACTTGATCGACAGTATATGTTGGGAAGCAGCCTGTTGGTAGCTCCAATTATGAATGAACAAGGCAATGGCTCTTGTTACTTACCACAAGGTAAATGGACACATTACTTAACAAAAGAAGTAGTGGATGGTGGGGTTTGGATAAAAGAAAACTATGATTATCTGAGTCTACCATTATATATAAGAGAAAATACAATCTTACCAATTGGTCAGGAAAGCAATCGTCCGGACTATGAGTTTACTGATTCTGTAACTTTTGAAATTTATCAGCTACAAAATGGTCAGAGTGCTTCTGCATTTGTTACAGACTTAAATGGCAACAAAAAGGGTGAGATACAAGCTGTAGAACAGGATAACAAAATTTTCATTGAAACAAGCATGGAAGGCCTTACGTATTCAATTCTCCTTACAAACTATGAATCTATTTCTTCTGTTTCAGCTGGAGAAATTGAAACAAGTTCCAATGGCGTGAAAATCAATCTTCAAGGATCACAAAAGCTAGAAATTATTCTGTAGTAAACATTGAGAGTGGTTTAACGATCACTCTCCATTAAAAATTTGGGGGTAATGTAAGCTATGAAAAAGAATGTGATTAAAGGATTAGGTACAGCTCTTTTATTATCTGGATTATTAGTTGGATGTTCGTCAAATAGCAGCGGTGGAGATGGCGGCGGAAAGGTTGTTGTTGATGTTTTTAACATTAAAGTAGAAACAAAAGACCAACTAGAAGCCATGATTGAAAAATATGAAAGTGAAAATGAAAACGTAGACATTAACTTAACAACAGTAGGCGGAGGACAGGATGCAGCATCAGCTCTACAAGCGAAATTCTCTTCAAATGAAGAGCCAGCGATCTTTTTATTAGGTGGATTATCAGATGCAGAAAAATATCAAAAATATCTTTTAGATGTGTCTGATATGGAATCCGCTAAAACGGCCATTGATGGAACGTTACAAGGCTCAACGATTGACGGGACTCCGTATGGTATACCGTTAAATATTGAGGGCTTTGGTTGGATGATTAATAAAGAAATATTTACATCTGCTGGAGTAGATCCTGCTTCTATTGCTAGTTATGATGATTTTGTTAAAGCGGTCGAGACAATTGATAGTAAAAAAGAAGAGCTTGGCTTAGAAGCTGTATTTGGCTTTAGTGGAAAAGAAGATTGGGTAACAAGTCAGTTTTCAAATCATTTTACAGCTCCTGAATTTGATAATGATTTAAATGTTGCTTATGAATCAACTGAACTTACTTACAAATACGGTGATCGTATGAAAGAGTATACAGATTTAATTAATCAATATAATGTTCAGCCTATCTTATCACTTGATTATAGTACGAGTGTAGAAGAGCTATTCATTAATGATAAAGTTGCCATCATTCACCAAGGAAACTGGATTGTTCCTTCACTAGATAGTATTGATCCAACGTTTTCACAAGAAAAACTAGGGATTTTACCGCTATATGTTTCGGGTGATGATGAAGGATTTATTAGTGCCGGACCTTCTTGGTTCTGGGGTATTAATAAAGAAAAAGATGAAGAAGTTGTAGAAACTTCAAAGGACTTTATTGACTGGATGTACACATCTGATTATGGAAAACAACAAATCGTAGAAGAGTTTAAATACATTCCGGCACATGATGGATATGATATCGAAAGTATTACTGACCCTGTATCGAAAGAAGTTTACCAAATGCTACTAGATGAGAAAGCAAGAGTTTGGGCACATAACCAACATCCAAACGGTTTCGGTTCAACAGCCTTTTTCCCAGAATATCAAAAATATTTAAATGGAGATATTTCATGGGATGAATTTACAGCAACAACAAGCTCTAAGTTTACAGAAATGCGCTAATTTCTAATACTGAGTGGAGGTTTAGATGTTGATCTGCCTCCATTCACTATTTTTCTTAAGGGATGTGAGCAAGATGAAAATGAGGAATAGTACCTATTGGATCTTTTTGGCACCATGTTTATTGGCATTAGCAATGGTTTTAATTCTTCCCTTTTTCCAAGGTGTTTATTATTCGTTTACAGAATATAACGGATTTGAAGTAACTGAATTTGTCGGCTTGGACAATTATATTAAACTATTTCAAGATGACCAATTTCTTTATAGCCTCTTATTCACTGGTGGGTTTTCCGTTGCTTCTGTTATTGGAATCAATATCATAGGGTTACTTTTAGCTTTATTTGTTACACAAAAGATGGGGAAATTTAATACTGTTTTCCGAACAATCTTTTTTATGCCGAACTTAATTGGCGGTATTATTCTCGGTTTTATTTGGCAGTTTATTTTCCTAAAAGCATTTGAAGGAATCGCTGACTTAACTGGATTGGATTTCTTTAAAGGCTGGTTAGCGGATACGGAAACCGGTTTTTGGGGATTAGTGATTCTATTTATTTGGCAAATGAGTGGCTATATCATGATTATTTACATTTCGTTTTTAAATAATATCCCAGATGAATTAATTGAAGCCTCAACGATTGATGGGGCAAATGTTTGGCAAAGATTCTGGAAAATTAAGTTTCCGTTGTTGGCACCAGCATTTACGGTTAGTTTATTTTTATCATTATCAAATGCATTTAAAGTGTATGATCAAAACATGGCGCTAACAGCTGGGGGACCATTCAGTTCGACACAAATGGCAACGATGAATATTTACGACAGTGCCTTTAAAGTGCAAGAAATGGGCTATGCACAAGCAAAAGCGATTATCTTTTTACTGATTATTACTGTCATATCAGTCATTCAATTATATATGACAAGAAAAAGGGAGACTGACTTATGATTGCACAAAACAAAGCTAAAACATATGGATTCATTTTGCTTGGGCTTGTCCTGTCGATCTTCTGGTTTTATCCATTTTACTTAGTCATTGTGAACTCGTTTAAAACAAAATCCGAGATTTTCGTCAACACTCTCGGATTTCCTACAAAAGCAACTTTTGAAAATTACCCAGAGGCCTTTGCTGCGTTAGAATTTATTCAAAGCTTTTTCAATTCACTTGTGATTACAACGTTAAGTATCGTTTTAATTTGTATTTGTACATCAATGGCTGCATATGCGCTATCACGTAGAAAAGGAAAGATGAGTTCAGCCATATACTTCATCTTTGCGATTTGTATGCTGATACCGTTCCAATCAATCATGATTCCGCTAATATCTATATTTGGTGCCATAGATATGTTAAATCGAGCAGGACTAATGGTCATGTATTTAGGATTAGGCTCGAGTCTCGCCGTCTTTTTATACTTTGGTGCACTAAGAGGAATACCACAAGCACTAGATGAAGCTGCCATTATCGATGGTTGTAATAGATTCCAAGTCTACCGTTATATCATTCTACCAATGCTAAAACCAACAACAGTCACAGTTATTGTGTTAAATGCCATCTGGTTTTGGAATGATTATCTATTACCATCTTTAGTTATCAACAAAGACGGAATGTACACCATTCCATTAAAAATGTTCTACTTCTTTGGCGAATACTCAAAACAATGGCATCTAGCCCTAGCCGCATTAGTCATTGCGATTATCCCGATTATTGTAGTCTATATGTTTCTGCAGAAATATATTATTAAAGGCATTTCGGATGGGGCGGTTAAGTAAGTGCCATGGGGAAAGTGCTAGGGGGACAGGTTCCTCGTCCCAACCAGAAGTTGATGAAGAAAGCTCATGCGAGAGAAATCTTGCGTGGGCTTTTTTACTTTCTAAAAAACCCTTTTGAAATGGGACAGGGAACCTGTCCCTACGCACTCGGACAGAGGGACAGGTTCTTTGTCCCAATCACTTAACGTTTTCTATTTTTATATTTAACTCTCTCAACCAACTCAACGTAAGAATGTAATAAAACAAGAGGCCAAAAAAAGATGGTTAAAATCGCCTTGAATTTAGTAATACCTCTATATCTATAAAGCGAAAGGACTAACCCAATCATCATATAAATCAGTAACTCCATTAGCATGATGATCCTCCTCCTTTTTAAGCATTATATTCAACAGTTGGTTAGTTTGTTATGGAAATTAAAAATAGGAAGTAAAAAAATGGTGAGAGGAGAAAGGAAATTGTGAAAGTTTCGATACTGCAGTAATTTAGACAAGCAAGCACTACAATTGTATTTCTGTTCCGAGGATTCCTTTATCCCAAAAACGGGTATAGAAAGAAAAAACAATGCGAGGAATCCATATGAGCAAAAAGCGAAAAGTTATCATAATTGGCGTTATGATCACCATCCTAACATCCATCATGATTTATCACAGAGTTAAACCCCTTCCACCCGGCATATCCTACCAAGGTACAATACATACAATTCCCCAACAAGATGTTGAGTTTTTATATGACCTCACCTATCAAAAGGAAGGAGAAGAAGTGCATGATCACTCCATTTTCAAGGAAGTATTTAAAACCATTGAACAAGCCGAGCATTTTCTGATTCTTGATCTTTTCCTTGTGAATGGCTATACGGACAACAAACGACCATACCCAAAGCTTAGTGCAAAATTAATGAAATCTATTAAAAAACAAAAAGTGAAGCACCCTGATCTAAAAGTCATTTTTATTACAGATGAAATTAACACAACATATGGCTCACACGAAGCACAGCAAATTGATCCACTGAAGAACAGCGGGGTAGAAATAGTATATACAGATTTAGACAAACTACGTGACCCTAATCTGATCTATTCAGGTATTTGGAGAGCAACACTTAAATGGTTTGGACAAGCTGGATATGGCTGGCTCCCAAATCCAATGGAAAGCTCCGCACCAAATGTAACCGCTCGTTCTTATTTGAAATTATTGAACGTCAAGGCAAACCATCGGAAAGTGGTGATCTCAGAGGATGCTGAACCATTCTATCTGCGAATCCTCATGATGCTAGTGGATTTCATTCGAATATTGCCTTTAAAGTAAAAGGGAAGATCCTTAAGGATATGGTAAAAGCGGAAAAATCAATTGCTGAATTTTCAGATGGTAATGTAAAGGCATTTCCTACAGAGGCAGATTTAGATCAGAATATACAGCCTACAACTTCAGATGAAGAATTAGCAGTAAAGGCTCAGATTCTTACAGAAGGCAAGGTCCAGGATCATGTTGTTCAAGCCATTAAAAAGGCAAAAAAAGAAGATGAAATTTGGATCGGCATGTTTTACTTGGCAGATCGAGATATCATCACTAGCATAGAGGAGGCAGCTAAGCGTGGTGTGAAAATAAACATCGTTCTAGATCCTAACCAAAATGCCTTTGGACAAGAAAAAATTGGTTTACCGAATCTACCTATTGCTGCAGAGTTGCAGAATTTTGACTATGAAAATATTAAAATCCGTTGGTATGCCACGAATAAAGAGCAATATCACACGAAGCTCATCTACATAAAGAGCCAACAGAAATCGATCGTTATAGGAGGCTCGACTAATTATACCTCTCGTAATCTTGATGACTATAATTTAGAAGAAAGTATAAAAATCGTAGCGCCAACAAAAAGTGAATTTACAAAGGAAGTTGATCGTTATTTCGAGAGAATTTGGAGCAATGAAGATGGCACTTACACGGTGGAGTATGAAAAGTACCAGAACAGTCTAACTGTATTTAAATATGTGATGTACATTGTGCAAAAGGTTTTTCAAATGACAACTTATTAGGGACAAGGGGGTCCTGGGACGGAGGGTCGTCCTCGTCCCACATAACGCTGCAGAAGAAGGCTCATGTCGGAGAAATCTCGCGTGGGCTTTTTAGTTCTGCTTAACCCGTAAGAAGAGGGACAAGGTGCCTGTCCCTCTGTCCCGAAATGTAACCGTTGACAATCTGAAAACAAGGAATTATTATATACACTATAAAGTAAATTAATTTAACTAACTTACTTTATGTCACATTTGTAACCGCTTGCTTCTAAGCGGGGAAATTATCTAATTAGGGGGTAAGGGAATGAAAAAGAAAAAATGGTTAGGCATTGCGCTATCAACTTTCTTAACTGTTGGTGCTCTTGCTGGTTGTGCTGGGGGTAATGAAGATGCAAGCAGCAGCTCAGATGGTGGGGGAGATAGTGGAGCAACTAAGATTACATATTGGGCTCCTTTTTCTGGAGCAGATGGCCCGCGAATGAAGACAATTGTAGAAAATTATAATGAATCACAAACTGACTATAAAGTAGATTTACAGATTGTTCCACAAGATGAATACTATAAAACTGTTGATCTAGCATTTGCCGATCAAAAGAATACACCTGATGTGATGATTGTTCATACAGATCAGCTTACGAACTACGCAGAGAAAAATCTTTTAAAAGATCTAACAGATACGATTGCTAATACAGGTGTAAAAGCTGAAGATTATTCTGAAACAGCTTGGCAAGCAGGTACTGTTGATGATAAACAATATTCGATTCCACTTGATATTCATCCATTAATTCTTTATTACAACAAAGATATGTTTGAAGCGGCTGGCTTGGATCCTGAAAATCCACCAACAAATCGAGAAGAATTTGTAGAGGCATCTAAAAAGCTTACAGACAAATCGAAAAATCAATATGGATTTGTTGTTCCAACTTTATGGCCGAATCAGTTTATTTATCCAACTGTTTTCTTCCAAAATGGTGGAGAGTTAATGAAAGATGGTAAACCAAATTACAACAGTCCAGAAGGTGTTGAAGCTTTAACATTCCTAAGAGATTTAGTAACAAAAGAAAAAGTTTCTCCGGAAAATGTTCAACAAGACGGGGAAGTAACACTTTTCTTACAAGGCAAAAATGCGATGCAGTTAAATGGTCCTTGGATGATGGAGCAATGGGATAAAGCTGGTATCAACTACGGAGTAGCACCAGTGCCTCAATTAGGAACGAAGCAACAAGCAGTATATGCAAATGGACATAACTTTGTGATTCCTGCAGCAGTTGAAGATGAGAAAGTGTTAGAGGGAGTATCCGATTTCTTAAAATTCGTTGCAGAAAACACAATGGAGTGGGCGAAATCAGGTCAGGCTCCAGTGTCTAAAGCGATTTACTTAGAAAGTGAAGAATTCCAAAACATGACGCAACAGCCTCAAGTAGCTAAAGAATTTGAATATGCGAAGTTTGCTCCACGAGTAGCGAACTGGGGACAGCTTTCTGAACCATTATGGGCAGAAGTGAATCTAGCATTATTAGGGAAAAAAGATCCCCAAAAAGCATTAGATGATGCAACAGAAAAGGCTTCTCAAATTCTAAATAAATAATCAGTGAGTGGAACGGGCAGGTATTCTTTTACCGCACCTGCTCGTTTTCTTCTAATTAGTTTAGGACGTTCTTTCATTAAATGTCCTAACTGATGAAAGGGGGAAATTCAAATGTATAAAAACACAATGAAATCAAAAATAACCTCAAGTTTATTTGTCCTTCCGTATCTAGTCCTTTTTATTACATTTCTTTTTATTCCAATTTTGTATGGAGCTTGGATGAGTTTTCATGAATGGGATTTATTAAATCCTGAGCATACATTTGTAGGATTAGAGAATTATATGAAAATTTTTGATTCCTCTTCCTATATTAACAACATCTTCTTTGAGGGACTTTTCAATACGTTTCAATTCGTGATTTATAGTGTGCCTTTGTTAATTATTGTTGGTCTTGGCTTGGCGCTTCTTATTACAAACTTACCGAGAAAACTCTCAGGGCTGTTTCGAACGGTTTATTTTATTCCATATTCAGTATCGGTTTCTGTTGTAGCGATTATTTGGTTATGGCTTTTAGATACGAACAGTGGACTGATTAACCAGTATCTGATGAAGCTTAATTTACCGATCATTCCATGGTTAACGGATCTTCCTTGGGCATGGATTTCCATTGTTGTAGCAACGCTTTGGTGGACGATCGGCTTTAACATGGTGATTTTTATTAATGCGTTAAATGAGGTTTCTGAGGATTTATATGAAGCCAGCTCTTTAGATGGTGCAAATCGATGGCAGAGATTTATTCATATTACGTTACCTAGTATCAAGCCAACTATGGTGTTCGTTGTGATCACATCTACGATCGCTTCATTTAATGTGTATGGTCAGCCTTACTTAATGACAAGAGGTGGCCCTGGTACGGAAACGAAAGTGCTGTTAATGAATATCGTTGATGAAGCCTTTAATCAAAGACAATTAGGAAATGCAGCAGCGATGTCATTGATGATGGCACTTATTATGATTGTGATTTCAGTCGTCCAATTAAAAATATCGGATCGAAAGGAGTAGAGCTGAAATGGAGAGTAAAGGATTTAAGACAATTCTTGTGATTTTGGCGGTTATCATTGCCTTGATCTTTATTACACCTGTCTTTTGGATGTTATCTACTTCTTTCAAAAGTGATCAAGAAGCCTTTACAGCAGGGATAAAATGGTTGCCACAGGTTTTTACAGCAGAAAATTATCAATACATATTTGCCAATGATGGAGATACGCCGGTCTTGAAATGGATGACAAATTCGTTATTCGTTGGTATAGCAGGAACCCTACTCGTGTTATTTGTAGACACACTTGCAGCATATGGATTGGCTCGTTTAGATGTACCGTTTAAAAAGACGTTAACTAGTATTTTTATAGGTTCATTGACGATTCCTTGGGTGATCACATTTCTTCCATTATATATGGAATTTCGAACGTTCGGTCTTCTGGACACGTACGCCGTATTAATTTTACCTTACTCAGCCAATGCCTTTGGAGTTTTTCTTCTTTACCAATATTTTAGAAGTTTTCCAAAGGAATTGGAGGAAGCTGCCTATCTTGATGGAGCGAACAAATGGCAGGTGTTTTTGAAGGTGGTACTTCCTTCTGCTCGTCCTGTGATTTGGACTCTAGCAATCTTTACTTTTATGACGATTTACAATGATTTCTTATGGCCATTAGTGACAACAAGCTCTCCAGAGATGAGAACGATCACAATGGGAATAGCCGTTATGCAGCAAGGTAGCTTTGTATCGTCACCTGCAAAATTAATGGCTTTAACTTCGATTGCAACAATACCAGCTGTACTTTTATTTATTATTGGTCAGCGTTCATTTATTAAAGGTGTTACACAAACAGGGATAAAATAGTAACGAATTTAGGAAGGATTGAAAAATATGTCTATACCGCGTAACGACTATCCAAGACCACAATTTGTCCGTAAAGAATGGGTGAATTTAAACGGAAAATGGGACTTTGCTTTTGATGACAGGAACGAGGGGCTAAAAAAGAAATGGTATCATTCTTTTCCTGTAGAACAACAGATTAATGTGCCTTTTGCTTTTCAAACAGAGCTAAGTGGAATTAACGATAAGAGCTTTCATGATGTAGTTTGGTATCAACGAAAGCTAGCAGTTCCTGAAGGTTGGAGTAATAAAGAAATCCTTCTTCATTTTGGTGCT
This sequence comes from Metabacillus endolithicus, assembly GCF_023078335.1. Lineage (GTDB taxonomy): Bacteria > Bacillota > Bacilli > Bacillales > Bacillaceae > Metabacillus > Metabacillus endolithicus. The sequence continues at coordinate 2,146,684 of NZ_CP095550.1, read as the reverse complement.
GTTGATTATCGTTCATGGGTTTATATAAATGGCAATCTAGCAACCTTTCATGAAGGAGGCAATACTCCGTTTTCCGTTAATATTACTCATTTATTAAATTGGGATAATGAAGATACTGTTACGGTTCGTGTTGAAGATCCTTCAAAGGATGTCACAATTCCTAGGGGAAAACAATATTGGCATGAAAAATCAGAGTCGATTTTCTACACGAGAACTTCAGGGATTTGGCAAACGGTATGGATGGAGCCGATCGAGAAGTCCTCACTAAGCTCGATTCGCTGGACTCCTGAAATTGATCGCGGCGATATTGAACTTGAGTTTGAGATTGATGGAGAAAATGTAAGCAATCTCTCATTATCTATTGATATTACTTTTAATGGAGAAAAAATCATCTCTGATCAGACGAATATGCTAGAGATTTATAACAAAAGAAGCTATAACATCCGAAATCGTTTTACAGATAGAAGTAATATTCATGGCTCAGGATGGTATTGGTCACCTGAAAATCCAAATTTATTTGATGTCACCCTCACTTTAAGAAAAGGTGAAAAAATTGTAGATCAAGTAGACTCGTATTTTGGAATGAGAAAGGTATCTATTGAAAATGGCATTTTCATGCTGAATAATATGCCTTACTATCAAAAGCTTGTGTTAGATCAAGGTTACTTTCCAGGAGGTTTATTAACAGCACCTTCTGAAGATGCACTTAAAAAGGACATCGAGTTGGCGAAGGAAATGGGTTTTAATGGAGCGCGAAAGCATCAAAAAGTCGAGGATCCACGCTATCTATACTGGGCTGATAAACTAGGTTTCTTAGTGTGGGGAGAAATGGCCAACGCTTCCGAATATAGTGAAGAAGCGGCCCGCCGATTAGCAACAGAATGGTTTGAAGTGATTAAAAGAGACTATAATCATCCATCGATCATTGTCTGGCTTCCATTAAATGAAAGCTGGGGCATTTCTCGAGTGGCTCATGCTAAACAACAGCAAGCACATGCCACATCAATGTATTGGAACACAAAGTCTGTTGACCAAACAAGGCCAGTTCTTTCAAATGACGGCTGGGAGCACACAATCTCTGATATTTGTGGAATCCATAATTATAGGAATGAAGAAGAATTAAAGCAGGCCTATAAAGATGTTGAAAGTGCCATCTCAACAACTCCAGCAAACCGTGTGATTTATGCGAATGGATTTTCCTACAATCATGAACCAATTCTGATTACAGAGTACGGCGGGATTGCCTATCAAGTTGACAATACTGAAGGCTGGGGCTACTCATCCGTTAGAAATGAAGAAGATTTTGTTTTAGAGTACAAAAAACATACGGAGGCATTAATGAATAGCCGAATTATCCAGGGGTTTTGCTATACTCAATTAACAGATGTTGAGCAGGAGATTAATGGCTTGTTAACATACGATCGTGTCCCAAAATGTGATTTGAAAAAAATAAAAGAAATAAATGATCAGAAATAGGTTTAAAAAAATCCTTGTGTTCTTTTCGAGCATAAGGATTTTTTACTGTCACTTTAGGTAGGATATTTATCACAACCCTTAAATGGTTTATAATGAAATCAAATTAATTAAATAATTTAACTTTTTTAATATATTGTTACGGTAGATATACAAAATAGAGGTGTAGGGGCATGATATATAGTCTTAACATAGGAAGCTTCGAAGGGATGAAATCGCAAAATCAATCAACCATCCTGAATTTAATCCGACTAAAAGAACCAATTTCAAGAGCGGAAATCGCAAAGTTAACCAAGTTAACAAAACCAACCGTTGGTGCTCTAGTAAGTGAGTTGGCAGAAAGAAATTTAATTACAGAGGAAAAATCAGATACAGCAGTAGCGGGTGGTAGAAAGCCAATCATGTTACGAATCAACTATTCAGCCTACTACGTTGTTGGTGTCTATGCTGCCGCCGAAGTTATCCGCGTCATTTTAACAACAATGGATGGAAAAATGGTTTTTGATTATAAAAAAGATATAACAGAGTTGCCTTCAAAAGAAGAGTTTATTGAAATGATAAAGTCTAGTATCTCTTATGTAATGGAAGAAACAAATGTAGAAAAAAACCTGATTCTTGGCATTGGTTTTGCTATGCACGGATTAGTTGACCCTGAAAACGGAATCGCTATTTTTTCACCACATTTACACTTAGAAGATATTCACCTTAAAGAAATTCTAGAAAAAGAATACTCCATACCAGTGATCGTAGAAAATGATGTAAGAGCGTTAGCCATCGGAGAAAGCTGGTTCGGTCAAGGACAAGAAATCTCAGACTTTATTTGTATCAGTGTTGGCCGAGGAATTGGTTCGGGAATTGTTATTAATAACGAGATCTATAAAAGCTCGTTTAACACAGCAGGAGAAATCGGGCACACCATCGTCAATATCAATGGACCGCGCTGTCAATGTGGAAACCATGGATGCTTAGAGGCGTACGCTTCAGAAATTGCTATTATAGATCGAGCGAAGAGGAAGCTTCAGGAAAAGAAAGATTCCGTTATGACAGAAACTGAACTTTCAATTCCTGTTATATTCCGCGCAGCCAAAGAAGGCGACGAACTTGCGAAAAAGATCCTTGTAGATTCAGGTGAATCATTAGGGATAGCAACAGCAAACTTGATTAATATATTGAAACCGACAAAAATTATTTTAGAGGGTAGTATTTTTGAAGAAGGAGATATCCTATTATCCCGAGTAAGAGATATGGTCCAAAAATACACCATTAGAAGCTCAAAGGAAGAAGTTTCAATTGTTTGCTCAGAATTAGGAAAAAAAGGGATGGTATTAGGAGCAGTTGCGCTGGTGCTGCGGGAGATGTTTAAGGTTGGTGGGTTGCAGTAGGGGTTACAGTAGGGACAGGTTCCTTGTCCCACTTTCGGAGGTTGGTCGAGGTTGGGCAGAGGTTGGCTGGGCCGAGGGGACAGGCACCTCGGCCAGCTCTCGTCTTTTCATACAATAATAATATGATGATGAAGAAAGCTCATTCGAGAGATAAGAGATATCTTGTGTGGGCTTTTTGCCTGCTAGAACTTGAAAGGTGCAAATTTTGTCGGAAAGTGTCTAATCGGAGATAAATTCTCAGAATCGAAGATAAATCCAGAATAATCGAAGATAAATCTCTATTTATCGTAGATAAAATGCTAAGAATCGAAGATAAACCTGTTTGCTTTATCCGAAGAACCCTTTTGTTGATCACTTTTTGCTAGTTTTGATGCTTTCTCATTATAAAATCAACCAATTCAGGCTCTTACTAACTAAATTACACTGTAACGAGAATAAATTTGGACCATAAAGGACATGTGACTAGGTTCCTCGTCCCACTCACATCTTTAGATCTTTAAAAATGAATAAGAAAGCTCACATGAGAAAAATCTCACGTGGGCTTTTTTGTTTTTAAGGCACCCATAGTTCTTCTCTAACCATCTCCCTTCACAAGAAGCGGGACAGAGGACCTGTCCCGCTGTCCCGCCGCCACATGAATTGGGACAGTGAACCTGTCCCTCTGGACAAGGCACCTTGACAACAACTGCCCTTGCCGTGTAATCTATTAACAATGCATTTAGGTTACCTTTATAGTGGTAACCTAAAACACTTTAGGAAGCGGATACAATGAAAACCCAGAAAAGGAGGAGTTCAATAGAATGAAAACAGCTTATATTAATGCCACATTCTTTTCTTTTGATCATGATAACCAAGTCTATGAAAATGGCATGATGATGACCGAAGACCAGCAAATTACTTATATAGGTAAGCAGTTATCGGAATTAGCTGATGTTGACCAAGTCGTTGATTTAAAAGGAAAATGGGTGCTTCCAGGTCTGGTTAATGCGCATTCACATATTTTAATGACACTATTACGAGGTAGTGGAGATGATATGCTGCTAAAGCCGTGGTTGGAGACGAAGATATGGCCACTGGAACAACAGTATACATCAGAGATTGCTTCTGTCAGTGCTCAGCTTGGAATTTTAGAAATGTTAAAAACAGGGACGACCACATTCTCCGATATGTTTAACCCGAATGGAATCGATTCTGATGTGGTAATGGAATCCATCATGAATACAGGGATTCGAGGGGCTTTTTCTCATACAATCTTCAGCATGGGCACCCCAGAAGAACAAAAAACAAATTTAGTAGAAGCAGAGCGTTTTGCTAAAATCTACAAAACTGTCACAGATGGAAGGTTTACAACAATGGTTGCACCGCACAGTCCGTATTCCTGTACAACAGATGCTCTACTAGAAAGCCTTAGAATTGCGGATGAAAATGAGTTAATGATCCATATTCACGTGTCAGAAACAGAATATGAAATTTTGGATATAGAAAAACGCTTTGGAGCTCGTCCGGTTGAGTATCTACGCAAATTAGGGATATTTAATCAGCCAACTGTAATGGCACATGGAGTGGTTCTTAATGATGGAGAACGAGACATTTTAAAAGAATATGATGTAAGAGTTGCTCATAATCCAATAAGTAATTTGAAGCTAGGATCAGGGATTGCCGATATTGTTAGTCTTCTAGATAAAGATATCAAAGTGGGAATTGCGACTGATAGTGCGGCTTCCAACAATAACTTGGATATGTTTGAGGAAATGAGAGTGGCTGCTTTGCTGCAAAAAGGAATGTATAAAGACGCAACGAAGCTACCTGCTGAGAAAACATTAGCTTTAGCAACAAGAATCGGGGCAGAAGCGATTGGAATGGGGCATACAGGTTCCTTGAAAGTTGGGAAAAAAGCTGATTTTATCACGATATACCCTTATGACAAAGCCCATTTACAACCAGTTAGTGAGGCATATTCGCATTTAGTAAATGCAGCTAAGGGAAGCGATGTTTGTGATGTTTATATTGACGGCAAACAAGTCGTGAAAGAGGGAGTCTGCTTAACGATTGATGAAGAAAAAATAATAGCAGAAGCAAATCGGTTAAAAAGAGAACTTATTAGCTAACCTGGAGGGAGAAAGCAATGAAAAATAGTGAAAGAATTCAAGAAACAAAGGAATATATCGAATCAAAAATTAAACTTGCCCCTACAGTAGGACTAGTTTTAGGATCTGGACTTGGAGTATTAGCAGAGGAAATTGAGAACGCAATCTATATTAACTATGATGAAATTCCTCATTTTCCTGTTTCAACCGTGTCAGGTCATCAAGGTCGTTTAGTTATCGGAGAATTAAAAGGGAAACAAGTAATCGCCATGCAAGGACGTTTTCATTTTTATGAAGGCCATTCTCTTGATGCTGTTACATATCCAATCAAGATCATGAAAGCTCTTGGTGTTACGCAGCTAATTGTGACAAATGCGGCTGGAGGGATACATCCTAATTTTAAACCAGGTGATTTAATGATCATTAACGATCACATAAATATGACCTCTCAAAATCCGTTAATCGGTCCAAATGAAGGTGGCGTAAGGTTCCCGGATATGTCTGAGGCCTATTCAAAAAGCTTAATACAATTAGCAAAAAATGTGGCAAATAACAATAACATAAACGTTGTAGAAGGTGTTTACGCTGGTATGCTTGGACCTAGCTATGAAACGCCAGCTGAGATCAAACTTTTAAGTGTTTTAGGTGCAGATGCAGTTGGAATGTCAACAGTTCCAGAGGTAATCGTGGCTAGGCACGCGGAGTTAGAGGTGCTCGGTATTTCTTGTATAAGCAATATGGCTGCAGGTATATCTCAGGCTTCTTTAACACATGAAGAGGTCATGGAAACAACGGAGAACATTAAAGCTCAATTTTTATTGTTAGTAAAAGAAATTGTTAGTGAGCTGTAGACGGAGGAATGAATGATGCTTCAAAATTAAATGAACATTTTCAGCTTGCAGAAAATAAGACCACCTTTAAAACGGAGGTTATGGCAGGTTTTACTTCATTTTTCACATGTGCTTATATCATATTGGCGAATCCTTTAATTTTAAAAGATGCCGGAATTCCTTTAGGTGCTTCTGTCATTGCAACGATTGTGGCCTCCGTTATAGGATGTCTACTAATGGCTTTATGGGTGAATGCCCCAATTATTATGATTCCTGGTATGGGAGTTAACGCCTTTTTTAGCTATACAATGGTTCAATCACTAGGGCTTTCCGTTCAACAAGGGATGTTAGTGATCGTCTTGTCAGGTTTATTTTTCTTTATTGTTAGCATGTCTTCGTATGGACATAAAATACTAGAATCGGTTCCGACTTCATTAAAGCATGGAATTACCGTTGGAATAGGACTATTTCTTACTTTTATAGGCTTACAAAAGGGTGGAATCATCCAATCTAGTGAAACAACCATGTTGGCACTTGGGCAGTTGAATAGTCCAGTGACAGTCTCAACAATTGTAGGAATTATCATCACCTTAATACTATTTGTTCGGAATATTAAAGGTAGTTTATTAATTGGAATTGTTGTGACGAGTGTGATGACAATTGCACTTACTGATGGAAAACATAGTAGTATCGTGGACTTCCAAACATCGAATAACAATTTATTTCAATTAAGCGAATTGAATTTACTACAAATCCCATTTTGGATCGCTGTTTTTTCAATGACGATGATTGTATTATTTGAAAATATGGGGTTACTTAGCGGAATGCTGCCTGATATGAAGAAATTTCCTCGTGCTTACAAAGCGGTTGCGATTTCAACGATTGCTTCAGGAGTAGTTGGGACAAGTCCAACAATCGCTTCTGCTGAAAGTGCAGCAGGAATTTCGGAAGGTGGAAGAACGGGGATACCTGCTTTTGTAGCAGCTATTTTATTTGGATTATCGATCTTTGCCATGCCTTTGATTCAACTAATCCCTGGAAATGCCGTTGCACCTGTGTTGATTTTAATAGGGGCGCTTATGATGTCATCGGTGAAAGACATTCCGTTTCATGATCTTTCAGAGGGATTTCCTGCGTTTTTAATTATCATTTGTATCCCTATGACATCAAGTATTGCCGATGGATTGGCGTTCGGCTTTATTGTGTATCCGATTGTGAAAATCGCTATTGGTAAATGGAAGCAGGTTTCACCTCTGATTTATGTGATTTCAACTCTGTTTCTGTTGAATGTTGTTGCTTCGGCTTTACTTTTGCATTAGGAATTAGAAAAAACCACTCTATAGTGGTTTTTTCTAATTAGTATCTTAATTTCATGAGGGTACTTTTTATATCAGGATCACTCATTAGCAGATCATAATGCTTTTCATTAATTTTTGCTAGAGCAAGATCATGGTAGAAGAATTCTGTAAAAATCTTAATAAATGGCTTGGACATTGTTTTTAAGGCCTGCCAGGCACTCTCTTCCATACCAGCGAATATCACTTCTTTTTCATCTACAATAATTAAGCGAAAGTGTTCGAGTGACTGGTGTTCTGATGCTGGAATAAGGGCATGAATATTTGATAGAGGTGTGTCAATGCTGCCGACTACTAATACCTCAACATCCAGTCCTTGTTTTTCCTTTTCAATTAATAGTGGTAAATACTCTTCAAGATCTTCATTCCAAGTTGAAATTCGAATAGAGTTCTTCGCATCTTGAACAAGCTGTTTGCTTTGTGCCCGAATTGAAGTATCAACCTTCAAACTCCAAACATGTTCATCATAATATGACTTTTTTTGAAAATTAATGTTTTCTAGCTGTTTTAAATCTTTTTGAAATTCTGTATTTAATTTTTCGATTGCAAGTGATAATGGCAACGCGGTATAATACTTTTTGTTTTCAGAAACAGAGTCTAGTATCATCCCTTTTTCAATCATACGAGATATAACTTCATAGACCTTTGATTTTGGAACACCTGAATATTTAACAATGTTAGTAGCATCCATTGGCTCCTCACTAGATACTAGAACTTCATAAACACTACTTTCATATTGTGAAAAACCAAACTTCTGTAACATAAATCCTCCTATAACTAACCACATTTTCGTACATACTATCTACTAAATATAATAAGTTAAATGGAGGTATTATGCCACTGGGTATCTGGTAATCGACAAAATTCGACTTCTCCCACCAAAACTAGTTTGACAAACAATACTTTAATAATGTATGCTATGTATGCGGTTACTAATCTAGTGGTAACTTAACATAATTTATAGAGGTAGGACATCTGACATATTGTGAAATGAAAGGGATTACAGTTTTATTTAATTTAAAATATGGGGGGATCCATAATGAATTTTCTTTGGGGAATTATGGGCATTGTTTTTATTTTAGGAATTGCATTTTTATTCTCAAACAATAAGAAAGCAATTAATTATCGTACAGTCTTAGGTGGACTTGCCATTCAAATATTATTTGCTTTTATTGTTTTAAAATGGGAGCTTGGACAAAAAGCGCTTAACTGGTTATCTACGAAGATACAAGATATTACGAGCTACACAAATGAAGGTGTAACGTTCTTATTTGGTGGTTTAATAGGAAATGAAGGGATTGGATTTATTTTTGCCTTTCAAGTTTTGACAGTTATCATTTTCTTTTCTTCGCTAATTTCAGTTCTTTACTATGTTGGCATTATGCAGTGGGTTGTTAAGATCATTGGTGGTGGACTTTCAAAGCTATTAGGAACTAGTAAATCAGAATCAATGTCAGCGGCAGCGAATATTTTTGTTGGACAAACAGAAGCACCATTAGTTATTCGTCCGTATATTGCAAAAATGACACAATCTGAGCTTTTTGCGGTTATGACAGGTGGTCTTGCATCTGTTGCAGGTTCTGTTTTAATTGGATATTCACTAATGGGTGTACCACTTGAATATCTGTTAGCAGCAAGTTTTATGGCAGCACCTGCAGGCTTAATCATGGCAAAAATCATGATTCCTGAAACAAAAAATGCAGTAGAAGCACAAACTGCGGCAACAGCTGAATCAATGAATTCAACAGAAGATATTGATGATAAAGAGGACGAACCAGCAAACGTAATTGATGCAGCAGCACGCGGGGCATCTGATGGATTAGGTTTAGCTCTTAATGTAGGTGCAATGTTACTAGCATTTATTGCTTTAATTGCACTAGTTAACGGAATGTTAGGTGGAATTGGTGGCTGGTTCGGGTTTGAATCACTTTCTCTAGAAATGATATTAGGTTGGGTTTTTGCTCCAATTGCTTTTATGATCGGTGTACCTTGGGCAGAGGCGCTTCAAGCTGGTAGCTTCATCGGACAAAAAATTGTCTTAAACGAATTTGTAGCATATGCTGCATTTACACCTGAAATGGCTAATTTATCAGATAAAACAAACATTGTTATTAGCTTTGCTTTATGTGGATTTGCAAACTTCGGATCACTTGCTATTCTTCTAGGCGGCTTAGGTGGTCTTGCCCCAAGCAGACGCCCTGACATTGCTAAACTAGGCGTGCGCTGTGTCATCGCCGGAGCATTGGCATCACTACTAAGTGCTGCGATCGCTGGTATGTTGTTCTAGGGGACAGGTTCCTCGTCCCGGGGACGTAGGGACAGGTCCCGTGGCCAGTTGAATATTATGATGATGAAAGCTCATGTGAGAGAAATCTCGCATGGGCTTTTCTTTTAGAAAAAACGATGTAGACTTATCTCAAATGAGGCAAGGTACCCATATCTCTCTGAAAAACTACATAGACTCTTTCAAATGGAATAAAATAACAGTCCTAATTCCTCATTTTTTCTGCTAAGTACGGACATATACTTATCAGCTCTCACCGAATGATTTATTTTACTAACATTTTAGGGGGAGAAAGTTACATGGATTACAAGAAATTTAAGAAGTTTATGGTTTGCGGTCCAATCGCATCGGCACTTATTTTTTCATTAATCACAACTGCCGCACTAGCAACTGAAGGTGTGGAAGATCAGCAAGATCCAACTGTAACAGAAGAAACAATCACAGTAGGTGACGAAACGTCAACTAGTGAAGATACTACAACAGAAGAAAATGTAGTAGAAAATGAAGAAGCAGCTATAGATGAAAACGAAGAGAATACTGCTGCCGAAACTGAAACAATTGAGGAAGAAGTAGAAAAGGGTACTGCTACCGACACCGAAACAATTGAAGAAGAAGTAGAAGAGAATAATGTTACTGACACTGAAACTACTGAAGAAGAAATTCAAGAAAACGAGCCTTCATTAGTTCCGGGAGATTTCTTCTATTTTGTAAAGACAATGATGGAAAAAATAAGACTTGCCGTAACGTATGATGACTATGAAGAAGCTCGTCTATTAGCAGACTTTGCAGCAGAACGTATCGCAGAAGCTAATAAATTGATAGCTGAAGGTAAAAGTGAGGAAGCGGAAGAACTACTTAATGTAGCTATTGCTACTCAAGAGGAAGCAGCTGATCACCTAGCTGAATCAGAAGAGGTATCGGGCGACACTACAGAATCTGAAGAAGCAGCGGTTGATACAACAGAAACTGCAGAAAACATCGTTGAAGCAACAGATACACAAGATGCAGTGGCAGAAGAAAATGCCGATGAAAGTTTAGAAGAAACTGAAGATGAGGTTGAAGTTAAGCTTGCAAATAACATTGACTCATTAGCAAAAGTGCTAGCTCAAGTGAAAAATCCTACAGCACAAAAGGCATTAATGAAAAATATCCAAAAATCATTTGCTAAACTTGATAAAAAACTAGCAAAGCTTGAGGAAAAGGCGGCTAAGTTCGGTCTTGAAGATAGTGAAAAGAGTGAAGAAGCAGAAGAAGTAGTTGCAGAAGAGCAAACCGAAGAGAACCTTGCTGATGCTGAACTACCAGTAGAAACGAATGAAGAAACGGTAGAAGAAGAAGAGAATGCTACTGAAGAAGAAACAACTGCTGTACAGCCTGTGAGTACTGTCACTACAACATCAGTTGTTGAAAAGCAACCAAAAGAAGAAAAACCTGCTAAAGCAAAAGAAGTAACTAACGAGAAAAAGCAAGAAACTTCAGTGAAAAAAGCAGAAAATCAACCAAAAGCTATCGAGAAAAAGCAAGAAGCTTCAATGAAAAAAGAGGAAAACCAGAAAAAAGCTAATGAGAAAAAGCAAGAAGCTCAACAGAAAGAGAAAGCGAACGAAAATAAGCAAAAAGCTCAAAATAAAGATGCTAATGGCGATAAAGGGAAAGATAAAGAAGAATAGGGTTTAGTGTTGTTCCTAAAGAGAGTTTCTGTGTTTACAGGACTCTCTATTATATTTTTAGCGTTTTCATTTACTATATTAATAGATGAGGGACAAGGTACCTTATCCGTATTAACATTGCTTTTTATATAGTAATTCGCACTAGAATGAAAAAGCAATATGGCAAGTAAATCAGCAAAGGAAATGCTTGGAGACATACGCTCCAAGCATTTTTTATACCAAAATAAGCACCCGATTAAACGATTTTCATATCTTCAAGAATTGCCAGGAAATAAGCTACTAAAATAAACGGAAAAATTCCTCTTAATAAGGAAATAGCACAAGAAATAGATTAAATAGACGGAAAAATTCCACCTATTTAAACGAAACAAACAAAAATGGACCATTTTCCTTTGCTTAATCGGAAAAACTCCGCTTATATCCCCTAAATGAGTTCGATTCTTCAGTATAACCGGAAAAACTCCGTTTATCTAAACTCTGTCAGTTACCAATTAAGAATAAGCAAAAGGTAATAGGACTGCAAAATGGTGTGCTAATTTAGTTTTTGTCTTCGGAGGCCGAACCCGTTACTTATATAAGTCGGGTTTTTAAAATGAGCCAAGGTGCCTGTCCCTCTGTCCCACACCAGGAATGATTTCCTATTGTTCTGTAGAAAGAATTAAAATATGATCTAGTTAAATTCTTTGAGGAGTCAACCATATGAAAATAACCTTCATCCGATTATTGATCATTTTCATTTTTACTTTATCTCTAGGTACTAAAGCATCTGCAATGACTTATACAGAGAATGTGATTAAAAGTGCCAATCACTATCTCGGGACACCTTATGAATTTGGGGCGGAATATGAAACCTCACAAAAGTTTGATTGTTCATCTTTTCTTTCGACCATATTCAAAGAAAATGGGATATGGATTCCTCGAACTTCTAAAGAACAGCTATTGCAGGGGAACCTTGTTGTGGCAGTGCAGGACTATGAGCAATTTTCAACAGGATTTCAAAAAAACTCAACAGGAGAAAGGCTTCAGTTTGATTCAATTCTCCAAGATATTCAAAGAGGGGATATCATCTTCTTTGATGCAAAGGACGATGGGGTCGAGGAAATACATCATGTTGCTATGTATATAAATGAATATACTCTGCTGCATGCAACACAGTCATACGGGGTTAATTATTCGCACTTTAGTGAGTATTGGAAGAATGGAATCGTCGCAGTAAAAAGGTTTTCAAAGGATAGTTATGAACAAAAGCAAAATCAAATCGTGAACGATTCTGTTATGAAGTACGCAACATCTCTTATTGGGGCCCAACAGTTGCCTACTCTTGCGGATGTTAACGAAACAGTACTAACTACCATTGATTCCTCATTCTTTGTTCAGCATGTTTATCATCATAGCGGACTTTCCTTACCAAGAAGTAGTGAAGAGATGCTTAAGATCGGGGCCTCGTTGCCTTTGACAGAAGCAAAAGGAGGAGATCTTCTTTTCTTTGATTATGATGAGGATGGAAAACTTGATTATGTTGGATTGTATGTTAATTCAGATTCCTTTCTTACTTCCTTTCAAAGCAAAGGTGTTCACGTTAGAGAGTTAACGACTAGTAGAAAAGATGATATTGTTGATGTGAAAAGACTTTATTATACTGGGTTTTATTAAGAAAAGGAGGGGGGACCGGGACAAGGAACCTGTCCCTATGCCCCCTTTTTTAATGGGACAAGGAACCTGTCCCCACAAACACCCCCACAGGCACCTATGCCCCCTTTCCCACAGGCACAAAAATCCGCCCATTCTTTATTTCATAATGATCCGCGTTTACTCCCTTAGTTAAACGAGAAAAAATCATTTCTCTTCGGAGTTGGAGTAGTGGGTTTTTCTTTACGTTTTCTTCAACTAGCGGAATAGGAGAGGCATTTTTGATAAATGCAGGTGTGATTTCAACATAATGATTTTGCTTTTTATCGACATGGTACTGTGCGATGGCTGTTTCTTTTGTCATAGACCAGCCTTGATCAAAAATGAAATTTCCTAAGCTATAAAAGATAACGGAACCTTTATAAAGCTCAAAAGATGATAGCACATGGGGGTGATGACCTATGATGACATCAGCTCCGGCGTCGACTATTGCTTTTGCTAGGTTCTGTTGATTTTCTTGAGGCTCAAAAACATATTCATCACCCCAATGAACATGAACAACAACCATGTCTGCATGTTGACTTGCTTCCTGTATGATTGGCACCAATAATGATTGGGCAGCAGGAAGAATGCCTGGGGTGTTTTGATCTGCAGCGAAGTTTTTGGGAAGCACTTCACTTGCTCCTATTGTTGCAATGGTTCTTCCTTTTATTTGTTGATAAAGAATAGCGGACGCTTTATCTAAGTTTTCACCAGCTCCAACAGATTTTAATTGATATTTTTCTAAAGTTTTTACGGTCTCTCTTAGACCATTTTCACCGTAATCCATCATATGATTATTTGCTAAATTAATAGTTTCAAAGTGATTCTCTTTTAAAAGTTGCCCAACCTCTTCACTAGCTCTAAAGTGAATACTTTTTTCTGCTTTTTCATATTGACCCTTCACAATTGGACTTTCTAAGTTGCCGCTTACGTAGTCAGATTGTTCGAAATAAGGCTTTACGTAGCGAAATAAATGGTCATAACCATTCATGTTCGCCGTTTTTTCAACATATCTGCCAAACATCATATCGCCCACAAAGGTTGCTGTGAATTCTGCATCATTTTCGGTAGTAACTTGATAGTCTGCTTTTAACGAATAGATCTGAAGAAAACTCATTACCCCAATAATGATAGCTGTTATGAGCATCACATGTGTGGTGTTTCGTTTCTTCATCTGCTTAATCCATTTCATAAGTTTTTGACGCCAAGTTAACGAAGAACCTTTCATTAAAAAACAACACCCTTAAGAAAGAATTGATTTAAGAGAAGGAGCCCAAATGTTACAGCACTTAATAAGATCGTTGTTACAAAAGTAGGAACAGCTCCCTGTCGTTCAATGGTATTGGCAATTAAGCCTGGGACAATAACGCCGATTCCTCTAAACTCATAAATTTCAAAGGGCATATAAGGATAAAATGCGTCAAAAATTAACTTGAAGCACACACCAGCAATCATCATCGCCGCAAATTTCCTTTTTCCATAAAGTATCGTAAAACGGCGAACACCATGATTAACAGTTATATAAGTTACAATGCTGATTAAAAAAATCATTAACACGAAAACCGGCTGATCAAAGACAAGGGCAAGATAACCTGGCACAATAATTCCAGCAGGCATAATCCCTGTCTTTTCAGTAAAAAGTAAGCTTAGTCCACTGCCAATAATTAAGGCAAGATATAAATCTGATATTTCCACGGTTAAAGAACCTCCGTTTCCTTTTCAAATTCCTTAACAAACCGCTTAGCCGCACCATGAATATTTCCAATGCCATAGACAACCTGACCTGGCTGAACTAAATCCTTTAAGACGGCTACGATCTCTTTGGACTCCTTATTTTCTAAATTAATATAGTCAAGAAGTTGGAATTCGTTTTGTTCAACAGCCCTTGAAATGGGACTAGTAGATTGACCAATCACAACTAATGTGTGTTGTGGGAAATGGGGTAAAACTTTTTGAACAAATTCATTTGTTCGCTCAAGTCGATCTCGTCGGCAGTTCATGATAATGATTGAGTTTTCACCCGAATATCCTAACTCCAAAATTCGGTTCCAGATTGTTAAAGTTGATTGAGGATCATTAGCTGAAAATCCGTTGAAAAAATAGGCAGGATTTTCTGATTTCCCTATTTTCCTTACAATCAAAGCACCTGCATCTGGTGTTGATTTAAGCATCCCTTGTAAAGCAACTTGCTTATCAATGTTCATAGCCTTCGCAACTGCAAGGGCTAGCGCTACATTTTCCGGAAAAACAAGATAAGGAAATTGTCTTAAATAGGACTCCTCAACTGCGCTAACATCAGCTTCAATGAAGGTTGAATTTCGCTTTAACGCAATGCTTCTAAAAAAAGGAGTATACTTACTCGGACTCACAATAATAATCCCGTTAAACGGAATCGCTGATGTAAAGGCATCTGCTACTTCATCTAAAGTAGGACCCATTTCATCTAAATGATCTTCTAATACATTTGTAATAATCCCTATATTGGCTTGAAATAACTTTTCCTGAAAAACAACTTGATATTGTGGACGAACGGCCATACACTCACTTACCAACGTATCTGCTTTATGTTCGACGGTTTCTTTGACAACCTTTTTCTGCTCTATAATATTAGGTCCAAGCTTAGACCTTTTGATTGGCTTTTCTTGATCAGTAAACCAATAAAGCATTTTCGCATCAGTACCAGTTGTTTTACCGATCACCTTTCGATCGGCTTCTTTTATAATGGAAAAAATCAACCTCGTTACGGTTGATTTACCTCGTATTCCGTTAACATTGATCCTAACAGGAATGTTATTAAGTCTTGAGTTATTTGTTTTATACTCCAAAAATCCTATAAATAAAACAAGACTAACGGTAAGGATGATCAAAAGCATGTAAAATTACCCCCTTATCAATAACCCATCTTATTTACCTGGACTAAATATGGAACGGCTACCACCTATTTTTCTTAGGTCTGACCCAATTAGAGGTTTAAGAATATTTGTTGTTACTCATTAGAGATAATCTACAACGTTCCTTCGCTTTGAATGATGGAATGGGGGAGGTGGCTAACCTGGATGAAGGAATTTTAATGAGGTAAAAATGCCCGCAAACAGAATAAAGGCTGGTAACTATGTAACAG
Organism: Metabacillus endolithicus; assembly: GCF_023078335.1. GTDB lineage: Bacteria > Bacillota > Bacilli > Bacillales > Bacillaceae > Metabacillus > Metabacillus endolithicus. The sequence goes on along the minus strand of NZ_CP095550.1, from coordinate 2,130,811 downwards.
AGTATAGAAGCAATGATTTCTATAACTGTTTGCGTTCAATAAAAAAAAACCTAAGCAAAATCTTAGGATTTCCATTTATGCACTCATAGATTGTACAGGTACTATATTGGACATTCTCTGGGTGAAGCCTAATAAGTATATGAATTTAATAACGTAATCATCTCATCATTCCCCATATCATAAGCATGATCAACAGCGGATATCCCCTCAGAATCAGTAATAGCAGGATCTGCACCTGCTTCTAATAATCTTTTAGTAGAATTTATATCCTCGTTATAAACAGCATTCATTAATGCCGTCCATCCCCAGCTATCTTGCCAGTTAGGATCTGCGCCATATTCAACGAGCAAAGGAATAAGGTCATCCTGATTATTTGCAACAGCAATCATTAGGACACTTTCTTCATACTCATTTACTTCATTAGGGTCTTCACCACTTAGTAAAAGGTCCTCTACTTCTGCTTTATCAGCATCTATTACAGCCTGCATTAAAGGAGTATTCTCAAAGCTATATCCGTAGTCACTTTCCATGAAAAATTGTTCTAACTTGCTGCCAAATTGTGATAGAACAACTGCCGTTCCTACACCAATACCAATAAAAATTGTAGGAATAACAACAAAGATAACGAACATTAACAAAACAATTCTCTTTGTTCTGCTTTTAAGCTGTACGGAAGGTTCTCCGTATGTGAAACGTTCTATTTCATGTATGCGCTTTGGAATAGGAGGATGTGTTGATAGTAGCTCAGCTAAAATAGCGAAAATCCCCCGTTTTTCGTTGTATTGCGTTAAATATTCTTGAATATTAACTTTGTTATAAAGCCTTCTACCAGCAGCTAAAACTAAAAGACCATTAATAGCATTTTCTGGTTTTTCTGTATAATAAGCTGCCATGCGGTCACATGTATATTCTGCCATTCTTGAATAACTTGTGCCTAAGAATGGTACCCACATAGATAATGAGAGTAGTATACTTTTAGCGATATGGTTCCTTTTAATATGAGCTAACTCGTGAGCAATGACATAATCAATATCAAAGTCCTCTGACTCCTCTGCAATATCAATGAAATCAGAATATAGCACAACCATGTTTTTCCCGAATAATGCGAGAACTTTTGTAGCGAAAGCATTTAATAGTCCACCAGATTCAATCACATACACTTCAGGGATCTTGTCTAAATTCATCTTTTGACAAAGAGTGATCACCTTATTGTGAAGCTCAGGAAACTGATTTTCTCTTAATCTCACCCCGTTTAATTGAATGTGAGCCATAGAAAGAGCATGCGAAAATAGTGATAATAATCCAATTGCTAATACGATAAAAACACCAATGATCGAAAGAAGTAAGTATAATGCCATAAGAACGCTGACGATGATACAGATAATAAATAGCGTTTCTTCATGCTTATGGACAAGGTTCTTATTATTTTCCAATTTTTTCAACTCCTAACAGTTTATAACAGACAAATTTTATTATATGATGTTTAAAGGTGAAAATGAATAGAAAAACAACCTTTTCTTTTATGGGAAAGGGTGGGAAATACTTTTTAGAGATGTGGTATGATTTAAGAGGTTGAAAAACTGCTTAAAACTGGAAGTGCTTTTATAGAAAAATAAAAATATGAGGTGAAGATCAAGAATGAAAGCTAGTACAAAAAAAGAAGTTCTATCTTGGCTGAAAACATTTGCGCTTGCGATCATCATTGTTTTTGTTTGTCGCCAATTTATCTTTACACCAACGTCTGTATTTGGGGAGTCAATGTCACCTACTTTTCATGATGCAGATAGGGTGATACTGAGTAAAACATCAGAGATCCAGCGCTTCGATGTGGTCGTGTTTGATGCTCCAGACCTTGAAGGAGAACACTATATAAAGAGAGTAATAGGTCTACCAGGCGATACGATTAAAATGGAAGATGATGTTCTTTCTATCAATGGCGAAGAATTCCCAGAAGAGTATTTAAGAGAAAATAAAGAAAATAATACATTAGAAGAATTAACATTTGATTTCACGCTTGAAGAAATCACAGGAGAAACAAAAGTACCAAAAGACATGCTCTTTGTAATGGGAGACAATCGCTTAGACAGCAAGGACAGCAGAATATTTGGATTCGTTCCCTACGACTCGGTAATTGGTGAAGTGAAGTTTCGGTTTTATCCTGTGAATGCGGTTGGGGTTCCGGAGTAGGTTCCCTGCTTAGAAGAGGTGCTGGTCCGGAGTGTGAGTGGTGCCTGTCACTTCCCGAATTTTGTCGATATGACAACAGCGTTTCTACAACATGTGGGTGTGCTTAAAGGAGGAAGATAAAGGATGAAGAAGCTGCTGCAAATTTTTTTCTTCACTAGCATTCCTTTTGGATTCATCATGGGACTTATGTTTCAAGAATTGGAAATAGGGATTATGGTAGGTCTCTTCTTTGGACTAGGAATGACGATTATCCTAGGAATCATTAACAAAGTTTCAATGAAGTCAATTGGAGAATCAGGAACTACTAGTGTGAAGCAGGAAAAACAAATTGAATTAACCTTGCCATACAAATCTGCCTTCGAGCTATGTAAAAAAGCTGTTCTTTCCATCAACGGAACCAAAATAACCTATGAGAACGATCAGGAAGGTAAGATCCATGCGAAAACAGCAGTAAACGCCTTAACCTGGGGCGACAAGATATCCGTTTTTGTAGAGAAGGTAGATGAAGAAAGATCTAAGGTACATATACAAAGTAAGCCTGCGGTTGCCACTACTGTTGTGGATTATGGAAAGAATTTGAAGAATGTAAAAATGATTGAAGATTATTTGGTGCCTGTCACTCCCCGAAGTTTGTCAAATGGACAAGAACACTTGAATTAACAGACAAATTAATTAGCAAAAATGCTTGGAACATTGTGTCTCCAAGCATTTTTTTGCACTATATAGTAGTGTTTCCTGAAAAATAAACGGAAAAATTCCGTTTAAATTAGGAAAAACCAACATTTCTCACAAAATAAGAGGATTTTTTCCGCTTATCTGAACCAAAACTTTAGATTTGGCTATATTTAGAGAAGTTAAACGGAATATATCCGCTTATATCGGCTTTTTAAGCACCTACTATATACCTTACCCGGAATTTCTCCGCCTATTAATTCCTATACCTCCACGAAAAATCAACAATGAATAACATCAAAGTCTAATATATTCTAACTTGAATATCCAAAACCCTACCACTTTCAGTACATCAATCCCCAATTAATGTAGCTAACAAACTCGCACACCACATGAACTTTTGTCATCCTGCCTGAAAGGAATGTGAATTAGGGTGCAAAAATAGCATTACAAAAAAGATACAAATTTCCCAATTCAATTGAGAATTTAGCGACTTTGTACTCAAAACCCAACTACTTATACAACACGTAAAACGCTTTTTTATTTACGTAGTAAACTTTCAGACTAGTTTTCTTTAAAAAGTAAGTACTTATATCTAGGAGCATAGATGCACAACTGTTATTTTTAGATAATTTTTACCATATAATTTCCAAGCGCTTCATTTATAATACATATGTATGTAAAAAATTAACATGAAAGTGAGTGAGTGGGTTGAATGAAAAAATGGAGTTAAAAACACTCGCTATGGAAAAAGTGGCTCAAGTCATTGACTCTTTATCAAATGAAGCAAAAATTAGATATCGTGTGGCAATTAATGAGTTTGCAGATTTGTATCTTGATGATGAACTTGTCTTTCAAGAACTTTACTATGCTTACAAGCAAGAGCGATCTTCCTATAATATACAATGTGAAAATGGAGAAGAGATTACTTATAGAAGAGAAAATGATGAACACGTGATTAGTTTGCACAAACATATTTTTGTTTACCTGAAAAGCCTTTTGTCCTCTTTATTACTTCATGTATTGAAATCATGAGAGAGGTGTTACCGCTAGGTACAGTTGTTGAGCTTAATCCACTTCATTTTATTCCTGAACATCAAACGTCTTCACCTACCAAGGTTGTGATTACAAAGCGTTTTATAGCACCAACAGGGTATCAAACGTATTTCCCATACGGTGGCGCTATTTACCCTGTAGGAGAAATGAAGAAAGATACAACCATTTATTTTACAGAGCCATTGATTACAAACGTGATTCATACAGGCTATAAAGATGATATGGAAGAAGCATTTCTTCTGCTCATAAAAGAAGATTTTATTGTTCAAAAAAATATGAGTTCTATTGAATTTTCTACACAAGACATGAAACGCCTTCAGCTTGAAATTGAGTCTAAGGAAAGAGCGGGTAAAAGGTAATGGCACTTTATACGTCAAGCTTTTGTTATAACTTAGTTTCTGGTATCAGCTCGTCTTTGGAAGATGCAAAATATGAGATTAAGAAAAATTTTGAGCAAATGGACTTAGAAAATGCATCTGTTGAAGAAGAGATGAGAGAAATGATAGAAGAAATGATAGCAGAGATTGATCAATTACTTGCCACGATTCAATCTGTTCATTTTAGATAAAAAGTTGGTAGAGAGGAGTTTACGTATTGGGAACAACAAACATAAAGATGAGTGTTCACGATTTACAAACCACTTTACAAACACTTCAATCAAGTATTGAAGAGTTTAGTAGTTATACTGACACCTTCCGTACTGGCACAAGAGATCAATTAAAGAACTTTAATTCTGATTTCATAGAAAAAGTTGATGCGATTCTAGATAATATGAATGATGATATCAATAAAGATTTACTAAAGGATATGTATGCTATTCATGCTGCTGGTAAAGAAATGCTAGAAGAAATGAAAAAGGCCGATGAAGAAGCGAGTGAAATGATTCGGAGTGGGCAGTCATGAAAGAGACATACAAATTAACTATGGAATATTGGATCAAATTATTGAACAACTTCATACATACAAAAATGCCTTAAATCAAATGCACAGTTCCCTAACCTCGATAGCTGTTTATGTAGAAAGTAACGCAGGAAAGAGCCTGGACGTTTGGGATGAAACCATTCAGCAATCAAAGAAAAATATTAATAGCTACCAAGCTCAAATAGACGATCTTTTATCATTATTTGAAAACTATGTGACCGATACAACTGCCTACATTACACCTATTTCTCGAAATAGTATGATGAGAGTCGATCGCAACGATATCTGGTGGAACCTCACACAGATTGAATCAGGTGTAAACAACAATATGTTTAATGCGATCCTAGAAACACATAAGTCCCCAAGCTTCTTATTTGGTTTGTTTGACGATCCAACTCCAGAAGAAATAGAGAGAAGCAGACATAATAAACAACAGCTCGATGCTATTCGGACGAATATTGAATCTTCCAAGGCAATGCTTGAAAAGAATATAGAAGGTTTATGGGACCTTTATGAAACAAAAGTAAAGAAGTTTGAAAATGTTGATGATGAATACTCAACCAAAGCCTCTGCAGTCAAAGATACCTACACCAACTTCTTTGAAGGAGTAAGTGATGTTGTTTCTGTAACGGTTGAAGGGGTATGGAATTTCATAAAGGGATTATTTGTAGCCATCTATGAAATCGCAGAAGGCCTGATTAGCCTTGTCATTGATGCGGGAATCATCGCGATATCTAGTAAAATACCAGACTCAATTGAACCCGAATTCTTAAAAAAGGCGGCAAACACAAGAGTAGAGACCTTTGCCGGAACGCTCGAGCAAATCATCGATGACCCGATCATCGTCCTAGAATCGGTCGCACAATCCATATCAGACACCTCAGAAAAAGAAGGGATTATGTATGTAACTGGAGGCGCAGCAACCTCCCTCATCCCATACGTAGGCCAATCAAAATACCTCAAGCTATTAAAAGTAGAAAAAGACAAAGCAAACAATACCAAAGCAGTAAACCCAGCCATCTCGCAAAAAGTAAAAGAAATCGTCCAAAACAACAAAGTATTTGAAGGAATCAAGAAAGAAACGGTAGAATTATATAAAGATGTAAAAAAAGGCGGAACCCAATTTGTCGATGACGTCACCAACTTCTTAGGCAGAACCTTATTTCCAAACCAGTCCCTTCAAATGAGTACGGCGAATTCAGTTCCTGTGAATGTTTTTAGTAGGTCGACGGTAGAAGATCGGATTGATTCGGTTGTTTCTAGGTCTAGTGTGAAGGTTGATAAGGGTAGGGGTAATAATAACATTCAAAACATTGACGAAATTAAATTTGAGAATGCAATGGTTGAAGCAGCGAGGAATCAAATTTATACTAGAAAACCCAATATACCTAGAAATTTCATTAGTAAGGTTCGTAATGAGGATGGAACGACTACTTTTACTTTCTTATCAAAAAAGAATGGAAAAGAATATAATGTGAGATATGATAAACAAGGTTTTCCAATATTTGATTCGAAGCATGAAATTACTTTACCAGAAAAACTTCATCTAGATACTGATGCAGCACAATTTGAATATCTGTCTAAAATGTTATACAAAGAAATAAAAGAAAAACCTGAATTGTTATCAAAATTCACAGATAGAGAAATAGAATTGTTAAAAGCAGGCAAAGTACCTCAAACCTTGACTTGGCATCACCATCAAGAACCAGGAAAAATGCAAATTGTTGACTATTTTGAACATCAAGCAGCTAGTCACACTGGCGGAAGAGCAATATGGGGTGGTGGTGAAGCGGGAAGAAAAGGGGAAATCAAAAAGCAGATACTGGAGTTGAGTTCATGGGATTAACAAAATGGAAATATACGGAAGAACCAATAGGTGAGAAGAAGCTAGTTGAAGTTGAAGAAAAATTTGGTTTCACTTTTCCAGCTGATTTTAAACAATGCGTAATATATAATAATGGAGGCTTCCCAGATCCTAATGTTTTTGATTGTGATGATGGAAGAATTGAAGTTGTTTTTAATAACTTAATTAGCTTTACTAATAAAGACATAAATATTCAAATGTTTTATGAGTTCTCCGCTCAAAAACTAATCCCTTTTGCCAGAGATCCTTATGGAAATTTATTATGTTTTGACTATCGGTATAATGAAGACTCTCCAAAAGTTGTCTTCTTCATTAGTGAGGACGAAGAAACGTCAATAACTCCGGTTTGCGACACATTTACAGACTTAATAAATAGATTATATTCAATAGTAAATAATTAGTTTTTAGGAGTGGGATAAATTGGAAATTGAATTCGAATCTTCTTTTAATCTTTTAGTAAGTAAAGATATCGAGATATTTGAAAATAGCTACGGTATAATACTTTCAGATGATTATAAGGAATTTTTACTTCGTAATAATGGCGGTAAACCAGTAAAGAGAAGATTTAAGACATCAGATGGAACTGTTACCTCTTCAATTATGTTATTTTTACCTCTAACTAAAGATACAGATTTGAATCTAGAACGCTTTTACCAGAAATATTGTATAAATAAGATAGTACCTTCTAATTTAATCCCTATAGGCATAGATCCAGCTGAGAGCTTGATTTGTTTAACTCTCGGCAAACAGGACCAAGTATACTTTTGCGATATGGACTATTTTGAGGAAGACAATGAGTTAAAAGACGAGTATATTAAACTTATATCAGAAGATTTTACTACTTTCCTTAGTAATCTATACAATGGGTAATTGTTTTAAAGGTGGATAAAAATTTACTTGCGAACGACATCCGAAAAGCCATTAAAAATGGTCAACTGGATGTTGTAGAAGAGCTGCTTAAAAAAGAACCAGAAATGTTGACATGGGTTACACCGTTCGGGACATGGTTACATATAGCGGCAGCTCATGGACAGTTAGAAATCGTTGAATATCTCATTAATTCTGGTTTAGACGTTAATGCAGAGGGTGGAACTTTTTCTACCAATGCCCTGGAAAGAGCAGCTAGCAAAGGTTATCTAGATATTGTCCAACACCTCTTTAACCAAAATATAGAGATGGATACTAGTGAACCTGATAGAAACCCTCTGTTTGCAGCTATATATGGTGGTAATCTTGAGATTGTTAAATTGTTGGTAGAGAACGATATTGATATCTCGAAAAAATATTCTGGTGAAAACATGAAAGATATGGATGCTTATGCATTTGCTATAGAAAGAGGACAAACAGAAATTGCTGAATATTTAAAACGAATGATGGATGAAAAAGAATAAATAATGAGTTACGGTAAAAAAGTCTACAATAAAGAAATTAATAGGCTCATTTGTTTAAGATAGAAATAGTAATTTATAACTGTAAAGCACTTTGTTGTCTTTTAGGCAACAAGTGCTTTTTTGTATGGAATGTACACTTTGGACAACATAAATAATGACTGTATGAAAATCACAGCTCATGAAGGTAGTACCTTCATGGCATTCTGTTTTGATACTGTGTTTGTGAAAAAAATAAGATAAATAGGCGAGATGACATTTTATACGGTAGGGGTAGTTATGAAATGGATTGTCTAACAAACTAACGAGATTGACAAGGCTCGTGGTGATAAACAATGGGTAATGTGAAAGAGAGTTGTTTATTGTCTTGGCACTTAAACTTTGGGTTGTAAATTTACTAGAGACGGTCGTATAATACTCGCTATTCGTTAAAAGCGTTACATAATTTGTGATTTTCGTAACAAGAAGCTGATAAGGTAACCTTTTCGGGAGTCATAGCAACAAAAACCTATTCCATGACAGGCCAGGAAACCTCTCTATATGTTCCTTATATATTTTGTCCGGAGATATACTTTATGTAAATGGACGAGGGACCTGATCCCCCGTCCATCTCCTTTTAACTTATTTTAACTTTACTTAGTGTTTAAAGGTGGGACGAGGAACCTGACCCCCGTCCCTTAATAAACCCCAACACGATCCCAAGCTGACTTCACAGCATTATAAGTACTACCACCACTACCATACAAATCAGCAGCAGATTGTAATAAGGCAGCTCGTGCATAACTGAAGTTGCTAGTTGGTGTGAGGTAAACAGTTAATGCACGGTAGTAGATTTTTTCCGCTTGTGTTTTTCCAATGCTACTGATTGTATAATAAGCAGCTTTATTTGGAATTCCACTATTCGTATGAACTCCACCGTTGTCAGATGTGGTGTTCACATATTGATTCATATGCTCAGGCTGGCCGAATTGAGCTGGGTTTGAGAGACTTCGTAAGGCATCGCCAGCTTGTCCTGGTGTGTACACATCTTCTCCCATCAAATAATCCTGTGGATCTAGGAAGTACCCGAAAACGTCTGAGAATGATTCGTTTAACGCTCCTGATTGGTTACGGTATTCAAGAGATGCTGATCGATCTGTCACAGCATGTGTTAGCTCGTGTGCAACAACATCGAGTGCGCCTGATAAAGGAGCAAAGACACTACCGTCGCCATCTCCATACACCATTTGTGAGCCGTTCCAAAAGGCATTGTTATAATTACGACCATAATGAACAGTTGAACGAATGGTTGCTCCATTATTGTCAAAGCTATTCCTACCGTGTGTGTTTAGGAAGTAATCGTACACCTTTCCGGCATAGAAGTGAGCGTCAACATCAGCACCCTGTGTGGAGCTTGTCCAAGCGTTATTACTATCAACTGAACGTGCGCCAGGATATGTTGAACGATTTTGTGCAGTAAACGTTTCAATCACACCATTCATTGGCTTGGTCACGTCATATAAATAATACGTACCACCTGAAGAGTAGGTATTGAGAGTTTTAGAATCGCCTAATACTCCATATCCAGTTCCAGTAGTAGCGGCATCGTTAACAGCATTGTAAGCATCAACAACTGAGCCGTCTTTTGCATTAACAAAGATTTGCCAATTTGCTCCGTATGGCTCTATAAATTGAAGTTGAACCTTATAGGTTAATGTGTAGGTCCCCTCGCGATGATAAATCACTAAATCCTTTTTCACTTGAGTATTCTCTAAGTTAGAAAGTTCGTCTTGATGTTCTTGTCCGCTATTTGTTTCTTTTTCTGTTAAGTCAATTTCCTTCCAAGCTAAATCTACCGCTTTTTCCAGTGTAATAGAAGCTTTTGTTTGTGATTTTGCTAGCTTATCAGCAGCATCGGGATACAATAGACCAGCTGTAGCGATGACTTCGTTGTTTTCGTTTGTATGAACAGTAAAGACAGCACCGTCAATTGGCACACCATTAATGGCTTGGGCAAACTTGTAGTGAGTCATACCTAGATCGTCCGTCTCTTTTTCTAGTAATGTTAGTTCTTTGTGGGAATCAATTTTAAATAATTCTTTGTTTGCTTTTAAAAATTCTTTTACATCTTTATCATTTTTTATTTTATCTTTTGAGAGTTTTCCAGAGAGGAATAATGGTACATCTTTGTCCTTTTCGATCAGCTTTTGCACTAAATTCATTTGTTCCATAAGCTTTTCAGATGGTGTTTGAGCAAATGATGTTGAAGCGGGTAAGATGGTGCTAAACGCTAGGGAGGTACCAAGAACGATAGTAGCAAGTTTTTTTGACATCTTTTCTATCCCCTTTACGAAAAATTTCGATTAACGAAAGCTTAATCGTTTTTTAGTTTAGAAGGTTAGTAGAATCTGGTCAAAGAGGTTTAGAACGAATAACAAACCTTACAAAGGGTTAGATGTCATCAAAAAGCGATCGTCCTTACTATTTTAAAATATTTTATAATTATACGAATATTCTCTTTTATGTTAAAGATGGAAGAGAGTAACATAGAAGTATAGTTCACTTTCATGGTATGTTCTTTTTAATAGATATATTAATAAGATACTGAGCAGGGGGCGTGGAGGTATGTACGAAACTGTTGATATTGGTCGTGTCATTAAGGACTTAAGAAAGTCGCTGAATTTAAGTCAACAGCAATTAGCTGAGGGAATTTGTACTCAAGCTCAAATTAGTAAGATCGAAAATTCAAATGAAATCCCATCTTCCCTTATTTTATATAAAATATCACGTAAGCTTGGAGTTGATATGAATTATTTTTTTGAAATAGCAGAAACACCACGACTGGACTATGTCAGGGATGTTTATCAAATGATCAGATATTACATCCGTGAACGTGATTATCAGTCTGTTTATCATATTGTTCAAAAAGAAAAAGGAAACGCTCTGTTTCAAAACGTTGAGCATCAACAGTTTTTTACTTGGCATGAAGGAATTTGTCAACATTACCTGTTTAAAGATCTTCAGAGTGGAATAGATAAGCTGAAGCTGGCCCTTTCTATGACTTATAAAGAAGGGAATACACTTATGAAGGAAAGAGAAATTGAAATAGCTAATAGCCTGGCGATTTTCTATAAGGAGAAAGGAAAATATGAACAATCACTAGAGCTATATACAAAATTGCTTCAGAGCATGAAGTTTTTAGAAGAGATGAAGGATGAGACAATTTATCTGCGTATCTATTATGGTATCGGAAAAGCGTACACTGACTTGGGGGATTATCAAAAGTCTTTAGTTTTTTGTCAAAAAGGAATAAAAAAAGCATTAAGAATGGAAACATTGTATTTATTAGGAGAGCTATATTTTCAATGTGGCTCGAATTATTATCGTATGGGTGACGGTGATCATGGTTCTAGCTTTATCAAAAAGTCCATTACCATTTTCAGATTGCAAGGAAAAGAAGAAATGATTCATGCCGCTCAAAGGATTGAGGCTGGCTTCTTGGAAAAAGGCGCCTCCTAATCTAATAAAAATATTCCTATTATTATAATTTCGTATGTTTATGGTTCTAAAACAGAGTACAACATGGTGAAATAAAAGCTAGATGCCCATCATGCCCAAATCATGAAAGGTGAATTCCTATTATAATAGAAGAAACTAGTTAGGAGGTCATGTTTATGAAACGGTACTTTTTACATGTAGTTGTTGCAGTAGCACTTACGATTTCTAGTATTTCTTTATTTTCTGAGCCTCAGCAAGTATCAGCAGCTAAAATCGATACTTCAGCTTCGGTGAGTGGACCGAGTTATTCTGATTTACCAGATCAGCATTAATGGAAATGAATAGTAAAATGATGACTCCCGAATTTGAAGCCGGGAGTTTTTTTGATCTGAAGTGTAAGGGATGTGTTAAGAAGGATCAGAGGGTGTAAATATAAATGAGTAGAAATGCATATTGATTAATCTATCTTTCAACAATATACTTCCTGAAAATACCATTATAAACAACATATCTCCTAATTTTACAAAAAATTTATTTTCAATTACCTTACAATTTTAGTAAAATAGAAGTGTTAAAGGAGGGTATGATGATTCGATCAAACTATGAAATATCCGATATAGTAGCATACCTAATTGATCCTAAGAACAAAGAGGAGCTAGAACAAATACTTTTAAATCGCTCATGCCTACTTTTTGTAGATGAGATAGAACAAAAAGCAATAAAAGATGTACTTTTAGAAACCATATAAAAAGGAGAGATTCGAATGAATCCAACAGTTGAGCAAACAGTTAATTACTTAAGAAACAATGAGGTAGAAAAGCAAGCGGTTTTAGCAGGTACAGCGTCTTTAGTGAAAGTAACGAAGGAAGAGACTCTTCAGGTTATTAAAATGATTAAAGATCATAGTAAAGTGTCACTATCTAAATTCTGGATGTAATTATCATATGCTTTAGGGCATAAAGGAGTTATTTAGGAACAAAGTGAATAAAAGACAGTCAAGGGTGTTCTTCACCATTGCAGTAATAGTCTTCTTATCAATTGTAGCGTATACAACAGTTTTTATAACTATGCATCCTTATATCGGGGCTAGGGTTACAAACGATCCAGATAAACCAATTAAAATTGTTGAGTTAGAACCAGGCTCAATAGCGGAAGAATCTGGACTCAAACCGGGAGATATAATACTTTCAGTCAATGGTGAAGATCCACATAATTATAAACTAGTAAATAAATATGAAAGAATTGAACAATCAGATCGAATAAGCGTCCTAAAAACAGATGGTGAAATAGAAGAATTTCAGTTTGATTATACGTTTGATTTGCAAACCGTATTTCAAATTATTGTACCATCTATTGTTGCTATTTTAGTGCTTTATGCATGTTTCCATATCTATAATACAACTGAAAATGGCTTGAATCGCCCTTCATTCTACCTCATTATTTTTCTACTGGATCTTTCAGTTGCATATTTTAGTGGTGGAGGATCTACTAGAGGAGATGTACTACTTAGAAATTTAAATCTTGTCACCTTTTTATCTGTTCCAGTATTATTCTTACAATTTATCTACCATTACTTTTCAGATATTGGAAAGGTGTGGTTTAGCAAATGGTGCTATAAGATAGGTTATCTTTTAGTTATCTTAAACGTTCTGATTGAACAAATGATATTTGTGGAATTTTCTTATCAGAAATCTATAAACTTATTGTCATTTTTTATCCTGTATGTAATTGCATTTATTGTAATGGTTTTAGGATTAAGACGTATAGATTATAGGGTGCAAAAATATCTAATTAAAGTGCTGCTTATTTCAAATATCATTGCTATTTCACCGTTTGTTATTTTTTATGTCATTCCATATGTATTGTTTAGGGTTTATATTTTTCCCCCGATTATATTAGCTGGATTCCTAATTATTATCCCAACAGCGTTAGTTTATCAATTTTTAGCTGACAAAATCCATGATATTGATTTTGTTATTGGGCGAGTACGTTATTACTTTCTTATAGGATTAATTCCTGGTTTGCTTAGTATTTCTGTTGTTGCAATGACAAAAGGTAATAACCCTATATTATATTCAATAAGGTTATTTGTATTTTTTATATTTATCTATATGCTAACGTTTTACTATAAGGAAATACTAGACAGCAAATTAAACCGTTTTTCTGAAAAGAAAAATTATCAACAGAGTATTTTTCGCTATACAGAAAGTCTAAGGAATGCAAATAATATTAGTCAGGTAATGGATGAACTTAAGAAAACAATACTAGATATCACACTAGTTAGTGATATTTACCATGTTGAAATTGGCAAGGATTCAGGGATACTAAGTGAGATTAATCCGGATATTCTTGAATATGAAGATGAAATTAAGAAATGTAATAGGTCGGTTGGGCAGATTATTGAAGTGAATAGAGGATTCATTATCAATGTAGGTGAAGTGGATAAAAACTTCTACTTACTTGTATGTACTTCCAAAATAAACACACCGATCTTAACAAGAGACGAACTATCTTATCTAAAAACCCTTGCTTATTACACGCATGTAACGCTTGAGAACTTTTTAAAGATTGAAAACCTCATGTCATATCTTGAAAACCTAGAGCATTCAAAGGAAGAATCGAATCCAATTTGGCTAAACCGAGTACTTTATAAACTAGAAGAAAAACAAAGATCAGAGGTTGCGAAGGACCTTCATGATTCAGTTTTGCAAGACTTGCTTTCTTTCCAAAAGAATTTTGAAAGAGCGAGTGAATGGTATATAAGTGGTAATGATGTAAGTATTGATGAGATAAACAAAATGATGAATCACATCACAAAGGTCATTAAGACTACTAGAGAAACATGTTATGAATTAAGGCCGAATGTTTTATATGATCTAGGGTTAAAAAAGGGATTGGAAAAGTTAATTTATCAACATGAAGAAAACCATCAAATGACGGTTAACTTAAATATTAACAACCTTAAGGAACCTGACGATCTAGATGTGCAATTAAATATCTATCGAATTGTTCAAGAGTTGTTAAACAACGCGGCTAAGCATTCTGAGGCTTCACATATTAACCTTATCCTAGTTAATATTAAAGAGGTATTGGTTATTCATTATGAAGACAATGGAATTGGTGCTGGAATGGATACAGTTTTCTCCAAAGAAAGCAGCATGGGATTATCGGGTATTCGTGAAAGAGTTGCGCTGTTAAACGGAACAATGAAGATTGATACGAACCCTGGTGATGGATTTAAAGTTATCATTGAAATATAAAAAGATAACCTGCACTTGCCATAAGACAAGGATAGGTTATCTTTTTTATTTATAACAATCCTTCAGATTTTGCGATTAAAACCGCCTCTGCTCGTGACGATACATTCAATTTATTGAATATCTCAGTAATGGAATACTCTACTGTTCGTTTACTCACGTAGATTTTATCTGCAATCTCCTGATTCGTTAGACCTTCTCCTAATAATTCTAGGATTTTCCGCTCTCGCTCCGTGTAGCCGACTTTCTCTCTTGGTGGTTTTGCGGAAGTCTTTAACGATCTTTTGCAAAGTTCTAATGACATCACAATATCACCGTTAAGAACATGGTTAATATAAGTAATGATATTCTGTTTCGTCGTATTTTTATTTATTGCTCCGAAAATCCCATTTTTAACAGCCTCTACAAAATAATCCTCAATATCATATCCCGTGTAAATAATGATTTTGCAATCAGGCTGGTCCTTCAGAATGAGTTTAGACACTTCAATTCCGTTTTGATCCAAACCTAAATTAATATCCATTAAAATAACATCGTACTTTGCATAATCTTTGTCCTTAATCAAATCAATAGAAAAAGGGGGCGACAAAGTATCAACAAAAATGTCATCACACGTTTCTAATATAGCCTTCGTTCCTTCAGTTACTGCGATATGATCATCAACAACTAATACATTAACCACTGGAAATCACCCTCGTTCCTAAGCTCTTTTTTAAGTATACAATAAATTTACGGACAAGGGGACAGGTACCTTGTCCCACTGATTTAACTAAAAATCCCAAAAGATAGTAGGAGGATAGGGCTTGTTCCTTATTCCGTCGAAGGAAATATTTCAGTAAAAGTTTCCTTGTGATTATAAAAAAATTGATATATTACGATATTTATATCAACGGATAAGAGAAAATCAATTGTTTTTTAGTGAAAAAAGTATTGAAAACGCTTAAGATAGTTGGTAAACTTTATCTAACAAAGGAAATATTTAGTGAAAATAACAGTAAACAATCAGTAAAAGTTTATTAGATAACTAGTGAGGTAGTCAAAATGGCAACGATAAAAGAAATAGCAGCTAAAGCAAATGTGGCTAGTTCCACTGTTTCAAGAGTGTTAAATAATGATCCGAGTTTATCGGTAGCTGATGAAACAAGAGCACGCATCTTAGATATAGCTAAAGAGCTTGGATATACGACGTTAAAAGAAAGAAAAGGTACACAAAGTTCTTTTCCTGAAAAACAACCAAGAATAGGAATTTCATTTGTTCATACGTTAGAGGAAAAAATAGATGGAGTTGAAGACCCTTATTTTACCGCGATAAGAAAAGGGGTGGAAAATGAGTGCGCTAATCAGGGGATTTATGCAAACAAAATGATCAGAATGTCAGATGATGATAAAGCCTTTGATCACGAATTAGATGGACTGATTGTAGTAGGTGGAACTAGTATGGAGGTTCTTGAGAGTATTAGGAAAATAAAAAATGTTGTGTTTATCAATCATTGTCCTGACGAGGAAAATTTCGATTGTGTTGTGATTGATTTTGAAAAGGCAACCGAAAATGCTTTAACACATTTGTTTAACCAAGGATATAAGAAAATTGGATATCTTGGCGGAACAGAAAGAGATTACTTATCCGATCATAAAGTCGTTGTGAATAAACGATTTTCAACCTATAAGAAGATTCTTGAGTCAAAAGGAACGTTTTGTGAGGAGTATGTCGTCATTGGCGAGTACACTATGACTCAAGGGTACGACCTTATGAAGGAGTTCATCAAAAAAGGAAATTTACCTGAAGCTTTTTTCGTCGCATCAGATTCCATGGCAATCGGCGCGATGCATGCTTTACAAGAAGCTAATATAAAAGTACCAGAAGATCTGGCTATTGTAGGTTTTAATGATATTCAAATGGCACGATTTGCAAGTACTCCGTTAACTACTGTAAAAGTATATACAGAACAAATGGGAAGAGTTGGTGTTCAGTTGTTACTTGATAAAATGAATGGGAGAGAAATTCCTT
Organism: Metabacillus endolithicus; assembly: GCF_023078335.1. GTDB lineage: Bacteria > Bacillota > Bacilli > Bacillales > Bacillaceae > Metabacillus > Metabacillus endolithicus. Next base: position 2,113,981 of record NZ_CP095550.1, on the reverse strand, counting down.
TGAAGGTAACGGTTCCAACAAAGCTTACGGTACGTCAAAGCTGTGGTGCAAATCGATAAAATAATGAGCATTTAAAGGGGGTGGTTTTTTTTACGAGTAGTATTCGGTTTTCAAAAAATAAGAGATAAAAAGGAATAATGAATGTAAAAAATCCATTTGGCAGAATGAATTTTTTTAGGTAATATTCATCATCCTTTTTATCTCAAAGGCTCCCAAATTGGGAAAATAGTTAGACTTTCATTATAATCTAGCTTTTATCGAAAGAAAAGAAAAACAGACTGGTATTCTTTAGAAACGAAAAAGTGGGGGATAAGAATGAAAAAGTTGATAAGTATGATTGTTTTTGTAATCGCTTTCTCTGTATTCGCAGCTGGTTGTTCTAACAAAGGAGCATCTAATGAGGCAGAGGACGGAAAAGTAACATTATCTTTTTTCTTAACGTTGAGTAATGAAGGTGAAAAGAAAGCGGTTGAGAGTGTTGTTGCAGATTTTGAAGAGGAAAATCCTGATATTAAGATTGACTTGAACCTTCCTGGTGGAGGATATGAAGATATGCTTCGCGTAAAAATGGCGGCAAATGATATGCCGGATTTATTTGATACACACGGTTGGTCACAGCTTCGTTACGGTGAATATGTAGCAGATCAAAAAGACATGGATTGGGTACAAAACCTAGATCCAAATTTCTAGATAAAATTCTGAAAGATGACACTGGTAAAGTTTATGCTTTTCCTATTAATCAAGCAAAAGATGGCGTTAGTTTTAATGTGAATGTATTAGAAAAGTATGGTGTAGATCCTCCTAAAACAATCGATGAGTTTGTCAAAGCTTTAGAAACAATTAAAAAAGAAAGCAATGGAGAAGTAACACCTCTTTGGATTCCGGGTGGAGACAACTGGACGATTGGTCAAATTTATGATCAGCTTGCTACTCCTCTAGTTATTACAGATGAAAAAAATAGTCATGGAGATGCATTAGTGGATGGTTCATTTGATTGGTCGAACTATACACCACTACCGGAACTAATGAAGGAGCTTCAGGACAAAGGACTTATCAATGAAGACGTGCTTACAGCTAAACTTCAGCAGGCTACAGAATTAATGGCTCAAGATAAAATTGCTTTTACATTTGTAGCGGGATCACTAGGGCCTGATGCCACGGAATTAAATCCTGATGTGAAGGTTGGAACGATGCCTGTTCCTGCTTTCCATGAAGGAGATGAGCAAAGCTGGATTGGTGGGGAGCGCCACACCATTGCGATGTGGAAGGATACAAAGCACCCTGAAGAAGCGAAAAAGTTCATTGAATTTATGGCGCAGCCGGAAAACATTGAAAAAATGGCACAAGGAACATCTGCACCAGATGCTTTAACAAATGTAGATGCAGAAAACTACTTCTCAGAATACTACAAACAATATGAAGACATTGCTGTAGAGCCTTACTTCGATCGTGTTTATTTACCAAGTGGCATGTGGGATGTTATGGCTACTACTGGTCAAGAATTGTTTGCTGATACTCTAACACCTGAACAACTTTCGGAAAAAATGGGTGAAGAGTATACACGATTAAGAAATCAGTAACTTCGATGGAAGGGCTGAGGTGTTTTTTACAGGAGAAGGTGAATTTGCTTTCTCCTTAAAATACCACAAGTCTAAATGAGGAGTGGAAATAAATGAGCGAATTAGTAACAAATACTGAGAGATCAGTAGCGAACAAGCCAAAAAAGCTCAAGTTAAAAAAGCAATCATCACTATGGTGGATGTATCTTCCGAGTTTTGCCGTTGTTTTTCTGTTTATTCTCTATCCTTTTTTCAATGGAATTCAGCTTTCTTTTACAAATTGGAACGGATTTTCACAAGACTATGATTTTGTTGGCTTTGATCAATATAAGCGACTTTTTGCAGATCCTACAACATGGTTAGTTGTGAAAAATACGCTTTTATACGGAATCGGAAGTACAATTTTCCAGAATGCTTTGGGGCTTTTATATGCATTGCTGTTAAATCAAAGCATAAAAATGAAGGCTTTTACACGGACAATTATTTATTTACCGGTTATTATCACCGTTAATTATGGGATATATTTGGTACTTTTTCTTCGCTTTTCAAGGTGGAGCCCTTAATGATGCGTTGCAATTCTTTGGTTTTGAAAAAATTAATGCTTTAGGAAACCCTGAAATGAACACTTGGATCATCGTGTTTGTTAACACCTATCAATTCGTTGGGATCGCGATGATTATTTATTTAGCTGGATTACAAAGCATTTCAAAGGATTACTATGAAGCGGCACAAATTGATGGGGCATCTTCTTTTCAACAATTTAAAAACATCACATTGCCTATGTTAATGCCATCAATCACGATTAATGTAGTGTTAAATATTATCGGTGGATTGAAGCTATTTGATGTGATTGTTGCTTTAACAGGTGGCGGCCCAGGTAATGCATCACAATCAATGTCCACTTTTATGTATGATTTGTATTTTAAGAGACAGGATGCTGGGTATGCTGCGACACAAGGTGTGTTTATGGCATTTATCATTCTGATTTTGAGTTTATCAAATTTCCTCATTTACTTTAAGCGGAAGGAGATTGAAGCATAATGGAGCACCTTAATAAGAATAAAAAGCTGCTAACAGGTGTATCAATACTCGTTATGTTCATTCATATTATCCCCTTCTATATTATGGTGACAACTGCTTTAAAGGCTAAGGGGGATTTTAGTTCGAAATGGGTTTTTCCAAAGGAATTAAACTTTCAAAATTTCTCTGATGCCTGGACGATTGCGAATTTAGGTCCGTCGTTTGTGAATACAACGATTATTACCGTTTTCTCAGCTGCTTTGCTTATTTTCTTTGGCTCGATGGCAGCATATCCAATGGCGCGCCGTCAAACAACATTAAATAAGATTTTTTATTTCATCTTCATTGCGATTATGATTATTCCGCCACTAACGGCCTTGGTTCCGTTATATAAAATGGTTGTTAATATTGGAATGATGAATACGTATGAAGTAGCGATTTTAAACAATGTTGCGGCATTTATGCCACTAACGATCTTTTTATATGCAGGATTTATTCGTTCAACTGTTCCTAAAGAGTTGGAAGAAGCTGCAAAAATTGATGGAGCAAGTACACTTGGAACATTCTTTCGAATCGTGTTTCCGTTGCTTAAGCCTGTAACAGCTTCCGTGCTGATTATAGCTTGTGTTTTTATCTGGAATGACTATCAATTTGCTATTTTCTTTTTACAGGATAAGTCCATGCACACTGTAACTGTTTCACTAGCAAGCTTTTTTGGGCAAAATCAAAACAATCTAAACTTAGTAGCAGCTGCGGCGATATTAGCGATGCTGCCAATGACTTTACTGTTTTTATTTCTACAAAAATATTTTATTGCCGGTTTATCTTCTGGATCAGTGAAAGGCTAATTTTTTTATAAAAGAAAGGATGTTAAGGATGTCTAAAATTACATTTATCGGTGCTGGAAGTACAGTGTTTGCAAAAAATGTGTTAGGTGACTGTATGTTTGTTCCAGCTTTAGCGGGATTTGAATTCGCATTATTTGATATTGATGAACAACGATTAAAAGATTCAGAGAATATGCTTAACAATTTAAAGCAAAACTACAATAGCAACGTAACAATCAAGGCATACGGAGATCGCAAGGAAGCCTTGAGAGGTGCGAAGTATGTGATTAACGCAATTCAAGTGGGAGGATACAAGCCAAGTACAGTAATAGATTTTGAGATTCCTAAGAAATATGGGCTTACGTCAAACGATCGCTGATACGATCGGTATTGGCGGTATTTTTAGATCGTTACGCACAATTCCAGTTATGCTGGACTTTGCTAAGGATATGGAAGAGGTTTGTCCGGATGCGCTATTCCTGAACTATACAAATCCAATGGCAGCTTTAACTGGAGCAATGCTTCGCTACACGAATATCAAAACTGTAGGACTTTGCCATAGTGTACAGATTTGTACGGAGCATTTGTTCAGAGATTTGGGAATGGAGCATGAAGGTATTGAAGAAAGAATAGCCGGGATTAACCACATGGCGTGGTTACTTGAAGTAAAACGTGATGGAAAAGACTTATACCCGGAAATTAAGCGTCGTGCAAAGGAAAAGCAACAAGGGAAACATGATGATATGGTACGCTATGAATTAATGGATAAGTTCGGATATTATGTAACGGAATCTTCCGAGCATAATGCCGAATATCATCCATATTTCATTAAAAGTAAATACCCAGAGTTAATCGATCGATTCAATATTCCATTAGACGAATATCCACGTCGCTGTGTGGAACAAATTGAAAGATGGGAAACGATGAGAGAGGATATGGTTCATAATAGCCAGCTTACTCACACAAGATCCCACGAATACGGATCTCGAATCATCGAAGCTATGGAAACAAACAATCCATTTAAATTTGGTGGAAACGTCCTGAATACAGGCCGATTAATCAGTAACTTGCCTGAAAAAGCGGTCGTTGAAGTACCATGTGTAGTAGACAGAAGCGGCATAATGCCGACTTACATCGGAGACCTGCCAGAGCAATTAGCTGCCCTGAATAGAACAAACATTAACACACAACTACTAACAATTGAAGCAGCTATCACTGGAAAAAAAGAAGCACTCTACCAGGCAGCACTCCTTGACCCACACGCTGCTGCCGAACTATCCATGGACGACATCATCTCTATGTGTGACGACTTAATTGAAGCTCACGGACAGTGGTTGCCGCAGTTTTCGGGAGTGGGTGTGAAGTAGGGACAGGTACCTTGTCCCATGGGGTGGTGGTGCCTGTCACTTCCCGAAGTTTGTCGAATGCGAAAAATAGTGAGGGACAGGTCCTTTGTCCCACCAAAAAAAGGGTGTCCACGATTGGACACCCTTTTTAATGTTGAATGAGAAAATGGGACAAGGTGCCTGTCCCCCTATAAACTTTTTTTAATTTGCTTTAATACTTGTAGTTCGAAAATGTTTATCTAATTGTTTACTCTTGCCTATTGTTCTAGTACTGTTGAGGCCAAAGCTTTTAACAGTTTTCTTTAGTTCTTCTTGTAGTTCGCTAATTGATTTTTCTAGTTGTTTCTCTAGTAGTTCTAGAGTGTTGGATGTTAATGCAGTAACCAATCTCAGTCACTCCTGATAGGTATATTTACCTAATTATTTTACATTATTATGGTGAAAATGTGAATCAAAAGTTTCGGGAATTGAAATAAAATGATGACCTCTTACTGTTATTTAGCAGAGCCTATTCCTTAGTAATAAAGCCAATAATAACGATATAATAATAGTAGCTAAGATAAATATATACGTTGGAACAGTAGAAACAATAAACATATGCTGGAGGTCACATGAAAAATATAAAGAATAGGTTACTGAGTATTGAAGAAAAGTGGCAGGAAGGGATAAAAGACTGGCAAGGAAATCTGCCTGAGAGAATGGTAAATGATCAGAGTGAGGAGAATTTTTGGCAGGAGTTGCTAAAAAAGAAAGAGAATATCGGTAAACCAGATTCTTATGCTATAGAAATAATGAAGCATGTTTCAAGTTTAATAGATGATCAAGATGAACTACTAGAAATTGGACCAGGATGGGGAAATTATACATTTTCCTTTGCTGAAAGAGTAAAGAAGCTAGCACTTGTGGATAGTTCTTCAGCAATTCTTGATTTTTTAAAGGGAGAGTTACATAAACGAAATATGACGGACGTTGAGTTCATTCATGAAAAGTGGGAACATATAGAGCTAAATAAAAACTATGATGTGATCTTTGGATTCAATTGCTTTTATCGGATGTTTGAAATTAAAAAAGCATTGCTTCATATTCATAAACATGCGAAACGCTTAGCAATCGTTGGGATGACAACAGGCCCAATACAGCCACATTACCTAGAACTTCATGAACAATATGGTATTGAGGTGAAGTTTCCACGTAAAGATTATATTGATTTGCTCAATCTATTATATGAACTAGGAATTCATGCAGATTGTAAGATCATTCCTTTATCCAGAACACAGGTATATTCATCGTATGAAGAATGCTTAGAGAAAAATATGAGTAAAATTCTAACCAAAGATGTGGATCTATCATTGGTGGAGGATGTTCTAAGTAAATATATTGTGTGTGAGAATGGGAAGTTTATTTATAGGAATGAGTATAATGCGGCTTTGCTTAGCTGGAGACCTAGATAGGCAGTTGTGCCTGGCACTTCCTGGATTTTGTTGAAAGAAATCTCCCTTTTTGTCATTTTATCTGCGTAATGACTAAAGTGCTTTCAAAATTAACCGATAATAAAAGCAAAAGACTATTTTGGGGGCACTTAGGATGTTATTTAAACGATTTAAAAACCTTAAACTTGGTGTGAAGTATAATCTTGCACTTAGCATCTCGATTATCCTTTTCACGATTTCTGCATTTTTTATATACAATGAAATGCAAGAAATACAAGATCAATTATCTGCACTTGAGAGAAGATCAGAACGAGCAGTGAAAACAGCTGATATGGCGGGTATCTTTAGAGATAAAGATGGACGAATCGCGGATTATATTAATTCACCAGACGAAAAATTTGTTACTGACTTTGAAGAAAAAAGAGCACTATTTAATAGTCTTCAAGAAGAACTAAAAAGTTCAATTGATACTAAGAGAGAAGAAGAGCTTTTCACTTTTATTCAAAATAGTGATAACGAAATGAATAAAGTGTTTTTGGAAGAAATTGTTCCAGAAGTAGAAAGTGGGAGTACAGAAGGTCTTGATGCAAAAAGAAAGTTAACTCAGGCATTGAGTAATGAGGTAGTGGGTCATTTAGTAGAGCTAAAGGAAATGATTAACGAAGCCCGTGATAAAGCGATAGTTGCAACAGAGGCTAGTATTAAAGAGACGATCATAATCATCTTCAGTGCTATTCTCTTTAATATCATCATAGGAGTTATTATTGCATTTTTTGTAAACCGTCAGATTAAGCAAAAATTAAATAATGTTATCAATATGGCAACCGAGATCTCAAATGGAAATTTATTAGTAGAAGAAAGTGATTATGATAGTAAAGATGAAATTGGTCAACTTAGTGTGGCGATGAACTCTATGTTGATTAATTTAAGAGACATGATCAAGCAAATTTCTTCTGTTTCGGAAAATGTATCAGGACAAAGTTTAGTGCTAACTCAATCTTCAGCTGAAGTAAGAGAAGGAAGCAGCCAAGTGGCAGTCACGATGCAAGAATTATCAGCTGGTGCAGAAACCCAAGCGAATGATGCATCAGATTTGGCAGAAACAATGAGTGGCTTTGTAGATAAAATTAAAGAATCCAATTCTTTTGGAGAAACCATTGTGTTTTCTGCAGTTTCAGCACAAGGACTTACAGAGGAAGGCACTAGACTTATGGAATCTTCCATTAGTCAGATGGATAAAATCAATACAATTGTGAAAGAGTCTGTTGATAAAGTAAAACAACTAGATACTCAATCAAAGGAAATATCAAACTTAGTAGGCGTTATTCAATCCATTGCTGAACAAACAAATTTACTTGCTTTAAATGCAGCAATAGAGGCAGCTAGAGCAGGGGAGCATGGTAAGGGATTCGCTGTTGTAGCCAGTGAGGTTCGTAAGCTGGCTGAGCAAGTTACTTTATCTGTTTCTGATATAACTGGAATTGTGTCTAGCATTCAAAAGGAATCTAACAATGTTGTGTTGTCTTTAGAAGAAGGCTACAGTGAAGTGGAAAAAGGAACAAGTGATATTCAAACTACCGGTAAAACATTTGGAGAAATTCATCAGGCTATTACTGAAGTTGTTGATAAAATTCAAGGTGTTGCCATGAGATTAAGTGATATTGACATTGAATGTGGAAAAATGAACAACTCGATTTCAAATATAGCATCAATTTCAGAGGAATCAGCCGCAGGAATTGAGCAAACATCTGCTTCAATCCAGCAAACAAGCACTTCTATGGAAGAAATAGCCAGAAGTGCAGAAGGGCTATCGGAATTATCTGATGACCTAAATGGCTTGATTAAAAGATTTGAGGCTTAATAGGGACAGGCTTAATAGGGACAGGTTCATTGTCCCAAAGGTCGGGACAGAGGGACAGGTTCACTGTCCCATAGAAGAAGGGGTATCCAATGGATACCCCTTCTTTATCTTCAATATGGAGAATTCATCCTAGCACTATAATGGTGGGACAAGGTGCCTGTCCCTACGTCCCGCTTCTATTCTTATTGGCTAGTTTATTTAGTAACTCTTGAGCATTATTCTTAGCAGTACTTGTTTCGTCTTCCAGAACGTTTGCGAATAAAACAGACCCGTCACCAGTAAACTCAACCTCGAGAATACTACCTACTTCTATTCTATCCGGCAACTGATTGCGCGGTACATCAACCTGAACTGTTTCATCTGATCTTGAGAGCAAAACAGCCAAGTCCTTTTCAAAGCGGTCAATTGTGTAAACTTTGGATTTCACTAAAACACCCCATTAGTGGGACAAGGAACCTGTCCCCTTGTTAACGTTCTGTGTAAACTGTGATTTCCTGTCCGTCTGTTGTGATGATGATGTCGCCGCTTTGGAGTGTTGTGTAGAGTTCTACTCCATAGCTTGTTAGACGATCCATAACAGTTGGGGCAGGGTGTCCGTAGCTATTATCTCCCACAGAGACAGCGGCTATGATTGGATTAACTGCTTCTAGGAATGCTTGTGATGTTGATGTGTCAGAACCGTGGTGGCCAACCTTTAACACTTCTGAGTCGAGATTGTATCCTTCTGCCATCATTTCTGCTTCAATTTCAGCATCCGCATCACCAGTTAGTAAGAAATCTGATTCATCATATGAAACCTTCAAAACGACAGATGAATCGTTTGTATCACTGCTTTCTTCTAAAGAGTTTAAAACCTCAATCGTAACTGCAGAATCTACATTCAAAAATGAACCCTCTTGTGCAATTTCAAACGGAATATTCTTCTGATCGATAAGTGCCAAGTAATCCATATATGTTTGAGTTGTATGTGATTTACCTGAATCAACCACTTTTTTCACTTCAAATTGTTCTAAAACAGGAACCAGTCCACCGATATGGTCGGCGTCAGGGTGAGTGGCAACCATTAAATCAATCGTTTGGATTCCTAAGTCTGTAAGGTGTTGAATCAATTGATCTGCTTCAGATTCTTTACCACCGTCAATTAAAACTGTTTTACCGTTAGGAGTAACTAATAACGTACTGTCACCTTGTCCAACATCAATGAAATGAGCTTCAAAAAGTCCTGCATCTGAAAAATCTTGAGGATTTCTTAACTCTCCTTCAAAGCCTTCTAGATCTTCTTTAATAATAGAAGGAAGTGCTTTGTAGCCACCTGCATCCTTGATTTCATCTGCTCTATTTTTTAAACGATCTAATACTTTAAATTTCGAGTCAATTTCACTTGTTTGACCACTCTCAATTAAGTCAACGATCACGTACATTAAACGAAGCTGTGAAACCTCGTAGATCGTGCGTTCAACTGAGATTTTGGCTGGTGTAATATATTTTTCATTTAACGCTGTACGATTATTCGGACCTGAAACTTGTCCAATTTTTAATTCAGTGATGCGTAACTGCTTTGTAAATTGATCATAAAGGAAGTCAATTTCATAAATATCACCGCTATTTATTGCTTCATTATATGTTGCAAGTAAATGAGTAAGAAGATTTCCTTGGTGGTTAGCCTCAGAAGCACGTAATGATTTATTCACTCCACTTGGCAGCTGTTGATAGCCACCAGCATCTTTAATCTCATCAGCTCGATCCTTTAAACGCTCAAGCTTTTCTGTATTTGAAATAGCTTTTTCAATATTACCATTTGCAATATCTGCACTAATAACACTTAACAAACGGTACTGTGACACTTCATAAATTGTTCTTTCAATCGCAATTTTTGCAGGTCTTACATACTGCTCATTTAAGCTTGAGCGATTAGATGAACCAGATACCTTACCAATCTTTGACTCTACTAATTTTAATTGCTTCGTAAAAGCATCATATAGTCCATTTATCTTCGCAATATCTCCACTATTTATTGCCTGATGATAAGCTGATAATTTGGAATTGAGGACCTTACCATGATTTACAGCATCTTGGTAAGCTACATTGCTCGTATTTTTTGTAGATGTGTTTGTAGTTGGAGTAGTAACCTTAACAATCTCACCATTTCTGTGATAGTGATATTCACCGTTTTCTAGGCCGTACTGTGAACAGTTGGTACGACAAGTATGACCACCGTTCGAATCCAATCCACCTGGAGATGCATTTGTTACAACTGGAGCCATTAATAATGTTGTACCTAATAGTAGTGTGTTTACTAGTTTTCTCTTTAGTGTCAAAAGAATACCCCCTTAATTGATATCCATGGACTATGGTAAAGGAAATGAAACGGATTTTCCAGGGGGTTTTATTGGAAATGGGACGAAGGACCTGCGGGACAGAGGGACAGGTTCTGTGTCCCTGAAGGTCCAAAGGGACAGGTTCTCTGTCCCATGAGAACGGGACAAGGAACCTGTCCCTCGGTCCGGGGCAAGGGATCGGACCGCTTGTCCTGCGGATCCTATGTATGCGAATTTTGTCGACCGAATAACAGTTCTTTCTTAACTCCTAAAAAAGAATCTTAGTCCTTTAGGCCTTTCAACCCCTTTTTTATCTGATAAAAAAGTTGTGTTTTATACGCTAGAACCCTTGATATTACTGGGATTTAAGATTTACAGGTTGTAATTTTTCTAGACACATATATGACAATAATAGGATAATTGGATAGGTCAGGTATAAATGTAAAAAATAGGAGGATAAGTGAATGAGATTTTCGAAAATCGCATTTAGTTTGGTTTTAAGTGTAGTTCTAATTCTAACTCTTTACACTCCAGGTAAGGCTGAGGCATCATCAAAGGGAACTGCTGTTAATGCAGGGGAGTATCTTCTTTATTTGTTAAATGATTTTAATAAAAAAATTAACAGTGGCGAAATCTATGATATTGATGCACAGTACGATGCCCTGTCTAATCAAATTAAGAAAACAGAAAGAGCTATCGGAAGAGTATCTGGATCTAGTACACGTAAATCTTTACAAGCAAAATATGTAAGACCAGCAAAGGTTGCGAGAGAGCGTGTTATTTATGAAGTGTCTCAATTTCGCTTACTTAAGGGAATTGGGAAAAATGCAATCGCGAACAAGGTAAGCGTAGTAAATAGTGATTTACAGAAGCTTGATCGCTTAAAAAGAAGAGCAGTTGAAATTAAGAAAGCTGGTAATTATGCTGCAGTACCAGGATCAATCAATAAACAGTTGGAAAGTATTGAAGTACCTTTAAAAAATAATACGTTTGCGATTCCAGATCCATCGGTAAGCTTTACAATTAACAATTACGAGCTTGATGTGTTATTGCTAGTTAACATGGAACGCTACGAGTCGGGAATTAAACCATTACCAATACATAAAAAGCTAAGTGCAGTAGCAAGAAAGAAATCCAATGATATGTATGTAAGTAATTATTTTTCTCTTTATTCTTCAAAATATGGGTCAATTGAAGACCTATTAGAACGCTACGGCTTAACATCAGGCGGTGGAAGCTACGGTGTTAATATCGCCAAGAATTGGGGATCTGCACGTAAAACTGTATCAGAATTACTAAACAGCTCACAAAACAGAGAAATTTTACTCCAAAATGACATTAGTTACTCTGGTGTTGGCGTTGACCATGACCATGTAACAATCTTGCATATTGCAAACTAAGGCAAACTAAGGGACAGGTTCCTTGTCCCATTTGGGACAAAGAACCTGTCCCTGCGTCCCGCTTAGGGCAATTCTTATTTTAATTAAGAATTGCCCTATTTTATTTTTCCTTATAATAACGATATGTATTTAAAAGATAATCTAGCTCTTGACTATGTTTAAGAGTAGTTGGATGATTAAGCCCTTTATTCATTCCTGTAGAGACCATTTGTTTTCTTAAGATATAAATCCGTAATTTAAGAAAATAAATCTTTAACTTAATCATAGCTTTTCTCCTGTGTATCTAATTATTTTTTACTAGGAATATTTTACAGAATATTCCTAAAAATGTTAAGAGTTTTTGAGAGAAATATTTCATTTTCAAGACTCTTAACATAAAAATAATCTCCTAGGGGTTCGTTTTGTTAAAAATCGTTCAAAATACCTACCTAAAAACCTACACTTTTCTACAATTTTCATATAAAATTGTCCATTTTTCTAGTAAAATAAACACATTGGTATATTATTCTAATCACAGATTGAAAGGAGTTTGAAAGCGTGAAGAACCGACATATGATCACGGCTATGTTTCTTACAGTCTTGTTATGTGTAGTTGGGTACATTTCTCCATCAAATGTATCGGCGGCAACTTCATATTCTTCGGTAGAGAAATTAGTCAGTGAAGCGGAAGAAGATGCAGAAGCCTTAAAATCGTATTATAATCTTACTTCGTCAAAGCAAATTAACATTTCCTCCTCGTTTATGTCCGTTTATGACGAGTCAAAAGCTTCTATAAATGAGGCGCAAACAGCTATTTATAACTTAAGTGATTCTAGAAAAAGCGATTTACAAAAAAGATTAAATGCAGCTAATGTATATCGTCTTCGTGCTGCTTATTTAATTGATAGTGTAACAAACGGTGATACACTTCGTAAGTATATGCAACAGTTTGAGTCCGCTATTAATAAAGGACAAATCAGTGAGATTAATAGTCAATATGATAAGTATTCCACACAGTTAAAAAAGGTGGAAGCAACAATTGGTAAAGTGTACGGATCAACATCTCGCCGTATTCTTCTTGATTATTACATAACACCTGCAAAAGTTGCTAAGGAACGCGTTATTTACGAAGTTTCTCAATTTCGATTATTAAACAAAATCAATACGTACATTACTCAAGGGAAATTAACACAAGCAAATAGCAATTTTGCTGTTTTACAAAGGTTGAAAAATAGAGCAGTAAATTAAAAAAGCTGGTAATTATGCAAACGTACCAACCTCTATTACACAATCTTTACTTCAAACTGAACAAAAGCTGAAGAAAGATTATTCAGCTGGTGGAAACTCAGGTTCATCTCCAGTTGAAGCAGTAGTCACAGCTAGTGCGTTAAATGTTCGTTCAGAGCCGTCATTAGACTCAGATGTTGTCGGCAAGCTTTATAATGGAGATAGTGTAACAGTATATAAGTTTGTTGGTGATTGGGCACAAATTAAGGTGAATGGTACCGTTTGTTATGTACATAAAAACTATCTTGTTATCGGTTCTTCTCAAGAAACAGGAGACGCCTTGTTATCGGGTAAAGTAATTGGCATTGACCCTGGTCATGGTGGTAAGGATTCCGGTGCTGTAGGTTTTGGCCTTAAAGAAAAGGATATTGTGCTGGATGTTGGCTTAAAGGTACAGAAGTTGCTTGAAGCTGAGGGTGCAAAGGTCGTCATGACAAGAAAAGATGATACGTTCTTGGAACTGCAAGATCGGGCAAAGGTTGCAAATAATGCGAAAACTGATATCTTCATCAGCTTGCATATTAATGCTGCCACTAGCGAATCGGCTAATGGAACAGAAACATATTGGAACGGAAATTATGAAAGTGCTGCGAGTAAAAAGTTAGCAGAAAAAATCCAAACTAGATTAATAGAAAAGCTAGGTACTAGAAATCGCGGAGTAAAAGATGCTGGTTTCTATGTAATTAAGTATACGACTATGCCTAGCGTACTGGCTGAGCTTGGTTTTATTTCGAACGAAGCTGAAGCAGCTAGACTAAAAACGAGCCAATTCCGTGATAATGCAGCGGAAGCAATTTTATTGGGAGTTTTGGATTATTATAAGTAGACCATATGGAGAAGGGTACAAAAGGTTGTGCTCTTCTTTTTTCTGTACTTATCACTCTTAAATCTACTAAAATATGCTAAAAATTCATTTTTATGTTAGGATAATAAGGTAAAAATGTAATAGGATTTAAGGAGGATATTATGTTAAAGAAGTTTATTTTTATGCTGACCGTTGTGTTTATCACATGTACTGTAAGCACGACATATGCAAATACGGCAGCGAATCAAGCAAAAAGCAATGGTGAAAGATTATTAGAAAGGCTAGCAACTTTTGAGGAAACAATAGCTTCAGGTGAAATTAGGACAATTGATAGTCAATATGATGCACTATCAAATGAGATTAAAAAGACTGAGCTTTCAATTGGAAAAGTGTCAGGTAAATCAAATCGTGACTATTTAAATAATACATATGTTAAACCAGCCAAAATTGCAAGAGAGCGTGTTATTTATGAAGTTTCTCAGTATAGATTACTCTTGATTATTGAAAATCAAGTTTACGAAGATAATGTAGAGAAAGCTAAAGCAAACCTTGAAAAGTTGGAGAGATTAAAGAAACGTGCTGTAGAAATTAAGAAGGCTGGTGGATATGAAGCTCTTCCAGAAGCTGTTGATTTTGACTTAAGGTATACAGAAGACTATTTAGCAGGCATTATTACACCACGAGGCATTTATATTTCAGATGTTGACCTGGAGTGGGAGTCTGTTACTGTTATGAATGATACAAACGAAACAGTTGATATTTCAGGCTGGTACTTAATCAGTGAAGAAGGCAATCAACGCTATGATTTTCCAGAAGGCTCAACAATGGAAGCTGGCTACTACATAGCTGTCCTATCAGGTCCAGATGCTTATGATGGCGCTTATGAACAACTATGGACAACAAGCTATATGTGGAATAATAATGGAGATGCTGCATTGTTATATAATGCTGACGGTGAACTTGTTAGCGAATATAGATAAAATAGAAACCTGTTCCGCTACTGGAACAGGTTTCTTCTGCTTCTATTAATATAACGTAAACTCCACAGCCACATCATTACCTTCAAAATCAAGATAGTGTAAAGTAATCACGCCATTTTCAAAGAAGATTTCGCCTGTTCTGATTTCATCGCTATCGTCCCAAGAAAGGTCATATTCAAAGGTTGCTTTTGTTCCGTCAAAGCTTTTTAGTGTTGCCATGAAAACATCATCACCGTAAGTTGGTGACTGATAGCCTAACCAGAACCCATTTTCTACTTCTGGATCAGCACCTAGAATAAAATACTCGTTCGGGCTGCTGGAGTTTAAATAACCGTAAGTAGATAAAAGGTTAATTAATAGCTTTAATTGATCGCCATTTTTATAGGATTCAAAAATTTCTACTACTGTTTCTTCGTAATAGTCTAATGTTAAGGCAACTTCTTCAGGCAGCTGCTCATATCCGCCTGCTTCTTTAATTTCTACTGCACGTTTTTTAAGGCGCTCAAGATTTTGGAAAGCTGCTTCAGCTTCTGCAAATTGGTTGGAGCTTTGTAGTCCAAGAATAATATGTAGTAAGCGTAGCTGTGATACTTCATAAATCACTCTTTCTCTAGCAATTTTGGCTGGTGTTACATACTTTTCTAGTAAGGCACGGCGGTTTGTTTTTCCTGACACCTTACCAATTGCTCGTTCTGTCTTTTTGATCGCTGCTGAGTAGTCATCATAAGATAAGTCAATAAGTTCTAGGTTTCCAGCATCAATCGAGTCTTCAAACGATAAACGAAGTTCAGTTAAGACTTTTCCACTTTTGTCTGCGTCTTTGTAAGCGACACTAGTTGCAGCGGATGCTTGTGTTGTTACCCCAATGGTTAGAGCAATCACAAGAATAACAAATTTACTAAAGAAATTTTTCACGTGCTTTCCTCCCGGATAATGAATTGTTTTGTTACAACTCATTCATTATAACTGGAGAATTCGGCTAATTTTGTCGGAATTAGTCAATGGTGCCTAGCAAATTTTCTGAGTAGAAAGAGGTGGGAAGCAGGGGATTGCAACTATTCCTAGTTTCTTTGCGACTTTAGTTTTTCCTTTGCAACTTCTGGATAGTTTGCAATTTCAATGGGCATTTTTGCAACTTATCCAATTTTTTTTCATGTATAGAATTCTTACTCTCAATAAGGAGATCTGTATAGATCAACTAGTGAAGGGCTATTCTGTAGAAAAAACCTCTAACTTAGAGAAAAGGGATGAAAAAAACATGCGAATCTTCTCAAGATTTTTGTTTTACCTTAGCAGTATTTCAGGTGCTTTACTTCTTTCTGCGATCCTTTTAGATGTATTTATGTTTAAAGAAGAAGTGATGTTTGAGCTGAATGAATATCTTCAGTGCTTTGCTTTGATTTTTTTAGCTGTTGCTATTAAGTATACGATGATTCCGTACTACGACCGGAAAAAGGAGGGGTAGGCATAAAAAAGGTGACTCATACACACGATATATGAGTCACCTTATTATGGTTTCTATAGTTTTGCTCGTAAGTTTTCTTCTAGCTTAGTTAGGTCTGAAGAAATACGACCTGGTAGGCTTCTATAGCCGCCTGCTTGCTTAATTTCGATCGCACGGCGCTTGAGTCGGTCTAGTTTTGAAAGCTCGCTCTTGGCTTGATCGATTTTATTAGATGAGATTAACACATCAATTTTTAGTAATAGGCGATAAATCGATACTTCATAAATGGTTCTTTCCACTGCGATTTTGGCAGGAGTGATGTATTGATCATTAAGTGCTTTACGATTGGCGCTTCCGTATACCTGACCAATTGCTACCTCTGTTGTTCTAATTTTGCGTGTGAAGGAATCGTATAGATTATTCACATTCGCTATGTTGGCACTACCGATGGCTTGATTAAAGTGGGTAAGAGATATTTGTGTAATCGTGCCTTGAACAGTTGCTTCAAGAGATTGAAGTGATCGGCCAATTTTAGGGTTTAGCGCTTCATAATTACCAGCATTTTTGATGGCAATAGCGCGTCGTTTTAAGCCTGCTAGCTTTGCGATCTCATTTTCTGCATGTGTTAATTTATTTTTTGAAAGGTGCTCCTCAACGGTCTTTAATAGTCGATATTGAGATATTTCATAAATGGTTCGTTCCACAGCTACTTTAGCAGGGCGAACATAGGTTGCTTCAAGCTGATCACGGTTGCTTTTTCCACTAACTTTTCCAATTGCGATTTCTGTTGCTCTTAATTGTTTAGTAAAACGGTCATATAGGCTATTCATATTTGTAACAGAGCCAGCATTCATTGCTGCTTGGTAATTTGATAATTCATTAAGAAGGGCGTTGCCTGCTTTTTGAGCATTCACTTTATTGAGTACATCTGGAGATAAATAGTTATGCTTCACTGCAAGCTCTTCAAAAGATGAACTTGAATTTGTGATCACAACTGTTGTGTATAATTCAACTTGCGAAAATAGCCAGCGTACTTCGCTATTGTGCATTCTCACACAACCAGAGCTAACATATCTTCCAATCGAGCTTTCATTACTGTTACCGTGAATCGCATATGTTGTTCCATATGTACCTCTTGCATCTAATCCAAGCCAGCGGTCTCCTAATGGGTTACGCGGATCTCCGCCAGGTATGTTTTTCGTATAATAAGGACGATTTTTGATTTTATTCACAATTCTAAATCTGCCCTCAGGAGTGTATGAGTCCTTTCTTCCAGTTGCTACATCAAATACTTTTACAAGCTTCCAGTTATCAAAAAATGCTAGTTTGTTAGTTGCTTTGTTAATAATGATAAATTGGTCATTTCCTGCTGCCTGCGCTGGTTGTTGGAATCCTAAAAAACATCCGATCACAAAAAGTAAAATTATCCCGATTTTCTTCAATACTCTCACCCACTAATTATTAGATTCTTTTTGTCTAGTATAAAGTTTACTAGATGAAAAAAATGTAAAAAACTGGAGCGAATGCTATGTGTTTTTGTAGATAGAAAGGTTTTATTTCGACATGCTCTTACTTGTTGCTTTCCTCTCATTTTTCATAAGAAAACCAAAATAAATTTCAAAATAGTAAGTAAAAAGTAAGATATATTTTCTAACTTATGACTAGTAAACTAGTAAGTTGTATACTATACTCATTTTGGGATGAAGGATAACGTCTTCTCCAGTTTTTGATTGTGGCTGTTTTTTATCAAACGAATGAAAAAGGGGAGCTTTTTTTAATGAAAAAAACAAAAAAAGTATCACAAGTAGTAGCTACTTCAGCAATTGTCACAGCAGCTTTTGTCGCGGCAGGTCCACAGGCGGAGGCAGCAACAAACGTTCAAAGCGTTGTCGCAGAGGCGCATGTTTCAGCGAATAAGCTAGTAAAGTTTTATGATGTGAGAAATCAACAAAACGTTGCGATATCAACGGACTTTTCTATAGCATATGCAAAAGCAAGTGAAGATATTAAAAAAGCTGAAAAAGCGGTGCAGCAACTAAAAGATGGTTCAGAAAAGAAAAATCTAATAGCGCAGCTTGATGTAGCCAAAGATAAATTGTTAAAAGCAGCTAGAATCATTGATGCAATTAAAACTGGACAAGATCTACAAGCATTACAAGAGACGTTAAACGGACTTGTTGAAGCTGATACATTAAATACAGAGCTTGTTGACGCGTATCATGCATTATCCTTACAAATGAGCAAAGCGGAAAGAGTATTCAGTAAGGTGTATGGTGAAGGAAATCGACAAGTGATTCGCGACGCATTTTTAGTAGATGCAAAAATTGCAAAAGAAACGGTTATTTACGAAGTTTCTATGCATACCCTACAAAATCAAATCGATCAATTATTAGTAGACAATAAAATAGATGAAGCGAAGGCTGCTTACGAAAAGCTCAATCGCTTAGAAACAAGAGCCGTTAAGATTAAAGAAGCAGGAAATAAATTACACCCAGGTAAGTACCCGAATCTACCTGAAATGGCGCAAAAAGCAAAAGAACGTAAAGACAAGATCAAAGAAAAGCTTCCATTTGAATTATCTCTTATGCATACAAATGATACACATGCACACATCGAAAACATCGCAAAGTTTGTAACAGCTGTGAATGAAGTAAGAGCGGAAAATCCAGAAGCACTTTTACTAAACGCAGGAGATGTTTTCTCTGGAACTCTGTACTTCAATGAATTCAAAGGACAAGCAGACCTTGAATTTATGAATCTAGTAAAATATGATCTTATGACGTTTGGTAACCATGAGTTTGACCTGGGTTCAAGCCCTGAAGGACATAAGGCATTAGCTGATTTTGTGAAAGGTGCCGAGTTCCCATTTGTTAGCACGAACGTTGACTTTTCAGCGGATGAGAACATGAAGGATCTATTTCATGATGAAATTACTGAAGAGCCTGCTAATGGTCAAGCTTATAGTGGTGTTATCAAAGAAGTTAACGGTGAAAAAGTTGGTTTCTTCGGTTTAACTACAGAAGAAACAGCGGATATTTCAAGCCCAGGTAGTGTTGTTTTTGAAGATTACATTGCTGAAGCTGAGAAAGCAGTTGCAGCATTTGAAGCGCAGGGAATTAACAAGATTATTGCGATTACACATATCGGCTATGATGACAATGTAGAATATGATAATGACCTTGAGCTTGCGAAAATGGTAGATGGTATTGACATTATTGTTGGTGGTCATAGTCATACGAAGCTAGACACTGGTACTGTTGTTAACAAAGACGAAGCAGGTGTAGAAAAGGACCCAACTTTAATTGTTCAAGCTAGCCAATACGGTGAATATCTAGGTACTGTAGATGTTGAATTTAATAATGAAGGTATCATTACAAATGAAGCAGCTCAGCTAATTAAAGTAGCTGATAAAGAAGAAAATGCAGAAGCAGCAGAATTGCTGAAGAAATATTCTGATCAAATCGCTACAATCAGAGACACTTCAACAGGTGCAACAGCAGCAAAAGAACTATCAAATCCACGGACAACAGCTGAAGATCCAACAGCACCAAGTGTACGTAACAGTGAGACAGAATTAGGTAACTTGATCACAGATGGTATGCTAGCTAAAGCGAAACAATTTAAGCCAAATACAGTCATTGCGATGCAAAATAGTGGCGGAATTCGTGCTTCTATTGATGCGGGTGAAATTACGTTAGGTGATGTGTTAACCGTATTACCATTTGGAAACACACTAGCAACAATGAACCTAACTGGAGCGGAAATCTTAACTGCCCTTGAACACAGCGTAGGACAAGCACCAAACGAAAGCGGTGGATTCTTACATGTTTCAGGCATGAAATTCACATATGATAGCAGCAAGCCAAAAGGTGAGCGTATCGTAACAGTAGAAGTAGAAGAAACGGAAGGTAACTTCGTTCAACTTGATCCAGCAAAAGAATACGCAATCGCAACAAATGCCTTCACAGCAAAAGGTGGAGACGGCTATACAGTCTTCGCTGATGCATACGCTGCAGGACGCGTAACAGACTTAGGTTTATCTGATTGGGAGAACTTAAGAGATTATGTGGCGAATCTTGTGACGGTTGAACCGGTGATTGAAGGTCGTATTACGGATGTAGCTGAATAATGTAGTTCTTAACCAAGCCTTGCTCATTAGAACTAGGGCTTGGTTTTTTGTTGTAATTTTTTTACATAAGCACTAAATATCAACATTCCTTTGCCGATAATATAGTTGGATATGAAAGTTCGGAGGGGAACAAATGAATAAAAAGATAGTAAACATCATACTTGGACTAATATTAGTGGTTGGTATTTTTCATCCAAATTCTAAAGCACAAGCCGCTGAATCTAAGGTTATCTGTATTGACCCAGGTCATCAACGAAAAGGTAATAATACGAAAGAACCAAACGCACCAGGGTCTAAAACAATGAAAGCTAAAGTATCTTCAGGTACACAAGGCGTTTCAACGAAAAAGCCAGAATATGTGCTAGTTTTAGAAATCTCTAAAAAGCTAGAAGAGAAGTTAAAAGAACGAGGCTATCAGGTATATATGACAAGAACACATCATGATGTGAATTTAAGCAATGTGGATCGCGCACAGTTTTGTAATGCAAAAAGTGCAGATTTAACAATCCGAGTTCATGCAGATGGAAGCACAAACAGAAATATAACAGGTATTCATGTTTTATATCCATCAGGCTCATATACAAAAAGCATCAATGAAAAAAGTAAACTAGCAGCCACTCACATGATTAATGAAGTGATCAAGTCAACCAGTGCCAATAAGGCGAATGGCGACGGTTTATCACCGCGAACTGATATCACGGGCTTTAACTGGGCAAAACAACCTGTTGTTCTTCCAGAAGTAGGGTTTATGTCAAATCCAGAGGAAGATCAAAAGCTATCAACAAATGCCTATCAAGAAAAGCTTGCTGAAGGAATGGCGAACGGAGTTGATCGCTTCTTTGGTTTGAATGGCTCTGCTTCAGCTGAAGGGGAAAAATTACTTCAGCAGTTAGCAGCTTATAACAAAGCGATTGAAGCTGGAGATATTAATAAGGTAAATACACTCTATGACTCTTTAACTAAGAGATTGAAAAATGTAGAAATGAAAATTGGTAAAGTCTCAGGTTCCTCTAATCGTGCTAACTTAAATGAACGGTATGTAAGGCCTGCGAAAGTTGCGGTAGAAAGAACGATTTTTGAGGTTTCACAATATCGTCTATTAGATGCGATTCAATCAACTATTAATGAGGGAAATGAAAACCAAGCCATCAGTGAAACAAAGAAGCTTGAGCGTTTAAAGAAAAGAGCAATTGGCATTAAGCAGTCAGGTGGATATCAATCGCTACCTAGTAAAATAAATGCCGACTTAAGAAAAAGTGAAGCTGAGACACAGGGTGCGTTGTTAACCCGTTTACTAAATAGATATAACCAAGCGATTAACAATGGAGATCTTTATGTAGTGGACGGCCAATATGATCAACTAACAGCACAGCTTCGCTTAACGGAAGTGAAAATTGGACAAGTTGGTGGAGCTTCAAATCGACAGGCATTAAATACTACCTATGTTAGACCTGCAAAAATTGCCGTAGAACGGACAATTTATGAAGTTTCGCAGCTTAGATTAATAGAAGTAATGCGGAAATTGACTGCCGAAAATCAGTTAGTGAAGGCTGAGGCAAATTTATCTGTCTTAGAACGTCTGAAAGGTAGAGCGGATGCGATTAAGCAGGTAGGTGGATATGAGTTACTGCCGGTAATGATTGAGGAAACATTGGAAGAAGTTGAGAAAGAAGTTCGGGTGATTGTTACACGCTGAATCATAACCAATAAGAAACCTGAGTTTCTACTATTAAGTAATTCGGTTTTCGAGTACAAAAGCTTAATTAGCATTCTTTTAACAGGATGGCAAAATTAGTGTCAGTGTGCGAGGAGATTGATGTACTGAAAGTGGCAGGGTTATGGTAGTTAAGACTCTCTGATGTTATTCATTGTTGATTTTTTCGAAGAAATACAGCAATTAATAGGCGGAAAAATTCCGGTTATAGTATACAATAGATGCTTAAAAGGCCGATATAAGCGGAGTAATTCCCCTTATTTTGTGAAAAATGCTGGTATTTCTCTATTTAGACGGAATTTTTCCGTTTATCTTTTGAAATTTAGTAAAAGTTCTATGCAAAATAATGTAAAAATGCTTGGAGTCACAATGTTCCAAGCATTTTTGCTAATCTAAGTGCGAATAGTAAAATTATTTCTAATTTTGCACTTCAAAAACTAAAACCCGAGTATCTCTTACATACTCGGGTTTTTCTAATTATCTCTCAACCAAACCAATCAATATATATTTCCATACTTCACGAGAAGTAAAGTCCTTCAAAGCGGCCTTTGTAATCTGCTTCGGCTTCATTTCGGTTACAAAGCTAGTGTTAGTTTGAGGTGATTTCTCTGGACTGAGCATCGTAACTTCTCCAATGTCAGAACCTTTAACAATCTCCGTATAACCATCAAAACTCAAACCTTTTTCAACCGTTTTCTTCTTAATTTGTCCATCTTCATTTAACTGATAAACATAAGAAGTTTTCTTTCCATGAATCGCTCCATCACGTATTGCCGGTACATCAATTGCTTCTGCCGTTACAACAGAAACCGTTGTTTTTGTCCCGATTGGTGCTGTTTCTGGCTGTTCAAGAATGCTTGCAACAAAGTTATACGCATTTTCCTTGTCAATTGCTGGTTCATTGACTGGATATGGATTGATTTTATCAAGTGTTCCTTCGAGCTTCTTGTTCTCGCCAGAAGCAGTTGCAGTCAATTTCATACCAGTTTCAGCTTTTTTTAGTTGCTGTTCTGAAAATTCTCCTTCAATCGCTAATTCATTTGATGCGATTGTAATAATAGGGTT
This sequence comes from Metabacillus endolithicus, assembly GCF_023078335.1. GTDB lineage: Bacteria > Bacillota > Bacilli > Bacillales > Bacillaceae > Metabacillus > Metabacillus endolithicus. The sequence goes on along the minus strand of NZ_CP095550.1, from coordinate 2,090,817 downwards.
TCCGAGATTTTTATTAACTTCAACAACAACTCCGTCGATATTACTGACCATAGAGGCCGAATTTTCTTGTTCATTAATGTTGTCTAACTGATTTTCGTACTTCGTCTTTTGTTCTTCAAGCTTTCGTTTTTCAAGCTCCTGCTTATAAATTTCCTGCTCAATTGTGCTTTCAATCATTTCAGAGGATGCATGTACATCAATCTTTAATCCATCTTCCAGAATAGAGTCTACCTCTATTTCAGATGTGGTAGTAGGGATGGAGCTTTGATAGTCTTCTAGAGAGTCGATGTAGTCTTCAACACCTTCTATTTCACCCTCAACCTGTGTGATTTCTGTTTCGAGCGTTTCTTTCAAAGAATCGATTTCAGGTGATGTATATAAAAATAAAGGAGTTCCGATCGCCACTTCATCTCCTTCTTCTACAAGAAATTGCTGAAATTCAATGTTTTCCAGTGGAAGATATACATCCTGTTCTTCCTTCGGGACCAAGATCCCATCTGTTTCAAACGTCTCAACAATGTCTCGTTCCTGTACTCGAGACCATTTTTCAACATGAACGGTATGCTGAACCTTACTATCTTCTTTAAAAATTAAATAAACGTTTGTTCCAATAAATCCGATCACAATAACTGCTAACACAATACTTACCCATCTTTTCATATCTTCCACCTCCTTAGAATAATACAGGGATTTTAATGAATGCCATTAACCCTGTTAGTAGCCAAGATATTAGGTAGAACAAAATCAAAAGAGTAAGAGCAACATATCTATTTTTTTCACTAAGAGATGCTAAGTAATAGTATTGAAGCATTAATGCTACTAGATGAAACAATGTGATGGAACCGAAAAAAGAGTTCCAATACTCATGTTCAAATGCGTATTGACTAAGTACACCAAAAGAAAAAGGATTGCTTACCAGATTTAGATCAAGTAAAACCAAAACTGGCATTGTTACAATTTGTCCAAGTAGTAGAAAAGCAAATCCAAACGATTGCACGATGACTACTTTTATATAAGGGATTTCTAGAAAGATCCAAAAAAATATGGAGGCAAACCAGATAAAAAGGGTTGGATACAGAATGCTAGAAATAAGCTTTCCGCCAAGTAATAGAAGTTTGCCAGATTCATATTCTGATAACGTATAATTTGTAATATTTCCAGAATAAGTTTCCGTTCCGATTCCGAAATATGTACTGGTTGCATAAGTGATTAAGCATAAAACATATAGCAAAATCAGTTTGGGGAAAACTCCTTTGATAGCTTCTGCTTTCTGTAGTTGATAAAGGCTGATTTGTGGTCTAAATAAATTTCACTATGTTCAAATGGTAATTCATTCTTGAGCTCCTTTTAAAAATATGTCTATATTTGTATTCTAACTTAATTTGCAGAGAATGGAAAATAGGTTTCATTACCTATGAGCAAATTAAAATATAGTTTTTTAGTTTTGATTATTTACTGAGAGATAGTTACTTACTAGATGGAATGATTAAGAAGTTAGTTGTGAATAATCCTTTTTTACTATAAATGTTAGTGGGAAACCCCTTTAAAACACAATTTTACCAATTTTCTTCAAGAAAAATACATATTATTACACACTTATTGTATAAATGTGGTAATATAACTAGGTGGAAAATACTAGTATAGGAGTGTTTATTTTGAAGAAAAAGAAAAAAATGAAAAAACAACTTATGCAAGCAGCAGCGGTTACCGCTTTAACAGGGGCAGCATTTGTAGCAGCTGGACCAGCTGATGCATCTGCAGCAACTGATGTTTCAAAGCTAGTTAAACAAGCCTATGATTCTTCCAATCAATTAAAAGGATACTACGACCTAAGTAAAGTAAAAAGTATCAGCCTTTCTAAGGAATTCATCAGTGCTTATAACAAAGCGAAGAAGGATATTGAAGTAGCTGAAAAAGCACTTGCGAACGTATCCTCAAATAAAAGTGCTCTTGTTGCTCAGTTAGATGCAGCAAAAAATACTCAGTCAAAAGCAGCAAGATTAATTGACGCAATTAAAGTTGGAGATGCACTAATTGCTAAAACAAATGAATTAACACAATACATAAACGAAGATGTTATTGATGAAGATATGGTTGAAACATACCATGAATTATCAGCAGATATTAATAGAGCAGAACGTGTTTTTAGTAAAGTATACGGTGAACAAAACCGTGAATTAGTACGTGGTAAATTCCTTCTAGATGCAAAGATTGCTAGAGAATCAGTGATCTATGAAGTTTCACGCTACACTTTACAAGATCTTATCACTCGACAGTTAGAAGAAGGTAAAGTTGCAGAAGCTGAAGAAAACTTCGAAAAATTAGACCGTCTCGAAAAAAGAGCTGTTGAGATCAAAGCAGAAGGAAACAAACTTCACCCAGGAAAATACCCAGAATTAAAGAAAATGGCTGATTCTTTAAAAGAAGCCAAAGAAGTAATTGAAAGTGGTTTTACAATTAATGTAGAAGCAACTTCAACAGATGCCAGTAAGCCGACTGTTTACGGAGAAGATGAAGTTCAAACAATTGAAAAAGATATCGTTGTTACAGTTGCTGAAGGTACATTCATTGAGTTGAAGAACCTTGAGGTAAAAGGAGATATCATTCTTAGAGGTGTAGACGGTTCCGCTGGTAAAGTTACATTAACAAACGTCAATGTAACAGGAAGTGTCAAAGTTGAGGAACAAAAAGTTGTATCAACAACTAAAGGGATAGCAAGCATCTTAGATATTCCAGTACCTATCCAATTGATCCTTGGAAAAACTAGCATCATTGGTGAACTAGTGCTTAATCAAAGTGCAAATATCACAGCAGAAACTGGCGTGAAAATCCCATCCCTAGTAATTAGCCTCCTCAAGGTCTTGGAGTTGTTTCCTTAAATGGAGATCTATCATCTTCTAAGGTAACAGTAGGCGGACTAGGTGCAGAGGTTAAATTAGGTGCAAGCGCTAAAGTATTAGAGATGATTCTTAATGCTAAAGCAACAATTGATGCAGAAAATGGTGCATTATTACAATCTCTTCAAGTTGAGACGAAAGATAAAAATTCTCTGGTTCTGTTAAAAGGGGATTTATCTTCTACGCTTGTAAAAATTAATAATAGTAATGCTGCAATTTCAGTTGCAGAGAATGCAGTTGTTAAGAAGATTGAGAAGGATAAGTCAGTAACAGATGAGATTGTTGTTGATAATAAAGGTAGAGTTGAGGATTCGGATGGGGTTGAGGTGCCGAATAATACTACTGTGCCGCCGGTGAGTTCTGGTGGTGGCTCGGGTTCTAGTGGTGACCAAACTACGCCTGTTGCTGGAGCAACTGGTACGATCACAGCGGCATCAGTTACTCAAACATCACTTAATTTGAATTGGACTAAGGCTACTGATAATGTAACTTCTCAATCAGACCTAAGATATTACGTTTATAGTTCAACATCAAATAATATTGGTTCAGTAGCTAATGCTGAAGCAAATGGTACGCTTATAAACTCAGGTGGAACGCTAAATATAAACACGTTGAATGTTACAGGATTAACTGCAGGAACTACGTATTACTTTAATGTTGTAGTAAGAGATTCGGCTGGGAATAAGGTAGCTTATACTACTGTTACTCAAGCTACGAGTGACCAAATTGCGGTAACAAAAACAGCATTAACAACAAAAGTTAATGAGGCAAAAGCAGTAACAAACGTAGCAGTATCAGTAGATGGATCAGACGTGCTAAAAACTGATAAATGGACTACACAAGTAGAACTAAATGCATTTAATCAAGCAATTGCAGCAGCTGAAGCAGTATTAGGTAATACAACAGCAACACAATCAGCTGTGGACCAAGCAGTAACTGATCTACAAACAGCAATGGGTGATTATGCAGCAGCACAAAAGGCTGGAACTAGCGTGGATGTTGTAGTATATGACACATTACCAGAGCAATTGTTAAATGCATACGATAATGCAAATTTACCAATCAGACATAAAACAGCAGCAGGTTTAGGGTTAATATCTAGTTTTGATGTTGAAACAAACACGATTAAGTTAAGTGGAAGAACAACTGTAGCTCAACTAGAATCAACAAATACTGGTACTCCTGGTGATGATGGCTATGTGCTATACGCTATCAATAGTCCAGAAGGGGTTTCTGATGTAGCGAAGATTGAATTACCAAGTGGTAATACGTATAATCTTGCAAATTTTACAACAGATGGTGACGATCGTTTAACAAATGGATACTTGTTAAATGAATTAATTTATGATGCAGATGCACAGGAAGGTGAGAAATTTGTAAAAAATACTGTAACTGTAAAATGGTTAGATGCAACTGATGAAGTAGTGGCAACTTCGACTTACACTATTGATGCATCCGCTGTTATTTTAGCCGTAGATGGTGTAGATACATCAGCATTAACAACAAAAGTTAATGAGGCAAAAGCAGTAACAAACGTAGCAGTATCAGAAGAAGGATCAGATGTATTAACAACAGCAAAATGGACAACACAAGCAGAACTAGATGCATTTACTGGAGCGATTACAGTAGCAGAAGCAGTAGTAGCTGACACAAACGCAACACAAGGTGAGGTAGACCAAGCAGTAGCAGAGTTAAATACAGCGATTCAAACGTATAACAATGCAGTGAAGAATGGATTACTATCAGATGTAGAATTATATACAGATTTACCACAAGCATTATTAGAAGCTTATGATGAATCTCCTTATCCAATCTCTCATAAAACAGCAACTGGGTTAGGTTTAAACAGTGTAGTTAATAACGATACAAATACAATTACATTAACAGGTATAACTACGTTAGAAAAATTAGATACAACTGATGTAGCAACGAGTAATGGATATTTACAATACGCAGTAAATACACCTGATGAGGCTTGATGGAGCGACTAAGGTACGAGTATCAAGTGATACTATATATGACCTGCAAGACTATACAGTAAATCCACTAGATAATGGATTCTTACTAAGTACAAAGATCTATGACAAAGAGGAAAATAAATTCCTATTAGCTAATCTCGAATTAGAGTGGTTAGATGCGAATAATAATGTAATTGGAAAAGCGACATACGTTATTGATGCAACTGCGGTAAATTTGGACCAACCTGCTATAACGCCAGTAACAGGAGTGAACGTATCGACAACAGATACAGACACAGTGAATGCAGGTGGAGTAGAGAATACAATTAAATGGACAGATAGTTTGGCAGATGATATTGCATCTTACCGCATTGTAAGAGCTGAAGTAGATGATATTGAGGATGGAACTGCGACAGAAGTAGCAACTGATATAGCGGAAGGAACGCAAACGTACACAGATGATACAGCAGTAGCGGGTACAGAATACTTCTACTTTGTAGTAGCTGTAGATGGAGCAGGAAATGAAGGAGCACCAACAAATGGAACTTCAGTAACAACAGCTACAGATGAAGAAGATACAGAGGCACCAGCAGCAGTAACAGGAGTGAACGTATCGACAACAGATACAGACACATTGAATGCAGGTGGAGTAGAGAATACAATTAAATGGACAGATAGTTTGGCAGATGATATTGCATCTTACCGCATTGTAAGAGCTGAAGCAGATGATATTGAGGATGGAACTGCGACAGAAGTAGCAATTGATATAGCGGAAGGAACGCAAACGTACACAGATGATACAGCAGTAGCGGGTACAGAATATTTCTACTTTGTAGTAGCTGTAGATGGAGCAGGAAATGAAGGAGCACCAACAAATGGAACTTCAGTAACAACAGCTACAGATGAAGAAGATACAGAGGCACCAGCAGCAGTAACAGGAGTGAACGTATCGACAACAGATACAGACACATTGAATGCAGGTGGAGTAGAGAATACAATTAAATGGACAGATAGTTTGGCAGATGATATTGCATCTTACCGCATTGTAAGAGCTGAAGCAGATGATATTGAGGATGGAACTGCGACAGAAGTAGCAATTGATATAGCGGAAGGAACGCAAACGTACACAGATGATACAGCAGTAGCGGGTACAGAATATTTCTACTTTGTAGTAGCTGTAGATGGAGCAGGAAATGAAGGAGCACCAACAAATGGAACTTCAGTAACAACAGCTACAGATGAAGAAGATACAGAGGCACCAGCAGCAGTAACAGGAGTGAACGTATCGACAACAGATACAGACACATTGAATGCAGGTGGAGTAGAGAATACAATTAAATGGACAGATAGTTTGGCAGATGATATTGCATCTTACCGCATTGTAAGAGCTGAAGCAGATGATATTGAGGATGGAACTGCGACAGAAGTAGCAACTGATATAGCGGAAGGAACGCAAACGTACACAGATGATACAGCAGTAGCGGGTACAGAATACTTCTACTTTGTAGTAGCTGTGGATGGAGCAGGAAATGAAGGAGCACCAACAAATGGAACTTCAGTAACAACAGCTACAGATGAAGAAGATACAGAGGCACCAGCAGTAGCCAACAAAGTTACAGAAGAAACTGCAACATCAGTAACAGTAACAGTAACAGAAGCAGGAAATGTTTATATCAGCAGTTCAGAAACACAAATCAACACTGGAAGTGATTCACTATCGGCATGGGATGTAAGCGGCAATTCAGGCGAATTAACAGCGGCAACAGTTGCATCTAACTTGAGTGGTGGCGGAACTATTGTATTTACTTTAGATGACACAACAAGTACTGAACATACAGGTGTAACTATTACTATAGACTTAAGTCAAATTGTTGATGAAGCAGGAAATGCTTTAATTAATGATACAACAGCAGCTAATACTGTTCTGACAATTACAGAAGATGGAGCTACTTGGAGTGCTGTACTAGGAGAATCTTAAAAATAATTATTTATATACAAATATTTGGGAGTTATCATAACATGGTAACTCTCATTCTTTTTTTATAATTCGTAACAAACAAGACTTCAACCATATATTATATTCATAGATTAGTTATTCTAATAAAGCTCTAATTCCTTGTGAGGGATTAGAGCTATTTTTATTTTAGGAGGAATGTGAGATGGGAAAGTATGATTACACCGAGCAGTTACTGCTGCCATTTGTTGATGTTGTGAAGGAGGAGAAGCAGGAGCCAGCGAAGTGAGTGAACATTGTGAGTGTGAAGTAAGCAAGGGAATCTTTACTTTACAAGAAACGTAGAATTACAAGTCCAAGTCCAGAAGACGCTTATGAGCTATTTAAACAATTTCTTGATCAAGTAGATCAAGAGTATTTTGTTGAACTGTGCTTAGATACGAAAAATCAACCTACGAACATCAATGTGTGTCACGTAGGAAGTTTGAATGCAAGTATTGTCAGTTGTAGTGAAGTATTCAAGTCTGCTATATCGTCTAATTCAAATGCTATCATTGTATGTCATGTACACCTCCCAATGATCCCACACCATCAAGGTAAGATGTTGAGGTTGCAAAACGGTCAAATTAAGGTGGATAACGCTATTAACGAAAAAATTACGCATCCAGTAATGGGTGAGGGAATGTGTTAATGATTTCAAATGATGGAGTAACGTCCTAAAGGGAACAAACGAGGTCGACTAGCACGAACTAAGGGGTAAGACTTATCGTGTTAGAGGCCTGATGTCAAGGTAGGACAACTTGCCGTAACAGGTAAAGCTGATGAAAGCTGGTCCAAGGGGAACGATGCAAGTCATACTGCTAGTGTCCGAGTAAGTATAGTGAGAATGTTTAACAATGCTAACGAAAGTCCGTGAGACCGACGGAAATTCCGAATGTAGGAGTCTAAACGATGAATGCGTAGAATTGTGCATAACCTTAAGGGAATGTTAGATGTGTATGGGTAAGATTTTACTTTATGAATATCCATACAACATTACAGTTGTTGAGAAGCAACCAGGATTAGAGGAAGCATCTAAGTTATTCAATGGGTTAACATATTTCAACGTGGAGGGATAGCCATTAGTCTAACAGAAGGTTAATCAACTTCTTATTAATAGCTTTTAAAACGGTTATCAAAGTTCTTGTAAGACTAAGAAAGTTTTATCTCCTTAAAATATTTGAGGAGGTAAGCGACTTGGAGAAACGTATGAAGCTAAGGTAAAGGTAAAATGAGTTCTATGATATGCAAGGTATTTTCGAAACATTTTACTCCAAAAGCCAAGAAGGACAAAATATTTACCATATTATTGAAATTATGGCAATTGAAAAAAATATTCGTTTAGCATATAGGAACTTTAAAAGAAGTACAGGAAGCAAAACAGCTGGAGTAGATAGGCTAACAAAGAAACTAGGTTACTATGTTCCGGTTAGTGAGATCGGATATATTGATGAAACTTTCCAGTTGTATTTTGTTGAGAATAAGATACTAGTAAAGAAATTATATGGAAAACTTCATGAAGGCGAACTAGAAGTATTAGCTTGGTGCAGAGGAATCAGGTCTGTCATATGTTATAGATGAACAGGCATCAAGATCATTAATGAAGACATTTCTACTTCAACCTATTGGTAATGGTAATGTTTCATTAGAAGAAATTGTTTAAAAATTAATACAAAAAGGAGTGCCATAATCCAGCACTCAAAAAGGTAACACACACATATATAGAATACCCACCCCAACCAAAATTTATGTCCGTACTCAAGAGGTAAATTAATAAAAGTTATCAAATCTATATAATACCCCCAATAGTAACATCAACAATCACCCCCTCATCATTTACAAAGCTCCACCAATTTCCTTAATTTATAATTAAATAGTCTAAAAGTACCGCAAACCCCATAGCACCAACGATTCACCCCCCTCCCAAAGTGCCATTTTACCAAAATGAAAAAAATTCTCATTTAAAAAGGAGGAAAAAAAGGAATTATGTCGTAAAGTAATAAGTGGACGTATTAAAAAAGAAAGTGGGTAGGCACATGAAAAGTTTTAAGAAAGCAGGCGTTATGGCATTTGCTTTAGCTTTGACTTTTTCCTCTGTGGGACAAAGTCAGGTAAGTTATGCGACGAGTCAGCCAGAGCAAGCACAAAAGAGTTATAACGAAGCATTAAGCAAGCTTGGATTTAAGAATTCAAGTGTACAATCTCTTCCAACATCTAAAGGTGAGGATGAAGTGTACTTTGAGGACCTTTTAGTCGTTAAGTACAAAAAGGGAATTTCCTCTAATACTCATAAAAAAATGGGTACAACTTTAGTGAAGAAAGTAAGCAGTCTTCAATATGACGTTGTTCGAGTAACGAATAAGAAGAATCTTGATAAAATTGCAGCAGATTATATGAAACGTGCTGATGTTCAATCGGTTTCTAAGAGTGCTAAAATCTCTAAGCTTGGTTTACCGGACCAAAAGATCTGAGATGTATCATTTAGATAATCTTAAAATGGATGATGCTACAAAACTAGCAGGTAAAAACAAAGTGAAAGTAGCTGTTGTTGATACGGGTGTTGATGCAAATCATCCTGAATTAAAGAATAAGATCGTTTATAACTATAATGTTATGGATCCTATGAAAAAGGGTGCAACAGATTTACATGGTACACATGTAGCTGGAATTATTGCTGCTGAGAAGAACAATGAAGTGGGTGGCTATGGAGTTAACCCAAATGTTCAAATCGTATCGATTGATGTATTTAATCGCTCAATGTTTGCAAGTGATTATTCTGTTGCAGAAGGAATTTTAGAGGCGGTTAAACAAAAGGTACAAGTTATTAACCTAAGCCTTGGATCAACAGTTCCTTCTCCAATTATTAAAGAAGCAATTGATAAAGCAATTGAAGCAAATATTACAGTTGTTGCAGCAGCAGGTAATAGTGGCTCTGAAATGCTAGAATATCCAGCGTCATTCAATGGTGTTATTAGCGTTGGGGCAACTAATGAAGAAAATCAGCTAGCTGAATTCTCAACTTATGGTTCATCTGTTGATGTAGTTGCACCAGGTCAAGACATCTATAGCTCAGCTTATGATGCAGAACGCGGTTCAACATTTATGAAGCTTGATGGAACTTCAATGGCTTCACCTGTGGTAGCTGGGACAGTTTCACTACTTTTATCGAAAAATCCTAAATTAACACCACAACAAGTTCAGTACATCCTAAATACAACTGCAACAGATTTAGGTAGCAGAGGGTATGATACTACTTATGGATTTGGTTTAATCAATCCTATTAATGCTTTAAAATATGATACTTCCAAAATACCAGCAGTACAAAAAGTATCAGAGAATCAATTAGTAGAAAAAGCAAAAAAACTTGATGGTGAAGGAAAATCTGTTCAAAAAGGAGCTATTACGAAGCTTTATCAAACAGATTACTATCAATTGCCTGTAAATGCAGGAGAATATGTACAAGTAAGCTTAGATCCTTACAAAAAGAATAATGACTATGAATATGAGCTTTATTTCTTCCCAGAAGGAGAAACAGAAGCAGCAGCTGAAAAGCTAACTGTAAACGATGTAACAGTTGGTGCAACAGAGGCTTCCTTATACAAAGCACCTGAAGCAGGAACGGTTGTGATTGGCGTTAAAGATGCACTGAAAAAATATAGTGAATCAGCAAAACAAACGTACACATTAACAGTTGAAAAAGTAGCTGAGTTACAAGAAGATGGTTTATCTGAAGAAAATATGGCTTCTATTACAAAGTTCCCATACAAATCAGGTAACCTATATTTCACTGAAGCAACACCACCCGTTTCAGAAGAAGAAACACCAGCTGAAGAAGAAGTTCCTGTTGATCCATTAGCGATCGGTGATAGTGACTTTTTCACGTTCTCTATTCCTGAAAGCAGTGATAGTTCAGAAACATACGAATTTAGTTCAACAGGTGTTCCTGGAATTGACGTTACCCTAAATCTTTATATGGTTGAGAAATTTGAGATGGATGGGGAAGTTATCGAAGAGAAGATGCTCTACGATGCGGTAAATGACAAAGGATATGGACAAGGTGAATCGTTCACATTTACTGGTATGCCTGGAGCTACTTATATTCTTGAAGTAACGAATAACCCATTATCTGAATTGTTAATGTGGGGATATTTAGATTCAGAACTAGATTTAACAAGAGGATTTTCTTCAAACATTCCTTATCAAGTAACACTTGATAAAGCTGTATTACCAGCTGATGAAGATCAGTTCCCTGAAGCTTCATATGATTACTCAGAGGAAGTAACTGAGGAATACGTGGAACAAGCTTATAGAACAAAAGATAGTATCCGAAATGGTATTTTAGAAGATTTATTGGCTTTACTAATGGGAGGGCAAGAAGATTATTATTCACTTGTTCCTGAGATAGCAATGCCATACACTTTGGATGAAGAAAAAACAGGCTATTTCCAATATAGTGGTGATGAAGATTGGTATTCTGTTGAGCTAGACAAAGCAGGATTATATGAAGTTTCTTATGATAGCAATGGAGCAGAAGCTGGAATTGAAATTTATCAGCAAGATCCTGAAACAGGTAGCTTTATTATGCTAGCGTCTAATCAATACTTTGATATGGTTGGAGTATCAATGAATGAGAAAACGTATGTGGGATTAAAAGCTGATCAAACATACTATATTAAGTTAGCAGATCCGAACTATCGTCCAAACTTTAACGAGTACACGTTCTCTGCCAAGTTTGTTGCTGAATCACCAGTTGATAAGCAAGAATCAAACGATGTTTATGCAGAAGCTACAGAGTTAAAACCAGGAACGATCACTGGTAACTTCTCAACAGAGCAAGATATGGACATGTTCTACTTCACACCGGATTCAAATGGTATTTACGGATATCAAGTACAACCAGTGGAAAGTAAAACAAATAGTAAATATCCTAAACAAATTCAAAGAGAATTAGATCCAGTTGTGTTTGTCATTGAGGACACAGATGGAGATGGAGAATTAGACGTCGAAGAAGAAGGTAAATTAACAATTACAGATTTCGGTTTCTCTGGTGATGAAGAACGTGGATCATTTAATGCTTCAAAAGGAAAAGGTTACTTTGTTGTATTGTTTGATTACTATGGAACATCATCATTCAAAGATTACAAGTTTACATTCGCTTCAGGAAATAAAGTGGATGAAGACAAAGGATCTGTGATTAAAAATAATGTTCCATCAAAACCTATATCTCTAAGCAAAGACAAGAGTGGGAAATTAACTGGTACAGGCTACTTAAATCCATCAACTGGTAAAGGTGATGTTGATTACTATAAGCTTGTGATTCCAAACGCAAAACAGAAATATAAAGTATCACTAGATGTACCAACGGATGTAGATGGTGTAATCAGCCTTTACGAGGCAAACGGAAAGCAAATTCTTAAAAAGGATCTTTATGGAAAAGGAGATTCTGAAGAATTTTATGTGAACCTGAAAAAGGAACTTACTTCTTTAAAGTAGAAGATAAAAATGGTAATGCTAGCATTTCACCATATAAGTTAACACTTCAATAAGGTTCTTAGGCCCTCTATGAGAGATTCATAGGGGGTCTTTTACGTTTAGAATTTTAATCAAACGTTTATTTATCAACATCTTTTTGACGATTTATAGTACTTTATTAATTTTGACCAATTTCGACATTGTTGATATCATATTGTTAATAAGTATAATGAGGTGATCATAATGAGAATGTTAGCTGTGTTATTTCTATTAACCTCCATTTTCCTTGCTGGATGTGGTACGGATGTTAAACAAAGCGCGAATGGATCAACTGAAGAAAATACAATAGAAGAAAACGAAACAACAGAAGCAACTGAAGAAGTAACAGAAACAGAAGAACCTCAAGAAGAATCAGAAGAAGTAACAGAAGAGGCTGAAGGGGAAGAAACAACGGAAGAACCTGCTGTTGAAGGTGAGCAAGTGAGCACTGAAAGCCTAGAAGGTGTCTATATTGGACAAGTTGATACACACAGCATTGAAGTCGACCATGCGGATCATGGACCGATGATCTTCCAAACATTAGAAGCAGATGTTGACTTTGATTCAATAAAAGATGGTAGTAATGTAACTCTTGAGTATTATGTTGATGAAAATGGTCTAAATGTCTTGAAAACTATTACAGTTGTGAATTAATTTTAAGGCCCCACAATAATTTGTGGGGGCTTTTTGTTCTATAAAATCAGAAATAAAAATGGTAAAAATGTTACACTCATCCTTTTGTTATTTAATGGTAAAATGGTTTAGCAGATTAATAAAAGGAGCGTGCAAAATGAAAAGATTCAATGTTATTCTATCTCTCATCTTTGCTTTTGTGCTTATGATACCAGCCACAGGTACATATGCTGCGTCGAACTCAGATTACCAGCGCGCAGTGAGTGCGGGAGAAGAATTGAAAAAGGAATTATCAAAGTTTAATAGCTATGTAAACTCTGGAAATTTATATAATGTGGATGCGCAATATGATGCTTTTACAAGAAAAATCCGAAATACAGAATTACTAATTGGAAAAGTATCAGGTTCTTCTAACAGAAATTACTTAAATACGACGTATGTTCGACCAGCTAAAGTAGCAAAAGAACGTGTAATTTATGAAATTTCTCAAATAAGATTGCTGTATATCATTGATAAACGCTTTGACTTAAATCAATTATCTGAAGCGGAAAGTGATTACGCAAAGCTTGAGAGGCTACAAAAAAGAGCGAAGCAAATCAAAGAAGCTGGAGGATACGATAGCCTACCAACTTCAATTAATCGTTCTTTAAACTGGTGGGAAAACTATATTGTTGAGCGGCTTAATGCGAATACAAGTAAAGAAATCGTACCATATGAAATAGGGACAATTCACGACTTTTTAGTTTACTTGAATCATGTTTACATCAATGATGAAGGTAGTTTACTTGAGCTAAAAGGATGGACGATGGAACCAGTTGGTGAAGATGATTTCGGCTTTTTCCTTAGATCCTTTTCTAGGTCTAGTTTAGAAAAATTAGATGAAATCAATGCAAAAGGAAATGATGAAGCTGTAAGAGAATGGGCAACTAACATTGTGAATGCAATTGATTATTTCTCTACTGAAAATGGAGCTGTGTGGTATGCAGATGCTTCTTCTGCTTGCCAAGGCTATGTACCTTCTTCGTTCCCTGAAGATTCATATTGGTATTATGTAGGATCATGTGGCTACACCTTCAATGTTTTTAATGCTGATTTTGAAAATAAAACACCAAGTGTATTTTATGATTGGTATTTAGAAAATAAAGATAATTATTAATATAAGCAGGGCAGCCTAGAAGAGGCTGCCCTTACCTATATTACTTCTTTAATTTGCTTCTCGTTTCTGCTTCATACGTTTCTAAGAAAGCCTTCATGCCGGGTAGATCTGGGTATTTTCCAGGGTAAAGCTTATTTCCTGCATCCTTAATTTCAACTGCGCGATGTTTTAAACGATCGAGTTTTTCTAGTTCCTTTAAAGCGGTTGCTTGATCGTTTTGAGCCATGAGATTATTTATTTTATTTAATAGCTCATAAATAGAAACTTCATAAATAACTGTTTCTCGAATAATTTTCGCTTGCTTTACAAGTGCCTCTGCCATGTATTTGCGTGTTTCACTTCCATAAACCTTCCCTATTATGAGCTCTTCTTTTCTAATTTCAGCTGATAATAGATGATACGATGTAACTAGTTCAGGAGAAAATGCATCATTTTGTACAAACTGATAAACGTTGTTTCTCGTAAGTTCTACTTCATTTTTCCCATAATTAATAGCATCAATAAATTGAGCTGATCTTATTTGATAGGGTTTAACGGCATCTAGCCCCTTGTTGTAGCTCATGTTTTTTCGCACTCTGAAGGAGATTGATTTTTGCTTGTGCGTTTAAAATAGCTATTTTCGCAGCTGAATAATCTGAACTAAACTGTGGAGAAAGAGTTACTTCTTCTATAGATGATGCAACGTATTTCCCTCTTAGCTTATTGGCCTTTATTTGAGCATCTGCTACAGCTTGACTTGCTGCTTCTTCAGCATGATCATTTAAAAGATTGTTAATTTGGATTGTCTTTCCAATTACAATGATTGGCTTTTTCGCAGGATCAATCCATGTTAAAAGCTTCTTTACATTTTCTTCTGCAAGAGCAACACAACCAGCTGTTGGACTTGTTGAGCTTCTCCATACGTGTAAGAAAATCGCACTTCCTTTTCCTTTCACAATCGGGTCTGTATTGTAGTTAACCGCTACTGCATATTTGTAAAGAGGCTGCTTTAAAATTTCATAGGAATTCCAGCGAGTATTAGGGTTTCCATTATAGGTAACCCATTTGTTGTAATCAGAAGAAGCTGGGTCATCTATCCAATAATCATTTGCTGTTGTAGTTCGATATGGCAGCTTAACACCAGCTGGTTTTTCACCCCAGCCAAAAGCAGTGCCAAGAGAGTACACTCCAGTTGGTGTAATTCCGTCACCTTCTTGTTGCTTAGTTGAAATTCCGTTCTTACCAACGACGGCCGACATGGTTGGAAGAGCTTTTCTCCACTCACCGTTACTTTTTTCATATGTTGTGACAACAGCACCGATGCCACCATTGTTATTCACGATGATGATCTGGTTTTCATCACTAATTTGGTTCATAGAATCAAAGCCATTTAGTTGACTGGCTGCATTTGAATGTTGTGGAATCATCGTAAAACAAACCACAAGTGCCAGGAAAAATAATAGCTGCTTTTTCAAAAAAATACCCTCCAATACCGTTTTCTTCTACTATATAAATCTACGATAAAATCATTAAATTTAAGTCTATAGACAAACAGAATAGAATACAAGGGTAATATTTGTTTAAAATTCCCAAAAGTGCCTTAAATTTAACTTTCAAAATAAGAAAAAAATGATACAATTACTTATTAGTAATCTACTATCTATTACGAAAGAGGATAAATGATGAATAAAAGACAAGATCGACATAGAAAGAAAAAAAGAAAAAGAAATTTGTTAGAGGGTTTTTCTTCCTTCTAGTTCTTATACTTGGCTTTGCTGGTTATATTTTTTATCAATATTACACTGGCCTACAGGCAGCGGGTGAGGGCTTTGATAAAAATGCTGCGACAGACTTTGACGGAGCAGAAGTTGATAAATTAGGAAAAATCAATGTTCTACTACTCGGGATTGATTCACGAGGAGAAGAGAAATCACGTACTGATACAATCATGATTGCCCAATATGATACCAAAGAAGGAACAGCCAAGCTTGTATCAATCATGCGTGATACGTATGTTGAAATACCAGATTACAAAAACTATAAAGTGAACACAGCTTATTTCTTAGGTGGTCCTGAATTATTAAGAGAAACCATTCAAGAAAACTTTGGAATTGACCTTCATTATTATGCACTTGTTGATTTCAAAGGCTTCCAGCAGGTTGTTGATACTCTAGCACCTGAAGGAATCGAGATGGACGTTGAACAAAGCATGTCCAAAAACATTGGTGTAAGCTTAGAGCCTGGTGTGCAAATGCTTGATGGAGCAGAGCTGCTCGGGTATGCAAGATATCGTGCTGACGCAAAAGGTGACTTTGGACGAGTTGAGCGTCAACAGAAAGTAATTAATGCTTTAAAAGACGAATTAATTAGTGTGAATGGTGTTACGAAGCTTCCAAAATTAATTGGTACGGTACAACCTTATATTGAAACAAATGTTGATGGTGCTGAAGTGATTGGGATTTTAAAAGACTTTGTTTTAAACACACCAGAAGATATCGAGACAATGACGATTCCAGTTGAAGGTTCGTATACGAGTGCAAGCTATTCTCATGCTGGATCTGTATTAGAGATTGATATGGAAGAGAATAAAGCGGCGTTAGATGCGTTTTTGAATGGTGGTTCGTCGGTGGTGACGAGTGATTCGGAAGAGGAACAGTAATTAGTTTTTGAGGGAATGCTCAGGCCTTTTGGAGGCCTGGGTGTTTTTTGTTTTATAGCTAGTTGTTTTTATAGGAGATGAAGACCGAAGTGGTGGTTGAAATCGGGGGAGATGGTCTTCATAGGGTGGATGAAGACTAAAGTGGAGTTGGATATCGGTGGAGATGGTCTTCGTAAGGTGGATGAAGACCAAAGTGGAGTTGGATATCGGTGTAGATGGTCTTCATAGGGTGGATGAAGACCAAAGTGGTGGTGGAAATCGGTGTAGATGGTCTTCATAAGGTGGATGAAGACCAAAGTGGTGGTGGATATCGGTGTAGATGGTCTTCATAGGGTGGATGAAGACTAAAGTGGAGTTGGATATCGGTGTAGATGGTCTTCATAAGGTGGATGAAGACCAAAGTGGTGGTGGATATCGGTGTAGATGGTCTTCATAGGGTGGATGAAGACCAAAGTGGTCGTGGAAATCGGTGTAGATGGTCTTCATAAGGTGGATGAAGACCAAAGTGGTGGTGGAAGAAGGGAGAGATGGTCTTCATAAGGTGGATGAAGACCAAAGTGGCAGTTAAAATTGGGGAAATTGGTTTTCATAAGATGAAGAACGACAAACCACAATCAAAAAAAGAGAAAACTGTCGTTCATAAAGGTAATGAACCACAAAACACCTTCACCATAAGCCGCAATAGTCTCACATAAAACAAAACAGCCCAATTCCACAAAAATTGGACTGCCCGCCATTTCAATTAACCACCTATTTCATAAACTTCCCATCCGTCGCCTTCGGAAACCCAGAATTATCCCACTTATGATCCTTCGCCAATTCACTATCCGTCACCAGGAAGTAATCATAACGCACATAGCCTTTCTTATCCGGAACAGGATCATTCCAAGTAGCGTCAACGTTATACCAGACACCATCAATCTTAACTTTGTTCCAGGCGTGAGCCCCACCGTTGCCTGTACCAGTCACGTACTTCGTTTCAATATTCAACTTACCTAGCAAATAAATCATAGCTTCGGTATAACCTTCACAAACAGCCGTCCCTTTTATAAGTGCTCCATACACATTATAAGAGTCTTCAGGTAGTGACCCCCTCAGATAATTATCATAATCATAAGCCATATTCAAAACTAGGTAATCATGAATCGCTTTCACCTTTTGATACTCAGACATTCCAGGCGTGATCGTCTTTGAAAGAATCTGGTTTGCCTTCTGCTCTAACTGACTTTTCATCGATAATATCGTACTCGTAGAGTATAGATACTTAATTTCAAATCTACCATCAGACCAGAACAAACTTCCTTTATAGCTAAAATAAAAAAGCTCTGGATGATCTTGAAGAACCGAATTCAATGTTTCAAAAACAACATCTGAATCCTTTGAAAAACTCCCAACATTAATTTCCGGCTTTATACTCGAGATTCCGTTATAAATAGAAGAATAAAGGCTCGGCACACTACCTGTTACTATTGTATTTCTTAAGGTATTTTCATAGTTTGTAAGATAGCTATTTACCGCAGAAGGCAGGGAGGCATATCCACCGGCATCCTTAATTTCAACGGCTCTCTTCTTTAAACGATCAAGCTTTGCTAGTAAGTTTTTTGCTTCATTAAAGCTTCCTTTTTTCACGTTTGCATCGATTTGCTCTAGCAAACGAAGCTGTGATACTTCATAAATGACCCGTTCTCTTGAGATTTTTGCTGGTCTTACAAATTCGTTCAACAAATACTCACGCTTTGAACTGCGTGGAACCTTCCCTATAGCTCTTTCAGTTTTTCCGATCAAAGCTGAAAAATCATTATATAAAGAATCGACTAACTCAAGATTTCCCTGATTGATTGCCCGATCAAATGCTGTTTGCTTTTGTTTCAATTGATTAGCTACGTTTAATGCATCTTTATATGGAACTTCCCAAGAACCCGCATAAGCTTGTACATGTGAGAAGCAGAAAAACAGGATCACTAATAATAGTGTTCTCCTCAACGTAAACATCCAACTACCACCTTTTCATAGAGTTACTAGAATTATAGCAAACTTTCATTAAAAACAATCAAACTTCCCGACAATGGAAAAATGTAAACATCGTTTTGACAATATTTTTACATTTTTTACATATTTTTTACGACAATTTACATTAGATAAATACTTGGTTAACAAAACTCTATTAATATAAAACTAGTGTACAAGATAACTAGTAGGAGGATGAGCAATGAAAAGTAAAGATCTTTTCAAGAAATTAGTTCCGGTTACAATTCTATCTTCAGTAGCCATTGCGGGTGTTATTGGGGCAACATCAAACACAACTGTATCAAGTGCAAAAAGTAAAGGTGATCCAGAAATTAAAAACGTTATCTTTTTAATTGGTGACGGTATGGGGCCATCTCCACTTGCAGCACACCGCTACATGAAGGATAATCCGAAAACAAAAGAAATGGAACAAACTGAATTCGACAAGTATTTAGTCGGTATGCAAACTACATATCCAGATGATCCAGAACAAAACATTACTGACTCTGCATCTGCAGCAACAGCAATGGCATCTGGTATCAAAACGTACAATAATGCAATCGGTATGGATGCTGATAAAAATCCATACGAAACAGTTCTTGAGCAATCAAAAGAAATGGGAAAAGCAACTGGTTTAGTTGCAACTTCTGAGGTTACACATGCTACACCAGCTGCTTATGGTGCACATGATGAGAGCCGTAAAAACATGGATGCAATCGCTGATGACTACTTTGATGAGTTAGTAAATGGCGAACATAAATTAGACGTTCTTCTTGGTGGAGGATTAAAGAACTTCTCAGCTGATATCCGTAAAGATAAGCGTGACCTTGTAGGAGAATTCGAAGATGCAGGTTATACAACTGTATCAACAAAAGAAGAGCTAATGAACGATGATAGCGAGCAAGTCTTAGGTTTATTCGCTAATGGTGGTCTTCCAAAAATGATCGACCGTCCTGACAGTATTCCTTCATTAGAAGAAATGACTGAAACAGCAATCGAGCGTTTAAGCAAGGACGAAGATGGTTTCTTCTTAATGGTTGAAGGAAGCCAAATCGACTGGGCAGAGCACGACAATGATGTTGTTGGTACTATGAGTGAAATGGAAGATTTCGAAAAAGCATTTAAAGCAGCAATCGAATTTGCTGAAAAAGATGGTCACACTTTAGTTGTTACAACTGCTGACCATGCTACTGGTGGTATTTCTCTTGGTTCTAACACAAAAGCTTCACCGGGTGGGGACTACAACTTCCACGTAGGACCAATTAAAGCTTTCTCAAAAACACCTGACTACATTGCAGCTGAAATCTTTGCCGCTGGTGATAAAGCTGATGTTGAAGGAATTATGAAGAAGTACATTGCTGCTGACTTCTATAGCAAAATCACTGCAGAAGAATTTAAAGCAGTGAAAGATGCTGCTGCTGCAAAAGATGGTACAGCAATCGATAATGCAATTGAAGCAATTGTAAATGATCACTCTGTAACTGGTTGGACAACTGGCGGACACACTGGTGAAGATGTACCTGTATTTGCATATGGTCCGCAAAGCGATCGTTTTGCTGGATTAATCGACAATACAGATCAAGCGAAAATTATCTTTGATCTTCTTGAAGAAAACTATGTTCCTGGTGATGATAATGAAGAAAAGCCAGAAAAAGGTAAACATATTGGTCGTATCTTAATTAAGAATGACACAACTATGTACAAGCCTAACGGTGATGTATTCCGTACGTTAAAAGCTGGCGAAGGCATTCGCGTATTTAGCTCAGAAGACGGTGTGTATGACGTAGGTGGCGGCTATACTGTTAAGCATGATAATTCAAAAGTAGTATTCTATGTTGGTTTTGTTACAATCAAAGCTGATACTTCTTTAATGAAAGATGGTAAAGCTGAAAAAACACTTAAAAAAGGTAACATGTACCGTGTTTATAGTGTAGATGGTGATCAAATCCATGTAGGTGGCGGATACTACGTTCAAGCAGATAGCAAAGTATCTTATGCAAAACACTAAGATATAAAGAAAAAGCTTTGTGGGATCTTTCTCCTACAAAGCTTTTCTCTTAATCAATTCCTTCTATTAGGAAAGAGGTTATTCTCTTTAGAAAGCTCATAATAATTCTCTGCTTTCTTAAAATCCCCCGTTTCTTCCGCAGCCTTACCAGCTTGATAAAGCAGCCAAGCATGATTGGGTTCATATTGTAACGACTGTTCCAGTAATCTTACTTTCTCATTTCCGGTTACCAACTCATTTTCCACAGCAAAGCGAACATAATCAGTTTCCCATGCATTTTTATCGATAGCCTGTTGAATCCATTGCTGTGCTTCTTCTCTAGTCAATGAACTGTTTGCAGCTTTATAGGCTGAATCGGCATTTATAAATTGGTAAGATAGCCAAGCACTACTAATAAGTAGGATGAATGTGATGGATATCGCCATTTTGTTTATTAAAGAAGAAAGCTCGGACTTTTTTTGAGTGATTGAAAGACACAACAGAAAAAGTAAAAAGAAAGGATAGGAAAAAGTAAAATCCAACATTCCGTGTGCTACTAAAAAGAGAAATGCAGGAAACGCAGCTGCATGACTACGCCATAAACGATAACCGGCTTTAATTAAAATCACACAAACATAGATTAGTCCAACGATACCAATCTCAAT
The DNA here is from genome assembly GCF_023078335.1 of Metabacillus endolithicus. Taxonomy (GTDB): domain Bacteria; phylum Bacillota; class Bacilli; order Bacillales; family Bacillaceae; genus Metabacillus; species Metabacillus endolithicus. Next base: position 2,069,372 of record NZ_CP095550.1, on the reverse strand, counting down.
CCAAATATTTAAAAAGCCGTTATGAACTTCACTTGTTAAATACGGAGATGATTGAATTCGATACATGAATAACTGCCATGCTTTTCCGCCAAGTCCCACCCAGGTAAATTGTTCCCAATGCTCTAGTGAGTCCTTCCAGTACAGCACTCGTTCAGAAAGTGTTCCGATATCAAATCCTAGACGACGTTGTAATGAGTCAGGTAAGATTCTATAAAACAATCCTTTCCAATAGAGATCACTCACTGTTAAAACGATGAAGACAGTTAGGGCTAAAGGAAAGATATGACGGTTTTTAAGATATGGTACTTTCTCTAAAATCTTAAACCTATCTCCGAGCCAAACGAGGGCACCTAAGAAAATCAGTAAAATCATTGATGAAAATGTAATTTTATTCGTACCACTTAACGTAAATAACATATAAAGCAGGGTTCCACCTGAAATCATAAAGGAGGATAAAATAAAATATTGTACATGCCGATTTGCTGGGACAACATAAAATGAAATCACCCATACTACGGCAAATACAATCCATGCCCCACGAGACTCTGTTAATAAAAACAAAGGCCATGCCGGCAGGACAATGAAACTATGAAGGAGGTAAAGATGTTTTTTTGACTCTTTCAAAGCTTGGACAAGATGAAACAAAATGATAGCAGCAAGAAAGGATGCAAAAGCATTTGGATATTGCAAAAATCCTCCAAGGCGCTCTCCAAGTCCGGAAATTTCCTTAGATAAAGGTAAAATAAAATGTGGAAACGAAATGATTTTTATTAAAATAAAATAGGTTCCTATAATAATTGTCCAGCTTAGAGCAACAAGGATAAGTGGTAGTTGCTGACTAGGATTTTTTAGTTGAAAAAGTAACACACTAAAAGCAACCACCGTACTCCAAACTAGAAGCTGATCCAATGTCCCTTGAACAGAGTCCACACCAAAAAACAAAGTAAACAAGTATAAAAGAGGTAGCAGCAATAACCATAGAGGAATATAAATAGGTTGATGACGAATGAAACGAATGAGTAAATAAATCCCTACGAAAGCAAAAAGTACAAGGGAATATTTGTGCATTAACTCACTAGGGTAGAGACCGAAGCTTATGAGAGATAACAATAAAAAAAGATAAATGATAAATACCATGGGACGCACCTTCCGTAACTACATAAGAAAAAGAAACAGCCATGTAGCTGTCCCTTTCTCTTTCTATAATAGTACCACAATGATCAATTAATATTTTAACGCATGTAATGTTGTTTTAACTTGATCAAGGCTTTCAATGTATTCACTTTGTGTTAAGAAGATTGTGTTTGTATTTGGGTTTTCAGCTGATAATCTTATATATCCGCCGGTATAGCCCAAACTATAAGTTCCTAATTTGTCACCATTATTTGAATAAACATATGCTTTATTAGCATCATATGGTGTGAATAGAATCTTGTTATTGAGTGGATAAAGTGCTGACCACTCTGTATATGGAATATTTGATTGCCAACTGAATTGACCATTTGGTGTAATGCTTGCGATATATTCACCAGTATTCATGTAAAGTTGGTTATTCGAGCTGAAGAAGCTGCTGTGAATATAGTCAGAAGATCCACCATATGATTCTGGTATGATTTCAAGCTCTCTTTGAATGTTTCCAGTAGCACCTAGTGTATAGAAATGTGATGCAGTTAGAATTAATGTGCTTGTCCCATATTCTCGTAAGTCATACACATAGCCAATGTCGTTCGATTCCCAATTTTTCTCCCCGTTTTGATCAAACGAATAAAGTGTTCGAATAGAGGAGGCATAATCATCTCCACCATAAATCATATAAACATAAACATTATTATCGACTTTCAGTAGCTCATAATAGTTGATGGTGTTTATTTCAGGGTTATCAATTGCTAAACTGTTAGTCCATTCTTCATTTCCTGTGTTTGAATACTTCGTTAACGTACTTGCTGTCCAATCATCAATGTTAATATTCATAATATAAACAGATCCGTTTGGTCCTAGTTTCATGTCCCATTCACCAGTAGGCTTTGCAATTGAGTAAAGAAGCTTTCCGTTAGAAGAAACGGCGTTGATTTTATTTTTTACGATTAAGTATACTGTTCCATTTTCACCGATCATATAAAAATCTTCATATTGATCCATGCTAGAATTTAGTGAATAAGTCCATTCTTTTTGACCGTTAGTTGTATAAGAAGTAACAGTTCCTTTTGTGTAATTGATTGTAACAATTCTTGGGTCTTCTTCTGTTCCACCTAGTTCAACTCGTTGATCTTTTACAGTCCACGAATCCTTTTTTGTTCCATCTTCATCAAAAGACATAATATCTGCGTGGTAGACTTCATTAACAATATTATAATTCCCGTAAAGTAGATCTCCGTCATTCTGAACATTTCCTTCAAATAATGGCTCACCAGTAAATGAAGCTTTCCAACCGTCTGCAGGGTTGTCGGTGTTTAGTTCTGATTCAATATCACTTTCCCACTCTGTTAAGGTGTTTGTGATTGTTGCTGGAACAGCTTTATATCCGCCAGCTTCTTTAATTTCAACGGCTCTTTTCTTCAAGCGCTCTAACTTTTCTAAATTGCTTTGCACTTTATCGAGTTGGCCTTCATTCAATTGCTTTTCGATAATAAGTAATAAACGGTATTGAGAAACCTCGTAGATCACACGTTCTCTCGCAATTTTTGCTGGACGTACATATGAGTTATTTAACTGATCTCGATTCGATTTTCCTGAAACCTTCCCGATGGCTCTTTCTGTTTTTTTAATTTCATTTGACATAGCATCATATTGATTATGTATGTCTTCAATATCACCAGCGTTAATCGTTTGTTCAAAAGATGACAGCTTCTTAAGAAGCCCTTGACCAAGTGCTTTTGCATCATCTTTTGCAGCTGCATGAGTGATGTTGGCACTGAAAATAAGAGTAAAAATAGCTGTTAAAAGAAATAGTGCTTTTTTCAATGTACAACCTCCTATGAAATAATAATTCTATTAGCCTATGAATATATTACCATAAAATGAAAATATTTAAAGGTTACCTGGAGAAAGACCTAGTTAATAAATGGGAATGAAATCCTAATTCTAAAGGAGGGGGTTGCGTGATAAAATGACGAAGTAATCTATTATTTATTTTTACCGTAGAGGAGATCGTCCGTTGAAAAAATTACCGATTATTGCTTTATCCGTTGGCTTACTTGTAAGCCCGATTAGTCCATTAGCAACTGAAACAACTGCTTTAGCAGCTCAAAGTCATTCCAACTATGATGCAGCTGTGGAGCAAGGTAGATCATTAAATGCGATTCTATCAGTTTATAACAATGCTATTAATAAAGGCGAGCTTATTACGATTGACATGTTTTATGATACGTTAACTAGTGAAATACGTCAGCTGGAGATTAAGATCGGAAAGGTATCAGGAGCTTCCAATCGTGAAAGGTTAGCACAAACATACTTAGTTCCCGCAAAAATAGCTGTTGAGCGTACGATCTATGAGGTATCTCAATCTCGTTTAATGGATGTTATTATGGAAGATATTTATAATTATGAGTTTGATAAAGTAGAAAGAAATACTGCTAAGCTTGAACGATTGAAACAGCGTGCAGTTGCTATTAAACAAGCAGGTGGATATGCAGCATTACCACCGGTTATTGATCAGGACTTAAGATACTGGGAAGCTGATTTACAAGGCTTTTACTTAAGTGAACTTCTTTACGAATATAGTGATGCTATTGATTATTATGAAGATATTGACATGGCAAACGAGCTATACAACAACTTAACAAAACAAATGAAGCTAACTCAACAAAAAATTGGGAAGGTAGCAGGAAAAACTAATCGTGCTGAGCTTGATGAATTCTATGTACTACCAGTAAAAATGGAAATTGAACGCACAATCTATGAAATTTCTCAATATCGATTATTAAACATTATTTCTGATGACTTGTACTTAAATTCTGATACAGTAAAAGCCCAGAAAGAATTTGCGAAGCTTGATAGATTAAAAAATAGAGCCGTTGAAATTAAAGATGCAGGTGGATATGCAGAGCTTGTAGCAATTGAAGAGTATTTAAGAGATATGGAAGTAGGATTAACTGATTATCTTAACTTGTTGGTTAATGGAGGAGAAGTTCCAGTAGATACAAGTGAGGCTGTTGAAGAGCTTTGGTCAGCCATTTCAAATAGTGATACTGCGACTGTTCAAACTCTACTTAACGAGAACACATTTAACTTAAATGAACTTGTTGTAACAGACGACACGATGAATTCGGACATGCTTATTCTTCAATATGCAGCTGAATATTCAAATGTGGATATTGTTAAATTACTAATTGATCACGGAGCCGACCCATTACAAACGAATATACATGGACAAGATGCAATGGGCAGTGCGATTATTGGCAACAACATTGAGATTGTTCAATATTTCTTAGACAATCATTTTGATGCGAGCTATGTGAATGTTGATGATGATGTGTTCCAGCGCACTCCGTTAATGTATGCAGCTGGTCATGAAAGACCGGAAATTACTCAACTTTTGATTGATGCTGGTGCCGATCTTAATGCACAAGACCAAATGGGACAAACTGCACTTATGTGGGCTGCTTCTTATAATCATGTTGAAACAGCTAGAGTCTTACTTGAAAACGGAGCAGATACAACGCTTGTTGATGGAAGTGGTTTAACTGTTTTTGATATGCCTACAGCTGATTATGAAAATTATGATGCAATGGTGGCTTTACTAGAATCTTATAAATAATTGCAGAAACAGAGAGCAGAGACGCTCTCTGTTTCTTTTTACTTTATAGTTAGTAAATTTTCACCTCCTATTTACATCTTTTCAACATAAAACGATAGAAACCTAAATAGTGTAATAGTATAATTATCCTATTATTAGGAAAAACGCATTGTAGGTAAATGTAGGAGGTAAACATGCGAACAACAAAAGCACTACTATCTATTATTTTATTTTTATCACTTTTTTCATTCTCGTATCCAACACATGCAGCAAATACTGCACTTAAAGATGCTGAAAATGTAGGGAATATGCTGCTGCAAAGGCGCACAAATATGGAGGCAGCTATCAACAAAGGTGATCTGGAAACGATTGATATGCTTTATAACGATTTCACGACATATATTAGCAAAACGGAGCGAGCAATTGGAAAGGTTTCTGGAAGCTCTACTCGTTCAAAGCTGCTTAACAAATATGTGAAAACATCTAAAATAACAAAAGAACGAGTGATTTATGAAGTATCGCAAATTAGATTACTTGATATCATTGAAAGATCTTACTTTGATGGGAATGGACAAAAAGCAACAAGTGACTTAAAGAAATTAGAACGTTTAAAGAAAAGAGCCGTTGATATTAAAAAAGCTGGAGGTTATGCACAACTGCCAGCTGCAGTTACAACGTTTTTAACGAAAAAAGAAAATCGAGTAAGAAACACGGCCCTTGTTCAAAAATTAGGTCCTCAATTAACAAATATTAATGTGTCGGTTGCAACGTTTGGAACGAGCTCGAATGGTGAACACCTTATGCTCTCTGTTCTACAAGGACTTCCAGCGACGTTAGCTGTAACAAATCTTTATACAAAAGAACTAGTTGACGTAGAACCTCTTGCTAACACAACGGCAGGCTGGTCTATTGAAGAAGGTCCTGCAGGTACATTTTTCATTGGAACAACACCAAACGAATTATTATATAAGTACGATGTGAACAAAAAACAGCTTACGAAAATTGGAAAAGCTACAACAGAAAATAACACGGTTATTTGGGATCTTGATTATTCAAGCTCAAGCAATGCCTTTTATGGTGTTACTTCAAATGAAGGAAAAGCCTTTAAATTTGTAGATGGCAAAGGCTTTTATGATTACGGCACGATTCTTCAAGGCAAAAAGGATGCGAAGAGTGTTGCGTATGGAGACAATGATTATCTCTTTGTAGGATTAGGATCTCCGGCAGAGCTTGTTGCGCTTAATGTGAAAACAAGAAAAAAAGAGCTTCTTTTGCCGAGTGCTTATAAAAATGAAAAGAATATTCAAGCCTTAGATGCTATTGACAATCTTTTGTTTGTGAAGGTAAATCCAAGTGGAAAGATTTTATATTATGATGTAAATTCAAGAAAATATCTTGGTGAATTTGCAGCAGATTCTTTTGGTGTTTCAGCGAAATCGCCTAAAGGAAATGTTGTGTACTACGGCTATCAAAATTCGATCTATTCGTTTAACTTAGCAACGAAGGAACGTAAGCTTTTGGTAGATCGTAAGGTTCCTGGTACGATTGTGTCTTTCGACTTTGTTACTAACAACACCCTTGTTGGAAAACTTGGGAGTAATGAACGATATTTTACTTATAACTTGGATACTCAACAATTTCAGCATGATTTAATGACTCTACCTGCTCAGCCGATTGAGCTACATCATATTGGTTCTGATAGTCAAGGAAATGTGTTTAGCAGTGGATTTTTAAATGGTAGTCTTGGTATTTATTCACCGAGCACGAAGAAAACCGAGGTAATGGGAACAACAGGTCAGGTAGAAGGCTCTGCTTATATTAACGATAAGATGTATTTAGGTGTTTATCCGCAAGCAAAGATGATTGAATACAACCGATCTACTGGTACATCTAGAGAGCTTATCAACTTAAGTGGATATGGGCAAGATCGACCAAGTGCTGTTCTTCATCTTCCGAATACAAATAAATTATATATCGGAACAACACCACGTTCAGGGTATAGTGGTGGAGCGCTAGCGATTCTTGATGTTGGTTCGAATAAAGCTATTGTTAAAAATCAACTGATTAAAGAACAAAGCATTGTTTCATTAGCTTATTCAAAATCACAAGGAAAAATCTACGGAGGAACGTCTATTTTTGGAAAACCAAATGTAGATCCTGCTAAAACGAACGCAACATTATTTACTGTTGCTGCTAATAATCCAAATGCAGCTCCTGTTATTTTGAAGATGCCATTTAAAAATATCCGTTTTTATTCAGCATTAGCTGTGGCAAACGACGGAATGATTTGGGGATTAGCAGATGAAATTCTTTATGCGTATCATCCTGCTAAAGGTGTTGTGTTTAGCAAGAAAATAGTGAACGATGTTTCAGGTCATTCACCAAATGGATCCTTATTAATAGGAAAAGACGGATACCTTTATGGAGTTGTCGAAGGAACAATCTTTAAAATGAATCCGAAAAATCACCGTCTTACTTATTTACGTCAAAAACGAGATGTAAAACAAGTGATTCAGTCTCCCGATGGAACGATTTATTTTCACGATGGAGTTAGTTTGTGGAAGTACTCTCTTTAATATAATAAGTAAAAACACCTTGTATTCCTTACAAATACAAGGTGTTTTTTTCATAATATAAGAGAAGTTGTGCAGGCTAATCAATAATATCTGTCAGTGGGAGTGTCATCCATGGAATTATTTGAACGACATAAAATACTAGCGACGGAAAATGAAGTTGTAATTACTCTTTATTTAGATTCTTTTTCAACAGAGTTTTCAAGTGAATTAGGATTTAAAGGAAAAATAGACGATTTACATGCAATAGCAAAGGAATATATCCAAAAACGTTTTCCGGAAATTAAACATGCGACAGTAAAGGTTGTAGCAGGAGTTGTACTTGTTTCAGCTTTTTCTCTTCATACGACGCAAAAAGCTTCGGCACATGTTGCTGATTTTAATATGACATACCTGTATTTTGGGAATACCAAAAGCTACATAAGTCAGGTTGATCGCACAGGTGGCAACCTTAATCTAGTTTCACCTAGTTATTTTGATCTGAATAGTGATGGCTCACTAAAATTAACTTCTCAAGTGGATAAAACATTTGTAAATGAAATGCATAATCGTGGGATTAAGGTTGTTCCATTCTTAAGTAATCACTGGGACCGGACATTAGGCAGAACAGCATTAGCTAATCGTGAGCAGTTGTCTCAACAAATTGCGGATGCAATCGTTACTTACAATTTAGATGGAGTTCAAGTGGATATTGAAAATGTTACAGATGTTGATCGGGATAATTATACAGATTTGGTTCGACTACTAAGAGAGAAGATACCTGCAGATAAGGAGGTTTCTGTTGCAGTAGCAGCCAATCCTTATGGCTGGAATAAAGGATGGCACGGTTCCTATGATTATAAGCAGCTAGCTCAATACTCCAGCTATATTATGGTGATGGCCTATGATGAAAGCTTTCAAGGAAGTCCAGAGGGTCCGGTGGCAAGTCTTTCTTTTGTAGAAAACTCGATTAAGTATGCACTAGGTGAAGAGGTTCCTCCGGAAAAAATTGTACTTGGGATTCCGTTTTATGGGCGTTACTGGAAGCAAGGAGAAAGCTACGGAGGCTATGGGCTATCGAATAGCAGGGTAAGCGAAATTGTAAGTAAATATAAAGCAACAACAACCTATGATACAAAAAGTCAGTCACCGATGATGACCTTTGAAGTAAAATCAACAGATCCCGTTATGACGATTGCGGGAAGAACATTAACAGCTGGTACCTATCATCTTTGGTATGAAAATGAAAGGTCGATTCAAGCAAAAGTGAATTTAGTTCATAAATATGGTTTAAAGGGAACAGGAAGCTGGAGTTTAGGACAAGAGGACCCGAGTATATGGGAGAATTATCGAGCTTGGTTAACAACTCATACAACAACAGTCGATAACACTGATTCCAATCCAACCGTAGAGGAGCCTGCAGCTGATAGTACAACCTACGTTGTACGTGGAGGAGATACATTATCTGGTATTGCCAAGAAATTTGGAATAACAGTCACACAACTAAAGGAGTACAATTCGTTAACAACAGATGTGATTCATATCGGACAGCTTCTTTATTTGGTTCCTAATGAAGAAAACACACCGATTATTATCCCAAATACAACACTTCCAACAAATCATGGTCAAATTATTGGCAGGCTGTACTTAAAGGAAGACACACAGCTACTAAAAAAGCAGCCAAATGGTTCATATTTTAATTATAAGCTGCTGAAAAGAGGCGAAGTGATTAATGTGTTTGGCGCTCAAGGAAATAAATATGATGTTGGCGGTGGCTATTATATAGAAAAAACAGACCGAATGAGTCTTCATATTGGACGGTTATTAATTAAGAATCGAGAAGTTTTATATAAGCCGGATGGCACGTTTTTTCGTTATTTAGAAAAAGGAGAAGCGATAAAGGTATTTTCCTATGATGAAAATAAGTATAATGTTGGTGGTGGTTATTATATTAAGCCAACGAACAATGTGTTATATTATGAGGGATTTTTAAAGCCAAAAAGCTATTTACCTTTATATAAACCGAATGGGGCGGTGCACAGACATATTCGTCCTGACGAATATATCCGAGTTTACAGTATTGATGGTGACAGGTTTTATGTTGGTGGAGGCTATTATATAAAAATTGATCGGAGTTTAGCTTCATTTGTGAGACATTAAGATAAAAAGTAGGTATTAACATAAAGACCTCCTGGTCGGAGGTCTTTATGTTAATCATACACTTGTCTAAAAGAAAAATCCAAACCCTATAGTAAAACGAAAATGATGTCATAATTATGGAAAGCCGTCCAACAATATGGAATCCTACCATATTTATGAAACCACGGGAACAAAGACTATTTTACCACATTTCAGGGAAAATTATGCTGTTTTTTCATAATTTATTAAGAAAGTTTTTTCTTTATTTTTCATAGGGAATAAAAACAAGGAAATCCAGAAAAATCAAGGGTTTATTATGGTTTTTTTGAAAGAATTTGCTTAGTGAAAAAAGTTAATTAACCTAACTATTAGCAAAATGTTCCATAAAGTTTAACAATAAATCCCTTTAAAATATTAGGAAAGTCACATAGAATAAAAGGTAGAAAGAGACTATTAATTTTCATCGAGGAGTAGGAGATTTTGGTTAATTATAGGAGAATTATTTATTTGAGTATTGTGATTATGTGTATAAGCTTCATTATACCATCTTTCAAGGGACAAGCTGCCTCGAATTCTGAGGAGACAATTTTCGAGAATTTGGGTCCTAAAGTAGAGTATTTAAATGTGATTAGAGGAAAAAGTGTTACCGTTCAAGGGAAAACATATTATGTAGCTCTTTTACAAGGAGAGCCTGCAAAAGTAGCGGTAGTAGATTATCAAACAAAGAAAGTGATTGATTTAAAGGAACTTGAAGGAGCAAAGGCTGCTTGGTCAATTGAATCAACTTCTGATGGACAGGTTTACATTGGAACAACTCCAAATGAACATGTGTATAAATATGATTTACTAACGAATAACCTAGAAGACCTTGGTAAGGCAACTACGAATTCGGACACTGTTATTTGGGATTTGAATTACGATGAAAAAAATGACCGATTATTTGGTGTTACTTCTTATGGCGGTCGAGTGTTTTCTTACAAACAAGAAGAAGGATTTGAAGATTTAGGCACGGTAATGCAAGGTAGACAATATGCAAGAAGTGTTGTTTATGATGAAGCAGAAGATACCTTATATGTAGGAGTGGGATCACCCGCAGCACTCATTAAGTGGAACTTAATTACAGATGAAAAAACAAATCTTCTGGAAGAATATACAAAATCTAGTTCATCTGTTTATGATCTTGATATCGTAGACGGACAATTATTCGCAAAGATGGAAGGAACAAATGAGATTCTTCATTATGACCTTGAAACAGATGAAATGGTCAATCAATTTCAAGCTGATTCTAGAGGAGTTTCAGAAAAGAAAGCAAATGCAACAACGGTATTTTATAGCTTAAAAGGATCTTTATATGAATACAACTACGTATCAAAATCGAGTAAAAAAATCCAATCAGATTTAAACGGATCCAGTGCTGTGTCATTAGATATTATTCCTGATGAAGGTAAGGTAATTGGATTAGCAGGAAATCTTGGTAAATTTTATGATTATAATTATCAAACGAATACGTTTAAATTAACTGTATTAAAGCTTCCACCACAGTTTGTTGAAATTTTTCGAATCGGAAGTAGTTCAACAGGTGATATCTACAGCTCAGGGTTTATTTCTGGCTATTTATCTAGATATACTCCGTCTATTGCTATGAATCAAACCTTTAGTGGAATCGGACAAGTAGAAGGAATCACTGAATCAAACGGTAAGTTATATTTTGGAACGTACCCTAATGGTGATATTTACGAATATGATCCTACTGAAGTATGGAGTAAAGGATCGAATCCGAAAAAAATTCTTTCATTATCAAGTGATGGTCAATCTCGTCCATCAGCTCTAGTGGTGGATGATGAAAACAAGCGTTTATTCATCGGCTCTGTTCCAAAAAGAGGAGAACATTCTGGATTAGTGACGATTTATGATACGGAAAATCAAGAAATCATAGACCAAATCGTATTAAAAGAAGGACAAAGTGTTGTATCAGCTACATATGATGAAGAAAATAATATCTTATATGCTGGTACATCTGTATACGATGGCACAGGTGTAAAAACCGAGGATAGTGCGAGTATCTTTAAAATCGACTTAAATCAAGAAACTTATACAGCTGAAGAAGTATCCATTTCCAACGGCTATAACATTATGGTCTCAGCATTAAAATGGAATGAAGATGGAAAAATCTTTGGAATTGTTGATAATAAGTTTATTGTGTATTATCCACGTGTAGAACCTGTAACAGAGCCTGAACCGGACACGGAGGAAAACACTGAAACTGAGACAGACGGAGAAACAGAAACAAATCCGGAAACAGATTCCAAGCCTGAACCTGAAGTCGAACCAGAACCTGAACGAATTGATATTTATCCAATCATTCCTGAGAGTGTGTTAGGAATGGGTAAGAATGAATCATTAATCGATGGTGAAGATGGCTATTTATATGGAACCGTACAAAATTCACTTTTTAAAGTAAGTCTTACTAATTTTTCGATCAAGATTTTTAGACAAGGTGATGTTAACACATTAGCTAAAGGTAATGATGGCTACTTATACTTTAATAGTGGAGCTAACTTGTGGAGAGTGAAGCAATCACAGTTAACGAATGACAAGGCGATTGAACCAACGCAAATTCAACTGCCACATGTCACAGTAACAGAATCACCGTTCCCGATTGCGCGTGTTTATACGAAAAAACCTGTTGTTCTTTATAAAAAGGTAGCGGGAAATATGGTGCCATATAAAAACCTGCAATCTAAGCAAGCATTTAGAGTATACGGTTTAGAAGGCCAATATTATCATACTGGTGGCGGCTATTATATTTATCATGAGGCTTCAAAAACATCTGCCTATATTGGTAGAGTGTTCACGAGTATTCCAACCCAAATTTATACTCCTACCGGCGAGCCGTTTAGAATGATGCTCCCTGGTGAAGAAATTAAAGTGTTTAACTATGATAATGAAAAGTATGATGTTGGTAATGGTTATACCATTGCTAAATCAGCAGAAGTAACGTATTTTACTGGTGCAGTCAAGCTACTGGGTGATACGGAGCTTTATAAATATGGTGAAGAAGATCCTGTTCTAACATTGTCAGCAGGTGAAGAGCTGTTTATCTCGAATACAGATGGAAATAAATTAGAGATTGGAAACGGGTATTACATCTTGTATGATAAAAGTAGTATGGAATACAGTAAGAGTTAAGTCATATAAAGGCTGACCTGGTTTGGGTCAGTCTTTCTATTATCTTTTAGTAAAGGGAGGCAGCTATGAGGAAACTAGTAGGATCTTTTGCCGTTATTCTTATGATTATTACTCCAGTTCATTTTCATGCCTCTGCCGAAGAAACGACTTCTGAGGTTACTGATGAATTTCTGACGAAAACAAAGCCATTGAAGGGCAATCAGCAAGAACAATCAATTAATGAAGATGCTGTTGAAAATCGTGAAATGATTATCCAAGGAAACGTAGATTTGTCTGAGTTACATTCCTTAGGTCTAGAGTTAGTTGAAACAACTGATTTATCAAGCTCAAATACGACTCTTTATACAGTTAAGATTCCTAATGAACTAGATTACGAGAATACTTTATTAAAAGTAAAAGAATTAAACGGTGTCGAGAATGCAGAGCCTAACTATAAAGTTGAAATGAGCGCTACTCCGAATGACTATTACTATTCAAATCAATGGTATATTCCAGCCCTTGATTTTCCTAAGTCCTGGAATTCATTTTCGTTTAGAAATGAAATCAAAGTGGCTGTTTTAGATACGGGAGTGAGCAAAGGCCATGAAGATCTGAAGGGGAAAGTGCTTAATGGCTATGACTTTGTAAATAATGATTCTGATCCAGCGGATGATCATGGTCATGGAACGAGTGTAGCAGGTATTATTGCAGCTATTTCAAACAATAGAACGGGAATAGCGGGAATCAATCAAAATGTTAAGATCATTCCGGTGAAGGTTAGTGATCGAGAGGGCCATTCAACTGTTGAAGACCAAGTAAAAGGAATCCATTACGCCATTGAACAAGGTGCAGATATTATTAATATGAGTTATGGAAGCTATTATTATTCTGATATTGAAAATGAAGCACTATGGGAAGCTTTTGAGCAAGGAATTACTCTGATTGGTGCAGCGGGGAATGATACTAGCAGAGAGCCGATGTATCCAGCAACATATCTACCAGTTATCAGTGTAGCTGCTACAGATCCAAGTAAAAACCTTGCCTATTTTTCAAATCGTGGTGAGTGGATTGACCTTGCAGCACCAGGAGAGGACATGTATTCACTTCATTCAGAAGGTGGTTACTCGGTCGTAAGTGGGACATCTTTTTCAGCACCAGTTGTTGCTGGAATGGCATCCCTATTATTAAGTGAACGTCCAGATCTAAATCCTAGAGAGGTAGAATGGATTCTCGAATTAGGTGCAAACGGAAGCTGGAAAAAAGACTACGGATATGGAATTCCAAATATGTATAAAAGCTTAACAACAACACTTCCAGTCGAAGAAGAAGTTTCTGGAACAACAGAAGATGCTTTTGATATTGGATACTATGAAACTCGTTCAGAAAAAATGAATTTTCCATATGATTATGATGTGTATGTGTTTAATGTGGATTCGAATACAGATGTTGATATCAGTCTTACAGGAATGTCGAATGAGCTTGACTTAAGCATTGATATTGAAAAGCTTGCAGGCTCATCTCTTGAAATGGTCGATTATATTGATGAATACGGACTAGGAAAAGCAGAATCCTATTCATTTCTCGCTTCTCCAGGCACCTATTATGTGATTATTTCTGACTATAATAACCATTGGTCATCAACACCATATCAATTAAGTGTGGTTTCTACCAATCAAAATGTTCCATTGGTAAGTCCTATAGCTAATTTTGACTCTGGTAAGTATACTCAACCGTTTGAGGTGAAATTGTCATCAACGTCAAATAAGAGAATTGTTTACACTCTTGATGGGTCTACTCCTTCTAGTGTGAATGGTCTTTCATATGTTGACTCTATTCCTGTTTATGAATCAACAACGATTAAAGCGGCTGTTATTAGTGGTACCACTACAAGTGATGTTAGCACGTTTACGTATGAAATGGATGATATGACGATACCGAACATTACGCTTCCTGTTGATCATGACCATCCTTCTGCACGTGTGATTATCCGTCGAGATGGGCTTGGGTTATACCGCAAGAACAGTGATAATACCTTCACTTATTATCGTGGTTTAACAAAAGGAGAACAACTCAAGGTATTCGGTGTCTCGGGTCATTACTATAATGTTGGCGGAGATTATTATGTTAGACATCAAGAAGGAAAAACCATTGCTTACATTGGTAGGGCGTTAATTAAAGAGCCAACTCCACTATATGATCCTAACGGAAATGTTTATCGCATGCTGCAAAAGGGAGAAGCGATTAAAGTGTATTCCTATAACGGTCAAAAATATGAAGTGGGTGGCGGCTATACCATTAAGGCAGATAAAAAGAGCTTCTACCTGATGGGATACGTAAAACCTAAAAAAGATATTGTGTTATATTCTCCAAATGGAGCAAAGCACAGTACGCTGAAAAAGGGTAATTTATATTATGTGAAGAGCATCGGTGACGGGAAAGTAGATCTTGGGAACGGATATTATGTGGTTGATCGGAAAGAGGATTTTTATTTTATAAAGAATTAGAGGGGCGACACGGTGTCGGCTCTTTTTTTATAGGGGTAAAGTTGACTTGAAAAGTCTTAAACTAACATGGTGACATAAGCTTTTGTCACCATGAAAATTCGCATCCTAATAGGTTGGTGTTCAAAAAATATAGTTAACTACCAGGGATAAAAAGTAACTGAGAGTTTAAATAAACGGAGATTTTCCGGTTAAACTGAAGAATGGAGCTCGGTTGGGGGATATAAGCGGAATTTTTCCGGTTAAGCAAAGTAAAATGGTCCATTTTTGCCTTTTTTTATTAAATAGGCGTAATTTTTCCGTCTATTTGATCTATATTTCATGATATTTTCTAATTAAGAGGAATTTTTCCGCTTATTTTAGTAGCTTATTTCCCAACAATTATTGAAGATTTGAAAATTGCCATAATTGAATGCTTTTGTTGATATAAAAAATGCTTGGAGTATATATGTCTCCAAGCATTTTGCTGTGTTGAATAACTGGCTAAATTTTAATCCTAGTGCGATTTACTGTACGAGAAGCAATGTTAATTCGTATTTTGTACTTCAGAATCGAACCCGTTAGTTTCACCTCGACAGTCCCTTTTTACGGAACAAACCTCTTCACAACCGGTATCTTTTGAAGAATCATCACGACAATCATGCTTACAAGCAAAGTGAACGTGGCTAATATCGGAATGCCAGCCAGGCACGCACGGTATGAGCGTGAATATCGTAGTTTTCCAAAAGAAGTAGGAAAATATATGGGTGAAGAAGATAAATTCCTAAGCTGGTTTTATTAATTAACGAAAATAAAAAGAACCGACCTAAATCAAACTTAAAGTCCTGGAAGAATATAAACACCGCGATAGATAGAAACACAACAGGCATATTTAAATAATGATAGAAAAATCCATCAAAGAAGCCTTCGTTTTGCACGGTTAAGTCATAAGTTCCGCGAATGATCACGATGCTTGCAATAATTGCGAGTAGATACATCACGATCTTTGTGATCCTGGACAATCCATAACGATGCAAGTAATAGCCTAAAAAGAAATAGCCGATATAGCCAGTTGCAGCTTCAACCTTTATATCCACTGTTACTTCATGAAATTTACTAATATAACTAAATACACTTGTTACGATAAAGCAAAGCAGTAAATAATATTGCAAATTTTTCTGACTTGCGCCAGCGATATACACTTTTAAAACAGGTAGGATAAGGTAAATCGCAATAATGACATATAAAAACCAAAGATGATAATAGATGTCATTTTCAAAAAAAGCTTTGGTAATCATGAAAGGATCATTGATAATGACCTCTCGATTGATTTGAACAATTAAATAAAAGGTGCTCCATCCAAGTAAGGGGATAATTACTTTACTAATGCGTTTACGGATAAAGATCATTGGCTTATCTGTTCTATCGGGATTAAGCAATAGAGCGCCACTTAGCATAAAGAAGATTGGTACACACCATCTTGTTAAAGAATCATAAATATTACCTGTCCACCAGGTTGTACTTGTTACCGTTTGGAACTTATATAAAATAGGGGCAGCAGCATGTAAAAGTACAACTGCAAAGGTTGCGACAATTCGTAAATTATCAAAATAAAAGATCCTCGATTTAGTCATGTGAAAAATCTCCTTGAAGTATATCTTCTTGTTATCTCGATTAAATTAGCTTTTGAAAAAATGGAAAAAATTATAACCATTATTTTTAGGAAAGTCGAATTCTGCAGAAAAATCCGGCTCTACCAAAGAAAAATATACCAAATAAAATCTAGTAAATCAAAGCAGAAAAAGGAAATGACATTTTTTGAAAAAATCCTCACGACAATGTCGAAATTTGATATGATTAGTAAGGTTATAGATTACGAGGTCATGAGGAGGATCTAAGGTTGAGGACGAAGCAATTATCTACTTTTTCTTTTTATTCACGTTAGTAGTATTGTTTGCACTTCCAGAAAGCACGTCTGCTGCTTCTTATGTGAACAATAATCAAGTTTATACGTACGAAATCATGGAACAGGACATTAAGGAACTTGCACAAGCTTATCCTGATTTAATTTCATATAAAGTGATTGGGAAAAGTGAGTACGGTCGAAACATCTATGCGGTCTCACTAGGAAAGGGAACTTCCGTTGTTCAGGTGAACGGATCTCACCATGCGAGGGAATGGATGACTACAATGGTCAATATGAACATGATTGATCAATATGCGAATGCCTATAAAAATGGTTCTTCTTATCATGGATATAATGTTAGATCAATTTTAAACAATTCAAAAATTTGGTTTGTTCCAATGGTTAATCCTGATGGTGTTACTTTGCAGCAATTTGGTTTAAAGAAATTTCCTAGCTCAGATCATGCAGCCATTAAAAAAATGAATGATGGTAGTATGGATTTCCGCCGCTGGAAAGCAAATGCTAAGGGGATAGATCTTAATAGACAATATGATGCTGATTGGAATAACATCTGTTGCAGTCCCGGCCGTCCATATTTTAAAAACTACCCGGGCCCAAGAGCTAATTACGCTAAAGAAACCATTACAATGGTTGACTTTACGAATAAAACAAAACCGGAAATGGTTGTAAGCTATCATAGTAGTGGTGAAATCTTATATTGGGATTTTCATCAAACCGGTTCATGGTATGACCGAGATCATGCTTTAGCAAAATATATTGGTAAAACAACGGGATATTCTCTTGTTTATCCTAAGGGATATCAATCTGGTGGAGGACTTACAGATTGGTTTATCTCACATTACAAACGCCCTGCGTTTACGATTGAAATCTCACCATATGTAGGAGAAACAAGTGTACCACTTTCTTATTTCTCAAGTATTTGGAACGAAAATAAAACAATTGGTCTTTATGCTGCAAATGAAGGTCATAAGTTATTTTTAACAAAATATAACCCGGTAAAGGCAGCAGCAACGAAAAAAGTAAACGATGCATTTTTAGCTAGTAAGTCACTAAGACCTTATCACACAAGCAATCTTAAAACGACGGCGGATATTAAGGCTACGACTTCATTTATCTCTCTATACAACAAAACAGGTAGCTTAATAAAAACAGCTGAACAATCGCTTCCTGGTTTAACAAAGAGTGACCGTGACTTCCTATCACAATACATTGTTGAAGCGAAGAGTCGTAAGCTGGATGCAGCTAGATTTATAGATGCGGTTTATGTAGGAGATCAGCTTTTAGAGCAAAAAGGTCGTTTTGCATCACTAATTAATCAAAATAAAATTGATGATAACTTCGTGGTTCAGTATAATGCGATGTCATCAAGCATTAACAAAGCTGAACAAGTGATGAGCCGTATTTATGGTAGTCAATATCGTCAATTAACCCGCGATAAGTATATTAGTCCAAGCAAAATTGCTAGAGAATCTGTTATTTACGAAGTTTCTCGATATAATCTCTTGAAAATTATTGAGAAAGAACTAAATAATGAACAACTTGAACAGATTGAAGAGAGATTCGCTGTATTAGAACGTCTAGAAGATCGTTCTGTTCAAATCAAAGAAGCAGGTAATAAATTATACCCTGGTAAATATCCTGATCATCCAGAAATTGAAGAACAGCTTGTTACTTTGAGAGATTCATTAATTCAGCAATACAAAGAAATTGTAGGAATAGATGAGACTGTTTTCTTCCAAGAAATTGAACAGTTATATGCTGATTACGAAAGCTTAACAACAATCAGCAGTGATTTAAGCATACTTGATTCAATTTATCATGCTGAAGAACAAGTAACGTTTATTGATGAATCTTCTTTAGATGCTGAATCCAAAGTATTATATGATGAAGCGATTATTAAGCTTTCTGAATTAAGCACATTTAAAGAAGTGGTTCTACTAGGTGAAGAAATCCTTGTTCTGCAGGGAGAGATTGAAGCAGGACAAAGTGATGAACAAAAACTAGCGTTAGTAAATGAAAAGCAGCAACTTTTTGTTGAGAAGATTTCTATTCTTGTGAACGAATCTATCAAACAATTATTACAAGAAACATATTCTATTCAATAAACGACATCAAAAACCCACAAATCTATTGTAAATTTGTGGGTTTTTCTCTGTTTTTAATCGAAAAATGAGATCAATTAAAGGGATGATTGTCGAACTTTATTTCATTTTGTAAAGAAACTGTAATATAAAGCGACAAATTTAACGTTACTGTAACGTAACAGAGACAATATGCTTGGTAGAATAAAGAGGTACATTTAGAGAGGTGATTGTTATGAAGAAGCACTTATTCATTTTTATGTTATGTTCGTTTGTATTTTTGGTAGCGCATTCTAAGGCCTTCGCGGATTCTACAATAAATGAACAGCAATTTATTCAAGAGAGTAAGAAGTATTTAGGAGTTCCTTATCGTTTTGGTGGAATGTCTCCAAGTGGCTTTGACTGCTCGGGATATATTAATTATGTATTAAAAGGATATGGATATTCAGTACCTAGAACCTCCGCAGATATGTATGCCTCAAGCGATCTTACAAAAGTAAGTAACCCTGAAGTTGGAGATCTTGTCTTTTTTACTACATATAAGCCGGGAGCATCACATGCTGGTATATATATTGGAAATAATGAGTTTGTTCATGCTTCATCATCTAAAGGTATTACAGTTAGCAAGCTAGAAGAATCTTATTGGAATACTAGATATCTGGGTGCTAAACGTCTTGAAGGGTTGTCTACTTATTTAAACTCTGTTGATGCAGAAGCAAAGCAGCTATGGCAAACAGCTTCTCAGCACTATATGTCATCAGACACAACAACACAAAATCAAGGTGTGTTATCAACATATAACGAAATTCGTAAGCAAGCTGATAGTGGAGCTGCGAAAGAATATGTACTAAGAACAGCTCATGTAATAGATTCAGTTAATTTATCTGCTAATTTAGCAGGAAGCACAAAGCAATTAACTAACACAATGATTACAAATCAAAATTTAACAGATGAATCAGTTAATTTATATCATCAGCATTCATCAAATATAAAGAAAAGTGAAACAGTATACAGTCGTTTATACGGTTCAGATCTACGTAAACGATTTAACACAGAATCAATCACACCAGCTAAAATTGCTAGAGAAACAGTTATCTATGAGGTATCTATGTACGGTTTACTAGATACGATTGAACAAACAGTAGAAGCTGGAAACTTAGATGAAGCTGGTAATCTACTGGAAAAGTATGATAGACTAGAAAAACGAGCGAATGAAATTAAAGCCTATGGTAATACACTTCATGTAGGATCTTACCAAAGCCTTAATGAAATAAGAACACAGCTAGAAGAACGAAAAAAGGCTGTTGAAGAGATCATTCTCTCGAACTAATAGGGGAGGAATCAGGCATGCGTAAGCTTAGTCTAAGCCTATTGATGATCGTCACGCTTGTTCTAAGTTCTATTAATCTATCATCAGTAGAAGCAGCGAATGATGAGTTATCGTATCAAAAGAAAAAAGAATTAATTGTTGAGGTAGCAAAACAATACAATATACCTCCTGAAATTTTAAAGGCCATTGCTTATAGCGAAACAGGCATGAAACAATTTGACAGCAATGGTGAACCGATCGTCAGTGATGACGGCGGAATCGGAATGATGCAAATCACTTTATCTGATCAAGAATTAGCAGATAAAAAGATAAGTAAGGAAAAGCTACTTACGGATACAGAGTACAATATTAAAATAGGTGCTCAGATCCTGAACGAAAAATGGAGTTATAGCTTCATCCCGAAAATCAATGGTCATGACCGTTCAAAAATTGAGCATTGGTACTTTGCAGTTTGGGCTTTTATAACGGACTATCAAAACGTAACGATCCAAATGAACATGCTGAGCCTTATCAAGAAAAAGTTTTTGATTATCTAAGAAGAGATAATACGGGCGTGAAAATTTCAGCAACACCTAAAATCGCAACATCTTATAAGAGTGATGGAACATTACAGTTTACAAAGCTTCAATATGATATTGATAGCTGGAATACACCTTCTATGCAAGCGTTGGAAGTTGGAGATGTGGTATATACATCAAAAAGCAGTGTAACTAATGGTGTTTCAAACCTTCGTAACTACCCTGATACTTCCGCTAATTCATCTGTTATCGCCAAAGTGGAGCCGCATAGCAAAGTGAAAATACTAGCTGGACCATATGAATCTACTAGTTCAGCAAACTTCTTTTCCTTCTTTAAAGTAAGTGTTAACGGTAAAGAAGGTTACATGGCTACATCAAATTTACAGGGAATGGAACCAGCAACACTTACAGTTCCTCATGCAACGTTCCCGACAAATCATCGTCAGCCTGTTGGTAGAGTGATCATTCGCGATGATGTTCCTTTGTTAAGAGATAATAAGGACGGAACGTTCACTATTACCGAAACAAATGAAGGAAACCCTACTCTTGTAAAAGGTGAAATGATTAAACTGTTCGGTGCCATGGGTGATTATTATAACGTTGGTGGAGACTACTATATTAAACGTTATGATCCAAACATGGTTGTGATGATTGCTCGAGCTAACACAAGAGAAAATATTAAGCTATATGTTTTAAAAGATGGTAAATTAACAGAACAAGGCACAACTTACGGACCAGGTCATAATCTAAGAGTTTATGATTATGATAGCCAATATGTCTATGTTGGCGGATCTGAAGAAACTGGATTACAGGTTCTGAAAAATGATGGTTCTGTTCTACTTTACAAAGGTTTTGCGACAGCTAAAAAGCCGGTAAACATGTATGCGCCAGATGGCTCTGTTCACAAAGTTATTCAACCAGGCGAACGTGCTAGAGTTTATTCAATAGACGGTGACAGGTTAAATGTAGGCGGCGGATATTATCTGCCGAATGATAAAGGCTTAGTTAACTATTCCCCGCATTAAAAGGAATAAAACCCCACAGAGAAAATTTTCTGTGGGGTTTTTTGTATTGAGATTTGGGATAGAATATTTTATTACTAATATGTCCGTAGTTATATATTGGGGAAATTTAGATGAAAAAGGTTAGGAGGTTATAAGAAATTATCTTTATTAGGGCTTAATTGAGAGGGAATTGAATATAGTTTGTGAATTGAGACTGGAACAGTCGGTAGAGTCAGAATGCAGTCTCGATACTGCGCGAAAGGGACAGAAACAGGTGATGGGTGAGAAAAGTAGTCTCGATACAGTGTGAATCGGGACAGGAACAGGTGGTGAGTCAGAAAGGAGTCTCGATACAGTGTGAATCGGGACAGGAACAGCCGTTGGAGTCAGAAAGGAGTCTCGATACAGTGTGAATCGAGACAGGAACAGTCGGTGAAGTCAGAAAGGAGTCTCGATACAGTGTGAATCGAGACAGGAACAGTCAGTGGAGTCAGAAAGGAGTCTCGATACAGTGTGAATCGGGACAGGAACAGTCGGTGGAGTCAGAAAGGAGTCTCGATACAGTGTGAATCGGGACAGGAACAGGTGGTGAGTCAGAAAGGAGTCTCGATACAGTGTGAATCGAGACAGGAACAGTCGTTGGAGTCAGAAAGGAGTCTCGATACAGTGTGAATCGAGACAGGAACAGTCGTTGGAGTCAGAAAGGAGTCTCGATACAGTGTGAATCGGGACATGAACAGCCGGTGGAATCAGAAAGGAGTCTCGATACAGTGTGGATCGAGACAGGAACAGTCGTTGGAGTCAGAAAGGAGTCTCGATACAGTGCGAATTGGGACAAAAATAGGTGATGGATGAGAAAAGGAGTCTCGATACAGTGTGAATCGGGACAGGAACAGTCGGTGGAGTCAGAAGGGAGTCTCGATACAGTGCGAATTGGGACAAAAAAAGGTGATGGATGAGAAAAGGAGTCTCGATACAGTGTGAATCGGGACAGGAACAGTCGGTGGAGTCAGAAAGGAGTCTCGATACAGTGTGAATCGGGACAGGAACAGTCGTTGGAGTCAGAAAGGAGTCTCGATACAGTGTGAATCGAGACAGGAACAGTCGGTGAAGTCAGAAAGTAGTCTCGATACAGTGTGAATCGAGACAGGAACAGTCAGTGGAGTCAGAAAGCAGTCTCGATACAGTGTGAATCGGGACAGTAACAGTCGGTGGTGACAGAAAGCAGTCTCGATAAAGTCTGAATCGAGACAGAAACACTCAGCGTACCCAAAAAATCTGCCCTTCATCAACCATAAATAAAAATAACAAAAAGAGGTTGGATTCAATAAGGAATCCAACCTCTTTCACTACTACAATCTATTAAGCCTTCTGCTCTCCAGTCAAAGGATACACCTTCCACTTAGATAAATCAGGCTGATGGTTCAATATCAAGTCCTTGGGAAAATAAATGTCCAAGGCTTACTAGTGTTTGCTTTTACTTCTAACTTATTTAATGTAAAAACACCTTTTGCAACGATCTGTTTATTAGCATCTTCAACAACAAGTGGAAGTTGTTCAAGATGAATGTTCTTTAAGCTACCATTTCGGATAAGCAGGGTAACCACAAGATTTTGTTCATCGTTGAATTTTGCTTCAAGCCCCATAATGTTCACTTCGTTTTGCTTAAGAGGAGGCATTTTCTCAACAAGCTGCTTGAAATGCTCTTTGCGTTCTTTTGATAGGTTTTCTTCCCAGCTTTGTTCTAAATCTAGCTGATGGACAGCATTTGGTTTCTTTTTTAATTCAAAAGCAATTTGCCAGTCTTCTAATGAAATGCCTTCTTCATTGTTCCAGCTAGATTTCTCAAAAACAAATGACCAAGGGCGGCAGCTGTTTGCAGGAAGCTCTCCGAATTTTTCCATGTCGAATGTTTCTCTTGCAACGGCCTTTTTGTCTTTGTTGAGAATTAATAAATCTAATAGCTCAAACTTAATGCCTTTCGGAAGGGTATTACGAATAAATGCTGTGACATAGATCAAGTCATCAAATTCCTCTAGCTTAATACCAGTAATCGAAATTTGGTTTTCTTTTAGCAGGTCTAGTTGGTTGTGATGAAATTGATAAACGTAATATTCTTGCTTGCTTAAATCCCAATCAGGATGAATGGATAATGTTGTTTCAACAGTTTCAGTTGTTGTCACGTTACTCATCCTCCTTTTCTACACTTTTTTTGAACGCATACACTTTTGTTGCCATATTGTATTGGAAGCTTGTCATGCTTTCGTTGAAAAGTTCGAAGCCTTCCATTGTAAATAAACGATAAGGATCTTCTTGGGCATAGCCACGTAAGTGAATGCCTTCTTTTAGGCTTTCGATACGTTCCATATGTTCAAGCCACATTTGATCTAATGTTTTGATCATGATATTTCTTACTTGGTTTTTCACTGTTTCGTCTTCTAATAGCTCTGTTAGAGAAGCAAAGAATTCTGTTGCTGTCGGCTTAACAAGTTCTAATAGTTCATCTTCTTCAAGATCAACTAGCTCATTCTTGTTTAGTGTTAATCCAAATAATTCATTGATTTGATAAATGAAAAATTCAAGTTTATCATCTTTTACGTCGATATCATCTGTTGCTGAAGATTTAACTAGATAATCAAGATATTCATTCATTTCACTTTCAAACTGCTCGGCAATCTCAGACGTGTTGAGCAGTTCATTGCGTTTACTATAAGTTACTTTACGCTGTTGATCGAGTACATCGTCGAGCTTTAATAAGTGAATTCTTGATGAGTAATGACTGTTTTCAACAGTATCTTGTACGGTTGTTAAAAATTTCAACGGATTTGGACTAAGAACTAACCCTTCTTCGTTTGTTTTAATTTTTTTCTTATATTTTTCAAGCTCTTCATCGTCAAATTGATTCATTAAGTGATCTTCTAATGACAAAATAAATTGTGTTGAACCTGGGTCACCTTGTCGACCGGCACGACCTCTTAGCTGCATATCAATACGTAAGCTTTCGTGACGTTCTGTACCAAGGATATAAAGGCCGCCAAGCTCAGCAACACCTTCACCTAGAAGGATATCTGTTCCACGACCAGCCATATTTGTTGCGATAGTGATCATTCCTTTTTGACCAGCAATAGATATCATCTTCGCTTCTTCTTCAGCACTTTTTGCATTAAGCAGCTGGTGTTTCACAAATTCTTTTGTTAACAATTCTGAGATGGTTTCTGATTGCTCGATCGAGGTTGTCCCAATTAAAATTGGTCGACCTGTTTCGTTCATTTCTTTAACCAGTTGTACGACTTTATTATATTTTGACTCTAGATCCTTATAGATTAAGTCTTCTTGGTCAATACGTTGGTTTGGACGGTTTGTTGGTACACTCACAACATCCATGCCGTACGTTTCTAAAAACTCTTTTTGAGCAGGAAGGGCACTACCTGTCATACCGCAAAGAGTTGAGTACATTCTAAAATAGTTTTGAACCGTAACAGATGCTTGTGTAATATTTTCTTCATTAATTTTTAAGCCTTCTTTAGCTTCAATCGCTTGATGAAGACCGTAGCTTAAGCTTCTGCCTTCCATAACACGACCTGTGAAGGAGTCAACCAATTCGATTTTTCCGTCGCGAATAATATAATCGCGATCTTTTTTGAAGATAAAATGTGCTTGTAGAGATTGGTTGATGAAATGATAAAGTACTTGGTCGTTAGCACTGTAAATGTTATCAATTCCAAAAGCCTTTTCAATTTTAGCAGCACCTTGCTCTGTTAAATGAACTTGTCTGTAAGAAAGATTCAATTCATAATCTTCTTCTTTTTTAAGAGATTTAACGAGCATAGACGAAATGGCGAAAAGTTCAGATGAAATAGTCGATTTGTTCGCAATAACTAATGGCGTTCTTGCTTCATCAATTAATGTGTTATCAATTTCATCGATAAGGGCAAAATGATGACCGCGTTGAACTTTGTCAGCTTCACTGAGTACCATATGATCACGTAAATAATCGAAACCGAATTCAGTTCCAGTTCCATACGTAATGTCAGCAGCATATGCAGCCTTTTTCTCAACAGGTGATAAATCAGCAACATTTAAACCAACGTTTAATCCAAGGAATTGATGAATTTGTCCAATTAACTCAAAATCACGTTGTGCTAAGTATTCATTTGAAGTGATGACGTGAACGCCTTTTCCTTGAAGAGCGAATAAATAACTTGGAAGAGAAGCCATCAATGTTTTCCCTTCACCCGTTTGCATTTGCCCGATGTTACCGTCTGTTAAAACAAGACCACCTAATAGCTGAACGTCATAATGGCGCTGATTAATAACACGTGATGCGGCTTCTTTTACAACAGCAAAAGCTTCAACACGAATGTCTTTTAACGTTTTACCATTCTGTATCGCCTCTTGAAATTGTGCAGTTTTAGCACGTAACTCTTCATCAGTTAAAGCTTGTAGCTCTGCTTCTAATGCATTAATTTGTTTTACTAGTTTTTCTAACTTTTTTATTTCAGAACGAGACTTTAATTTTGTATATTGATTTAACATAACTGACATGTCTGATTCCCCATTTTTCTCTAATGTTCGACCATAATTATATCATAACAAGTTGTGATTTTTCCTACTACTTCCTTTTAATTGGTAGGGAATTAGAGGAAATGTTTCGAATATTAACCGGGTTTAGTTTAAACAATTTGTTCTTTTTTAAACTAAAAAGAAGATTTCTGGACACACTATCTAGGAGGTTACGCTAGAAATTGTCTAAATTACAAACATTACGATTATTACAATTAGAAATAAACGACAGCTAGTGACAATTATCTCATAAATTGTGGTAGAATATCATAGATTGTAAAATCTTTATTAGTTATAAAGGAGACGATTCTTTTATGAAAGTACCTATGCTCGATCTTTCAGAGCAATATGCGACTCTACGTGATGAAATGCTTCAAACTTTAGATGAGGTTATGAAATCTTCGCGCTTTATTTTAGGTGATAATGTAAAAAAATTAGAGCAAGATGTTGCTACATATAGTAATGTTCCTTACGGGATTGGTGTTGCAAATGGTAGTGACGCTTTACATATTGCACTTCAAGCTAGTGGAATTACAGCTGGTGATGAAGTAATCACAACTCCATTTACATTCTTTGCAACAGCTGGTGCGATTGCTAGATGCAATGCGACTCCTGTATTTGTAGATATTGACCCTGTTACATTCAATATTGATCCTGCTAGAATTGAAGAGAAAATTACAGACAAAACAAAAGCAATCATGCCGGTTCACCTTTATGGTCAATGCTCCGACATGGATCCAATTATGGAAATTGCGAAAAAACATAATTTATACGTAATTGAAGACGCGGCTCAAGCAATTGGCTACATACAAAGGAAATACAGTTGGTCAATTAAGTGACGCAGCTACATATAGCTTTTTCCCTACAAAAAACCTTGGGGCATATGGCGATGCAGGTATGATTGTAACAAAGCATGAAGATCTTGCAGAAAAAATGCGCGTGATCAGGGTTCATGGAAGTAAGCCAAAGTATTATCATCATGTTCTTGGCTATAACAGCCGTTTAGATGAAATGCAGGCTGCAATCTTAAATGTGAAATTCCCACATTTAAATGATTGGAGCGAAAAGCGCAGAAAAATTGCGAACCGTTATACTGAATTGTTAAAAGCTTCACTAGGTGAGCAAGTTGTTACACCTGTTGAGGTTGAGGGGAACTACCATGTGTTCCATCAATATACAATTCGTGTGGAGAAACGTGATGAGCTTCAAAAGTTCTTAGGAGAACAAGGCGTTTCAACAATGATTTACTATCCACAGCCGTTACACCTTCAACCTGTGTTCAAGGATCTTGGATATAAAGAAGGAGACTTCCCAATAACGGAAAAGGCGGCTAAGGAAGCTATTTCGTTACCAATGTTCCCAGAATTAACGGAAGAACAACAAAAATATGTTGTTGAATGTGTAACGAAATTTTATCAATAAAAGTCTTTTATAGGACTTTTTGAGAGAACATGCTTTTGGAAAGAAGCTCGCCAAGAGGCGGGTTCTTTCCATTTATCCAATGTAAAAGAAAGGGTAAATATAATGTCCGAAAAAAAGAATATCTGTTTTATAAAAATTTAGTGTTTTTTTGGAGAAAAAAGTGGCTGCTTATCGGTATTCCATTAGTCATTTGCCTCCTTGTGTCTGCATTTTCAATGTTTAGTAGTAGGGAGTATGTTGGGAAGGCGATTTTTTATACAGGTGATATTAAAAAGGGTGAATTAATAGACCCTTTATTAATGGAAGCTAAATATCTTGAAGAGGATTCAGATACTGATGTCGAGTTTTCAGTGATAAAGAGTAAGCAAGTTCAAATTAAAGTTATTGATGATAACAAAGATGACGTACATAAAAAACTTAGTTCATTAGTGACAACCTACACAGAGGATTTACAAGCTGAATATCAATTAAGGTACAATTTGACAAATGATGCAGTTGAATTATACAAAAAAAGCCTTGAGGAAAATGAAAAGCTTTTACCTAAGTATACTGATGCAATTGCGGCTGTAGAAGATGAGGCAATAGTAGATACCGATCTTTTAGTAGCAGCTGCTACAATGAGTGAAATTGTCTTTGAATATGAAACATCTGGAAAGCGAATGGAAACGGACTTAGCATTATTTGATAAGCCGAAATTTATTACCGAAAGCATCACCCAATCAGACAATTACTTAGTTCAAAATGCAGTTGTTTCTTTTGCACTGAGCTTTTTTCTAATGTTAGTTGTTTTATTACTTTGGAGATACATTCGTGAAGCTAGGAGGGCATTAAATGATTAATTTTGCGATTGTAGGAGCAGGTTTTATTGCTCAAAAACATATTGATGCGATTAATAATGCTGAAGGTGCAAATCTTGTGGCTGTTTGTGACACAAACGAACAGCGCCTAGAGGAATATAAAGAGTTATGTAACGTTTATACGGATTTAAATGAAATGCTTGAGCAGCAAACGGATATTGATGTTGTAAATATTTGTGTGCCATCAGGACTTCATTTTAAGCTTGCTGAAATCATTGCAGCTAAGGGCAAGCACATTGTGATGGAAAAGCCAATGGCGTTAACGAGCAGTGATTCTGAGAAGATTATTGCGATTGCAGAAAAAGCGAATATCAAGCTTTCTGTTGTTCACCCAAATCGCTTCCGTCCAGCAATTCGTGCTCTTCAGGATATTAAATCTAAGGGATTGTTTGGTAAGCTGAGTCATGCGAATGCAACAGTTCGTTGGAATCGCGGCCAAGAGTATTATGATCAAGCTGCTTGGAGAGGAACGAAGGAGTTTGACGGCGGTGTATTAATGAACCAAGCGATACATAATTTAGATCTTTTCATTTGGTTCATGGGGCCAATTAAGTCGGTTCAAGCTATGGCTGCAACTCGTCTTCGTGACATTGAAACAGAAGATGTAGCAGTTGGTGTTGTTGAATTTGAAAGTGGTGCTTTAGGTGTGATTGAGGCAGCAACAACGATTTATCCGAAAAACCTTGAAGAATCTCTATCGATTTTCGGTGAAGCGGGTACAGTTAAAGTAGGCGGACCGAACGCGATTTATTTCGAAACATTGAATGTTAGTGATATAAACGAAGAAGAAAAGAACAAACTAATCGAAAACATTAAAGAAGATCCATTTGGCAAACCTGGTCATCAGTGGATTATCGAGGATATGGTTCGTGCAGTTGAAACAAATACAGAGCCAGTGGTAACTGGTAAAGACGGACTAGCACCTGTAAAGCTTATTGAATCGTTTTTAGAATCAGCGGAAACAGGTAAGAAAGTCTTTTTACAATAAAGGAGTGAACATAATGTCTCATTTAGATTCGATTTTAGCAAAAATTGAAAATAAACAAGCAGTTGTCGGAGTTGTTGGTTTAGGATATGTAGGTTTACCGTTAGCGGTTGAAAAAGCAAAAGCTGGCTTTAAAGTAATTGGATTTGATGTACAACAAAGTCGTGTTGATCAAGTAAACAACGCTCAAAACTATATTGGTGACGTTGTGAACGAAGATCTAGAAGAAATCATCAAGTCTGGCATGCTTGAAGCAACAACAGACTATAACCGTATTACAGAAGTAGATGCTGTGGCGATTTGTGTACCAACACCACTTGACCACCATCAACAGCCTGACACTTCTTATGTTGAAAGCTCTTCAAAAGAAATCGCGAAGTATGCGCGTGAAGGCATGTTAGTTGTTTTAGAATCAACAACATACCCTGGAACAACAGAAGAAATCGTTGTACCGGCATTAGAAGAAAAAGGCTTAGTATGTGGAGACACAGTATTTGTTGCGTATTCTCCAGAACGTGTAGATCCAGGTAACAAGCAATTTAAAACGAAAAACACACCAAAAGTTGTTGGTGGTGTAACAGAAAATTGTACAAAGGTTGCGTCTGCATTATACCGTGCTGTTCTTGAAGGAGATGTGTTTGAAGTATCAAGCCCAGCTGTTGCGGAGATGGAGAAAATTTTTGAAAACACATTCCGTCACATTAACATCGCGTTAGCAAACGAAATGGCGATTCTTTGTGAAAAAATGGGAATCGACGTTTGGGAAATGATTGATGCAGCAAAAACAAAACCATACGGCTTTATGGCGTTCTATCCAGGTCCTGGTCTTGGCGGTCACTGTATTCCAATCGATCCTTTCTACTTAACATGGAAAGCACGTGAATACAACTACCATACTCGTTTAATCGAGCTTGCTGGTGAAATTAACAACTCAATGCCTGAATTAGTTGTAGATCGTATGATGCGCATTCTAAACCATGATGGAAAAGCACTTCGTGGAGCAAAAGTTGCGGTTTTAGGTGTTGCTTATAAGAAAGATATTGATGATGTTCGTGAATCACCAGTTTTAGATATTTTAACGATTTTAGATAAAGAGGGTGCGGATTATACAGTGGTTGACCCATTTGTACCAGCATTCCGTTTAATTGATAAGCAAATTGAAACAGTTGCTCTAACAGAAGATCTATTATCTTCAGCTGATTTAGTATTAATTGCAACAGATCATACAACATTTGATTATGAAATGATTGCAAACAGCAGCCGTGTTGTATTTGATACTCGTAATGCATTAAAAGAAGTTGCGAAAAAGCCAGAGAGATATATCAAACTGTAATAGGGACGGGAGCGGATCGTATGAATAGTATCCATTCAACAGTAGTTGTGAACGATTCAGTTACACTTGGTCACTTTAATGTGATCGGCGAAAATGTAAAGATCGGTGAGAACGTAACAATCGGTAATCATGTAACAATTTATGATGGCACAGTGATTGGTAATGGAGTTCGTATTGCAGATGGAGCTGTATTAGGAAAACAGCCGTCACCGGGGAAAACATCAACTGTCAAGCTTTCAGGAGCTGTTGCACCTCTTCAATTAGGAGATGATGTAACAATTGGTACGAATGCAGTGCTTTATGCCGGCTCAACAATCGGGTCTTCCACACTTGTTGCGGACTTAGCGAGTGTACGTGAGAACGTAGAAATTGGACCGGAATGTATTGTTGGTAGAGGCGTAACGGTTGAAAACTATGTGAAAATCGGTCGCAGAGTAAAAATTCAATCAAATGCTTACATCACAGCTTACACCACACTTGAAGATTTCGTCTTTATCGCACCATGTGTGACAACAACAAATGATAACTTTATGGGACGTACGGAAGAACGCTTCGATAAAATTAAAGGTGCAGTCGTAAAACGCGCAGCACGTGTAGGAGGCGCCTCAATCCTTTTACCGGGCGTTGTTGTGGAAGAAGAAACATTTGTTGCGGCAGGTGCACTGGTCACAAAAGATACAGAACAAAAAACAGTAGTAAAAGGCTTCCCAGCTAAACCTGTACGAATGGTTGAGGAACGGGAGCTGTTATAGGTGTTACAGAAATTAAAAGGCTTAGGAGGGGATTCCCTCCTTTATGCATTAATGAATGTTGGAACGAAAATGATTGCATTCATTATGATGCCGGTTTATACACATTTTTTAACTGCTCCAGAATATGCACCAGTTGATATTATTGACCGATGGACTTCGATGCTGCTGTTTTTAGTTATACTAGGAACAGATTCTGCGTTAGCTTTTTATTATTTTGATACGAAGGATGAAAACAAGCGAAAAGTATATGTACAAAATGTATTAAATATACGATTAGCTATGGTTTTACTTCTTTTTCTTGTTGTTGTACTTGTAGGTCCGTTTTTTGCAGACACCTTACTAAAGTCAGACAATGGACTTTATCTGTTGTATCTGAGCATAGCGATTTTATTATTAGATACCTTATCAGCTCTTGTTTTAACGGTGTTAAGATATGAATTTAAAACACTTAAGGTTGTTATTCTCACTGTTTTGAAAATGCTATTGGTAGCCATTGGCTCCTATCTTTTCCTTGAACTGGTTATAGAATCTGTTGAAGGAATTATTTATGCGCGCATTATTAGTGGAGTGCTGATTGTCCTTTTATTGGCTCGACCTTTAGCTAAAGCGATCAATTTTAAGATAAATAAAGAGGTTTTAAAGGACTTATTAAAGTACGGACTACCACTAGTACCAGCTTCAATCGCATTCTGGGTCATTTTAAACTCCAGCTCCTTCTTTTTAGCGTTTATGAAAACAGCTGAAGATGTTGGGATATATGGAGTTGCGACGAAATTTGCGGCACTGATCACGCTTGTTACAAGTGGGATTCAAATGGCATGGAGACCTTATTCAATGTCATTAAAGGACAAGCCTGATAGTAAAGAGCTCTTTTCGAAGGTGTATCTGATTATTTTAATTATGGGTACAGTCGGGGTACTCGTTGTGGCAACCATTATGCCTTATGTTATTTTATTGCTAGGAGATGGATATGAATCTGCTTATCAATATGTAGCACTGCTTGCAGCCGCAACATTTTTAAACTTCTACTATTTAATTATTTCAGTAGGAATTTTCTTTCAAAAGAAAACAAAAATTATTTCCTATGCATTTATGGCAGCGGCCGTTTTGAATATTGTATTAAATCTTCTGTTGATTCCAAAGTATACAATATGGGGAGTCGTTGTGGCTTTCTTAGTGTCAAATATCATAGCGGTTATTTATATTTTTATCAAAAGTCAAAAAATATACTATGTACCAGTTTCATACTGGAAAATGTCTTTAATTTTTCTTATTATGCTTATCGGCACGATCGGGATTGTTTATGTACAGGAAAATGGATTATCTCCACTATACATCGTTCTAGCTTGGGGCGTGTATCTTGCTACCCTGCTTATCACTCGTGTTGATAAAGAGCTAAGAAAAAAAACAATCCACGAAACAGCAAATTAGGTGATTGACTTGGAAATCAATAATGTGAGCCTGACTCTTTCAAATAGCTGGTCACAGTTAAAAATAGACAATAAAGAATTATATTTTAGGGGATACTTTTACTATCAAGATAAGTTGTTTACGAGTAACTCTCTTGATGAACTTATTCAACTATCCTTTCATCGGGAATTTTTTGAGAAAATTAAGGGTGAGTTTGCACTTGTTTATCATGATCCTGAGCAAACAATTGCTGCAGTTGATCGTAAAAGAACAATTCCTCTGTTTTATCAACAAAAAAACGACCGACTCATCATTAAAGATCAGGTTTCACAAAGTGATGTTGATACTGAGCTTCATGATCTATCGGTTTCTGAATTTCTTTTAACAGGGTATGCAGCGGGCAATCGTACTCTTTATCACGGGTTGTACCAAGTTGAGGCTGGTCAGTTTCTTATTTTTAACGGAAAAACGCTCACTCAAGAAACGTACTTCCGATATTATCATTCTCCAATGGAAATGAATGTAGAGGAAGCAGCTGATGTATTGGCAAAGCTTTTTCATCAAACGTTTGATCAAATGGTTAAGCGTATAAAAGATAAAAAAGTGATTATCCCTTTAAGTGGGGGATATGATTCTCGTATTATTGCTCTGTTGTTAAAGGAATATGATGTTAAAAACATCACAACCTTCACATATGGTGTTCCAACAAGCAAGGAAGCGGTACGGAGTAAGGAAATTGCGAACCGTCTTGGCTTAGATTGGTCAGTTTTTCCTTATACAAAAAGCGATTGGTTTCAATGGTATCATTCAGATGAGTGGAGAAATTATCAAGATTTCGGAACGAATCTATCATCAATCGCCCATATTCAAGATTGGCCGGCAGTGAAAAGTCTTCTGCAAAACTTAGATGCGCAAGATCATGAATATGTGTTTATGCCTGGTCATTCAGGAGATTTTATTGCGGGAAGTCATATTCCGTATGAGTTAATGATTGATCGCTCATACACAATAGACGAAATTGTTCAGGAAATTATGAAAAAGCATCATCGCTTATGGATGACAAATGATCATCAGGTTACGAAGGCTGTACATACGTCTATTGCTGAACAACTTCAAGGACTACCTTATGAAAATCGTGAAGAAGCAAGTGCGTTGTTTGAGTATTGGGATTGGAAGGAACGACAAGGGAAATTTATTATTAACTCATTAAGAGTATACGAATTCTATCATCAGGGCTGGGAAATTCCACTGTGGGATGACCTTCTCGTAGAATTCTTCCTAAAGGTTCCGGTTGATCAACGTTTTAAAAAATACTTATATGATTATACTTTGCATCACATGTATCCGGATTACTTTGATAAGCCGAACAATCCGGTTGGAAAGACTACTTCTTATAAAAACAAATATGGGGCACTCTATCCTCTGTTAAAGAAGGTTTATAATAAAAAAGAGTTGTACAGCCGTTATCATAAAGATCCGATGGAATGGTACGGAATTACGGGTAACTATGTTCAATACCTTAATTCACTATCATTTAAAGTAAAGGGAAGCAAATATCATAATCCCTATAACATCAATTCAATTCTAGTGAAAAATTATATTAATAACTTAAAGGGTTGATAATATGAAGATTGTAACGATACTTGGGGCAAGACCACAGTTTATTAAAGCAGGTCCTGTTTCCCGTGAAATTAGAAAGCAACATACAGAAATCATCGTTCATACTGGTCAGCATTATGATGCCAATATGTCTGATATCTTTTTTGAGGAATTAAACATTCCAAAGCCTGATTATCATTTAAACGTAGGGTCAGGATCTCACGGTGTTCAAACGGCAAATATGCTAACAAGCATTGAAGAAATTATCCTAAAGGAAGAACCTGATTATGTGTTAGTGTACGGTGACACAAACTCAACATTAGCAGGAGCACTTGCTGCATCAAAGCTACATATTCCAATTGTTCACATCGAAGCAGGCTTACGTAGCTTTAACAAAAAAATGCCTGAAGAAGTAAACCGCATTTTAACAGACCATGTGTCAGAATTTCTATTCTGCCCAACAGATACGGCTGTTCAAAACCTTGAAAAAGAAAACATTACAAAAAACGTTTTTAACGTTGGAGACGTAATGTATGACGCGGTTATGTATAACCAAGACATTGCCGACAAATCAACGTTAATGAACGACTTGGGCTTAACAGAAAAAGAATTTTACTTAATTACGGTTCATCGTGCTGAAAACACAGAAGATCCTGAGCGTATGAACAATATTCTTGATGCATTCAGCAAGGTTGAAGGAACAAAGGTATGGCCGATTCACCCAAGAACAAAGAACAAGCTAAAATCATCTGGTATAGATCTTGACGCCATTCCAGGTTTAAAGGTTATTGAACCAATCGGATACTTGGACATGCTTTCTTTAGAAAAAAATGCGAAAAAGATCTTAACAGACTCTGGCGGTGTACAAAAAGAGGCTTACTTTGTGAAAACTCCATGTGTGACGCTTCGTGATGAAACCGAGTGGGTTGAAACATTACATCAAGATGCCAACATTTTAGTTGGAGCAGATACAGAGAAAATCTTAGAAGCCGTTCAAGCACCATGCCATTCTGACTACCCACCAATATTTGGGGATGGAAACACCTCCGAAAAAATTGTTAAAATGATAAGCGACAAATAAGAAAGAGGGGCGCTTAACGGACGCCCCTTTTTAGTTTGTGGTGTCTGTCAATTCCTGGTTTTTGTTGGTGGTGCCAGTCAATTCCGGAATTATGAAAAACTCAGTTAGGCTATTTTCGCAGGTATTGTTGCTGATTCTAGTTATCTAGTCACTTCAACAATATTGGCGAAAGAAGCTTCAATTTTAGAACATCAAAGCTGGAGGTCTAATCAAGTGCTATATATCACGATTTGGCTCATTGTAGCTGTTCTATCTTTTTATTTGTTTAAAAAGTCCGCAGGAACGATGTCCATATTAAAACCAAATTTACTTTCTCTTGTCTTCTATTATTCATTATTTATTTCTTCCTTTATTGGTAGTTTACTTATCGCCTTGGACATTGATAAGCATTATATGATTAATCTCTTATCAGATGATCGTTATCGTGTGATTGGCTTTTATACAATTTGTTTTGTCATGGTGATGCTGCCATTGTCGATGTATCTTGTTTCAAACTTGATTGGTTTCAAAGCTGAAAAGGAATTTGATACTTATTTAAAAAGTCCAATAGTTATTCAACAAGATACATTAACATATCTTGTGTACTTAGGATTAACAGGACTTTCTCTTCTATCGATTGCCTATACGATCTATTATTTAGAAGCCATTCCAATTGTTGAAATGTTGCTAGGAAGCAGCAACTTAGCTGAGCTTCGTATTGAAGCTGCCCGAGGCTTCCAGGGGAATACACTTATTCGTAACATTTTTGCGATCGGTCTAACGCCGATTTTATCAATGATTACGTTTATTTATAGCTATAAAACAATGAAAATGAAATGGATTGCACTGTTTCTTATTACATTTTCATGCTCAGTGTTTATTCAAATTTATGATTTGTCTAAAGCACCGATATTCTTTTATCTATTAATGTTTATTTTATTACTGCTTTACCTTCAAGTGATTAAGCTTACGTGGTCACGTGTGATTGCTCTTGGGACAATAGCCATCGGTGGAATTATTGTTTTATATGTAGTCATTCAAGGTGTGTCCGATCCAAGTGCATTTTTAGATTATAATCGTGGTCCGGTCGGTCGCTTAATTCTTACGCAAATCGCTGGTTACTACATGCACTTAGAGCTATTCTCTGATAAATTGCCATTGTTAATGGGACAAAGCTTGCCATCTTCAATTATCGGTCTTTACGACATTGAACAAATACGTTCAGCTCGTTTAGCGATGGAGGTTTACTTCCCACAACGTGTCGAAGAGGGAACAGCAGGGGTGTTAAACACATTATTTGCAGGTGAAGCTTTTGCGAACTTTGGATATATTGGCTTAATACTCGGTACGGTTTATGTTGGTGTGTTTATTCAACTGATCTACATTGCGTTTCTTCGTTTGCAAAAAAATCCATTGTACATTGCCTTGTTTGTGTATTTCACGGTGAATATACCAAGAGTTGTAATCGGTGGATTTACAGATTTTCTTCTTAATACGTTATGGGTTGCGATATTAATTATCTTGATTGCACCTTTCATTTTCTTGAGGCTGTTAGAGTTTATCAGTCAGAGGACGGGGAAATGGACGTCGGTGAAGGAATGATAGAGGATTTTGTTGGGATGGCCCCATTCACTTGGTGAATGGGGTTTTTAATGTTGGGGGGGGGGAATTGTGGGGAGATGAGTCGTCCTTTTTTAACCGATTCTCTCTACTGGCACAATCGAGACAAAAAATAGCAAGTCATCCACATATATGTCTCGAAACTGGCACAATCGAGACAAAAAATAGCAAGTCATCCACATATATGTCTCGAAACTGGCACAATCGAGACAAAAAATAGCAAGTCATCCACATATATGTCTCGATACTGGCACAATCGAGACAAAAAATAGCAAGTTATCCACTTTTCTGTCTCGATACTGGCACAATCGAGACAAAAAATAGCAAGTTATCCACTTTTATGTCTCGATACTGGAACAATTGAGACAAAAAACAGCAAGTTATCCACTTTTATGTCTCGATACTGGAACAATTGAGACAAAAAATAGCAAGTTATCTAGATATATGTCCCGATACTGGAACAATCGAGACAAAAAACAGCTTGTTATCCACATATATGTCCCGATACTGGAACAATCGAGACAAAAAATAGCATGTCATCCAGATATATGTCCCGATACTGGAACAATCGAGACAAAAAATAGCAAGTCACCCAGATATATGTTCCGATTCCCGTACAATCGAGACAAAAAATAGCAAGTCATCCATAATTATGTCCCGGTTCCGGCACAATCGAGACATAATATCGCATATCATCCACAACTATGTCCCAATACTCGTACTATCAGTACACCTCTTCGCTGTACATTCTAATATCATCACCTTTATACATTATTGAATTAGTATTTATGGTAAGAGATGGTCTTCGTGAGAGCGATTAAGAACAAGTTGTGTGATTAATGAGAGTGAGATAGCTTTCATACGAGCAATGAAGACCAAGTTAGGTGATTGATGAGAGTGAGATGGTCTTCATAGGAGAGATGAAGACCAGGTAGGGTGATTGATGAGAGTGAGATGGTCTTCATAGGAGAGATGAAGACCAAGTAGGGTGATTGATGAGAGTGAGATGGTCTTCATAGGAGAGATGAAGACCAAGTAGGGTGATTGATGAGAGTGAGATGGTCTTCATAGGAGAGATGAAGACCAAGTAGGGTGATTAATGAGAGCGAGATGGTCTTCATACGAGCAATGAAGACCAAGTTAGGTGATTAATGAGAGCAGATAGTCTTCATAGGAGAGATGAAGACCAAGTAGGGTGATTTATAGGAGCAAGATAGTCTTCATACGAGCAATGAAGACCAAGTTGTGTGATTAATGAGAGTGAGATGGTCTTCATAGAAGTGATGAAAACCAAGTTAGACGATTGATAGAAGTAAAATGCTCTTCATTCTAAATATATCTAACATCTTAGAATTTCCATAAAGCTAAAAAGCATGGATCAATTCAGATCCATGCTTTTTATTCGCCTTTACTTCGAAACATCCGTATTAGGAAAATAATGCTTCACAATATCAACAGCTTTCCAGTTGTTTTCGGCGAAGCCTTTGGCGCCGTATTGGCTCATGCCGATACGGTGGCCCCAGCCTTTACCTGTAGCGGTAATAGAGGCAGGGTCAGCTTCTTTGGTGATGGTTCCACTTGCTGTTTGAATGGAAACATCTGATGATGAGATGGTTGATGTTGTGTTTGTTCCCGTCATCACTTGTTGGCCGGAAACACTTAGTTGTGATTGTTGGCCACTAGCGGTTTGAACGGTGTATTCTTTATTTACATCCAACGTAAACCAGTTTGATTTTAAGAAGCCATAGCTTCCTTCGATTGGGAAGAGCTTACGGATTGTGAGCTCGTTACCTGTGACGGTTTTTTCTCCAGCAGATGTGCTAATGGTGACACTTGTTATCTCGCCATTGGCTCCTGTTGGATTTGTTTTAATATCATAAAGTGTTGTTGTTGCTGGATCTAAGCCGAAGCTATTTAAAATCATACTTGATGTAAATGAATTTTGCCAGTTGCTGTGTGGTGAATTTTCGTATGGATCATCAACGGAAATCAAGTATGGGAAGCTCGCTTGATTTGAGTTCCAAACATCACCAACATTTGCGGTTCGACCGCCACTTGTTGAGTAGAAAAATGTTTGAATTGGCTTACCGTTATACTTCACCACCACACCAGCTGTTTCACTAACAGCCTGATTCGATCTAGCATCTTCAGATGTGTAGCCTTTGTACACTTGGCTTGCGGTTGTATTTTTTAAAGACATGCTGTTAGCCGCATAGCTTCTCGCTACAATTGCTTGTGCTTTTAAAGCTTCTTTATGCCATGATGCGGGCATTTCATTTGGTACAACACCTTTTAAGTAGTCTTCTAGATCAAGATTATTGACGATTGCTACTTTACCAGCTGTTTTAGCCAGAAGAGACATGCCGCCTCGATAAGCATTAGCACCGTAGGCAATTGTCGGCAGTGAAACGGTATTTTTGTCAATTAAGGTTGTTTTAGCAGGGACCCAGCCCTTTGTTCCATCTGCAGCCTGAACGTTGAACCATGTTTCGCCCTTGTTGTTAACGAAGCTTCCAATATACTCAGCTGTTTCGGCTTTTGTTAACGACTTTTTCGTCTGGTAATCTGATGTAGCCCCACTTTTAAGATCAGTTGTTGTGGTGAAACGTGCATATTGCGCAACGTTATACACTTCTTTTAATTCAAATCCACTTGCGGAAGAAAAAGAAGCTGATCCTGCGTCAATGTTTACATTGCTTTGTGAACGGGTAATCGTTATATTAAGACCCGGTAAAAAGTAAGTTTTTTGGTTGTTTGCTTTATTCGTTAATTCATAGATGCTTTGTAATTTAAGTGAACTAGTTGAAATATCAACGAGTTGGACAGCAACGGGATTAGAATATGTTTTAATTGATGCAGCATTTGCTCCGTCTGCATTCCATAGTAGGCTAAGTGTCAGAAAAACACCTAATAGAACTTTTTTAGCCATACTATTATTTCACCTCTCCATAGATTGCTTGAATCCAACCTCTTACACCGTTTGATAATTCAACGTTGTACCAAAGTTCACCGTTGTTGTTAGTGAAAGATCCTACATATTTAACGGTTGTCCCTTTTTGTAAAACAGCGACTGAACGATAATCTGTTGTTGCACCTCTATGAACGGTTGCTGATGCAGTGATTGTTACAGTTGAAAGCTTAGCGACTGTTGTTGTTGAAACATCAGCAGAAAAGATCCAGCCATATTTGCCTGTTGCATATTCAACGCGATACCATTTACCAGTGCTACCATCATGTTCGTCAATAACAGAAAGTTCTTTTCCTTTCATAAACGTAGCAACAACTGCGTAATCTTTCGTTGCTCCTTTATGAACGGTTGCAGATGCACTGCTTACATAAACTTTAGAAGGCAAAGTTGACTCAGAGCCACCGCCATCTTTAATGGCGTTTTTTAGAGAGGCTACTTCACTTTCTAGTTTTGTTACTCGTGATTGAAGAGGATTAATTTGGTTTGTTACCCACTCAACACTTGCTAACACAACATTGCTTGCAGCTGAACCGACTTGAGTAGGGGTGTAGCTTCCTACTAAAAATCCAGTAAGAAAAACAGAAGAGATAACAAACATACTTTTCTTTTTCATCTTAGTTTCCTCCAGTGAAGTATTTTTTAAGCCTTCAGCAATTCCAACGGCAGCTTGTCCACGTGTAATGTC
The DNA here is from genome assembly GCF_023078335.1 of Metabacillus endolithicus. Classification (GTDB taxonomy): domain Bacteria; phylum Bacillota; class Bacilli; order Bacillales; family Bacillaceae; genus Metabacillus; species Metabacillus endolithicus. Next base: position 2,028,184 of record NZ_CP095550.1, on the reverse strand, counting down.
GTTTTTCAGCATTGATTCTTCGTTTGGATTTGAGATAAAAGCTAATTCAACTAATGCACTAGGTAGCTCGTTATTTTTTAGAACATAGTAGTTCGCTGTTTTTGTGCCACGGTCGTAGGTGTTGATTCTATCAACTAATGAATCTTGAATATAAGAAGCTAGTACACTACTTTTTGGACCGTTAAAGTTATAGGCAGTGTTATAGTACGTTTCTGTACCTCGTGCAGATGTGCTCACACTAGCGTTTGCATGAATGCTAATAAAGGCATCATTGTCAGATGAGTTTGCAATCGCAACACGCTGTGCCAAAGTTAAAAACGTATCACCACTTCGAGTAAGGGTAACAATCGCTCCTTGGCGCTCAAGCTCTGCTTTTAATTTTCTTGAAACGTCTAATGTTACATCTTTTTCTTTTAATTTTGTTGGACCAACGGCACCTGGATCTTGATCTCCATGACCTGCATCAACAATGATTTTCTTACCAGCTAATCCAATTGGCATGACCTTAACCTGAGTTTGCTTGCTGTTGTTACGTACTCCAATCATATAGCCTGATTCAGGTGTTAACGTAATGGTACTAGAAGTAGCTGAAATATTTTTCAACCCTTTAATCGATTGAGTCGGTAAAACAGTATGAAGCTTGCTTCCAGTAAGCTGAACAACTCCATTTGAAAGAAGCTTGTTTCCTACAGCAAAATTCAACGATTTATCCCAAACTAATGTTGTGGCATTTCCTGATTGAGTCACCTTAGGATTTAAGAAAATGTTTGGAATGAATTCTCTTGTGTCATTCTTTAGAATCCAGCCTCGAACACCTTTTGCATTTTCAACGTTAATCCATTCATTGTGACTCCAAAGATAAATTAATTGTTCACCTGCTTGAACTTTTGTGTTATATCCAGAGCTTGCAGTTGCACTTTTGTGTAGCACATTTGCGTTAAGCGGGTATACAAAGGTTCTGTCTGAAAGGCTAGCAAATAATTCAGCTTTTGGTACCCAGCCTTTTGTTCCATTTGAAAGCTGTACATTGTACCAATGCTGGTTTTTGTCATTAATAAATTCGAATAAAACTTTTACCTTCGAACCATATGGAAGTTTTGTTACTTTTTTATAATGGTGCATGGCACCTTTGTAAACGTAGGTACTATTAGTACCAACAACGAATGACTTATTAAGGTTGATTCTTTTACTCGTTACAGCTGTTGACTTGATCCAGCCATTTTCACCAGATTCTAACGTAACTCGGTACCAAAGCTCTTTATTGTTATTTTCAAAAGTATCAATAACGTAAACCGCAGAGCTTTGAGAAAGTGATGCTAACTGACGGTAAGAGTCAAGGGCACCGCTTCTTACAACACCATTTGTATTAAGATAATAAGTGGTGTTAACTTTTGTTTCTTTTTGAGTGTCTGTAGCCAGAATCCAGCCTGTTACATTGTTTGATGTTTGAACACGTAGCCAGAATTCGTCGTTTTGGTTAATAAATGTGCCGATTACCTTAAGGTCATCATTTACTGTTAATGTATCTGCTGTAGGATAGCTGCTTAATGCACCTTTTCTAACAACAGCTCCGTCATTTTTAACAAAAACGTAGTTCCCTACAATTTGACTTTCATGAAGGGGCTTGTTCTTGAACATCGGTTGCTAAAATCCAGCCTTTTAAATCAGCACTTAATTCAACTCGATACCATGTTTGATTGTTGTTGTTCGTGAATTCATCAATCACTTGTAATGCTTCATTTTGATCTGGTAGATACACAACGCGATATGAATCTAGTGCACCACTATGAATCTTTGAACCTACATTTTTCACATAAACAACAGGGTAGGTTTGTGTTGTGTCATTATTCTCTTGAATGACCTCAGTAAGCTCTGAAGAGATCCAACCTTTTGTTCCATCTTCAAGCTGAATTCGATACCATTCTTCTTGCTGGTTATTGACAAAAGAATCAATAATGGTTAGTTCAACATTTTCTTCAAGGGTAGCGATGATTTTGTATGAAGATGTTGCACCACTATGAACAGTTGCTGATTGATTTGTTTGAAGCAATTGAATAACAGGTGTTTTCGATAATTGTTCACTATACACCCAACCTTGTACACTTCCTAAATCAATGCGATACCAAATTTCTCCTTGTGTGCTTACATATGAATCAATAACGGTTACTTTCTGTCCGTATTGTAATGTTTCAACAGAAGAATAAGATGTTGATGCTCCTTTTCTAACATCGGCAAGATTTTTGCTTGCGTAGAGTGATGAAGGAGGTTCCTCCAACGGTGAAACGCTTGTTTTCTTAACCCAGCCTTTCACGGAGTCCACAGAAATGTTCAACCATTCCTCATTTAAATTGTTGGTAAAATCTCCAATTACTCCAACAATTTCTCCTTTTTTCAAGGTTGAAACAACATCATAATTCATCGTAGCACCTTTATGCATGCTAACAGTATCACCGTTTACTTGACCGATGAAGGGGTAGGGTTCGGTTGCTTCCGCCGCATATGTAGAGTACGGTTGACCGATACTTAAAAACAAGAAGGTGACAGCAATAAGTGTTCTAAACCATTTCAATATACCTAGTTCTCCTCTCCTATATTTTCTTTGGCAAAAAAATACCTCTGAAAGGGAAATTCAGAGGTATCAGTTATATAAATATTCTAACAAACTCTAAAAAGTTTGTCTTTGGGAATAATGTCTTAATCTGTCTAGTTTTGATAATCTGGAGTAGTGCTTGTCGATTCTTGCTCTAAATGTGTTTTTAGCTCAAGTTGCACTTCTTCAAGCATTTCTTCATCCGGTATAAAATAATAAATATCATTAATATACTCATCGCTGCCTTCAATTGTTAGCTTTTCAATGCTGTCTCCATTAATGTTTGGATATTTTTGTTGCAGGGCGATGGCTTGTGATATTCTAAAATTCGTTTCAACATTGTCGCCAATGTGCATAGCTAGTTCATCAATTTTAAATAAATTAGCAGGAGAGGTGGCTTTGTCGATAATGGCCGTAATAATCTCTTTTTGACGATCATTTCTTCCAAAGTCTCCACGTGGATCTCTTTTTCTCATTCTTGCATAGGCAAGAGCTTCTTCACCATCAAGCTCAGCAGGACCTTCTTCAAAATAAATTCGTTTACCGTCTTCATCACTGTTCTCGTAAAAGTCAAAAGGTACATTAACATTAACACCATCAAGCTCATCGACAATTGATTTAAACGCTTGAAAGCTAACAGTAGCATAATAATCGATTGGTATGTCCAAAAGTTCTTCTGTTGTTTCAATTGTTAACTCTTTTCCACCAAAGGCATAAGCATGATTAATTTTTGTTTCACTACCGTCTTCCGGTAGAGTAACAAATGTATCACGAGGAATACTTAACATTTTTATCGTTTGAAGTGTTGGATTTACGGTTACAACGATTAATGTATCTGTACGTCCATTTTCTCCGCCGGAGGAATAATCCTCTACACCCATTAAAAGAATCGAAAATGGATCTTCATTTACTTTAACAGCTGTTTCTCTTCGCTCAGATTTTTCACCGCGTTCCAATTCTGAATACGATTGATTTGCTGCTGCATAGGTTTTATAAATGGTATAGCCGGTATATCCGCCTACACCTAAAAGAACAAGTAAAAGAAAAAGAAGAATTCGTTTAAAAATGCTTTTCTTTTTCTTCACTTTTTTATTTTTTAATCTAGTTGCCACTACTATCCCTCATTTATTTAGTGATTGGGTCGGCTTTGTGATAAGGTTTCGCTGTAAGCACTCATTTTCTGCGGGCACCTTCTAAGTCGCAAAGCTTTGTGATTAAATTGGCTCTTCTAAATAAATATTTTCTCCCTTTACCAAGTAACATTGCCCATTTGTGAGCTCTGTCATCCATTTTTCAAAGGTATTTATGGAAGCTTCTTCAACAAAAGCTTCAATTTCGACTTGCTCTAGGTAATGAATTTCCTTTATTTTATAAATAGAATCTCGCAGTTCGTTTTCAACCTTACCTAGCCAGGTATAGTCGATCTTTGTATGCATGACGCGCATTAATTTGCGTTCAACGATTCCGATTGCTGATAGTCCTTCTGAAACCGATTTTCCGTAAGCGCGAATAAGGCCGCCTGTTCCTAGCTTAATTCCGCCGAAATAACGGGTGACAACAACAACTGTGTCTTTTAACTGTTTCTTTTTCAGAACTATCTAGCATCGGCACACCAGCTGTACCACTTGGTTCACCATCATCATTTGCTTTTTGAATAGAATCATTTTCTCCTATTAAATAGGCAGAACAATTATGATTGGCATCATGATGTTTCTTCTTAATTTGTTGAATAAATTGAATGGCTTCTTCTTCGGTTTTCACTCGTTCTACATAACAAATAAAACGTGATTTTTGTATAACAATTTCATGCTCTCCATAGCCTTTTACGGTATAATAGTGTGAAAGCATGCTTGTACACCTCCTGACAAGCAAGCAGATTTAGAATAGCACATTCTTTTATTATAAAACGACAAATTTTTTACTTCAATTGTTAAAAATGTGACAAACTAAAATTACGGTATAAAAGTCGGAGGGAAAACAATGAACTCCAGTCAAAAAATAGATAGTAATTTACTTGATGAAATATTAGACAAAATGATTGGGACGGTTGCTGGAAGTAAGGATGAAATCTTTATAATCGGTGAACAGTCCAGACAGCAGTATGAGTCTTTAGTAGAAGAGTTAGTTGAAATTAAAAAGCAAGTGAATACGGTGATTGATGAGGGAGATAAGTTAGAGGTTCAAGCTCGTCTTGCCCGAAACCGACTTTCACAGGTAAGTAAAAATTTCAAAGACTTTTCTGAAGATGAAATTCGTGAAGCCTATGAAAAAGCTCATAAGCTTCAGGTAGAGCACTCTATGCTTCAGCAGCACGAAAAGCAGCTTCGTGATCGCCGTGATGACTTGGAAAGACGGTTGCTAGGTCTTCAGGAAATTATTGAAAGATCTGAAGCGCTTGTTGGGCAAATTTCCGTTGTTTTAAATTATTTAAACAGCGATCTTCGACAGGTTGGTATGCTGTTAGAGGATGCCCAGCAGAAGCAGGATTTTGGCTTGCGTATCATTGAGGCACAGGAAGAAGAAAGAAAACGTGTGTCTAGAGAGATTCATGATGGACCAGCGCAAATGCTTGCGAACGTGATGATGCGCTCTGAATTAATTGAACGTATTTATCGTGAAAGAGGAGCGGAGGAAGGCTTTAAAGAAATCCGCAACCTGCGAAAAAATGTCCGAAATGCTTTATATGAGGTAAGAAGAATTATTTATGACCTAAGACCAATGGCTTTAGATGACTTAGGACTTATTCCAACCCTCAGAAAATATATGGACACGATCGAAGAATATAATGGAAAAACCAAAATTCATTTTCAAAGCATTGGCGAAATTGATGGACACCGACTTCCACCGCGATTTGAGGTTGCGTTATTCCGGCTAGCACAAGAAGCTGTCACAAATGCACTAAAGCATGCGGATGCAAATGAAATTGCAGTGAAAGTGGAGGTTACATGTGAATCAATTACAATGATTGTAAAAGATGATGGAAAAGGGTTTAATATTAAGGAAGCAAAAGGAAATAAAGATAAAAAATCTTTTGGACTGATTGGAATGAAGGAACGAGTCGATCTTCTCGGCGGAAAGATGACGATTGACTCAAAAACAGGATTAGGGACTTTTATCATGTTCCAAGTCCCATATCATGGCACTTAATACCAATTCCTAGTATAAATACGGCTAAAGACATATTGACGTAATGGATGCCATTTAGACTAGAATAGACGATGGGGAGGCGTAAGCGCATGAAGACGAAAATTGCCATTATTGATGATCATCAATTATTTCGTGAAGGTGTTAAACGCATTTTAGATTTCGAACCAAGCTTTGAGGTAGTTGCAGAAGGTGACGACGGTGAAGAAGCATTAGCAATTGTTGAAGCACACAAGCCTGATGTTGTGATCATGGATATCAATATGCCAAAAGTGAACGGTGTCGAAGCAACGAAACAATTGGTTGAAGCAAATGAAGATACAAAAATTATCATCTTATCGATTCATGATGATGAAAACTATGTAACACACGCCCTGAAAACAGGTGCAAGAGGCTATCTATTAAAAGAAATGGATGCTGACACATTAATCGAAGCAGTGAAGGTTGTTGCAGATGGCGGCTCTTATTTACATCCAAAGGTTACACATAACCTTGTAAACGAATTTAGACGCCTTGCCACTTCGAATGGACAAGCTAATCTTCAGCCAATGCAGCCTGAAATTCGACGTCCATTACATATTTTAACTCGTCGTGAGTGTGAGGTGCTTCAAATGCTTGCTGACGGTAAAAGTAACCGCGGCATTGGAGAAGCATTGTTTATAAGCGAAAAAACCGTTAAAAACCATGTAAGTAATATTCTACAAAAAATGAATGTGAACGATCGTACACAAGCTGTTGTGGTTGCGATTAAAAATGGTTGGGTTGAAGTGAAGTAAGAGTGAAGGGTCAGACTCTATGAGGAGTGCTGGCTCTTTTTTATTTTATTTTTGAATGAAAAAGGGTAAAAAAGTATATAATTTTAAAATGTTTCATATGTTTCCTTTTTTTCGTTAGTTTCATGAAAAATTTGGTATAATGGAGGTGTGAAAGAGGTGAAAGATATGAGTGTGCTACTTGATCAGATAGAGCTAACAAATCAAGAAAATGCTAATCTAGTGAGCGATAATGCAAGGAATTTTGTTAAACTTCAGAAGTTGATTGAATTTTTCGAGGCAGAAAAAGAGCGTGTTCTTATGACGTTAAGTGAACAAGAAAAGGAAGCTGCTTTTACAGTTCTTCAAAAACAATTTAACATCCCAGACTTCATCACCGTCCACGATGCTGCTGAAATTTTAGAAGTTTCTACTCAAATGGTACGAAGGTATTGCGCAGAAGATAAATTGAGTGCTAGCCAACGCCTAAAAGGTAGTGGGAAATGGCAAATTGAAGCAAAGCAATTTATGGACCATAAAAATTGGGATAAATTTGTCCAAAAGAGAGCACAGATAAAAGATCGCTCTATCAGACTGGCCAATAAGATGAATGAAATTTTAGATAAAGATTCTAATTAAAAGTTGGGGGAATTATGGACTTAAAACAGTATATGGTAGATACTAATGCGGTTAGGTATCGAGTAAACAAAGCAGAAACTATTAAACCAGCTCGTCGTTTTTGGTCCAAAGCAATGAGTGAGGTCATAAATGGCGAGTCTGTAATTTTTCTTCCACAAGAAGTGGATAGAGAACTTACGAATCAATCATTCTCATTTATAGAGTTTGAAAATTCTCCTGAGCTTAATAATATCGCTGAAATCAAGGAAATTAGTGAAATTATCCCTAATATTACTTCTCAAGAGATAGAAGAGTTAATTATTGAAATGTCTGCTTATATTACAGCGAGGTTTCGAAAAGAATTAACAGCTGTTACTGCAGTATCTAAGTTAAAGTATCCGAGTATTCCGGATGCACGTATCCTTTGTACATCATGGCAACGTGACTGTGTTTTAGTTACAGGTAATATCAGTGATTTTATTCTCTTACTTTTATTGGAATCTCCAGAAGATGATAAACTGTATAATATTTTGAATGAGTCTTATATAAAAATTCCGAAAGAATTACATTCAGAAATTCATTCTGACGAAGTTTTTGCAGGTTATTTTCAAAAGTTGGTTGAGCTGATAGGAGATTTATGAGTCTAGTGTTATTATTTGGTAGAGCATAACTATTATTGAAAACACTCTTCATCTTTTTACTTCTTTATTCTCCAATGGTTATATATTCCTTACCCACTCAAATACTTCAATTAAGATCAGATAGAACTAGTTACTATTAAGGCCGAAAAATTTTTAATATTTTCTAGAGTTAGAATTCATAATAGTTAACACAACTAACATACACTAAACAAATAGATATTCCCTGCATTTTCCGGTAGAATGGGAAATGGACAAAACGATAATGATCAAGGAAGGAATTAGACTATGAAAACGGCTATTGTAACAGATAGTACAGCATATATCCCTCAACATATTCGTGAATCACATGACATACATATGATTCCTCTTAGTGTAAACTTCGGGAATGAAACCTACCAGGAAGAAATTGAAATTACCTCACAACAATTTTTCGAGAAAATGAGGAATCAGCAGGAGCTACCAACAACATCACAGCCGTCGATCGGAATGTTTGTTGAGCTGTTTGAAATACTCTCAAAAGAATATGACGCTGTGATTTCAATTCATCTCTCAAGTGGTATTAGTGGTACATATAACGGAGCAGCAACTGCAGGAGACATGGTAGAGAACATAGAGGTTTATACGTTTGATACCGAAGTAAGCGCAATGGTACAGGGGTTCTACGCGCTAGAAGCAGCAGAAATGGCTCAAGCAGGAAAAGCACCGACTGATATCATGGCACGATTAGAAGAAATGAAAAAAACGATGAGTGCTTATATTATGGTCGATGATTTAACGAATCTTCAAAAAGGTGGACGCTTAAGCGGGGCAGCGGCACTAATTGGAAGCTTACTTCAAGTGAAGCCAATTCTTCATTTTGAAAACAAAGTGATTGTGCCTTATGAAAAGGTGCGCACGAAGAAAAAGGCATTAAATAGAGTATTTGATTTGCTTCATGAAGATGCGAAGGATAATGAGCCGATGCGGGTTGTTGTGATTCATGCGAATCGTCCGGAGGAAGCGGAGAAGATGAAAGAGGAGCTTCAAGAGAAGTATGAAAATATCGAATGTATGGTAAGTTATTTTGGTCCCGTCGTTGGCACACACTTAGGTGAAGGTGCAATTGGGATTGGATGGTATAAGAAATAATAGGGTATATTATGGGGAGTTAGTACTGGTTGATTAGTACTAACTCCCTAATTTTTGCTAAAAATATAGACATATAACTAGAATTAACTCATACTAGAAATTAGAAAAATAAGGGGGTTTTAAGCAATTGGATACTCCATCCAACCATACAATGCAACAAGACCAAGAAGAAAGCAAACGTACATATCGCCATTGGACAACTCTTGAGGATCGAAAACTTTTAGAATTACGAAATAGTGGAATGAAATTCAGACATATTGCAGAACAGCTGTCGCGTACACCAATCAGTGTTGAAAAACGCTATCGTAAGATTTTAAAAGGTGACATATGAGATTTTTACATAACAACTCGTTTCTTACTCCGGTTTTTACCTATAATGAAGGTTTACCTCTGTCAAGGTATGAGCAACTACCACAAATACCAAAAAATCCGCATTTTTCTTTTTCGAAGAAACTACAACAACATCTTCAAGGGAAGGAATTACTACTTACAGAAATTCCTTTCCCTGTGGAAGAAATTCAAAATCACTATGAAAAAGGCTATATTCAACTAAATTATGGTGTTAGAAGAAAGCAGCAACGACTTTTTTGTACCCGATGTGGAAATTCAAACTCTTCCTTTTTTTCTTCCTTCGATTGTGCAAAATGTGGGGAACCGGAATGTCACTACTGTCGTAAATGTATTATGATGGGTAGAATCAGTGAATGCACACCTCTTTATAGTTGGAGTGGACCACACTTTCTAGAAGAGACAGACTCCCAGTTACAATGGGAGGGGCAGCTTTCGAAAGGACAAGCTGTGGCCTCGCAACGTGTGGAAAACGCCGTGATGAACAACAATGAGCTTTTGGTCTGGGCTTGTTTGTGGAGCAGGGAAGACTGAGGTCTTGTTTAAAGGAATAGAACGCGGCCTTACTGAAGAGAAGAAAATCTGCATAGCAACACCCCGCACTGATGTTGTACTTGAATTAGCTCCACGCCTCCGACATGTATTCCCTTCAACCTCAATAGCTGCTCTATATGGCGGTAGCGAGGAAAAACACAAATCAGCAGCCCTCACTATTTCCACGACTCACCAGCTTCTGCGCTTTAAACAAACGTTTGATTGCATCATTGTTGATGAAGTTGACGCCTTTCCATACTCCGCCGACACCTCTCTTCAATTCGCCGTAGAAAAATCTCGTAAAGAAAAAAGCTCTCTTATTTATTTAACCGCAACACCGTCTGAGAAATGGAAGAATGATGTGAAACAGAAGAAGCGGGATGCTGTGACCATTCCTGCTCGATATCATGGTCATCCGTTGCCGGTTCCGGAATTTGCTTGGTGTGGGAATTGGAGGAAGCAGCTTAGTAAAGGGAAGCTCCCGAAGAATGTCGTGGAGTGGCTGAAGGAGAGGTTAACAAGCGGAAAGCAGGCATTTTTATTTGTGCCTTCTGTAAGGCTTATTGATGAGGTCGTTGGTTTGTGTAGAGAATTAGATCAGCGAATCGAAGGAGTTCATGCTGAAGATCCTGAACGCCGCGAAAAAGTCCTGCGGTTTCGAAGTGGTGAGATGCCAATTATTGTGACGTCAACCATCTTGGAAAGGGGTGTTACAATTCCAAATAGTGATGTAGCCGTGCTTGGAAGTGAGGATGGTATCTTTACAGAAAGTGCTCTCGTGCAAATCTCCGGTCGAGTTGGTAGAAGTGCATCTTATCCTACAGGTAACATTACCTTTTTTCATTACGGAAAAACAAAAGCCATGATAGAGGCCAAAAGCCATATAGGGCAAATGAATCACAAAGCACTCAAGAGTGACTTTATTACCAAAAAATAGTAACTACTTTCCGGAATCCTTTTCATATGGCATAATATATTCATAATTTGAGTGAGGAGACTTAAGAATATGGTTATTAATGCGATGGAACGGATTATGAAGGAATTATTAGATGAATATAAGCACGGCCTTCATATCAAATGTACTTGTTCAGAATGTATGGATGATATTCTAGCTCTTTCATTAAACCAAACAAAGCCACGCTATGTAACGAACATTGATAAGGTGATGTATGTAAAAGCCGAGTTTATAGATAAACAGGAAATGACTACTCTATTAGTGAAACTAGCAGAATGTGCAAAGCTTGTTTCCGATAAACCACTATGTCAAACACAAGGAGTTTGATGCTTATTCTTTGTCTAATTTGTCATGAAGAGCTTTCGAAGCAAATGAGTTGGTCAAGTTTTTTGTTAACTGAGCCGAAAGCTTGTGATGAGTGTTACCAGAGCCTTAGGAAGATCAATTCCCCGACCTGTCCCCGTTGTTTTAGACCTCAAAATGACGACCAAGTTTGTCAGGATTGTCTGACGTGGGAAAACGATACTCACTGGAAGAACATTCTACAAAAAAATATTTCAGTTTTTGAGTATAATGATTCGATGAAAGAGTTGCTTGCTACCTTTAAGTTTCGCGGTGATGCTGCGTTGGTCGAGGTTTTTCAGAAGGATTTTCTAGCAAGTTATAAAGTAAACTACTTAAAAGAAAAAATAGATTTTGTTATTCCAATTCCCCTTAGTCCAGAGCGTTTGTATGAAAGAGGCTTTAATCAAGCAAAGCTGCTCGCTAATTTTCTCCCACTACCTCAAATAGATATCCTCAGCCGAACCCACCATGAAAAACAATCCAAAAAATCACGACAGGAACGATTAACAGCTTCAAACGTGTTTTCTATAGTAGATTCTAGTAAAATAATGAATAAGAAGATTCTTTTAATAGATGATATTTATACGACTGGCAGTACGTTGAGACATGCTGCGAATGTATTGAAAGGCGATGGAGCTTCTTCAGTATTTTCATTAACATTAATTAGAAGTTAAAAATATTAAAACATGTGCCGATATACTATATATAAAGAAACCGAATAGGAGAATTGAGTATGGGAGAATTAGCGAATTGCCCAAATTGCGATACATTATTTGTTCAAACACAGTTTAGAACTGTATGTGATAAATGTTATAAAGAAGAAGAAAAGAAATATGAAACCGTTTATGCTTTTTTAAGAAAGCGAGACAATCGTAAAGCACTTTTAGATGAGGTTGTGGAAGGAACGGGTGTGTCTAAAGACTTGATTTTAAAGTTCATTCGAACTGGAAGAATTCAGTTATCAAGCTTTCCAAACCTTGGATATCCATGTGAAAAGTGTGGGACTTTGATAAGAAGTGATCGATTATGTGGAAATTGCAGCAATGATATTAAAAAACAGCTTAATCAGGTAGAACAAGAGGCTCAGATTAGTGAACGAAACAAACAACAAATTTCGCCAAAAGCTTCAACTTTCTACTCCCAAAGTACTAAAAAGTAATGAATGGCTAAATAATTAATTTATAAAGACCGATATATATGTTAGACAATTGAACGTTGAATGAAAGTGAGGAAAACTCATGAAAATAAATAATCTTGGATCTGTAAATGTTAATCCGTATAGAAAGAATTTAGAAAAGCAAACGGCTGCTGCAACAAAGTCTCAAACGAAAGAAGATAAAGTTGAGATTTCTTCAAAAGCAATTGACCTGCAGCAATCAAATGAGGTTGTGAAAGCTAGACAAGAAAAAGTTCAGGCAATCAAAGCACAAGTAGAAAGCGGGAATTATACAATCGATCCTAAAGCCATAGCAAAGGGATTAGTAGAATTTTATAAAAAATAAACTAGATATCCGGAGGGTTATGGATGGCTGCTGAAAAATTAATACAAACATTAGAAAAACTATTAAAACTTCATCAAAACCTATATGAAGTAACCCTTCAGAAAACAGAAATACTAAAGCATGATTCTGTTGAAGAGCTAAAAGAGTTGCTGAAAAAAGAGCAAGTGTTTGTTCAAGCGATTAAACAAGTTGAAGATGAGCGAATCAAAGTAGCAGCTGAATTTTTAGGGAATAACGAAGAAGCTACTCTTTCAGCATGCATCGAAAAAGCAACCGGAGCTGAAAAAGAAAAGCTTCAAGGTATTTTGAATGAATTCACTGAGATCATGAATCAACTTAAAGACAGAAATCAGCTGAACAGAGAACTAACAAAACAAGCATTACAGCTTACATCTATGACCTTAGACATGATCATGCCACAAGAAACAGATATCAATTACAATAAACCAGCAAATAAAAATACAGAAAAACAACGTCGATCGATTTTTGATTCGAAGGCGTAAGGTAAGGAGGGAAAATAATGCGTTCAACTTTTATGGGGCTAGAAACGGCTAAGCGTGGGATGTTTGCTCAGCAGAGTGCACTTCATACGACGGGTAATAATATTGCGAATGCGAACACTGAGGGTTATACACGTCAGCGCGTAAACATGCAGGCTACAGAAGCCTATCCTTCACTTGGTTTGAATCGTCCGCAAATACCAGGCCAATTAGGAACAGGGGTGGAAGTTGATAGTGTGCAGCGTGTTAGAGAGAGTTTTCTAGATATTCAATATAGATCGGAAAACAATAAATTAGGCTATTGGGAAAATAGAGCCAAAGCACTTGAAAAAATGGAAGAGATTATGAATGAACCTTCTGATACTGGATTATCCAATACTATAGATAAATTTTGGCAATCATTACAAGATTTATCGTTAGATCCAACGAATGCAGGTGCCCGTTCTGTTGTGCGAGAACGAGCTAATGCTGTTGCAGATACATTTAATTATTTAGCCAAGTCTTTGAAATCAGTCCAAGGTGATTTGAAGAATGAGTTAGATGTTTCTGTAAAAGAGATTAACTCGATTGCAAATCAACTAAATAATATCAACAAACAAATCTCAGAAATTGAACCTAATGGTTATTTACCAAACGATTTGTATGATGAGAGAGACCGATTACTTGATAAGTTATCTTCATTAGCAAATATTAAAGTAACGAATAACCCTTCTGGTGGAAATGCTTTAAAAATTGCAGAAGGTACTTTTACTGTGGAAATAGTAGATGACACAGGAAAAAGTATAGGAACATTAGTAGATGCTAAGCAACAACGTGTAAATGCTTTGAGTATCTCATACAACAAAGTAACTGAAAATAATCAACAAGTTGATGGACTTGTACAGGCTGTAAAAATTGGATCAAAAACTGTTGATATTATGGACTTTAATAGTTCAGGGAAGATTAGTAGCTTGATTGATTCGTATGGTTATTCAGAAACTTTAGGTGATGGTACGATCATTGAACAGGGATTATTCCCAACAATGCTCAATAATTTAGACACAATGGCATTTAATTTTGCAGAGCGTATAAATGAAGTCCAACATAACGGATACAATTTAAAAGACTATGATGCTAATAAAAACCCTATTAGCTTAGCAGATAAATTGGCAAAAGAAGAAGTCGATTTCTTTACAGTTGCTAATCAAAAAGGTGCAGCTAGTACGATTTCAATTTCAGCGAAAATTTTAGAATCAACAGACTATATTGCAGCTGCAGCTATAGTAGATGGTGTCCCACCTGAGATTGGAAATGGGCAGAACGCTGTTAACTTATCAAATGCTAAAAATGATACTTTCAATATTGGTGGAGTGATGTCAACTCTTCAAAATTTCTATGAGAACATAATTGGAGGAATGGCAGTTAATGCTCAGGAAGCAGAAAAACTAACAACAAACAGCTCTGTATTACGTGATTCTGTTGATCAACGTAGACAATCTGTAAGTGCTGTTTCTCTTGATGAAGAAATGACAAATATGATTCAGTTCCAACATGCATATAACGCATCTGCAAGAATGATTACACTTCAAGATGAGATTTTAGATAAGATTATTAACGGTATGGGAGTATCAGGAAGATAGGAGGTGCAGTAAATGCGTGTTACACAAAGTATGTTAGCAAGTAATTCTTTGAAAAACTTAAGCAAAAGCTATGCAAATATGGGGAAATATCAAGATCAGTTAGCGACAGGTAAGAAAATTAATCGTCCTTCGGATGATCCGGTTGTTGCGATTAAGGGTATGTTTTATCGTACTAACTTAACAGAAGTTGAGCAATACCAGCGTAATTTATCTGAGGCATACACATGGATGGAGAATTCAGAAGCTGGAATTGAGCATGCAACCCAAATTATACAAAGGGTACGTGAACTAGTGGTACAGGGGAAAAATGGTTCAAATAGTCCTGAAGATCTTCAGTCAATAGGTGTTGAAATTGCGCAATTAAAAGAGGATTTGGTTGGTGTAGCAAATACACAAGTTGCTGGAAGGTATATCTTTAATGGTGAAAAGACGTTAACGCCACCTATACCTGAAGATTCAATCAAGTTTATTGATGGGAAACAAGTTTATGATTTCGATCAAAACACACCTCCTTTTAATGTAGAAGTATCAAAAGGAGTTAACTTAAAAGTTAACATAGATTCAAAAAATGTCTTCAGTAGTGGTTTTTTTAATACTTTACAGCAAATAGAGGACTCATTAACTGATGGAATTGGCGACATGGAAAATAGTGAAGACTTGTTAGTCCAATTAGACGGATTTTTTGAGAAGATGACTTCTGAAAGATCGGAGCTAGGAGCTAGGTATAATCGACTCGAGTTAGTTGATAGTCGATTAGGCGATCAAGAAATAATCGCAAATAGAATTTTATCCGATAATGAAGATGCTGATATAGAGAGGGTTATAACGGACTTAACAATTCAAGAAAGTATACACCGCGCATCTTTATCTGTTGGATCAAGAATTATCCAACCAACATTAATAGACTTTCTACGATAAGCTATCTTTAAAAAGATAGCTTTTTTACTAGGAGTGATACAGTATGAAAATACCTCAGATTAGATTAGAAAGTACAAATGCACAAATCAGTATAGAAACGAGAAATGCTGTAAATAATATCGAACAGCCAAAAGCAGATCTATCAATAGAGCAACCAAAAGCGGAATTAATGATGAAAACAACGCCTTCAAAATTAATGATTGATACGTATGAGGCTAGAGCTGACATGGATTTGAAATCAGTTTCCAGAAGGATGGAGGAATTTGCACATAAAGGATACCAAGACCTTCTAGCTGGAGTTGCAAGAAGAGCTAAGCAAGGGGAGGAATTAATGAAAATAGAGCAAAAAAGCAATCCAATAGCAAATCAGGCGAAGCTGAATAGTCAAAAGCCTATGAAAGAGTTTGGACTAGTATTTATCCCCTCGGCAGGTAGTGTGAAGGTGCAATATGAACCCTCTAAGGTAGATATAGATATTAATCAAAGAAAACCTATTATTAACGTACAAGTTAATAAACCTATCTTCCAGTATGAACCTGGTAAGGTAAACATAGGGTTAGAAAAAAGAAATGATTTAAAGATTGATTTTGAAACAATTGATATAAAGGCATAATAAATGTGAGGATGGTGAAGTATGAAGTTAGTAACTAAGTATCATGGCAAGATAGAAGTTAGTGAAAAGGATGTTATCTTCTTTGAACACGGAATACCGAAACTTTTTGAAAGAAAAGCATTTTTTTCTTTTAGAATTGGAGAAAGATTCACCTTTTTTAATTCTCCAATCTAAAACAACTCCTGAATTAGGATTTGTTTTGATGAAATTTCCCCTTTGACTTTTACAAGAATTATGAATTTGAATTACTAGAACAAGATAAAAAACATCTCACACTTAATCATGAAGAAGATATTCTCGTATTTACCATACTAACAGTAAAAGAACCGTTCGAGGAAACAACAGCCAATTTGAAGGCACCGTTAGTCATTAATAAATCAAACAATAAAGCAAAGCAAATTATCTTAAATGATTCTAATTATGAAACAAGACATAAGGTGTTTCAGACAGTAGAACAAAAATAGGAGGTGGAAGTATGCTTGTGTTAACTCGAAGGGTAGGAGAATCTATTCAAATATGTGATCATATCGAAATTAAAGTCATTTCTGTACAAGGAGATCAAATCAAGCTAGGTATTAATGCTCCTAAAGATGTTGATATACATAGAAAGGAGATATACCTGAGTATCCAAGAATCAAATAATGAAGCTGCTTCCGTTAGTACTAATATTTTAGAGCGATTGAATAAAAGCCTCAGGCAATAGTCTGGGGTTTTTGTTTATGTTTGTACATTGTTTAAGTAATACAAAAAATAAATTTATATGTTGTTTTAATAGAATTGTATAGATTTCAAAAAGCTTTGAAATTTTATCTAAAAAAATATAAAAATACTATTAAACAAATTGAAGAAGTGACGATAATAATAGTGTAAGGAAGAATACAATATGGCGGCCGACAGATTGAGTTCTTTCTAAAATATACTTTCATTCACAAGGATGTGAATGAGCCTAAATTCAAGGAGGAAAATTGAAATGAGAATTAATCATAATATCGCTGCATTAAACACTTATCGTCAGTTAAACAGTGCTTCAACTGGTCAATCAAAATCTATGGAGAAGTTATCTTCAGGACTTCGTATTAACCGTGCTGGAGATGACGCTGCAGGTTTAGCGATCTCTGAAAAAATGCGTGGACAAATCCGTGGTTTAGACCAAGCTCAAAGAAATGCTCAGGATGGTATTTCATTAATCCAAACTGCTGAAGGTGCCTTAAACGAGACACATTCTATCCTTCAAAGAATGCGTGAACTAGCAGTTCAATCAAGTAATGATACTAACACTGCCCCAGACAGAGAAGAAATTCAAAAGGAAATGAATCAGTTAACTTCTGAAATTAATCGTATTGGTAACACTACTGAGTTCAATACAATGAAACTATTAAACGGTGACAGAGTTGCAAATTACGAAGTAACTCCAGCTGTTACGACACCAGCTTCAAAAGTAAATGTTACAAAAGCAATTGATCAAACAATTACAGTTGGTTCAGAGCCGGTATCATGGACGAATAGTACTACACAAGCAAAGTTTGATATTACAGTTTCTGGTACAGCGGATAACGGTTTTGATTATTCAGACTTAGCAAATACAGCTAATAAAAACGAAATCACAATTACTAAGAATGGTTCAGATTTTGAAGTTGACTTTGATGGTGTAGATGGTACTGGTGCAACACTTAATATTGCTGCTGACAAAGTAACTTATGATGCGGCTAACGCAAAATACACTTATGACAACCAAGGTATTAGTTTTGAGTTTACTAAAGCACAAGCTGATGCATGGACTGATGGAGAAGCTGTAACGATTGATTTAAATGTTGATGATACAGCTAACTTTAATGGGCAAGGTACATTCTCTACTGAGCCAACAAATCAAACGTTAACATTAACTGGTACTGGCAATACTTCATCTATTACAGGATTCACAGTTACTGAGGCAAATGCGATGGAAAATATTGATAAAATTGATGTTGCTTGGGATGAATCATCTAAAACATTTACAGCATCATTATATGAAGGCACTACTAAAAAGTCAGAGACAACATTCTCACTAGATGCTGGTGAAACACTAAATTATAATGAAAATGGAATCGAATTTACATTTAGTGCAGTTTCTGGTGGCGGTTCTGGAACTGCAGCAGGTTCATTTAATCTAGAAACTGATACAAAAGAGGTTGAGGTTGCTCCACAAGTAACTACACCTGCAGTAACAGAAGACCGTACACTTACTTTCCAAATCGGTGCAAATGCTGGTCAATCTATGAGTGTTGAAGTGGCAGATATGAGAGCAAATGCACTTAATATCTCTTCTACAAAAGCTGGAGATGAAAAATCAGTTGTAGATGGTCAAGGAAACACAATCAAAGCGCATTATGTATCAACGGATAAAAGTGTTACAAATGGAACAAATAACACTGGTACAGAATATGCTCTAGATGTGTCTGATGCAAAGAATGCAACTGCTGCTGTAGCTGTGTTAGATGAAGCAATCGCAAGTGTTTCTGCTGAGCGTTCAAAACTAGGTTCTTATCAGAATCGTTTAGAGCACACTATTAACAACTTAGGTACATCTTCTGAAAACTTAACTGCTGCTGAATCTCGTATTCGTGACGTAGATATGGCGAAAGAAATGATGAATCAAACTAAGAATTCAATTCTTTCTCAAGCAGCTCAAGCCATGTTAGCTCAAGCTAATCAACAACCACAAGGTGTACTTCAATTACTACGTTAATTGTTACAAAAGGGATTGGGACTTCCCAATCCCTTTTTATTATGAATCTTAAAATGAGCATCTCAATATTGGGTTGCTAATTTTAGAATTCGTATCAAAAAGGAGAATTGAGAATGAAAACATTAAATAAACAAGTAACACTTGTTCCTCAGTATATGAATAAATTCTCTTGTATAGGTTCTGAATGTGAAGATTCTTGCTGCAGTGGTTGGAAGGTAACAATAGACCAACCGACATATAAAAAATATAAAAAATCGCGCCATATAGAACTTAAAGAATTATTTGATAAAAATATAATTCGAAATCGCTCAAATCCTTCAGAAGCTGACTATGCCAAAATTAAATTGGATAAAGGAGGAAACTGTCCATTTTTAAGTGAAGAAAAGTTATGTAGAGTACAAATGAATTTAGGAGAAGAAAACTTATCTACTACATGTACAACTTATCCGCGATCTAATCACTTAATTGATGGAATTATAGAACGTTCTCTTACATTGTCTTGCCCTGAAGCTGCACGACTTGCATTATTAGAACCAAATGGTATTGAGTTTGATGAGGTTGAAAATGCAGTAGAGTCAAATATATTTATCTCCAAAAAATTTAAGGGTGACAGTCCTGCAAATAATGGTAAACCTGCTCAATATTTCTGGGAGCTACGTTTTTTTACCATTCAACTGTTACAAAATAGAAATTACTCGATAGAAGATCGTCTCGTTATTTTAGGTATGTTTTTAAAAAAGGTACAAGAAATAATAAGTCTTAATAAGGTGAATGATATCCCCCAGATTATTGGGCAATATGTGAAGGTTATTGATGAAGGGTCACTAAGAAAGGAATTAGATAATATTCCTACACAAAATCGTATTCAGATGAAGTTAACGAAGGCAATTATTGATCGCCGATTTTTAGATGGTGTTAATAGTCCAAGATTTATAGAATGTTTGAAAGAAAGTCTTATGGGAATGGGGTATATTACAAATGCATCAATGAGCGAAGTGACAGATAAGTACAACCATGCCTTTGAGACATATTATAGTACCTTTCTTTCAAGAACATGAGTATATCTTTGAAAATTATTTGGTGAATTATGTATTTAAAAACCTATTTCCTTTAGGGAAAAAATCTGTATATGATGATTATGTAATGTTAGTAATACATTACTCAATGATAAAACTTCTACTTATTGGATTGTCTAGCTATCATAACGGTTTAACAACCGATATTGTTATCAAATTGATCCAATCTTTTGCCAAAACAGTAGAACATAATGGTCAATTCTTAACAAAGGTATTGGATATCTTAAAGGATGAAGGATATACTTCACTAGCGTTTATGGCTATTTTAATTAAGAACTAATTTCATAATAATAACACTAAAAAAGGCTCTTAACCGTATAGAGTCTTTTTTTATGTTATTATCCACTATTACAGGTGTTTGGAGATTTTTTGCGCTTCACGAACTTTCAACTCTACTTACTAAAAGATTGAAAATTAGTACCTATAAGATATTAAAAATAATTTCAGTTCTTGCTTAAATTAGCATTTCAAAAACATTTTACTACAATTAACCCTCTTTAAATAATAATGAATGAGGTTTTTATTAAACATTAAAATGTTTCGACCGATATATTAATTAGAACAATTAATTTTGAGGAGTGTTTTACATGTCGATAGAGAAACTATCTTCACAGCCAGCACTTCACACCTTAGATAATACTAAAACTCCTGGCGAACATACTAATTCATATGAAATTAAACATGATCATTCTGAAGAAGAGAAAATTCATAAGAACTATTCTAAGAAAGAATTGGAACATATTATTGATGGGATTAATGAGATGCTTCAACCATCGAATACACACCTGAAATTTGAATTACACGAGGAATTAAACGAGTATTATGTAACTATAATTAATGACTATACGAACGAAGTTGTTCGAGAAATTCCATCAAAAAAGTGGTTAGACATATATGCGTCCATGACAGAGTTTGTTGGACTTTTAGTCGATAGGAAAATCTAGGAGGTAGAAAATGTGGCAATGAGAATTGGTGGACTTGCTAGTGGAATGGATACAGACACGATCGTATCAGATTTAATGAAGGCAGAACGTTTACCATTAGACAAGTTAACAAAGAAAAAACAACAGATTGAATGGCAACGTGATGCTTATCGAGACATGAATACTCTCCTTTTAAACTTTCGAAATCAAACCTTTGATATGAAATTATCGTCAAATTTCAGAGCTCGAACAGTGACTTCTTCAAATGAGAGTAAAGTATTAGCAGTTGCAAAGAGTGCTGCTGATTTATCATCATTTTCGATATCAAAAATTGATCAACTTGCTACTGCTGCAACTAAAGTAAATGCGGGGGCAATTTCAAAGGATCCATCCACTAAAATAGATCCAACTAAAAGTCTTTATAGTGTGAAAGACAGTTTCTTAAACTCTAATTTTGGATGGGATACTGGAAGTGTTGAATCACAAACACTAGTTGCAGGAGCTACAAACAAATTAACACTAGCTAACGGAATTAAACTTCAAAATATTACCACAAACACATCAGTTAAAGTTGATGGCAAATCTTATGAAGTTGTAACTGGAGACGGAGTTGTACCAGCCACTGGACAAGTCCATGTTGATGAAGCTGGAAACCTGCAGTTTTTTGATACCATTAGAAGTGGGGCGACAATCAAGGTTGACTATGTTGCAGATAAGAGAGTTGAAACATTTAAGCCATCCTCTGAATTTCAACAAATACAAGTTGCCAGAGGCCCAGTTTCCTTGGATGATTCTATCACTGTTACTATAAATGGAAACGAATATAAAAATACCGATTCGAATAATAAAGGTAATTTGATAGGTGCAGATGGTAGTGTTTTTGCAACCATTACTGAAGATGGAAAAATTGATTTTGTTGAGAATAAGTTAGCAAAGGATACAGAAGTAACAGTTTCCTATGAACAAAGATATTTTGCTTTTGACCTGGGTGCTCATACCTCTAAAGGTGAGGTAAATGAGAGATTTCTTATTCAAGGATCTGAGTCACTTAATTCAGTTTTAAGTAAAATATCATCTTCAAATGCTGGTGTTTCAGCATTTTATGACTCTCAAACAGACCGAGTGACTCTTACTCGTAAAGAAACAGGTGATTTTAATGAAACTGGGGACGAAATCATTACATCACCTGGGTTTCTTAATAATATATTAAGATTCGGAAGTGGAATAGAGTCAGGTGGAGAAAATGCTAAATTCACTATAAACGGCTTAAGTACAGAACGTTCTTCTAACACGTTTGAAATGAACGGCGTTACGTTTACATTAAAAGATAAATTATCGGATACAGAACCAAGAATTTCAATAAATGTTGCGAATGACACAAGTAAAGTGGTAGAAAATATCACAAAGTTTGTTAATTCATACAATGAACTAATTGGAAAAATGCAATCTAGCGTAAATGAGACAAAATATAAGGACTACCAACCATTAACAGATGCTGAACGAGAAGACCTTACAGATAAACAACAAGAGAAATGGGAAGAAATGGCTAAAAGTGGATTGTTAAGAAGGGATTCTTTGCTTACCGGTCTGCTATCAAAAATGCGTACAGATTTTTATACACCCGTTACCAACTCATCTGTTGATTCAAAGTTTAAACAACTAGCAAATATTGGGATTACTACTACAGCAAACTACATGGAGGGTGGAAAGCTTACAATTGATGAGGATACACTTCGTAAAGCGATAGAAGAAAATCCAGATTCCGTAGAAAAGCTATTTACAAGTAGTGGTACAACAAGCGGAGAACAAGGTATTCTAACACGCTTATATGACAGTCTCACAAATACGATGAACAATATAAAAACAAAAGCGGGTAATTCTAATTCCACTAATAACACGTTCACATTAGGGAAAAACCTGAATAATATTGAAAATTCTATTACACGTTTTGAAGATCGATTAAAACAAGTAGAAAGCCGTTACTGGTCTCAATTCACAGCAATGGAAAAAGCAATCCAAAACTCAAATAATCAAATGTCTTATCTCATGCAGCAATTCTCAACGCAATAAGGAGGAAATAACATGGCAATGAATAATCCTTACGCAGCTTATCAACAAAATTCAGTAGCAACTGCATCACCAGGTGAAGTTACTCTTATGCTATATAATGGCTGCCTAAAATTTATAAAACAGGCTTCTCAAGCAATCGAAAATAATAATATTGAAGAGAAAAATACAAATATACAAAAAGTTCAAAAAATTATAACAGAGCTTATGGTTACTCTAAATATGGATCTTGATATCTCTAAAAATATGATTGTCATGTATGACTATATTAATCATCGATTAACAGAGTCAAATGTAAAGAATGATCGTTCAATCTTAACAGAGGTAGAAGGCTTAGTGGAAGAATTCCGTGACACATGGAAACAAGTAATCCAAATTAACCGCCAACAACAACACGGTCAAGGTGGACAAGCATAGTGAGTTCTTTAGAAAAAGTATACGGAATAACCGAGCAGCTTTTTCAATTAGTTACTCGTCCGTTGATCACAGAAGAAAGAGATGACTTGGTTTCGCAAATTAATCAATTAATTAGCACAAGAGAACAATTCATAAGTGGTGTTCAGCCACCGTTTGGACCAAAGGACATGCAAATGTATGAACAGCTTATGATCTGGAATGAAACAATCAATGAAAAATTTGCTTTTATCAAGTCACAAATACAACAAGATATGACGCAATTAAAGAAGTCAAAAGCAACGAATCAACAGTATGTAAATCCGTATCAGAATGTTTCCTCGAGTGATGGAATGTTCTACGACAAAAGAAAATAGGTGACCCATGGAAACTTTAACAACAGATCAATATCAGATGATTACTTATTATTTTCATCTTTTAAATACAATTGAAGAGGCTTTGATTATGTAAACGAAGGCTTTAACAACTTATCGAATACTGAAAGTGACCGTATTTTTTCAGATATTCTTGTTGCCTTCAACCACATAGACTCTTCAAATCCAACAATCATTGCAAGCTTGAACGATGAACAAAACCTTTCAGAAGAAGTGAATAAATTTGATATCGTGATTAAGGAATTAGAGGGTCTTGAACAATTTTTCATGGACTCAGAAAAGAAACATCACTATATCAAAAATCAACTTACACCAGCATTTGTAGCATGGAAAGAATCTGTTCAAAAGAAGCTGCAACCATATATCACGAACTAACAAAAAAACTCGTCTACAAAGGCGAGTTTTTTACATGTATGTAAGGCCTCCAACATATATTATCTTTACACAACCTTCACAATCTTAACCGGATCAAACACCATTCTACAAAATCTACAAAATTTTTCAAATTATTTTTCAGTTTAGGCAGGAGACAAGCAGGGAAGTATAGAAGTAGTAGTACATAGCTTTATCATAAAGGAGGAGTTCAATCATGAGATATAACGTCAGAGGGGAAAACATTGAAATAACTCCAGCATTAAGAGAATATGCAGAAAAGAAAATTGGTAAGCTTGAAAGATACTTTGAAGAGGATGTTAATGCAAATGTTAACGTAAATCTGAAGTATTATAATGATCAAGAATCTAAAATTGAAGTGACGATTCCGATGACAGATCTAGTGTTACGTGCCGAAGAGAATCACCAGGATATGTACGCAGCCATTGATCTAGTAGTGAATAAATTAGAACGTCAAATTCGTAAGCATAAAACAAAAGTAAATCGTAAGGTCCGCGAGCAAGGTGCTCCTATATTTTTAGTAACTATCAAGGCGAAGGTAATCAACCAATTGAGGAAGACGAAGACCATGAGGTAGTTCGTACGAAACGTTTCGACCTTAAGCCGATGGATGCTGAGGAAGCAATTCTTCAAATGGATATGCTAGGACATAATTTCTTTGTCTATACAGATGCTAAAACAAATACGACAAGTGTCGTGTACAAGCGTAAAGATGGAAAATATGGCTTGATTGAGCCAACTGTATAATATGAAAACAGCACCTTCCGAGGTGCTGTTTTCGTTTATAAAAGGAGGATTTCTAAAATGAAGGAGCAAAAGGTTTTAGTTATCGGCAGTATTAATATGGATCTTGTTACACAATCAAATATCGTTCCAAAAGTTGGTGAAACTGTTTTGGGGACTTCATTTTTCACAAATCCAGGAGGAAAAGGGGCTAATCAAGCCGTTGCAGCAGCAAAACTTGGAGCATATGTCACCATGCTTGGGTGTGTCGGTGAAGATTCTTTCGGAAAAGATTTATTAGAGAATTTTAAATGTCATGGTGTAAATACAAAGTATATAAAAACAATTTCGAACACATCAACAGGTATTGCGAGTATTACCTTATCAGAAGGAGATAACAGTATCATTGTTGTTCCAGGTGCAAATCACAAACTAACACCTGAAATGGTCAGGGAGAATGAAAAAATTATTGCAGAAGCAGACATCTTACTTCTTCAGTTAGAAATTCCCCTGAAAGTGTTATTGAATCAGTGGAACTGGCTAAAAAATATGATATTCCTGTTATTTTAAACCCTGCACCAATTCAAGCATTATCCAAAGAGTTACTATTTGATGTTACTTACATAACTCCAAATGAGCATGAACAAAGAAGTCTGCTTACAAGTGATATATTAACTTTAGAAGAAGTTGAGCAAATAAAGAAAAAATGCATTGTTACACACGGGTCAAAAGGTGTACTAATTTATCAAAACCAGGAGGAACTAATCCCTAGTTACAAGGTTGAGGTAGTAGATTCCACAGGAGCGGGAGATTGCTTTAATGGGGCATTGGCTTATTCACTAAGTATGGGGACAGAACTACATGAGGCATGCCGATTCGCTAATGCAGTTGCTGCTCTCTCGGTTACCAAGCTTGGTGCACAAGCAGGAATGTCAAATTTAGAGGAAGTAGATATATTCATTAAAGAACATGAGAGATAAAAGTTGTGTATATTTCCAAGAATTTCTCATTTTTATAGTAAAAAAGTATTAATTATTCCTGAAAATTGACGATAAGAGGTATGATGATTAAAAATCTTATACTATCGGTGAGTAGCTTATGAACATACGAAATAATTTGCAAGCAAATGGAATAGTTAATATTTTATCAAAAAATCAAAACTTAATAGGAAAATCTATGCAAAAGCTTTCTTCTGGATTACGTATTAATAATGCTGCAGATGATTCAGCCGGTCTAGCTATTTCGGAAAAGATGAGAGCACAAATCCGAGGACTTGAACAAAATAGCAGAAATATTCAGGACGGAATTTCGATGCTACAAGTAGTTGATGGTGGTATGAATGAAATACATTCACTGTTACAAAGGGGAAGAGAGCTATCTGTTCAAGCGGCAAATGATACTCTAACAAGTGATGATAAAGGAGAATTACAAAAAGAGGTTACAGAAATATTAGACGAAATTGATAATATAGCCAACACGACCCATTTTAATGGAATTAGGCTATTAAACAAGGGGGAATTATTGCTCCTCCACCAGCAGGTAGTGGTGGAGAGACTACTCCAGATTCTCCGCAAACAGGTGGTACCGTAAACCCAGACCCTGCATTAACAGATGAACAAAAAATTATCGAGACATTAAGAAGATCTATGCTTGAACAATCTGAAAAGATGGTTGAAGAAGCTTTCGGTATAGTGGCAGACGGAGCTGATTTGAAAGTTATGTTTCAAAGTACAGATTCTAATGCATTAGCGTCAGTTGCATATTATGTAGGTTCAGACGGTAAGGGAGAAAACCTTGAGCTTCGAATTGAAGTGGATGATTTTCTACCGGCAACCTGGCCCGATGGTGGAACAGCACCAATCTATAATGACCGAATAATTGCACACGAGATGACACATGCCATAATGGCAAGAAGTATGAATTATGGGTCATTGCCAAAATGGTTTAAAGAAGGAACTGCAGAGTTTATTCATGGTGGAGATGAGCGTGTTGCAGGTGATTTATACTGGAATGGTGGAAACGAACAAGATATTGTTGATGCGATAGGAAATGGGACTGATACGCAATGGACAAACGATAGTAAACATTATTCTTCAGCATATGTGGCTGTTAGGTATCTACATGAACAAATTAAAAATGCTGGAGGAAATGGGATCAAAGATGTTATGCACTATCTTTCCACGAACGATTCAGCAACTTTAGATGAAGCCTGAAGAAGATGATTCCGTCTGGCTCATATGTGGGCGGAATAACAGATTTCGCTATAAATTACAGTGCAAATGGAGCTGGATTTCTTAGTTCTATGAATCTTACAAATGCAGACACCGGTGCAATCGGTGGTTACGACGCAGATGGAGGAGCAGTAAAGAATGCCAAAGACGTTGTTACCGATATTGATAATGTACAGGATAATCCATTAGGAAATTTTAATATTATCTGGCCTACCGGCACAACAAGTAGTACAGGAACAACATCATCGCCAATGATAAACCAACTAATTTCATATAACCGCTCTATATCTATTCAAACAGGACCAAAGGGCGGAGAGTCTATTTCATTTCAACTTGCAACAGTGACTACTGAAAATTTAAATGTGGATGAGATTGATGTAAAGGATAGTGCCGAAGAGGCTATATCTTTATTTGATACTGCCATTAATGAAGTTTCCAGTGAACGTAGTAGGTTTGGTGCCATGCAAAATCGTCTTGAATATGCTTTAAATCAAACAAATAACTATGCTGAAAACCTACAATCTTCTGAATCTCGTATTAGAGATGTTGATATGGCAAGAGAAATGATGACATTGACAAAACAGAATGTATTAAATCAAGCCGCACAAGCCATGTTAGCTCAAGCAAATCAGAAGCCACAAGCTGTGTTACAGCTTTTATCATAAAGTTACCCCTCATTGATTTGAGGGGTTATTTTATTTTGTTGACCTAGGGTCGATTTTTTTACTAGAACTGTTATCGACAAGCTTAAGGCCGTCCAGATACACCATACCAGTTGGGGGAATTTGGGTGTGGCACAGGCAACGTTCACCAAAGAAGCATGTTAATTTGCTGCTCTTTCTGTCACCAAGCTATGCGCTCAATCAGGTATGCGAACATTAGAAGAAGTAGAAAAAATGATAGCTCAAGTATGAATTGGCTGTTAGATAAATTTCAGTTGTTCCATAGTCTAGCAATTATGTAAAGTTATTGTAAATTCGCTTATTTATCATAAAATCGTGTAGAGGCTGTATCTTTATTCCGTTATAATGGGAGTGTTGATAGAGAAGGAGGTGGTACCATGGAACAGGAAACAATGGTGAAAGAGATCCTCAATGAATTAAAATTAAATATAGATCAAAGGTTTAAAAAAGTAGATGAAAGACTCGACAGAATTGAGGGACGATTAGGTAGAATAGAGAAGAAAATGGATGGCATTCGTGTTGAATTAACAGAAACGCAGGAAACGGTAGATTTTATTTCTGTTAAAACGTTACAACATGAAAAGAAGCTACGTGAATTAAAACAATCATAAATCACTATTGCCACTAGACCCTCGAGTATACCTCCTATTGCTCCTACTAACAATGCCATCTAGCGAATAAACTACCATAAATTATACAAAACTTACTAAGATATTATTTAGTAAGTTTTTTTATTGCAAAGGGGAGTGCTATATTCGATTACAAACGGGTTCTTCCATCGACAAACTTCGGCTCGTGCCAGGCACCACCCGAAGTTCTACCGACAAAATCCGGGAAGTGCCACAAAAGCCCCTTCCCACCCCTAACCCGTAACCGTCACCCGCCTGTTGCCCCACAACCCCAACTAGTGCTAAAATAAGGAATAGACGAAACTTACATAAAAGCAATTTCACTCTAAACACAGAGGAGCGTATTAGATGCTTGGAATTTTGAATAAGGTGTTTGATTTTAATAAACGTGCGTTAAATCGTTATGAGAAGATGGCTGATCAGATTGATGCGCTTAGCGGTCAGATGAATGGCTTATCTGATGAGCAATTAAAGGCTAAAACAGAAGAGTTTAAAGGTCGTGTAGCGAATGGTGAATCGCTAGATCATCTTTTAATAGAAGCATTTGCTGTTGTTCGTGAGGCAGCGAAGCGTGTGTTGGGGTTATACCCGTACAAGGTTCAGTTAATGGGGGGTATTTCCTTACATGAAGGGAATATTTCTGAGATGAAAACAGGGGAAGGTAAAACATTAACTTCCACAATGCCTGTTTATTTAAATGCGCTTTCTGGTGAAGGTGTGCATGTTGTCACGGTCAATGAATACCTAGCTAGTCGTGATGCACATGAAATGGGTCAACTCTACGAATTCTTAGGCTTAACAGTAGGTCTTAACTTGAATTCTTTGGATAAAGATGAAAAGCGTGAAGCATATGCTGCAGACATTACCTATTCAACAAACAATGAACTAGGTTTTGATTATTTACGTGATAACATGGTTCTTTATCGTGAACAAATGGTACAGCGTCCGCTTAACTTTGCCGTAATCGATGAGGTTGACTCGATCTTAGTCGATGAAGCGAGAACTCCGTTAATTATTTCGGGACAAGCGGCCAAATCTACTAAGCTTTACATTCAAGCAAACGGCTTTGTTCGTCAGCTTAAACAAGAGGACGATTTCACATATGATGTGAAAACAAAGGCTGTTCAGTTAACCGAAGATGGTATGACAAAGGCGGAAAAAGCGTTTGGCATTGAAAATCTTTTTGATATTTCACATGTGGCATTACTTCACCACATTAACCAAGCACTAAAAGCACAGTTTGTTATGCAAAATGATGTTGATTATGTGGTAGACGAAGGACAAGTTGTCATCGTTGACTCGTTCACAGGTCGTTTAATGAAGGGCCGTCGTTACAGTGACGGTCTGCACCAAGCGATTGAAGCAAAAGAAGGTCTTGAAATTCAAAACGAAAGCATGACACTTGCAACGATTACGTTCCAAAACTACTTCCGTATGTACAAAAAGCTGTCTGGTATGACAGGTACAGCGAAAACGGAAGAAGAAGAGTTCCGTAATATTTACAACATGCAGGTTGTTGCGATTCCAACGAACAAACCGATTGCTCGTGATGATAGAGCAGATTTAGTTTACCGTTCAATGGAAGGGAAATTCCGTGCTGTTGTTGAGGAAGTTAAACAACGTTATGACCTTGGTCAGCCTGTACTAGTTGGTACAGTTGCCGTTGAAACATCTGAGTTAATTTCTCAGCTTCTTAAGAAAAAAGGTGTTCCGCATCATGTCTTGAATGCGAAAAATCATGAAAAAGAAGCAGAAATCATCGAGAATGCCGGTCAACGTGGCTCTGTTACGATTGCGACAAACATGGCTGGTCGTGGTACGGATATCAAGCTTGGCGAAGGCGTTCGTGAGGCTGGCGGTTTAGCCGTAATCGGTACGGAGCGTCACGAATCTCGTCGTATTGATAACCAGCTTCGTGGACGTTCTGGTCGTCAGGGAGATCCTGGTATCACTCAATTCTATCTTTCAATGGAAGATGAATTGATGCGCCGTTTCGGTTCAGAAAACATGATGAACATGATGGATCGCCTAGGTATGGACGATACTCAACCAATTCAAAGTAAAATCGTTTCACGTGCCGTTGAATCTGCACAAAAACGTGTTGAAGGAAATAACTTTGATGCACGTAAGCAGCTTTTACAATATGACGATGTTCTTCGTCAGCAGCGTGAAGTTATTTATAAGCAACGTTTCGAGGTTCTTGATTCTGACAACCTCCGTGAAATTGTTGAGAAAATGCTAAAATCAACGATCGAACGTGCAGTAGGCATGTACACTCCTAAAGAGGAAGTAGAAGAAGATTGGAACTTAGAAGGCATCATCGACTATATGAATGCAAACATTCTTACAGAAGATGAGCTTGCTGTTTCAGATCTTCGCCGTAAAGATCCTGAGGAAATGTCTGAGATGATCTACAAAAAAGCACTTGCACACTATGATGCGAAAGAAGCAGACTTTGGCGAAGAGCAAATGCGTGAATTCGAAAAAGTTATTCTTCTTCGTGCAGTTGATACAAAATGGATGGATCACATCGATGCGATGGATCAGCTTCGTCAAGGTATCCATTTACGTGCTTACGGACAAAACGATCCTTTACGCGAATACCAAATGGAAGGCTTCGCTATGTTTGAAAACATGATCGCTTCAATCGAAGAAGATGTAGCGAAGTACATCATGAAGGCACAAATCCGCAACAACCTTGAGCGTCAAGAGGTGGCAAAAGGGCAAACTGCTGTTCACGCGAAAGAAGGCGATGAACCAGTTAAGAAAAAACCAACTCGTAAAGTTGTGGAAATTGGCCGTAATGATGCATGTATTTGCGGTAGCGGAAAGAAATACAAAAACTGCTGTGGTCAATAATAAACTAGCCTTTAGCTAATGAAACGTATATAATAGAACATTATCAAAGAGAGAGGTGCCACCACCTCTCTCTTGTTGCGAATAAAGATTAGCACCTTTTCAATATAAATATATAAATGGAGTGACTTTCATGGAATTAGTAGAAATTCGTCAAGAGCTCGAAAAAACAGCTAAACGTTTAGCGGACTTTAGGGGGTCTCTTTGACCTCGATATAAAAGAAGCACGAATTCAACAGCTTGAAGCGCAAATGACCGCACCCGATTTCTGGGATAATCAAAACGCTGCACAAGCTGTTATTAATGAAACAAATGCATTAAAAGAAATGGTGGACCAATTCCACGAACTTCACGAATCATATGAAAATCTTCAATTAACATATGAACTTGTTAAAGAAGAAGATGATGAAGATTTACGTGAAGAACTAGTTACCGAAATAAAAGATTTAGTTTCGAAGCTAAATGACTTTGAACTTCAGTTGCTATTAAGCGAACAACATGACAAAAACAACGCAATCCTTGAGCTTCATCCGGGCGCAGGTGGTACAGAGTCTCAGGACTGGGGCTCAATGCTACTTCGTATGTACACACGCTGGGCAGAGAAAAAAGGTTTCAAGGTTGAAACACTTGATTACTTACCTGGTGATGAAGCGGGTATTAAAAGTGTTACACTTTTAATCAAGGGCCATAACGCATACGGTTATTTAAAAGCTGAAAAAGGTGTACACCGCCTTGTTCGTATTTCTCCATTCGACTCATCAGGCCGTCGTCATACTTCGTTCGTTTCTTGTGAAGTTATGCCTGAATTTAATGAAGAAATCGACATTGAAATTCGTACAGAAGACCTGAAAGTTGATACGTACCGTGCAAGTGGTGCCGGCGGTCAGCATATCAATACAACAGACTCAGCTGTTCGTATTACCCATACACCAACTAACATCGTTGTAACGTGTCAAACGGAACGTTCACAGATTAAAAACCGTGAACGCGCAATGAAAATGCTTCAAGCAAAGCTTTATCAAAAGCGTATTGAAGAGCAAGAAGCAGAGCTTGCTGAAATCCGTGGTGAGCAAAAAGATATAGGTTGGGGAAGCCAAATTCGTTCTTATGTTTTCCACCCGTATTCCATGGTTAAAGACCACCGTACAAACACAGAGATCGGAAACGTTCATGCTGTTATGGACGGAGAGCTTGATCCGTTTATTGACGCGTATTTACGTTCGAAGATTCAATAATATAGTGATGAAAATCGCTCAGAGTTTGATTGCTCCTTTTTACAAGGAGGGCAGTCAGTTCTGGGCGTTTTTTCTTTATCAAATTTGTTGATTTATATTAATTTGAGTGAGTGAAGCTAGATATAGTAGCAGAAAGAACGGTTTAACTTTAAAAGAGACTCACTTAAAAGACTATTTGAAAAAGAAATCATATTTTTAGTTTTATGAAGACCAAAGCCAGCAGCCGAAGCAAACGAAATGTACTTCATAAGTGAGATGAAGACCAAAACAAGCATCCGGAGCAAGCAAAACCTACTTCATTAGTGAGATGAAGACCAAAACGAGCGCTCCGAGTAAGTGAAATGTACTTCATAAAGGAGATGAAGACCAAAAACAGCAGTCCGAGCCGGCGAAATGTACTTCATAAGGGGGATGAAGACCAAAACCAGCAGTCCGAGCAAGCGAAATGTACTTCATAAGGGGGATGAAGACCAAAACGAGCAGTCCGAGCAAGCCAAATATACTTCATAAAGAAGATGAAGACCAAAACCACCGGGCCAAGCCAGTCAAATGTACTTCATACCCGCAGCAATACAAACTCGCCCCCACACAAAAACACCACCACCCCCATAATTTCCCCCACAATAGCAAACACTAAAAAAAATCCCACCACCACTTAATTTCTTTACCTCGTTACCACGTTATTTAGGTGTTATTCACAGATAAAATCACGGGTGCTATACTCATCTAGGGCAAGGATAGCATTGTTTAAAAAGGAGGGTAACAAAGCAATGAATATGCGAAAAAGAAATGATACATATAATCCTACATTAGAAAAGATACTTGAGTACGTCTACATACTAGTTGGCTCATCGTTTGTTGCGATTGGATTCAACTTATTTTTACTGCCAAACCGGGTTGCATCTGGTGGAGTGAGTGGAATTAGTACGATCCTTGATGCGACGTTTGGTTTTGAGCCGGCCTATGTTCAGTGGGCATTTAATATACCACTATTTATTGCCGGTGTTATTTTACTAGGAAAGCAATTTGGGATCAAAACTCTCATTGGTACCATTTTTGTCCCACTAGTCGTTTACCTAACAAGAAACTGGGAGCCAGCAACAATGGACCCTCTACTAGGATCTCTTTTCGGAGGAATTTGTATAGGACTTGGCCTCGGTATCGTATTCCGGGGCAAAGCGTCAACAGGTGGAACTGACCTAGCTGCGCAAATCATTCATAAATACACAGGTCTGTCACTTGGTACTTGTGTTGCACTTATTGATGGTCTAATCGTTCTATCAGCAGCATTCGTTTTTGATATTGAAAGAGGACTTTATGCTTTAGTTGGTTTATATGTGACGAGCAAAACGATTGATATTGTGCAAATTGGTCTCGGGCGTTCGAAGATGACGATGATTATTACAAACAAACAGGCCGAGGTTCAGGATGCGATCCTCACCGAAATCGACCGTGGCGTTACTAGACTTGCAGCACATGGCGGGTTCACAAATAATGAGAGACCAGTCCTCATGTGTGTAGTTGATCAAACGGAATTCACAAAATTGAAACAACTGGTACGAAGTATCGATCCGCACGCATTTGTGACAGTTACAGATGCTTCTGAGGTGCTTGGTGAAGGTTTCAAAAGAGTGTAGATAGGTTATAATAATCCTTGAATTGACTCTTTTTACATAATGAAATTTGGGTGCAAGGAGGAATACCTTTGAAAACGAAATTATTCGCCTTATTATTAGGGTCTGTGTTTGTTTTATCAGCATGTGGTGGAGAAGAGGCACCTGCTGATGAAGCGGCAGATACAACTGAAGGCACAACAGAAACAGCGAGTGGAGATGCTGAAGAAATTTTTCAAAAAAGCTGTATCGGCTGTCATGGTCGTGAACTCGAAGGTGGAGCAGGTCCAAAGCTAACTGAAGTTGGAGCAAAATACAGTCAGGATGAAATTGCAAGCATCATCATCAACGGTCAAGGTGGTATGCCTAAGGGAATTTTGAATGAAGCAGATGCTGAAGTTGTGGCTGCTTGGTTAGCTGAAAAGAAATAAGTGTAAGGGATAGCCTAATGGTTATCCTTTTTTTAGTTGGTAGCGCACTATTTTAGTGATTTTGTCATATTTTGTAGTATACTAAATTTTAAGAAATTTTTACCAAGGAGACAAGAATGAATATATACCATGATACTTCTTCTATAAACCCATTATTGGTAACGCTCTCTAAATTTAGATGGGTTCTTTATATCATCAGCGGCTTTATCCTTTTCACAGCTGATAAAGCCCCCTATGGCAGATTTGTTGTTGTACTGTTAATGCTAGTAATGATTCTGCTCGGTTTAATTTATAAAAGTTTGATTGTCTTACTCATGCAGAGTGGACTTGTTACGTTAGCGAGGTACTTGTTAGCTCCTGATAGTATCCCCTATATTGACTCCTATTTCTTAGTGTGGGTTTACTATTTTATCGTTGGTGCAGCTATTTCTGTTCTAGTATCAAGCTACATCCGTCAACAACAGGTGAATGTTGAATTAGCAGCGTCTTTTTCAAGGCTGTTAGACTCCCGGGACCAATATACCGCTATGCATTCAGAAAATGTTGCCTACTACGCCAAAATGATCGCAGAGGAATTAGGCTTACCCGAACAAAAGGTAAAAAGTGTGTATCTGGGTGGATTATTGCATGATATCGGGAAAATTTCTATCCCCGAAGCCATTCTAAATAAAAAAGATAAGCTAACAGCAGAAGAATACAACGCAATAAAGGATCATCCGAGCGTTGGATACCAAACACTAAAAAACCTATCAACCTATAAAGACACAGGCATCTTAGATATCATATTACACCATCATGAAAGATATGACGGCAAGGGTTACCCTAATGGTCTAAAAGGTGAAGAAATTCCGTATCTGGCCCGTATTGCCGCAGTTGCCGACGCGTTTGATGCGATGACAACGAGTAGGGTCTACCGAGGGAAGAAAAATATTGAAGCAGCACTAGCTGAAATAAAGAAAAGCAAAGGAACGCAGTTTGATCCAGCTATTGCTGATGCCTTTATTACATACGTTGAAAAAAATAAATATCACCTCATGAAAAAAGAACACTGAAGATATTTTTGGTGTTTTTTTCTTGTTACTTTATTCCAACCTCTCCTAAAAAAATTCCTTATATTACAACGTTTCGACACCTATTAACAGACATGAAATGAAAATGTAATATAATTTAGTCTATTCTTGACGAAAATTGATGTTATAATAAATTTTGTAGTTTTAGAGACAAGGAATTACTATGTCTACTTTATCGACAATTAACGACAAAAAGTGACATAGAATCAAAAAACAACTTTAGGTGGTTTATTATGATAGAAATGTCCGAAGTATATAAAACGTATCCAAACGGTGTGTTAGCCGTTAACGGAATCGATATAATGATCAACCAAGGTGAGTTTGTGTATGTTGTTGGACCAAGTGGTGCGGGTAAATCAACGTTTATTAAAATGATGTACCGTGAGGAGAAGCCTTCAAGCGGAAAAATCATTATTAACGGTATGGATTTATCTAAGCTTAAGGAAAACAAGGTCCCTTTATTAAGACGTAATATCGGCGTCGTTTTCCAGGATTTTAAACTTTTACCGAAGCTAACAGTCTTTGAAAATGTTGCATTTGCATTAGAAGTTATTGGTGAAAACCCTAAAAATATTAAAAAGAGAGTACTAGATGTACTAGACTTAGTTCAACTAAAACATAAAGCTAGATTTTTCCCAAATGAATTATCAGGTGGGGAGCAGCAGCGTGTATCGATTGCGCGTTCGATTGTGAACAACCCAGCAGTAATGATTGCCGATGAGCCGACGGGTAACCTTGACCCTGATACATCATGGGAAATCATGCACTTGTTTGAAGAAATCAATGATCGTGGAACAACGATTGTGATGGCTACACATAACAAAGAAATCGTGAACACGTTAAAAAAGCGTGTCATCGCAATCGAGGATGGTAGGATTGTGCGTGACGAAGCAAGAGGGGAGTATGGTATTTATGACTAATTCTCTTGGCCGTCATATTCGTGAAAGCTTAAAGAGTTTAGCAAGAAATACATGGATGACATTTGCATCGATCAGTGCGGTGACTGTGACGCTGATCTTAGTCGGAACATTCCTAGTCATCATGATGAATCTTAACCATGTTGCATCTAATCTTGAAAATGATGTTGAGATTCGTGTATTGATCGATGTAACAGCAGATGAAGCAGCGCAAAATGCTCTTAAGAGTGAAATAGAAAAAATAGAACAAGTTGATACCGTTGTTTTCTCTCCTAAAGAAAAAGAGCTAGAAAATCTTGTTGAAAGCTTAGGAGAAGAAGGAAAGTCATTCCAACTTTTTGAACAAAATAACCCGTTAAATGACGTGTTTATTGTAAAAGCAAAGGATCCAAATGATACGAGTGCTTTAGCCGAGAAGATTACGAAATTGGCTAATGCCTCTAAGGTAAGATACGGTCAAGACCAGGTTGAAAAATTATTTGATGTGATTTCGATCTCTCGTAATATTGGAATTGGCTTAATCATCGGACTAATCTTTACTGCCATGTTCTTAATTTCAAATACGATTAAAATTACAATCGTTGCTCGTCGACATGAAATTGAGATTATGAGACTTGTAGGGGCAACAAACGGATTTATTCGTTGGCCATTCTTCCTTGAAGGTTTATTCCTAGGTGTGTTTGGTGCAGTGATTCCGATTATTTTAATTGGTATTGTTTATAAATCCCTATACACATGGGCGATTCCTAAGCTTCAAGGATCATTTGTTGAGTTATTACCGTCAAGTCCATTCCTTTTCCAAATATCAGCTCTTCTATTGTTCATCGGTGCGTTAATTGGAATTTGGGGAAGTTTAATGTCTGTTCGTAAGTTTTTAAAAGTGTAAACTAGCAATATTTTTATTGCTAGTTTACTAGTTTTTACATAACGTTGGGGAGGAAACAAGATGAATCGAAAACTAATGACGTTTAGCTTGGCTGCTGTTTTAGGGACAAGCACTTTATTACTACCTAATCACCACCTTGGCTTCGCTCAAACGTTACAGGAAAAGAAGCAAGAAATAGAGAAAAAACAATCTGACGTATCAACGGATCTTGATCAAAAGGAAAGTGAAATCTCTGAGCTTAAAGATCAAGAAGTGAAATTAGATGAAGAAATTAAAAAAATCGATACGCAATTTGCTGAAACGAACGGGAAAATTCGTGAACAAGAAGCAAGTATCGAAGAATCCAGAAAGCAAATTGAAGAATTAAAAGTAAAAATTGAAGAAGTGAAAGCTCGTATTGCTGAGCGTAATAAGCTTTTAGAAGATCGTGCTCGTACGCTACAAGAATCTGGCGGTGTGATTAGTTATTTAGATGTGCTTCTAGGCGCTCAAAGCTTTGGAGACTTTGTTGGACGTGTTAATGCGGTCACAACAATTGTGGAAGCTGACCGTGAAATTATTAAAGCACATGAAGCTGACAAGCAAACGTTAGAGCAAGCAGAGGCAGATCTAAATAAGAAATTAGTAGAACTTGAAAATGCTCTAACACAATTAGAAACTCTTAAACAGCAGTTAGCTGGTCAAAAGAAGAAAAAAGAAGAGCTAATGGCCCAAGTTCAAGTACAGCATGATGAAGCCATTCATGAAATGCATGAGTTAGAAGATGAAGCAGCATTTTTAGAAGAGCAAAAAACAGCAATCGAAGCTGAAGAAAAGCGTCAGCGTGAAGCAGCAGCTGCGGAAGCTAAACGAAAAGCACAGGCAGCAGCTAATAAATCTAACTCAAATTCTTCAAGCTCAAGCAACAGTTCATCTTCACAAACACCTGCTGTGACAAGTGGAAGCTTTATGTGGCCTGCGTCCGGTTCATTTACATCAGGATATGGCTACCGTATTCACCCTGTAACAGGTGGTAAGAAGCTGCACTCTGGTATTGATATTGCCAACAGTGCTGATGTTCCAATTGTGGCTTCAGCAGGAGGTACAGTAATACGTGCCAACTATTCTAGCAGTTACGGAAATGTAGTGTACATTTCTCATAAAATTAATGGGCAAGTTTACACAACTGTTTATGCTCACATGGAACAATTCTATGTTAAATCAGGACAATCTGTTTCAAAAGGTCAGCAAATTGGCATCATGGGAAATACAGGGCGTTCAACAGGACAGCATTTACACTTTGAAATTCATAAAGGACCATGGAACGGATCTTCAAGCTCTGTTAATCCATTGGACTATTTACCATAATATTACCCACATAGAAAGCCTCTAAAACATCATATGTTTTAGAGGCTTTTCGTTTAACTTCAAACCTTCCGCTAGATTTCGTTTTTTTATTTACATGATATGACCAAGCTTTACATATAATAGGAAAAGTCTACTTACAAAATGAATTACATAAACCTGGCTATATTGGCATGAGGAGGTAAAGGATGAATCAGAAAATCACAGCATTTTTACTAGCACTTGGCGTACTCGTTGGCGCAGGTGGAATGTTTGTAGGATTAGAGCTTACGGAAGATCCAGCACCTAAGGAAGCTGAAGCGATCCCAACGTTTGGGAATGTGTTTCAATCTGAAGAAGAACAAGCATCTGAAATTGAAGGGTTTGATAAGTTTAAGCAAGCTCTTGAATTAATCTCAACGAAATATGTTGAGGATGTTAATGAAGAGGAACTATTAGAAGGCGCAATTCAGGGTATGCTTTCAACGCTTGAAGATCCATACTCTGTATATATGGACAAAGAAACAGCAGCGCAGTTTTCACAATCACTTGATTCCTCCTTTGAAGGAATTGGCGCTGAGGTTGGCATGCAGGAAGGCAGAGTAACAATTGTTTCACCATTTAAAGGCTCTCCTGCTGAAAAAGCAGGTCTTCAGCCAAATGACCAAATCGTGAGCATTGATGGAGAAAATGTTGAAGGCCTTGATTTACACGAAACTGTGTTAAAAATTCGCGGAAAAAAAGGAACAAAAGTCGCGATTGAGGTTGTTCGTCCGAACACAAGAGAAAAATTAACATTTGATGTTGTTCGTGATGAAATTCCTTTAGAAACAGTGTTCGGTTCAACAAAGGATTATCAAGGGAAAAAGGTGGGTTACATCCAAATTACCTCGTTCTCTGAAAATACTGCACAAGACTTTAAAGAAACCTTAACAAAATTAGAAAAAGACAATATTGAAGGACTTGTGTTAGATGTTCGTGGAAATCCTGGCGGCTACTTACAAAGTGTTGAAGAAATTTTAAAAGAGTTTGTGACGAAGGATCACCCTTATATCCAAATTCAAGAACGCAATGGAGATAAAAAGCGTTATTTCTCTAAGCTTTCTGAGAAAAAAGACTATCCTGTGTCTGTGTTAATTGATAAAGGAAGTGCTTCTGCTTCAGAAATTTTAGCAGGTGCATTAAAAGAAGCATCAGGATATGATATTGTTGGTGTAACTTCGTTTGGTAAAGGAACGGTACAGCAGGCTGTTCCGATGGGAGATGGCAGCAATATCAAGTTAACGCTCTACAAATGGTTAACGCCTGAAGGCAATTGGATACACAAAAAAGGTGTGGAGCCGACAATTAAAGTAGAACAGCCGGCACTATATCAAGCAAGCCCTTTACAAATTGAAAAGGCGTTAACGTTTGATATGAATAATGACCAAATTAAAACAGCACAGCTTGCGTTAAAAGGCTTAGGCTTTGAACCTGGAAGAGAGGACGGCTACTTTAGTAAAGCAACAGAAAATGCCGTAAAAGCATTCCAGCAAACAAATGAGCTTCCAATCAGCGGGAAAATTGATTTGCAAACAGCAGACACTTTAAATCAAAAGGTAGTAGAGCTTCGAGGAAAAGAAGACAACGATGTTCAGTTGAAAATGGCTATAAAATCGTTGTTTAAATAAACGTTTAATTAATCAGGGGTAACATCATGTTAAAATCTGATTTTTTGAATTAGTGCCTGACAACAAGCCAAGCTAAGGACGAAAAAAAGCCTCTATGTTCGAACTTATATAATATATCGGTGAAACTTAGGAGGTTAACCATGAGAAATTCCAGTTTACAAAAGGAGCAGGTGTATCAGGAGTTTTTAACTGAGCTAATGGAAAGCAGCTCTGAACATAAGTTTCACACTAAATTTCTAGTAAGCCTGTTCGGTTGTTTAGTATGTATATTGCCAATTACACAAGCATCAAAAAAATACAGCAGATCGATCAAGAATGTGTAAAAGCATTTTTTTCTTATTTACTAAAAAATCATAAGCGACTTTCGCTTTCTCTTTCAGATATAAAAAAATCGATTAAAACGATTGTGATTATTTTAGGTATTGAGGAAGATGAATGCTTTAGTGATTTTTCACTTTCTAACACTTGTATTTGGAACAACTTAAAATAAGCATACTAAATTTTCCACCGAGATGTTAAAATATGATTAACCTAATAGAAACAGTAAGGTGGGATTCTGTTTTGATCGATGATTGGTTACTAGAGTTGCTATGGGCAGCCGGTCGCTTCTTTATCCATCCGCTCTTTTATCTTTTTTCCTTTTAACATTTGCCTATGGCTATCTTCGTGTTAAGCAAGAAAGAAATTCTTTTCATATTCGTGTGTTTGATATTTATAATGAAATGAAGTTTACGTATACAAAAGGAATTGTGTTGGGACTGATTGTCTCTGTCTTTTCTTTTGCATTAGGCTTAAGTCTGCCATTTGGAACCGTTGTCCTCATGGCGATTATTACAGCGCTTGTTGGCCTTACATTTCAGCTGCGATGGATGTCAGCTGCTTTTACAGTGGGATTAACATTGCTAGCAGCAACCTTTATTCCAGATGGTTCTTTTTTTGTTGGATTATCTGAGACAAGCTTTGCTTCACTCAGCATTCTAGCTGGCTTATTAGTCATAGTTGAAGGAATTCTTATTTTCCGCACAGCACATATCCAAACGTCTCCGTTTTTAAAAACAAGTACAAGAGGTTTGCCAATTGGAAATCATCAAGCAAAACGAACGTGGATGCTTCCGTTGCTGTTACTTGTTCCGGGTGGTACGTTAACCTCAGCACTACCTTGGTGGCCAGTGTTATCTATTAACGGAGAGCCGTTTTTACTGCTGTTTATTCCATTTTTCCTTGGATTCCATCAAAGAGTTCAAGGCTCGCTGCCTAAAGAAAGTATGAAGGTGACGGGAGAACGGGTTATCTGGCTTGGTGTGTTGACCCTATTCATGGCAGTAGCAAGTATTTGGTTTACACCGGCGGCATTTATCGCTGTGTTTGTTGCAATGGTAGGACGTGAATTCATCACAATCCGCCAGCGACTGAACGATGATTCCGCTGCATTTTATTTTTCAAAACGAGATCATGGCTTGATGATACTAGGCATCCTTCCACATTCACCAGCAGAAAAAATGACCCTCCAAGTCGGTGAAATGGTAACAAAGGTTAATGGGTATGCTGTTAAAACAGTGGACGAGGTCTATCAGGCTCTCCAGAAAAACCGAGCATTTTGTAAGCTTGAAGTAGTTAATTTTAACGGAGAAATTCGTTATGCACAAAGAGCACTGTATGATGGTGAGCATCATGAGCTAGGGATTTTGTTTGTGCAGGAAGCTAAGAAGAAGTGGGAGAATGAGGCTGTTTAATAGTAAGTTCCTAATTCTATCAAATGAAACATCATATGACTGTGTAATTTTAGAGAAACGATTATGTCGTTTCTCTATTTTTATATAGAGTAGTTTGTTCTGTTTGATATCTATTGAAAACAGAAAAGGACAGAGATTAAACTATACCTCTTCTTTTTGCTATTTTTAAGATAATATACCTAAAAGTGAATCCGAGAACTAAGCCAGGAATTACAAAGAGCATAGGCATAAATACTGGTCCAATTAAATGACCAAATAATTTTAATTCACCACAATAAAATAACCCCACTGTAACTAAATAAGCTGAAAAAACGAATGGAAGAAATGAAAACTGTTCTCCTGGAGGCATTGCGGTTTTGTAGCCATCCCACATCGCAAAAAAGTATAAACATGAATAAAATAATAACCATTGATAATCTGT
Organism: Metabacillus endolithicus; assembly: GCF_023078335.1. Taxonomy (GTDB): domain Bacteria; phylum Bacillota; class Bacilli; order Bacillales; family Bacillaceae; genus Metabacillus; species Metabacillus endolithicus. The sequence continues at coordinate 1,985,584 of NZ_CP095550.1, read as the reverse complement.
AACAGAGTATGCCTGTTCGAATTCCCCTAAAAAGCTAAACATAATGGCAAGATTAAAATGACTATTAAGGTTAATGATTACTTCTGAAAGAATAAAAAAAATGCCTTTAACATAGTGGCCTGTTAGTAATTGACTGAATCCAGGCAATGCTATATTCCACATAACTGATTCTAACTTCCCTACATTTTTCATCTCTTATCCATCCTTATAGCTGATAAGGGTAGTTTGTTTAAGAGAGATGAAAATCATTCATTAAAATTTTCAATTCATTAACATCTAATCTTAAATAGCTTTTTAAAGGAAAGTGGATTTTCTTTCACTTCACAATCAACACAGGACAATTAGCTCTTTTGGCTACTTTATGACTGACACTTCCTAAGACAAACTCCTGAAGTCTATTTAACCCTCGACTCCCGATCACAACAAGATCAATATTGTTATCGTTTACATATTTAACAATTGTTGGTCCAGGTTCACCGTGCAGAATCTTCATTTCATATGATACTCCGGCTTGCAGTGCTTTTTTTTCAACCTCCTTCATTCGTTTTTTACGATAATCGTTAATATCTACAGAGTTCCAGTTGCTAAGAACATCTGATTTAGCTCGATCGGGGTCAACGACGTAAACAACATCAATTTTGGATCCTTTACTATATTGAGCAATATGAATGGCATTTTCGGCTGCACGTTTTGAATGTTCCGAGCCGTCAGAAGCTAATACTATTCTTTTATACATTCTATATACCTCCTATATACCTCCTACTATTAGGATATTATATGATAAGTAAAAATTTACCGACACAAATATTGATATTAAGTTGCATGAAGTAGAAAAATAGAGAAATAAAGAGTATATGATAAATGTATACGCTTACTGTCTATTTCACAATACTTGAAAAATCATTTATAATGCTTTTTGTTAACAACGGACCCGACTTTCATGAGAGTTGAAAGTCATTAAAAAATAATAGCGAAAAGGGAGAGGATTTTTTTGGAGAATATGACAACTAAATATTCTTGGTTTGGAAATATCAGAGGAGACATCTTGTCAGGTATTGTTGTAGCACTAGCTTTAATTCCTGAGGCTATCGCATTCTCAATTATTGCGGGTGTTGATCCTATGATTGGTTTGTATGCCTCATTTTGTATTGCAGTTACAATAGCATTTGTCGGCGGACGTCCCGGAATGATTTCAGCTGCAACTGGTGCGACGGCTTTGCTTATGACAACATTAGTTGCTGACTATGGATTGCAGTATTTACTTGCAGCAACCATTCTAACTGGTATTATTCAAATCGTTATGGGGATTTTGAAATTAGGCAGACTGATGAAATTCGTGCCTCGTTCGGTTATGACAGGCTTCGTAAATGCTTTGGCTATCCTTATCTTTACTGCACAATTGCCTCATTTTGTAGGTGAATCATGGCCGATGTATTCTATGGTTGTAGGTGCTCTTGCAATTATTTACATTTTACCTCGTTTTACAAAGGTTTTGCCATCGCCTTTAGTAGCAATTGTTGTGATTTCAATTATTGCTGTAATGACGGGAAGTAATGTAGGAACGGTAGGAGATATGGGTGAGTTATCTCAAACTTTACCTATGTTCTTAATACCTGATATTCCTTTTACTTTTGAAACATTACAAATCATTTTCCCATATTCTTTATCAATTGCCATTGTAGGTTTAGTTGAGTCATTATTAACGGCTCAAATCGTAGATGATATGACTGATACAGGCAGTGACAAAAATAAAGAAGCACGTGGGCAAGGTATTGCAAACATCGTTTCAGGATTTTTCGGTGGAATGGCTGGTTGTGCGATGATTGGGCAATCTGTCATTAATGTAAAGTCAGGTGGTAGAGGTCGTTTATCTGCTTTAGTGGCTGGGGTATTTTTAATGATCCTCATTCTACTACTTAATGACTTATTAGTACAAATTCCAATGGCTGCTCTTGTAGGAGTTATGTTTATGGTATCAATTGGAACATTTGACTGGACATCATTAAAAACCCTTCATAAGGTACCATTAACAGATACGATTGTTATGGTTGTAACAGTGGTCACGGTTCTTATGACACATGACTTGTCAAAAGGTGTTCTTGTTGGAATTATTTTAAGTGCGATTTTCTTTGCATCTAAGATCTCTAAGGTGAAGATTACAAGCTTATCCTCAGGTCAATCTAGCAAGAAAATCTATCGTGTGTCTGGTCAATTATTTTTTGCTTCTGTTAGTGAATTTGTTGAAAGCTTTAATTATAGAGAAAATGTGAAAGAAATTGATTTAGACTTAACAAATGCTCACCTTTGGGATGATTCGGCAGTGGGTGCTATTGATAAAGTCATCATTAAATATCAACAAAATGGAGTGAAGGTTAACCTGATTGGTGTGAATACAGAGAGTAACAAATTAATGGAAAAAATCTCTGTTCATAATAAGCCAGGCGGTTTAACCAAAGTAGCCAACCATTAATGATAAAAACATCAAATCGAAACGATTTGATGTTTTTTTATTTGACGTGAAAATCTGTTAAAACAACGCCTATGAAAACCTTTAATAACAGGCTTTATTGCTTGAAGTTCAACCCTTGACAAGTGAAGCTATTCTGCGTTACTATATACCGGTAGTCAGTAATACTAAATATCTGTATCACAAGGTACCTGTGAAAAAAGAAGTTGAAATCGAAACACAAGTGAGGGAATGCTTTGGAAAATATAACGGAAATGCTGAAAGGAGTGCTTGAGGGCTGTGTGCTTGAAATCATCAGTCGTGGAGAAACTTATGGCTATGAAATCACACAACAGCTGCGAGAACTTGGCTTCACTGATGTGGTAGAGGGCACAGTTTATACGATTACTATGCGGCTTGAGAAAAACAATCTGGTGGATATTGAGAAAAAGCCATCCAATATGGGACCGCCGAGAAAATTTTATACACTCAACGCAGCAGGTCAAGAGCATCTGGAAACCTTTTGGAGAAAATGGGAATTTGTCTCGAGTAAAATTAACGAACTCAAAACAAAAGTAAAATAAAAGGAGATTTCATATGAATATAATTGAAAAAATGATCGGAAGTCTGGAAGACAAGCGAGAATGGAGAGCGATGGAGGCACGTGCGAAGGCTCTTCCAAGTGAGTACCATCATGCTTATAAAGCCATTCAAAAGTATATGTGGACAACGGGTGGTCCTACTGATTGGAAGGAATGCAGCCGTATCTTTAATGGAATAATCGACCTTTTTGAGGAAGGTGCAGCGGAAGGCAAGAAAGTTACTGACCTCACAGGTGAGGACGTGGCCACTTTTTGCGACGAATTAGTGAAGGACACGAAAACGTGGTCGGATAAGTATCGCACGAAGTTGAACGATACGATTGGTCGTGGATAAGGGTTTTACCTAGCCATTAGACTTATTAAGTTTAGAAACCCAAAAGAAGTTTCATCTGCGCTAACGTTAGAAAATGTATACTAAAAAGAAGAGGAGGATGATAAAATCCTCCTCCCTTAAGTCTAATTAACTTAAATATTCACTTAAAGCTTGTTGCAGTGTTCCTAATGTTTTTGATTTATGTTCAAATGAGATACCAAGGTGGATCATTTTTCTAACTACTTCTACTCGTAAACCAGTAATAACTGATTTACACCCCATCATACTCGCACCGTCTATTATCTTTAATAAATGTTCGATCACATCAATCTCCATATCGGCAATTCCAGATAAATCAATAATTAACGTTTGAATGCGTAGCACTCCAATTTCAGTTAGTACTTTTTCTTCTAAGATATTAGTGCGAAATTCATCAATGGCACCAATTAGTGGTAATATGCAAACGGAGGAATTGATTGGGATTATTGGTACAGATAGGTTTTCGACCAACTCTCTATGTGCCTTAATCAAAGAATCCTTATATGTAGAGTAACTAATAAAGAAAGCATTTAAAAAATCATCGATTTGATCATTTACTTCTTTTTCAAGAGTAAAAAAGTTTTCAATAACTTTTTCATTTGTTAACTTGTTATACTCTTTAATTAGGAACCAAACTGTGCGACGAATGGCTTGTATCCACTCTAATTTAAATGATAGATCAATTGAATGCGTGGCCCAAGCTATACCTTCATGTTTGGCAAACTGTCGAAGTTCTTTTTCTTTTTGGTCAATAATAAAGAAAACAAGTTTCTTAGCATTATTAACTAAATCAATATTTCCAATATGTAAAATATCATCAATCATATCTTTTACATTAACAGCTTCAGAAAGAAGCAATTCTTCAAAGTTATGAAGGTTTTTCTCAAAAAAATCTTTTAAATGATATGATTCATGGTAGAAGAATTCCACTGCACTCCCCCCAATATGTTTTGAATTTTTTGAATTCCACTGCCTATATACATTTTATTATAGGCTTTAAGAAAAATAAACGATTCTTTGACCTAAATTACAACAGAAAGACATTGGTCCTATTCACGTAAATTATCAGCTGCTCGTTGTTATAATAGGAAAAAGAACCCCACAAAGGTGAGGTCCTTTTCTGTTTATATTAGTGTTAATAATGATCCGCCAATAAATTTAACAATGACAATGATCCAAGGTGATAGCTTGTAATACACCAACATGGTAAAAAGAATCGCAGCAAAGGCAAAATCAATTGGAGTTAAAATGGAACTCGTCCAGATTGGTTGATAAAAGGCAGAAATTAAAATTCCAACTACTGCTGCATTTACTCCCATTAAGGCTCCTTTGATTTTAGGATTTCGACGTAAAGTGTCCCAAAATGGAAGTGTACCAAAAATTAATAAAAATGCTGGTAAGAAGATCGCGATTGTGGCTAAAAGGCCTCCTTGCCAGCCGTTCATCACTGCTCCTAAATAGGCAGCAAAAGTAAATAGGGGGCCAGGAACTGCTTGTGCAGCACCGTATCCAGCTAAGAAAGCTTCTTCTGTCATCCATCCTGTTGGCACAAATTCACGTTCTAATAATGGTAAAACAACATGGCCGCCACCAAATACTAAAGAACCTGAACGATAAAAGCTATCGAACATTGCAATCCAATTTAAAGCTGTTGTTTCTCTCAGGATTGGCAAAAGGACAAGAAGCCCCCAAAAACAATGATAAACACACTAGTGCAAAACGTTTTGAAATAGGTACTTGTAAATCAGCATCATCACTATCATTATTTTCTTTATACAATAAAAATCCGATAAAAGCTGCAATAAGAATAACTCCAACTTGCGTGAAGGCTGTTTGCCATAAAAGGGTACTCACTAATGCTAATAAAGCGAGTGTTTTTCTCTTTAAGTCAGGAGTAAGCTTTTGTGCCATTCCCACAATAGCATGTGCAACAACCGCAACGGCTACAATTTTTAACCCATGTATCCAGCCTGCATCTGCAACATCTATACCTTGAAGAATTAATGCAAATACAATAAGAGCGATAACCGATGGCAATGTAAAACCGATAAATGAGACAATTCCTCCTAAGACTCCAGCTCGCATGACACCAATTCCAATACCTACTTGGCTACTTGCTGGACCTGGTAGAAACTGACACAGGGCAACTAAATCAGCATAACTTTTTTCATCCAGCCATTTTCTTCTTCGAATATACTCATTGTGGAAATAACCTAAATGAGCTACAGGTCCTCCAAATGACGTTAAACCAAGTCTTGTAGAAATAAAAAGTATTTCCAAAAGTGCCTTAAAACTTATTTTTTTCTTCATCAAACTCACCTTCTTTTATTAATCTTTTATTTCTTTGAATAACTCGTAAGCTTTCTTTCTAGCCTCTACTAGGACTTCATTTCCTCTTTCGGTCGTTGTGTAATATTTTCTAATTTTCCCCGCAACATTTTTTTCTTCTTTTTCTAGTAACCCATCAGTTTCCATAGAATGTAGAATGGGGTAAAGAGTACCAGAACTGATATTATAGCCATGCTCTCTTAATTCTTCGACCATCCAAACTCCATAAATAGGGTGGTCTTTGGCATGATGCAAAATGTGAATGTGGATAAAACCAAGAAATAGTTTGCGTAAAACTTTGTCTTCCAAATCATCACCTCTGAAAAGTTCAATATCAATACACAATATCGGTTTTCGATAACGAAAGTCTACAACATGATATTAACATTTGCAATACTTTGTCGTCATATTTACAAATTCTTAACGTTGGTGCTGATACTAATAGTCTTATATAAAATCTCATAACAATGAAGCGTTATATGAAGTTTTCGAGCAAAGAATATAAAAAGTAAAATAAGAAAAATGATAGTAAATAGATTTTGATACTTGGGACAATTCTTTTTGATGTTTTCAGAGGTGGCGAAATTTGTAGTAATTTGTAGAATCGAAGATAAAATAGAGAAAATCGTAGATAAACTCTGATAATCGAAGATAAACTCTCCGTAATCGTAGATAAATCTACCTTGATAAGGTTTAGGTATTATTTTTGCTTCGTTTATTGGACTTCATAATCAATATATCCTAAATAATTATAAAATTGTGGAGAAGGTTGTTATCTATAGTTGAACTTAAGACATTTCTCATGGACAGCGTATTTTTATGAATCAAGATGCTTCGATGTTTATATGTAGTAGTGTTAAGTAATATTTGTTTACACTGCAAAAGAGGTTACCGATTAGTGGTAACCTCTGAGTTCTGCAAATTTATTTTACCGCTGTTCCCACAACATTGTCTCCACTTCTGGTTATAAGATATGTTACTGTTTCTCCACTCCAATAATGGAATGTAAGCTTTACTTCACGATGATTCTCGATTTCATTGAAGAACCGTTCGTTTCCATACGGAAATGTGATCGTATTGCTCTCATAGTTAGGAGCAAATGCATATCCAAATTCTTTGTAAGATGTCCAGTTCTGTGGTCCAGCTGCACTAGCATCATCTGTATAGACTGCTTCCATTGTTTTTAGTTGGTCACCATTAAACTGCATTGGAATGGCAAAATCACTAGTAGAACCTGAAGCGTCACTTGCAACAGGTGTATCATGCTGATAGATAGTGAAGGTCCAATTTGCACCTTTATTGAACTTTGCCGTTAAAACCGCTGTTTTTCCTAATTTGTTTGACGTGAACTTGGATAGAAAGCTTGCTTTTAGGGTGAGTTTGTTGCCATCTAGGGTGTAGTCTTTTCCGGGAACTAAACGTTTTTTGCCTTGCTTTAGCGAAACGAATTTATTGCCATTTAAGTTTAGCGTTCTTGTAACGTCTGTTGTTTGTTCGCCTTGTTTTAAGAAGATAAAATCAGTGTCAGCTGTTGAAGAACGACCTTTCCAGCTAGCTTTCATCATGTCGTATAATTGAGGGTCATTCCATTGTAGTGTTGATCTGTTAAAATGCTGTCCATTGTCCCAAAGCATATGGATAAGTCCTTTTTGTTCAGCATAATTGATCATATACTCGAAAAATTTTAATTTTTCACCTTGTTGAATGGTACCAGTATTTTGATCAAAGCCTAATAATCCAAACTCTCCAATCACAACAGGAATTCCATTAGAAGTAAATTTGTCATAGACTCGATCAAAGTTTTCAGTAATATGATTTCTTGATTGTTCGTCAAAAGTAGTGGTTCCTGCAACATTCACACTAAAAGGCCAGTACCCATAATAATGAACAGTTGAGATGATATATGGATCTTCTTTTTCATGAATCCAGTTATACAGGTTATCTACGAGTTCTTGCTTTTCAAAATTAGTATGAAGTGTAGGGATAACAAGCGCACGGGTATTGTTTTTTCCTCCAGAGCTTCTAACAATCTCGTAAAATGAATCATTAAGTTCATTTAAAAATTGTTGACCTTGAGCATCTCCGCCATCTCCCCAAAATTGTGGTTCATTTAGACTTTCAAACATTAAATCTGATGGATAATGTTTAAAATGCTCAGAGAGTTGTGTCCAAATCGCATTGAATTTCATGACGGTAGGATCATGATCCCAAGGCATGCCATTGGCAACCCAGCTCCATGAATCATGGTGAATGTTGATCATCACTTTTAAGTCTGCATCTAGTGCCCAATTTACCACTGTATCCACTCTGCTTAGAAACTGAGGATTGATCGTATAGTCTGGGGCATCTCCTAATCTAGTGTCAAATGTAATTGGAATTCGGATACTATTAAAACCTTGTTTCTTAATTTTTTTAATCAGGTCTTTTGTAACCTGTGGGTTTCCCCAAGCAGTTTCATCAAGAACAACCTTATTTGTATCAAAGCCATCAAACGTATTTCCTAAATTCCAACCCGGCTGCATACTATTTGCGTATTTTACAATATCATAGGCTGGTGATGTTGATTTAGCTTTTTCTTTAGCAAAACCAACCGTAGGGATTGTTACACTGATTAATAAAGCAACTGATAATAATAACTTGAAGAACCTCATTTAACTCGCCTCCATTTTTAGTAGACTAACAGAACTCCAATATACCAATTCACCTCCAAAACTAAACTGTAAACGTTTACAAAAATATGTTAGCAAAACAAGCTAAGTGTTCATACATGGAAAATTAGATGTGTTTTCATGAAGTAATTCCATTATTAGATAGCGTTTGGATGAAGTTTTTTTCCAATATCTCTAAATTACAATGGATTATTTCAATAATAATTAGGGTGTTTAACAGTAAGGAGTAGATGATAGAGTAAAGATAGCGTTTACATATGTTCTTTGTTTTTGTAACCGTTTCCTATTGCTGAATACTAACAAATGAAAATATAGCGAGGATGAGAAGATGATGGAAAAAACAGTAGAAAAAAAGAGTTATGAATTTCCTTTTCAAAATCCTGATCTACCTTTAGAAACAAGAGTAAATGATCTGATCTCAAGATTCACCTTAGAAGAGAAGGTGAATTTAATGTGTCAATATCAGCCGGCTATTGAACGCTTGGGAATACATGCACATAAGCAAGGTACTGAAGCGGCTCATGGTATGGCATGGCTTGGTAAAGCTACAACCTTTCCACAAACAATTGGACTGGCTTGCACGTGGAATCAGTCATTATTGAAAGAAGTTGGGGATGTTATTAGTACCGAAGCTAGAGCTTTTTATAAGAAAAATCCGGAAGTAAATGGATTAACTCTATGGGCTCCTACCGTTGATATGGAAAGAGATCCGCGCTGGGGAAGAACAGAAGAAGCATATGGTGAGGATCCCTATTTAACAGGCAAGCTAACATCATCACTTGTAAAAGGAATTCAGGGTGATCACCCGTTTTTCTTCAAAGCTGTTGCCACATTAAAGCACTTCTTAGCGAACAATAATGAAATTGACCGTGGAAGCTGTTCGGCTAGTATTGATCCGAGAAATATGCATGAGTATTATTTGAAAGCATTTGAAGCGCCTTTTAAAGAAGGCGGTGCTTACTCCATGATGACAGCATATAACTCGATTAATGGTACGCCAGCGATTCTTCATCCTTATGTAAAAGAAATCGTGAAAGAACAATGGGGAATGAATGGGTTCGTTGTAAGTGATGCAGCCGACCTGTTGGGAGTTGTGCGCGATCATGGATATTATGATCATCATGCACAATCTGTAGCTGAAGCCATTAAAAATGGAATAGACAGTATGACAGATGACTTCGATGAAACAACAAAAGCAATCTTTGAAGCGTTAGAAAAGAAATTAGTAAATGAACATGATCTTGATGTTGCCTTACGAAATACATTCAGAGTTCGTTTCCGTTTAGGAGAATTTGATCCTGCTGAAAATAACCCATATTCAGCTATATCCCAATCAGTGATTTGTGACCAAAAACACGCTGAGGTGTCGGCTCAAGCAGCTAAAGAGTCTATTGTTCTATTAAAAAATGAACATAATATGTTGCCTCTAAATAAGGAAAAGATAAATAAGGTTTCAGTAATAGGGCCACTCGGAAACATTGTCTATCGTGATTGGTATTCAGGGGACTTTCCATATACTATTACTCCTTATGAGGGCATTAAAAATAAGATAGAAGGTAAACAGGTAACATTTCATAGTGGGAATGATAAAATCGTTCTGAAAAATGGCGGTGAATTTGTTGGCTTAGGAGCAGATGAAAACAGCCGTTAATCGCAAATAGAAAAAACAAAGAAGAAGCAGCAAAGTTTGAGCTTTCCGATTGGGGATGGGGTAGCTATACAGCTCGTTCACTTGATAATGGTAAATATGTAACAAGTGCAGATGATCAAAACATAGCAGCCTCTGCTGATGAGATTTACGGATGGTTTGTAAAAGAAGTTCTTCACTTACAACCAGAAAGCCAAAACGAATTTAAGCTGTCTACATGGAATAATCAAGCCGTTGTTTTAGATGAAGAAAAAAAGCTTAAGGTATCTGAAGGAACAGACGCAGCCCATTCTTCTGTACTTGAGAAAGAAATTATTGAAAATGGAATGGAAGAAGCAATTAAAGCGGCAAAAGAATCTGATGTTGCCATTGTTTTTGTAGGAAATAACCCGGTTGTGAATGGGAAGGAAGAAAACGATCGTCCTGATATTACATTAGCTGAGGCTCAGGAAAAACTGATACAAGAAGTTTATAAAGTGAATCGAAATACAGTAGTTGTTGTGATCGGAAGCTATCCGTTTGCGATCAATTGGGTAGAGAAGCATATTCCTGCGGTTCTCTATACATCACATGGGGGGCAAGAGCTAGGAAATGCAATAAGTGATGTGTTATTTGGAGATTACAATCCAGCAGGACGTCTAAATATGACATGGTATCGTTCGGTAGATCAATTACCCGATCTATTAGACTACGATATTATCAAAGGTAAGCGAACGTATATGTACTTTGATGAAAATGAATTATATCCATTTGGCCATGGGAAATCTTACTCCCAATTTGAATATAGTGATTTTAAATTTAGTGAAAGAGAAATCAATGAACATGGTGAGGTAACCGTAACAGTAAAAGTGAAAAACACTAGCACACTCTCAGGTGATGAGGTTGTACAGCTGTATTTTCGTTCACTACACTCTCGATTTCAAAGACCACTTAAACAACTAATTGGTTTTGAAAGAATTTTTATCGAAGCGGGAAAAACAAAAGATATCGAGCTAAAAGTAAAAGCTAGTGATTTAGCCGTTTGGGATGTGACTAGAGATAAGCATTGTGTTGAAACTGGGGAATATGAGTTTATGATTGGTCGATCATCAGCTGATATTTCGTTACAAGAAAAGCTCAAAGTAAATGGTGAGGTGATTCCTTCACGTAATTTGTATATCAATACAAGAGCGGAAAACTATGATGACTATCAAGACGTTATAATTAATGAATGCAAAGAGGGCGGGCATTCCGTTCAAACGAAACTAGGTTCCTGGATGATGTTCTCCGATGTGGATTTTAGTAAAGGTATACAATCTATTGAAGCTCGTGTATCTAATATCTCAGAAACAACACAAATTGATATCCATCTAGAACATCCTCAAGGAGAAAAAATCGGTCAGCTCCTTGTTCATAACACTGGGGGAATCCAAAATTGGCAGACTGTAACAGGAGCTGTTTCTATCAAAGAAACGACTGAACATACTAAGATTTATTTTGTATGTAAGGGTGAGGTATTTCTAAGTTACTTCCGATTTATTTCGTAGTAATAGAGAGGTTATTAGATATATATGTGAAAAGGTCAGGCTGGCAGCAAGTGCCTACTGACCTTTTTTGAAAAAATGGGGTGAAAGTATGGAGTACACCAAAAAGAATGATTTGAAATTATGGTATAAAGCTCCTGCAGAAAAATGGGAGGAAGCACTTCCGTTGGGAAATGGGCGGTTAGGAGCAATGGTTTTCGGTGGAACAAAGGCTGAAAAAATTCAATTGAATGAAGATACATTATGGTCAGGTGAACCAGGTGAAAATAGTAATAAACAAGCTAATCTTACTTTAGATAAGGTAAGAGAGCTTGTCTTTACTGGGAAATATGCTGAAGCTGAACAATTAATAGAAAGCAAGATGGTAGGAGTAGATAGTGAAGCATACCAGCCCTTAGGTGATTTGCATATTGAACATCTTGTTGAAGGAGACGTTACAGATTATCGACGTGAACTAGATTTACAAACAAGCGTTGCTTTGACGGAATACAAAATAAATGGTGTTACATATAGGAGAGAAGCCTTTATAAGTCACCCAGATCAGGTTCTTGCGATAAGAGTAAAATCTTACGGTCAGGAATGTTCCCCTATTAGTTTGAGAATTCACCTAGATTCATTACATCCACATGAAAAAAACGAAGGCAAAGACAAATCCTTAATACTGCGTGGACAAAGTCCGATTTCTGTAAAAAATCCAGGAGAAATTCTTTATGACGATTCTCGAGGTTTAAGATTTCAAATTCATATACAAGGAAAGACGAATAAGGGTGAAATCTCAATATCAGACGACGCTCTTGAGATTTCTGGTGACAATGAAGTGATGTTACTTTTAACAGCGAAAACGAACTTTACAAAGTTTAATGAAGCTCCAGATCCGGATTTATCTAGTATAGAAAAGCAATGTCAGAATATCATCACCCACGCAAATCTTTTGGACTATGAGGAATTAAAACATCGTCATTTAACTGATTATCAAAGTTTATTTCATCGTGTTTCATTATCTTTAGATAATGAACAAGACTATGAAAAACTCCCAACAAACGAAAGACTTGAAATCTATAAAACGAAGCGTGATGATATTGCACTTGAAGCGTTGTATTTTCAATATGGTCGATATTTATTAATTTCGTCATCAAGACCGGGAACTCAGGCAGCAAATCTTCAAGGAATTTGGAATCCGTTTATTCAACCACCATGGAATAGTGACTATACAACGAATATCAATACGGAAATGAATTATTGGCCAGCAGAGGTATGTAACCTAACAGAATGCCATGAGCCTCTTTTTGATTTAATAGAAGATTTAAGTATTACAGGTAAAAAGACTGCGAAAGAATTATACGGTGCTCGAGGTTTTGCTGTTCATCATAATGTGGATTTATGGAGAATGTCTACACCAACCTCAGGCCAGGCTTCTTGGGCTTTCTGGCCAATGGCAGGGGTATGGCTGGCAAGTCATTTATGGGAGCATTATCTGTTTACATTAGACAATAAATTCCTAGAAGAAAAGGCGTACCCATTGATGAAAGACGCTGCACAATTTTGCTTGGATTGGTTAATAGAAGGACCTGAAGGCTATTTAGTAACAAATCCTTCCACATCACCGGAAAATAAATTTCTAACATATGACGGCCAACCAACTGCTGTTTCTTATGCTTCTACAATGGATATGACGTTAATGAGAGAGTTATTTCAAAATTGTCTGCAGGCCAGCAAACAATTGACTAGTGAAGAAGATTTCCATGAAGAAGTGATGGATGCTCTAGAATGCTTAGTACCGTTCAAAATAAACAAGAATGGACGATTGCAAGAATGGATCGAGGATTTTGCAGAGTATGAACCCGGTCATCGACATGTCTCACATTTATATGGACTATATCCTGGTAATCAAATAAATAGCAAACAAACTCCAAACTTAGTTGAAGCTGCGAGAAACTCTTTGACCTATCGATTAGAAAATGGTGGAGGACACACTGGGTGGAGCTGCGCATGGCTTATCAATTTATTTGCTCGCCTTCATGATTCTAAAAATGCACATGACTATTTGCAAACATTACTAGCAAGATCCACACATCCAAATCTTTTCGATGATCACCCTCCTTTTCAAATCGATGGGAATTTTGGTGGTACGGCAGGAATTGCTGAAATGCTGGTTCAAAGTCATTTAGGAGAAATCGAATTATTACCTGCACTGCCACCAGCTTGGAAAAACGGCAGAGTTAGCGGATTAAAAGCAAGAGGTGGATTTGAAGTAACGATTGAATGGGCGGATGGACAACTAACACTAGCAGAAATCACGTCTACGAAACAAACGGATGTAAAAGTTTCCTATAGGAATCAACAAATTAAGATTGAAAATAAAGAAGGAACATTTCTTACGACAAATTCAATAAAAGTAGATAGAAATTCAAAAATAAAGGTTTCATTAGCGTAAGAATAAAAAACTAGAATAGGAGGCACGGCTATGATTAGTACAAAAATCTCGAAAATGATTTATGGTGGCGATTATAACCCAGAGCAATATGACCGTGAAACAATGTATGAAGATATAAGGATGTTTAAAAAAGCAAAAATTGATTTTGTAAGAGTGAATATCTTTGCATGGGCAACCTCTCAAAAAGATGAAGTTTCTTACGATTTTCAATGGTTAGATGAAGTGATTGATACCTTATATGAAAATGGTATACAGGTAGGAATAGGAACCGGTACAGCGGCTCATCCAGCGTGGCTTGCTAAGAAATACCCAGATGTTTTACGAACTGAATTTGACGGAAAGAAACGGAAGTTTGGAGGTAGACATAATTCTTGCCCGAACAGCTTGTCTTACCGTAAATATGCTTCTTTATTTGTAGGGAAACTTGTTGAGCGCTATAAGAAGCATCCGGCTGTACTGCTTTGGAATATTTCAAATGAGTGGGGTGGAGCCTGCTATTGTGATAATTGTGAGACAGCATTTCGTGTTTGGCTTAAAGAAAAATACCGTACATTAGATCACATTAATAAAGCCTGGAACACAAGTTTCTGGGGACATACATTTTATGATTGGGACGAAATTGTCACACCTAATCTACTTAGTGAGCATTTTGGTGAAAGACACACAATGTTCCAAGGAATCTCCTTAGATTATGCACGTTTTAATTCTGATAGTATGTTAGAATGCCATAAAATGGAGTATGATATTATTAAAGAATCTATACCTGATACTATTGTTACAACAAATATAATGGGTGCTTATAAGCCACTAGATTATCAAAAGTGGGCCCCGTATATGGATGTCATTGCATGGGATAATTATCCTTCAATTGACACACCTGTTAGCTATACAGCGATGATGCATGACTTAATGCGCGGTTTAAAAGATGGGGAACCTTTTATGTTAATGGAGCAAACTCCAAGTCAGCAAAATTGGCAGCCATATAATGCATTGAAGCGTCCTGGTGTGATGAGGTTGTGGAGCTATCAAGCAGTTGCCCACGGCTCTGATACAGTGTTGTTTTTCCAAATGAGACGTTCAAGAGGAGCCTGTGAAAAATTCCATGGAGCTGTGATCGAGCATGTCGGTCATGAGCATACAAGAGTTTTCCAAGAGGTAGCGGAACTGGGGGAAGAGCTTGATCAATTATCACATACTCTATTAAATTCAAGAGTCAAAGCAAAAGTAGCGATTGTGTTTGATTGGGATAATTGGTGGGGCGTTGAATATTCCTCAGGTCCATCTATCTCATTGAAATATGTAGATGTAGTTCACAAATATTATAAGGCTTTGTTTGACCAAAATATTCAGGTAGATATGATCAGTGTTGAAGCAGATCTGAGTCAATATGAAGTAGTGATTGCCCCTGTTTTATACATGGTCAAGCCTGGATACGCAAAGAAGATTGAACACTTTGTAGAAAAGGGCGGAACATTTTTAACGACGTTTCTTAGTGGAATTGTAGATGAAAATGATCTGGTCACATTAGGAGGTTATCCTGGTGAATTGCGTAAAGTTCTTGGAATATGGTCAGAAGAAATAGATGCACTTGCTCCAGAACATACAAACAAAATATTGATGGAAAAAGAATATGGCACCTTAGAGGGAGAGTATTCTTGTAACCTATTATTCGATCTTATTCATTCAGAAGGTGCGGAGACCATAGCCACCTATGGAGAGGATTTTTATCAGGGCCGACCAGTGGTAACGAAGAATAAATATGGTAAAGGGCAAGCATGGTATGTGGCATCAAGCCCAGATGATGAATTTTTAAATGGGTTACTTCATGGAATGATGAATGAAAAAGGAATAAGCAATGATTTTGCAGGGAACGAGCCTGGTGTTGAAATTACAAAACGTATTAAGGGCGATAAAACCTATGTATTTGTTTTAAACCATAATCGTGATGCTGTAAAAATTGAGCTTCCTTCTGTAAATGGACTTAATCTACTAACCGGAAAAAAAGTCGAGCACTCAATTGAGCTGGCTTCATATGATGTTGCGATTATTGAGCAGAGTAAATGACGATGAAGGGGCTATCTTTTTTAGCCTCTTTTCCCTACTGACCTATTCCTAGATAACTTTTACTAGTTTGCAAAATTTAAAGCGTTTACACACAAATCTTGGCGGTGCAATTTTATGAATCGTATAAAAAACTATTTTAATAATATGAAGCTCCATTCTAAGCTAGTGTTTTCGTTTGTTATAGCTGTTATTATTCCATTGCTTATTGTAGGAACTTTTTTGACTCATGAATTAAGATCAAATGCTCTTACCGATGCAAAAGAACAAGTTTCCTCTGATTTAGAACGGGTTAAAAAGCGTACTGCCGAGACGTTAGAAAAGGCTATATATGTATCAAATAACTTAACGTTAGATTCTGAATTGAAAGAAATTCTTAATAAGGAATATACAACCATTCAAGAAGTTGTTTCTTCCTATAATAGCTATCATAAAATTGAAGAGTATCTTGAAACATTTAGTGAAATTTCGAACATACGTGTTTACACAAAAAATAAAACAATGCTAAATAACTGGAGGTTTATTCCTGAGGAATACATTGAAGATAATTTTTGGTATCATTCTACAAAAAACGCTAATGGATTAATAGGCTGGTATTATATACCGGATGAAACGAAAAACAACGAAAAATACTTAAGCTTAGTAAGAAAGATTAACTATACGGATTATAAAACAAGCCTCTTTTAGTGATCAATGTGAACAATAATCATTTATACGATATGCTCAGCCAAGAACAAACACCGGTTATGATTATCGATGATAATCATTATATTGCCGTTTCAAATCGTAAAGAATTTATAGGCAAAAAATTAGATGAAGTTGTTGATAGTGATCTGCCACCTGATGAATGGTCAGGTACTTTTTCTGGGAAGGTTGATGGAGAAGAAGCTGAAGTTCTTGTTGATGTTTTATTGCCCGAAATTAGTTCAAATAAACTTAAATTTGTCTCTGTTATCCCTCAGAAGGTTATTATGGAGGATGCGAATAAGTTTCTTGGGCTAGGATTAATTGTCATTATTATTAGTCTAGTGATAGCAGTTCTATTAATCTATTTTTTCTCCAAGCTTTTATCTAAAAGAATTCTTAGGTTGGGTGAACAGATTGATACTGTTTCTGAAGGGGACTTAAATGTCTATATTCAGGTTGATGGGGAAGATGAGATCGGGCTGTTATCTTATCAATTAAATTATATGATTCGAAATATACGAGAATTAATAGAAGAAGTAGACAAGGCGCACAGAAAAAACAATATACTAGAAAAACGTCAGCAGGAAATAAAGTTAAAAATGATGGCAAGTCAAATTAACCCGCATTTTCTTTTCAATGCGTTAGAATCGATCAGGATGAAGGCGCATATGAAGGGGGAAAAGGAAATTGCCGGAGTTGTTAAATTGCTAGGTAAATTAATGAGAAAAAGCATTTCTGTTACAGGAGAAATGGTCACGTTACAAAATGAAATTGACTTAGTAAGGTGTTACTTAGAGATTCAAAAATTCCGCTATGATGACCGCTTAACATATTCGTTAAATATTGATCCATTATCAGAGGAGCTTTATATTCATCCTCTTATTATTCAGCCGCTTGTAGAAAATGCCGTTCTTCACGGTATAGAAGATAAGTCACAGGGTGGACAAGTCGAAATTACTACAAAGGTGATAGGTGAAGAATTGCATGTACTTGTTTCAGATAATGGAGTTGGGATAGATGAGGAAAAGCTACAACTAATCAATAAAGCCTTGGAAAATATCGAGGATACTAGAGAAAATAGAATTGGTTTAGTGAATGTGCATCAAAGACTTATCCTTACGTTTGGAAAGAAAAGCGGTTTAACAATTAAGAGTCAACCTAATAGTGGAACAGAGGTTTTATTTGTCATACCAGCAAGGGGGAAGGAACATGTATAACGTGTTAATTATTGATGACGAGCCGATGATTCGGGAAGGTTTGAGAACATTAATTCCTTGGGAGGACTTTGATTTCAACGTGATTGATACAGCAAAAGATGGACAAGAGGGGTTCGAAAAATATAAGGAGAATGAAGTCCATCTCATTCTTGTTGATATTCGGATGCCAAGGATGGATGGGATCACCCTTATTGAAACCGTTAGGGAAAATGATGATCAGGTGCAATTTCTAGTACTGAGTGGATATGCTGATTTTTCTTATGCTCAGAAGGCTATTAGGCAAAATGTGACTGGCTATTTATTAAAACCAGTAGAGGAAGAAGAATTAATTGAATATGTGAAAAGAATTAAGAAAACGTTAGATTCAAAACAAGCTTCTAACGAATTAAAAGCTAGCAGCTTACCTGATAGTAGACAAGCTTTCTTGAAGGAATTGATTGATTCTAATGAAGATGTTTCCTATCCTAATTTGAATCGTGACGTTGCAGGATTAGGTTTAGAAGCAAAAAATTATCAGGTAGTATTAATAAAATGTTTAAATCAAACAAACATAGATCTCGAAGAGGCTAGATTACGCTTAACAGATTATATTGAAGAAACCTGGGGCTATTTGTTCAGTAGAGATCATTATCTTTGTATCCTATTAAAAGACATAAGACCGAGCCTTGTTCATTATAATGAGTTGTATGAATTAGTAACCAACCATATGAAGGGTACAAATATTGTAATGTCTGTAAGTCATGTTTTTCCAGTCATTCGTGACATAGGGGTTGAATATAGAAACACAAAAGCTAGACTCGATGATGCATTTTATTATAAAGAATCTAAATTTCTAAGATCGGATTCAGAGCTTTTCTTAATGGCTAAAGATCAAAAAGACAATGAAATTCATATAAATGAGTTTCCAATCCATACAGTTACAGAGAGACTCTATTTTGCTCTAGAAGCTCTTAATGAACAGGCACTAAAAAATGAAATAATGGAAGCTGCGCAAACAATGATTAATATGGAGTATTCAGAGGAACAAATCAAAACAAGCTTTATCCGCTTATTATCAATGGTCCTTAATAAGTGCTCAGTGAATAAACCAGAGCTAAGTGAGACGTTATCAGATCTCACGGCAGATCTTCATAAAATTAATGATAAAACATCTATGTATGTTTTGATAGATTACATTTATGATTTATTGTTTAAGGTTATTTCTAGTCAAAATGTTGGGGACCAAGAGGGGCAATTAAAGAAACTGGTAGATTTTATCCATCGTCATTATCATGAAAATTTAAAGCTGGAGACATTGGCAAAGATATTTGATTATAATAGTGCCTATTTAGGTAAAATTTTCAAAAATCATACGGGGGAATATTTCAACACATATCTTGATAAGATTCGAATGGAAAATGCTAAAACATTATTAACAGAAGGTATGAAGGTTTACCAGGTAGCCGAAAAGGTTGGCTATTCTAATGTTGATTATTTTCATAATAAATTTAAAAAATATGTTGGTATGTCTCCAAGTAAATATAGAAGAAAAACACCTTAACGTACACGATTTTTTCGGTGTACGTTTTTTATATTTTATATATGAAAATTTTATATGATTTTTGTTTAAATTTGTTAGGTATTTAATCTTAATTGTATGCGCTATCATTGAGTTATAAGTAAGGAGGAATCAGTGGCTATGAAAACGGTTACTAGCAAAAAAACGGCTACAATCATTCAAACTAAGAAAAACAGCTTTTGGAAAACCTTAGTTCAACAAAAATATTTATATATGATGTCTGTTCCTTTTGTCATCCTAGTCCTTGTATTTAATTATCTTCCGTTATGGGGTTGGACGATGGCCTTTCAAAATTATAAGCCGGGTCTACCTTTTTTGCAGCAGGAATGGGTTGGGTTTGAGCATTTTATTGAGCTATTTTCTGATGATCGGTTTTATCGGGCACTAAGAAATACGCTAGGTATGAGTATTCTTGGATTAACCATTGGGTTTGTGATGCCAATCATTTTTGCTGTACTGTTAAATGAAGTTCGCGTAAATATGTTCAAACGAACGGTTCAGACAATCACGTACCTACCACACTTTGTATCTTGGGTCGTCGTTGCTGGGATTGTGACAAAAATGCTATCCACTGACGGTGGAGTGATCAATGATGTATTAATAAGCATTGGCGTACTAGACAAGCCTTTTCAATTCATGGCAGAAGGATCGTATTTTTGGGGAATTGTCGTAGCTTCTGATATATGGAAAGAGATGGGCTGGAACGCAATCATCTTCCTTGCAGCAATGTCAGGGATTGATTCACAGCTTTACGAAGCAGCAAAGGTAGACGGTGCTGGTCGGATAAGACAAATATGGCATATCACATTGCCTGGAATACGACCAACGATTCTTGTTCTATTAATCTTAAATATTGGGCACTTAACTAGCATTGGTTTTGAGAAGCAAATGCTATTAGGAAATAACTTAGTTGTAGACTTTGCCGAGGTACTAGACTTATATGCGTTGAACTATGGAATAGGGTTAGGGCGATTCTCATATGGTACCGCGATTGGCATATTTAATTCAGTAGTTAGTATCATTCTACTTTTTGTGGCGAATGGAATTTTCAAGAAATATTCCAACTCCAGTGTAATGTAAGGAGGAATTATAAACATGCGAAAAGATAAGTCACTTACTAAATCAACTGCAAAAGATCGACTATTTGATTGGTTTATTTATACCTATTTAATTCTGATCTCAATCGTCACACTATATCCGTTTTTGAACGTAATCGCCATTTCATTTAATGAATCAGTTGATACAGTAAGAGGTGGCATTCATATTTGGCCAAGATCCTTTACGCTAGACAATTATATAGAAATCTTTAAATACGATAACTTAATAACAGGTTTTATCAACTCAACTACCCGTACTATCATTGGAACAATATTAGGTGTGATTTCATCTGCAATGGTAGCATACACACTTAGTCGAGCTGACTTTCAAGGACGGAAATTATTCTCAATGATCATTGTGTTAACGATGTATTTCTCTGGTGGATTAATTCCAGGGTACATGTTGATAAGAGATTTAGGATTAATTAATAGCTATTTGGTTTATATTATCCCTGGCCTTGTAAATGCATTTAATATTATCATTGTTCGTTCATTTATTGATGGACTTCCATATGCGCTTCAAGAATCAGCAAAAATTGATGGAGCAAATGATTTTATGATTTTTTGGAAAATTATCATGCCTCTATGTAAACCGGTACTTGCGACAATTGCCCTTTTTGTGGCAGTTATGCATTGGAATTCTTGGTTTGATACCTACTTATATAACAGCATGAATGAAAATTTAACAACACTGCAATATGAATTAATGAAGATTTTGCAAAATACATCGGTAGGTAGTACAGATCCAAATGGGATGAAGGGGATGACTGGGGATCAATTAAAAGCATTTGTGTCTCCAGAATCAATTAAAATGGCGATTTCAGTTGTAACGATCGTTCCTATTTTAGTCGTCTATCCATTTGTTCAAAAATATTTTGTGCAAGGAATGACAATTGGGGCTTGTTAAAAGTTAATGAAGTCTATTAATAACTCAACTTTGTAGGAGGTGATCCAACTAAACTAGGTGTAAGAGAGTAGTAGATATAAACTTCTGTTCTATGTATACAATTTCAAACTAGGGGGTTTCATACATGAAAAAGAGTGTTAGTAAGATTGTTTTGTTCATGGCAATTAGTTTTGTTCTGATCATCTCAGGCTGTAGCAACAAGTCTGGAACGGAAACAGAAAAGAATAAAGAAGGCCTTACAGAGTTTACTCTATTTAGTGCAGATCCACATACGCAATGGGATAATATGGAAAGTCCTGTAAGTAAAGTTGTCAAAGAAAAAACAGGTGTAACGTTAAATCCTGAATTTGACGTAAATGGTGGAACGCAAAAAATTGCCTTAATGATTGCAAGTGGAGAGTATCCGGACATTATTGCACCAAAAGGTGAAGCAGGAAAATTAGTTGATGCTGGTGCACTTATTGATCTTACGGATCTTATTGAAGAACATGCTCCTAACTTGAAAAAAGTATATGGAGATTATATGAATCGTCTAAAATGGAGCAGTGATGATGAGTCAATCTACATTTTACCTACAGCTCCTGTAGACACTCAGTACTTTAAGCCTAGTCATGGTGTGGGATTACAGCATGCAGTTGTAAAGGAACTTGGATATCCTGAAATTAATACGTTAAAGGATTTTGAAAACGCTATTAAAGAATATAAAGAAAAGGTACCAGAAGTAAATGGGCAATCTACTATTGGTTTATCACTATTAGCAGATGACTGGCGCATTATGATTTCGACGACAAACCCAGCTTTCTGGTCAACTGGTGCATCTGATGATGGAGAATACTATGTTGATCCAGAAACGTATGAAGCAATGTTTCATTACAAGCGTCCAGAGGAGAGAGAGTACTTCCGTTGGTTAAATCATATGAATGATGAAGGGTTACTTGATCCAGAAAGCTTTGTTCAAAAATATGATCAATATTTAGCTAAATTATCTTCAGGACGTGTATTAGGAATTATTGATGATGATTGGGAATTCGACGAGGCGCAGCGTGCATTACGTGAACAAGGTCAACACGATAGAATGTTTGGATTATACCCTGCGACACTGGAAGAAGATATGAAGCATGCGAACTTCCAAAGTGCTGGTTATTTAGCTGGCTGGGGGGTTGGTATCACAACTAATTGTGAAGATCCGGTAGCTGCCATCAAATTCTTAGATTTTCTAGCATCTGAAGAAGGTCAAATTCTTCAAAACTGGGGAATTGAAGGAGAACACTACACAATTGAAGATGGAAAACGTGTCATTTCTGATGAAGAAATGGATAAAAGAAATAACAATGCTAACTATGTAAAAGAAACTGGTATTGGTGTATTAAAAGGCTTTGCTCCTCTTTATGGAGATGGAGTAACTGATTCAAATGGCCAAACATATACAATTGCTTCTCCAGAACAAATAAAAGATGCTTATACTGATGTAGAAAAAGAAGTATTAACTAACTATGGTGTTGAAATGTGGAAGGACTTATATCCACAGGAAGATGAATTCCCTATCAAACCTTGGGGTACATCTTTTAATATTCAAGTTCCTGGTGATTCAGATTTAGCGCTTATTGAACAAAAGGTGCTTGATATTGTGAAGAAACGTATTCCGGAGGCAATCTTAGCAAAACCTTCTGACTTTGATAAGGTGTATGATGGTTTCTTGAAAGAAATCGATGACGCTGGTGCGAAAGAAGCCGAAGCAATGAGAACAGAATTAATCAAAGAGCGAGTAGAGCTTTGGAATAACTAAGATAAGAAGATAAGAGACCCGAAATCACCTTTGGGTCTCTTTTAAAAATAAGGAACATTTAAGTGTAATTAATTTGAAAATTCGTCTATCTACCAAATAGATTTTTGGTAAATTGACTTAATGATATGAAGAGGTGTAAACATGAAATTTACAGATGGATATTGGATGATAAGGGAAGGCTTAGATTTAATTTCTGGAGTACAGTTTTTTAAGGCTACTACAACAGAGAATACTTTAAAAGTATTAGTAGCACCGAAGGATATATCCGATCGAGGCTATCAACTAGATACGTCCTTATTAACAGTGGAATTTTCATCTCCAATGGAAGATGCGATTCGAGTAAAAATCATTCATCATAAAGGAACATTGCAGCGTGGTCCAGAATTTCAGCTTTATGAACAGCAAGCCCCCGTTTCAATAGAAGAAAATGAAGATACTATTACATTTACAAGTGGAAAAACAAGTGCAGTGATTAATAAAAAGGGACCATGGGGAGTTCAATACTTATATAATGGCAAAAAAATAACCGGCAGTAGCTATAAGGCGATGTCTCACATTACGGAAACAGCAAATAAAACAACCTATGTTCGCGAAGAGCTTAATTTAGGTGTTGGAGAAAATATCTATGGTCTTGGTGAAAGATTCACTTCCTTTGTAAAGAACGGACAAGAAATCGAGATATGGAACCAAGATGGAGGTACAGCATCACAACAATCATATAAAAACATCCCGTTCTACGTATCAAACAAAGGATATGGAGTCTTTATCAATCACCCGGAAAACGTATCTCTTGAAGTGGCTTCTGAAAAAGTATCAAAGATTCAATTCAGCGTAAAAGGCGAATCATTAGATTACGTTATTTTTGGCGGAGAAACGTTAAAAAATGTTATCTCAAACTACACATCATTAACAGGTAAACCAGCAATGCCACCTGCATGGTCGTTTGGTTTATGGCTATCAACTTCTTTTACAACAAACTATGATGAAGAAACAGTAAATAGCTTCGTAGAAGGAATGCGTGAACGAGATATTCCATTATCGGTATTCCATTATGATTGTTTCTGGATGGAAGCATTAAATTGGACCGACTTTGAATGGGATCGAAGCATGTTTCCAGATCCTGATGGAATGCTAAAACGAATGAAAGAAAAAGGATTAAAAATTTGCGTATGGATCAACCCTTATATTGCTCAGGAATCAAAGCTTTTTGACGAGGCCGTTCAAAATGGCTATTTAATTAAACGCCCTAATGGAGATGTATGGCAATGGGATAAATGGCAGCCAGGTATGGGAATCGTTGATTTTACTAACCCTGCAGCATGTGAGTGGTATGCTAGTCATCTTAGAAGATTAGTAGATATGGGGGTAGATTCTTTTAAAACCGATTTCGGCGAAAGAATCCCGACTGACGTTGTTTACTTTGATGGTTCGAATCCTGACAAAATGCATAATTACTATACATTCTTATACAACAAGGTTGTTTTTGATGTATTAAAAGAAAAGCTTGGAGAAGGGGAAGTTTCCTTATTCGCTCGTTCAGCAACAGCAGGAGGTCAGCAATTCCCGGTTCACTGGGGTGGTGATTGTGATGCTACCTATGAATCAATGGCTGAAAGCATTCGAGGAGGATTGTCACTTGGTTTAACAGGTTTTGGTTTCTGGAGTCATGACATCGGTGGATTTGAAAGTACAGCTCCTGCTGATTTATTTAAACGCTGGGTAGCATTTGGTCTTCTTTCAAGTCATAGCCGTTTGCATGGTAGTAAATCCTATCGTGTTCCTTGGGCATATGATGAAGAAGCTGTCGAAGTCACGAGATTTTTCACAAAGTTAAAATCAACCTTAATGCCATATATCTTTGATTCAGCTAATGATTCAGCAAAGCTAGGGCTTCCAATGATGAGAGCCATGCTACTTGAGTTCCAAAACGATCCAGCTGTCGAAACATTGGATAGACAATATATGTTTGGTGACTCATTACTTGTACCCAATATTTAACGAAGAAGGAGATGTATCATTTTATCTTCCAAAAGGAAAATGGACGCATCTATTATCAAATGAAGTAATAGACGGAGGAGAATGGAGAACTGAAAATCATGGCTACTTAAGTCTTCCATTATATGCTCGTCCTAATTCACTCATTGCGTTCGGTTCAATTGATAACAAAGCTGATTATGACTACGCCAACAATGCCGAACTGCACCTCTTCCAACTCGAAGACGGTAAAACAGCAACAGCCACTGTGCGAAACCCTAAATCACAAGCAGAACTAGCAGTATCAGCAACCCGTAATGAAAATGAACTAACAATTAATATCTCTGAAACTGTAGGAAAACCATGGTCACTTTTATTACGTGGAATCACAGAAATAAGTAGAGCTGACTCTGTAAAGATTAAATCTACTGAACTAGGAATAAAACTTATACCAGAACATGGTGTTGAAAGATTTACGGTTGTTCTTTAATTAATTGTTCTTTTAAGTTTTGGGCAAATGTTGGTTTTCTAACATTTTATGCTACTAGTTTTAAAACGATAGTGTAATGGAGCGGAAGACACTTGACGCCTGCGGGAGCAGCGGGACAGGTTAGACCCCGCAGCCGTTTACGCCGAGGAGGCTCACCGCACGCCCCGGGGAATCTTGTGTCTGCAGCGCAATGAAACGTCCCAATAAAAAGGGTTAACCCTATACTTTCTAACATTCAATATAATGGAGGCAATAAATATGGCAATCATTCAATTCCCTAAAGACATGAAATGGGGAACCGCAACAGCATCCTACCAAATTGAAGGTGCAGCAAACGAAGACGGGCGTGGACCATCAATATGGGATACATTCTCCCATACACCTGGAAAAGTAAAAGGTGGTGACAACGGCGATATTGCATGTGATTCCTATCATAGATACGAAGAAGATATTAGAATCATGAAAGATCTTGGGATCGATTACTACCGCTTCTCTGTTGCATGGCCACGTATTTATCCAAATGGTAAGGGAGACATAAACCCAAAAGGATTAGAATTTTACCATGATTTTGTTGATAAGCTAATAGAAAATGGAATCGAGCCAATGTGTACACTCTATCACTGGGATCTTCCACAAGCCCTTCAAGATCAAGGCGGT
Organism: Metabacillus endolithicus; assembly: GCF_023078335.1. Lineage (GTDB taxonomy): Bacteria > Bacillota > Bacilli > Bacillales > Bacillaceae > Metabacillus > Metabacillus endolithicus. The sequence continues at coordinate 1,959,148 of NZ_CP095550.1, read as the reverse complement.
TGGGCAAACAGAGAAACCATTGATGCATTCGTTCAATATGCAGAAACGATGTTTCGTGAATTTAAAGGGAAAATTAAATACTGGATTACATTAAATGAGCCATGGTGTATTTCTTTTCTATCCAATCATATCGGAGCACATGCACCTGGAAATCAAGATCTTCAGCTAGCTACTGATATCTCTCATCACCTACTAGTTGCCCATGGTCGAGCAGTGAAAAAATTTAGAGAATTAGAGATAGATGGACAAATTGGCTTTGCACCAAACACCACATGGCTAGATCCTTTTAGTGATCAACAAGAGGATCTCGATGCATGTCAACGTGACATTGGTCATTATGTGGAATGGTTTATGGACCCGGTATTTAAGGGAGAATATCCGCAGTTTATGGTCGAATGGTTTAGGAAAAAAGGGGTTGAACTTCATATCCAATCCGGAGATTTAGATGATATTAACCAGCCTATTGACTTTCTTGGGATTAATTATTACACAGGTCATATCGCGCGTTATAAAGAAAATACAGGTTTATTTGACTTTGAATATATTGAAATGGGCTATGAAAGAACGGATATTGATTGGCCGGTTTATCCTGAGGGATTTTTTAAAGTGCTGACGCACATTACGAAAAGATATGGCGATGTACCGATTTATATTACGGAAAATGGTGCATGTTACAATGATGAACCTGTTAATGGTAAAGTCGGAGATGACCGAAGAATTAAATACTTACAACAGCATTTAACCGCATTAAGTCAAGCGATAGAATCTGGAGTAAATATTAAGGCTATTTTGTATGGTCTTTAATGGATAACTTTGAATGGGCAGAAGGCTATAGCAAAAGATTTGGGATTGTACATGTTGATTACAACACTCTAGAAAGAACGAAAAAAGATAGTTTTTATTGGTACAAAAAGACGATTGCAAACAATTGGTTTGAGTATTAGAGAAGAAGGGAAGCGACTAAATCGTTTCCCTTTTTATTTAATAGATTTCAACTAACCTACATCACCCAGCTTCTTCAAACAAAGAATTCTCTCTATTCCCATTCCTAAACTTCATATAAAAACAACCCGTAATCAGGAGTGACAACACACCAAAGATCACAGTCATCTGTTGAAATCCGATGATATCTAATAAAAGTCCTGTTGCGACTAAAACGATTTGATAGGTGAAATCGTCAAACATTCCCCTGAAAGAGAAAAATCGACCATGAAAATCACTCGGAACATTTGTCTGAAAGATTGTCGCTGCAGTTGGAAAGAAAGTACCTACTGAAAAGCCGAATAAAATAAACGCTACAACTGTTATAATCGGCATGTTTGTAAAATAGAGGACTAGTTGAGAAATCCCGATTATAGTTGAAAAGAACAATAACGTAGCATATGGAGACTTGTTCCCATATCTTTTAACGAAAAAAGCACCGAGCATAAAGGAAATTCCTTCTGCAGCATATAGCCAGGCTTTTACTGAGGGATTGTTTTGAATTTCACTTATCGCGATAATGATCAGATTAAAGCCCCCAATAAACAGAATCGGTACGATCGTTAAAACAAGTGTCATGAGGACAAGAGGCTGACCTTTTATAAGAGGAAACACCTCTTTAAATCCTTGTCCATTTGAAGCAGCATCTTCTTTAATGCTTTGAGCTTTACCCTTTTGTTCATCTACTTTTAAGAAGCATGTAAGAATAAAAAGAACAACATAAGAGATAAACGCCAACAAATAAAGCGTCCAAAGTGACATTACACTTAAGAAAATCCCAGCAGCGGCTGTACCTAGAATGCGGGATAGAGTAGAAACATTTGTATGGATTCCGTTAAGCTGCAACAAATCTTTTTTCTCCACAACAAGAGGGAGAGTTGCTTGCAATGCTGGGAAATAGAAGGCTGCTGAAAGATTAATAGCAATAAGAAACGCAATCATCCACCAAACAGAGCCTGTTTCGATCGCGATAAACATAAAAGCTACACTGATGAGTCGTGCAATGCCAGAGTAAAGCATGATAGTTTTCTTGTTATATTGGTCTGTAATCTTTCCCGCAAGTGGACCAGCGATAATTCCTGCAAAAATACCAGCTACAAGAATAAGAGATTTTAAGAAATCAGAAGATACCTTATCCTGCATAAACTCAAGATCACCGATAATACCCAGCCATAATCCAAATCCTGCTACAAATTCACCTGTTAGCAGAATCCACACATTTCTATTTTTTCTCATAAGTAAGAAGCCTCACATTCTCGTAGAATTTTACATTTCATATGTATATATTTTACTAATCACTCATCCTCTTATTGAAATTGATTATCATTATTATTTATAATAACAGAAGATCACACAATGATTAAGGAGGAGATGTACCATTTTTATTCAGAAAAAATCAATCACTGTTACAGAGGGTCATGCGGAGAAGATGGTAGAGCGTTTTGCAGGGGAGGGAATCATTGAGAAGCAACCGGGCTTTATTGATATGAGTGTTAGCAAGAAAAAACAACGAAAAGGTAATGAAGAAGTGATGATTCTCATTCGTTGGGAATCAGAAAGTGCTTGGAAGGCATGGGAAACAAGTGAGATTCATCTAGCTGGCCACCGTGAAAATCGTGGCAAACCTTCTCCTTCATTCATTTTAGATAGTTGTCAAGATTTATACTATGTGCTCGGACAGAAAGAATATACAAGCCCATAAAGGGAGAAAGAGATCGCTTATAATCTGATGAGCGATCTCCTTAGTTAGCTTTTCAAGCCAGTTCCCTTTCTAGTAAGTAACATATAAATTAAATAGGGAGCTCCGATAACAGAGATCACAATACCGACTGGAATATCAGCCGGTGCTAAGAGATTTTTCCCAATCATATCAGCAACAAGTAAAAGTAGGGCACCGATTAAAGCAGATAAAGGTAAAAGGCTGAAATAATTTGCTCCACATAGTCGACGGGCAAGGTGAGGAGCCAATAGCCCAATAAATGCTATGCCACCACCAACAGCTACGCATGCTCCAGCTAAAGCTGCTGAAAGAATTAATAAAAATCGGCGCTCAGACTCAACCTTTAGACCAAGAACATGTGGAACAGCTTCACTAAACTGAAGCAGATTCATTGATCTTGCTTTTAAAAAAGAGATCGGAATTAAAATTGAAATCCAAGGTAGCAAAGCCCATACATACGGCCATTGTGCTCCCCAAATGCTTCCTGTTAGCCATATAGTTGCCGCTTGAAAATCTTTGGGGTCCATTTTTAGTTGAAAAATAATTAATAATGCCCCACATAGGGCATTAAAGCCAAGTCCCATAAGAAGGAGACGTCCAGGGTCAATTCCGTTCTTCCATGAAAAGCTATAGATTAAGAGTGCAATGAGTAAAGCGCCTACAAACGCGAAAACAGGTAGAAAAAAGTAGAAGAAAGAATACTGCTCTTTGATTGCCCAAATATGAAAATACAACACACTACAGCTAATCCTGCTCCTGCATTTATTCCTAGTATTCCAGGATCAGCTAATGAATTACGTGATAAGCCTTGAAGAATCGCTCCTGATAGCGCTAGCCCTGCTCCAATTAACATAGCAATAATCATTCGCGGTAATCTTAATTGATACAAAACAAGCTCTTGCTGAGGAGTTCCATTTCCTAAAATAGTTGCAAAAATTTCTTTGAGTGATATGGGTAAAACACCAGTTGAGAGACTGACAATAAAAACACTGAAAATCAAGAACATAAGTAGGAATAACCATAATCTTGATTGAAGAAATGCTTCTTTCCAATCCATTACATATACCCCCTTTTCTGACGTGATAGATAAAGGAAAAATGGTACCCCGACAAGGGCAGTAACCGCACTAACAGGTGTTTCAAATGGTGGGTTGATCATTCGGGCGCCGATGTCTGCGACAACAAGAAGAAAGGCCCCGGCAATCGCGCTAAGCGGCAGCAATAAACGATAATCGGGACCAACAAGCAAACGAATTACATGTGGAATCACAAGTCCGATAAAGCCGATACTACCTGCAATTGAAACAGCAGCACCTGACAGTAAAATAACACTAATCAATCCGATCCAACGAACTTTTTGATAAGATTGTCCGAGTCCTGTAGCGACTTCTTCTCCCATAGCTAAAATCGTTAGCGAACGACTTATCCATAAAGCAAGTGTTAAGCCAATGATTACGGTGGGAAGGAGAATAAAAACATGAAGCCATTTTGTTCCTGATAACCCACCTGCAAACCAAAAGCTAAGGTCTTGGGATACTTGAAAATAAAGCGCAATACCAGTTGATAAGGCACTAAAAAGTGTACTCAAGGCAGCTCCTGCTAAAGTAAGTGTTACAGGAGAGATTCGATCTCTTGATATCATCGAAAAAGCTAAAACACAGAATGCACCAATCGCTGATCCTGCAAATGACCAAAGAAGAAGAACCCAATAAGATCCAGATCCCACAAACGCAAGAGAAATTGCGATGGCTAATCCTGAACCATGTGTAATACCAATAATTGATGGATCTGCAAGGGGATTTCGTGTAAGTCCTTGCATGATTGTTCCTGCAACAGCAAGTGTTGCCCCAATTAAAGCGGCTGTTAAAGCACGTGGAATGCGTATTTCCCGGATAAGCTGATGCTCAATATTTCCATTTTGAAACGAAAAAAAGAATCAATGATAACAGAAGGTTTTATCAGAACTGCTCCAAGACCAATGGATATAATTAAGCTAATAAAAATGAAAAGCAAACCAAATAAACTCAGTGCTGTTGCGTTATTTTTCTTCACAGATTGAGATGGTGAATCACATGGTAATTCAGTCATTGAATGGTTTTTCATCGTAATCATTCCTTTTATTTTTCGTGTAAATGATTATCATTTTCATTTACTGTCGTAATTGTCTATTAATCTACTATTGTTACATTCAGTTTGTCAATTCTTTTTCAAAAATAAGGAAGGTGCTTTTATGACAGATTTACTTTTGACTAAGCTTCATCATTTTAAGTTAGATATGATGAAAATCCGTGATGGAGGTATGGAATTCATCCACGTCATGAACGGGCATATTAGCCTTATTTACATTGCTTCAGGTCACGGGTTTATCGTGAGAAATGGAGAGCAGGAACCTCTTAAGGAAGGGAAAAGTTATTTCTTAACAGAAGACTGTCAATTCCTATCCACTGCCCCGGAGCTTTTAACTGTTTATAAGCTGTCATGGGATAAGAAAGTAAAAGAACTTTCTAATATATTGTCGATTCGCCTTGCTGACCAATTGCCAGCAAAAATGGTTTCGCTGTGGGATGAAGCCATTCGTTTACAAAAAGGGGAGTCGTTGTCGGCTCAATGTAGGTTTCAATCAGCGATTTGGACTATTTTATCTTTTTTAACTGATTATGCAGAAGTGGATCAGATCGAGGAAACGATGGAATTGATTCGAAAGAATGTAGCAAGTCCATATTCGGTTGCAACACTAGCTGAAAAAGTAAATATGACTCCAAATTCTTTTGCGCGTGCGTTTAAAAAGCGGGTAGGAATGTCGCCCAAAGAGTTTTTAATTGAGGAAAGAATTCAAACAGCAAAGGCGCTTATGCTTCAAAATAAGGGCATTACAACAAAAGATGTTGCGATGAAGATTGGGTTACAGGATGAATTTTATTTTAGTCGTCTTTTTAAACAAAAAGTAGGAGAGGCTCCAACCGTTTTTATGAAAAAATCAAAAGAAAGAATTGCGGTTGTGAGTCAAATGTTTTTACAAGATCATTTACTAGCATTAGGCATACAGCCTGTAGCGGCCCCATTCTACCCATCTGTTTATCCGTCAAGTAACGGGCTACCGAGTCATCTTGAACATCATTTACAAGGAACACGTCTACTAAATGCAGAAAAGATGTTTAAACCAGAAGACATTCTTCAATCACAGCCAGATCGAATTTTTAAAACTCCTTTACATAATGGAGAAGTACAAGCTGTGTTGCTATCACATCAGCAAAAAGTACAGCATATTTCATTGAAAACAGAATGGAATGCCTACTTTCGCGAGATTGCAAGCTTACTTGGAAAAGAGAATATGGTTGATAAGATCGAGCATGAGATTTGTTGCTTGGAGTCAAAAGTGAAGGATGAACTCTGTCCTTTGACGAGAAAAGGGAACTGGGCGGTTATATGGATCAGACAAAATGAAATCCGTCTTTATGGTCACAGTGATCATGCTTGCTTTGATCTACTTTACCAAAAGCTGGGCTTTGAGCCTCATCCTGATTTGCCAACTAGTGGATACCGAGTACTCACAGTAGAAGATCTTGCTGCGTTAAATATTGACAAGCTGCTAATCCTTTGGAGTCATGAAAAAGATGTATGGAAAGTGGTTCAATCAAAAGAATGGAAAAACATAAAAGCTGTTAAAAATAGAGAAATCTACTATCCCAAAAGCCATGAATGGGATCCTTGGGGACCAATAGGCAGGAAGCATATGCTCCTACAATTTAGCTCAAGCTTTAAAACTTCAAGATTAATGTCATAGTTTTATAAGTTGTATATTTTGTCCATGTAAAAAGGATGAATTGTCCATGTTCGCTTTAATTGATAATTGTTATCATCATAAATGAAATTCATTATCAATTAGGAGGAAGGCTCATGACAAAGAAATTCGCTTCATGGAGCATGATGGTAATGCTGCTTTTACTTGTATTAACAGCATGCGGTAGTGGAGAAAAAACAGCTTCTAATGCAGAAGAGAATAAAGAGGAAGATCAAGCAACAGAGGAAGTCGAGACAGAGCAAGAAGAGCAAGTAGAGGAGACAAGAACGGTTAAGCACTTATACGGTGAGGCAGAAGTACCGATGGATCCGGAGAAAATTGTGTTACTATCACATGTTTCATGGGAAGGTTCACTCGTATCTGTTGGCGTTAAACCACATGCTGTTATGGCATATGACAATGAATTCCCACCACATTTAACAGAAGAATTAGCTGGTGTCACTGCACTTCCATATGCAGATGAAATAAATACGGAAGAAATTGTAAAGCTTAACCCTGATTTACTAATTATCAGTGATCGATACAAGCCACTATATGATGCGTTAGCTGAGACAATTCCTACTGTTGTTGTAGAGGTAGGGGGAGATTGGAAGGAAGATCACCTTAAAGTAGCTGAAGCAGCTGGTAAATTAGAAGAAGGTAAAAAGGTGATTGAAGACTTGAAAAGAAGCAGAAGATATCGGAAATCGCATTCGTGAGAAGGTTGGGGACGAAACATTCATGGCAGTTGGTATCAATAAAAAGGACATTCGTGTATATGGAACAACAAATCATGCAACGAACTCATTATTATTTGATGATCTGAAATTAAAACCAACTGAAAACCTGCCTGAAGATTTTGGTGAAAATATTTCAATTGAAGGTCTAGTAAAATATGATCCTGATCACATTATCGATGTAACATACTTTAATAGTGGTGAATATTATGACTCTGTTACACAAGGAGAAGTGTGGAAAAACCTAAGAGCGGTACAAAATGATAAAGTACATACCCTTACAACAACTTGGGGATTTTGGGATCCAATTGAACGTCAAAAAGGCTTGAAAGAAATTGAGACATTATTATTAGGTGAATAATCATGTAGTATGAACATTTAGTCTTCTGAAAAAGAAGACTATTTTTCCCTCATCTATTGAGAATGATTTTCAATTAGTAGGACTATAGACTCTGTGAAAGGGTGGAAATATGAACTATTCAGCTAAACAAATTGCTGAAAACGCAACGTTTCAGGCCTTTTTTAATAGCTTTATTCGAGAAGTAGACATTGGACAATGTATAAGGACGGAGGACTGGATCATAGAAAATAGGTCTTCGATCCTCCTTAATGGTCCATACATACTAGAGCTTGAACTTCCTCAGCAAGAAATCATATTAGCAATTGAAGTGAACTATCGCTCAAAGGTTGGGAGACATGTTTTAGGCACACCACTTAAGTACTGTCAAAAAGGAAAGCAGTGGTATAGAGAAGAAAAGCTCACGCTGATGATGACGTTAGTTCAAGAGCTTCACTTAATGGCAACTTCAAATCGTGATCATGATCTTGCTTCACATTATGATGAGCTAATTCTCAGATTAATTGGAAGCTATCAAACAATGCAAAGATATATTGAAGCAAGATTGGAGAATTCGCATACTCTTTATTCAGCAAACAGTTCATTTATAGAAACCGAGCAATCTCTACTTTTTGGTCATTGGTTTCACCCAACACCAAAAAGTAGGCAAGGAATGTCATATTGGCAGCACAAAAGCTTTGCACCTGAATTAGCAGGAAGTTTTCAGCTTCATTACTTTCAAATTGATTTCAGCATGATAAAAGAAGAATCCATTATAACTGAGAGTGCTAGTGAGCTGCTGAAAAAAGCCTTAATAAAATCATCTCCTGCTCTACACATTTCAAAAGAAGCTTGTATCGTACCGATGCATCCGCTTCAAGCACAATGGCTTTTACATCAAGATCATGTGAAAGATGCAATAAATAGGGGATTAATCAAAAATTTAGGTACATTAGGAAAGAACTATACCGCCACGTCATCACTACGAACGGTTTATCAAGATGATGAGGAGTATATGCTTAAATTTTCGATTCCCGTGAAAGTGACCAATTCATTACGAGTTAATCAACAGCATGAGCTAAAAGCAGGAGTTGTAATGGCAAGATTATGGAAGAAATTATCGTTTATTGAAACCTATCCAGCTTTTCAAATTATTGATGATCCTGGATATATAACGGTTGATTTCCCACATCAAAAAAAATCAGGATTTGAAGTGATTATTCGGTCAAACCCCTTTCCTAAAGGAAGAGATAAAGGAATCAGCTCGATAGCAGCGATTGCACAAGATCCCTTGCCAAATCAACAATCAAGGCTTTACCAACTCATCATGAAGGTGGCAAAGCGAGATCATCGTTCAATAGAAGATGTGAGTTTGAAGTGGTTTGAAAAGTATTGGGATTGTGCAATTGACCCACTTATCCGTTTATATGATGAGCACGGAATTGCGTTAGAAGCTCATCAGCAAAACAGTGTTTTAGATGTATCAGAGGTTATCCTAAAACATATTTTTACCGAGATAATCAAGGCTATTATTTATCGGAAAATCATAAACAGTATCTATGTCATATGGAGCCATCATTACTCGAAACACCAGAGCTATTTTATAATGATTCGTTAATACAAGAAAGATTTACCTATTATCTTGTGATGAATCAGCTTTTCTCAGTAATCTATCGATTCGGAGCTGATGGGCTGATCTCAGAAGATATTCTGCTTCAATGGTCAACAGACAAATTACACTTGTTAGAAAAAGAGCTAAAAGGACAAGGCAAACAACTTGTTCACACCTTATTACATGAAGACAAACTATCGTACAAAGCCAATTTATTAACCCGTCTTCATGATGTAGATGAACTAACAGCAAAGCTAGAGCAGGCGATTTACACAAAAGTAAACAATCCTTTCTTAAACCTTCAAAAGGAGGAACAATGTGCAAAAGTTATCTCTTATACCTACTAAAACAGCAGAAAACCGAGTGAAAAAACAATTAGTTGAAGCATTGCTTTATGAAAATCTAATTCCATTTGAAGAAGACAAGGGTACCTTTCATCTACTCGGAAAATCACATACCTATCGTTTTAGAGGAAAAAGAATGGCCTTTGATAGGGTGCGACTAGACGAAGAAAGTATTGATGCAACTATAGAAGAGCTAGTAGAAGCATGTATAGGGGATAGTGAGGCAAAACGTAGATTAGTTGTTGAGCTAACTCAAACGATCACCCTATGTGAGTGGAATGAAGCTCATCTTTTCCATCCGATGTCGAGGAGGGACTCCAGCTACGAAGAATTAGAATCAGAAATCAGTGAAGGCCATCCGTATCATCCATGTTTTAAGTCGCGTATGGGGTTTTCAATTCAAGACCATGAACAGTATGGTCCAGAAGCTAAACGATCGTTTCCATTAGTTTGGACGGCGGTAAAAAGAAACAAAGTAAGAATATCAATTCCCGGTGACGAAGAAGCATTTTGGAGAAAAGAGCTTGGCTCATTAATGTGGGAATACATGTTACAGCAGCTTCATTCGATGGGAGAAAGCTTTGATACCTATACGTTTTTACCGATTCATCCTTACCAATGGAAGTCGATTCAAGAACATCTAGAAAATTCTATAAATGCCAGAGAGATCCTTTTGTTAAGGGTGAAAGGAGATTATTACAGGGCCACTCAATCTGTTCGCACCTTATGGAACAAATGCAATCCTGAAAAAGCAAATATGAAGCTATCTATGAATATGGTCAACACATCTTCTAAAAGAACACTACAGCCTCATGCTGTTTGTGCAGCAGCTTATATTTCAGATTGGCTTGAAAACGTCATTCAAAACGATTTTTATCTAAAAAATGAGGCAGCTCTCGTTATATTGAAGGAATATGCTGGTATCACTTTTGAATCATCAGAACAAGAGTTAGAAGGACAGTTAGGAGCCATTTGGAGAGAAAGCATAAGGTTATATATGTACAAGGGTGAGGAGGCTGTACCATTTACTGCTCTAGCCATGATCGAGCAGGATGGTCGAACTTTTATAGATGATTGGCTTACTCAATATGGAATTGAAAACTGGCTAAACCAATTCATCCTAGTAAGTGTTGTCCCTGTCTGGCATCTTTCATCGCACACGGAATTGCGATTGAAGCTCATGCACAAAATATGATTCTTTTACACAAAAATGGCTGGCCAACAAAAGTTGTTTTACGAGATTTCCATGATAGCTTGGAGTATGTTGAGGAGTTTTTAGTAAATAAAGATTTTGTACCAAACTTCGAAAACATTCATCCTACTTTTAAAGATGCACCCCCTGATCAATATTATTGGATGTCATCTGTGGAGGCTTTAAGAGAGCTTGTTATGGATACCTTATTTGTCTTCCATTTAACAGAGCTATCAGCACTACTTGAAAAACAATATGGCTACAAAGAGGAAAAAATTTGGCATGCAGTGGATACAGCGCTCTGTCTCCATCTGGATAAATTCCCCGAGTTGATTCATCGACACAAACAGGTAGAAATAAATAAACCGTTTATATATGCTGAATCTCTTTTAAAGAAAAAGCTTAGCAAAAAGAGTGAAGGTGAATTTCGTCACATTGTGAAAAATACGTTAGGACAAAAGGAGAATTATCGATGATTTATGCTGATGACCATTACTATACATTGCATGATGTCGAGAAACAATATGAGTTCTTTGATTCAATCGAGCAGATTAGAGAGTGTCAAAATAAAAGATTAGCTGTTTGTTTATCTGATATGTTTCAGTGGATCACACTATGCTTATATATTCGTCAAAAAGGCGGGATGGTGTTTCCAATCCACCCTTCAACACCACAACAAGGAGCGTTACGAATGGCAACTGATGCTTCTTGCCATTTTCTATTCTATCAATCAATGCATTCTATGACTGAATTATCAAGTATTGAATGGGAAGGTGAAGGTGGTCTTATCCAAATGAGTTCAGGCACAACAGGTACTCCAAAATGCATTGAACGATCATGGAGTTCTGTTGAAGAAGAGCTGACTAGCTATGTTTCCACACTATCTCTTGATCGTTTCACCACCTCAATTGTCGCGTGTCCTGTTACTCATTCTTATGGATTAATTAGCGGCGTGCTTTCTTGTCTAAAAAGAGGGGCAGAGCCTGTTATCATCACAAAAATGAATCCAAGTTATCTATTAAAAAAGCTTAATGAGCATCGCAATCATATTTTTTATGCAGCACCAACACTTTTACATACATTGAGCAGGTTAATGGGCGCGAATCAACGGTTTCACTATGTGATGACTTCAGGAACAGTGATCCCAGCTATTTGGTTAGAGTCATTAAAAAGCGTTTCAACAAAAGTGTTTCAGCAGTATGGATGTTCTGAAGCTGGATGTGTTGCCGTTCACACAAACCTGCAGCAAGCTTGGGAAATGGGATATCCTTTACCTCATCTTAGAGTGGAAGCTGGTGAAATGGATGCTCCGAGTGAAATCATTGTTCACACAGCCACAAACTCTGTTTCTACAAAGGATTTAGGTTATGTTAAAGATGGAATTCTTTCGTTTTTAGCAAGAATTGATGACACAATTAATGTTGCTGGGTTAAATGTTTACCCTCAAGAAGTGGAAAATGTTTTAATGAATGAACCCAGAGTTATCGAAGCAATTGTATTTCGAAAGCAAAACAATTTCACAGGAGAACGGGTATGTGCTCAATATGTTTCAGAGGAAACTATTGAAGAAATAGATCTTAGAGAATGGTGCAGTAAATATCTGGCTCCACACCAAATACCGATCGAGTTCGAACGTGTTTCTTCTATTGAAAAATTACCAAATGGCAAGGTAAGTCGAAAAAAATTAGCGGAGACGTACATATGACAAGAGAAGATATTATTCAAGCAATCTATCACATATTGAAAAATAAAATAGAGCTTCCGACGATTTCTTCTTTTCATGAAGAAGCACGCTTAAACGAAGATCTTTATATGGATTCAGTCATGATTTTAGAGCTTATTTTATTTATTGAGTTAGATTTAGGTATCAAGATGCCAGATGAGGCACTTTCTCCAAATGATTTCAAAACAGTAGGCCACTTGGCTGCCTTCTTAGAGCGTCAACATGTGCAAGGGGTGGTGGTGGAAACTCATGATTAAAGTTCATTGCTTTGTTAGCTGTGTTTGTGAAGTGATAAAAAAAACAAGTGGAGTTGACCACAGGCCTTACTATTTTGGTGTATGGGATGCAGATTTTGATGTTCTTGAAGATGGAACATTAACCTACCATTCAGACAGAATTGACCATGAATTTTTTCAAACATGGTATGAACTGCTTTACGGTATTAAGCTGCAAAAATGGTATGACGAATCAAAATCAAAGCAGGAAAATATCGAAAAGATGTTAAGACTTTTGGAAGCTAAAGACCAGCATCAATATGTAATGGTTATGCTCGACTTATCACTGCTTCCAGAACGAGAAAATAAATTTCATTCAAAGCCATTTCCTCATTATGTGATGCTTGAAAAAACAGAAAATGAGGATGAGTGGTTTATGTATGATCCTGATTTTAGGTGGGAGGGAATATTACCGAAGGATAGAATTCTGAACGCCATCGCGGAACCAGCAGTAGAAGGAGGGTATGTTTTTCAAGCTGAAACAATTCAGCCACCAAGTGCTGAGACCATTCAAGCTTATTTTCATACTTGCCTTAAGCTTGATATTAATCCTATTACTGAGGCGATATCCGACATTGTTAAAGTCTATACGATTGGAAAACAGAAGGAGAACCTGTCGCAGCTTTCTTCAGCATTAAAACAATTACCCGTACTAGCAATAAGAAAATATGCGTATGAGCATGCCTTTGCTTATTTTTGGGAGCTTCTTGAGCTGGAAGAGGAAGGCTTTGAAAGTTGGTGTGATGAAATTGAACTTCTTGTAAAGGGATATACAACAATACAATACCGAGCGATGAAGCTTGCCCTAACAAAGGACTTATCACTCGTTAATGATATTAATTCAAAATTAGCCGAGCAAAATGAACGAGAATTTAAGATTAAAAAGGGATTATTGCAATGCTTCGAACAGTGGTCAAAAGAACAAACCAACAAGACAAAGAAGGTGACGCTTAAATGAAACTCTCGATCTGTACAATCTCTTTTCGACATCATCTCCATTCCCTAGATCAAATTGCACACTGGGCTCAAGCCAATTCTTTTCAAGGAATTGAGCTTTGGGGAATTCATGCAAAAAACTTAGCAGATGAACCTCATTATGGAGCAGACTGGCTGAATGCTTATGGTTTAGAAACAAGTATGATTAGCGATTATCTACCGCTAGAAGTGAGTGAATGCGATCTACTTACAGAGACGAAGAAGCTTTCTCAATTAGCAAAGCATTGGGGAACAAAGAAGATTCGTACATTTGTTGGGAAAAAAGGTAGCGCGCAGACAACTAAAAGGGAACGAGATAAGTTGGTTGAAAAACTTCATTTAATTTGTGAATTTCTATACGCAGAAGGTCAGTCTGTCCTTGTTGAAACACATCCGAATACATTAGCAGATAACCTTGCTTCAACGATTCAGCTACTTGAAGAAACAAATCACCCAGCTCTTCGAATAAACTTTGATGTGTTACATGTATGGGAATCTGGTATAAATCCAATTGAAGCGATGAATCAGCTTGGACCGTATGTGTCTCATTTTCACTTTAAAAATATTGCCTCGCGTTCACAATTAGATGTTTTCTCTCCTAATAATGTTTATGCAGCAGCTGGCTCCAGGAAAGGAATGGTTCCATTATTTGAAGGGGCTGTTAGTTATCAGGATTTTCTTGAAGAATTGATTCCAACAATGGACGTAAATGCTTCGTTAGAATGGTTTGGTCCAAATGTGAAGGAAGTGCTTGTGAAGGATAGGAAGCAGATTCATGCGATAATGGAGTCTTTGAAAGTGAGGGGAAATTAGATTTTAATATAGTCGGTAGAGTAACATAGTAAATAGCCTATCAATTGACATGAATTGATAGGCTGTTTTTTTCTTTACTTTATTCAGCTGCTAGTAGTGTTTGTTCATACTTCCTTAATTCCTTTTCAACTGCAGGTACAGCTTCATAAAAGCCGGATTGATTTTTTTCCTGGGTTCTTGCCTTTAAGCGTTGAAGCATGGCCATTTGTTCATCGAACTGCTCTTTACTTTCATTAGATATTAGATCGTTTTTTATCTCTTTCATTAACTGATATTGTGATATCTCATATCGTGTTCGTTCTAATTGGAGCTTAGCGGGCCTTACAATCTCTTCTCCTAATTTTTTCCTCGTGTCAGCATTAGGAATTTGGCCAATTAATAAATCCATTTGTTTCATACTACTCCTTAGCTGCAGGAATGCCTCATTAAGCAGAGGTAAATTTCCAGAATCGATTATCGTTTTATATTCTGTTGTATAGGCGGTTACTAAATGACCTTGTGTGATCGTTTCCTTTAAATATAAGTCTTTATCAATTTGTCGAGGAAGTGACTTGTATCCGCCTACCTGTTTAATTTCTTTCGCGCGTTTTTTAAGTCTATCTAATGTATTCATCAAAGATTCTGCATCCTCTAACTGATGTTCTTCTATTTTGTCTGTTATTTTATTTAATAACCGATATTGTGAAACTTCATAAATCGTTCTCTCAATGTCTACCTTTGCAGGATGTACAAAAAACCTTTGTAGATTTTTTCTATTTTGATAACCAGGCACTTTCCCGATCGTTTGTTCAATCTTCTTAAGATCACTTGTGAAATCATCATATAATCGATTAATTTCTTCAATATCTCCTGCTTCAACAGCTTGATGATAAGTAAAGATTTTCTCAGAAAATAATTCACCTAGATTGTATGCTTGTTGAAAACTAACTTGTGAAGACGTTTGAACTTGGGCATTTGCTGAATCGATAAGTACGGCATTACTGGTCAAAAGGAGACTTGGGATAAGAACTCCTTTTAATAATAATTTTTTCACTTTTAAACCTCTCCTCCATTAAGTATCTAGTAATAAGACGTTTTTGATGATGAAAAGGTTCCAGTTTTATTTAGGAATAAAACTTAAGTATTAGGAGGAAGATGGTTATTTAATTAGGAAGAACTATTAATAGAGGAAATTAGGTTATAAATGGACTAGATTTTTAAAAAGGTGGCTCTTTCTTTAGGAAAACCACTAAGTCCATAATATTGAAGTATTAGAATTTAAATGAGCAAGCTGTTGAAGAAATTCAGGCATACGGGGCTCAAGGAACATCAACTCTTAAGGAGTTCGTGCAAAACTTACATACTCCAAGAATTATTTGGATTATGGTACCCCATCAAGTGGTCTATAAGGTCATTAGCGATTTAAAACCGATCCTTTCAAACGGAGATATTGTGATTGAAGCAGGAAATTCACATTATAAAGAATCAATGAGACGTTATGATGAATTTAAGGAAATAGGAGTGAGCTACCTGGATGCTGGAACATCAGGTGGAATGGAGGGGTCCCGCCATGGCGCAAATTATATGATTGGTGGAGATCCTGAGGCATGGGAGATTATTGAACCACTTTTTCGTGATACAGCTGTAGAAAAAGGTTATTTATATACAGGGAAATCTGGTAGTGGTCATTTCTTGAAAATGGTTCACAATGGAATCGAATACGGCATGATGGCTGCAATAGGTGAAGGATTTGAAGTGTTAGAGAAAAGTCAATTTGATTATGACTATGAAAAAGTGGCTCGTGTTTGGAGTAACGGATCTGTCATTCGTTCATGGTTAATGGAACTTACGGAAAGTGCGTTTTCAAAAGATGCTAAACTTGATGATATTAAAGGAATTATGCATTCTTCGGGAGAAGGGAAATGGACAGTAGAGGAAGCACTAGACCTTCAAACAGCAACACCTGTTATTGCTCTTTCTCTGCTAATGCGTTATCGTTCATTGGAAAATGACACGTTTACTGGAAGGGTTGTTGCAGCATTACGGAATGAATTTGGTGGACATGCAGTGGAGAAGATGTGATGAAAACACCTGCATTCGTATAAACGCAATGTGGGAAGTTATATGCTTGGAGACATTATAATGCTCCAAGCATTTTTATACCACAACCGTACCCGATTAAACGATTTCCAAAAATCAGCTACTAAAATAAGCGGAAAAATTTCTCTTAATAAGGAAATATCATGAAATATAGATTAAATAGAAGGAAAGATTCCGCCTATTTAATCAAAATAGGTGAAAATGGACCATTTTACTTTGCTTAACCGGAAAAATTCCGCTTATACGCCCAAAATGAGCTCCATTCTTCAGTTTAAGCGGAAAAACTCCGCTTATTTAAAGTATCGACTACTCAATTAAGGATAATCAAGAAGGTAACCATCCTCTGGTGGCTAAATATCATTTTTAGTACATATGATGGATAAGGGAAGTTCCTGACTGAGGTGCCCACTGGCAACTCCTTACGTTAAGATTAAGCAAGATTTGGGACGAAGTTTGTCTGGGGACTTACTTCTCCTTCAATCATTGTATCGTCTGTATTTGTTTGTAATAAAGGTACAGACTGATATGGACTATATGTTTTTTGTACCGTCTGAACCCAATCGAAAAATTCTTTTTTTCGATGATAGCCTGCTATGGGATCAAAAAAGGTGACGGGGTTACCATAAGGAAGGACGACCGGTAATAATAATGTAACAAACACTGAATATTCACCCTTACATAATTGTAATCTATTGTTTCATTCTATTAACACGACCTTTTTCTTATTAATCGATAGATTACATACAGAAGTAGAAAAGACATAATCATCATAACTGATATTGTGGTGCCAATCTTACCAAAGACCTCTAATGCTGGAATTTCGGAGTGAAGTTGCTCAGATGGGATTAACCATGCTCCAGCTGAAAGCAAAAGAATGACAAAGATCGGTATTAGGTTTTTTAGCAGCATTGACACTCAACATCCCCTTATTAAGCTTTTTTATATGGTATGACCATCGTGATATTTAGTTCCAGCCTTTTTTATTTTTCCTCAATTAGTATTTTAATAGGTATATATCTATAAAAAAGGGTCAATGCTTTCTCATGAGGGGAGAGAGAGCAATGATCAAACAAATTGGACTAATATTAAGTTGTCTTATTACTATTATTTTTTATTCTATTCATTCTGTAGAAGGAAGTAATAGAGAATATAAATTAGAAGAAATGATTAAAATCGCAGAAAAAAACCAGATAAGCATCACTTCATGGCAAGGATACTTGAAAGCAGACCTAGGTACTGCGAATAGCGATAAAGAAGTAAATAAAATAGTAAGAAATACAAAAGACAAGTTTCCTTTTATACACGAATGGATTACACATGAACCGGAAAACCATCATGTTACTGTTGAGGCAAAAATAGATAAACAGGTAACTAGCCAACTTCATAAAATACAAATTTATATCACTGAAAGCAATGAAGGTTTTCAAATGTTTTTAACATTACAATTCAAAGATAAATCTTTAGATGGTGAGGAACTTCATCAACTCTTGGATAATATGAATCTGAAGATGGACAAAGAGTATTATACAATTAATGGATATCTTGTTGGGAAACCCGACTTGGAGAAAACAACAACAAACCTTATGGATGGTTTTGGAGCAGATTATATTGAGGGTGTTCAAGAAGAAGGGTTTCAATCAATATCTGGTTACACTTCGAAATGGGAAGAAAGCATCCCAGCCAAGAATAACAAGAAAGTGAATTTGCAAATGGGATTACGCTATAAAATTCGATCAAGAACGGACAAACGTGACAATTGGGACACCGATTATTATTACGGAATATTAATAGTGAAAAAGGCCAAGCACTTAGTTTGTATCTGACTAAGGTGCTTGGCCTTTTTTACAGGTCCATACATAATTGTAGTTTTTCTAGTTACTGGAATATTTTTGTTGATTTTTACAAAAGAAGTATTATAATAATCAATGTACTAACGTTCGTTAGTTATTGTTAAACTTACTTTGGATTTTATTATAAAGAACTGTGTGGAACTAGATTACTAGGAGATGTGAAGCTATGAAAGTGAAGAAAAAGTCTACATTTTGGAAAAGAACGAGAAATATTTTGATCGTCTTACTATCATTCTTTTTGATATGGATTGCATATCATCAAATTATGACGAAATTTGAGCAAAAAAAATACCCTGCAATTGGGCAATACGTTGAGGTAGATGGAAAGAAAATGCATGTATATTCAAAGGGAAAAGGTGAACATACTGTTGTTCTTTTAAGTGGGTTAGGTACGACAGCCCCAGCTTTAGATTTCGAACCGTTGATGAATGAATTAGCAAAACATCATAAAGTTGTGGTCATTGAGCCCTTTGGTTATGGCTGGAGTGAGTTCACAAAGAAGGAACGAACAGTAGAGAACATAACAGATGAAATAAGAACAGCTCTTAAGGAAAGCAATATTGATGGACCTTATATCTTCATGCCTCATTCTGTTTCAGGAATTTATAGTATGTATTACGTTAATCAATATCCAGATGAAGTGGAAGCCATTATTGGTATTGATAGCACCTTACCAATGGCAACAGAATACTTTCAAGAATCTACACCAGATTTGCCAGGATATCTGAAATTTGTTGCTCCGACGGGAATCGCAAGAGCTGCTGTAAATGTGATTTCAAATAACTTTCTACCTATCGCAGATGAAGGAACTTATTCTGAACAGAATTTAATGATGACGAAGAAACTTTCTGCTTGGAAGGCTTACAATTCGAATGTGATCGAAGAAGCACAAGAGCTAAGCAATAATATTAAGAAAACAAAGAATATGGTATTTCCTCCAAATATGCCTATTATGATGTTCACGACGAAAGAAGACAAGGTGAATGAAGAAGGAAAATCAAATGTGACTTTTTATCAAGATCAATTGCGTAATCAAAGTACAAGTGAACTTATCACCTTAGATGGACATCATTATTTGCACTGGACAAAATCTCAGGAAATGAGTAAACAAATTAATGAGTTTATTGAGAGTAATTTGGAAGGTGAATAGAGGTTGTTCAAGAATCGTTCTTAGTTAAGGGTTTTATTAAGTGTAATAATGAAATTAGAAAAAAATAGTAATTCATTACTTTACATACAGTAGGGGGGTATGGTATAAAATAAATATAGAAATTATTTCCTTGTTAGATATTGGAGGTTAAAAGTTATGGAAGCATTATTGGAAAACAAATTACAAACACAAAGTAAACAAAAATCTCTTGTGTTAAGTATTTTTCTTGCTGGTATCTTTATGGGGGCTTTAGATCATGGAATTGTCGGACCCGCGTTAAGCTCAATTGTTCGTACTTTTGGTATTAATACTTCATGGGGGGTATGGAGTTTCACCATTTATACTTTACTGTTTGCTGTTAGTATACCCCTAATGGGTAAATTCTCTGATCGATTCGGTAGAAAGCAAGTATTCATGACTGGTATTTTGTTATTTGGATTAGGTTCTTTATTATCAGCCGTTGCTCCTAACTTCTTAACCTTTTTAATAGGAAGGAGTATTCAGGCGATAGGTACAGGGGGTATCTTTCCAATCACTGCTGCTTACATTACTGTAAGTTATCCAGCAGAAGAGCGTGCAAAAGCAATGGGATGGATTGGGGTAGTATTTGGTTTTGGCAGTATTATGGGTCCTATTGTTGGAGGATATATTATTCAACATTTCGCATGGCAATGGATTTTCTTCATCAATGTTCCAATTTCAATCCTGGTTATTTTAGTAATGAGTACGATGAAATTACCGCAAACAATTAGTAAAAAACCAATTGATTATCTAGGCATTATCTTACTAACAGGTATGATTCTTTCCCTTATGTTGGGGATTACATTAAAAAATATCACAATGCTAATGATTGGATTACTAATCGTCCCATTGTTCATTAAAACAGAAAAGCATTCACAAGATCCTATTATTAAACTAAGTTATTTCAAATCAAGATATGTGTTAGTGGTTTTATTCTTATCACTAATGTCCGGCTTCATCATGGCATCAACAATGAATCTATTACCTTTATATATAGAAACAAATTTTGAGGTAACGAAGGCGCAATCATCCTATGGAGTCGCTCCACTTGCTGTAGCTTCTATGATTGCTTCACTGCTAGGCGGGTATTTGGTTTCAAAATGGGGAGCTAAACATGTATTGTTTTTAGGATTTGTGATTACATTTATCGGCTCACTTTCTTTTATCTTTCCAGTTAATTATCTCTTACTCCTAGTTTCTGCTGCTATAGCAGGTTTTGGAATTGGCATTATTATTGGTGCACCATTAAATATTCTTATTATACAGGGTACATCAATGCAAGAAGCAGGTTCAGCGGTTGGATTGTTAAGCTTATTTAGATCGTTAGGCTCAACAGTTGGACCAACAATTGCAGGGATCATTTTATCATCAATTGCTAGCGGCTTCTCCTATGTGTTTGTTGTGTTAATGATTGTTTCAAGCATAGCATTGCTGTTGTTTATAAATTTTAAAAAGTGAGGGGGTTTACATTGAAACAACGATACATTCTTGAACTGTATACTAGACCAACCTGCTCTGATTGCCAAGAAGCGAAAAAGTATCTTCAAGAAAATGAAATACCCTATATTGATAAAGACGTAAGTAAGAATTCTAGTTTGGAAAAAGAGCTTATTCAATTATCGGGAACAAGGATTGTACCAACTTTTGCTTTCTATAAGAAGGGATTTCTTGGATCTAAAAAGTTGGTTAAAAATATCATTGGATTTGAGATGAATAAACAAGAGATTTCTACCTATTTAGACTAATGACTAAAAATACTTTAGGAGGTAACCATATGAAAATAGTATTAATTGGTGCCAATGGAACAATTGGTCGTGCAGTCCGACAAGAGTTAGAACAACATCATGAAGTAGTATCAGCAGGAAGAAGAGAATCAGATATCTTTGTGGATATCACTTCTCCAGAAAGCATAAGAGAAATGTACCTATCTGTAGGTGAGGTTGACGCAGTTATTAGTGCCACGGGTGAAACCTATTTTGGTCCCTTTAAGGAATTAACACCACAGACCAATGATTTATCCATTAATAGTAAATTAAAAGGTCAAGTGAATCTCGTTTTAATAGGACAGCATTTTATTAAGGATGGTGGTAGCTTTACGTTAACCACTGGAATTATCATGGAAGATCCTATTATTGGAGGTGCTTCGGCAGCGATGGTTGGGGGAGCTATAAAAAGTTTCGTAGAGTCAGCTGCAATCGAATTACCAAGGGGAATTAGAATTAATAATGTTAGTCCAAATGTGTTAGTGGAATCAATGGATAAGTATGGCCCATATTTTCAGGGATTTGATCCTGTTCCGGGAAGTAAAGTCGCAAAAGCCTATGTAAAAAGTGTAGAAGGAGCACAAACCGGAAAAACGTATCGGGTTTACTAATTGTATTAGTCAAAACAAGGTGTGGAGGATTACATGAAGCCTTTTATAAAAAGCTACCAATATAATGTGATTAAGTCAGATGTAATAGGGTTAGTTAATGTTCATGAATCTGGTTGCAGCATGGATGTTTTAGATAGTATTAAGCAAATGATGAGGGAAAGAATTTATCGTTTATTTCCTAACTTAGAACAAAATAAGAAAGCTTTATTTGATCCAATTTTTTATCTTAATGATAAAAAGGACGCATTGGTTTATTTGCTTAGATTGAAGATGTATGTTATTCCATTTGGAAAGATTTCTGAACAATTATTTAGCACGTTGTTTGATAACGAAAAAAGTGTCAAACTACCTTCAATAGAAACTATTGATTTGAGAGACATTAGTTATTTTAAGTGGCAAGATCCTGGTGTAAACAAGCAATTTATCATTGCTACAATCGATAATGAGCTAGTAGGTATAAAAGGAATATTTACAAGGGCCAATAAAGGAATTTGTGAAGTTTGCAATCGTTATGAAGAAATAGGTGTTTTTACAATTGAAACAGATACGTTAACTAAGCAAAGTCATTATATGTGCCAAGATAACATGAAATGTAATCAAAATCTAACCTCTTTAGATTCACTTCACAGAATAATCACACCACACACTGATGAGAAAAAAACCACTATGACTCTCGTAAATTCTTAAACATCATCTAAAGAAACAGATAGTTCGTGTAATACCAAAGGGAAAAATAGATATCTAATCCATAAATTTTGAGGGGCTTACGTATTTGTAAGACCCTTTTAGTGATTTTTATCCAACGCAAGCTTTAAACCAAATCCGATTAAAACCAGACCTGTAAAATTATCCATGATTATTTGTACTTTCGGAGACAACAGCCATTCACGTAAATAGTTAATGAAAAATACATAAATGAAAAACCAAGAAATTGATAGCAGTGTATAAATAACTCCCATAATGATTAGTTGCTGTGTGGCGTTTTCACCTGTTTGAATAAATTGTGGTAAAAATGTTAGGAAAAACATAGCAACCTTAGGATTGAGTACATTTGATATGAGACCTTGCTTAAAAGCGGACTTTTTCATTTGTGCATTTTGTTGATTTTCAGCAGCAGGATCTTTTTTCTTTCTTGAAATAAAGGAAGAAATCCCGAGATATATCAGGTAAAAGGCACCCACATATTTTACAATTTCAAAGGCAACAGCTGACTGAAGCAAAATAGCTGAAAGACCAAAGGCAGCTGCAAATGTGTGAACGAAAGATCCAGTTGTAATTCCTAAAGCCATGCTAAATCCATCTTTTCTACCGTCTGAAATCGTTCTTTTTGTAATAAGGGCTGTGTCAATACCTGGACTCATTACCACAAATAAAGAAAGAACCAAAAACGTTAAGAAATCATTCATTTTCTCCACTCCTAACTCGACCTGTAAAATTTAGTAAGGTAAAATAGAATTTAACAATTGTTAAATTCAGTTTAACACAATATATTCAATTTGATTTAAAATAGTTAAATTATATTTAATTATTTTTGCAGAGGGGGATGATGATGGAAAATATAGATATTGGAAAAAAAGTTGAGAAGTTTAGAAAAGCAAAAGGGTTTAGCAGCAGAGAGTTAGCAAAAATAGCTGAAATAACACCCTCCATGTTAAGTCAAATTGAAAGAGGATTAGCAAATCCTTCAATTCAAACATTAAAAGTGTTGGCAAAGGCTTTGGATGTTCCGACATTTAGCTTTTTACTTGAAGAAACAAAAACAGAGGACTTAGTTGTAAGATCCCATTCACGTAAAAAAATGGTTGTTGAAAACCTATCGTATGAGCTAGTGTCACCTGATTTTTCAGGCACATTGGCAACGGCCATTATGACAGTCCCGCCTAACACCTCTTCGTCTGAAAAGCTTTTAGAGCATAAAGGAGAAGAAGTGGCTATTGTAATAGAGGGGAAAATAAAAGTGTTTTTAGATCGTGAAGAATACAGATTAGAAGCTGGTGATAGCGTCAAAATTCCAGCATATATGAAGCATAAATGGGAAAATAGCTTTACAGAAAAAGCTGTTATTCTATTTTCAGTAACACCACCGGCTTTTTAATTTTTATATAAAATAGAACAGTGAACAAAGAGGAGGAAGAACATGGGATTATTTAAAAAGTTATTTGGTATAGAAGAAGCTAAATCAACACCTAAAAGTGATGCTAAGGAAGATTTAACGTTAGTCACTGTTTACAGAGAGTTTGATGATGAAGATCATGACGCGTTAAACAAGCATTATGAGTATGAAGATGATTTATGGCAGTTCAATAATGTCGGAGAGTCTCAAGCGTTCTCAAGAGACATTGCTCTTGAAGAAGGAATTCCCTTATATTATCTAACAGAGTTTCCTTGCTTCTTTGTTTACGATTATAGAAGTGGTAAGTTGGATTATTCAACTCCTTTATATATGGCAAAGGATAAGCAAAGTATGCTGGAATTTTTGAAAGACTACTAATTTTAATTCTATGAGGAGATTTACTACTTGTTAGCGGTGGGAAAATTGTAGAGTTTTGTAGAATCGAAGATAAGATGCCTAAAATCGAAGATAAAATACTGAGAATAGAAGATAAACTGCCTAAAATCGAAGATAAAGTACCGAGAATCGAAGATAAACTGATTCAAGCAGTCCTTGTAAGTAAGTACCTATATAAAAAAGGAGATTAATCGGATGAATACAATGAAATTAAACCTGTTTCGTGGAGAAAAACTAAAGCTGGCTCTGCCATTAGAAGAAGACTTTGAAACAATGGAGAAGTGGGGAGAAGATGCTGAGTATCTCCGCAATGTTGATACTG
Source organism: Metabacillus endolithicus (assembly GCF_023078335.1). Taxonomy (GTDB): domain Bacteria; phylum Bacillota; class Bacilli; order Bacillales; family Bacillaceae; genus Metabacillus; species Metabacillus endolithicus. The sequence continues at coordinate 1,934,354 of NZ_CP095550.1, read as the reverse complement.
AAATCGCACTTCCTAAAAATAAGGAGCAGTTAGCAGAAGAAGGAAAATCGAGCCACACTGAAATATTTTTCACTTTAAAAACGATTCAAGACAATAGATTAATAGGGTTGATTTGTATTCATTCAATTGAATGGAATAACAGAACCGGACTTTTAGCGATTGGCATCGGAGACTCAATTAATAGAGGGAAAGGATATGGAACAGAGGCACTACAATTGATTCTTCGCTACGCGTTTCATGAAGCCAATTTAGATCGAGTTGGTCTTGAGGTGATAGAGTATAATATCGGCGGTTTAAAAGCTTATGAACGAGTAGGGTTTCAATTAGAAGGAAGAAAAAGATCGGCTGTTTATAGAGATGGAAAAAGGTACGACGTTTTAGTTATGGGAATTTTAAGGAATGAGTGGGAGAGCCATTTAATTTAATGGAGAAAGAACCAACTTCAGCTAAGAATATAAGGTCCCATGAAAAGCATGCAGAGAACTGATACTGTTTCTGCATGCTTTTATCATGATTAATTATTTTCCTCAGAAGGTTCCTCATCCAAGTCGGGTTCTTCTTCATCCATTCCAGGAGCTTCGTTACCTTCTTCAGATGGTTCCTGATCTAAATCAGGCTCTTCTTCGTCCATTCCAGGTGTTTCTACTTCAGGTGGTGCAGGGTCTTGTTCTTCTGCTGTGTTACAGCCAAACAAAAATCCTAATGAAAGAAAAATCGTCAGTAATGACATTAGTCGTTTTGTATTCATAACCATCCTCCTTTGCTTAGTAATTATATGTTTTGGTGAAAACTCAAAATTATACAGGTTTCTGTAAAAAACTTAAGGTTAATTTAAGGTTTGTCATATATAGTAAATTTTGGTAGGAAGCTTAATGAAGACTACTTGAAAAGTACGTGATACTTAGATGAGGAGTAAACGATGGGAGGGCATATGAGCACGATGACTAATAACATAGACACGATCACAATAAACTCTTCGCGCCATGAATCGCTATATAAACAGTACATACGATTAATTAATTCATTTGAAAAAGGTTATAACGAAAGGGAATTAGAGATCATTGAGGAGTTTATCTTATTTTTATCAACTCATACTAGAATGAGAAAAATTGAAAGAGTGGGAAAAAATCAGTTGGTTTTGTTTGCCAAATATCGAATAAAAAATAACGAAAAACATACAACTGAAAGCATATTAAGAGAGGTAGTTAGAACATTAACTGCTTTAAAAAGATTACATCGTTTAAATTTGGATGTTTCATTAAGAAATTATCAATTCTGGAGAGAGGTTCTTAGCTAATGGAGGACGTCTCTCTTTTTTAAAAACTACAACAATGATGAGTTCTTTACTTTCGTAAATAAAAAGCAAAATAATCCTTCATACTAGTAAAGAAAGAGCGTTGAGTTGAAATCGGTTAAAACTTCTTTGAGAAAGGATCCACACTCATGAAAACAACTAGGAGTAAGGATGAACCCGATTTATTATATTATTGCAATAAAAATCATACAAGTGAAATAGTAAATGAATTTTTTATCCCTGAGAAAAACGATGATACACTGTGGGTTCATATTACCCCTTCAACTAAGGACGAGTTAAAAAAGATCATTGAATCACTAAATATACATACCCTTGCAGCGGAAGCTATTGCTTCTTTCAGTGATTCGCCACGAATGGATGTATATAGCTATCACACATATATTTCAACATTCATTATAAAAGAAGATTACTCTAATGTTAGAATTAGTATCTTATTAGGAGATAATTATGTCATAACCCATGAAGAAGAAAATGACTTGCAATTTTTCTCTACTATTTTAGAGGATTTTCAAGACCATCCGCAGCACATGAGCAGTCCAGGGCATATCCTGTATCATATATTAGACCATGTTAGTCAGTATTACCTGCAAGCAGTTGATGCTATTGCAGATGAAATACAGGAGCTTGAAAAATCTGTTTTCAAATATCCGTTTGCTAATGAAATAGGTCATGAAGTGTATAATTGGAAAGGGAAAATTCATAATTTAAGACAAATTGTTGAAGCTCAAGAGTCTGTTATAAACGATATTGGAGAATCAGATTCCAAATATATTAATGAAGATTCAGCGATATACTTAAAGACTCTAGGCAAAAATTTTGAACGAGTTGTCAGTGCATTTGATACATTTATTGAAACTTTAACAGGTATTTTTGATTTACAAATGTCTCTTAAATCCGACCATATGAATTCTATTATGAAAACTCTAACATTAGTTAGTGTTATTTTTATTCCCATGACATTCATTGCTGGTTTATATGGAATGAATTTTGAAAATATGCCTGAATTAACATGGAATTTTGGTTATGGATTAGCCCTTGTTGTTATGTTTGGGATAGGCATTAGTATTGCTTTATTTTTTAGGAGTAAGGGATGGTGGGGGAAGCGGCCATCACAAGATAAAAGAAATAAATGACTAAGATTAGCTATGTAATTCTTAGCAAGTTACTTATTAGGTATAGGTATACACTCTAATAAGTAACTTGCTAATTTATATTTTATAGAGTAGCATCTTCAGATGTTTCTGACGTGGCAGGCATTTCAGGCATACTTTGCATTTCTACACCTAACTCAGCCAATTGTGCTTCAGCTTCTTCTCTTGTAATGGTACCGTCTCTCATTGCGCTCATAGTTACTTCGGCTTTAGCTCGTGTTTCTTCATCTAAATCGCCGAACATACCCATTCGACTTCCTGCTGGCTGTTCAGGAGCTTGATCTGTTGTAGCTTCCTCGGTTTGCACCGTTGGTTGTGATGCTGTTTCCAAACCTTGTGTTGTTTCTGCATTAGATGAGCAGCCTGCGATTAGTGCGATTGAAGATGTTAGAACTCCTGTTACGATTAATCCTGAGAATTTTTTCATTTATCATGTTCCTTTCTATTAAAAGATTAGTATTGTTAAAGTTCTTATATATTACGAGATTTATTATGATAGATGAACCTTAATGGAACCTTAAAAAGATTTGTATTATTCTCCAAAAATTAAGAGGGTTTCCTAAAGTATTATTTTTAGATATTTGATTTTATATAATTAACAGACACCTAGTAAAAATTCCATATTTTTATAAAAGTGTTATATTTTACATATTGTTATATAATATTGGAGGGCTTTGTTAAGTGAATATTTTAATCATTAATGGAAGTGCGCGAGAACAGTCAAATAGTTTTGGCATTTCAAAAGTTATTGAAACTAATTTGAAACAATCAGGTATTGATACTGAATTATTTGATTTGAGAAAAGAAGAATTACCTATTTTTAAAATGGAAGAACAACAATATGCTAATGTATCAGTTAATAAGCTTGTGAATCTATCTCAAAAAGCAGATGCTTTTTTTATTGTTACACCTGAATATCACAATGGGATAAGTGGTGCACTTAAAAATTGTTTGGACTTTTTAGGTATAGATCATTTTAAAAAGAAGCCAGTAGCAATTGCTGCTGCTCAAGGTGGAGTTGTTGGGGGATTTAATGCATTAAATCAATTACGCCTTATTTTAAGAAGTTTACATGCAAATGTTCTTACCGAACAGTTAATTATTAATGCTAGAAATTTTGATGATAAACAAGTAATTTTTGACGAAACTTCTGTCCAACAAATAGAAGGTCTAGTTGCAGAACTCATTCAAGAAACGGGAATTAGGTTACAACATAGTTAAAAACAAAAGATCCTTCATTTGAAGGGTCTTTTTTGTCTGCTCATAGGTTCGGTGCCGTTTATAGAGTGAAATGATAGTAATTATGGATTGGGAAAATGACACTCTAAAAGTCATTAATATTATTATCTTAGCAGGTACCTGAATGTCTAATTTTAATAGTTGTTTTTGTTTTCTCTACCCATTAAAATTTCCTCCACTCAACATTCTTTCACCCTTCATATTTATATAAAAGCATGCAAAAAGGTTGCTCTAGACCCAACCGACTTGTTGTTGCTATGATATGAAAGGCGATAAGGAGGTTTGTGATGGAAGAAGAAAAGTATCGGAACCTGAAACTTGGCGAACGTGGTGCTATTATTAGCATTGTTGCATATATATGTTTATCACTTTTAAAGCTTGTTGTTGGCTACATAAGTAACTCGGATGCATTAAAAGCAGATGGATTGAACAATTCAACGGATGTGATTGCGTCTATTGCCGTTCTCATTGGTCTTAAACTTTCACAACGACCTCCTGATGAGGATCATGGTTATGGGCACTGGAAAAGTGAGACAATTGCATCGCTGCTGGCTTCCTTTATTATGATGGCAGTAGGGTTGCAAGTGTTGTTTGATGGAATTGTATCTATATTTGATGGGGAAAAAGAATCACCAGATATTATTGCAGCATATGTAGGGGTTTTCTCTGCACTCGTGATGTATTTTGTTTATCGTTATAACAAAAAATTAGCTGAAAACATTAATAGTAGTGCTGTGATGGCTGCAGCAAAGGACAATTTATCAGATGCCTGGGTTAGTATCGGGGCGGCCGTTGGAATCATTGGTTCTCAACTAAATATGCCGTGGTTAGATACGGTTACAGCCATTATTGTTGGCATGATCATATGTAAAACAGCTTGGGACATTTTTAGGCAATCTTCACATGAACTTTCAGACGGATTTGATCAAGATAAATTACGCTTGTATCAGGAAGTTATTTTAAAGGTAGATGGCGTAAAGGGAATTAAGCAAATCAAAGGTAGAAATTACGGAAACAATGAAGTGATTGATGTTGTGATTCTTGTTAACTCTTCATTAAATATCACAAAGGCTCATGATATTGCGACAATGGTTGAAAAAATGATGATTATTGAATACGGTGTGCATGATGTTCATATACATGTTGAACCGAATTAATGGGGAGCTGTTCTTCGAGTGGAAGAGTGGCTTTTTTTGTTATAAATCGTATACACCTATTATCCTATTAAACCCAAAATGAAAGCGTCTTTCTTCATACATAAATTTACATTTTTTGAAGGGTTTGTAAAAGTTTAAAGACTTAATAAAGATTTGATTAACTTTAGCTTTTTTCAAAAATATTTAGTTATCATAGGAATGAAATTGGAATTCATAACCATTTTGAAAGGAGAATCTAGTAAAATGATGAAAGGGAACAAAGGGTTTAAAGCAGCGATTAAAGGGCTAAGTTCAGTGTTAGTGTTAACTGCTGGTATTTTTGCAATGTATCCAGGCTCAACTTTTGCCAAGAATGTAGACAAGCCAAAAATTGAGTTTGGTGTTGTTCCTGACGCCCAATATTGTGATTGTGATCCATCAGGAACAAAATACTATCGAAATTCATTGGAGAAGCTTGCAGATGCGGCCCAAACGTTTAATGAACGGAAACTACGCTTCACCATTCAGCTTGGAGATTTAATCGATCGGGATATGTCGAGTTTTGATCAAATTCTACCAGTCTACGAGATGATTGAAGGAAAGAAATATCATGTTTTAGGAAATCATGATTTTCCTGAACCCTCAGATACAATTGTTGAACGACTTGGTATGAAAAATCAGTATTATGATTTTAAGCAAAAAAATTGGCGTTTCATTGTACTTGATTCAAATGATCTTAGTTTTTATGCAAATCCAAAAGGATCTGAAAAGTATCAGCAGGCTCAAGAAATGTATGATTCAATCAAGGCAAAAGGTGATATTAATGCACAAACTTGGAACGGTGGAATTAGTGAAGAACAATTAGAATGGTTGAAAAATGTTTTGAAAAAGGCTAAAAAAGCAAATGAAAAAGTCATTGTATTTTCCCATATGCCTGTTTATCCAGAGAATTCACATAATATTTGGAACGATGAAGCTGTAATCAAAGAACTTGAGTCCTCTGGAAATGTTGTTGCTTATTTTAATGGGCATAATCATGCAGGAGGTTATGGTGAAAAAAATGGCATTCATTATGTGAATCTTAAAGGAATGCTTGAAACTGCTGACACAAACACTTATTCAATTATTGAGGTCTATAAGGATCGTATTTTTATTGATGGCTATGGACTTGAGCAGGATCGTGTACTTCCGTTTGAAAGATAGTTTTGAACATGATTTAATAGCAGAAGTACTACTTCCCTTAAGATAAGGAAGTTGGTACTTCTTTCTCTACTCTCTCGTCGTGTTCGCCATCTAGCGTTGTAGTTGCAGCATATGATCTTTCTCTCAGTTTCTTTCAAATTATCCTAATTAAATAATTCACTTTACCTTAATCATTCGTAAATAATGTATTGACTTTTCAAGCAGATACCAGTAAATTATATATAAATTTAATTTCCGATAGGTCCAACTTGTATCTAAATGAAGTAATTGCTTTAGCATATGATGAATAAATATATTGATTATATGAAAAAGACATAACCTATTCATTTGATCGTAAGGTGAAGATAAATCGGTATATTTCTTAACAAGATGACGATGTTAGGAAGTATACCGATTTTTTTATTAGGAAGAAGGTGGGAACATGAAGTCAAAGGGAATAATCGAATCTGAAATAAGTAAGGCGTTAACACAGTGGGAAAAGGATTTTCTAGGACGTGGTTCCGTTTCTGTGAAAACAGATATCTTACGGGACATGATTATTGTGAATTTAAGAGGAGTGTTGGCACCGGCCGAGCTTATCCTTTGTAAAACAAAGGAAGGAATGCAATCGATTAAGAGAACTCGTTCCGATTTAGTCGAGTCAGGAATTGAAACATTAGGAGAAATCATTTTTACTATTACTGGAGAAAAAATAAAAAGCTTCCACACAGATATTAGCACTGTAACAGGTGAACGAGTGATGCTGTTTAAGTTAAATCGCAATCTTGAGGAAACGTTTGAGAAATAAATAGAGGGAGACAATCAAAAAAGCTTGTAGCTTAGTTGAAAGTAAACCGGCAATTTTAAGATGAAATGGTTCATACCATTTCTCCTTAAGTTGTCGGTTTTTTTATTGCAATGACGAAAAGAGGGGGAAGAGGATGATAGATATTATCATACAAAATTTACTTTCACCGGTTGTGCTATTTTTTGTACTTGGAATTTTAGCAGCGATCGTAAAATCAGATTTGAAATTTCCGAGTGGATTAAGTGAAGGGTTAAGTATTTATTTATTAATTGCCATTGGAATAAAAGGAGGAATTGAACTATCTCATTATTCGATTGGGTCGGTTATTAAACCGATTATGGCAACCTTATTTCTAGGTATCCTAATTCCAATTATCACGCTGATGATTGGTAGGCCTATGAAATTAGACTTGAAAAATGCAATAGGGTTAGCTGCTACATATGGGTCAATTAGTATTGTGACATATGGGGCTGCCATTTCTTTTCTTGAGAAAAATGGAACTTCTTATGAAGGATTTATGAATGCAATGGTTGTGATTATGGAAAGTCCGGCAATCTTAGTTTCTATTTTCCTATTAAAAATGATAGAGAAAAATAATGCATCACCGAGCTTATCGTCACAGGGAATTGGGATTGTACCTCTATCTGTCAGAATGATTGATAAGGATGTGATAAGAGAAAGTATTTTTGGGAAAAGTATCTTTCTTTTAATTGGAAGCTTGGGCATCGGTGTAGTACTTGGTGAACAGGCAGTTCCAGCTGTTAAGCCATTATTTATGGATTTATATAACAGTGTTCTTGTACTTTTCTTATTAAATATGGGAATAGTTGCAGGTCAGCGATTACCAGAAGTGAAAAAACATGGCATTAAGTTATTGGTTTTCGGATTAATCACTCCATTATGTTTTGGAATGTTAGGTGTTTTGCTTGGTAGCATGATAGGACTATCGTTAGGCGGTACAACCTTAATGGGAGTTTTAGCGGGAAGTGCCTCTTATATTGCAGCACCTGCGGCATTGAAAGCATCAGTTCCGGAAGCGAATCCTTCTATTTATTTAGGATTATCTTTAGGTGTAACATTTCCGTTAAATTTAATAGTTGGTATTCCGTTTTATTATCAATTATCACAGATGATACAAATTTAGGAGGTTTTCATGATGATGAAGAAGAAGGAAAAGGTGTTAATTATCACTGGGTTTAACAGTTCGTTGCATGCTATCTATCAAAGCATTACAAAGAGAGAGCAAGAAGATATGATTGTACTTTCTAGTTATAACGCTGAATTATCTCAAACATATAGCTGCATGATTCGATCAATCATCATGCTGGTTTTATCCGAGCAGATAGATGAAATTTATTTCATTGGAGAAAAAAGCAACAATGATCTACTTCTTAATGAAGAAGAGCTTCTAGCTCGAATGAGGGAAAAAGGAGTGAATACAAACATTCTTTCCACTCTAAATTATCTTCAAGTTGGGGGCGGGAATGTTATAAAGTGGTTAACAGGGGAGAACAATATGGAAACAATCATTAAGAAAATATGAATCTGGTTCAAATGCATCCCCTTATTCCAAAATCAATCGCAGTTCATGGCGTTGTTGTGGATAGGAAGACAAATCGTATAGAAATGGTTTCTTAGACAATGAAAAGGTAAAGGGTTATAAACCGTTGTTAGCTCATAATTTTTACATTTTCAAAATTAATCGTTTAAAAATTAAGAATAAATCTCTTGAATTAACTCCATTCTTCGCTCATAATGAAAAAGGAATTTTTTCTATAGGGTGAAGTGGATGGGACCAGAACTAAGTTCAATTACTAATAACGAATTATCTTGTATTTATTTAAAATATAAAAAACAATTAAAAGTACATAAAAGTAGAGGATCTTTTTATGATCTGAATAGAGTGATTGAAATTAAGAAATACCTATCTTTAGTGAAATGGGAAATGAAAAACCGCGGCATGAATCATAAAGAGATTAAGAAGAAGCAAAAAGTGTTGTAATACGAATTTTAAGAGTAAAAAGAGATCATCGTCAGTAGAGAGATGATCTCTTTTATATTTATGCTTTAAACTTATTAATCACTTTATTTAAATTCTGTGCCATTTCACTTAATCCTTCAGCTGATGAAGAGACTTCTTCCATTGTTGCGTTTTGTTCCTCAGTAGAGGCAGCAACGTTTTGGATACTTACTGAGGATTGTTCGACAATATCTCTTGCTTCTTTCATTCCTTCTGTAACTATTTGTGTATTTGAGTGAATTTGATTCACAATAGCAGCCACATCATGTGATTCAGCTGCTACCTGTTGGATCGCTCCAAGAATGTTTTTGAATGAGTCACCGGTTTGACTTACTAGCTTTAACCCTTCTTTTACAACATCTGTTCCATTATTCATAGATCTTACCGCTTTTTCGGATTCTTCTTGTATTTCTTCTATGAGTTGACGAATTTGACCTGCTGCATCTGCGGATTGAACAGCCAATTTTCGAACCTCATCTGCTACAACTGCAAACCCTTTTCCTTGTTCACCTGCACGAGCTGCTTCAATTGCAGCATTCAAAGCAAGTAAGTCGGTTTGACTGGCAACCTTTGTTATTAATTCGATTATATGGCCAATTTCCTTAGACTTATTACTTAGTGTATGAACAACTTCAGCAGACTCCATTGCGGAATCCTGCACCAATTTCATTTGATTAATTGTTTTATTAACTACATCGTTACCCAGTGTTGCTTTTTCATTTGCCACAATAGTTAAATTCGCTACAGACTGAATGGATTCAGTTACTTTATTCATTCCTTTTGTAATTTCCTCAGCACTTTCAACTGATTGAATAACTGTGCTAACTTGTTTTTCAGCGCCTGCTGCAACCTCTTGCATCCCAAGAGTAATGTGTTGTGTTGCCAGATTCGTTGCATCGGCACTTGCAGATAACTCTTCAGAAGTTACCGAAACCTGGTGTGCGTTCAAGCGTACCTCATCAATTAGTTGTTGAAGATTTTGCTTCATGATATTAAAGGAATTTGCCAACTCACTGATTTCATCACTATTTTTTACACTTATGTCTTCTTGTGTTAAGTCACCTGAAGCAATTCTTTTAGCTCCTTCTACTAGTAAAGAAATAGGGCGAGTAATCATGCGAGACATGAACATGCCGATTAAGATGGCTAGAATTAGAGAAATGAGGCTCCATACTAGCATCATGTTTTTAACAGAAGATACCATTTCCGTATTTGCCTTTGTTTCAGTTTTCATCTCTTTTGTTTGTATTTCAACGATTCTATTTGCTGCTTCTTCAATTTGTATCGCTAATGGAATACTCTCTTCTTCAACAAGTTTAGTTGCTTGCTCTTCTTGAACCTGTTCTATAATTTGTTCCTTTAAGGAAGTGATAGTAGTTAAAAGTTCTTTTGATTCTTGGTCTTGTATATCAGCTTCTATGTTCTTTACCTGTTCGGTTATCTGATCAAGAGAAGTTTGAAAAAATTCCATATTGTCTGTTCCAGCAGATTGCATACCTCGCAAGCTTGCAATCGAGCGAGAGGCGTAGAGTTGTATATCTTTAATACTTGTTAAATTAGTAGTTTGCTGCTCAACTAATTCCGAATAAGAGTTGTTGATTTTATGGATTTGATAGTAAGATAGTGCACTCACCATTCCAATTAAAATAGCAAGAAGTAAAAAGCCGGACAATAATTTCTTTTGAATTGTAATCTTCATATGTATGTCTCCTTCATAAAGTAGTAAATAATAACTATATCTAAAGTTGTGTTTTCTGTGGTTTCTATTATTACGGAAGAACCTTAAAGGAACCTTAAAGATTCATCTTAGATGTGGAGTCATCACAAACTTCGGGAAGCACAGTGCTCCATAAAGTGATAAAGATCACAGGAAATAATGGGTAATTTGATATACTTTTAATGAAATATTGTATTTTTTTCTTATATTTCCCTTTACTCATGATGTAAAGATGTCGATAAAAAGAATGAGAGATTCTATTAAAACTAGATGGTTACAAACTATTGTTTGTGTTGTTTTGTATAGAAGTAATAGATTAAGAAGAATATTTAAAATGTTGTTACATAACGGTTTTTAGGGGAATGGACATGAATGTGTTTTTTTATTTCAATATTTTGGATATTGGGGTCGTTGCTATATTAGCTATTTTGACATGTAAACTTGGGTTTGAATATAGTACAAAAATTAAGCGAGTAACAGATAAAAAAGAAATGAAGAAAAAATTACTTCTTTTTTCTTCTGTAGTTGGTCTTGGTTTTTGGTCCATCTATACGTATGCATGCTTATCGCTGGATGTACCGATTGTCACTGAGACAAATTACATTTTATTTCTATTCGTATTTTTACTGTGTTTTCTTGGTGCCTATTTTACGCTTTTTATGGCAAAGGCTAAGGAGTTTAAATGGTGGAGGTATATTATCGCAAGTATTGTTGTTTCCATAATGTTTATTGGAATTACAACAATTGGTTATTGGTGGACATTTCGTGAGTTAATCTACTTTAAGCCCGTTTCGTTTAGCATCTCTTGTCTAATCATAGTTACTTGTATTTTTAAACTCATGAAGTTTTTAAGACAGATAACAAATGAAGATGAAGAAGTGGTTAAGAAGAGTTGGTTAAATATAGGGGCTTATTTTATGTGGGGTCTCAATAAGTGGAATCCCTTATCTGCTCTTAACATCACTACTTGATTTCAAGGGTGTTTTACAATATGAATACAAAGACTATGCCTATTTACTTCCGTTTCTATATCCAATGCTCTCGAATTTTTTATTAATGATATTACCGGATATTATTTCAGATCGAATGTTATCAACGACGACAGTTAAATATAAATCTCTTTTCAGCCATAACCCGAATGCTGTTTTTTCTGTTGATTTAAAAGGGAAAATAATGGATGTAAATAAAGAAACATTAAAGTTGGTGGGGTACTGTCGAGAAGAATTAATTGGGAAAGAGCTTTTTTCAATTTTACAACCTAATTTAGATAAACAATCAATTATCAAGAAAGTAAAATCAGGTAGTATTGAAGATGTTGAAACGGTGATCGTGACAAAAGATCAACGAGCAGTTGATATTAAGATTACAACAATGAGGATCGTTATTAATAATGAAACAATCGGGTATTACGGGATTGCCAAGGATATTACTGAGGATAAAAAGGCAAAACAAATGATTCATAAACTGGCTTTTTACGATGAGCTAACAGGTCTATATAATAGAAGAAAGCTAATGGAGATATTAAACCTATGGGCAGCAAACGGTGAAGAGTTTCATATTTTATTATTGGATTTTGATCGTTTTAAACGAATAAATGATAGTTTTGGACATGGCTTCGGTGATGATTTATTAAAAGAAATTGCTCTCAAGCTTAAACACGTTACTGGGAATAAAGGTGTTGTCGGAAGGCTTGGAGGAGACGAGTTTCTCATTATGATTCCTTTGACAGAAACTCAAGACGGATATTTAGAGGAACTTGTTAATTGCTTTAGAAAGCCATTGAATGTTGAAGGAGTAGACGTGATATCAACTGCAAGTATTGGTATCTCAACCCATCCACATCATTCAACTAATATTACGGAGTTAGTGAAGTACGCGGATATTGCTATGTACCATACAAAAGAAAATGGATCAAATGGATATTCGTTTTTTTCGGAAAGTATGTTGGATAATAAATTTAAAAACATTGCCATTGAAAATGAGCTACGCTATGCAATCGATCATAATCAAATATCAGTTTATCTACAGCCGAAATATAATATGGTCAATGGAGAGTTAATTGGAGCAGAATCACTTGCTAGATGGAATCACTGTACTCAGGGTATGATTGCTCCAAATATATTTATCCCTTTGGCTGAGGAAATTGGGGAAATTGATCGGCTGGAAAAGAATATGATTAAAGAGGTATGTGGCATACTTTCAACCTGGAAGAAGAAAGGGAAAAGAATTCATCAAACCTCTATTAATATATCTTTACCTACGTTACTACATGATGGTTTTATAAATTTTGTTTCTCATACACTTGTTGAAAACAAAATAGACGGCACTTTTTTGGAGTTTGAAATCACAGAGAGAATTGTAATGAAATATGAGGTTGAGGTAAATAGTAGACTTCAACAATTACGTAATATGGGCATTGAAATAAGCATAGATGACTTTGGAACTGGATATAGTTCACTTAGTTACTTGTACAAGCTAGAAGTGGACCGGTTGAAAATAGATAAGATGTTTGTTGATCAATGTGTGGAAAATTCAGAGGTTGTCTCAACCATTATTTCGATGGCAAAGGCACTAGGATTACAGGTGATTGCTGAAGGTGTTGAGGACGAAGACCAAATAAGAATTCTGAAAAAACTAGGTTGTATCGAGGCCCAAGGATTTTACTTTTCGAGGCCTGTACCACATGGGGAATTTGAGCAGTTATTGGAGGAATACTCTACTGCCGACTTTTAAAGTTGGTAGTAGAGTATTCTTTTTATAAAAGAGTATGAGTACTTACCCCTTCTTATCACTATACAACTTAAACACCTTCCGAGTTTCATTCAAGTACCGCATAAGTCGGTATGGCTTACTAAGTATTCGAATCGGTAGGCTTGCTAGTAATTTACTTAAATCTTCTTTATACTCCTGAGTGATTCTCACTGGCTTTGTGGAAATCCGCTCATACACTTCTTTTTGAAATTCTTTAACAAGATTCATTTTTAACGCTTGTGTACGATGACATTCTTCACATTGAATTCCGTTTATTTTGCTATTAACGTAAGTAATGACATGAGACGTGTCGTCATTACATGAAAGACAATACAGTTTGGCGTGCATTTCAGAAACCTTCATCTCAACCTCTCCTTGCTTTATGTAGTAGGAAAGAACGTTTGTTACGGATATATATACCATTTTTTTCATCTCGTTGCTACTATTTTACCCAATAAACGGCAGAAATCTATTTAAATATTTTATTAACGAATATATGCCTCTGATTGATTGTTTTGTGCATCCCGGATCCGAATCTTTTGGGTAATGTGCATATTCAATGAGTCAATTTCACTTATTGGAACAAATGCTACACGCTTTGACTCATGACTTGTGACCAATGTTCCTCCTATTACCTCACATGAAAAACAGATAGAAAATTGTTGCCTCACTTCACCATCCCCATATGCAATCACATGATTAGGATCACTATAGATACCAGTGAGCTTTATGACTTTAACATCTAATCCAGTTTCTTCTTTTACCTCCCTTATGATTGCTTGCTCCACATTCTCTCCAGGATCCATTCCACCTCCAGGTAATGACCATTTTCCATTATCAACACGCTCTTGAAGTAAAATCTGATTGCTTTTATCGATAATAACTGCAGAAACAGCAGGAACAATTGTTTTAGGCTCTGGTGCATTTTTTTCATAATAATAATCTTTTCTATTCAATATTATCAACCTTTCTTTAGGTTTGGCTAATGTCGTTCTCATGTATTCACATTAACAGTCTTCTTAAAAAGTAAAAAATTACTCTAAACATATTTTAATTTATTATTGACAACCCTTACAATTTCATTTTACAATAAAGTTCCATACCGATTAACAAATGTTAACCATTGTGTCATATGACACAGAAATAAAACATATGTTATATAAAAAATATTTTGATAGAAAATAAGAGAATTTGCCACACCAAAAAACATTTAGAAGTGTTAGAAACTTTTAGAATGTGTAGGCATTGAAAGTAAACGCCTACATAAACGTGTAGTTGCAAGATTAAGAGAATTAAAAATTACTTGAAACATATTAGGGAGGATACAGAACATGTCAATTTATCAAAAGTTACTTGAAAGAGAAAGAGCAAATGAACCAATTAGAGTCGGAGTAATCGGAGCAGGACAAATGGGATTTGGTATGATTGCACAAATTTCAACAATCCCAGGTATGAGTGTTGCGGGAATCAGTGATATTAACTTAGATGCAGCAAAAAGAGCAGAAGATTTTTATTTATCACGAATTTCTAAAAAAGAACAAATCGTTGTTACAAATGATTTCAAAGAAGTGATTCACTCTCCAAATGTAGAAGTGATTGTTGATGCGACTGGTATTCCGGAAGTTGGGGCAAATATTTCTCTAGAAGCATTAGTAGCGAAAAAGCATCTTGTTCTTTTAAATGTTGAAGTGGACATCACAATCGGTTCAATCATGCATCAACAATTTAAAAATGCTGGATTAGTTTATACAGGGTCTGCAGGTGATGAGCCAGCTGCAACAGTTGAGCTTTATGAATTCGCAAAAACAATGGGTATGGAAGTACTTGTTGCAGGTAAAGGGAAGAACAACAAATTAAAAGTAACAGCAAATCCTGATACAGCTAAAGAAGAAGCAGCTCAAAAGAAAATGTCTGCACATATGCTAGCAGCATTCCAAGATGGTACAAAAACAATGGCTGAAATGAACCTATTATCAAATGCGATTGGCTTTGTTCCAGACGTAGTTGGAATGCATGGTATCGCAGGAGATCTTGATTCAGTTGTAAGCGACTTAGATCTTAAAGAACGAGGCGGAGTTTTAAACAACTATGGTGTAGTTGAATATGTAGATGGTTTAGCACCTGGGGTATTTGTTATCGTTAAAGGACAAAATGAAGGTGTACAACATGAGTTAAACTACTTATTAAAGGTTGGCGATCGTGATCACCATATTCTATATCGTCCATATCACTTAGCAAGCCTTGAAACACCAATCTCAATTGCAAAAGCAGTATTAGAGCATGATTCATCTATCCATCCATTAGGTGCACCAATTTCTGATACAGTGGCAGTAGCGAAAAAAGATATCAAAGCTGGCGAAGCATTAGATGGTATTGGTGGTTATTGCGTACGTGGTGTTCTTGAAACACACCAAGAACTAAAGCGTAACGGTCACATTCCAATTGGTTTAATCAGTGGAAATGTAGTAGCGAAGAAAGATATTAAAGAAGGTCAATTCTTAACAGAAGAAGACGTAGAACTAGATCATTCTACAACTGTTTGGAAATTAAGATCACTTCAAGATCGCCTGTTTCCAACTGAAAATTAATACAGGTGCAAGATTACTGTGGGAGCATGTTTTAGGGTGGGTGAACCTCAACGGCGCAAATAATGAGGTTCACCACACGTCCTGCGGGAAGTTTTTCAATCACCTAGAGCAACATCAAAAGTTTCATCTTAAATAGATAGGAGTGATTAACTTCTTATGAAAATTGCCATTATTCTTTGCTGCTTATTAGTCATTCAATATGTGCTAACGTTTATACAAGTAAGGTATTATCGCAAAAGTATGGATAAAATTATAAGTCGTTATAAACAAAAAGAAGGCTATTATTTATTCTCAGGTATGGAAAGAAGACAGTTCAGACCTGGTGCAATTGCGATGATTGTTGTAAATAACGAATATACGATTCAAGAGTGCTATATTGTGAATGGTTTTTCAGTTCTATCTAAGTTTAAAGAGTTGGAAATGTATAAAGGTCAACATGTGGGTGCGGTCCTTGACAGTGTTCAAGTTGAAAATGGAAACAAAAAAAGAAAGCGTAAACAAATGTCTGCAATCAGTGCAGCTCTTGCAAAGGCCACTGAAAGTGCATTGTTATCAATATCGAAGAAAAATATATCAATGGTGTAATAGGAAGGAGTGTTTAAGGTTATGGAATGGATTCAATGGTTTGGAGAACATTTTATCGGTTTATTTGATGCTGGTGGAGAAACATTTATGGGGTTATTAACAGGGATTGTTCCAACATTGGTTGTTTTATTAACATTCACTTATGCAATGATTAAATTTGTCGGAGAAGAACGCGTAAATAAAGCAATACAGTTTGCAGCTAAATATACAATTTTACGTTATACATTAATGCCGATTTTATCGATTTTATTACTAACAAACCCGATGGCATATACATTTGGGCGATTTTTACCTGAGAAACAGAAACCTGCGTTTTATGATTCTTTAGTTTCGTTTTTACATCCTGTTACAGCGCTATTTCCATATGCAAATGCAGGGGAGCTATTTGTGTATTTAGGAATTGCAAACGGTCTTGCACAGGCTGGTTACTCCATGTCAGAGTTAGCGGTTCGTTATTTCTTAGTTGGTATCGTTATTATCTTAATGCGCGGTGTTATTACAGAGCTTATTACAAAATATCTTGCTAGAAAAATGGAAGCGAATTCGTAAAAGAGAGGGGAGTTTACATCATGTCACAACGAGCTGTTTTTGTTGATAAAGGTCCAGGCGGCTGGGGAACGGGTCTTCGTATTGAGCCACAAGGTAAAAAAGTAAAGGTTGTATCTATTACAGGGGGCGGTATTCACCCTGTTGCAAAAAGGATAGCAGAATTATCTGGAACAGAAGCGGTAGATGGATTTAAAAACTCAGTTCCAGAGGACGAAATGATGTGTGTGGTTATTGACTGTGGTGGAACAGCTAGAATTGGTCTTTATCCAATGAAGCGTATTCCAACAGTTGATATTCTAGCATCGTCTCCTTCAGGTCCGCTTGCTAAACATATTAAAGAAGATATCTTTGTATCGGGTGTAACTGAGAAAGAAATTAAAGTAGCAGATGAATCTGAGGTTGCTGCAGGTCAAGAAAGCACAGCAACAGAAGCAAAGTTTGATACTAGTGATAAAGAAAGCTTTAAAGAAAACTATGAAAAATTAAAGAAAGAAAATCGTGAAAGTAACGACAATTTCTTAATGAGATTTTCAAGAGGAATTGGAAAAGTAACAGGAACTTTTTATCAAGCAGGTCGTGATTCAATTGACATGTTGATTAAAAACATCATTCCTTTCATGGCATTTGTTAGTATGTTAATTGGGATCATTAACTACACCGGAATTGGTGATGTGATTGCTAACTTGATGACGCCACTTGCTGGTTCACTTTGGGGATTAATTATTATCGTAATCATTTGTACGTTGCCATTTTTATCACCAGTACTTGGACCTGGTGCCGTTATCGCCCAAGTTATCGGGGTATTAATCGGAACACAAATTGCTGCTGGTAATATTCCACCGCAGTTCGCGTTGCCTGCATTATTTGCAATTAATGGTCAAGTAGGTTCTGACTTCATACCAGTTGGGTTATCACTTGGTGAGGCAAAACCTGAAACCGTTCAATATGGTGTTCCTGCTGTATTATACAGCCGTTTAATTACAGGCGTTTTAGCTGTTGTGATTGCTTATGTTGCTAGTTTTGGAATGTATGAGTAAACTAATAGTATTGATATAAAAAAGAGTAGTGGAGGGATCTCTGTGTATAAAAGTATCGTAAAAGAAGTTGGAGCATTAGCCTTATCATTTGAAGAAGATAAAGTTTGTATTTTATTCGGTCCACAAGCACCGCAAGAATTAAAAGAAGTGTCAATTATTCATGAGCTTGAAGGAGATAGTTCAGATGAACCAATTACAGTTGGTGGAACTTTCAAAGTAGATGATGAAGAATTTACAATCACAGCAGTTGGTTCTGCTGCAAACAATAACTTAAAAGAGCTTGGCCATATTTCCATCTATTTTTCAGAACCAAATGAAGAGGTTCTTCCAGGTGCAGTATTCGCAAGCCCTTTTAAACTTCCTCAGTTCAAAGATGGAAGCGTTATTGAATTCAAGGGGTAATGTAGCAAGGGGGTAAAGTTTTTGTCCTTTTTTGAAGATAGAAGATTACTTGTAAAAGTGGCTCATATGTATTATGAGGAAGGAGCGACCCAATCTCAGATTGCTGATGAGATTGGGGTCAGCCGCTCCCTTATCTCTAAATATCTTGCAAAAGCAAGGGAGCTAGGAATTGTAGAAATTATTATTCATGATGAAACGATTCATCCTTTCAGACAGCTAGAAGGAAAGATTGAGCGTATGTATGGGTTACGTGAAGTAGTATGCGTCCCGAATCTAGGGAATGAATCATCTAAAAGCCGTCTCGGTGCTGCGGCTAGTAAATATCTATTAAGAGTTATTCGTGATGGTCAGACAATTGGTATTTCATCAGGAACCACCTTACACGAGGTAGCTAAAGCGCTTCCAACAAATCAGCATTTTCCAACTGTTACATTTGTACCAATCGTAGGTGGAATGGGAAATGAGCGAGTGGATATCCACGCTAATCATATTGTTGCGAAGTTTGCAGAAAGCCTTCAAGCTCAATACAGACTTTTGCATGCACCAGTTATGGTTGATTCGAAAGAAGCTCGTGACATTTTCATGAGACAAACATCCATTCAAGAAATTTATGCGATGGGTGAGAAATCCAATATTGCAATTGTAGGAATCGGTGGTACACCAGAGCACTCTACAATGGTTAACTCCTACTTAGGTCAAGAACAAACCGAGTATTTTGATGATACAGATGTGGTGGGCGATATTTGCTACAACTTTATTAACAAAGAAGGAAAACCATCAAGTAGCTCTTGGAACGAACGAGTAATTTCATTAGAAATAGAAAAATTAAGAGAAATACCTCTTGTTGTTGGGGTAGCATGCGGCCTAGAGAAGGTAAAATCGATTAGAGCTGCTTTAGAAGGAAAGCTTGTTCATGTGCTAATAACAGATGAACAAACAGCAAAAGCACTATTAGATTAAATAAGAGGCGATTGGGACGAAATATTTCGGTAGATCGTCCCATTATTTATTATGTGAAAAATTAGAAAAAACAAGCTAATGGAGGATTTAACATGGTAGAAAAAACGTATACAATTATTGATGAAGCAGGTATTCACGCACGTCCGTCAACAGCTTTAGTTGGTGCAGCGACAAAATTTAAGTCAGAGGTTATGCTAGAATACAAAGAAAAACAAGTAAACCTAAAATCCATTATGGGTATCATGTCACTCGGAATCCCATCAGGCGCAACAATAAAAATTATTGCCAATGGCGAAGACGAATCAGAAGCAATCTCAACTCTTGAAGAAACGTTGAAGACTCAAGGGTTGGCGAAGTAGCTGGTTGGTGCCTGTCACCACCCGATTTTTGTAGAGTGTTGTCGATTTCAAAGATTTCTAGTAACGTACAGAATAGTAGATTCTACTAAATAAATGATGAAGTTTTCTGGAGTAAGAGTAAGCATTATACTACCTTTAGGCAAGATGAATGTGGTAATGTTTCAGAAGATAATAAGTTCAAAGAATAGGTGATTATAAGTGTATGAAAAAGAAATTGTCTATGTTCTTTCTGATTCGGTGAGTGATACAGCAGAGCTGTTGGTCAAAACAGTTGCTGCCCAATTTATCGGAACAGAGTTTAACATTAAAACAATCTCCTATATAGAAAATAAGGAAGAAATAAATGATCTAATTGCTCTCGCGAAGCTAAGCAACGCTATCATTGCCTATGCCCTCTTTACTCCTCTATTTAAAAAGCATCTTGATGATAAAGCGAATGAAGAAGATGTTATGGTGATTGACTTAATAGGTCCACTATTGGAGACCTTTGCAACTAAGCTAAATAAACAACCGGTACAAAAACCAAGTATAATAGAAGGACCTGATAACTCCTATTTTCGTAGAATTGAAGCCATTGAATTTGCTGTGCAATATGACGATGGAAAGGATATGCGTGGAATCAAGGAGGCGGATATCGTTCTCATCGGTGTTTCAAGAACTTTAAAAACACCATTGTCGATGTATTTGGCTCATAAAATGGTTAAGGTAGCAAATATCCCATTAGTTCCTGAGGTTTCTCCTCCTGAAGAACTTTTTAAGTTGTCAGAAGGAAAATGTATTGGATTAACGATGTCACCTGAGAAACTAAGAGAAATAAGGGTAGAAAGATTGAAGCACTTAGGGTTATCTCCGGATTCAAGTTATGCGAAAATTGAACGGATTAAGGAAGAATTGCAATATGCTGAAAAAATAATGGATAATATCGGTTGTCCAATTATGGATTTTTCAACTATGGCAATAGAAGAAGCTGCTGAGTGGATTATTAGCAGTATGTCTCATCAGGTCGAGATAATATCAAGCTAAGTAAGAAATCCCTTTACACAGATGAGGGATTTTTTGTGTTTTTCTTAGAAATCATTGGAAGAAATTAAAGCTATTATTCAATATAAATATCATGGTATATTTGTTAATAAACGAATACAACAAACTTATATAATAAAGGCAAATTCATTGAAAAATGGAGACGCAAAGTCACAGACCTAAGGAGTAATCTATGGTGGCTGGATTGCTGATGAGTGGAAGAGCTCTGTGCAGCAATCCTCCGTGTTTATCGGTGGATTTTTTGTCATTTTTCAATAGCCAAACGTAGTTGAGACTTGGACAAGTTTTTGATTAGGAATATTGTCTCGTTACTTGTGGTATTGAGACAAGAATAGGCTTAAGAAGAGAGGTGCTGTCTCGATACACATAGAATCGGGACAAGAACAAGCTTAAGAAGAGAGGTGCTGTCCCGATACACAAGGAATCGAGACAAGAACAAGCTTAAGAAGAGAGTTCCTGTCTCGATACACATAGAATCGGGACAAGAACAAGCTTAAGAAGAGAGTTCCTGTCCCGATACACAAGGAATCGAGACAAGAACAAGCTTAAGAAGAGAGTTCCTGTCTCGATACACAAGGAATCGGGACAAAAACCAGCTTAAGAAGAAAGGTCCTGTCCCGATACACAAGGAATCGAGACAAGAACAAGCTTAAGAAGAGAGTTCCTGTCCCGATACACAAGGAATCGAGACAAGAACAAGCTTAAGAAGAGAGTTCCTGTCTCGATACACAAGGAATCGAGACAAGAACAAGCTTAAGAAGAGAGTTCCTGTCTCGATACACAAGGAATCGGGACAAGAACAAGCAAGAGAAGAGAGTTCCTGTCTCGATACACAAGGAATCAGGACAAAAACCAGCTTAAGAAGAAAGGTCCTGTCCCGATACACAAGGAATCGGGACAAGGACAAGTAAGAGAAGAGAGGTTCTGTCCCGAAACTCAAAGAATCGAGACAGCGACCCTCTGTCCCGATACTCACTAATTTTCATAGAAAGATAGCAACAAGGAGGATATCATGAGATTTATTGATATAGAGGATTACAACCCACAGGCCATGCAATTGGCAATGCCTGTTTATGATCGGATGAGACGGATCCTTTTAGCAGCAGGACGTACAATTCATCCTAACTATTTGGAACGTATTAAAGAAATTGGAGTAACAACTCTTGTGGTAGAAGATGCTGAGTCATATGGAATTACATTGGATGAAATGTTGGACATGCCAACTTGGATGGATATAATTGCTGTTGTGCAAGAAGCATTTGAAGATGTGAAAAAAGGAAAAAGATTAAATGTTGTAGCTATTCAAAAGGCTGCCATGACTCTTATCCAAGAAGTAAATGCTCTTAAAACGATCATTTTAATCCCAACAACCTCTATTTCAGAAGGATTGGAGAAATATGCTCACTCTGTAAACGTTGCATTGTTATGTTTACAAATATCAAAGCAAATGAGTTATTCTCCTGTTCAGTTAAGAGATCTTGCCATAGGGGCGTTGCTGCATGATATCGGAAAGGCTGTAACAGATCAAGAAGCAGAACATCCTGCAAAAGGCTTTGAGGTGATTAAGGAAAGTCGCGAAATTAGTTTACTATCTGCTCATGTTGCTTTTCAACATCATGAGCTATTAAATGGAAAAGGCTATCCTAGGGGCCTTAAGGACAAAGAAGTATTAGAATTTCCGCAAATTTGTGGGATAGCAAACTTGTATGATCGTATGCTTTCAAATCAAAAACTCCCTCCGCATGAAGCATTGGAATTGATTATGACAAAAAGTGATGATGAATATTCTCACAAAGTAGTTCAGGCATTTGTGAACAGCGTTCCTTCTTATCTACCTGGTACAAAAGTGGAGCTATATACAGGTGAGCAGGCAATTGTGATCGGAATAAAAAATCATTTACAACGTCCTGTTATTCGCTTTCTAGAAAGTGGAAAAGAATTGAATCTTGCAGAAAATCCTTCTGTTTTAATATCAAAAGTTATTAATTAGTGGAAAAGCCCAGAGTCAAACGTAGACTCTGGGTTTGGCTTACAAAAATGATATAACGCAAGAAAGAGAGGGATTGTTTCATAAAAACAAGAAAGTTCAAAAAGAGATGAAGATTTTGTTAACAATGTAAATGATTGGATATATAGATATTTTCATATAATATACTAGGGCAAAAGGAGGGTAGAAAAATTTACATGAAAATTTTTAGGAGGTATGTGGAGAGTGGAAGTAAACGTAAATAATAACCTAAGGATCATGAAGAGAACTAGAAAAAGCAGAAAATTAGACGTGTTTGTTATTATTTTTTCTTTCTTAGTTATTGGGGGTGCAGTATATCTTACTAGCAGCAATACTGGTGGAAGTGCCCCAACAGGCTTTGAGAGGATCGAAGAGTTGACGGTTGAGGAAACAATGAACAGAGCAAACCTAGATATTCCTGAGCTAAAAGAACTTCCATTTACACCGAGTAAAGAAGAAGGCACCTTACTTATCACGAAATTTGGTGGTAATAAGGAACATCATCGGGTAGAGTTACATTTTATCAACGAAGAAACTAGTGAGGAATTATATTATATTGCTTCTCAGAAAGAACAGGACTTATTAGAGTATGAGCAGTTACAAGTGGAAGAAATGGAGCTTGCTAATAAAAGAATGGGGAAATATGCTGAATTGGATATTGGTGAAGGCATAGAGTGGTTGGAAAATGGAGCTGTGTATGGACTATATCATCATACGTTAAAAGGTCAGGAACCATTAGGAGCTGATGTGATGGTTGAAATGGCTAATTCTATAAAGTAGTTTACATGAAAATGAATGCGTTTACAAAGGAGTGGATCTGATAAATTCCCATCAGGTTCATTCCTTTTTAAATGAAGAAAATTTTAAAAAAGTTAATAGAATAACGTGTTTTCGACAATATTAGCTATTGACAAACTAATAACATCTCTTTCCAAAATTAATTCTGTCAACATTGTGTCAGACAAAATATAGTTTAGTTTAAATTGTTTTGTTGTTGTAATCGCTTTATTATTAAAACAAGAAAGTACACATATTACAAAGAGGTGACAATATAATGGAAACGACTCAAAACAAGGGCGATTTTCGCGTTAAAGTTCAACGTTTTGGTAGTTATTTAAGTGGCATGATTATGCCAAATATAGGTGCATTTATTGCATGGGGTATTATTACAGCTTTATTCATTCCTACAGGTTGGGTACCAAATGAAACATTAGGGGCTTTAGTTGGTCCAATGATTACGTACCTTCTTCCACTATTAATTGGTTACACTGGTGGTAAGATGATCTATGACGTACGTGGTGGTGTCGTTGGTGCGACAGCTACAATGGGGGTTATCGTTGGTGCGGATATCCCGATGTTTTTAGGTGCAATGGTTATGGGTCCACTTGGTGGATATTTAATCAAAAAGGTTGATGGTCTATTTAAAGATCGAGTTCGTCAAGGTTTTGAAATGTTAGTAAACAACTTTACAGCTGGAATTTTAGGTGCCATTTTAACGATTATTGCCTTACTAGGTATTGGTCCAGTTGTTGAAGGGTTAAACAAAGTATTAGCAGGTGCGGTTCAAGGTATTTTTGATGCAGGCTTACTTCCGTTAGCAAGTATTTTCATTGAGCCGGCAAAGGTTTTATTCCTTAACAATGCAATTAACCACGGTATTTTAAGTCCGATTGGGATTGAGCAAGCAGCAAGTGCTGGTAAATCTGTTCTATTCTTACTTGAATCAAACCCTGGTCCTGGTTTAGGTATTCTTTTAGCTTATATGTTCTTTGGTAGAGGTTCTGCAAAACAAACAGCTCCTGGTGCAGTGATTATTCACTTCCTAGGTGGTATTCATGAGATTTACTTCCCGTATATCTTAATGAAGCCTATGTTACTTCTTGCAGCAATCGCTGGTGGTATTAGTGGTGTGTTCACATTCACTGTGTTCAATGCAGGTCTAGTAGCAAGCCCATCTCCAGGTAGTATTATTGCATTATTAGCAATGACTCCAAAAGGTGGTTACGTAGGAGTTCTTCTTGGTGTAATCGTTGCAGCGGCTGTATCATTCTTAGTAGCATCATTAATCTTAAAAACAAGCAAGCAAAAAGATGAAGATTTAACAGAAGCTACTGCAAAAATGGAAGCAATGAAAGGTAAAAAGAGCTCTGTAAGTGGTAACTTAACAGGCGCTGAAGTAACAACAGAAGCAACTTCAACTGGGGAGTTTGACTTTGCTAATGTGAAAAAAGTCATCTTCGCATGTGACGCAGGAATGGGTTCAAGTGCGATGGGTGCCTCAATTCTAAGAAATAAAGTGAAAAAAGCAGACATTGAAGGTGTTGATGTTTCAAACACTTCAATCAACAACATTCCAGCTGATGCAGATATCGTTATTTCTCACAAAGACTTAACAGATCGTGCAAAAGCAAAGTTGCCAGCTGCTT
Source organism: Metabacillus endolithicus (assembly GCF_023078335.1). Classification (GTDB taxonomy): domain Bacteria; phylum Bacillota; class Bacilli; order Bacillales; family Bacillaceae; genus Metabacillus; species Metabacillus endolithicus. The sequence continues at coordinate 1,909,080 of NZ_CP095550.1, read as the reverse complement.
ATCACGTATCAGTTGATAATTTCTTAAACAGCCGAGATATGATGAGATTGTTGAAAAGTTAAAATAATTAGGGAGGATGCGACTACCTTAGGTAGCGCATCCTTTTTATATTTTAAGGTGTGAAATGTTGGGGGGCGACGTGGAAGTTGTCGGGAATTGTCTAATCGAAGATAAAACCCCTAGAATCGAAGATAAATTACAATAATCGAAGATAAAGCCTTCAGAATCGAAGATAAAACCTCCAGAATCGAAGATAAGTATTAATAATCGCAGATAAAACATTCAGAAGCCGCAGCATAAATTCATTTTTCAAGCGGTATGCCGCAATACGAAGTTGGGCAAGGTACATAGAAACAGGCTTTTTTTTACTAATTAAATAATGTCATTATCATATCTGAAAAAATTGCCTATTCTATCCTTTGAACATACATGGTAGACACATTTATAATTAAACTATGTCAATAACTCATGTTGAAACGAGTTGATGGGGAATGATTGTTTCCGCTAGGGAGCGTCTTATTCTTCAATATTTAATTGAAGAAGCTAATCAGGAAGTGACAATTAAGGAACTTGCTGACTTAATTGATGTAAGTGAAAGAACCATACATAGAGATCTGAAAAATATTGAGTCAGTGTTACAAGACTTCAAACTTGAGTTGGTAAAACGAGCTGGGATTGGAATTAAAATTATTGGAGATGAAGGTAGTCTTCATGAATTAAGAATTTCGATTCAAAAGCAGGATTATAAGGAATACACACCTGACGAGCGGATGATGGTGGCACTTTGTACATTATTAGATCATCAGCAGCCAATGAAGCTTCAATCATTGGCAAACGATCTTGGCGTCACAACCGCAACAATCAGTCATGATCTTGATAAATTAGAGCCTTTTGTACAGGAATATGGATTGAACTTAATACGAAGAAGAGGTTATGGAATTGAGCTAACGGGAGCGGAAGAAGCAAAGCGTAAGGCAATCACTAGCTTGATATCTAACCGGTTTGATGTTCCTGACTTTTTACGAATGGTTCGAGAAAACATTGAAAGAAAATCTTCAAATAAAATCGATTCGATTTCAGAGCGACTACTTGGTCTCGTTCAAAAAGAAAAACTCATTATAATAGAGAATTTAATTAATACGATTAATTCTCGCTTGCCTTATCCACTTGCCGACAGCTCATACGTAGGATTAGTTGTTCACCTTGCGCTTGCGATTGAACGAATTCAGCGGGGGGAGAACATCACAATAAAGAGCGAATATCTCGAACAATTGAAGGAATCCCGTGAGTTTGCTTTTGCCAATGAAATTGCGATGAAGCTTGAAGAAACATTTAGTATCGACATACCTGAAGATGAAAAAGGGTATATTACGATGCATTTAAGAGGTGCAAAGCTTCGATTTGAAGGTAAGATGGATATCCAGGATGAAAATGTTGAGATTGCTTACCTTGTGCAAAGATTGATTGAGCAGGTTGAAAAGCTTACAGGCAAGGGGTTAAAGCATGATCAATCTCTATTCCAAGGCTTGCTAAATTTCATCTTCAGCCCGCAATTTATCGGCTAAAACAGGGGATGAAAATTACAAATCCACTGCTTCAAGAAATTAAGCGAGACTACCAAGAGCTTTTTCAGGTTATTAAAAAAGCTGTAAGTGAAAGTTTGCCGTTTGAAAAGGTGCCCGATGAAGAGGTTGGATATTTAGTGTTGCACTTTGGGGCAGCCTTAAATAAACGAAAAGTTGTGAAAAAATTAAAGGCGTTAATTATCTGCTCAAGTGGTATAGGAACATCAAAGATGCTTGCCACACAAATTAACAATCAATTTCCGCATATTGCGGAGCTTAAAAACATATCTGCATTTGAATTGAGAGATATTAATGTAAGTGAGTATGATCTGATTCTTTCTACAATTCCTATAGAAGACATTTCAAGTGATTATTTGCTTGTTAAAATTTCAATTCTAACAACAGATGAATTAAATAAAATAAAAGATTATATTGAAGAAAAAGGGTTAGAAATAGCAACAAGTCCAAGTTTTTATGAGGAATTGAAAGACGAGGAAGAGCTAACATTAACCTTTGATCAGTATAAAGAGTTTACAAGTAAGTCACATATTTTACTAAAGCTTTTAGAGGAATTAGAAGTTTTTGAAATAGAAAATACAGAACAACTAAGGTCAATACTAGCACCTATTAGTCAGAGGTTAAAAGATAAAGGATTCGTTCATAATGAGAACGATATTGTCGAAGCTTTGCTACTTCGGGAACATGTTGGTGGGGTAGCGATACCTGAAACAAAACTAGCCTTATTCCATGCCAGAAGCGAAACAGTTGTCCGACCAGGATTTCATGTTCTTAACCTCCATCGCCCGGTTACGTTAAGGGCGATGGACAATGAAATGCTTGAGGTTTCAAGAATTCTTTTACTCATTGCACCTGAACATGCAGATGCTGAGGATTTGGAGATTATGAGCTTTATCAGTGCGAGCATTATTGAATCACAAGAAAGTATTACCATGTTTGAAACGGCTGCAAAAAGTAGTCTTATTCAATATATTAGTCAAAAATATTTTACAAACTTTGTTCAAAACTTAAGGAGTGTTCATTAATGAGTATTTTAAACCAAGAAAACATTATATTAAATCAACAATATAGCGATAAAACTGAAGCAATTAAAGCAACAGGTCAGATCTTAGTAGACAAAGGGTATGTAGAGCCTGCGTATATCGAAGCCATGTTACAAAGAGAAGAATTATCTTCAACATTCATGGGTAATTTTGTTGCCATTCCACACGGAACAGAAGAAGCAAAATCAGCTGTTCTTAACTCAGGTTTATCAGTTATTCAAGTACCTGGTGGGGTTGACTTCGGTAATGGTAACACAGTAAAACTTCTAATCGGAATCGCTGGTAAAGGCGACGAGCACTTAGACATTCTTTCTAAGATTGCGATTGTTCTTTCTGAAGAAGAAAATGTTGAGAAACTTGTTCAAGCACAAACGAAAGAGGAAATACTGCAACTTCTTAGCGAGGTGAACTAATTTGAAGGCGACTCACTTTGGTGCCGGAAATATCGGACGCGGCTTCATCGGGCTTCTTCTTCATCAGTCAGGATATTCTGTTGAATTTGTTGATGTAAATGAAGCGTTGATCGATGAACTGAATAAAGAGAAATCATATCGTGTAATGCTAGCAAACGAAGAAAAACAGGAAACTTTGGTTGAAGGAGTTTCAGGCATTAACAGTCAGCAATCTCCAGATGCGGTTGTAGAATCAATCTCAACAGCTGATATTGTAACAACTGCAGTTGGTCCACATATTTTGAAATTTGTGGCTCCTTTGATTGCAGAAGGTTTGAAAAAACGTAAGGAAATCGGTAGGGAAGCACTTAACGTCATTGCTTGTGAAAACATGGTTGGTGGAAGTAGTGAGCTGAAAAAACATGTGTTAGAAAAGCTGAATGAAGAAGAACAAGCATGGGTGGAAGAACATATCGGCTTCCCGAACTCTGCAGTAGATCGTATCGTACCAAATCAAAACAACGAACGTCTTTTAGATGTTCTTGTTGAACCATTCCATGAATGGGTGATTGATTCTACACAAATTAAGGGTGGACAGCCGAAAATTGAGGAAGCACTTTTCGTTGAAAATCTTTCAGCTTATATTGAGCGTAAGCTATTCACGGTGAATACAGGTCATGCTGCTACAGCTTATTTAGGAAACTTGGCTGGACTTAACACCATTGCTGAAACGATTGCGAAGGAAGACGTGAAGAAAGATGTGTTAGGCACACTTGGTGAAACAGGTAAAGTGTTAGTATCCAAATACGGTTTTGATGCAGATCAACATCAAACGTACATTGAGAAAATCATCGGTCGCTTTGCCAACCCATATATCGTCGATGATGTTCAGCGTGTCGGAAGAGCTCCAATCCGTAAGCTTGGACCAAAAGACCGACTTGTAGCACCAGCATTAGAATACTTAAATGAATTCAATGAAGTACCAGAGAACCTTGTAAAGGTTATGGCAGCAGCATTACAATTTGTATCACAAGAAGATCAGGAATCATTAGAGTTGAAACAAAAGGTAGAAGAACAAGGTGCAGCAGCTGCATTTAGTGAAGTTGCAGGCCTAGCTATGGATCACCCATTGGTTGATAAGGTAGCGGAGAAATTTTAATCGTGTATTTTGTGAAGTGTCGCCACAACGAGGGCGGCACTTTTTTGGCTTTGGGGGATGTTTATTCTTGTCGAATGATAGTCTTTTAATTGAAGTTGATAGATTCGCTGAATCTTGGGCCAGAACTTCCGAATTTTTAAGATTCCTGTCTCAATTCGGAGTGTTTCGGGACAAACGCCAGAGCTATGAGTAGATTTCTGTCCCGATACAGGGGGTATCGGGACAAACGCCAGTACCATGAGTGAATTTCTGTCCCGATACAGGGGGTATCGGGACAAACACTAGTGCCATGAGTGAATTTCTGTCCCGATTCGGAGTGTATCGGGACAAACGCCAGTGCTATGAGTAGATTTCAATCCCGATACAGGGGGTATCGGGACAAACGCCAGTGGCATGAGTGAATTTCTGTCCCGATACAGGGGGTATCGGGACAAACACTAGTGGCATGAGTGAATTTCTGTCCCGATTCGGAGTGTATCGGGACAAACGCTAGTGCTATGAGTAGATTTCTGTCCCGATTCGGAGTGTATCGGGACAAACGCCAGTGCCATGAGTAGATTTCTGTCCCGATTCGGAGTGTATCGGGACAAACACTAGTGCCATGAGTGAATTTCTGTCCCGATTCGGAGTGTATCGGGACAAACGCTAGTGCTATGAGTAGATTTCTGTCCCGATTCGGAGTGTATCGGGACAAACGCCAGTGCCATGAGTAGATTTCTGTCCCGATTCGGAGTGTATCGGGACAAACGCCAGTGCCATGAGTAGATTTCTGTCCCGATTCGGAGTGTATCGGGACAAACGCCAGTGCCATGAGTAGATTTCTGTCCCGATTCGGAGTGTATCGGGACAAACGCCAGTGCCATGAGTAGATTTCTGTCCCGATTCGGAGTGTATCGGGACAAACGCCAGTGCCATGAGTAGATTTCTGTCCCGATTCGGAGTGTATCGGGACAAACGCTAGTGCTATGAGTAGATTTCTGTCCCGATACAGGGGGTATCGGGACAAACGCCAGTGCTATTAGTGAATTTCTGTCCCGATTCGGAGTGTATCGGGACAAACGCTAGTGCTATGAATGAATTTCTGTCCCGATTCGGAGTGTATCGGGACAAACGCCAGTGCCATGAGTAGATTTCTGTCCCGATACAGGGGGTATCGGGACAAACACTAGTGCTATGAGTGAATTTCTGTCCCGATTCGGAGGGTATCGGGACAGGAACCTGTTCGAACGTGTTATAGCTTAGAAATTCCGAATACAATGAACTTATGCTTCAAAACAGGCACCAAAAAACCCTCACCTTTCCAATCTAGGATGTGAGGGCTTTTTAGACAAACTTCGGGAAGTGACAGGCACCACTCAAACCTAAGCTAAATCCGCAAACCCCTTGTGCAATCAAATCAAATAGTTCTTCGATGTCATCTGCTTCTACACATGAGAAGGCGATGCGAAGGTCTGTTGAGTTGATTGAGATGGTTCCTACTCCGTATTTGTCTAGTAGGTGTAGACGTAGTTCTTCGGCATCAATTCCGTTAAGTTTTAGGCACATGAAGTAGCCAGAGTTGAATGGATAGTAAGTCCAGTATTTTTGGTATTCTTCTTTTGCCAGAACTTCTTTTGTTTTATCAGCACGGCTTTTCATCAGTGCAAATTTTTGTTCTTTTTCTACAGCGAATTCATCTGATTTTAGTGATTGTAGAATCAATGTTTGAGATGGGTGTGAGCTGCTTGAGATTGTTCCTCTGATTAACCCTTTTGTTTTTTGCTCAAGTGCGTTTAAGATCGCCGAACTTTTGCTTGCATATGTGATAAATCCAACACGGAAGCCCCATACATAGTTTTCTTTTGTTGCACCGTCTACTTTTACAGCTAAAATGCGTTCGTGAGCATCTGCTAGGTAGCTAAAAATGGATTCTTTCATAGAATTTTCATAGAATAAGCCGAAATATGCATCGTCAATTAAGACAACAACATTTAAGCCTTCCTCTGCAGCTTCTGTTAAAACTGCGGCAATTTCTTTTGCTTCTGACTCAAGTGGTGTGTAACCAGTTGGGTTGTTCGGGAAGTTTAAAAGAACAATGACTTTTCCAGAAGAGTTCTGAGCAGAGATTGTTTCTTTTAAAGCTTGAGTATTAAAGCCGTTTTCTGCATTAAATAATGGGAATGTAACAACATTTGCACCGCGGCGAACTTTGAATGTTAAGTTGTAGTTACCCCAGAATTTATCAGGCACAATAACCGGAGTGCCTTCATCAGCGAATAAGTCAGCAACAATGCTTAAACCGTGTGTTAAAGCGTTTGTAACAATTGGTGAACCAACTACATCACTGTTTACACTTGGGTTATCTTTTAAGATTTTTTCTTTCCATACTTTTCGTAATTCTTCTTTCCCTTGCGGTGGGGCATATGGATACAAGTCTTTTGGTGCTACACGATCTCCAAAAAGGTTTTGCAAGTGAGTGAAATGCATTGGTTGATTGCCCTCTGTTGCAATTCCGATTGTTGCGTTGAAGCGGTGAGCTTTTTTGCCTGCTTCAGCTGATTGACTTAAAATTCCCTTTGGATAGAACATTTCCTTTCCAAGCTGGGATAACATATGATAGACATGTTCATTATCTTCTTTGATTGCTTGGTTTAAAGCTTGTGCTAATTCATTCATGATCCTATTTTTTCACCTCTAGGGAAATAATTTTTTGAAAATTCATTAAGAAGTATTTTAACATAGTGAGGGTTGTTCTCACAGTGGTTATTACATATTAAATTGAAATTTCTTAGACAATTCTTTTTTTGAAGAAAATTAACACCAAAACATACAACATTTCCCATCGGTTCACGATATACTATGTGTGAAAAGGTCATTTGTAGATGAGAGGAATATACATGAATATTGTATCAATATTGCTTGGATTTATTATTGTTTTGAATATTTTATTTGCGATTGTGATGATTTTTAGAGAAAGAAGAGATGCGCCGTCTTCATGGGCGTGGTTGCTTGTTCTCTTTTTTATTCCGGTTTTAGGATTTGTGCTTTATCTTCTTTTTGGTCAAAACTTAAGTCGATACCACATGTTTCAATGGGAGGACCGGAAAAAGCTTGGAATTGAAAAGCTATTGGCCACACAGCTTGAAGATATTCGTAAAAATACATTTGCTTTTCAAAGTGAAACGGCAAAGCAGCATAAGCAGCTGATTAATATGCAGGTTATTAACAATGATGCGGTGTTAACAGAAGATAACTTCGTTGATATTTTTACAGATGGAAATAAGAAGTTTTCCCAATTGTTCAAGGATATTGAAGAGGCGACCGATCACATTCATTTACAATATTATATTTTGAAAAACGGAGAACTTGGTAAGAAGCTGGTTGCGGCTTTAACGAAGAAGGCAATTTCAAGGTGTTAAAGTAAGAGTTTTATATGATGATCTTGGCTCGAGAGGATTAAGAAAATCGTTTTTCAAAGAACTTCGTGCTGCAGAAGGTGAGGTAGAGGTGTTCTTTCCTTCAAAGCTAAGATGGATTAATTTGCGCTTGAATTATCGTAATCATCGGAAGCTTGTCATTATTGATGGTAAAACAGGGTATGTAGGTGGCTTTAATGTGGGTGACGAATATTTAGGGGGCTTGATCCTTCATTCGGTTACTGGCGTGATACACACTTAAGAATTCAAGGAACAGCGGTACATGCGATTCAAGCAAGGTTTATTCTTGATTGGAATCAAGCGACAGAAAAGCGGACAATTGCTTATTCACAAGTGCTTTTTCCTGAACCTGTTACATTAGTTGGGAACAGCAGCCTGCAAATTGTGACGAGCGGTCCTGATTCTGAATGGGAACAAATTAAAAATGGCTATATTAAGATGATTTCTACCGCAAAAAAATCCGTTTATATTCAAACACCGTATTTTATTCCTGATGCTAGCCTGCTTGATGCGTTAAAAATAGCCTGTTTATCAGGAATTGAAGTGCAGCTTATGATTCCGAATAAGCCTGATCATCCATTTGTGTACTGGGCCACTCTTTCATATGTTGCCGAATTATTAAATTCAGGTGCGAAGGTGTACATATATGACAATGGTTTTATTCATGCCAAAATGATTGTAGTAGATAATGAAATTGCCTCTGTTGGAACTGCAAATATCGATGTAAGAAGCTTCAAATTGAATTTTGAGGTAAATGCGTTTATTTATGATGAAGATCTTGCTAGAAAGCTATCAGAAGAGTTCCAACAGGATGTTTTGCAGTCACGGGAATACACGCTGGAAGCTTATCATCAACGTTCGAAGGCGATTCGTTTTAAGGAATCTGTTTCCAGATTGCTATCTCCTATCTTATAATGAAAGTAAGCCTTTTTTACTATTTGTCTGTTTTTTAATGAATGTGATAACGAACTAGTATGATAAGGAGGAAATTGTGTGGTAGAGCTACTAAAATTAAAACCTGTTTTTAAAGAACGAATTTGGGGTGGAACAGCATTAAGAGATTCCTTCCGGTACGACATTCCGAGTGAGCATACGGGGGAGTGTTGGGCAATTAGTGCACACCCGAACGGAAACAGTACCGTCCAAAATGGACCCTATGCAGGAAAGGAATTAAGTTGGCTATGGGAAAACCACCAAGAGCTTTTTGGACATGCAGGCGGCGATCGCTTTCCTTTATTAACGAAAATACTAGATGCTAAAGCAGACTTAAGTGTACAAGTTCATCCGGATGATACATATGCGAAAAAACATGAAAATGGTGAACTAGGCAAAACAGAGTGCTGGTATATTATTGAGTGTAAAGAAGGAGCCGAAATGATTTTTGGCCATCATGCCCGTACAAAAGAAGAGCTGGTCACGATGATTCATTCTGGTCGTTGGGAGGACTTGTTAAGAAGAGTGAAAATTAAGCCGGGTGACTTTTTTTATGTTCCAAGCGGGACCATTCATGCGTTATGTGAAGGAACACTTGTGTTGGAAACACAGCAAAGCTCTGATACAACTTATCGTGTGTACGATTATGACCGTGTTGATCAAAATGGAGAGAAAAGAGAGCTGCACCTATCAAAGGCTATTGGGGTGACAACTGTACCCGACGATGTAAATCAAGTAAAACCTCATATTGAAGAAAATAGATCAACGATGATTACGACATTTATAGAAGAAGAGTACTTTTCTGTTTATAAATGGAATGTAGTTGATGAATATAAACATAAAAAAGAAGCACCGTTTCTCTTGTGCAGTGTAATTAATGGACAAGGTTCTGTAAAAACAAAGGAAGAAACACTTTCGCTTCAAAAGGGTGACCATTTTCTAGTAACAGCCGATACAAAAGAAATGATCGTAGATGGCACACTTGAACTGATTGTGTCGCATACATAATTGAGTCTCCTTGCTTAAGGGGATTTTTTTATGTATGTTTGCAACTGTGTTGAAGGAAGATTCAGGGGACAGATCGGGAAACTGAAACGATTGGATGAATGTAAGAAATTGGGGAAGAGCATGGCTCATCCCTATTTCTATTTTACAGCTTAAAGTAATGCTCAAGGACAGAAATTAATTCTTCTAAACCAGGGGCGTTTTTTATATTGCTTAACATTCCTTTGATTACGGGTAAACGAGGTGAATCTCCCTTTATTTCTTCCTCAATCACATCTAGCGTAATTAAAAAAGCTTCATTATCGATCTTATTTTTCACCAGTGAAATTTCTCTTAGTAAATCTTCCCTTGTTAACTCTGGATATTGCTCGGTTAACTGACAAACGAATTCATCTGATAAAATTGGTTCTTCGTCTGATTTTAGATACCCTTCAACTAAATCATCAGCTCGTCTTAAAACAAAGGCTGCTAACTTTTGAAGGTCAAATTGTCCTAGATCAAGAATAATCAGTTTTAGGTACGATTGAACAATACCTTGTAAAATCATATTTAAATCGAAAATATAACGGTCAATTTTTGTGCCATAAATAGCATGAAGAGATCTATGATAAAATCTCCCAATATTTTGCGTCATTTTCTTAATAAAGTCCTCAATCTCAGAATTTATTGGTATTGCTTGTTCACGTGTTTGCATAATAATGAATTCTTTGTTCTTTTGAATTTCTTCTAGCTGTGTTTTAAGCTGAAGAACAAATGCGTCACGAGGCGATAAATCTTTAACTGGAACAGAATCGACTTTAGACTGAATTAATTGAAACTGATACTTGAATGCTGAAAGCAGCAGGGCATCCTTCGATTTAAAGTATAAGTAAAAAGCTCCTTTTGACATTCCACAAGCATCCACAATTTCTTGAATCGATGTAGCGGAATATCCTTTTGTTGCAAAAATACTAACGGCGGCCTCAATAATTTTCTTTTCTTTTTCCTTCATTATGACCTAACCTCCTTACTACAAAGACCCAGCCTCTATATGGAACTTTTTATAAATTATTTGAGAACATTTACAAAAAAATTAAAGTTTATTAACAAAATGTTCATTGACTGTGACTGACTAGTCATTTATATTATTAATTATTGTGACCCAATAGTCAATTAGATTCTAAATATGGAGGATGTTATGAATAGCATAATTAATTTTGTTTTGAAAAACAAATTTGCTGTATGGCTACTTACAATTATTATAACAGTAGCTGGGTTATATTCTGGATTAAACATGAAGCTTGAAACAATCCCGAATATTACTACCCCAATTATTTCAGTTACAACGATTTATCCAGGGCTTACACCTGAAGAAGTCGCTGATAATGTCACAGAACCCATTGAAAAGATTGTTCAAAATTTAAATGGAGTGAATGTTGTTAGCTCAAACTCTATGCAAAATGCTTCATCTCTTCAAATCGAATACGGATTTGAAAAAAATATGGATGAAGCTGAAGATGAATTAAACGATGCATTAACTGATATTGAACTTCCTGATGGCGCTAATGAACCTGGCGTTTCAAGAATTAGTTTAAATGCATTTCCTATTTTAGCATTAAGTATTGCGAATGAAGATCAATCACTTGCAGAGCTTACTACTGTTGTTGAAGACGAAATCATCCCTGCTTTAGAAGGGGTTGAAGGTGTTTCTTCTGTTCAAGTATCTGGTCAACAGTTAGAGGAAGTAGAGTTTACTTTTAAAGAAGATAAAATGGCAGAGCTAGGTTTAGATACAGAGACAGTTAAAGGTCTTATTCAAGGCTCTGATGTTACTTTTCCATTAGGAGTTTTAACATTAGATGAAACAGAAAAATCTGTTGTAGTCGATGGAAACATTACAACAATTGATGATTTGAAAAACATTGAAATTCCAGTTATGCCTTCAGCGCAAGGAAATCAACAGGCAGCAGCACAAGGTGGTCAATCGGCTGATATGACCGATCAGTCACCACAAGCTGGTGCAGGCCAAGCCCAAGCACAAATGCCTGCTAATATCGAATTGCCTACTGTGAAACTTTCAGAAATTGCTGATATCGAATTAGTTGGAAAGGCAGAGTCGATTTCTCGTACTAATGGGAAGGAAGCAATCGGTATTCAAATTGTAAAAGCAACAGACGCTAATACAGTAGATGTTGCCAACGGTATTGAAGAAAAATTAGCTGATTTTGAAGATGAAATTGAAGGTCTTGATGTTGTTTACACACTTGACCAAGCAACACCAATTGAAGAGTCAGTTGGGACAATGCTAAGTAAAGCACTATTTGGAGCACTTTTCGCGGTTGTTATTATTCTCTTATTCTTAAGAGATATTAAATCAACATTAATCTCGATTATTTCAATTCCGTTGTCATTATTGATCGCAATTATCCTGTTAAATCAAATGGGTATTACGCTGAACATGATGACACTTGGTGCGATGACTGTTGCGATTGGTCGTGTTGTTGATGACTCGATCGTTGTTATTGAAAATATTTACCGAAGAATGTCACTTAAAGGTGAACAATTAAAAGGTAAGGCATTAGTTCGTGAAGCAACAAAAGAGATGTTCATACCAATCATGTCATCAACAATCGTTACGATCGCGGTATTCTTACCGTTAGCGCTTGTAAAAGGAATGATCGGGGAACTATTCTTACCATTCGCATTAACAATGGTATTTGCGCTTTTAGCATCATTATTAGTTGCGATCACAATTGTACCAATGATGGCGCACAGTTTATTTAAGAAAAACTTATATGGTGAAAGCAAAAAATTAAAGCAACATGACGAACACAAACCAGGAAAAATGACTGGTGCTTATCGTTCAATTTTAAATTGGACGTTGAACCACAAGATCATTACATCTCTGATTGCGATTGCTATGTTAGTAGGAAGTTTATTCTTAGTTCCGGTTATCGGCGTAAGTTTCTTATCTTCTGAAGAAGAAAAAATGATGATTGTTACGTACAAACCAGAGCCAGGTGAAACAAGAGAGCAAGCAGAAGAAGCAGCTTTAAGTGCTGAAGAATTCTTCTTGGATAGAGAACATGTGAAAACAGTACAATATTCACTTGGTAGTGAAAACCCAATGAATCCTGGTGATACAAACAGTGCGATGTTCTTCATTCTTTATGAAGATGACACACCAGAATTTGCGGAAGAAAAAGAACAAGTTGTTGAAGATTTAATTGAAGTAGCAGCTGGTGGGGGAGAATGGGCTTCACAAGACTTTGCTTCAATGGGATCTAGCAATGCGATTACGATGTATGTTTATGGCAACAGCATGGAAGACATTGAGCCTGTTGTAGCAGATATCCAAGAGATTATGGAAAACAATGATTCTCTTAAAAATGTAGAATCAAGTATGTCAGAAACATATGAAGAGTATACATTTGTAGCTAATCAAGAAGAGTTAAGTAAGTACGGACTAACAGCAGCTCAAATCGGTATGGCGCTTAACCCAACAAGAGAACGTCCAGTATTAACAACAGTTGAAAAAGACGGTGAAGACCTAAATGTGTATCTTCAAGTTGAAGAAGAAACGTATGAAAATGTTGATGATTTAACAGAAAAAACCATTCAATCTCCACTTGGAACAGAAGTGAAAATTGGTGATGTTGTTGACGTACAAGAAGGAGAAACATCAAATACAGTCACAAGACGTGATGGGAAAATTTATGTTTCAGTTTCTGGTGAAATCAAAACGGATGATGTTGCAAAAGTGTCAACAGATGTTCAAACAAAGGTAGATGATTTAGAACTTCCGTCAACAATTGAAGTAAATATGGGTGGGGTATCAGCGGACATCCAAGAATCATTTACTCAATTAGGTTTAGCTATGTTAGCAGCAATTGCGATCGTTTATCTGATCTTAGTTATCACTTTCGGTGGAGCACTAGCGCCATTCGCGATTCTGTTCTCCTTACCGTTTACAGTAATCGGTGCTCTTGTCGGCTTATTAATAGCTGGTGAAACATTAAGTGTTAACTCAATGATTGGTGCTCTAATGCTTATCGGTATCGTTGTAACAAACGCGATTGTATTAATTGACCGCGTGATCCACAAGGAGAAAGAAGGCTTAAGCACACGTGAGGCCATTTTAGAAGCGGGTACAACTCGTCTTCGTCCAATCCTCATGACAGCAATTGCTACAATCGGTGCCCTCATCCCACTAGCACTAGGACTAGAAGGCGGCGGGATGATCTCAAAAGACCTTGGTGTAACGGTAATTGGTGGTTTAACAAGTTCAACGTTATTAACGCTTGTTATCGTGCCAATCGTATATGAAGCATTAAGCAAGGTGCGTCGTAAAAAAACGTTAGTTGAAGAAGAATAAACATAATAGGGAACCTAGCACATTTGTGTTGGGTTCTTTTTTAGTTTGTGATCTATTAACAGGAACTGAGTGTAAATTGCCCAAATCGCGGAAATAATTGCTATTCCCCCGGCATCGAGACAGGAATAAGCGCCAGCCCGATAGGAGTCCCGATTGTCCTTTGAATCGAGACAGGAATAAGCGCCAGCGATAGGAGTCCCGATTGTCCTTGAATCGAGACAGGAATAAGCGCCAGCCCGATAGGAGTCCCGATTCTCCTTGGATCGAGACAGGAATAAGCGCCAGCCCGATAGGAGTCCCGATTCTCCTTGGATCGAGACAGGAATAAGCGCCAGTCCCCGATTGGAGTCCCGATTGTCCTTTGAATCGAGACAGGAATAAGCGCCAGTACGATTGGAGTCCCGATTGTCCTTGAATCGAGACAGGAATAAGCGCCAGTACCGATTGGAGTCCCGATTGTCCTTGAATCGAGACAGGAATAAGCGCCAGCCGATTGGAGTCCCGATTGTCCTTGAATCGAGACAGGAATAAGCGCCAGCCCCCGATTGGAGTCCCGATTGTCCTTGAATCGAGACAGGAATAAGCGCCACTTCGATTGGAGTCCCGATTGTCCTTGAATCGAGACAGGAATAAGCGTCACCCGATTGGAGTCCCGATTCTCCTTGAATCGAGACAGGAATAAGCGCCCCTCGATTCCTGTCCCGAATATACCAAGAGAAGAAAAACGATTCCTCATTTAATCGACCAATTTAGACAAATGTCGACGAAAATATTTTCCAACTATCTAGCATAATAACCATTGAATAAGCTACAATACGAGTAATCTAGATAATTTTGACATGTTTTTATAATTACATACGTAACAATAAATAAGGACAAGGTTTCTTGGGGGAATAAATGGTGTTTTCAAAGGGTAAAAGAGATAAATTTTCAGAGCTTTTAATAAAAATGACAGATAATCTTCAATCAACAACGCAGTATTGCATTGAACAAAACATATCAAATCATCATGAATTACAAATTTTCTTAGAAGCAATAAAAGAGTATGAATCAACGGGTGATGAGCTTATTCAAACGATTACGAGAGAGCTTAACCAAACGTTTATCACGCCGATCGACAGGGAGGACATCCTTCAACTTGCGATCGATATCGATGACGTACTAGACGGAATTGAACATACTGCTGCACTTTTTGAAATGTATTCTGTTACAAATGTAACCGAGCACATGAAAAAATTCGTGAACATTAACCATCAATGTGCTGTTGAGATTTCGTTAGCTATTACCTGTTTATCGCAGAAAAAATTACAAGCAATCTCTCCGTACTCTTTAAAACTCAAAGAACATGAAGCGAATAGTGATAATTTACTTCGCACGGCTGTGAAAAATCTATTTGCTACTGTAAAAGATCCAATTAAAATCATTCAGTATAAAGACATCTATGAATCTCTCGAGGGCATCGTTGACAGCTGTCGCAAAGTGGCGAACACACTTGATAGCATTGTGATGAAAAATGCGTAAGGAGCGTAGCTAGATGGAGATGACGCTACTTATTACATGCTTCATTGTTGTCGGTGCTTTGGCTTTTGATTTTATAAACGGATTTCATGATACGGCAAATGCGATAGCAACAAGTGTTTCTACAAAAGCGCTCAAGCCAAGGCATGCCGTCATTCTTGCAGCGGTTATGAACTTTGTTGGGGCACTTACATTTACAGGAGTGGCAAAGACGATTACTAGTGGGATTGTGGATCCATTTACATTAGAAAATGGATCAGTTGTGATTTTATCGGCCCTTGTCTCAGCAATTGCATGGAATTTGATTACATGGTATTACGGAATTCCGAGCAGTTCCTCACATGCGATTATTGGATCAATTGTTGGAGCTGCAATTGCCGCGTCTGGCTTTGGAAGTATTAACTACTCAGGATTTACAAAAATTGTTCAATCACTGCTAATTTCACCAATTCTAGCATTTATCGTTGGATATGTTGTGTTTAGTCTCTTTAAAGTGCTGTTCAAAAATCATTCACTTACAAAATCGAATAATCGATTTAGAAGAATTCAAATTTTAACAGCTGCTTTTCAAGCGTATACACATGGGACAAATGATGCCCAAAAAGCAATGGGAATTATCACATTAGCTCTTATCGCCAATAACTATCATCAAACAATGGATATTCCGTTTTGGGTACAATTTTCCTGTGCTTTAGCAATGGGGTTGGGTACCTCTATTGGTGGATGGAGAATTATTCAAACAGTTGGAAATAAAATTATGAAAATCCGTCCAGTTAACGGGGTGGCTGCAGATCTGTCGTCAGCTTCAATTATTTTTGCAGCAACTTATTTTCACCTACCTGTTAGTACAACACATGTGATTTCTTCTTCTATACTAGGTGTAGGTGCTTCAAATCGGGTAAAAGGAGTTAATTGGGGTACAAACCCAAACAATGATTTTTACTTGGGTGGTAACACTGCCCGCAGCTGCTATTTTGGCAGGAATTGTCTATTACTTTCTTCAGTTCTTCTTGTAATTTTTGAGAATGTTTCCCCTCGTCTCACATATAAATGTGTACAAGGAAGATTGGGGGAGATAAAATGGATATCTTATTTTTAATTGTAAGCTTATTATTATTAAGCTTTATCACAGGAATGCGCATGCTGATTTCTGTATGGGGTAAGAAATACCGTTATACCACTGCATGGAATTTGGTGGATTCAAAGAAAGAACGAAACAATGTGAGGAAACGGGTAATCAAGAGATATGGAAGATAAAAAGCAGACCTTTTTGATGCTTAATTGAGTAACTGAGTTTAAATAAGCGGAGTTATTCCGGTTAGACTGGAGAATGTAACTCGTTTGGGGGATACAAGCGGAATTTTTCCGGTTAAGCAAAGTAAAATGGTCCATTTTCATCTTTTTCGGTTAAATAGGCGGAATCTTTCCGTCTATTTCGTCTATTTTTCGTGCTATCCCCTCATTAAGAGGAATTTCTCCGTTTATTTTAGTAGTTTATTTTTTAGGATTCTTGAAGATTTGGAAATCGTCTTATCTAGTACTTATCTTGGTTTAAAAAATGCTTGGAGCATATATGTCTCCAAGCATTTTTTTGGCTGCTTCTTCATCAGAAGCTTTAACTCAAATGGCCATTGAACTTCAAGAGCTTGTAGGTAGATTTAAGGTGTAAAAGGATCGTAAAAAAGCTGACCGTTATTGGCAGCTTTTTTTGTGGTGAATAAACTAACTAGGAATGTTTCAGTTTAAACAACAAATTGTTCTTTCGATCGCTTTGTAGTATATTTGAAGCACGAATTTATTTAAAAGAGGTTATTGCTAATGAGCTTACAACAGGAAATAAATAAACGACGTACGTTTGCCATCATTTCTCACCCGGATGCTGGGAAAACAACGTTAACAGAAAAACTGCTTTTCTTTGGTCAAATCATTCGTTCAACAGGGACGGTTAAAGGAAAAAAATCAGGCAAATTTGCTGCATCAGACTGGATGGAGATCGAGAAAAAACGTGGGATCTCGGTTACTTCAAGTGTTATGAGTTTCCCTTATCATGATTTTCACGTGAATATCTTGGATACACCTGGACATGAAGACTTCAGTGAAGACACTTATCGTACGTTAACAGCGGTTGACAGTGTTGTCATGATTATCGATTCAACGAAAGGTGTTGAGCCGCAAACGATTAAACTTTTTAAAGTATGTCGGATGAGGGGTATTCCGATTTTTACGTTTATTAATAAGCTTGACCGTGAAGGGCGAGATCCGTTAGAGCTGCTTTCAGAAATTGAGGAAGTGCTTGGAATCGAATCATATCCAATGAACTGGCCAGTCGGAAGCGGTAAACGCTTCTTAGGTATACATGATCGGTTTAATAAGCAATTCGTTCGCTTTAAAGGTGATGAAGAGGAAGAAATTATCTCTCTTGATGATCTCGCTAATACGGATATTGAAGAAAATTCTATTTATCAAGACACATTAGGTGAACTGGAATTACTTGAAGAAGCAGGAAATGAATTCACAGCTGAGCGTGTGGAAAAAGGAGAGCTTACACCAGTATTCTTTGGTAGTGCCCTTGCAAACTTTGGTGTACAGACATTTTTTGATACATTCCTTCAATTTGCTGCACAACCACAGCCTCGTAAAACAGATCAAGGCTTAATCGAGCCGGAAAAAGATCAGTTCTCAGGCTATATTTTCAAGATCCAAGCAAATATGAATCCGGCTCACCGTGATCGTATTGCGTTTTTCCGTGTATGTTCAGGAAAATTTGAACGAGGCATGAGTGTGAACTTGAGCAGAACGAATAAAACAATTAAATTAAATCAAACACAAGCCTTTATGGCAAAGGACCGTGATACCGTTGATGAAGCATATCCTGGTGATATTATCGGAATTTATGATCCAAATATCTATCAAATCGGTGATACGTTAATTGGTGGAAAAGATTCGTACCAATATGAAGAACTTCCACAATTCCCACCAGAATTGTTCAAACGAGTGCAAGCGAAAAACGTAATGAAGGCAAAGCAGTTCCGTAAAGGAATTGAGCAGCTTGTTCAAGAAGGGGCAATTCAGCTTTATCGTCAGGAAATGAATGATTCAATTATTCTCGGTGCGGTTGGTCAGCTGCAATTTGAGGTATTTGAATACCGTATGAAAGCTGAGTATAACGTTGATATCGAATTCACTCCACTAGGTGAACGAATTCCAAGATGGATTAAAAGTGAAAAGTTTGATAAACGCTTCTTTGATTCAAGAAGTATGCTTGTTCGTGACCGTTATGGTGCATTCGCGGTTCTGTTTGAAAATGAATTCACTTTACGTTATTTCTTAGAAAATCAAAAAGACATAGAGCTAGTCGATTTATTAGAAGAAAACGACTATCAAGGTGTAACATCACAAAAGTGAGATAGAAGGCTAATTCCTCAAGGGAATTAGTCTTTTTGTGGTTTTTTGACAATTTTCCATGATATGATGAAAACATAAAGTTAGGGAATAGAGGGAAAACAATTGAATATTCTAAAAGTGACTTTAAATGAATTAGACCAAGTATCACACTTATTCAATCAATACAGAATGTTTTACGGACAAGCATCAAATCTCGAAGGTGCAAAAGAATTTATTAAAGAGAGAATCGAAAACAATGAGTCTTTTATCTTCTTAGCATTGGAAAACAATTCTCCAGCTGGTTTTGTTCAGCTTTATCCGATTTTTACATCAGTAGGTATGAATCGCAAATGGCTATTAAACGATTTATTTGTTGCTGAAGATTATCGCCGTCATGGAGTAGGAAAAGCATTGATGAATAAAGCAAAGAATCTTGCAGTCGAAACCAGTGCCGCGGGCATTCTTTTAGAAACAACAAAAGACAATGTAAAAGCACAGGCCCTTTATGAAAGCTTAGGCTACGAAAAAGAAGATGCTGTTTATTTTTACAATTTATCAATTTAACAGGAGATTTATATGGTAATCAAAATCATTTTAGCTATCTTTATGCCTTTTCTTCTTGTGCTACTGTTTACACGTGTCAGCTATAATCACTATGTAGGAACAGCCCTAACTGCGGCATTGTTAACAGCCTCTTACATAAAAGGCTACACACACGGCCCAAGCATTTATTTTATTGACATCGTATCATTAGGAGTAGGTTTCTTCTATGCGAAAAAAATGAAGGATAACCTCCATAAGAAGAAATAGGTTTGAGGTTGAATAAAAAAAGAAATACTGAAAGAAAAAGGGCTGCTCTGTATGCTCTTTTTTCTTTGGTTGTAAGGTGTAAAGTAACTTCAGACATTGGCCTGAATTTTTAAAAACAAACTAAAGTTGATTTTTTTACATAAACACAAATTTTATGCGAACTTTAGTTCGTATTTTTAGTGATTTTCCACACACTTGTGGTAAACTATTGATATTGACATTTTCTGAATGGAGGCTTATGCGTGAGCGAGCAATTTGAATTAGTCTCAAAATACAAGCCGCAAGGTGATCAACCTAAGGCAATTCAAGCATTAGTTGAGGGAATTAACCAAGGAAAAAAGCATCAAACACTACTAGGTGCAACAGGTACAGGTAAAACCTTTACTGTTTCAAATCTAATAAAAGAAGTAAATAAACCCACATTAGTTATTGCCCATAACAAAACATTAGCCGGGCAGCTATACAGTGAGTTTAAAGACTTCTTCCCAAATAATGCCGTTGAGTATTTTGTTAGTTACTATGATTATTATCAGCCAGAGGCATATGTTCCACAAACGGATACATTTATTGAAAAAGATGCCAGCATTAATGATGAAATAGATAAACTTCGTCACTCTGCAACATCCTCTCTTTTTGAACGAAACGACGTCATCATCATTGCCAGTGTTTCTTGTATTTACGGCCTCGGTTCGCCAGAGGAATATAAAGAGCTAGTTGTTTCATTAAGAACAGGTATGGAAATTGAACGAAATCAGCTCCTAAGAAGATTGGTAGATGTTCAATACGAACGAAATGATATTGATTTTCGAAGAGGAACGTTCCGGGTTCGCGGTGATGTGGTGGAAATCTTTCCGGCATCTCGAGATGAACAATGCATTCGCGTAGAATTTTTCGGTGATGAAATTGACCGTATTCGTGAAGTTGATGCTTTAACAGGAGAAATCATGGGAGAGCGCGAGCATGTGGCCATTTTCCCGGCATCTCACTTCGTTACAAGAGAAGAAAAAATGGAGAAAGCCATAAAAAATATCGAAGCAGAGCTAGAGGAACGTTTAGAGGAAATGCGTGAAAATGGTAAGCTGCTAGAGGCTCAGCGTCTTGAGCAAAGAACGAGATATGACCTAGAAATGATGAGGGAAATGGGCTTTTGCTCCGGTATCGAAAACTACTCTCGTCACCTAACACTTCGCCCATCAGGAACCACTCCTTATACGTTACTAGATTTCTTTCCTGAAGATTCACTGATCGTTATTGATGAGTCACATGTTACATTGCCACAAATTCGGGGTATGTTTAATGGTGACCAGGCACGTAAACAGGTGCTAGTGGACCATGGCTTTCGATTACCATCAGCAATGGATAACCGACCTCTTAGATTTGAGGAATTCGAAAAGCATATTGAAAACATTGTGTATGTATCTGCTACACCTGGTCCTTATGAAATGGACCATTCACCTGAGATGATTGAGCAGATTATCCGCCCGACTGGACTATTAGATCCTACGATTGATATTCGTCCAATTGAAGGACAAATCGATGATTTAATTGGCGAAATTCACTCAAGAGTTGAAAAAAATCAACGTGTCCTCATTACAACACTAACGAAAAAAATGTCTGAGGATCTAACAAACTACCTTAAAGAAATAGGGATTAAAGTAAACTACTTACATTCTGAAATAAAAACATTAGAGCGGATTGAAATTATCCGGGAACTTCGTCTTGGGAAATATGATGTTCTTGTTGGAATCAACCTGCTAAGAGAGGGCTTGGATATTCCAGAGGTTTCACTTGTTGCTATTCTTGACGCAGACAAGGAAGGCTTCTTAAGATCAGAACGTTCTCTTATTCAAACAATCGGTCGTGCGGCCCGTAACGCAGAGGGACATGTTATTATGTACGCCGATAAAATTACAAATTCAATGGAAATTGCACTTAATGAGACAAAGCGTCGTCGTGAAATTCAGATAGAATTTAATGAAAAGCATGGAATCACTCCTCAAACCATTCAAAAAGAAATTCGTGATTCCATTCGTGCAACAACTGCTGCTGAAACTCCAGAAGATTATGAGGCAACAGCTGCGAATAAGTTAACGAAATTAACGAAGAAAGAACGAGATAA
Organism: Metabacillus endolithicus; assembly: GCF_023078335.1. Classification (GTDB taxonomy): domain Bacteria; phylum Bacillota; class Bacilli; order Bacillales; family Bacillaceae; genus Metabacillus; species Metabacillus endolithicus. Next base: position 1,887,364 of record NZ_CP095550.1, on the reverse strand, counting down.
AGTAATTTCTGAAATGGAAAATGAAATGAAGGAAGCAGCAAAATCATTGAATTTTGAACGTGCTGCTGAGCTGCGTGATTTGATTTTAGAGTTAAAAGCGGAAGGATGAAGCGATAATGGCAATGGAACATATTGTTGTGAAGGGAGCACGTGCCCACAACTTAAAAAACATAGATGTAACCATTCCGCGTGACAAGCTTGTGGTGCTTACTGGGCTATCTGGATCCGGTAAGTCTTCACTCGCATTTGATACGATTTATGCTGAAGGACAACGTCGCTATGTAGAGTCTTTATCAGCATATGCTCGTCAGTTTTTAGGACAAATGGATAAGCCTGATGTTGATGCGATTGAAGGATTATCACCAGCTATTTCAATTGACCAAAAAACAACTAGCCGAAACCCACGATCGACGGTTGGGACTGTAACGGAAATTTATGATTATTTGCGTCTTCTCTTCGCAAGAGTCGGGCGTCCAACATGTCCGATTCATAACATTGAAATATCGTCCCAAACCATTGAACAAATGGTTGATCGTATTCTAGAGTATCCAGAGCGGACAAAGCTACAGGTGCTTGCTCCAGTTGTGTCAGGTCGCAAGGGAACACATGTTAAAGTGTTCGAGGACATTAAAAAACAAGGCTATGTCCGTGTACGGGTAGATGGAGAGATGCAGGAAATCTCGGAAGAAATCTCGTTAGAAAAAAATAAAAAGCATTCAATCGAAGTCGTAATTGACCGAATTGTTGTCAAAGAAGGTGTAGCTTCACGTCTTGCTGATTCATTAGAAACAGCTTTAGGTCTTGGAGAAGGAAGAGTCATTATCGACGTGATGGGTGAAGAAGAACTGCTTTTCAGTGAGCATCATGCTTGCCCGCAATGTGGTTTCTCAATTGGTGAGCTTGAGCCAAGAATGTTCTCGTTTAATAGCCCGTTTGGAGCATGTCCAGAATGTGATGGTCTCGGTTCAAAGCTTAAAGTTGATCTAGATCTTGTTATTCCCAATAAAGACTTAACTCTTAAGCAGCATGCAATCGCCCCATGGGAACCAACTAGTTCGCAATATTATCCGCAAATGCTTGAAGCAGTTTGCGATCACTACGGAATTGACATGGACATTCCAGTGAAGGACATTCCAAAGCACCTGCTAGATAAAATCCTTTACGGCAGCGATGGCGAGGAAATATATTTCCGTTATGAAAATGACTTCGGACAAATTCGAGAAAATTATATTCAGTTTGAAGGCGTTATTCGCAATGTTGAAAGACGTTACAAAGAAACGAGCTCTGATTTTATCCGTGAGCAAATGGAAAAATACATGGGTCAGCAAAACTGTCCTACATGTAAGGGGCATCGTTTGAAAAAGGAATCACTTGCCGTGTTAATTCAGGGAAACCATGTTGGAGAGCTAACAAAGCTGTCTGTGCAGGAATCACTTGAATTTTTCCAACATTTATCTCTAACAGAAAAAGAGATGACAATCGCGAATTTGATTTTGAAAGAAATTAGCGAGAGGCTAGGTTTTTTAAATAATGTTGGCTTAGATTATTTAACATTAAATCGTGCAGCTGGAACCTTATCTGGTGGAGAAGCACAGCGAATTCGTCTCGCTACCCAGATTGGCTCACGTTTAACAGGTGTTTTATACATACTTGATGAGCCATCAATTGGACTTCATCAACGTGATAACGATCGTCTCATTCAGACCCTGCAAAATATGCGTGATATCGGAAATACACTAATTGTCGTTGAACATGATGAAGATACGATGATTGCTGCTGACTATTTAATTGATATTGGTCCTGGTGCAGGCATACATGGTGGACAAGTTATTTCTGCAGGCACACCTGAAGAAGTCATGAGTGATGAAAACTCATTAACAGGTCAATATTTATCTGGGAAAAAGTTTATTCCTTTACCATATGAGCGTAAAAAACCTGATGGTCGATATATTGAAATTAAAGGTGCCAAAGAAAATAACCTGCGAAATGTGAATGTGAAATTTCCGTTGGGAATGTTTATTGCTGTTACTGGTGTATCAGGATCAGGAAAAAGTACATTAGTCAACGAAGTACTGCATAAATCTCTGGCGCAAAAGCTTCATAATGCTAAGGCAAAGCCAGGTGAGCACAAAGAAATAAAAGGAATTGAACAACTTGAAAAGGTGATAGATATTGATCAATCACCGATCGGTCGGACACCGCGTTCTAATCCTGCAACATATACAGGTGTATTTGACGACATACGTGATGTGTTTGCAACAACTAATGAGGCAAAGGTCAGAGGCTATAAAAAAGGCCGCTTCAGCTTCAATGTTAAAGGTGGTCGCTGTGAAGCCTGTCGTGGAGATGGAATTATTAAAATAGAAATGCATTTCCTTCCTGATGTGTATGTACCATGTGAGGTTTGTCATGGAAAACGATACAACCGTGAAACATTGGAAGTTACTTATAAAGGAAAGAATATTTCTGATATCTTAGAAATGACAGTCGAAGATGCAGTAACGTTCTTCGAAAATATTCCTAAGATTAAACGAAAGCTGCAAACGATTTTTGATGTAGGACTTGGTTACATTACTCTTGGCCAACCGGCAACCACTCTTTCCGGTGGGGAAGCACAAAGGGTGAAGCTTGCATCAGAGCTGCACCGACGTTCAACAGGTAAATCACTATACATCCTTGATGAACCAACAACAGGACTGCATGTTGATGATATCGCCAGACTCTTAAAAGTTCTTCAGCGCCTAGTGGATAATGGTGATACCGTTCTTGTCATCGAGCATAACCTTGATGTTATTAAAGGCACCGATTATATTGTTGACCTTGGTCCTGAAGGTGGGGACAAAGGTGGTCAGATTGTTGGCTTTGGTACACCAGAGGATATTATGAACAATGAAGAATCTTATACAGGTAAATATTTAAAACCAATTATAGAGCGCGATCGTGAGCGAATGAGAAATTTGATTAAAGAAAAAGAAGAAGTAGCGCAAAGTTAATTTGGTTAATTTAAGGTTGAGGCTGAAATGATATGTTCAGCCTCATTTTTCATTTTTCATACCTAAGAAGTGGAGTTAAAATAGTTAATGGTAAAAATGTCATTATTTGTCGAACGGTTGGTGAAATTGTAATAATTTGATGTGGTATAATAGACCTATAAAATGATAATGGCAAACTTATTGAAAGATAAGGGCGCAAAGCCAAGGACCTAAGGTAGATCATCTACTATGGTAGCCTAGCCGCCGGAGAATATTTTACTATTGTAAAGTGAGCGAGTATTCTTCTCGTTCACTTTTTTGTCTTAACAAAGGGGGGATTTACGTGCCGATCAACGAAGGAAACATCTACCATCATTTTCAACCTATTTTTTCATTAAAAGATAAGAAAAGGATTGGTTATGAGGGACTTCTAAGATCTAATGATTTTACTAATCCGGAATTGTTCTTTCAACAAGCAATCATAAACAAGCAATTATTTCAACTAGATACTCTGTCCGTTTACAAAGCTCTAAAAACGTTTCGTACGAATGAATCAAATGAAAAGCTATTTCTAAACATTTTTCCATCAACTATTTTTAATCATGGATTTTCGGATTTCTTAAACAAGTTAGCTACAGAAAAGTTGCTATCCAATCAAAATATCACATTTGAATTATCTGAGGTTGAGACTGTAAGAGATCTTGATCAATTGAAAGAGAGAATTGATACTCTAAGAAGTTATGGTATAAGTATTGCATTTGATGATGTAGGAAAGGGGAAAGCGTATATACAAGATATTATTGAGCTTGATCCTGAATATATAAAGCTCGATCGTTATTTTTCTAAGGATTTACACCTTTCAGAGAAAAAACAGGCTTTTATCTATTTAATATTAGAGTATTGCAGACGATATGATATTAGTGTCATTCTCGAAGGTATAGAAACAATAAAAGACTTAGAGATAGCTCAAAGCCTTTCCATTCCATTAGGACAAGGTTACTTACTGGGGAGGCCGCAGTTATTAACCAATTATGCCAGTGTTAGTAATGGCTAATCAGAAAACCTAAGAATGAAGTAAATATTAGGAAAGAATAGCGACCCTGTTACTTTATAATATTTAATTTGGAAATAAGTAAGAGATACTGGTATTAGGGTAGCGAACCTGCCACTTGCTAATAACGCGTTTAATTCCAAGAGGTGTATGCTTGGATTAAAGGTGTTTTTTTGTTTTTTATTAAATCAAGACAAAAGGAGAAATTTACATCATGAAATTAACAATAAAACAGAAATTAATAGGAAGCTTCCTAATCGTCTCATTGATCTTTGGAATAGCTTCATATGTCTCATATTCCAATATGAAGCAGTCAAATGAGTCATACAATTATATCGTTGAAACTGTTGCTGAGGTACGTGCAATTACTCAATCTATTCAAACCGATTCAGCGCTACAATCAGGATATTATCGTGCATTTTTATTATATGGTGATAATAGTTACCGAGACAAAATGAATGAAGCGAATGATCGTATTAATGCGGCAATTTTAAAAGGGAAAGAATTATCTACCTTGCAGGAAACGGTTGATCGCTTGAATACAATTGAGAACTCGAATATTGAGTTTAGAGAAAAGGCAAATCAAATTCTGGATGAAAGTTTAGTTGATAAAGAGACAGCGATTGATAAAGGGCTAGAACAAATCGTTCCTATAAGCAATCGTCTAACAGAAGATACCCTTTCAATGCATAATTGGATAAAAGAAATATTAGAAGTTCGATTTAAGGAAACGCAGGAATCATCAGATAACGCAAGAGTGAAAGTGTTGATCTTAAGCATTTTTGCCCTATTATTTGCTATTGCGTGCGGTGTTGTTATATCTATTTTCATATCGCGACCTGTTGTGAAATTAGGAAACATAGCAAAACAAGTAGCTGCAGGCGATTTAAACGTAGAAAAATTAAAGATTAAGAGTAAAGATGAAATCTATTATCTAAACGAGTCTTTTGAGCAAATGACAGATAATTTAAGGGAAATGATTAGTTCGATTTCTACAAGCTCTGATCAAGTAGCGGCATCAGCAGAGCAATTGAATGCAAGTGCGGAACAATCAAGCAGAGCAACAGAAACTGTTTCATCTGCCATTCAGGAGATTGCGAGTGGAGCTGAAGAAACCACAACAAAATTAGAAAGCAACACAACTTCATTACAAGAGGTTTTACAAGGAATTCAACATATTTCTGAAAGCTCAGCAAATGTGTCTGAACTATCACGACAAACAACAAAAGAAGCTGAGGAAGGCGGAACGTTTGTTGAAAATAATTTAGCACAGATGAAGTTTATCTCTGAGTCTATTAGTCGTTCAAATGAAAAAGTGACGTCATTATCACTACGATCAAAAGAAATTGGCTCCATATTAGATGTGATCAGTGGTATTGCTGAACAAACAAATTTATTAGCCTTAAATGCAGCGATTGAAGCAGCAAGAGCTGGTGAGCATGGTAAAGGTTTTGCTGTTGTGGCAGATGAGGTGAGGAAATTAGCTGAGCAATCACAAGCATCTACAAAAAGTATTGCAGAGTTAATTGCTTTAGTCCAGAGTGATACGGTTGAATCAGTGAACATCATGAATGAAGTTGTCACAAACGTTGAGGAAGGAGTAAAAGTATCAGAACAAACATCAAATAAGTTTACGCAAATCCTTTCTAGTACAAGAAATATGACTCCGCAAATTGAACAGGTAACAGCAACTGTTCAACAAATTTCGGCTAGCATTGATGAAATTACCAATTCAGCTATGGAAATATCTCAACTTTCCCAAGCTAATGCGGCAAGCTCTGAAGAGGTAGCAGCTTCTGCTGAAGAGCAATTGGCTTCGATGGAAGAGATTGATGCATCAGCTCAAGCTCTTGCGCAAATGGCAGAGGAATTAAAGATCGTTGTGAATAAATTTAAATTATAAATTAGCAGGAGATAGGTATATAGTGAGATAAAAAGTAACTTCTAAAAATGGTATAATATAACAAGTTACTATGCAGGGGTTGGGCTGCGGTGGTTACTCCCGGGGCAGATCGGGGGTGATGCCTTGTACATCACACGTGATGAGTTGGATACGATGATTGCATTTGCCGCTCTGGTCGTTTCGATTATAGCCGCAACAGGAAACAGCGGAAATAAAAACGACTAGCCCCACCCTGACATTTGGCGATGAAGGTAGTGAGCTAATCGTATTATGTTCTACAAGCCTCAGCCACCGCAACTTGCACTGCGGAGTAACTGAAACAATGAAAGGCGGTTGGTGATCGTTCACCAATCGTCTTTTAGTATATGTTTTTATATCCATCATATACCAATTTTGCATGGTCTTCAAGCAAGATGAATACATATAAAGAAGTTAAAAGGGAGTGCTCTTCAAACTTTATTTAGATCATAAATAATTTAGGGTAAGTAGAAAAAATACATATCAAAGCCTGAAACCTCTTATCTTTTCATACGTATTAATGATAAGGGAGTGAAAAGAACAAATGGATAAAACAAATAGATTCTTAGCATCTTTGAATTACTTTAGCGTGTTCTTTGCGCCTTTTTTGTTACCGATTGCGATTTATTTTATTGTTGATCAGTTGGAAGTTAAGAGTCATGCGAAAAAAGCACTCGTGTCACATATCATACCGTTTTTGTCACTGATCGGTGTGGTCATGGTACTCTTCTTTTCAGCAGGAGCTGACTCTTCTCAGGAGGGAATATTTTTATCCTTCATTTTTGGGTTTCTTTTTGTAGGTTTGATTAATTTGATTGTTGGGATTTGGAACATTGTAAAAGGAATACAGCTTTTAATTAGGGATTAAAAAACAAAAAATATCTGAGGAGGAATGTTCATGAAGGATCAAAAAATTAGAATTTTAAAGTTGGTAGAAGAAGGGAAGCTATCTGCAGTTGAGGCTCTTTCATTAATAGAATCATTGGAAAATGAAGAAAAAGTGAAGGCAGAGAAGATCACAGCTCTTTCAACTGAGGTCATAGCTGATTATAAGCAAGAACAACATAACGCAAATGATTCAAAACAGCAATCATTAGGAAATAAGCTGATGGATTGGGTTGATTCTGCTGTGAAAAAAGTAAAGGATATGGACTTGGATTTAAACTTTGGTAAATCTATTGATCTTAAACATATTTTTCAGTTTCAAGACTCTGATTTTCGGGATATTGACATTCATCTTCCAAATGGAAGTGTCATAGTTGAACCATGGAATGAAGAAGATATTCGGGTCGAATGTGATGTGAAAGTTTATCGAGTTGAAAACAATGAACAGGCAAGGGAAACTTTTTTAACAGGTGTTGACTGCCAAATGGAAGGAAATCGTTTTATTTTCTTTACAGAGAAAAAAATGATGAAAATCAATGTGTATATAAGAGTACCGCAGCAATCTTATGAAAGAGTAAAGATCAAGTTGTTTAATGGACCAATAAGAGGGGAAGGTTTAAAAGTAGGGACAATCAAGGCGAAAACAGCAAATGGTGTTCTTTCCTTCTCGGATATACAAGCAACAACAGGTGAATTTGAAACAGCGAATGGACAAATTAAAGTAGCAAACTCAAGCTTTGGTAAAATAGAAGCAGAAACAATTAGTGGCCTGATTCAGTTTAATGGTTCGGCTGAAAAAGTGGATGCGCAAAGTTTCAATGGAAATGTACAGCTCACTTTAAACGATGAGAATTGTGAAACTATTTATGCCAAAACAACAACAGGCAACATTGATATTCATGTACCTGAGGATACCAGAATGATCGGGGAATTAAAGTCAAATTTAGGGACTCTTTCCACAAAAGTAAGAAATGTAGATGTTTCATTTGAAAAGAATGAAACCATTCAAAAAGAACTGAAATTTCGAACAGCACACGAAGCGAAATTAACTGTTTTTGCAGATTCAAAAACAGGATCTATTACAATTAAATAAATAAGGATGATGGAAAATGAAAAGATTGTTTCGATCACGTCATGATCGGAAGTTATCAGGTGTACTTGGAGGCTTATCAAACTATATAGGTATTGATGCATCACTATTAAGAATATTGTTCGTTGTTTTATTAATCTTTACAGGATTTTTTCCATTGGCATTGATTTATATTGTCTCGATCTTTTTAATACCAGAAGAAACGGATTATTAAGATGACAAGATGGCTAATAAGTATTCTAGTAAATGCGCTCATATTAATTGTTGTAGCAGGATTTTTTGATTCGTTTCAATTGAGTGGTGTTGCAGCAGCTTTGGGAGCAAGCTTACTTTTGTCTATTCTTAACGTGTTAGTAAAACCCTTTTTAATTTTATTAACATTACCTGTTACGGTATTATCACTAGGCTTGTTTTTATTTGTCATTAATGCAGTGACTCTTATGATCGCTCAAGGATTAATGGGAGATTCTTTTGTGATTGATGGCTTTGGAACAGCTTTACTAGCATCGGTTTTTATTTCCATTATTCATTTGATGATTCAAAAGGGCATTGTCGAGCCGATGAAGAAGGATAAATAAACGTTTGTTTAAAAAGAGTGAGAGTTGTCTTGCTCTTTTTTAGTTTAGTCTCATAGACTTTGTTACTATGTAACGAGTGTTGTGTAGGTTGATTTCCGCTCTAGGTTGCTCGCTTTCCGCGGGGCGTGCGGTGAGCCTCCTCGACGCTTGCGTCTGAGGGGTCTCACCTGTCCCGCTGCTCCCGCAGGAGTCTCGCACCTGCCACTCCAATCAACCTTAATTAGTTATTCGGTAAAAACAATAATTTTAGAAAGGAGTACGATTTATACTAGAGATGTAATAACAAGTGCGGTACTGTGAAAACTTTCATCAATCACTCTTAACAACGACATTGAATTCATCAGGTAAATTTAACAGACAATTACTAAAAGTACTTCTTTCATCAACCTTTGGTAAAACTGCCTCATCCTGCACATACTAGTATTGGGTGAGTAGCATGTTCAAACAACGATTAAAAAAGCTTATCTCAATTCTTTGTATGACCTTTCTTTTACCTGCAGCATTTCCTTCTGATCATCAGTACCAGCCTTCACTTAGCAAGGAAGTGAGTGTGGTACAAAATTACTATCATGCTGATCAGTATAATTCGATTAATCAAGAATCACTTGTGATCAGTGAAAATGCAACATCAACAGAACCACCTAAAGTTTTTGCTCCCAAGGGTGAAAAAGAGTTTTCCTATAAAAAATATCTTTCGCTAATAGAGAAAAACAGTGATGTGAATCGAACAGACTCTGTCACGAAATTTCCTTATCACCGCTTTGACGTAAAAGTGAACCGAAATATAAAACCGGCGGATAAGGTAACACTTCATTGGGAGGGAAAGTCACTTCCGGGAAGGCAAGTCACCATGTATGCCTGGAATGTGGCAAACGAAAAGTGGACGGAGCTTGATGGCACTGTAGCAAGTGATGAAGAATTTGCTTTAAATGGAACGATAAAAGCAGATGAATACGTGCAAGACCGTAAAATTAGTGTGATTGTACAGGACCAGTTTCCGAAACACGGAAAAAGCTATGATTATTCGTTTGTTTGGATGACAGATACTCAATATTATGCACAGGATTATCCCGCCATTTTTAAAAGCATTACAGAATGGATTGCTCAAAACAAAGATGTGATGAATATTCGTTATGTGTTTCATACCGGCGACATTGTCAATAAAGCTCACGATGAAAAGCAATGGCAACGAGCAAGTGCCTATATGAATACATTAGATGTTGCGAAGATACCTTATGGAGTTCTCCCGGGCAATCATGATGAAGGAGACGATTTCAAAAAATATAAGCAGTATTTTGGCGAACATCGGTTTAAACATAAATCCTATTATGGTGGCTCTTATGATGATAATCGAGGTCATTATGACTTGATTTCTGCAAATGGAAAGGATTATATCTTTGTTTATATGGGCTGGGATATCGGGGAAGAAGAAATAAAATGGATGAATAAGGTTCTTCAGCGACATTCTGATCGAACAGCGATTCTCTCGTTTCACGAGTATTTAAAAAAGAACGGAAAACGAAGTCGTCAAGGAAATGAATTGTTTAAAAAAGTGGTTGTTCCAAATGAAAATGTTGTTGCTGTTCTATGTGGTCATTATCATAGCAGTCAGCTAAAGGTCGATGAGCTCGATGATGATCAAGATGGAGATGTTGATCGGAAGGTATATCAAATTCTTGCGGATTATCAAAAAGGTGGAGAAGGAGGAAATGGTTTTTTACGCTTGCTCCATATTGATGAGGAAACAAACTCAATTGATGTTGGGGCCTATTCTCCTTATTTGAATCAGTATCACTATTATGATCCAAAGAAATATCCAGATAAAGAACAGTTTACAATGGACATTAATGTGAAGAGAACAAAGAAGATGATTTCAACGACTTATTTTGAAGTGAACATTTATAAACATCTAGCAGGTGAAAAGGTGGCATATCAAAAAGAGTGATGAGGTTGATCTCATCACTCTTTTGTTTACTTTTTAAGCTTATAATATGATTCAATTCCCTCAAAAATTGCCTCGGCACATGTTTTTTGATAAGCAGCAGTCCGCAATAGCTTTGCCTCTGTTTTGTTTGTCATAAACCCACATTCACAGAGAATGGCTGTCATTTTTGTTGCTTTTAAAACATGAAAGCCTGCTGATTTCACTCCTCGATTTTTCCGACAGGTCCGGTGAACCAATGCTTCTTGTACTTTTGATGCCAATCCAAGGGCAGTTTTTGGTCTGGAGGTATATATAAATGTTTCAATTCCTTCTGCAGAAGTCCATTCCTTTCCATTGCCATGTGCATTTGCATGAATGGAGACAAATAAATCAACCTTTGCTTGATTTGCCTTTGTTGTTCTTTCGTTGAGAGGGACATCTTTTTCGTCTGAGTGTGAAAAAAGAATTGTGACACCTTCGTAGCTAGTAAATCTTGTTTTCATTTCAATGGCAACGGCTCGGTTAAATTCATATTCCTTCATACCATCAACGGTTTGTTTACCAGGGGTGCTGTAGCCATGTCCAGCGTCGATCATGATCTTCATGCTAAAACCTCCACTTTCATTTATTCTTTCACTATGTATATAGACTTTTTGATAGGCTAGAGTAGCGGGATGTTTGAAAAAGTTAAAATTTAACATGTTATAACTTTCCTATTCTTGATATTTTTTATTATAATTAAATGGATAAAAACTAACGTTCTATTTCTTACATATATTACGGGGGAATTGTGTTGAACTCAAACAAACGTTACATCGTATCAGATCATAAAGAAATTACCTCCATTGATGAGCTTGAAATCATTTGGAATAATACAAATGATGCCATCTTTTTAATTGCTCCGGATGGGTCTCTATTAAAAGCAAATCCTGCATTTGAAGAAATTCTTGGTTACAGCACTGTAGAATTAATTGGTAACCCTCATCCTCCAATTCTTCCAACACTTCAGAAGCAAAAAGGCTTTTTAGAAAGAATGAAAAAAGGTGAAATCATTAAATATCATGAAGCACAACGAGTGACAAAGGAAGGGAAAGTGATTGATATTGTATCCTCCTACTGTCCTGTGCATAATCATAATGGGGAGCTAGTATGCACGGTTGGAATGTATAAGGACGTAACCAAACAGATTGAGGCTCAAAGAAAGTTAAGGGAAAGTGAAGAAAAATATCGATTTATTGCCGATCATACGTCAGATTTAATTATGATTCTTGATGATCAAAAATCAATCACATATGTTTCACCTTCCTCAGAACCGTTGTTAGGGTACTCATCAGTAGAATGTTTGGACAAGAATATTTCAGCATTCATTTCTGAACATGACATTCTTTCATTTATGAACTTGGTTGAACAGCTAGAAAAAACAAATACAGTTCTAGAAACAGAGCTTCGTTATAAACATGCAAGTGGCTGTTTAATATGGATGGAATTAAGGGGTTCTTATGTAGTTGATGAAAATAAAAAGAGAACGATTATTGTGTCAAGAGATATTAGCGAACGTAAAAAGTATGAAGAAGAATTAAGAAATTTAGCTTTTCATGATTCCTTAACAGGCCTGCCAAATCGATATTATTTTAATGAATTATTAAAAGATGAAATGAGAAAGTCTAAGGTTCACTCAATGGAAATGGCGGTAATGTACCTTGATATTGATTCTTTTAAGCAAGTAAATGATACGTTCGGACATGCTGGCGGTGATGCCATTTTGATTGAATTTTCTAGGAGAATTCAAAATAGTATTCGAAATAAAGATATTGTTTGCCGCTTAAGTGGTGATGAATTTGTTATTATTGTTTCTATTCCAAGCGATGAGGAAGTTGTTCGAAAAATTGCTTCTCAAATTCAAGTTGAGCTAAAACAACCAATACTATTTGAACATCATCAAATCCGTATTACAGCATCTATAGGAATCTCAATCTATAATGATGTTGAATTAACATCAGAAGAATTAATTAAAAGAGCTGATAACGCCCTTTATGAAGTAAAAGAAAATGGTAAGAACGATGTTACGTTTTGGTGTGATTCGTTCGTTAATAAATGATGGTGCATTTCATGATGAAATGCACCATTTTTTCATATGTTAATTAAGTTTGAAGTAGTAGCTACGACACCTTGCTGGCTCACCAGTAGGAGAGTTTTTTAATTATCTAATAAATAGTTTTGGAAAGCAGGATACTAATGCTAGAATAGAAAAAGAAGTCTTTCTTTCCAGATGAACAAGTATTTGGTGTAAGAAACTTAAGACTAGCAAGGATTTAAACATATATTAATGAACATAGAAAGATTTTCTTTCTAGTTAATAAAGGAGGACACACCGTGCCAAAAGTTCGCACAAAGGATCTTATTGACAAATTTAATTTTGAAGTGATTAGTGGAGAAGAAGGAATAAATCGTCCAATTACAACAAGTGATTTGTCACGTCCTGGTATTGAGATGGCTGGTTTTTTTACATATTATCCGAAAGAACGTGTTCAGTTACTCGGTAAGACGGAATTATCATTTTTTCACCAGCTTTCCGCACAAGAGAAAAAGCATCGTATGGACGAGCTTTGTACAGATATTACTCCTGCCATTATTGTGACTAGAGAAATGGAAACTCCTCAGGAGCTAATCGATGCCTCTGAACGTGAAGGAGTTCCTGTGTTACGTTCATCGATGAAAACAACCCGTTTATCAAGTCATTTGACGAACTTTCTTGAAGGAAAACTTGCCCCAACAACTGCTGTTCATGGAGTGTTAGTTGATATTTATGGTGTGGGTGTTTTGATTATAGGAAAAAGCGGTGTTGGTAAAAGTGAAACAGCTCTTGAGCTTGTAAAACGTGGTCATCGTCTTGTTGCAGATGATTGTGTAGAAATTCGTCAGGAAGATAAGGATACGCTTATTGGAAGTGCACCTGAGCTTATTGAACATTTATTAGAAATTAGAGGACTAGGAATCATCAACGTAATGACTCTATTCGGTGCTGGTGCAGTTCGAAGCTTTAAACGTATTACGCTTGTGATTAACTTAGAACTATGGGATCAAAATAAACAATACGACCGCCTTGGTCTTGAAGAAGATAAAATGAGAATTATTGATACAGATATTACAAAGCTAACAGTTCCTGTTCGTCCTGGACGTAACTTATCTGTTATTATCGAAGTAGCTGCGATGAATCACCGTTTAAAACGAATGGGTGTGAATGCAGCGGAACAATTTACAAATAAGCTTGCCGGTGTAATTGAAGATGGAGACAACGAGGAAGAATAAGGAATACTAACCAACTATGTGGAATCGGAGTCATCGCTCCGGTTCTATTGTTTTGGAATAATAAGGTAGTATTCTTGATTGATAAAAAGTAAAATAAGGATGGTTGGTCAAAGGTAATTAAAAGATGGATATACATAGAAACTACATATGCAGGGAGTTGAAGAAATGGAAGAAAGTATTAAGCCACTTAACCCGATAGCAATTGAATTAGGTCCGATTCAAGTACATTGGTACGGTGTGATTATCGGCTTGGGAGCATTGCTTGCCTTACTTATTGCTGTAAGAGAAAGTGAACGACGCGGCTGCATAAAGACACATTTGTTGATCTTGTTCTGTTTGCGATTCCAATTGCCATTTTAGGAGCAAGAGCCTATTATGTTATTTTTCAATGGGATTATTATTCTCAAAACCCGGGCGATATTATAAAAATCTGGAATGGCGGTCTAGCCATTCATGGTGGATTAATCGCAGCAATTATAACTGGAGCGGTTTATGCCAAAGTGAAAAAGCTTTCGTTCTGGAAGCTAGCTGATATTGCAGCACCGAGTATTATTCTTGGGCAGGCAATTGGACGCTGGGGTAATTTTATGAATCAAGAAGCACATGGTGGACCTGTCACAAGAGAATTTCTAGAAGGATTGTTTTTACCAGATTTCATTGTGAACCAAATGTATATTAATGGGCAATATTATCACCCAACTTTCTTATATGAATCATTATGGAATCTTGCTGGATTTATCGGATTAATGCTACTAAGAAAAGCGAATTTCAGACGCGGGGAACTTTTCTTAACATATGTGATTTGGTATTCAATAGGGAGATTTTTTGTTGAAGGACTTCGAACTGACAGTTTAATGCTGACAGAAACGTTAAGAATTGCGCAAGTTATTTCAATTGTACTTGTTGCTGTTGCTGTGGGTATTATCATCTTCAGACGAATAAAAGGCTATTCTAAAGAAAGATATTTAGATACGAGTCAATAAGTTTTGTAAACATCAAGGGAGAGGGTTGAAATGGGGAAAAGCTTTAAAACCGGTCTGCAATCAGGCTTACAAACCACTTGGACACTGGGAAAGGTTATTTTTCCCATTACATTAGTCGTGAGCTTGCTGCAGTATACGCCAATCCTTGATTGGATTGTTCAGCTTATTTCACCTCTAATGGGGATCTTCGAGGCTTTCGGGAGAAGCGGCCATTCCATTGGTTATCGGAAATTTCCTAAATCTTTATGCTGGAATTGGGGCAATTCTCTCTTTAGATTTAAGTGTAAAAGAAGTATTTATACTAGCCACCATGCTATCATTTTCACACAATCTATTAGTGGAATCATCTGTTGCGGCTAAGGTTGGGTTGAAGCTTTGGATTATCTTGCTTGTCAGGCTTGGTCTTGCCTTTAGCTCTGCTATCATCATTAACCTTGTTTGGCAAGGTGGAAGTGAGATGGCTCAGTACGGATTTGTTAGTCAAACAGCTGCAGCTCCAAATGGTTGGCTGGAAATTATCGGATTAGCTTTACAAAAGGCAGCTTTAGGTGTTGTTCAACTAGCACTTATCGTTATTCCGCTAATGATTGTGATTCAATATATGAAAGACTTAGGTTTATTAAAGGTATTTACAAGATGGATGGCTCCTGTTACCCGCATGCTTGGGATGAAAGAAAACACATCGATGACATTAGTAGCAGGTCTTACAATTGGCTTAGCATATGGAGCAGGTGTGATGATTCAGGCGGTAAAAGAAGATGGTGTTAGCTATAAAGATTTAACATTAGCCTTTATTTTTCTAGTAGCCTGTCATGCTGTTGTTGAGGATACATTAATCTTTATTCCACTTGGCATTCCAGTTTGGCCATTGCTAGCTATTCGTTTATCAGTAGCGATTATTTTAACAATAACAGTTGCCGCAATTTGGCGTAAACTTGAAGCAGCACCAAGAAGAAAGGAAGCGACATATGAAAATTAATACACTCTTATTCGATTTAGATGGAACATTAATCAATACAAACGAATTAATCATTGAATCCTTTCTCCATACTTTACATTGGTATTACCCGGATCAATATAAAAGAGAAGATGTGTTACCGTTTATAGGACCAACTCTTTATGATACATTCAATAGCATTAACGCTGAAAAAGTGGAAGAAATGGTGAAGGTGTACCGCAAATTTAATCATGAACAGCATGATGTTCTTGTAAAAGAGTATGAGACCGTTTTTGAAACAGTAAAAACATTGAAGGAAAAAGGTTTTAAGCTAGGTATTGTCACAACAAAAATTCGTGCCACCGTGAATATGGGCTTAACATTAACAAAGCTTGATCAGTTTTTTGATGTAGTTGTCACGCTTGATGATGTTGAAAATGCAAAACCACATCCAGAGCCAGTTCTAAAAGCATTGGAGCAGTTAGGATCAAAGCCTGAGGAAGCCATTATGGTCGGAGATAATCACCATGATGTAGAGGCAGGTAAAAATGCTGGCACTAAAACAGCGGGAGTTGCGTGGAGCATTAAAGGAAGAGACTACATTAGCAGCCACAATCCCGATTACTTACTTGAAACAATGAGTGATCTATTACCAATAGTCGGAGTGGAATAAGGTGAGAAGAACAACACGTTATCCTGTCACAGGAGCAAATTCATTATGGCATGTATATAAAACCGTGCCATTTTGGAAGGTTGTTAAAAACTTTATTGTGATTCAGCTTGCGAGGTATACCCCGTTTTTAGGAATGAAAAATTGGCTGTACCGCACTTTTTTGCGGATGAAGGTTGGCGATCAAACATCATTCGCCCTTATGGTCATGCTTGATGTGATGTTCCCAGAAAAAATCTCGGTTGGTCGAAACACGGTAATTGGCTATAATACCACGATTTTAGCTCATGAATATTTGATTAATGAATACCGCCTCGGCGATGTTGAAATTGGCAGCGAAGTACTAATTGGCGCTAACTCAACGATATTACCAGGTGTGATCATCGGGGATGGGGCCATTGTTTCAGCAGGAACTCTTGTTCACAAAGATGTCCCAGCAGGAGCATTTGTCGGCGGTAACCCCATGAGAATCATCTATACAAAAGAAGAGCTGGCAAACAGGGGAGGAGAGGCTGCTAGTCATGACTAGTAGTCTTTTCTTTTTAAGGTAGGGGTGTGGACAAGCTTTTGGAGTGTTGTTGTGGGTGTGATGAACGACAAAATAGTTGGTGCAAGTGTTGGTAGTGTCGTTCATAAGGGTGATGAAGACCAAACCAAGAGTAGCAAGCACAACAAATGGTCTTCATAAGGTCGATGAAGACCAAACCAAGAGTATCAAGCACGAGAAATGGTCTTCATAAGGTCGATCAAGACCAAACCAAGAGTAGCAGCACGAGAAATGGTCTTCATAAGGTCGATGAAGACCAAACCAAGAGTATCAAGCACGAGAAATGGTCTTCATAAGTTCGATGAAGACCAAACCAAGAGTATCAAGCACGAGAAATGGTCTTCATAAGTTCGATGAAGACCAAACCAAGAGTAGCAAGCACGAGAAATGGTCTTCATAAGTTCGATGAAGACCAAACCAAGAGTAGCAAGCACGAGAAATGGTCTTCATAAGTTCGATGAAGACCAAACCAAGAGTGGTAAGCACGAGAAATGGTCTTCATAAGTTCGATGAAGACCAAACCAGGAGCTGCAAGTTTCGAGAAATGGTCTTCATCAGCGCGATGAAAACCAAACCAAGAACAGTAAGCCTAGAAATGACATTCATAAAATTTAAATCCAATAAATAAGCAACACCGCAGGCATTTCACCACTCTATTACCATTTAATTAAACGTTTGTTTAACTAAAAAAGTCAGAATAGCGCGTGAAATCAAAAGCCTTTTATATCCAAAATAAGAATGATTTCCTTGAAAAAGTTCCTTCACTTTGGTAGTATATTAGCATATTAGCGAAGTAAAGGATTCTGAAAATTAATGATAGTAATCAATGACGGGGGTACAGACTCTTATGTTTATGTTTGAAAAACCGCTTGGAATGGTTGATACATTACCAAATTTATATGAAGTGAAGAAGAAGACTCGTCGTGCGATGACGAATGAAATAGAAGCTTGGGGTTTTGAATTTATTGAAACACCAACTCTTGAATATTACGAAACAGTCGGAGTTCAGTCTGCGATTTTAGATCAGCAGCTTTTTAAATTGTTAGATCAACAAGGTCATACTTTAGTGCTGCGTCCGGATGTGACAGCACCAATTGCACGTGTGGCTGCATCAAAATTATTTAATAATCTTTATCCGCAACGCCTTGCTTACTCTGCCAATGTTTTCCGTGCACAGCAAAACGAAGGTGGTCGCCCGGCTGAGTTTGAACAAGTGGGTGTTGAATTAATTGGTGACGGTACTACGAGCGCAGATGCTGAAGCGATTGCTTTAATGATTTCTGTTTTAAAGAAAGCAGGACTTAAGAACTTTAAAATTGCAATTGGTCATATTGGGTATGCCAATGCCTTATTCAAAGAGGTGCTTGGCAATCAAGAACGTGCAGACGTGTTAAGACGTTTTCTTTATGAGAAAAATTATGTTGGCTATCGTGAGCATGTGAAGGGCTTGCCATTATCATCAATTGATAAAGAACGTTTATTTACATTACTAAAATTACGTGGTGGGATCGAGAAGGTAGATGAGGCGAAGGAGCTTGTTACCTCTCAAGAAGCACGAAGTTCATTAGAAGAAGTTTCTCAATTATGGAATGCGCTTGAAGCATATCAGGTAACAGACTACTTAAAGTTAGATTTAAATATTGTGAGTCATATGAGCTATTATACTGGTGTTTTATTTGAGGTGTATGCGGACAATGTTGGTTTTATCATCGGAAATGGAGGACGTTATGACCACTTATTCGAGAAATTTAATCGTGCTGCGCCAGCAACAGGTTTTGGTCTTCACCTTGATCGATTGATTGAAGCACTTAATGAAACAGAAGAGGCTAAGCTTCAATGTGTGATTTATAGCCAAGAACGACGTGCAGAAGCGATTTCGTTTGCAACAGAACTACGTGAAGATGGCAAACGAGTGGTGATGCAGGATATCACAGGCATTAAAGATGTTGATGCTTATACAAAGAAATTTGAAGAAGTAAGCTATTTTATCGGATCAAGAAAGGAGGAGCTGTAGGATGAGTCAAGTGTTAACGATTGCGATGCCAAAGGGAAGAATTTTTGAAGAGGCAGCAGATATGCTTCGTAAAGCAGATTATCAGCTTCCTCCTGAGTTTGATGAATCAAGAAAATTAATTTTAGATGTTCCAAATGAGAATATTCGCTTTATCTTGGCTAAGCCAATGGATGTTGTCACATATGTTGAGCACGGTGTGGCTGACGTTGGAATTGCTGGAAAGGACGTTATGCTTGAGGAAGATCGTGACGTGTATGAGGTGTTGGATCTGAAGATTAGCGAATGCTACTTAGCTGTTGCGGGTCTTCCGAATGCCAAACTATCAGATGTTGCTCCAAAAGTAGCAACAAAATATCCAAAAGTCGCTTCAAGCTATTTCCGTGAGCAAGGTGAGCAGGTTGAAATTATTAAACTAAATGGTTCAATTGAGCTTGCCCCTTTAATAGGCTTAGCTGACCGAATTGTTGACATCGTTTCAACAGGACGAACTTTAAAAGAAAATGGCTTAGTGGAGCTTGAGCATATTTGCCATATTACATCACGTCTTATCGTAAATCCGGTGAGCTATCGTATGAAGGATGAACCGATTGATGAGCTGGTGGAACGTCTATCGAAAGTAATTGGAGGATAAGAGAATGAAGATTACTCAAATTACAGACAAAAAAGTATCACTGAGAAGAACGATTGATACGGGAACAGAGGATCAACGTAAAATTGTTCAATCAATTATTTCGACAGTTCGTGGAGAAGGAGATTCAGCTCTTTTTTCTTACACCGAAAAATTTGATCGCGTTAACTTGTCTAATCTTAAAGTAACCGAAGAGG
This sequence comes from Metabacillus endolithicus, assembly GCF_023078335.1. Taxonomy (GTDB): domain Bacteria; phylum Bacillota; class Bacilli; order Bacillales; family Bacillaceae; genus Metabacillus; species Metabacillus endolithicus. The sequence goes on along the minus strand of NZ_CP095550.1, from coordinate 1,867,658 downwards.
AATTTACAGCTGCATATGAAACACTTGATGAAGAACTAGTTGAAATTATTCGTGAAGCTGCAGCTAATATTCGTGCCTTTCATGAAAAGCAAAAAAGAGAATCTTGGATCAGTTATGATGATAACGGCACGATGCTTGGACAGAAAATTACAGCTCTTGATGCAGTCGGGGTGTATGTACCAGGTGGGACAGCGGCCTATCCATCTTCTGTGTTAATGAACGTCATTCCAGCGCAAGTTGCCGGGGTGAAAAGAATTGTGATTACGTCTCCACCAAATGAGCAGGGAACACTACCAGCTGGCGTCTTAGTTGCGGCGAAGGAGCTTGGCATCGCTGAAATATACAAAGTTGGTGGCGCACAGGCAATTGCTGCGTTAGCGTATGGAACGGAAACGATTGCGGCAGTTGATAAGATTATGGGTCCTGGTAATATTTTTGTTGCTCTTGCGAAGCGTGAAGTGTTCGGCATTGTTGATATCGACATGATTGCAGGTCCAAGTGAAATTGTGGTATTAGCAGATGAAACAGCTAAACCAAACGAAATTGCAGCAGATCTCCTGTCACAGGCTGAGCATGATAAAAATTCATCTAGTATCCTTGTCACAACATCAATGAAGCAGGCTGAAGAAGTGAAAGCGGAAGTGAAAAAGCAAGTAGAAACTCTTCCTAGAAAGGAAATTGCGAAGGCATCAGTTGAAGCATACGGTCATATTTATGTTGCGGATGATTTGGAAACAGCCATTGCGGTTGTTAATGAGCTTGCCCCTGAGCATCTTGAAGTGTTAACGGAGAATCCTTTGGCAAGCTTAAATGATATTCGCCACGCTGGAGCCATTTTCCTTGGCCGATATAGCTCTGAGCCAGTTGGTGATTATTTCGCAGGTCCGAACCATGTGTTGCCAACGAATGGTACGGCACGTTTTTCAAGTCCATTAAATGTTGATGATTTTATGAAAAAATCAAGCATCATTTCTTATAGTGAAAAAGCATTTTTAAATAACTATTCAAAAGTTGCAAAGCTAGCACGCTTAGAAGGTTTAGAAGCACATGCCCGCGCAATGGAAGAACGACTTAAATAAGGAGGAGAAATGAATATGACAAGAACAGCTTCGATTGAACGTCAAACAAAAGAAACGCAAATTTCACTGTCTTTTAATATAGATGGAACAGGTCAATCATCTCTTAAAACAGATGTGCCATTCATGGATCATATGCTTGATCTTTTTACAAAGCACGGGCAATTTGATTTAACGATAAATGCAAATGGAGACGTTGAAATTGACGATCACCACACAACAGAAGATATCGGCATTTGCCTTGGTAACGCGTTGCGTGAGGCATTAGGCGATAAACGCGGAATTAAGCGTTACGGAAATGCATTTGTGCCAATGGATGAGACGTTAGCACAGGTTGTAGTTGACTTGAGTAATCGTCCACATCTTGAGTTTCGCGCTGAACTGCCAAGTCCTAAAGTCGGCACATTCGATACAGAAAATGTTCATGAATTTTTATGGAAGCTGGCTCTTGAGGCACGCATGAATTTACATGTGATTGTTCACTACGGTCATAACACACACCATATTATTGAAGCGATTTTTAAAGCATTAGCAAGAGCATTGGATGAGGCAACAAGTATTGACCCACGTATGGAAGGGGTACTTCCTTCAACGAAAGGGATGTTATAAGCATGATCGCGATTATTGATTATGGAATGGGTAATTTATACAGCGTAAGTAAAGCGTTGGAGCGTATGAATGCTGACTATATTCTTTCAAGTGATGAAAAGGAACTGGCTAAAGCTGACGGCTACATTTTACCTGGAGTAGGTTCTTTTAAAGATGCAATGTCCATTTTAAACGAAACAGGCTTAACAAGCTTTATTCAAAAAGTTGTAGAAGAAGGCAAACCTTTGTTAGGTATTTGTTTAGGCATGCAGTTACTTTTTGAGGAAAGTATTGAGAATGGGGAAGCGAAGGGTCTTGCTTTCCTACCTGGTAAAGTAGTTAGAATACCTGAGTTAGCAGGCGGTGAGCAACTTAAAGTGCCACATATGGGCTGGAACAACTTAAATATGAATAATGAAAGTCCGTTACTTGCAGGTCTTTCAAGTGGTTATGCTTATTTTGTTCATTCTTATTATGTGGATGCAGCAGATCAAGACACATTGTTAGCGACGGCAAGCTATGGTAGAGGTACCGGCTGTTGTTGGACGTGGTAATGTGTATGGAACGCAATTCCATCCGGAAAAAAGCAGTGAGCTTGGCTTGGCCATTCTAGAAAATTACATCAACATTGTGGAGGGAGAAAAACGATGAGCCAATTTATTATTTATCCGGCAATTGATATGCGCGGCGGCAAATGCGTACGATTGCTTCAAGGTGACTATAACAAGGAAACAGTCTATGGTGATTCTCCTTTTGATATGGCGAAGACGTTTGACGATCAGGGAGCAAGCTGGATTCACATGGTAGATTTAGATGGAGCAAAAGCAGGTAAGCTTGTTAACCATCAGCATGTAATAGATGCAGCTACGAAACTATCAGCTAAAATTCAAATTGGCGGCGGCATTCGTACGGAGGAAGATGTAGAGTTTTACCTTTCAAACGGAGTTGACCGAGTGATTTTAGGTAGTGCGGCAATTTCTAATCCTGATTTCGTGAAAAAAATGCTCGCTACATATGGAGAAAAAATCGCAATTGGTATTGATGCGAAAGATGGTTATGTGTCAACAGAGGGCTGGTTGAATACATCAAATGTGAAAGCAACAGATCTTGGAAAAGAGCTTGCTGCTGCAGGTGCTGAGGTGTTTATTTTTACAGATATCGCAACAGACGGAATGCTTTCTGGACCTAATGTGGAAGCGGTCGTTGAAATGGCAAAAGCAACAGGAAAAGAAGTAATTGCTTCTGGTGGGGTAAGCTCATTAAAAGATTTAGAGACTCTTGCTGAATATCAGCAAGAAGGTGTTGCGGGTGCGATTGTAGGAAAGGCGCTATATACAAATCAGTTTTCTCTTGCGGATGCTTTAAAGGTAGGAAAACAATCATGATTACAAAACGAATCATACCATGCTTAGATGTAAAAGAAGGACGAGTTGTAAAAGGAATTCAGTTTTTAGGACTAAGAGACGCAGGTGACCCAGTTGAGCTTGCGAAGTTTTATGATCAAGAAGGGGCAGATGAGTTAGTTTTCTTAGACATTTCTGCCTCTCATGAAGGTCGAAAAACAATGGTCGATGTTGTAGAACAGGTTGCTGCTCAGCTAGCAATTCCTTTTACAGTAGGTGGAGGAATTAACTCACTTGAAGATATGAAAAGAATTCTTCGTGCAGGTGCAGATAAGGTTTCTTTAAACACAGCTGCTTTAGTAAATCCGGAGCTTATTACAGAGGGAGCAGGTTTCTTTGGCTCTCAATGTATCGTTGTCGCAATTGATGCGAAATATGATGAAGAGTTAGGCAGTTGGAGAGTGTTTACTCATGGTGGCCGTAATGCAACTGATTGGGAAGTTGTGGAATGGGCAAAAGAAGCTGTGAAACGTGGTGCCGGGGAAATTCTTCTTACAAGCATGGACAGTGATGGAGAAAAAAGCGGATTTAATATCGCCCTAAATAAAGCGGTTAGTGAAGCAGTCACTGTTCCAGTTATTGCGTCAGGTGGAGCTGGAAATGCTGACCACTTTTTACATGCTTTTCAAGAAGGAAAAGCAGATGCTGCTCTAGCTGCTTCCATTTTTCATTACAAAGAAACGTCGGTTAAAGAAGTAAAAGCATACTTAGATCAACAGGGGGTGAATGTACGATGAACGTTAAATTTGACCAAAATGGCTTGGTTCCGGCGATCGTACAGGACGCGGCAAGTAAAGAAGTGTTAACACTTGCTTATATGAATGAAGAATCGTTACAAAAAACGTTGGATACGAAAGAAACTTGGTTTTACAGCCGTTCTAGACAAGAGCTTTGGCACAAAGGTGCAACGTCTGGGAATATACAAAAAGTGGTTGAAATGAGATATGATTGTGATCAAGATGCAATACTTGTTCTTGTTCAGCCTCAAGGTCCAGCATGTCATACAGGTGCCTACACATGTTTTAGTGAAACAATTGATAAACAAGAAGTATCACCTGCACAAGATCGCTTCGAGATTTTAAATACGCTAGAAAAATTAATTGCTGAACGTGAAAGTGAGCTTCCAGAAGGTTCGTATACAACTTACTTATTTACTGAAGGTGTAGATAAAATTTTGAAGAAGGTTGGGGAAGAAGCAGGGGAAGTGATTATTGCTTCTAAAAACCGCGACCATGATGAGTTGAAATGGGAAGTGGCTGATCTGCTATTTCACTTAATGGTTTTATTACGAGAGCAGAAGTTACCTTTAGATGAAGTATTGAAAGTATTAGAGGAACGACATACAAAATAAACTTAAAGGCAATCGAAATACCGATTGCCTTTAAGTCTTTTTTTTAGATAGGAATTCTCGATCAATAGCCTGAGGTGGTCTCTCAAACCATCCGTTCTTAATCATGATATTTACACCGTCCTCAGCATATAATCCAATGTCTTTTATCATTTTGAAATATTTGGCTGCTATATCACGTCTTAATGATAAAGCAAGTGAGCCACCAATATTCCCTATGCCTATTCCGTTTAATGACATAACATGAAATAGCATCAATTTATCCGAAAAAGGGGAAATGGTCGAATCAGTTACCTCCGTATCCCATGTCATAGGGGAGGGGAGTGTGCTTTCTTCTAGTAGTTGACTTAAAGATTCCATGATTGATTTTGCTAAATCTATTCCCCTTACAAAATGATTTCTTAATTCCTCAGAACCTGCAGTTTGGGCAAAACCAATTAATAATGCCTTTCCATTTGCATTATTTGTGTGATTCATGAAAATATGTGCAATTTCATCTGCAGTTAATGTTCTCCGATCACCAAACCAGCCACGTAAGAAATTTTGTTTTTTGACTATATCTGGGTGATCTGGTGTTGCAATATATGGAGGACGAATAAAGAGTCCTTTAGAGAGCATGACTTCTTTTGCTGCATCCTCAACCTTAGCAGCTTCAATTAAATAGTGAAAATATAAGTCCCTAATGTCTTTTCTTGCTGACGTAGAAAATGCCATTCCATCTGCAGCAATTCCAGCTTTACCCAAGTTGCGAATAAAGTAAAGCATGTACGTATCAGAATATAATCTCGGCGCATCAAAGTTAACATCTTCATCAGAAAAGCCAATGGGAATTGGGTAGTTCTCTTTATTAAAAATTTCTTTTAATGTAGAAAGGTGTTCAGTTGACTTTTGTAAAGTAAAGTTAATCACCTGTGTTATTTCTTCATCTACGACAATTTTGCTGAAATACTTCAATATTGGATTGGATGCACTCTCTGTCATATAGGACGTCCACAGTGCTGCAAGCTCCGCTGATGTTAAGTCGATATGATGTTCCATTTTATCCATAGTCCGATCCTCCTTGTTTGTTAGTACTAGTATGAACAAACAAAGTGTAAATATTTGTAATTTGTTAAATGTGAGAAAGGGCTTAATAAATATCTATTTAGAAATATAAACTTATGGTATACTTACGTACGGGAATTTAATGAAATGGAGGATCTCAGTGGGAAGACAATTGAGCAAACAACAAAAAAGAGCACAGGTTGTCCCGTTTCTCCAAGATGGACAATATTACTATAATAAGGGCCTCAAGGCTTACCGTGAATATAACTATCAAAAGGCAAGTAAATATTTACAGAAGAGCATTGAGTTAGATCCGAATGACTCAATGAAGCTGTCTCAGCTAGCAGCCATCTATACAGATATGGGGAAATACAGCCAATCAAATGAATTGCTTTCACACATACTTGAAGAGCTTGATCAGGATATGACGGAATGTCATTATTTAATGGCAAATAATTACGCACATCTTGGACTGTTTCAGGAAGCCTACAAGTGTGCGACTGAATATGCAAATAAAGAGCCATATGGTGAGTTTACTGAAGAAAATGAAGATCTTATTGATCTTTTAACGATGGAAGATGATGATGAAGAGCCATTTTTAAAAGATCCTGATGATTTAATTTTAAAACAGGATGCGGCAAAATCATTACTTGAAACAAGTCAGTTTGAAGAAGCGATTTTACTTCTTGAGGAAATTGTTGCTGAATACCCTGAATTTTGGTCGGCACACAACAACTTATCTTTAGCCTATTTTTATGTTGGAGAAGTGGAAAAAGCTAAAGAGTACCTTCAAACTGTCCTTGAACGGAATCCAGGCAATTTACATGCTTATTGTAATCTTTTAGTATTCTATTATTATGAACGCCAGGATGACAAGGTTGAGGAGCTTGCAAATACTCTATCGACTGTACACCCGCTTTTATTTGAGCATCGCTATAAATTGGGGGCAACATTCGCTTTAGTTGGTTATTATCCTTTAGCATACAAATGGCTTCGTTCACTACACAAACAAGGCTACGAAGGTGATGAAGTATTCTACTATTGGCTGTCATATGCAGCTTATTTTACAGGAAATGTATCATTCTCTGAGCAAATGTGGGAGCGAGTATTAAAGGAAAACAAAGATAAAGCAGGCTCAGAGCCGTGGAATTTAAACGCTGATTCAAATCAGCGAGTGAGCAATATGACACTAGAAGAGCGCCTATACGCGATTTTCTTGGCCATACAAACAAAAAATCTCGATCAACTACATGAATATCAATCATCAGCTGTCCCACAATCACAGCTGGAAAAAGAGTTCATCAAACTAGCTTTATCTAAACATTTTGATTCATATGATCAGGTCTCGTCTCTCTATCAAATAGCAGAGTCTTTATTCGTTCATTCCGAGCATGATGAATTATTTTTGTTCTCATTCCGTATTTTAATGAAAGCTTATAAACAAAATTACTCGCTAAAAAACTATCAAGGCTGGGCTGCTGCTCTGGACTATGTATGGAGAAGCCAAGCGAACCAGGCAATTACACAAACTGTTATTGCTTCTGAGTATGGCACATCGGTATCGTCTGTAGGAAAGTATGTAAAGCTTGTGAAAAGTATTTTAGCTTAATGATAAAACCTGCCCGAGAGAGGGCGGGTTTTTTGTTGGGAATATAAGGAATTATGTTCATGAAAATCAATACATTCCCTTTGCGCTCCATAAATGAGCAAAAATATGGCATGATTTCACTATATTTTATACGATGTCTATAAGGCAAAATGATGAAGACGGTAGTAAAAGGGTGTATGTGTCTTCTCGTATTGGCAGATAATCAAAGTAAAGGTCATTTTAAGGAGTGAACAACGTGTCAGAAGAAAAAATTTATGACGTTATCATTGCAGGAGCAGGTCCCGCTGGAATGACAGCTGCTGTTTATACGTCTCGTGCGAATTTATCAACGTTAATGATTGAGCGTGGAATACCGGGAGGCCAGATGGCAAATACAGAGGAAGTTGAAAACTATCCGGGCTTTGATCATATATTAGGACCTGAATTATCAACAAAAATGTTTGATCATGCAAAAAAATTTGGTGCAGAATATGCGTACGGTGATATACAGGAAATTATTGATGGTGAAGAATACAAAACAGTAAAAGCTGGGAAAAAAGAATATAAAACAAGAAGCATCATTATTGCAACAGGTGCAGAATACAAAAAAATCGGTGTTCCTGGAGAGAAAGAATTAGGTGGACGTGGCGTATCTTATTGCGCGGTTTGTGATGGTGCTTTCTTTAAAGGAAAAGAATTAGTTGTTGTTGGTGGCGGTGATTCAGCAGTAGAAGAGGGTGTTTATTTAACTCGATTCGCTTCAAAGGTTACAATTGTTCACCGTCGTGATGAATTAAGAGCGCAAAAAATTCTTCAGCAACGTGCATTTGATAATGAAAAGATTGATTTTATCTGGAATCATACAGTAAAAGAAATTCATGATGTAGACGGCAAGGTTGGCAAAGTGACCTTAGTGAACACACAAAATGGAGAAGAGCAAGAATTCAAAACAGATGGTGTGTTCATCTATATCGGAATGGTTCCATTATCAAAGCCGTTTGAAAGCCTTGGGATTACGAATGATATGGGCTATATTGAAACAAATGACCGTATGGAAACAAGAGTTGAGGGGATTTTTGCAGCTGGAGATATCCGTGAAAAAATGCTCCGTCAAATTGTGACAGCTACAGGTGACGGTAGTATTGCGGCTCAAAGTGCTCAACACTATGTAGAAGAACTTGTTGAAAAGCTTAAAGTAAGTAAATAATTATTTCAAACGTAAAAGAATGTCGAAAGGTGGTTAACAATTTCGTAATTGTGTTTTAACTCTCCTGTAACATGAGTGAAACAATTATGAGGTACTATATAAATAGTAATTGACCCCCTTTTATAAATAGACTTAATTTCGAGCATGGGCGCCCTTTCCCGTGCTCCCTTTTTTTGTTCTTCAACCTGTTTTTATTTCTTTTTAAAAAAATGAAACAGATTTCCATCTTATCCGTATATACATATAGTAAATTCCTCTTTTTTTACCAATTGAAAAGCTAATCGTGTTCGTTGTATAGATAATTTGAACATAGTATAATAAACAAAAGTAAAGTTCGAGATAAAATGAGGAAAATTCCAATGTCATGTGAATAATAGAGGTGAAGAATTTGCAAAGAGTAACCAACTGCGTCTTAATGGAAGGAAACAAGGTTCTTCTCCTACAAAAGCCTAGAAGAGGTTGGTGGGTAGCTCCCGGTGGGAAAATGGAATTGGGAGAATCTGTAAAGGATACTGTCACACGTGAATATAGGGAAGAAACAGGAATCTATATAAAAAACCCTCAATTAAAAGGTATTTTTACGTTCATCATACAAGACGGAAAAGATATTGTTTCAGAATGGATGATGTTTACCTTCTTAGCGACTGATTATCAAGGAACGAATGTAGGAGAATCAGAAGAAGGAACAATTAAATGGCATGATAAAGAAGCGGTTCAGGAGTTACCGATGGCACCTGGAGACCACCACATCCTGGATTATGTGATGAAAGGTACAGGAATGCTTTACGGGACCTTTACATATACTCCAGATTTTGAACTACTATCTTATCGTTTGGATCCACAATAAACCGGCATATTTTCTTACAATATTTACAAAGAATGAATAAAATTATGATACGTTACATGTAGCAGGAGAAACGAGAGGAGGAGAGATGGAATGACTGTCGAGCAAAACGAGCAGCAGGATGTGCAAATGGTAATTATTACCGGTATGTCTGGCGCAGGAAAAACAGTTGCTATTCAAAGTTTTGAAGACTTAGGTTACTTCTGTGTGGACAACTTGCCACCAACCCTATTACCAAAGTTTTTGGAGTTAATGAAAGAATCAGGCTCTAAAATGAATAAAGTCGCATTAGTTATGGATCTTCGTGGAAGAGAGTTTTTCGATAGTTTGTTCAAAGCACTTGATGATTTACCGGAAAACTCATGGGTAACACCCCATATTTTATTCCTTGATGCGAAAGACTCTACTCTTGTCACAAGATATAAAGAAACAAGACGCTCACATCCGTTAGCTTCTAAAGGTCTTCCATTAGAAGGGATTGGCATAGAGCGAGAACTGTTAGAAGAGATGAAGGGTAGAGCTCAATTAATCTATGATACATCAGATTTAAAGCCAAGAGAGTTACGTGAAAAAATCCTTAAGCAATTTTCATCAAGTGTTCAACACACGTTTACCGTGAATGTAACATCATTTGGATTTAAATATGGAATCCCAATCGATGCTGATCTTGTCTTTGATGTTCGTTTCTTACCAAATCCTCATTATATAGATCATATGAGGCCAAAAACGGGCTTGCAGGAAGAGGTTTCTTCATACGTGTTAAAGTGGAATGAAACACAAAAGTTTCTTGAAAAGCTTATAGATTTGCTCACATTCATGCTGCCTTATTATAAACGTGAAGGAAAAAGTCAAATTGTTATTGCGATTGGTTGTACAGGAGGTCAACATCGCTCAGTAACACTCGCTGAATATCTTGCAAAGCATTTTCACCAAGACTATCATACTCAAGTCTCACACCGAGATATTGAGAAGAGAAAGAATCACTAAGGATGACAGAACATTTGCCTAAAGTTGTGATTATCGGGGGCGGTACAGGTTTATCCGTTTTATTAAGAGGGTTAAAGCACTTTCCTGTTGATATTACGGCCATTGTGACTGTTGCTGATGATGGCGGGAGCTCGGGCAGGCTCCGAAATGAGTTAAATATTCCACCTCCTGGAGATATCCGAAATGTATTAGCTGCTTTATCTGATGTTGAACCACTCGTTGAAGAGCTATTTCAACATCGCTTTAATAAAGGGAATAATCTCATTGGCCATTCCTTAGGGAATCTCATTTTAGCTGCTATGACGAACATTACTGGTGATTTTGTTCATGCAATTAAAGAAATGAGTACAGTCTTAAATGTACGAGGAAAAGTTTTACCAGCTGCTAATTCTAGTGTTGTGTTAAACGCAGAAATGGAAGATGGTACAATTGTATCAGGAGAATCAAAAATTCCTTTCTCAGGTAAAAGAATTAAAAGGTGTTTTTGAAATTCTACCGAAATTGAGCCTCTTCCTGAAACAATTGATGTGATCAGAGAAGCTGATTTAATTGTCATTGGTCCAGGCAGCTTGTACACAAGTATCTTACCGAATCTTCTTGTACCGAAAATAGGAGAAGAAGTTTGCAAAGCAAAAGCGAAAAAGGTATACATCTGTAATGTGATGACACAGGCAGGAGAAACATTAAATTATTCTGCAAGTGACCATGTGAAAGCATTGTATGAGCATATGAATGAATCATTTATTGATACCATTCTCGTAAATGAAGAAGAAATACCTGAGAACATAAAGTCATTATATGAAGAGGAGCTTGCGAAGCCTGTTCATTATGATATTGAAAGGTTAAAATCACTAGGTCTTGAAGTGATAACAGACAATATTGTTTGTTATGAGAATAGTGTCATTCGACATGACACAAATAAAGTTGCAAAGCTATTATATGGAATTCTTCAAGAAGACTAACACGGGTTCCAGGTAAAGAATGGGGTGCAGAGTTGTCATTTGCATCTGAAACGAAAAAAGAATTAACGAATCTAGAACTAAAACCATGCTGCTTACGAGCTGAGTTATCAGCTTTAATTCGAATGAATGGATCGCTGTCATTTTCAAACAAAATGCTGGTTTTAGATATTCAAACAGAAAATGCAGCGATTGCCAGAAGGATTTATACTTTGTTAAAAAAGCAATATCAAGTATCAGTTGAGCTTCTTGTTCGAAAGAAAATGCGTTTGAAGAAAAACAATGTTTATATTGTAAGACTTGTTGAAGAAGCCAAGTCGATATTAGAAGATCTTGACATCTTAGATGAAGGATTTACCTTCTATCATAGAATTTCTGAAGATCTTGTGAAAAAGAAATGTTGCAAACGCTCTTATATAAGAGGTGCATTTCTTGCTGGAGGCTCCGTTAATAACCCGGAAACCTCATCCTATCACCTTGAAATTTTCTCACTATATAAAGAGCATAACGATTCTCTTTGTGAGTTAATGAATACATTTGATTTGAATAGCAAAACGTTAGAGCGTAAAAAAGGCTTTATCACGTATTTAAAAGAAGCAGAAAAAATCACAGAGTTTTTAAATGTCATTGGTGCCCATCAAGCACTGCTTCGATTTGAAGATGTCCGCATTGTTCGAGACATGAGAAACTCGGTGAATCGTCTGGTGAACTGTGAAACAGCTAATCTTAACAAAACAATTGGTGCCGCACTAAGACAGGTAGAGAATATTCGCTTTATTGATGATAAAATAGGCTTAGATGCTTTACCGGATAAACTAAGAGAAATCGCCAAGCTGAGAGTTGAATATCAAGATGTCACGTTAAAAGAGCTAGGTGAAATGGTATCTAGTGGTACCATTAGCAAATCGGGTATCAATCATCGACTACGTAAGCTAGATCAAATAGCTGAGCAATTAAGAACTGGTCAACCGTTTTCATTAAAATAAAAATAAAAAAATTAAAGAAGAGAAGAGGAGATTATTATGGTTGAAAAGCAAGTAGAAGTAAATCTTAAAACAGGTTTACAAGCACGTCCAGCTGCATTATTTGTTCAAGAAGCAAATCGTTTTGCATCTGATGTATTTTTAGAAAAAGACGGTAAAAAAGTAAACGCAAAAAGTATTATGGGACTCATGAGCTTAGCAGTTAGCACTGGTGCAGTTATTAATTTAATTGCAGAGGGGAACGACGAGCAAGAGGCTGTTGAAGCTTTAGCCAAGTTTGTACAACAAGAAGGATAATTCATAAGAAGAAGCAGGCATTGATTAGAATGTCTGCTTTTTTTTATGTTTTTGGGGGAAGTGGTGGGAGTTCTGTCTCGATAGTGTGAGAATCGGGACAATCATAGGGGAGGAAAGGGAAGAAGTGTCTCGATAGTGCGGGAATCGGGACACAAATCGTGGAGGGAAGAGAAGGTGTGTCTCGATAGTGTGGGAATCGGGACACAAATGGGAGAGAGAAGAGAGGGTGTGTCTCGATAGTGCGGGAATCGGGACACAAATGGGAGAGAGAAGAGAGGGTGTGTCTCGATAGTGAGAGAATCGGGACACAAATAGGATAGGGAGGAGAAGATATGTCTCGATAGTGCGGGAATCGGGACACAAATAGGGGAGGAAAGAGAAGATGTGTCTCGATAGTGTGGGAATCGGGACACAAATCGGGGAGGAAAGAGAAGATGTGTCTCGATAGTGAGAGAATCGGGACACAAATAGGATAGGGAAGAGAAGATATGTCTCGATAGTGCGGGAATCGGGACACAAATCGGGGAGGAAAGAGAAGATGTGTCTCGATAGTGCGGGAATCGGGACACAAATAGGATAGGGAAGAGAAGATGTGTCTCGATAGTGAGAGAATCGGGACACAAATAGGATAGGGAAGAGAGGATATGTCTCGATAGTGCGGGAATCGGGACACAAATGGGAGAGAGAAGAGAGGGTGTGTCTCGATAGTGATGGAATCGGGACACAAATCGTGGAGGAAAGAGAAGAAGTGTCTCGATAGTGCGGGAATCGGGACAAACAAAGGTGAGGAAAGAGCCCTTGTGTCTCGATAGTGCGAGAATCGGGACAAACAAAGGTGAGGAAAGAGCCCTTGTGTCTCATTAGTGTGACAATCGGGACAAACCAAGGGTAGGAAAGAGTACTTATGTCTCGATAGTACGAGAATCAGGACAAGACTAAACCAGGAAAGAGAAGATGTGACTCAATTACAAAAAAGCGCGACTGATCACATAAGACATAAGCTCCATCTCCTACCTCCGTGACCCAGTGCTTATATGACCTCAATCTAAAACAAAAAAGCCCCAATCACTATCAATTCGATTGGGACCTACTTCATCTAAATCTTATTTACTTAACGTATTACGATCTAACACCTTGTCAATTAAACCATATTCTAACGCACGCTCAGCAGTCATGAAGTTGTCACGCTCTGTATCTCGTTCGATAACCTCTAGATCTTGACCTGTACGATCAGAAAGAATTCTGTTTAATTTGTCACGTAAGAATAAAATACGTTTTGCAGCAATTTCGATTTCCGTTGCTTGACCTTGTGCGCCACCAAGTGGTTGGTGAATCATTACTTCACTGTTTGGAAGAGCATAACGTTTACCTTTTTCACCAGCTGCAAGTAAGAATGCACCCATTGAAGCAGCCATACCAATACAAATTGTTGATACTTGTGGTTTAATGAATTGCATTGTATCGTAGATTGCCATACCTGCTGTGATGGATCCACCAGGGCTGTTGATGTAAATTGAGATATCTTTTTCTGGATCTTCAGCTTCTAAAAATAGTAGCTGTGATACAATTGAATTTGCCACATTATCGTCGATGCCGCTTCCAAGCATAATGATACGGTCTTTTAAAAGACGGGAGTAAATGTCATAAGCACGCTCACCACGGTTTGTTTGTTCAATAACTGTAGGGATTAAATTCATTTCATATTCCTCCTTTATTTTAAGAAAGATTCGTTGTTCTAAAAGGTAAAAGTGTAATATGTAAACTTTTAGAACGGTAAACATAAACATGTTTCAAAGGTAAATCTTATGTATCTCCATCATACAACTATGGTCAATAAAGGTCAAACGAAAAGACCGATGCTTTACGATGAATTTTTAAAGTGCCATCAGTGGTGTCTATACTATACTATGTATGCGATAACCATAACATGTAATCATGTTTCCCACATTTGCTAATTTTCAAACTGTTAGAATCCTTTTTTCACTACTTGAAATACCTCCTACAAGAGAAAATGAACAGAAATATGAAAAAGGCAGACCCAAAAAGCCTGCCCGATCTCAAAAAACATTAAAATGGTTTTACAGTCATTAAAACAATTAAAATAACTGCAGATGCATGTAAAACATTATTAAACGGGATCACCTGTTTTGCCAGCTTTTTATACTCTTCTGGTAACTCTTCTCCTTCATGGCTTTCAAGTGACTTTAACTGCAGCTTTTCTTTTTTAGGGAGAATTCCTGCCGTGATTGGTTGAACAGCTACGTAAATCACAAGGGAAGCAATGTACCAAACTTCTTTAAAAAGATAAGGATTGATAATAGCCATAATAATGCCTGTAAGTAATAATGTGATGCTTCCCACTTTTGCGAACTTTTCAATGCCTTTAGACACCTTATGAGCAAACTGAGCTTGTGATACAGTCTTTACATTACTCATTAATACTGGCATTCCAAATGTGGCCCCAAGCCCAACAACAGCCGCAACAAGATGGATAATTAACAAAATTGTGTAAAAAGTCATGATTTTTCTCCTCCTTTTTTACTACAACCCTAAATTATGCCTGAATTGTATAAAATTAGAACAATATTTCGAAAATTGATTTTTCTTCATTTAGCTGGAAACGATCACAGAAAAAGGCAGTTGAAATTGTTGTGAAGTTCCCGTATAATTTTCCATACTGATATAATATTGTGCGCTCGTAGCTCAGTTGGATAGAGCGGTGGTTTCCGGTACCACGTCTGTCGGGGGTTCGAATCCCTTCGAGCGCGTCACATGAAAGAAGCCTCCTGAATAAGATATTTCAGGAGGCTTCTTACTGTATGCCAACTATACAATTTAAATTTTTACAAGCATGTATATCGTTTCCACCACTGACTGATAATGTAGTCGAGGAGGTGTGAGTATGTACGATGACCTATATGTAATTAACGGAAAAGCTGCCATCTTATCTTCTCTTTTAAACGGTAATATTCCTACTGCCGAAGAGTGTAGCTTATCTTCAGAAGACTTTGAACACATATGTGAAGAGATGTATGATGAAGGTTTAATACAGCGTACAAACCTAGGGCACGTGGTAAATGCTGAGGTATCCGATAAAGGTATTCACTACTTTGAGAATATCAGAAGTTCATTAGAATAATCGCTTTTCCAATTATAGATCGCTAGAAGTTGTCAGGTTTGGAGTTTTTTTATCTGAAGCACCAAACCTGACAAAACAACGTATGTTTTTATGATCCCGACATACTATGTAAAGACCAACATTATGCTTTGAGGAATCGTTTTTCTATCCAGTTTCATAAAAGTACTTGATATAAAGACTAGAATATTAGTAAAATAAACTGTAAGCGCTTACTCGTAAAAGCATAGTGTAGAATGTGTTAGGGGGATTTTTAATGAGAATAGAGTTAGTGCAACAACAAACATTAAAACTGAATATGACGCAAGAATTGCAGCAAGCCATTTCGTTATTGCAGTATTCCTCAGATGATCTTCTTTCATATGTGCAAGAACTAACAATGGAAAATCCACTTATTGAAGTAAGAGAAAATGATTATTCTCCATTTCGTCAGAAACCATCATCATCTACAAAACAATCCTTTATAGAGAATACTTTAAGAGAGAAAACAGGTTTACGTGAGCATTTGCGTCAACAGCTCATCGATTTTTCTTTGAATAAAAACGATCGGGCTTGTCTTGAACTGCTAATTCAGGCAATTGATTCAAATGGATATGTAAAGGACTCCCTAACAGATTTGGCTAGTGTTTTGGGTGTTAGTGAGGAGTTGTTGGAAAGTAAACTATATTTCTTACAAAGCCTGGAGCCTGCAGGTATTGGTGCCCGGTCACTACAAGAATGTATTTTATTACAATTAAGGCGTCTTCCTATTCGGAATGAATTAGCAGAAATCATGATCTCTGAGCACTTTCGCCCATTTGCTGAAAAGTCATGGAAGGAATTATCGAAAAAATTGAATGTGAAGATTGGTGAAATACAAGAAATACATGATCTTGTTAAACAGTTAGAACCGCGTCCAGGCTTAAAGTATGAGGCAGATGACTGCACATATGTAAAGCCCGATATGACAATTAAGCAAATAAATGGAGATTGGCGGATCCTTTATAATGATGAATTAATTCCACAGTTACTTATAAGCGAGCCAATTGAATGTAGTGGCCCTTTTTCATTGGATGAAGAAGCACAAAGTTATTATTCTAAAAAACTAACACAAGGAAAATGGTTGCAAAGAGCGATTGAGCAGCGTAAAGAAACGATGATTAATGTAATGAAAGTAATTATACAAAAACAGCAAGATTTTTTTATTCATGGGAAAAGTCATTTAAGACCTTTAACATTAAAGGAAGTTGCTGATATTTTAAATATTCATGAATCAACAGTTAGCCGAACCGTGAAGGATAAGTTTATTCAAACACCACATGGCTTAGTGATGATGAAAACTTTTTTTACGAATAAGGTAGCAGAAGATAATGGAGAGATCTCCTCAGCATCAGTGAAAATGAAGCTGAAAAAATTAATAGATTCAGAGAATAAGAAAAAACCTCTTTCAGACCAAAAAATAGCCAATGAGTTAAAAACCTTGTATGATATTGGTATTTCCAGAAGAACCGTAACAAAATATAGAGAGCAATTAAATATTCCAACATCAGCAATAAGAAAAGAGTATTAATACCAATATCGAAACGGAAGTGCAGCACAAGATGAAGAAAATTACCTTTTATTCAAAAGAGAACTGTTCCTTATGCGAAAAAGGGATAGCAATCATTCATGAGCTTAAAAATGAACTGGATTTTCACTATGAAGTGGTGGATATTTACAAAGATGATGTGCTGCTGGAAAAGTTCCAAATCATGATTCCAGTGGTGGAAATAGACAATGAGGTTATTTCTTATGGTGTTTTGGATAAGAATTCCATAAGAAACCGCTTACTTTAAAAAGTCAACAAACATTTCTTGAATATGCAAATTTACCCTGTTAAAATAAAACTTGTAGCAGGGAGATTTTTTTTTGAGTGGGTGGGACATAATAAGTCATAGCGGGACGAAACAGGTCCATATCGACTCAGAAAGGGATAGCAAATGAAATCACTTATAGAAGTACAAAGAAAATTATTGCCTGACCTGCTAACGGTTATGCAAAAACGCTATCAAATTCTTCAATACATACGATTAATGCAGCCGATTGGACGCAGAAGTCTCTCTACTAGTCTTGGCCTGAGTGAACGAATTCTTAGGAATGAAGTTCAGTTCTTAAAAGATCAGAATTTGATTGAGATTCATACATCAGGTATGACGTTAACGAACGATGGCACCTCTTTACTTATTAATCTCGAAGAAATGATGAAAGATGTTTTAGGATTATCTTCTTTGGAAAATACATTAAAGGAGAAGTTCCAATTAAACAGAGTCATCGTAATTTCGGGTGATAGTGATCAATCTCCATGGGTAAAAAAAGAAATGGGAAGAGCATGTGTTACATGTATAAAAGAACGGTTAAATGGTAAAAATATCGTCGCCGTTACTGGTGGGACAACGCTCGCATCGGTAGCAGAAATGATGACACCTGATAGTAAAAACCGTGAAATGTTATTTGTCCCAGCACGTGGAGGACTTGGTGAAACAGTGGAAAATCAAGCAAACACAATCTGTGCAAAAATGGCAGAGCGTGCAAGCGGAAATTATCGACTGTTGCATGTACCAGATCAACTAAGTAAAGAAGCATATCAATCAATCATTGAGGAGCCCTCTATAAAAGAGCTTTTAGCGATTTTGAAATCCTCAAGTATGGTCATCCATGGAATAGGAGACGCTAAAACAATGGCGGAGCGCCGGAAAACTCCGGAGAAAGATTTCCTGAAAATTGAGCAAGGAAATGCTGTTGCAGAGGCATTTGGCTACTATTTCGACCAAGAGGGTGAAATTGTCCATAAAGTTCAAACCGTGGGAATTCAGCTCGATGATATTGATGAAGTACCTAATGTTATTGCGGTAGCAGGTGGTGCATCAAAAGCGAAGGCGATAAAGGCCTATATGAAACAAGGTTTAGACTCTGTCCTTATCACAGATGAAGGGGCAGCAAACGAGTTAATAAGGGACTAAATATCCCTGATTATATATGTTTCTCTTAAGAAAAGCGCAAGCGCCTTGCACAGCCGGCAAGCATAAGACGCAAGTGAATGGAAGACGTTAACTTTCTTTTATTCACTTGCGGCTTATGACCTCAAAGGGTTAGGCGCTGGGAGCTATACATACACTAGGTATAAAAATTTTATACTCTATAAGTGTTAATTAAGGTGAAACAAACTTAATGTAAGTGTTCAAGGTACATAACCTGAACAAAATTAAAGGAGGAAATTTATCATGGCAGTAAAAATCGGTATTAATGGTTTTGGTCGTATTGGTCGTAATGTATTCCGTGCAGCTTTAAAAAATCCTAACGTTGACGTTGTAGCAGTTAACGATTTAACAGATGCTAACATGTTAGCTCATCTTTTAAAATATGATTCTGTACACGGAAAATTAGACGCTGAAGTATCAGTTGACGGTAACAACCTAGTTGTTGACGGTAAAACAATCCAAGTATCTGCTGAGCGTGACCCAGCGAAATTATCTTGGGGAACTCAAGGTGTTGAAATCGTTGTTGAATCTACTGGTTTCTTCACAAAACGTGCTGACGCTGCGAAACACTTAGAAGCAGGAGCTAAAAAAGTAATCATCTCTGCTCCAGCTAGCGATGAAGATATCACAATCGTTATGGGTGTTAACGAAGACAAATACGATGCAGCTAGCCACGATGTAATCTCTAACGCTTCTTGTACTACTAACTGCTTAGCGCCATTTGCTAAAGTATTAAATGATAAATTCGGTATCAAGCGTGGAATGATGACAACTGTTCACTCATACACAAATGACCAACAAATCTTAGACTTACCACACAAAGACTACCGTCGTGCTCGTGCGGCAGCTGAAAACATCATCCCAACTACAACTGGGGCTGCAAAAGCTGTTTCTCTAGTATTACCTGAACTAAAAGGTAAATTAAACGGTGGAGCTATGCGTGTTCCAACTCCAAACGTTTCTTTAGTTGACTTAGTTGCTGAGTTAGATAAAGAAGTAACTGTTGACGAAGTAAACGCAGCACTTAAAGAAGCTGCTGAAGGTGATTTAAAAGGTATCCTTGGATACAGCGAAGAGCCATTAGTGTCTGGTGACTACAATGGTAACGCAAACTCTTCTACTATCGATGCATTATCTACAATGGTAATGGAAGGTAGCATGGTTAAAGTTATCTCTTGGTATGACAACGAAAGTGGTTACTCTAACCGCGTAGTTGACCTTGCTGACTACCTTGCTTCTAAAGGTCTTTAATTCTTAAAAGTTAACGAAACTTTATAGCTCTACTCAAATGGGGAAAGGGGAATATCCCCTTTCCTCTTTTTATATGATATTGTTATTTCGGGTGATTATTTATAAAAAGTAATCGCTTCTGAACAGGCTTGAGGCAAAACACAAGTTTAGAGGAGGACTTTCCATGAACAAAAAGTCAGTTAAAGACATTGATGTAAAAGGAAAAGTCGTCTTTTGTCGCGTTGATTTCAACGTACCGATGAAGGATGGACAAGTAACAGACGAAACTCGTATTCGTGCAGCATTACCAACAATTCAATATTTAAGTGAACAAGGTGCTAAAGTTGTTTTAGCAAGCCACTTAGGTCGTCCAAAAGGTGAAGTAGTTGAAGAGCTACGTTTAAATGCAGTAGCTGAAAAACTACAAGAGCTTTCTGGTAAAAATGTTGTGAAAACAGATGAAGCGTATGGTGAATCTGTAAAAGCTGAAATTGCAAAATTAGAAGAAGGCGGACTTCTTTTACTAGAAAACGTTCGTTTCTACCCTGGTGAAGAGAAAAACGATCCAGAATTAGCGAAAGCTTTTGCTGAACTAGCTGATGTTTATGTAAATGATGCATTCGGAGCTGCACACCGTGCACATGCTTCAACTGAAGGAATTGCAAAACATATTCCAGCAGTAGCAGGATTCTTAATGGAAAAAGAGCTTGAAGTTCTTGGTAAAGCTTTATCAAATCCAGAGCGCCCATTCACTGCAATCATCGGTGGAGCAAAGGTTAAAGACAAAATCGGTGTTATTGATAACTTACTTAATAAAGTTGACAACTTAATCATCGGTGGCGGATTAGCTTACACATTCATCAAAGCTTTAGGTCATGATGTGGGTAAATCACTGCTTGAAGAAGACAAAATTGATTTAGCGAAATCATATCTTGATCAAGCAAAAGAAAAAGGCGTAAACTTCTACATGCCTGTAGATGTAGTTGTTGCTGATGATTTCTCAAACGATGCGAACACTCAAATTGTATCAATCGATAGCATTCCAAGTGATTGGGAAGGTCTTGATGCAGGTCCAAAAACTCGTGAAATCTACGCTGACGTTATTAAAAACTCTAAGCTTGTTATCTGGAATGGACCAATGGGTGTATTCGAATTAGAAGCATTCGCTGGTGGTACAAAAGCAGTTGCAGAAGCATTAGCTGAGGCAAATGATACATATTCCGTAATAGGAGGAGGAGATTCAGCTGCCGCTGTAGAAAAGTTCAATTTGGCTGATAAAATGAGCCACATTTCTACTGGTGGTGGAGCTTCTCTAGAATTCATGGAAGGTAAAGAGCTTCCAGGTGTTGTAGCATTAAACGATAAATAATAATCGAATGCGTTTTTCGCAAATGTAGATTTGTCGCGACATCTATTCTGCTGAAAAATTGCACTCGGAAGAGGACGGTGTAAAGAATGAGAAAACCAATTATCGCAGGTAACTGGAAAATGAACAAAATTTCTTCAGAAGCAAAAAGCTTTGTAGAGGAAGTGAAAAGTCTAGTACCTTCTGCTGAAAACGTTGACTCAGTAGTCTGTGCTCCAGCTCTATTTTTAGAAAGCCTTGTAGCTTCAACTGAAGGCAGTGACCTAAAAGTAGGTGCACAAAATATGCACTTTGAAGAAAATGGAGCTTTCACTGGCGAAATTAGCCCAGTAGCCCTTAAAGATCTAGGTGTTAGCTATGTAATCCTAGGACACTCTGAGCGCAGAGAAATGTTCGCTGAGACTGATGAAACAGTTAACAAAAAGACTTTAGCTGCATTTAAGCATGGCTTAACACCAATCGTTTGCTGTGGTGAAACATTAGAAGAGCGTGAAGCAGGAAAAACAAATGATCTAGTAGGAGACCAAGTAAAGAAAGCTTTACAAGGTTTATCAGAAGATCAAGTAAAACAAACTGTTGTTGCGTATGAGCCAATTTGGGCAATCGGAACAGGAAAATCTTCTTCTGCTGAAGATGCTAACGAAGTATGTGCACACATTCGTCAAGTGATTGCAGAGCAATTCTCTTCTGACGTTGCACAAGCAGTTCGTATTCAATACGGCGGTAGCGTAAAGCCCGCTAACATAAAAGAATATATGGCACAATCTGATATTGATGGTGCATTAGTAGGTGGAGCTAGTTTAGAAGCTCAATCTTTCCTTCAACTTTTGGAGGGTAGCAAAAATGAGTAAAGCACCAGTTGCACTAATTATTCTTGACGGATTTGCTTGCCGCCAAGAAATGAAAGGTAATGCTGTTGCACAAGCGAAAAAGCCTAACTTTGACCGCTTTTGGAATCAATATCCACATTCTCAACTAATCGCTTCAGGTGAGGCAGTAGGTCTTCCTGAAGGTCAAATGGGGAACTCTGAAGTAGGTCACTTAAATATTGGTGCAGGTCGTATTGTGTACCAAAGTTTGACGCGTGTAAACGTAGCAATTCGCGAAGGTGAGTTTGCAAAAAACGACACGTTTGTTGAAGCTATTAATCATGTGAAGAACACAGGTGAAAATCTTCACTTATTCGGTTTGCTATCTGACGGTGGCGTTCATAGCCATATTCAACATTTATTTGCCCTTTTAAAGCTTGCTGCAGATGAAGGCGTTAAAAATGTGTACATTCATGGCTTCTTAGATGGTCGTGACGTTGGTCCAAAAACGGCAAAAGTTTACTTGGATGAACTTCAAGAAAAAATCAAAGAATACGGTGTCGGGGAAATTGCGACATTGTCTGGACGTTACTACTCAATGGATCGCGATAAGCGTTGGGATCGTGTTGAAAAGTCTTATCGTGCGATGGTATATGGCGAAGGCCCTACTTACAGCACACCAGATGAGCTTGTTGCCGATTCTTATAACAATGGAATATTTGATGAGTTCGTGATTCCTTCTGTTATGACAAAAGAAGACGGTTCACCTGTTGCAACGATTCAAGACAATGATGCGGTGATTTTCTATAATTTCCGCCCTGACCGTGCGATTCAAATTTCAAACACGTTCACAAACGAAGATTTCCGTTCATTTGATCGTGGTGAAAAACATCCGAAAAACCTACACTTTGTGTGCTTAACACACTTTAGTGAAACAGTTGACGGATATGTGGCATTCAAGCCAACAAACCTTGATAATACGCTCGGTGAAGTATTATCTCAAAATAACCTAACTCAACTTCGTATTGCTGAAACGGAAAAATATCCTCACGTTACATTCTTTATGAGTGGCGGACGTGAAGAGAAGTTTCCTGGTGAAGAAAGAATCTTAATTGATTCTCCGAAGGTTGCAACATATGATCTCAAGCCTGAAATGAGCGCCTACGAAGTAACGGACGCGTTACTTGGCGAAATCGCAGCTGACAAATTTGATGCAATCCTTTTAAACTTCGCAAACCCTGATATGGTTGGGCACTCCGGAATGCTTGAACCAACGATCAAGGCAATCGAAACAGTTGATGAGTGCTTAGGGAAAATTGTGGACGCTATTGTTGCAAAAGGCGGTAAAGCGATCATCACAGCTGACCATGGTAACTCAGATGAAGTCGTAACATTAGAAGGTGAGCCAATGACAGCTCACACAACAAACCCTGTACCTGTCATTGTGACACAAGAGGGAGTTACACTTCGTGAAGATGGTATTTTAGGTGACCTAGCACCAACAATGCTAGATCTACTTAATGTAGATAAGCCTGCTGAAATGACTGGAACAACACTAATTAAAAAAGTAATTTTAAATAAAGCAATCGGTGTTTCTCCGATTGCCTCAAATCCGGCCTCTGACCTCCGACATCAAAACAATGAGCTTGATGAAAAGGCAGAAGCTTAATAAAACTAAAATTCTTATATAAAAAGGAGATTAATTAACATGCCATACATTGTAGACGTATATGCTCGTGAAGTATTAGACTCTCGTGGTAACCCAACAATTGAAGTAGAAGTACACACAGAATCAGGCGCTATGGGACGCGCATTAGTACCAAGGGTGCTTCAACTGGTGAATATGAAGCAGTTGAGCTTCGTGACGGTGACAAAGAACGTTACCTTGGAAAAGGTGTTCTTCAAGCTGTGAAAAACGTAAACGAATTAATCGCTCCAGAATTACTTGGTTTTGACGTAACTGAGCAAATCGCTATCGACCAAGCATTAATCGAGCTTGATGGTACAGAAAACAAAGGTAAATTAGGTGCTAACGCAATCCTTGGTGTATCTATGGCTGCTGCTCGTGCTGCTGCAGATTACCTACAAGTTCCTTTATACCAATACCTTGGCGGATTCAGCGCGAAAACTCTTCCAGTACCAATGATGAACATCGTTAACGGTGGAGAGCATGCTGATAACAACGTTGACATTCAAGAATTCATGGTTATGCCCGTAGGTGCTGAAAACTTCCGTGAAGCATTACGTATGGGTGCCGAAATTTTCCACAGCTTAAAATCAGTTCTTTCTGCTAAAGGTCTGAACACAGCTGTAGGTGATGAAGGTGGATTCGCTCCTAACTTAGGATCAAACGAAGAAGCTCTTCAAACAATTATCGAAGCAATTGAAAAAGCTGGTTACAAACCAGGTGAGCAAGTAATGCTTGCTATGGATGCTGCTTCTTCTGAGTTCTACAACAAAGAAGACGGTAAATACCATCTTTCAGGAGAAGGTGTTGTAAAAACTTCTGCTGAAATGGTTGACTGGTACGAAGAAATGGCTTCTAAATACCCAATCATCTCTATCGAAGACGGTTTAGATGAAAACGACTGGGAAGGTCACAAACTATTAACTGAACGCCTTGGCGGTAAAGTTCAACTTGTTGGTGATGATTTATTCGTTACTAACACGAAAAAACTTGCTGAAGGTATTGAAAAAGGAATCGGTAACTCAATCCTTATCAAAGTTAACCAAATCGGTACACTTACTGAAACGTTTGAAGCAATCGAAATGGCTAAACGCGCTGGTTACACAGCAGTAATTTCTCACCGTTCTGGTGAAACTGAAGATACAACAATTGCTGACATCGCAGTTGCAACAAACGCTGGTCAAATCAAAACTGGTGCTCCATCACGTACTGACCGTGTTGCGAAATACAACCAATTACTACGTATCGAAGATCAATTACAAGACGCTTCAAGATACGATGGAATTAAAACTTTCTATAACTTGAAAAAATAATTTAAGTTGAGGAGAACTGCCGCGGATGTGGCAGTTCTTTTTTAATGGATGTGGGGGAACCCTTGTATTGAGCGGGTAAATTTGTACAGGAAGATGGACCACGTACGGAATAAGAGATCGTATAGCAGCACGTGGAAACCTTGTACAGAACGCTAACTGATGCGAATTTTGTTGGAAATTGTCTAATCGAAGATAAACTCCCAAAAAGCCTGTAAAAGCTCCTCTTTTACAGGCTCAACCCTATTAAAACATCCCTCTCAGGACATTTCGTTCATATATAGCACGTGTAATAAAGTAATAGACTACCTGAAATACGAAATAAATTCCGATTACGAGTAAAGAAGGAACAACTAGACTAGAATATAGCATATTACTAAGTGCGATATAAGCAAAAGCAGCATGAATGGTTCCGACCACAAAAGGTACAAAGAATAAGAAGGATATTTGGTTACCGATTATTGAACGCATTTCCTTATGAGACATACCAATTCTTCTCAGGGCAAAAAGTTGAGTTCTTGTATCTTCAATTTCGGTAAATAATCGTAAATACATCATGCTTCCTTGAACGGCGAAAAATAGGACACTAATAAATAGGCCAATAAATAGTGTTAAACCTGTGGCTTGTTTCATGATTTGATAGCCTGGGGCGCGAACTTGATAGGAGTATTCATTGCGACTGTCTACCATTGACCCTATTTTTTCAGAGACCTCTACCTCGTTTTCCCAATCCTTCAATTCATATCCAACAACTCTAGCTTGTTTGGAAAGAGGGACACTTTCCTCATGCTTTTCGTAAGTTGTGTCATCAACGACGAACAGGTGAGTGGCCACGCCGACGGGTGTTAATATTCCATTATCAAGCTGTTTATCCATTGTAAATGTAAGTTTTTCCCCCGTAGACATCGTAATAGGTGCTTTTTCCCCAACTTCAAAATAATCATAGTCGATTGATTTGTATGGATAATTAATAAAAGCGTTGTTAACTGCTACATTCACTTTTTCTATGTTTTTTATTTCGGCTATTTTATTGTATAGTGATTCAGGAATCATCAAGGCGTCAGTTTTTACTGGATTTCCTGATAGGTTAGTGATCATGTAGGATACTGGAATACCGGTTTCATCAATAGAGTACGTGATCTTGGAGTCAGCATCCTTTAATGCTTTTTCAACCTCATCTTTTGTCAGGACATTAAATGTACTCGCATCATGCTCAACCCAACCAATTGCTTGAGGCATATTGTCTACTCCTTGCTTTTTTAAATCGCCGTAAAACATATAAACCGTTCCAGAAGCTGTTAGAATCACTGCTGTAATGATAGATGTTAGAAAAAGCATTCTTGCATGATCTTTTAGTCTAAAAAGAACATTTGAGCGGGTGATCATGGTTGTACCTCTATAAAAGCTTGGTTTGTGCTGATAAAGTTTGCGATATAAGGCGATGCTTCCTTGTGTGAAAAAGAAGTACGTTCCCACTAGGACTAGTAATAGAATTGGTATAACTCTAGCAATCATATCGATTAAATTTGCTGACGCAGCCAGGTAATAGCACGCACCAATACAAACAAACGAAAGCAGACTTAACCATTTAGAATAAGTTGGGAAACCCTTTGGTTGTTTAGAAGCCTTTAAAAGTTCAATGATTTCTTTACTTTTCAAACGAAATAGCGAGAAAATCGTGAGAAATTGAAAGACAATAATAAACCCAATCACAGTAAAAACAATTGCTTTTGGAACAATCGCAAAACCAATTGGGGTAGATGCTTTAAGAATTGTGTTCATTACCATGAAAAACAGTTTTGAAAATAAAAGTCCTAAAAGAATTCCACAACCAATTGAAAAAAACGACACAATGGTTTGCTCTAGGTAAATCATTCGTTGAAGCTGACGATTTGTCATACCTAATAAGGAGAGTAAACCAAATTCTTTTTTCCTTGCTTGCAGAAAGGCTGAATTCGAGTAAGCAATGAAAAAGAGAGAAAACACGATAATGACAATTTGAGCTGCTGTTAACCCATTAATAACAAGTGAAGCACCGTACATGTTTTCTTCATCAACAGAAGGGTGATAAATAAATGATGCAAAAATAAAGAAAACTGATACGGCAAAAACGCAGCTGAAAAAATAAGCTAGATACCGTTGAAGATTTCCTTGGATATTTTTACGCGCGATGACTCCCATGTTCATGAAAGTCACCTCCTAGAACACTCAGCGTGTCAATAATACTTTGGTAGAAAGCTTGACGATTTGATCCTCTATATAACTCGGAAAAATATTGACCATCTTTAATAAACACTATTCTTTCACAAAAACTTGCAGCAGTTGGATCATGGGTCACCATCAAAATGGTTGCAAGCTGTTCTTGATTTAATAATGAAAGAGCATCCATCACTTGCTTTGCCGATTTTGAATCGAGGTTTCCAGTTGGTTCATCTGCAAGAATTAAGGAAGGCTGATGAATCATCGCTCTAGCACAGGCTGCTCTTTGCTGTTGACCACCGGAAACTTCAAATGTTCGCTTATCTAGTATTTGTTGGATTTGTAATGAGGTTGCCAACTTCATGACTTTATCTTCCATTTCCTTCACTTTTACCTTATCGAGAGCAAGTGGTAATAAAATATTTTCTTTAATTGTTAATGTATCTAGCAGATTGAAATCTTGAAAAACAAATCCAAGCTCTCGTCTGCGGAAAACTGCTAATTCTTGATCTTTTAATGATTTAATAGTAGTTCCGTTAATCGAAAGATCTCCTGATGTAGGCTTGTCAATCGTAGCCAGCATGTTTAGTAGTGTTGTTTTTCCACTTCCTGAAGGACCCATAACCCCTACAAATTCACCTTTTTTTACCGTAATGTTCATATTTTTTAAAGCTTCATATGCAAGTGAGTACCTTCTTGGAGTAATAAGTTTTTGATAAATTTTTCGTTTCTAAAACGTTCATAATAAACCTCCTCTTCATATCCATTTCTTACTTTTATTATAGAAAAGAGGAGAAACGGCTCCCATCGATCTTTCTATCAAAGGTAGGTAGAAACCTTACAAATTTGTCATATTTGAATGTAAGGTTTTGCTTGTAAAGTGAATGGAGAAGGTTGTGCCTTTTCCGACAGATGATGTCACATTAATTTGATGTCCTAAATGCTGACAAATTTCTTTTACTAAATATAAGCCCATTCCAGTTGCCTCTTTTTGAATGCGACCATTTTCTCCTGTGAAAAACGGGTCGAAAATTCGCTTCAGATCATGATCAGGTATCCCAATTCCTTCATCAGAAATAGAAACTATTGATTGGTCATCTTCTTTATTAATCTCGATTGTAATTGTTTTGTTTTCATATTGTGGAGAATATTTTAAAGCGT
This sequence comes from Metabacillus endolithicus, assembly GCF_023078335.1. Lineage (GTDB taxonomy): Bacteria > Bacillota > Bacilli > Bacillales > Bacillaceae > Metabacillus > Metabacillus endolithicus. The sequence goes on along the minus strand of NZ_CP095550.1, from coordinate 1,839,440 downwards.
TTATGAGAATTTGATGAAAAACAACAAAAATCCATTTTTCATCACTATAAACAAATATCTCATCATGTGAGGTTATGAGTGTTGGGTATAGCTTTCTTTTTATAAATTGACGTTTTTCTTGGTTGATGACCTGTCTGAGCATCGAAACTAGGTCAATCTTTTTCGCTTGTAAGTCAACTGAAAAGTGGTCAAGTCTTGCAACATGAAGCATCATGTCAAGTCCGTGACGAAAACGTTCATTTTCTTCCTCAATATCTAGTAGAACATCCTTTGAAAGGGAATGTTCATTTTTTCCTTCCTGAATAAGAAGAGAAATCACAGAAACGGGTGTTTTCATATGATGCACCCACTGATTTGTAAAATGAAAGTGCTGAGATTGAGCATGCTGATAGCGATCTAGGTCGTTCATATATTGTTCATGAACATTTTCAAGAAGTGTGATCCAAAGCTTTTGCTGAATGCTAGCAGGTCCGGCTGCACGCAAAGCTTCCACAGACTGATAAGAAAAACTAGTATTTTGAGATTGAGTATATAAACGTTTTAAAAAAGCACGTTGTCTGCTGTAATCAATGATAATCGTGATTGAAAGAAAAAACAGTGAAATGACAATCATATAAAAAATATCTGAAACATCTAGAGAGTTCTGCTGTTCTCTCAAGGAAAGACCCGCAATAAGTGTTACAATCCCAATAGTCAGCAAGGTGTTGAGGATATATGGAATTCGTTCACGTAAATAGAATGTCAAAAACATGTTAGTCACCTAACCAATATGTATGTAATCGATACCCCTGACCACGTACTGTTTTAATCGCATCCTCCAACCCTAGATCAGCGAGCTTTTTCCGGACTCGATTTACATTAACTGTTAACGTATTATCATCTACAAATTCAACCTCATCCCATAATGCCTCAAGAAGCTCATCCCGTGATACAACTCGATGATGATTATTTATTAACAGAGATAATAGCTGAAATTCTTTGTGTGATAGAGTGAGACGTGTATCTTTCCATTCAACCTCAAGCTTTTGCGGGTAAATGAATAACTGTCCAAGTTCAATGATCGCTGAATCTTTATGACTGGAGAGGGCATATTCTCCATAAGCTCGGCGAATAGCACTTTTTAGCTTGGCGACTACGATGTCTAAATGAAACGGCTTTGTGATATAGTCGTCACCACCATTTTCTATGGCCATCACTTGATTCATATCATCCGTTCTTGCTGAAATGAAGATAATAGGAACCTTAGAAACTGTGCGAATTTGTCGACACCAATAAAAGCCATCAAAGTAGGGAAGGTTGATATCTAAGAGAACAAGATCCGGTTCAATAGAGAGAAATTCTTTTTTTATCGCATCAAAATGCTGAATTAAGTAGACTTCATATCCGTATTTTTTTAAGTGACTGGCTAAAATTTCTGCAATTTTATTGTCATCCTCAATAAGTAGAATTTTATACAATTTTTTCACCTCATGTTTAAAATAGCACTTCCAGAATTTGTTGGATAGATAGCAAATGTAAAAATTGATTTTTTGATAGGTTGAGAATGCAATTAGTGAAACAGGAATTCTCTAATGCGGATAAAAAAGTGAAATCAAAATACAAACAAGAAAAAAACATATACAGATGAATGTTTTATTGTGAATCAAAAAGAAGTATGGTACATTTAAACTATCTATTTGTGCGCATTTCAGGAGGTGTCAACTCATGCATACAGCATTAATTATTCTACTTGTTATCGTTTCAGTTGCTTTAATTACAGTTGTGTTATTACAATCTGGTAAAAGCGCAGGGTTATCAGGGGCAATCTCTGGTGGAGCGGAGCAGCTTTTTGGAAAACAAAAAGCTCGTGGACTAGACTTAGTTTTACACCGTGCCACAGTCGTACTTTCTGTTTTATTCTTTGTTTTAACTGTTTTAGTAGCATATGTAGTTCAATAAATATTAAGTAAAGGGTCTGTAGAAACAGGCTCTTTTTTGTTTGGGGCTAGATGTTACTAAGCAAACAATTGTTCAAGAGCTAAAGTGTTTGCTTAAATAGAAGTGTAAAGAATACATAGCTTGATGTTAGTTTAGTAATACTGATGGCATTTATGGGATAAACTAAATAAAAGATAGTAAGGAGTAGTAAGAATGAAAAGAGTTTTACCAAAGCCGTTTACATTCGAAGGCGGCGATAGAGCTGTTTTATTATTACATGGATTTACAGGGAACACAGCGGATGTTCGAATGCTGGCACGCTTTCTTAGTGAAAAAGGCTATACATGTCATGCACCACAGTATAAAGGCCATGGTGTACCGCCAGAGGAGCTCGTTCATACAGGGCCTGAAGATTGGTGGAAGGACGTACAAGAAGGGTATGAACATCTGAAAAATATGGGTTTTGAGGACATAGCTGTTGGGGGATTATCACTTGGTGGAGTTTTCTCATTAAAATTGGGTTACACTTTACCTGTAAAGGGAATTGTCCCAATGTGTGCGCCAATGTACATTAAAAGTGAGGAAGTTATGTATCAAGGAGTTCTCGAGTACGCGAGAAATTATAAAAAGTTTGAAGGGAAGTCTCCTGAGGAAATAGAAGAAGAGATGAAGGAGTTTGAGAAGACTCCAATGAACACATTAAAAGCCTTACAAGAGTTAATTGCAGATGTCCGAAATAATGTAGACATGATCTATTCGCCAACGTTTGTGGCACAAGGTAGACATGATCATATGATTAACACTGACAGTGCAAACATCATCTACAATGAAGTAGAAAATGATCATAAGCAAATAAAGTGGTACGAAGAGTCTGGACATGTGTTAACACTTGATAAAGAACGTGATCAACTCCATGAGGATGTGTATCAATTTTTAGAAAGCCTTGATTGGTAAGGTTTTTTTAGAACGAGTAAAGGAGGATGAAAATGGATCAAGAAATTCAAGTACATATTGATAAGCTGCTTTCGTTTATGAAAGAAGAAGCTTATAAGCCCCTAACTGTTCAAGAGCTTGAACAAGCATTTGGAATAGAGGATTCAACGGAGTTTAAAGACTTTGTGAAAGCATTAGTTGTTATGGAGGATCAGGGCCTCGTTGTAAGAACAAGAAGCAACCGTTACGGGTTGCCAGAAAAAATGAATTTAATTAAAGGAAAGCTAATTGGTCACTCAAAAGGATTTGCTTTTGTTGACCCTGAGGACACTGCTTTAGATGATATCTTTATTCCACCTACTGAATTGAAAACGGCTATGCACGGTGATGTTGTTATGGTCAGAGTCAGTGCAAGCACAGGTGGGACAAGACAAGAAGGAACGATTGTCCGTATTTTAGAGCGTGGAATAACAGAGGTTGTTGGTACTTATACGGAAAGCAAAAATTTCGGTTTTGTTGTTCCAGATGATAAAAAAATCGCTAATGATATTTTTATTCCAAAAAATGCATCAAAGGGTGCTGTTGAGGGACATAAGGTTGTTGTGAAATTAACAACTTATCCTGAAGGACGCATGAGTGCAGAAGGGGAAGTTATTGACATTCTCGGTCATAAAAATGATCCTGGTGTTGATATTTTATCTGTTATTCATAAGCACGGATTACCTGGCCCATTCCCAGTCGAAGCACTTGAGCAAGCAAACGATGTTCCGGAGACGATTAGAGAAGAAGATCTAAAGGACCGCCGTGATTTAAGAAACGAAACAATTGTTACGATTGATGGCGCTGATGCGAAAGATCTAGATGATGCTGTTACAGTGACACAACTAGATAATGGCCACTATAAGCTTGGTGTTCATATTGCCGATGTTAGTCATTATGTAACAGAGAAGTCTCCACTTGATCGTGAAGCATTAGATCGTGCGACAAGTGTGTATCTTGTTGACCGTGTTATTCCAATGATTCCACATCGTTTATCAAATGGAATTTGTTCTTTAAATCCTAAAGTGGATCGTTTAACACTTTCTTGTGAGATGGAAATCGATGAAAAAGGAACAGTTGTTAAACATGAAATTTTCCAGAGTGTGATAAAAACAACAGAGCGTATGACGTACTCTGATGTAAATAAAATTTTAGAAGACCGTGATGAAGAGCTTCTAAAAAAATATGAAAGTCTTATTCCAATGTTTGAACAAATGGGTGAGCTTGCAGCAGTACTGCGCCAAAAGCGTATGGAGCGAGGTGCCATTGACTTTGATTTTAAAGAAGCAAAGGTGCTTGTCGACAAAGAAGGAAAGCCAACGGAAGTTGTGATTCGCGAACGCTCAGTAGCAGAGCGTCTTATTGAAGAGTTTATGTTGCTTGCCAATGAAACAGTAGCAGAGCACTTCCATTGGATGAATGTACCGTTTATATATCGAATTCATGAAGATCCAAATGCTGAAAAACTACAAAAATTTCTTCAGTTCATTACGAATTTTGGGTACTCAGTAAAGGGTGCAGGAAATGAAATTCATCCAAGAGCATTGCAAGATATTTTGGAAGAAGTACAGGGTAAACCAGAAGAAACAGTTATCTCAACAGTTATGCTCCGTTCGATGAAGCAGGCTAAGTACGATCCTGAAAGCTTAGGTCACTTTGGACTGGCTACGGAGTTTTACACACATTTTACATCACCAATTCGTCGTTACCCTGATTTAATTGTGCATCGATTGATCCGCACATATTTAATAGAAGGAAAAGTTGATGAAGAAACTCGTGCACATTGGGCGGAAAGCTTACCTGTAATCGCGGAACAATCCTCCAACATGGAACGAAGAGCGGTAGAGGCAGAGCGTGAAACAGATGAACTGAAAAAAGCGGAGTACATGCTTGATAAAATTGGCGAAGAATACGACGGTATGATCAGTTCTGTTACAAACTTTGGTATGTTCGTTGAGCTTCCAAATACAATAGAAGGTCTTATTCACGTCAGCTATATGACAGATGATTATTACCGATATGATGAGCAGCATTATGCGATGATTGGGGAACGAACTGGTAATGTCTACAGAATTGGTGACGAAATCACTGTACGCGTAGTAAATGTAAACAAAGACGAGCGAGCAATTGATTTCGAAATTGTTGGTATGAAAGGGACAAGAAGACGTCCTGAAAAAGACAAACCAAAAGTCATCATTGCTGGTAAAGGAAGAAAGGATTCCAATGGTCGTGGCGGCAGTAATAACGGCAAAACACATGGAAATGACAAGGATGGCGAATGGTCAACACGTCCACCTCGTAAAAAGAAGAAAAAACACTTCGAAAATGCACCAAATGCAAAACGTAAGAAAAAGCGCTAAATGATGATTGAGGGTCTGACATTCTAAGTGTCAGTCCCTCTTTAACTCTATTAATTGAGTTACAGTCCATTTTTTGCTAAAATAGAACGTATCGCTAGATCGAGGGGAGTGAACACAATGCCAAAAGGTATGGGAAAAGTAGTCGCCCAAAACAAAAAAGCAAATCATGACTATTCAATAGAGGAAACATTTGAAGCTGGCATTGTCCTTCAAGGTACGGAAATTAAATCAATTCGTAATGGACGTGTAAACTTAAAGGATTCGTATGCACGTATTGATCGTGGCGAAGTATTTCTATTGAACATGCATGTTAGCCGTATGAACAAGGAAATCGCTATAATCATGATCCACTAAGACAAAGGAAGCTATTACTTCATAAGCGTGAGATTGTGAAACTAATTGGTGCAACCAAAGAAGAAGGTTATGCCCTTGTTCCTTTAAAGATGTATTTGAAGAATGGTTATGCAAAGGTGCTAATCGGTCTTGGTAAAGGGAAAAAGAAATACGATAAACGTGAAGATCTGAAGAAGAAGGAAGCGAAGCGTGATATCGAACGTGCCTTTAGAGAACGTCAAAAAATGTAGTGGGAAAACCTTACAATTGCATTTTTTAGCCAGTCTGATATAATAAGTTTTGTAAGACAGTCAACTTACTTTTTAAAACTTAATAAGCAATTAAGCTTAACTATCTTTAAACTTCCCGTATTCCCTAGCTGGTATATACGGCTTACATGGGGACGTTACGGATTCGACAGGGGTAGTTCGAGCTTAGGTTGCGGGCCGAAGGGATCGTCTTCGTAAAAACGTCACGCCAATAATAACTGGCAAATCTAACAATAACTTAGCTTTAGCAGCTTAATAACTGCTTAGCTGTTCCTCCCTCCATCGTCCATGTGGTAGGGTAAGGGACTCACTCTTAGTGGACTACGCCTAATTCCTCCGTCTGGGGATGATGGAAGAGACCAATCAGACTAGCTGCTCTAACGCCTGTCGATAGGCATAGGAGTTAGCGAAACCGCAAATATATCGACTACGCTCGTAGACGCTTAAGTGCCGATATGTCTGGACGAGGGTTCGACTCCCTCCGTCTCCACCAAATACATATTTGGTGGTTTTTATTTTGTCTTTTTTTAAAAAACTCAAAAGAGTTCTCCGAAAATCTCCTCAATCAATTTATTTCCAATAACTTTACTTTATTAAATAGAAGAAAATTCTCAATGACAAACCAAAGGTATTTATATACAATAAAGAATACTCAAACTTGTAAGCGATTTCTAAAAACTGAGGTGTGAACTATTGAAAAGAACGAATCGACCTAAGCTTTATATACGTATTATTTTGTTTGCCCTTAGTCTTATTTTATTAATTGTTCTTTTATGTAGTATTTTATACTATCATACTTTATCAAAAACAGTTGAGCAGCAAATTAGCAAAAGAGCTTTACATGTTGCAACAACGATAGCGAACATGCCTGAGATTCATGAAGCATTTGATACTGAAGATCCATCTAGAATTATTCAGCCTTTGGTTGAAAAAATAAGAGGAGAAATTGGCGCTGAATACATCGTAATTGGTAATAAAGAAGGAATTCGATATTCACACCCAATTCCTGAGAGAATTGGTAAAAAGATGGTTGGAGGAGACAATGTTAAGGCGTTAAAAGAGGGGAAATCTTATGTTTCCAAGGCAACTGGATCCTTAGGGCCTTCATTAAGAGGAAAGGTGCCAATTCTTGATGGTGATGAAATTATAGGTGTAGTCTCAGTAGGTTTTTTAATTGAGGATATTGAAAATACAGTCTTTGATTACGGAAAACCAGTTATTTGGATTGCCATTACTGCATTTCTTTTGGGAACATTAGGTTCGATTATATTAGCAAGAAGGATAAAGAATACAATGATGGGACTAGAGCCTGAGGAAATTGCTACATTGTTTAAACAACGTAATGCTGTTATTGAAACGGTTCATGAAGGAATCATTGTTATTAATGAGGATGGAAAGATATTGATCATCAATCAAGCTGCATATGACATTTTATCACTAGATAAGACAAAACCTGTTGTTGGAGAACAGGTTTTTGATATTATCCCTAATTCTTCTTTACTAGATGTTCTAAGAACAGGCGAAAAGCAACTAGATAAACAACTAGAAATTAGAAATAAGATCATTATAGCAAATCGTATTCCTGTTAAATATGGAGATGAAGTGATTGGTGTCGTTTCTAGCTTTAGACTTAAATCTGATATTGATCAATTAACAGAAGAATTATCACAAGTGAAGAGATACACAGAAGCCTTAAGAGCGCAGACCCACGAGTTTAATAACTTGCTTTATACGATTTCGGGATTAATTCAATTAGGGTCATTGGATGAGGCCCTTACACTTATCCATGAAGAAACAGAAAGTCAGAGAGACTTTACACAATTTCTCATGAGGAAAATAAAAGACCCATGGCTTGGTGGGATTTTACTAGGGTTTTACAATCGTGCTAAAGAGCTAAAGGTTTCCTTTCATGTTGATCGAGAAAGCAGTCTGGAGGAGATTCCTAAGCACATTGGTTATAGTAGTTTGGTTTCAATTTTAGGAAACCTTATAACGAATGGATTTGAAGAATTAGAAAAGCAAAAACGTAAAGAACGATATGTACGTTTTTTTATAACTGATCTAGGTGATGATCTCATTATGGAAATTGAAGATAGTGGAACCGGTGTTGAACCTCACATGTTAACTGAGATTTTTAAAAAGGGTTTTTCAACGAAGGATGGGAAAAATCGAGGGCTTGGCTTAGCGAAAGTGAGTGAATTAGTCGAGGAGCTAAATGGGAGTATTACAATTGAAACAGGCGAATTAGGTGGTGCTTTGTTTATTATTGCGATCCCAAAGGAGGAGCCAAAATGAAAGTAGAAGTAATGGTGATTGAAGATGATGCTAGGATAGCAGAAATTAATAGCCGTTTTACAAAGAAGATAGATGGCTTTGAGGTAGTAGCCATAGCAACGTCTGGGGCGGAAGCAATTGAATTACTTGAAATTATTCAACCGCAGTTAGTTTTGTTAGATGTGTTTTTACCAGATATGTTAGGAACAGATTTAGGGAGAGTCATCCGTAAGTCTTATCCAGATATCGACATTATTATGATTACTGCATCTTCAGAGGTTGATATAGTTGGAGATTCTTTACGAAATGGGGTTTGTGATTATATTGTCAAACCGGTTACATTCGAGAGATTTAAGACAAGTCTAGAAGCCTATCAAAAAAGATTGGAAAAATTAAAAACGACTAAACATTTAACCCAAGAAGAGATAACAGCTTTATGGAGTTTATCCCGACAAGATAGTCATTTAGTAGAGGAAGATGGTGCGCCAAAGGGGATTGATCCACTAACGCTCAACAAAATATTAGAGTTTCTTTTAAATGTTGCTGAAGAGGGGATTACAGCTGAATCATTAAGTAAACAGTCTGGAGTTAGTCGATCAACAGCAAGGAGATATTTGGAATATCTTATTTCACAAAAAAAGGTATATGCAGAGCTAGTATATGGAAATGTTGGGCGTCCGGAAAGAAGGTACTTCCGTTTTCAGTCATGAACTTTATGAACAAAAAGAATTCATTACAGTTAATTGAACTTATGAGGTTAAGATTCTATAAAATGAAAAATTCTGTTAACTTTAAGACAGCGCTTACATTAAGTGCTGTCTTTTTAAATGGACAAAGAATTGGGGGGAATTCTATGAAGAAAACAATGTTGGTTGTATTAGTTGGACTTCTAAGTTTCATGTTAGCTGCTTGTGGTGGAGATAAGGAAAAAGCCAATAGTAGTGAAAGTAGCTCTAATTATCCAGAAAAACCAATCACAGTTGTAGCTCCATCAGGTGCAGGCGGCGGCTGGGATTTAACGGCAAGAGCATTAGCGAAGGTTTTATCTGATACAAAGTTAGTTGAAGAAACATTAACAGTTGAAAATAAACCAGGTGGTGGTGGTGCTGTTTATATGGCAGAGTTTGCAACTCAAGAAAAAAACAATCCATATAAATTAATGATCAGTTCACCGCCGATTTTAATAAATCATGAGAAAAAAGAAGGAAACAGTCCATATGGTTATGGCGATACAACACCTTTAGCACAGCTTACAAAAGATTACGGAGCTATTGTTGTAAAAAGTGATTCACCTTTTAATGATTTGCAATCTGCATTAGATGCCATTAAAGCGGATCCAACAAAAGTGACAGTTGCAGGCGGATCTTCACCTGGCTCAATGGATCATTTAGTAGCAGTATTACCTGCATTTAAGTCTGATATTGACCCGAAATCAGTGAAATATGTTTCATATGATGGTGGTGGTGAAGCGATTGCGGCACTGCTAGGAGGAAATGCCGACTTAATTGCTACAGATGCTTCAGCTATTGGAGAATATGTGAAATCAGGAAAAGTGAAAGTGTTGGCCGTTAGTTCACCTGAACGTTTGGAAGGTGATTTAGCAGATGTACCAACTTTTAAAGAAGCAGGGATAGATGCAGACTTTACAATCTGGCGTGGTGTATTTGGACCAAAGGAATTGAAGGAAGAAGAATTAGCTTTCTGGGATAAAACATTACAAAAACTGTCAGAAAGCGAAGAATGGAACAATGAAGTGAAATCAAATGGGTGGGAAAGTGAATTTAAAAACTCAACAGATTTCAAGAAGTTTTTAGATGAGCAAAATGTTGTGATTCAGGACCTCTTAACAGCATTAGGCATGCAAAAATAAAGCTTTAGGAAGAGGGGACCTCCCCTCTTTCTCTCTATAGGGAGTGAGAGTAAAGATGAGTAAAGCTTTTGATCGTTACTCAAGTGTTATTTTTATGGTCATAGGAATATTCTTCGTTGTCGAAAGCCAAAAAATTTCGGAAAGTGCATATGGGAGTAATGTTGGCCCTGATATGTTTCCAACTATATTAGGGGCTGTATTAGTCTTGCTTAGCCTTCGTCTATTCTATGAAACATTTAAATATGTGAATGAACAAAAGGGGAAAGAAGAGCTAGATTACAAGAGATTTTTCATTATTTTAATTTCTGCTATTCTTTATGCTTCATTTATCGAAACATTAGGTTTTATATTAACAACATTTCTCTTTTTACTTGTTAGTTTCATCGCAATGGATAAAAAGAATATACTAAAATCCATCGTTATTGCAGCATGCTTTTCAGGTGGGGTTTATTATTTATTTGTTGAAGTTCTTGAAGGCTCTTTACCTGGCTTTCCAACTTGGTTTTAGTGAGGTGTTATAAATGGATACAATTCAATTTTTAGCAAATGGCTTTGCAGAAGCTTTGCAATGGCATAACTTATTGTTTGCGTTTGTTGGAGTATTAATTGGTACTGCGGTTGGTGTTCTTCCAGGAATAGGTCCAATGAGCGGAGTGGCGTTATTAATTCCCGTAACAGCTACTCTTACATCAGGTCTTGATCCTGAATCAGCGGCAGCAAGCTCTATTATTTTATTAGCCGGTGTTTATTATGGAGCGATGTATGGCGGATCGACAACATCTATTTTATTAAATACACCAGGTGAGTCATCATCAGTTGTAACTGCTCTTGATGGTTATCAAATGGCCAAACAAGGAAGAGCTGGAGCTGCACTGTCAATTGCTGCAATTGGTTCATTTTTTGCAGGGATTGTTGCACTTATCGGTCTAACAATTTTAGCGGAACCATTGTCTAGTGTCGCATTGTCTTTTGGTCCAGCAGAGTACTTTTCATTAATGATATTAGGACTTTGTGCCGTCAGTGGCCTTGCAGGAAAATCAAGAACAAAAGCTTTAATTATGACAGTTGTTGGACTGCTAATTGCTACAATCGGAATGGACAATGTATCAGGTGTAGCACGCTTCACGTATGAGGTTCCTGTTTTATATTCAGGTATTGAATTTTTAACTGTTGCAGTGGGACTGTTTGCTCTTGGAGAAGTATTTAAAACAATTTTGGAAAAAGAGAGTGTTGATGGATCTATTGCGAAGGTGGAAAGAATTCTTCCAACAAAAAAAGATTTGAAAGAGAGCTCAGGGCCGATTGTCAGAGGATCTTTATTAGGATTTTTCATTGGGATTTTACCAGGTGCAGGAGCAACATTAGCATCCTTCTTTTCTTATATTATGGAAAAGAAGATTAGTAAAAATCCTGATAAGTTTGGAAAAGGGGCAATTGAAGGGGTAGCCGCACCTGAGGCCGCAAATAACGGTGCCTCTGGTGGAGCAATGATTCCATTATTAACTTTAGGTATACCAGGCTCAGGTACAACAGCAATCTTAATGGGAGCTCTTATTATGTATAATATACAGCCAGGTCCACTATTCTTCACAGATCACCCACAAGTTGCTTGGGGTTTGATTGCTAGTATGTTCATCGGAAATGTGATGCTGCTTATTTTAAATTTACCACTTGTTAAAATTTTTGCGAAAATCATCGAAACACCAACAAAGTATTTATTACCTATTATTGTAGCTATATCAATATTCGGAGTTTATGCTGTTCAATTTACAGTGTTTGATTTATTACTTTTAATTGGTTGTGGAGTAGTGGGTTACTATTTAACAAAGCATGATTACCCTGTAGCGCCACTAGTACTCGGTTTGGTACTAGGGCCAATGATTGAAAATAATATGAGAAGAGCTTTAACTACATCGAATGGAGATTTTATTATTTTCTTAGAGAAGCCCATTTCACTTATCTTTTTAGTGATTGCATTGTTATGGATGACCATTCCAATTCTATTAAAAATGAGAGGTCGAAATGTTGTTGTAAACGAAGATTAAATAAAATCAACTGTAGATAAACAAAGGGAATTCGACAATCATAGTTATATTGAAAATGAGGCGCGGTCCGTGACTTAGGATCAGTGCCTTTTCATATTTTTAGACCATACTAGAAACTATTACCAGTAAATAAAAGTCGAAAATTACTCATTCATATTATAAATGGTCGATATATATAATGAGAAAAAATTTATGGGGGAGCTTAGTATGAAGAGGAGAATTAAGGTCGACTGGCATAGTATATCAATCAAGATGATGGTTTTACTTACGATTATTATTGTGTTTTCCGTATCAACGATTGGATTAACTAGTTATTTCATAGCAAAGGATCAATTAACGAAAGCTGGTAAACAAGAGGTTTATCACATTGTTAATAGTTCATTAGCTACTTTAGAGGCAATAAACCAACAGGTGGAAAACGGTCATCTAACTTTAGAGGAGGGTAAAGAGGAAGCAAGGCTCCTTTTGAGTGGACCAAAACTTAAGAATGGAGAGCATGATTATAAGAATTCTCATTTTTTATATAAAGGTGAAGGGTATATCCTCGCCTATGATGCAAACTTTTCCTCACAAGTTCATCCAAGTAATCCAGTAGGAGATATTCCTGAGGATACGACAAATCGTGAAAAAATGGTGAAAGGCTCATTAGCTTCAAATAAAGAAGACCGTTATGTCTATTACGATGACGTGAACGATGAAACAGGAGAAATGAGAAAGAAAATATCTTATATGGAACATTTTGAGCCGTGGGATTGGTATGTTGGTCTAGCTGTTTACGAAGATGAATTTTATGAAGGCTTAGAAATCATTAAATTTATTATATTATGGGGAACTTTTGCGCTTATATTAATAAGTATATTAGTATTTTACTTGGCAATTAAAAAGAAAATTTCTTTATTGAAAGAAGTTGCAAAATCTTCAATGGATATTGCTGATGGAAAGATTCAGGCTACAAATCTTTCAGAATCAAGAGATGAAATTGGTCAATTAGCAGGTGCATATAATAAGATGTCTTATCAGCTTCTTGAATTAGTACAAAATGTAAAAAGTACAAGTTCAAACTTACTTGACTCAGCAACAGAGCTTTCTGCAGTATCAGAACAAACGCTAGCAAGCAGCGAAGAGATTGGTACAGCTGTCTCGGAAATTTCTACAGGAACTCAAGAGCAAGCTAATGATTTAGAAAACATTAATCATAGTGTTGAAACATTGACAAAATCAATTGATTCAATGAACCAGCAGAGTAATATAATTAAGGGAGTTACAAGTAAATCTCAACTATTATCGAACGAGGGAAATGAAATTGTTTCTTCATTGAGAAAATCTAATGCTGATTCTTTACATGCATCAGAGAAAATTAACACAGGAATAAAAAGTCTGTATGATAAAACTCAGGAAATTCATCATATTATGGTAACAATTGAAAATATTGCAGCGGAAACAAATTTACTTGCATTAAATGCTAGTATTGAAGCAGCTAGGGCAGGGGAGCATGGAAAAGGCTTTTCTGTGGTAGCGGATGAAATAAGAAAGCTTGCTGAACAATCTAAGCAGGCAACATATCAAGTTCGAGGAGTAGTGTCTACGATCGCAACTGAGACCGGTAATACGGTAGAAATTGTAGAACAAACCATGCTTACATCGACTAAATTAAATGATGATGTTTTAGAAACGCAAGATAAGTTTAATCAGTTATCGAATTCAATAAATGAAACTGTCTCAGCACTAGGAATTCTAAATGATGAAATTAGAAATATCACCAACCAAACTTCTATGATAGGAGATGGAATTCAAAGTTCATCAGGTGTTTCCGAGCAAACAGCTGCATCTGTGGAGGAAATTAGTTCTTCAATTGATGAGCAAAACAATGCTATTAGACAGGTGGCAAAATCAGCAGAGCAATTAAATGTAATGAATAAAGAATTAGATGATATGTTAAGCAAATATCAATTATAAAGGTACAATCATTATTAATATAAAATAGCGAGGCAAGCTGAAGTTTCAGCTTGCCTTGCTATTTGCCAAAAAAAGTATGATGTTTTATAAGGAAATATACTTATTGGTAAAAGATAGAGAAGGAACAGTCTTAATCATGCAAGTGAAGAATAAAGAATTGCTTCATTAGTCTTTTTTGATTGTTTTATAATTAAAGAAGCTAGTTATGTAACATATAAAATCTTTTCATAGAAGTTGACGTAGGTGATGATAGATGATAAGATATGACTTGTCGCTAATTAAGACGATATAGAAGACAAAAAAGAATTGAAAACATCATTGACTTCTGCGAAAATAAGTGATAAGATATTATTTGTTGCTACAAGATATGACATTAAGTTTTCTTGCTTAAGAAAAACGGTTCATAGAAGTTGACAACAAAGAAGTTGTTTGATACAATGAATTTTGTCGCTGATAAAGTTATCAGCTAAAGTAGTTCTTTGAAAACTAAACAAAACAGAAACGTCAACGTTTTAAAAGATTTAAATTATGAGCTTTATCAACTCTTTATTGGAGAGTTTGATCCTGGCTCAGGACGAACGCTGGCGGCGTGCCTAATACATGCAAGTCGAGCGAATCAATGGGAGCTTGCTCCCTGAGATTAGCGGCGGACGGGTGAGTAACACGTGGGTAACCTGCCTGTAAGATTGGGATAACTCCGGGAAACCGGAGCTAATACCGGATAACATTTTGAACCGCATGGTTTGAAATTGAAAGACGGCTTTTAGCTGTCACTTACAGATGGACCCGCGGCGCATTAGCTAGTTGGTGAGGTAACGGCTCACCAAGGCAACGATGCGTAGCCGACCTGAGAGGGTGATCGGCCACACTGGGACTGAGACACGGCCCAGACTCCTACGGGAGGCAGCAGTAGGGAATCTTCCGCAATGGACGAAAGTCTGACGGAGCAACGCCGCGTGAACGATGAAGGCCTTCGGGTCGTAAAGTTCTGTTGTTAGGGAAGAACAAGTATCAGAGTAACTGCTGGTACCTTGACGGTACCTAACCAGAAAGCCACGGCTAACTACGTGCCAGCAGCCGCGGTAATACGTAGGTGGCAAGCGTTGTCCGGAATTATTGGGCGTAAAGCGCTCGCAGGCGGTTTCTTAAGTCTGATGTGAAAGCCCACGGCTCAACCGTGGAGGGTCATTGGAAACTGGGGAACTTGAGTGCAGAAGAGGAGAGTGGAATTCCACGTGTAGCGGTGAAATGCGTAGAGATGTGGAGGAACACCAGTGGCGAAGGCGACTCTCTGGTCTGTAACTGACGCTGAGGAGCGAAAGCGTGGGGAGCGAACAGGATTAGATACCCTGGTAGTCCACGCCGTAAACGATGAGTGCTAAGTGTTAGAGGGTTTCCGCCCTTTAGTGCTGCAGCAAACGCATTAAGCACTCCGCCTGGGGAGTACGGTCGCAAGACTGAAACTCAAAGGAATTGACGGGGGCCCGCACAAGCGGTGGAGCATGTGGTTTAATTCGAAGCAACGCGAAGAACCTTACCAGGTCTTGACATCCTTCGCTACTTCTAGAGATAGAAGGTTTCCCTTCGGGGAACGAAGTGACAGGTGGTGCATGGTTGTCGTCAGCTCGTGTCGTGAGATGTTGGGTTAAGTCCCGCAACGAGCGCAACCCTTGATCTTAGTTGCCAGCATTCAGTTGGGCACTCTAAGGTGACTGCCGGTGACAAACCGGAGGAAGGTGGGGATGACGTCAAATCATCATGCCCCTTATGACCTGGGCTACACACACGTGCTACAATGGATGGTACAAAGGGCTGCAAGACCGCGAGGTCAAGCCAATCCCATAAAACCATTCTCAGTTCGGATTGCAGGCTGCAACTCGCCTGCATGAAGCCGGAATCGCTAGTAATCGCGGATCAGCATGCCGCGGTGAATACGTTCCCGGGCCTTGTACACACCGCCCGTCACACCACGAGAGTTTGTAACACCCGAAGTCGGTGGGGTAACCGCAAGGAGCCAGCCGCCTAAGGTGGGACAGATGATTGGGGTGAAGTCGTAACAAGGTAGCCGTATCGGAAGGTGCGGCTGGATCACCTCCTTTCTAAGGAAAATTGAAGGACAAGCTCCTTCATAAAAAGACGTTTCTGATTTTGTTTAGTTTTGAGAGAACTATGATCTCTCGATATAATGTTCCTTGAAAACTAGATAACGAAAACAATTCAAGTAATTCACTGAGTTTAAACGCTTAGTTTAGTGATTCTCTTAATAAATGTTAATCAAGATATTAAGTTTGATCTTATGTCTTGAGACAAAGGAGAAGCGAGAAGTTCGAGGCGACGACCTGATGAGGAGCGGAGTGTACGAGAGTACATGAGCACCGGAAGATGGGAAGTCAACGAAGAAATTCGACGCTTATCGTTTGTCGAAGGTTAAGTTGTTAAGGGCGCACGGTGGATGCCTTGGCACTAGGAGCCGATGAAGGACGGTACTAACACCGATATGCTTCGGGGAGCTGTAAGTAAGCTTTGATCCGGAGATTTCCGAATGGGGAAACCCACTGCTCGTAATGGAGTAGTATTTTTACCTGAATACATAGGGTATTAAAGGCAGACCCGGGGAACTGAAACATCTAAGTACCCGGAGGAAGAGAAAGCAAACGCGATTTCCTGAGTAGCGGCGAGCGAAACGGAAGAAGCCCAAACCAAGAGGCTTGCCTCTTGGGGTTGTAGGACACTCTATACGGAGTTACAAAGGAACGGAGTAAATGAAGAGGTCTGGAAAGGCCCGTCAAAGAAGGTAACAACCCTGTAGTTGAAACTTCGTTCCCTCCAGAGTGGATCCTGAGTACGGCGGGACACGTGAAATCCCGTCGGAAGCAGGGAGGACCATCTCCCAAGGCTAAATACTCCCTAGTGACCGATAGTGAACCAGTACCGTGAGGGAAAGGTGAAAAGCACCCCGGAAGGGGAGTGAAAGAGATCCTGAAACCGTGTGCCTACAAGTAGTCAAAGCCCGTTAATGGGTAATGGCGTGCCTTTTGTAGAATGAACCGGCGAGTTACGATCCCGTGCAAGGTTAAGTTGATAAGACGGAGCCGCAGCGAAAGCGAGTCTGAATAGGGCGTGCATAGTACGTGGTCGTAGACCCGAAACCAGGTGATCTACCCATGTCCAGGGTGAAGTTCAGGTAACACTGAATGGAGGCCCGAACCCACGCACGTTGAAAAGTGCGGGGATGAGGTGTGGGTAGCGGAGAAATTCCAATCGAACTTGGAGATAGCTGGTTCTCTCCGAAATAGCTTTAGGGCTAGCCTTGAAATGAGAGTCTTGGAGGTAGAGCACTGATTGGACTAGGGGCCCCCATCGGGTTACCGAATTCAGTCAAACTCCGAATGCCAAAGACTTATGTTCAGGAGTCAGACTGCGAGTGATAAGATCCGTAGTCAAGAGGGAAACAGCCCAGACCACCAGCTAAGGTCCCAAAGTATACGTTAAGTGGAAAAGGATGTGGAGTTGCTTAGACAACCAGGATGTTGGCTTAGAAGCAGCCACCATTTAAAGAGTGCGTAATAGCTCACTGGTCGAGTGACTCTGCGCCGAAAATGTACCGGGGCTAAACGTATCACCGAAGCTGTGGACTGTTCTTTTAGAACAGTGGTAGGAGAGCGTTCTAAGGGCTGTGAAGCCAGACCGTAAGGACTGGTGGAGCGCTTAGAAGTGAGAATGCCGGTATGAGTAGCGAAAGAGGGGTGAGAATCCCCTCCACCGAATGCCTAAGGTTTCCTGAGGAAGGCTCGTCCGCTCAGGGTAAGTCGGGACCTAAGCCGAGGCCGAAAGGCGTAGGCGATGGACAACAGGTTGAAATTCCTGTACCACCTCCTCACCATTTGAGCAATGGGGGGACGCAGAAGGATAGGGTAAGCGCGCTGTTGGATATGCGCGTCCAAGCAGTTAGGCTGACAACGTGGCAAATCCCGTTGTCGCGAAGGCTGAGCTGTGATGGCGAGGGAACTATAGTACCGAAGTTCCTGATTCCACACTGCCAAGAAAAGCCTCTAGCGAGGTGAGAGGTGCCCGTACCGCAAACCGACACAGGTAGGCGAGGAGAGAATCCTAAGGTGAGCGAGAGAACTCTCGTTAAGGAACTCGGCAAAATGACCCCGTAACTTCGGGAGAAGGGGTGCTTTTTAGGGTGAATAGCCCGGAAAAGCCGCAGTGAATAGGCCCAGGCGACTGTTTAGCAAAAACACAGGTCTCTGCGAAGCCGCAAGGCGAAGTATAGGGGCTGACGCCTGCCCGGTGCTGGAAGGTTAAGGGGAGAGGTTAGCGCAAGCGAAGCTTTGAACCGAAGCCCCAGTAAACGGCGGCCGTAACTATAACGGTCCTAAGGTAGCGAAATTCCTTGTCGGGTAAGTTCCGACCCGCACGAAAGGCGTAACGATCTGGGCACTGTCTCAACGAGAGACTCGGTGAAATTATAGTACCTGTGAAGATGCAGGTTACCCGCGACAGGACGGAAAGACCCCGTGGAGCTTTACTGTAGCCTGATATTGAATTTTGGTACAGCTTGTACAGGATAGGTAGGAGCCTGAGAAGCCGGAGCGCTAGCTTCGGTGGAGGCATCGGTGGGATACTACCCTGGCTGTATTGAAATTCTAACCCACAGCCCTGATCGGGCTGGGAGACAGTGTCAGGTGGGCAGTTTGACTGGGGCGGTCGCCTCCTAAAATGTAACGGAGGCGCCCAAAGGTTCCCTCAGAATGGTTGGAAATCATTCGTAGAGTGTAAAGGCACAAGGGAGCTTGACTGCGAGACCTACAAGTCGAGCAGGGACGAAAGTCGGGCTTAGTGATCCGGTGGTTCCGCATGGAAGGGCCATCGCTCAACGGATAAAAGCTACCCCGGGGATAACAGGCTTATCTCCCCCAAGAGTCCACATCGACGGGGAGGTTTGGCACCTCGATGTCGGCTCATCGCATCCTGGGGCTGTAGTCGGTCCCAAGGGTTGGGCTGTTCGCCCATTAAAGCGGTACGCGAGCTGGGTTCAGAACGTCGTGAGACAGTTCGGTCCCTATCCGTCGTGGGCGTAGGAAATTTGAGAGGAGCTGTCCTTAGTACGAGAGGACCGGGATGGACGCACCGCTGGTGTACCAGTTGTCTTGCCAAAGGCATAGCTGGGTAGCTATGTGCGGAAGGGATAAGTGCTGAAAGCATCTAAGCATGAAGCCCCCCCTCAAGATGAGATTTCCCATCACATTAGTGAGTAAGATCCCTGAAAGATGATCAGGTTGATAGGTCAGAGGTGGAAGCGCGGTGACGTGTGGAGCTGACTGATACTAATCGATCGAGGACTTAACCTAATAAAAGCGTAAGCTTAGTGAATTGAATTGTGATTCGTTATCTAGTTTTGAAGGAATATAATATTCCTGAAAACTTTATACAAAGTGAAAGGGTTTCGAGGAACGAACAGTTCAAGGAATTGATTGAGGAGACACCGGAGCGTACTTCAGTACGTGAGGATGTTGACGAATGAGATGACGCAGAAATGTGAAGTTTATCGGAAGCCGTAAACCACATTATTTGGTGATGATGGCGAAGAGGTCACACCCGTTCCCATGCCGAACACGGAAGTTAAGCTCTTCAGCGCCGATGGTAGTTGGGGGTTTCCCCCTGTGAGAGTAGGACGTCGCCAAGTAAGAAGAGAAAAAGATCAGTAGAGATACTGGTCTTTTTTTGTGTGGTTAAAGGTTGTTAAACCGAAGGTTGGTATGTGAAAATTAGGGGAAAAGTAAGACTACTAGCCTGAGGCTTGGGAGAAGCAAGAAGGTCAAGGAAGCGCAGAGAGTGAAGACCGGAGTGTGCAGTCTTGGCACATGAGGATCTGAACGAACAAGCTGACGCGGGATTCGCCGCTTATCGCAAGCCGATAGTCCGAACGTGGAAGTTAAGCTCTTGCCGCCGATGGTAGTTGGGGATTTCCCCCTGTGGGAGTAAGACGTCGCCAAGTAAGTGAGGAAAAGATCAGTAGAGATACTGGTCTTTTTTGTGTACTATAAATGCTAATTTAAAAATGAACAAAGATGATTACATAAGAATGTACAGTTTTGTGATGTACATGCATACTTAGTTTGAGGTGGAGAGAATGCATGTACAGCTAGATTTAACGACAGAGATAGAAGTAAAAAGTCTAGAAGATTTACCAAAGTTAAAATTTCTAATGGAGAGCTTAAACATGAAAATAAATAAAAGTAAGATAGGGCGAGAATTGGGAGTAGATCGGAGGACTGTGGATCGATATTTAAATGGAAAGGGGCCAAGTAAAACCCGTAATAGAAAATCTAGAATAGATGAGTTATATGAAGTTATATCAGACCTACTCTCAAAGGATTCAATACAAACTTTTTACTACAAGAGAGTTCTTTGGGAGTACTTAAAGGATAACCATAGTTTGAACTGTTCCCAGTCATCTTTCCGACGATACATATCAAACAAACCTGAGTTCCAAGCATATTTTACCGATGGTAAAAGAACTCAAGCAACACAATCTGTTGTTCGTTATGAAACCCCTCCGGGGGAACAGGCTCAATTCGACTGGAAGGAGAACATAAAATACATAACGTGTGATGGGGAGATTATACACGTTAATGTAGGAGTGTTGGTGTTAGGAAATTCAAGGTTTAAGTCTTATGGTTTAACCATGTCCAAATCACAAAGTATATTAATGTCCTTTTTGATGGAGTGCTTTGAAGCAATTGGTGGAGTACCAAAGATCATTTTAACGGACAATATGAAAACAGTAATGGATGAACATAGAACAGAGTATTCAAAAGGAGTGGTTAATGAACGATTTGAACAGTTTGCCAGTGATAGTGGATTTGAAATCAAACCTTGTATTGCAGGAAGGCCAAGGACAAAAGGGAAAGTAGAGAGTATTATGAAGCTCTTAGATGAGATTCATGCTTATCAGGGAAAATTCACTTACGAAGGACTTCACCAATTTGTTCAAAAGCTTTGTGAACGCCATAATCAAAGTTTTAATCAAGGAAATAGAAAGATTCCAATACTTGCTTTAAAACAAGAAAAGAGTCACTTACTCCCCCTACCAAGGAAAGAAATAAGAGACTCTTATAAGATCAAACACAAGCTTGTAAAGGTTAACCCTGCGAGCATGATTACGTACAAATCAAACCAGTATTCAGTACCAGCTGAATACAAAGGGAAAACCGTTGGTTTACAAGTCTATGACGATCACATACATGTATATTATAACACGGATTTGATCGCTCAACATCGAATCAGTAGTAAGGTGCTGAATTATAAGGAAGAACATTATACAGACGTATTGTCACGGGGAATGCCAGACTATTCCTGATATTGATGAGCTAGCTAAAAAGAATCTACTGGCAATGGATGAGGTGTATAAAATTGAATAGTAGTTATCAACAATTAGTAAGTAATTTAGAATATTTAAACTTAAAACAGATGATTACTCATCTTAACGATACCATTGATTTTAGTACCAAGAATGAATTATCTCTCGTTGACACATTGATGAAATTAACAAACTATGAAATAGATGTTCGTGAGAAAATAATGATAAATTCAATGGTTAAGGTGGGGGCTTTTCCCCACCGTAAAGAGATAAATGAGTTTAACTTTGATTTTCAACCAACGATAAATAAACAACAAATTCTTGATTTTCTTTCTCTGCGTTTTATCGAAGATAAACAGAATATTATCTTCATGGGAACTAGTGGTGTTGGCAAAACTCACTTAGCGACTTCGATTGGAATCGCTGCAGCCAAAAAACGAACAAGTACCTATTTTATTAAATGTAATGAACTTATCTTAAACTTGAAAAAGGCAAAGCTAGAAAATCGCTTAGAGTCTCGATTAAAGCACTATGGGAAATATAAATTACTAATTATTGATGAAATTGGTTACCTTCCAATTGACAAAGAAGATGCAAAACTATTCTTTCAGCTAATTGATTTGAGATATGAAAAGAAAAGTACAATCTTAACTACAAACATTAGCTTTAAAGAGTGGGATGCGGTGTTCCAGGATTCTAAATTAGCAAATGCAATATTAGATCGTGTATTACACCACGCAACAGTTGTCAATATTGTTGGTCCCTCTTATAGAATTAAGGATCATTTACAAAAAGAAGATGATGATTAATTTTGTACATTCTTAAACGATCAAAATTGTACATCGTTAGCTTGACATTTACAAGTATGAATGTTAATTTAATAATGTACAAAGATGATTATATTAGAATGTACAGTTTTGTGATTACATGCATACTTAGCTTGAGGTGGAGAAGAATGCATGTGCACAATGGAAAAAAGCAACATCATTCTACAAAAAACGGGGAGTGACAGGCACCCCCCACAAAACACACACAAAAAACATCAACTTCCTCTTGATTATTCATCTAACTTATTATAAAATTAGAAAAATCAGATTAGTATAAATTATTGAAACACTGTGAATGGGAATATTAAGGAAAATAGATTGTTTAGAGAGCTGTCGGGTGGTGAAAGACAGTCAATTGATTCCCCAACTCGCCCAGGAGTGGTAGGACTGATATGTAGGTCTTAACGGATGACTACCGTAATAAAGTCTCAAAGTGGGTTCGTTTATTTAGTGATGAACCAAAAAGAGTGGTACCACGAAGGTTATAGCCTGTCGTCTCTTATGAGATGATAGGCTTTTTTATTTGAATAATAATGGAAAGGCGGTATTTTAAATGAAAAATATTGATAAGTATTCTAGAGGTTATTTTATGCCTCCAGTGACTAGCTTAAAATGGACGCAGAAAGAGTATATTACGGAAGCTCCTACTTGGTGTAGTGTCGATCTGCGTGATGGAAATCAGGCGTTGATTGTCCCTATGAGCTTAGAAGAAAAGTTAGAGTATTTTCAATTGCTGTTGGAAGTTGGTTTTAAGGAAATAGAAGTTGGTTTTCCAGCTGCATCTGAAACGGAATATGCTTTTTTACGTACATTAATTGAACAAGATTTAATACCGGATGATGTAACAATCCAGGTGTTAACACAGTCAAGAGATCATATTATTAAGAAAACATTTGAGGCCCTAGAAGGTGCTAAAAAAGCAGTGGTTCACCTATACAATTCAACATCTGTAGCACAACGTGAGCAAGTGTTTAAAAAATCGGAAGAACAAATTATTGATATTGCAGTAACTGGAGCAAAGCTACTTAAAAAATATGCAGCTGAAACGGAAGGAGATTTTCAATTTCAATATTCTCCTGAAAGCTTCACAGGCACAGAAGTGGAGTTTGCACTTGAAATTTGCAATCGTGTGTTAGATGAATGGCAACCTGATGCAAAAAACAAGGTTATTATCAACTTACCAGCAACAGTTTCAATGTCTATGCCTCACGTTTACGCTAGCCAAATCGAGTATATGAGTGAGAATCTTAACTATCGGGACAATGTAATCCTTTCCCTTCATCCCCATAATGACAGAGGAACTGGGGTAGCAGACGCAGAGTTAGGAATGCTTGCTGGAGCACAGAGAGTGGAGGGAACATTGTTTGGAAATGGAGAAAGAACAGGTAATGTAGACATTGTTACACTTGCCTTAAATATGTTTTCACATGGTGTTGATCCCAACCTAAACTTAGAAAATATCCCAAACATTATTACACAGTATGAGAAATTAACAAGAATGACCGTTCACGAAAGACATCCTTATGGAGGCGAACTTGTTTTTACAGCATTTTCTGGTTCTCATCAGGATGCAATTGCAAAAGGAATGAAATGGCGTGAAGAAAAAGAACGTCAGTACTGGAATGTTCCATATTTATTAATAGACCCAATGGATATTGGTAGGCAATATGAAGGAGATATTATTCGTATTAATAGCCAATCAGGTAAAGGTGGAATTGGCTACGTACTTCACCAAACATATGGGCTTGATTTACCTGTTGAAATGCGTGAAAGCTTTGGATATCATGTTAAGAATATTTCGGATCGTAAACATAAGGAGCTTATGCCGAATGAAATCTATGACATTTTTATCAATGACTTTGTCAATATTAATACACCTGTCGAGTTTATAGATTACACATTCACTCAAAATGCTCATTATGAAACAGCAGTTATGTTTAAAATGAATGAACAAGAATATAAGTTAAGTGGAACAGGAAACGGAAGACTTGATGCGATTAGTAACGTACTTCAGGAGCAACTTGGTTTCCGTTATAAAGATTTAATATATAAGGAACATGCACAAAACATAGGCTCAGAATCTAACGCTGTATCTTATGTTGGGATTACTGCTTTAGATGGTTCAGTCTATTGGGGTTGTGGAATAGACGCTGATATTATGACATCCTCAGTAAAAGCCTGTTTAGTGCTGTTAATAATATGATATCCAACAAAGAAATTTCTGTAGAAAAAGAGACAGAGTCTGTTTCTTCTAAATAATAAAAGCAAAAAAGTCGATAACTATTATCGGCTTTTTTGCTGTAACACTCACAAATAGTTTGTGAGTGTTACAAATAAAAATTAAGATTTTACCTTTTCAAGTCTTTCAAAGCCGTTTTTAACTGCTTGAATATATTCATTTGTAGCACGAATTGATAGATCTGCATCTGGATTTATTCCTTCAAACCCGTGATAGGCTCCAGGGTATAAATGAAATTCAACATCTACACCATCTTGTGCAAGCCTTGTAACATAAGATAATGTTTCATCTCGGAAAGGATCTAATTGCCCAACACATGTGTAGGTGTATGGTAAATGACTATAATCTTCAGCTCGTGCAGGAGCTGCATAGGCAGGGATGTTATCTTTTCCATATAATTCTCCCAAATACATCTTCCAGCCTGCTTCATTTGTTTTCTGATTCCAAACAAATCCTTCTTTAACTTCGTTTGTAGAAGGTGAGTTATTTTGATCATCAATCATTGGATAGAGTGGCATTTGGAAACAAAGAGAAGGGTATTGTCGGTCACGAGCTAATAATGTTAAAGCTGCTGTTAATCCACCACCAGCGCTAGCACCTGCAACTCCTATTCGGTTTTGATCAATATTTAACGACTCTGCATGATCAGCTATCCATTTTAAAGCAGTATAACAATCCTCGATCGGAGCTGGGTAAGGGTGTTCGGGAGCTAGACGATAATCTACCGAAACGACTACACAATTAGCTTCTTTTGCAAACCTCATACATAGATCATCATTATCATCTATTGAGCCTAAAATATATCCACCCCCATGGATCCATAAAAGGGCAGGTAAAGATTCATTATGTGATTTTGGACCGTAAATTCTTATTGGTAATGGATTAGAATCGGGTCCAACAATGATTTCATCAGTTAATGAAAGAAATTCATCAACAACAGTAGGTTGCCTCATCTGAGCTGCACCTTCTCTAATTGCTGGCAAATTCTCTGGCCGTATATCTAGATCTTGAAACATATCTAACCCTTGCACTAACTCTGGATTAACTCTGTTCTTCATTTTATAACACTCCCTCTTTTTGATTTTTGTATGCGTTTACAAAAGTATGAAGTGTGTCTAAGAAGTAAAATTGTCTTTGTATCATCACAATTAAAATTATAAAGTGAATGTGTGAGAATTGTAAACAAAGTAATCGAAAAAAGGGAAGAAGGACTCTTTTGAGTAACCTCTTGGTCCTTCTGAGAGTGCTTATAAGATTAGGAAAGTGCCTTATAAAATCATACAGTTATTTATATTGTTTGTATTTAGACCAACTTCTCCAACTAACAACACATAACCCAACGAACATAAGGGAAAATTGAACTGGACTTCTGTTTAGGTCGAATATAAATGCAATACTGCCGGCAATAGGTATTAATAGTAAGATAATAATAGATAGCCATTTATATACATTTGGATTCTCTTTTCTTTGCATAAATGCCTCCTAAAAGTTAACAAGCTCCTTATTTATTTTTAAAATAATTTAAAGCTTTTCTTAATTTCTTAATTTCTTCTTTTTGTTCCTTAATTCTCACTTTTTGGGTATAAACGTGAAAGGAAATAATGATGAAAAGTATAATAATGATGATCGTTACGGGGTCAAAACGTATTAGCATTAAATCAATCCTTTCATGAATGAGAAAGTATGATGTCAAATCATCATAACATATTAATTTAGGCAATTTGACAACTGATGGAAAGGAGTATGTATGAACCATCATTATTATAATCTTTTACAGGATGTTATTACTAGCAACTCAAACTAAGCTTATAATAAGAATATCTTAACAAAATTTAAATCCGAAAATAAAATTCTCTAACACATAGAGGTGATTCCTTGAAGTTAAGCTTTTTAAACAGCCTTAGGCTAGTGATGTTTATTTTAATGAGTTATATTTACTATCAATCTGTTGAAAGTCATACAACTTTTCAATTCGTTTATACAATTATAGCAGGGGCGGGATTTTGTTTTAATCACTTATTTATGGGGAGTCAGGCAGGAAAAAGATATTATTTGATTCCACTTGTATTGGATTCTCTTCTAATTATAGGATTTGTTTTTCTCTTTCCTGAATCGACTCTTTATTTAATTTTGTTTGGTGTAAATGCAGTCACACTATTCTTAGTGGCTGAAAGTAAGAAAGTTCTTCTGGGATGCTCTTTGGCCTTTTTCTTTATTTGGGGAATTTGTATCACATATATCTTTTATGCCACAGGCAATTTTAGCCTGATGAATAATTTAATCAACTTCACGTTTATTGTGTTTGCAGCAGTAGTTGGCAGGTTAATACATAAATTGCTTCATGCGCAGGAGAAGATTGAAAGTCAGTATAATGAGCTTAACCGAACTCATGATGCTTTAAAAGTTGCTCATGAAAAGCTGCATCATTATTCAAACCAGGTGGAGGAGTTAACGCTTATCAGAGAGCGCAATCGAATATCAGGTGAAATTCATGATACTGTTGGACATAAGATGACTGCTTTACTGATTCAGCTGCAGGTTGCTAAAGAGTTGCAAAATTCACAACCTGAGAAAAGCAAGGAAACAATCCTGCTTTGTGAGGAATTGGCGCGGAATACTCTTCAGGAAATTCGGCTATCTGTGCGTACCTTAAGGGAGGACCGTCAGCCACAGTCATTTTTATCCACAGTAAGAAAGATACTAGAAGACTACGAGATAATGACTGGGTTAACATCAACTTTGTCTGTAAAGGGGGAGGCTACAAAAATTCCCGCTTCCATCCAATTAGATTTAACTCGTATAATACAGGAATCTATAACTAACTCGGTCAGACATGGGCAGGCAAATGAGTGCAGTGTTATTCTGGAAATAACAGATTCAAATATTGATATCTTTATTAAAGACAACGGAACAGGAGCAACAACAGTTTGTCCTGGCTTCGGGTTAAAGAATATGAGAGAAAGAGTCCATGAGCATGGTGGAAACATTATGTTTGAAAGTACAGCTTCTAAAGGGTTTATTGTAAAAGCACGATTTCCGCTTAAAGAGATACAGTGGCAAATGGGGGGAGCCTAGTGGTTAAGTTATTAATTGTTGATGACCAGGAATTAATGAGAGATGGACTTGCAACCATCCTTAAAATGAAATCTGAGCTTGAGGTTGTTGGTGTTGCATCAAATGGTCAGGAAGCTTTTGAAAAGGCTGGTGACTTGCTGCCAGACATTGTTTTAATGGATATTCGCATGCCTGTGGCAAACGGGGTAGAGGGAACTAAGCTGATTACATCCAAATATCCTGATATTAAAGTGCTTATGCTCACGACTTTTCATGATAGTGCTTTAATTTTTGAAGCGCTTGAAGAAGGGGCGAGCGGATATTTGTTAAAGGATATGCCAACAGGTGCTATTGTCCAGGCAATCATGACAGTCCAATCAGGTGGAATGGTTCTTCCAAAAGAATTAACAGCTGATATTGTGAGAGAAATGAGGAAAAATCAAACAGTTGATCATACTAGTGAGGTTCCTGAAATTATTAAAGAATTAACAGAAAGGGAGGTCGAAGTGTTAAACAAGCTTGGGTTAGGCTTAAACAATAAAGAAATAGCCTCCCAGTTGTTTATTTCCGAGGGCACCGTAAAAAATCACGTTTCAAATTTGATCAGCAAACTGAACTTAAGAGATCGAACACAGGCAGCCATATTCGCCGTGAGATATAACATTACTACCTTCTGATCGATGACTTTTGGCATATAAGACTATGAAATACAGCTAATTAGCTGTATTTTTTTTATGGAATTTTCTATCTGCAGAGAGATTTGAAAGGAAAGATATCGAGCTATACTTTAGTTGTTGATCTAAAGAAACTATCAATCCAGTGAGGATGTGGAGATATGTTAGAAGTTAGAGAGCTAAAGAAAAGCTATGGAAAAAAAGAGGTAGTGAAAAATGTTTCGTTTACTATTGAAAGAGGTGAGGCATTCGGATTGTTAGGTCCTAATGGAGCAGGAAAGTCAACGACGATTTCAATGATATGTGGTCTTATTCCTTATGACGAGGGTGATGTAATTGTTGGTAATGAATCAGTGAAAACTTCACCGATAAGCATTAAGAAAAAAATAGGAGTGGTCTCACAGGAAATTGCTCTTTACCCAACAATGTCAGCAAAAGATAATCTTCTATTCTGGGGTAAAATGTACGGCCTTTCAGGTTCTCAGGCAAAAAAACGAGTGGAAGAAGTATTAGAGATTGTTGGATTAGAAGATCGTGGGAAAGATCGAATTGAGACCTTTTCTGGAGGAATGAAGCGAAGAATTAATATTGGGGCGGCTTTAATGCATGAACCTGAATTACTTATTATGGATGAACCAACAGTTGGAATTGATCCACAGTCAAGAAATCATATCCTTGAAACAGTGAAAGCTTTGAATGAAAAAGGGATGACGATTATTTACACAAGTCATTATATGGAAGAAGTAGAGTTCCTTTGTAATCGGGTAGGAATTATTGATCATGGAGAGGTAATGGCTATTGGAACAAAAGCAGAGCTATGTAACAGGTTAGCTGGAAGTAGCTTTGTTCAAATCAATGTTGAAAAAATGACAGACGAGGCGATGGAAGCAATAAACAAAGTGCATAGTGTGAGTCAAGTTTTATATAAAGAAGATTCCGGGCTTCTTGAGGTTTTCTCGCATAATCCTCAAGAAGCATTGGGATCTATTATCACAGCAGCTGTTAATCAAGGATTAAAGATTGAAGCTGTCAAAATCGAAGAAGCGAATCTTGAAACATTATTCCTGCAGTTAACAGGAAGATCTTTACGAGACTAGGAGAAGTGATAAGATGTTCACAATTGCTTGGAAAGATATGAAAATCAGATTAAAAGACCGAAAATCTTTTATCACTCTATTATTAATGCCGATCGTCTTAACTATGATTTTAGGTTCAGCTCTTAGCGGTGTATTCGGTGAAGATAGAACACTGCCTGAAACATCGGCAGGTATTGTTGTGTCATCTACTGATGAGGTTACAGATCAATTTATTCAAGAGGTTCTTCAAGGGAAAGAATTACGAGATAGTATAACAGTGAGTGAGTTTAAAACAGAAGAGGGTTTAAGGGAGGCTTTGGACAACCAGAAAATAGATGCTGGGTTGATTCTTCCTGTTAACTGGGGAGAAGGATTGATGATGGGAGAAGAAAAGACGGTAACAATTTTAAAAGATCCAGCAAAAGAAATTCAAGCTACTATTCTTAGCTCCATAACCGAATCTTTTGTGGATCGAATCACAACAGTATCAGTCGCTGCGGGTACAGTAGCAGAAATGCTATCGGCTGTTGTCCCGGTTTCTAATCAGGATGTGAACTCAGCAGATTTGATAACGAGTCTTGTAGATGATCTTTCGGTAATTGCAGGGTCTAAGGTGAATGCTGTTGTCAGTGAAAAGGACGGTAAGGAACCAATTTCGGGAATGCAATATTATGCTGCTGCAATGGGAGCTATGTTTATTTTATTTAATACAACTATTGGTGCAAAAACGATTATCCAAGAGAGGAAAACAGACACATTAGCTCGATTAATGTGCACTCCAATTAGACATTCATCTATTATGATCGGAAAATTCCTTGGAACTTTTTCTTTTTCCCTCCTACAATTTATTGTGTTTGTCATAACAACTCATTATCTATTTGGAGTAGCATGGGGAAACAACATCCTGCAGCTTCTTGTAGTTGGAATAGCATATTCAGTAGCTGTAGCAGGGATATCAATGATTATAGCCGGATTAATAACAGAAGAAAAAACTGCCGATACGATGGGAGGAATTGGGGTGCAGATTCTAGCACTCCTAGGAGGTTCAATGATTCCACTTGCCTCTTTTCCAAACATGATGCAACAAATGGCTAATATTGCACCTAATAAATGGGCTTTTAATAGTTTCTTAGAAATAATGAATGGTGCATCATGGTCTTCACTTGTTATGTCCATTACGATTTTAATGGCAATTGGGCTAACAACCTTGTTTATAGGATCAATGAAACTAAAGTATAGGTAAGGAGAGAAAATAATGAGGAGAATTGGAGCAATTGCAGCCTTTGAAATTAAAAGAATGTTTCAAAAACCACAATCATTTTTGCTAATGTTTGGAATGCCCTTGCTATTTACCTTTATCTTTGGCGGGTTATTTTCTGAAGGAGAAAAAAATAACCCGATTATTTCTGTGGTAGATCAGGATAACACCACGTTATCAAAAACATTAATAGATGAAGTAAAAAGTAAGGGTTTGGTAGATATTAGTATTGATGATAGCCAAACAGCCGATCAAAAATTTGATGACCAAAAAATTGCAGGATATATTCAATTAAATTCAGGGTTTGAAAAAGAACTGCTAGATAAAAAGACCCCGGAAGTTGTATTTGTTTCAGCAGCATCTTTTGACGGAGCTGCTATGATTGAACAATTGATTAACGATAGCATTGTGAAAATTCAAATTGGAGCGACAGCCTCAAATTTTTATCAGAAAATGACTGGGGAGGAGCCGAAAGCGGTTCAAGATAAAATAGTAGAAGAGATTACTGGAGCTCCTGCCTCCATTGAAACTGTCGCTGTAACTAAAGACAATGAAGTTGCAACAATGTCCAATTTAACTGCTCGCTCAGCTGGTTTTACGATAATGTTTGTAATGATTAGCATGCTAATAAGTACAGGTGTACTTTTAGAGGCAAGACAGACTGGTGTTTGGTACAGAATCATGTCTACCCCGACATCTAAAAGAGAATTACTAGGTGGATATCTGCTTTCATTCTTTTTGATTGGATGGATTCAATTTGGGATATTAATGCTCATAACAAAAGTAATATTTCATGTTAATTGGGGGAATTTGTTAGCAAATATTGTGCTCGTCTCCTGTTTATTACTTTGCACAATCGGTCTAGGACTCTTTATTGCAGGATTTGTTAAGTCCTCTGAACAACAATCGGTGTTCGGCAACTTGATCGTCATTTCTACCTGTATGCTTGGGGGCGTTTATTGGCCTCTTGAAATCATGCCTGACTTTATGCAGCAAGCAGCTAGATTTGTTCCACAATACTGGGGACTTGAAGGGTTCACCGAAATTGCCGCAAGAGGTGGGACGATCTTAGACATAATCTATCCAATCTTTGTTCTCCTTATATTTACAGTTGTTTTTCTTACTATAGGAATGAAGAGGATTCGATTTGAATAGAAAAAGGCAATGATGATAAGTCATCCTTCCTCAACAAAGCGCATTTCATTTTGGAAATGTGCTTTTTCATTAGGGTAAAATACTAATAATTTAGAAAAAAATGAATATAAATAGAAATCTAAGATCTCCATGATATGAAGAATATGTCTATTCACATAAAGGCTATGAGAAGCGTACAATAGTATGGGGAAATTGGTTTTCTAATAAGGAAAAAACTGTCCACGATCCTTGAAAAATGTGAATGAAGATTTATATTTTTCTTTATTTTATTCCTTATGGACATATTTCTCACTTTCTACCTTCTTTCAAAAAGTTTATAATTATCATATAATAGTAGATAAATAGTTAATTTATTCATCTATAAATTATATTAATACATCAAGGCTATGCATAAAATGGAGACAAAGAAGTGTGTGAGACTAAGTCGCGCCTTGGTTTGGTGGGACGTGTAAGCAGAAGGATTACTAGTTCTTCTGCGAATACTAGGGTATAAGGAAGGTAAATATGAGCGATAGAGACATGAAAACAGACGTTATCTTAATTGGTGCCGGTATCATGAGTGCGACTTTAGGAACACTACTGAAACAATTGGTGCCTGACTGGAATATAACAGTTTTTGAAAAGCTTTCAAATGCAGGGGAAGAAAGCTCCAATGAATGGAATAATGCAGGAACGGGGCATGCTGCACTTTGTGAGCTTAACTACACATCCGAAAAACCTGACGGATCTGTAGATATTAGTAAAGCGATTAAAATTAATGAACAATTTCAAATTTCCATGCAGTTTTGGTCTTTTCTTGTACAAAACAAACTGATTCAAAATCCACATGACTTTATCATGCCACTGCCTCATATGAGTTTAGTGCATGGAGAGGAAAATGTAACTTTTTTGAAAAAACGATTTGAAGCGCTCTCAAAAAATCCACTTTTCCAAGGAATGGAATTCTCTGATAATCCAGAAAAATTAATGGAGTGGATTCCGTTAATCATGCAAGAACGTACATCTCATGAACCGATAGCAGCAACAAAAATTGACACGGGAACAGATGTTAACTTTGGTGCATTAACACGTATGCTGTTTGATCACTTGGAGACAAAAAATGTTAATTTACACTATAATCGTAGTGTGAGTGACATTAAACGTACTAGTGATGGCTTATGGGAATTAAAGGTGCAAAATCTTGGTAGTGGTGAAGTTGAACGACATAAAGCGAAATTCGTCTTTATTGGAGGTGGAGGAGGAAGCCTGCATTTACTACAAAAGTCAGGTATTCCTGAAGGTAAGCATATTGGTGGCTTCCCAGTAAGCGGACTATTCATGGTGTGTAATAATCCGGAAGTGGTTGCGAAGCACCATGCAAAAGTTTACGGTAAGGCTAAGGTTGGAGCTCCTCCGATGTCTGTTCCACATCTTGATACACGATTTATTGATAACAAAAAATCATTATTGTTCGGACCATTTGCTGGCTTTACACCAAAGTTTTTAAAAAATGGATCGATGTTTGATTTAATCACTTCTGTAAAGCCGGATAATTTGTTAACAATGCTAGCGGCAGGTGCAAAAAACATGTCGTTAACAAAATACTTGATACAGCAAGTTATGTTATCAAAAGAAGCACGTATGGAAGAGTTACGTGAGTTTATACCAAATGCTAAAAGTGAGGATTGGGATTTAGTTGTAGCAGGTCAACGTGTGCAAGTCATTAAGGACACTGAAGCTGGTGGAAAAGGAACACTTCAGTTTGGTACAGAGGTTGTTAGTGCAGCTGATGGTTCTGTTGCAGCATTGCTCGGTGCTTCACCAGGTGCTTCAACTGCAGTTCACGTTATGCTTGAAGTCATCACAAAATGCTTCCCTCATTATTTAGATGAGTGGGAACCAAAAATTAAAGAAATGATTCCTTCTTATGGTGTGTCATTAATGGAAAATCCGCAACTTTTAAACGAAATCCATACTAACACATCACAAACTTTGGGGTTAAGCGAAAAAAAGCCGTATTTAGTTAATTCTTTGCTAGAAAAAACAAGGGATAAGTGTTTTTTCAAGGGTTAACTAATTAAATACCATTCTATATAAATATGCAGAACCTTTAATCCTTTTAGATTGAAGGTTCTTTTTGTGAAAAAATAAAAAGGGAGGGATCTAGTTGAGATGTGGATCAAAATGCTTTCTTGTTGAAATAGAGATGAATGGAGAAAAGCAGATTCAATCAGTAACAGCAAGAACACCTGTAGAGGCTAGAAAAACAATACGATTAGAATATGGAGCAGAAGCTCATATTTTAAAAGTAAAAGAAGAAAAAAGAATTAGGAAGTTGTAGGATGTTTAAATCTTGGGGGATAAAAGTATGAAGTGAAAGGGATGGGAAATTATACCTTTTGTACCTTTTATTATCTTGAATGAAGGTGTACGTTATAGAATGTATTTTAATTTAGAAAGGGAGTTATTTTTTGAAGTCAATATTTACAGTGTTAGCACTATTTGTCCTCTTGGTTGGGTGTAACAATCAAAACAATTCTGATCAGAATGAAGCACCGACTAAAGAAAATGAAGAAACTAAAACTGATAGTAATGAGGAAACTCAATCCAATGAGGAGGATAACTCGGAAAAACAAGAAAACGATATAACAGAAGAAAATAATACTGAAGAAACAGATACTACTATAGGTAAGGATTCGCAGCAAGCAGCCGAGGATGAATCAGAAGGCGAAAATATAAGTGAAGAATCAGATGTGAGTGAAGGAAATAAACAAAAATATTTAGAAAAACTCAATAGCATAGAAAAGGCAGCAGTAGAAATTAGGAAGAACAATGATGGTACAACATTTGGAATGAGGAAATCACAAGAAGAAATCTTGGGAAAATGGGATCAAGCTTTAAATGAAATCTATCAGGTTCTAGAAAAACAGTTACCAGCAGACGAGATGGAAATACTCCGACAAGAACAAAGAAAATGGATCACACTTAGAGATGAAACAGCGAAAGAAGATGCAAGTCAATTTGAAGGAGGAACGATGGAGCCACTAGAATATACAGCTTCTCTAGCAAATACTACTAAAGAAAGATGTTATGAATTGGTAGAGAACTATATGAAATAGACTTCTGCTAAACAATAATGTTAGATCAATCTGATTTTTTATCAGGTTGATTTTTTTGTGAAAGAAGAGTTTAATAAATAGTTTGACAATTCGAATACATTTGTATACATTTAACACATAGACATAAGTATACAAAAGTATACAAAGGAGTGATTGATTGTTGAAGGAGTATGATGGTCATAAGAAAGGTGAAAACCATAGAGGTGGTGGCCATAAAGGAAGGAGGCATCACTCTGGCGCTCAAACCTTTCGTAGAGGTCGGGCCCTTGAGTTTTTAGACAGATTACATGTAAAGCGTACTACATTAAAACAACAACTAGAAGCACCCGAATTTCTGGAAATAAGGCAGGTTGTTCTTGGAGAATTAAAAGCAATCGAGTTAACAATTGAAGAATATACTAGACATTTTGAACTTAATGAAAATGCAAAATTAACACAACACAACACTTATATTAATGAAGAAAATAAAATTTAACAGGTAGATACAAGGAGGAACATATTCTATGAATACATTAGAAACAATTTATTCTCGCCGCAATATTAAAAGTTTTAAATCTGATCCTATTGAGATGGAACAGCTTAGCAAATGGCTGCAAGCAGGAACTATGGCTCCTAATCACAAAATGACGGAACCGTGGGAAGTGTATGTGGTTGGTCCTGAAACAAGAGAAAAATTAAATCATAAAACAGACTTCTTTCATGCTCCAGTTGTGCTTGCAATCCTATCAAAACATGGAAAAACAGAAGTGGAAACAGTTGAAAATGCCCTTGCTACAGCCTGCTTTGTTCAAAACTTTAATTTAGCTGCATGGGAAGAAGGAGTAGGAACATTTTGGTGTTCTATGGGTAATGCTCAGAAAAACCGTGATATTCTTGGAATTTCGGATGAATATGATGTAATTGGAGTGTTTGGCGTAGGATATCCTGAGGAAATCAATCAACCAAAAGAACGAACATCAATTGAAGAAAAAATAAAACATCTACCATAATTTGATTTATAGATATAGTGTTTGACTAATTTGAACATAGGAGGAAACGTATGAAGATAGAAGAGTATATCCACTCTCTATTTACGAAGGATGATAGGATCTTAGATGATGTTTTAGAAAGTATCCATGCAAACAGTATGCGAAATATTTCTGTTCCACCTGAAATTGGAAAGCTTCTTACATTGTTAGTGAAAATCTCCGGAGCAAAAGCGATATTGGAGATTGGGGCATTAGGTGGATATAGTGGAATCTGTCTTGTTCGTGGTCTTGGTGAAAAGGGGCAATTAACTTCTCTAGAATTAATGGATGAATATGCGGAATTAGCACATAAAAACCTGAAAAAAGCTGGCTTTGGTGATCGTGTTACATACTATACAGGTGAAGCTTTAAAAAGTTTAGAGCAGCTTGAAGCGGAACAAAAGAAGTTTGACTTCATTTTTATCGATGCCGATAAGCCTAATTATCCGAACTATTTAGATTGGGCATTGCGATTAGCTAATCCGGGTGCACTAATAGTTGCTGATAATGTTCTACAAAGAGGAAGAGTTTGTGAGGAACCGATTGACGACCCGCGTATAGAATTTATTCGCGCATTTAACGAGAGAGTAGCAAATGATCCTAATTTGGAATCAATCATTCTCCCAATTGGTGATGGACTATCAATTGCTCGGGTAAAACAATAATATAAGAGCTTGAAAAGGATACCTGTCGGTTATTACCGGTGGTATCTTTTTTTGTTGTGGGGATCTGGTCTTGGATTTTGACAAAAAAGGATTATCCCTCTAATGGAAGGAGAGGTACAATCTGGCACTCAATTTGCAAATCCGATGGCTGTACATGAAGATGCTTACCGTAACTATGTGAATGAAGCGGAATTAAGTAGAGAAATTAAAAAGCTAAAAAATGAAAAAGAGTCAGTATAACTAATTTCTTGATTTCCTTAATTGAGTAACTGATCGTTTAAATAAACGGAGTGTTTCCGGTTAGTCGAAGAATGGAACTTGGTTTTGGGGATATAAGCGGAGTGTTTCCGGTTAAGCAAAGTAAAATGGTCCATTTTCTTCCTTTTGATTAAATAGTCGGAATTTTTCCGTCTATTTAGTCTATTTTTCGTTCTTTTTCCTCATTAAGAGGAATTTCTCCGCTTATTATAGTACCTTATTTTCTGGTGAATCGAATGCTTTGATATAAAATGCTTGGAGTCCAGAAGCATTTTTCTTTGCTGATTTACTTGCTACATTGCCTATTAATCCTAGTTCGAATAATTATATGAATACACCAATGTTTATTCGTATTTTTACTTAAAAACTGATTCTGTTAGTATACTACACTGCTTTTTTAATTTGAACGCACATCATGAAAGTATGGATCTATAGTAAAGAACAGTTTTCTTCACATAATAAGAGAAATGAAAAGTGAAGAAGGGTTTAAAACATGAGTGTCACTTTAGCGTTACTTGCAGCCTTTTTTGCTGCCCTTACAGGAATATTAGCGAAAATTGGAATGGAAAATGTAAATTCAAATTTAGCAACAGCCATTCGTACGATTGTTGTATTAATCATGGCTTTTCTTATTGTCTTGATAACAGATCAGCTAGATTCCATCACAGAAATTTCTATGAAAGCACTAATTTTTATTTTATTATCAGGTTTTGCAACCGGTGTGTCATGGTTGTTTTTCTTTAGGGCACTCTCAATGGGTGATGCTTCGAAGGTGATACCAATTGATAAATCAAGTGTTGTATTAACAATCATTTTATCTGTCCTCATTTTAGGGGAGAAAGCTGTCCCAAATATTATGGTGGGAGGAGCATTAATCGCGATTGGAACATTTGTGCTGATTGGTAAGAATGAAGAAAAGAAAGGTTTTACAGGATCACACACTTATATTCTGTATGCGATTTTAGGAGCTGTCTTTGCTGCATTAACCGCAATTCTAGCAAAAATCGGAATTGAAGATGTTGATTCAAATGTTGCTACCTTTTTAAGGACAATCGTTATTATGGTGTTCTCATGGATAATTGTATTCTTTCAAGGGACTCAGAAAAACATGAAAACAATCTCTACTAAGGGCTATCTATTTTTAGTTCTATCAGGTATGGCGACAGGCTTTTCATGGCTTTGTTATTTTGGTGCCCTAGCGATTGGAAAGGTTTCAGTAGTTGCTCCAATTGATAAATCAAGTGTTGTGATCACGATGATTCTAAGTTTTGTGATATTAAAGGAGAAAGTAACCAAGCAGAAGGTGATAGGAGGGATTGTAATCACAATTGGGACAGTGTTTTTGATTTTGTAAATGAAGTAGAAGTGTTTTTCAGAGAATGAGACATAGAAAAGGGGGGATCTCTCCCCCTCAACCTTGGTAATCGTTTAAATATTCATGTGTATTTCCGGGAACGAAAACAGTTTTATTTTGCAGCCATAGTAACTGTGTTTTTTAAAGAGCTGAATGCACTTGATGTGATAAATGCTTAATTGCCTTATTCAAAGCTAGAATTTCCTCTACCGACATACCAGATGTATTTAATAATGATTGAGGGACACAAGCAGCCTTTTCTTTAATAGAAGTTCCCTTTTCTGTGATGGTAACAAGAACAACACGCTCATCTGCTTTGTCCCGTTTTCTTTCAATAAGTTCAGCTGTTTCCATACGTTTTAGCATTGGTGTAAGTGTTCCTGAATCAAGTTCCAGCAGCTCACCTAGCTCTTTTACTGAACTTTGTTGTTTTTCCCACAATACAAGAAGAACAAGGTATTGTGGATAAGTTAAATTCATTTCATCCAAAAATGGCCGGTAAAGACGAAGAATCGCCCGTGAGCAAGCATATAGAGAAAAGCATAGCTGATTTTCTAATTTTAATTCTTCATTATTTTCCAATGATGTACACCTCAAATATATTTAATCTTTCATCATTCAATTGTATCAAATCTATAAATTAACTCAACAATTAAATTGCGAAAAACTTAATTGTTGACAACTAAAAATACAGGTTATATGATAATGGCATAAATATTTTACAAAATTTAATTTTGAGCAATTAATTATAGGGGGAATTTTAAATGTCAAACACATTATTTACATCAACGGTATCAGCAGTAGGAGGACGTGAAGGTCGAGTTGAATCACCAGATGGTGTCATTAAGTTAGATGTGGCAATGCCCGGAACGCCTAGAGCGAAAAAATTACCTGAAGCAACAAATCCTGAACAGCTATTTGCGGCTGGTTATGCAGCTTGCTTTGATGGAGCTCTACAATTTATTGCAAAAAAAGAGCGCCAAACGTTTGAATCAGAAGTAACTGCAAATGTTAGCTTATTAAAAGATGAAGAAGATCAAGGGTTTAAATTAGGGGTTACTTTACAAGTAAAAGGAACAGGAATTGATAGAGAAACTTTAGAGGATTTAGTTGAGAAAGCACATGCATTTTGTCCTTACTCAAAAGCAACAAGAGGAAATATTGATGTGACGCTGGAGATTGTTTAATTACACGTCAGGGTTCTATTAGAAACGCTGTTGATATCTTCAACAGCGTTTTTTAGTAAAATGTTCTTATAATGTTGAATCAAACCCACTATTTAATAGTACTATGGAATCATTCCAAACACTTTCTTTCGTGGACTTTAAAATAACAGCAATCAATTGTTTTCCGTTTTGTTCCGCAGAGGACACTAGACAATAGCCGGCCTCACTTGTATAACCTGTTTTTATTCCATTTGCACCTTTATAATAAAAGGGGCTTGAAGGATCAATAAGCTTATTCGTGCTTTCGTAAGTTAAGGTTGGGTCTGAGAACTTCTTCTGACTAACGAGATTCTCGAATTGGCCATTGTTCATGGCAGCTCTTGCAATAATAGCTAAGTCATGTGCAGTTGAATAATGATTCGGGTGATGGAGACCATGTGGATTCATAAAATTTGTTTCCATTGCTCCTAGTTCTTTCGCTTTTTCATTCATTAACATCGTGAAATAATCAATGGCTGATTGTTCTGAGACAAACGAAGAAACTGAATGTTGTTGGGCGATGTTAATGGCAATTGTTCGAGCTGCATCATTACCAGAAGGAAGCATTAAGCCCGCCAACAATTCTCGTAATGTAAGTGTCTGTCCTGCTCTCAACCAAGCTGTACTTTCACCTTCTTCTCTTAAATTCACTTCGCTTCCTACTGTCATTCGTTCATCTAAATTTCCGTACTCAATTGCAAGCAAAGCAGTCATGATTTTCGTTGTACTTGCAGGGTATAGTTTTTTACGATCATTTTTGGCAAAAAGCACTTCTGAATTAGCATTGTCAATTAAGATGGCGGCATCAGCACGAATGGAGCTGTCTAATATAATTGAATTTCCTAAGTAAGTTTGTTCTTTTTCAACAAAATCGTTGGCATGATTTCCTTGATTCAAGATGAAGAAGAAAATACATAAAGATAGTATGATAACATATAATTTTTGAATCATAATCCTCACTCCTAGTAAAATAAAGGTAGTTTTACACTATCAATACTTTCTAAAGTGGAGTGAAAGGAAACCTAAAGAAAACCTTAAGATTTATAAAAAAGCCATGTCCGATGTAGACACAGCTTATTTTGGTAATTCAACTACAAATATTGTTTCTTTATCATTACTTGAAACAGAGATTTTTCCATGGTGAAGCTCAAGAATTCCTTTTGCAATGGCTAAGCCTAATCCGGTTCCTCCTGTTGTCTCAGATCGTGATTGCTCTACACGATACAATCGGTTAAATAAAAGGGGAATAGCTGCTGTGGGGATTTTCTCTCCAACATTCTTTACTTTAATAACAATTGAAGAGTCTAATTCTTCTATCAGCAAATGGATTGTTTGTCCATTCTTTCCGTATTTTATAGCATTTGATATGAGGTTTTCGAAAACTCTCATTAACTTTTCGGGATCAGCGTTTACGGTTATTCTTTCGGATGTGCTATTTAGAAATATCTCCATTTCATTTTTCCGAAGTTCTGGATAAAACTGAGCTGACAGTTGCTGAAGAAGCTCAATAATATTGAAATTTTGGATATTCAATTCTAGATCCTGATTATGGATTTTTGTATATTCAAACAAATCATTAACCATTTTGTTCAGGCGTTGTGATTTTTCAAACGCAATCGTTGTATAATAACGAAGCTCAACTTCATCCTTATATTTATCTTCTTCTATTAATCCCAAATAACCTATTATTGATGTTAGGGGGGTTCGTAAATCATGAGACACATTTGTGACAAGTTCGTTTTTTGATGTAATAGCTCTTCTTTCCTCCTGTATTAGAGAAGCTAATTTATCCTTCATCATGTTTATATTTCTTGCTAATAATCCAAGCCCGTTACGGCCTTTAACCGGAAGTGGAATCTCAGGAAAATGACCCTCAGAAAGCTGTTGAACGGATTGGTTGATATTCTGAAAGTATGACGAAAATTGAGCCAAAAATAACAATTGCAAAAGAATGAAAGAACAGAACATGGTAACTAAAAATAAGGGAAGTTTACCAATGTCGACATAAAGGGTAACAATAAAATGATTGACCTCTGATGGAAGTGGCACCCTTAGGTATAGAATTCGAACTAAATAGAGTAAAAGAGAAGTTATGATTGATGAGCCTATTAGGCTGTATAGTATATACTGTACAAGTGTCCCAAAAATTGATAATTGTCTATGCATCAATTTTATATCCTACTCCCCAGACAGTTTTTATTAATTTATATCCTAACTCCCGTTCTAGTTTTTCTCTTAAATTACTCATATGTACCATTACTGTATTATTGGAAGAATAATAGTTTTCCTTCCAAACAAGTTGATAAATTTCTTCACCACTATAAACTCTACCTAAATTTGATACCATGATTAAAAGGATATCAAACTCTTTTGATGTTAGCTGAATAGGCTTATTTCTTACTTTGACGGTATGAAAAGTTTTATTTATCTCTAATGCATCAACTTTAATCATGTTGTTTCTTTCGTTATCACTTTGGTAGAAATAGGCTCTACGTAGTAGTGTTTTAACTCGTGCTATTAATTCCAAGGGATTAAACGGCTTTGCGACATAATCATCGGCTCCACTCATTAACCCTGTTATTTTATCCATATCTTCCGTTTTAGCACTAATCATTAATATTGGAACATGGTAGGTTTCCCTAATTGCCCGACAAACCTCCATACCATCTACCTCAGGCATCATAACGTCTAAAACAATTAGATCGATCTCCTCCTGGTGAAAGATAGTTAAGGCTTCTTTGCCATTGTAAGCTTTTATTACCTTATATCCTTCATTTTGCAGATAAAAGGATAGTAACTGAACGATTTCTCTGTCATCATCCACAACTAAAATTTGCCTCAAGTAATACTCCTCCTAGTTTTAGACTGTTTCTATTCCTTACAATATATGACATAAAGTTAATTAGCAATATATTGATAGGGAATATATAGTTTTTTGTTTACTAGTTCGATGAGATGACTCTAGAAAAAGTAATATTAATCTTAGAGAATAAATAACCTATCATTGATTCATATATTCTTGTAGAATTTCCGAAAAATATGTCGAAAAATTGGTGATTAATGAGTATAATTTACCTATGACTATACTCATGAATATAGAAGAGGATGGAGAATGAATTGATGAGAAATGAAGGGGAATTTTTAAAAGACCAGGATCTTACTTACTATGAAAAAGATATGGTTAGACGTAATGCGATAGTATTTAAGGCTATTTCATTTGTGACAGCTCTTACTCTTTTGCTATTTTTACAATGGGAGCAGAAATGACAACACCTCAAATATTAATGGTTATCATGCAATTAACTGTTTGGGGGCTTTTTGCTGTTTTGCATATGAAAAGGAAATTAGTTATGTATCTTAGTTACTTGGCTGTATTTGGTTCTGCAGTATCAACTAGCATCACACTCTTATTACAACCATCAGCATTAAATGTATTTTCAATTTATTATCTTATTATATTGGCTCTTATTTATATGAATAAGAAACTCTCAATACTAACACAAATTTACGGCTTAATTATGTTGTTATATATGCTCTTTGCTCAAAGTAAATCTATTTCTATTGCTGAAGAAGATAAGATTACATACATAATTTATTATTTATTAATTACGATTTTAATTTTATCTTTATTACAGGTTACACAGCATATAATGAAGCAAGTAGAAGAGTCAAGAAAGAGTACAGAATCTCTATTAGCTCAACAACAGGAACAAAAAGACTCTATTCTACAGTTGGTTAACGATGTAACCAAAAACTTGGAGGTTGTTTCTAGTTTAAGTGAAACTAATAATCACTCATTTTATGAAATGAATAGTACTTTTCAAGATATTGCTTCAGGTGCAAATACACAAAACGAGTCAACCTTGGAAATTAACAACTCTGTAACATCAATGAGAGAAGTAGCAAAAGGAATGCTTGATTCAATAACTAAATTAAAAGACGAAACAGAAGGGGCTAATAATTTATCAGAACAAGGTCAAGAACAAATCGAACATCTTACTAAAATTATTTCTGATTTTAAAGGCGAGATTGATACGATGTCGGAAGAAATTACTCAATTAATAACGAATTTAAAGGAAACGAATAAGTTCAGCGATACAATTAAGGAAATTGCGAACCAAACCAATCTACTTTCACTAAATGCAAGTATTGAGGCGGCAAGAGCTGGAGAACATGGTCGTGGCTTTTCTATAGTGGCAAATGAAATACGAAACCTTTCTGATCTGACAACTAAATCAGCAGATCAAATCTCGAAACAGTTGGAAGAGTTCACTAAGCAGTCGGATCAAACTCGTCATCGAATGATTCAAATAGCGGAACAAATGGATAAAAGCTACGCAGTTACTGCAAATACAAAGAATTCGTTTAAGGCAATAAATGAAGCCATTGTTAAGTTGTTACACTTAGCGGATGATAGTAATAGACTCACTATGAAAATGGATCAAACTGTAGAAGTTATAAATAATTCAACTGAAGATTTGGCAGCAGTGAGTGAACAATCCAGTGCATCTCTTGAAGAGTTAATGGCAACTTTAGAAAATATATTAGAGGGAAATACAGCAAGTGTCGATAGTATTAAAGCAGTAGAGAAGTCACTTAAGAGTATTCAGTAGAAACATAGTTCTACAATAAAAAGCAACTTTGCCTGAAAAGCAAGTTGCTTTTTGAATGGAAATAAATTAAATATTACTATAGCTTAGTAG
The DNA here is from genome assembly GCF_023078335.1 of Metabacillus endolithicus. Classification (GTDB taxonomy): domain Bacteria; phylum Bacillota; class Bacilli; order Bacillales; family Bacillaceae; genus Metabacillus; species Metabacillus endolithicus. The sequence continues at coordinate 1,795,502 of NZ_CP095550.1, read as the reverse complement.
ATAAACTAAAGAAAAGTAGAAATAGAATGTAATATTCTATTTTCGACAATCTTTCTAATATTTTACAAGAAAAGAATAACTATTTATCTATTATTTGCTATAATATGACTTGATAATGATCAAATGGAAAAAGGAGTTATATTGTTATGCTAAAAGACACACGTCTTTATTCCCTAGTTTTCGCTTTCATTTTGGTGTTAAGTGCGTTGGTTCCAAGTTTTTCTGCAAAAGCAGCAGATTCTACAACAATTATGGGTCCTTCTCAGTTAACGTCAAAGCAAATGGGAGATTATGTTTTATTAAACGAATCAGCCCAAAGCTTACAAGTGTATCAATCTATCAACTTGCAGAATTATATCTTGAAATTGGTAGAAAAGAAGGAGTACGTGGTGATATTGCCTTTGCTCAAGCCATTCACGAAACAGGTTTTTTCCGCTTCGGTGGTGATGTGATTCCAGAGCAAAATAACTATGCAGGAATCGGAACAACTGGTGGAGGTGTAAAAGGTGCGTTTTTTGCTACACCTGAGGAAGGAGTTCGCGCTCACATTCAGCACTTAAAAGCTTATGCAAGTAAAGAACCGCTGAATACAGTGCTTATTGATCCTCGCTTTAACCTTGTAACACGAGGAATTGCGCCTTTATGGACAGATTTAAATGGAAGATGGGCGGTGCCTGGAAAAGGATATGGAGAAAAAATACTTCAAATCCATCTTAATATGTCAAAAATGACTCTCACCATTCCACATGTGAGTTTACCGACTAATCATAAACAGCCTGTAGCCAGAATCACAATTAAAGCTGATGTTCCAATGCTAGCTCCAGATGGATCAGTTTTCAAAACTCTTAAAAAAGGTGAAAAAGTAAGAGTTTATGGAGTTATTGGAAACAGCTATGATGTTGGCGGAGGATATCGTGTAGATGCTAATAGCAGCAAGATGAGTATATACATAGGTAGAATATTAATTAAAAATTCAACTACTGTTATGTACAAGCCTGATGGAACTGTTCACCGTGTTTTTAAAAAAGGTGAATCATTGATGGTGTATGATTATGATTCAAGTGTCTATCAAGTTGGTGGTGGCTATTATGTAAAAATGTCAGATAAGCCAGTCTATCATTTAGGAAGACTAGAGCTTTCAAAAGAAGCTGCTATGTTTAGCCCTGATGGAACTCCTTATAGCAATCTTAAAGCAGGTGGAAACTATCCTGTTTATGGAATTAACGGAGACCGACTTGATGTTGGTGGCGGTTATACTGTTCAATTTAATAAAAAACAACAGAATTATTATAACTAAAATCGGTAATCAGGCAGCACTTATTGTGTTGTCTGATTTTTTATTCCAAGTGTCCTTAATGCAATGATCGATTCGGTAAATGCTATACTATCTCTATGATAGACTAACGATACATACAAAAAATGGAGGATAACAATGTACAGCTTTAAAAATGATTATAGTGAAGGTGCACATCCAAGAATACTTAACGCATTATTCGAATCAAATTTAGTTCAAGAAGATGGATACGGCGAAGATCGGTTTACACTAGAAGCTAAGGAACTGATAAAACAAAAGCTATCAAATTCAAATGTAGATATTCATCTATTATCAGGGGGTACACAAACAAATTTAACAGCTATATCTGCCTTTCTTAGACCGCATGAAGCTGCCATTTCAGTTAGTACAGGCCATATTTTCACTCATGAAACTGGTGCAATTGAGGCCACCGGACATAAGATCATCTCTGTTGAAGGTGAGAACGGGAAATTAACAGTAGAACATGTTAAAAAGGTTCTAGAATCTCATCCAGATGAACATATGGTAAAACCAAAGCTAGTTTATATTTCGAACTCAACAGAAATAGGAACGATCTATCAAAAAGAGGAACTAATACAGTTACGTCAGCTTTGTGATGAAGAAAAACTGATTTTATTTATGGATGGAGCAAGACTAGGCTCTGCACTTTGTTCATCAGAATGTGATCTTAAGCTAAGTGATTTGCCTTCACTTCTAGATGCCTTTTACATTGGGGGAACAAAAAATGGAGCACTACTTGGTGAAGCGTTAGTCATCTGTAACGATGCTCTTAAGGAAGATTTTCGTTTTCATATGAAGCAAAAAGGAGCACTTCTTGCAAAAGGGCGACTTCTGGGTATTCAGTTCCGCGAATTATTTAAGGATGATCTCTATTTCGATCTAGCAATCCATGCTAATTCGATGGCTGAAAAGCTCCGTGACGAAATAAGCAAAGCTGGTTTTTCATTCTTAACTCACTCACCTTCAAATCAAGTATTTCCAATTTTTCCAAATGCTTTTATTGAAAAACTTCAGCAAAAGTATGCATTCCATCTTTGGGAAAAGATAGATAACGATTCCTCTGCGATACGACTTGTGACATCTTGGGCAACGAAAGAGGATGAAGTGTTAGCGTTTATTGAAGATGTGAAGAAGGGCTTTTAAAGCAAATAGGTGTGATAAGGAAAGCAGAGATGCTTTCCTTTTTTAATTGGGTGTATTGTTTTCACCTATAAACAACCGAAATAACCCAATAAGCTTGAAGACAACATGTAACTTCTGGTTTTTTTCTCCTTTTACTAGTGGCATAAAATTTGCAAGTTACTTTTTGACAAACGTGATTTCGCAACTGTGGACTAAAAAAGAAAGGGAGAGATTGTATGAGAAAAGGTTTTAGCATCTTACTTACTTTACTTTTATGTCTATCGCTATGGATTTCAGCAGTAGGTGAAGTAAAGGCTCATTCAACATCAAGTAAAGGTAGTCTTGTCATTGTAGGGGGTTCTTTAGGAAGTAGTAATAATGAAGTTTACCAAGCGTTTATAGAAAGAGCGGGTGGAAACAAGAAGGCTAAGATTGGGATTATCCCAGTTGCAAGTAGTTCTCTAAATTCCTCATATGATTTCAAGGAAAAAATGGTTGAATTAGGAATAGAAGAGAAAAGTGTTGAAATTCTTCAAATATCTAACCACGATTTAAAAGGAACAGATGAAGATGAAGCAAAATGGAAAAATAATGTAAATAAGAAGAAGATAGTTAAAAAGATTGAAGGATTAACAGGTATATGGTTTGTTGGAGGAGACCAAATTAAGATTACAAGCACCCTTCTTAAGAAAAATGGAAAGAAAACAAAGGCTCTTGAAGCTATCTGGAAAATCTACCAAAACGGTGCAGTAATTGGGGGAACAAGCGCAGGGGCTGCAATTATGAGTGATGTGATGATTTCAGGTGGAGATAGTATCGGCGGATTCAAAAATGAATTCGTAAATGAAGATATCTATTATCCTGATAAAGAATATAATCCAGTTTTTATCTCGAAAGGACTTGGATTTTTCCAACACGGAATTGTTGATCAGCATTTTGATGAAAGAGCAAGACTCGGTCGATTGATTAGCACTGCTGTTGATTTTGAAGCCAATAAAGAAAAATACTACTCATACGGAATTGATGAAGACACAGCACTTGTTGTAGATAACAAGGATCAAAAAGCGAGTATAGTTGGTCGTGGTGGAGTAGCAGTTATAGATACGAATTCAGCAAAAAAGGATGAAAATAAGGGAACAATTCAGAATGTGAAATTCAGTTATTTGTCATCTGGAGATATGATCCACTTAGATACGAAAGAAATAAAAATGAAAGAAGGAAAATATCAAACAAAAGGGGAAGAATATTATGATTTTCAAATTTCTACCAGCTACAGGCATATTATCTTCGTATGGAAGACTAAAGGAATACTTAGCTTATGCACTTGTAGATAACGCTAGTGCGGATTCTGTAAAAAGTTTTGTATACGAAAGTTCGGGTGAAGGCTTTAAGCTTAGCTTTAAAGAAGCTGAAGATACAAATGGTTATTGGGGTTATACTGATGGGCAAAAAGATGATTACTCTATTGTTAATGTAGTGTTGGATATTGAGCCTGCTTCAGTGACATTTAAAGAAGAGGAACATATTTTCGAAAATTATAGAGAACCTGTATTTAGACCAAGTTCATCGGCTGTTGAGTCTAGCACAATTAAGGGAAATCTAGTGATGGCAGGCGGTGCACTGGGGAGTAGCAACAGTGCTGTTTACAATAAATTTATTGAATTAGCCAGAGTTAAAGGAGATACGAGAATTGGAATTATTCCTGCAGCTAGCTCCAGCTTGAAATCGAGTGAGCTGTTTAAGAAAGATCTAATTCAGTACGGAGTAGAAAATGAGGCCATTGAAATTCTGCCAATCTCAAATCATGATTTTAAAGGAACGGTAGAAAATGAATCTAGCTGGCTGGATAATCGAAATAATGAAGAGCTAGCAAAGAAAATAAAAGATTTTACAGCCATTTGGTTTGTCGGTGGTGACCAGACCAATATTACAGCATCACTATTAAATGACGATATGACCCATTCAAAGGTATTGAATGCTATTTGGGACATTTACAAAAATGGTGCGGTCCTTGGAGGAACAAGTGCAGGAGCAGCGATTATGAGTGATGTGATGATTGCAGGAGGAGGAAGCTTTGATACATTATCAAAAGGCTTCACCGAAACATATGATGGAATGACTCAGCAAGAAGGTGGACCAGGATATCTTGAGCAAGGACTAGGTTTCTTCCAAGAAGGAATTATTGACCAACATTTTGATAATAAGGCTAGATTAGGAAGACTTATAGCAGTTACTGATGAATTAGGAGAACAAGATGAAATATCATATGGAATAGATGAAGACACAGCCATGGTTGTATATAACAACCAAAATACTATTGAGGTGATTGGCCGTGGTGGTGTAAGTCTAGTAGATCTATCCTCTATGAAGAAAGCTGGACGCAAAATGGAGAATATTGAGCTATCATGGCTAACTGAAGGTGATCAATTCTCGCTTGATACCCACCAGCTTAAGATAAAGGAATCGAAAGTAGAAACAAAAGGATATGAATATTATAACAGTCCTGTTGCACCACACTCAGGTGTTCTTACCCCACACGGCTCTTTAGGTCATTTCCTTTCTTATCAGTTGGTAGATAACGAAGCGGTTCAAGAAGTAAAAAGCTATAGTTTCCATGAAGGAAAGGGCTTTGAGCTAACCTTTAAAAAAGGGAAAGAAACGAACGGATACTGGGGATATAAAGATGGCGGTAAAGATCATTATTCTTATGAAAAAGTGATCGTAGATGTTGTGCCTGGTAGTTTTTTAATAAAAGATTAAAGGGGAGAGGCTGTCTTGAATAGGAGATGGCCTCTTTTGTTAGGGCATAATTTAATTTTATGAATTTGAATGTAAACGAACCTATACTATAAAATGAATGAAAACGAAAGAGAGGTAGTAACCTATGATCATTAAAGACAGGCAAGAACCGATTGAGCTGAAACTTTTAAGAATCTTATACACACGTATGGAATTAACAGAAAAGGAAAAGTTTCGATACTTAAATCTTCAAAAGGGCTTTGAGGGAGAGGTGGCATTTGACAGAACGGCAGAAAGTATTTTAGAAAGGTATATAATCAACGATTTGCTATTAGAAGTGAACAATTCATATGTTCAAATTGATTCATTGATTATTTCGCAAGATGTCATTCACTTACTGGATATAAAAAATTATGAAGGTGATTGTTATCTTGAAGGAGATAAACTCTACTCCGTCACAACAAATCGAGAATACAAGAATCCGATTATCCAGCTTAAAAGAAGTGCCACTCTACTTCGGCAGTTATTACAAACCCTCAAACTCAACTTCCTTGTGGAACCCTCTGTTATCTTTATTAATCCAGAATTCACCTTATATCAGGCCCCAATGGATCAACCAATTATTCTTCCAACACAAGTACAAAGCTTCATAAGCAGTTTTAATAACACCCCGTCTAAATTAAACGATCATCATAAGAAGCTCTCGCAAACACTGCTTTCTTTACATCAAACTAAGAACCCTTATACAAACCCACCTGAATATAACTTTGATCAAATACAAAAAGGGATTTATTGCAATTCTTGTTATTCCTATTTGGTTTTTAGGAATAATAGTAGCTATCTATGCAAAAATTGTGGAGAACAAGAATCGATTAGGGCAGCTATTTTACGAAATATAGATGAATTTGAACTCTTGTTTCCAGAGAAAAGGATTACTACTCAAAGTATCTATGAATGGTGTAATACAGATATTAGTAGAAAAACGATCATGCGGGTTTTGAAGGAGCATTATACGATGAATAGTAAAGCAAAAGGTACTTTCTATAAATAGTGTTTGGGGGGAGGAGTTAGGTTATAAGATGACACTTTATCTTTTATTGGTATTGAAGTTACATGACCTGGAAAGCGAGTGAATCGAGACAGAAAAAAGGAAGAGTGGGGGAGTTGAGTCTCGATAGAGGTGGAATTGGGACAAGGAGAAGGCTGAGCAGTCAAATTCTGTCTCGATAGTGATGGAATTGAGACAAGGAAAAGGTTGAGTAGTCAAATTCAGTCCCGATAGCGAGTGAATAGAGACAGAAAAAGAGTGAGTGGGAGAAACGAGTCTCGATAGTGTAGGAATCGACACACGGAGTAGGCCGAGTAGTCAAATTCAGTCCCGATAGCAAGGGAATCGAGACAGAAAAAAGAGGGAGTAGGAGAAACGAGTCTCGATAGAGGTGGAATTGGGACACGGAGTAGGCTGAGCAGTCAAATTCAGTCTCGATAGTGATGGAATCGGGACAGAAAAAAGAGAGAGTAGGAGAAACGAGTCTCGATAGAGGTGGAATTGGGACACGGAGTAGGCTGAGCAGTCAAATTCAGTCTCGATAGTGATGGAATTGAGACAAGGAAAAGGTTGAGTAGTCAAATTCAGTCCCGATAGCGAGTGAATCGAGACAGAAAAAAGGGGAGTAGGAGAAACGAGTCTCGATAGTGGAGGAATCGAGACACGGAGTAGGCCAATCAGTCAAATTCTGTCTCGATAGCGAGGGAATCGGGACAGAAAAAAGAGTGAGTAGGAGAATCGAGACACGGAGTAGGCCAATCAGTCAAATTCAGTCCCGATAGCGAGGGAATCGAGACAGATCATAATAATAGAGATTAAATTTATAGAAAAAAGCTAAATTGAAGGAGGTTTGTAATGTTCCAAAACATAAAATCCCGGGTTGAAAGCTTGAATTGGGAGTCAATTCAACAAGCATTAGATGATCAAGGCTTTGCTAAAGTTTCACAACTACTAACAAAAGACGAATGTGAGCAGCTCATTCAACTTTATCATGAGGAAGAATTATATAGAACTACTATTAATATGCAAAGATATCGCTTTGGGAGTGGTGAGTATAAATATTTTACCTATCCATTGCCTGATATGATCCAAAGTTTAAGAGAATCTTTTTATCCTGAGCTAGCAAAAACAGCAAATCGATGGTTAGGATACTTGAAAAAACCAGAACAATATCCAGCCGAGTTGCAGGATTTTATAAAAAGATGTGAGGAACATGAACAAACGAGGCCAACGCCTTTAATCTTAAAATATGAAGAAGGCGGATTTAACTGCTTACATCAGGATTTATATGGAGATGTTTTCTTTCCGTTTCAAGTGGTCTTTATCTTAAATCAACGAGATGAACATTATACGGGTGGTGAATCTTTATTAGTTGAACAAATTCCACGTGCTCAAAGCAGAGGACATGTTATTACACTTGATCAAGGTAGTGCATTAATTTTCCCAACGAATGAAAGGCCTGCTCTTGGTAAGAAAGGATATTATAAAAACAAAGTTCGGCACGGAGTAAGTACTATAACATCTGGAGAGCGTTTTGGACTAGGAATTATCTTTCATGATTCAAAGTAAACACCTAAAACTAGTAAAGAAAAACATTTTGAAGATGTAAAAATAAAGTAGTAGAAAAGCTGAAATGCTAGGTGTAAAATTAATTCAATCTTTGCATTTCTTTGAATGAAAGGTTTAAGTTCATTTGGTGATTTCAACAAAGGCGTGTTCTCATAACAAAACCTAATTTTTAAAAATTTAATAATAAGAGGTTGATGAAAGTTGACAATGGATGCTAATGAATTAACGATTAAAGAACAATCTATTTTTAATCACATTGGTAATAAAATAATGACCGATGATCGGGAAATTAAGATCATTGCACGATTAGAGGAACCCCTAATCGCCGTTTTAGGAAATGTTTTAAGCGATGAAGAATGTGATGAACTAATTAGGTTATCAAAAGATAGAATGCGTCGTTCAAAGATTGGAAATTCACGTGAATTGGATGAACTAAGAACTAGCAGCAGCATGTTCTTTCAAGATGGTGAAAATGAACTTGTAACTAGAATTGAAAAAAGAGTCTCTCAAATTATGAACATTCCGTATGAACATGGAGAAGGCTTGCAAGTTTTGAACTATCAAATCGGCCAAGAATATAAGGAACATTATGATTATTTTGCTTCAGCAAGTAGGCCTGTAAGTAATCCTAGAATTAGCACACTTGTTATGTACTTAAATGATGTAGAGGAAGGTGGAGAAACATACTTTCCTAAACTGAATTTTTCAGTTTCTCCTCAAAAAGGGATGGCTGTGTACTTTGAATATTTTTATGATAATCAAACATTAAATGAGTTAACTCTTCACGGTGGAGCTCCGGTTATTGTTGGTGATAAATGGGCGGCAACACAATGGATGAGAAGGAAACGAGTGAAAGAATGATTTAAATAGATAAAAAAGCGCATTTTGTATAAGTGCGCTTTTTTGCATTATCTTGGCAACTCAACTGAATATCGTTTTCTTAGTTGACTAAGTTGTTCAAGTCGTGACAAGTTATTTTCTTTATCTGTCATTCCGAGAGAAATAATGATATTTTCTACAATGAACATCGGGGCAATCATTGAGTGAAACTCTCTTGAATCTCCTCTACTTGCAAAAAGGGCAATGTCCCCCTTAGTGGAAAATTCAGATATGAGCTGATCTGTAATAATAATTGTTTTGTAGCCAACTTGTTTGCTGTAATCAAGAATAACATTTGCTTCAGGCAGCAGCCGAATAAAGCCAAATAACACGACAACATCTTCTTTTGTTATATGCATAAGATCTTCAAATATTTCACTTCCATATTTCCTCATCGTATGTATGTTCATACCAAAACGGGATAAGCGATAGTCCATTAATTCTGCGAGTCCTAGCGAAGGACCAGGTGCATGTATATAAATTGTTGAAGCCTCTTTAAGTGTATCAACAGCTTGCTGAAAAGACTGGTCAGTAAATTGCTCCATTGTTTTGAATAAATGAGTAACGGCCCGATCTAACGTATGATGTTGTAGCTCTTGGCCTTCAACTCTAGATATCACATTTTTCATTTTTCCTGCAGGTGATACTTCAAGTTGAAGACTCATTTGTGTTTTAAAATCTTTGAAATTTTTATATCCTACTATTCTCCAAAAACGAGAAACAGATGCAATACTAACTTTTACAGCGTTCGCAATTTCTTGTTCCGTTGATAAAAGGACAAGTTGTGTATTTTTTTGTATATAATCAGCAATTTTATATTGACTTGGAGACATCATTTTTGTATCCCAGTTAAAAGTGATCACGATATCATTATTCCTTTCATTGAGGACTGGCTGGGGACATCTTAACACAATCTACCGAGATAACGCACTTGAATGAAAGAAATTTTACATTTTGTTAGAAAATATTAATTTTTTTACATCACTTTTACATTCCTACCATATTTGGTTAAAGTTGCTAACTTAACATAAAGGTAATCAAATAGAAGGAGGTAGGAAAAAATGGGTCAGATGAAAGAACGATATGTATTAACACAGTCACAAAAAATGATGGTCTTTATTTTGTCTATGTCGCTATATGGTCTTTCCAATATGATTACGGAGCTTGTCCCTTCTGTAAACGTTGGACCGGTAGAATTTTCAATTGAGTATTTTGCATTTATTCCTTTAACTTTATGTATTTTGTTTCATCCTTTATATGCCGCGATAGGAGCATCGTTGGGTGAAGTTATTTTTGGTGAAATTATGTTAGGGCAATTTGGCGGGTTTGGAGAATTGGAAAAATTCATAGGATTCTCTTTAGCTATGTTTATTGCTGGTACCTTGGTAAATGATCCAAGAAATAAAGTGCAAGTGGGTACAGCAGCTATACTGGGTGTAATCATACATCAGGCTATTAGCTGCACGGTTGATATTGCTAAGGTTTGGATTGGAATTGAAGAATTGGAAACAGTACCCGGCTTAGCAGAGAGTGTTGTTGTTATTGAAGGGTTTTCATTTTTAAATGATGTGCTTTTCTCTGGTATATTATTTGCTTTATTACCGACTTTATATTTAGTACCAAGATTATATGGGAAAATCGAGCCCCTATTAGGAATGAAACCAAGAAACAATAAAACAAAATATTCTATGAAAGAACTGGTTGGACCAAGATTGATTGCGATCTCCATCCTCCTGGCATGCTCGGCCTTTCTATTTGAATATCTTTCAGAAGCAGGCTTTAACTTGGAATGGGAAGCTGATTTTGTTGGAACCTTTGGTGATTGGTTTAACTGGGTAAGTATAGGTGTTGCCGCAATTGTAGCAGCAATAACAATTATTGTTATGAGAAGTAAAAATAAAAACAAGCGTTCAAACGAGGATCAAAGTGAGAGGATTCCTTCATGATAAAAAATCAAATTATGATTGATTCTGTTACCTTTCAATACCCAGGTGGGGAGCATCCAGTTTTAAAGGATGTTTCCTTATCTATTAATAGCGGAGAATTTACCGCGATCATAGGGAGTAATGGTAGTGGGAAATCAACACTTTGCAAATTGTTAAATGGCTTAATTCCACATTATTATGTAGGTGATTTTGAGGGCAAGGTGTTCGTGAATGGGTTGCTTACGACCGAACATAAAGTGGCTGATTTATCACATGATGTGGGATATGTTTATCAGGATTTTGAAAATCAGCTTGTTTGCCCACGTGTATTGGAGGAAGCTTGCTTTGCACCTCTTAACTTTGGCTATCACGATTATAAAGAAAGAGGTAAGCGTGCCCTTGACTTAGTAGGTTTAAGTTCATTAGAAGCTGAATATATTTGGCAGTTAAGTGGGGGGCAAAAGCATCTTTTAGCATTAGCCGGTGCTCTGTCCTTAGATCAAAACATCTTAATCATCGATGAACCTGTTGCGCAGCTTGATCCTTTTCATGCAAAAGAGGTTTATGAAATCTTAAGAAAGTTAAATAAGGAACATGGAAAAACGATTATTGTCATAGAACATCATACGGAATTTATTGCTGATTACTGTGAATCTGTTGTGTTAATGGACGCAGGAAAAGTGGTTTGGAAGAAGCAGACAAAGGAAGCATTACAACATGTTGATTTTTTGATGGAGAGTCAAATTTATCCGCCACAGGTCACACAGGCAGCATATCAATTAGCTCAGTCAGAGCAAAGGGAATTACCTGTAAGAATAGAAGAGGCTATTCAATTTTTCACTTTTCCACAAAAATCTGATTTAGGGTTAGAGCAGTCTTTTCAAAAGACAAATAAAAAAGGTAAGTTGATAGAATTTAAAAATGTAAGTTTTTCATATAAAATGGTCAATCGAACAAAAAAGACAGTGTTAACTAATCTTAACTTAGAAATCTTTCACGGAGATATTGTTGCAGTAGTTGGTAATAACGGGGCAGGGAAATCTTCCTTAATGAGGCTGATCACCGGACTTGTAAAGCCAGAACAAGGAGATGTTACTGTAAAGGAGTTAAACACACGCAAATTTTCTCCTGAGAAAATGGCAGACATTGTGACATATATCTATCAAAATCCAGAGGAAATGTTTATTGAAGATAGTGTTCGTAAAGATGTGGAATTTTATTTAAAAGCTAGGAAGGTTCCTGGTTATGACAAAGTTGTTGATAAAGTGATAGAGCAATTTGAATTAACACATTTACAAGAAAAAGACAGCAGGTTAATGAGTGGAGGACAACAAAGAAGAGCATCTTTAGCGATTGGAGTTGCTATGGATCCGTCTATTATTCTACTTGATGAACCAACAGCTAATTTGGACATTGCTACTCGGAAACATATTACAAAACTAATTTCTTCACTAAAAGAGCAGGTTGGAGCAGTAATGATTGCCACGCATGATATGCAGCTAGTAGCTGAATGTGCAAATAGAATTATCGTGCTAAATAACGGGGAAATCCTTCATGATGGAACCCGCGAATCTGTCTTTTCTAATAGTGAGTTACTTAAGCAAGCCGGCCTTGTCCCTCCGCAAATCGTAGAATTATGTCGAAGGTTGAAACTATCACCACTAGCGTATACAGTGGATGATTTTGTTCAAGTTTTTGAAAGGAAGGAGCTTGAACATGGAATATGCTCGGAAATTATCAGAAAAACTCTCAGTTGAACAGGTAAAGATTGAAATGCTAAATACAGCTTACGCGAATAATAATACATTTTTAGCGAAGCTGGATCCTAGAACTCTCTTTATTTGGTATTTGTTTTTTGGAATCGCTCCTTGGTTTGTTCATAATAAAGTAATTTTGGCAGGCATGTTTATTTTTATGGTTATCACCACAATTATGTCAAAAGTAACACCCCTAGTCATCTTTATTCTTTGCTTAGGGCTATTAGGACAAGGAGGATACTTATTAATTGCTTCTTTGTTTTTTGGTGGGGATAGTTATGTGATTCTTCCATTAATTCTTTTGACTTTAAAGCTATCGATTATTTCCTTAGCGAGTATTACTGTTTTTTGCTCAATGGATCCGGAAAAATTAAGTAATGGCTTACTAAAAATTGGTGTCCCAGGTCAAGTTTCTTTTAGCATCGCCTATGGTTACCGAATGCTGCCAAGCTTACTTGAAGAATATCATCATGTGTTTCTATCATTTCGCCTACGAGGAAAAGCACCAGAAAAACATGGTTTTCTTTATTGGCGTTACATTGTTTATTTTTCAAAAATCGCGGTATTGTCGTTTTATCCATTGTTGTTAAGCACATCAAAAAGAGCAAGAACAACAGTTGAGGCACTTGAAACAAAGGGAAGCTTTTATGCATTTAACCGTCCAGAGGTAAAAAAGTTAAAGTTGGCACATTTAAAGATTGGGGTGTTAGATTATAGCTTTCTTGCATTCACAACCTTGTATATCTTGAGTTTATTTATGATAAGTAGTCTGTTTAAATAAAGGAGGATAACATGAAAATCGATTTTCATAGTCATGTTAAAATTTCAAAAAAATCAATGTTTATGCCGGAATATTTTAAAGAAATGATGAAGGAAGCGAAAGCTATCGGGTTAAATGCAGTTGCGATGACAGAGCATTTTAATACAACTCGTTTTTATGATATTTATGATTATCTAGATCAACACTATACCTATCAACAAGGCTATTATGATGTGGAGGGATTCAAGCTTTTTCCAGGCATTGAAGTAGATATTAAAGAAACTGGTCACATCTTGCTGATTGGTGATCGTGAAGATGTGATTGAAATTCGGAGTCATTTAGAAGGTCATCTATTAGAAGAGCACTTTATTCCTTTTAATCAGCTCATGGATTTGGCAGATGGTTATCCCGTATTAAAAATCGGTGCCCATCCTTTTCGAGAAAGCACACCTTTATATCATTTAAGTAAAAAACAGCTCCACCGATTAGATGCTTTTGATCTTAATGGAAAAGATCTCTATGCACAAGGAGTGGAAGAATATATCTCTAAGCTGAATTCATTTGCTAAAGAAATAGGGTTGCCGGTGGTAGGTGGAAGTGATACACATCAATATTTTCAATACGGCAGTGTTTATAATGAACTCAATAAGGAGTGCAATACGGTTGGAGACTTAAAGAAGTGCATCATTGCTGGAGACTATCAGATACATACATCAGAAGATCTGTATTTAAAAGTAAAAGCAGCAACTGTTGTAAAGAAATTACTAAAACAGGTGTTGTTGCAGGAAAAAGAGATTGCTGGATAAATAGAATCATATAGTAGAGAACCTTGTCCAAAGGCTGGATAAGGTTTTTTTATTATTGGAATAAATTCAAATACTATGAGTCGTATTGAAAATTATGGTAACCTAAAACTATTAATGAATAGGAGTGATTAGGTATGGTTTCAATTCCGAATATAACCCTTAATGACGGTAGTACCCTTCCTGTAATCGGGTTAGGAACATATAAACTTAAAGGAGATCAAGGTGTAAAGTCTATCCAAACTGCGATAGATGACCTAGGCTATCGACTGATTGACTCTGCTTATAATTATGAAAACGAAGGAACGATTGGAGAAGCTGTTAGACGCAGTTCAGTTTCAAGAGGAGAATTACGCATAACATCTAAACTTCCAGGTCGCTATCAGCAATATGAAAAAGCTGTTACAACGATTGAAGAGTCGTTATATCGTGCCAATCTTGATTATTATGATTTATATTTAATACATTGGCCCAACCCAAAACAAAATTTATATGTAGAAGCATGGCAGGCATTAATTGATGCAAAAAAACAAGGATTGATTCGTTCGATTGGTGTTTGTAACTTTTTGCCGGAACATATTGAACGTCTTGAAAAAGAAACAGGGGAGAAGCCAAGCATCAATCAAATCGAACTTCATCCGTTTTTTAATCAAGGTGAACTTAGAAAATGGCACGAAGAAAATAATGTCCAAATTCAGTCATGGAGCCCATTAGCACGAGCTAACGCCGTGTTACAACATCCTACATTGAAAGAGATTGCTGATAATCATAACAAATCGGTTTCCCAAATTATTTTACGCTGGCATTATCAGCTAGGGGCAGTTAGTATTCCTAAATCTGCATCTAAAGAACGCCAACTTGAGAATATCTCTATTTTTGACTTTTCGCTGAATGAGGATGAAATGACTATGATTTTAGAGTTAACTCAACCTGATGGAAGAATTAATAATCAAGATCCTGCAGTGTATGAGGAGTTTTAATAGGTAAGTGCAGTGCTGCATCTTCTATAAGGGTACTATACAGGTTTTGTTAACTAGACTCTAAAAATTCACAAGGAAAACACTGTTTCCTTGTAAACGCTATCCTATTGTGGGAAAATCGGTAAGGATACATATCCAAGGTTACATAATTTATTAGACAATCAACATGATAAAGCAGTTTTTAAAAAGGAGGATATCACTTCATGAGGACAATGAAACTTGGAAAAAGTACATTAGATGTGCCTGTTGTATCGGTAGGCTGCATGCGTATTAATTCACTTGAAAAAAATGAGGCGGAGCATTTCGTTCAAACAGCCATGGAATTGGGCGCAAATTTCTTTGATCATGCCGATATTTATGGTGGAGGAGAATGTGAGGAAATCTTTGCTGATGCTATTCATATGAACGATGATGTTCGTGAAAAAATTATCCTACAATCAAAATGCGGTATTCGTAATGGAATGTTCGATTTTTCTAAAGAACATATTTTAGAATCGGTTGATGGAATCTTAAGACGCTTAAAAACTGATTACCTTGATGTTTTGCTTCTTCATCGCCCAGATACTTTGATGGAGCCAGAAGAAGTAGCGGAGGCTTTCGATACTCTTGAAAGCTCAGGAAAGGTACGTCACTTTGGTGTTTCCAACCAAAATCCAATGCAGATTCAATTACTTAAAAAGTCGGTTAAGCAAACAATTGTTGCGAACCAACTGCAATTAAGTATTACAAACTCGACGATGATATCCAACGGTTTTAATGTGAACATGGAAAATGAAGCAGCTGTAAATAGAGATGCTAGTGTTCTTGAATTTTGTAGATTGAATGATATTACGATTCAACCATGGTCACCATTTCAATATGGTTTCTTTGAAGGAGTATTCCTAGGAAACGAAAAGTTTCCGGAATTAAATCAAAAAATCGATGAAATTGCGAAAAAATATGAAGTAAGCAATACAACGATTGCGATTGCATGGTTATTACGTCACCCAGCACAAATGCAGCCTGTTATCGGTACAATGAATGAAGGCCGATTAAAAGATTGTGTGAAAGCCAGTGAAATCAAGCTTACACGTGAAGAATGGTATAGCATTTTCCGCGCAGCTGGTAATGTGCTTCCTTAATGAATATGTAGTTATAAAAGAAAGCATCCTAAAGTCTTCATAGACTGAAGGGTGCTTTTTCTAATGACTTGGACATTTTTATTATGACTAAAATGATGACAGTGTTCACTAGTTTCGTATGACCACATGGAATTACCATTAAGGGAGATTGAAAATCCTGGAGGTTATCGAAAATGGATCATCATTATGGAAAAATGTTAGGGAAATTAACTTTGGCAATTATTCTTATGCTTGCGGGTACCATGTTTTTTACAGTTTTGGGGAATGTTTTAACTCCCGATAGTGAAACTCTTGGCTATGCCTGGACTCAGCTTGGTTTGCTTTTATCTGCTTTTATCATGTATTTGTGGTTTGATCGTAAAAAGGGGTGGGCACTAGGATTTAAGGATGAAAAAGCATTCTCTTCACTATTAACAGGTTCCATTATTGCTATATTGATTCCAACAATAGGAGCATTTATCATGCTTGGAATGAACTCAGTTTCATTTGAAAAAAACAACTGGGAAGTGACAGTTATTGGAGCACAGCTGTTGTTATTTATAGTAGTGTCGGTTGGAGAAGAAATATTTTTTAGAGGCTATTTATTTGGGATGATAAAACAACTAACAAGCACTTGGGCTGCAATTATTATTCCGTCCGTTTTGTTCGGTCTTATCCATCTATTAAATCCAAGCAGTCTGGATAAGCCTGTTGTGCATATTATCATTGAAATAACGAGTATTATGCTTGCTGGGATACTATTTGGTCTTGCCCGTCATTATTCAGGAAGCTTATGGCTACCAATTGGTCTTCATTTATTTATGAATTATACTCAATCAGGTGTTTTGGGATTCTTAAATGGAGGAAAGGATGTTGCTTCCTTATATGAAATCACATATGTAAACAAAACCATTTGGAACGGATCAGGATTTGGGTTTGAATCCAGCTTACTTTGTATTCCTATCCTAATAACCGCTATGCTGGTAGTGAAACTGATTTTTAATAGAAGGGTCGAGTCTTCATTAACTCATATTCGTCAGACAAAATTCGGGGAGTGACAGGCACTCCCCAGCCCACTAACCAACCTTCACTTCTTCAACCTCAACAGCGGCAGAATTCTTTTTTCCCAGCGCTAATAACAAGATCATACCGATAATACTAAAAGCACCAATCCATTGAAGAGACCCAAATGGTTCTTTTAGCCAAATGACTGTGGTGATTACAGCTGCAAGTGGTTCTACGCTGCTTAAAAGACTTGTTTCTTTTGGAGATAAACTTTGTAAGCTTTCAATATAAAACCAAAAGGCAAACATTGTGCCAAAGATTATGACGAAAAGAAAGTAAAGATAGGCCTCAACTGGTAAAGTTCCTAGTTCAATTTTCCATGGTGGGTGGATCATACTTAATGCTAAACCACCTATGATCATACCCCAACCTACAATGACTAATGTATCAAATTTCTTGAGCAGGGGAACAGCATATAATGTATAAAATGCCAGGCTACACCAGATAGGATTCCCCAAATAACAGCAAGTGGTGGGACAGACAATTGAGAAAAAGATCCATTTGTTAATAAGAAAAATGAGCCTAATAAAGCAAGAAATACAGTCATTGTGTCCTGTCTTGTTAGTGCAGTTTGTTTTCGCAAAATGTAATAGATAATGATCATAACTGGTGCTAAATATTGTAGGAGTGTGGCAACTGCTGCATTTCCATATTTAATAGACGCCATGTATGTGTATTGAACGGCTAACATACCGAGTATCCCAAAAATTAATAGTTGTATGGCTGTTTTTTTTGTTTTCCACACTCCTAGTATTTGTGACCGATCTTTACGAAAGTATTGAACAGATAAAAGTAACATACCAGCAATAAGCAATCGTGTAGTGACTAGCCAGTTAACATTGACGGCATATTGTTGAAAAAGCTTTTGTGCTACCGTACCTCCAACACCCCAAAAGATCGCTCCTGTTATCACAAGCAAATATCCAACTTTTCTAGAAGATGAGTTCATTTGTATTGACCACCTCAAAATATAATAATAGTGTAATAATAAGCTCAAAAATAACTGAAATATACTTAAATTGAATCAAAAAGTATCACAATATTGAGGTGATGGTGTATGCAGATTAAAAATTTTGAAATAGATCAACGTTTAAAAGAACTGACGAAACATCGAACGGTTGAGCTACCCATAGCGTGCTATGAAACAACAATTAACAAAAATATTAATGGCTACATTCCTCTTCACTGGCATGAAGAACTTCAATTTGTTTTTATTGTAAAAGGTGAGGCGACTTTTCAAATAAATGAAGAAAGTGTAAGTGTGAGAATGGGAGAGGGCTATTTATAAATAGTGAATGCTTGCATATGGCGGAAGATAAGAATCATTCAGGATGTGTTTATCTTTGCTTGAATGTTTCACCACATTTTCTTTTACCACAGGAGCTCTATGCAACCTATGTCTCACCTTATCTACGAGCAACCAATTTACCATATTTACTATTAAATTCTGATGAGGTGTGGGGGGCAACTATTTTAAACGCCATTTTAACCATTCATCAATTGATAAATCAAAAAGCACCTTACTATGAGATGGAGATTTCCATTTCCTTAACTTCTCTTTGGAAAAACCTCATCGTTAACGGTTTCAAATTGGAGTATGACCAGGTAGAGGTTCAAAAAAATAAACGTATGAAGGAAATGCTAAACTATGTTCATTCTCACTTTGCTGAAAAATTAACATTAGATGATATCGCTAAGGCAGGTCAATTAAGTCGTTCGGAATGCTGCCGTTACTTTAAACGAACCTTAAAAACAACACCATTAAGCTATGTTAATGATTATCGCATTCAAAATAGTTTGATCTTACTTCAGCAAACTGAGTTAAACGTAACAGAAATTGCCTATCAATTAGGCTTTAACAGCACAAGCTATTTCATTGATAAATTTCGAAAAACAACGAACATGACTCCGTTGGCTTATAAAAAAAATAAGCTAAAGGAAAAAGGGTAAGGGATTACTCTTTCTATCCTACCTTGAAAGTAAGAAAGTAAAACATACATACATAGTAGAGACATCAACTATTTGATGGTGTTTATTCGCTTGATATCACCCTCTAAGTGTATGTCTTAATTTGTAGATTTTTAGTGAAATGCCGATTATTCATCCTGAAAGTGATAATTAGTTGGTTGGTCTGCCGATTCTCTTGTTTCTACACAGTCTTCATGAAAAGTATGGATGTTTAATAATAGTAAAATAGAGAATAAGCATACTATGAATTTCTGTTTAAAGGAGACTTTAACAATGCGACAATTGAGTTATAATCAACTACTAGATGCCTATGAGGATGCTGTTTTTTATGAATTAGATCAAAATTTTATCATGATGTTAAATGAAGAAATTAATCGAAGGGATCTTGAAAAGGCAGAAAGTAGGATCATATCTACATCAGTATTTAAAGCAAGTAATACGTAATAGCTACAAATAGTGTTGATTGACCATCTTGTTTATTCATGAAGTTGGTAATATTTCCTACTTAGTAAGCAATTTTATCATGTTACAATATAAATAGGAGATTCAGTTTAAAGTAGATGATCAACCGATTGAAAAGGAGGTCATAATATGAATCCCAAAATTCAAGTAGTCATTGCAGAAGATGATATTGATTCCCAACAAATTATAAGTGCCTTTTTAGAGCCACTGAATAGCTTTGAAATTGTTGGGATTGCAAAAGATGGCGAAAGTTTGTTAGATATAAACAGCAATAAAAAGCCTGACCTTATTATTGCTGATATTCATATGCCAAAGTTAAATGGTATCGATGCCATTTCATCATGTCTTAAAATCTCCCCAGAATTACAATTTGTTTTTATTACAGCTTTTGATCAATATGCTGTAAGTGCTTTTGATCTACATGCTGTTGACTATGTGATAAAACCTATTAAAAAAGAGCGGTTATACATCGCACTAGAAAGAGCTAAAAATGTACTGCTTGCAAATCAAAAGGTAGAAAAAAACAAATTTTACCGATTACAGTAGACCGGACCTCACATTTCATCCATTTTTCTAGAATCGTTTTAATAGAAAAAGATAGTCGTAAGACCATTATTCATACAGTGGATCAGAAGTATGAAACAAACGAGTCGTTAGATACGATTTTACAAAAGTTGAATCATGAATTTTTTAGAACGCACCGGTCATTTATTGTAAATTTAAATTATGTATCACATATCACATTTGAAGGTGATACACATTTTGTTCACTTTCGAAACTATCCTCATTATGCCCATGTATCTAAACTACAGAAAAACAATTTATATCATGCACTTTCCTTTGAAGCCGAAAAACTCTAAATTACTCCATAAGGAGATACTTAGAGTTTTTTTATGTTTTCTTATGAAACTAGGAGGTTTCCAAATGTTCCTTTGGAGCTTTTCAGAACTTAACAGTGTTAAAATTTTGAACGATTTCCAATGATATTTTCTTCTATAATAAAAAAAGTTTGATTAACATAGTAACTATATTAGGACGGGGGATGGCAAATGAAAGAAAGAAAAACATCTAGGTGGGGAAGCATGCCTTTTTTGAAAGAATTCACAAATAAACTAGAGGGACAAGGTGCCCACATTTTATATATGTTTAATGATGAGAAAAGGTACCTGGATCTTGTTTATCAATTTGTTAGTCAAGGCATACAATATCAGGAGAAAATCTTGCTTTTAGATAAATTGAGTGTTTATACCTATATAACTGATCTGTTAGTAAGTAATGGATATTCAAACGAGGAAATTAGCTTAATATTTTTTATGACAATTGAAGATTTTTATCTTTCAGAAAAAGGGTTTGAGGCAGATGAGAACTTTCAGCAGCTAGAGGAAATTTTGCAAACAAACTTTGAAAAAGGTAATAGAACCCGAACTTGGGGACAAATTTTAGCGGATGATTCGCAAATAAGTGAGATAAGGAAATATGAGAGTAAGGTCGATCGACTATTACAGGGGAGAAATACGATTTCTGTTTGTGCTTATAATGCCTATATTACACCTGCTTTTTTTCAAAATGAGTTATTAAAAATTCATGAGTATGTCATGTTGGATGAGGTAATTGAAAAATCACCTTTTTATCATAAAAAATATATATCATTTCCAGCTTTAGAAAGAGAAAGGGTACAAATTTTAGAAAAAGAAAATAATTCTTTAAAGAAGAAAAATGAAGAACTGTTAGTTGGAAATGCCCGTCAACTGGAGCGTGAAAAGTTTCTTGAACTAGAAAAATTAAATGCAGAGAAAGCAAATCTTGCAAAAACTGTCTTCTTATCACAAATGAGTCATGATTTGCGAACTCCTCTTAATACGATTCAAGGTTACTCACAAATATTATTAATGAACAAAAATTCTTCGGATCTGAATCAAAAAATATCCAAAATCTATAATGCCTCTGAACAATTATTGAATTTGATTGAGGAAATATTAGATTTTACGGCTATTGATACAGGAAGAGTCAATATTCATAAAGAGGAAATACAAGTCAAATCTTTTCTAGAAGATTGTGTAGGATCTATTCTTGAAACAAATACGTCTGATATTAATATCCAATTCGACGGTGTTCCATCAGAACTTTTCATAGAAGCAGATCCAGTGCGTTTGAATCAAATTATGACTAATTTATTAGATAATGCTATGAAGTATAACAGAACAAATGGAACCGTTCATATTTATTGTGATTATGAAAAAGAAAGCGAAGAAGTAAAAATTAACGTCAAGGACAGTGGAATTGGAATCGAGCATGAAGATCTGGATCTTATTTATGAGCCTTTTTATAGAAGTAAAAGTACAATGAATAACTGGAAGGGTACCGGTATAGGACTAGCGATTGTTTCACAGCTAACGAAGAGAATGAACGGAAACTACGGTGTGACAACGGAAAAAGGAAAAGGCTCAACTTTCTGGGTTTCCTTTAAAAAGCTGAATAAACAATCTGAAGGCATTATGCAAAATATAGATGAGGAGCAATTGTTTCCTTTAAGCCAACCTTTGAGGGTTCTATATATTGAAGATAACACGGATAATATCGATGTAATGAGATCCATGCTCCGTATTATTCAAACCATTGATTTACAGTGTGTAACTTCTGGAAAAGAAGGAATAAAGCAAGTTATAGAACTAATGCCTGATATTGTTTTACTAGACATCGCTTTGCCAGATATGAATGGGTTCGAAGCATTAAAACATATTAAATCAAATCCTGTAACAAAAGACATTCCTGTTATAGCAGTTAGTGCGGATGCAATGGAATCAACGATAAAACAAGCTTCTGAAGAGGTACTGCTTTGCTTATATTAAAAAGCCAATTCACTTAGATGAAATCCGCAATGTACTGGAGAGTACGATTAAGTATATCGTCTATAACCGAGAGAGTGTGGTTAAATAGTTTTAATGTTGAAAAGGGCATAGCCACTAAGGTTATGCTTTTTTCTTGTTTCAAGGGTAAGTAAGAATAAAGTATGTTTTCATTGTGACACCATTAGAAGAGGATTATAATGGTCATAATGTCATTATTAGGGTAAAACCTTTCGTAGACCGAGACTGAAAAAAAGGATGTGTTCATAAATGGCAACAGAAAACAAACTAACTCTTTATTTTGTCCGCCACGGAGAAACTCAATATAATGTGGAACGAAGAATGCAAGGTTTCTGCGATTCACCACTTACTGAAAAAGGAATTTTACAAGCTAAATCAGTAGGAAAGGGCTTATCTGATATTGAATTTATTGCAGCCTATGCAAGTGACAGTCAGAGAGTACTCGACACAGCTAAATATGCCATCGGTGATCGTGACATACCTTTAAACCCTGATGCACGATTAAAGGAAATGAATTTTGGAGTGTTAGAAGCTTTATTAGAAGATGAAATTCCCAATCTTTATGGAGATGCCCTCGAAAAATTATTCAGCCTTGATGTTAATGCTTGTGCTCCTGAAGGCGAAACTTACGCACAGTTATTTGCGAGAACTGAACAAGCAATTAATGAAATTGTTGAAAATCATGCTTCAGAAGGTGGAAACATTTTGATTTTTTCTCATGGTGTAACAATTGGTAACTATATCATCCAGGTAACAAACAGCAAAGAATTCACAGTACATGAAAATTGCAGTGTTTCGGTTGTAAGTTATCCATCAGGTAAGCCGCAAGTTGAAAAAATTGGTGATACAAGCTTCAGAGAAAAGGGTAGTGAGCTATTAAAAGCGAATAGTTGATTTAAGAAAAGGAGGTCATGTGAGATCTCTTTTTTTATATTTAGTTCCAAAGTCTATTAAACTAGAAAAAATAATAAAAGAAAGCGTTGACATTAATCTATACCCATGATAAATTACATATAACAAATAAATAACACATATTCCGTTATAGGAATGTTACCTTAAGTGGGCATAACCTGGACTGAATAGTGACACAATATTCGCGATATTTGTGTGCTATTCGGCTCAGGTTTTTTATTTGTCTAAAATTAAGATGAAAGAAGGGACAGCTCATGAAATACGAGCAGTTGGCTAAAGATATACTCTCAAATGTCGGCGGAAAAGAAAACGTTTCCAGTGTCGTGCATTGTATTACTAGATTACGTTTTAAATTAAAAGATGAATCAAAGGCAAATACAGAAGTACTAAAAAATATGGATGATGTTGTAACTGTTATGAAAAGCGGTGGGCAATATCAAGTGGTTATTGGGAATCATGTACCGGATGTTTACAAAGCAGTTGTGGCGGAAGGTGGATTTCAAGGACAATCACCTGTTGAAGAAAAAGAAGAAGGTCCTAAAGGCTCTATGTTAAGTCGCTTTATCGATATTGTTTCAAGTATTTTTACTCCAGTTCTAGGTGTGTTAGCAGCATCAGGGATGATCAAAGGTTTTAACGCTTTATTTGTAGCACTTGGCTGGTTAACCAATACGTCTGGGACATATCAAATATTAAATGCAACTGGTGATGCACTCTTTTATTTCTTACCAATTTTCTTAGGATATACAGCAATTAAGAAATTTGGTGGAACTCCGTTTATAGGAATGGCGATAGGTTCTGCGTTGGTTTATCCAACATTATCCGGATTAACGGCAGGAGAACCACTTTACACCGTGTTTGCTGGAACAATATTTGAATCACCAATCTTCATAACCTTTTTAGGAATTCCAGTTATTTTAATGTCTTACTCATCATCTGTTATTCCAATTATTTTAGCTACTTATTTTGCAGCTAAAGTTGAAAAATGGCTTAAATCAGTTATACCTGATGTAATTAAATTGTTTGTAGTGCCTTTATTAACATTATTAATCGTTGTACCAGTTACATTCTTACTTATCGGTCCAGTAGCGACATGGGCATCTAATTTATTAGGTCAAGGAACGTTATTCCTTTATAACTTAAGTCCTGTTATTGCAGGTATCATTCTTGGAGGATTATGGCAGGTAATCGTTATTTTCGGTCTTCACTGGGGATTAGTACCAATTGCAATTAACAACGTTGCAACGATGGGCTTTGATACAATCTTAGCGTTAGTTTTCGCGGCATCATTTGCGCAAATTGGTGCAGTACTAGCAATTATGGTAAAAACAAAAAATCAAAAGTTAAAAACGTTAAGTATTCCAGCGTTTATTTCAGGTATCTTTGGAGTAACTGAAGCCGCTATTTACGGGGTTACACTTCCGTTAAAGAAACCATTTATTATTAGCTGTATCGGTGGAGGAATTGGTGGAGCGATCATAGGACTTACGAATGTTAAAGGTTATATTATTGGTGGTCTTGGAGTGTTTGGAATTCCATCATATATCAGCCCTGAAGGACTTGGAATGGATCTATGGGGTGCACTAATTGCAATTGTAGTAGGTTTTGTCGCAGCATTTATTTTAACATTAATGTTTGGTGGGATTGGCAAAGAACAATCAACTGAAACAGAAACTGCTAAAACAGAAGCTGCAGTAACTATTACAAAGAATTCAGTAAAGAAAAACACACAACAAGTACAAATTCATAGTCCACTTTCTGGTGAAGTGATAGATCTATCAGATGTAAAAGATGAAGCATTCGCATCAGGTGCTCTTGGCAACGGAATTGCAATTGAGCCAAGTGAGGGGAAATTACTTGCTCCTGCTTCTGGTATCGTGACAGCTTTGTTCCCAACTAATCATGCAGTTGGCATTACGACTGAATCGGGTGTAGATATTCTAATTCATATTGGGATGGATACTGTGCAATTAGAAGGAAGGTACTTTACAGCTCATGTTTCTCAAGGTGATCGCGTAGAAAAAGGTCAATTATTAATAGAGTTTGAGATGGATAAGATTAAGGAAGCAGGAAAACCATTAACAACACCTGTTGTTGTAACGAATCATAAAGAGTTTACCCTAAACTTAACACCAGAGAAACAAGTGAAAACTGGTGACTGTGTTTTTACAATAAATTAACTAGTAATAAGGAGTAGTTAGTCCCTTGCGGCTTTCTCTCCTTGATTTTTCATGAAAGGGAGTTTTATATATGGCGTTTCCAAAGGGATTTCTATGGGGTGGAGCAATTGCTGCAAACCAGGCTGAAGGTGCTTATTTAGAGGGGGGAAAGGATTAACAACAGTTGACCTGTTACCGACTGGTAAAAAGCGTTGGGATATCTGTCTAGGTGATTTGCCTTCTTTCCAACCACTTGAAGGTGAATTTTACCCATCACATACGGCAATTGATTTTTATCACCGTTATAAAGAAGATATAGCACTTTTTGCAGAGATGGGATTTAAAGCTCTACGTGTTTCCATTTCATGGGCTAGAATCTTCCCAAATGGTGATGATAAGCTACCTAATGAAGCAGGGTTAAAGTTTTATGATGATCTTTTCGATGAACTATTGAAATATAATATTGAGCCTGTTGTAACCATTGCTCATTTTGATGTACCTGTTAACTTGGTTGAGAACTATGGAAGCTGGAAAAATCGTAAGCTTGTTTCTTTATTTGAAACTTATGCGACAACTTTATTTAAACGTTATAAAGACAAGGTAAAATACTGGATGACATTTAATGAAATTAATATGTTATTGCATTTACCCTTTGTAGGTGCTGGACTTGTTTTCAAAGAAGGAGACAATAAAGAACAAATAAAATACCAAGCTGCTCATCATCAATTAGTTGCTAGTGCGCTTGCTGTAAAAGCATGTCACGAAATCAGTCCAGGTGCAATGATTGGCTGTATGCTTGCTGCTGGTATGACCTATCCATATACATGTAACCCTGAGGATGTATGGGATGCGATGGAGAAAGACCGTGAATCGTTCTTTTTCATTGATGTTCAATCACGTGGAGCATATCCAGGGTATGCAAAGAGATTTTTCAAAGATCATAACATAACGGTCGAAATGGAAGATGGAGATGAAGAGCTTCTAAAAAACCATACCGTTGATTATATTGGCTTTAGTTATTATGCGAGCCGTGCTACTAGTACAGATCCAGAAGTTAATAATATGACATCTGGGAATGTGTTTGGATCAATTGAAAATCCATACTTAGAAAAATCTGAGTGGGGCTGGACGATCGATCCTAGAGGGTTCCGTATCACTGCAAATCAATTATATGACCGCTATCAAAAACCATTATTTGTTGTTGAAAATGGTTTAGGGGCTATTGATGAATTAACAGCAGGCGGTGAAGTTCATGATGACTACCGTATTGAATACTTAAAAAAGCACGTTGCTGAAATGAGTGAAGCGATTGAAGATGGCGTTGAGATTCTTGGTTATACAAGCTGGGGGCCAATCGATATTGTTAGTGCTTCGACTGGAGAAATGAAAAAGCGCTATGGCTACATTTATGTTGACAAAGATAATGAAGGAAATGGTACTCTACAACGAACTAAGAAGAAAAGTTTTGATTGGTATAAAAAAGTAATTGAGACTAATGGTGAATCAATATAAAAAGTTGCATTTTCAAAAGAAAAGATGGTTCAAGCATGTGATAGACTAATGGAGAATACTTTCGGGTCATCATGATATAAGGGGAAAGCTGACAACAGCTTTCCTTCTATTAGTACAGGGTTTCTCCTATAATCTTTAGAAGTAGTCATGGAGAATGGTATAACTTATAATACGGTAAAGTAGAGCTTATACGAGAAAATCTGTTTGACAAATAAACCATAAAAAGTTTAGGTGGTTATATGAAAATAGAAAAGGTATTTAACAATAATGTAGTAAGTGCATTTAATGAAGAAAATATAGAGCTTGTTATCATGGGGAAAGGTCTTGCTTTTCAAAAAAGACCTGGTGACGAAATAGATGATGACAAAATTGAGAAAGTGTTCACACTGAAAAATAAAGATATGTCAGAACGTTTTAAAACATTATTATATGAAGTTTCACTTGAGCTTATGGAAGTAACAGAAGAAATCATAAAAAAGGCAAAAAGTAGGCTTGGAAGAGAATTAAATGATAGCATTTATGTTTCACTTACAGATCACATTAATTTTGCCATTGAACGTAATAAAAAAGGCCTCGATATAAGAAATGCTTTGCTATGGGAAATCAAAAAGTTATATAAAGATGAATTTTCTCTTGGTTTAGAAGCACTGGGCATGATTAAGGAAAAGCTTGATGTTACATTACCTGAGGATGAGGCTGGCTTTATTGCCATGCATATTGTGAATGCAGAGCTAAATGAAGAAATGCCTAATATCGTAAACATTACAAAAACGATGCAAGACATTTTGAAAATTGTTAAATATCACTTTAAGATGGATTTTAACGAAGAGTCACTTAACTTTTTCCGATTTGTCACTCACTTGAAGTTTTTCGCTCAAAGACTATACAGCAAAACCTATATGGTAGGTGAAGACGACTTCCTGTTTGAAGCTGTAAAAAACAAACACAAACAAGCTTATGAATGCACGGAAAAAATTAATGATTATGTGAAAAGACAATTTGATTATGAGTTAACGAATGATGAAAAGCTATATTTGACCATTCATATTGAGAGGGTTATTAATCGATAAAAGGAAAAGTAGACGATTTTTTCGTCTACTTTCTTCTATATAATAGTAGGTTTAATATCCTTCCAAGGCCGTTCTCGCTCAAGCTGTCCAGCAAGCTGAAACAGAGTAGCTTCATCTCCAAGCGGTGCCATAAACTGAACACCAATAGGTAAGTTATCTTTATTCCAAAATAATGGAACGGACATCGCCGGACAGCCTGTTGTATTCGCGAGTGGGGTGTAGGGCACCCATTCATTTAGTCTGTTAACATACTCATCTATATTACCTTTATAACATAACTCACCGATTCTTAAAGGTGGCTCACTAAGAGTTGGAGTTAACAGGAGATCGTAGTTGGTGAAAAATTGGGCAACTTCTTTTGTTACTTGCTGCATGTAGCTAAGCGCAGCAAGATACTCTGTTGCTCTGTATGAATTCCCGCAGTGTAAAACTTCCCAAGTATAAGGTTCTAGTTCTTCTTGCTTCGGAGCTCTTCCAGTTAAATTTGTTAAAGAATGTATTCCTTGTGAAAAGGATGATTGCCAAAGCACTTGGAATGCTCGATTATATTGATCAACATGAATAGTAGGAAATCCCTCCTCAACATCATGGCCAAGAGATTGACAGAGATTTGCTGCATCTAAAACAGCATCTTCACAATCAGGATGAATCTTTTTACCGTTAAATCCGGTTTGTAAAACAGCTATTTTTAATTTCCTAGGTTCTTTGGTTGACTCAGTGACAAATGAATCACTTGGTTGTGATACAGAGAATGGGTCACCAGGATTATTTCCATATGTAGCATCAAGAAGTCCAGCACTATCTCGAACAGTCCGCGTAATCACATGATTAACTCCGAGGCCAACCGGATCAGGGTTTTTTGGAATTCTACCTCTACTTACTTTTAGGCCAAAAACTCCACAACAAGAAGCGGGAATTCGAATGGATCCTCCCCCGTCCGAAGCATGTGCCATTGGAACAATTCCAGCTGCAACGGCAGCCGCAGCTCCTCCGCTTGAGCCTCCAACTGTGTAGGTTGGATTCCAGGGATTTCTCGTTGGACCATATTGTAAAGGCTCTGTAGTCGGTACTAGTCCAAACTCACAGGTATTTGTTTTTCCGATTGTGATAAGCCCCGTTTGTTGACGGATTCGTGATGAGTACTCACTATCAGCAGGGGCAATAAAGTTTTTAAGATATGTAGATCCTGCTGTGTAGGGGGTGTTTGCAAAAAAATCCAAATCCTTCATAAGGAACGGAACACCTGCAAAAGGACCGGATTCAGTTGATGGTAACCTGTCTTCATACAATTTATGTGTGACAGCATTTAATTTGGGATTTAACTCTTCTATTAAGTCAATTGTATGGGAAACTAATTCTGCAGCTGAAATTTGTTTGGTTTTAATAAGATAAGCCTGTTCAGTGGCATCGAGCCAATTTAATTGGTGCATAGGTGAATTCTCCTTGAATAGGTACTTTTTGGCTTTGGCTTAGTACGGGTATTTTTAAGAGGATTTATGTTTAAAATTTTTTACTTTGACTCTATTATATAACGATAGTGGAATGGAACGGAAGACACTCGACTCCTGCGGGAGGTAGAGGAAAGGCTGAGACCCCGCAGGCGAAGACGAGGAGGCTCAGCTTCCTCCCCGCGGAAAGCGAGTGTCTGGAGTGCAATGGAACGAACAAAGTTTTCCTTTTAACAAAAAGTATCACATAATAAACAACATCAATCCTCACAAACTTGTCAAAAACTTTTTCATTCTTCACACAATTAAATTCCAACTTTATTGATAGGAATAATGAGTTGTGGTAAAATGAATTATATTTTTCACTTGTCAGTGAGACTAAAATAATGGAAACTAGTAATTATGAATAATTTGTACAAGTAAATTTTGTGAGGTGTGGATTTTGTTGCAACTTCAGGTAATGAACAGTCCGTTTAATCAGGAGCAAGTAGAGCTCCTTAATCGTCTTCTGCCAACCTTGACGGAATCTCAAAAAGTCTGGTTGAGTGGGTATCTAGCTGCTACACAAGCTGGTTCTGCTAATGTTACGGCTGCTCCCGAAGCGCCGGTAGTAGAGGCTGTTGTTCCAGTAAATGTAAAGCCAGTATCTAAGGATGTTACGATTCTATTTGGTTCTCAAACTGGTAATGCCCAGGGTCTTGCAAATAAGGCAGGAAAAGAACTCGAGAGTCGTGGTTATAAAGTAACCGTTTCATCAATGAGTGATTTTAAACCAAACAGCTTAAAGAAGGTAGAGAATCTTCTTATTGTAGTAAGTACACATGGCGAGGGAGATCCACCGGATAATGCAATTTCTTTCCATGAATTCCTTCATGGTAAACGAGCTCCAAAGCTTGATGAACTTCGTTACTCAGTTCTTTCGCTTGGTGATAGCTCTTATGAGTTTTTCTGTCATACAGGAAAAGAATTTGATCAACGTTTAGAAGACCTTGGTGGAACTCGTCTTTATCCACGTATTGATTGTGATTTAGACTTTGATGAGCCTGCAGCTGAGTGGATTGCCGGAGTTTTAGCTGGTCTTGATGAAGCGCAAGCTGCGGGAACAGAACCTGTTCAATCGCAAGAAGCAGCTGCCCCTGCTTCTCAAGCTTTAGAATCAGCTTACTCAAGAACAAATCCATTTAAAGCAGAGGTTCTTGAAAACCTAAACCTAAATGGTCGCGGCTCTAATAAAGAAACGCGTCATCTTGAGTTGTCATTAGAAGGATCTGGACTTACATTTGAGCCAGGTGATGCACTAGGTGTTTACCCGGAAAATGATCCTGAACTTGTTGACCTTATTCTTGAAGCGGTAAAATGGGATGCAACTGAAAAAGTTACAGTGAATAATGAAGAAGTAACATTGAAAGAGGCATTAAGCTCAAGGGTTGAAATTGCCACGTTAACGAAACCTGTTGTTGAAAAAGCAGCACAGCTTAATTCTAATAAAGATTTACAATCACTTGTATCAAACAGGGATTCTATAAAAGCATATATTGATGGTCGTGACCTATTAGATTTAATTCGTGACTTTGGTCCATGGGAAGTATCTGCACAGGATTTCGCTGGAGTTCTACGTAAAATGCCAGTTCGTCTATATTCTATTGCAAGTAGTTTAGCTGCAAATCCTGAGGAAGTTCATCTAACAATTGGGGCTGTTCGATATGAAACACATGGTCGCAAGCGTAAAGGTGTGGCATCAACTCAAGTAGCAGAACGCCTGCAACCAGGTGATACATTACCTGTGTATATCCAAAAAAATCAAAACTTTAGACTACCACAAAATCCTGATACACCAATTATAATGGTTGGACCTGGTACTGGTGTTGCGCCGTTCCGTGCATTTATGCAAGAGCGTGAAGAAATCGGTGCAGAAGGTAAATCGTGGATGTTCTTCGGTGATCAACATTTTGTAACAGATTTTCTCTACCAAACAGAATGGCAAAAATGGATTAAAGATGGTGTGTTAACGAGAATGGATGTTGCTTTTTCACGTGATCAAGACGAGAAAGTTTATGTACAGAATCGCATGCAAGAGCACAGCAAAGAGTTGTTCCAATGGCTTGAAGAAGGGGCTGTTGTGTACGTTTGCGGTGATAAAAATCATATGGCGAAAGATGTTAATAACACACTTATCGACATTATTGAAAAAGAAGGCGGATTAAGCCGTGAAAAAGCTGAGGCCTATCTTGCAGATATGAAACAAAATAAACGCTATCAACGCGATGTATATTGATTTTTTGATTGAAAGGAGATTAGCAACATGGCGAACAAAATATTAAAAGCACCAGAAGGCCCACCAAGTGATGTTGAAGACATTAAAGAAAGAAGTGACTTTTTGCGTGGGACGCTTAAAGAATCTATGCTTGAGCCATTAAGCTCAGGTATTTCAGATGATGATAACCGCTTAATGAAACACCACGGAAGCTATTTACAAGATGACCGTGATCTTCGAAATGAGCGTCAAAAACAAAAATTAGAACCAGCTTATCAATTTATGCTACGTGTTCGTTTACCTGGTGGTGTTGCAACACCAAACCAGTGGCTTGTTATGGATGACCTTGCCCAAAAATACGGAAACGGTACGTTAAAGTTAACAACTCGTATGACGTTCCAAATGCATGGAATTTTAAAATGGAACATGAAGAAAACGATTCAAGGTATTCATGCTTCATTAATGGATACAATCGCTGCCTGTGGAGACGTTAACCGTAACGTAATGTGTGTGGCAAATCCGTATCAATCGAACGTACATCAAGAAGTGTATGAATGGTCGAAAAAACTAAGTGATGATTTATTACCACGTACAAGAGCTTATCATGAAATATGGCTTGATGAAGAAAGAGTAGCTGGTACACCTGATACAGAAGATGCTGAGCCAATGTACGGTCCGCTTTACCTACCACGTAAATTTAAGATTGGTATTGCTGTCCCACCATCAAATGATGTTGATATTTTCTCTCAAGACTTAGGTTATATTGCCGTTGTTGAGAACGACAAGCTTGTTGGTTTTAACGTAGCAATTGGCGGTGGTATGGGTATGAGTCATGGTGATAAAGAAACATATCCACAGCTTGCGAAAGTTATTGGTTTCATTAAACCAGAACAGGCTTATGATGTAGCAGAAAAAATCATTACAATTCAACGTGACTATGGAAATCGTTCTGTACGTAAAAATGCACGTTTCAAATATACGGTCGATCGCCTAGGACTTGAAAACGTAAAAGAAGAGTTAGAAAATCGTCTTGGCTGGAGTTTAGAAGAAGCGAAGCCATTCACTTTCGATCATAACGGAGATCGTTATGGTTGGGAAAAAGGTGTGAAAGGAAAATGGAACTTCACACTATTTATTGAAGGTGGACGTGTAACAGACTATGACGACTACAAGCTTATGACAGGTATTAGAGAAATTGCTAAAATTCACACAGGTGACTTCCGTTTAACAGCAAACCAAAACCTGATCATTGGAAATGTATCAAGTCAGAAAAAGAAAAAAATCAATGAACTAATTGAAAAATACGGTTTAACAGATGGTAAGCATTATTCTGCATTACGTCGTAGTGCATTAGCATGTGTTGCTCTACCAACATGTGGTTTAGCAATGGCTGAAGCAGAACGTTACTTACCAAAATTAATTGATAAAATCGATGAGATTGTGGATCAAAACGGTCTAAAAGATAAAGAAATCACCATTCGTATGACAGGCTGTCCAAATGGATGTGCCCGCCACGCATTAGGTGAAATCGGCTTTATCGGTAAAGCACCTGGTAAATACAATATGTATCTTGGTGCAGCACATGACGGAAGCCGTTTAAGCAAAATGTACCGTGAAAATATCGGTGAAGAAGAAATTCTAAAAGAGCTTAATACGATTATCCCTCGTTATGCGAAGGAACGTGAAGAAAATGAGCACTTTGGTGACTTTGTCATTCGCGCAGGTATTATTGGAGAAACAACAGACGGAACGAACTTCCACGATTAATATAGGCAAAGACAGGGGAAGCCTGTCTTTTTTTTATACATTCATGAAATTGGCTTTGGAAGTAAGCTAAGTTTCTATTGTTTGAAAGAAAGGTTTTTCTATGGTATATTATCTTTAAATCGAGATATTTTATTTAGAGATATTTTGAGAGGGATGTTACTAACAACTTGTAGTTAAAATATAAACATAACAAAATAATGGAGGATCACAATGAATCAACTAAAAGGTATTCATCATGTAACGGCTATAACAAGTAGTGCTGAGAAAAATTATGAGTTCTTCACATATGTATTAGGAATGCGTTTAGTTAAGAAAACAGTAAATCAGGATGATATCCAGACATATCACTTATTTTTTGCTGATGATGTAGGAAGTGCGGGGACAGACATGACATTCTTTGATTTCCCAGGAATTCCAAAAGGAGTACACGGGACAAATGAAATTTCCAAAACATCGTTTCGAGTCCCAACAGATGCTGCATTAGATTATTGGGTAAAACGTTTTGATCGCCTGGAAGTTAAACATACAGGAATTAAAGAGCAGTTTGGAAAAAAAACACTATCCTTCGTAGATTTTGATGATCAACAATATCAATTAATATCAGATGAACAAAATGAAGGAATTGCCTCTGGAACGCCATGGCAAAAAGGGCCGATTCCATTAGATTATGCGATTACAGGACTAGGACCCATTTTTATCGTGGTAAATAATGTTGAACAAATGAAAGAGGTGCTAGAAAAGGCACTTGGATTTAAGGAAGTAGCAAAGGAAGGGGCATTTCACCTCTTTGAAGTTGGGGAAGGAGGGAATGGAGCACAGATCATTTTGGAGCACAATGTGATGCTTCCTCAAGGAATTCAAGGCTATGGTACTGTCCATCATGTTGCCTTCCGTGTTGAAGACCGCGAAGTGTTAGAAGAGTGGATTAGTCATATGCAAGGCATAGGTTTTCCAACTTCAGGCTATGTAAATCGTCACTTCTTTGAATCTCTATATGCCAGAGTTGCTCCTCATATACTATTTGAATTTGCGACAGATGGTCCAGGTTTTATGGGAGATGAACCTTATGAAACTCTAGGAGAAAAGCTATCATTACCTCCATTTCTAGAGCCAAAACGGGAACAAATTGAAAAGCTGGTTCGTCCAATTGATACCGTTCGTAGTACAAAGGAGTTCGTAAAGGAGTAGGAAAAAAGGAAGACCTTATAGGTTTTCCTTTTTAAAATTAACTATAAACTAAGAATGTTTATTACTTGTAGATTTATCCATATTAGGATAGAATAGGACTATAGGTAAAAAGTATCAGGGAACAAATTCCTGTTTTCTCAACTCCAACTAAATAGTTAAGGGCAAATCTACTGAAAGGTAGAGACGCAAAGCTACAGGGGTAAGTTCTGAGGAATATGCTTGCCAGTTACCGATTTAATATAAAAGAACTAATCGGTGGATTAGTTCTTTTTTTAGGAGATGACGGTCTTGTCTAGTGATCTATCAACATTTGAAAATCAAAAACGAAAGCTGTATTTATATGTTATACCCATAGTTTTACTGGCTCTATTATTTGGTCTTCCTAGGTGGAATGAATTTAACTTTCTAGATAGAACTATATTAGCATCATACTTAATCCTTTTTATAAGTTCTTACTTTTTTATCTTGAAGAGAATTTTCTTTAGATACGTTGAACTTACAATTTTTATATCAGTGTCTATTGTTCATTTGTTGCTAACATACTGGTCTTTACATGTGGAGAGTGCTCAGAGTCAACATTATTCTATTAGTGATGCTGCAGTTTGGACACCGATGATTTATATTTATATTTTTATTACATTCTATGGAATTTACGGAATTGTGTTATCCATTGTTGTATGGTCTATAACAACAGCAATCATTTTATCTTCTTTGAGCACTATACAGGTTGATATGATCAACTCACTTATAAACTATCAGTTAGCAATGTTTGTTTATATTGTTATCCTTTTCTTCGCCAGAAAAAGCCTTGATGCATCTGTTAGGACTTCAATGCTTGAGCAAATGGCTTTTAAAGATATGTTAACCGGTATTGAGAATAGACGGGCTGTTCACCAGTTGTTTGAAAAGCTTAATTCTGAAAGTAAAACTTATTCTATTATCTTTTTTGATATTGATTATTTCAAAAAAGTGAATGATCAGTATGGACATAGTGTAGGTGATTCAGTATTAATAGAAATAACTAAGGTCATTAATAGCGGTTTAAACAAAAATGACTTTTTTGCTCGCTGGGGTGGAGAAGAATTCGTTGTCATCACAAAAAAAGTGACGATTGAAAACACATTAAAATTAGCCGAAAATCTAAAACTCTTAGTTAACCAACATCAGTTTAAGGTAGTTGGGAAACTTACTGCAAGCTTTGGTATAGCCGAGTCTCAACCGGGCCAACTAGCTGAACTAGTATTAGAACAGGCAGACCAAGCTTTGTATTCAGCAAAAGCTAATGGGCGAAATAAAATTATGATGTTTGGTGAGCAAGGCGAAAAGAAAAAAGAGATTCCCTCCTGACAATTTTAACGTTATACTTACTTCTGTGGTTTAACGATTAAAAGAATGATAGGAGCTTAAAAGATGGATATTCTTACACTCTTAAAGGCTGTTATACTGGGGGAACTTAGTAGAAGGGTTAACTGAGTTTGCACCCGTTTCTTCAACAGGTCATATGATTATTGTCGATGATATGTGGTTACAATCGGAAGAATTTTTAGGAAAATATGTGGCAAATACGTTTAAAATTGTTATACAATTAGGCTCCATTTTAGCTGTAGTGGTCGTCTTTAAGGACCGTTTTATCCAAATGTTAGGTTTAGAAAGATTGAGCAAAAAAACAACTAAATCTACGGAAGAATCAAGTCGTTTAAAGCTTACTCAAGTCATTGTGGGGGCTTAATCCCAGCCGGTGTGCTAGGCGTTCTTTTCGAGGATTATATAGATGAACATTTATTTTCTATTACAACTGTGTTAATCGGTTTAGTTGTTGGGGCAGTCTTAATGATCGCAGCCGATCTTTTTGGTCCAAAGGAAGCAAAAATTGAGACAGTTGATCAAATTACTTATAAACAAGCATTTTCTGTTGGATTAATACAATGTCTTTCATTATGGCCTGGATTTTCCCGTTCAGGATCAACCATTTCAGGAGGAGTTCTACTCGGAATGAGCCACCGTGCTGCAGCTGATTTCACTTTTATTATGGCAGTACCAATCATGGCGGGAGCAAGTGCGATCTCTCTTTTGAAAAACTGGCAATATTTCACTATTGAAGCAATGCCGTTTTTTATTGCCGGATTTATAAGTGCCTTTATATTTGCACTTCTTTCCATTCGTTTTTTCCTAAAGCTCATAAATAAAATCAAACTTATGCCATTTGCGATTTACCGAATTTTATTAGTTATTGTGATATGGATTGTATACTTTTAATTTATTAGCCTGTTCTAGAGAAAAAATGGAACAGGCTTTTTAGGATTTAAAAATATGTAAAAAAAAGATAACATACATATAAGGGTGAAAGTTTGTTTTAGGAGGGATTAGTGCTATAAACGTTAAAAAGGTTTCAGTCTATGACCATATGTTATTCATTATCATTACCTTTACCTATTGGTTCTCTCTTTATATTTATGTTCCAGTGTTTGTATCATATTTGGATTTCTTAGGTGGGACTTATACATTAGTAGGATTTATCGTTGGTAGTTATGGGATCATGCAAATTTTACTACGTCTTCCGGTAGGGATTATTTCAGATCGACTACAAATTCGTAAACCGTTTGTCATTATTGGACTCATTACAGGGGTTATTAGCTGCTTTGGTTTTGCTTTAACAGAAAGCCTTGGATTTGCGTTATTAGCCAGGTTTGTTTCAGGAGTAACTGCTTCGATGTGGGTGGCGTTTACCGTATTATATGCCAGTTATTTTAAACAAGAAGACACAACAAAGGCAATGGGGAATGTCCAGTTTATAACGGTATCATCTCAGCTTATTAGTATGGGCTTAAGTGGCTATCTTGTTAGTCACTGGGGCTGGAAGGCGCCTTTTTGGTTAGGTGGGGTTATTGGTACGATTGGAATTCTTCTAGCTTTACGAGTGAGAGAGATAAGCGGTGAAAAGAATGCTAAGAAGATTGAAAAACACGAACTGACCGAAGTTTTTAGAGAAAAGATTGTGTTAAAAGCAGCAATTTTATCCGCAATTGCTCATGCAGTCTTATTTATTACGATGTTTGGTTTTACCCCTGATTATGCTTTAACAATAGGTGCCGAAAGTAAAACATTGCTTTTTCTTGTATTTAGTTTCATGGTACCACATGCTGTTGCACCGATTGTGACAGGTAGATATTTGGTTGCTCGTTTTCAAAAATGGACAATACTAATGATAGGCTTTTTTGGAACATTTATATTTTCCGCTATAATACCATTTATCAGCAGTCTACCTATTCTATATGTTACTCAAGCTTTAAATGGATTTGCACAAGGAATGACGATACCATTATTAATGGGCATGGCTATTCAAACGATTCCAAACAATAAACGTGCAACAGCAATGGGTCTCTTTCAAGCAATTTATGCGTTAGGTATTTTTCTTGGACCATTTGTTGCGGGGCTTTTTAGTAATGAAGATACTTATGTTTCAGTGTTTTTAACGGCTGGTGGAGCTGGATTCATAGGGGTGATCTTATCAGTGAAGTGGGGATTTATGAAAACTACGGTGCAAGGCGAGCGGGCACAATCATTCTAATAAAAGGCTTAATCATAAGATTAAGTCTCTTTCTATAGCATTTAGGCACACCTCTTTTTGACATTATGAACGTAAGATGTCTATATTAACAATAAGTGATGAAGCGTATTAGGAGGGCTTTTCCCATGACACAAATAAAGGAGCAATCGCTTACTGCAGTCAAGAATACTGTAAGAAGGCAAAAGGAGTTTTTTCGTAACGGACATACAAAATCAAAAGATTTTCGAGTAAGTATGTTGAAGAAGCTTGCTGAACAAATTAGAAAAAACGAAGAGAAGATATGCCTCGCTCTCAAACAGGATTTAAATAAATCAGAAACAGAGGCATATGTCACTGAAATCGGATTTCTTTTAGAGGAAATAGGTTTTACATTAAAACATATTGATAAATGGATGAAGCCGGAAAAAGTAAAAACTGCCAAAACACATTTTGGCTCAAAGGGGTTTAAAGTGGCGGAACCATATGGAGTATCGCTTATTATTGCTCCATGGAATTATCCTTTTCAGCTCCAACTGGCTCCTTTAATTGGTGCAATTGCAGCAGGAAACACAGCAGTTCTAAAACCTTCAGAATTAACCCCGCACACTTCAACATTGCTTGCTGATATGATAGGAGACACCTTTTCTTCTGAATACATAGCTGTACTTGAAGGTGGTGTTGAAACGACGACATATTTATTAGATCAAGAGTTTGATTATATCTTTTTTACAGGAAGTGTACCTGTTGGAAAAGTCGTAATGGAAGCAGCAGCTAAACGATTAATTCCAATTACACTTGAATTGGGTGGAAAAAGTCCTTGTATCGTAGATGAAACAGCAAATATTGAATTGGCTGCAAAACGGATTGCCTTTGGTAAATTCATTAATGCAGGTCAAACCTGTATTGCTCCTGATTATTTATATGTTCACAAGAAAGTAAAACAGGAATTCTTAACTGAGCTTAAGAAGGTTATTGTTGATTTTTATGGAGATAAACCATTAGAAAATGAGGAGTTTACAAGAATTGTAAATGATCGTCATTTTCAGCGATTAAAGAAGTATTTGTCCGACGGTTCAATATTATTTGGAGGTGAATCTGACGAGGCAAGCTTGAAAATAGAGCCAACTTTGTTAGAACCGGAAAGTATGACTTCTGGCGTTATGACAGATGAAATCTTCGGACCAATCTTTCCTGTGGTTGAATATGAAAATATCCGAACCGTGATTGATTTTGTAACAGACCGTCCTAAGCCGTTAGCTTTGTATTTATTTACAACATCTGAAGAAATGGAGAAGAAAGTAACAGAATCTATTTCATTCGGTGGTGGATGTATTAACGATACACTTATGCATATTGCCACCCCGTATCTACCTTTTGGAGGTGTCGGAGAAAGCGGTATGGGTACTTACCATGGTGAATCGAGCTTTACAGCATTTTCACATTATAAAAGTGTCCTCAAACAAACGAACCGCTTTGACTTTCATTTTAGATATCCTAATGCAAAAAATGGATTGAAATTGATTAAGAGGTTAATGAAATAAGAGAGACTCTGACTTCGGAAGGGAGTGGTCTCTTTAATGAAAGTTAACAAACAAGAATTGCACGCAGAAAGACAGAATCAGGACAAGGATCAGTTCTGGAGTGCAAACCTTGTCTCGATAGAAGAGGAATCGGGACAAGAAACCGGTCGTGGGATTAAAATGTGTCCCGATAGAAGAGGAATTGGGACAAGAAACCGGTCGTGGGATTAAAATGTGTCTCGATAGAAGAGGAATCGGGACACAAATCAGGTCGTGGGATCAAGGTGTGTCTCGATAGTAGAGGAATCGGGACACAAATTAGGTCATGGGATCGAAATGTGTCCCGATAGAAGAGGAATTGGGACAAGAAACCGGTCGTGGGATTAAATTGTGTCTCGATAGAAGAGGAATCGGGACAAGAAACCGGTCGTGGGATTAAATTGTGTCTCGATAGAAGAGGAATCGGGACAAGAAACCGGTCGTGGGATTAAAATGTGTCCCGATAGAAGAGGAATCGGGACAAGAAACCGGTCGTGGGATTAAAATGTGTCCCGATAGAAGAGGAATCGGGACAAGAAACCGGTCGTGGGATTAAAATGTGTCTCGATAGAAGAGGAATCGGGACAAGAAACCGGTCGTGGGATTAAAATGTGTCTCGATAGAAGAGGAATCGGGACAAGAAACCGGTCGTGGGATTAAAATGTGTCCCGATAGAAGAGGAATCGGGACACAAATCAGGTCGTGGGATCAAGGTGTGTCTCGATAGAAGAGGAATCGGGACAAGAAACCGGTCGTGGGATTAAAATGTGTCCCGATAGAAGAGGAATCGGGACAAGAAACCGGTAGGGGATTAAAATGTGTCTGGATAGTGAAGGAATCGGGACAAAAAACCGATCGTGGGATTAAAATGTGTCTCGATAGAAGAGGAATTGGGACAAGAAACCGGTCGTGGGATTAAAATGTGTCTCGATAGAAGAGGAATCGGGACAAGAAACCGGTCGTGGGATTAAAATGTGTCCCGATAGAAGAGGAATCGGGACACAAATCAGGTCGTGGGATCAAGGTGTGTCTCGATAGTAGAGGAATCGGGACACAAATTAGGTCATGGGATCGAAATGTGTCCCGATAGTGGAGGAATCGGGACAGAAATCCGGTCATGAGACCAAAATTTGTCCCGATAGTAGAAGAATCGAGACAAAAAACAGGTCGTGGAAACAAAATGTGTCTCGATAGTAGAAGAATCGGGACACAAATCAGGCCATGAGACCAAAATAGCTCCCGATAATAGCCAATGTTCTCTAAGCCAATCATAAAAAGTGAAAAGAAACGTTAAACTAAAAGTACACTAAGACACATGCAACTAGCTCTGCATCAATAAACAAAAAATAATTAATAAAATTCATAAAAGTCATTGACAATGATATTGAGAATCATTATCATATAATTATAGAGATAATCAATTACACCTTACTTTACATAGTCGTCACTAAGCGGTCGTTCAAAGCAGGGTTGCCTTGATTCATCTTGAAACTCGATTTTCCCCAACCCCCTATATAGTGAAAAAGCTTGGCTGGTCACCAAGCTTTTTTGTATGCCATTATAAGTTTTCCAAAAACATTTCTTTTCATTTTTCTAATGTAAACTTCCCAAATCAAAGTCATAAGATCTGCTTGACATTGAGAATTGTTTTCATTTAAAATAACTCTCAAGGATAATGATAATCATTTTCAATAACAAGGAGAGTATGATGGAACATACAACGCCCATCATTATATTCATTTATTGTACACTTTGCGGTTTTTCTCGAATGTAAAGAAGAACATGAAGATCAGGTTTGTTCCTGCTGCGGTGCAGGTTTACTCGATGATCATCAATAATGAGAATGAATTTCATTTAAAGGAAAAGGAAGGGATTCTAAATGGTACATAAATACACCCAGACTTATATAAGTCCGATGACTGATGAGCATTTAGAGTCATTTATTAAATGTCCATATAAAATTTATTACCAGCAAAATTTAGAGGGAAAAGAAAGTGATATAAGGTGGAGACAGATTGTTCAATTACTTATTAATGGAGTTGTTCAGGCTTATTATCAGTTGCCTGTAAAAGAACAGACAAAGTTAATGGCCTTTAAGTTAATTGATCATTATTGGAGTAATGTTAGTCTTCGCTACTTTCAGTCTAAAGAAAAATATTATATGATTTTGGCCAAAACAACTGATCATCTATTGCAGTTTCTTTCTACCAAAAACAATGACACCCCACCTTTGATTTTATATGAGAAGCTTCATACATATATGAAAGTCTTGGAGATGCAGTTTTCCATTACACTTGAGTTGGTTGAATGGTCAACAAAGTCATTTACTATTAAAAAATTCCTTGTGGATGCAGACCAGGAATTAATAGATCTTTACACTCATTTACTAGCCGTTTTCTCTTACGAAGCTTTTGGTATTTTACCAGAAAAAATTGAGATTTATTCTTTAATGGAGGGAGAAGTGTTTGTTACGACTCCTTCTGTGAAGGATATTCCAAAAGGTGTTATGTATTTAGAATATATGAAGGATTTGGTTCAAAATGGTTCATTAAGTCATTGTGTTAATTGTCCATTTACTGACAGATGTAAGGAGGATCATTCTATAATACCTAACAAAAATAAAAATAAGTGGCATTAAGGAGGAAAGTATATGCATCATCATTATTTTATTGTAACAGATTCGTTTGAGCATATTGTTGATTGTTTTTGTCCGGACGGAGATCACTCAGATGTTCTTGAAATAAAAAAAGAGGACTTTATTGAAGTGACAAATGATAAAAAATTTCTTTTTGATACGGGCTGGTATATTTTAGTGATCTTAAATAAACATTGGCATTTTTATATGGCTCTGGAAGATTTAGATAAATATTTTACGAAAGGTTATCTAGCTTCATTAGTGGATATTGAATTGAAAATAAATCATTTAAAATTTCAAGTAGATCAGTCTCTGGGGAAAGGTGATGAAGCCTCTTTTTTACATACCACAAAATGCTTAAAAGAGTCATCGGAACTTAAATTAAGATTAGAGCACTTTCTTCATCAAATGGAGATTGAAAGTCAATTTATGTAGATTTTCCTATCATTCTTTAATAAAGGAGTGAACGAATATCGGTGAAATCTTTAAAAAAGCAATTTGTTTGAAAAAGGAACAGGTCATTCAGCAATTGTTAAGGCTAGATTACTATAAATCTTCAGATAATCGTCAGTTATATGAACTAACTCTTAGTGAGTTGGAGAATGAGTATAGAGCAGTAACAGGACATCATATTCATTGCGGATTAAGGTGAGAATAACGATCGTGGGATGAAATTTACCACGGTCGTTTTTGCTTTTCAGATTCATACCAAAACCTTTTATTTACAAATACTCTATTTAAATTTAAGCTTAGTATAGAACTTTTATGTGAAGGAAAGGAACTACCATGCAAAAAATTTTACCGGCTTTTTCCTCAATCAAACAGTTTGAGAAATTTTTACAAAGTGATTATGAGATTGGAATATTCCTTGAAACTCACATTTCTCAATTGGGCAATTTTCATAAATTAGCAGAGCAGAATCATAAAAAACTGATTTACCATGTTGATCTCATACATGGGTTGAAAAACGATGATTATGCTACTGAATATATATGCCAGGAGTTTGATCCATATGGTCTTATTTCTACAAAATCTAATGTGATTTTAAAAGCAAAGCAAAAGGGTGTTGTGGCCATTCAACGAATGTTTTTAATTGATTCACATGCTTTGGAAAGAAGTTATCGTTTACTTGAGAAAACGAAGCCTGATTACATTGAGGTGCTTCCGGGGGCAATGCCGTGGATGATTAAAGAGGTAAAGGAACGAACAAATACAAAGATTCTTGCCGGAGGTCTTATTCGGACACCAGAAGAGGTGGAAAAGGCGCTTGAGGCTGGTGCTGATGCGATTACCACATCCAAACGAGAGCTATGGAAATTCAGCAAGTAGATTGTGTTGCTATTGAACAGAAATCTTTCCATACCTCCCGTAAAATGCTACAATAATAGTAAGTTAATAAGACGGTTAGAGATTTGGAGAGACCAAACTACATTATAGTCATTTGTCTATGATGTTGTTTGGTCTCTTTTTTGTTAGTTATCCGTCCTTTTATTAAGCCTTACATTTGACGCTAAGGGGATGTCGAAATGATGAAGTTTTCAAGTATAACAAGAGGTGCACTTCTTGAAACGATGGATAAACAGGAATACGACTTGCTCGTTATTGGTGGAGGAATTACAGGGGCTGGGATTGCGTTGGATGCTGCCCTTCGAGGGATGAAGGTTGCAGTTGTTGAGATGCAAGATTTTGCTGCAGGAACATCGAGTCGCTCAACAAAACTTGTTCATGGTGGTCTAAGGTATTTAAAACAATTTCAAGTAGCGATGGTGGCAGAGGTTGGAAAAGAACGTGCAATTGTGTATGAAAATGGACCACATGTCACAACACCTGAATGGATGCTGCTGCCAATACACCAAGGAGGAACCTTTGGTACATTCACCACCTCTGTTGCGTTACGTTTTTATGATTTTTTAGCAAGTGTCAAAAAGGGAGAACGCCGGAAAATGCTATCTACAAAGGAAGTATTACGTAAAGAGCCGTTACTTAAGAAAAAGGGGTTAAAAGGTGGAGGCTATTACGTTGAATATCGAACAGATGATGCAAGGTTAACAATTGAAGTATTAAAGGCAGCTGTTCAAAATGGAGCTCATATC
This sequence comes from Metabacillus endolithicus, assembly GCF_023078335.1. GTDB lineage: Bacteria > Bacillota > Bacilli > Bacillales > Bacillaceae > Metabacillus > Metabacillus endolithicus. Next base: position 1,750,999 of record NZ_CP095550.1, on the reverse strand, counting down.
GTAAATTATGCAAAAGCAGTTGATCTTTTATATAAAGATAATAAAGTGTCAGGTGCGACAGTGATGGATGTGCTAACACAAACACAATACACCATTTCCGCAAAAAATGTGGTAAATGCAGCTGGACCCTGGGTGGATGATGTACGAAACAAGGATTATACGAGAAATAACAAACAGCTTCGATTAACAAAAGGAGTTCACTTAGTACTTGATCAATCCGTTTTTCCTCTTCAACAAGCTGTTTATTTTGATACACCTGACGGACGAATGGTTTTTGCTATTCCACGTGATGGGAAAACGTATGTAGGGACAACAGATACATTTTTCGAAGAAGACACAGCCAATCCAAAAATGCTTGCAGAAGACCGAGATTATATTTTAAACAGCATAACGTATATGTTTCCGAATGTGAAATTATCAAAGGAAGATGTTGAATCAAGCTGGGCCGGAGTACGTCCATTAATTTACGAAAAAGGAAAAGATCCTTCTGAAATTTCTCGGAAGGATGAGATTTGGGAAGCCGACAGTGGACTTATAACAATTGCTGGTGGAAAATTAACTGGCTATCGAAAAATGGCTGAATCAGTTGTGGATCTTGTTTCAAAGGGAATTAGTGAATCTTCAACAGGCGTATCTTTTAAAACTTCTCAAACGAAAACATATCCAATCTCTGGTGGTAATGTTGGCGGTTCGAAGGAATTCATGGCTTTTATTAAGAAAAAACAGGCAGAGGCAGTTAAATACGGCCTCACCAAAGAAGAAGGTCATTTTTTAGCAAAGCAATACGGATCTAATGTGGATTTAGTTTTTGAGTATAGTAATAGCTATCATAGTCATGATGCAATGGGATTATCAAGGGTTGTATATGCGCAGCTTATGTACGCGATTGAGCATGAAATGGTGGTGAAGCCGGTTGATTTCTTTATTCGCCGGACTGGTGCTTTATTTTTTGATCGTAACTGGGTAATTACTTGGAAAGAAAAAGTGATACCGTTCATGGCCAAAAAATTAAATTGGACAAAAGAGCAAACGAGGAATTATCAGGTACAATTAGATCAAGAATTACAAGATGCTGTTACACCGATTGATGAAAGATAGGCAGTGAAGGGGTTAGGAGCGTGCTCTAACTCCCTTATTAAGGAGTGGATGAGTTGGGAGAAGAATATTGGTTACCTATGAAAGATGGACATGAGGTTTTTGTTACAAAATGGTGGGAAGAAACAATGAAACCAAGAGCCGTTATCCAGTTGTCACATGGAATGGCTGAGCATATTAAACGTTATGAAACATTTGCTCAATTCCTAGTTGCTAATGGAATTTATTTGGTTGGTAATGATCATCGGGGACATGGACGAACAGGAGAAAAAAGTGGAAATAGTGGTTACTTTGCAGAAAATAATGGTTTTGAGAAAGTGGTAGAAGATTTAAAGGAAGTTTATGATCATGTTCGAGAGCAGTACCCCTCTGTGCCTATATTTTTGATGGGTCATAGTATGGGATCGTTTTTAGTTAGACGTTTTCTACAACGCTTTCAAACGGATATTCACGGTGTGATCTTGTCAGGTACAGGTGGAAACTCCCCCATTTCATTATCAATTGCAAAACTCATTGCAAAGTCACAAATACAAAAGTATGGTAGCCACGCTGAGAGTCAATTGTTAAATCGATTAACAACAGGCAGTTATAATAAAAAGTTTGTAAATGCTGAAACAGAATTTGAATGGTTATCCCGTGATCCACAGCAAATAAAGAACTACATTGATGATACTTATTGTGGAAAACCTGCAACAACGAGCTTTTATTATGATCTATATGATGGACTTAAACGCATTCAGGAAGATGAAGAAGTGAAAAAGGTTCAAAAGAATATACCATTTTATCTTTTTAGCGGAGATATGGATCCTGTTGGAAACTATTCAAAAGGAGTAACAGGATTGATAAAGCAGTTGAAAAAGCATGGAATAGTTGAAATTGATTACAAAATCTATAAAGATGGTCGTCATGAAATGTTAAACGAAGTAAATCGTGATGAAGTATTTAAAGATCTTTTACAATGGCTGGAAAAACAATTGAATAAAAAGTGAAGGTAAAATGTTAGTTTGCAAAACAAACTAACATTTTTTATTTTGACAGAAACGTAAAAAAATGTAGAATTATGTCGATATAAGAAGAAAGACTCTTTTTCTTAGTAAACTGCATGTAAAATCCATCGAAAAAAGGGAGATCTATGAGTAAATTAAAGAAGTTTGAACAGGCAGCATTAAACGTCATGCAATTAATGAGTGAAACGATAACGGCTCGTTCTTTTTTTGTCGCAACTACTAGAAATAACCGATTTAAAATACTAGAAAAATTCAATCTTGAAGGCGGATGTCCAATTCCGAGCCATGTTGACGAACCAGTCGAAATGTCGTACTGCCATATTGTAGCTAACAATAGAAAACCTTTATTAGTAAAAGATGCAGAAAATAAAGAACCGTTTAAAAGCATGGCCGTAACAGATGCATTTTCAATTGGATCATATGCAGGGGTACCTATTTACATGCAAGATGGATCAGTTTTTGGAACATTATGTGCTCTAGATCCGATTCCAAACCGTCTAAGGGAAGAAGACATTTCTGTTTTGGAGATGTTTGCAAGCTTTATCAGCAACACCATTAGTCTAGAAGAGGCGTATTCAAAGCTAAAACAATATGAAGAACAGATAACATTGGAGCTTCAGTTAGCGAAGAACATTCAGACTTCCTTTTTAAGTGAAGTAATAGATGATGAACACATAAAGGTGGATTTCCTTTACACTCCTTCCTCCGATTTATCAGGTGATCTATGCCGTTGGGGGAAAGTAAAGAATGGCGTGTACACAGCAATTGTTCTGGATGTTATGGGACATGGAGTTTCATCAGCTATGATAGGAATGGCAATTACACCTATTTTAGAAACAATAGCGAATGATGTGAACTCTCCTTATGAAGTAATGTGCGAGTTAAATCGGTTAATAAAAGAGTGGTTTCAGAATAATTCCAAGGTTACCACCTTTATAACAGGTATTTATCTAGTAATTGATACGAACAACAATGTGATTAAGTATTATAATGCCGGACACCCCGCAGGAATGCTAGTCAATCATAACGGAACTTCTGAGATATTGGAGGAAGGTGGCGTACCATTAGGAATATTGGATGAGTTACCCTATGTAGAAGCGAGTGTAACCTATCAAAATCCATGTGAAATCCTCCTTTATTCGGATGGAGTACTTGATCATTTAATCGAAAAAAATGATTCAAAGCAACTTATTTTAGCATTAATGGATCGATATAAAGAGTATGTGAACAATCAAGTTTCCATCATTCCGTTGCTGAAGGACCAAGTAAGACGATTAAACACATTAAACGACGATATTTGTGCGGTATCAATTTCGGTTAAATAATGTGGGGGTATGTATGTTTACGTTAAATGTTAAAATTCCATGTGACTTAAATGAAATTGAGAAACTAGAGAAAGTAATTGGGGAGCAACTCTCACTTTATCAATCTTCTGTAAGAGACCATATCTGCTTTATTGTTCATGAACTACTAATTAATTCCTTTGAAGCAACGGTGAAAACTTTTTCTGCTCCGTCATCACTATATTCTATTAATGCACATGTTGAAATGACTCATTCAGAGTATATCATTCATATAACTGATGAATGTGGTGGCGTAAAAGGTGAAGTCTTTACTCATGAGCTAGAAGATATCCTCTTAGAAGAACGTGGACGAGGACTGCTTATGGTAAGGGAGCTAGTAGACAGTATCTCTTTTGATCAAAATGATGAAGAGGGTCTATTTACGGTTTTAGTTAAGAAAGAAAGGGGCGCCTAGAATTGGACGCAGCTAGAAATGAAACAACAGAAATAGAACAAACGAAAGAATATCAGCTATTTAGATTATCAGGAAAACTAACGTATGGAAAAACACAAGAATCGAAGGAAGCTATTCTTGAAAAAATAAATCCAGAAGCCACAAACTATGTATTTGACCTTACCGCTGTAGAAATGGTTGATAGTACGGGCATTGGGTTATTTATTACTTTCTTGAATTACATGGATTCTGATAAAACTACTTTTTTAATTATAGAAAATAGCTTTATTCGAGAGTTATTTACCATTGCAAAGCTAAATAAATTATTTATAATTTGTTCGAATTTAGAAGAAGTGCACAGAAAAGTAAAGGAGGGAAGAGAGTTATGAAATTAGGTGTAAAAGGAAAGTTAACTCTTTGGTTTTTAATTCTTTTCCTTATCGGCACGTCAATCTTGATCTTTCAATCTGTGTATACGGTAAAAAAAGAAGTGCTAGATCTTGCTGAAGAGAATTTAAATAGTGATTTAAAAGTAGCAAAAGGACTAATAGACCAACAATACCCTGGTGAATGGACAATAAAAGGTAATGAGCTATATAAAGGCGATACAAAGGTAAACGATAATGAAGAGATTGTAGATTCCATTGGTGAACTAACTAGTAATGCTGTGACAGTCTTCCAAGGAGATACAAGGGTTACGACAAATGTTAAAGATGAAGCTGGAAAGAGAGCTGTAGGAACAAAGGTTTCAGATGCTGTTGCTGCTGTGACGTTAGCCAAAGGTGAAACGTATATCGGTGAAGCTAATGTTGTTGGAAAAAATTTAGTTACAGTTTATGAACCTATTAAAAATCATGCAGGTGAAATTATTGGAATGCTATTTGTAGGTCATTCTACTGAAGCTTATGAAACAATGACTTCTAACTTTCAATTTCAACTATTGGTAGAGGGGATCGTTGCATTAATCGTTATTGCACTTATTATGTGGTGGGTGATTCATCGTCAAATTCAACCATTACAAAAAATGACTGCACTTTCTAAGCAAATTGCTGATGGTGACTTAACCGGTAATGAAATTAACACCAAACTAAACGATGAAATTGGTGAGTTATCACAATCAATTAATTTAATGAAAACGAATCTGAAGAACCTTATATCAAAGGTGATTGAAACAGCTGATCAAACAGCAGCAACTTCAGAGGAGTTATCAGCAAGTGCTGACGTAACAGGGGAAATGAGTTCTCAAATTGCTAGTACAACAACTGAAATTGCAGCAGGAGTTTCGAAGCAATCCTCTGAAGCTAATAATATATTAATTAAAATGAAAGAAACAGCAAGTCATGTTGAAGTGGGCGGTCAAATTATTGATGGAACTCTTGATTTGGCAAGGCGCTCAACAACAGAAGCTGGTCAAGGAAATACGGCAATAAATGAGGCGATTCAGCATCTTGGAAAAGTAACGAATACTGTAGAATTTGCTACAGAGTCCATCCAAAAGCTTGGGAAACGATCTGAGGAGATTGGCAGTATTATTACAGTGATTTCAGACATTTCAAATCAAACAAACTTATTAGCATTGAATGCTGCGATAGAAGCGGCAAGAGCTGGTGAAAATGGAAAAGGATTTGCTGTTGTAGCAGATGAAGTTCGTAAGCTTGCAGAGCAATCGAATACAGCTGCAAACCAAATTACAACATTAATTGAAGACATTCAATCTGAAACAAAAGTAACTGTGAATACAATGGAAACAAATCTTGTCTCTGTAAAAGAACAGGTTGGATTAATTGAAAAAGGTGGAGAATCTCTTCATAAAATCGTATTTAATGTTAAGGAAACGGAGCAAGGAGTTACAAAGGTGAAAGATATCTTCTTAGAACTAAGAAATTATACAAGCTCTGTTCTTGATTCAATTGAAAAGGTTACAGAAGTGATTGAAGCATCAGCAGCTTTATCTGAGGAAGCTGCTGCGTCCACTGAAGAGCAAAGTGCAACGATAGAGGAAGTGTCTGAAAGCGCAAGAGAGCTGGCGAAGATGGCTGAACAATTAAAACAAGAGCTTACAGTCTTTAACCTGTAAAAATGAAGCACGATACTTGAAAATAAGTATCGTGCTTTCCTACATATTGCTATTTCTGCATACTTACAAGAAATTAGGAAAAACTGTTTAAAAAATAAACAGATCTTACCAGAAAAAATAAACGATATTAGGGGATTATTTTATGAAAAAATCATTTGTTTTTACTGATCACGACCAATTTCAGCAAAGCTTGCCTGATATCGAGACATTTATTGAAAAATGTGCAAAGGCAAAAAAAACAGTGATTATTTTTTCGATTATGGAAGCAGTTAACAATGCGCTAGAGCATGGAACGAAAGAAAACAAAGCTATTCCAATAACTTTAAATTTAGAAGTGAAAGAAAAGTGTTTCTCTGTTGAATGTGACCATAAAGGAGAAGGATTTGATTATAAAAAAAAGTTAGAACTGATCGGCAATCCTGATCAGTATTTTGAAAATAATATGAGAAGTATTAGAGGCAGAGGAATAGCCATCATGAAGAAATGTTCGGATATGATAAGGTATTCCGATAACGGTCGAAAAGTTTTTTTAGCCTACCACCTGGACGAGGGGTAACAAATGAAGGAGCCTACTATTTTCGAGCAACTATTTAAAAATTACCCTGAAATCGTTTTTGTCATGGATAAAAAGGGGAGATATGTTTACGTCAATGAAAAAGCTCAAAAAATACTGAAATACCATCAAGATGATTTTACAGGTAAACATTACTCGGAGTTTCATTTTTTAACAGAGAATTCCCTTCACTTGTTAAAAGAACAATACCCAATGATGCAGGCTGGTGATATTCAGAAGGATATGATCATCACAGCCATTTCAAGTAAATCAAAAAAGCATTATTACAGCTTCTGGTTTGATACAATCATACATGATTCACAGGAATACATATGGTTTGTCCTGAAAGATGTTGGAAATCTAGTTGCCTTGAGAAATGAAAAAAAGCAGTTGAGGAAACAAAATTTTCTATTAGCGGAGGCTGTTCATCAAACAGGAGTTGGAATTGTTATAACTGACCCGAATCAGCATGATAATCCGATTATTTTTGCAAACAAATCTTTTCAGGAGATAACAGGTTATAGGAGTGAAGAAATAATCGGTCAAAACTGTCGATTTCTCCAAGGACCTGAAAGTAGTAAAAATACGATATCATCTCTAAGAGAAGCGGTTGAAAATAGAAAGGAAATTCACTGCGAAATTCTTAATTACCGTAAAGATGGCTCAACTTTTTGGAATGAACTTACGATTAGTCCAGTTCTTTCACCAAATGGGGAGCTTACTCACTTTATTGGAATACAAGTTGATATAACAAAAAGGAAAATGATGGAGCTGGATATTTCTATTGATTTAAGTTTAGCGAGAAATTTGCAGCAAATGCTCCTTAGTCACCCTTTAAAAAACAATCTAATTGAAATTGAGGGCTTTTATCATCCTTCTAATAAATTAGGAGGAGATTATTACAAATGGCATCAAATAAATGAGGATCAATATGTCGTGACGATAATGGATGTAATGGGACATGGAATAGCGCCGTCTCTTATTACCATGCTTATTAACGCAGAAATAAACTTTCTCCTTGAGCAGCAGATTATAGATCCTAAAGAGGTCTTAGTGAAGTTGAATGATCATCAAATCAGTTTATTTTTAGAAAAAAATGAAGAAATTGGAAAATTTTACTTTACATGTATCTACCTCTTGATAGATACTAAAAAAAGAAGGATTGATTATATAAATGCAGGTCATCCCGATTTTTATTTGAAAAATGGATATACTGTGAAAATGTTTGACTCTACTTCTATTCCAGTAGGCATTCTAAAGAATTATGATTTTAGGATGGGCACCATCTATTATCAACCGAATAGTGAACTTTTTTTACATACTGATGGAATGAATGAAATTCTAACGGAGAATGGAAACGTTTTTTCCGCTGAGTTTATTGAACGTAAGAATTTAGATAAAATAAATAAACGCCTAATGTTAACGGAACATGAAGATGATGTTTGCTTTATTTATGTAAAATTATCATAAGGAAGGTTGTTATGGACACATTTTATATTGAACATTCAGAATTGAATTTCAGAAATAATCAAAAGATATTAACTGATCTGCTCGATACATTGAATAAGAGTACTCAAGGTTTGCTAATTGATTTAGAAAGTGTTGACTATGTAGACAGTATTGGTATTTCAATTTTTGTTTCCGTTTACGAAGTGGCAAATGCACAGAAAAAGAAAATGGAACTTTTAAATGCAAATGATAAAGTTCAAAAACTGTTACACATCACAAAACTAAATACACTTTTTAACATAAAGTAATCATAAAAAATTGCGTCCGAATTTTCGGACGCAATTTTTTTGATGAAAATCCGCAAATTTCTACAATAACTCAACCTTATTATTGAGCCATTCCTAGGAATGATGTACTATATAATAAGAAAATAGTCTTAGATATAATTCAAGTATACGAGTTAATAGAATTAAAAAATAATAGTGAGACCAACAACCAATAAACAGGAGGTGTTTTTATTGAGTGCGACTGTATCAACAACATTAGAAGATTTTCAGGAAGGAATACTCGACTCGATTAAACAGATAGTTCCTATTCCATATGAAGGTGTCTCAGTACCTATCGTGCAAAAAGAATTATCCTTACAGTATGGAGTACTTGTTGGGGTAACAGGTGCTGTTAAGGGGAAAATTTTGTATAAAGCAGATGCTGATGTTTTTGGCTCAATTGGAGAATTAATGTTTGGAATGGCACTAGAGGGAGAAATGTTAAAATCTTTTTCCGGTGAACTAGGAAATATGCTATCTGGCGGACTCTGTACGCATATCTTTTCAAAAGGTGTGACCATCGATATTACTGCTCCAACCATTATGGAAGGAAATTCAACACTTTCTGGATTTAGAGAAGCAATAGAAGTAGAGGTAACATTTCAAAATGGCAACAAATTAGCAGTTGGCTTAATGATAGACTAAGGCTGCTTAAAGGAAGGGGCAAGACAAATGGCAAGAATACTAGTAACAGATGATGCAGCATTTATGAGAATGCAGCTAAAAGATATGATCACAAAAGCAGGACATGAAGTAGTTGGTGAAGCAGAGAACGGGGAAGTGGCGGTACAAAAATATAAAGATCTAAAGCCGGACTTAGTGACTATGGATATTACAATGCCTGTTATGGATGGAGTCCAAGCTGTTCGTGAAATTAAAGCTTTTGACCCAAACGCAACAGTTATTATGTGCTCTGCAATGGGGCAGCAGCAAATGGTTGTTGAGGCAATTCAAGCAGGAGCGAAAGATTTCTTAGTGAAGCCATTTTCTCCGGACCGAATTACAGAAGCACTTCAAAAGTTTTGTTCTTAATTTAGAGACGTCGAAAAAGCCACACCCTTTTGGGTCTGGCTTTTTTTGTTAGAAAAGAATAATATGATTTTGATGTTTTTCATAACCTTCCTAAATTTAAGGACTAGTCTCCAACGTATAATTCTCCATCACATATGGCGTAAAAATAAGTTTTAGATAGATACTCCTATAAAAAAACAGGAAACCGTTCCTATAAAATGAAAGAGTGAAACTTTACAACTATTTTTATGATTCTTTAATAGGTCTCAAATCCTATATAAGTGTGTCGACTTTTGTTGAAAAATAGGAACCCACTCCAATACTCATAATCTGAACAATACATCACAATAAAGCTATCAAATAAATAACAAGGAGGCGATCAATTTGGCGGTTGCTTCTGATATAGGCAAAGTTCAATTTGTCGTATTTTCTGTAAATCAACAACTTTATTCATTATCCATAGAAGAAGTGGTTGAAATTCTGCGAGTTCCAACCATTACAAGCATACCTGGAATTAATGAAATGATTGAAGGAGTTATTAACCTACGCGGAAGCATTATTCCAGTTGTTAGTATGCATAAGCGTTTTGAATTACCAATTTCAGAAAGAAACAAAAAAAATCGAATCGTTATTGTCCAAGGCACAAATGAGAACATTGGGTTAATGGTGGATGAAGTAAGAATGGTCACAAAATTTGAAGAGGAAAACGTAGAACCCCCACCGGGTTTGAAAGTAGATGAAGAGATCTTTACTGGCTTTGCAAAGCTCAATGATCAAGTGATTGGGATTCTTCATTTAGAGAAAGTTCTATATGAGCAATTATAGAACGTTATAAGGAGGTCAATATGACTGATTTTGACTTATCTGCCTATCTGGGAGTATTCCTCGATGAGGTAGATGAACAATTACAAATACTAGATTCAGAGATATTGGTGCTAGAACAGCACCCTGAAAAAATTGAAACCATTCAGAATATATTTCGAGCCGCTCATACACTTAAGGGATCATCGGCATCAATGGGCTTTGAGCAAATGAAAGAATTTACTCATTATCTAGAAAATGTTTTTGATCAGGTTCGAAACCAAAAGCTAGCTGTTACACCTAAACTAGTTAATGTTATTTTTGAAAGCATCGATTTTATCAAAATTTTAAAAGATGGGATTTTAAATGGAAATCTCGAGGAAATTAATATTCAACCTTTTGTTGATAAGTTGAATGAATTTCATTCCCATGAAATGAAAGATGAAGAAATACCAAATGCTAAATCTACAAAAGATCAAATCACAACTGAGTTAGATGATTACACCAAAAATGTAGTGATCAGTGGACTAGCCTTTGGCCATAATGCGCTGGAGGTCTCGATTAAGCTTTCTAATGAAGCGTTGATGAAAAATGTAAGAGCACTTTTAATTCATAATAACTTAAAAGAAGCAGGGGAAATTGTTGCTGCTTTTCCTTCCATTGACGAGATGGAGAAGTCTGAAGGCTTTGAAGGAGAAATGGCTTTCATCCTTCTCACCATGCGAACAAAACAAGAAATTCTTGAAATTATTAATCAAATATCGGATATAAAGTTTGTGAACATCAATCAAATAACAGAAGAAAATATGAATTCACATCAAAAAGAGCTGGCTGTTCCGAGTCCACAAGCCCAATTAGAACAAGTGCAAGATGATAAGCCTGTAGGAAGTCCAAAGGCAAAAATTAATCCAACCGTTCGAGTAGATGTGGATAAACTTGAACACTTAATGAATTTAGTAGGCGAATTAGTGATTGACCAAACAAGGTTAGTTGATGTTCGTGGTCGATTGGCAGATCGTGATACACGTCAAGAAGACGATATGGAAATACTTGACGAGGTAACAAATCATTTAAGTCGTGTGATCACTGAACTTCAAGAAGGCATGATGAAAACAAGAATGCTACCAATTGAACAACTTTTCAATCGATTCCCTCGTATGGTGAGGGACACAACGCAAAAAGCAAATAAAGAAATTGACTTTGTTATGACTGGAAAAGAAACAGAGCTTGATCGAACATTAATTGAAGAAATTAGCGATCCAATCATTCATTTGCTTCGGAATTCAATTGACCATGGAATTGAACCACCTGACGAACGTGAACGCTTAGGTAAATCAAGAAAAGGTAAGATTGAACTTCGTGCTGCACATGAAGAAAATCATATTGTTATTTCAATACGTGATGATGGAAAAGGGATTGACCCAGATAAAATCAAACAAACAGCGATTAATAAGGGAACAATTTCTGAAGATGAGGCAGCGAAATTAGATGATAAAGAGGCTATGTTCTTAATCTTTAAATCAGGTATTTCAACAGCTGAGAAAATTACAGACATTTCTGGTCGTGGTGTTGGAATGGATATCGTTCGTGCACATATTGAAAAGCTAAATGGCTTAATTGATATTGATTCAACTGTTGGAGTCGGTACAACTTTTACGATTAAGCTTCCACTTACTCTAGCTATCATTAGTTCTTTATTAGTCAAGTTTGGACAAAAAACATTTGCGATTCCACTGGTGAATGTTCTTGAAATCATTCGATTAAATAAAGAAGATATTCAAACAATTAAAGAAAAAGAAGTTGGCCTTGTGAGAGGAAGGGTCCTGCCACTTGTGAGAATGAAGGAAAAACTAGGGTTGGATACATCTGAAGAGGCGACGGAAGAAAAGAAACGTGAATTTGTCATTGTTGTAGGAATTGCAGACAAACGTATTGGCATTGTAGCTGATAAAACAATTGGTAATCAAGAAATTGTCATTAAATCACTTGGCCCTTATATTGGATCACCACCATATATAGCTGGTGCAACGATCATGGGTGATGGAAGTGTTGCACTCATTTTAGATGTTTCCTCAGTCGTACGTGAACAAGGTACACAAGATACGGAAACAGCTACAGATAATAAACGAAAAGAACTTGAAGATGAACGTCAATTTGTCACCTTTAAGCTAGATACAGAAGAATATGGAATTGACATCCAACGTGCTAAAGATATTGTCTCCGTTCCTGCTATGACAAAAGTCGTCAATGCACCTAAGGATTTGTTGGGAATCATTAACTTAAGAGGAAATATGCTTCCTGTTATTGACTTAAGGAGAAGATTTAATCTGCAAGAACAGTCACAAACAAAGAAATCAAGAATCATTGTTGTTGAAAATAACCAGCAGGATGTTGGTTTCCTTGTAGATGAAGTCACACAAGTATTAAAAACAACAAATAGTCTTATTGAACAACCACCGTCAGGTAGCCAATATAATCATTCAAATCTTATTAAAGGGATAAGCAAGCTAGATGATAGAGTTGTAATTATTCTTGAATTTAATGAGATCTTACAATCAATTAATCTGCAAGATCTTTCAGCAGAGCTAGTATCACAACCATAAATCATGAAAAGAAAGCATCTATAAAACGACTAGGAGGCCTTTGGCTATGAGTTTCTTTAGAAAAACAAAAGTACCTATGGAGCAACTTACGAGAGTAACTTCAAATTTAGAACAAGATATTAATCAACTAAATGATGTGATGACACAAATTTCAACTGGAAATGATCAACAGGCAGCATCTTTAAATCAAACAGGGAACATGATGTCGACGATTTCTAGATCAATTAATGGTGTTGTTTCAAATGCAGAAAACTTAAGAAAGTCTACGGCAAAATCTTTTTCTTCATTAGAAGGTATTCTTAATTCAATAAAAGGATTGGATTTAAATGTAACAAACAGCTCAAAATCACTAAATGAAATTACCGCTGCAATGGAAGAAATGGCTAGCCAAATTACTGCAGTTGCACAAAATGCAAATGTACTAACAGGATCTGCAAAAGATGCATCACACTCTATCCAGGAAATTGCTGCATCAGTTGAACAAGTATCAGGAAATTCAGTTGAAACATCAAAATCTATTCAGAATGTTTCAGCATCAATGGAACAAATGAGCAAATCGATTGTCGGAGTTGCAACAAATGCGGAAAGTTTAACAGATTCCGCGAAAAGTACGAGTGAGGCTATTCAAGAATTAGCAGCATCTATACAACAAGTATCAGGAAACTCTGAGAAAACAGCAGCTTCTGTAGAACAAATTTCCGTTTCAATCGAGCAAATGGGAAAATCAATTAAAGGTGTTGAAGCAAACGCAGAAAGCTTAACCTTGTCAGCTACAGATACGACTGCATCAATACAAGAACTTGCAGCATCGATACAACAAGTTGCTGGGAATGCAGGCAGTACATCGAATTCTGTTGAGGAAGTATCTGCAGCAATAGAAGAGATGGCTGTTTCAATTGAGCAAGTAGCGAATAATGCGGTTAGTTTAACAGACTCAGCTAAACAAACAAATGATGGAATCCAAGAAATGGCTGCATCCAATTTACAGATGTCAAAAAACGCAGAAAGTACTTCAGCATCAGTTGAAGAAGTGTCCGCTGCAATTGAAGAAATGGGTAGTCAAATTAAAGGAGTTACTCAAAATGCTGAAGTATTAGCGGCTTCAGTTGAATCTACAAGTGCGTCTATTCAAGAATTGGCAGCATCTGTTCAACAAGTATCAGGAAATTCACAAAGTGCAGCAAGTTCTGTTGAGCAAGTTTCTGTTTCGATTGAGCAAATCGGTGATTCGGTAAAAGGTGTGGCAGCAAATGCTGTTAGCTTAACAAATTCAGCAAAAGAAACAAATGATGCGATCCAAGAGATGGCAGCATCCATCGAACAAGTAGCTGGTAACTCAAGAAGTACAGCAATGGCTGTTGAGGAAGTATCTGCAGCTATTGAAGAAATGGGTAGTCAAATACAAGGCGTTTCAGTAAATGCAGAAAGCCTGAATAAATCATCTGAGGAATCAGCAGCTTCTATCCAAGAACTTGCAGCATCTATACAACAGGTAGCTGGAAATGCACAAAGTACAGCAAGCTCTGTTGAACAAGTTTCTGCCTCTATTGAGCAAATGGGTAAATCAATCAAAGGCGTTTCAGTAAATGCAGAAAGTCTAACAGTTTCGGCAAAAGAAACAAATCAGTCTATTCAAGAAATGGCTGCATCTATTGAACAAGTGGCAGCAAATGCTGAAAATGTTAATTCACTAACAGCAAACGTGGCACATGAAGCGCAAAATGGTCGTGAAGCCGTTTTACAATCTGTTGATGGGATGAAAGAAATTGGAATAGTTGTTAAACAAGCATCCACGGTTATGCAAAGTCTAGGAAAAAGCTCAGATGAAATTGGTAGTATTATTGAAGTGATTGATGATATTGCAGAGCAAACAAATCTACTTGCCTTAAATGCTGCGATAGAAGCAGCTAGAGCTGGAGAGCATGGAAAAGGGTTCAGTGTTGTAGCAGATGAAGTTCGTAAGCTGGCTGAAAGAACAGCATCTGCAACAAAGGAGATTGCTAGTTTAATTAAAGGGATTCAAGGTGAAACTTCTGATGCCATTAAGGCAATTGAGATTGGTGAAGAAAAAGTTGAACAAGGCTATAAGTTATCAGACAGTGCTAGTGATGCAATTATTCGAATTGTAGATGGTGTTGAAAATATTACAACAGAAATTTCTCAAATTACCACTGCAACTACTCAGCAAGCTGTACAAGCTCAGGATATCGTGAAATCTGTTGAAAATGTAACAACACAAGCAGATTTAGTAACAAAAGCAACGGTTGAACAAACAGCTGGAGTGGAAGAAATTATTACGGGTGTTCTGAATGCAAGAAACCAAGTAAGACAAATTACAGATGCAACATTAGAACAAGCGAAGCAATCTCAACATATTGTTGGTTCAATAGAAAGTATGACAAATCAAGTCGAGCAAGTTACACAAGCAGTAAAAGAACAAGCAGCAGGAGTAACTGAAATTATTAACAGTGTTGTTAACGCGCGTGAGCAAGTAAAACAAATCACAACAGCAACAGAGGAGCAAGCACAGCAGTCTCAAGACATTGTAGAATCGGTTGCGAATGTAACAAAGCAGGCAGAGCTTGTGACAAATTCAACGAATGAGCAAGCTATTGCTGTTGATGAAGTAATAGAGGGTGTTCGTAACTCAAGAGAGCAAGTGAGACAAATTACAGTTGCAACAGAGGAACAAGCGAAACAATCTCAAATGATTATTACTGAAGTTAGCAGTATGGTTGAGCAAACAAGACAAGTAACAGATTCGATGAAGGAACAAGCTGCTGGTGTAGAAGATATTATTAAAAGTGTAATCAATGCCCGTGAGCAAGTGAAGCAGATTACTACAGCTACTGTAGAACAAACAAAGCAATCTGAACAAATGGTAAAGGCTATGGAAAATGTTACAAATCAAGCTGAACAAGTTACGACAGCAATGATTGAGCAAAAAGCTGGTGTAACAGAGATCATTAGAGGTGTAACGAATGCACGTGAGCAAGTGAGACAAATCACTACAGCAACTGACGAGCAAGCGAAAAAAGCACAAGAAGTTGTAAATGCAGTAGAATCTATTACGAACCAAGCAAGTCAAGTAACAGAATCAGTAAAAGAACAAGTAACAGGTGTAGAAGAAATTATCTCAGGTGTTGTTGAAGCGCGTGAACAAGTAAGACAAGTAACAGTTGCAACGGTTGAACAAGCAAAACAAGCGGAAAGTGTTGTGCAGTCTGCTCTATCTATGACAAATCAAGCAGAAATGGTTACAAATGCTACGATTGAACAAGCGGGTGGAGCAGAAGAAATTACAAATGATATTCGAGCTGCAAAAGAGCAAATGCTCCAAATTACTTCAGCAATTGAAGAACAAACAAAACAAACGAGATCAATGGTTTCCATTACAAGTGATGTAACAAATCAAGCTGAACTTGTGACACAATCAACATCAGAGCAAACTGAACTGATTAAAGACATCACGAAGAGTATTGCTAATATTGCTGATCAAATGACGATTGTTACGACAGAAACAAAAGGATTAACCACAGAAAGTGATGATGTTGTAAAACTGATTCAAGCTGTTAAAGATCAATCTGAAGAAATAACAGAAGCAACAAAACTGCAATTAAATGAAATTCTTGAGCTAGAAAAAGTAATGAATGAAACAAGTGCTATGTTTAAGCAAAGTGCGAAAGATATTGATGGAGTAACTAGACTATCATCAACAATCAAGGATACGAACAAAGACATCCAACGTACACTTCAGTCAGTAAACTAATAGTAGGATAAGGGTCAGACCTTACAGTGAATATAATCTATCACACTGTTTAAAAGTGTCTGACCCTTAAATATATTTATGAATTAATTTATTAGGAAAAAGGAGATACGCAATATGGAAAATTTTGCGCTAAAGCAATTAGCTCAATTAGTTTATGAGTATTGTGGATTAAATTACTTGAATAATATTTCTTCTTTAGAAGCAAAAATTTCAAAACGTCTGGAACAATTAAGTGTAACATTATGGAGTTATATGCGTCTTTTAGAGGAAAACCCAAAAGAGTGGGATATTCTTGTAGAACTTTTAACAATTAATGAAACTTATTTTTATCGTGAAGATAAACAACTTCATGTTTTCCAAAATAAAGTAATACCAATACTGAAAAAAGAAAGAGTACTTGAACAACCAATAAAAATTTGGAGTGCTGCCTGCTCAACAGGGGAAGAACCGTATTCTCTTGCAATGATGTTAAATGATCTCGGTGTAACACTTGAGGACAAGGTAACGATCACTGCAACAGATATAAATAAAAAGGTTCTACAAACAGCAACTAACGGAATGTACCATAAAAAATCGCTATCTTTTAGACGTATTCCGCAGAAATGGCTTGACACATATTTTGAAGAAACTGAAAATCATTATAGTGTGAAAAAAGACATACAAGATATGATCACTTTTAAATACTTAAATTTACTTGATGAAGAAAATATGAGAAATGAAGGTTTGTATGATGTTATATTTTGCCGGAACGTTTTAATTTATTTTGATGCTGAAACGGTTAAAAAGGTGGCAACCTCATTTTATCACTCACTTAAAAAAGGTGGATATCTCTTTCTAGGTCATGCAGAAAACATATCTACAATGGGGATAGGTTTTGAGACGATCAGTACAGATGGGACCTTCTACTATCGAAAGGGGTAACAAAATGGATGGCAAATATGGAGTGTTAGTTGTGGATGATTCTGCTTTTATGAGGAAAACTATTTCCACGTTAATAGAGGCAAGCCCTGATTTTTTTGTCATTGGAAAAGCAAGAAACGGGTTGGATGCAATTGAAAAGGTAAAGCAGCTAAAGCCTTCTATTGTAACACTAGATATTGAAATGCCGGAATTAGATGGTCTTCAAACGCTAGGAAGATTAATGAATGAAAATCCAGTACCAGTTGTTATGCTAAGCAATGGGGCAGATTCTACACTTGAAGCCTTTGAATTAGGAGCTGTAGATTTTGTTATAAAAGAGGTCCTTGTAAATAATACATCTTCTGAAGTTCTTGACGATTTTTATCAAAGATTACTTGTAGCAGCTTCAGCGAAGTTACCAGTTCTGATACAAAAGGAAGAGGTTGTTCCAGACAAGAAAGTCCACACAGAAGACATGATTGAAATGAGCAAAGAACTTCTTTTTATCGGTACTTCCACAGGAGGACCGTCAGCATTACAAACGATACTAACGAAATTTCCGTCGGATTTTCACCTTCCTATTGTGGTCGTTCAACATATGCCACCAGGCTTTACGAAGCCTTTGGCAGATCGTTTTGATTCATTATGTCAACTTAAGGTAAAAGAGGCAGAGCACAATGAAATTCTTAAACCAGGTACAATATACATTGCTCCTGCAGGCTACAGACAACAATTGATCAAAATGAAAGAAACTTATATCAAATAAAATTAAAGATTTCAGCAGGTATGGAAACATTATATAAACCTTCTGTAGATGTTACATTATTATCAGCTGCTCCTTTATACAAAGAACGATTGCTCACTGTCATTTTGACTGGAATGGGTGATGATGGTTTACGCGGTTGTCGGAAGGTGAAACAATTAGGAGGACTAGTCCTTACTGAATCAAAAGAAACATGTGTTGTCTATGGTATGCCAAAAGTGATTGATGAGGCTGGATTATCAGATGAACAGGCTCCATTGTTTAAAATGTACGATAAAATAAGACATGCATTGTTGTAAATGTTGGTGGAAAGAGCCACTAATGAAGAAAGGATGGTCACAGTGGAGTTAATTCATAAAGAACTCGTCGATATTTTAAAAGTTAAGGAAACCGAAATTACAATTAAGAATAATGAATCATTTAAAGAGGATATCCAAACGCATCTATTAAAATCACGCCAGCATATTATCTTGGATTTAGAAAACGTAAAATATTTAAATAGCACATCTTTAGGTGTTATCGCGGATGCAGCTATGAAGGCCAAAAAGGAAGGAAAAGAGTTAGTTATATCAGGTGTAAAGCCCCCACTGGACGAGATTTTTACTATTGTAAGATTTCATACTTTTATGGGGCTATATAAAACAATAGAAGAGGCGGAAAATTATTTTCAAACATTAATATAGGATAAAATTACCATCAAAAAAAGGATGTTTTTTACCGAAATATATAGTAGAGAGTTTTGTTTTGATGGGGGTTTGGCAAAATGAATGTGATTCAAAATTTATTACAAATATTCTCCACATCTAGTGGGTTTCCGGTATCCGTTATTAACAAGGACGGGCAAATTTTATTGTCAGTAAACAAAGTGAATGAAACACCATTTTATAAAATTAGGGATGTTGATTCCTTTCAAAAAGAAATAATTAGCACAGGACAGTTGATTTCGAAATCAACTATTTTTTCTTGGCATGAAGAAACATTAAATTTAAAGTTTATCTTATCCCCGATTATTTCTTCTACCAAAACAAACTATTTACTTGTGGCAGGGCCATTTTTGGAAGAAAGTAAGAAAAATGACTTAGTAGATCTTTCTATGACTTCTGTAAATCAAGAGGAAAAGACAGAGTTAGTCAATAAAATAGATTCAATTACCTTCATGATAAAAAGCTTTGAAGAGAATGAAAAACGAACTCAAGTTCAAAGAAAAATAATTGATATTTTAACACATATAAGACAGTCGAAAGGGAATCTGATTGAGAATGATCAATTTTTATCACATCTTTTTGCACAAATTCTCCAATTAAATAGAATAGATTTTATTGGACTATCAGAAAAAATAGATCATGCCAAATTTATGATTAAAGCTGTACAAGGTCAGAGTATTGAACAATTAAAAGGAAATACATTTTATATCGGTGAAGGCTTGTTGGGAAAAGCTGTTGTTTTGGGGGAAAATATGTTTTTGTCTGATACGGGCCTTACAAATCGCAGTGATTTTTTTCAACAATTTCACTTATATCCAAATCAGTTATTTATTTTTCCTATAAAGAAAAACGGTATTGTCGAAGGTCTTATGTTTGGTGGAACAACAGAAGATCGAATGATTAGTCAAGAGCTGCTTGATATTCTTCAGTTTATTGTTCATCTCTACTCAGAACGGAAAGCAAGTGATGAAGCTTTAAAGCACGAGAAACATCTACAGCTTGCTTTTTATGGTTTATTAGACCTGTTAGAGGTTGCACTTCATACCGAAGATGTTAAAAATATCATGTACAAGGTTCTTGATTTTTGTCAGAGCATTAACAATCATCATTTTTCTAGTTTTACAGTAGATAATGGGGAAACAATTAGTAGAGGTGCTTTGAATGACCCACTACTTGAAGAGCATAAAAAGGTTTGCCATGAGCTTATTAGAGAAGGAAGCAACCTTCAACAGCTGAAGCGAATATATGAACAGAGTATGGTCTTTCATCAACCAATCTTTGTTGAGAAGAATTGTATTGGTATGTTAACAGTAGAACTTAAGGATAGAAAAAAGAATGAAGAAGTGTCAATGAGTCTGCACATCATTGCTCGGTTATTGTCTAGGTGTATCAAAATGGAGCAACACAATGATGAAGAACTAGATCATAACCATTTAGAAACGATCAATTTGCTTCACGATAGTTTAGAGGAATTAAATAAACAAAACTATTTGAATACATTAGAAGCGATGAAAATAGTAAAGAAACTTTCACAATCACTATCAATACCTGAAACCTCTGTGGAACAACTTATGAATGCTTGCAAGGTTATGACATATCGCTTGGAGTTTTTGAAAAGTAAATTGAAGAATTCAAAAGTACTTCATTTATTAGAAGAGAGTATGGATGTTTCTACAAAACAAGTGAATAAAAGCATAGAAGTGAAAATGATAACATATATTTACCAGACAATTGTAAAAAGAATAGATAAAAACTTAGCTCTATCTTTTCTTGATGATGAAATGAAAATGGCGATTCAGCAGGTAAGTCCTGATTTGGAAACAAGAATGGAAGAGAATCACTCATCTAGTTTAAAACAGGCAGAGGAAATGGAACTTGCTGATGAACAAATTAATGATCTTGTTGATATAAAAAGCGTAATTCTAGAATTAAAATTGACTTCAAGAGAGAAAGAAATACTCTTTTTAATACTAGAAGGTTTAAACAATCAGGAAGTAGGCAGCTATTTAAATATAAGTGTTCATACTGTGAAAAACCATATAACAAATATATTTAAAAAACTAAATGTTACAGATCGGGTTCAAGCAATGGCTAAGATTTACCGAATTAAATACGGGATGGAGTAAGAACAGGTGGTGATAGATTACCTGTTTTTATTTTGTTTGTGGACTTTAATTTTTTACTCAATTTAACTCTAATAAATCTCCATGATATAATTCTTTATACTAACAAACTAAAGGGTGAAGGAGTTATACATGGCAGAAGAACTTCGAGCTTTATTTAATGAGCAATTTATAAAGAAGCTGAGTAAGGAATTACAAGACAATGATCCACTTTTTAATCAAGAAGAATTTTTATCATCCGTTTATGCAAAAGGCTGGGATGAACTGGCATTAAAACAACGTGTCCGTCGTATTACTTTGAGTTTATCTCAAAGTTTACCTCAAGAATTTGGTGAAGCTGTGGCACTATTAAAAAAAGTGGCTCCTTCTTTTCAAGGAAGTCTTGGTGGAATTATTTTTCCAGATTATGTAGAAATTTATGGTTTACATAGCTGGGAGATATCAATGGAGGCACTTGAATATTTTACTATGTTCTCAACTTCCGAATTTGCAGTAAGACCATTTGTGATGGAGAATCAACCTAAAATGATGGCACAGTTTTTAGAATGGAGTTCACATGAAAATGAGCATGTCAGAAGACTCGCAAGCGAGGGTTCGCGTCCAAGACTTCCGTGGGGAATTGCCTTAATAAACTTGAAAAAAGACCCTTCACCTATCTTTCCAATACTAGAAAATCTAAAGGAAGATCCTTCTCTATATGTGAGAAAAAGTGTCGCCAATAATTTAAATGATATTTCAAAAGATCATCCTGAGCTTGTCCTTCATTTAGCAAAGAGATGGCTCGGTACAAATGATCGAACGAATTGGATTGTTAAAACGGGATTACGGACATTATTAAAGAAAGGTATTCCAGAGGCACTTGAATTATTTGGTCTGGAAAAAAGTGAGCATATTCAGGTTAAAAATTTAACTGTTACAAAAAAAGTGGAAATAGGAGAAGCTATTACATTTGCATTTCATATTACATCAATAGATAAAGAACCAAGAAAGCTTAGACTTGAATATGCGATCGATTTTGTAAAAGCAAATGGAAAGCATTCAACAAAGTCATTTAAAATTTCCGAAACATCCATCTCACCAGGAGAGGAAAAAGTTTATACAAAAACACATTCTTTTAGGGATTTATCAACAAGAAAACACTATAGTGGAAAGCATGTGATACATATCATAGTAAATGGTGAAGACAAGGCCAAAGAGGAATTTGAAGTGATGAAGAGGACACAAGAAGAATAATCATGTGTCCTCTTCATGTTTGAAAGTGGATATAGTTGTAAACCGGCAAATGTTTTAATGGACCGGACAGATTAATCTTTATAAGTTTGAGTGTTAGTCTGCTTTCTCCTATAAAACCCGATAATCATATCACACCATCATCTTTAAGCTTTTGGATTGCATCTTGACGATCCTTTACATCCAATTTTGAATAAACACGGGATACGTAGTTTTTAATAGTGCCTTCACTTAAATAGAGCTTTTCTGACATTTGCTTGTTTGATAGTCCGTTAGAAAGGCATTCTAATATTTGAATTTCCCTTGCACTTAATCCATAAGTTTCGCTAAGTGTTTTTTCCATGGAAGCTGCAGGTACTCTTAATAATAGCTGCTTGGCTAATTCTTGAGGAATTAATGTACCACCACGGTGAACTAATTTGATGCCCGCAATTAAATCCTCTGGGTTGATGGCTTTTAACAAATAACCAACAGCACCATTCTTTAAAGCGTCTGTAACAACATCTATCTCTTTAAAAGTTGTTAATATAATCACTTCAGTTTGGGGTAATCTGCTTTTAATGACTTTTGTTGCTTCGATTCCATTTAAAAGGGGCATATCTATGTCCATTAATACGATATCAGGAAAAGAACGTTCAGCTAATTTAATGGCTTCTTCTCCGTTAGCAGCTGTCCCAACAATTTCAAAATCCTTCTGTAAACTTAAGACGATTGAAAGACTTTCCCGGATTAATTCCTGATCATCCACTAATAACAGCTTCACTTTTTTCATATTCCCTCTCCCTTTTCGGTACAGTGCATTTGATTGTTGTTCCTTTTCCTTCCTGTGATAGCACTTGTAATGAGCCTTGGTACATTTCAAGGCGATCTCTCATTGCATTCAAGCCGAAGCCAAGCTGCAGATTATTAGTGCCTTTGCCATTATCTTTAATTGTTAATAGAGTGGGGTCCTCTGTAAAATCCAAATGAATATTGACTTCTGTAGCATCTCCATGACGCTTGGCATTTGTTAATGATTCCTGAAGACATCTTGCTAATGTTACCTTTATTTCATTAGGTAATGAGTGTTCAACTCCATTAATTGCAATCTCTATTTTTGTTTGTGTATACTCTGAAAACTCACGTGTGATTTCCTGAAAAGTCGATGTAAGAGTGGAACCATTTTCTGCAGGAACCATTGAATGGATATGGAGACGGATATCATTTAAGCCTTTATTTGTATAATTTCTTACCTTTAATAGTTGTTCCTTAGCTGCGTGATTATCTAGATCAATTAAATGTATGATGGCATCCATACTCATAATAACGGATGTTAAGGTATGTCCGATTGTATCATGTAACTCTTTTGCCATTCTTGCTCTTTCTTTTGTTAAAGTCAGTTCCTCAATTTGTTTAGAGTACTGCTCGAGTGCGTGGTTTTGAGGCTTGTATTAGTTCATATTGTTTTTTGTTTTCTGTTAATAATTTTCTTGTCCTGGCTTGTGACTCTAACATTCGGTTAAAGCTGTATCCAAAGCCAAACATCATCGAAATTAAAAACATGTTCATAAAAACATTAAACATCTCTTCGTCTGTAATTAATAAACCTAATGTAAGCAACATTAAAATAGGAAGTGTATATTTAACCGATTTACTTGTAGCTAAAAAACCAAATCCCAGAGCAGGCATAAATAATAAAGAGGGCCCAAGCTCATTATTTAAATAAAGGATATTCCAAATATAAAAACTGCCGTTAACGCCAAGCTCAGCAAAGTTATATAGCTTATATGATATATAGCCTGGACGCCAAAAAAGATGTGGAATGAAGAGGCACAATGATAACCAAATAAAGATGAGGCCATTATGCTGATTGGTGTCAATCATGGTGAAATAAATAATTCCTGACAGATAAAAGATACTTCTTACTCCGGTAATAACATAATCTACCCAGGTCCATTCCCTTGTATCCACTCGTTTAGTCATGAGTTAGTCATACTCCCTATATGTAATTTTATTACTTTTCAATGAAAGCAGTTACTATTCTATGATGACTAGATTTCCTTATTATAGTAACAGATCAAAACTAGAAAAGGGTATAAATGTTGGATGGGAGGTCAGTTTTTTCTTGGTTATGAAATGGATCTTAATCTTATATACTATACTTCTATTTTTGGCAGTTAGATTTTTATGGAAAGAAACTAGAAAAACAGTTTATTTTCACCTGATTTTAGTTGCTGTAATTCTACTCTCAGCACAATTATCATTCGAAGGATTTAGTAGTAACTTAATTCCGAGTTATGTTACTTTGCTAATATCGTTTCTCATGTTAGCTGTAAAGGATTCGTTAAACGGAAAAGCGAAGGTACTAAATCAAATTCTTTTTCAATCAGGCATGCTTTCAATCTTGATAGCTATTTTAATGAATTTTTTGTCATAATCAGGGGAAGAAAAGAACTAACTTAAAACTGAGTTTAGGTAAGATTTCTCATTCATAAACTTCTTTTCTCCCTCCTTTTAACCTACATCTATCAATTTATCTCTTTTTTTATACATTCTTAAATTTATTAATTCTATTAATAGATAAATACTAGAATTGCGATATAAACTATGTTACAGTTGTAAATGTGCTTTTTTGAGGCGAAAAAGCTACATTTTGTTACTTTTGAAATATAAATGTAATATTAACAACATAGTTTTGTCATTTTTTGATGATATACTTCTAATTGTGGCTAAATAAGTAAAATAGTATTGTATAAAAATAGATACATAGAATGATTCATGTACGAGAAACGAAAGTAGGGGAAGAGAATGTCGAAAAAGAAACTAGTTATCATGAATTTAGCTGTCATGATTGGATTAGGCAGTTCATTTGCAATTCCTTCGGTTAACGCTGAAACAAGTACAGAAGTTCAAAAAGAAATTAAAGATCATACTCAGGATGTACAACAAGTACAAGCAGAGTTAGAAAATTTAAGGAAACAAAGTGAACGCGTTGATGCAGCAATAAAAGATAACGAAGCAAAGATTAAGCAAACAGAAGAGCAGATTCAAACTTCTCAAGACGAAATAAACGCGATGGATTCTGAGATCGCTCAACTAGAAGAAGCTATTAAAGAACGTACAGAAATTTTAAAGCAACGTGCAATTTCTTACCAACACAGTGGTGGGAATGTTGAATATATTGATGTTTTACTAGGATCTACTAGTTTCGGTGATTTTCTAAACCGTGCACTTGCGGTAGGGAAAATTGTAGAAGCAGATCGTTCGATGATTTCTCAGCAAGAAGCTGATGAAAAAGAGTTAAATGAAAAGAAAGTTGCAAAAGTGGAAGTGCTTTCAGACCTTGAAAACTTAAGAGCAGATTTAGAAGGCATGCAGGCTGATATCCTGGCACAAAAGCAACAAAATGATCAATTAAGAAAAGAACTTCAAGATGAAAAATCAGCAAAAGAAGCTGCAATTAACAGCTTAAAACAAAAAGCAGCAGCATTAGCAGCAGCTGAAGCAGCGGCTGCAAACACAACATCATCTAATTCTGTAGAAGTAGCAAAAGGTACTTCAAATAATACAGTTACATTTGAAGACACACCTGTAAACCCTAACGGTACAGTTAATGATTTAATTAGTGCTGGTTATAAATATATCGGAAATTCTGTTTATGTATTTGGTGGCGGAAGAAACTCTTATGATATCGCTAATGGTCGATTTGATTGTTCTGGATTCGTAAGCTGGGCATTCTCAACTGTAGGAGTAAGAGTAGGAGCAAGTACGGAAATCCTAAAAAATACTGGTACAAGAGTTCCAACAAGCAGCATGCAACCTGGAGATATGGTATTCTTTGATACTTATAAAAAAGATGGACATGTTGGTATTTATGTAGGTGGCGGTAAATTCATTGGTTCTCAAAGCTCAACTGGTGTTGCAATCGCTAATATGTCTAGTGGTTACTGGGCAAAATTTAATGGTCGCGTTATGCGTGTAAATTTATAATAGAAACAGAGAGGCTGGCATTTAGGTGTCAGCCTTTCTTATTTATGTTTTTCCCGAAATTCTCTTTTTAAAACTTTTTTATTAAACCTTATTGCATATCAACAGGAGATAATATAATATATAAAACGTAACTGTTACGATTTAATTCACATTTTTCTGATTACTTACATAAAAGTATGAAATTTAAATCGTAATCATTTTGTTTTATATAGGAGGATTACATGAAAAATAGAAAGGTACCAGTAACGGTCTTAAGTGGCTATTTAGGTGCTGGGAAAACTACATTATTAAACCACCTCTTAAGTAACAAAGATAATAAGAGAATAGCCGTTATAGTTAATGATATGAGTGAAGTAAATATTGATGCCTCGCTTATTAAACAAGGTGGATTTTCCCGAACGGAGGAAAATCTAGTTGAACTTCAGAATGGCTGTATATGTTGTACACTGAGAGAAGACCTCATTATAGAGGTGAAAAAATTAGTGAAAAAAGGGCATTTAGATTATCTAGTTATTGAATCATCCGGTATTTCCGAGCCTATTCCTGTAGCCCAAACATTCACATATATAGATGAAGAATTAGGGATAAATTTAACTGAAATATGTGAACTAGATGCAATGGTAACTGTTGTAGATGCTTATCGGTTTTGGCTTGACTATTCCTCCGGGGAGAGTCTTCTTGACCGTAACGAAGCAATAGATCCAACAGATACAAGGGAGGTAGTAGATTTGTTAATTGATCAAATAGAATTTGCTAACATTCTTGTATTAAACAAATTAGATTTAGTTGAGCGAGAAGATATAGATGAATTAAAAGCCGTTCTTCATAAACTGAATCCTGATGCTGCGATCATCGAGTCTATTTTTTCAAAGGTACCAATAACAAGGATTTTAGATACGAACCTTTTTGATTTTGAAAAAGCTAGTCAATCAGCAGGGTGGATACAAGAGCTTATGAATGAACATATACCTGAAACAGAGGAATACGGAATCACCTCATTTGTATATAAGAGGAAAATACCATTTCATCCTGAAAGATTTATGACTTGGCTTGAGAATTGGCCTGTAGATGTTGTTAGAGCTAAGGGGTTCTTCTGGCTTGCTTCACGTAATGATATAACAGGACTTCTCTCACAGGCAGGTCCCTCTATTATCATTCAGGGAGCAGGAAATTGGATTGCTTCTTATTCAAAAGCAGAGCAGGACCAATTTTTAAAAGAAGAACCTGAGTTATTGGCAAAGTGGGATCATACATACGGTGATCGAATAACTGAGCTTGTTATGATTGGAATCGACATGAACCGTGAATTGATTGAAAGATCTCTAGATGAATGCTTATTGACAAATGATGAAATGAAGAGGGATTGGTCTTCTTTTAACGATCCTCTTCCAGCTTTTACTGCAGAAAATTAATTTTATTTTTCCAAGGAGGAAATTATAATGAGAGTGAAAATTACATTAGCATGTACAGAAACTGGTGATCGAAATTATATTACAACAAAGAATAAGCGTAATAACCCGGATCGAATTGAACTTAAAAAATATTGCCCACGATTAAAGAAATATACAGTGCATAGAGAAACTAAATAAGCGCAAAAGTCATGATCATTCTTCAAAGATCATGGCTTTTTCTTTTTGAGTCAACCAGGGAATAAATAACTCTATTATTATATGAATGAAAGGAGAAATGGATTTTTGAAGTTTCTTACCATATATATGCAGACTCCTACATATATTGACACCATTTTCATACTAGACTATGATTAAAACAGTTAAATTGAATATGATAAAAATAGGTTGATAGTATTATCCTATCATGAAAAGGGAAGTCCGGTGAAAGTCCGGCGCGGTCCCGCCACTGTAAATGAGAGTCTTTACAAATTTGCCACTGTCTATAAGATGGGAAGGCTGTAAGGATGTTGATCATAAGTCAGGAGACCTGCCTATTTTTTCACCTCGTACTACGCGGATAGGAGGGTGTTAAGAAAAGAAAGAGTCAATTATTGGACATTTTTCTCTTAACGACTGCAATCCTCCTACATAGAGGATTTTTTTTTGCCTCAATAAATTTTTATAGATAGGAGAGAACACGTTGTTCAACAAAGTAAAACATATTATATTAACTGTCCTTTTAGTTTCTACCTTATTCGTTAGCACTTTTCAGACAACTGTATTTGCTGCAGAAGGGGAAACAATATCAGTTGTTGGAAATAACAATGAACTATTACTAGATGAAACAAACTATACATTTGCAGAGGATACAACTGCATTTGATGTACTCGTTCAAGCTGTTGGTGAGAGCCAAGTTAAATACAGTGAGTCTGAATACGGGGTATTTATTACTGAAATAAACGGATTAGAAGCAAAGGATCCATATTATTGGGCTTTTTATGTTAATGGTGTTCAAGCACAAGTTGGCGCAGACAGTTATGTTGTACAAGAGGGTGACGAGTTAAGTTTTCGTTATACGGATTGGACAAAGCCTTCTGAAAATAGTGTGTCACTGCAAATAATTGGTGATAAAGATCATGTGATTTTACCGGAGCCTTCATCAATTGCATACATTGATCAACCAACTGCATTCGATTTATTACAGATTGGTTACGGACAAGAAAACATTGAATATGAAACATCTGAATATGGCGTGATGATTACAAGTATCGGAGGATTAGCTGCTGAAGGTACTTATTATTGGGCATTTTATGTAAATGATGAGATGGCATCAGTTGGGGTTGACAGTTACGCGCTTAAAAATGCTGATAAAGTAACGTTAAAATATGAATCTTGGGAAACACCTGCTGAAGAACCTACAGAGGAAGAGCAGCAACCTGAAGAGGAACAACAGCCAGTTGAGGAGTTTGATCAAGCTGCCCTTAAGAATGCTATAAATGCAGCTAGTCAATATGTTTTAAAACAAGAGGTTGGAGACTGGCAGGCAGTGGCTTTGAATAAGGCAGGAAAGACATTGCCGGATAGCTATCTAGAAAACTTGAAAAAACAATTAACTGAACGTCAAGGAAGTTTTTCAAAAATAACAGATTATGAGCGACTAACATTGGGCGTTTTAGCAGCAGGTGAAGATCCAACAAATATTGAAGGATATAATCTTGTTCAAGCTATCTATAATGGAAATGTAACAAAGCAGGGATTAAATGGCGTAGCTTATGCTCTTATTGCATTAGATAGTGCTAACTTTGAAGTTCCATCTTCAGCTAAATGGTCGCGAGAAGCATTGGTCAATGAATTGCTAAAAAATCAAAACGACGATGGTGGCTGGACATGGAGTGGTGAAGCAACGAGTGACAGTGATACAACGGCTATGGTATTAACTGCACTTGCTCCATATGTTAAATCAAACGCGGATGTGAAGAGTGCGGTAGATGAAGCAGTAAAATATTTATCAGCACAATACAAAAATTCAAAAATTGATAACAGCTCAACAGCTGCACAGGTAGTTATTGCGTTATCGGCATTATCCATTGATTCACATAGTGATCAGTTTACAAAAGACGGTGTTAGTTTGATTGACTATCTTCTTTCCTACCAAAATGATGACGGTGGCTTTGACTGGCAAGGTGGAGACACTAGTGACTCATTTACAACAGATCAAGGCTATAGAGGAATTGTTGCGTATCAATTATTTTTAAATGAAAAAGGATCTTTATATAGCTTAACTCTTGAAAAGAAAAACACAGAGACTCCTGCTGACAACAATGAAACTCCTGTTGTAGTGAAGGAAGATGTTGATAAAGATACTTCTGAAAATGTTAGTACGACTAAAAATGATCAACCAGCAAAAACCAAGGGTTATCCTTTACCAAATACTGCTACCCAAAGTTATAACATGGCATTAATTGGTCTTGCTTTACTTATTATTGGAATAACTAGTTTGTATGTTAGAAAAAGACAACAACAATAACGAAATGAGATGCCCTCTCCATTTGGAGGGGCGTTTCCCATTTATGGATGATCGTATCAGAAAAACTATTGGAGGTGTAACTCTTTGTCAAAAATGAAAACCTTTCTGCTGATTGTGTTCTCGACAATTTTATTCTTTACTGCAGCATGTGAAAAAGACGAAGTATCACCGGTATTAAATGAAGAAACAAGTGAGGAAACACAGTCAAACGATACGAGTGATCAAGAAGCAGAACAAATAGCTGATTCCACCAAAAAAGTCGAATCCGAAGATAAACAAGGAGTGCAAACACAAGAGAAAACTACAGAAGAAACAACGGCTGCTGTTGAAGAAGATAAAAAAGAAGAAACAAAGGAATCATCTTCTACATCATCACAAAGCAAGTCTTCTAGTACAACAACTAATACAACAAACACTTCTGAAAAGAAAGTAACAGAAAAAACACAAAGCACTACTCAAAAGACTGAAACACCAACTAAAAAAGCTGCAAATGAATCAACGAAACAAGATACAACTACTGCTACAAAAGAACAATCAACCACACCACCACCGAAAAAGGAAGAACCAAAGCAGGCGGTTACCATCTCAATTGTAGGTGATAGTGAAAAAGGAACCATTCTTCCTGCTACAAAGGTTGTGATGAGTGAAGGAAATACAGTTTTGGATGTAACACTAACTATCTTAAAACAAAAAGGTATACCTGTTAGCGTAACAGGAAGCGGATCATCTGCGTATGTGGAGGGTATTGATAATTTATTTGAATTCGACCGAGGTCAATTTAGTGGCTGGACTGTAAAAAGAAATGGTTCAACGTTAAACCGAAGTGCAGGTGTTATAACAGTCACTAATGGTGATACTGTTCAGTGGATCTATACAACAAATTATAATGAGGATTAATTGATCATGAATAAAGGAATTCATAGCTTTCATCCTTTCGTTAGTTTTTTTTATTATGTGGGCGCAGCAGCACTGGTAATGCTTTATAAGCATCCGGTGTTTTTATTTGTTGCAGCTCTTTTATTCATTCTTTTTCATTTGCAGCTTGATAGGGGAAAAACATTAAGAAGCTGGCTTGTTATGATGTTTTTTCTATCTATTTTCTTTCTGATTATTAACCCTTTAATCAATCGAAGAGGAACTCATATCTTATTTTATTTATATCATAACCCTGTCATGTTAGAGGCAATTATACAGGGAGTGATATTAGCATTATCAATCTTTACGCTACTGGTTTTATTTGCTTCATATAACCTTGTGATCACAGCTGAAAAGTTTTTATTTCTTTTTTCTAGGATCCTTCCTCAATGGGCTTTACTAACGATGCTTTCTATGAGATTTGTGCCATTGTTAAAACGAAGATTAAGAGAAATAGAATCGGTACAAAAAGGGAAGGGTTTGTCTGTTTCAGAGGGGAAAATTCGAACTCGTGCAAAGAACGGTATTTTACTTATACAAATTTTATTAACATGGTCTTTAGAGGAAGCAATTCAAACCGCAGATTCTATGGCAGCACGTGGGTATGGTCTTAAAAAGAGAAGCAAATATACGCCTTTTAAAATGGAGATCCAAGATTGGCTTGTATTGTTTACGTTACTATTGATAGGAAGTGTAGCAGTAGCAGGCTGGTGGCTGGGAGATGGGGTGTTAAGCATCTATCCTATCTTAGAATCACCAGTTATTCAAGGAAGAGAATGGTTTTATCTTGGTGTTTTCACTCTATATCTTGCCATCCCACTATTTATTGAGGGGAGGGATACAGTTCGATGGCATTTTTGGAAGCAAAAAATATAAGCTTTACTTATCCTGATGAAAAACAGCCTGTATTAAAGGACATTTCATTTTCAGTTGAACAGGGGGAATTTATTGTTCTTTGTGGTTCATCTGGAAGTGGAAAATCCACTTTACTCCGGCTTATTAAGAGAGAGATCGCTCCACATGGAGAAAAAAAAGGAGAGTTCTTCTTAGAGAATAATCCCCTTTTAACTATAGAAGCAGAAGAAGTAGCAAAAAGTATCGGCATGGTTTTTCAAGACCCTGAAAATCAAATCGTTATGGACAAGGTTTTAGAAGAACTTATTTTTGGCCTTGAAAATATGGGAGCATCAACAGGAGAGATGAGAAAGCGAGTAGCAGAGATTGTCCATTTCTTCGGATTAGAAGGTTTACTTGATAAAAAAACATATGAGCTTTCTGGAGGACAAAAGCAGCTTGTAAACTTAGCGTCTGTTCTGTTAATGGAGCCAAAGGTATTGTTACTTGATGAGCCAACGTCTCAATTAGATCCTGTTTCAGCAAGAGAGTTTATCGGAATGCTTCAAACAATGAACGAAGAATTTGGCATTACTGTTATTATTGCAGAGCATCGGTTAGAAGAGCTTTTTGGGATTGCCGACCGAGCTATGGTGTTGGATAAAGGTGAGATGCTTTACTTTGATCATCCGCGTAGTGTTATTCAAAGGCTTGGGTCTGAAAAGAATCATGAAATGTACAATTACTTACCAAGTCCTGCAAGATTATTTTTAGATCAAAGCAATGAACGACATTCGGGTTTGATTCCCCTGTCTGTTAAGGAAGGAAAGAAATGGTTAAATAGTCTACATGTTACGGTTACAAAGGAAATCACAGAGAATAAAACCTACCAAGATATGCTTTTACAGTTAAAGCATCTTGATTTCCAATATTCGAAGGATACGAACAAAATTTTAAATAATTTATCCCTTAACGTATTTGAAGGAGAATGGCTAACAATAGTCGGGCTAATGGTACGGGAAAATCTACGCTCTTAAAGGTGATGGCAGGCTTAGCTCGACCACAGAGAGGTTCTATTTATTACAAAGGTAAAAAAGTGAAAAAACAACTCCCTAATGAAATAGGCTTTCTCCCACAAAACCCTAAGTTATTTTTTCTACATGATACGATTGAAGATGAGTTAAAAGAGATTATTCACTATCATCATGTGAATGCTGGAGAAGAAAGGATACAAGAGTTGCTCGATCTTTTTAAATTAGAGCATCTTTTAAAGCGGCATCCATATGACGTTAGTGGAGGGGAAATGCAAAAGGCAGCCCTAGCTGGGGTGCTGTTGCCAAAGCCTTCTTTGCTTCTTGTGGATGAACCAACGAAAGGTCTTGATCCAGATTCTAAGCAGCAATTCGGAGAGCTGTTAAAAGAACTTCAAAAACAAGGTTTAACGATCGTAATGGTTACACATGATATTGAATTTGCGGCAAGTTATTCAACAAGATGTGCAATGATGTTTCAAGGGTCTATTACAACAGAAGCCCCTTCTAAGCGTTTTTTTCAAGGAAATGCATTTTATACAACCGTCGTAAATCGAATGACAAGAGGCAGTCATATTCCTGATGTCTTAACGGTTGAGGAGGCTCGATTGTCTTGGCACGTCCAAAAATAATACTATTGATTTCTGTCTTAATTATCACCTTCATTCTACTCTGTGGAACACTCATTGCGGAGAAGCAATTTCTTCTTGTTAGTGTGCTATTTATGCTCGGTACATTCCTTCCTTTTATGATTCGTTTTGAACGAAGAAAGGTGATGGGAAGGGAACTAGTTATTTTAGCCATTCTTGCAGCGATTGCTGCGGTTAGCCGTGTTCCGTTTGCCTCTATTCCAAGTGTGCAGCCAACAACGTTTGTGATCATTGTTACAGGGTTTGTTTTCGGAGCAGAAAGTGGGTTTGTTGTTGGTGCACTTGCTGCCCTCGTTTCGAACCTATTTTTGGGTCAAGGACCATGGACTCCCTGGCAAATGTATGCCTGGGGGATGATAGGGTTATGTGCAGGATTTTTACGCGGGACATGGATACAAGTGTCACCAATTGGAAGGGCGATCTTTGGATTTATAACAGGGATATTATTCGGATGGATGATGAATCTATGGTATTTCGTTAGTCTTGGTGATGATATAAAACTAGTGGAGATTTTGGCGTATTATGGAGCAAGCTTATATTTTGATTTAGCTCATGCTATCTCAAATGTGTTTTTCTTGCTACTGTTTGCAACAGGCTGGATGAAGATTCTCCAGAGGTTCAGGAAAAAGTATGGGTTATTAGAAGTTAAATAAATATATAAACGCAGAGCATGGAAATTATTCGATGCTCTTTTTTGTACAATGAGAATAATGATCTTAAAATTTCATGCAATTGACCTATTGATAGGATAAGGCTAATTTCCCTTTGGATTACTATGTAATTGCATTAAAATCAAGATTAATCGAGAAATTTTTAAAAAATAATAATATTTTCTTGAAAAAAGAAAGGGTTTTTATCGTTTTTTGTCTAATTTTTTATATAGGCCTTTGACTCATTGAAAGCGGTGATAAATATTGAACTCATTGTCTGGATCAACTCATTCTGTTGAAGAGAAAATAATTAAGTTTCTTGAGGAAACAGAAGAGGACTTTTTATCATTATGGAAAGAAAGCATCATTTTACGCGAAGATGATATTTTTAAAGATAGAGTGAGTGGAAACGGGCATCAAATGTACTTATTGGTGAAGAAATCATTGAAAAGCTCTATCAAAGATGAAGAGATAAAAGAGCTAGCCTATAAAGTGGCAAAGGAACGGGTCCTTAGTAAGAGTAATATTGGTGAATTTGTTTACAATGTAAATGTTGGGAGAAGCACGGTTATAAAGTATATTATAAAATCTGGTATTTCAATTAACGATTTACAACCAATTATTGATCAAATAAATGACCATTTTGATCGTTATTGTTATCATGCTGTTACTAGATATACTGAACTAAAAGATATTGAAATAAAAGAGAAAATGGTGTTTGTTAATCAATCCCATAAAGACCGGTTATCCCTGCTTGGGCAAATGTCCTCTAGTTTTGTACATGAATTTCGAAATCCCCTTACATCAGTTATGGGCTTTGTAAAGTTGTTGAAAAATGAAAATCCTGCTTTAAAATATATGGACACTATAGAGCATGAGCTTGATCAGTTAAAATTTAGAATCACTCAATTTTTGCATGCATCAAAGTTGGAAGTAGCTGATAAGAATAAAGAAGAAATATTGGTTAAGAAGCTTTTCGATGAAATCACAGCGTTTCTTTATCCCAGCATTGTCGATGGTGATGTTAAGTTATCAATGACAATAGATCCTACTTGTACAATTGTTGCAGTAAAAGATGAAATCAAACAAGTATTAGTCAATATAATCTTAAATTCAATAGATGCTTTAAAACATAATAACTCAATTGATCGTAAACTATGTATTAAAAGTGAAGTAAGGCAGGAATCTATTCTGTTTAACATAACAAATAATGGACCAGAAATTCCGGAAGAAACAAAAGAAGCAATCTTTGAGCCCTTTTATACTACTAAGAGTTTAGGCACAGGAATCGGATTATATGTGTGTAAATCTCTGATTGAAAAGCACAATGGAACGATATATTGTGAGTCATACAAGAATAAAACCTCATTTATCATCACACTTCCTATAAATGAAAAGAAACCGACCGTAGATTAAACAGAGAGGTCGGTTTTTTTATTGTTTTTAAATTTTTAAGAATTCAACGCATTGTAAAGCGTTTACAATATGGGAAAAGTAAAATTTCTAATAATTTAGTGTTTTATATATTTATCTTTACAACTATTTCGTGTATACTAGTCATTGTTACAAATGTTCATTATGAGTTGAACGAAATTTCTTGAGAAGGGGTAACGATAATGAAAATAGGTGTAGTTCATTTTGGTTGTGCTTTAGCAGGTGCATCAGAGATCGTTCGTACCCTAGTAGAAGAAGCGTTTATTCAAGGGGATATGGTTTACGGCATTGAATGGAATGCTTCAGCAAAAAAAATACAACAAACTGAACTTGACAGAAATTCACTTCATACATTTGGCTTTAATCGATATAGATTGAATCGATTTTCTATTAATATATGGAACGAACAGCTAGATAAGATTGCAAGTGAATTATCTGAGCTTGATCAGGTTATTTTATTAGGGGACACAAAAGCTAATCTGGACCATTTTACATCTAAACTATTAGTAGTACCTATTAGTTATTACAATAATATAAATGGTTCACAAGCAACATTAGGTTATGATACTGCTTTAAATTCTATTGTTGAAAGCATTGAAAGTGTTAGGGATACAGCTAGTTCATTATCGTATGGTAAAGTTCGCGTTTTTAATGTGCAAATACCCGGATATGAATCTTCACGGTTATTAAACGACACAGCTTTAGCAGTTGATGCAGAGGTTGTGGATCAAGTGAGCGGTGATGTGATTAATCACTTAAAACAACACATTAGGAACAAGGAAGCGAATAAAGAAGGATACACCTTTTTTGTAATGGATAACTCTGTAGACCCAGAGGAATTAGGAAAGCATTTTGAAGAGTTTGATCTTGATTGGAAGGCTGTTGTGATCGATGAGTCACAATGTGGCGGGCCATATCCTACTGCCGTTGATCGACTTCTTGCTAATCAATTAAAAAGAGCAGTTGTAGAATGGGTTAGGTCAAATCACAAATCAGGTCAATTACTCATCCAAGATAATAAAGTTATTTTAAGTGAATTGAAACAATCGGAGGGAATAAAATGAGTGAATTAACACAAACAGAAAAGTTATCTATTGAAACAATCCGTACTTTGTCAATTGACGCGATTGAAAAGGCTAATTCAGGACATCCAGGAATGCCAATGGGGGCAGCTCCTATGGCTTACACATTATGGACAAAATTTATGAATGTAAATCCATCAAACCCAAGCTGGTTTAACAGAGATCGTTTTGTTCTTTCAGCAGGTCATGGCTCTATGTTACTTTACAGCCTTCTTCACTTAACAGGTTATGATGTAACAATGGACGATTTAAAAGAATTTAGACAATGGGGAAGTAAAACTCCAGGACATCCTGAGTTTGGTCACACACCAGGT
Source organism: Metabacillus endolithicus (assembly GCF_023078335.1). GTDB lineage: Bacteria > Bacillota > Bacilli > Bacillales > Bacillaceae > Metabacillus > Metabacillus endolithicus. The sequence continues at coordinate 1,714,054 of NZ_CP095550.1, read as the reverse complement.
GTAGATGCAACAACAGGTCCTCTAGGACAAGGTATTGCAATGGCAGTAGGTATGGCAATGGCTGAGCGTCATTTAGCAGAAACTTACAACAAGCCTTCATATAATGTAGTGGATCACTATACTTACGCAATCTGTGGTGATGGAGACTTAATGGAAGGTATTTCTTCTGAAGCAGCATCATTAGCAGCTCACTTAAAACTAGGTCGTCTAGTTGTATTATATGATTCAAACGATATTTCATTAGATGGTGACCTTGATCGCTCATTCTCTGAAAATGTTGAACAACGTTTCACAGCACAAGGCTGGCAAGTTATTCGCGTTGAAAACGGAAATGACTTGAACGAAATTTCAGCAGCAATTGAACAAGCGAAACAAGATTTAAATCGTCCAACATTAATTGAAGTAAAAACAACAATCGGTTTTGGTTCACCAAACAAATCAGGTAAATCAGCTTCTCACGGTTCTCCACTAGGTGCGGATGAAATTAAATTAACGAAAGCAGCATACGATTGGACATTTGAAGAAGACTTCCATGTTCCAGGTGAAGTTTATGACCACTTCAACAAAACTGTCCATGAAGCTGGAAAAGCGAAAGAAGAAGAGTGGAATTCTTTAGTAGCTGCATATGAAAAAGAGTTTCCTGAGTTAGGAAAACAATTTAAACATGCAGTAAGCGGTGAGCTTCCAGAAGGTTGGGATCAACACATTCCAGTTTACGAAGAAGGATCTAGCCTGGCATCTCGTGCTTCTTCTGGTGAAGTATTAAATGGGATTGCAAAAGGTCTTCCATCATTCTTTGGTGGTTCTGCTGACTTAGCAGGTTCTAACAAAACAACAATTAGTGGTAGCGGTGACTTCACAAGCGAAGATTACAGCGGTCGCAACATCTGGTTCGGTGTTCGTGAATTTGCAATGGGTGCTGCACTAAATGGTATGGCGTTACATGGTGGCCTTCATGTGTTCGGTGGGACATTCTTTGTATTCTCAGATTACCTACGTCCAGCAATTCGTCTTGCAGCTCTTATGAACTTACCAGTAACATATGTGTTTACACATGACAGTATTGCTGTTGGTGAAGATGGCCCTACACATGAGCCAATTGAGCAGCTTCCATCATTACGTGCAATGCCTAATCTTTCTGTTGTACGTCCAGCTGATGGAAATGAAACAGCAGCAGCTTGGAAAACAGCAATTGAGTCAACATCTACTCCAACTGCACTTGTATTAACTCGTCAAAACTTAAAAACAATCAAAGGTACGAACGAAACAGCTTATGAAGGTGTGAAAAAAGGAGCATATGTGATCTCACCAGCTAATAAAGAAACAGCAGATGTTCTTTTACTAGCATCAGGTTCTGAGGTTGGTTTAGCAATAGAAGCACAACAAGTATTATCTCAAGAAGGTATTGAAGCAGCTGTTGTAAGTATGCCAGCTTGGGATCGCTTCGAGGCACAAACTCAGGAATACAAGCGTTCTGTTCTTCCAAAAGAAGTGAAGAAACGCCTTGCAATTGAAATGGCTTCTCCACTTGGGTGGGATCGTTACACTGGAGACGAAGGAGATATTTTAGCAATCAATACATTTGGTGCTTCAGCTCCTGAAAAACGTGTTCTAGCTGAATACGGCTTTACAGTTGAAAACGTAGTAGCGCGTGTGAAAAAGTTAATCCAAGAATAATATAGATCATGAAGAGGCTGACTGACGGAAATGGATGTCAGCCTCTTGTATGTTATTATCGCAAGAAAAAAGTCTAATTAATTAGGTGCAGAAAATGGAAAGAGATAAGCTTAATAAAATCATTGAAGCTGCTAGACTTTACTATCAATTAGATTATAGTCAGCAAGAGATTGCAAAAAAATTAGACGTTTCCAGACCAACTGTTTCCAGATTGCTTAAACAAGCCAAGGATTCCGGAATTGTTGAGATTACCATCCATAATCCTGTTGAGGCTGGTGAACAATTGACGGAACGATTAAGAGAAAAGTTCGGCCTAAAAGAAGTGATTGTGGTCTCTATGTCTGAACATGACAATACGAATATAAAAAAACAGCTAGGTGAGGTTGCAGCTGACTATCTAAACAAAATTGTAAAAGATTATGATGTGATTGCAACATCATGGGGAACAACAATTTATGAAGTCGCAACTAGGCTGAAGCAAAGACCCTTAAGCCATACAACAATTGTTCAGCTGAATGGCGGGGTTAGCCATTCAGAGACAAAGACTTATGCGTCAGAAATCATTCATTTGTTTGGTGAAGCTTATAATACACAAACCTTTTTGTTACCGTTACCAGCAATTGTAGATCATATTGTTGTAAAGCAAGCGATTGAAGCAGATCGTCATATTCATAAAATTCTCGACCTCGGTAAACAGGCGAATATCGCCATTTTTAGTGTTGGAACACCTGTTGTAGATTCTGTTCTTTTACAAGCTGAATATCTATCAAAGGAAGATCAACATTTAATTCAATCAAGAGCAGCTGGAGAAATTTGTTCTAGATTTTTTGATAAGAATGGTGAGATTTGTGTAGAAAGTCTAAACAATCGAACGATCGGCATAGAACTCCATGAATTAGCCAAAAAAGAGAAATCGATATTGGTTGCGGGAGGATCCAAAAAGCTAGAAGCCATATACGGTGCACTAAAAGGGAAATATGCAAATGTGTTAATTACAGATCAACATACTGCAAGCTTGTTAATCGAAATGGATGTCTAGTTTAATCATTTGTTTTATTTGGATCGTTAAGGTATTGTGAAACTATGAATAAGGAGGGAGAAGTATATGAGACTTTCAGGCAAAAAAATACTAAGCTTTGTTCATGAAGATTTTGAAGACCTGGAGCTTTGGTACCCGATTCATCGTTTACGTGAAGAAGGAGCTACTGTTCATTTAGCAGGTGAAGATGCAAACTTTACTTATAAAGGAAAATACGGAGTGCCGGCTACTTCAGATTTTCAATTTCAAGATATTAATCCGGGCGACTATGACGCATTACTCGTTCCTGGCGGTTGGGGCTCCTGATAAGCTTCGACGCTTTAAGGAAGTAATCGAGATTGTTCAGCATATGGAAGAAAACCAAAAACCAATTGGTCAAATCTGTCATGCTGGCTGGGTATTAATCTCTGCGAAGATTTTGAACGGAAAAACTGTGACAAGCACACCTGGAATCCGTGATGATATGGAGAATGCCGGTGCAAAGTGGCTTGATGAACCTGTTGTCGTCGACGGTCACTTAGTGTCAAGTCGTCGCCCACCTGATCTGCCGGACTATATGAGAGAATTTATTAAGGTGTTAGAGGATAAATAATGTACGGTGAAACACCCCCTTTTTACAAAGAAAAGGGGGTGTTTTTTATGGGCAGGGCTGGCAATTTCTTGGTACAGGAGAATTGGGGACAGTAAGCAAGTGCAAGTATCGAGATCCTGTCTCTATCCAAGGAGAAACGGGACAGGCAGCAGTGCTAGGAGCAAGATCCAGTCTCGATAAAGGGAGAATCGGGACAGGAACGGGTGCAGTGAGCAAGGTCCAGTCTCGATAGAAGGGGAATCGGGACAGGAATGGTTGCATTGAGCAAATTCAGTCTCGATAGAGGAAGAATCGGAACAGGAATGGTTGCATTGAGCAAGCTCCAGTCTCGATAGAGGAGGAATCGGGACAGTAATGATTGAAGTGAGCAAGGTCCAGTCTCGATAGAGAAGGAATCGAGACTGGAACGGTTGCAGTGAGCAAGATCCAGTCTCGATAGAGAAGGAATCGGGACAGGAATGATTGAAGTGAGCAAGGTCCAGTCTCGATAGAGAAGGAATCGAGACAGGAACGGTTGCAGTGAGCAAGGTCCAGTCTCGATAGAGGGAGAATTGGGACAGGAATTGTTGCATTGAGCAAATTCAGTCTCGATAGAGGAGGAATCGGAACAGGAATGATTGCAGTGAGCAAGGTCCAGTCTCGATAGAGGAGTAATCGAGACAGGAACGGTTGAAGTGAGCAAGGTCCAGTCTCGATAGAGAAGGAATCGGGACAGGAATGGTTGCAGTGAGCAAGGTCCAGTCTCGATAGAGAAGGAATCGAGACAGGAACGGTTGCAGTGAGCAAGGTCCAGTCTCGATAGAGGAGGAATCGAGACAGAAATGGTTGCAGTGAGCAAGGTCCAGTCTCGATAGAGGAGTAATCGAGACTGGATCGGTTGCAGTGAGCAAGGTCCAGTCTCGATAGAGGAGGAATCGGGACAGAAATGGTTGCAGTGAGCAAGATCCAGTCTCGATAGAGAAGGAATCGGGACAGGAATGGTTGCAGTGAGCAAGGTCCAGTCTCGATAGAGAAGGAATTGGGACAGTAATGATTGAAGTGAGCAAGGTCCAGTCTCGATAGAGGAGTAATCGAGACAGGAACGGTTGCAGTGAGCAAGATCCAGTCTCGATAGAGAAGGAATCGGGACAGTAATGATTGCAGTGAGCAAGATCCAGTCTCGATAGAGGGAGAATTGGGACAGGAATGGTTGCATTGAGCAAATTCAGTCTCGATAGAGGGAGAATTGGGACAGAAATGGCTGCATTGAGCAAGCTCAAGTTTCAATACAAGATTGTGTTCAAACTCTCTTTTAAACCTGATTCTCTTTTCGTTCATACACTCACTTAAAGTTCAAAAACCATGAGACATACCGACATTTCACTGAATAGAAAGAATTCCTCATATTTCTTATTTAAAGTGAATGTTTTCCGAAGAAACTGCTTTTATATAGGTTCTCTTCATTATATACTTAGAAAAAACACAAAGGGGAAACGTAGATGAATTATACATACAAAGTCCACGATAACATTGATGCAGCTGAGCTTTCACAAGTTTTTAAAGCTTCAGGAATACGAAGACCTGTTGATGATTTAGACCGACTACAAAAAATGATCGACCAGGCAGATATTATCATAACAGCACGAGCAGAAAATAAAGTTATTGGTGTGGCGAGAGCGATTACAGATTTCAGCTATTGCTGCTATCTATCAGATCTTGCAGTCGATAAAGATCATCAAAAAGCTGGAATTGGTAAGCACCTTATAAAATTATTACAAGACGAAATAGGAGAAGAGGTGTCACTTTTATTGCTTTCTGCTCCTGAAGCAATGGAATATTATCCGAAAATCGGATTTACTTCTTTAGATAATGGGTTTAGTATCCCTAGAAAAAAATAATATAAACAATGCGTTGAAAAAGGCAGACAATCGTCTGTCTTTTTTTATTTTTAAATTCATAATACGTCTCAAGTCGTAGATGATTTTACACCTCAGGTCATTTAACGCTTCCACTTTTTGTTATTAAAATAATGACTGTAGTAACTAACCTGATATGACGAATTTTACCTATGATTAGGAAGGAGTTATAAGAATTACCCGTATTCACCAAAAAAATATGAAAAGGGAGTTTTAAATTATGTCTTGGTTTACAAAATGGTCATTTAAAAACAAAGCAGCAGTTTTCTTAATGTCAACGTTGATTTTAGTGATGGGAGTTTTGAGTTATTTTCGCTTACCTATGGAATTTTTACCTTCAACAGATCAGCCGTTCATCTCAGTTGTGACAATGGGGAACGGGGTGGACGCAAGTACAATGGAAGATCAAGTCACCACCCCGATAGAAAATGCGATAGATGGTGTAAATGGTAAGATAAATGTGTTTTCAACTACGGGTGATGGCTATTCATCCGTTGATATTCATCTAGAATCTAGTGTTGATAAAAAGGAAGCCAAACGTGAGATTGAAGAAGCTTTGGCAAATGTTCCATTACCTCAGAATGTTATGAAGCCGAACATTGTCCAACTTAATACATCAATGATTCCAGTCTCATATATTGCTTTATCATTTGACGAAGGAATTAATCCAGAAACCATTCAATATGCACAAGATGAAATTGTTCCTTATTTTAAAAACATTGATGGTGTAGCAGATATTCAAACAAACGGTATTATCCCTTCTTTTGTATCCGTTGAATTAGATGAGAAAAAGATGGCAAAAAAGCAGGTATCAATTGAGAGTGTTATGACGCTGCTTCAGGGACAGAATGTTTCAGCGGCCATAGCTGAAAATACAGTTGATGGAAAAGCATCAAACATTAAAGTAATTGGTGATGTTAATACAATTGAAAAACTAGAAAATACAGAGGTTATTCCAGGCGCTGCTTTAAAAGATATAGCAGAAATTAAAATCGAAAAACAAGATAACAATCTTACAAAAGTAAATGGCTCTGATGCTTTAACCTTTGTTATTACAAAAGACAGTCAATCAAATGCTGTAACAATCAGTAAAGAAGCGGAGAAAGTATCAGAAGAAATTAACGAGAAATATGATCAGTTAGAAACAACCGTGGTTTTAGCATCTGCAGATATGGTTGAATCATCTGTTCACAGTATGATTAAAGAAGTTTTATTAGGTGCACTTTTTGCTACGATTGTTATTATGATCTTTTTACGTAACTTACGCTCAACATTAATTACAATCGTATCGATTCCATTGTCATTAGGTTTTACACTGTTTCTACTAGCACAATCAGGTGTAACATTAAATATTTTAACACTTGGTGGAGTAGCTGTTGCGGTAGGGCGTTTAGTAGATGATAGTATTGTTGTTATAGAAAACATCTTTAGAAGAGCTCAAACTGAGAAGTTTTCAGTCAAAATGGTCATAGATGCAACGAAAGAAGTAGGATCTGCTATCACTTCATCGACGTTAACAACAGTTGCTGTCTTTTTACCGATGGGATTAATAGGAGGCAGTTTACAAGATTTCTTATTACCATTCGCCTTAACAATCACTTATTCATTACTAGCATCCTTAATCGTTGCTTTAACTATTGTTCCGGTTATGAGTGCAGGATTATTAAAAAATGCAAAAATGAAAGAGCACAAACCTTCTGTGAAGTTTACTAGATTTTTAACATGGTCACTGAATCATAAATGGGTTGTTCTTTTAACATCATTTATTTTATTCGCAGGGTCAATTGGGGGATATATGTTACTTCCTAAAGGCTCTGTAGATAAAACAAAAGCAGATTATGTTTATGTTTCGTTAAAATATCCTAATGAAACACCAATAGAAAAAGTAAAAGAAGAGTCAGTAAAGCTTGAAGAATTTGTGATGGAACAGAATGAGCTTGAAAATGTTTATTTGCAACTTGGCAACTCAGCAGATTCTGCAAAATATGGTGAGGTAGGAGATCCAACCCAGACTCAGATTATGGCAATTCTTAAAGAAGATGCAGATATGCAGGCATTCATAGACAAGGTGAACACACAGAAAGAAGAATATAAAGATGCTACATTAGAAGTAACTGAAGCATCTATGATGAGTGGCGGTTCTACATCCATTACCGTAGATGTAATTGGTGAGGATGTTGAGGAATTAACAGATCTTTCAGAAACGATCACAGCAGAAATTAAGGATATTGACGGAGTTGAAAAGGTTTCATCAAACCAAGAAGAAACAAAAACAGTTTATTCCTTTGTTGTTGATCCTAGCTTAGCTAAGGCCGATCAAATCGCACAACAAGCATCTGTTATGCTCAATCAAACACCGCTTGGCACAATTGAAGTAAATGATCAGCAAACAATGGTGATGCTTGAGCCAGTTTACACACCTGACACGGAAAAAGAATTATCTGAAGTTCCTATAATGACAGCAAACGGTATGACAACTATTTCGAAGGTAGCTGAACTCAAGCAATCAGAAGAGCCTACTAGCACCTTCCATAAAGATGGTGAGCAATATGTGAGGGTAACGGCTAATGTTGATCCTGAAAAACTTTCAGAAATCTCTACTGAAGTAAATAGTAAGATCTTTGGAGATAAAGAAACAGAAGGGATAGACATTCCAGATGATATTGATGTGTTTGTTGGCGGAGCTAGTGCCGACCAAGCAAGTGACTTTAATGACTTGTTCATGACAATGCTTGCTTCCATTGGAATTGTGTTCTTAATCATGGTCATTACGTTTAAAACAATTCGCGCACCAATTGCCATATTATTCTCACTACCATTAGCAGCGATTGGCGCAATTCTAGGAATTATCATCAGTGGCATTTCCGTTGATGTAACAGCATTACTTGGAGCACTTATGTTAATTGGAATCGTTGTAACAAACGCGATAGTTCTACTTGATCGAGTAAAACAAAATGAGAAAACGATGATTATTCGTGATGCAGTAGTAGAAGCCGCAACAATTCGTATGAGACCAATTATTATGACAGCAGTTGCTACTATATCAGCTATGCTTCCATTGTTATTTAAAGAAGCAGAATCAGGAAACTTAGTTTCGGCAAGTCTTGCAGTTGTTGTAATCGGTGGATTAAGTGTAGCTACACTATTAACACTTGTTGTAATCCCGGTAGTGTATGAGCTTCTCTATTTCAGAAAATCAAAAAAGCAAAGAAAACAAGTTGAAAAGCAAGAAGATACAATTGCAGTTTAATAATAAAAAGGAAAAAACGCTGGTAGCTTGAAACCAAGTCACCAGCGTTTTTTTGATTACTTTACTTTCCATAAATATCTTCTTTAGACAAGTAGCCATCTTTCACAACAGTTGAATCAATTGTCTCCTTCGTTACGGCAGTAGGCTCTAATAGAATCGTAGGGACTTCTATTTTATTATTATTAATAGTAGTATCAGTTTTTGGATTTTCACCTTTCGCAACCTTAAATGCCATTTCCGCTGCTTGGGTAGCAATTACATTAATCGGTTTGTATACTGTCATCGTTTGAGTACCATCAACAATACGTTTAATACCGTTTAATTCAGCATCTTGTCCAGATACTGGGATTTTGCCTGCTAAATTCGACAGTTCCTAGTGCTGAAATGACTCCACCTGCAGTTCCATCATTTGCTGCAACCACTGCGTCTACTTGATTATTTGATTTCTTTAAAGCTTCTTTCATATTTTTTTCAGCATTTTCAGGCTTCCACTCATCTGTATACTGATCTGCTATTAAGGTAATGTCTCCCTTATCAATTAATGGTTGAAGAACTGACATAGCTCCTTTTCTAAATAAAATGGCATTATTATCAGTTTCTGCACCACCAATATAAGCAAACTTTCCTTGTGAGGTGTTCTTTACAATTTCGGTTGCTTGTAAAACACCTACTTTTTCATTATCAAAGGAAATATAGTAATCTAGGTCACTCTTAGTAATAAGTCGATCATAGGAAATGACCTTTACTTTGTTTTCATGTGCAAGTTCCACAATCTTTGCTGCTTCTTCTGCGTTATGTGGGACAACAACTAAAACATCAACACCTTCTTCTATTAACAATTGAGCTTGTTTTAATTGAACAGCGTCATGACCATTGGCTGCAAGTGTTTTTACTTGTCCACCTAATGACTTAATATGTTCCTCAAATAATTGCTTATCTTTATACCATCTTTCTTCTTCAAGAGTATCTAATAAAAATCCAACATAAGGAACACTGTCATTTGTAATAAGTTTGCCTGCTGTTTTTGGTGATGTTGCTTTTTCTGTTGACGAGCAGGCTGTAGTTATGAGTAAAACAAAACAAAGGATTAGACTTAAGCTTGTTTTTTTGTAGGATCTTAGCACCTTGTGACCTCCATCTTTAGTTTGACTTAAACCTTAAATTTACCAATCATCTCATTCATTCGTACAACCATATTTGATAGCGTTCTTGCACTAGTTGAAATAGTATCAATTGATTGCGTTTGTTCATAGATAGCTGCAGAGATTTCCTCTGAACCAGCAGCAGACTCTTCGGATATGGCTGCAATTTGTTCAACGGATTGATTGATTTCTTGACTAGTTTGTTCAAAATAGTTAAAAGCTGATGAGATATTTTTTACTCGATTTGTCATATCGTAAACTTTTTCTTTAATATCTGAGAAGTACTTACCTGTTACCTCAATTTGTTCCGTTCCTTCATTTACCTTTTGAAATCCACTATTTAGTTCATTTGATATTGATGTTGTTTCTTCTTTAATACTAGTAACAATAGAAGTAATGTTTTCTATTGAAGCTGTTACTTCGTTAGCTAGTTTCTTAACTTCTGAGGCTACAACAGCGAAGCCTTTTCCGCTTTCTCCAGCTCTTGCTGCTTCAATTGAGGCATTAAGTGCGAGAAGATTTGTTTGCTCTGCAATTGATTTAATCACTGTAACAAGCTCTGTAATTGATTCCGTTTTTAATTCAAGGCTTTTCACTTTCTCAACCGATCGTTCAACGATCTTATGAATTAGCTTCATTTGTTCTAAAGAGCTTTTCATCTGTTGATCACCGTTTACAGATACTGTTAACATGTCATCAGAAAACTGGACCAATTTACTTCCATCCTGATTCACTTCAATTAAACGATTACTGAACTCCTTAACGTGTTCAGAGATATCTGATACTTCGTTTGCTTGGTTGTTAACACCGGAGGCTAATTCATCAATTGTATTTGCCACCTGTGTGCTGCCTTGTTTTAGTTCTGAGGCAGATTCAGCAAACGCGGAACTTTGATGATCAACATCTGAAGCGATATGAGAAACTTCTAAGATCATTTCTCTTAAACGACTACCCATGTGATTAATTGCTTGTGACAGCTTTCCAATTTCATCATTTCCATCATTCGTTAGAGGCTCAAACGTTAGATTACCACCCGCAATTTCTTCACTTGTTAAAACTAATTGATTTAAATTTGATGAAATTTTTCTGCTGATGAAAATGAGTAAGATAGTTGAAACGATAATTGCTACGGCGACTGAGATCATTAATAATTTGATCGTAGTAGAAATGGCATTTTGTGATTCTGTTAGAGAAGCTTTGTTAGATTCTGTTGCCATTGTTTTTAACTGTTCACTTAATTCAGTAGTTTCAACTTTTAGTAGACTTGCATCTCCTTGTAGCTTCTTAAAATCTTCTGTATTGATTTGTTGGACATTCGGTACAATCGTACTAAAGAAATATTCATCTAATTTATGATTGTTTTCGATGATTTTATTAAAAATGTCAATTTGTTCTTTGTTTGTTAATTGAGCTTTTAACTTTTTTGCAATGTCTACAAACGTTCGGCTGTCTTCTAAATAATTCATTAGTCTTTCTTCATCAGCAAGAAGTAAATATTCTGGAATTTGACTGTATTTCTCATGATAAAGAGAAGCTAAATCTGAACTATATAAAGCTATTTCATTTTTTGCTAATGAATGGTCAATTGTTTGACTTGTTTTATTAAGCAATCCGTACGTAATAAAAATTGAAACAAGAAATGTAACAATCACAACTAAAAATACGTAAAAATACTTTCCTCCAATCTTGGTGTTTTTCCATCTAAGATGATTAAACAAAGAAATCCCCCCAAAAAAGTTATGTTGTCCTTTGTATCGACAGTATTCCACAAATTTTCATAGGAATAGAGTACTAGAAGTCACGAGGTTATTGTAAGCGCATCCATGATAATGTTACTAGAAAGGTGAGAGAATATTAAAATATTATGAAAAATTCGGTCGAAATATAGTATAATTGAAAGCGAATACATGATTGTTGGAAAAAGACTAGGAGCTTTGTCTTAATATTTAAATTAGAGCGTTGTCTTTTCAGAACAATTTGAATTTATGAAGGGGGAGAACAGGATGATGAAGCGAATAAAAGGAAGAATAAAGCGGAAGTCATCAAGTGAAAAAGCTTCAAAGAAAAAGAGAAAGATTGGATTCAAAGTGCCTCATTTTTTAAATGGGATGACACTTAAATCAAGAATCATCATGTTTTTGCTTTTATTTACGATTATTCCTAGTTTGATCATTGGAAACGTTGTTTACTTTGTATCGAAAAATACAATAGAAGATAAAGTTTCTACTATGAATGAAGATATTAGTGCGCAGGTAACAAAAAATGTGAATAACTCACTAAAAGAGATAGAAAATTTAACGTTAGTGCCTTTTTCAAATTTAGAGCTAATGGAAAAGCTTGAATCAGTAAAAGGACTAACAGATTATGAAAAATTTCTTTTGCATAAAGATGCAGTAGTCTTTTTCTTAAGTATTACTTCAACTAATAATATGGCAAAAGCTATGTTTTTTATAAATGAGGAAAATACTATTTTTGGAGACGAAGGACATGCAAAAGATCTTAATATCGAGAGTATAAATTCAAATTTATCAGAAGAAATTCAAAATCTATCAAGAGGTGTACTTTGGAAATCTGGAATAGATGGTAATTATGAACAAGTATATTTATTTCGAAAGTATAATCGTGATGGAAGACTTATTCTCGCAGCCGACGGAAAGCTTTTTGAAAAAGTATTTGAGAGTGGTATTGATGTTTCTTCGAGAGAAATAACGATCTATAACGAAGATGGTATGGTGATTTCAAGTAATAATGAAGAATTGATTGGAACAAAATTTGAGGATCATAAAAATACACAAGACAACTTAGTTTCCATAAAAGAAACTGAAAATGGCTGGAATGTAGCTGTTTCCACTTCTAAATCTTATTTAATGAAAGAAATTCAAAACGTACTTTATTTGGTTTATATCATTATTTTTGCGTTTGTTCTATTATCTGTTTTTGTTAGTATCTTTTTAGCTAGAAGCATGATTAAACCAATTCATCGAATCGTAGAGATTATGAAGGAAGCTGAAAAGGGAGACCTTACTCATCGTGCGGATTATTTATATAAAAACGAAGTAGGTCAGCTTGGCACGAGCTTTAACAATATGATTGATAATATAACAATCATGATAGAAGAAAATAAAAAGGTTTCTGCTTATGCTGTTAACCGTTCGAATGATCTAAAACGTATCGCTTCAGAATCTGCATCCGCCACAGAACAAATTGCAACAGCAATTGATGAAGTGGCCAGAGGAGCGGTTAGTCAGGTTGATTATTCAGAGAAAACCAATCGTGAAATGAAGGAGCTATCTAGTGAAATTAACGAGGTAGCAGGAAATATGGTTAAAGTATCATCGATTACTGAAACAACGAAAAAGTTAAGTAGTCAGTCAATCGAAACGATTAAAGAATTAACAAAGAAAAGTGAAGAAATGGGTACAAACATTGGCCAGGTTGACACAACAATGGACAAATTAAATGTTGAAATAAATTTCAGATTAAGGATATTGTAGAAATGATTAAGAGCGTAAGTGAAGAAACCAATCTACTCTCACTAAACGCAAGTATTGAGGCTGCAAGAGCAGGGGCAGCAGGTAGAGGTTTTGCTGTAGTAGCTGAGGAAATCCGTAAGCTTGCTGATCAAACGAAAAGCTCTTCTTTACGAATTGAAACCGTTATTACTAGTATTTTAAGTCAGACGAAACAATCAGTTGAGCTTGTCAAAACGACGATTGCTTTATTCAAAGAGCAATCCACTTCCATCCATGATACTCAACAAGCATTTGAAAATATATTATCTGGTACTGACTCAATCATAAATGAAATTGATTATATTGAAGAGTCAATCGGTAAAATTAATAATAATAAAGAAAAAGTTGAAAAGGCAATCAGTGAAATGGTCGTGGTAGCTGAGGAATCTTCTGCGACAACGGAGGAAGTAACAGCTACGACAGAAGAACAGGCAGCTGCAGCTGAAGAATTGGGCGATCTTGCTTCCTCATTATCCAAAACAATTCACGAGCTTGAGAACACAATCCATAAATTTAAAGTGGGAGAAGCAAAGGAAGAATACTAGTCAAATGCCTAGATCACTTTTAGACGTTTTACATATTGTAATAAGGTAAATCATCTGGAGGTGAACTTGGAATGAGTGGTACAGTAGGATATGGCGGCGGCTTTGCTTTACTAGTCGTTTTATTTATTCTTTTAATTATTGTTGGAGCTGGTGGCTTCACTGGTGGATATGGAGCAGGTTATGGTGCGGGTTATCCAGGTTATGGATATGGCTGGTACTAATTAGTGGAAAGGGGTAGAAGGCCCCTTTTTTCTATACCTTTAGATTTTTTATATAGAAATTACTTTATTCTACACCGGCAGCTATTCGTATCTTTTCTTGGTGATAAGGATCGACCTTACCATCTTTATGTCTTGTCGAGTCTTTAAAATGAATATCAAAATGACCATTAATACCATTATTTGGAACGTAGTCTACATCATGAGGATAAAAACTCATACTTGCAGCAATTTCACGGCCGTCAATTTCAACAATTACGTACCGAGTTGACCAGCTATAGCCTCCCCATATACCTTTGGCTATATTTGTATCAGTAGTTGTTAGTGTTTCACTGTCAGCATGATTGGCTCCAACTGTGCGCTTCACTTTAAAAGATTTTCCTGTTTGAAAATCAATGACCGTTGCTACCTTCCCAATAGGAAAAACATATTGTGCCTCTGTCCACCACGTTAGATATTCTCCATGATGTTCACTAACTGTTTTTTGCACAGCAATTTGATGTACAGGAATTTTTAGTTTTTGCCCGATCGTTAATCTACTTGATGTTGTTAGATTATTTGCTCTTAAAAGCTCTGCTTGAGGTATGCCGTATTTTACACTAAGGTCCCAAATATTATCACCTGACTGCACAGTATGTGTACGATAAGTAAGGGAGTTTTCGATTGTTGCAGAAGCGGTCCCGTTCGTGCTGTTAATGGTAAGAACTTGACCAACAGCAATATTAGTACTAGTTAATTGATTTATTTTCACCATTTCTTCTGTTGTAGTACCATGCTCTTTGGCAATTTCAGAAAGAGTATCACCATTTTTTACTACATATGTCTTCGTTGTTGGCTGCTTTTTTAATTGTAATGTTTGACCTAAGTAAATCGTGTCAGAGGTTAAGTTGTTGATTTCTTTAATAAATGAGACTGATAGGCCAAATGCTTTTGCGATACCAGAAAGAGTGTCACCAGCAACAACCTTATAGGAAACAGGAATTGTTTTACTTTCTACAGCTGTTTTAGCTTCACTTGATGACGGAATTACTAGCATTTGTCCAAGATAAATGGTATCTGTCGTTAAAGAATTTTGTTTTTTTATATCCTCCACGCTAGTATTAAATCTTTTTGCAAGAACAGATAAGCTATCACCACTCATAACAGTATATTTTGTTAATTCTTGCGATGGTTGGGTTGTTACGGATGGAGATTCATTTACTTTTCCAGGTATATTCAGTGTTTGTCCCACTCTGATAATGTCAGTTGTTAAAGAATTAGCTTCTTTTATAGACGAGACAGTTGTTTGAAAATTTTTAGCTATCACTGACAAAGAATCACCTGATTGAACTGTGTAGGTGGTTGTTTTTGGCTGAGTGATAGTAGACGTTGGAGCAGTTGATACTGTACTTGCTACAGGAACATATAAAGATTGTCCAAGGTAGATTACGTCTGAAGTTAGGCTGTTAAGTTGTTTGATTCGATCACTTGTTGTTCCAAATTGCTTCGCCAGTACCGAAAGTGAATCACCTGATTTTACATCATATTTTAGTAGCGGAATGTTTAATACTTGTCCAACTTTGATGGTATCACTTGTTAATTGATTAAATAATTTTAATTCATTCGTTGTTAGTCGGTATTTTTTTGCAATAAGGCTTAATGAGTCACCACTTTTAACGGAATAGGTTAAAGTATTTATCAAGGTTTGATCTTGAGATGCAGCTTTAACTGTTGTTTTAGATTGTGTTATAGATGTAAAGGAGAACATCCCTATAAGGATTCCGCCTGCAACGATTTTAATTGCATTAATTTTAAAAGTAGGAAACCTTTGCTGGGCATATTGACCGATTTCATCTTGATATGTTGATGTACCCGTTGTTCCCAACTCATTTGCAAACTCTGTATCAAAGTCCAAAACATATAGTGTAAGGATAACACCGTCACTTTGTTTTTCAATTCCATACTTATGTAAAAAATTCATAGAAACACACCTCCCTTTATAGTATGGAAAAGGAAAAATTTCTTTATCCATAAAACAAGCAATGTTAAGAAATTGTCAAACTTAATAGACCTTATTTTTTTTAGGACATGTATAATGGAACTATGTTTTAGAAAATGGAGTTGAGAGAATGTTTCATACCTCTTTAGGGTTACTACGTTTAACAGCAATTTTGGAAGGGATTTCATATTTGGTTCTTTTACTTATCGCTATGCCTTTAAAATATTTCTTAGACTTCCCATTTGCAGTTTCGTTAGTAGGCGCAGTCCATGGATTTCTATTTATTGCTTACCTGCTTATGTTGGCAATCGTGAAGTTTAGCAAAAGGTGGTCCATTCTATGGGCATTGTGGGCTGTGTTGCTAGCTTTTATCCCATTTGGAACGTTTTATTTAGATAAACAATTACAAACAAAAAAATAGTACATAAAATAAGGCTGGCACAAGCGGTGTCGGCCTTTTAATATAGACTTTTACTAAGTGATTAACTTAATGATTTGTATAGTCCCTGGGGGTATAATAGAATAAGATACATAAGGAGGAGATTGGATGAGCTCAGAGAATGATTTTCAAGATTCGTGTCATCTTAATGAACAAAGGAACAGTCATCACTCAGAGAAAGTAAAGAAAAATTTAGTTACTCGTTTAAACCGTATTGAAGGACAAATTAGAGGCATTAAGGCACTAATTGAAAAAGATACTTATTGCGATGATGTGATTACTCAGATTTCTGCCACTCAGTCAGCATTAAATAGTGTGGGGAGATTGCTATTAGAAGGCCACTTACGTACATGTGTTGTTGAAAAAATCCAAAATGGTGACGAAGAAATTATTGATGAGTTGTTAGTCACAGTTGGAAGGTTAATGAAAAAATAAGGAGTGTATTTTAGATGGAAACTGTTACACTTAAAGTAGAAGGAATGTCTTGTCAACATTGTGTAAATGCTGTAGAAGGCAGTTTAGGTAAATTAGAAGGTGTGTCTACTGTAAAAGTTGAATTGGATAAAGGTACAGTAAATATTGATTTTGACCCGGAAAAAGTAACGAAAGATAAGATGAAGGATGCTATTGAGGATCAGGGGTATGATGTACTGTAATTCTATAAAGCACAGGGGCCTTCTATTAATGGCCCCTGTAATTTATCTCAATAGAATAGGAAAGAAAATATTTTTTAGAAAACCCTCCGTAAAAGGAGGGATGTTTTAGTTTGTGAGTTGCTTCTTTACAGGTTGCTTTGCAGATAAAGAGGCAATTGCTGCGATTATAGGTAATAGTAAAGTTAATAGTAAGATTTCCTCATAGCCATTGAAAAAATCAAAGGCTACACCAAAAGGTAGGGGACCAAAAGCTGACCCAATGACCATTACTGTCATAGCAAGACCTTTAATACTTCCTATGTGCGTTCGACCATAATAGGATGGCCATACAACAGCAAGTGTAATCCGTTCAAGTCCACCGGTTATTCCCCAGATTACTCCGAAAATGATTGCCATTAAAAAGCTATCAGTAAACAGAAGAAGAATAATCATAACAATTTCACCAATAAAAACAGCTGCTAACAAAATATTAACCTTTACTCGTTCTAGAAGAAAGCCGGATATAAAGGAAATAGGAAAGCCGATAATGGCCATTAAGCTTAAAATCATTGCCGCTGTTGTTGGTTTTATTCCACCCTCCCCAAGAATTGAAACAAGATGAAACGTTAACCCGGTATTCACTAAAGCGGGAATGGCCACACAAAAGAGCAGGAGCCAAAAGGAAAGTGTTTTCCTTGCTTCTTGCAGTGTCCAATTTTCTTCAAGCTCAGGTTGAATCTCACCAGATGAACGTTGATTTTGATTTATAACACTAGTATGGTCGGGTACCATCCCGATGTCCTCCGGTTTGTTGCGAATAAAGAAAAAGGCAAGCGGCATAAAGAAGATGACTAGTAAAGTCCCCCACACAAGCCATGTAGTATTCCAATCATAGTGTTTAATTAACCAAGCATTAAGAATCGGAAAGGAGGCAGAGCTGATAAAACCGCCGATTGCCATGAAGCTAAAGGCACGTCCCCGATATTTGATAAACCATTGTGCAACTAATGTGTTAGGAAGTAATGTCATTGATCCTTGACCAAATAAACGGATAAGAAAAAAACCAACAAAAAGCATAAACATATTGGTAACATTTGCGTTCCAAAAACATGCGATAGCTAGCATAATCGCAATAATAACCACCATTTTTCGCTGACCATATTTATCGATTAAACGACCAATAAGAAATAGTAAAAGTCCTGCAAGTAAAGTAGCAGCTGAATAGATAGAAGAAACTGTAGAACGACTCCAATCAAAGTCCTTTATGTATTCATCAATGAAAAGAGAGATGGAATAAGTTTGGCCAGGGCCTGAGAAAAAAACGCTGACCGCAGCGATGGCGACAATCACCCATCCATAATAGAAACGCGTTTTAATTGGTGCTTTCTCAGATTGAGAAACTTGTTGTAAAAAAGACATGAAGATTCCTCCTTTGATAACGCTTTAAATTATACCAGTTTTAATAAGGAGTTATGAGTGATGTGATACAATAAATCAGTAGAATGTTTCTATTAAAAGCTATATGATGAGGATAGCAGCACCTTAATTTAAATGAAACGTGGGGAAAATATAATGATTGAAACTTATATTCATCAACTGGATATAGCTTATCTATCCTCTTTTTCAACGAAGATTGAAAAAAGCTGGGGCTATCTTTTTTATAATGAAAATCAACCAACCTATTATGATGCGAATCACGCAAATCTTTCATCATATGAAGGGAATACAGAAGAGATCATAAATGAAGTCATTGATTTTTATCAGCGCAAGAACATTATTCCAAGATTTTATTTAACACATTATGAAAAGCAGGAAGCATTTTTAACCTCATTAAAAGATAAAGGTTTTAGATTTGAGGAATTTGAGAGTCCCGTTCAATTATGGCAGAGAAATGTTGAGATTGCTGTTGATCCAAAAGTGACGATTGAGAAGGTAACAACAAAAAATATGCAAGCTGCTATTGAGATCGAGTGCCAAATCCCAGAGTTAGGTGGAAGCATCCGAGAAAAAGCCTTTAAAGAGGAATTTGCACAAGAGTGTTATACACATTATCTATTAAAATATGATGGAGTTCCTTGTTCAACCGCTTGTGTATTTTTTCATGAACAAAATGCAAGGCTAGAGAGTGTGGCAACATTGAAAGAATATCGTGGAAAAGGTTTAATAGGGCAGCTTATCCATTATATTCAAGAAGAAGTAAAAAAGAAAAATGTAGAACGTTTTTGGGTTTTCCCAATAAACGAACAAGTAGAGAAAGTTTATCAAAAATCAGGTTTTGAGACAATCATGAATATAAAAGTTGGTCATGCCTTTCTAGGTGGAAAAAGCGTGGAAGAAATTCGGAAAGGGCTTTAATTACATAACCTTATATTGACAATTCACTTTGAATTCTGATATTTTATAAGTAATTAAATTTTAGGAGATGTGTTTTGTGAGGGTTTCTGTTCTTAACTAATCGAAGTAAATACTTCATCTACATGTAAATGCTTTTAAAAACTTTTCGAATTGAAAGGTTTATTTAAGTATATCCATGTGGACAGTTAAGAACAAAAACGGTATGTACACAATTTACGATCTCTTAGCATAGTGCTCGTGGATAAATCCGTGCTTGTTTAAGTACGGATTTTTATGTTTACAAAAAAACAAATGACATTAAGTCATTTGTTCTTAAGTGTAGACTCCTAGGCCCATGCAGAGGTTTTAAGAGGTGATGAACAACCATTGTTCATCACCTCTTTTTTTATTTTAATTCAAAAAATAAATATAACGGAGGTTCAAACCATTGAACAACAAAACTTTTGAAGTTTTAGAATTTAACAAAGTCTTAGAACTACTAAGTGAATTTGCTATGAGTGAAAAAGCCAAGATAAGATCTAGAGAACTAACGCCGATTACCGATGAAGGGAAAATAAAAAGATGGTTAAACGAAACATCCGAAGCTTGCACTATTATTGAAAAATCATCGAGTATCCCTGTTCATTCCCTCCATGGTGTTGAACAAATCCTCACACTAGCTGATAAAGGATATATGCCAACTCCAGAGCAATTTGAATTTTTAGGAGCTTTTTTAGACAGTGTGAAGAAAATCAAAAGATTTATGATAAAGCAGGAATACCATGCACCCACAATAAGTTCTTATGCCTATTCTTTGTATGAACTGTCTGATCTGGTTGATGAAATTTCACGTTGTATAAGAAACAATCAAGTAGATGACTATGCCAGCCGGTCATTAACCAAGATCAGAGGCAAGATCATCACAATTGAAGAAAAGATTAAAACAAAACTAACGCAAATCATGAAATCTTTTTCAAGCTATCTTCAGGAACAAGTTGTAAGCGTAAGGAATGGACGGTATGTTGTCCCGGTGAAAAATGAATACAAGCGGAAGTTTTCAGGAGCTATAGTAGATCAATCTTCAAGTGGGCAAACCGTTTTTATGGAGCCGCATGATTTAAATAAGCTTCAAGATGAGCTTGGCTATTTAAAAGTAGAAGAAGAGGTGGAGGTTCAAAAGATTTTGGGCCACTTAACAGATCTTACTGCCTCATACAAACAAGAACTCCTAATTAACATAGAGGGAATGGTATCTTATGACTTTATATTTGCTAAAGCAAAGTTAAGTCAATCGATGAAAGGAAATGAAGTCCAAATAAAGCAGTATGAAGGCTTCCAGATATTCAATGCCAGACATCCTTTATTAGGATTGAATGCTGTTCCTTTAACCTTATCATTAGGCCAAGAATATATGGCACTTGTCATCACAGGTCCTAACACAGGAGGTAAAACAGTCACAATAAAAACGGTTGGCTTGTTATCAATGATGGTTCAATCAGGTCTTCATGTACCGGCTGACTCTTTCAGTACGTTTAGCATTGTAAAAAACATCTTTGTTGATATTGGTGATCATCAAAGCATCGAGCATTCATTAAGCACGTTTTCATCACATATTCAAAATGTGATTGATATTTTGAGACAATCACGTGAAGATACTCTTGTTATTTTAGATGAGATTGGCTCAGGAACAGATCCACGTGAAGGAATGGGATTAGCCATTTCTATACTAGAAGAAATCTATAACTCAGGCGCTATGCTAATTGCTACAACCCATTACAGTGAAATAAAAGATTATGCTGAAAAAGCAGAAGGCTTTCAAAATGGATCAATGGATTTTGATATTCATACTCTTCAACCTCTTTATAAACTGATTGTAGGTAAAGGAGGGGATAGTCAGGCATTCTCGATTGCGCAGAAGCTTGGTATGCCCGCCAATATTATCAACCGAGCAAAAGAGATTTCCAACTCCCGATCAACAGAAGAAGTAGCGATTGTTCCTAAAACAAAGAATAGGAAAAAATTTGAACGTAAAATAGAAAAAGTAAGAAGTGAAAAGCATACAAGAAACTACCAAATAGGGGATGCAGTCTGGATTCCTCACCTTCATACAAAGGGAATTGTTGAAATGACAGCCAATGCTATTGGAGAAATGAAGCTAATTGTAAAAGGAGAAAAAATGACGCTAAATCACAAGCGAGTAAAGCCTTTTATCCAAGCGGAAGAACTGTATCCGAATGAATATGACATGGACCAGGTTTTTGACGCCAAAGATATAAGAAAGAAGAAAAAATTAATGGATCGTAAGTTTGTTGAAGGGGTAACAATTGATATTGATCAAGAATAAATTGAAAAGTATAAAAGGTGCAACCTCACAAAAACAGGAGGCTGCACCTTTTTAAATAAGTTTGTGAAAAACTTCACAAAAAGGTATTGTCTTTTTGAAAAAAGTAAAATATAATAAAGACATCAAGTGAATGTGAAATATTTCACAAATTTATGTGAAGAACTTCACAATATAATTTAGGAGGAATACTAAATGAAAATTGCTGTTATTGGATGTACACACGCAGGCACTGCTGCTGTTTCAAATATGATTAAGCTTTACCCGGAGGCAGAAATTACAGTTTATGAAAAAAACGATAATATTTCTTTTTTATCTTGTGGGATTGCTTTACATGTTAGCGGAGTGGTGAAAGATCCTAATGGTTTATTTTATTGCTCTCCTGAAGAATTAGAAAAGCACGGCGTAAAGATGAAAATGAAGCATGAAGTATTAGATATTAACATTGAAAAGAAAACAATTGAAGCTCGTGATCTGACAGTGAATAAAAAAGTTGAAGATACATTTGACAAACTTGTCATGACAACAGGCTCTTGGCCAGTCATACCGAAAATAGAAGGAATTAACATGGAGAATGTCCTTTTATGTAAGAACTTCCACCATGCCAACACAATTATTGAAAAAGCAAAAGATGCACAAAACATTGTTGTAGTAGGTGCAGGATATATTGGGATCGAGTTGGTTGAAGCTTTTGAAATGAGTGGTAAGAATGTAACACTTATTGATGGAGAAGAAAGAATTTTAAGCAAATATTTAGATGAACCATTTACAAATATAGTAGAAAAAGATTTTCAGGATCGAGATATCCATTTAGCGTTAGGAGAAACAGTTACACGATTCACAGGAAAAGAAGGAAAAGTGTCTGCTGTTGAAACAACAAGAGGTCATTATGATGCTGACTTAGTTATCTTATGTATCGGATTCCAGCCGAATACCGGATTAGTAAAGGGACAAGTCGATATGCTTACTAATGGGGCAATAAAAGTTGATGAGTATATGAGAACGAGTCATAAAGATGTGTTTGCTGCCGGAGACAGCTGTGCCATTCGTTACAATCCAACAGGTGATTATGCCTATATTCCACTTGCGACAAATGCAGTTCGTATGGGAACATTAGTAGCAAAAAACTTAGTGAAACCAACGATTAGATACATGGGAACACAAGGAACTTCAGGTATAAAAATCTATGATCAAAACATTGCAACAACAGGATTAACTGAAGCTTCAGCACTTCGTATGGGATTGAATGTGAAAAGTATCACAATCTTAGAGCATGATCGCCCAGAGTTTATGCCTACATTTGAAGACATTATGTTGAAAGTCGTGTATGAGGAAGACACGAAACGAATAGTCGGTGCGCAGGTCATGTCTAAAGTCGATGTGACACAGTCAATAAATACATTATCTGTTTGTATTCAAAATAACATGACGATGGATGAGTTAGGCTTCGTCGATTTCTTCTTCCAACCACATTATAATAAACCTTGGAATTTCTTAAATCAAGCTGGTTTACAAGCGATATGAAGCATAAAAATAGGCGTTGGTCTTCACCAACGCCTGTTTTTTATGCACTATATTTATCTTGTTTTGTTATCCAGATATTTTCCATATCTTCTAATGTTCTACCTTTGGTTTCAGGAACAAACTTCCAAACAAAAATCGCTGAAAGTATACTCATTAAGCCGTAAAAACCATATGTTAACCCACCACTATATTCCATCATCATTGGATATGTAGATGAGATAAAGTAATTGGCAGCCCATTGCGCAGCAACTGCAATAGCAACTGCTTGCCCACGGATTTTGTTAGGGAATATTTCAGAGATTAATACCCAGCAAATAGGTCCCCAGGACATCATGAATGAAGCAGTATAGATAATAATGAAAATGAGTGTGCTTATACCAATTATACCTGTAAATGCCATCGTGGAAACACCAATCATTCCAAATGCCATTCCGATTGAACCTATAATTAATAGTGGCTTTCGTCCCCACTTATCAACCGTTAAAATTGCTATAACCGTGAAAACCACATTAATAAGTCCCATTACAATGGTTTGTAGCATGGAAGCATCTTTAGCGGCACCCATACTTTCAAAAATACGAGGAGCATAATATAAAGCAACATTGATTCCAACAAATTGTTGAAATATCGATAATAAAATACCAATAACAATGACTAGTTTTCCATATGAAAATAGCTTATCCTTAGGAATCGTAACCGTTTGCTTAATTTCAGATAAAATTGATTTTGCTTCAGATGATCCGTTAATTTTCTCTAAAATTTGTAATGCTTTACTATCTTGTTTTTTCATAGCTAAGTAACGAGGTGTTTCTGGAACAAATAGTAAAAATACGGCAAATAGTAAAGCTGGAATTGCCTCTGATGCAAACATGTATCTCCAGCCAAGATCGTTAATCCATGCTAATGATTGACCTTTAGCGATACCCCAGTTAACAAAGTATACAACTAGCATCCCAAAAATAATCGCAAATTGATTAAAAGAAACTAACCGACCACGAATATTTGCTGGAGCGATTTCACCAATATACATTGGACATATTGCGGAAGCAAGGCCAACACCAATACCTCCAATAATACGATAGATGTTAAAAGTAATTAATAAAGCTATAGAAGGTTCACCTTTTGTGAAAAATAAAAATTCAGGGTAAGCTGGTTCAATGCCGAAACGATAAACAAAGCTGCTGCGATTAATAATGATTTCTTTCGACCGAAGTTAGAAGCGAAATATCCAGAAATAAGTCCACCAATAATACATCCAATCAGTGCACTAGATGTTGTTATCCCATGTACAAACGTATCAAGTCCGAGACTTTCAATAAAATAGGCTTCTAGAGACTTTTCAAAATTTCAGATATAACAGCAGTATCATAACCGAAAAGTAATCCACCGAGTGTAGCTACAAGAGTAATGGCAATAATATAAATTGAGTTTTGCTTTTTCATCATAAGTTTAAGAGGAATGATAACGCTTTATTAAAATAGTATAGTTGATTAGCTTTACTATATATTCCTCTATTCTCCTTTCTTATAGGAATGAAATTATGTATTAAAGTTTTACAACAATGTTTAAGCTTTTATCAATAGCTAGATTAGTAGATTGAGTTATTATTTTGCCCCCAATCCCTCATATTTGCTTATCCCTCCTGTTTAAATATGATTAGCTGTTATCGCTTTCACAATCATGTTAAGTAAGTAAATGATCATTAACTGTTTTCATTATACCAACTACTTCTTAGTTTGTCTAATGAATAAACTAAGATTTAAAGAAAAAATTTATTTAAAATTTAATGAATATAAAATAACATTAAATTCTTTGCTTGCAATATGAAACTAACAAGAAGTGTCATTACTTTTAAAATCACCAAAAAACCCATAAAATAGAAAAGTGAAGTGAATTTTTTTCGGAGGTGTGTTAGTTGGATTATCGTGTAGAGAAAGACACAATGGGAGAGATTCAAGTACCAGCTGAAAAGTATTGGGGAGCACAAACTCAACGCAGCAAGCAAAACTTTAAAATTGGTGGAGAAAAGATGCCGAACGAGGTTATTACTGGATTTGCCATTTTAAAAAGAAGTGCTGCAATTGTAAACGATTCACTTGGAAAATTACATAAAGAAAAGGCAGAGGCAATTATTAAGGCTTGTGATGAAATCATAGAAGGAAAATTAAATGATCATTTTCCACTTGTTGTATGGCAAACGGGTAGTGGCACACAAAGTAATATGAATGTAAACGAAGTTGTAGCCAGAAGAGGAAATGAATTTTTGAAGGAAAAAGGAATAAACGAAGTTATTCATCCAAATGATGATGTAAACATGAGTCAAAGTTCAAATGACACATTTCCCACTGCTATGCATATAGCAGGAGTTTTAGCAGTGGATAGTAAGCTCTTGCCTGCAATTGATAAGCTGCATGCTACGTTAGTTGAAAAAGAAAAGAAATTTGAGGACATTGTGAAAATTGGACGTACTCATTTGCAAGATGCGACACCTTTAACGTTGGGGCAGGAAATCAGTGGTTGGACACATATGCTTTTGCAAACGAAGGAAATGATTCAGCAAGCAACATCCTATATGAAAAATTTAGCTATAGGTGGTACAGCTGTTGGTACTGGTATTAATGCCCACCCTGAGTTCGGTGATCGTGTGGCAAAAGAAATTAGTGAGTTTACAAATGAGAGATTTCAATCTTCAATTAATAAATTTCATGCCTTAACAAGCCATGATGAAACGGTATATGCTCATGGAGCATTAAAGGCATTGGCTGCTAACTTAATGAAGATTGCAAACGATGTTCGTTGGTTAGCTAGTGGACCAAGATGTGGAATTGGCGAAATTACAATACCAGAAAATGAACCAGGAAGCTCTATCATGCCGGGAAAAGTAAACCCAACTCAAAGTGAAGCGCTAACGATGGTCGCTGTTCAAGTAATGGGAAATGACGCTGCCATCGGGTTTGCAGCAAGTCAGGGGAATTTTGAGTTGAATGTATTTAAGCCGGTTATCATTTATAACTTTTTACAATCAGTACAACTCCTTTCAGATGCAATTGTTTCGTTCCATGATCATTGTGCTGTTGGGATTGAAGCCAACATCCCGGTTATTGAAAAGTATGTGAAAGATTCATTAATGCTTGTTACCGCATTAAACCCTCATATTGGCTATGAAAATGCAGCAAAAATTGCTAAGCTAGCTCATAAAGAAGGATTAACACTAAAAGAAGCTTCTTTACGATTGGAACTATTAACTGAAGATCAATTTGATCAATATGTGAAGCCAGAAGAAATGACATACCCTAAATAATCCAAAAGGAGATCTAACCTTTGAGTTAGATCTCCTTTTTACAACGACTAACGTATAGGAATTTCTAGATAGAAAGCTGCTCCATTTCGCTCGTTTGCTGCCCACACCTTAGATTCATGCAAATCTGCAATCCGCTTAACAATGCTCAATCCAATTCCAAATTCCCCTTTTTGTCCTTTTTGAAAAGGTTCAAATAGCTGTCCCATTATCTCTTTGTCAATTGGAGGTCCATCATTCCATAAGTTCAAAGTAAGATGTTGTTCTGATTTTGACATTGAAATTGAAATGGCTGTCTCAGCATATCGTAAGGAATTTTCAAGCAGGTTTTCAAGCAGCTTTTCCCACTGCTCTGAATCCCCCAAAATAGTTGCGTCTTCAACATTTAAATTCCAAGTAAGTTCGGGTTTAGCCCATTTAATTCGTTCCACTTCCTCGTGTATGAGTTGATCGAGGCGAAACGAAGTTTTTTTCGGCTTTCTTGTGGATAAAAAATCAAGCTTCGTTAAGTAAAGTAAATCTTTTATTTTTTTTTCAAGCTTTTCTGATTCATCTTCAATAACATCCATTGTACTGGAAAGATCACCTTTTGGGAAAATCCCGTCATTTACAGATCTCGCATACCCACGGATAACCATAACAGGTGTTTTTAAATCATGTGATATATTTTGCAGCAGCGTTTGCTGAGCTTCGTCTTTCCTTACAAGATGCTGACGCATTTTTTCAATCATGTGCCCGAGTTTTCCAATTTCATCGTTTCGGTCTACTTCAACCGGTTCGTGCCAGGCTTGCTCAGAAATGTCTTTTACATGCTTTTCAAGCTTAACAAGTGGTTTTGATAAATACCTTGCTAGCCAAATCGACGGTATCCAGCTAAATAAAAAGACAACGGCCATGACAATCATAAGTTGTCGAAATAGGGTGAACACAAGATCATTCCGATAAGAATCCCATGAGTAGGATAATAAGTAACTAGGCTCACCGTTGATTGTTAGCTTATGAATCACATAAAAAAGTGTTTGATTTCGTAAATTCTTTTCATATCGTTCACTAGATGCTGTTTGCTGTGCAGCTAAATCCTGTGTTTGACGAATAAAATCAGTTGGAAGCTCTTCACTATATAAATAGTATCGACTTTGGATAGGTAAAAACAAATGGGAAACAGTACGGTCTTTTTGTTTGTCATTTTGCAGACTGTTTCCAGGATTACCATATTCCATTAAAACAAGCTGTTCATTTTCAATCGTTTTATAAATTTCTTTTGTGAAAAAGCTTCGTAAAGTGGTGGGGAAAAAAATCACTAATAATAATGAAATAACCAAAAGAATGCCTGAAAATACTACCCAAATTTGAAAGGCTAACGGTTTATTTTTCATCCTTTTAACATCCTGTAGCCAAATCCATAGATTGTTTCTAGTTTCAGTTCCGGCATTTTCTTTCTTAGTCTTCGGACTAAATCATCAACAACTCGATCTGTTCCGAAATAATCTTCTCCCCAAATATTAGTTAGTATTTGCTCTCTAGAAAAAGCCTGACCTTGATTGTGTATAAACAATTGAAGCAGATCAAATTCCTTTGATGTTAAGGTAACTTCTTCATTATTTAAGTAAACAATTCTTACTTGCTCGTCTATTTGATAGGGAGTAAGAGTAATAACTTTACTAGATTCAGTTGATTCTTCTATATATGTTCTTGATAATAGTTTTTGTGCTCGAATGACAAGTTCTCTTGGTAAAAAAGGTTTTGAAATATAATCATCACTACCAAGCTCCAACCCTAAAACACGATCAATATCAGCATCTCTAGCAGAGATAAAAATAACAGGAACGTTAGGTGTTGCTGCTTTTATTTCACGAATTAATTGATATCCGTCAATATCAGGAAGCATAATATCCAGGATCCATAAATGAGGCGGCTTGTCTATTAGCTCTCTTGCTTGGGACCCAGTGAGGCAAGAGGTAACAGACCATTTTTCATTTATGAGATACATGGTTAACAATTCATTTAAGTTCTGTTCATCCTCGACTAAGTATACGTTGTAACTCATCGTGTCACTTCCTTTCATCGCTATTATACAACGTTCTATTTCAATTCTTGATAAATTTCACAATTTCCCACAATTCTCTCATTATTATCCCAAACTCTTGTCATATAGTTAGGTTAAGCAAAAAAGCGAACACATTAGGTGGACGTGATAAAAGGAGATAATGAAATGAGAGCTTTAATTTTTACGGGTGTTTCCCTTCTTTTTGTTTTACTCATTATAGGTGGGTTTGTAAGTTCTCAAGGCATCTAAAACATTTTACTGATTTATTATAAAAGATAACGATTGATTGTTATAGGAGGAAAAAATATGGGATATTATGATCAAACAGAAATTACACGCGAACAGAAAAAAACAAGAAAAAGTATCAAACCAATTGTATCTTCACTTCTAAGTGGAATTGTTGGTGGAGCATTAGTATTAGGTGTGACGACTTATAAACAGGAGCAACAACCGACAGTAGAACAAAATACTGCTGCAGTTGAAGCTGTTACTCAAAATAATGATTCTGCTCCTAATGTCTCAACACAAGAACTATCTACAAATTCTAGCTCTATTGCTGATATCGTTGATAGCTTAACGCCAGCAATTGTTGGGATTACGAATATGCAAACACAAACAAGCAGAGATTTCTTTAACAGCTCATCAGAAAGTGTTGAAGCTGGAACAGGTTCAGGATTCATCTTTAAAAAAGAAGGTGATGCAGGATATATTTTAACAAATAACCACGTTATTGAAGGAGCACAATCAATTGAAGTAACTCTTTATAATGGAGAGAAAGTTCCAGCAGAGCTAGTTGGAACAGATGCATTAACTGACATAGCTGTACTCAAAATTGATGCAGAGCATGTCGAAGTTGTGGCAGAGTTAGGGGATTCATCACAACTACGTACAGGTGAAGATGTGATCGCAATAGGAAATCCATTAGGAGAAGAATTCTCCAGAACCGTAACACAAGGAATCATAAGCGGTATTGATCGAACAATTGATGTAACAACATCTGAAGGTAATTGGGCACTTGATGTTCTTCAAACAGATGCAGCAATTAATCCAGGTAACAGTGGAGGTCCATTAATAAACATGAGTGGACAGGTTATCGGAATTAATAGTTTGAAAATTAGTGATAGCGGTGTAGAAGGGCTAGGCTTTGCCATTCCGAGTAACGATGTTGTTCCTATTGCTGAAGAGCTATTGTCTAATGGGAAAATCCAACGTCCTTTCCTTGGTGTAGGATTAGTTGAGATGAGTGAGGTTCCTCAATATTATTTACAACAAAACATGAGTCTACCTGAAGAAGTGACAGAAGGCGTTATTGTGGGGAATGTTTCACCAGCATCACCGGCAGATGAAGCAGGTCTTAAGCAACAAGATGTGATTATCTCAATGAACGATCAAAAAATCACAAGTTCTAGTGATTTAAGAAAGTTTCTCTATTCAGAAACGGAAATTGGTGAAGAAGTAAAAGTAACTCTTTACCGAGCAGGAGAAAAAATGACCGTTACTATTAAGCTCACAAACAAAGATGCAACAAATGCATAAAGTAATTTAGTAATAGGAATGGCTGTAACTCTTTATATAGATGCTTTACCAGCTGACACTTTCGCAGTGATCTAACCCCCTCGGATCTTTTGCGGAGTGTCGGCTTTTTATTTATATTCATTGCCCGAATAAACTCATTTCTAAAAGGGGAAGGTTAATCATTGGAAGGAGTGATTAACATGAAAAAGGAAAATGAACCAATTGATAATGAACAGATTGCCCCAGGCATGGATGATGATCCTGAGTTAAACCAAAATGCAACAGAGGAAGAAATTAATCAAGGAGATTCTACAAAGGTTGTTACTTTATCATATGATGAGGTAGATCCTTCATAACTTCTCAAATCAGGTTGAAGACCATCAGAATGTGTTGGAACTTCAACCTTTTTTAATTGATTTATTTCCACCTTTTCTAAAAAATTGAACAGTTTGAAAAATTTATGGTGTAAAATTAAAATAGACAAGTAGTAATCAAATAATACATAAAATAAGCACCCGCATTTATCCATACATAAATTAGAAGATAGAGACGGAAGGGGAACATCATGAGCAGCACAATGAATAAAGGAAAGAGAGAGAAACTGGAAGAATTCATTAAGAAAAGTAGCTTTTTTGATCAACAGTTTGCGAAATTAAAGCAGGAAGCTTACTATGCAATGGACTTAGAAGGAAATTATATTAGAGTGAATAACGTATGTGAAGAACTAACGGGATACTCGAAAGAAGAGTTATATAATTTAAGCTACAAGAATCTCCTTGTAAGTAATAGTTTTGATTATATTGACGAAGTATTTCACAATACACTGAACGGTGAGCTTCAGCATTATGAATGCAGGATTTATACAAAGGATCAAGCGCAGAAAGACTTAGAAGTAACAAATTCACCGATTATTGTTAATAACGAAGTGATTGGCGTTTATGGTATTGCAAAGGATATTACAAAATTTAATGATCAAAAATTAAAACTGCAGGAAAGTGAACGTCTGCACAGAAGTCTTATTGAACATTCCCCTGATGGAGTCATTATTACCCAAAATGGCCGATTTGTTTATGCGAATAATGAAGCATCATTCTTATTAGGAGGAGAAAAGAAAGAAGATGTTATCAATAAGAATGTTCAGGATTTTATTCCAAATATAGATGAAAGCCACCTTATTAAATGCTTGAAAGAAGCAGAAGAAAATGGTGTTGCATCAGATCTTTATGAAGAGAAGTTTCTACAGTTAACAGGTAAAGAAATTGATGTTGAGATTAAAGCCATTCCGACTATCTTTCAAGGAAACAGAGCCGTTAATTTAATTATTAGAGATATAACTGAGAGAAAATTAGCACACGAAGTGATGATTAACTCTGAAAAGCTTTCTGTTGCAGGTCAATTAGCAGCAGGGATCGCACATGAAATACGTAATCCAATAACTGCTATAAAAGGTTTTTTGCAGTTAATGGAGAGTGGGAAGAGCTATAAGCAAGAGTTTTTCTCAGTAATTTCAGCTGAAATTAATAGAATTGAGATCATTCTAAGCGAATTACTAGCTTTAGCAAAACCACAACTTGATAAATACTGCAAAAAAGATATAAAAGGTATATTGCAGCATGTGGTTGCGCTAACAAAATCGCAGGCAATTCTCCATGATGTACATATTCAAACGTCTTTCTCAAAAGATTCATTAGAGGTTTTATGTGATGAAAACAAATTAAAACAAGTGTTTATTAACTTTATTAAAAATGCCATTGAAGCAATGAGTTATACCGATGGTGGAATGATCTTAGTTAAAAGTGAAAAAGTTGGAGATCAATCCGTTATCATTAGGATTATTGACCAGGGCCCAGGAATTCCTGAGGATATTCTTAAGAAAATAGGTGAGCCATTTTTTACGACAAAGGAAAACGGTACTGGACTAGGTGTAATGGTAAGCTTTGAAATTGTGAAGCAGCATGATGGTGAAGTACAAATTAACAGTGATTCAAATGGGACGACCATTTCAATCACTCTCCCGTTATCTTCGTCATTATCTAGTTAGTAAAGGGAAGAGGAAAAGACATGGAAATTGTAACGAACAGACTAATGATCAAGCCTTGTGAAGAGAAATTATTACCAGTGGAGATGGAGATCGGGCCACATATTCAGCACTATTTGGAAGAAGTAGAAATAGACTCTGATCTCAAAGGTTGGGGAGTATGGCTAGTTTTTCGAAAAGATGATGAACAGTTGATCGGCGATATTGGATTTAAAGGAAAACCTGAAAACGGTATTGTTGAAGTAGGATATGGAATATTGAATGAAGCACAGGGACAAGGATATGCAACTGAAGCTGTAGAAGCACTCATTAATTGGGCCTTTAAATCAGGCAAGGTTAAAAAGGTGATTGCAGAATGCTTAAAGACGAATACGGCTTCTATTAAAGTTCTAGAAAAGTTATCAATGACAAAAGTGGAAGAAGACGATCTTATGATGTATTGGGAAAGACATATTTTTCATTAACTCATCCTTAAAAAAATGAGGCAATCGGTATGGACCGATTGCCTCATTTTTTTAACAGGCTCCTGGGGGAGTGTCATGATAAACAGATAAACAGGTGGTGCTGGACGTGGAATTGGTTTTGGTGCATGTGGCTGTGGGTGTTGAACGTATTCGAATACACCTTGACCATCCATACTTGGACCGCTCGCCCAACGTCCCGTAGCACTTTCTTCTCCTCTTGAAAGATTCATAAATTTATAAGAAAATTGCTGTGCTTCAAGATTAATAGGGAATGTACTAGGTACAGTTTTTCCTTCCTTGGCCTCTAACTCAGCAATCGCAGCTAACCATTGATTTTGGTGCATTCTATCTCTAGCTATTAAAAATGAAAGCATATCCTTAACACCACGATCATCTGTTGCTTCATATAAACGTACTGCTTGAAGTCTACCTTGTGACTCAGCATTTAAATTTGCTCTAAAATCAGCTAATAAGTTACCACTAGCTATGATGTAATCTGCTGTCCATCTGTTTCCAACGCTATCAGCCGGCATTGCTCCAAGTCCTGAAACAATCGCATGTTGTGGATTCATTCCCCCAAGAACAGCTTCAATAACAGGATCTTTTGCTGCTTCCTCTTGATCTTTTAATGGAGCATTATCTAGCAATCTCCCAATCATAACAGCGAGCATTTCAATATGTGCAAGCTCTTCTGTACCAATATCTAAAAGCATATCTTTATATTTTCCAGGACATCTTGTTCCCCAGCCTTGAAATAAGTATTGCATCGCAACTGAAATTTCCCCAAATTGACCACCTAAGATTTCCTGAAGCTTTTTTGCATAAACGGCATCTGGACGATCGGGTTTCGCATTATATTGAAGTTCCTTGATGTGATAAAACATAAGAAACCCTCCTCATTTTTTTTGTGTGAACATGGTATATATATTCCTCGTAAAGGAGGATATGCTGATTTTTTTCATGTTTATTTACTAATACGAGCTCTTTAGTCATAAAGTTTAAGGAATAACAAAAGGGGAGGCTGAAGATGAAAACATATGAGCAAGCGGCAGCATTTGAACATCAGTTTTGGCTACAAGTTCTTGGAGACCATGCCCGGTTTATTCTAAATGCTCTATCAGTAAATGAGCAGGAGGATATTAAGAAGGCAAAGCAATTTAAAGATATATTTGACACATTATTATTAAAATCAAGAGAACAAACTAACTTTGTAGCCTTAACATTAGAAGCTGAAGAATATGCAAAAGAACTTCGTGAGTTTAAGCTCTCAATCATTGAAAGACATCTCGTTGGAAAAATTACCATACATCTTCCACCTTCTTTTATAAATCATATGGTCAATGAGCTTGAGGAATATTTATTGGTTCTTTCTTATTTGAAAAAGAAGGAAAAGCCGCCAATTTTTCACGAGCTTCATCACCATTTATTGTGGTTGTTAGATGCTGCAGGTCATGCAGGAGCTATTTCAGACACTTTAGATAGAGCTGAAAAGCAATTGAAGCAAAAGAGTGATGTGTTTACAAAAGACTTTGAAGATTTTTATTTAAAAGCAGTAGAATTATCAGGCTATTTACGAGCAAATGTGGACTCTTTTCCGGCCCTAACTAAAATGAATAAAGATGTAAAGCTGGAAATTGAATTATTTAGAGGCTTCTTATCGGAAATAGAGGAGATGGAATTAAATAATGAAATGCTTAGTACTTTTTCGCCATTAATGGCAGATCATATGATGAGGGAAGAGTGCTACTACTTAATGAAGGTGGCAGAGGCTTCAAACACAGAAAAGCCAAATTGTGATCCAACTAAACCTAGAAGGTAAAGGTAAGGCAGTGCATTAGATGCACTGCCTATTCTACGTCTAAGATGGTATAAATTTCAGACCAATTGTTGCTGAAATAATCATTGAGATAAATAATAATCTTTTCCAACCAGCAGGTTCTCCTAAAAAGAAGATGCCGAATAATGTACTGCCAACTGTTCCGATCCCCGTCCAGACAGCATAAGCTGTTCCCATTGAAATAGTCTGCATAGCTATGGTCAGAAATAAAAAGCTAGTTCCAAAACCTAAAGCCAGAAAAAATGCATTAAGCCAACTTTTATGCATATTAAATCGGGCAATCGCAGCAACCCCAGCAACCTCGCAAAGACCAGCTAAAATAAGGAATAACCAATCCATGATTATATCTCTCCTTTCGAAGAAGGGGTTTGGTGATCGTCCGTCACCATTTTCAGACCAACAACCCCTGCAATTAAGATTGCGCAAAGTCCGACTTTAACCCAGTTTATTTCATGACTAAAAAACAGAAGTTCAATAATAACAGTTCCAGTAGCTCCTAGTCCTGTAAATACAGCATAAACAGTGCTAATCGGCAATCGCTTCGTTGCATAAATCAATAGATAAAAACTAATAAGAATTGATAGGATTGTCATGATCCATGCTAAGGTACTGTTTGCATGTTTTAACCCGGTTACCCAACTAACTTCAAAAATAACGGCAAAATAAACAAGAAACCAATTTTTACTCATATGTCTTATCCCTCCTTTAGTTGGATATACCTTTCCAGTAAATATTCCAGGAAGCATTTAATCGTCGCTGGAAACGTTCAAACCCACCATATAGAAGTTCGACTAATAAAGAATCGAATAGACCGATGTATGAAACTGCCACCTCTGTAATTGGAAAAGCTAATTCGGCTGATGATTTTGTAAATGATTCAAAACGATCATTTCAACTGCCTCATAATAGGTATAAAGGATTTCCATCACTTTCTCATGTAAATGGGAAGGAGGTAAAAAACCGTTTCTTAATAAAAATTTCATAGAAGCTTCTCTTTCATACCTTTGACAACTGTTTGTCAAAAAATGATAAAGCTTCGACTTTAATTCAAGTTTTTCATTTTCTGAAAAGTAGTTGCGAATGTAATTTTTTTCATCTTCAATAACCTCAGCTAAGATGGTCAGATATAATTCATCTTTGTTTGCGAAATGAGAATAAATAGATTGCTTTTTTATCCCAACGTCGTTAGCAATTAATGATAGTGACGTACCATCATATCCATGCTGGGCGAATTGTTGTAAACCAGACTGTTTTATTTCAATTGCTGACATAATGATCAACCTTCCTTACGTTCGTCAGTTTCGAAGTATATACTGTCTTTTTAAAAGAGTCAATCATAAAGAATCAATTACTAAAACCTTACATTGCTCTCTTAATCTCTGTCTTGTTATGCTAATATGGAATAGAACTAAATTTGATAGGGGTAACAACATGATAAAAAACAAAATAAAATCTGTTTTTTTCATTCTGTTAGTATGGACAATAGTTATACCAAATAGTATTTATGCTTTAGAAAATCAAGATTTACCACTTTATAGCGAATCAGTCATTCTACTAGATGCCAAGTCAGGTCAAACACTATATGAAAAAAATAGTCAGGTGCAAATGCCGCCTGCCAGCATTACAAAAATTGCAACAGCAATCTATGCAATAGAAAAAGGTCATTTAGAAGATATTGTAACAGTTAGTGAGAATGCTAGAAATGTGGATGGTACACGTGTTTACTTAGAGGTTGGTGAACAGGTTCCTTTAATGAAATTAATTCAAGGTCTGGTTATTAATTCTGGTAATGATGCAGGTGTAGCAATAGCTGAACATGTAAGTGGATCGATTGATGAGTTTATTACTGACTTTAATTCCTATTTAAAAGAGGAAATTGGCGTACAGCACACAACATTTAAAAACCCACATGGACTTTATGATCCAGAACACGTCACAACTGCTGAAGATATGGCAAAAATCACTCAATATGCCATGAAAAACGAAACATTTATGGAGATTTTTCAAACTAGTGAGTTAGCTTGGGACGGTCAAACTTGGGATACAACCATTGTTAATCATCATGAAATGGTTCGAGATAAAGAATATGAAGGTATTTCTGGTGGTAAAAATGGATTTGTACAGGAATCAGGATTTACCCTAGTCACAACGGCAAGCCGTGAAAAAATTAGTTTAATAGCTGTTACATTAAATGCTATGTCAGATAATCAGGCATATGAAGATACAAAAGCATTGCTCGATTATGGGTTCCAGAATTTTGAAACTGAAAAGATTATGGCAAATGAACAATTTACTGATCACTTAAATAACACATATATGCTTAATGAAGATGAGTACGTTACAAAGCGTTTAGGAGAAATCATTACGAAAGAAGTCATTTCGACCGGTGAACTTGAAATGAACGGAGACAACGGCAGATCTATAAAAAAGATTCCGCTTACAAAGATAAAAAGTGTAGAAACCAATAAAAAAATGGATAGTGAAGTTGTAGTACCAGATGAAGTGAAAGAGAAGGAAAGTGGAAATAAGCATCTGTTGCTTCTTGTTCCCTTTTCGTTATTTCTAGCTTTGTTTTTATCAGTATTTTTCTATGTGCAAGTGAGAAAAACATCTTAAATCTATTTTGCTTTCTTCCAAGCACTCCATTATAATTTAATAGAAGTTTCTATCATTCTTTTAGAAAGAAGTGTTCGATGATGAACTTAGGCTTTGGAGAAATTTTTCTCATTATCTTTGTCGCACTATTGTTATTTGGACCAAACAAATTACCTGCACTTGGTAAAGCAGCCGGTAAAACATTAAGAGAATTTAAAAATGCAACAAAGGGTCTGATGGATGATGACGACTCTTCGGTTAAAAACAATAAAGAGTAAGCAAAAGGAGACAATCATTTGGATTGTCTCTTTTCTATTTTGATAGGGGTATGTAGAAAGACGAAATAAAAAGCGCGACTAAGTAAAAATGGCTTGTAAGCGGTTAAACGAGCCTTCTTATTCCAATTTCGTCTTTTTAAGCAAAAATTAATACTTTACGATCAATTACTTAGAGGAGTAAGATAACATTCATAATCGTTAAGTTTTTGCTTATGCTAATTTTTATAGAAATACCATAAAAACAGAATAGAGTATCAATAATCGCTTAATCCTATAAGTAGGAGCGGGGGACCCATAAAAGATGTCAAACTTGACTTGGGGTGAATCAAACGTTTTTTTGCGTTTGTAGGCCTATTCTCTTTTGCCCGAATCCGACAGCTAACCTCGTCAGCGTTGAAGGGATGAACATGTGCCTAAATACAGACACAGGGGTTCGGTACCTTTGTGTCTTTTTTGTGCAAAAATATGGAGAGCTACAAGCTTAACTAAACGATAAAGTAGCTAAAATAGCATTTATACTTTTATATTGAAAGAAGGAATTATGGTGAAAAAGCAGTTCGCTGTGTTTGGTTTAGGACGTTTTGGTGGAAGCCTTGTAAAAGAGTTTCACGAGCTTGGGATTGAAGTGCTTGCAATTGATAAAAGTGAAGAAAAGGTTCAGCAATACGCAGCCTATGCAACACATGCCGTAAGAGCTAACGCAATAGATGAAACAATTCTAAAGCAGTTAGGTGTACGAAATGTGGATCACGCATTTGTATCATTTGGTGATGATATTGAAGCGAGTATTCTAACTTCATTAATTTTAAAGGAATTAGGAATTCCACAGGTGTGGGCAAAAGCGCAAAATGACTACCACCAAAAGGTATTAGATAAAATTGGCGTGAATCGAGTTATACATCCTGAAAGAGATATGGCCAAACGAATTGCCCATCATATTATATCTGAAAAAATGATCGATTATATAGAATTATCAAGAGAATACAGCATGGTTGAGGTTGTAGCTACAAAAAAATTGTGTAATAAAACACTTTTAGATTTGGATATACGTTCAAAGTATGGATGTAATATTGTCGGCATTCAACGGGGGGAAGAAATTTTTGTCTCACCTGGTGCTGAGGAGAAAATTACACTCGGAGATGTTTTGCTGATCATCGGAAAAAATAAAGATATTGTTGATTTCGAAGAGTATGGGATGTAATAATGAAAAAATTTATTAAACTAAATCCATCTCAGTTGTTAATTTCTGTATTTGTGGTATCTATATCGGTTGGAACACTTTTATTAAAATTACCATTTTCAACACATGATCATATCAAATGGATTGATGCTCTTTTTATTGCAACGTCGGCCATGACAGTGACGGGATTAGCAACTGTTGACCCAGGTACAACCTTTACAACATTCGGACAATTAATTATTGCTCTTTTAATACAAGTTGGTGGACTAGGGATTATGTCATTTGCTGTGCTGATCTTTATTATGCTGGGAAAGAAAATAGGGCTAAAAGAAAGATTGTTAATGCAGCATGCGTTAAATCAAACCTCAGTAGGTGGCATTATAAAGCTAGTTAAGTACTTATTTGTTTTTTCTATTACTATTGAGATGATTGCCATGGTGTTTCTAGCAATACGCTGGGTGCCGCAATATGGTTTATCAAAAGGACTTTTTTATAGCTTCTTTCACTCTATTTCAGCTTTTAATAATGCTGGATTCGCTTTATGGCCTGATAATTTAATTCAGTATGTTGGAGATCCAATCATAAATATTGTTATTTCGTTTTTATTTATTATCGGGGGAATAGGATTTACTGTTCTCGTTGATGTATGGAAGAAAAGATCGTACAGAAAATTATCGTTACATACGAAATTAATGCTAACAGGGACATTAGTTTTAAACATTGTTGCGATGTTTTTTATCTTTTGTGTAGAATACAGCAACCCCCAAACACTAGGTAATTTATCTTTAGGTGATAAGCTTTGGGGCTTCGTATTTTCAGGCGGTTTCACCGCGAACAGCTGGGTTTAACACGGTAGATATGGGAGGTTTAGATGAAACAACAATCTTTTTTATTATTATTTTAATGTTTATCGGAGCAGGCAGTGGGTCCACAGGTGGTGGAATCAAACTAACAACTGCATTGGTTATTGGACTTGCAACGGTTACATTTCTTAGAGGGAAAAATGATATAGTAGTTTCCAAACGAACCATCAATTCATCGTTTATTTTAAAAGCACTTGCTATTACGATGATTAGTATTGTATTTGTCATTCTTGGAATTCTTCTATTAAATATCACAGAGAAAGAAGCATCCTTTCTAGATATTATGTTTGAGGTTGTCTCAGCGTTTGGGACAGTCGGTCTCTCAACTGGCTTAACCGGCATGCTAACGTTTGCTGGTAAACAAATTATCATTTTTATTATGTTTTTAGGGAAAATTGGTCCGCTAACGTTAATGTTCTCGCTCGCGAGTCCTTCCAAAGAAAAAATCCGTTATCCACAGGAAGATATATTAACGGGATGATTAAAACCACTAGTCACTTGATTAGTGGTTTTTCCTTATATTATTTCCTTGTTATAAATGAGATAGAAACAAGGAACTCAATAATCCAAGAGATGCAATTAAACCCACAATGGCTCCACCTTCTTCAAATGCCTCTGGCATCATAGTGGATGATACCATCGCAAAAATCCCACCTGCTGCAAAAGCTGAAATAAAAGAAATAATACTTGCTGATGCATTCTGTAGCAGTCCAAAACCTAATAATGCACTAACAGAAGAAAGTGAAACAACAATTAACCACATCGTGAGAATTGTCTTTTTGCTGTAACCATCTTTTTTTAACCCAACTGTACTTGATAATCCTTCAGGAAAGTTACTAATAAATACAGCAATAACCATTAGGTAGCTAACTGTACCTTGCTCAAGAAGGCTTACACCTATTATCACAGATTCAGGAATCGCATCAATAATCGTCCCAATGAAAATGGTGATCCCAGAATGATTTTCACTGCTCTTCTTTGAACGTTTTCGATCTCTTCCTCCTCTTTTAGAAACAATAACTTCAGATAAAGTAAATACCAATGCACCGACTAGAAACCCAATAGATGTAGATCGTAAGCCACCTTCATCAACAGCTTCAGTTAACAATTCAAAAGCAGCAGCTCCAATTAACACACCAGTCCCAAATGACATAATCAACCCAGTAATTTTTTTAGGGAGATTTGTAAAGATACCTACTAATGCACCAAAAAAAATAGGTGATCCAGCAAACGCTCCCCAAAGTGCTGCTTGAAGCAAGTACCTCACCCTCTCTCACGTCATATCATTTATTTTTCCCTATTCATTTTAGAAAAAACAAAAAAGCGACTAACATTGTCAGTCGCTTTATTTCTCTATTTATTCAGCAAGCTTTGCTTCAATATCATCTAATAACAGGTTAGCTGCTAGAACTCCACCAGCTGTGTTCCAAATAGCATCGTCAACTTTGTAAGCTTTTTCTGCTTTTACAACTTCAAGGTTTTTCCAAAGTGGATCATTCGTCCATTCTTCTTCTGTTTTTGTTGCTTCTGTATCACCAGGTGGTGCATATGTAAAGTAGAATAAAATGTCTCCATCCATCTTTGGAATAACTTCTTTACCTACTTCTCGAGCAAATAAATCTTCTGGATTATCAGAGAAAACCTCCTCTAGTACAGCTGGACGTGCAAAGCCTAACTTCTCTAGAATTACTCCTGAGAAAGAATCTTTATAGTAAATTCTAGTTTTACCTGCCATAAATCGAACAACAGATACTTCCTGGTTAACTTTATCACCAGCAGTTTCTTTAATTTCGGAAATACGAGCTTCAAAATCATCAGTCACTTTTTGACCTTCATCTTCACGGTTTAATGCTTTAGCATATAATTTGAAATTATCCTGCCATTCACCCTTTAAAGTTTCAGAGAAAACGGTAGGTGCAATAGCTTTTAATTGCTCATAGATTTTTTCTTGGCGAAGTTTGTTACCGATGATTAAATCTGGTTTAAGGGCAGCAATTGCTTCAACGTTTACTTCACTCTCAGTTCCAACAACTTCAACATTTGTCATTTTATCAGTAATATGTTCATACCAAGGATCACCTAACCAAGATTGTACGGCACCGACCGGTGTAACACCCATAGATAATAATGCTTCAGTTCCTTCGTTTGTTAAAATAACAACCTTCTCGGGAGTACCAGTAATTTCAGTTGAACCCATTGCATGTTCCACTGTATATGTTTCTTCTGCAGGAGCATCATTAGATCCTTCTGCACCTTCAGTTTCTGTTGATTCCTCATTGGTATTACCGCAGGCTGCGAGAATAAGGATGGTCATACTTAATAAAAATAATGATAACCAAGACTTACGTGATGTTACTGTCATGTTTGAACCTCCAATGTATTTGATAATCATTTTCATTTACAATGAGAATAATAAAAGGAATTAGGACAATTGTCAACATCTAATTGAAAACGATTTTCAAAATCATTATTATTTGATAAGATTGTTATGAAATAAAGTTATAAATAGGAGCAGCTATGTTATTGAAATCTTCTTATCAAAAATCGCTTGGCTTAATTTTAGGATTTATTTTACTTATTCTACTAATGTGTGGAAGTCTTGTTTTTGGCTATACAGATACAAACTTAAAAACAGTTTATGATGCATTTGCTCATTTTAACGGAAGTAATGAACATATTATTGTGTACGATGTTCGACTACCTCGAGCTTTAATAGGGGCAGTCGTCGGTGCGAGTCTAGCGCTTGCAGGTGCAATTATGCAAGCTTTAACAAAAAATCCTTTAGCTTCACCAAGTGTATTTGGAATAAATGCCGGTGCTGGATTTTTTATTGTTGTGGCAGTTTCAGTGTTTTATGT
Organism: Metabacillus endolithicus; assembly: GCF_023078335.1. Lineage (GTDB taxonomy): Bacteria > Bacillota > Bacilli > Bacillales > Bacillaceae > Metabacillus > Metabacillus endolithicus. The sequence continues at coordinate 1,671,960 of NZ_CP095550.1, read as the reverse complement.
TAACTCATATCAGGCTTATATTTGGATTGCCTTTGCAGGTGCAGCCTTTTCAGCATTTATTGTATATTTTATCGGGTCATTTGGTAGGGAAGGGCTAACTCCAATGAAGTTAACATTAGCAGGTGCAGCAATGGCAGCACTCTTTTCTTCTCTGACACAAGGGTTATTAGTAGTAAACGAAGCGGCACTTGATCAAGTGTTATTTTGGCTAGCTGGTTCTATTCAAGGCAGAAAGCTGGAAGGATTGTATATGGTACTTCCTTATGTTTTACCTGCCATTATATTAAGTATGATTCTTTCACAAAAAATTAATGTGTTAACAATGGGGGAAGATGTTGCAAAAGGATTAGGACAGCGAACAGGAGTAGTAAAGCTTACAGGGGCATTACTAGTTATTGTTTTAGGTGGGGGAGCTGTTGCTGTTGCTGGACCGATTGCTTTTATCGGAATTGTTATTCCTCACTTCGCCCGATTTTTAGTTGGTAATGATTATCGCTGGATTCTCCCTTTTAGTACCTTTTTAGGAGGATCACTCCTTGTATTTGCAGACATCCTTGCAAGATATATTGTTATGCCTGAAGAAGTTCCAGTAGGGGTTATGACAGCGTTTATCGGAACTCCCTTTTTTATTTATATAGCACGTAGGGGGTTCGGAAAGTGAAAAAATATTATAAGTTAAGGTTAGGGTCAGGTTTTCTATCCTTTCTAATTGATAAAAAGGCATTATTTATTTCGTGTATTTTGTTAGGTGTTACATGTTTAATTTTTATGTTAAGTACAGGTATTGGCGAGGTCTTTATAACTCCTATCAATGTTATGAAAACCTTGTTTGGCTTTGGTACAGAGATGGATGAACTATTTATTTATTCTTTTCGATTACCTCGTATTATTATTGCCTTATTAGTAGGAATAAGCTTAGCGGTAGCAGGTGCGATACTACAGGCTTTAATACGTAATCCATTAGCATCACCGGATATTATTGGAATAACAGGTGGGGGAGCAGTTGGTGTTGTTTGCTTCCTAATGCTTTTTAGCGATCGAAACAACTCATTGATTGTAAGCGTTAAATGGATGCCAGTTGCAGCGTTTATTGGTGCAACCATTGTAGGCATACTTGTTTACTTACTTTCTTGGAAGAATGGATCTTCATCTGTGCGACTCGTCCTTATTGGGATCGGATTGTCAATGCTGGCACAGTCTTTAACTACACTTTTTATGGTGAAAGGTCCCATCTATCAAGCATCACAAGCAAATGTATGGATTACAGGGACAGTGTATGGTGCAACATGGGAACAGGTTCGTATATTACTTCCCGTTGTTATTATATTATTAATCATTTGCTTGATTTCAATAAGAGATGTGAATATACAAGAGCTCGGTGATGAATTGGCAACAGGTGTGGGCAGCTTGGTACAAAGGAACCGATTTTTACTATTATTACTGGGGACTGCCTTAACAGGTGCTTCGGTAGCCTTTGCAGGTGTTATAGGATTTGTCGGCTTAATGGCCCCACATATGGCAAGGAGAATGGTAGGATCTTCCTTTGGTGCTCTTTTACCAGTCTCTGCATTGCTTGGTGCCATACTTGTTATGTTGGCAGATTTAATTGGGAGAACGTTATTCTCTCCATTAGAGGTTCCAGCAGGTGTGTTTACTGCAGCAATCGGTGCACCTTATTTTATTTACTTACTATATAAAACAAGGAATTCGTGAAAGTAAGATTTCTGGCTCTGATAGCCATGTGAGATAGAAACTAGATATGCCATACAAAAAGGAGCGATTTATATGGATGCGATTGAAACAAATGCGCTCACTCTTTCTTATGGAGATACAATAATCATTAATGAGTTAGATGTGAAAATTCCTAAGGGTGAAATAACGGTCTTTATTGGTAGTAACGGTTGTGGGAAATCAACGTTACTACGCTCGATTGCAAGATTGCTAAAACCTAGAAATGGTTCTGTGTTACTCGAAGGAAATGCAATTGCAAAACTTCCTACAAAAGAGGTAGCAAAACAGCTGGCTATCCTTCCTCAAGGTCCGGTTGCACCTGAGGGGTTAACCGTTTTGCAGCTTGTTAAACAAGGTAGATATCCACATCAAAGCTGGTTAAAGCAATGGTCGAAGGAAGATGAAGACGCTGTTTCAAGTGCCTTAGAAGCAACAGGATTGCAGGATTTAGCAGAAAGACCAGTCGATTCTTTATCAGGTGGGCAACGGCAACGTGCATGGATTGCCATGACTCTTGCGCAGCAAACAGATATTATTCTGTTAGATGAACCAACAACCTATTTAGATATGACACATCAAATAGAAATATTAGATCTTTTATTTGAATTAAATGAACGTGAAAATCGAACGATTGTTATGGTTCTTCATGACTTAAATTTAGCTTGTCGCTATGCCCATAATCTTGTAGCGTTAAAAGACAAAAAAGTTTATGCACAAGGAAAACCTGAAGAGGTAATTAACTGTAGTTTAGTGCAAAATGTATTTCAAATGAATTGTGAAGTTACCGTTGATCCTATTTTTGGAACACCTCTTTGCATACCTCATGGAAGAGGAAGATGTATTATAAAAGAAGCTGGGGTATTAAATGGCTGAACTAACTAAAGAAGAACTATATTCATTAACAAAATACCGGATCATAACAGAGAAGAAAACAAATGGTTCCATCATTAAAGGTGCAGATTTACTCCAACAGAAACACCTGACGTCTCTTTATGATGAGATATTACAATACAAGCTTAATACAAATAAACACTCTGTTATCGGGTCTATGTTAGTAAAAAGATATGCCTTCTTGGCAGCACTTGTTTTATATTGCATGACAAGCTACGATAAAGGAATAAACAGTAGTATTAACAATCTGTCACTTCAAACAGATGATGATGATCCAATTTGGTTACCAAGCTTTTACTTTAATAACTTGGTAGTAACAACTCCAGATACTGATCGAAACAGTTGGAGGGAAGCGGTTATTACCGCCTTATTTAAAGATAATATTTCTATCATTATTAATAACGTATCAAAAGCTTCGAAAGTGTCCAAGTCCATACTTTGGGAAAATATTGCGATCTATATTTTCTGGATGTACGAATCTTTACTCGAGGATGAAAGTATTTCAGATGAAATGAAATCAAAGATAAAAGAGGACTTTTCATATGTAATCATACATGCGCCTGCCGAAGCTTTTGGTCTAAAAGATAAAAATCCTCTAACAATGTATTTTCATGATAAGAAAAACAATGTGAGAAAACGATCCACTTGTTGTTTATTTTACTATACTTCAAAAAACGGAGATCGCTGTCAAACATGTCCAATTGAATGTAAACAACCAACAACCTAGTAGAGGAGGTATCGTTCAATGGAGCAACAGTTAAAAGAACAGTTTGATGGACTGCTTGAAAAATATACAGAGTTATTATTAGGTGAAACATCTGATGAGTTGAAAGAAAAAGTGAAGATGTGGGCATTGTATACTCATATTTCCAAATCAATGCCACCGTTAGCTAAACATTGGAATTCAGCCTACCCGGAAGCTAAAGAAGATCTAAAGAGTATTATTGGAGAAATTAAGGAACTAAATGAACAGTTTCGTAAAACAAAAATGAAAGACTAAAAGCTCATCTTCTACTATGAAGTGAGCTTTTTCTTTTGAAAGCTATTGCTGAGTATTTCCATTTCCATAAGGAGATTGCTGCTGAATTGTTGTTGAAAACTTTTGATATGATTGTTGAAGTTTCTGTGTATCAGCGGCTTCTAGAGAATACCAACCATTCTTAAACATTAAATTATAAAGATCTCTTTGAGCCTGTTGTGTTTCATTAAATATTGTAGAAAGATCCTGGTATAGTGCTTGATGACTTGCTTCGTTAAGTGCTGTTGAATAAGAAGAAGTTAAATATTTTTCGGTTGATAATAAATCATTTGCAAAATCACGATCATTCATCTTAGGTCCTTCTTGCACTTGTGTTTCTGCATTGCTAATTTTACTATCCATACTTACCTGACCTCCTACTGAAGTTGAGCACCTGATGAAGGCTGCTGAGATTGTAAATGTGATAATATTTTTTGATAATGCTGATTGTGCATTTGACCAATTTGTTCTAATTGATTTTTCACTTCTTGGTTTTGACATTGAGACGCAAAAAAATGAGCTTTTTTCATTGCTAAAAGATTCCACGAAAGCATATCTGTTAAGTAGAGCTGGTCTTTAGTTGTGATAATATTAGGTGGTTGCACCATCATTGATGGCTGTTGCTGCTGTTGCGTATTTTGCTTTTGCATCAATACCCCTCCTCACTTATTCAGTCTTTTCTATCCTTCCACTACAAAAGTGTAATATGCAATGGGAAAAAGAGATCCCAAATGATCCTTAACCGATTTTAACTTCAAAACATATACTCTTTATAAGAGGAATACAGATCTGATAAGAGATATAATCAATATGTCATTTTTCAAAATAACATGTATTCCACTAAATCTCAGATAATGAATGCGGTTACAATTCGCTAATTGATTCAAAAATGGACTGAATATGGAATAAGAACGCAAAAGGAGGGTTTTCAGGTGGAACAATTATTACGAAACTCTTTTATGTTTTTATCCAAGAATAAGACGTTGACTAGACTTGCAAAAAAATATGGACTAAGATTTGGAGCAGGAAGATTCGTAGCTGGTGACACAATTGATTTGGCAAAAGGTGTAATTCAGAATCTTAATCACAAAGGCCTTGATGTAACATTAGACTACCTTGGTGAATTTATTGAGGATGAGCAGGAAGCAAGAGAAACAGCTGATCATTGTATTAAAGCAATTGAAGCTATAGGAAGTAGTAGGCTGAAATCACAAATTTCGATTAAACTTACTTCTATGGGTTTAGATATATCTGATGAAGTAGTTTTAACAAATATGCGCCGTATATTAACGGCAGCTGAAAAGTATGATGTTTTTGTAACAATTGATATGGAAGATCATTCTAGATGTGAAAAAACGCTCGAAATTTTTAAGACATTGAAAAAGGATTATAAACATGTAGGGACAGTTGTTCAAGCATATTTATACCGAACTGTTCAGGATGTTGAGGAGTTAAGTCGCTATGAGGCGAACTTAAGGCTTGTGAAGGGTGCCTACAAGGAATCATCAGATGTTGCTTTTCCAGATAAAAAGGATGTTGATGAGAACTTTAAAAAAATTATTAAAATGCATCTACTTAATGGACATTACACAGCAGTGGCAACTCATGATGATATCATGATTGACTATACAAAAGAGCTTGTAGATCAACACAAGATACCAAAGGATCAATTTGAGTTTCAAATGCTGTATGGTATTAGACCTGAAAAGCAATTAGATTTAGTTAAAGAAGGATATCGAATGCGTGTCTATGTACCATTTGGGACAGATTGGTATGGATATTTTATGAGAAGAATGGCAGAAAGGCCTGCTAATGTTGCATTTGTTTTGAAGGGGATTTTTAAACGCTAGACTTAATTTGTCACTTGAAAAATAAGAAGGGGCCTGCAACCTATGTCAGACCCCTTAGACTTGAGCTTTTACATATTGTCACTGCCCATATTATGCTGTTTGTATTGTTGATTTTGGCTTGTGCGCTTACCGCCGCCAGCTTTTTCGTTATTAGGACCAGCATTGCCCTTTACACTTGCAGCACTTACACCTGCTTTTGATGGAGATTTTTTTAAACGTGCCATGAAGTATCACCCCCTGCTAAATTAGCTTTTCCTAAGATGAATTTGATTATTTAGTAAAAAATATGATAAATCTATTGAACAAATTTTTAAAATCTTTTATATTATTATTAAAGGAACTCATTCGTAAGGTTTCATTTTTTTGGGAGAAAAATGAATGAGTATTCATTCAAATAAGGGGGAAAATGTATGGTCCAGCGAATTAAGAGAGCTGCTGTATTAGGTTCAGGAGTAATGGGCTCAGGAATTGCAGCACACTTAGCAAATATCGGCATCCCTGTCTTACTATTAGATATTGTGCCTCGTGAGTTAAATGACGATGAGGTAAAAAAAGGTCTAACATTACAAGATAAAGCTGTACGAAATCGTATCGCATCAATAGCTGCTCAAAAACTTTTAAAACAAAAGCCTGCACCACTTACGGTGAAGAGCAACCTCGAACTTATTACGGTCGGTAACTTTGAAGATGATATGCATCAATTATCAGAGGCTGATTGGATTATTGAAGTTGTTGTTGAAAATTTGGCTGTCAAACAACAGGTGTTTGCGCAGGTTGATGAACATAGAAAAAAAGGAAGTATTATTAGTTCCAATACATCAGGTATATCAGTAGAAGCAATGGCTGAAGGTCGGTCAGATGACTTTAGGAAGCATTTTTTAGGCACTCATTTCTTTAACCCGCCAAGATATTTAAAACTATTGGAAATTATTCCAACAAAAGATACTGACGAGAATGTTTTATCATTTATGAGAACATTTGGTGAAGATGTGTTAGGAAAAGGTGTTGTAGAAGCAAAGGACACGCCTAACTTTATTGCAAACCGAATTGGAACTTATGGCTTACTTGTAACAGTACAAGAAATGTTAAAAGGCGGTTATAGTGTTGGCGAAGTAGATTCTATTACCGGACCACTTATCGGTAGAGCAAAAAGCGCTACTTTCCGTACACTAGATGTAGTAGGTTTGGACACATTTGCCCATGTGGCGAAAAATGTATATGAGCAAGTGGAAGGACAAGAAAAAGCAGTATTTGAAATTCCTGGCTTACTAGAAAAGATGCTTGATAATAAATGGCTTGGCAGTAAAAGCGGTCAAGGATTTTATAAAAAAGAAGGAAAAACAATTCTAGAATTAAATCCCGAAACATTTGAATATGAAGAGAAAAAGAAATTACAAGCAGCATCTGTAGAACTTGCAAAGCAGGCGAAAGGCTTACCAAATAAATTGAAAGCGCTTATTTACGCTGATGACAGAGCAGGTGCCTTGTTAAGAAGCATTACAATACCAACACTAGTCTATTCTGCACAGCTGCTAGGTGAAATTGCTGATGATATTGTGGCAATTGATCAAGCAATGAAATGGGGATTTGGCTGGGAGGCCGGTCCGTTTGAATTATGGGATGCAATTGGAGTAGAAAAATCTGTTGAACTAATGGAGCAGCAAGATGTGCAAGTACCTAGCTGGGTAAAGGAAATGCTTGCTAAGGGCTTTGGAACATTCTATAGAGAAGAAAATGGGGTGCTATTTTTCTATAACAATGGCGAGTATCGTCAAGTAAGACAAAACCCTAAAGTGATTAATTTAAAAACACATAAACAAATAAATGGTGTTATCAAGAAAAATAGTGGTGCAAGCTTTATCGATTTAGGTAATGACGTTGCCTTACTCGAGTTTCACTCACAAAGCAATGCAATTGGGTTAGATATTATCCAAATGATTAATTTTGCAGTTGATGAAGTTGAAAAGAACTACAAAGGACTTGTTATTGGAAATCAAGGTAAAAACTTCTGCGTTGGAGCTAATTTAGGAATGATCCTAATGGAAGCACAAGATGATAATATTTTTGAAATTGAAATGGTTGTTCATCAATTTCAGCAGGCAATGATGAAGATAAAGTATAGCAAAAAACCAGTCGTTGCTGCACCGTTTGGCATGACATTGGGTGGCGGAGCGGAGATATGCTTACCTGCAAGCAGCATTCAAGCTTCAAGTGAAACGTATATGGGATTAGTTGAAGTTGGGGTAGGACTAATTCCAGGCGGCGGCGGAAATAAAGAGCTTTATATCAAGCAATTAAGTAACATGCCTAAGGGAGCAGACTTTGATTTACAATCTGTTGCTAACAAAGTTTTCGAAACGATTGCTATGGCAAAAGTATCAACTTCAGCAGCAGAGGCAAGAAAAAATCAGTTCCTTAACGACCACGACAACATCAGTGTGAATAGTGATCATTTATTATACGATGCAAAACAAAGAGTAATTGAGCTTTATGATAGCGGATATCAACCACCTGCCCGCAATAAAGTACCTGTAGTGGGAGAAACAGGCTATGCGACTCTTTTACTTGGTGCTCAATCCATGCATCTTTCCGGATATATTTCAGATCATGATTTAAAAATTGCAAAGAAACTTGCCTATGTTATCGCAGGAGGTAAGGTTCCATTCGGTACAGAAGTAGATGAGCAATATTTATTGGATTTAGAAAAACAAGCATTTTTAAGCTTAGTAGCGGAAGGAAAATCACAGCAACGTATGCAGCACATGCTTTTAAAAGGCAAACCACTTAGAAACTAATATTGTAAGAAAGGGAGGTTAGTAGAATGAGAGAAGCAGTTATTGTGGCAGGTGCCAGAACACCTGTAGGAAGAGCTAAAAAAGGTACATTAGCGAACATGCGACCTGATGATTTGGGAGCGCTAGCTGTAAAAGAAACATTAAAAAGAGCAGGGAATTATGACGGGAATATTGATGATCTCATTATAGGATGTGCAATGCCAGAGGCAGAGCAGGGATTAAATATGGCCAGAAACATTGGGGCTCTAGCTGGTTTGCCTTATACAGTTCCAGCAATCACAATTAATCGCTATTGTTCGTCTGGGCTTCAAAGTATCGCCTATGGGGCAGAAAAAATTATGCTAGGCCATTCAGATACAGCCATTGCAGGTGGAGCTGAATCAATGAGTCTTGTTCCAATGATGGGGCATGTTGTCAGACCAAATGCAAAGCTTGCTGAAGATGCTCCCGAATACTATATGGGCATGGGGCACACTGCTGAAGCTGTTGCCAAAAAGTATGGTATCACACGTGAAGAGCAGGACGCTTTTGCAGTAAGAAGTCATCAAAGAGCGGCAAATGCAATTAAAGAAGGAAAGTTTGATGATGAAATTGTTCCGGTGGATGTACCAGTTCGAACTGTTGGACCTGATCATAAATTACATGAAAAGGTTGTTACATTCAATCAGGATGAAGGTGTTCGAGCGAACACAACTTCAGAAGTACTTGCTACATTAAAGCCGGCATTTTCTGTAAAAGGATCTGTAACAGCAGGTAACTCTTCACAAACAAGTGACGGAGCTGCAGCTGTTATGCTGATGGATCGGGAAAAAGCTCAATCTCTTGGCTATCAGCCATTGGTGAAGTTCAGATCATTTGCTGTTGCCGGAGTTCCTCCTGAAATTATGGGAATTGGTCCAGTTGCTGCGGTTCCTTTAGCTTTAAAATACGCAGGCTTAGAGCTTTCTGATATTGGCTTGTTTGAGTTAAATGAAGCATTTGCTTCTCAATCCATTCAAGTTATTCGCGAGCTTGGACTTGACGAAGGTAAAGTAAATGTAAACGGTGGAGCAATTGCACTCGGTCATCCACTTGGATGCTCAGGTGCCAAGCTAACACTTTCACTCATTCATGAAATGAAGAGAAGAAATGAACAATTTGGGGTAGTAACAATGTGTATTGGCGGCGGAATGGGTGCTGCAGGAGTATTTGAATTATTGTAAGTATCAACGACAAAAGAAATCTGTAATTGAGCAATCGGAAAAGCCTCCGATTGCTTCAAGTTCTAGTTCTACTTACTAAATAACAGTTATTCAAATAATGTTAATGGGGGAATTTTCATGTCAAAAGCAACAGATGCAGTGATTAAAGGTGGAAGCTTTTTAATTGAAGATGTTTCATATGATCGAGTTTTCACTCCTGAGGATTTTACAGATGAACACAAAATGATTGCAAAAACAACAGAGGATTTTGCGGTAAATGAAGTGCTACCACATCTTGAAGATATTGAAAATCATGAATTTGATAAGTCTGTCAAGCTTTTAAAGCAAGCGGGGGAACTTGGTTTATTAGGGGCAGATGTACCTGAAGAGTATGGCGGATTTGGATTGGATAAGATCAGCTCTGCTTTAATTACTGAAAAGATTTCAAGAGCTGGAAGCTTCTCTTTATCTTTCGGTGCTCACGTAGGAATTGGTTCATTGCCAATCGTATTATTTGGTAATGAAGAGCAGAAGAAAAAGTATTTACCAGGTCTTGCTTCTGGTGAAACACTTGCAGCATATGCACTAACAGAGCCAAGCTCAGGATCGGATGCACTTGGTGCCAAAACGACAGCAAGACTTAATGCAGAAGGCACTCACTATGTGTTAAATGGTGAAAAACAATGGATTACAAACTCCGGCTTTGCAGATGTTATTGTTGTTTATGCAAAGGTAGACGGTGAGCACTTCTCTGCATTCATTGTGGAAAGAGATTTCCCTGGAGTTTCAACAGGTCCTGAAGAAAAGAAAATGGGAATTAAAGGATCTTCAACAAGAACTGTTATTTTAGAAGATGCTTTAGTACCAAAAGAGAACCTATTAGGTGAGCTAGGTAAAGGACATGTAATTGCCTTCAATATCCTGAACATTGGACGTTATAAGCTAGCAGTTGGAACAATTGGCGGAGCAAAGCGCTTAATAGATGTAGCTGTTCAATATGCAAACCAACGTCAACAGTTTAAAACACCAATTTCAAGCTTCTCTCTTATACAGGAAAAACTTGCAAATATGGCAGCTAAAACATATGCAATGGAAAGTTCAGTTTATCGCACCGTTGGCTTATTCGAAGACCGTATGAGCAGATTATCTGATGAGGAAATTAAAAACGGAAAAGAAGTCGCAGAATCAATTGCTGAGTATGCTATTGAATGCTCATTAAATAAAGTATTTGGTTCTGAAACACTTGATTATGTCGTAGACGAAGCTGTTCAAATTCACGGTGGATATGGATTCATGGCAGAATATGAAGTTGAGCGCGTTTATCGTGATTCACGTATTAACCGTATCTTTGAAGGAACAAATGAAATCAACCGCCTTTTAGTACCAGGAACATATTTACGAAAAGCTATGAAAGGTGAATTACCATTATTCCAAAAAGCTCAAAGCTTACAAGAAGAACTGATGATGCTTATGCCTGAAGAGGTTGGAGAAGGTACACTTGAACAGGAAAAGTACTTATTAAAGAATGCGAAGAAAATTGTATTTTAATCGCTGGCTTAGCAGCTCAAAAGTACGGAAAAGAATTACAAAAAGAGCAGGAAGTTCTTGTCAATATTGCTGATATTGTAAGCAATGTATATGCAATGGAATCAGCGATTTTACGTACTGAAAAGGCAATTGCTAAGAACGGTGAAGCGAAAAACAAACAAAAGCTTCTTTATACACAAGTTTATTGCCAAGAAGCTTTTAATGAAATCGAAGCACATGCAAAAGAGTCATTAATTGCGGTTGAGTCAGGTGATTCTCTACGAATGATGATGTCAGCGTTACGAAAATTTACACGTCATACTCCAATTAATGTAATTGGCAAGAAAAGAGAGATTGCAGCAGCAATTATCGATAAAAATGCATATCTAGCTTAATTTTTCAGGAGGCAATGATATCATTGCCTCCTTCAACCTGTTTTCAATCAATAAAAGGCAATGTTAAGTGTCTTCTAATTCTCTCTACTGAAAAAGATAAAAGTTAAATTTGAGCCTTGAAATTTAATTACTTCTAATTAGGCTGGAATGATGATATATGATAAGATAGAGAAAAATATTCCTTAATTGGAAAGTTAAATGATTAGGAGCAAAGAGGTGAAAAACTTGGCACTGAATTTTTACTGGTATCCTAAATGTGGGACATGTCGTAAAGCAAAAAAATGGCTTGAAGATCATAATGTTGAATTTAATGAAATACATATCGTTGAAAACCCGCCAAATAAAGAAGAGCTAGAAAGCATTTACAAAAAAAGTGGACTAGAGCTTAAAAAATTCTTTAATACAAGTGGACAAAAATATCGTGAGCTTGGGCTTAAAGATAAACTTGCTTCAATGTCAGAGGATGAAATGATTCAACTCTTAGCAAGTGAAGGAATGCTCATTAAACGTCCTCTTACAGTGGGGAATGAACATGCTACAGTTGGCTTTAAAGAAGAGCAATTTAGCGAAACTTGGCAAAAATAGAAGATAGTTATTGCATAGTTAGCAGAAAACTGTTAAAACAAAGATGATTAAGCTGAAATTTGTAAATATTCCTGGAGGTATGAAGACATGAACACACCTAAAGAACTGCGTTATTCAGAAGAACATGAGTGGGTAAAAGTAGAAGGAGATAAGGTGCGTATCGGTATCACGGATTTTGCACAATCAGAGCTTGGGGATATCGTATTTGTTGAATTACCAGAAATTGGTGATGAACTTCAAGCGGATGAGCCATTTGGAAGCGTTGAGTCAGTAAAAACAGTATCTGAATTATATGCACCAATTAGTGGGAAAGTTGTAGAAATTAATGAAAATCTTGATGATAAATTTCAGAGTTCGTGAATGAATCACCTTATGAAAAAGCGTGGATGATTGTCATTGAACCTGCAAACCCTGCTGACATTGAAAAATTAATGACAGCCGAGCAATATGAGGAAATGACAAATCAAGACTAATTAGCATGATAAAATAAATTATGGACACTCTATTAGTAGGTAAAGGAGGGTGTCCATATGACAATTCAAAAACAACGATTAGATATCACTGATCGACTTGTAGGAAAATTTGGAGATGGGCAATTAAATCTTTATCTGGAAAAAGAAAAAATTGGCCAAATGGTCTCTGAGAATAATTATGACTTAAAAGCGGGATATGAATTCAATGATAACCGCTTTTACCAAATTGCAGATGTAGTAACAGGACCAGACCAAAAATATGTCGATTGTGATTATGAAAACGGTTGGTGTTAATAAAGCAGCAGTGGGATCTCCACTGCTCTTTTGCAATTAAACAGGTCGTTTCTTATCATGTTTTTCTTAATGGCTGAATTTGTGATTATTAATTTAAGTTGTTTCGTAATGATTTTGTTTTTAAACACTAAAAACTGATCTTACGACTAACTAAAAAACAGCTATTTAGAAAAAACATAAAATAAAAGGGAAACAACCTCGACAACTCGAATAGGTTATATATAAAGACTCTTACTTACTTTAAAAATAGGTGATGGCTATGTCGTTAGTTGAGGTTGAAAAAGTATTAATTGTTGAAGGAAAATCAGATAAGAAAAAGGTTTTAAATGTAGTAACGGAACCAATAGAAATAATCTGTACAAATGGAACAATTAGCATAACAAAAATGGATGAGCTAATTGATGAACTATTCCTAAAGGAAGTTTATATATTAGTTGATTCAGATGATGCTGGTGAACGATTAAGAAAATTATTTAAACGAGAATTTCCTGAAGCCTCTCATCTTTACATTGATAGAGCATATCGTGAGGTTGCAACAGCACCGGATCACCATGTAGCATCTGTTTTGCTAAGTGCAAATATAGATGTGAATGCAAAATTCCTTTAGAAGGGATATGAAGTTAGTTTTATGATTGAATGGAAAGAAAAGCAGCTCACCCTTCCTGATAAGGGTATTCAAATTACGTACCTTTACACACCAATGTGTGGGACATGTCAAGTAGCAAAGAAAATGTTAACGGTTGTTGATGAAATGATACCCAGTTCGGACATTTACTCCGTAAATCTAAATTATTATCCTGAAGATGCGAAAAGATTAGGAATTGAGAGTGTGCCTTGTTTAATTATTACTGAAAACGGTGAAATGAAAGAAAAGGTATATGCTTTCCAATCTGTCACCCATCTTTTTGACTTAATAAAACAATATGCCTGCTAATTTGACATATTTCTCGGGAAATAGACTGATTTTACGAAAGAAAAGCAGAAACTGTCGAGTTATTTATAGAGGATTCTTTCGACCTTCAATGAAGTTATATAAACATAACCTTGTTGAGATCGGGAGGATTCTTTTTTATGTTTTTAACAACATTTGTCTCAAGCCTGAATAAAGGAAATTTAATAACACCGATTCTTTTAAAACGAAAATTAATTGTAGAATTTCGTTCAACAGATAAAGGAAGTTATTTTTTAGAACTTTCATCAAGTGAATCAAAACTACTATCGATTCAACCAGTTACTGTTGATTTTGTTATAGAAGGCGAAGAATCGGATTTAGAAGAGGTTTTTCTGCACCCTGTAAGCTTAAAGCAACTCATATCGTTTGGGAAATTATCAATAAAAGGCTCATATCGAGATTTTCTTAGGCTGGAGGCTTTAATTAAATTAATCTAAACTTGAAATTTCTTATATACATCAAACACAACTTCTATTACCATTAAATTAGTCTAGAAAAGAATACCACATCTTGTTATCACACCTATTAGTAGACACTAAGAATGTACAATAGGAGGAAGAAGATGAAAGAGAAACAATATCGTCCAGAAACAGTAACCATTCATGGAGGGTTAAAGAAAGATTCAATGACAGGTGCAAGATCTGTCCCAATTTATCAATCAAATGCTTATCTATTTGAAAATACAGAACATGCGGCCAATTTATTTGGATTGAAGGAGCCTGGATATATTTATACAAGAATTCATAATCCAACTTCATCTGTGTTTGAAGAAAGAATTGCTGAATTGGAAGGCGGAATCGGAAGTTTAGCTGTAGCAAGTGGAATGGCAGCGATTACATTGTCGGTTTTAAACCTAGCTGGTTCTGGTGATGAGATTGTATCAGCTTCTACATTATATGGAGGTACATATAACCTTTTTGCTAACACATTACCAAAGTACGGAATCAATACTGTGTTTGTTGATCCAAAGAATCCGGAAAATTTCCGATCTGCTATTACTCCGAAGACAAAAGCTATTTTTGCAGAAACAATCGGAAATCCAAGCTTAGATGTTCTTGATATCGAGGCAGTTGCAGAAATTGCTCATGAAGCTGGAATTCCATTGATTGTGGATAATACATTTGCCACACCATATCTATGTAGACCAATTGAACATGGTGCCGACATTGTTGTTCATTCTGCAACAAAATGGTTGCTTGGGAATGGGACAACTCTTGGTGGAGTCATTGTAGATGGAGGCAAATTCGACTGGAATAGTCCAAAATTCCCTGGTTTTACAACTCCTGATCCTAGCTATCATGATTTAGTTTATGCAGAAGCATTAGGAGAACAAGCATACATTGTTAAAGCGAGAGTTCAATTATTAAGAGATTTAGGTCCAGCGATTAGCCCCATACAATGCCTTTCAATTTAATCTCGGTCTAGAAACTCTTCATGTCCGTATGAAGGAACATGTGTCAAATGCAAGGAAAATGGTGCAATACTTAGAAAGTCACCCAGCTGTTGAGTGGGTTCTGTATCCTGAAAATAGCGAACACCCTGCTAAGGACTTAGCTGCTAAATACTTACCTAAGGGTGCTGGTTCTGTAGTAGTATTCGGTATAAAGGGCGGAAGAGAGGCTGGTGCAGCTCTTATTAATAACGTTGAACTTTGGTCACATGTTGCAAATGTTGGAGATGCGAAAAGTTTAATCATTCATCCTGCGAGTACGACTCATCAACAACTAGGAGTTGAAGATTTAAAGAAATCGGGTGTAACAGAAGATCTGATCCGCTTATCAGTAGGAATTGAACATATAGAGGATTTAATAGAAGATTTAGATCAAGCAATTTTTGAAGCTACAGGTGTAAAAGGAATAGAAAAGGTGACTTCTTAATTTATTAAATATTCTAAAAATACTATACATTGCATAATATCGAAAAGGGTTGCATACTAATGCAACCCTTTTCATTTTTGAAATGTAAAATTAACATCTAAAAAGTAAGCTATTTCAAGAAAATAAATAATTGACATTGATTTTCAACACATGATACAATCACAATCGTACTTAAAAAGACAATCAAATATTTAACTCTTATCAAGAGAGGTGGAGGGAAGTGCCCGATGAAGCCCGGCAACCATCAGTTCATTCTGAAATGGTGCCAATTCACACAAAGCAGATGCTTTGAGAGATGAGAGAAAGGTATTCAAAGCGCCTTTCTGCTCATTTTGCAGGAAGGTTTTTTATATGCAAAAAAAAGAACATTAGATAATAGGTAAATAGTAATTTCGGAAGAAGGTGACATGATGATAACATTATCAAATGTTAATAAAGTTTATAAAACAAAGAGCGGCACTGTTCAAGCTGTGAACAATGTAAACCTTGAAATTAAAAAAGGTGAAATATTCGGGGTTATAGGATACAGTGGAGCCGGAAAAAGTTCATTGATTCGTTTATTAAATGGACTAGAAAAACCATCTAGTGGGGAAGTCATTGTGGCTGGAAGTCAGATTGGCTCAATATCTGGTACAAAGTTACGTAAAGCACGCTTAGAAATAAGCATGATCTTTCAACACTTTAACTTACTATGGTCTAGAACAGTGAGAGAGAACATTGCGTTTCCTTTAGAAATTGCAGGAGTTAGTAAAGTTAAACGACTTAAGCGTGTAGATGAGCTTATTAAGTTAGTTGGACTGGAAGGAAGAGAAAATGCTTATCCTTCGCAACTTAGTGGTGGTCAAAAACAACGTGTTGGGATTGCCAGAGCTCTAGCGAATAATCCAAAAGTTCTTTTATGTGATGAGGCAACTTCAGCGCTAGATCCACAAACTACAGACTCAATTTTAGATTTACTTGTAGATATTAATAAAAGATTGGGCCTTACAATCGTTTTAATCACACACGAAATGCACGTGATTCGGAAAATCTGTCATCGAGTTGCGGTCATGGAAAACGGTGAAGTTGTTGAGCAAGGAAATGTATTAGATGTTTTCAGAAATCCGCAAAAGCCTATTACAAAAAGGTTTGTTAAACAAGTAACAGAGCCGGAGGAAACAAATGAGGTTGTTTCCCACCTGTTGGAGCTTTATCCGAAAGGAAAAGTCATTCAATTAACCTTTGTTGGAGAAGCGGCTGAACAGCCTTTAATTTCCAGTTTAATCCGAAAGTTTACACTGGAAGTGAACATTCTCCAAGGGAAAATTGCTCAAACGCAAAATGGGTCTTATGGGAATTTATTTATCCATCTTGATGGTGATGAACAAGAAATTAACAAAGCACTAGAGTTCATCTATAGTCAAAATGTAGAAGTTGAGGTGATTGCACATGCTTGAGCAACTTTTACCTGAGGTGAATTGGGAAAAGGTTTGGGAATCTACTTATGAAACTATTTATATGACAACATGGTCAGTAATTGCTACGTTTTTCCTAGGACTTATTCTTGGATTATTGTTATTTTTAACGGCTAAGGGAAACATATGGGAAAACAAAGTCATTAATCAGTTAGTAGGAGCGATCGTTAATATTTTCAGATCTATTCCATTTATCATTTTAATTATATTGTTATTACCATTTACAAAAGTAATTGTTGGAACAATACTAGGTGTTAATGCTGCATTACCTGCATTAATCATTGGTGCGGCACCATTTTATGGTCGTATGGTTGAGATTGCATTACGAGAAATTGATAAGGGTGTAATTGAAGCTGCTAAATCAATGGGCGCAAAAACTAGCACAATCATTTTTAAAGTACTATTACCTGAATCAATGCCCGCATTAGTATCAGGAATTACAGTAACAGCAATCGCGTTAATTGGCTATACAGCAATGGCTGGTGCAATTGGAGCAGGTGGTCTAGGTAACCTTGCATTTATGGAAGGTTTTAATAGAGGAAATAATCAGGTGACATTAGTTGCCACAATTATTATTTTAATTTTCGTGTTTATCATCCAATTTATTGGAGATATCATAACTAAATCAATCGATAAACGATAGGAGGAAAAAGAATGAAAAAGACATTATTAGCTATGATTTTAGCTATCCTAACGGCAGCTCTTGTTGCTTGTGGGGGAGCAGACAAAGAAGAAGGCACAACAGAGGGTGCTGAGGGTGAAACAAAAACAATAAAAGTAGGAGCTTCTCCTGTACCACACGTTGAAATCTTAGAAGAAGCAAAACCGCTTTTAGAGGAAAAAGGTATTGAGTTAGATATTGTTGAATTTACAGATTATGTTTTACCAAATAAATCATTGGAATCTGAAGATTTAGATGCTAACTATTTCCAACATGAGCCATACTTACAATCTCAAATTGCAGACAACGACTATAAATTTGTTAGTGCTGGTGGCGTTCATATTGAACCAATCGGTGTATACTCTAAACGTCATGAATCATTAGATGACCTTCCAGATGGTGCTAAAATCATCATGAGTAACTCAGTAGCAGATCACGGTCGTATGCTTTCAATGTTAGAAGACAAAGGTTTAATCACACTAAAAGAGGGTGTAGATAAAACAGCAGCTACTCTAGAAGATATTGCAGAAAACCCTAAAAATCTTGAATTTGAAGCAGACATTGAAGCTCCTATGTTAACAAAGGCATATGAAAACGATGAAGCAGATGCGTTTTTAATCAATGGAAACTTTGCACTTCAAGCTAACCTAAATCCAGCAGAAGATGCTATCGCATTAGAATCACCTGAAAACAACCCATATGTAAACTTGATTGTTGTTCGTGAAGGTGATGAAGATCGCGAAGAAATTAAAGCATTAGTTGAGGTATTACAATCAGAAGAAATTCAAGAATTTATTAAAACAAAATACAAAGGATCAGTTATCTCTGCAGCACAAGGAGAATAACCCTTTTTAAGCTGATAATCGTTCATGATTGTCAGCTTTTTTATTCATTTTTTGTGGTAGCTCGAAGTACGAAAACTCGTATACATTTCTCTAATTAAAGCATACTAACGATGAAAAAACAGGAGAATGGAGCTGTGAAAAAATGGAACATCATGAACCGAGAAATTCTACCGAAGCTGCTTTACATGAATATAAAAGCGGATTAGGTACTTTCACACAAAAGATGCCGGAGATTGCACGCCATTATAATGCTTTTACTGAAGCTTGTTTTGCTGAAGGAACACTATCAAAAAAAGAAAAACATTTAATTGCATTAGGAATTGCAGTGAATACCCAAGATGAGTACTGCATTATCTACCACGCAAAAGGGTGCTTGGACAACGGTGCTAGTGAAGAAGAAATCTTAGAAACTGTTGGTGTTACAGCTGCATTTGGTGGTGGAGCAGCAATGAGCCAAGCTGTTACGTTAGTTCAAGAATGTATAACAGAGTTAAACCAACTAAAACAATAAATCGAGTAATATAGAGTATTTTTGAGGGAAATTGCAATAATGGTTGGTTATTTTTGCAGGATGAATCAATTTCAAATAATTTCGTTTGTGAGATTATCTTACGAACTTTGAGTTGTTTGAATATTCTTGATAAGCTTTATATGTAAAATAAAGCTGAAAGGATTGATTCATTATTCACTCGAATCAAGAGTCAATTGAACTCAATTACACAACTGAAATGGAAAAGGCCATGCATCATTCTCATGGTATAGGGTACGCTGAGTATGCTAGTAAGCATGATAAACGTATGGATGTTGAAAAGAGCCGTGAAGAAGATTATCGCAAAAGTCAGTTGATTTATGCTGAAGTTGAAAGAAAAATGAAAAAATAAAGCCTATAGATGGAAGAACCGGAATAACTGGTTCTTCTTTTTTGATGGAAAGACAATAGGTGGGAAAAAGCGTGTGTACTCCAAATTCACTTACTTACCCCTCTAATTTCTTTCATCACAAAGAGAATGTTTTTTCTTAAAAGGTAAAAAATAAACTAGGGTCTCAAGGTAGATTCACAGAGCAATGTGTTATATAGTAGAAACTGTCTAATTTCTCTATTTACATATATTTTTATGTGAATTTATCAAATTAAGGATAGGTATTTTAATGTCAAAATTCGACTCTATTCCTTAAAGGTTGTGTTCACTTTTCATTTGTTATAATATTAGAATGAGAATAAAATGAGAATTAGTAAACTTTATATATTATTGGAGGTATCATTATGGCAGGTTCTACATTAATCATTAAGGATTTACACGTAGAAATTGATGGAAAAGAAATTCTAAAAGGTGTAAATCTTGAAATAAAAGGCGGAGAGTTCCATGCAATCATGGGGCCGAACGGTACAGGTAAATCTACTTTATCCTCAGCAATTATGGGTCACCCAAAGTATGAGGTAACACAAGGTAGCATTACATTAGATGGGGAAGACGTATTAGAAATGGAAGTAGACGAGCGTGCTCGTGCAGGTCTATTTTTAGCTATGCAATATCCAAGTGAAATCAGTGGTGTAACAAACGCGGATTTCTTACGTTCTTCTATTAATGCGCGCAGAGAAGAAGGCGATGAAATCTCTTTAATGAAATTCATTCGTAAAATGGATGCAAACATGGATGAGCTTGAAATGGATCAAGATATGGCACAACGTTATTTAAATGAAGGTTTCTCGGGCGGAGAGAAAAAACGTAATGAAATTCTTCAATTAATGATGATTGAGCCAAAAATTGCAATCCTAGATGAAATTGACTCTGGTTTAGATATTGATGCATTAAAAATCGTTGCACAAGGAATCAACAAAATGCGTAGTGAAGAGTTCGGTTGCTTAATGATTACTCACTACCAACGTTTATTAAACTACATCACTCCAGATAAAGTACATGTAATGATGCAAGGACGTGTTGTTAAATCAGGTGGCCCTGAGCTAGCTCAACGTTTAGAAGCAGAAGGATATGACTGGATTAAACAAGAACTAGGTATTGAAGACGAAACTGTTGGGCAAGAAGCATAATAGTAAGGGGGACTAAGACGATGGAAACATTAACGATCAATCAGGATTATGTCTCAAGCTATTCAAAACAGCTTGGTGAGCCGGATTGGCTTACAGATCTTCGCTTACAAGCTTTTGCCAAGTTAGAGGATCTTCCTATGCCTAAACCGGATAAAACAAAAATCGATAAATGGAACTTCACAAATTTTAAAGAACATACTGTTGAAAGTGCAAAGTTAGACTCATTAGCTGATCTACATGAAGATGTAAAATCATTAATTGACCTTGAGTCTACAACTAAAAACTTATATGTTCAAGTTAACAATACAGCTGCATACACTTCATTATCATCTGAATTAAAAGATAAAGGTGTCATCTTAACAGATATCCATACTGCAGCAAAAGAGCATTCTGACTTGCTGAAAAAATACTTTATGACAGACGGGGTAAAGGTTGACGAGCACCGTTTAACTGCTTTACATGCAGCTCTTCATAACGGTGGGGTATTTGTTTATGTCCCTAAAAATGTAGAAGTAGCAGAACCTATTCAGTCAGTATTTGTTCACGACAACCCTAATACAACATTATTCAACCACGTAATTGTTGTAGCTGATGATAATAGTTCAGTAACATATGTAGAAAACTATATTTCTACTGTTCAAAATGTTGAGGGTGTGTTTAACATCATCTCAGAAGTATTTGCTAATACAAATGCCCGTGTAACATACGGTGCAGTTGATACTCTTGCAGAGGGAGTAACAACTTATGTAAACCGTCGCGGGGTTGCTGGTCGTGACTCACGCATTGAATGGGCATTAGGTTTAATGAATGATGGCAATACAATTTCTGAAAATGTTACAAACTTAATGGGCGATGGCTCATTCGGTGATACAAAAACAGTTGTTGTAGGTCGTGGAGAGCAGAAGCAAAACTTCACAACAAAGGTTGTACACTTTGGTAAACATTCTGAAGGGTATATCTTAAAACATGGAGTTATGAAAGACAGTGCATCTTCTATTTTCAATGGTATTGGTAAAATTGAGCATGGTGCTTCGAAATCAAACGCAGAACAAGAATCTCGTGTTCTTATGTTAAGTGAAAAAGCACGTGGTGATGCAAACCCAATTCTATTAATTGATGAAGATGATGTAACGGCAGGTCATGCTGCTTCTGTTGGACGTGTTGATCCAATCCAATTATATTATTTAATGAGCCGCGGTATACCTAAAGTAGAAGCTGAGCGTCTTGTTATCCATGGTTTCTTGGCACCTGTTGTTAATGAACTACCTATTGAAGGTGTTAAAAAGCAGTTAGTTGAGGTTATTGAAAGGAAAGTTAAATAATGAATATCTCTGATATTCGTCAGCACTTTCCGATTTTGGACCAACAAGTAAACGGGAAAGACCTCGTTTACTTGGATAGTGCCGCAACTTCTCAGAAACCACTAGCTGTTATAGATGCTCTTTCCACATATTACAAAGAATATAATTCTAATGTTCACCGTGGTGTGCACACATTGGGAACTAGAGCAACTGACGGTTATGAAGGTGCTCGTGAGAAGGTTAGAAGATTTATTGGAGCAAAATCGATTCAGGAAATCATCTTTACTAGAGGTGCTACTACTGCTTTAAACATTGTTGCTCAAAGCTATGGGCTTACAAATGTAAAAGAAGGTGATGAAATTGTCATCACTTATATGGAACATCATGCCAATGTTATTCCTTGGCAACAAGTAGCGAAAATTACTGGTGCCACTTTAAAATATATTCCATTACAAGAAGATGGTACAATTGATTTGAAGGATGTTGAGGAAACCGTCACATCAAATACGAAAATTGTATCAGTCATGCATGTATCAAACGTACTTGGAACGATTAATCCGATAAAAGAAATCACAGAGGTTGCCCATAAGCATGGAGCTGTGATGGTTGTAGATGGTTGTCAAAGTGCTCCACACATGAAAGTGGATGTAAGAGATTTAGATTGTGATTTCTTTGCATTTTCGGCTCACAAAATGTGTGGCCCAACAGGTATCGGTGTGTTATACGGTAAGAAAGCACTCCTTGAGAAGATGGAACCTGTTGAATTCGGTGGTGAAATGATTGACTTTGTTGGATTACACGAGTCAACATGGAAGGAGCTTCCGTGGAAATTTGAAGCAGGAACTCCTATCATTGCTGGGGCAATTGGACTTGGTGAAGCAATTGATTTCTTGGAGAAGGTCGGTCTTGACAACATAGAAGCTCATGATCGTAAGCTAACTAAATATGCTTATGAACAGCTTAGTCAAGTAGAAGGTTTAACTATATACGGTCCTAGTCCAGAGAAACGTACAGGGTTAGTAACATTTAATATAGAAGATGTGCATCCACACGATGTTGCAACGGTTTTAGATGCTGAGGGAATTGCTGTTCGTGCAGGTCATCATTGTGCGCAGCCTTTAATGAAATGGCTGAAGGTTTCTGCAACAGCAAGAGCTAGTTTTTACCTGTACAACACAGAACAAGAAGTTGATAAACTTGTTGCAGGTATTAAAAAGACAAAGGAGTACTTCAGTAATGTCTAATCATGTAAATCTTGACACTCTTTATCGTCAGGTTATTATGGATCATTATAAGAACCCGAGAAATAAAGGTATCCTTGACAACAGTCTTACAATTGATATGAATAACCCAACTTGTGGAGATCGTATCCGTTTAACACTTGATGTACAAGATGATGTTGTTAAAGATGCAAAATTCGAGGGAGAAGGCTGTTCCATTTCAATGTCTTCTGCATCAATGATGACTCAGGCGATTAAAGGTAAAAAATTAGAAGAAGCATTAAAGCTATCAGAAATCTTTTCGAATATGATGTTAGGAAAAGAATATGATGATGATATCGACTTAGGTGATATTGAAGCATTACAGGGAGTGGCAAAATTCCCTGCTCGTATAAAGTGTGCGACATTAGCTTGGAAGGCTATGGAAAAGGGCGTGAAAGAAGGCAACGAATAGGTTGCTTACGCCAATAAATCTAATTTGATTGGAGTGAATGTAGATGGCAAAAAAGGCACCTGAAATCGGCGATTACAAGTATGGTTTTGCTGACAAAGATGTTTCCATCTTCCGTTCTAAACGAGGATTAACGAAAGAGATTGTTGAAGAAATCTCTCGTATGAAAGATGAACCACAATGGATGCTGGATTTCCGCTTGAAATCATTAGAGCATTTTTACAATATGCCAATGCCACAATGGGGTGGGGATATGGCTTCATTAAATTTCGATGAAATTACGTATTATGTAAAGCCTTCTGAGAAATCGGAACGCTCATGGGATGAGGTTCCTGAGGAAATAAAAGCTACATTTGATAAATTAGGTATTCCTGAAGCTGAACAAAAATACTTAGCAGGTGTTTCTGCTCAGTATGAATCAGAGGTTGTTTATCATAACATGAAGGAAGACCTTGAAGACCTTGGTATTGTCTTCAAAGATACGGATACAGCTTTAAAAGAGAACGAAGATATTTTCCGTGAGCATTTTGGAAAAGTAATTCCTCCAGCAGATAATAAGTTCTCTGCTTTAAACTCTGCTGTATGGTCTGGTGGATCATTCATTTATGTACCAAAAGGTGTTAAAGTTGATACTCCATTACAAGCATACTTCCGTATTAACTCTGAAAACATGGGACAATTTGAGCGTACATTAATCATCGTTGATGAAGGCGCACATGTACACTATGTTGAGGGATGTACAGCTCCAGTTTATACAACGAACTCACTTCACAGTGCAGTTGTTGAGATCATTGTTAAAGACGGTGGTTACTGCCGTTACACAACAATTCAAAACTGGGCTAATAACGTATTTAACCTTGTA
The DNA here is from genome assembly GCF_023078335.1 of Metabacillus endolithicus. Classification (GTDB taxonomy): domain Bacteria; phylum Bacillota; class Bacilli; order Bacillales; family Bacillaceae; genus Metabacillus; species Metabacillus endolithicus. The sequence goes on along the minus strand of NZ_CP095550.1, from coordinate 1,647,547 downwards.
ACAAAGCGTGCAGTTTGTGATGCGAATGCAACGATGGAATGGATCGATGGTAACATTGGTTCGAAATTAACAATGAAATACCCAGCTGTTATCCTTCGTGGTGAAGGTGCACGTGGTATGACACTTTCTATTGCCTTAGCTGGTAAAGGTCAACACCAGGATGCAGGTGCAAAAATGATTCACCTTGCACCAAACACATCATCTACAATTGTTTCTAAATCCATCTCAAAACAAGGTGGTAAAGTAACATACCGTGGAATTGTACACTTCGGACGTAAAGCAGAAGGTGCAAGATCAAACATTGAGTGTGATACACTCATTATGGATAATCAATCAACATCTGATACGATTCCATACAATGAAATTCTTAACGACAACATTTCTCTTGAGCACGAAGCGAAAGTTTCAAAAGTATCTGAAGAGCAATTATTCTATCTAATGAGTCGTGGAATTTCTGAAGAAGAAGCAACAGAAATGATCGTTATGGGCTTTATCGAGCCATTTACAAAAGAACTTCCAATGGAATACGCAGTAGAAATGAACCGTCTAATCAAGTTCGAGATGGAAGGTTCTATCGGTTAATAACTTTCATATAAAAGGACTGACAATTGTCAGTCCTTTTTAGTACTTAAAAAAAGTGTTAAAGAATATGTGAGTTTTTTCTAATCATGGTATAGTATGGGTAAAACTTTATTAAGGTTTATGGAAAGCACTAAGAGTCGTATAATTAATGTAAAGCAGTTAATTAAAAAGGATTGATTTTGATTGACAAGCATTCAAATAGGTTTAACTGGATGGGGAGACCATGAATCCCTTTATACTGGTTTGAATACAACGAATAAATTACAAGAATATGCAGCACATTTTCCAACTGTTGAAATTGATTCATGTTTTTATGCTGTCCAACCGGAACGTAATATGGAGAAGTGGGTAAAAGATACGCCAAAGGGATTTCAGTTTATAGCAAAAGCATATCAAGGAATGACAGGACATCTTCGCGGAGAAATTCCCTTTGATAACAAAGCTGATATGTTTTCAGCATACATAAGATCAATTCAGCCATTAATAAATGCAAATAAATTGGCTATGGTATTATTTCAATTTCCTCCTTGGTTTACATGTAACAAAGAAAATGTTGCTTACTTAAAATGGTGCAGAGAAAAAATGAGAGATACAGAGGTGGCATTAGAATTTCGCAACCGTTCGTGGTTTTCTTCTAGTTATTATGATAAAACCTTACAGTTTATGGAAGAAGAGAAATGGATTCATAGTATAGTGGATGAACCTCAGGCTGGTGAAAGATCAATTCCCACCGTTTTAAAGCCAACTACTCCTCATAAAACACTTATTCGTCTCCATGGAAGAAATATATATGGATGGAATAAGCCGGCTAATGGAGATGATTGGCGAGATGTTCGATATTTGTATCGCTATAATGAAGAAGAGTTATTAGAGTGGAAAGAACATTTAGCTGAGATTCAGCAAAGAACAGAAACAACCTATATGCTCTTTAATAACAACTCAGGTGGAGATGCGGCAGATAATGCGAAGATGATGATAAATCTACTAAATCTTCACTATACGGGATTAGCTGAAAAACAATTAAGTTTGTTTCAAGATCATGAGGAGATGTAATAAGTGTGGAGTTTAAGTAAGGAGAGAGGAACATGTTAGAAACCGTTCACCTTTATCATACTAATGATTTACATAGTCATTTTGAAAATTGGCCAGCTATCGTTCAATTTATAAAAAACAAAAAAGCATGGCATGATCAACAAAATGAGCAAATGATTTTATTGGATATTGGAGATCATTCAGATCGGTTTCATCCAATAACTGAAGCAACAAAGGGAAAAGCAAATGTTACACTGTTAAATCAGTTAAATTATGACGCAGTGACCATTGGAAATAATGAAGGAATTACTTTTTCACATGAAGATCTTGATTCTTTATATGAACGTGCCACATTTCCGGTAATACTATCAAATCTATATACAGAATTGGGAGAAAGGCCTAATTGGGTTGTTCCTTATCATATCATCACACTTAACAGTGGTACGAGGATTGCTTTGCTCGGTGTTACGGTTTTCTATGAAAAGTTCTATGAATTACTAGGATGGAAAATAAAAGATCCTTTTCAAAGTTTATTGGAGACTGTTGAACAAGTAAAGGGACAATGTGATGTGATTGTACTTTTGTCTCATTTGGGAATAAGTGATGACGAAATTATAGCCAAAGAGTTTCCTGATATTGATGTTATTATTGGAGGACACACCCATCATGTTCTGAAAGAAGGGATTGAGCTTCATAACACCCTAATCGCAGGTGCAGGAAAATATGGTCAATATGTTGGGCATATTTCTTTATCTATTTCTATTGAGACTAACAAACTTCATCATTATAAAGCTTCTCTATTTCCAATGGAGGATCAGAAAATAATTTGTAATGAAACAGAGTTATGGTTACAGAAATCTTCAATACAAGCCGATAATACTCTTTCGGAGGTCATTGGTGTTTCAAAAAATGGTCTTTCTTTAGATTGGTACCAAGAATCTGAATTCCCAAAACTCCTTGTTCAATCTATAAAGGAGTGGTGTGATGGAGAGATTGCAATGGTGAACTCAGGTATTCTTTTAGAACCATTACCAAAAGGACCTGTTACCAGAAAAGATCTTCATCGTATTTGTCCTCATCCGATCAATCCGTGTAAAGTTTATTTAAAAGGTGATGTTCTTAAAGAAGTTATTGTTCAATCAAGAGATGAGAAGATGGAACATTTAAAGCTAAAAGGTCTTGGCTTTAGAGGAAAAGTAATGGGACGAATGGTTTTTGACGGGATTGAAGTAAACATGGAAACGTTAGATGATGGCAAAGATCATGTAAAAGAAATATTTGTTAATGGTAAACCTATTTCATATGAACGGGTTTATGCTGTAGCGACGATCGATATGTTTACTCTTGGCCCACTATATCCTGAAATCAGTCATGCCGAGAAAAAGGTGTTTTTTATGCCTGAATTGTTGAGAGATGTATTAGCTTGGAAATTAGGTGAAAAATCTAGAAATGAATAGGCGCGTATCTACACGAATCCTTTCTTTAATCATAAAGATATATCAAGAAAGGAGTGTAGATACACAATGGTTACAATGACTCCAGTTGTTATAGAAGGAAAACAGTTCACAGCGATTACAGTTGCATTGCCTAAAACTAATTTTATGGCAGTTACAAACGATAAAGGATATATCATGTGCGGAGCACTTGATGTTGCATTACTAAATGAAAAGCTTAAAGACCGAGGAATTATTGCTGGTCGTGCTGTTGGTGTCCGGACAATCGATCAACTACTTGAAGCACCACTGGAATCTGTCACATATGAAGCAGAAAAATTGGGAATCTCTGTGGGAACAACAGGAAAAGATGCTTTACTTAAAATGGTTTAAGTAAGAAGCAAGCCTGTATTGTCCCTAAAACAATAAAAAGTTTAGAATGAATAAAAAAGTAAGCGTACATCCCTCCTGTCATGCATAAACATAGCTTGTAAAGGAGGGATTTGTTTTGGCTAAGTTTCGCGGTCGACGCCCGCGCAAAGGGCCTTTACCTTTTCGATATGTACTGTTACTAACACTTGTTATATTTACAATTCTAACAGCTAGTAGTTTTTGGTATGTAGATAGTAAAGTAGAACCTGCTATTATGGACATCGCTAAGCTCGAAGCTTCTTCAGTTGCAACAACCATTATCCATGAAGCTGTAAAAGAAGAGACAGAAAAGGATCAAGAAAACCTTGTTATAATAGATAAGGATAACAATGGCAATACAAATACAATCCGATTTAATTCAGCAGTTGTTCGAGCAGAATTAGATCGAATAACTGATAACATCACAAGGAAATTAACTGAAATTGAAAAAGGGAATTTTCATACAACAGACAATCAGGAAATGGAATTAGATGATGGAATTGTTTATTCGATTCCTTTAGGACAAATAACGGATAATGCGATTTTAAGTACAATAGGTCCAGATATTCCAGTTCGTTTTTACTTAATAGGTGATGTACATACCGATATTAAAAGAACATTAAAGGAATATGGAATTAATAGTGCGGTTCATGAAATTTCTGTTATTGTAGAAGTAACAGTACAGGTTGTTATCCCGTTCTCAACAAAGCCTGTTACCATTACAAATACAATTCCTATTGTTGACATTGCAGCACATGGTGATGTTCCACAATATTACAATGAAAGTGGAGAAAATGCACCTGCCATTGAATTACCAGCAGTTCCATAGTTGTCATTTGACTACTATTTTGCTAAACTATTGAAAGTTAATTAAATATTGACCTACATCACCTTATCTCATGATGAGGTAGAGGCGCAGAAACCAAGAGTACAATATGTGAGAATGACAACGATGATCGTATTGAAAAGGGGTTTTTGCCGAAGTGAGTGATAGCTAGTCAGGCTTCATTTGCTGGTATTACGTTGAATAAAGGTAATACTGTCATTATAGAAAACTATAATGGAGGTACTACTGATCGAGATGGAGGATAACATAACATTATTCAAATAAGAGTAATGATAGTTATTTTCTATCGTTACTCTTTTTCTATGCACTTTTTTAGGGTGCATTGTTCCTTACAATCAGTATCAAATACTTCCAATAATAAGAACAGGGAGGCATTTTGCATCATGTCAGGCACTATTTTTTCAATTATCCCTCCGATAATTGCCATCTTGATGGTTATCTTAACAAGGAGAGTATTGTTATCTCTTGGAGTGGGGATTGTATCAGCAGCGTTATTACTAAAGGAATTTTCAATTGCAGATTCAGGGATGGTCATTTTAAATGCTGTTAAAGGTATTTTCATTTCTGAAGGTGAATTAAATACTTGGAATGTTTATATCATTTTATTTTTACTAATTTTAGGAATTGTAACAGCACTTATTTCTATTTCTGGAGGCAGCCGTGCATTTGGTGAATGGGCACAAAAACGTGTGAAAACTCGTGCAGGAGCTCAATTTACAGCAGCGATATTAGGAATACTCATTTTCATAGATGATTATTTTAATGCGCTTGCAGTTGGACAAGTTAGCCGTCCGATAACAGATCGTCAAAAGGTTTCACGAGCTAAGCTTGCTTATATAATTGATTCAACATCTGCACCAGTTTGTGTTGTTTCACCAATTTCAAGCTGGGGAGCGTATATCATTGCAATGATTGCGACGATTTTAACTACTCACGGTGTTACTGAGTTTACTCCGCTTGGCGCTTTTATGACGATGATTCCGATGAACTACTATGTTTTTGCTGCATTAATTCTTGTGTTTGCAGTAGCTTATTTCAATATAAATATTGGCAGTATGAAAGTTCATGAAGATCGTGCGATTCAAACTGGACAAGTAGTTGATCCTTCAAAAGAAGCACTGGGGGAAATCAAAGAAGATTTACCAACAAGTGATAAAGGGACAATAGGTAACCTTGTTTGGCCTATTCTTTCGTTAATTATTGGTACAGTAGCATCTATGCTTTATACAGGTTATTCAGCAATTGAAGATAAATCAGCTGTAGATATTTTTGCAATCTTTGAAAATACAGATGTCTCAGCATCGCTATTATATGGTGGACTATTTGGACTAGCTATCACAATCATATTATTTTTTAGTAGAGGAATTAGTGGACGTTATTTGCCCCTTGCAATCATTGAAGGTGTTAAATCAATGTTACCAGCTATCTACATTTTATTATTTGCGTGGGTTATTGTAGATTTGATTGGTCAATTAAGTACAGGGGAATATTTAGCAGGAATTGTTGAAAAATCTAACCTTAACTTATCTTATCTACCAGTCGTAATGTTTATTTTGGCAGCATTCATGGCGTTTGCAACTGGTACCTCTTGGGGAACATTTGGAATTATGTTACCAATTGCAGGTGAAATTACTGCAGCTACTGATATCAATATGTTGCTTGCGGCTATGGCAGCAGTTCTTGCAGGTTCTGTATTAGGTGATCATTGTTCACCAATTTCTGATACAACAATACTATCCTCTACGGGAGCAGGAAGTCATCACATTGATCACGTATTGACTCAGTTACCGTACGCCTTAATTGGTGGAGGCTTTGCTACAATCGGTTATCTTGTTTTAGGTTTTACGGGTAGTAGTTTAGTTGGTTTACTTACAATAGCTATCTTATTAGTAGGGTTTATTTTCATTTTTGCAAAAAGAGCAAAAGCAGTATAAAAAGGAAGGCGATAGCCTTTCTTTTTTGCATCATTAAGGAATAATATTATTAATTGAATAGTAATATTAATGTTTTGTAATAATAGGGCACGCTCATAAGATACTGAATATTTAGAAGTTATAAAATATTTATGATTACTATTTCATTTTACAACTTTTAAGAATTAAAGAAATAAAGGGATATATTGTCTTTGTATGTAAATGTATAAAGTATTTCCATATTCTATTTAATAGAATCTAAAATTTCTGAAAATATCATCTTAAAATAGTATTTTTTCAAAATTTTTTGTAGACATAGGAATAATGTCCGATTATACTATGTATAGATTATAATAAATAATCAGAAAATTATATAATTTCTAATTGTTTCCACATTTAAGTGAGAGATGAGAAGAGGAGGAAAAATTATGGAAAATCGCCCACAGTGGGGAACAAGGGCTGGCTTTATTCTAGCGGCTGTTGGTTCTGCAGTAGGTTTAGGAAATATCTGGAGATTTCCGGCAACAGCATATGAAAATGGAGGAGGAGCATTCTTTATTCCTTATCTATTTGCTCTATTAACAGCTGGTATCCCATTATTAGTAATGGAGTTCACGATTGGTCATAAATATCGTGGGTCGGCTCCAATGTCATTAGGAAGAATGAGTAAAGGATCAGAATGGATTGGTTGGTGGCAGGTTGCTATTTCGTTTGTCATTTCAACATATTATGCTGTTATTATCGCATGGGCAATGTCTTATTCTGTTTTTTCTTTCAACTTAAGCTGGGGGAAAGATACAGAAGGGTTCTTATTTGGTGAATATTTAAAATTAGCTGAAACTCCAGGTCAATTTGGAGGATTAGTTCCAGGTGTATTTATTCCTTTAGTTATTGTTTGGGTTGTTGCATTAGGTGTCCTTTTTGCTGGTGTTAAAAAAGGTATTGAAGTTGCAAACAAAATTTTCATTCCTGCACTTGTTATATTATTCGGTATTATTGTTGTTCGTGCGTTAACATTAGATGGAGCAGCAGCTGGTTTAGATGCCTTCTTCAAACCAGATTGGAGTAAAATTGCTGATGGAAAAGTATGGGTAGCAGCATACGGTCAAATTTTCTTTAGTTTATCAATTGCTTTTGCTATTATGATTACTTATTCAAGCTACCTACCTAAAAAATCAGATATTACAAACAATGCATTTATTACAGGTTTCAGTAATTCTGCGTTTGAATTATTAGCAGGTATTGGTGTATTTAGTGCTCTAGGGTTTATGGCAGCTCAACAGGGTGTCCCTGTAAGTGAGGTTGTTTCTGCTGGTGTAGGTTTAGCGTTCGTTGTTTTCCCACAAATTATTAATGAGTTTCCTGCACTTAACGGTTTCTTTGGTTTCTTATTCTTTGGTTCATTAGTACTTGCTGGATTATCTTCATTAATCTCGATCGTAGAAACGTTTGTTGCTGGTGTACAAGAGAAATTTAAGGTATCGAGAACGAAAGCAGTTGCTTTTGGTGGAGGTTTATCTGCACTAGTATCTATTATCTTTGCAACTAAAGGCGGATTATACTTCTTAGATTCTGCTGATTACTTTATTAATCAATTTGGTGTAGCATTAGCTGGTTTATTTGAGGTTATTGCTGTGGCATGGTTCGCAAAAGAATTAAAAAATCTTCAATCACATGCTAACTCAATGTCAGATATCCAAGTTGGTACATGGTGGAGAGTATGCTTAGGCTTCATCACTCCTGTTGTTTTAGGATACATGATGTTTGATAACTTACGTAATAACTTAACAGCTCCATACGGTGATTACCCGTTAGGATTCTTATTTAACTGGGGTTGGACAGTTGCAATTGGAGCAATGCTTGTCGGAGTATTATTCACAATTAAACGCAAATCAACAGACAATTCATTATCTTCATCTACTAAAAAGGAGGTATCACAGTAATGAGCGGAAGCGCGATTGCGATGATGATTATCGGTATAGTGATCATTTGGGGCGGAATGGCCGCAAGTATTACAAATGCTGTGATCAAAGCCAAACAAAAATAAATGAAAAGAGGCTGAGAAAATCAGCCTCTTTTTTGTGCATTTCGGGAAGTGACAGGCACGCCCCGAGTTTTGTCGACGTTATTTTCTTTTTCGTTCAGCACGTTCCCAAGACTTCAGGTGAGGGTACGGGTCAAATGACCATTCAGTACGACCGTTATCTTTATATAGGCCATAATGTAGGTGTGGTGGGAATTTCCCAGCTGTACCTGGAGGGCCATAACCAGAGCTTCCTACTGATCCAATTAATTGACCTGGCTCGACAACTTGTCCTGTTTGGAGACCATCCGCAAAACCATTTAAATGGGCAAAGTAATGGTACGTATTGTCGATATCGCGTATCCCTACTCTCCAACCACCATATCGATTCCACCCCTTCATCTCAACAACTCCGTAACAAGTTGCTCTTACAGGAACCCCATAGTTTGCAAAAATGTCAGTTCCTTCATGAATTCTTCTGCCACCCCAGCCGCGGGCATCTCCCCACGTATTTTTGTAACTATAGTTATGTTTTAAAGGGACAGGGAATGCATGCTTATCTAAATCCAAGTGGCCATATTTTTTATATAATTTCATATGACCTAAAATGAGTCCAACTGTTTTATCACGTTGATAATAATCCCATAAGCCAATCTTTAAATTTTCCAAATCAGATCCATATGATTGTAAATAATGCGCAAAAGAATAGAGGATGTCTTCATCATTTGTTGGATCGGCAACCTGATCTCCATTACCATCCTCTCCAATTCCTCCAAATAAACCTATGCTTCTAGGATTTGTATCCTGCATATTTGGATTGAGTGGCCCTGCCCATACTTCGGGTTTGATATAAATTTCAATGGACCCATTAGCTTTTGGAATGTCTTTTCTTGAATGACGAACATTCCTTTCATATTGATCAATTGCAGCTAATACATACCAAGGTATGTTCGTTAATGTTTCTACTTTTGTATATAAGCTCATTAGCTTCTCAGATTCTTTTTCTTGGTCGGATTTTTCAGCAGCATAGGCAACTTGATGTGCTGAAACAGAGATCATCATGAAGAAGATGATCATAAAGGAAAGTACTTTTTGCACAGTAATGAGCTCCTTTCATTTGTTCCAAATTGAATCACACCTTCACTGGCAGTGGTACCTGGTATCAATTTAAAAGGTAATACTGCCTGTAAAAGTCCAATCCTTGTCAATAACAAATTTCATGGAAGTATCTTTTTATAGTTTGGTTTTCAATTTGTATTTCATTAATAGAAAATGTTAGAAATTACATACAGTCCTTTTCCTTGTCCGACTCGTTTCCTTATGTTAAAGTGGAAACGTATATTGAAATAGCTTGATTAGTGGACAACTATAAATAGATTACATAATGGAGATGAATCAGATGGCGAAAAAGGAAGAATATCTACGTAAGCCAGAATGGTTAAAAATAAAATTAAACACGAACGAGAACTATACAGATTTAAAAAAGCTTATGAGAGAGCAAAATTTACACACTGTCTGTGAAGAGGCTAGATGTCCAAATATTCATGAATGTTGGGATTGTTCGTCGTACAGCTACGTTTATGATTTTAGGTGCTGTATGTACTCGTGCATGCCGATTCTGTGCTGTTAAAACAGGCCTTCCTACTGAATTAGACCTAGCAGAACCAGAACGCGTAGCAGACTCGGTTGCACTTATGAATCTTAAACATGCAGTTGTAACTGCAGTAGCTCGTGATGACCTAAAAGATGGTGGAGCACAAGTATTTGCTGAAACAGTTCGTGCGATTCGACGTAAAAGTCCATTTACAACAATTGAAGTGCTACCTTCAGATATGGGTGGCGTTTATGAGAATCTTAAGATGTTAATGGATGCAAAGCCGGATATCCTTAACCATAATATTGAAACAGTTCGTGAACTTACACCTAGAGTTCGTGCCCGTGCAAAATATGATCGTTCTTTAGAATTTTTACAACGTGCAAAAGAAATGCAACCTGAAATTCCAACTAAATCAAGTATCATGATTGGTCTTGGAGAAACAAAAGAGCAAATCATCGAAACAATGGATGATTTACGTGCTCATGATGTGGATATTATGACAATTGGTCAATACCTGCAACCAACGAAAAAACACCTTAAAGTTCAAAAATATTATCATCCAGATGAATTTGCTGAACTACGTGAAATTGCATTAAGTAAAGGGTTTAGCCATTGCGAAGCTGGTCCCCTTGTTCGTTCATCCTATCATGCAGATGAACAAGTAAATTCGGCAGCTAAACAAAAGCAAGCACAAGCTTAATTATTGGTGAAAAATGGAACTGTCAAGTGACAGTTCCATTTTATTTTTATTGCATTTTTTCCTTTTCATAGCGGGATTTTTCATAATCGTCCTTCATATCATCATCGATATCCTCATTCATTTCTCCATAGCCTTCGCCATTAGCATTTTCGCCATTATTTAAAGCACGGCCTTGAGGAGACTCAAGCATCTTGTTAATTGTATCTGTTAAGATTTCATCAATATCCCGACTTGTTGAATCAAGTGGCTTATAGGCTTGAATTTGCTGAATCATATTTGGATTATCAGAAACGTACACGTGATAATAACGTGGAATAACTGATAAGGCTGTTTTCTTTACTTGATCGGCTGTTTCAAAACGATTATCTGAATCCGTTTCATAAGCGACTAACACTTCTTCATCTGTAACTAATGTTGCTACATCATTAACGTTAGGTAGCTGAACACTTAAGCTGCTAATCGAATTGGCAACAGCTTCTCGGTCCATTCCAGGTGTAGGAGTATAGGCTATATCTTGAGGAATGCCGCTTTTTTGATGTCGAACAAACCCGAAGTTTGCTCCTTTATCATTTGCATTTGGCGAACCTTCTTCGTTGTATAAATCAGTACGATCACTTACATTAATTGTATTTCCACTTTCATGCATAAAAGAAGTATCTTCTTCTGCACCGTACTGACATGCTGTTAATAAAGATAAACCTACAATACTAACCGCTAATTTGGTTTTTATCAATATTAGCACCTCCTCTTCTTTTATAGTTACCAAAATGTCATGAAATTTTCTTAGCAATTGATGGTTGAAGATGTTTAGATTATGATAAGAATAAGGAATATGGATGAGGTGAAATCATGATAAGTGTTCAAAACCAGCATTTTGAATTAGTAAAGGAAGAAAAAAACGGTTTTAACGAAGAGGCTTTTAAAGAAAGATACAGCGAAATTTTAAATAAATACGATTTTATTGTTGGAGATTGGGGCTATAGTCAGCTAAGGCTTCGTGGTTTTTTTGATGATCAAAATCAAAAAGCAACATATGACACAAAAATTAGTACCCTTGATGAGTACATATTTGAATACTGTAATTTCGGCTGTGCGTACTTTGTTTTAAAAAGAATAAAAAAATAACGTGACAAAAAGTAGTCACGTTACCTAATTAACCATCTTATTTTGACGTATAAGGTGGTTCTTCATTTTTGCTAGGGTCATCATGGGTTGGATGAGCCGGCATATCATGTCGCTCCAAATTTTGATGAAGTGATTTATTTTCGTAATTAAAGGCACTATAATAACGTTGTCCTTCCTGCCAAGGTGTACTTTTATTAGTAACAGGCTCATCTTTATTTCGCGGTGAGCCATAAGGACCCTCGGGAAGTTGTTCAGGAATTAAAAAGTTACGTTGTGTTTCTACATTTGAAAAATCGGTATACGTTTCTTTTTCTTTATCATCCATCATAGGTCACCTACCTTTTAATCGGTAGTTTCTACGGAAAATCACCTTAACATACATCACATTAATTCATATAAAAAATCACGGAGCTCTGCTGCATCTTCTTCATTTAGCTGATAAGCATATTCTATGTATCCTGGTTCCTTTAAATCATCCTCACCAATAATGGCAAAGCGATTACTTTGTATATCCAAAACAAGATGCTTACCATAATAACGGTCACTTTGAACAATGGCCAGATCGAATCGCTGATTTTCCCCCACAAAGCTTACAAACCTTGTTTTTGTATCAACTGTATCATCATATAAAAAAAATCGTTCAGACATTATATCTCTCCTTAATTACCCAGATTTCATCCATACCTTATCATATCAGAAGAAATAAGTCCTGAGAAAACCTCAATCATAAATAGAACAAAATGAAAATAATTTTTTCAAAAAAAAGTCGAAAAACAGAAAAATATGTTAAAATGTTACTACGTATAGTTAATGTCAGAAGGGTTGAGTACATAATATGATAAGTGGGCTATGTGAAAAACATTATAGGCGTTTAAGAAAATGGAGTAAACTATTTTTACATAAAAGCAAATTAAAGTTCTATCCACCTAAATTTGTACTTCGAGACCCGATTTTAGAAGGTGTCCATCAAGCGATGTTTAGTGGACATCAGGTTGCTGTAGTAGTCATGACTATTTCGAATCTTCGTGAATTTTCTCAACAATTGGAACCGGTACAATTAGAGGAATATAAAAGAGATCTAAGAGCAGGATTCAAAAGTATTGTTGAAGATTCACCATACAACTCAGACTTACTTGTTGTTCACGATTATTACAGTGAAGGATTAACCATTTTCTTTAAAATAAATGATGATAAGCAAAGTGTTGTGTATATTGAAAATCTTATCCGAACACTAGTGCCAAGGTTAGAAAGATGGATGTTTACAAAGTATCCTTATTTTAACCAATCTTTTGAAATCGGTTATATGTTCATTGAAAGAGAGCATTCAACTATCCAGGATGCGCTATATACAGCACAACAACAAGCAGTGGCAATGGCTGAAAAGCGAATTCAGTCACGATATATAGAAACGTTATTAAAAATGCGTGATATTATTCAAAAGCAGGATATTAGTCTGTTAGCTCAACCAATCATAGACCTTTCAACAAATCAAATTAAAGCATGGGAGTTTTTGACAAGAGGACCTAAAGATACTGCATTTGAGAGTCCTTTACAATTATTTTCATTAGCGAGGCAATCCAATTTAATTTATGATCTTGAACTTTTAGTCCTTGAGAAAGCATTTCATTTGATCAATTCAGTAGGTTGTATGGATGATGTATTTTTAAACTTCACTCCAATTACACTTGGGAATAAACGGTTTATTCCTGGACTCGAAAAACTGTTAACGCGGTACCCTGATATCGAGCCTAGAAGGATGATTTTTGAAGTAACTGAGCGAGATTCAATTGAAGGCTTAAAATTTTTCCATGATAATATAAAACAATTACGTCAAAAGGGCTTTAGAATAGCTGTTGATGATACAGGAGCAGGATATTCTAGTTTACATACAATAAGTGAGCTTCTTCCGGACATTATAAAAATAGATCGATCCGTCATTCAAGATATTGACACGAGCAAGGTAAAGGAATCAATGCTAAAAGGACTTATTTTAATTGCCAGAGAAACAGGCTCCTTAGTAGTAGCTGAAGGTATTGAAAAGAAAGAAGAAGCAGAGGTTCTCAAAAGAAACCAGGTTGATTTAGCACAAGGATACTTTTATGCAAAGCCTGGACAATTACAGAAGGATCGTGTTGCTTTAGTATAGGAAGGTGATTACTTGTATTTTGTAGATCGTGACCAAATAGAGGCAAAATTATCATTTCTGGAAGAACAGATAAAACTCTTTAATAATCAAACATCTTGGAATCAAGAAATAGAGAAGGCAGGACTAGAAAGAATTTGTCATATGTTCATTGAAACGGTCGTAGATGTGGGAAATTCGATGATTGATGGATTCATTATGAGAGATCCTGGCAGTTACGAAGACATTATCGACATACTTTTAGATGAAAAAGTAGTTACTCAAGCACAGGCAAATGACTTAAAACAAGTGATCCTTCTTAGAAAACAACTTGTTCAGGATTATTTAGAAATTAATCATGAGGAGCTACAGCAGGTTGTTACTTCTCATAAAGCAGGAATTACTTCATTCCCAGCTCAAGTTCGAAGCTACATAGAAAATGAATTGGGGCCAGTCTCAGCATTTAAACCATTAGGATGACGAATACTTGTCATCCTCTTTGTTTTTATTACTAGCCTTTCAATGAATAGGTTAAACAACTTGGGGAGGAATACTTTTGAAAAAATACAAAGGGTATTTAATCGACTTAGATGGAACGATGTATAAAGGAACTGAGCGAATTGAGGAAGCAGGTCATTTTGTTGACTATTTAGTTAGAAATGAGATTCCATATCTGTTTGTTACGAACAACTCTTCTCAAACACCTAAACAAGTTGCCAAGAAATTAAATGAATTTCAAATACAGGCTTCAGAGGATCGGGTATTTACGACAAGTCAGGCAACAGCGAATTATATCGCGCAAAAAAAGGATCAGGCAACTGTTTATATGATTGGGGAAGAAGGCTTAAGGGAGGCTATCCAAACAAGCGGACATCATTTAGTTGATGAAAATCCAGATTTTGTTGTTGTGGGAATTGATCGAGACATATCTTATGAAAAATATGCAAAAGCCTGCATTGCCGTACGAAACGGTGCAGCCTTCATTTCCACAAACGCAGATATCGCAATTCCTACTGAAAGAGGGTTATTACCTGGAAATGGTGCATTAACATCTGTCATAGCTGTATCAACTAATACAGCACCTGTATTTATTGGTAAGCCGGAGAAAATTATTGTTGAACAAGCATTAGAGGTATTGGGAGTAGCAAAAGAAGATACATTAATGGTTGGAGATAATTACGATACAGATATAATGGCAGGTATGAATTGTGGAATTGATACTCTGCTTGTCCATACTGGTGTAACGACGAAGGAGCTACTAAAGCAATATAATAGTCAACCAACTTATACAATAGATTCATTGAGTGATTACTTGAAACATATAAATTGAAATGCAATGTAAAAAAGCTACTTTCAAATGGAAGTAGCTTTTTAAAACGTTTTTATTCTACATCTCTGGCACGATGAGCAAGTCTGCTAGAAGCAGCTGCTGCAATTGCACCAACAATGTCATCTAAGAATGTATGACATTTTCCACCCGATTTATCATTAAGGTATTGAAGGATACCTGGCTTCATTTTGTCAATATATCCATAGTTAGTAAAGCCGATGGAGCCGTATATGTTAACAATCGAAAATGCTAAAATCTCATCTACTCCATAAAGACTTTCATCAGTGCCGATAATAGATTGAAGAGGCTCCTCTAGTTGTCCTTTTTCAGCGAGAATATCAAACTGAATTCCTGTAAGAATAGCGTTTTGTACTTCTCTTTTTGTAAGGACACGATCTACATTATCCAAGCAATCGTCCATTTTGAGATCAGGATGATATTTTTCTTGTAAGAAGTATACAAGGTCTGCGATATCCTCCAGCTTTACACCTCGTTTAACTAGCCAATCTCTTGCTGTTTTTTCAACAATGTCCATTTTCTCTTCACTTTTCATTTTATCACCCAATTCTTTTTTTGTACGTTATGAAAGCAATGTCACAGAAGTTATTTTTAATATTAGATAAGTGCCAATACCTCTGTCTTTCCCTTTAAGGCTCGTCAGTAGACGAGACTTTTTGTGTATTTATTCATTGTATGAAATGAATCACTGATATATACGAATAAAAAACGTATCTTATCGTATTTTAGAAATCAGTTCATTTCTAATCATTCCCTTGTTTTACTCTCTAATAACCTGAATAAAGATAAATTCTTTATAGAAGGGTAATTTCCTTCTAATAACTTATTTTCTTTTTAGTCTAATCATAAAGATAAGAATAAATGATTATGATTAGTATGGGGTTATTGCTGGGAGGATAAGGAAATGAAACAAACCATTTATGAAGAGTATGGGATAAAGGTAAGAGAAATAAGTAAATTAGGGAATTATGACTCGTTTAGCCTGCATAATAATCAATTTATTATTGTTCCTGTATCGCATATTGAAGAGGAAGAGCTATATGAATTGTATCAATTAAGTCAATATATGCTTGAAAAAGGGGAACCTCATTTAGCCACTATGGTCTTAACGAAACAGAATCACTTGTTTTTTGAGCAAGATTCAGTTAGATATGCTGTACTAAAATGTTCATCCTATACACAGAGCAGGTTTAACCTATTAGGAAGGGATTTAGCGCGTTTTCATTCAAAAGCAAGGGCTTATCCATATCAAGTATCGAAAACGCAGCGGATCGGTCAGTGGAAAATTCTTTGGGAAAAAAGACTGGATCAATTGGAGATGTTCTGGAGGGGAAAGTTCAAAGTCAACCACTTTCTGCATTTGAAAAGTTGTTTGTTGAATCTTTCCCATATTATGTGGGATTATCAGAAAATGCTATTCAATATTTAGTTGACACAGAATTGGATGAAGAACCACAGCCGATTGACTCAGGGACAATTTGTCACCAGAGGTTTCATGAATACACATGGAATCCTAGCATGTGTATAAAGTCTCCAACAGATTGGGTGTTTGATCATAGTAGTCGGGATTTAGCGGAATATATGAGGCAGTATTTCTTGGGAAAACCTGAAGAGCTTAGATCAGAGGGATTTAAATTCCTCGAAGAGTATGATCGTACCACTCCTCTTTCTCCCTTTTCCTGGAGACTAATATACAGCAGGCTGCTATTTCCAATTCATTATTTTGAGTGTGTAGAAGAATACTATTTATCACCAGAAGACCAACAACCGAGATTTGAAGACCGAATGAAAGAAATCTTAAAAAGATCAGGACAGTATGAAGAATTTTTAAAAGCTTACTCAAGTATGTTAACGATAAGAACAAGAAGGATTTCTGTCCCTGCAATTGATTGGCTTGCGATAAGGTAGGTTTGAACCAAACCCTGATTTTCCTAAAGGGTTCGGTTTTGAAGTACAAAATACGTATAAATATAGCTTTTCATATAGTAGTTAACACTAGGATTAAATTTAGCATGTAGTTCAGCAAAGGAAAATGCTTGGAGACATATATGCTCCAAGCATTTTTTATATCAAAATAAGCACCCATTTAAGCGATTGTCAAATCTACAAGAACCCTCAGGAAATAAGCGGAGAAATTCCTCTTAATGAGGGAAATAGCACAAAAAATAGATTAAATAGACGGA
Source organism: Metabacillus endolithicus (assembly GCF_023078335.1). Taxonomy (GTDB): domain Bacteria; phylum Bacillota; class Bacilli; order Bacillales; family Bacillaceae; genus Metabacillus; species Metabacillus endolithicus. Next base: position 1,630,231 of record NZ_CP095550.1, on the reverse strand, counting down.
AAGATTCCGCCTATTTAATCAAAAAAGATGAAAATCGACCATTTTCCTTTGCTTAACCGGAAGAATTCCGCTAATATCCACCAACCGAGTTCCATTCTTCAGGATAACCGGAAAAACTCCGTTTATTAAACTATTGGTTACTCCCCTAGTAAGCAGTCATTGAAAATTATGGTAAAATATATATTGTCTTAAACTAACGTAAGAGGTGAGAAAATGAAAAGGCCTTACATATATGTAACAAGAAAATGCTCAGAAGAACAGCTGCAGCCACTTTACGAAATAGCTGATGTTGAAATGTGGGCTGAAGAAGAGAAGCCATGCCCTAGAGAGGTGTTGCTTGAAAAAGTAACAAATGCAGACGCTTTGTTAACGATGCTTTCTGATTCAATTGATCAGGAGTTACTAGACAAAGGAACTCAGCTTAAAGTTGTAGCCAATTTAGCGGTTGGTTTTGATAATATTAATGTACAATATGCAAATGAAAAAGGGATAGTTGTCTGCAATACTCCTGATATCCTTACAGATACAACTGCTGATTTAACGTTTGGGTTATTACTTACATCAGCACGAAGATTAATAGAGGCAGCGGATTATGTCAAAGATAATCAATGGAAAAGCTGGGGCTCCTCTTCTTTTAGCTGGTCACGATGTTCATCATAAAACGATCGGCATTGTTGGAATGGGGAAAATAGGACAAGCTGTTGCGAAGCGGGCAACTGGTTTTGACATGAAGATTCTTTATCATAATCGAACTAGAAATGAAGAAGCTGAAACAACATTAGGAGCAAAGTTTTGTCGTTTTGATGAGCTGTTAACTTCCTCTGATTTCGTTGTATGCCTTGCACCACTTACAAAAGAAACAAAAAATCTATTTGATTTAGAGGCATTTAAGAAAATGAAAAATACAGGGATTTTTATTAATGCAAGTAGAGGTGCGGTTGTAAATGAAGAAGACCTTTATCAGGCTTTAGTAAATAAAGAAATTGCGGCAGCAGGACTTGATGTGTTTTTACATGAACCAATACAAGCTGATCATCCTTTAGTGGGATTGAACAATGTTGTGGCATTTCCACATATCGGCAGTGCTAGTCTTGAAACGAGATATTCGATGATGAATCTTTGTGCAACGAATATTAAAGCTGTTCTAAGCGGAGAAGAGCCTAAAACAAAAGTAACGATTTAATGATGTTTGAAGTAAGGGGTAATTATGACCCTATTTTTCACTTGAAAACGTTTTTATTATAAAAACTGAAAATTCACCCTTGTAAAACAGTTCTTTACATTTTATAATGACAAGTATATTCATTGTGTCTTTTATGAGAGTACAATTGTACTTTATAGATAAACAAAAAGGAGTGGGATATTGTGGAGGCAATTCATGTTGGACTTTTAGGTCTCGGGACGGTTGGTAGTGGTGTTGTAAAGATTATAGAAGACCATCAAGATAAACTTATGCACCAAGTAGGCTGCCCTGTTAAGGTTAAAAAGGTTGTCGTAAAAACGTTAGAAAAAGAAAGACAAGTTCATATTGATAAAGAAATGCTTACAACAAACGTAGACGATGTGATTAAAAACCCTGACATAGATGTTGTTATTGAAGTAATGGGTGGTGTTGAAGAAACTCGTAAACACCTCATTGAAGCACTGAAGGCTAAAAAGCATGTTGTTACGGCGAACAAGGATTTAATGGCTGTGTACGGAACAGAATTGCTTTCTATTGCAACTGATAACGGCTGTGACCTATTTTATGAGGCAAGTGTAGCTGGTGGTATTCCAATTCTACGTACACTAGCTGAGGGCTTTAGCTTCAGATCGTATTACGAAGATGATGGGAATTGTTAACGGTACAACAAACTTTATCTTAACAAAAATGACAAAGCAAGGAAGTGCTTATGATGAGGTACTAAAAGAAGCACAAGACTTAGGCTTTGCAGAAGCGGATCCAACTTCAGATGTAGAAGGATTGGATGCAGCAAGAAAAATGGCAATCCTTGCAAGACTAGGATTCTCAATGCATGTTGATTTAGATGATGTAAATGTTAAGGGGATTTCTAGTGTATCTGATGATGACATCAGCTACAGTAAGCGACTAGGCTATACGATGAAGCTAATTGGAATAGCGGAACGTGAAAATGGAAAGATTGAAGTGTCTGTTGAACCTACATTACTACCAGAAACACATCCACTTGCAGCAGTAAACGATGAGTACAACGCTGTTTATGTTTATGGTGAAGCTGTTGGGGAGACTATGTTCTACGGTCCTGGTGCAGGAAGTCTTCCTACTGCAACGTCTGTAGTTTCTGATTTAGTTGGAGTTATGAAAAACATGAGATTGAATGTGAACGGCCGCAGTGCTGTTGTCCCTCAATTTGATAAACAATTAAAAGCCCAGAGCATATTTACGCTCAGCATTTCTTAAGAATTAGTGCAAAGGATCAGGTTGGGGCATTCTCAAATATTACATCTCTTTTCTCAGAGAGAGGCGTGAGCTTTGAAAAAATTCTTCAATTACCTATTAAAAATAGTAACCTAGCAGAAATCGTCATTGTCACACATAAAGCAGCTCAAAGTGATTTTGAAGATATTTTACAGCAATTAAATGACTTAGAAGTCGTCGAAGAAGTTAAAAGCACGTATCGTGTAGAAGGGAACGGATCAATATGATGTGGAAAGGCCTTATCCAAGAATTTGCAGAATTTTTACCTGTAACTGAAAATACACCAAAACTTACTTTACAGGAGGGGAACACTCCTCTTATTCATCTACCTAAGCTATCTGAAAAGCTGGGTGTTGAGCTTTACGTAAAAACAGAGGGAACAAATCCAACTGGTTCTTTTAAAGATCGTGGTATGGTTATGGCTGTTGCAAAGGCTAAGGAAGAAGGCAGTGACACTGTTATCTGTGCTTCTACTGGTAATACATCTGCTGCTGCAGCTGCGTACGCAGCAAGAGCAAATATGAAGTGTATCGTTCTTATTCCTGATGGGAAAATTGCTTTTGGTAAATTAGCACAAGCAGTTATGTATGGAGCTGAAATTTACGCAATTCAAGGTAATTTTGATCATGCATTAACAATGGTTCGAAACATTAGCAAAAAATTGCCGATTACATTAGTTAACTCTGTTAATCCATATCGTATCGAAGGACAAAAAACAGCTGCATTCGAAGTGTGTGAGCAGCTAGGCAGTGCCCCGGACTATTTAGCAATCCCTGTTGGAAACGCTGGAAACATTACTGCATATTGGAAAGGCTTCAAAGAGTATAACGAAAAGAAACAAACAGGCCTTCCAAAAATCCACGGATTCCAGGCAGAAGGAGCAGCGGCAATTGTTCGTGGTGAGCCAATTGCAAATCCGGAAACTGTTGCTACGGCTATTCGTATCGGTAACCCGGCAAGCTGGGAAACGGCTGTAAAAGCGAAGGAAGAGTCAGAAGGACGTATTGATTCTGTGACAGATGAAGAAATTTTAGAAGCCTATCAATTAATTGCACGTGAAGAAGGTGTTTTTGCGGAACCTGGTTCTTGTGCATCGATCGCAGGTTTAATCAAACATCGTAAATTAGGCTTAATTGCAGAAGGCAGTAAGGTAGTAGCTGTATTAACTGGAAACGGATTAAAAGATCCAAACACAGCTATTGATGTTTCTGAAATTAAACCGATTGTTCTTCCAAATGACGAAGAGACATTCCTGCAGCAATTAAGTGGAGTTACAGTACAATGATTGAAGGAGACATGTTAAAAATTACAGTTCCGGGGAGTACAGCTAATTTAGGTCCTGGATTTGATTCGGTTGGTTTAGCGTTAGGTAAATACTTAACGCTTGAGGTGAAAAAAGCAGAAGAGCGCATTTTCTTGCCGATGACAGACCATGTAAAAGATATCCCTACAAATGATCAAAACTTGATTGCCAAAGTGGCGATTAAGGTAGCAGAAAACTATAATCAAACATTACCAGCATGTGAAGTAAAGGTTTGGAGTGACATTCCAATGGCAAGAGGAATTGGAAGCAGTGCTGCAGCCATAATTGCTGGTATAGAGCTTTCAAATCAGCTTTGTGGTCTTCAATTAACAGATGAAGAAAAATTGCGGATTGCAAGCCTTGAAGAAGGACACCCAGATAATGTTGGAGCTTCTCTGTATGGTGGTCTTGTCGTTGGGCTTCACCAAGAAGACAAAACAGAACTGGTTTGCGTTAAAGAAGTGAATGTTGACGCAGTAGTTGTAGTACCAAAATATGAGGTATTTACAAGCGATGCGAGAAATGTATTACCTCAAGAGTTAGCTTATAAAACAGCAGTTGAAGCAAGTGCGATCAGTAATATGCTTATTGCAGGACTTCTTACGAATGATTGGCATTTAGTAGGTAATATGATGAGCAAGGATCTTTTTCATCAGCCATATAGAGGAAAATTAATTCCTGAAATTCAAGCTGTTCAAGAAAAGGTCGAAGCACTTGGAGCCTATGGCTCAGCATTAAGTGGTGCTGGTCCTACTGTTATTTGCTTTATTGAAAAAGGCAAAGGAAATGAATTGGCAGAAAAGCTTTCTCATGATTTTAAAAATTGCGATGTAGAGTGCCTTGATATTGATCTAGTTGGCTGTAGAGTAGAGCAGGTACAGGAAATAAAGAGTATATAAAAAACTCGCCAATTGGCGAGTTTTTGGTTATATATAAGAGTGGAGATGGAATAAAAAAGACTGACACCTAAATGTCAGTCTTTTTGTATTAGAATACTTGTTCTACTTCAACAACACCTGGTACTTCTTCTAATAACGCACGCTCTATACCAGCTTTTAAAGTGATTGTTGAGCTTGGGCAGCTTCCACAAGCACCTAAAAGGCGAAGTTTAACAATACCATCTTCTATATCTACTAATTCACAATCTCCTCCATCACGAAGCAAGAATGGACGAAGTTTATCTAATACTTCTTGTACTTGTTCAAGCATAGCTGTTTCAGTTGTCATTATAATCGACTCCTTTCCTTATCTATATTATATTTGAAATGAAGAAAAAAATCTAATCGTAAGATTGAATTTTCTAAGGCTTAATAAACCCAATATTACCATATAATCTTTCTAAAAGTAAGGGAAAGGAACCTGTTTTCATTAGTAAGTATACCCAAATGCTGTCATGAAAATAGCTCTAATCTCAAAGAAATCTAGCTAGCCTCAAGATGTTTAACAGTTCATATATAATGTTAAGGATGGAAAGATGATAATATATCGACTACAATGGAGAAAAAGACGGTAGGTGAAGGAAAATGAAGCCTGTTGAAATTAGTGTATATGGTGCAGAGGTTCTTTGTCCAAGCTGTGTGAATTTACCATCAGCTAAAGAAACTTATGAGTGGTTGGAAGCTGCATTAAATCGAAAATATAAAGATCAACCGTTTATGATCGTATATATTGATATTGATCAGCCACAAGAAGAGCCTGATAAGCAGGAGTTTGCCCAAAAGATTCTTAATGATGAGTACTTTTATCCACTTGTTGTCATTGAGGGCAAGGTGGTAGGTGAGGGAAGTCCCCGTCTAAAGGTAATTTGTGAGGAAATGGAAGAGCATGGATATGTTAGTAACTAAATAAAAACACTCAAGTCAATGGACTTGAGTGTTTTTTATCGTTTAGCGTATAATTTTGGATAACGCTTCGACATCCAGCTCCAGCACCTAAATTTCCCTCGAGGTCATAAGCCAATTTAGAATATAAGGCAAAGTACGCCTTCTATTCTAAATCGTCTTATGCTGGTCGGGGCTGAACGAGGCGCTTCCGCTTTTGTTATTAACCATTATGATATTTATACATCCAAAGAACACCGGACTTTAATAGTCGTGGAACACGGCCCATTAAAGGTCTATCATTAACAAGTCCAAAGCCTTGTTTTTTCCCTAATGAACCTAGTACACCTTTCAATTTAAAAGGTGGGAATGATTCTGGAAGAGGTTCGTTGTTCCACTTCTTTAATAGTACTTGGACAATTTGTTCAGCTTGCGCTTCTGCCAGCTGAGCACTAGGGGCATGTGGAAGACTTGCGCAGTCTCCAACAACAAACACATCTTCGTGACTTGGAATAAAATGTTGAACAGTTAATACAACTCTTCCTTGATTATCCTTTTCAACCGGAAGATCTCTAACCACTTTATTTGGCTGAATTCCAGCTGTCCATACGATAGCATCACACTCAAAAGGTTGATCATGATTATAGACAATGTTTGGTTCTACCTTCGTTATATTAGCTTCACTAATAATTTCAACACCATGCTCTGTGAACCATTTTTCAACATAACTACTTAAACGTTCAGGAAAGCTTGATAGGATATGCTTACTGCGATCAAACAATTTAATGTTAAGGTCTTTACGACTTTCACGAAGTTCGCTGGCAAGCTCAACACCACTTAAACCTGCACCAACAATCCCTACAGTTGCATCTGCTTTTAAATTATTGAGCACTTGGTAGGTTTCGCGTGACTGGTCAATACTTTGAATGCTATAAGTGAATTCATCTGCTCCTGGTACGTTATGATATTTATCTACACAACCTAAACCAATGATTAAGTCATCAAATTGAACAGGCTCGTGATCATTTAATAGTACTTGTTTGTTTTCAAGATCAACAGACGTTACTTCTCCAAAAATGGAATGAAGTCTAGGATGCTCCGGAAAAGAGACCCTTATATGATGATCTGAAATAGTACCTGCCGCAAGTGCATAGTATTCTGTTTTTAAACAATGATAAGGATTTTTATCAATAAGAGTAATTTGAACATCTTCAGGCAATTGATTTGGAAGTAAACGAAGCAGTACGCGCATACCGCCATATCCTCCGCCAAGTATGACTAGGTTCTTCATTTTTGATACTCCTTTTTCCCCACGTTTTTAATAAACTATAATTGCAAGGCCAAGAATAATACACACAATATGTTCTATTCTTTTGACCAAATAAAAATGAATAATTAGGAAATAAATTTTAAAAAGGAAACGTTTAGTTAAGGCTAGTCCTATCTTTATAAATGAAATATTAAAAGTATAACGACTGAATCATTTTACAACAATATTACTCCAAAAAAACGTTTTCTTTTTATTTTAAAAATTTTTTCCTTTATGGTACAACACAATTATGAATTATTTGTTTAGTGTTTACAATCCTATTTCGTTTTTTTAACTAAAAAAATGACAAAAAAGCATCACATAAATGTTATAGATAGTATTTATTGCTAGTTACCATAGAGTATAATAAAATTTGACGTTTATTTGTAATCCTATTAGGATTAAGCAGTAGAGAGGTGTTAAGATGAAGCCAATTATTGAATTTTGTATAAGTAATTTAGCACAAGGGGCTTCAGGCTGCGTTAGAAAAGCTGGAAAAAGACCCTAATTTAGATATTATTGAATACGGATGTTTAAGCTATTGTGGCAAATGTGGACATTCATTATATGCTTTAGTAAATGGAGAAGTAGTAACTGGAGATGACCCAGATGAGTTGGTTGAAAATATATATACGTTTTTAGAGGAAAATCCTATGTTTTAAAACTTGTCAAAAAGTGCGATTAAGAGGCCATGATGGAGTTTGACATAGCGAATGATTAACCTGAAAAAGCTGACCGAAAAATGGTCAGCTTGTTTTGTTATTGTTCAGGAATTTATAACCTGCTTTAATTGTGGATAACGCTTCGACATCCAGCTGAACGAGGCGCTTCTCGCTTTTGTTCTTAACTTGATTTTACTTCACGCATTTCTGCCCAACGATCTTTAGCCATTTGCACAATACCTTTTTCAAGAGTGTCCGTTTGTTTTTCGATTACCTTGGAAAAATACTGTGTTGCTTGGCTAACTAGATCTAATCTTCTGCTTAAGTCTCCGATCAGATAAAGAAGCTTAATTTCTGAAAGCTGGGTTCCTGAATAGTCATCAACCATATAAGAGTTAACATATTCTTCAAGAGCTAGCCTTAAAAAGCGTTGTTCTTCCTCGTGGTTAATTTTCTCAGTACGAAATAACCACGATAATCTTAAATAAAGACCAGCTAGTGCAACATGATTTTCTTTTTTTATACTAGAGCAGTAAATGGCTAACTTGTAAGATTCTATCGCTGTATCAACGGTACGCTCAAAACAATAATTTCTTCCACTCCAATTGTCACAAACTTTTTGTTGAATCATTTCTTTTGCATTTGGAGGAAAATAAGTCGAGCATTCCTCAGAGGAAGAAAAGCCGCAGTTTGGACAAACAGAAACATAATATAAAAGCGGGTTGATTTCTGTTGAAGTGTAATATGAACAAAAGTCTGTATCGTGCCGGTGTGCACGAATAAATCTGGAAAGTACTTTTTTCGTTGTATAATTGGTTTTACACATTAAGCAATTAACTTTACGATCATACAAATGATGTAGTTCATTATTCACAAAGAATCACTCCTTTATCTCGTCAAGAGTGGACATGCAATACTAATTTAACTAAATTATATCAGAAAACTATGTAAAAAGGACTATTTATTATTAAAACTATGGGATTTTTTAGGTATAGACTCTTTTGTTTTTTAGAAAGTTAAGCTTAGGTTTAAGAAGCAGTTAAAAATAAAAGCTCCCTGAATAACAGGAAGCTTTTATTTCTATAAAACGGGGGATAATTATATTGTTTTCAGATTTCCAACATTTTATACTAATAAAAATGAAGATTTTTGGAGGATAACAATGAACTCATTTCAATTTACGAAAATGCACGGATTAGGAAACAACTATATATATGTTAATACTTTTGAGGAAAAGCTTGAAGAAGGCCAATTATCAGACATTGCCAGACAGGTCTCAAATGTATATACAGGGATTGGCTCTGATGGTCTTATCTTAATATGTCCTTCAGATAAAGCAGAAGTTAAAATGAGAATCTTTAATAATGATGGCTCAGAAGGAAAAAATTGCGGAAATGGATTAAGATGTGTTGCTAAGTACGCCTTTGAGCATAATTTAGTAAAAGAGAAAACATTTAAAATTGAAACATTGTCAGGTCTTGTTGAAGCAACTATTCATGTTGAGGAAAACCGAGTAAACCTCGTAACAGTTGATATGGGATCACCGCGTTTATCAAAAGCAGAGATACCAATGGAAGGTGAGGGTTCTGAACAAACCATATCAGAATCAATCGAATTCTCAGGGCAACAATATGATGTAACAGCTGTTTCAATGGGGAATCCTCATATTATTTTCTATGTGGATGATATAACTCAAGCACCTGTTACAACACTTGGTCCTATCGTTGAAAAAGATCGTCGTTTTCCTGAAGGAGTAAATGTAGAGTTTGTAGAGGTTGTTTCCAAAAATGAATTGCATTTTCGAGTCTGGGAGAGAGGGTCTGGTGTTACACAGGCATGTGGTACAGGAGCTTGTGCAGCAGTTGTTTCTTCCGTGTTAAACAAACATACAAATCAAGGAGAAGAAACTGTTGTGCACCTCGCTGGAGGGGATCTGCTGATTAATTGGACAAATGAAGGAAATGTTTTAATGACAGGTCCTGCAGAAGTCATATGTACTGGAATCTTTTATATTAAATAATCTATCGTTTCAATTATTTGAGTGAGCACATACAATAGTTGTATACTAGTAGTATGATCCTTTCACATAAAGCAAGGAGGTATTCAGATGAGTGAAATTGTCAAAATTACAGAAGCTGCTGCTTATCAGATAAAAGATATGATGAAAGAACATGAAGAGGAAAATTCGTATCTTCGTGTTGGTGTTAAAGGTGGAGGCTGTAGTGGTCTTTCATATGGAATGGGATTTGAGCATGAAATAACGGAAGAAGATCAAGTTCTTGAACAACATGATATGACAATTCTTATTAAAAAAGAAGATGCAGCCATTTTAAATGGAACGATTATTGATTATAAGCAATCCATGATGGGTGGGGGCTTTACGATAGACAACCCAAATGCCATAGCCAGTTGTGGATGCGGATCATCGTTTAGAACAGCTACAAACACTGGAACGCCTGAAAATTGCTAGACTTTCACGGATGATAGAAAAAGGCTGTTTACTTTTGTGGTAAACAGCTTTTTATATTAATTAAATAAACTCGTGCTGTGTAATGGCTGGACACGTGCTTTTGGATCCATATATGCCTTAGCATTGTTTACTGCTGTCGGAGCCTCGCCAAATCCACTTGCAATTAGTTTTACCTTGCCATCATAGGTGCAGATATCTCCAGCTGCATAAATTCCTTCAATGTTCGTTTCCATTTTGGAGTTAACAACAATTGAATTTTTCTCAATTGTTAAACCCCAATCTTTAATTGGTCCAAGTGAGGATACAAATCCATAATTAACGATAAGATCGTCAATTTCTAAAACTTCTTTTCGATCACCTTTCACTTCTTCTAATACTACTTGAGAAATAACCTGTTCCCCATTTAGCTCGACTGGAACAAATGGTGTTAAAACCTGTACCTTTGATTTCATTAATAATTCAACACTATGTTCATGTGCTCTGAATTTATCTCGTCTATGTATTAAACTTACACTTTTTGCAACAGGTTCGAGCATTAATGCCCAGTCAACGGCAGAGTCTCCACCACCAAGAATAGCTACGTTTCTTTCGGCAAATTTATTTAAATCATCAACGAAATAATGTAAATTTTGATTCTCATATTTCTCGCTTTCCTCAAGCTCAAGTTTGCGAGGCTTAAAAGCACCATTACCTGCTGTAATGATGATTGTTTTTGTATAATGAACTTCATTATTAGTGGTTAACATGAATACTCCGTCAGCTTGTTTCTCAACGTGTTCAACAGCTTGATCTAAAACAACTGTTTGCTCAAACTGACCCATTTGCTCCTTCAAATTGTCTACAAGCTCTTGAGCTCTTATTTTTGGAAAGCCTGCAACGTCATAGATGTATTTTTCAGGATATAATGTAGAAAGCTGGCCACCTAATTGAGGAAGACTCTCAATGATTTTTACACTTGCCTGTCTCATTCCACCATAGAATGCAGTGAATAATCCAACAGGACCTCCACCAATAATGGTAATATCATAAACTTTAGTATCTTCTTTCATATCTCATCCTCCTTTTACTACATTTAATTGTGTGCTAATTCATAAACTTTCACTTGAAATGAATGACAATCCATAAGACAAAATTCTTCTTTTTTCACGTTTTGAAAACACTTTCGATAAAAGTAGTACCTAAAATCCATGTATTATAAATTATACGAAGAAAAAAACATAGTCTTTTGTTAGAAAAAATAACTTGAAAAAATATTGTTGAATGGATAATATGATTTATAGGTGTATTTATATATATTATACGTAGCAGATACCAAGGTATGCATTGGTAAGTGAATGTTTTCACAAAGTTTTATCTCTTAAATAAAAATAAAATTGTGGTTTTAAGTCGAATATAGTAATAGACATTATTCGATCCTTTACAACAATTTTAAAAAGAAAAGGTGGATGTATTTCGGTGAAAAAACCAAGAGTCGTTATATTAGGTGCAGGTTATGGTGGGTTAATTACAGTTACACGTTTACAAAAATTAATTAGTGTTGATGAAGCAGATATCACATTAGTGAACAAAAATGACTATCACTATGAAACAACATGGTTACATGAGGCTTCAGCTGGTACGTTACATCATGACCGTGCTCGTTACCAAATCAAAGACATTATCGATACAAATCGTGTGAAATTTGTTCAAGATACTGTTGTATCAATCGATAAAGAAGCTAAGAAAATCGTTTTAGAAAATGGTGAAGTTGAATATGACTATTTAGTTATTTCATTAGGTGCTCACCCTGAAACATTTGGCATTCAAGGTTTAAAAGAGTATGCATTCGGAATCACAAGCATTGACTCTGCTAGACAATTACGTGAGCATATTGAATATCAATTTGCTACATATAACATGGAAGCAGAAAAGAAAGATGAGCGTTTAACAATTGTTGTCGGTGGAGCTGGCTTCACTGGAATTGAATTCTTAGGAGAGCTTGGAAACAGAATCCCAGAGCTTTGTAAAGAATATGATGTTGACTTTAAAAAAGTACGTATTATCTGTGTGGAAGCAGCACCAACAGCATTACCAGGATTTGATCCTGAGTTAGTTGAGTATGCTACAAATCACTTACAGAAAAAAGGCGTAGAATTTATGATCGGTACAGCAATCAAAGAATGTATCGAAGAAGGAATCATCGTTGCAAAAGGTGAAGAGTTAGAAACAATTAAAGCTGGAACGGTTGTTTGGGCAGCGGGTGTTCGTGGTAACAGTGTTGTGGAAGAAGCTGGATTTGAAAATATGCGTGGCCGTGTAAAAGTTGATCCACAACTACGTGCACCGGGACATGATGATGTATTCATTATTGGAGATTGTTCGTTAATCATTAATGAAGAAATTAATCGTCCATATCCTCCAACAGCGCAAATTGCTATGCAACAAGGTGAAACTTGTGCGAAAAACCTTGCATCAGCCATTCGTGGTCGTGGAGAAATGGCATCTTTCACTCCGGACATTAAAGGATCTGTTGCATCATTAGGTGAAGACGATGCAGTTGGTGTTGTATTTGGTAAAAAATTAGTAGGTACTAAAGCTTCATTTATGAAGAAAATGATTGATAACCGTGCTTTATACATGGTTGGAGGTCCTTCATTAGTATTGAAAAAAGGAAAATTCAACATTCTATAATTGTTGTGAAAAAGAGACGAAGGCATATGCCTTTGTCTCTTTTTTAAAAGGTAAGAAAGTATAAAATTTTGTACGTAGTTTTAGTGTCTAGCTCCAGCGCCTAGCCCTCGAGATCATAAGCCAATTTGGAATATAAGGCAAAGAGAACGCCTTCTATTCCAAATCGTCTTATGCTTGTCGGGGACGACCAAGGCGCTTGCGCTTTTCTTATTTCTCTATGTGTTAAAATAAGAAAAAAAGGGGGCTCTATATTGACTCAATCTAAAAGGGGAAATGTATGGTTAGCTGTATCTGGAATTGTGGCTAATCATGAAGGAGAATGGCTTGTTGTTAAAAAGAAATATGGTGGACTCAAGGGGAAATGGTCTTTTCCGGCTGGATTTGTTAATGAAGGAGAAACCATTGATGAGGCTGTATTAAGGGAAATTAAAGAAGAAACAGGCATCTCTGCAAGTATAGCTGGAGTTGTAGGAATTCGTTCAGGGGTAATAAAAGAAGTGATTAGTGATAACATGGTCATTTTCTCATTATTGGCAGATTCAAATGAAATACAGGTTCAAGAAGAGGAATTAGATGAAGTAGCTTTTATACATCCTAAAAAGTTAGTAGAGGACAAAAATTCATCTCTTCTAATCACAAAACTAGCGTCTGACGTCATTGAATCAAAGTTAAATAAATATGATCAATTTAATCCAGGGGACCATTTTGGATATACTACATATACTATGTTTTTATAATATTCACAATACTATGATAAAGAGAGGATTTTAAAGAAAAGCTTAAATGTATTCGCTTACACAAACCTTTTTGTGAGATTTTCTCCCTTTATAATTGTCAGAATAATTGGTATATTATTAAAAACCACTACTATCCTAAAGGGGAGACAGAAATGAACACAACAAAGGTTGAAACAAAGGAATGCCCATATTGTTCTGGGAAAGGGTATTTTCAACTAATACTAGGTGGCTCTGAAACATGTAATAACTGTGATGGCACTGGGAAGAAGTCATAAAACGTTCACTGACAAATCATTGACTGTCTATCGTTAGTTCAGTACACTTAATAGTGGTGTAATGGAGGTGATAGGCATGTTGAGCTTACCGGTTTTATTAATATCCATGTTATTATTTTTAGTATTATTTTTTGGTATTGGGTTTTTATTGAATATGCTTTTACGCATGTCTTGGATTATGGCTATTGTGTATCCAATTGTATGCATTTTCATAGTTGATAACGTCAAATTTATAGAGTATTTTAGAAGCCCTAGTGATTCGTTTGCACAATTAGGGGATAAAATGATGTCATTAGCTTTAGCAGATTTATTAATTTTATCCTGCGGACTGATCGGTGCGATTCTCTCAGGGGTTATTATTAAAATGCTTCGTAAAAGCGGATATCAGATGTTTTAATATATTTTCTACCAAAAAGTCTGACAACGGAATGTCAGGCTTTTTTCGCTTTTAGAAATCAATAAAAAACAGATCTGGTAAAATTTACTTTTCTCCATTTTGAATACTTTTCTCACAATCTGGGAACGAATAGATTTGTGAGAGGAGTGTTTAAGAAACATATGATCAGTATAAAGAGAGTTAGTAGAAGACTAATCATGACATTATTATTTCTGGGAGCATTAACAACAACATATAGCGCAATTTCAGGTGTCGAGGCTAAAGATCTCTCCAATTGGTATTATAATCATAATGAGGATTTTAATGAAAAACTAGTTCATACACACACTGAAGCTGAAGAAAATGAAACTTTCCGTTTTTTAGGACTTACTTTTAAAGCCATGAACAGTGAACCATCGATTAGAACACAGGTGTCTTCGAGTGTTGAAGCAATTAATCAAGAAGTTTCATTGGAAGAAGCAATTGATTGGTCTCAGTATCCGACAAGAAAAGTCGTAGCAACTGGTTATACGGCAGGTGTTGAGTCTACTGGTAAACATCCCGATCATCCTAGCTATGGGATTACTTATTCCGGGGTAAAAGTAAAAAGAGATCTATATTCAACAGTTGCTGCAGATTTAGATGTTTTCCCAATTGGTACCATACTTTTTATCCCAGGCTACGGATATGGAGTTGTGGCAGACAAGGGTGGTGCTATAAAAGGAAACAAATTAGATTTATATTATGAAACCGTTAAAGAGGTTTATAATAATTGGGGTAAAAAGCAAATAGAAGTATACGTTGTTCAAATGGGTGATGGAACATTAACGGAAGAACAATTAAAAAACTTAAATGAAGATGAATCAATGCAAGTGTTTAGGCAAAAATATATAAAAAATAAGACAAAAAGCTAATGAAAGAGTATTAGCTTTTTGTCTTTTAATTAGGACGGGGATAAATATCAGGATGCAACAAATAGGCGAGCTTTTGTAAACCAAGGAGAAGCCGTGGAGAGGGACGGCAAAACAATGATTCCTCTAATAAATGGAGTTGGTTATTTTGAACGGCTCGAAGGGTTTGTGCCCTTTCCCTTTTTAGTACATGTGACAATTTCATTCTAGATTGCTTAACTCCGACCCAGCATAAACAAAAATATTCTGGGTTTCGATTCAGAACATCTTCCCATGTTGTCTGCACGCTAGCTAATTCAACATCTTCAAAAATGTTTCTTGCTCCTGCTAATCTGCTTAGCTCAGTTAACCAGTTGATTTGACCAGGAGAAAATATTGGATTCGGCCACCATTCAAAGAAAATGGAAGGTGGGTTTTGTATCCCATCAGAAATTTCCTTATATGATTGAAGAGTAGCTTGAAAGTCTTTAATAACACCTTCAGCTTCCTTTTGCTTTCCGGTTAATTTACTTAATGTGTGAAGATCATCGCAAATGTCTTGAAATGACTGAGGATTAAAAACAATATGTGGAATTTTCCTCTTTTCCAATTTTTCAATGTTTTTTTCCATCCCAGGTACACTAAGAGAAGCTAGCACCAAGTCAGGATGATAAGATTCCAACATATCCATATTAATGGAAAGGTCTGGGCCTAAACGTGGAAGATGTGATAAATCCAGCGGCCAATCAGAGAAATCATCCAGGGCGACTAATTGCTCCTTTAAACCAAGATAAACTGCAAGCTCCGTATTGCTGGGACAGATGGATATAAGCCTCATTTAAAGCCTCCTTACAAAACAAAAAGGTAGTGTAACAATAGTGCAAGAAGAATACCGGTTAATCCTCCAAAAAACACTTCAATCGGCTGATGTCCAAGTAGCTCCTTCAACTTTTTTTGTTTATCTTGTTCAGCTTTTTTAGGCCATACTTTGGCTTCCTCAACAAAGCGGTTAAAGTCAAGAACAAGCTGATTAAGAACAGTTGCTTGTTCACCAGCATGACGTCTTACTCCTGTTGCATCAAACATCGTGATGATCGCAAAGATAGCAGAAATAGCAAAAATGGATGAACCAAGTCCGTGATCAAGAGCAACTCCTGTTGAAAGTGCAGTTACAGCTGCTGAATGAGAGCTTGGCATACCGCCGGTACTTGTAATTAGTGACCAATCCAGCCTCTTTGAAACAAAGAAATAAATCGGTACCTTAATAAACTGTGCAAAGAAAATGGCTGCCAGTGCAGCGAGTAAAGGAAAGTTGTACAATAATTCCAAGATTAAGCTCCTTTCGTTTTTAGGGCAATGATGTATTTTAAAACTCTTAATATAAAGAGAAGTGTTAAAAAGATTTTCTTCATTATAGCATATACATTGTCAGAATAAGGTGAAGTTCGTTAGTTGGATTTGTCTTATTACACTTTTTTAAATATGTGCTATACAATAGAGATACATACATAATGGAGGTGCTATGAATGTTTAAAGTTATTCATGCAGCAAATACAATTGAACTTAACGATAACGATACATTAGTTATTGGGCCTATATCAAAAAACGAGCAAACTCACTGGATATGCCAAAGAACTTGACGAGAGATTAAATGGTCAAATAACAGAGTTAATGAAAGACGGAGATCTCTCAACAAAATATAAATCCGTTACTAAACTACATACCCTTGGAAAACTTGCTGTAAAACGTATCTTCTTTGTTGGCTTAGGGAAAGAAGCAGACATTACATTTCTTCGAGTGAAAAGAGCTTTTGGAGAATTATTTCAGACGATTCAACAAGCAAAGCTCCAACATATAAGTGTAGCGATTGACACGTTCTTAAATGAAAGAATGAACGACGTTGAAGCAGCACATGCTCTTGCAGAAGCTTTTTCCTTATCAACTTATAAGATTTTAGATTATAAACAAAAATCAAATGAACCTGAAAAAAATATTGAAAATATCTCAGTATTGACTGAAAGTGAAGAAAGCCTTGAAATCAAATCTGCACTTGAAGTTGGTTATGCTTTTGGTGAGGGAACAAATAGTGCAAGAACGCTAACTAATATGCCACCAAATCTTCTAACAGCTACAGAGCTTGCTTCTTATTCAATTGAATTAGCAAAAAGATATCAATTTGAATACGAAGTTTTGGAAAAAGAGGATATGGAACGACTTGGGATGGGGGCTCTCCTAGCAGTTAATAAAGGTTCAGAAGAGCCACCTAAAATGATTGTCTTAAAATATCAGGGAAAAGAAGAGTGGACAGATGTAATTGGTCTTGTTGGAAAAGGAATTACCTATGATACAGGTGGCTACTCCATTAAGCCAAAGGATGGAATTGTCGGGATGAAAACGGACATGGGGGGAGCAGCATCTGTACTTGGAGCTATGCAGATCATCGGTGAAATGAAACCGGAACAAAATGTTGTAGCTGTAATCCCTTCTACAGATAATATGATTAGTGGTGGTGCATTTAAACCTGATGATGTGATTGTTTCATTAAGTGGAAAAACGATTGAGGTTTTGAATACTGATGCAGAAGGTCGTTTGGCGCTTGCTGATGGAATTACATATGCTAAATTTCATGGAGCTAATTATTTAGTTGATGTTGCTACATTAACTGGTGGCGTAATTATTGCGTTAGGAACAGAAACAACTGGTGCTATGACTAATAATGAGGAGTTTTTTGAACAAGTTCTTCAAGCATCACACGAATGTGATGAACCAGTCTGGCGGTTACCGATATTTGAAGGCGATAAAAAACGTGTTCGAAATAGCAAGATGGCCGACTTAAACAATTCTCCTGGTCGTGAAGGACATGCCATTATGGCAGGAACGTTTATTGGAGAATTCGCTGAAGGCACTCCATGGGTACACCTGGATATAGCAGGCACAGCTACAACGTCCCAAAAAACTGAACTTGGACCAACAGGGGCAACTGGCGTAATGGCAAGAACATTAGCTACTTTAGTAGAGAATTTTGAAGTGAAATAAAGAAAAAGGACCGACATGCGTGAATGTGGGTCCTTTTTTCGTGATTTTGTCGAAAATCAAATATATAGAGCAAAGCGGCAAATAAATGCTAAGAATCGCCAAATAAAACTTTAAAACTAGCAAATAAATGATCAAAATCGTCAAATAAATACTCCTTTCGCAATTGACAGGCTCGAAAAAAGTATGGTAAATTAATTTTCGTTGTTTAATTCTCTACCATATTAGTAAACTAAAGGATTTTGGGGGTTTTATATTTGAATGCAGTTATTATTGCTGTTTTTGCTATGCTTATTTTAAGCTTATTAAGAATAAATGTTGTTTTTGCACTTGTGATAGGTGCATTAATTGGAGGTACTAACAGGTGGTCTTGATTTAGCCACAACAGTAGATACCTTTACAGCAGGCTTGGGTGGCAATGCAACAGTTGCGCTAAGTTATGCGTTGTTAGGAGCATTTGCAGTTGCTCTAACATCTTCAGGACTACCAGATGCTATGGTATCCTCAGTTATAAAACTAGTAGGTCGTGACGGTGATACAAGAAGAAAAGCCTTATCAAAGGCACTAATTGTTTTTATGATCTTAATCATGGCTATTTTCTCACAAAATGTCATTCCCGTTCACATTGCTTTTATTCCAGTGCTTATTCCACCACTATTAAAAGTACTGAATGAGCTTCAAGTTGATCGTCGATTAATTGCGACTGTTCTTACGTTTGGATTAATTACTCCATATATGTTCTTGCCTGTAGGGTTTGGGGCGATTTTCCATGAAATTATGCAAACGAATATGCAGGAAAGCGGCTTAACGGTTTCGTTAGCAGATATTCCCTCTGCTATGGCAATACCTGCAATAGGCATGGTATGTGGCTTGTTAATAGCTGTTTTCTTTACATATCGTAAGAAAAGACAATATGAAACTCGTGAAATGGCTGGGCAGCAATCAGGTCAAGCTTATACAAAGAAAAGTATTACTGTAGCAATTGTGTCGATTCTAGTTTCGCTTTCTGTACAACTCTATCTTTCTCAAAAACTTGGAGTAGAAGGAATGATCTTCGGTGCGTTAGCAGGTTTAAGTGTTTTGTTTATTGGTGGTGTCTTAAAACGAAACGAAGCAGATTCGATTATGACTTCAGGTATGAAGATGATGGCTTTTATTGGTTTTGTGATGATTACAGCTTCAGGGTTTGCTAGTGTTCTTAAAGAAACTGGTCATGTTGAAAAGCTAGTTGAAGACGCAGCAAATCTAATTGGTGGAAATCAAACAATTGGGGCCATCCTAATGCTGATTGTGGGCTTGCTCATTACGATGGGGATAGGATCTTCATTTTCAACAATTCCAATCATTACAACGATATTCGTTCCATTATGCTTGGAGTTAGGCTTTAGTCCAATGGCAACAATTGCGATTGTTGGAACAGCTGCGGCACTAGGAGATGCAGGATCTCCTGCTTCTGATAGTACATTAGGTCCAACATCTGGACTAGCTGCTGACGGAAATCATCATCATATTTGGGATACATGTGTTCCAACCTTTGTGCACTATAATATCCCGTTAATCATCTTTGGCTGGATTGCAGCTGTTTTGTTATAAGTGGATAAACAGAAAAACTTGGTCTATTAAACCAAGTTTTTTCTGTCTATATTTAATCTCTCCAGTAACTCCTCATCATCCCATTCTAGTACATGCTCAATAAAATCAGGATTTTGTTTAATGAACTCTCTTTCCAGTTGTTCTCTTTCATTTATATCTAAAAAATATTTTTTGACTACTAAAGCCTTCATTTTTTCACACCCTCTTTGTTTACTCACTATCTTTTTAACCAAAACTAGTATTTATTATACATTCATACTAACAAATTAGTAAAAAAGTTTAGATGTGATTTCTTTCGACAAAGTCTTCTCTTGTCTCTATTAAATTATCCATTGTATCATAGAACTATCCTTTTTTAGGAGGTTACTTCCATGTCATGGATGAAGGAAAACAAAATACTTGTTGCTAGTGTGATAGTAGGTGCAATATGTTTAGGGTGTTTTAGTGTCATTATGCTAGATATGGTAAATTCAAAAGCTGTATCTACTGCCCAAGCTGATAGTGAAGAACAAACATCAAAGGAGAAGGTTGATAAGGCTTCAGAGGAAGTTAATCTAGATGAAAACCCATTCGGAGGTAAAGATTCTACAGAGTTAACAGAGGAAGATATACTTAATTATATGCATGGTATGTCTCATCAAAAAGTAATTGCCGAGGAAAAGTGGCTTCATTATGAAATGACAACTGAACGGATAAACTATCTTATTGCAGTTGTTGAAAATGGTCCATATGAACATGAAGAAGTATTTTTAGATATTTTACATAGGTGGTCAGTTGATGATTTCTCAGAAGCTGACAAAGATCATAATAAAATTTGGAGAATCCAAGGAGGTACAATCGGAGAGGCAACCGGCGTGATGACGGCTGAGCAAGAACAGCTTTATCTTGAGGAAAATAAAGGCTCAATAGAATAAGGTTAACAAAAACATTTTAAAAAACACCAAGGCTTTATAAAATGCCTTGGTGTATTCATTCAAGCTGCTATTCTTTTTGATGTTGCTTTTGATACTGCGAAATAAATGCGAGGAGCAATAAATGCACCTAAAACGGTAAAAGCTACATCTTTTACAATAAACCAAGCCATAATAGCCCAAGCAGCTCCATATGACATAGGAGCATTAATCCAAACATTTAATGCAAGCCACATATAGGTTGTGCCGACAAGATAAATAAGTGAGATACCAACAAAAGAGGCTGTCATAAATGTAGGAAGCTTCTTTTCTTTACTGAATTCAATCACTTTACCGGCTGCATAAGCTGCTACAATATAAGATATAATAAATCCACCAGTACTTCCGAATATAACACCAATTCCACCGCTAAATTGTGCAAAAACAGGTGCTCCTGCTATTCCTACTAAGGCATATACGATCATTGATAAAGCACCAAGTCTGCTCCCTAATAATAAACCTGCTAAAATACAAAAGAAAGGCTGCATTGATAAAGGCACACCAGCTACTTCAAGAAACGGTGCCCAAGATGTTATGTTTGCTCCTATTGCCATTAAAGCAGCAAACATTCCAACTAATGCAAGATCATATGTAGTTAATTTCTTTTTCATTGTTTATCCCCCTTTTTGAATAATCCTTAAAAAAAGAATAATAGACCAACGAAACATTGTCAACCAGTTTGTTAAATAGGTTAACATAAAGAATGAGAAGAGAGGGATTCAAATAAATGTACTTTGGTAAAAAAAGAAAAACATCTTCATCGGACCGTGTACCACCAAATCAAAACGTAACAACAACCTTTCCTGTTTTACATACAGGTAATGTACCGTACTATGAGGATATAGAGAAGTGGAATTTACAAATTTACGGACTTGTAGAAAACCCAAAGTTATATACACTACACGATCTTAAAACGCATTTTCCTCAATCAAACTTAACTAACGATATTCACTGTGTAACAGGCTGGTCTAAACTTGATGTTAACTGGCAAGGTATAAAAACTCGGGACCTTTTTAAGGACATTAAGTTTAAGCCAAAGGCCAACTTTGTGATTATACATGCTGAAGAAGGCTGGACAACAAATCTTCCTTTAGCGGATTTTATGAAAGAAACAAGCTTACTTGCCTATGCCTATAATGATGAACCTTTAACACCTGAGCATGGATTTCCATTGCGTGCAGTTATTCCTCATCTTTACTTTTGGAAAAGTGCTAAGTGGGTAAGAGGGATTCAATTTACTGAGAAAAATCATCCTGGTTTTTGGGAACGGAATGGATATCATATGCAAGGAGATCCTTGGGAAGAAGAAAGATTTAGCTTTGATTAAGGAGTGATGACAAAGTTATCTTGATAAAATAAATACGGGCAAGACGTGGGTGTCTTGTAGTAAAAGTGAGTTAGGATGATAGT
This sequence comes from Metabacillus endolithicus, assembly GCF_023078335.1. Lineage (GTDB taxonomy): Bacteria > Bacillota > Bacilli > Bacillales > Bacillaceae > Metabacillus > Metabacillus endolithicus. The sequence goes on along the minus strand of NZ_CP095550.1, from coordinate 1,608,296 downwards.
TTGGTCTAGTCTTGCCCGATACACTCATAATGACCAAACTTCTAGGTGAATATAACTAATTCTTACGAATAGTTTTAGAGTTATTTCGACAGTCCCAAAGGAATTTGTAGCAATTCGTCGTTAAATGAAAAAGACTGGAAAAATAATTGGGGATTTATGCAAATACAGAATAAAACATTAGACTACAATACTTTTTTAAGAAGTAAGCTCAAGAGATTTGATCATTCCTGGGCTTTACTTCTAGCGATTCTAAGACGATGTTTTATCCTTTTACATCAATCACATTGCCATGAGTTGGGTGTGGAGCTTGCATAACCTTTAATAACTGCTCATTACTTTGCTGTGAAGTTTCCATTACTTTCTTTGCTAAGGCAATACTAACATTTTGACCTAAGGATGCTTGGCTCAATCCAATTGATAATGCTGCAATATCCAATACGTTCACCCCCTTAAGTCTTGTATCGGTTAGGATAACAAAAGTTAAAGCGATAATGAAGCATAAAAAAAGAGCTATGCATGTGCTAGCTCTTAGAATTAGAATGTATGTTGTTATACTTGCTCTAAAATATCTGCTGTTTGACCGCATTGTTGAAGTGCTACCTCTACTGATTGCAATGAACTTTGAATTCTTTCTCGATTAGAATCTTGTTCAACTGTATTAAGGGCATTTTGTAATGAGGACTTAGCTGTTTCTAATGCTGAACAAGAATCCTGAACATAACCTCTAGCATTTTTTTGCATGTAATTACCTCCTTTTCCATATCAGGATTAGTTTGTGAAAAAACACAAAAAATATGTGAGATATTTTTATACATAAAAAAGAGACAGAATACTCTGCCTCTCTTAACCACTTACTTAGTTCATTAAATGAGCTTTTTCTAACACTTCTTCAACTGTTTTGTATGTGTAACCTAAGTCTTGAGCTACCGCTTTATAAGTGATTTCTCCAGCAATTACATTCACACCTTCTTGAAGAGCAGGGTTTTCACTAATAGCTCGATATGCACCTTTATTTGCAATTTGCAAGGCATAAGGAACTGTTACATTTGTTAATGCAATGGTTGATGTACGTGGAACAATTTCCTGGCATATTAGCAACTGCATAATGTAAAACTCCGTGTTTTTCGTACGTTGGGTTGTCATGAGTTGTAATATGGTCAACTGTTTCAACAATACCACCCTGATCAATCGCAACATCAACGATCACAGAACCAGGCTTCATTGCTTCTACCATTTCTTCTGTTACAAGTGTTGGTGCTTTTGCTCCTGGAATTAATACAGCACAGATTAACAGATCAGCTTCTGCAACAGCAGTTGCGATGTTCATTGGGTTCGACATCAATGTTTTAATTTGTGTTCCAAAAATATCATCTAATTGACGTAAGCGTTCAGCACTTAAATCAATAATTGTCACATCGGCTCCTAGGCCAATTGCCATTTTTGCAGCGTTTGTTCCAACAACTCCACCACCAATGATTGTTACCTTTCCACGGCTTACTCCAGGAACACCAGCTAGTAAGATTCCCTTACCACCTTTAGGTTTTTCAAGAAATTGGGCACCGATTTGTGCAGCCATACGTCCGGCTACTTCACTCATTGGAGTTAGCAAAGGAAGTGTGCGGTTAACAGTTACTGTTTCATAAGCAATAGCCGTTACTTCACTTTTCTTTAATGCTTGAGCTAATTCAGGCTCAGCAGCTAAGTGTAGATAAGTGAATAAAACTAAACCTTTTCTAAAGTAAGCATATTCAGAAGGAAGAGGTTCTTTTACTTTCATCACCATTTCAGCATCTGCCCATACTTTTGCAGCTTCTTCTACGATTTGTGCTCCAGCGAAGACATAGTCCTCATTTTCAAATCCACTACCTACACCTGCATTGTTTTCAATTAACACGCGGTGGCCAGAAGCAACAAGCTGTGTAACACCACCTGGAGTTAAAGCTACTCGGTTTTCATTGTTTTTAATTTCTTTCGGTACACCAATAATCATAAAAAACCTTCCTCCTTTAAAAGCCAATATTTAAAAGTTTCTATTTATTAACGCAAGTATAAATAAAATTCAGTTAAATATCTTTGTTTAAAAATGAGAAAGGTTTTGCGCCTTTTTGTGAAAAATCACAAAGACATTCGATCAAGCTTTAAATTTAAGTAAATTGTAATTTTTTGATTCATGTTTTTTAAGTTTAACTCAGCTATTTCGGAAATTCTTTTTAATCGATAGTTCAATGTGTTGATATGAATATTCAATGCTTTGGAAGCTTCATGAACATTGCTGTCGTAATCAAGAAATACTTCAAGTGTTCGAACAAGGTCTGTACCATGCTGTTTGTCGTATTCCTTTAATTTATAGAGAGGGTAATGGATATAACCGGTTTGTTTTCGTTGTTCATATAAAATGTCTAAATATTGATAAAAACCTAGTTCTGAAAAACTATTTAAGTCGATTGTTTCACTTGGAAATCGCTTTTTTAATGCGAGTACAGCAAGTGCCTCTTTGTAGCTTTTTTCAATAAAGGTTGAATCGGTAAAGATTCCTCCAATACTCGCTTTAACGTCTTTGTAGGAATATCTCTCATGTAATTGGCTAAGAGTAGATGTAGTAAATTGCTTAATATCTGTTAAAGCTGTGTCACTTTTTCCTGATAATAAAATAATAAGCTCATCAAAATCAATTGTGAAAAGCAAAATATTCACTTGCTGAGTTGTTTGCAATAAGTATGTTAGCTTTTTTTCAGCTTCATCATTTAACTCTTGTGGGAACTTAAAGATAACAACCGAAAAAGGAGGTGGTAGCTGTAAGTTTAATTCATATAGGCCATCTGTAATTTCGTCTTCAGTCGATATATGACCAGTTAAGAGCTTCCAAAAGAACTCCTGATTTCTTTCTATCTTTTTGTTTTTTCGCACCTGAAGATTTAGCATTTTGTTTTTTACGGCTTGTGCAGCTTTTTTTAATAGGAGTAAATCAGATTCTTGAAGATGTTTTTCAATTTCCAAAGCCCATATAAATCCTAGTACTTCATCATTTTTCCAAATAGAGATGGCAATTCGATTTCCAAGACCTACCTCATCAATGGTTTTCACTCTAATTGGTTCATCTGTTTTTAATAGCTTAGGGATTGTCCCATCTTTCCAAAGGCTGTTAATCACCTTTTCAGGAACACGTCTACCGATAATGGTGGATATTCGGGCTTGATCTGTTCGGTCATCATGTGTACTGTAAGCTAATAATCTATGATTAACATCTTCAATGGTAATTGGACATTGAAGCACTTCACTTATTTTTTCCGCTACATCCTCTAATCTTTCAAAATGGTATTTAAATGGATCGTAAGAACTTCCCGTCATTTTATCCCTACTTTAATTAACAATTTATATATGTATATTCTGATTTAAGAGTAGTATTATGGTACATGTTTGTCAAAGGTCATTTGTGACTGTTGTCGAGATATTCTGATGAATAAGAATGGCTATGGTAAACAGGGATGGATATAATTGTAATGAACGTATGAAAAAGGAGTGAAACTTGTGCACTATTACATCGTTACAGGGGCATCGAGAGGTTTAGGTGAAGCATTTGTAGAAGAAATACTACAAAAAGATCATACAGTTATTTGTTTATCACGATCAATAAATTCATCTCTTCAGCAAGTAGCTGAACAAAGAGAATCTACAATACGTTTTGAAGCATGCGACTTATCTGACACATCTCAGGTTTTAAGTGCGATTGAAAGGGTGTTGTCGTCAATTAACTTTAAAGCAGCCGAAAAAATTACATTAGTGAATAATGCAGGCACAATTAATCCTATTAAAAAGGGGGACATGCAAATGAACATGCTATTATTTCACACGTGAATGTAAATTTGCTTGCTCCAATGTTAATGAGTGAAGCAATAATAAAAGAAGCGGAGAAATACTCAGTACATACAATTATCGTCAATATTACATCAGGAGCTGCAAATCGGCCAATTCCAGGTTGGAGTTTCTATTGTAGTACAAAAGCGGGATTAAATATGTACACTCAAACAGTTGGTGCTGAGTTTATAGAAGCAAAAGCAAATATGACAACTATTGCATTTTCACCAGGAATTATGGATACAGAAATGCAAACAACTATTAGACAAGCAGAAGAAGAACATTTTTCTTCGCTCGAACAATTCAAGGATTTTCATCAAAAAGGGATGCTTAGATCAACATCATTTGTTGCTAAAACATTATATAACTTATTGAAGGGTCCCCTAGATAATGGAAGAGTATATGATATAAAAGAATTTATATGAACCTAAAAAGAACAAGATTTATAAAAAAGATTCGCAAAAATTGGCAGATGATGTAATAATATCTATAGTGAAAAAAGTCGTTTTAACATAATTCTTACGTATTATTGTGAACGATAAGTATGACTACAAACAAGCAGAGGTGATGGACATAAAAAAAATAAAACAAAAAAGGTTTAGTACCATCATCTCTTTAACCGTTATTATACTTTTGCTTCTCACTTTTATAAATTTATATGCTGCCTATTCAAACATACAACAAACTGTTGATTTAATAGGTTCATTAGTACTTGATTCCAACATCGAGACCGTAGAAGATATGAAAAAAGAGGCTTTACAAAATAGTATCCCTTATCTTATTTTTTGTGGTCTGTTTGTTTTAATTACTTTTGCTATATTCATAACTTTTCAATATTGTTATCAAAAAGAAGAAAGATCACAAGTTGGAGATGCAGAAGTAACGTATCAGGTTGAATTTCAATCAATGTTACATACAATGCGTTCTATTCGGCATGACTTTATTAATCATATCCAAGTAATTCAGGGATTATTAAAGATCGGTAGAGAGGATCGGGCGTTTGAATATGTGAATTCTTTAACTGCAGAAGTGGAAATGCTTGAATTGCCTGTTAAAGTTAATCACCCTGCTCTTTTCATTTTGTTACAATCAAAGTGGGTAAGAGCTCAAAACGATAAGGTTGATATGCATATACATATAGATCCTCATAATAGCTTCAAAAAGATGAATTCTATTGATTTGATAAAAGTTCTTTCCAATTTAATAGATAATGCATTTGACGCAACACTGCTCGGTACAGAATCAGAAAGGTTTATCAATATAGAAGCAAAAGAAACATCTTCAACATACATATTTAAAGTGGAGAACATTGGTCCTGAAATTCCTAAAAACCACCTCAGTAAAATCTTCCAAGCAGGCTTTTCCACAAAACCTGAGAAACGGGGGTTGCAAGAGGAGATGGATTAGGAATCATTAAAAAGGTGGTTGATCAATATGGAGGTTCGATTGATGTTCAATCGAATAAGCATTCCACTACATTTGAAATTAATATCCCAATCAAGTCTTAGGAAACTATTTTAATAGTTTCCTTTTTCTGTTGGAAGGGAATAGTATGGAAATAAATGTTCCAATTCCATCTTTTTATCATATAAATATAAGAACATCACTAAAGTATAATAAGAAACTTGTAAGAAAAACTCCCCTTATACTTGAAGGGATAACATATATGTGTTAGATTATTCTGAATATTATTGAAGGAGGATTTCCATGCGACGAGTAAGTATCACCGATGTTTTTACACATCCTATAGCACAAAAATATTTGAATCGTTCCGGAGTTTCACATGCGATTACTGTTGCCCAATATGCTGTGCAGCTCGCCATTAAGCATGATGTAAATCCCGACATAGCAGCTAAGGCAGGATTGCTTCATGACATCGGACACTATGAATGGTACACAAATGGAGAATGGGATTATGAAGCATATCGAAAAAATGACATTCATGCCATTAAAGGAGCAGAACGAGCACATAAGCTTTTAATTAGACTCGGTGAAGACCGCAAATACGCTAAAGAAGTTGCTCTTGCTATTTTACTTCATACAGATTCTTATTTACCGGAAAACTCAATAGATAAAAACACATTACAACGCATTGTCCGAAAAGCGGATGAAATGGATGAGGAACCTTTTGGCAAGCACCACTACAGAAAAATTAGCTACGAAGATGCCATAAAACAAATAGAACGACTTGATCAAGAAATTGAGCATTTTTTGACAGAGTATCGCAAAACAGTTTAAATGTTTGTGACATTGGCCTAGCTCCCCCCATATAGTGTAAATGAAAATAAGGGAGGGAGCTTTTATAATGAATTATCCTAATAATCAAATGCATAGTCATGGTGGCCCAGAAATGGTTACTCTTGTTGAGCCTTATGTTTATCAAACATTGCAAACTCTTGTAGGTAAGTTTGCTGTAATCCAAACAACACGTGACAGCTTAAGAGGAAAAGTAATGGATGTCAAACCAGACCACGTAGTCGTAAGAGTGGGAGATTCAACATTCTTTGTAAGATGTCAACAAATCGTGTCAGTTATGCCTGACTGATGATTGAAAAGCAGACCTAAACAGGTCTGTTTTTTTCTATGATTAATAACCATTTACATAATGCAAACCAAAAAAGATGACATATCCAATACACTCTATAAATAAAGATTAAAATAACAAGTATAACGTTTGACTGTACGGTTTGGAGAGGATAAGATATTTGTATCAATTGTACGAGGTGATAAGATGGGGTTTTGCTGTATAAAATCGGTGAATTAGCAAAGGAAGCAAATGTCTCAAAAAGAACGATTGATTATTATACTCAAATTGGTCTTTTAAATGTTGAAACCATTTCTGAATCTAAATATCGTTTATATTCAGAAAAGGCAATTGAGGATATCCGTTTTATCGAAGCGTGCAAAGAACTTCACATGAGTTTAAAAGATATAAAGGAACGTTTGGAGCTTAAGCGGCTGGATAAACAATGTGATGAAAAGCAAAAGCAGTGCTTAAAACATGCTGAAATTCTGGCTTCTCACATGAAGCAACTGGAACAAGAAATCAAAGAACTTAAACCAATTTTTGATAAACTAAACGAAGATTCTCAAATGGAGATTTCTAATCAAATCTCATCACAAAGCAAAGCTTTACTGAAGACATTGCATTTGCTATTACAATAGTTTAAAAGTGCACAAAAACGTTGAGATATGAAAAGGAGGAGCGGAAACGAATGTTTTTCCACCCAATGGATTTTTTAATTTTTGCAGCATTAGGCTTATCAATATGGGCTCAATTTAAAGTAAAGGGTAATTTTAAGAAGTGGTCAGATGTGGCTGTTTCATCACATAAAACGGGTGCTGAGGTAGCGAGACATATTTTAGATCAAAATGGCCTATATCAAGTTAAGGTAGAGCCGGTTAGAGGAACGTTAACAGATCACTATGATCCACTTTCTCGAGTTGTTCGGTTATCAGAACCGGTATATTATGGACATTCCATTGCTTCAGTTTCAGTTGCTGCTCATGAGGTTGGGCATGCCATTCAGCATCAGCAATCATACGGTGCTTTAGTGCTTCGTCATAAAATGTTTCCAGTTGTAAATCTAACATCTGGTGTTGCCCCATTTTTATTAATAGGCGGATTCTTGTTAGGGCAACTTAACTTAATTGGTTTAGGAATCATTTTGTTTTCATTTGCTGTAGCGTTTCAGCTTATCACTTTACCTGTAGAGTTTAACGCAAGCTCGAGAGCAAAGAATTTAATGGTTTCGGAAGGAATTATTTCTAACAATGAAGAACATGGCGTTAATAAGGTGTTAGGTGCTGCTGCATTAACATATGTAGCTGGAGCATTAATGGCATTATTTGAATTACTAAAGTTCGTTATGATCTTTGTACAAGGTGACGAAGAATAATATTCGTTTAAATTTTCTTAATTTAGGAGGTGAAAGGAACTGTCTATTTATAAAAGTGTATTAGTTTGATAGATACTAGTAACACGATAGGACAGTTCCTTATTTTGGATATAGTTAACCTGATTATTGTTGCGATTTTAATTGCAATTACCGCATTTTTCGTGGCATCGGAATTTGCGATTGTGAAACTAAGAAGTTCACGAATTGACCAGCTTATAGCAGAAGGAAATAAGTCAGCACTTGCAGCAAAGAGGGTAACATCTAACCTTGATGAGTATTTGTCTGCTTGTCAATTAGGTATTACGATAACTGCTCTGGGTCTTGGGTGGCTTGGCGAACCAACGATGGAAAGTATACTACACCCTCTTCTAGTCAGTTTTAATGTGAATGAATCAATTATAAGTGTATTAACATTCGTCATTGCCTTTTTAGTGGTTACCTACTTGCATGTTGTAATAGGTGAATTGGCTCCAAAAACAGTGGCCATTCAAAAGGCTGAATTTATTACATTGCTCTTTGCACGACCTTTGATTTTTTTCTACCGAGTCATGTTTCCATTTATTTGGATATTAAATGGTTCTGCAAATTTACTTGTTCGAATGTTTGGACTTAAGCCAGCATCAGAACATGAAATTGCTCATACAGAAGAAGAGCTTAGAATTATTCTTTCTGAAAGCTATAAGAGTGGTGAAATCAATCAATCTGAGTTTAAATATGTGAATAGAATATTTGAGTTTGACGATCGAATTGCAAAGGAAATTATGGTTCCTAGAACTGAAATCGTAACAACATCAGTAGAGAAGTCTTTTCAGGAAAATCTTGATATTATGAGAAACGAGAAGTTTACTCGATACCCTGTAGTAAACGGGGATAAAGATCATATTCTTGGAATGGTAAATATTAAAGAAATCTTTACTGATTTATACTATTTAACACCTGAAGGCCGAAAAAATACGTTTATTCAAAAATATATTCGTCCAGTCATACAAGTGATTGAATCGATTCCAATTCACGATCTTTTGATTAAAATGCAAAAGGAACGAGTTCATATGGCGATATTAATGGATGAATATGGTGGAACAGCTGGCCTTGTGACGGTTGAAGATATTATTGAAGAAATTGTTGGAGATATACGTGATGAGTTTGATCAGGATGAGGTTCCTAACATTCAAAAGCGTGGAGAAAAACATTTTGTTGTCGATGGAAAGGTGTTAATCTACGAAATTAATAATATGTTAGGCTTAAGTATTGATGATGAAGATATTGATACTCTTGGAGGATGGATTCTGACTCAGAACATGGAAAGTAAACAGGGAGATAAAATACTGTATGAAGGATTTGAGTTTCATATTCTAGATACGGAAGGTCACCTGATTCGTTCTGTAGAAATCAAAATGGCTTCTCAGCATGAAATAGAAGAAAAAACACTTCAATTATTGGAAGCTGAAGAATAATTTCAACACTAAAGTCAGTCCGACAACAGGGCTGGCTTTCTTTAGGTTAAGCTGTTTACGTAAAGAAAAGATTGGTAAAGATCTAGTAAATCATGTACATTTGTAGTATATGAAAATTTGAATTATTTTGAAACAATTTCGAGGAATAGTCGTATATACTGTTAGATACAAATGTTTAAGTTGCTTAAGGAAGGTTATAGATGACTATACTGAAAAATAGATGAGGTCTATAGAAACTGGAGGAAGTAGAGTGTTTAGATCAAAAGTTCATTTTTGGACATTGCAAATTTTATTAATGTTATTAATTGTTTTTGTAGGAACAAGGGTTTCCTTTTTGTTTGAACCCATTATTGTTTTTGCATCAACTTTGTTTTTCCCAATTCTTATTGCGGGAATTCTATTCTTCATTTTTAATCCATTAGTGAAGTTACTTGAAAAAGGAAAGGTTCCTCGTACACTGGCTATCCTGATTCCATATATTGTATTTATTGGTGTCGTTTCAGGGATTGTTTCATTTATTGGACCGATTGTTACAGAACAAATAACAGATTTAGTGAATAATTTCCCTTCATACGTAAACGAGTTTACACAATTTATTATTAATATGTCTCAAACTCACTGGTTTACATGGGTCATGGAGCAGGATTATGTGTCATTTAAGCAAATAGAAGATACATTGACTGGTTATGCGAAGAGCCTGCCGGAAAATATTACAACAAGCTTCACAGCTGTGCTTGGTGTTGTAACAAACATTACCTTAACGATTATTACAGTTCCATTTATTCTTTTTTACATGTTAAAAGATGGTCATAAGCTCCCTTCTACGGCAGTAAAGGTTTTACCATCAACATATCGTCATGAAGGATTGAAGATTTTACAAGATTTATATGAAACGTTAGCAGCTTACATACAAGGACAGTTAATAGTGTCCATTGCTGTGGGGATTGGATGCTTCATAGGTTATACTATAATAGGACTTGATTATGCACTTGTTCTCGGAATTGTTGTCGCGGTAGCTAATATAATTCCTTATTTGGGGCCGTTTATCGGTGCTGCTCCAGCCGTCATTATTGCTTTATTAGATTCGCCGACAAAAGCATTGCTTGCTGCTTTAGTGGTAACGATTGTACAACAGCTTGATGGGAATTTCCTTTCTCCGTTAATTATCGGGAAGCGTTTGAACACACATCCTTTAACAATTATTTTACTTTTAATAGGAGCTGGTAGCTTTGGAGGAATCATTGGAATGATTCTTGCTGTTCCAACGTATGCCGTGTTAAAAGCTGTTGTTTTAAATGTTATTCGATTAATCAAATTAAGATCTAAATATAAAGAAGAGCTAAAGAATGCTAAAGTATAAAGTTAGGCGAGAACCCTTTTTTCTCTTTTTCATATGATGTTGAACAATTAACTTTACATGTATGTGATAAGGGAGGAAGGGTATGCCGGCATTAGTTGGACCTATCAAGCTTAATAGGATAGGAGATGCAGCTGTTTTTAAAGTGGGTGATACGTTTAGTTTGTCACCTAAAAGTCAAAATGAGTCATCTGTTGGTGCAGGGGCACTAAATACAGGCGATTTTATCGAAATTGAAAACGTGTTTACGATCACAAATTTTGAAGATAGTGATATTGTGGATCAACCAAACACTTTTAACTTTTAAGTTGTGTTAAGAGTTATCATCCAAAAGAACTGATTTAGGTTCCTACTAAATCAGTTCTTTTGTTTGTTGTTTGGGGTAGTGAATGCTGAAATTGAAAGAAACATGATTTATAATAATGGCAGAGACTGCTGAAAGGATGAAGAATAGTGAAAATTAGAAAAGCAAATGTGAAAAATGGAGAAGAATTCATAACAAACGTTTATATTTATGAAAATAAAAAACAAGAATTCAGTATGATTGCCATCCCGGAAATTGAGTGGTCTACGACTGTTAGCTATGAAGAGGGAAGAGAAGAACTTAGAGTTCGCCTTCAATCATCTTTATCGAAAAGAGTGGAAGCTGATACTGCTGGTGAGCTCGCAGGAAAAATAGGACATTGGGTAGGGGAAATGTAAAGAGGCTTTGTCGTTAAGCCTCTCTATTTTGCTCTAAAAAACTTTCAACATCACGAATGTATTCTTCACGAGGGTACCCCTGATAAAGAGTTGATGTTAGCCTCTTGGGATCACCAAAAAAATACCGTTCATATTGTGTTTGTCGTGTTCCAAAGCTGCTCATCGTAAGATCCCATGCAAGGCGAAAGAGCTTCGCTTTTGTTTCAGCATCACATGCATATCCTTGACAGAAATGATCAATTTCACTAACTAAGCTGGAAGCAAAATCCTCTTCTGAAGGTATAGCTACCATTCCCCCGGCACCTATTAATTGAATGATTTCAATCATTCGAGGGTAAAGCTTTGGGAAAATATTTGATGCAACAAATAAAGAGTGAACATATGGAACCATTGTCCCCCATTCGTCTTCCTTTGCTTCAAGCTCTGAACGATCTAAAAGAGCCTTCATTGTTTCTAACCCAATAATCATTTCACTAATTTTTTCTTGTATATGATGATACTCTGTTACGTTTAAAACAGTAACCATTTTTTGTGCAAGACCAATTAAGAACTCTGTTTTTGTAATTTGTCTAATAATGACCTGGTGCAATGCTTGTGGTGTAAAGCTACTTCTTGCAAAAAGCTGATGTGCAAGATCATTACGGTGATAAAAAATAACTCTTTCCCAAGGCACTACTACATTATTAAAGACAATCATCGTGTCCATTTCATCGAAACGAGAAGAAAGTGGATAGTTAAATTGAGAGTCGTCTTGATAAAAGGATTCACGGCAGATAAATTTAATTCCATCTGCATCTGTAGGAATACTAAAACAAAAGGCATAATCATCGGTTTGACCTGTAGGTAAGATGAATACCTCATCAGTCATACCTCCTTGTGTTGCTAACATCCTTGCCCCTTTTAGTATAAGTCCATCTGATGTTTTCTTTATTATTTTTGCAGCAATTGGTTGTGAAGATAACTCATGATAATTTGTTGAACGATTTACTTGTGGATTGATAAAACTGTGTGTGAAGGAAAGATCTTTTTCTCTGGCATCCTCATAAATATTCAGTAGATTTTTACAAAACTCATCACCTTGTTCACGTAGAATAGTAGCTGAAGCAGCGAACGTCATTAATGCTGTGTTTAAGTAATCTGGTGTACGTCCCATCATTCCTGCTGTTTTTTTGGCCCAAGTTTTAATCATATATCTTCTTGCTTCTAGGTCTTCTTTCGTTCTGGGTTGCAAAAAAGATAGTCCTACACGTTCATTTGATGTAGGAGATGTAAAGGTCATTTTTTTTATGAAATCAGGATGAACTTGAGTGTCATACAGAGATGCCTTTGATTGCATGGCACCTTTATAGACTGGGTGCTGTGAGAGCTTCCCTGAAATTTTTTCCCCCTTCATCCATACATCAGGATGTAGCTGATCCATGCGCTCTAAATATTTTTCACCATTAATTGCAGGCATTATTTTCACTCCCTACCTATATGTCATTACTATATGAAAGGATGGGTAGTGAGGTGAGAAGATACATAGGATGAAAACGATGTTGGAAAAAGAAGAATGATATAGAGAGGAATGATGCTGTCTATGGATGAATATTGTAAGTAGTAATAAGAAAAATCTGACTGTAAGCGCTTACTTTATGTTTAATAAATAATACCATGGAAAAAATAATGACTACAGATCTTTATAAGGGGTGTGAACACTATGCATGAAGAAAATTTTTTTAAAGGAATGGCTTGGGCCACATTGCTGAGTGTACCATTATGGTTATCATTTTTCGGATGGATGAAAATAACGCTGAGTTTTTTGAGTCATTTATAATACTATGGACCCACAATTGTTAGTAAATAACCAAAATATGATTTATTATTAAGATAAATGTAGTAAAATAGAATAAATTGAAATTATTGGTTATTTTTTGTATCGGGGGTCAAAGCATGGAGGTTTTTGTTGCACGGCAGCCAATATTTAATATAAAAGAAGAAGTTTTTGCATATGAACTTTTATATAGAGGAAGTAAGGAAAATATATTTCCAGATATTGATGGAGACCTTGCTACAACAGAAGTCATTATTAATAGTTTTTTAAATATTGGTATTCATGATTTATCAGAAGGCAAACGTTGTTTTGTCAACTTTACAGATAGTCTGCTAAAATCCCGAGTACCAACATTTTTTAATCCCTCATCTATTGTTGTAGAAATATTAGAGAATGTTGAAATAAGTGAAGAACTGATTCTTTCATGTAAAGAGTTAAAAGAATTAGGTTATACAATTGCGCTTGATGATTTTTATGTCCAAGAGCAATCATCCTTATTACCGAGATTATTACCTTATGTTGATATCATTAAAGTGGACTTTCTACATACATCCAAAAGTGAACAAAAAGACATGGTTGAACGGTATCGTCCTCATAATATAGAACTTTTAGCAGAAAAAGTGGAAACAAGAGATGATTTTTTATTTGCAAAGAAAACGGGATATACATATTTTCAGGGTTATTTTTTTAGCAAACCACATATTGTTTCAAGTTATGATGTTCCTTCTTATCTAAAAACGTATTATCATATACTTTCAGAAATAGCGAAGACAGAACCCAATATTGATAAAATTGCCTCCGAAATTGAGCATGATATCTCTATGTCATATAAGCTGTTAAAATTAATTAATTCACCGGCTTTTAGACCTGTTAATAAAATTGAATCTATCAAACAGGCAATTGTCCTACTTGGATTAAATGAACTTAAAAAATGGATTTATGTTATTTCATTAAAAAATATAAATTACCCAAAAGATATTAATATGCAAGAAGTAATTAAGTTATCCTTAGTTCGTGGGAAGTTATGTGAACAGATTGCCATTTATCTAGGGATGGGTCAGTCAGCACCTTTCATGTTAACAGGAATGTTTTCATTAATTGATACATTGATGCATCGAAATATCCAGGATGTGTTAAAGGACCTACCATTATCCGATGATATTCAAGATGCTTTGCTCGGGAAAGAAAACGATTTATATCACGTGTTACTTTGGGCCGAAAGTATTGAAAAATCAACTTGGGATATAGAAGATTTGAAAATACCAAAAGAAGAGATTAACCGCATTTATTTATCTTCTATTGAATGGGCAACAAACCTTATGGAATTAGATGAAAAGTAGGAGAATTAAACATTTATTATTACGGGAACGAGTGTGGGTACTTTACCTGCACTTTATTTTTTTCGATGTTCAATAATAATTTGTAAATAGTTGAAGGAAACTGTCATCAAACAGAGAATGTTAAAGATAAGAGTGTACACATCCTATGACAAGTCCTCAAAATTCTCTTTATTCTAAGGAGGCTTGTAGACACGATGATGGTGCAGCCAACATTTTATGTGTTAGATGACAAGATGGTTGCGGTTTTTTCGGTGTTAAAGGACAATTGCAAGGTGACAATGGAGTGTTTGTATTCAAAAACAGGAATTGAGGATTACACGATAGAGTATCATGGTCCTCAAGAAATGAAATCTCAGTTAATTCAACTAGCTGTTTCAGAGGCAGAAAACATTTTTACAAAGACTATATTGACTGTTTAAGTTAGGTAGAGATCTATTTGAAATAGGTCTCTTTTTTAGGCTGTTAAAAAAACTTTTCATCTGGTTTTTTAATTACCGATAATGGAGCGCAATGGAATGGACTATTTTTGCTCAAAATATGAAAATAGAGGCTTACCATATACCCATAAAAACAAAATGACAGACGAAATGTTTATTTGTTAGGACTTAAGGTAGAAACAAAAATAAAAAAAGTCGGTAAGACGAAGAAATATATAATTTGAACTATTGCGTTTGACTTGCGGCATCACGCATTGAGTCATAAGAATTATTTTCGGTGAAAAAATACCTTATTTAGATTAGAATTTAACTTATAGAAAGCAGACTAGGTTGGCCTTACATTCGCTTACCAACAAATAGGGAGTGTGAAACTGTGAATCAACAAAAGATTGATGAAATGACACAGCTTTTATTAAAGATAGAACAAGAGTTAAAAGAATCAAAAGAATCGCTGCAGCTTATAAATAAAAGTATCGATAAATATGATAAATTTGCATTTTTAAATGTATCTTAAGAAACTTGGATAAAACCAAGTTTCTTTTGTTTTTTATTGACATAATTTGGCGGTTAGTTGAGAATGGAAGATGATTGATTTATTCGGAAAGAGATCTCAGCATGTAGTCATATAAAGCTAGACAGGTGGTTGGCCAAAAGATGGTTGATAATGAACATATTAAACAACAAATGATTCAAATCATTGAATCGCAAGTAAAAGAGAGCGAATTACAGCATCTTGTTGTTTCTTTTATTAAGGAAAAAGACAACTTTCATTTTGCTCATTTGGCCATATTACATTATGATGCATTCGAGGGAAAGAATGCAGAAATAGTGAGGCTGGCTGCTGCTATTCAATTATTAATCTTATCTTTTGATATGTTGGATGATCTTGAAGACTTAGATAATATGGAAGAGCCTTGGATGAAAATTAACTCTTCTATTGCTTTAAATGCGGCAACGTTGATTTATACGTTAAGTCATAAAGTGATATTATCATTATCTTCTCCATATAAAATTCAAATACTTGATTCATTTACTAGGTTTTCTCTCCAAGCAATGGAAGGGCAGCATCTTGATTTGGAAAACTCTTTATTTAGTGAAGATGAATGTATCAAAATGATGAAGTATAAGTCAGGTTCTTTAATTGCATTAGCATCTGTAAGTGGCATGCTTTTAGCTGGTGCAAATGAAGAAAAAGTTGAGGCATATTCGTATCAAATTGGAATTGCTGCACAAATTGAAAATGACTTTAGAGATTTATTTAATCCAAATAAAAACGACATTTCAGCACAAAAAAAATCATTAGGCTTTCTTTACCTTCAAAAAAAGTGTAATGAACATGCTTTGGAGATTATTGAAGGCTTTAAAAGTGAAAAAACAGTCGAAGCCTACTTTGGGAGTTATAAAAAATTTAGTAACAAACTCTTAAATTCCGGAACTGTGCATTATTTAAATGTCATGAAGCAAATAGCTGTAAATAAAGCAGCAAAATTAATAAATGAATTACCAATTAAACAAGACCAAATTGAGAGATTAAAAGCTGTTCTATTAAGTAGTAAAGAACAATTTTGAACGATATTAATATCATAATTTATGTTGAAAGGTGATTATAATTTAGATGCGTCTTACCTTTAATAGGATGCTCCAACTATTAGTCATATTAAGTATTATTTTTGTTCTTTATATTATAATTTTAAATTATAAATACCCATATGTTGGAGCTAGAATAATTGAAACAAATAACGAAGAAATGCTGATTTCTGAAATTGAGCCAAAAACCTGGGCAGAAAAAGTGGGTATTCATGTTGGGGATAAGATCGTTGAAATAAATAACAAAGATCCACAGCTTCATAATCCAGCTGTTAGTCATGGTCTCCTTGAACAGATAAACTCAGTTAAGGTACTTAAAACAAATGGAATAACTAAAGAATATATTGTTCCATCAACTTTATTCAGTAATCAGGTTTTGTTTATGATAATCATCCCTTTAACAGTTCTTGCCTTATGCTTGTTTAGTATTTATTTTATTAATAAATCAAACAAAGAGACAAATCAACGGTCTGCTCATTTATTAATACTATTTTTATTAATAGTAGCCATGGCTTATCTTAGTGCAAGTGGTTCTTCAAGGGGAGATTTACTAAGTAGATACGTGAATATAGCCTTATTTACATTAGTTCCAGTAAGCTATTTACACTTTATCTATCAATATTTTAAAGAATTAGGAAAAGAACTTTTCAGATTTTCTTATATTATATTTGGTTATATGCTCGTATTTATCAATATTTTGGCTGAATTAGTTCATAATTTTTGGGGAATGACCATAATAAGTAACAAGTTGCTTACACTAGTGTCATTTCTTATTTTACTTATTTTAACTTTTAGTTTAAAGTTTTCAGGTTTAAGAAAGATTAGATATTCAGAACAAGCATATTTAGTCAAAATATTAATTGTAACAAATGTTTTAGCTTTTACACCTTTTCTTTTGTTCTATGTCATTCCGTATGTAATTTTTCAAAAGTATGTATTTTCGCCAATATTTTTATCTGCTTTTTTACTCTTAATTCCCTTTTCATTAGTTTATCAATTTTTGGTAACGAAGATATACGATATAGAATTCTTGTTAGGAAGACTTAAATATTATTCAATACTTGCCATAATTCCAACTCTGATTATGGTTATGATTATGTTCACTTTAAAAGAAAGCAATCCAACTTTTTATTCTGTTCAACTTTTTGTTTATATTTACTTAGCTATGGTGTTCATTTTTTATGTGAAGGAAGTTTTAGATGATCGTTTTAGATTAAAGCGGTTTTCCGAAAAGTATAATTATCAGGACAGCATTTTTAAGTATACTCAAAGCATACGAAAAGCAAGTAATTTGGAACAGGTTATTGCAGAATTAAAGCAAGTAATTGTGGATGTACTCCATGTTAGCAAGGCATATTTTATCGAGCTTGATAAGGTAAAGAATATTACTTCTGTTGATCCCTTAGCAAAGGAACCAAATTATAGATCTTATTTAAAAGAAATTAAAGAAGCTTCAAATGAAATTGGTAAGATTGTTGAAATAGATAAAGGTTTTGTTATTAATATAGGTGTAACTGACAACAAGAGCTATGTATTAGTATGCTTGTCTATACTAAACACACCTAAATTAACTCGTGATGAGGTGTCATGGTTAAAAACTCTTTCGTTTTACACAAATGTTTCATTAGAAAACTTTTTGAAAATTGATGAACTAATGCAACACTTACAAAAGGTTGAGACAGAGACAGAGGGAGGAAAACCAGATTGGCTGAATAAGATTTTGTTTTCTATAGAAGAAAAGCAACGATCTCATTTAGCTAAGGAAATACATGACTCTGTTCTTCAAGACTTGGTTTCTTTAAAAAGGCAATGTGAATTGGCAATGTCAGAAGAAGATGCTGATGTTCTTAAAAAACAGCTGCAAAGCATAAACAGCAGTATGACGAAGGTTATTAAAGAAACAAGAGAAACATGTCAAGAACTGCGACCACAGTTACTTTATGATTTAGGCTTAGTTAAGGCATTAAATAAGCTCATTATGCAATATCAAGACATTGTAAGCTTTGACATCCGACTTAATACTGGAAATATAAATGCTTCTTTGGATCTTGATACTCAATTAAACATTTATCGAATTGTACAGGAATTGCTTATAAATGCTCATAAACATTCAGAAGCAACAAATGTTGTGATTATTCTTGTTTTTATAAAAGATAAGATTGTTCTCCATTACGAGGACGATGGTATTGGTTTTAATTATGAAGAAATAGGTGATCAAAAAGAAAGAACAGGCCTTTCTGGTATAAGTGAACGGGTCAAAGCTTTAAAAGGATCGTTCTTAATTGAAACATCAAGAGAAAATGGATTAAAAATAGATATTGAAATATAGACTTGGTGAATGCCAGGTCTATTCTATTTCAAGTACATTTCCTGTTTTCTTTAATTTTACAAAAACTAAACAAATCCTCAATATAGCCATGATATTTATCCATTAAGATGTTAATTATATCCTTTTAGGAATCAGGAAAGCGTTTCCTAAATGAGGAGGTTATAATGGATATTATGGCTGTACTTCCAACATTACTTTTATTGTTTGTTTATTTTATTTTTGTTGTGTTTGTTCTAAGGAAATAGTAAGGATTTTAGCTATCATCTAAGCCTGAAGTTTATTTCATCTTCGACTTCTGTAAATATTCACACTTAAATTCTTTAAAGCCATTAAGTGATGTTTTGATCTATTATTTTTCGCTTCAAGAATCTCCTTATGATAGACTATATTTACAATTGTTTATAGTAAACAAGGTAAATTATTAAGAGTAATAGACTATGTGAAGGGTCGGGTCATAATGGATTTTAATGTGAAAAATACATTAATGGAGACTTTAGGAATAGAAGTAACCACTGTTACACCTGAATGTGTGATTGCCACAATGCCAGTAGATCATCGTACACACCAACCATTCGGATTACTTCATGGTGGAGCATCAGTTGCTCTTGCAGAAACTGTAGCAAGTATTGGCGCTTACAATCTAGTTGATCATGAAACAGAAATATGTGTAGGTCTAGAGATAAACGCAAATCATATTCGTGGGAAAAAATCAGGTGTAGTCACAGCATATGCTAAACCTGCACATCGTGGGAAAACAACAATGGTATGGGAAATAAAGATCGTAGATGAAGATGAAGAGCTGATATGCTTGTCCAGATGTACAATGGCAATTTTGAAGAAACAAAAATGAGGAAATCTTTTATTAAAGAATGATATGCTTTGATCATGAATGCGCAAAGCAAGAGGGTATCAGTTAATTAGAGTATAAAAAAGTAGATGAGCAACGCTCATCTACTTTTTTCATGTTTTCTTGCTTTAGCTAAATCATCTTGAACACTTTTCTCCCACAATGGAACACCAATATTATATGCTGCCCTACTTATTAGATGTCCTGCAACAGGCGCTGTGATAAAGACAAAGATAATCCCTAAAAGCACTCTGGAATTTGCATGATGATCAATGAGTAAATAATACATAAATAAATTTCGAGCAGTATACTAATGATTCCTAAAGTGGCACTCTTTGATGCTGCATGGTTACGTGTATATGGATCTGGCAACCGAACAACACCAATTGCTGCAATTAAGCTTAGTAACGAACCTTGGAGAATAAGATAGCCAACAATAAATTTACTGATCTCGATCATTTTCAATGATCTCTCCTTTCTCCAGGTATTTAGAAAAGGCAACAGTACCAATAAAAGCTAATATTCCTAATAAAAGAATAACCTCAACAAATGCACTTGTATTTAGTACAACGGAGATAATCGCCGTTATTGCAATTAAGTTTATACCGATTGCATCTAGTGCAATAACACGATCAGGTGTTGATGGTCCTTTTACAAGTCGATAGACATATAAAAGCGTCGAGATTGCTACTATAATGAGTGAAATGGTCATGACTAACTTAAACATTAACGGCTCACCTCCTTGATTGCTTTTTCAAATGTATTTTTTATATCAAGTTTTGCTTGTTCGACGTCATCAATATCCATTGCATGAATATATAATGTTTTATTATCTTCAGAAACTTCAAGTACGAGAGTTCCCGGTGTTAATGTAATGAGATTGGATAGAATCGTAATTTCCCACTCTTTTTCGAGCTCTGTTTCAAGAGCAAAAATTCCAGGTCTTAAATTAAGCTTGGGAGATAGAATGACTTTTAATACAGAGATATTGGATTTAACAAGCTCTACTAAGAAAATATAGAGAAGCTTAATAATCGCAATCACGTTATAAAAATAAAATCTGTGTTGAAAAAAGCGTCTTAGAACAAAAAGAATTAATATCCCGAAAAAGTATCCTTTAGCAAAAGCTAAGGAAGAATAATCATTCGAAAGAAACATCCATAAGAACCCTAAAATAAAGTTAAGTAAAATTTGAAATGCCATATGATCTACTCCTTCAATACGGCTTGAATATAGATTGATGGATCAAGCAGAGTATCGGCAGCCTGTGATATATAAGGTGATAGTGATTCAACCCCAAAACCATAAGCAATTGACAATACAAGCAAGATGACTATTGGGAGTATTAACCCCTTTGTAGCCTCTTTATTAACAGGGATTTTATTTGGCTCTCCCCAAAAACCATGGATGAATATCTTCATTACAGAGTATAGTACTAACAAACTTGAAAGCAGTACAACGAAAGCAATTGTGTATTCACCAGCTTCAAAGCCGCCCTGAATAATTTTCAGCTTTCCGATAAAGCCGCTAAGTGGTGGAATTCCTGCTAAAGCTAAAGTGGCAATTAAGAACATCCATCCAAGAAATGGGTGGCTAGCAATCAATCCGCTAAATTTACGTAAATTACTAGTGCCTGTTATCGCAATAATTGCACCAACTAAGAAGAATAATGCTCCTTTAACAATCATGTCATGAACTAAATAATAAATAGAGCCTTCTACTGAATTTGGAGTGTTTGCTGCGATTCCAAATAAAATAACACCAACTGCAGTAATAATGTTATAGATGACAATCTTTTTAATATCCCAATAGGCAATTGCTCCAATAACACCAAAAACAATTGTTAGTGCTGAAAGCCAAGCGAGTATTTGGTGTGTAAAAGATGGCTCGTGATAGAAAATAACGGAATACACACGCGTAATGGAATAAACCCCAACTTTTGTTAATAAAGCGCCGAACAATGCTGTAACAACAGCAGGTGGTGCCTGGTAGGAGGCAGGAAGCCAAAAGTACAACGGGAAAATCGCACCCTTCAAGCCAAAGATGACTAGAAAGAGGATGGCGATGACTGTTAATAACCCGGATTGCCCCATATCTGCTATTCTTACACTTAAGTCTGCCATATTTAATGTTCCTGTTACTGCATATAGATACGCTACCGCAATGACAAAAAGTGCAGAAGAAATAACATTGACTAAGATGTATTTAATTGACTCGCGAAGCTGATTTTTGGAGCTTCCTAATACAATCAACAAGTAAGAAGACATAAGCATGACTTCAAAAAATACAAAGAGATTAAAAATATCACCTGTTAGAAAAGCTCCAGTTACACCTAAAAGTAAAAATTGAACTCCTGGATAAAAGTAAAACTTTTCCCGATCTGATGTTACGGATGAGAAAGCAAACAATAACGATGTAAAGCCGATTATACTTGTTGTTAACACTAACAAGCTAGCATACATATCGGCAACAAGTACGATTCCATAAGGTGGTGCCCAATTTCCGATCTCCAGTGTCTGAATGCCGTTTGTATGAACAGTCTGAACGATCACAATGGAAGCAATAACACTTAAGAATGAAGCAACAGCACTTAGCCATTTTTGAACAGTAATATGTTTGTTGAAAAAGATTAAGAGTATTCCCATTAAAAATGGGATAACAATTGGCAAGATAATTAAGTTATTCATATTGATCATTTCCCCTTAGTTGATCCATATCATCAGTCCCAAGCTCTTGGTATGAACGGTAGGCAAGAACAAGGAAAAAGGATGTGACTCCAAAGCTAATAACAATTGCAGTTAAAATTAAAGCTTGTGGAAGTGGATCAACGTAGACTTCTGCATGCTCACCAAGCAATGGAGCAGCACCTTTTTTTAGTCCTCCCATCGTTAAGATGAGTAAATGTGCACCATGACTTAGCAAACCAGTACCAATGATAATTCGTAATAAACTTTTGGATAACATTAAATAAACCGCAGCCGTAATAATGATCCCGACAACAATAGACATTAAAATCTCCATTATTCCGTCTCTCCAATCGTTTGAATAATGGTCATCGTTACACCGATAACAACGAGGTAAACCCCTAAATCAAATAATACCGCTGTAGCTAAGGATGTTTTCCCTAGCAGAGGTAACTGTACATAGCTAAATGTATGTGTTAGGAACGGTACATTGAAGAAAAATGAACCGATTCCTGTTAATACAGCAATTAATAAACCAGTTGCCGTTAACTTCAGATAATCAACCTGTAGGGTATTGACAACTGTTTTTATATCAAAGGCTAATAACAGTAAGACGAGTGCCGAAGCAGTCATTAGTCCGCCAATAAAACCTCCACCTGGTGTATAGTGTCCAGAAAAGAAAAGGTGTAATGAATAGATAATGATAATAAACACAACAATCTTAGTAACAGTTTGAAAGATGATATCATTTGTTTTTATATCTTTTTTCACCCTTTTTCCTCCCTTCTGACTTTTAAGCGAATCATACCAAAAATTCCTAGTGCAGCAATCCCTAAAACAGCTATTTCAAATAATGTATCAAAGCCTCTAAAGTCTACAAGAATGACGTTAACCATATTTTTTCCACCCGCCAGCTTATAGCTGTTTTCAATGAAATAAGTTGAAATTGTTTCAGATACACGTTGGCTATTGGCAGATAAAGCAATAAGTGTAACGATCGTACCAACACCTAGAGATATAAGCAGATTTGTTAATTTAAAGTGAAGCTTTTTTTCTTTCTTTTTAAATTCCGGTAAATGGTAGAAACAAAGTAGGAATAAAGCTACTGATACTGTTTCCACACATAATTGCGTTAAAGCTAGGTCAGGCGCCCGAAATAGGACGAAAAAGAGTGATAATGAGTATCCAACTGATCCTAGAGCAATAATGGCAGTCAAACGGGATTTAGAAAATAAAACAGTCACTGTTCCAACTACCATAACAAAAGCTAAAACTGCCTCATAAACACCAATCGGAGCAGTTCCTGCCAAGGAGAATGTAAATCCTCCGGTTGCAACCAATGCAGTTCCTAGAATCAGAATAAAGAAGGTAAAAATATACGCCAGATAATCACGGATAAATCCAGTCATATAAAATCTAGTTAAACGGAATGATGATCGATCAAGTTGATGTAATGCAGCATCATATCCTTTATTTAGCGTTAGCTTTTCAGGAACTAAACGATAAACAGATCTCCATTTTGTAAGAGATAAGTATCCGATAATACCTAATGCAATAACACCTATTGTCATGAATAATTCAACAGTAAACCCATGCCAAGGATAGATATGAACATGAAAATGTCCTTCATCACCTAGTAATCCCGGAATGATTGAAGCCATCGCTGGTTCAATAATTGTATAAGCTAAAATGTTCGGGAAGAAAAAGAAAATAACGACAAGTGAAGCCAATATAATCGGTGAAATGAGCATTCCAATTGGTGCTTCATGTGGCTTCTTCTTAAGCTTTTCAGGTTGATATTTCCCTGTGAAGGTTTTAAACACTAATACCATGCTGTAAATAAAGGTGAAAATACTACCAACCCAGGCGATAATCGGGAATAATAGACCAATTGTTTCAATATTGAAAACATCCATTTCCATTACACGGATCATACTAGTAAAGAACATCTCTTTACTAAGAAAACCATTAAAAGGAGGCAATCCTGCCATTGAAAAGGCTCCAATAATTGATATCGTGAACGTAATTGGCATCAAACTCATAAGACCGCCAAGCTTCCTGATATCACGTGTTCCTGTTTCATGGTCAATAATTCCAACCACCATAAACAAGCTTCCTTTAAAAGTAGCATGGTTTATTAGATGGAAAATAGCAGCAAGCGTCGCAACTGTATAGTAGCTATCATCAATAGACTCTAGAGCTAGTGCAGCGGAACCAACACCGAGCATTGACATAATCATTCCTAATTGACTGACTGTTGAGAATGCAAGTATCCCTTTTAAATCAGTCTGCTTCACTGCATTGAATGATCCCCAGAACATCGTGAAAATACCGAATGATGAAACAATCCAAAACCATTCAGGTGTCCCGGAAAATACAGGACTGAAGCGTGCTACTAGATAAATCCCAGCTTTAACCATGGTTGCTGAGTGGAGATATGCACTAACTGGTGTTGGTGCTTCCATTGCGTCTGGTAACCAAATATAAAACGGAAACTGCGCTGATTTTGTAAAGGCTCCAAACAAAATTAAAATAAGGGCAGGTACAAAAAGTTCATGCTGTGATATTTCCGGAACTTGACCAACAATTTCTCGAATGCTGTAGGTACCAGTCATCATATAGAGCATGATAAAACCACCAAGCATGAGAAGTCCGCCAAATATAGTGATAAGCATAGACTTCTGTGCACCGTAACGTGATTTTTCTCGGTGATACCAATAACCGATTAACAAGAAAGATGAAAGTGATGTGAATTCCCAAAAGGTATATAGGACGATCAGGTTGTCAGATAAAACAACACCGAGCATGGCACCCATAAACATTAGTAAATACACATAGAAGGTGTTTAATTGTTCTTTCTCTTTTGATAGGTAATAGATCGAATATAGGACAACTAGGGCACCGATTCCTGAAATCAATAATGCAAATAACAGTCCAAGACCATCTATGTATGCAGTAAAGTTAATACCAAGAGAAGGTATCCAATTTGCGGTGTAACTGATTTGATCACCATGCATCGTAGAATCTAGAAATTGTATAAAATAAACAAAGAGCAGGATCGGTAATCCTAGTACAAACCAGCCTGTATGAATGTTACGAAAGTACTTATACAGGAATGGAATAAGTATGGCAAGTAAAAATGGTGATAAAATTGCCACATGTAATAATGTCATCTTTTAACCTCCTTATAGTATTAAGAACAAATCTGGCTCAGTATTACTGATTTATTATGTTCCAGATTGTGGAGCACTATGAAATTATATCAAATATTGCTCATTTCAAGTTCATATGAACATAAAAATGATAACAAATTTCTGCCTACTTGTATATTATAAAGACCTTAAGAACATCCTAAGGTTTGAGGTGATTCCATGCACAAAACAAAGATTTTTGTCGCAGGGTGTTTGTTTTCATCCTTGTTTAGCAGTGCTTGGTATATAAATGAAAGAGTAAAAAGAGAATATGTCGAAACGATTGCATTTGAAGACTCAGACATTCAATTAACAAATACTGAAACACCCATTGAATTGTTAACAGAGGAAGCGAATGTTTTTGAAAAGTTTCGACCGCGTGAATATGTACGCGTTGTACTTCGTTAACAGGGTGTGGATTAGTAGGCATCCTGTTTTTTAGTAAATAGAAAGATGAATTTCTATTTATTTACATGAAGTCTTGTCAAAGCGAATTTGCTAATTCATAATAGGATGGAAACTGAATTATTTAGCAAGGAAACTGATTTTATGAAAAATACATACTTTACTAGTTATTTTCCTCTCATTACAATCTTATTATTTAGTGCTTCGTTATCGATCGTTACAGTCATGATTGTAATCGATTTTTTGCAGGTTTTTGGTATTTATGACGGAATGCTGGAATTCTTCTCTAATAGTGGGATCAAGCTTGCGTTATTTATTGTTTTTTCTCTTCTGTTTTTTATGCTGTTTTCAGCATTAAAGCTAATTGCAAACACGGTGACTGAGCTTTCGCTTTTGTTTTTTTCAAAAGATGTAGCAGGCGAAAATTTGACTAAAATTAGAGGAGGTTCTTCCATTTATTTAATTGGTGGGGCACTTTCTCTTGCAGCTGTTCAGTATCCTTATGCAATCATCGGAATATTTCTTTTAGCAACACTGATTTATTTTGTTTTTATCGTTTATAAATTTAGTCAGTCATTAACCTCGCTATCTTTAATAGGATTAGTGCTATTTCATGTTCTTTTTTGGTTTATCTTTATACTTGGAACATTGTATTTATGTTTTAGGCTGTATAATAGTGTGATGGCGAGCTTGCCTGTCTAACAAAAAAAGCTGAGATTGACGGATAACATCAATCTCAGCTTTTTTTATTGTTTAAGGTAAAAACCTTTTTCTATCCTCAGGTGTTGGGATTGTACATTGGTCTTTTTTGCCAAACCATTTATATCGATTTCTTGCAATAAAGTCGTATAGCAGGTCTCGAATTGGTCTGGGGACTATTTTAAATAGATATAGAAGTTGCCAAGTTCCACCTAGAATTTTACAGATCTCAAGAACAGCTGATGATTTTGTGTAATAGTTATTGCCTTTAATCACGACTAAACTATTGAAGTCAGTAGTTGGAAGTTGAAATTTTTTTAAGAGTTCTTGTCCTGTGTTTGACTGTAGAGCAGCGAATTGAAACTTAGCTTTTTTATCGTATCGAATAATAAATTGAACAGCTTGATCGCAAAAATGACACACTCCGTCAAAGAGAAGAATAGGCTGATTATCTGCATTCAAATTTTATTCCCCCTTTTTGAAGTAATTGTCTTTATTTCATCATTTCTTTCCAAATAAGAAGATGTGAGCCTCTGTCATAAACACTCCTAATGTTAGCAGGCTGATCTTTACCAATCCAAACTACACCAGTATACTGATCTGTTAAACCAGCAAACCATAAGTCATGATAATCGTTAGAAGTTCCAGTTTTACCACCTATATAGCGTTTATTCATTGCAGCCTTTTTACCTGTGCCGCTTGACACAACAGCAGAAAGTAATGATCGCATCTGTTTGTTTGTCGTTTCCTTCCATACGCGAATAGGATTCTCATCCCATTCGTAAAGTGTTTTGCCTGTTTGATCGGTTACTTTAACAATAGCATGATTTTCATAATATATACCGTTATTGCCAAAAGTAGTGTATGCATTTGTTAATTCAAGGGGAGAAATTCCATACATCATCCCACCAATGGCAGCTGGAAGGTGATAATCTTGTTTTGAGATTTTTGCAAAATTAAATGGCGCTAAGTAAGAAAAACCTTTTTCAATTCCAATTTCATGAAGCATCCGCACTGCAGCAGTGTTATAGGAGTATTTTAAAGCCGTTTCCAATGAAACCATGCCATAATTTCTTCCGCTATAATTTTTGGGACAATAGCCACCACTGCAAAATCTGCCTGCGTTGATTCGGGATTTGGTAGTTGCTCCGGTTACATCTATATAAGGTGCATAATCCAGTAATGGTTTAATAGAAGAGCCGGGTTGCCTATAAGCTTGAAAAGCGCGGTTAAATTCAAATTTATTATAGTTTGTGCCTCCAGCAAGGGCAACAATTTGATGTGATTGATGATTAATGACTGCAGCAGCACCTTGAATATCATCGGATTGAATGTAAGAGTTAATTGATTGAACAAGTTTATTTTGACGTTCACTTTCTAACGCTGTATAAATGATCACACCTTGACTTAAAATGTTATTTACACGTGTATTTATTTGGTTATGATCCTTTAATCCTTCTTTTGCAGCAACCAACTGCTTTAACTCATGGTGAACATATGTTACATAATCTGGTTGTATATCTACTTCCTTCTTTATAGATAGTTTTATAGGAAATTTTGTTGCGGTCTCTCTCTCTTCCGCTGTAATTGCTCCGAATTCATATAGAGTTTGTAGTAATCTTTCTTGTCTTACTTTTGTTGCTTTATAATTTTTAACTGGATCGTATTGTGTGGGATTATTTGGTACGGCACTAATAAAGATAAGTTCAGCTAGATGTAGTTCGTGAATTTGTTTATTAAAATAATAATCTGCTGCTGTTCCAATTCCATATTGACCATTAGCGAAATAAATAGCATTCAAGTAGTATTCAAATATTTGTTCTTTTGTAAAGGATTTTTCAAGCTGATAGGAGTAAAGGAGTTCGCTCAGCTTTCGATTATAAGATTGTTCGTGATTTAAATAAACGTTTCTAGCCAGCTGTTGAGTAATAGTGCTTCCGCCTTGCTCCACCGATTCTGATTTCGCGTTAATTAATACTGCTCGAAACATACCAGCAGCATCAAAGCCTATATGGTCAAAGAAACGCTGATCTTCTGAAATGAGATAAGCTCTTTTTACGATCTCAGGGATGTTTTCGTATTTTACATAAATCCGATTTTGTTGATTTGATGTTATCTCTGAAATAAGGCGACCCTCATGATCATATACATAACTGTTTTGTGCTAAATCAACAGATTCAATGGGGATTTTTTCATCCAATATGGTACTAAAAATTACCCTTTAATAGCTTGAGATTCTTTACCGGCCACAAAAACACATATGATGAAGATTGGTAACATAGTGAAGATACAAAGCCCAACCAAATAAATGTCGCATACTGATTCACTTTCTTTCTACTTATTCTGCTCTATAACGACACAACAGAGACAAAATTAATAAACAATTTATATGTTATATATCGGAAAAACTCAATAAATTTCAACAGTCAATTTAAAATTATACCTAATAATGATCGTTGCTGAATATATTGTAAGATAGAGTAAAGATAATCATCTAGTCAATTAAAAATAGTCAAGGGACAATTCATTATTTTTGGAAAAATTAAAGTTCTTTTTAATGCATCGGTGATATAATAAAGAAAACTCGTTGATTGGCGAGCCTGAAAGGCGAAGACAGAAACGTAGTTGCCCTTATACTTCATACTTAGAATTGGCCACTACGTCGAATCAACCCTCTTTGCTGCCAATTCATACCTATTTAACGTATAAAGAAAACTCGTTGATTGGCGAGCCTGAAAGGCGAAGCGTGATGAGTAGTTGCCCTTATGGATTTTGATTACCTACGTAAAAAACTTTTCTATGCTGCCAATATTTTCTTAATGTTTAAATAAAATAACCTAAAGGAGGAGCGAAACAGATTGGAGGGACAAGAGCAATTATTATTTATTGATTTTGAATTTACCATGCCGGAAGGAAAAGCGAATCCAAAGGGCTTTTATCCAGAAATTATTGAAGTGGGTATTGTTTCTGTTAAGAACCAACAAATTGAAGAGCAATTCTCCTCATATGTTAAACCGAACAAATTCCCTTATTAACTGAGCGATGTAAAACTTTTCTGCAAATTTCGCAAAATAAAATTGACCAAGGAATGACTTTTTCAGAACTTTTAGCTGTACTAAATGATTATAATAATGGATCATCAACAACTGTTATTACTTGGGGCAATATGGATATGAAGGTGCTCCGTCATAATTGCCAAATGAGTGGCGAAGAATTTCCATTCACAGGAAAATTTAGAGATTTATCAATGGAATATAAAAAGTTTTTTGGTGATCGTAATCAAACAGGCTTATGGAAGGCTGTTGAGGAATATGGGAAAAAGGCTACCGGTAAACATCATCGTGCATTAGATGATGCCCTAACTACGTACAATTTATTTAAGTTAGTTGAAGAAGATAAAAGGTACTTACAAAAGCCATCCCCAACAACAATAGGTGATCGAATTGATCTGTCAAAGGTATTAAATAAATATGCAACATAAAGTAGAAATAATGTACAAAATTATGTATATGAAAAAAGCTCAATAACAATATTTAAAAGTAAATGCTAAATATTGTTATTGAGTAAACATCTTTCAATTAATGAGGGAAATACTCTTTCTCAAGAACTTCAACTCTTTTAATAGATTCCTTAGCCCATTCTGTATTATTTTCTTCAAGTTCTTTCTTCATAACATCCAATGCTTTTCTTAGCGACTGCTGATATTCTGGAACTTCGTCCTCGAATCGTTTTACCATCTGTTTTGGAACGTTTGTTTGTTCGTTGTAAGCCAATGCCCTTCTCTCGTGAAAAAATTGGACATCCACTTGTTTGGGATTATGTAAATCACCTTGTTGTGGGTGCTTTAAGACAGCTTTTACTTGTACTAAATAATGCATAGGTTTGATGTTAGTAATAACACCAATGTATTTACCTGTTTTATAAATGCCTGTTACAACATCTCCGATTTTCTTTTCATCCATTATTCTCACCCCTTGGAAATTTGATTTTATATCTTTTATAGTACCATGAAGGCTTTAAAATCGCATTTGTGACTGTTTCTTGACTATACTTTTATTAGCTAGTGAATTCGTCTAAAACTTGCTATAGTTAGGAGGAAGAAAGGTCGTGAAAACATGAATCAATTATTTCCTATTTTTGGATTATTTTTATATTTTCCTGAAGATAAGTCAGAATATATACCTGCTGCGATTACTATGATCATTTTTACTATAGCAGCTTTCTTTGCTTTCCGATTTATCATGAAGCTTTCTAAAAAAGAACAAGAACAAGTCGAAAAATTAATGAATCAAACGAAACAAGATCAAGACAAAGACTAAGGGAAGACAACTTTTCATAAAATGAATAAGTTTATACATTGTGACAAAAAATACCCTATAGCCAAACGATTTCATTGGAGGGTATTATGAAACGTAAAACATTTTTGTCTTTGTGCTTTGTTTTTCCTTTTATTTTGTCCGGTTGTATGGAAAAAGAAATCACCAAAATGGATGTTGAAATGTTTAATGCAAGTGGTGATTCACTTGGTACCATTAAAGTATCTGAGCAACCAGAAGGTGTAAAGTTTGAAGTGATGGTAGAGGGGTTACCAGAAGGTGAGCATGGAATAAACATTCATGAAAAAGGTACATGTAAGGGACCTGATTTTAAAAGTGCTGGAGATCATTTGAATCCTGATGATAAAAAGCATGGGCTGTTGCATCCCGAAGGTGCTCATGCAGGGGACCTTCCAAATGTTATTTCTGAAAATGGAAAAACAGAAGCGGAATTAATGGCTCCTCAATTAACCCTAAAAAGTGGAAAGAAAAATTCTATGCTTGATCCAGATGGAGCAGCTATTGTGATAACGGAAAAAATGGATGACGGCATGACACAGCCAGCAGGAGATTCAGGAGCTAGAATTGCCTGTGGAGAAGTAACGGAAAAAGAAGCAAATCGTGGCGATAAGAAAGAAGTCAAACCAGAGGAAGAAGAATAAACATGTAAAGGTGACAGAATCATATCTGTCACCTTTTATTTAACCTGATAAATTTTCGCTAAAAGGGTGGGAATAATCCGAGCTGGTATCGAAGTAAAGAGGAAGAGAAATAATAGCAACTGTTCCTTTATTAATTTCACTTATGTATTTGACAGAACCACCATGGTTTTTAACTATACTATATGTAACCGTCAGTCCAAGCCCCGTTCCATCATCTTTAGAAGAAAAGTATGGTTCTCCTAATCTCTCAATTTGCTCTTTAGTCATTCCAATCCCATTATCAGATATTTTAATATGTATTGTGCTTTCCAATAAACATGCATGAATTGTTACCAAACCTCCCATATTTGGAACAGCCTCTATGGAATTTTTGATAATATTGATAAAAACTTGTTTTAACTTAATTGGGTCTCCAAAAACATACAAATCCTTATCAATTTCACATTTGAATTTTACTGTTTTATAGTTTGCATAAGATGTCATGAGCGTGGTGATATCACTTAGAGTATCGGTTAAGTTTATTTTTTCTTTGGCCATGCTTTTTTGTCCAGCCATACCTAGATAGTCAGTTATGATGGCTTGGGCTTGATCCAATTCTGTTAACACAAGATCCATGTACTCTCTTCTTTGACTATCCGTACTATTGGATGAATTACCTATTAATTGAACAAAACCTCTGACAACAGTTAACGGGTTTCTCACTTCGTGTGCAACACTCGCTGCGAGTTCACTGACAATGGAGAGCTTCTCTGCTTTCATTAACTCCATCCTCATAACAGCATTTGCCCGCATGTACTCAATGAGGTATATACATAGACTAAGTATCAAGGTAAGGGTGAAAATTGTAATGCCTGGGATTATATAATTAGTTAAATCAACATAAGGTGGAAATAAAACGCTTACAATCATGATTGTGCAAAGTGAAAAAATTAAAATACTAATTCCGTATATCGCAGCGTAATTTAATTTCTTTTTAAAGGTGTAGGAATACCAATTGCTTCGTAGAGACAGAGAAAGAATAAAATAAACCGTTATGCTTCCACAAAAATAAACCCAGCCTAGTTCATAAAGTTGTGAAAAATAAATAGAAGTTGTAAGAAGAGTAAGCAGACCTGGTATGGATCCCCCGTAAACGACGCTAGTAAATAAGGGAATAGGTTGAAGAGTAAAGAAAGCTCCATCAATTAGCTCGATCGGGGAAATCAAACACAAGATAGAAGAAAAAATTGAGCCACACGTAATTAATAGTTTATTCGGTTTTAAAGAGCTAAGATTGTTTCTACTTAACCATAATAAATGATAGACAAAAATAGGGAGTACAACGAATGTAATTTGTAAGATAATATCTTTTACTAGTTCCATATAAGGGTCACCTTTGATATAAGTAAGTTTCCCTAATTATACCATTAAATTGTGAAAATTGTAAAAAATATTCTGAAATAAACATATTTTAACTAATTTTTTATAAAAACTATAAATGAGCTCTTAAATTTAAAAGAGCTCATTTGGAAGTTTAGGATAATTATGTTAGTGCTATCTTTAATCTATTTAAACCATCTAACAAAGTCTCCTTTGGGCAAGCAATGTTCATTCTAAGGAAACCTTCTCCGTTTTCGCCAAACTTTGAACCTATATGTAAAGCTAGTTTACCTTTGTTAAGAAGTAGTTCCTGTAATTCTTTATCCGATTTATTTAAACTTCTTACATCAATCCACACAAGATATGTTGATTCAGGACGCATGATTTTTACCTGAGGAAGGTGATTCATTAAATATTCTTCAATTAATAATACATTTTCCTGAAGATATTGAATTAATTCATCAAGCCAGTTGCTCCCTTGTTCATAAGCTGCCTGCATCGCATCAGCTCCTAACGTGTTGATACCCATTACCCCAAACAGCTGTTGAACCTCATTGTAACGCCTTTTAAGGGAGTCATTTGGTATTAACAAAATGGAAGCCTGTAGACCAGCTAAATTGAAAGTTTTACTAGGTGCAATACAAGTAATGGTTTGATTGGCAATGTCTTTTTGAATAGATGCAATTGGAGTATATTGATTTCCAAACAGCAGCAGATCGGAATGAATATCGTCTGATATAATAAGAACATTATGCTTTATACAAAGGTTCCCAATTTTTGTTAGTTCCTCCTTACTCCAAACACGACCACTTGGATTGTGAGGATTACATAAGATAAAAAGTTTTGTTCTTTCATCTGAAAGTTTTTCTTCCAAATCAATAAAATCAATTTCATAACGGAAGTTTTCATTTAATAATAATTGATTATATAGAACCTCGCGTTTATGCTTTTGGGCAATTTCAAAAAATGGGTAGTAGACTGGCGGTTGTACCACAATTTTGTCTTCAGAAGTAGTAAAGGCATGGATAGCCATACTAATAGCTGTGACAATTCCAGGACTGTAAGTGATTGTTTTTGGATCAATCTCCCAGGAATGACGTGACTTCAACCAATTTGTAACGGCATCTTCCATTTTTGATCCAGGCATTGTATATCCAAATATTCCGTGGTCAACTCGAGTATGTAAGGCATCAATCACTTCCTCAGGTGCTTGAAAATCCATGTCAGCCACCCACATTGGAAGAACATCTTCTACACCAAATATTCTTTTTGTATAATCCCATTTTACTGAATCTGTTTTTTTTCGGTTAATAACTTGATCAAATTGACTCAATTGCTTCACCCCTTATTAAAGATTCTTATAAAACTGTGAGCTATATTTATAATAGGATTCTTTTAACATGAGTAGTACAGTTATGAACCATAAACAAAAATGGATATAGCTTCTTTCTTTCATTATCTACTTCTATCATAAGTGTGTTACAATAACAGTGCAAAAAATAAGATTAATAAAGGTGAAAAAATGGAAACACAGCAAACGAATATAAGGTTAATGGAAGTTTTATTACAGTGGGATCCGTTAGGTTATGGAGAAGATCGTTATGAAACGGAAGTAGTTGATGTGCTCCAGGCTGTTCATTTAATAGATGATAAACTAAAGTTAGCAAGAAAAATACAAGCGATTTATGAATTTTCGTTCGAAGAAATCATTCCTCTAAAGGAATGTGAATCTATGTCTAAGCAGTTACTTCAAATCAAAAATAACACAAGCTGTGAAATTTAAGCGAAAAACCACTCATATGAGTGGTTTTTCTATTGAGCCTGGATAAGGAAGTTCATAATTTTTTCTGAAACGTGTTCCGGCCTTTCCTCAGGAACTAAGTGGCCAGTTTGTTTAAATGAAAAAAATGTTGAATTAGGTAAGTCGTTTTGTAATCTTTCTCCAATAGAAACAGGTACGACTTTGTCTTCATTTCCCCATATAAGCAAGCTAGGCTGTTCGATCTGCTTTAACTCTTCTGAACTAAGATCACCTTCATGGTCACGAATCATTCGATTTAAAGCACGAAATATTTTGTCATCGAGAAAAGGCTCCATATACCCGTCCATCATTTCCTGATCAATTAATGAGCGATCATGTACCACGTTGTTTAAGTTCTTTAGAATTCCTTGACTTGCTAGCCAATGCTTAATGCATAGATAAAAATAAGGAACATAAGAACCAAATTTTAGTGAAGGATGTACACCTTTCATATATCCTGAGCTACATAGTAATACCACTTTCTCAAATAAATCAGGTCTTTGCTTTGCTGCATTCAAAGATACTTGCCCACCCATGGAGTGACCAACAAGGTAAGCTCTTTTTATGTTCAGTCCTTCCGCTAAACGTATTACTACTTTTGCCATGTTTGTATAAGAGTGGACAAATTTAGTTGATTTCTCTGTTTTTCCAAATGGAGGAAGATCAATTGTAATGATTGTAAAATCCTCTTTGAGTAAAGGAATAATTTTTCTGTAGCAAAAACTAGAGGACAAAAACCCATGTACTAAAATCATAACAGGATTGGATGGATGTTGGCGATAAACCTCATAGTGAACGTTTATGCCAAAAATATTCATTGTGCTGCAGTAGTAATGGCTTTTATTCATAAGCATTCACTCCATTTTTCCTATATATATTGCCAGATTGTATGATAAAATATGTGTTTGACTTAACACACTGAATTGCTGCTTGTCATATAGGGGCATAGCTTATAAGGGAACTTTGTTAACCAAATAGGCTGTTAAAGTAGGATAAGTTTTTTTATATTTTTTACCGGGATATAAAAAAACACTCATGTAAAAATCTACCCTTTTTTCTTTTTGTGAAACGTATGAAAAACGAGCAATATGGTGGTATAATTATCTGAAGATTTGAAAAGTAGGAGTGGTGAAAAATGAAGTTTAGTGAAAAGGAAGTAGAGTTATTAGAAATATTGCAAGATGACTGCCGCTTGACTGCAGAACAAATCGCCAAAATGATTGACTTATCAGAAGAAGAAACGAAAAAGATAATTAAAAATCTTGAAGATCAACGTATTATTGTTGATTATACAGCACAGGTGAATTGGCGTAAGGTTGATGGGCACGAAGGTGTAAAAGCAATGATCGATGTAAAAGTTCAGCCAAAAAGAGGAGTAGGCTTTGATGATATTGCAAGTCGAATTTATCGTTTTAATGAAGTAAAGTCTGTTTACTTAATGTCAGGTGCTTACGATCTTTCAGTCATCATAGAAGGAAAATCGATGTCTGATATTGCCCAATTTGTTTCAGAAAAGCTTTCAACTCTAGACTCTGTATTGTCTACAACAACTCATTTTATCTTAAAGAAATATAAACATGATGGTACTATATTTGAACAAGATGATGAGGATAAGAGAATTGTGGTATCACCATGATTGAACCAACGCATTACCTTTCAAGTACAGTCAAAGGCTTAAAACCATCAGGAATACGAAAGTTCTTTGACCTGGCAGCAAGTATGGAAGGTGTTATTTCATTAGGTGTTGGTGAACCTGATTTTGTTACACCTTGGAATGTAAGAGAAGCAAGTATCCTTTCCTTAGAACAAGGGTATACCTCTTACACAGCAAATGCGGGCCTTCTTGAATTAAGAAAAGAAATAAGTTATTACCTTCAAGAAAAAACAAATGTAAGCTATAGTCCATCAGAGGAATTGTTAGTAACAGTTGGTGCAAGCCAAGCTCTTGATCTTGCACTTAGAGCTATTGTGAACCCTGGTGATGAGGTTATTGTCATTGAGCCTAGCTTCGTATCTTATTCATCACTAATTTCTCTTGCAGGTGGGGTACCAGTATCTGTACAAACGAGCGGTGAAATGGAGTTCAAGCTTCAGCCTTCAGATTTAGAAAAGGCAATCACAGATAAAACGAAAGCTGTTATTTTGTGCTCACCAAATAATCCAACTGGAACACTTCTTAATAAAGAAGACTTAGAAAAAATAGCTGCAATTATTGAAAAGTATGATTTATTGGTTATTTCAGATGAAATCTACGCGGAGCTTACATATGATGATGTGTATACAAGCTTTGTATCGATTGATGGAATGGTAGAACGGACAATTCTTGTTTCAGGATTTTCGAAAGGATTTGCCATGACAGGCTGGCGTTTAGGGTATGTAGCTGCACAGCCTGAATTTTTAAGCGCCATGCTAAAAATTCATCAATACACAATGATGTGTGCCCCTTCTATGGCTCAATACGCTGCAATCGAAGCAATTAAGAATGGCAAAGAAGATGTTTTGCATATGAAAAAAAGCTACAGGCAACGGCGAAACCTTTTTGTTAATGCATTAACAGAAATGGGGCTTACTTGTCATGTACCAGGTGGTGCGTTTTACGCATTTCCTTCTATAAAGGAAACAAATCTTTCGTCAGAAGAATTTGCAGAAAAGCTTCTCATGGAAGAAAGAGTGGCTGTTGTTCCAGGTAGCGTGTTTGGTGAAAGCGGCGAAGGATATATCCGATGCTCCTATGCTTCTTCATTAGAACAGCTTCAAGAATCATTAAGAAGAATGCAGCGTTTTGTTCAAAAACAAAAAGCTGGCGTATAAGTATAAATCTCAACTAAAAAAAGCTGACCATTTGATCAGCTCATATAGAAACTAAAGGGGGAATACTAGAAAGCCTTATGCTTGTATTATTCCCTCTTTTTTATGTGGTTTAAACCTAAAAATCAGATTTTTCCTCTCTTTATAAATCCTCATTAAAATCAATTCCCAAATGAAACAATGTCGAACATGATGGCGTTAAATAAAATGAAAGAGGAGGGCAGAGACATGAACGAAGAAGAATTAATAAAAAAGGCCAAACAGGGAAATATGTCAGCTTTTCAGCAGCTAGTTGAACTTCATTATCCTGTTGTGGAGAAGTTTGCTTATCAATTAGGGAACAGACAGGAAGAGATAGAAGATATTACACAGGAAGTATTTATTCGTGTGTATCGATTTATAGATCAGTTTACTAAAGCAAAATTTTCTACTTGGCTATATAAAATTACACTTAATGTGACAAGGGACTTTGCTAGAAAACGACAATCTAATCTACGGAAGGTTTTTAAAATACAACAAGACTTTAGACAAGAGTATTACCCTGAAACAGAAGCTGAGGTTTTACGTAATGAGGAAGAT
This sequence comes from Metabacillus endolithicus, assembly GCF_023078335.1. GTDB lineage: Bacteria > Bacillota > Bacilli > Bacillales > Bacillaceae > Metabacillus > Metabacillus endolithicus. Next base: position 1,570,172 of record NZ_CP095550.1, on the reverse strand, counting down.
CGGGTTCTTCATTTAGCGATACAAAAGTTAGATGAGAAGTATCGGATACCAATCGTTCTTTTTTATTTTCATGAAAAGAAGTATGAGGAAATTTCAGAAATCATGTCAATTTCATTATCTACGGTTAAAACACGAATATTACGCGGGAAAACAATGTTGAAAAAAGTCATTGAAGAACTTGATAAGAAAGAAGGTGACATACATGGATGAGAAATTATTTGAAGAACGAATGAGAAACTTAAAGCAATCATACGAACAAGTGCCTTCAGTTTCCTCTGTAGATAAAATAGTGAATAAGGTAAAAACATCGGAAAAGCCTTTTAAAAAGCGTATGAGACTTCAACTACCGTATGTTGCCTCCTTTATTGGTGTACTTTTAATTGGAGGAATTCTTGGTGCGCAACTTCTGAAGCAACCGGATAACACGGGGTCAGAACATCCACCAGATGAACAAATAAATCAACAACCCGTAACAACTTCAGACATTGAGGCTGCAACAAATGAGATTAGGGCTACTACGAAAGAAAAGTAGATGAGTTAAATGATTCTCTTCAATCCAAAGATGTGGAACAATATCAGTTTGTCCAGGAAGCTAAAAGTGCAGTTGCAGCCTTTGAAGAAAGAAAGAGTTATAAATCGCAAACAGAGTTAAAAAACTATAGAAATAATGTTAAAACAATTATTGAATATCGTGTATCAATGCCTTATACAGAATTTACTATGTTAAAAAATCAAAGTAATATAAGTGATGAACAAATTCTTCATTATATTGAAAAGCTAGAGCTATTAAAAGAACGCTATACAGATCGGTGGGAAATGCATTTTAAGGAACAGAGTGTAGATATTTCTAACGTTAAAGATTATGTCCAACATCTTAATAGTGGAAGCGTAAAAAATGGAACAGAAGAATATAGTAACTTAGTGGATGAAATGAAGGGGAACGGTTACATTTTTGTTGATGATGGTGAAGGAATGATTTCTTTTACGGTTGATTATGACAGAATTTCCGAGACTTTTTCAAAGAAATTATCAGAAGAACTAAAACTATTTTTGGATATTCAGAAAAACAAAAGATTTAAGGTAGACGCTGAATTAGTCATCAGTCGTGAAGAACTTGAAACTAGATTGATTCAGCTAGAGTCAATCATAATCAAGTACCCTAATTTTTCTAATATAAATGAACTGAAAATATTGTTCCAAGATTTAATGAAAACCTATTTAACAGGAACAGAAAATTCTCAAATTACAACGAATCAGACAAGAGTTAAAGAGGAGATCATAACAGGATTTGAGCAATTTATTTCTGAAAATAATAATACAACATCTTCACAAATAGTTGATGCTTTTTTAAGTAAGCTTAAAGGGAGTAATTTTCAGCTAACGAAAGAGCTTGAGAATCAAGTAGAGTCTCTCATCCCTTCAAAACTAAAAATGATTCCAAACGGTTTAAGCATTAACCTACTACCTCTAACAAATCAAATGTTAGAAACATATGAGGAATACAAGAGAGCTAATAACGAAAACGTGTTTGATGGACCATTTGCGGGAACAAATACAATTGATTTAGTTGTTGCAAGAATTTATATGTATGCAGTGGTAACTGGAGATTATGATGTAGCTTATGACCTCATATATAAAGGAGGAAAAGGCGCAGACATTCCTGATAAAAGTCAATTTATTTCCGAGATAAGTTCTACTGATTTCCAGACTTTATCAAATGAAGTTACGATGGTTGAATTTCAGTATCAAGAAAACGGAGAGATTATCAAACATATTTATATAAAAGGTGATGGAGAAACGGTTTCACTTGAGCTTCGTCTAGAAAATGGATACCCAAAAATTGTCTATAAATCAACACCTTAAAGCAACGGATTCATCGTTGCTTTTTCTTTTTTGGGTATACTAAAATATGAGATCAAAAATATTTATTTTTGTCAAAGACGCAAAGATGTGGTATAATTTTTAATTGCGTATAATGGGACATATAATTATAAGAAAAATAGGAGTGTTATTATGACAGCGAAGTACGAAATAGGAAGTGTTCATACAGGAAAAGTAACAGGAATTCAGCCATATGGTGCATTTGTTGCACTAGATGAAGAAACACAAGGACTTGTTCACATCTCAGAAATTACACATGGTTTTGTTAAAGATGTTAATGAGCACTTAAACGTTAATGATGAAGTTCAAGTAAAAGTTCTTTCTATTGACGAAAAATCAGGGAAGATCAGCTTATCAATCCGTGCTACTCAAGAAGCACCTGCTGAAGAAAAGCAAGAAGCTCCAAAAAGACCGAAAAAACGTCAAGCAACTGTAAAAGCTGAAACAGAAACTCCACAAGGTTTCAACACACTAAAAGACAAGCTTGAAGAGTGGATTGAGCAATCAAAACGTGAAGAAATCAAAAAATAATGAACGAAGAAAAGATGAACACTGAGTGTTCGTCTTTTTTTATTCGCTATTATCAACAATAAAAAAAGAGCTAACCGAAGTTAACTCTTTTTATTAAAACTTATCGAGCTTCTGGGCGAGGTTCTCTTGCAACTTCTTCAGAAGGTTTGAATAACAGACCAAGATTAATTAAACCAGCAATACCAACTAAACCGTAAATGATTCGGGATAATGCTGAATCCTGGCCGCCGAAGATAGCTGCTACTAGATCAAATTGGAAAAATCCAATTAGTCCCCAGTTAATTGCTCCTATTATCGTAAGTACAAGTGCTATACGTTGAATTGCGCTCATTTTATTTTACAACCTCCTTAGTTGTTAACTACACTTATATCTTGCGAAAAAATAAAAAAACTATTCAAAGAAAATTTTTATAAAAGCACATTTCTTTACAATAAAATCAGGAAATTACATAATCTAAATATGGAGGCGATATAAATGGATAATTTTACATACTATAATCCCACTAAATTAATCTTTGGTAAGGGACAAGTGGAACAACTAGAAAATGAAGTTCCAAAGTACGGAAAAAAGGTTCTTGTTGTATATGGTGGAGGAAGTATTAAGCGCAATGGTCTCTATGATAAAGTCGTTCAAATTTTAGAAAAAAACAACCTTGAGATCTTTGAATTGTCTGGAGTAGAACCAAACCCTAGGTTATCAACGGTTCACCGTGGCGTTGAAATATGTAAAAAAGAAAACATTGATTTTATATTAGCTGTTGGTGGAGGAAGTGTAATTGACTGTACAAAGGCTATTTCTGTAGGGGCGAAATATGATGGTGATGCTTGGGATATTGTGACAAAGAAACATATTCCTACTGAAGCAGTGCCATTTGGTACAGTGTTAACATTAGCTGCAACTGGTTCTGAGATGAACTCAGGTTCTGTTATTACGAATTGGGAAACAAAAGAAAAATATGGTTGGGGAAGTCCTTTAACATTCCCTAAATTTTCAATATTGGATCCTGTAAATACATTCACTGTTCCAAAAGATCAAACGATATATGGAGTTGTTGATATGATGTCACATGTTTTCGAACAATACTTTCATCATACAACAAATACACCGTTACAAGATCGTTTCTGTGAGGCTACATTAAAAACGGTTATTGAAACAGCTCCTAAGCTAATAAATGACTTAGAAAATTACGAGCTTCGTGAAACCATTCTTTACTCTGGTACGATTGCGTTAAATGGGCAACTACAAATGGGGTATCGAGGAGATTGGGCAAGTCATAATATTGAACATGCTGTTTCTGCTGTATACGATATTCCACATGCTGGTGGATTAGCCATTCTATTCCCGAACTGGATGAAGCATAACTTAGATCAAAATGTATCTCGTTTTGTACAACTGGCTGTTAATGTTTTTGATGTTGATCCTACTGGTAAAGACGACCGATCTGTAGCTCTTGAAGGAATTGATAAACTTCGTGAGTTTTGGAGCAGCATTGGAGCACCAAGTCGTTTGAAGGATTATGATATTAATGATGAAAACATTGATTTGATGGCTGATAAAGCAATGATTAATGGTGAATTCGGTAATTTTAAATCTTTAAATAAAGACGATGTGGTTGCGATCTTAACAGCATCTTTATAAAATGCAAACAAATAAGCACGGGGTTATACCCGTGTTTACTTGTTTTGTAATTGAATTGTCAGAAAAGATTGAAAATGTTAGCGGTTACATAAAGATCTATACTTGATTTACACATGTAGTTTAGATAAAGTTGTTAATAGCTATAAACAAAAAGCAAACATTGGAGGAAAAATGTTATGACGCATGTAAGCTTTGATTATTCTAGTGCCTTAACTTTTTTTAACGAACATGAACTTACATATTTAAGGGATTTTGTGAAAGTTGCCCATCATTCAATTCATGAGCAAACAGGAGCTGGAAGTGACTACTTAGGTTGGGTGGATCTTCCTAAGAATTATGATAAAGAAGAATTTGCTCGTATTCAAAAAAGTGCTGAAAAAATTAAGAACGACTCAGAAGTTCTTCTTGTCATTGGAATTGGTGGTTCTTATTTAGGAGCACGTGCTGCAATTGAAATGCTAAATCATTCTTTTTATAATTCTTTATCAAAAGAACAAAGACAAGCTCCACAAGTTATTTTTGTAGGAAATAACATCAGCTCTACATACATGAAGGATCTTCATGATTTACTTGAAGGAAAAGATTTCTCGATTAATGTTATTTCTAAATCTGGTACAACAACTGAACCTGCATTAGCATTCCGTATTTTTAGGAAGCTTCTTGAAGAAAAGTATGGAAAATCTGAAGCGAAGCAACGTATTTATGCAACAACTGATAAAGCGCGTGGTGCATTGAAAACACTTGCAACTGAAGAAGGGTACGAGTCATTCATCATTCCAGATGATGTTGGCGGACGTTATTCAATCTTAACGGCTGTTGGATTATTACCAATCGCTGTAACAGGTGTAGACATTGAAGCGATGATGAAAGGCGCTCAAGCTGCAAGTGAAGATTTTGGAAAATCTGAGCTTGAGGAAAATCCAGCTTATCAATACGCTGCTGTTCGTAATGTTTTATACAACAAAGGAAAAACGATTGAAATGCTAATTAACTATGAGCCAGGCCTACAGTATTTTGCTGAATGGTGGAAGCAATTATTTGGCGAAAGTGAAGGAAAAGACCAAAAAGGAATTTATCCTTCTTCAGCAAACTTCTCAACTGACTTACACTCTTTAGGGCAATATGTGCAAGAAGGACGTCGCGACATTTTTGAAACAGTCATTAATGTTGAGACTCCTCGCCATGAGTTAGCGATTGAAGCAGAAGAAAGTGATTTAGATGGTCTAAATTATCTTGCTGGAAAATCAGTAGACTTTGTTAACAAAAAGGCATTCCAAGGAACGATGTTAGCTCATACTGATGGTGGAGTTCCTAACCTAGTAGTAAATATTCCAAAAATGGATGAATACACACTTGGATATTTAGTGTATTTCTTTGAAAAGGCTTGTGCTATGAGTGGTTATCTTCTAGGAGTTAATCCATTTGATCAACCAGGCGTTGAAGCATATAAAGTAAATATGTTCGCTTTACTTGGAAAGCCTGGATTTGAAGAAAAGAAAGCAGAACTTGAAAAACGCTTAGAAAAATAATTTTTGAAAAAGGTCGACATTAATGTCGGCCTTTTTTCGTTTTAATGGTCATGATTTTCTTATATTAGGCAAATCTAAGGAAAAGGCAATGTTAAGCCATTTCTTTAATAGAGCAGGCTTTGTTTTAGAAAGAGGTAGCGAAACCTGCAAGAAGAAATGTAGCATTAACAGGCCTAAGAAAAAGGAGGATTTGCTATGATTGAAGTTCGTTCAAGATTAGAAGGACAAACATTTCAATTATATGACCTAGAACAGGAGCTTAAACCTTTAGGCTATACGATAGGTGGAAATTGGGATTATGATCATGGCTACTTTGATTATAAAATTGATTCTGAAGTAGGTTATCAATTCTTGAGGGTTCCATTTACATCTGTGGATGGACAGCTTGATTCTAGAAATACAACGGTTGAATTAGGTACACCCTTTCTTTTATCTCATAAATATCAAATTGGATTAGATGACCATGTGCATATTGGGAATTTTAGTGCATCTTTTGATCAATTCCAGGAGCCGCAAGATAAGGATGCAACCTTCCCTGAAGAATATATTGATTTAGGGAAGGCGCTTGTTAAGGAATTAGAGGCTGTATTGCTTGATTAGTGAGTAAACACTATTAAAGAATCATGATCTTGTATTTCAAAGGAGAGGGGCGGATTTACTTTCGTGTCCTCTCCTCTTTTTATGCCAATTAAAATAGATTCTTTTTCGAGGAGTTGGTGACTTGCATCTTTGAAGGTTTTGCCAATCAGCTCTTTATTTACCGGAAGAACTTGAAATAAATTACCGCTTGCAGGGTTAAGCTCAGAATAAAATGATGACAAACCGTTTTTCGCTAAGTAACTACTCATAATAAAGTGACTTGTTAATTTATAAGACTTAATGATTTCATTTGCTCCGGCTCTGTTAGCATTATTTGCTTGATGTTCTGTTAGCAATTCAATCACACAGTATAAATTTGGATTTAGTCCTTTTAGGGATAGCAGGACAAGAATAGAGTTCATATCAGCATCTTGTTCATTTTTGTGCTGATCAGCAGTGATGATAGCTGCATCAGCTTCTTGGATATTGGCTTTAAGTAAAGTTTGTTCATTGGCAGGATTTCCACGGATAAAATGAACATTTTCAATTAATGGTGATTCTTTTAATGAGTCATCTATTAAGACAATTTGTTTATATGGCTTAACGGTTTTTAAAGAATCAATCATTTCATTTGCTTTTTCATTCCACCCAATTAAAATTACATGATTTTTACCCGAAAACGTCACATTTCCTTCAAGGTAGGAGTGCTGTCTTTTAATCGCTGCTGAAGAAACGCTAGCAAAATAAGCGGTTACAAAGCTAGCTCCAGCTAAAATCATTAACATAGCGATGCCTCTCCCAAGGTACGTCTGTGGGACATAATCGCCAAATCCAACAGTAGAGACAGTTACAACAGTACCACCAAATTCCATCAAATGTTGTTGGAAACTCGTTTGGCTCTATAAGAGTAATGATTTCACCAAACACTAAAATGATGAGTAGAACGATAAGGGTAATACGAAAATGAATTGGCCAACGCAACCATTGTGTTATGGTTTTATTTGATTTTGCCATGTTGTAAACTCATCCTTTCTTATTTGGTATAAAAGATAAAACTTCTTTAATAATTGTATTAATTTTGGTTGTTACCTCGTCTTTTCCATATGTTTCAATGGCCTTTTCAATCGTCTCAATTGTATCCTCTGAGAATTCAATAAGTGCTTTATCTTCTTCAGAATCATTATAAAAACCAATAAAGGAGTCTAACCCTTCATTCATTTTATCGATTGCTTCACTAAGTAATTTCTTTTCTTCTTCATTTACTTTCAACAGTTTCACTTCCTAACTTTTAGCATTTGAAGCGTATACAAAGCGTTGTCACTAACCTATCTTAATAAATGTCCATTTTTTTAGTATGTACACCTTCTGTTTATAGTTTGCGGATTAAGCAAAAGAAACCATATGAAATTTTGTATGGTAGAAATCATTGTTTTGATTAAACTAACCATAATAAAGTACTTGTTACAGGGAGGAAATCAACATGTTTTTTCATCCATTGGATTTTTTAATCATTATTGCATTTGGTCTTTCTTTATGGGCGCAGTTTCGAGTTAAGGGGAATTTTGAAAAGTATGCTAAGGTGTCAGCATCTTCTCACATGACTGGGGCTGAGATTGCAAGGCAGTTACTCGATCGAAACGGGTTATCGGACGTGCCGGTTGAACATGTGAGAGGGTCTCTGACAGATCATTATGATCCCTTAAAAAAGGCTGTTAGATTATCGGATTCGGTATATGGAAGTCAATCGATTGCAGCAATTTCTGTTGCAGCACACGAGGTTGGACATGCTATTCAACATAGTGAAGCTTACGGTGCACTCGTTTTACGACATAAAATGTTTCCGATTGTGAACTTTACTTCAGGAATTGCACCATTTTTGTTATTAGGTGGCTTTTTATTAGGTAGTTTAAATTTAATTGGCTTAGGAATCATATTTTTCTCAGCAGTTGTAGCATTTCAGCTTATTACTTTGCCGGTAGAATTTAATGCAAGTTCAAGAGCAAAAAAATTGATGCTTTCTGAAGGTATGATTGTTAATAATGAGGAAAGAGGGGTAAGTAAAGTATTAAGTGCTGCTGCTTTAACTTATGTGGCTGCTGCCTTGCTTTCTTTGCTACAACTACTAAAGTTTATTGCGATCTTTTCACAGGGGAACAGAGAATAAATGTTGCGAAAGTCGAATCTTGTCAGAATATAAACTTTTTTCTAGAATTCCCCTCCAAAATATGGTTATATGGAGAGAAGAGATAAATGTAAATATTCGTTTTAAGTAGGAGAGACCCAATGAGTAAATATTTGCAAACTTTAATAAAGAATGTTCGAAAACAGCTTGAAGCTTGGTTAAATGAACAACAAGAAATACAACATAAAGAACTTTATCGTTTTCTTCACTCCATATCTGGAACTGCCGCAACAATTGGATTTTCTGAAGCTGGAGATATGGCTCAAGAATTGATGAGCCATTTAAAGGAGCATGAAGAACGAGTTTGGAACAAAGAGGAATTGCAAGCTTTTTTGCTACCCCTTATTTCCATTATTTATTATGAAGAGTATTCCAATGTTGATGAAATTATTGAGAACAAACAAGAGTATGAAGATAAAAACCTTATTTTGCTAATCGATGATGATACGGCATTATTAATGTACCTTAAGGATGAATTAGAGAAAGAAGGTTGGGTGGTGATCGCTGTTGCTGATCCAGACCGTGCTATTTATTCTTATTATGACTTAAATCCTGATTGTGTTGTCATTGATGTTCATATGAAAGATAAAAATGGATTAGATGTATTGTTACAAATAAAAGAAAAAATGAAGCAGCAGTTCATTCCTACTATCATGATTAGTGTTGATAAATCAAAGGAAATCAGAATGCAGAGCTATAAGCTGGGTGCTGACGATTTCATACAAAAACCTTTGGAGATGGATGAATTTATTGTAAGGATAAACCGCCAACTTGAGCGAAAACAAGCAATTGACGATGTGATGTTAATAGACGAGTTAACAAGGGTTTATAACAGGAAATACCTAGCTCAAACATATGACAGGCTGATTAGTAATTTAAATAGAAGGTATGAGCCATTTTGCTTAGCACTTATTGATTTAGATCATTTTAAACAAGTAAATGACACATACGGTCATACAGTAGGAGATGAGGTTTTAGCAACATTTGCTGATGTTGTTAGAAAGGGTCTAAGAGTTAATGACATCATCATTCGGTATGGTGGAGAGGAATTTATTATTCTTCTACCTGAAACAGAAGCAAATGAGGCAAAACTTGTTATTGAGCGAATTTTAAAGGAATTTTCCAACACGGTTTTTAAATTTGGAGATTCTGAATTCTATAATTCGTTCTCGGCAGGTATACATGAAGTGCACCCAACTCAATTGGATTTAAAAGAGAATATAGAGATTGCAGATGGAGCGCTTTACGAGGCGAAAGAGTCTGGTAGAAATCAGGTGAAAGTTGCTGCAGTAAATAATGTCAAGTATTCTAAAAAGCCAATTCACATTGGAATTATTGATGATGATCCAATTATTCGTACAATGCTTGAGGATTTAATCAGTAAAAGTAAGTTTACAGATGGATTTACTCTTGATATTAAAACATTCAAAGATGGTATGGAGTTTATGGAAGCAGGGTGGCATCTTAATACCAAAGATCCTTACTTACTCATACTTGATGGCATGATGCCGAGAATGGATGGATTGGAAGTATTGCAGAAATTAAGAAGTCTTCAATATCAGGAAAGATTTACAGTGATGATGCTAACATCCCGAAAAAGTGAACATGACATCTCGAGGGCTTTGCAGCTAGGGGCAGATGATTATATAACAAAGCCGTTTAAATTATTAGAGCTTGAAACCCGATTAGGTCACTTAATTAAGAGGATGAAATAATATGTTTGAGATAAGTTTAGTGTTGCTTTTTATTTTATTTCTGGCAATGTTTTTTATCTTAATTAGTTTGTTTACGTATTTGCTTATTATAAAGCATTTTCATAATCAAAAAAGGATAAAAATTGATGATCTTAAAGAAACATATCGCTTAGATATGTTTCATTTTCTACAATCGGGTGAAGAAGGGGATTTGCAACCTGATAAAACCGAAGAGAAATTTATTGCACTAATTGAATTGCTTAATGAATATTCAAATGTACTTGATAGTGAGGATGTAAAAGGAAGAATAAGCGAATTTGCGCAAAAACACTTAACAAATTATATAAAAAGTGAACTAAAGCAACGGCGATGGAGCTTAAGAATGAATGCTTTATATTCTATTGAGGATTTTTATATGGATCACCTAGTAGATGAGCTGCATAAATTATATGTTAAAAAAAATGTAACACGTACTGAAAAATTTCAGATGCTAAATCTTTTTGCTAAATTTCATGACAATAAGATTGTTTATTATTTAAAGGATGTTGATCCAGCTATTTCAAATTTTACGCTATTATCTATTTTATCTCTCTTGAAAGAAGAGCATTTTAATGAACTAGCAGATGACTTTGGGTCATTATCAAAACAAATGCAATACATGATGATTGAGACGATCGGGAAAAAACAATATTTAAATCACGTTAATCTAATGCAAAAATTACTTGAGAATAATGACGAAGAGTTGAGGATTAGAACCTTAAAGGCTTTCGCTAATACAGGGGCACCTTTAGATGAAGCTATATTAAGTAAGTTTTTTCAATCAACAAGCTGGCAAGTTCGGATGATGGCAGCAAAAGCTGCGGGTGTTAGAAGAATAAGTTCATTTAAAGATAGTTTAGTTGCATTATTATCAGATCGTGAGTATGTTGTTCGTTCTGAGGCAGCCAAAGCAATTTTACAGTTTAAGGGTGGGGTAGACATATTACGAAAAGTCGTATCAGATTCAAATGATGATTTTGCAAAAGATATGGCCCTTGAATGGCTTGAAAAGGAGGGCGTTGAATATTAATTGGTCTAGTTTGTTAGTAGTTGGTAGTTGGTTTATCTTTATCTACATGATCATCATTATTGTTGTGTATGGAGCTATGCTTGTTATTTCCCTACTCAATATACGTAAAAATTATGAGTTAGATGAGTTTGAACCTTATGAAGAATTGCTTCAATCTGAATTTACTAAGCCTGTCTCCATTCTTGTACCCGCCTATAATGAATCAGCAGGAATTTATGGGAGTATCCGCTCACTGATAAGTATTGAATATCCTGAATATGAAATTATCATCATCAATGATGGTTCAAAAGACGATACACTTGAAAAGCTAATTGACCGATTTAATATGGTGAAAATTAACCGAGTTATAAGAAAGCAGTTGGATACAAAAGAAGTCAAAGCTGTTTACCAATCCACGATTTATCCTTATATGTATGTCATTGATAAGGAAAATGGGGGAAAAGCAGATGCGCTAAACGCAGGAATTAATCTTACAAAATATCCTTATTTTTGCTCCTTAGATGGCGATTCCATTATTGAAAGAAATGCTTTCTTGAAGGTATTAAAGCCAATTATTGAATCAGATGACGAGGTCATAGCCTCAGGTGGGAGTGTTAGAATCGCTAATGGCTGTGAAATACAGAATGGTGAGCTTACAAAGATAGATCTTCCAAAGAAACCACTTGTCGTTATGCAAATTATTGAGTATTTAAGAGCATTTTTAACCGGCAGAGTAGGGTTAAGTGAAAATAATTTATTGCTGATCGTATCAGGTGCATTTGGTGTTTTTTCAAAGAAGTGGGTTATTGAAGCAGGAGGCTATGCTCACACTGTAGGAGAGGATATGGAGCTTGTCGTTAGGCTTCATCGATTGATTAAAGAAAAGAAAGAAAACAAAAAGATTATCTATGTACCTGACCCGGTTTGTTGGACTGAGGCCCCGGAATCCATAAAATATTTAAGACGTCAAAGAAAAAGATGGCATAAAGGCTTATTTGATAGTTTATGGAAGCATCGAAAATTAATGTTTAATCCAAAGTACGGCTCAATTGGCATGTTCTCTATGCCATATTTCTTTTTTGTTGAGTTTTTAGGTCCGTTCATTGAATTAATAGGATATATAATCCTAATACTTTCTATTTTTGCAGGAAGTATCTATTTAGAGTATGCTATTATCTTCTTTCTTCTCTCATTAATATACGGTTCCATCTATTCTATGGCCTCTGTTTTATTAGAGGAATGGAGTATGGAAAGATATCCTAAAGTGAAACATTTTGTCATTTTATTTCTTGTTTCTATAACAGAAACATTTTGGTATCGCCCTCTTACCGTTATTTGGAGAGTAGAGGGAATGCTTGAGATGCTTATAGGGAAAAAAGGCTGGGGAGAAATGGTTAGAAAAGGTGTGTCAAATGAATAAAAAAAATGTACTGATTATCACTGGACTGTTATTACTACTAGTTTTATTCACTTCTCCTTTTTGGTTTTGGCAATTAAAAGCAAGTGAAAATGTCAACGTATTGATTATTGATAAAACGGTTCCTGATCAGTCTTATCGGGAACATAAAGGGTTAGTGTGGTTACTTAATCATCTGAAATTGACTAAGGATGATGGTGATGTATACAAGGCACAAGATGATTATGTTGGATTTGTGCCAAGTAATGAGCCACCAAAATTTGATACGAGAGAATTTCCGGACGATTTATCTCCTTACGATGTGTTGTATTTAGCTGATGGATATGGTGTGTATAAAGATGAATATCTTGAAGGGAATCAAGAAGGAAATCGTTCAGAGTTATTGTACGGTGGGATGACAATTGAAGAGGTTAGAGCATTATCAGCCTCTCTTATTGAAAATGAACAAACGCTTATTGCTGAATTTAATACATTTGGATCCCCAACGGAAGAGAAGGTTCGTCAGGAGTTTTATAATCTGTTAAACATAGATTGGACAGGCTGGATGGGAAGATATTTCAATGAATTAAGCAATGCTGAAGTGCCTATTTGGGTGAAAAATAACTATGAAGCCCAATATGGAAAGCCTTTTGAGTATACGGGAAACGGTTTTGTTTTTGTAAACGAAGAAGATCAAGTGGTTGTTTTGACGAACAAAGATACATCTGATGACCATGCTTTATTTACACTTACTGATAAAGGATTGTCTACATTTGATATGGATAAGACCGTTCAATATAACTATTGGTTTGATATAGTAAATGCACGTAGTGAGGAAGAGGTCCAAGCTACGTTTGATTTACCATTAACTGATAGTGGTAAACAAAAGCTAAACGAATTTAATATACCAACAAAGTTCCCAGCTGTTATTCACCATAATAATCAAATGTATGATAGCTATTATTTTGCAGGTGATTTTGTTGATCAGGAGAAAGTACCAAGTATTTATCAAATGAGTGGTTTGTCGATGTGGCAAAAGCTGTTTTCTTTTGAGCAAAAGGGTAGAACAGATACATTCTTTTGGAAAGCTTACGTACCGATGATGACTACCATTTTAACAGAAAGAGAGAAAGCACCTGTTAGTCAAAATGCAAAAGTTGAACCAGAGGTTTTAACAAAAGAAGGAATGAAATTAATTGGAGCTGCTAATGAAGATTACCTTCAAGTTTATAAAAACGGAGCCTGGGAAGATGTCCTAATTAAAGGTGTTAATATGGGAATCGCCAAACCAGGGACTTTCCCTGGAGAAACAGGCATAACAAAACAAGAATATGCAAGATGGTTTGACCAAATAAGTGAAATGAATGCTAATGCTTTACGTGTTTATACCATTCATCCGCCTGCCTTTTATCAGGCATTATATGAGCATAACATTAGCCGTGAAGATCCTCTTTATCTCTTTCACGGTGTATGGGTAAATGAAGATGTATTTTTTGATGCAGAAGCGAAAAGAACGGCCTATGATCCGGAAGTAATGGATGATTTTAAGGCGGAAATACAGCGAACAGTTGATATTATTCATGGAAATGCCGACATTGAAGAAAGAACAGGTCATGCAAGTGGAAAATATGTTCATGATCTATCTCCGTATCTTCTAGGGTGGATCATTGGAGTTGAGTGGGATCCTGATAGTGTAATTAGGACGAATGAAAAATATCCTACTAAAACCAATTATGACGGGAAGTATATGGCGACTTCAAATGCTTCTGCATTTGAAGTGTGGCTCGCTGAAATGATGGATTATACAGCATCATATGAAGCGGAACACTATCAATGGCAGCATCCAATGAGTTTCACTAATTGGGTAACAACTGATTTGTTAACACACCCTGCTGAACCTAGTGAGGATGAAGACAAGGTGTCTATTAATCCGAACAAGATAAAAGCCAAGGAATCGTTTTATCCAGGTTTGTTTGCTTCATACCATATTTACCCTTATTATCCGGACTTCCTAAATTATGAGGAGAAATATGTTAACTTTATTGATCATCGTGGGGAAAAGAATAACTATGCTGGTTACTTAAATGATATGAAAGAACATCACGATATGCCAGTGGTCGTTGCTGAGTATGGAATTCCAGCATCACGAGGGTTAACTCATGAAAACGTCCATGGCTATGACCAAGGAAATCATTCAGAACAAGAACAAGGTCAATTTCTATCGAGCCTATATGAAGATATTGTTGAACAAAACATGGCGGGAGGACTTGTTTTCTCATGGCAGGATGAGTGGTTTAAACGAACATGGAATACGATGGAATATGATAATCCTGATCGTCGACCATTTTGGGATAATATTCAGACAAATGAGCAACATTTTGGGCTGTTAAGCTTTGATCCTGATACGGAAGAAACTCAGTTGCAAATTGATGGTGACACTTCTGATTGGAAGGCCAGAAATGCAGACCCGCTTGCTCAAAGTAATAAAGAAGAGCCAATAAAAAATGTTTTCATGTCTAGTGATGAACGAGGTTTATTCATAAGAATTGATTATGATCAAACAAAATGGAATCCAGAAAAATATAATACGTCGATTCTGTTAAACACGATAAAAAATCAAGGGCAATCGACCATTCCTAATGTGAAAGGTGTTAATGAAGAAGGTATTGATTTTCTAGTTGAGCTTAACGGTGAGGATCAATCAAGAGTGTTAGTTGATAGCTACTATGATACGTTCTACTATCATTATGGAAAAGTGCTTAATATGATTGAGACAAAAGATTATGCTAATAAAAAAAATAATGGAATTTATCACCCAATACGCTTAACACTTAACAAAGAATTGACGATAAATAAAGAAGAAGGACAAATGACTGTTCCTTTTTCATCATATGAGACAGGAAAATTAACATATGGTGTAGCCAATCCACAAAAGGAGAACTCAACTTCCCTTGCGGATTACTATATAAAGGATGGAACTTTAGAACTTCGTCTTCCTTGGTTAATGATTAATGTGAAAGATCCAAGTCAAAAAGAAATTATGGGCGATGTGTGGTCAGAAAAAGGAATAGCTAGCTCAGAAAAAATCCAATCTCTTTTTGCAAAGGTTGTTGTAACAAATAAAGACCAGGACCCTGTTCAGATGGTACCTTCTTTAGAAGGTGATTGGATCCAATATTCTTGGGATAATTGGGATGAACCAACATATCATGAACGCTTGAAGAAGTCTTACAATGATCTGCAGGAAACATTTAAAAATACCAATATTAACGAATAACCCAAAAAAATCTCAGACTTGTGAATTTTATACGAGTCTGAGATTTTTAAAAGAAAGCGATGTAGGGAGTTAAAGCATATGTCAAAAATATTACTTGCAGAAGATGAAGAAGTGTTACGAATGCTCGTTGTTGATACTCTTGAAGATGAGGGGTATTCAATTAATGAAGCTTGTGATGGGCAAGAGGCGTACGATCTTATCAAGCAGAATGATTATGATCTTATTCTGCTAGATTATATGATGCCTGTTTATACCGGCTTAGAATTAATTGAGTTGATACGAAAGGAAAACATACAAACAAAAATCATGATGCTAAGTGCAAAGAGTCAGGCAACAGATCAGCAAAAGGTACTAGAAGCGGGAGCGGATTATTTTATGTCAAAGCCTTTTAGCCCAATACAGCTGGTTGAAAGAATTGAGGAGATTTTAGGTGAAGCTCGATAAATATATAAAAACAAGTTTGGCAAGACAATATGGTGTTTTGACTTTCACGATTATTTTAGTCTTTAGCCTTTTAGTAGCGGCTTTGATGATTTATGAAAACTCAATTTTGGATAACTTTGATAGTGAAAGTAGAAAATTGGAAGTAAAAGAAACAATTGTTTCAGACTTGGATTACTCCTTCAATTTAGCAATTTCAGAAATGAGAGCCTATTTTGCGTATAAAGGTGAAGAAACGTATTATAATGCAGTTTTAAAACAAAGAGACAAAGTTGTTGGAAAAATAGAAGAGTTAGAAAGTGTTGCTGATACGGAAGAAGATGTGTTATTTATCCAGCAAACAAAGGACTTTTATCAATATTATTTTGAAGATATTATGCCAAAGTCCAAGGCGCTTTATGATAGTAATCAAGAAGATCAAGTTTATCAAATAGCTGTAAATCAAAATGGTTCAGATACAATACGAACATATCAAGATAATATCAAGAAATATACAACAAAACTTGAAGAGCAGCTTACCATACTGAAAGACGAACAAAGAAGTAAAATTGCATTAAGTCAAACATTGTTTGGTGTATTTCTATTATTGTTAATCATAGCTATGGTTGGTTTTGTTCGAAAAATGCTGAACAATATCGGTATTCCTTTAAATAAGCTAACCCTTGCTGCAGGTCAAATAACAGATGGAAATCCTATTTTATTCACTGATACATCCAATCGACAAGATGAATTAGGGCTACTTTCTTCTGCATTTGAGAAAATGACAAAGAGTATACAAGATAAGGAGCAAGACCTTAGTGCACAGAATGAAGAGTTACTAGCTCAGCAGGATGAATTACAGGCACAGCAAACTGAGCTTGAAGAAGCTTTAGAAATTGCTCAAAAAAGAGAGCTGGATCTTAAGAGACGTAATGACCTTGTAAAAGGTATTGCTAATACACTAGATAAACAAAAAGTATTGGACAGTATTGTGCAAACAATGTGTGAGGTAATAGGGGGCGATAAAGGGGTTGTTGTTGTGATGGATCGCACACATCAACATGCTAGTATTGGTCTTTCTTCAGAAGGTGTAGAGCAATTTATTCATAACATAAATTCTGGTGAAATTGAGAAGTTAAAGGATCTTAGAAAACCTTATACAATAAAACGAGAGTGCAATGAGGAAGAAAAAGGATTCCATCTTGCTAAATCCTATTGTTACGATCTGTATATGCCTGTACTATCATCATCAGGTGAGATGGAGGCTATTATGGTCTATTCAAGATATTCTACATCCTTCAAAGAGGATGAATTAGTGGAATATGACGGACTTAGCAAACAAATTGCCATTTCTCTAGATAAAATTCATATTTTTGAACATTCTGAGGAAGAGCGTTTATTAACACAAGATATTCTAGATACTATTAATGAAGGAATTCAGCTGATTGATGTAAAGGGTAAAGTGATACAGGTTAATCAAAAAATATGTGATATTATTGAATGTCATCGAGATACACTTGTTGATGATTCATATGAAAAATGGCTTTCGAGGCTAACAAATTCTGTTGAAAATAAACAAGAATTAAAACAATTTTTTGACTCAATTCTCATAGACGGTAAAACAGATCAATCTTCTTTTATCTATCATCAACATAGTCCTGCTAATCGTGTGGTTCAAGTATATTGTGAACCGCTGACTAGAGCAGGTGAAAAATTCGGAACCGTTATTGTTCACCGTGATATCACAAAGGAATATGAAGTTGATGTAATGAAGTCTGAATTTGTCAGTACCGTAAGCCATGAACTTAGAACACCTCTAGCAAGTGTTCTTGGCTTTACAGAACTTATGCTGAATAAGGAATTAAAGCCTGAACGACAAAGAAAATATTTAACAACCATTTACCAAGAAGCGAAGCGATTGACAGCTTTAATTAATGATTTCCTGGATGTTCAACGAATGGAAGCCGGAAAACAAACTTATGATAAAAAGTACGATGATCTCGTACCGCTTATCATGAATATTATTGAAACATATCAAGTGAATAACCCTTCTCACACTATACATTGTGATATTCAGACAAGTAATACGATGGTATTAGGAGATAAAGATAAGATTGGCCAAGTATTTAATAATTTAATAAGCAATGCTATTAAATATTCTCCAGATGGAGGAGACATCTTAATAAATGTATTTGAAGAAGGACCTAATTTGAATGTTTCCGTTAAAGACCAAGGTCTTGGGATCCCGGAAGATGCAATTCATAAATTGTTTACGAAGTTTTATAGAGTAGATAATTCTGATAGAAGAAGAATCGGTGGAACAGGACTAGGTTTAGCTATTGTAAAAGAAATCATGAAAGCCCATGAAGGTGATGTTTTCGTACAATCTGTATTAAAAGAAGGTAGTACTTTTACTGTTAGCTTTCCATTAGTTATTGGAGGAAATCTTCAAGATGATAAGCCACATGATCAGGAAAACAAGGGGAAAGTGAATGTCATTATTGTTGAAGATGATAACAGTCTTGCAAATCTTCTGCAAACAGAATTAGAGGAAAGTCATTTTTATGTAAAAATCTACAGTAATGGGGAAGAGGCATTAGCAGCAATAAAAGAAGAAAAGCCAGATGCTATTGTCCTGGATATCATGTTAGAGGAAAAAGGGCTTGATGGTTGGGAAATTATTAAGGAATTAAAAGCAATAGATGAATTTAAGTCAATACCAATCTTTATTTCAACGGCTTTAGATGAAAAAGAAAAGGGCTTGGCTCTTGGAGCTAACGAATACCTAATAAAACCTTATCAACCAAGCAAGCTGTCAAAGTTGATTCTTCAGACTTTGCTTAAAAAGGACTGGAGTGGTCAAATCCTTATTCCTAGTGAAAATGGAGATGACAATAAATAAAAGAAAAAAACTAGTTTTGTAAAATTAACAGATTTGGTTACTCGATACAAAAACTAAATTAGAACGCCAATTAGCAGTCCTATTCGCAAATGAATAAGACTGCTTCTTTTTTGTTGATTTGTATGGGCTTATTAAAATGAACGGTAAATTCGCTCTGAATTTCGAACCACTTTTAACATGGAGACATAAAGTTTTGTCTGCATGAAATGCTCATTGTTTTTCCAGTTGGTGAGCTAAAAATGATATGTAACTACCAGGGGGATGTCTGAGTGACGGATTAATTGAGTAACCGATGATAGTTTCAATAAGCGGAGTTTTTCCGGTTAAGTAAAGTAAAATGGTCCATTTTCATCTTTTTCAATTAAATAGGCGGAATCTTTCCGTCTATTTAATCTATTTTTTGTGCTATTTCCTCAATAAGAGGAGTTTCTACGCTTAGTAGCTTATCTTGGTGATTCTTGAAGAGTTGAACCGTAAACCGAACCTGTTATGTTAAGTTGGACTAGTTTTTTTCTTAACTGTGTTTTCAATTCTATTTATGAAACGAAAATGTTTAAGAGACTGCTTTTAACGGTATATACTAGTGTTAATAGGAATAGAAAGGAGATTTTTTATGTTAAGGAAACACACGTTAGAAACTCATAAACGGGATGAAATGATTGAAGTCACGCATTTAGTTCAATCGTTCATAAATGAGCAGAATACGGACGAGGGTGCAGTTTTGGTATATTGTCCACATACAACTGCTGGAATTACGATCAATGAAAATGCCGACCCAGATGTTAAAACTGATATGTTGCGACGCTTTGATGAAGTTTACCCATGGAAACTTGTAAAAGATTTACATGGAGAAGGTAACACGGCAGCACATATGAAAGCGAGCACTGTTGGCAGCTCACAAACAATAATCGTTACAAATGGAAGATTATTACTTGGAACATGGCAAGGAATTTACTTCTGTGAATTTGATGGCCCAAGACGACGTGATGTTTATTTTAAGATCATTAGATAAGTGTGAAATTTTAATGAAATATGTTGGTTGTGGAAATAATAAGCTCCATCCTAAGATGGTTTCTTTTATTTGTTTTATGGTAAAATGAGAAAACATAAAAGCACATACCGTTTGAGGTGAAGTATGGAATTTCAGCTTATCTTTTTGGTTTTCCCAATCACTGTACTTGTCATTTCAATAGTTGGTTACAGTGTAACGAAAAAAACCTATGTTACACCAGCCATTCTATTTGTCCTCTTTACCTTTTTAATGCTCCTTCTATTCAATGAATCCTTTTTCATTTGGGTGCTACTATACACACTGCTTTCTGTTATTGTGACAATGATTATGTACTTATTCGGTAGAATAAAAAGGAAGAGAACCAAATAAATGTAAAGAAAAGGCAATCGGTCGTTCCCGATTGCCTTTTTATCAGTAGCTTAATGATAAAAAGTGGCACTGCCTATTTTACTAACGATTGTTTTTGAAGCAAGAAAAGTTGGAATCTGAGCTCTAGATTGAGCATTATTAGAGAATTGATACAGATACCGGTTATCTAATCTGGTAACTTGTGAAAGAAGATACGCAGACTCCGTTGCATAAGCTTTTCTTCTCTTATTTAAGGATTCAATGATTCCTTCTGCTGTTTTTATGCCGATACCATGACCGAAATATAGGTCATTGCCTAAATCAATCACATTTTCTCCTCGCCATTGGGGTGTTTTTGGATTAAATTGAGGATTATCAAAATACAAGCAATCTCCTGGTAAGTAATCATTTCCCCGTCTCGTATAGATTGGCAAATCATTATCTGATTGCCAGTCGCGAAGGTAAATGCCCTGATAAATACGGTTGAATTGAGCATTATTAATGGAATCTAAAACAGCTTTATAAAAGATGATAACCATCGCAGTAGCACATTCAAATCCATACTCTACACCATTCTGGAAAATATCGTTAATGGCATCAGCCGGATTCATTCCTTGCTTTAGTTTAAAGCCGCCTTGCTCTGTTAAATTCCAGAAACGCTCATTACAGTGCGCACGCTCAAAGGTCGTAAATTTAGCCTTACTGGCCAATAAGTGACGAGCAGCCTGGATTGTTGCATATCGTATTTGAAGTGTGAATTGAAAATGCTGATTATTCATAAAAGAATAGCTTTCTTGATAACGATCCATTTTGTCGATCATTTCAATTTGTTCTGTCTTAAAAGCGGAGGATTTTAATTCGTTTCCATTTACTTCTCTGTTTCCTATGATAATCATGAGGTCCCTCCTTAATTTGTCATCATTAAAGTGTATGGTGAAAATTAAGAGGTTAGAAACACATTATCAAGATTTATTTGTCATGAAATTAACCATAAAAAAACGCAATAGCAGGAAACGCTAATGCGTTAGAAACATTTTATTTCTTATTTTCAGGTACTTCAGTTTCAGCAAAAGTATCAACAAGCTTTTTTAAATTCGTTGTTAATTCATCATCAGCTATCGGAAGACCATGGCCTGATACAGCGATGGAAGGTTTAAGAGACTCGAGTTTTTTTACAGATTCTTCAGCAGCTTTCCAATCTATAGTAAAGTATGCAGGTGGACCATGCATTTCTTGTTTCTGGGTCATCACGTCATATAAGGATTCTTGTTCAACTGTAGTAAAAGCATCTCCGACAATTAGAGCTCGATCATATTCTCTGAACAAAGAAATGTGACCAGGCGTATGTCCAGGTGTATGAATGAACCGCCAGTCCGCTAAAGAAGGAATAACCCCCTCCTCATTTAGCAGTTCAAGATTTGAACTAACATCTATACTATGTCTTGGAAACATCGGTGACATTTTAGCAACCAGTCCTTCAGCCTCTGGGTTTGGTGGTGGATAGTCACTTCTTCCAGACAGATAAGGTGCTTCTAAAGGATGGGCATATACTGGAACATCCCATTTATTTAGCAGTTCTTTTAACGCTCCTACATGGTCAAAATGTCCATGTGTTAAAACGATACTAGTAGGTTTGCAGCCATCCCCGAATCTCTTTTGAGGCTTCAGAGATAATGAGCTCATGTGACTCAGGCATACCTGCATCGACTAAGACAAATTCATTAGACTGCTTGGGATCTCCAATAAATACGACATTTACGATTTGAACAGATAAACAAAAAACATCTGGTACTACCTCAATTCCCATTCCGCTAGTAATTGAAGTCATTGGCATTTTTTTCACATTCTAACCCCCACTGTTTCAAATTCTATGATAGTATTTCAAAAAAAGGGGAGAGTATGAAATAGATATACAATTTTCAGTAAAAGACAGGATAGTTTTCAGGTAAACCTATCTCATCTATAATAGTGAAGGAAGCATCATACACTATCTACGCGGGGAGAGAGTTTTACATGTATATTGTTCATTCAACCTTCAATGTCCCAATAGAAAAGGTGGAAGAGGTTATTGGAATATATCAGACACGTTCTAAACTTGTCGATACATATGAGGGGTTTCAATCGTTTCAGTTATTACAAAACGAAGTAAAACCTAATGAATTAACCGTTCAAATTAATTGGAAAACAAAGCAAGATTATTTGAACTGGGTAACAAGTGATGCATACAAAAAAGTGCATGAACTGGAGAAAAATTACCCTGATCAAGAGCTTGCATCTATTAAACCAATTGTTCAAAGATATGAAGTGGTGGCAGAATGAAGCAGGAAGTCATTGCCTCTATGATTGATGAGATTGTAGAAGGGATATATGAGGCCTATCCAATTTTAGAAGAAAAATATGGAGAACTAGGAAGAAAAAAATGTGTTGAAGATAATTATCATCATTTTAAGCATTTAGATACGGCCTATTCTCTTAATGAGGAAAAGCTGTTTATTGACTACGCACTTTGGCTAAATAATATTCTAACTTCACGTGGAATGAAGGAAGATCATTTGATTGATAACTTTGAAAGAATCATCAACGTATTACATACTGAACAAACAGAGGAAGCAGAGAAATATAAGATGTATCTTGAGTCTGCGATCGTAACATTAAAGAGTGAGAAACAGAAGAAGGGGCAATAGTTGCTCCTTCTTTTTTTGCTGGACTATCTTTTTGGTGTTAAAACAATTTTCTTTTCACCTTCACCTTTACTTTTTAGCTTGTATACAATTCCGAGAAAAAGCGGAGCAAGAGAGGTGACATATAAAAATGACCAATCCTGAAAAATAAGATAATCTACGAAATAACCAACACAAAGTAAACCAAAAATAATAAAGAAAAGTAACGAAATATGTTGGTATTCTTTATTAATGAATCGTCTACGTCCTATGAAAGATCTCATCTATACCTCTCCTTTTCTTTTACTCCTATGTTTCCCTTTATTGGTAACTATATGCTAAATATAACTTGTTAGATGTTATGAATGATTTTATTTAGAGAGAATAAGAATTATTTATTGACAGAAGAAGATAAAAAAATTATAGTTAAACACGTTAATAGTTAAATAGTTTAATTACTTTGAAAGGGTGGCTCCTTTTATGAAGGAAAAACAAATAGAAGATTTAATTAATCGTTATCTTGCAGTAAGCTTTTCTGTTACTAAAAAGGGGGAAAGTCTTGTTAAGGATAGTATTGGAGACTTTATAACAAACGACCAGCACTATACGCTCAGATATATACATAAAGTTGGTACGTTTACATCTACTGAGCTATCTGAGATCTTTGATGTGAAAAAAAGTGCCATTACAGCAATCATTAACCGACTAACAGAAAAGGAGTTAATTAAACGAACAAGGGATGAAAATGACCGTAGGGTTATTTATTTAACCTTAACAGAAAAGGGAACAGAATTGTTTGAAAAAACAGAAGAGAAAATTCATAGGTTGGTTGAGTCGATCATTACTAGTTTTGATGAAGATGAAATTGTCTCATTTATTGAAACATATGAGAAATTAAACACTCTGTTGGATAATTTAAAAGACTGTAAAATGGAGGAGTAGTTGTGAACGCAATTATAAAAGCAAAATGGCTTGTTATCATCGGATGGGTAGCGATCGTTGTAGGATTATTTTTAGTTGCTCCTAACATGGCGGACCTAGTAAAGGAAAAAGGCCAGGTTAGTGTGCCTGATGGTTATTCATCATCGTTAGCCGACGAGATCATGAATGAAGTCCAGGCGAAAGAAAGTGTAGGCGATGAAATTTCAGCAGCTCTCGTTTTTCATAATGATAATAAATTAACGAATGAAGAAATGAAGGAAGCTGAAAAAGCGATTCACTTGTTAGAAGAAAATGAAGAATTAGATGTTACGGATATTTTAACTCATTTTAACGAGGAAGCATTAGAAGAGCAGTTAGTTTCAGAAGATGGAAAAACGATTCTTGCTAATGTGACAATTAACAGAAATGATCGTGAAGCAAAAGAGATATCTGCTTTACTCTATAAAACAATTGAAGACGTAAATGTTGAACATTATTATACAAGTGGCTGGATGATTGATCAGGATGTTATGACAAGCTCACAGGAAGGTCTAAAGAAGACTGAGGGAATTACAGTTGTCTTTATTTTAGCTGTCTTACTGTTAGTTTTCCGATCAATTATTGCACCAATCATACCTTTAATAACAGTAGGTCTTACCTACTTAGCATCACAATCAATCGTTTCTGTGCTGGTTGATGTAATGAATTTTCCGATATCCAACTTTACACAAATCTTCCTAGTGGCTGTATTATTTGGAATCGGGACAGATTATTGTATCCTTTTATTAAGTCGTTTTAAAGAAGAGTTATCACATAAAGAGAGTGTCACAGAGGCAATAGTTGAGACATATCGTAACGCGGGAAGAACCGTTTTCTTTAGTGGCTTGGCTGTTATGATTGGGTTTGCTGCTATTGGCTTCTCACAATTTAAATTGTATCAATCAGCATCAGCTGTAGCAGTAGGAGTTGCCATTCTTTTAATAGCTTTATTCACTGTTGTTCCATTTTTTATGGCAGTGTTAGGAAACAAAATCTTCTGGCCATCAAAAGGAACATTAGAGCACAAAGATAGCAAAATATGGGGAGTTGTTGGACGTTTTTCTCTCGCAAGACCTCTTATTGCACTTCTTGTTGTTGCATGTGTATCTGTGCCGTTTTTAGCTTTCTATGATGGAGAATTATCATTTAATTCTCTTGAGGAAATAGGTGGAGATTATAATTCAATAAAAGCCTTTAATGCTATATCGGATAGCTTTGGACCTGGGGATTCAATGCCAACTCAAGTAGTTCTTAAGAATGATGAAGAGATGGGTTCTACCGAATACATTGCTCTCGCTGAGAAAATTACGAAGGAATTAGAAAAGGTTGATTTAGTTGACACTGTTCGTTCTGTAACAAGACCGACTGGAGAGAAAATTGAAGACTTTTATGTATCAAAACAAGCAGAAAGTCTTGAAGAAGGCCTTGGAGATGGTAATGAAGGAATCGAAAAAATCAGTGATGGTTTAGCTGAAGCAGAAAGTGAAATGGCAGGTTCTGCACCAAAGTTGAAAGAAGCAACTGACGGTATTGGTGATTTAATTACTGGGACGACAAAGCTTAATTCAGGTGTGTCAGAACTTCAAACTAATTTAGCGAAAATCGAAGAAGGAATTCGTCAAGGTTCAGCTGGTTCAGGTGATATAAAAGACGGATTAGCAAAAACTAAGGCAGGGCTGAACAAGCTTTAGAAGGAAGTAAACAATTATTAAAGGGATACCAAGATGTTGAAACAAATATTGGTAATTTAAATAGTGGATATGTCAAAATTGGTTCAGGTATCTCTGATTTATCAGATGTACTAAAATCGTTGAATTCAGATTTTGAGGCTTTAGAAAATAATGAAGCATATGTGGGACTAGCGGAAGATTCAAATTATGCTGCAATTAAGGGTACAGTCCAAAATGTTGCACAAACTCAATTGCCAACATTATCTGGAGGAATTGAGGAGTTAAATACTGGACTTGCAGCAATTCAAGGCGGAATGAACACAGCGAATGGTCAATTCCAAAAATTAATTGAAGGACAGCAGCAAATTGTAAACGGACTTCAACAACTAATTCAAGGAATTGATCAGCAACAAGCAGGCTTAAATCAGCTTGCCGATTACCAAGGTCAAGCCGTTAACGGTATTCCGCAAGTTTCAAATGGTCTTTCAGAGGTAACAAAAGGACAGCAACAATTACTTGATGGATTTGGTGATTTAAATGGTCAAATGAGTCAATTAACAGATGGATTAGCGCAAAGTGTTGACGGTTTGAATAAGGTGTCTGATGGTCTTGGCTCAGCTCAAGATTATTTAGCAGATTTATCTCAATCATCTGAATCAGGATTTTATTTACCAGAAGAAGTGTTAGAGAGTGAGGACTTCGAACAAGCTTTAGACACCTACTTGTCTGACGATCGTAAAGTCATGACGCTTGATGTCATCTTCAAAGCAAATCCTTATTCAAATGAAGCGATTAATCAAGTAGATGAGTTAAATGCAGCAATTGAAAGAGCTACGAAAGATACAAAGCTTGAAAATGCAAAGGTGGCTATTGGTGGAATTACAAGTACAAATGCTGACTTAAGTACAATGTCTAATAACGATTATTCACGTACAGTTGTTTTGATGCTTGTTGGTATTTCTATTATTCTTGTTTTCTTGTTCCGCTCAATCATTATGCCAATCTATATTATTGGATCATTAATATTAACTTATTATACAGCTATGGGAATTAATGAAGTTATCTTTGTTAACATCTTGGGTTATTCAGGAATTAGCTGGGCGGTGCCATTCTTCGGCTTTGTTATATTAGTAGCCTTAGGCGTTGATTATAGTATCTTCTTAATGGATCGCTTTAATGAATATAAAGATCTTTCAGTTGGTGAAGCGATGCTGCTCGCGATGAAGAAAATGGGAACAGTTATTATTTCGGCTGTTGTCATTTTAGGTGGGACATTTGCAGCGATGATTCCATCAGGCATGTTATCTCTTATTCAAATAGCATCTATTATTCTAACAGGACTACTGTTATATGCTCTCATTGTATTACCATTATTTATTCCAGTTATGGTAAAAACATTTGGAGCAGCAAATTGGTGGCCATTTAAAAGAGCTTAATAGTAAGAGGAAGGCAGTTGACATCGTGTCAACTGCCTTTATTAATAGATATTTTTTTCTGAAAGAGTTTAGATTTTTAAAAGTTTACCGATATAAAAAATAGGCTATAAGATAGAAGAGTCTTGTGGTTAAATTTACGGTTGAAATAAGGAGAACCTCCTATGTCACATGTTAGTTTACGGACATTTTTTTCATTAACATTTTTAATCTTTATTATATTGTTAACAGCTGTTTTGACTATTTCTGTTGGATCTAAATCAAGTGAGGAAATGGAAGAGGAAATTGGAAACTCATTATCAAATGTTTCCTATCAGATGGCTGATAAATTAGACTTTTTTATGTGGTCCCGATATAACGAGTTAAAGCTTCTTAGTGAGCTAAACACCATAAAAGATGAGGGGAATCTTAATGACAAGAGAGTCCTTTTAAACGAGTTACAAAAGAACATCTCTTCTTTTTCCTGGGTTGGAATAACGAATAAAGAAGGAGAAGTGATTGTAGCAACAAACAATATGTTAGTAGGAAATAGCATTAAAGAGCGTCCTGTTTATCTTGAAGCAATAAAAAAGCCATTTGTCGGTGACGTTCATGAAGCAGTATTGCTTGCAAAATTAATGCCTAGTCCCAATGGAGAACCTGTGGAGTTTGTTGATATTAGTTTTCCAGTCCGTAATCAGAAAGGAGAGTTTTCGGGGGTGTTAGCCTCTCACCTTAGCTGGGATTGGTCAAAAGAAATACATAGGTCGATTATTGAGCCATATAAAGCACACTTAAAAAGTGCAAAGCGTGTTGAAGTATTTATCATTCGCTCAGAAGACAATCGTATTCTGTTGGGGCCAGACAATATGATTGGTACTGCTTTGCCGACATCGTTAACAAATGACAATTCAATATCTGATAAGAATTGGAATATTAGGAAGTGGCCCGATGGAAGAGATTATGTAACAAGTTATTCTTACAGTGATGGATATTTAAATTACCCAGGTCTTAACTGGAAGATTATTGTGCGAGAACCCGTTGACACTGCCTTTGCTTCGGTTGAAAAGTTAAAAAGCTATACATTAACAGTGGGAATGATAGCCGCGATTTTGTTTGCCGTGATTGGCTGGTTTATTGCAGGTAGAGTTGCCAATCCTCTTAAGGAAATTGCCATTGCAGCCAATCAACTAAAAAGGGGAGAACGTACAGAAATACCTTATTTTACACGAATTAGGGATTTGAATGATCTTTCCTTATCCTTAAGAGAAATGGTCGATACCATTATGGAAACGAAATCTGAGCTTGGAAGAATGAAAAAACTTGCTCTAAAAGACAGCCTTACAGGGCTGCCAAACAGAGTAGCATTATACTCTTATATTGATAAAAAGTTAGAGAACGATACTAATGATGAAAATTATTTCTTTTTATTTATGGATTTAGATGGCTTTAAAGATATAAATGATATTTACGGCCATCAGGCTGGTGACGATTTATTAGTAAAAGTTGCAGACAGATTGAAGGCGTCTGTTAAGAAAGGGGATTTTGTGGCACGGCTCGGTGGAGATGAATTTATTTTAATTATTCGTTGTGAAACAAATTCCAGAATAGATGAAGGGATCGAATTAGGAGAAAGCATAATTAGTTCTATCAATTCACCGATCTCGTTAGGAGATGGAGTTGAGGTTGTTATTAGATGTAGTATTGGTGGAGCTATTTGGCCTGAATGTGGCATAGAACCTGATGAGGTTATCGATTTAGCAGATCAAGCCCTTTATCAATCTAAAGATAAGGGGAAGAACCAAGTAACCTTTTATCAAGCATAAACAGGCCGTTTTGAAAAGGAAGATGGATGTAACCTTTTAAAATGAATGATCAGCTTTTTTGAAAATGCGTTAAAATAAAACGGATGAAATAGTAAATAATCATTCCATATAAAATCAATCCAATAAATGAGCAGGTATGTGTCCACCACTTGTGATTGGCATACATATCAAACTTTACAAAAGCTGGTTCAATCATAAATGCGAGTATACCAGCAAAAATAATATATTTCCATATATAAGAAGTAAATGTTGGTGAATATTGGTAGATTAGCATGGGAAAAATAGGGATAACGGCAACATCAGCCGGTACAAGTGGCGGAATAATTGGAATAAGCTTGTCCGGATATCCCCACAATCCAAGGAAAATACCTACTTCATCTAGAAATGAAGCTAGCAAAGAACTGATAAGTCCGAAAAGAATTAGTTCAAGTGATCTATTTCGATCTCTAAATTTATTCCATACTATAAATGGTCCAATTGTTGATAATAATAGAAACCACCATGTTACAGTAAATAAATCATCGTGATACCAATGGGAAAAGCTTGAGTTATTTAGGTTTTCATTTATTTTTAAAATATCCTGATAGGTAGGGGTATTCATTGTACCACCTCATTTAAATCAAAATGGTTTATTCACTATAATGGGCATTAGTGGTAAGAAATATGTAGGTTTTTATCGAAGATTTGTGGATAAAAGCTTGTTTAGTTTCTTGATTTTAACAAAAATAAGTGTTAAGATTGACTTAATTATTTTTGTTCGGATAAGACTGAGAGATGGAAGTGCTTTAAAAAGTTTTTTCCTCTTGAAGAATCGTTGTCTAGCAAGAATAGTAATACAATGTGGACTTTTTAGATACCACGCAGGAGGAAAAACAATGCTACAAGGTAAAGTAAAATGGTTTAATTCAGAAAAAGGTTTCGGTTTCATCGAAGTAGAAGGACAAGACGATGTATTCGTACACTTCTCAGCAATCCAAGGTGATGGCTTCAAAACTTTAGAAGAAGGCCAAACAGTTACTTTTGAAGTAGAGCAAGGAGCTCGTGGACCACAAGCTGCTAACGTTCAAAAATAATAATGACGCTGCAACAGCAGCTCTATAAAAGACTCCAATTTGGGGTCTTTTTTTCTTGGACTTAGTAAGCGCTTTATACTATTGCAAGGATCTATTCTCAGTAGAAAAAACAGAAGCATTCTTTAAGGAGCCGGAATGAACTACTGAATGAGTAACCATTTCATAATTTCCCATAATTCGTCCATATTTATCCCACACTTTCTCTTTATAGTAAAAGCTAGTCAAGTATTACAAATTGAAAGACTATAAACATAATAGGGAGTTTTACAATGGTTGAGAAGTTATTAACAAGTAAAAAAACAATTGGCATCCTTGCGATTCTCGTTGTAGCAGCAATTGCCATTTTTATTTTTCTTTCTACGAGAAGTGAAGTTGTTGCAAAAGTTGGAAATGAATCAGTAACAAAGGACGATCTATATTCGTATTTTGTTAAGCAAAATGGGACAACTGCAGTAGACACATTAATTACAAAAAGCATCATTGAGCAAGAGACTGCAAAAGAAAACATCTCCATAACTGATGAAGAAGTAGATGCAGAGCTTGATGAGTTAATCACCACATATGGTGGAGAAGACACGTTTAATCAAACATTAGCTTCGAGCGGCTTAACGATGGAAGATGTAGAAGAAGACGTGAAAGTAAACCTTCAAATTGAAAAATTACTAGAATCAAAGATTGAAATTACTGAAGAGGAAATGCAAACATATTTTGATGAAAACAAAGATACTTTTGCTCAAACTAAACAGGTAAAGGCAAGTCATATCTTAGTTGAGGATGAAGAAACAGCGAAAGAAGTGAAAGAAAAGATCGATGCTGGAGAAGACTTTGCAGAGCTAGCTAAAAAATATTCAACAGATACGTCAACTGCTGAAGCTGGGGGAGACTTAGGATTCTTTGGAGAAGGAAGTATGGTAGCAGAATTCGAAAAAGCGGCATTTTCTATGAAGGTCGATCAAATAAGTGAGCCTGTTAAAACGGAATACGGCTATCATATTATTAAAGTAACTGAAATTCAAGAAGCTGCTGAAGCAAACTTTGATAACAGTAAAGAAGAAATTAAGGATATCTTGTTCGATGAAAAGTTGTCAACTGAATATCCAACTTGGTTAGAAGATAAGCAAGAAGAGTATGGTGTGAAAAACTATCTTTCTGAAGAATAAACGAAAAAAGAGCCCAAAGTGGCTCTTTTTTTGATTAATAATAAGCCAAATTTTCTACCCGTGATGAATATCACAGTCTCAAATACAGCCATTCATTAAAATAAGAGTTAAGAGTAGACTTCATACTCTTAGATGCTTACGGATAAAGGTGAAAGTATGAACAGTGAAAAACACGATTTACTTGATACACATATGCTTCGGCATTATGAAAAGGAGCTAGAGGAAATTTCCTCTCTTTTACATGAAGATATTGCGCAAAAGATGTATGCATTATTTAACCATTTACAATATGTGCAGCAATATATTGATGACCGACAAGATAGAACTCGAAATGAAGAAATGATAAAATTAACGAAGTGTACGATCGAGGATTTAAGATTTATCTCTCAAGATGTGCTACCTTTTTGTCATAAAGGAATAAACGGGGCAATAGAAGCTTTTTTAATGAACTATAGCAAAAAGAATGGAGTATCAGTTCAAATTCATAGCTATGGTGAAAAGAAACGACTGCCGCAAATAGTCGAAGTATTTTCTTATCGAATACTGAAAGATATGCTAAATAATCTAGCTGACCTTTTTACCGTTAGCGACCTAGAAGTCACTTGCTTTTGGGAAGAAATCGTTCAAATTAGAATAAACTACACAATAGAATTACAATCAAAGAATCAGCATGAACAGTTTTTAGATCATATTCTAGAATACAAAGAAAAGATGGAGTTAGTTAAAGGAACAATCAATTTAGAGAGAATTGATGAACATCATAGTCAACTAACCTTATCCATTCAGAATGAGAGGTGATATTTTTGACAACATCCATTTTATTAGTTGATGACCACGCTGTTGTTCGCACAGGGTTAAAATTATTAATAAATGATATCGAAAACATGGAGGTTGTAGGGGAAGCTTCTGAGGGTGACGAGGCTATCAAAATGGTGGAACAGCTTAAGCCAAAAGTTGTCTTAATGGATTTAAGTATGCCACATGGAAAAGATGGATTATCTGCAACGGTTGAAATTAAGAAAAGGTGGCCTGAGGTTCAGATTCTTATTTTAACCATGCATGATGATGAAGAGTACTTATTCCGCGTGATCCAGGCTGGTGCCTCTGGGTGTATATTAAAAAGTGCACTTCATAACGAATTGATTCATGCCATCACTGTTGTTGCCGAGGGCTCAGCATACTTATATCCAACTGCAACAAAGAAATTAATGGAGGATTATCTCGATAAATTACAAAGTGGAGCAAATGTTGATACGTATTCCCTTCTATCAGAACGAGAAAAAGAGGTCCTAACATTAATTGCAAAAGGGTTTTCAAATAAAGAAATTGCAGAAAAGCTTATCATCAGTGTTAAAACAGTTGAAAACCATAAGGCAAGGATTATGGAAAAATTAAAGTTAAAAACAAGACCTGAACTTGTAGAATATGCTTTAAAAAAGGGATTGTTAGGCTATGGTATCTAATGAACCATTAAGAAAGGAATTTCATCATAAATGATTCAAAAAGATTCTCAAGTATACATCATCATTAATGAACAAGGCACGATAGAATCCTTCAACCTCCCAGCAACAGAAATATTTGGCTTTAAACAAGAAGAGGTAAAGGGTAAAAAAGTAGATATATTATTTCCTCATTTTAACTTTCACTTGTTACATCAAGAAGATAGTTCAGCATTTGAAACGTTAGGGGTTTTAAAAGATCAATCCATCACAACATTTCAGGTTAATTGTAGTAGGCTTTTACTATTAGATCAATTATATTTTGTCCTACATGTTGAAACCGCAAAGGAGCAAAAATCATCCTTTAATAAAATGAAAGCAGAATTAAAAGCCTCTCTCTCGGAATTGATGGATTTTAAATTTGCTCTGGACGAGTCATCTATTGTAGCTATAACTGATCAAAAAGGAATGATTACTTATGTTAATGATACATTTTGTAAAATTTCAAAATATAGTAGTGAAGAATTGATTGGGAAAAGTCACAAAATCATTAACTCTGGTTATCACTCTCCTGATTTTTTTCGAAACCTCTGGAGGACAATTGGAAATGGAAAGGTATGGAAGGGGGAAATTAAAAATCGAGCAAAGGATGGAACCTATTACTGGGTTGATACAACGATTGTTCCTTTTTTGAATGGAAAGGGTAAGCCTTATCAATATTTGGCGATTCGTAATGAAATTACTGGTAAAAAACGTGCAGAAGAAGAATTACAGAGAATGATGAGTAAGCTAATCGGCATACAAGAAGAGGAGAGGAAAAAATCTCTCGAGAGCTTCATGATGGTATTGGCCAGAACCTATATAGTCTTCTTATTATGATTAACCGATTAAGGACGGACTCGAATCAACAATTCATTGAACAAATGGAAACCGAAATATCCAACATCATTGATGAAATACGTCAAATATCATGGCAGTTACGGCCGTCAATTTTAGATGACCTTGGACTTATTCCCGCTATTCGATCTTTTGTAAATAAATTTAATGAGCATTATGGTCTAAAAACGAACTTTACATATAAGCTTCAAAGACGACTTGATTCTGAGGTTGAAACAAGCATATATCGCATTGTTCAGGAGGCGATGACTAATGCAAGAAAATACGCTAAAACAAATGAGATATCACTATCAATAATAGAAGGTGAAAATGAGTTAGATATTGTCATTGATGATCATGGAGTAGGCTTCGATCCGAAAGCAAAAAGAAATGGTGTTGGATTATTTAGTATGGAGGAAAGAGCGCGGTCCATTGAGGCAGATTTTCAAGTTCATTCCCAAATAAATGAGGGAACAACGATTAAGGTAAAGGTACCTTTTCAATAAGAAGAAGGAGCACAGAGATAAAGCTGCTCCTTCTTTTTGTATTATTGGGGGAATCCCTGAATGAAAATAAGGGAATTCCCTGATAACTTTCTCTTCATCATTGCTTTACAATAAGGATATAAGAAACGATACGGGGGCGATGATGATGACAACATGTGTAAAAAAGAGAAATGAAGATGTGAAAAATACGAATTTCTTTTCTAAAGACAGTTTAAATTTGTTAAAAAAGAACATGAAGTTGATGACGTTTAAAAGCGGAGACCACATCTTTTTTGAAGGAGACCATGTGAATTCTCTCTATTATGTAATTGAAGGAACAATTAACTTATATAAAGCAACAGAAGATGGGAAAATTCTCACATTGAACTATTTTGAAGAAGATGATCTTTTTGGTGATTATCCTCCAAATGCTAAAAATA
The DNA here is from genome assembly GCF_023078335.1 of Metabacillus endolithicus. Lineage (GTDB taxonomy): Bacteria > Bacillota > Bacilli > Bacillales > Bacillaceae > Metabacillus > Metabacillus endolithicus. Next base: position 1,535,733 of record NZ_CP095550.1, on the reverse strand, counting down.
AAACAAGAGAGAACGCAAAAGCATTAGAAGATTCTGTTGTAGGGATGATTGATCTACATGATGTTGAACTGCTACTTTGGGAACACCGTGATTTTTCAATTGAATTTACAAAATGGGTTAGTCATTCTCAACAGCTAACACAAACAAAACTACGTGATTTAATGTTTTTTGGTAAAAACGGGGCTATGGCTTCCGTAATTATTCGAATGACAAACACATACGGCAAACAGCAGGGGAATAAATGGGAAATTACAAAAAAATTCACCCATGATGAAATGTCATGTTTAATAGGAACACCTAGAGAAACTGTGACACGTATGCTAAGTCAACTGAAAAAAGATGGATTAATAGATTATGATAAGGGATATATCACGGTTTTTGATTTAAATGGTCTTAAGAACATTTGCCGCTGTGAGGATTGTCCTTTACAGATATGCCGCTTATAAAAAACAAAAGCTATTGTTGCTTTTGTTTTTTGTTTTAGTGCTTTTTATGAAGTAATACGAACAAAGAGGGGCGTTTCATTGCGCTCCAGACACTCGCTTTCCGCGGGGAGGAAGCTGAGCCTCCTCGCCTTCGCCTGCGGGGTCTCAGCCTTTCCTCTTCTCCCGCAGGAGTCGAGTGTCTTCCGCTCCATTCCACTAACGTTTTTATAATCTTATTCAAGTCCCATATTGAAAGGGAAATCACACACTCATTCACTTTGTGATCTAGTTATAACAGTCTTAATCTATCGCCTTATTCTTACAATAAAAAAGGACTCTCCAAAAAAAATAGGAGAGTCCTTTTTATTATTCATTTTCTTCTTTTGTAGTAAAATCTACTAAAAGAGCCGTTAAGATTGTTGTTACAATAAGCATTGAAAAGGTAACGGTAAACATAGTATCAACCTCCTACCACGTTTTAAATCCTGAGGAGCCAGGTGGTGCATGATGGATCATCTCAGCTAAAGGAATGGTATAAGCAAATGCAATTAAAGCGAAAGCAATACCGATCCAGATCCACCAATTCTCCAAATATTTAGGAGTTTGATCAAGGTCACTCTCTGCCATTGGAAACTCAACAAGTTCATTCTCCGTTTTTGCTTTAGGTGCAAAGAACAATGTTTGAAACACAATATAGATTAAGATCATCGCAGATAAAAAGAGAATCGTCCCACCAATGGCCATTGTTACATGGTTGGATAGTATTCCATTGAACCACTCTAAAGCAGTCGGATCATCCATATAACCGGCATAAGCTGTACGTCTCGGTGCTCCTAGTAAACCTAAAATATGCTGAGAGGTACTCATGAGCAACATACCGATTGACCAAGTAATGATCTGAATGAAAGCCAGTTTCTGAATTGACTTTGTTAGTTTTCTACCTGTTAAGTAAGGTATTAACCAAAACGTTAGTCCCATAAATGTCATAGCAACAGGTGTACCAACGGTAATGTGAAAATGTCCAACAACCCAAAGAGTATTATGGACAACCTCGTTTAGCTGGAAACTTGCATTGATTATTCCACCAGCTCCACCTGGGATAAAGAAGAACATAGCAATGAATAAAGATGTAAATCGAATATCTTTCCAAGGAAGTTTAAAGAACCAACCAAATAATCCTGAAGCTCCTTTTAATCTTCCTGTTCTTTCGAATGTTCCAAACATAGAGAAAGCAGTCATTAATGATGGAATAATAACCATAAATGTTAAAACTGTCTGTAAAAACTTCCAAAAGCTTGAGATACCTGGTTCTGTAAGCTGATGGTGAAAGCCAACAGGGATAGAAAATAAAATAAATAACACGAATGACAAACGTGCAAGTGAGTCACTAAAAACTTTTCCGCCAATAATTTTTGGAACAACTACATACCATGCCATATAAGCAGGTAACAACCAGAAGTATACGAGCGGGTGCCCGAAATACCAGAAAAGTGAACGGCTCAATTCAACATTTATCGTATCAACCCAGCCAAACGCCCAAGGTATAAATTGAAATAATACAGTTGCTACTACACCTAGGCAAGCAATAATCCAAAGAATAAGAGTAGATATCGTCATATAGGCAAACAAAGGACTTAGTTGTTTTTTATGTTGTTTTTTCCATTTTACATAATGACCAATAAGGGCAAAGCTGTATATCCAAGTTCCTACTACGAATAGTGCCAAACCTACATAATACCATCCGCTTGCTTGAAGTGGTGCGTAAAATGTGTAAAGAACAGAAGCTCTGCCAGCAATAATTTCGACGGTTGCAAGAATTGTTCCGGCTGTTGTTACAAAAAATCCAATCCATGAAAAAAGGCGTACTTTCGGTCCAAAAGCACCGAGAGAATAGCTCATTCCAGAAATAAGAAAAGCAAAGATAAAATAAGTTGTAAAAATAAGTGCTAATAAAACGCCATGTGCTGTTAGTATTTGATAATAGTCAAGCCATGGTGGAAGTGTTAGTGCATCATTTCTAATAAACACCTGCATTAAACCGCAGAATGTACCTATTAAAAAAGCAATATATGCTACAACAATATTTGTAATAGCGAGCTTTCTATCTCCTAAACTAATCTGTTTCATCACTCAACCACCTCAATTGTTGTTTTCATAAAATGATGCCCTGTGCCACAGTACTCGTTACAAATCACCAAATACTGTCCAGCCTCATCAAACGTATATTCCTTTGTATTAATTTGACCAGGTACAACCATCATGTTTACATTTGTTTTTGCAATTGAGAAGCTATGAGTAACATCAGTACTAGCTACCTTAAAAACTACTTTTTTTCCAACTGGTACTTTTATTTCCGCTGGATCGTACCCAAATGCTTTTGCAACGATAATAACTTCATATGTGTTGTCATCAATTTGATGTACACCAGGGTTGTCAAAAGGAGCTGTTTGCTCTACTTTATCAGGATCGATTGTATCCATACCCCCTGAAGGATGATGATTGAAAGCAAATGCTGTTACTCCAATAATACTTAGAAATAAAACTAAAGAAATAATTCCGAATCCTAACCAGATTTTTTCAAATTTATGAAAATGCATTGTAAAACCCCCTAACTATCGTGATAAATAAAAGAAATAAACACCAAACCACATGACTATAATGAAAAAACCAATGACAAAAACACTAATTAAGGTACCTCTAAGTTCATGATCTTCGTGCTTTATTTTTTTGCTCATCATAATCCCCCTTACGTTTTGCTTTTCTTAAGGTAAGGTTAAGGGATTCCAATAAAAATTGATGTGATAAATCTCACTTGAAAAATGAAAAAAGTGAACTCATATTATATTAGAGTTCACTTTGCTTAGTAGCCTATTTTATATGAAGCCTCAGTTATCCCCACTGTGCTCCCCATTTTTTCATTTCTTTTAACATTATATTTAAAGCATGGCCTTTCTCTGTTAAAGTATATTGAACTGTCACAGGTACAGTTGCAAAGGTTTCACGGGTTAGTACTTCATGACTTTCTAAATGACGAAGTGTATCTGTTAGTGCTTTTGGACTGATATTTGGGATTGCACGTTGTAGTTCACCGAATCTTCTTGTTCCATCAAAGAGTTGTTTAATAACAAGAAATGACCATTTTCCACCTATAATATTTAGTGCTTTTTCAATGGAACATTCAATATGTAACTCGTTTGCTTTCTCCATAGTATCCCCCTTATAGTTACTATAAAAAGTAAAGTAGATAACTTATTTTTTATTATATCAATAATATTTCAGTACTTGTATACCATTTTGCAACTATATATAATTTACAAATGTAAACGATACCACAAATAACATGTTCATTCATTTTGTTAAAGGAGATGTTGAGATGAAATATAGACGTTTAGGCAGATCAGGATTAAAAGTAAGTGAAGTAAGCTTAGGAAGCTGGCTTACATATGGTGCTTCTACTGAAAAAGATAAAGCAGTTAAAACGATTGAAACAGCCTATGATTTAGGAATAAATTCATTTGATACAGCAAATGTATATGCAACAGGGGAATCTGAGAAAGTTGTCGGAGAAGCACTTGGTGGGTACAGTCGTGATTCATATGTGTTAGCAACCAAAGTGTTTTGGCCGATGGGGGAAGGACCTAATGACCGTGGACTTTCTAGAAAACATGTGTTTGAACAGCTTCATGCCAGCTTGAAACGATTAAATACTGATTATGTGGACATTTATTACTGTCACCGTTATGATCCAGAAACACCTGTTGATGAAACATTAAGAACCATTGATGATTTAGTTCGCCAAGGAAAAATATTATATGCAGGTGTAAGTGAATGGACAGCTCAACAAATTCAAGAAGCAGTTGGGACTGCAGAGAAATATTTATTAGATCGCATTGTTGTAAATCAACCGAACTATAACATGTTTCACCGTTACATAGAAAAAGAAGTGATCCCGGTTAGTGAACAGCACGGAATTGGTCAAATTGTATTTTCTCCATTAGCACAAGGTGTATTAACAGGAAAATATAGTTTAAATAACCGAGCTCCAAAAGGAAGTCGTGCAACAGATCCTAACTCTAACATGTTTATGGATCAATTATTAAATGATGAAACACTTACAAAGGTTGAACAACTAGGAAATCTAGCTAAAGAGTTAGATATTAGTTTATCTCAATTAGCGATTGCATGGATTTTACGTTTACCTAATATCGCGAGTACTCTAGTTGGTGCAACAAAGCCAGAGCAAATTATTGAAAATGCAAAAGGCTCAGACGTTACATTAACAGCTGATGTGATTGCGAAAATTGAAGATATTTTAAACTAAGGTGTGTGATTTTATGAAGAAAGTTGTTGTAACAGGAGGGAGCGGCCTTCTTGGATATTCTGTTATAAAAGAATTTCTTGATCATGGATATGAAGTTGTAAATGCAGATATCAAACATCCCGAGAATCCAATTTGTAAAACAGTTATAACAGATTTGCAAAATTTAGGTGAAGTTTATGGAGTATTGGCTGGTGCAGATGCTGTTGTTCATTTGGCAGCAATTCCAGTTGCCTATTCTCACCCAAATGAAGTGACATTTCAAAATAATGTGATGTCGACCTACAATATATTAGAAGCTGCTGGATCTCTGGGAATTAAAAAAGCAGTGATTTCATCTAGTGAATCATCATATGGATTAGTTTTCCCATTAAAAGAGCTGCCGCAATATGCGCCACTTGATGAAAATCATCCACAATTACCTGAAGATAGTTATGGGTTATCAAAAATCGTAAATGAACAAACAGCCGATATGATTCACAGGCGGACTGGTATACAGGTTGTATCAATGAGGTTAGGAAATATTATTGCCCCACATATGTACGAAAACTTTCCTAGTTTTATCAATGATCCGGAACAAAGAAAAGTAATTATGTGGAGCTATATTGATGCTAGAGATGCAGCGGTTGCCTATCGATTGGCTATTGAAACAGATGGGTTAGGCTCAGTTGCGTTGAATATCGCTGCTGATGAAACGAGCATGAATATTGAAAGTCAAAAGCTTATGGACACCGTTTATCCGGGTGTTGAAATTCGTAAACAATTAAAAGGCTATGAGACATTATTTTCTAATGAAAAAGCTAAGAAGCTATTAAATTGGCAGCCACAGCATAAATGGCGTGACTATGTGAATGGTGATAAATAGTGAATGAAGGACCTAGTGCAATACTAGGTTCTTTTTTATTAGATTTGAAAACAATTTGCTATCTTAATACGATCTATATTAAACTGTGAATGGACGTTTGAGCGCATTACATATAAAGAGAGGAATCAATCATGTTACATGAATTTTCAATAAACATACCTTATAAAAATGTTCAGGAAGTTACGGATCTGCTAAATGCAGCAGGCATCTACAATTTATATTATGAATCACCGATTGAAATAATAAAGGTCCAAAACGGATATGGTTATGAGGAAAAAGAAGATCAGCATATAGACTTAAAAATCTATGCGAGTGATCTTGAGGTAGAAAACCTACCAGAATCCTATTATCCATTAATTGAATCAACGCTTACTATCTCAAGAGATGCCATTCATTATAAAACCTATGATGAAACAAATTGGGAGCAAACCTATGAATTTGAAGACATAGATCTAGGTAATGGTTGGGTTATTCAATATCCAAACTCCGAAAAACAGTATGAAGATAAACATGTGCTAAAATTCGATCCTTTGGCAGCGTTTGGAACTGGGTTACATGAAACAACTCAAGGCTGCTTACGAATGATTTTGGATAAGGACCTTACTGGGAAAAGTGTTCTTGACCTAGGAACAGGGTCTGGTATGCTTGCTATTGCAGCATCTCTAAAAGGGGCAGACAAGGTTGTGGCTGTCGATTATGAAGAAGTAGCTCGTGAATTTCATCATAACGCAGAACTGAACAATTTAACAAATGACCTTCAAGTTGTTCAAGCGGATCTTATCACTGGTGATTATCAAATAAATGATCATTATGATTTCATTATCATTAATATTGGAGCAAATGAAACAATGAGTATTATTGAAAGGCATGATTTGTTAAAAAATAGTGATACTTTCTTCATTTCGGGATTAGTTGAATGGCATATTGATCAATTAATTGACGTATTTGCCAAAGGTGGTTTTGCTATAGAAGAAAAAGCCCAGACAAATGAATGGGTATCAATTCATTTTAGTAAAGAATAAAATAAGGCCTGTAGAGAGTTGGTTGATTCTCTACAGGCTTTTATTGTTTAAGACAGATTTTATTATGGTCAGGTCAAGCTACAAGACTTCTTAAAAACGATCAAGCTGCTAGTGAAATAGTGGAAGAAGTAATCAGAGAATGGAAGGAAGCTTTAACAAAGATAGAAATGTTGAAACATTTTTGATGAAATCATTATTTTTTTCATAATTCATGGTTAAATAATCCATAGTAATTATGATATGATAGAGTATATTTTAATGTGTAAAGGAGTTCATTATGGAAAAAGTACTTGTTTTTGGTCACAAAAATCCGGATACAGATACAATCTGTTCTGCCATTGCGTATGCTGAATTAAAAAATAAAATTGGTCAAAATGCTGAGCCTGTTCGTTTAGGTGAAGTAAGCGGGGAAACTCAATATGCACTTGACTACTTTAAAAAGGAAGCTCCACGTCTTGTTGAAAAAGTAGCAGGTGAAGCAAGTGAAGTTATTTTAGTTGACCATAATGAGCGTCAACAAAGTGCTGACGATATTGATTCAGTTCGCGTACTTGAGGTTATCGACCATCACCGTATTGCAAATTTTGAAACAAGTGATCCTTTGTACTATCGTGCTGAACCGGTAGGTTGTACGGCAACAATTCTTAACAAGCTTTACAAAGAGAATGGTGTTGCAATTGAAAAAGAAACAGCAGGTTTAATGCTTTCAGCGATTATTTCTGACTCTTTATTATTTAAATCACCAACTTGCACACAAGAAGATATTGATGCTGCTAAAGAATTAGCTGAGATTGCAGGTGTTGATGCAAACACTTACGGATTAGAAATGTTAAAAGCTGGAGCAGATTTAAGTGATAAATCTGTTGAGCAATTAATTTCACTTGATGCAAAAGAATTCCAAATGGGATCTAGCAAAGTAGAAATCGCACAAGTTAATGCTGTTGATACAAATGATGTTCTTGTACATAAAGCTGAAATTGAAGCGGCTCTTTCAAACGTTGTTTCTGAAAAAGGCTTAGATTTATTCCTATTCGTTGTTACAGACATTTTAACAAATGATTCTGTAGCAGTTGCAATCGGTAATGAAACAAGCAAAGTGGAACAAGCATTTAACGTAACACTAGATAACAACCAAGCTACTCTTAAAGGTGTTGTTTCTCGTAAAAAACAAATTGTTCCTGTATTAACAGAAGCATTTACAAAATAATCCAATGATAAAGCCACATTCTTATCTAGAATGTGGCTTTTAAAAATTAGACAGCAACAGTCTTCTGTTTCTTTTCAGTTTTAGTGTTAGTTTTCTTAGCAGGCTTTAAGATAGATAATCCCATTAAGAGTAATGAGCTTAAACCAATGATTCCAAGCGTACCTACCCCTTCTTCAAAAATCTCCTTCTTGAAAAATAAGAAATCTTTAAACCCTTCTACACTAAAACGGAACGGAACCCATGAATATAACCAATCGTGAGTAATAGTAGGAAGCATTTCCGGTGCCATTGTTAGAACAGGCATCGAAAAGAAGAATAGCAAAATAATTAGTGGAGCAGCTGGGTATCCAATCCAATTTAATAATGCATTTTGTATGAAGAAAAAGCATAAACCAGTAAAGATCATTAAAAGCAACATATCGCTACTATTAGGTATCACTACATTTAAAAAATTTTCAGTTAGTAGCAAAATGATAATAGAGATACTAGTAACAAATAAAACACCTGATAGCAATTGACTACTGATTGAAGTAAGACTCCATTTTCCTCCCGTAACTTTATTAACGATTGTAAAGAGAATCATTGAGCTGAAAAAAGTTGTTAACCAAAGTAATTGAGTAAATAGTGCAGGTGTATTTCCATTTGCTGAATTTTCGCCTATAGGATTAACCTTCTCAGTAGTAACTGATATTGGGTTTGCAAGTAATTTGGCAAGATCTGAACTTATAGGTGCTTTTACCTCATCTATTCTATTAAACAATTGTTCCTGAATTTGTAGATTAAACTGGTTAGTTACTCCAGCTGTTATTTGAGCTGCCACATTTGCTCCGCTCATATTCATACCTTCATTTAAATAGGTTTTGATAACCGGCTTTGTAGGTGTATTTGTTAACAATGAATAAACATTTTTAGACAAATCCTTTGATAGGATTAACGTTCCATACACTTCTTTGTTCTTCATTTCTTCTAGTGCATCCTTTTCTGTTTCATACAAGATCCATTCAACTGAAGTACTGTCATTAACTTTAATTTGTTCACCCAATTTCTCACCAAAATTAAGTTCTTCTCCATTTGGTAGTTGTACACCATCATCCTCTAACACAATTCCAATTGGCAGCTCTTTTGGAGTGGGGTTTACAGTAGAACCCATAAATGCAAAGGTGAAGATACAGGCCAAAAGGGATATAAGACCTAAACCAATCCAAAGTAATTTGTTTGTAAAGTAAGTTCGAAACATCGGAAATTGTCCTCCTTTATAGACATACTGTTAATTAATTGACAAAATGTCGAGTATAATGCAATTATAAAAAATACCATGATTAATTCAATGATCAATAAAAGTACATTTGTTTTTTATACAACATACTTAAGGAAATAGTTAATTAATTTACAAAGTTTATATATAGGGAGAGAGGAAGATGGGAAAGAAAACAGACCTTCGGGTTATACGAACAAAAAAGTTAATAAAAGAAGCCTTATTAAAACTCATTCAGGAAAAAGGATTTGAAAACATGACCATTCAAGACATCGCGGATGAAGCACTTATTAATAGAGCAACATTTTATTTACACTATCAAGACAAATACGATTTGCTTGAGCAGGTAAGTAATACTTATTTACAGGAATTAATGGATGAAATAAATCCAGATTATCATATTCAAAATGGACGAATGGATCTGGACAGATTTCAAATTACATTAAAAAGAGTGTTTGATAACATAAAGAAAAATCGAGATTTTTATCAAGTTATGTTCGGTCCTAATGGAGTACAAGAATTTACTGCGAAAATTGAAAAGCATATTTATCATAAATTTCAACAGAAATTTCACGAAATTGTTGAGAACGTAGAATCATTGGAGGTTCCATCTGATTTTCTATTAAATTTCATAAGCTCTGCCTATATTGGAGTCACAAAATGGTGGGTGAAAGAAAATATGCATTACTCCACGGACTACATGGCTACACATCTAGCAGAAGTCATTTCAAAAGGTCCTATGTATTCAATCTGGAAGAATGTAAGAGACAATCAAAGGCCTGGTTCTTCTAAATAATAGATATTTTGTTTTAGAGTGGATAATGAAGAAAAGGTCCTAAAGGTCCTATCATATTGTTAATTGAAAGAAAATTCAAAGATATTATTATCCATTTTTAAGCATTATATGGTAACATTTAACTAGTAAACAGCATATGGTGGAGTGTAAATCACATGAATTCTCAAATCTATATATATATTGTTTTTTTGGCAGTATCTGGAGTGTTAAGTTTATTTATAGGAGTATTTGCTTTTATTCGAAGAAAAAACTTTTTTGGAAGTAAAACGTTTATACTAATTTCTTTGTTCTCTTCTATTTATACATTTGGACATGCTTTTGAGCTATCTAGTCAAAGCTTGTCGATAATTGTGTTTTGGACCTACTTTCAGTATTTAGGACTCCCATATATTGCACCTCTTAGCTTGATTTTAGTTACTCAGTATATTGGGGCAGAAAAATATATGACCAAAAAGAATGTCATAACTGCTTTTTGTATTCCAGTCTTAACAACACTAATTGTCCTGACAAATCATTTTCATCACCTTTTTTATCAAACCATTTATCTTAAACAGGGGATTGCACCATTATTAGGGTTTGTTTTAGGTCCCTGGTATATTGTTCATGGCAGTTACACATTTGCTTGTTTACTAGTTGGAGGTATTTTGTTACTTCATTATTGGAAGCAAACAAAGTCAACATATTGGAAACAAACATTAGTCATGCTCCTTGGATTGTATTTACCAATGATTGCTTCATTTCTTTACCTAATCGGACTTGTTCCTTTTAGTATTGACCCAGTTCCAGTTGTATTAAGTGTTACATCAGCATTATATATTTGGGCATTTTTATCTACTAATTTATTTGATTTAGCACCTATCGCAAGGGGCCTTATTTTTGATAGTATGCGTGATGGTGTAGTTGTTTTGGATCAATCAAAACGAATTATTGATTTTAATTATGCTGCTACTAGTTTAATAAAAAAGTTAGATAATACTATGATAGGCAAGAAAATGGAGTTGCTATGGGAAAATAATCATGATTCTTCAGCCTTTCCGTTTCCTGAACTAGATTCGATGGATCATGAATCAGAATTTGAATTAGAATGGCATGAGAGAAATCATTATTATCAATTACGTTCATCTCCAATTAAGAAAAAAAGCGGAGATGTTGTAGGAAATACAATCGTTATTCTAGATGTTACAGAGCAACGACGATTACAAAATAGACTTGAGCGTCTGGCATACATTGATCAATTAACAAACATATTAAATCGATCTGCATTTCTTGAAGAAAGCATAAAATTAGTAGAAGAAATGAGAAAAAAGGATCAAACAGTCGTTTTAATTCTTTTTGATATTGACCATTTTAAACAAATTAACGACACTTATGGACATCATATAGGAGACGAAGCAATTCGACATGTTGTTCGTATTTGTAAGCAATTGTTGCAGCCTAATGATTTATTTGGACGTTATGGTGGAGAAGAATTTGTGTTATGTTTACCTTCTATGACATTGGAAGAAGCTGGAGAGTATGCAGACATGATGAGAAAAAGTATTGAAAATGAACCACTTGTTATAAATAATGAAATCATACCTATTACAGCAAGCTTCGGGGTCGCGAAAGTGATCGAAGAAAATATGATGACAGATGCACTGAATTCAGCTGATAATGCGCTTTATGCCTCCAAGCGTACTGGCAGAAATAGCGTCTATATTGAAAATGGAAAACTTATTGATTATAAAACAAGAAATGCAGCACATGTATAATATGTATAAAAAGAAAACTTCGATTTTTAGCATGATGGTTTAGGTGCGAGGGAGATAATAAAATCTGAAAAGGTAAGCACTAGTAGGCTTATCTTTTTGATTTTATTTGAAAATTTTCACAGAAATAAAAAGCACATTCAAAATTGACGATTTTTAAAAGACCTTATATATTTATAATGACCAACCGGTTCTGAATGGAGGGTATGTATTGACACGTGGGCAAGATCAGAAAGATAAAATAGTAGATGCTGCTATGCAAATATTCGGTAAAAAGGGGTTTTATGATACAAAGATGCTGGATATTGCTGAAAAAGCAGGTGTGTCAAAAGGTACAATTTATTTGTATTTTTCATCAAAAGATGAATTATATATAGAAACACATGAAAGAAATTTTCAGCGATATATAGATATGATTGAAGCAAAGGTAAACACCTTTTCTTCTTTTAAAGAAAAATTAATTTGTATTGCTGAGGAACAACTTGCCGTATTTTATAGAGATAAGCATACTCCTAATAAATATTTGCAGGCATATAATAATAATCCTAAGATGATAAAAACTTTACATGATTTTTTAGATAATTATCATCAATACGTCACTTCTGTTATGGAAAAAGAAAACATTCTTAATGCAAGTGATCATGCGAAAGCTTTTATTGGTATGCTTGAAAACTATAAAAGAGATATCTTTTTTAACAAAGACTTTGATTATTCAATGTTACTGAAGACAGTCTTATTTGTAGTAGATCTTTTTTTAAAAGGATGTCAAAGGAACAATTCATAAACGTTCCTTACCTTATTTTCTGAGTACCCACTGGTCAGTGGAAATATTTATTTAATGGGTCTTTATGTAATATTAGAGTACCCATTGGTCATAAAATCATTGATATTTCAAAAAAAGAAAAGGAGATTACGAATGTTCAATTCATTAATTAAGAGACCAAAAGTTACCCTTACTTTTATCGTGCTTTTTATACTGGTAGGAGCACTAACAGCCTTGCAGCTGCCAAAGCGTGAAATTCCTGAAATATCAGTAAATGTGGCTACAATTACAACAATCTTTCCTGGTGCTGAGCCAGAACTTGTTGAAAGAACAGTTACGAATCCTTTAGAAGAAGAACTCGAGGGTATTAAAGGGATAGCAGAATTTTCATCTGTATCCGGAGCTGGAGTTTCTACTATTGTTCTTGAATTATCAGATAATGAAGACCGTAATCAAGTATTATCACAAGTAAGGCAGGCTGTATCAGACACTAGCCAAACATTCCCTGAAAATGTGTTGAAGTCAGAAGTTAATTCGGATATTCAAACAGGCACTCTTTCTTCCTATCATTTACTAAGTGATGACAGAGAACTATTACAGAACCAGAGAGAATTGTTACTTGGATGGCAGAAAGAATTGGAAAAAATTGAAGGAGTTCGAAAGGTATCATTTAAAGGGATTGTCGAAGATGAATACATGTTAACCCTTGATCAAGATAAGCTAGGTGATTATTCCCTTATCTTCCCTGATGTCATAAACGCCATAAATAATGAACTTGAGATTACACCTTTAGGCAGTAAAGAAATAAATGGTGAAAACAAGCAATTGTTGTTGGAGCATATTAAGACGGTTGAAGAGGTAGAAAAGATCTTTTTAAAGGTAGATGAAAAAGGTAACGACATTTTGATAGGTGATGTAGGCGAACTTAAGTTAGTTCCTTCAGAAAAACCTAAAATCGTTAACTATAATAACACACCTGCTGTTTCAATGACGGTACTGCAGGAAGAGGGAGTGGACATTCCCTCTCTTCATGAAACGGTTGATGAAAAGGTCAAAAAACTAGCAAATGATTTGCCCGAAAATATTACATTGGACACTTATTACACTCAAAATACGATTGTCGGAAAAATTTTCAAGGATTTAGGTCTTTCTTTTCTAATTTCGATTGCAGTGGTAGTGCTAGTAACTCTTTTAGGATTAAATGTTAGTTCTGCTTTTCTTGTTGCGATTGCAATACCTGCTTCAATTGCACTAGGGCTAATACCTTTGCCGTATATGAATGTTGATTTAAATCAAATTTCGATTATCGGAATGATTATTGCACTAGGAATTCTTGTTGATGATGCCATTGTTGTTAACGACAACATAAGAAGAAGATACAAACTAGGTGATGGTCCTTTACAAGGAGCTCTACAGGGAACGAAAGAAGTGAGAGTTTCTGTTATCACCTCAACCTTAGCGATCGTTTTCACTTTCTTGCCTTTAACTTTTATTGGTGGATCAAATGGAGCATTTATACGCGCGTTACCTTCTGTATTAATTACAACGATCATTGGATCAACGATTATTGCTTTAACACTTGTGCCGATCTTTTTAATGTGGAATCAGAAACGCTTAGTTAAGAAAGCAACTATTAAAAAGCAGAAAGATGGTTTATTAGGAAAACCGCTAGAAGGTCTTGCAGCTTTTTATAGCAACAAGATCTTAAAGAAAGTTGTCAAATATCCGATGAGAATTGGGTTAACCGTATTAGTGTTTTGTACCTTCGTTTATGGGTTAGTTCCATTTATTCCTGTTGTGTTTTTCCCTAGTGCAGATCGTGAAGAAGTAACAGTTACTGTTACATTGCCACCGGAAAAAACAATTGAACAAACAGAAGATTTTCTGGAAGAAATGCAAGAGTATATGAAAAAAGAAGATTCAGCGATTTATGAAAGTACAATATTTGCCGGGACTGGTGAACCAGGGATGTTTGGAAGTGTTATTTCGAATCCAGGTGAAAATAATGGGCAAATTGTCCTTAGAGTCGATAAAGAGTCACAATCAGCAGCAGAAACGATCGATAAATGGCAGGATTCTTTAAGAGAGAGGTACCCAGAAGCAATCATTTCAATGGCGACGATTGAGGCCGGTCCACCTGTTGGCGCACCAATTGCTATTACTGTATCGGGTAGTGATATCAAAGAACTTACCGATACTGTTGACGAAATGAAAGGGAAAATCTCAAAAATAGATGGAAGTGGAGCAGTCATTGATGATGTTGGTCAATCACGTCCAACAATTGTTTACGAACCAATTCGTAATAAAATGCAAGAGCATGGAATTACATCTAATGAGATTAGCCAACAGATTAGATTAATAACAGACGGAGTTCCAATGGGAAGTTATGATGATGGGACAACAAGCCGTGATTTCACTATAAAGGTTTCAGGTAATCGTGATGAAAGTGATATAAACCTAGAGGAAATAAGATTACCTTCCAACACGATGTCACAGCAAGGACCACCTGTTCTTGTACCTTTATCCGAGCTTGTAGCTGTAGAGGAAGGTCAAGAAATTCAATCTGTTCCACATAGTAACGGAGAAAGAACCATTACCATTCGAACATATCCAACTGACGACAAAAAATCAGATGTAGAATCTGAAATTAAGACGTTAGCGGAACAATATACGTCAGATTCAATTAATGTTTCTGTAGGTGGGGAGTCTTCGGCTCGTTCCGATTTCTTTGTAGAAGTAGGAAAGCTATTTATTATTGTTGTGTTCCTTATTTATATTTTAATGGTTGTTCAATTCAACTCACTAAGAATTCCGTTGCTGATTATGAGTTCTGTTTATCTTGCAATTTCAGGAGCGGTTATAGGTTTATTCCTTACTCAAACAGGCTTAGGCTTTATGGCGATGATGGGAATTGTCTCCTTAGCAGGAATAGTTGTTAGAAATGCAACGGTGTTTATTGAGTTTATGGAGCAAAGACTTCAAGAAGGTGCTACTTTACTGGAGGCTGTAGTTGAGTCAGGTGAAGCAAGATTAAGACCTGTAGTCTTAACAGCAGTTACATCTATGGGTGCTTTATTACCAATTGCATTTAGTGGAGATGTATTATTTACCCCACTAGCCATTTCAATTATTTCAGGTATTTTCTTTTCGACCATTTTCACATTGCTTTTTGTTCCAGCCTTTTATACTGTGATAAAAAGGAAGAAAGTTAAGCAAATACAAGAATAAAAATGAAGCCTACACAGTAGTTGTGTAGGCTTCATTTTTTTATAAGGATTAAGATGCCCGAGAAAAGTTCGTTCCATTGCGCTGCAGTCACTTGCTTTCCGCGGGGCGTGCGCTGAGCCTCCTCGGCTTTGCCTGCGGGGTCTCACCTGTCCCGCTGCTCCCGCAGGAGTCAAGTGTCTTCCGCTCCATTGCACTATCGTTTTATTATTCGTTAACATTAACAATCTTAGGAAGAACATTATTAATGAAATAACCACACTCATGGTTCATATTGTATTAAACAAATTGGTGAGTGTTTATAAATTATATTTCTCCTTAAGTGATTCAGGTGCCATCTTAATTAATCGTTCTAAAACGAATGTAGCAATGACAACATCGTCGACAATCCCTAGAACAGAGAGGAAGTCAGGAATTAGATCGAATGGAAACATGGCGTAGGCTACGATGAATAAAAGACCAATTACTTTTTTAGATGTTTCAACCTGTTTAGATAGAAAGAACTCTTTTAAAAAAGGGAGAAATCTCCAAAAAGTAAAGATAAATTTTATTCGTTTTATAATTTTGAACATTTAAGCTTTCCTTTCTGCTTATCAATCTTATGATATTACCTGTATGATATCTTGATCTTTACTTTCTACACCTTCATTAAAAGTAAGTCTTGTTTTAAAGCGATAAGAAATGTGCTCACTAGATACAGGAATATTTTCTGGCAACTTAAATGTAAATGAAATTTTGCTAGCTTCTTCTGATCGGAGAAGCTTTGTTGATAAGATAGTCGCAGTATCAATCACTTTTTCAGTTTTTGTCGTAGCATCAATTAATACTAGATCACTATCAATTCTTCTTAATTGCTGTTCAATAGTTCCACCTTTAACATGAAAGTAACCGTTGATAAGTTCTCCGCGTTTATACGTTTCCTTAGGTAAGATAAGATCAATTATCGCAGATCCTACACCTAAAAGTGACATATATTTCCTCAATAGCATCATTTATCTCCTCCTGTTTGTTTGCTTTGTGATAAATACTTTTGATCAATGCGTTTTTCAATTCTATCCATTTGCGTTTTATCTTTAAGAAGTTCTTCTTTGTTTTTTCTAATCAAATCTTCCATTGATACTTTTTTTACCATAATGGTAATCTCCTTTTTTACGTTTCCTATAGGTAGTTAAATAAAAAGACCTTTACCGTAGATGGTAAAGGTCTCAAAAAACACATAAAGACCTTTACTTAACAGTAAAGGTCTTGCTAACAACGAAAAGGTTGCCAACGAAGCCGAGAGTTAGAAACTCTGTAATGACGACTTTGTTGTAAAAGCTACTCCCCTTTAGGAGAACGTTTTTATTTACTTGAGATAATAGTAAAATATTTTTTTATTATAGTCAATAGATGGTTAATAAATTTATAGAAAATTTATTAACTAAGAGTAACAGGAGATGATTATTTAACTGATGTGGTTTGGAGGATCTTGATCATCTTAGGAATAATTGCTTCAGATTCTTCTTTATTTAGGTAGTGAATGGTGAACCTTATGAATACCCCGTTAATCTCTTTTACAACAATTGTTGTTTGAGTATTGTTGTTATATCCATGTAAATAAAGCAAAGCATCATGATAAAAAGGATGTGAAGTGGCTTTTGGATCATGCTCAGTTACTTTGTTTCCATTAAGATACATCATGGAATTAGTCTTAATTTCTTCTAAGTTAACATTGCTATCTAAGACCTCAAGTCTAGAAAAATATTCTTCTTTACTAGTAGATTGTAAGATGAATTTTCGCGGCTCTTCTGCGTCAAATGTAAATCCTTTTGTTGGTCTGACATTCACTTCCTTTTTAGACGCATCATAACTATTGGGTGAGCT
Organism: Metabacillus endolithicus; assembly: GCF_023078335.1. Classification (GTDB taxonomy): domain Bacteria; phylum Bacillota; class Bacilli; order Bacillales; family Bacillaceae; genus Metabacillus; species Metabacillus endolithicus. The sequence continues at coordinate 1,518,246 of NZ_CP095550.1, read as the reverse complement.
TGCATCCTTTTTAGCGTATGCAACATTAAGTGTTTGACCAACCTTGATCCAGTTAGAGGTTAGGTAGTTAATTGACTTTAACTCACTAACAGTTAAACCGTAATTTTTTGCGATGCTATATAGAGTATCACCTGCTTTTACAGTAACATTTGTAGGGATAACAAGTTTTTTTCCAACAATGATCGTGTTCGATGTAAGGTGGTTGATGAACTTCAATTGTGAAACAGAGGTGTTATATTTTTTTGCGAGGCTATATAAGGTATCACCTTTTTTTATCGTAATGGTTGTGGGAATTGTTAGTTTGTCTCCTAAGTAGATCGTTGAAGAAGAAAGGTTGTTTAGTTGTTTTAATTGTGCAACTGTTAGTTCATGTTTTTTAGCAAGGCTATATAAAGTATCACCTTTTTTTATTTCATATGTTGTTGAAGCACCAGCTGAACTAGCTCCAAACACTCCACTTATCCCTAGTGTTAATATAGCTACTTTAATGAGATTATACTTATGTTTTTTCATGATGTTTCCTCCCGGTAATGATATCTAACACGAAAAACGTTTCCGTATTACTACATATGACGGAATGAAAGCAGAATAGTTGCGTATGGAAAAGCCTAATTTTGATTTATAAAAAAATGTACTAAAAGCCTCAAGAGTTCCTATAAGACTTTTTAGTTCTAAAGGGTTATAATTGTGAATATAATAAATCTCACTATTAGAGAAGGTATTATCGTTTGTTTTACTTATTATTTCACTTTGTTGAAACACATGTACTCGTTTCACACAACCCTATCCAATATTAAAAAACTAATAATATAGTAGAAAGGTGTGTAATAAATGGAAGCAAATATGAAAAATCCAATTTCTGTTGATTCAACAATATCTCTAAAAGGAATTGTTAAAGCAATTTTTCAAGATACAGTTCATGTTCAGATAGGTGGAAAAATTATTACAATGCCTATTAAAGATTTTCATCTTTTAAAAGGTGAAACGAATAAAAGCGAATAAATAGATGTCTTTGGTTCAGGTATACTCATCATGTGCACCTGAGTTTAACCAAAAAAGAGGTCACCTTAATCCAAAAGGAGACCTCTTTTTTATATTATTTAAACCAACCTTTTTCTTTTGATTGTGTAATGGCTTCAATTCTATTTTTTACATCAAGCTTTTCTAGGATAGTGGATATATAGTTTCGTACCGTCCCTGTTTTAATACTAAGCTGATCGGCAATTTCTTTTGTATTCATACCATCTGCGACTAAGCCTAGTACTTCCTTTTCGCGCTCAGTTAAGGGGTTTTCTTCACTATATACGTCGTCCATTAGTTCAGGTGCATATATTCGTCGACCCGACATAATGCTTCTTATCGAATTTGCCAACTCGTCACTGGGACTATCCTTTAGAAGGTATCCTTTGACACCAGCTTTAATGGCTCTTTGAAAATAACCTGAACGGGCAAAGGTTGTAAGGATGATCACTTTACAATCACTGTTCACAATCTTTTCTGCAGCTTCAAGGCCAGTCATTTTAGGCATTTCAATATCCATTATACATATATCAGGACTGTGTTTGTGAACGAGTGCAAGGGCATCCTCTCCATTATTAGCCTTGCCAACAACTTCCATATCGTCCTCCAAGTTAAGAAGTGAACCTAAGGCACCTAAAAGCATTTGTTGATCTTCAGCAATCACAATTCGTATCATAGCAAGCCCCTCCTAATCTATCTGTTTTACAACATTAGGTACTCTAATCGTTAATGATGTACCTTTTTCGTTTTTTATTTCTAGATTTCCATTAACAAAATCGAGGCGTTCCCTCATTCCGGAAAGGCCGTTCCCTTTTACGAATGTAAGGTCTTCAAAACCGATTCCATCATCCTTGATAGTCATGATTAATTCGGTCGAATTTTGTTCAAGAGAAAGATAACAATTAGAGGCCTTACTATGTCTGACAACATTTGTAACAGCTTCTTTTAAGCACATACTTAAGATATTTTCGGTTAACAACGGGACATTTGATAAGACCATTTCTTGGTCACATACTAAATTAATTTGAGCTGCTTTTAATATTTGCTTAACATGTACCATTTCCTCTTTTATACGAATACCTCTCATTTGAGAAACCATTTTTCTTACTTCATTTAATGCTGTTCTAGCTGTTTGTTGAATTTCTTTCATTTCATTTTTTGCCTGCTCAGGATCTTTATAAAGAATTTTTCGCGCTAAGTCACTCTTAAGACCAATCATTGATAGCTTTTGACCTAATGTGTCATGAAGGTCACGGGCAATTCGTTGACGTTCTTCAAGTATGACTAATTCAGATATTCGTTTATTAGCATCTTCGAGCTTTTCTTGGAGCTGATCACGTTGTTTACGATTATAAATACTAAATGGAAGAAAGATGACACTAAGAGAGCTAATAATCACGAAGGGAGCCTGGCGTAATAGCAACTGCTCATGTAAAACGATACTAAAGTTTATGGCAACGGCTGTACTGACTAAATGAATAATGTATAGTGTTAAAAAAGCAGGTCGGTCCTTTATATTTCCAATGAAATATGCAATATAAAAAGAAAAATAAAAATAATTAAATAGATAAGTTGATGTAAATGATATCCCAATCAGAATAAGTGTTAAAACATAAATTCTCCAGCTTTTAGCAAGAAATGCGTAACGAAGTGTAATGAAAAACGATACAGTAAGGATTATGCCTGTAATGATTTCCGCCGAAGAGGATGATTGGAAAATAAAATAAAAAGGTAAAATGCTTAAAAAAGCCCAAATATATGGGGAGATCCCATTGCTTTTTTGAAAAATGTTAACTCTTTTTTTCATGCTAGAACCTACTTTAATTAAGATGAAATTACATCATATTTTAACATATATTTACTTAAAACTTTAAGAGGATGACAGAAATTAGTACGTTTCATTCCCGACAGTTTGTACTAACACGTCATCCTCTAAAGGAGAATATTACTTTTGTAATTTTGACAAATAGTTAAAACCAACAAACCTCTTATTCTGTGCGTCCCAAAGACGGAACTTTAACGACTTTAAGCTTGTTGCTAGTGTAATTGTTGGAACGTTTTGTAATGGTTCTGTATTATTGTGTACGGCTTCTAATTTATAGTTTGGTACTCTTGGACTTAAATGGTGAACATGATGATAACCAATGTTACCGGAAAGCCATTGTAACAGTTTTGGTAGCTTATAATACGAGCTGCCTTCCACAGCTGCCATAACGTATTCCCACTCTTCATTCTTTTCAAAGTAAGAATCCTCAAACGTATGCTGTACATAAAATAGCCAGATTCCTAATGAGCCTGAAATTAAAAAGATAGGCAACTGTACTAATAAAAACGGGATCACTCCAAGCATCCAGCACAACAGTCCTGCAAATACAACAATTGCTATGTTAGTAAGGTACGTATTGTATCTCTCGTTGCGTCTAGCTCCTTTTTTGTTAAAACGATTTTTAATAAGAAAAACATAGATTGGTCCAAGTCCAAACATAACGATTGGATTTCGATATATACGATATTTAATTTTTTCAAATAAAGAAGAGGAAAGGTATTCATCAACTGTAAGAACCCATATATCTCCAGTACCTCGTTTGTCTAAATTCCCGCTAGTAGCATGATGGATAGAGTGGTCATGCTGCCATTGACTGTATGGGAATAAAGTAAGGATTCCTGTTATTGTTCCGAGTATTTTATTTGCATTTCTATTCTTAAAGAATGAGTAATGACAGCAATCATGGAAGATGATAAAAATTCGTACAAGAAAGCCAGCAGCAATAATGGTAAAAGCTAATGTAAGTAGATAGGAAATCGCTAAGCTTTGATAGGCAAGAATCCATAGAATAATGAATGGCCCGATTGTTGTGATAAGTTGAATAATACTATCTTTCGAATTTGACTGTTCATAAGGAGCGACTTGCTTCCTTAAATTACGTTGTAATTGTTTACTCATTTTTTAATTCCCTTCTTTAAATACGTTAAAAAGACAATGTTGTCTGTAGTTAAAAAAATTGAGTGGAATGAAAAGGAAGGAACGTTGTATGTTGTCTCCCATTTCAATCAAAAGTTTTCTTTCCTTATATAAATTATAAAAATAGTTTCTTGTAATTTGTAGACATAGGTGTCATAGAGTAAGTATGACAAGTGTCATATAAGAGAAAAGGCAAGTGGGGATATATGGGAATTCCAGGTTATAATTTGGATTTTTTTTATATGAAAATTAAGTAGTATTTGATTTGACAAAATTATGGTGGTGCCTGGTCACTTAAACAAAATCATAGACACATGCCCATAAAATAAAGTATAATGGCAAATAGAAAAATCGATAGCAAAATTTCCCACCGTAAAGGGGAGTAGCGTCAGGTTTAACCTGAAATAAAGTCGTCATTACATGAACGAGGTTCATCGGCTTTATTGGCATAATGTTTGTGCTTAGCGAGACCTTTGCCACTATGGCAAAGGTCTCTTTATTTTTGTAAAAGCAATCTTTCAATCTGTTAAAATTCAAGATTGAAAACATCAGAAGGAGGTAATCAAGATGGAAATGGAATTTCTCACTGCACTTTTATCTATTATTGTGATTGATTTGGTTTTAGCTGGAGACAATGCCATTTTAATTGGACTTGCGGCAAGAAACTTGCCTAAACATCAACAGAAAAAAGTTATTTTATGGGGATCGGTAGGAGCAATAGCAATTCGAATTGTTGCGACTTTAGCAGTTGTTTGGTTGTTAGCTATCCCTGGTCTTCATTTAGTAGGTGGACTTCTATTAGTTTACATAGCTTATAAACTGCTTGTGGATGATAATGATCATGGTGATGTTAAAGCTGGAGACAGCTTTTGGGCAGCAATTCGTACTGTTATTATTGCAGATGCGTTAATGGGGGCTTGATAATGTTTTAGCTGTAGCAGGTGCATCACACGGTAACATGCTTCTAGTTGTTATTGGATTACTTATTTCTGTACCAGTTGTTATGTGGGGTAGTACGTTAATTCTTAAATGGATTGACAGATATCCAATCATCGTTACAATCGGTGCCGGTGTTCTTGCTTGGACAGCATCAAAAATGATTGTTGGTGAACATTTCTTAAGTGGATTATTTGAAAATGGCTTTGTTAAGTATGGTTTTGAAATTCTTGTTGTCGCAGCAGTAATTTTAACAGCCAAGTATGTTAAATCAACATCTGTAAAACATGAAGCTGAACAAGAAGTTCTATTGAAAACAGGATCTAATTAATTATGAAAAGAGGCAGCCTTGTTAGAATGGGGGTTGCCTCTTTTTAAATAGTAAAGTATATGTTTTGGGAATTTTATAAATTTTTCGAAAATAATGTAAATTTTTTCTATTAAAGGATATATTTAATATTTATATTTTATTGTAACCTTTTATTATATAAGTACGACTAATGTTTATTAGACTTTATGAATTAATGTATTTACTCGATAAAATAGGAAATTTATGATTATATATTTTCGTGAAATAACAGTTGATATTCTTTTATTAGAATCCTATAATACATAGGTGGAAGATCATTCAGAATATGGTAAAAATTATAAGATGAGTGATCACGATATCTATACATATGTAAGTAATTAATTGGAGGGGAATTCAATGAAAAAGTTTTGGTTTTTAATTTCAGTGTTCATGTTGTCTATTGGTTTAGCTGCATGTTCTGAAGAATCAGAGGGAACAACGAAAGAGCAAGATACAAAAGCAGGTGAAGAAGCAACTGAAGAAGGTGCTGACAAAGAACAAAATGCAAAAAGTGCAATGATGCAATTTTACATGACAGTTTCTAAAGCAATTAACGAAAATGATGCAGATCTAAATGCTTATGAAGCATCAGAAGAGCCGACTGCAGAAATGAAATCAGCAGCTGAAGCATCTGCAGCAGCAGTTGTAGAAGGACTTAATGGTGTAGAGGTACCAGAGGAACTAGCAGATCATAAAGCTGACTTAGAAGCAGCGATTAAAGATTTATCTGATTCTTATCAAGCGAAAGCAGATGAGTTGAAGAAAGACGCACCTTCATTAGATGCTGCGAATGAAACATTCACACAAGGTGATGAAAAATTCGGTAAAGTATTTGAAGCAGTTGGGTTAAATCCTTCTAGCTTAGGTACAGAGGTAAATGGGTAATGAATATAGTAGCCAGTCTCAGATTGAGGCTGGTTTTTTTGTTCAAGAAGATAAAAAAATAACTGTTTTGCTTTTGAAGTGATAACCTTCCTTCTGAAGAGATACACTAAATTAAACAACATTTCTAAGAAAGAGGTGACATGTAATGGAAGGGATTTTTTTCCGCAAACAGATCAAGCCTTTACATTATTCTCACCTGTTCATTTGGTAACTCTCTTTATCTTTATCCTACTTATAGTTTTCATTTATTTAGTAAGAAATGTTTTAAGACAAGAACCTTATAATAAAATTGCGCGTATTACTTTATTTTTTATTATGATATTTTCAGAAATCAGCCTACATATATGGTTATACTGGTTTGATTCCTGGACATATACTCACTCTTTGCCTTTGCATCTTAGTAGCATTACGATTCTATTATCTGCTGTTATGTTGTTGACCAAATCATATTCTCTATTTGAGTTTACATTCTTTGCTGGTGTTGGTAGTGCGGTTCAAGCCATGATTACACCTGATATTAGTCATTACACATTTCCTCATTATCGATATGTGCATTTTTTTGTATCACACGGAAGTACTGTGCTTGCAAATTTATTTATGGTGTTTGTTGGTGGGTTCCGTCCCCAATTTAAATCAATTTGGAAGGCCTTTATATGGTTAAATGTTTATGCAGCCTTCATCTTTGTCTTAAATTTGATTCTTGGTGGTAATTATATGTACATATCTAGAAAGCCTGTTAATCCATCTATGATTGATTATTTTGGACAATGGCCGTGGTATATCATTCCTCTAGAGTTTGTGGCACTGGGAACATTTTTTCTGTTATTTCTGCCTTTTTGGCTTGTGAAATTGATTTCTAAAATGAGATGATTACTTATGCAACATGGAATAATTCCATAGAAAAAGAGCCTGCTAATGGCTCTCTTAAAAGATTTACTCAAAAGTTACGAACGTTGGATACCTGATGTTGAGAAGCTTTTAATTAGTTTTTGAAGATTTCGGTGTCCTTCACGTAATTTAATTGTTTCTTCAATAATATGCTGGAAGCCTTCTAAATCTTTATCTGATGCATTAAGAAGTGATTTTGGAATTCCTTCTGCAAGTTGTTGTAAGGTCAAATCGTCTCTCACGAAAAATGACCACCTTTCCTTTAGTTTCTTTATCCGCTATGTTAAAACTCATTGTTCATTTTGCTTCTTCTTTGAATAAAAGAGGATAAAAATGAACGGATAAGAAGTAACAAAGCTCTTTTATAAATAAGTTTTAGAAAAGTGGAAAATTTCCTGCATATATTTATCTACATTTCTCTGCACAATCTATTAAAATATGGCGGATAAACTAGATATCTTTCAATTAACGACAGTAAAAGCCAAAAATTTGGTATAAAGCTATAACAAAAAAGGTAGTTGATAGATTTTAAGAACAAGAGAAGTTAATCTGTCATTATTGTGCAAGAAATGACAGGTAAACTAGGTTACTTCTTTGTTATTGTATGGATGAGGGGGAGCTTATGGAGAGCTTACAGAAAATAAATGATTCTATTGCATTTATTGAAAACAATTTAGCTTCACATTTGTCTATTGAAGAAACAGCAAAAATTGCCTGCATGTCCAGGTTCCATTTTCAAAGAATGTTTCAAATACTCACCGGATTTACTGTGGCCGAGTATATTCGAAAAAGAAGGTTAACATTAGCAGCACAAGAACTAATTCATTCAAATGTAAGAGTATTGGACATTGCTTTAAAATATGGCTATGAAAGTCCTGAATCCTTTTCGAAAGCATTTCGAAAAGCACATGGAATTAGTCCGACTGAAGTGAGGCACACAGGCAAAACCGTCAAAGCCTTTCCTAAGCTTTCCTTTCAAATCCAACTAAAAGGAGAAGAAGAAATGAATTATAAGATCATTCAAAGAGAAGCATTTCAGGTTGTTGGTAAAGGGATCCGGGTCTCAATGGAGAATAATAATGAAAGAATTCCATTATTTTGGAAAGAATCTAATGAGAATGGGTTTTCTGAGAAGCTTGCACAACAAGCTGGAGAAATGGGAATATTAGGAGTCTGTGCGGAAGGTAATCAACAAAAAAATGAATTTACCTATTATATAGCGGTTGAAAAAACCTCCGATAAGATATCTCCAGATTTAGAGGTCAAAGAAATACCTGCTGCAACGTGGGCTGTTTTTGAGTCTGTTGGTCCTATGCCTCACGCTATACAACATGTTTGGAAACGAATTTTTTCTGAGTGGTTTCCTGCGACAGGGTACGAGCATGCACCTGCACCTGAAATAGAGGTTTACCCTGAAGGAGATGCTTATTCAGAAGATTATCGAGCGGAAATATGGATTCCGGTTATTAAAAAATAGTAAAACAACACCCCCTTGGTACTATTACTCACCAAGGGGGTGTAAATGGTTTATTCTTCTATAATTTTCACTTCTACTTGCTGTTTTCCCCATTGTAGGGCATCTGATTCCGAGGGAATAAAAACATCAATTTTATTTCCTTTAATAGCTCCACCCGTATCTGCCGCAATCGCTGTCCCATAACCTTCAACCTCTACAGTTGATCCTAATGGAATCACATCAGGATCAACAGCTATTACCTTTTTATCAGGATTTGCATGGAGATCAATTCCCAGCTTAGTTGTACCTGAGCAGCCTTCACAATTTGCTGTATAGGCCGTAGCAGTAACAGTTAATTCTTTACTATTTTCCTTATTTGATTCTGTTTTTTTATCTTCAGAAGACGTTTGTGCTTTTTCGGTTTCTTTAATGATTAACTCGTCTCCTGGTTCAATGATGTGTGAATCAATCTTGTTCCAGTCTTCAATTTCTTCAACCTCAACATCATATTCTTCAGCAATATCCCATAATGTTTCTCCTGTTGATACTTCATGTGATTCATGAAGTTTTAATTGATCATTTGGATGAATGATATCACCAGGAAGTTTATTCCAATCTATTATATTCTCTACTTCTACTTCATTTAACTTTGCGATTTCCCATAAAGTGTCACCTTCTTTTACAGTCACCTCTTCTGCAGCTGCATGTGCTGAAAATCCAGCTGTTAGCGATGCGAAGGTAATTAAGGATAAAATCTTATTTTTCATGTTGTATAACCTCCTTGTTAGCACCTTAGCTAATCAATGAGTTCGTCTTTCCACTCATCTAGTGCATCTTTAACATAAGGTTCCACTCTAACCCCTCCTATGTTTATACTATTCATTCTCTCTACTTATTTAATGGGGGGAGTAGGTGTGATTTAGAGAAGGATATTCTAATGAGTCATTTCTCTTGTTCTTGAATAAGATGAAATAACTTGAAAAAATGGGAGTGAATACAATGGACGTCCTTTCAGCTATTGCAACTAGAAGGAGTATTGGAAAAGTAAAAGAAGATCCTGTCCCGAGTGAGTTGATTCATCAAATTCTTGAAGCAGGAACATGGGGCTCCTTCACATTTCCGAACAGAGCCATGGAGATTTTTTGTATTAACTGGTGATGCCAGAAAAGCACTTGGTAAAACACTCGCATCTCTCGTGGTAAAAACACTAGAAGATCCAAATAGTGAAGAAAGTCAAAAGCGACTAGAAAGAGAAGAAAAGAAACCCTTGCGAGCACCGGTTATAATTGCCGTTGCAGTAGAACCAACAACAGCAAACAAACGTGTCATGATGAAGGAGGAAGTTGCAGCTGTCTGTGCAGCTGTTCAAAATATGCTGCTCGCAGCCCATGCCCTTGGATTGGGTGCTATTTGGAGAACAGGTGAAAGCTGTTATTCTAATGAAGTAAAGGAACTATTTACATTATCTTCCGAATCGGAGATGGTTGGATTATTATACATTGGATACCCTGATATGAAAGAAATGACGGGAAAAAGACAGACAATCTCAGAGGTAACAACTTGGCTTGAAAATGAAGAGGATTTTGCTTGATTTTTATCAATGCTTAAAGTGTCAGCCCAATTAATTGAAATTGGGCTGTTTTTGAATGGCATTCTAATTGAATTAATAATAATGTGACGGTGGGTAGTGTATGCAATGTAGGAAATGACGATCATCGCAGGTATGAAGGACAAATCGGGAGAAGATAATTCTGGAAGTGTCGTTCATCGCGGGTATGAACGACAAAACGATCGTGAAAATCAAGGGAAGTGTCGTTCATCGCGGATATGAACAAAAAATCGAAAAGAACACAAACAAAATTGGTATTTCTCACCTTTGTAAACGATCAATTTGCATTTTTATAGAAAATTTGTTTTAATAAGATGTTACATTTTATAAACAAGTAAAATGTAAAAGCAAGTAACCATCTCTGTATGTATATCTTGCAAATATAATATAGAAGGTGAAAAATATATGTCAAAAGAATATCGCGTTTTACTATACTATCACTATGTTCAAATTGATAACCCTGAGGAGTATGCTCAAGAGCATCTAGAGTTTTGTAAAAACCTTGGGCTAAAAGGTAGAATTTTAATTGCTACAGAAGGAATTAATGGAACAGTTTCAGGGACTGTTGAGCAAACGGATCAATACATGGCTCACATGAAAGAAGATCCTCGCTTTGCTGAAATGGTTTATAAGATAGATGAAGAAGATGAGCATGCCTTCAAAAAAATGAAGGTTCGTCATCGCCCAGAGCTTGTGACGCTTCGTTTAGAAGATGATGTTAATCCTTTAGAGCTAACAGGTAAATATTACAGCCCTAAAGAATTTATGGAAGCGATGAAACAAGAAGATACTGTCATTATTGATGCTAGAAATGACTATGAGTATGCTGTTGGTCATTTCAAAAATGCGATTTTACCTGACATTAATACGTTTAAAGAGTTACCAGATTGGATTCGTGAAAATAAAGACCAGTTTGAAGGCAAAAAGATCTTAACGTATTGCACAGGTGGTATTCGTTGTGAAAAATTCTCAGGGTGGCTTCGTCAAGAGGGATTTGAGGATGTGGCACAGCTTCACGGTGGGATTGTTACTTATGGTAAAGATCCTGAAGTACAAGGGAAAGATTGGGACGGTCAGTGTTATGTATTTGATGAGCGTCTAATTGTACCTGTTAACCGAGTAGAACCAACTGTAGTTGGAAGAGATCATTTTACTGGTGAACCTTGTGAACGCTTTGTTAACTGTGGGAATCCTGAATGTAATAAAAAAATTCTTTGCTCTGAAGAAAATGAGCATAAATACTTGCGCGCATGTAGTCATGAGTGTCGAGTACATGAACGTAATCGCTATGTTTCGGAAAATGGATTAACAGAAGAGCAGGTAACAGAAAGATTAGCTGCTTTAGTATAAAGATGAAGTGCATTGACTAGCTATTTATTAGCTTTCATTGCACTTTTTTATTTGCCACTAGTTGACATAGATAAGAAAAATATGATATTTAAATAATAGTTTAGCACTCTAGAGCTTAGAGTGCTAAACTAAAAGAAGGAGTGTCCATAGAACACCTAATCATTTTCTATTTTACTACATAATAAAGTAGGCTAAATTTTCGAAGAGGAGAGGTTGTAAATTGGAAAAAAAGCAATTTAAAGCAGAATCCAAAAGATTGTTGGAAATGATGATTAACTCTATTTACTCACAACGAGAGGTGTTTTTAAGAGAGTTAATTTCAAATGCTAGTGATGCAATTGATAAAATCTACTACAAAGCATTAACAGATGATTCATTAAGCTTTGAAAAGGATAGTTACTTTATCAAAATTACACCAAATAAAGAAAATAGAACACTTACTATTTTAGATACAGGAATTGGCATGACAAAGGAAGACCTTGAAAACAACCTGGGTATTATCGCGAAAAGCGGTTCCTTAGCATTTAAAAAGGAAAATGAATCAAAAGATGGCCATGATATAATTGGTCAATTTGGAGTTGGATTTTACGCTGCATTTATGGTGGCTGATGTTGTTACTGTTATCAGTAAAGCGCTTGGAAGTGATGAAGCTTACAAATGGGAATCAGAGGGTGCTGAAGGCTACACAATTGAACCGCATGAAAAAGATACAGTTGGTACAGAAATTATTTTGAAGATAAAAGAAAATGAAGAAGAAGATAACTATGATGAGTTTTTAGAGGAATATAAACTAAAATCAATCATTAAAAAATACTCTGATTTTATCCGCTATCCGATCAAAATGGATGTTAAAGGCCAACGAGCTAAAGAAGGCAGCGATAATGAGTTAGAAGAATACGAAGAAGAACAAATCATCAACAGCATGGTGCCAATCTGGAGAAAAAATAAAAATGAATTAACAGATGAAGACTATGTGGCATTTTACAATGAAAAGCATTACGGATTTGATAAGCCGATTAAGCACATTCATATTAATGTTGACGGTACAGTAAGATACAATGCAATTCTTTATATCCCTGAAAACATGCCATATGATTATTATTCAAAAGAATATGAAAAGGGCTTTAGAGCTTTACTCAAACGGTGTATTAATCATGAATAAATGTTCGGAACTCCTTCCAGATTATTTTAGCTTTGTTAAAGGAATGGTTGATTCTGAGGATTTATCACTTAATATTTCAAGGGAAATTTTACAGCAGGATCGTCAGTTAAAGTTCATTTCTAAAAACATTAGCAAAAAAATTAAAAATGAATTAAAAAGTCTCATGAAAAATGATCGTGAAAATTATGAGAAGTTTTACAAATCCTTTGGCAGACAGCTAAAATATGGAGTGTACAGTGACTTTGGTAGCAACAAAGAAGTGTTACAGGACTTATTAATGTTTTATTCTTCAAAAGAGAAAAAGCTTGTTTCACTTGATGAGTATGTTTCAAGAATGGCTGAAGATCAAAAGTATATTTACTATGCTTCTGGTGAGTCGATCGAGAGAATTGAAAAATTACCACAAACAGAATTAGTGTCTGAAAAAGGCTATGAAATTCTTTTCTTCACAGAAGATATTGATGAATTTGCTATCAAAATGCTCATGAGCTATAACGAAAAAGAATTCAAATCGGTTTCTAGCGGTGACTTAGGAATTGAGTCAGAAGAAGATCAAAAGCAAACAGAATCCGAGCAAAATGAAAATAAAGAGCTCTTTGAGTTCATGAAAAATATCCTTTCAGATAAAGTAAAGGATGTAAGATTATCTAAGCGTCTAAGATCTCATCCTGTTTGCTTAACAACTGAGGGTGAAGTAACAATTGAAATGGAAAAAATTCTAAGTGCTATGCCTGATAATCAAAATGTAAAGGCAGAAAAAGTCTTAGAAATCAACAGCAACCACGAAGTGTTTCAATCTCTAAAGAATGCATTTGAGAGTGACAAGGAAAAGATAACATTATATACAAATCTTCTATACAACCAAGCATTGTTAATTGAAGGCTTACCAATTCAAGACCCGGTTGAGTTTACAAATGATATGTGCAAGGTAATGGTATAAAGAGAGATCCACCAGTTATTATTAGCTGGTGGATTTTTTATAGTGTGGTGTTTATCGGTTAAGATTATTCTCCTCCTCCAACCTCTGTGCGAGCTCTACAAACTGTTTCATTCCATCCTTTAACTTTTTTTCATTTTCGTACGAAAAGCTTAGACGTATCCAGCGAGATTCCTGTTTTAATGGATCACATACTACACCTGGTACAAATGAGATAGAGTGATGAAGGCTTTTTGACAGCAATGATTTTATTGATAAATTATCGGGCAGTTGTACCCATAAACTTAAACCGCCTTGTGGGCTGCTCCATTTCCAGTTAGTTTTCGCTAATTCCTCTTCCATCATTTCCTTCCTAATTTGTAAGGCAATTCTTAGCTTTTCTAAATGTTGGTGTAATCGTAATGACGAAAAATAATGGAGGAAAATCTTCTGATTAAGAAGAGGTGATCCATTATCAATTAACGATTTTGATGTGAGTAACATGGGCATAGTAGAAGGCTGAGAAATAATCGTTGCAACCCTTAATCCTGGCGAGATATATTTGCAAAAGCTTCGAACATAAATGACTGTCCCAGCTGTATCATACGTATAAATCGGGAGAGGTGGGGGCTGTTCATAGTACATATCATGATAAGCATCATCTTCAACAATTAAACAACGATATTGTTCAGCCAATTCTACTAATCTTTTTCTTTGTTCTACTGAAATGGTATAGCCAGTTGGATTGTGAAAGGTTGGATTTGTGTAAAATAGTCGTGGCTTGTATTGCTTCAGCATGTTTTCTAGCTGTTCTAAGTCATACCCATTTTCGTATATATCAACAGTCATAATGCGTGCTCCTTGCGCTTGAAAAATATCAATAGCAGCACTATAACTCGGTCTCTCAAAAAGAACAATATCTCCGGGTTTAATAAAAGTTTCTGAGATTAAATGAATGGCCTGTTGTGAACCAGAAGTAATTAATAGGTGATCTTTCGTGAGATGTGTTTTAAATTGTTTCACAAAGTATTCAGCAAGAAGCTCCCGCAGTTCTTCATCTCCTTGAACAGTTGAATAGGTAGCAAGAACTTTAGGATAAAGATCGAACACTTTTTTCACATAGTCTGAAAAAAGTGATTGGGTAAAAGATTTGGGTCAATTAAGGCTTGAGAAAAGTTATAGGTAACAGGTGCTCTATGAATTTCTGATAGGTGATTTTTTTGTGTATAAGCAGCTATGATAGGATTTTCACTATATTCATAGTCTTTAGTTATTTGTGGTTGCACATAATAACCTGACTTATCCTTAACATATATTTTTCCTTCTTTTTTAAGTAATTGATATGCTTTTAATACAGTAAGTCTGTGAACGTTGAATTGAGTGGCTAGGCTGCGAACCGAGGGAAGTTTGTCGTGAGTTTTCCATTCTTTCCGCTCTATTTGATTCACTACATAGTGATAGATCTGTTTATATAATAATTGTTCACTTTGCACAGCTTTTGCCAACTCCATTTCCTCTTTATGTAATGATTTTAACATGTTTCCATTCTAACTGTTCTATTGTGTTTAATCTGTTCTATAGCGTTAATCGTATGATCAACATAAAGGAGGAGTATAGAATGGTCATTATAAATTATGTTTTGATGTGTATTATTTTTGGGACGACTTTTTTAGCGATAAAAATAGGAGTAGATTCAGGGTTGCCGCCGTTTTTATCGGGGGGAATTCGCTTTTTTATCGCAGGCTTTTTATTGTTTTTGATTATGGCTGTTAAAGAGAAGAACATCATGCGTTTATTAGGTAGAAAGGAACTTTTTCTATCAGGGGTTGGTTTGACATTTGGGACATTTGCAACATTATATTGGGCAGAACAGTATGTAACATCCGGAATAGCGGCGGTTTTATCCGCAACCGGTCCGATGTTGATCATTGTGATTCAGAGTATTATCTTAAGGCATAAAGTCAGAAGAACATCCATTGTAGGATGTATGATCGGTGTCATAGGAGTTTTATTTCTTATATTACCAAGCTTTTCACTTGAGGTGAATTCCTATTGGATCATTGGTTGTTTTGCCATCATTCTTGGAGAGGTTTTTTATGCATCAGGTACGATCTATACGAAGAGTGTATCAAAAAACTTTGAAGGAATTCACCCAGTTGCATTAAATGCGGTTCAAATGATGTATGGGGGAATTTTATTATTTATTTTAGGTTTGTTCACAGAAGAAATTTCTGCGCAAACAATCATACAACCAGCCTCACTTTTGTCTCTTTTTTATTTAATTGTAATTGGCTCAATGGTTGGTCATAGTTTATTTTATTGGCTTGTAGTTAAGACAGATCCGGTTTTCCCGTCTACCTGGCTTTATATTTCACCTTTTATTGCGGTTGTTGTAGGAGTTCTTTTTTATGATGAGTTTTTTTCTTGGTTAACAGGAGTAGGTGCTGTCACTATTTGTATAGGGATGATTCTTATCAATTATGAAACTTTAAAAGAGAGAGTGATTGCACAAAGGAGCAAATATATAAAGGTTTAGTAGGATTCAAGAGGGCAGAGAGAATACTAATAGGTTCTGTTTTGAAGCATATTGATTGTAATTCGAACTAGGAATTAATATGCAATTTGGCAAGTAAGTTAGTAAAGAAAAATGCTTGGAGACTTTATATGCTCCAAGCGTCTTTTAATACTGAGATAAGCACTGCACAGGATTAAGTGAACTCCCATTCTTTAAGAGTCACCAGAAAATAAGCGGAGAAATTCCTCTTAATGAGGAAATATCACGAAAAATAGATTAAATAAACGGAAAGATTCCGCCTATTTAATCGAAGAAGATGAAAATGGGCCATTTTCCTTTGCTTAACCGGAAAAACTCCGCTTATATCCCCAAATCGAGCTCCATTTTTCGATTTAACCGGAAAAACTCCGCTTATTTATACATTTTTTTATTCGGAAACCCGAACCCGTGAAGGAAATACACACTGCCTTTTACTTTAGTTGTTTTATTACATCACTCGTTTTAACAATAGTCGCAAATTCCTTATGTAAGGTCGCTAATTCTGTTTGATGAATATCTTCGGGAGTATAATATGTACCATTTTGATCAGTAATTTCAAATGCTGCCGTAGCATCTGAAACAAGATAATTTGTAAATCCGAGGTTTCCGCTCATACGTGTTGTTGTTGAAACGCAATGTTGTGTAGATAGACCAGTGATAACAACCGTTTTGATTTGATTTGTTTTTAAATAGGTTTCTAATTGTGTTCCAATAAAGGCACTATTAACATTTTTTTGCATAATTACTTCACCTGATAAAGGCTTAATGCTGTCTTTAAACTCTGTTCCCTCTGGATTCTTATAATGAAGAGGAGATTGTGGCTCCAACGATAAGTGTTGTGAATAGATGACTGTCCAGTTACGTTTTCGCCACTCTGTTAACAACGTTAAAATATTGTTTTCAGCTTCCAGGTTGTTTCGTTTACCCCAATAAGGATCATCAAATCCTTTTTGTACATCTAACACTAGCAGTGCTGGCTGATTTTCAATGATGTTCATTCCTTCGCCTACCTTCTTCTTTAATATAAGAACACCTATAGTGTAGGTAAGAAAAGAAAGATCCATTCTAAAAGAAAAAATTAAATTTCATTTTTTTATAGGAATGGGAGCATAGAATACTAGCTATTCTTCCCTCTTCATAGTATTAAGCATTCGGTGAAAAGGGCATTTGGATAAAGCTGAATCATCATCATGGAGATAATACTGCTTCCATTCAAAATTATCTTCTTCACCATAGCTGTTTAAATCAGGGTGGATGGAAATAGAATCGTAATGTGTAATTCTTTCTCTAATATTAGATTTTATTTTTTGTGCCAGCGAAGGGGAAGAATTAAATTTCTCAAGTACCCACCTTGGCGTAATTGCAAGCATAAAATATGGGAAATATCGACTTTGGCGATTTTGATGGGCTGGAGTAGCGCAATACATAAAGTATTTTTCACCTTGAAAACAAAATTCCCATGCAGAATCATGTGGATCAACAGGAATATTTTCCGGCCATTCAATGGAATCAAACTCACTTGCCCAACTTAATTGCTTCCAAAACATTTGTTCAAATTCTTCAACACTAGTCTTGGATAAATCGGCTGGTGTTTCATAAAAGATAATAAGAGATGTATATTTTCCATAGTTTTTTGATTGTGGTGTATAAGCGGAAAGTAAGTTAGCAAGTTCTTCAGCAGATGAAACTTCTCTAGGATCCCCTACAAAGCCGTATCGTAAATGATTTAATGAATGACCTTGAGTTGCCGGTATACACGGGAACCTTTGCTCTTTATCCACCATTTTAGCCTCAAACTTTTCCAAAGCATCTTTTTTCCAAACCTGTAGATCATCTATATTTAGTGATTCTTTTTCAAATAGTTCCATGTAATCATTAACCTCCTATCACATGTACCATATTCAAAACATTGGGTGTAGGTGAATGACTTAATAGTGAAAAGTTGCGTAGGGGCAAAAATAGGCGCTCGATAATGAGGAATAGTTATTTTCTTCCAAGATCATACTGAAAGAGAGAAATAATAACCTCTTATAATATAAAGTCAAAGGAGCTATGGTGAATGATACATACTAAGCAAATTCGGGAGAGGGTTGTTGAGCTGCCGACAAGTGCTAGACCGTTGTTAAATCCAGATGATGTCTGGGTACCTGAGGGTTATAAAGTTGAGGTCGTGGCAGCGGCTTATCTTTTCCAACTGGGATGGGATTTGCAGATGATGGAACCCTTTATATTTTAGAAGGTGGAAGTACTTGGCCAACACGTCCAGCGTTACCACCTAGAATTCTTAGTTTAACACCCTCTGGAGAGCTAGATGTATTTGCTGTAGAAACATTAGGTGGACCAAGAGGAGTTACCTATCACGAAGGTTATATCTATGTAACATGTAAAGGTGGATATCTTGCTAGAGTGGTCCGTTATGATGTGAAAACAAAGAAAAGAGAAGTGTTAATTGAAAAAATACCTAGTGGTGGTTGGCATGAACCAGGTGGTCCTGTATTTAGTCCTAAGGACGGTTTAATGTACTTTGCCAATGGCTCTGTTTCACAAAATGGTGTATGTTTACCGGCTGGTTTTACAGTGGACCTAGCAAAGCATCCAGAGGCTCATGATATACCTGGGGATGACATTACTCTTACTGGTCATAATGTAACGTCTAGAAATCCACTCATGCCATTTCCCTTTTTAACAGAAACGGGAGCGTTTAAACCGTTTGGAACACCTGCAAAGAAGGGTGAAAAAATTAAGGGAGAACTTTGGTGTTCAACCGGACTTTGGCGAGCTAAGCCAGATGGAAGCGAGCCTGAATTATTAGCATGGGGACTAAGGAATCCTTATGGCTTAGCATTTAATGATGAGGGAGAGCTGTACGCATCTGATAACTGTTTAGAGGAAAAAGGAGAAAGAGCTATTGCAGGTGATCCTGATCGGATTTGGCATATTCGCAATGCTATGACCTCTCATGGATCTGTAAAAAAGCCTGATTGGTATGGATTCCCTGATATGAGAGCAGATGGAGTTCCTGTATGGGATGAAAAATGTAAACCTGCGAAGGGGAAAGCTGCAGAGCAATTAATCGAAAATCCGCCTGAATGGGCTGGCCCTCCTGTTTATCTTGAGAAACCTCATTCCGCTATGACAAAGATGGACTTTAGCCGTTCAGATGATTTTGGGTATCGTGGAGAACTATTTGTAACTGAATGGGGTACATATGCACCGTTAAATTCACCGCATGAGAAAGATCTTAACAACGGTTTTCAAGTTGTAAGGGTTGATGTTAAGACGGGAACATCAGAAGTGTTTATGAAAAATAAGCAACTTGGCGCAGCATCCGCACATCAATCAGGTGGAATAGAGCGACCAGTTGATTGTAAATTTCATCCGGACGGAAGAGATTATATATTTTAGATTTTGGTCACTCCCCTGTTACTGAAGGATATATCCATGCCTATGGTCATACAGGTGCGTTATGGAAAATTACAAAAGAAGAATAAGAAAGGAAAAAAGATGAAAACAGAAAATCCGGTATTATTAATTGAGCTAGATGATGAGATAAGGAATCAGCAATTAAACGAAGTAGAAAAATGGTTTGAACATGTACTAACTGCTCAAATGGCATTTGAAGTTGTCATTCAAAAAACAACCCCAAAAATTCAAGAGCCTCACATAAAGGAAGCCATTGTAAAGATAGAGGGCGCTACAAAGGAACATCAGAAAATAGCAAAACAACTATTTCAATTAATTAATCGTAATCCAGATATTGTCATGGACCGCATTCTAGGAACAACGGTTTCTAAGCTAGAGGAAGGACTGCTCACATTTCAAGATTTTATGGGTGGAGCAGTAGGGTCATGGCAGGGAATGCATCAATTACTTCTTCTCAATCAACAGGCAATGGGTGCTTTTGCGGTTGCTGAACAGCTAGGTTTGTCTCTAGGAATAAAGGAAATTGTAAAAGCAACATTTAAAGTTGTTCATGAAAAAACAATGCACCAACTTTTAATTCAAGAATACATGTTGGAAATGGCACCAATTTCTATCCTTTATAAACAAAATGTTTAGTTGAAGAATAGTGAAAGATTTCCGTTGGTCCTGCCCGTGGAGTCTTTCACTGCTAAAAAAGGACAGGTATTAAGAAATGAAACTGGTCTAAATAGGCTTTCAAAAGCATTTAACTAATAGGGGGTGTAAAAATGAGATCATTTCTAAGTAGGGGAATACGGGCACTATTTTACAATAAAATAGATGATGTACCAACAATGGACCATTATTCACAACTTAGCAAAATAGCAATGGGAGCTATAATGGCAGCTTTGGCAGTTATTTTTCAATCTGCTGGTATATTTATTGGATTCGGATACGTGTTGAGTATGTTAGCTACATGGCCAATGATTATCGCTGCATCGATCTCATTTCAAATAGGGATCTTATCCTATGTAACCACGATTTTTCTGCTTGCGATTATTCAACCGAGTGAGGTATTAGTGTTTTCATTTACAACAGGTCTGTTAGGAATAAGTATAGGATACGGATTAAGAAAAATGAAAAATGTATTTAAAGTCATGCTTTTTGCTGGCGGTACAATGTTACTTGGAATTATTGTCTTAATTTCTTTATTTCAATTTCCAATCTTGGGTCCATCGGTAAATTCATTAGGGTTAGGAATGTTAGGCAGTTTATTCTTATTTTCATTATTGTATAGTTGGATATGGATTAAAGTTAGTCTGATTGGAATGAAGGTTTTACAGAAAGCAATGCCTGAAAGAAAACCATCTGTTTATGATCGCGAAGGTTGAGAATATAAGAGAGCCTCTAAAAAAGAAGCTCCTTTTTTTGCGATTTTAAATAGAGTTTTTACATAGTGAAGTAGTAAGGTCCAAGTATATTGATATACAAATGGTAAAAGGACCTCTTATACATGAAGAAGTTTAAGTTTGTTGGACTTCTTATTTAAGAGTATCTATAATTAATAGAATAGTAGGTATGCTTTACAAAAGGTGGGTTTATAGTGGGAAATGAAAACATTAATATAAAGGGACTTCAGTTTGAGTGGGATGTACAAAAAGGGACTTTTCAATTTGAGGGACAAGAAGCCGTTCTTTTTTGGATATCTACAGCTATGAAGTCTTTTTTTGATACAATCGAAGAAATTTCCGGTGCGGAGGCATCGAGCTTAGTTTTTGAGGCATCAGGGTTTCGGCAAGGGTTGGTTGTTGGTGAGTACTTTGAAAAAATGAAAGATTTAAGTGTAGAAGAGGCAGCAAAATCCATTACATCTACGTATGCTTCAGCGGGTTGGGGACAGATTGAAATAAACGATCTTAACTACGAAACGAAAACATTAACAGCTCACCTTAAAAATACGTGGGAATACAAAATTAATGTGGCTCAGAATAAAAAGCAGGAAGGTAAGTTTCTTCCTGCACATTTTGCAGGTATATTCACCGGATTGTTCGGAACAAATATTTGGTATGAAGTTGTCCAACAACAGCTTGATGGTCACGAATACAGTATTATTAACTATTATCCATCAGAAATCAGTATCACACAAAATATCCATCAATTAGCCCGGAAGAAAGAATCGGAACAAATACAGCAACTAGAAGAACTTGTCGAAGAAAAGACAAAAGAACTAAAAGATCTCGTCAAACAGCTTTCTTCTCCGATTATTCCTGTTCTTGAAGGAATTGTGGTCGTACCGTTAATTGGAAAATATGAGGTGGATCGTGCTGAAGAACTGATTACGAATACTTTAAATAATTTACCTTCACACAAAGCTAGTTATCTTATTTTAGATTTAACTGGTCTTGATAACGATATTAGTGAGCAGACAGCAAGCTTAATAGAAAAGATCGGCTCTGCTTCTTCGTTAATTGGTTCTAAAACAATATTAGTTGGAATTAATCCAGAATTAAGCCTGATCATCTCTCAGTCAGGAATGAATTTCTCACAGTTTGATTGCTTTCAATCGTTACAACATGGAATACATTTTGCGCTAGGGCAAATGGGGAGAAGAATTCTATAAAGGTTTCTAAAGAGGCATGCTGCTGCATGTCTCTTTTTAATGATTTTAAAAATGGATTGTAATCTATATAACATGTCGTTAATCTGTCGATGAACGGCAAAACTCAGAGTGGCGGGGATCGAAATGACGTTCATTGTGGGTATGAACGACAAAAATCAAGTTGGTCAGCACTCAGTTTGTTGTTTATCCACTTATTAAACGAAATTTCATAGTTACACTGTTACCACCTAATCTTTATCTAAAAAGAGTGGAAAAAAAGAATAATTAGCCGATATAACAACTAGACTACTAAATCTTATTAAGAGGTTATGAATATGTTTTATTTACCTAAGTCAGACAACGTGTATTTACTTGAAGGGGAATATTCATCATTAATTGTTCTTTTATCTATTGTGATTGCATGTCTAGCAGCTTATACTGCACTTTCTATGAATGAGAGAATTCAACAAAATAGTTTTTTTAACAGAAATGTGTGGCTTACTTTGGCATCTTTTGCAATGGGGTTAGGTATTTGGTCTATGCATTTTATAGGGATGAGTGCACTAAAACTTCCTGTTTCAATGGAATATGATCTTGTCACAACGATTATTTCTATTTTTCCTGCTGGCTTTGCATCATACCTTGCGTTTTACATTGCCAATAAGAAAACTAAGAGTCAATGGTCTTACATCATTTCAGGTATTATTATGGGGCTGGGTATTTCCTCCATGCATTATGTGGGAATGTCTGCAATGAAAATGGAAGCTCAATACATTTACAGACCGTGGATTTTTACTGCGTCAATAGTAGTAGCTATCGTAGTATCTTACGTGGCACTTTTTATTTTCTCAACGATGCAAAGACTGATTAAGAATCAGATCGTTAAGATTATAACGTCTATTATAATGGGACTAGCAGTGGCAAGCATGCACTATACAGGTATGTCTGCAGTAATCTTTTATACGGATGTTTCAATACCTTCGTCTCATATGCACCAGATGGATTTTACTCTCCTAATTGTTTGTATAACTGTTGGAATTACGATCACCTTTGCCTTTTCTGGACTATCAAGTCTATTGGATCGTTATGTAGAGTATCGACTTAACTATTTTGATGCATTAACAATATTACCAAATAGACGACAGTTTGAAAAAAAATTAAATTCATCCATTTCAAAAGGGAGTTTAGCTATTATCCATCTTCATGGGCTAGAAAAATGGAATAGTGGTTACGGGTATTCTTTTGGAGACAGAATTATAAGAGATGTTAGTGAGACAATTATTGGATTAAAGCCTGAAATGGCGGAGTTATATCGAATTGAAGGAAATCGCTTTGCTATATTAACAGTAACGCAAAGCTATAAAGATTTTAAGGCAAGTATGGAAAAGGTAACTTCTTCTTTAATGAATCCAGTTGTCATTGATAACCAACAACTTGTTGTCGAGGTAGTTTGCTCGCTTTCAACATGTTCTGATGAAAATGAATCAAAACAACTATTTGCAAATGCAATGGCAGTACTGCAACACTCCTCATTAGAATATAAACATCAGGTAATTGAATATGATCCTTCCATTCATAAATATTCTTTTGAAAAAGGTATCATCCAAGATATTGAAAAAGCAATGGAAGAAGATGAGCTATATATTGTTTATCAGCCAAAGGTAGGATCTGAAAAGGAAAGCTTAGGTGCAGAGGCATTATTACGTTGGAATCATCCTGTTCATGGATTTATATCTCCCGGATTGTTCATACCTTTACTTGAAGAGAATGGGAAAATTATAGATGTAACGGATTGGATTATTGAAAAAGTCTGCGAGCAAATGTCCCATTGGGTATCAGAAGGCTATCCTATTAAAGGAGTTTCTATTAATATTCCAGGACAATATATTACATCTCAACGATTAATGGATGTATTAAAAGATAGTGTTGCTAAGTATGGAATAGACAGTCATCAACTTGAGCTAGAGATTACAGAAACGAGTGTGATCAACAATATAGAAAATGCGATCATTTCGATAGGTGAGTTTCGGAAATTCGGGTTTAATATTGCCCTTGATGATTTTGGAACGGGATTATCGTCATTGTCTTATTTGAAAAGACTGCCAATTACAACAGTGAAAATTGACAAATCGTTTGTAGACGGAGTACCAGAATCTGAGAAGGATTCTGCTATTATAAAGGCGATTATTGTTTTATGTCATAGCTTAAATATGAAGGTGGTTATTGAAGGTGTTGAAACCGAAGAACAAATTGCCTTCTTAACATGTATGCCGGAAAAGCCAGGAATTCAAGGATATTATTATTCACCACCATTAAAAAAAGATGATTTTGTTAAGTGGATAGAAGATTTTAATCAGATAGAAAAAGTAGTGAATTAAATAAAGGCGTCCTTAGTTTACTTTTTCTTCATTGACTATAGAGCCAATAGAATCCCCCACAAATTGGGGGTTTTTTCTTTTATCAATAGAAAAATGATAAATAAAACTAGAAAATTACATATTATTTACCCAATCTTTTTTTCTTTAAAAGAATAGATTAATAGCAAAGAGAGAAAGACAATAAAGTCAACACTAGTAATTAAGAAATACCTTTTGTTTTTCTCTCTTACTATACCAAAAGGGAGATGATTAGATTGGGTAAGAAGAAGAAAAATGTAGAGTATGGTAAATGCTACTGTTGGGGTTACAAAAAATTTGATGTAGATTTTGATTTCAAAAAGGATGATAAGAAAGATTACGATCATAAAAAATATGATAGAAAAGATTACGACTATAAGAAGGATCACAAAAAAGATTACAGAAAGAAACACGACTATGATAGAAAGTGTGATTGCTGTAACAGATACTAAGAGTGAAAGTTTGGTATTGTGAACCAAAATAAAATGTAAGTAGATTATGTAGATGAGAAGAAGTTCAACAGATTGTTTTTTTAAATCTGTTGAATTTTTTTATATTAAAAAGAGTAAATTAAAGGCTGGCTAGAAGTATAAGACAACTGAGTTATCTATTCGTTGTTCTCTCTATAAGAAGCTAATGGACCCTCGAACCAAATCACCTGTGAAAGCCGAATATGTAATGCGCGATCATCTAAATTAATTTGAACATGATCCACTGCCACTCCAGCCACTTCACCTTCCACCCGACCAGCCGTTGTTACTAAAGCAATTTTTTGACCTTGATGTCTACTAATGTGCTGAACAAAAACTGGGTCTAAGTTCGTGGAATAATTAGTTGGTTGAGGAATACCGGTTATCGGATAAATAGGCGAATGAGCTGCTGGTTGATGATGAACATATCCAGGTTGATCAATAGGGTTTTGAATATATGGCACTTTATCGTGTGAATGATTTTCGGACATAAAAACACTCCTTAGAGGGGGATTTGTCCTTAATTAATATGAGACAAGTGTACGTTCTATTCATGAATTTTAAGGTGCCTATTTAAAAGTATACATTTTGTAAACGTTTGATTTGGATAAACTACTATCTTCGTATTTGATAATAATAAAAAATATAAAAATTTTAATTAACACGCTACTCTTTGGTCAATTTCTTATATATATACTATGAAAATACTAAGAAAGGGTAGTGATTAACATGGCAAAATATCGAATGGTACGTACTGAATTTTGGATGAATACAATGGATTTTGAGGAGATGACTTGGGAGGAGATGTATTTTCAGCTTTATTTACTAACAAATCCACATACGACTCAAATTGGAATCTATAAAATTACGAAAAGGCAAATTGCTTTTGAAATGCGTATTTCAATTGACAAAGTACATTCATTATTGGAAAGATTTATTCATCAATACAAGTTAATAAGCTATAACTCAGAAACGACAGAAGTCGCGATAAAGTACTGGGGGAAATATAATTTACATAAAGGTGGTAAGCCGATCATGGATTGTATTTATTCTGAGTTAAAAGAGGTAATAGACACTTCGCTTATTTCTTACGTATCAGAAAGCATTCCAAAAGAGGAAATTCGCAGATTATATGAATCATTTTGTAGGGAAGACAATGACCATGATATAAATCGTAAAAACCTCGGCATAGGCGACAAAGTTAACGATACGTTCACGAGTCGTGATACGATTCGTGGACAAAAAGAAAAAGAAAATAAAAAAGAAAATAAAAAACAACAACATAATGCTTATGTCCCAAAGGATACTTCATACAAAGCTATTGATATGCAAGAAATTATTGAGTTTTGGGACCGTAACGGATTTGGTTATTCCAACGCAAATGGTAAAAATGAATTATTATCTTGGCTAGAGCATTCAGGCTATTTGTATCCTAAAGACTGGGTAATAAAGGCTATGGCTATAGCTTCTTCAAACAATAAGCGAAAGCTAAGCTATGTTGTTGGAGTTCTAAAAAACTGGGAAAATGAAGACTTTCTAAGGGTTGAGGAAATGAATAGCTGTCAGGAAAAGCACAAAACTTTACATAAGCAAACAGATTTTTTTCTTACTAAAAGGGCATTTCCTAAGGAATTTGTATTTGATATAACAGCAGGTGAAGAGTAAAACGGATGATAAAAAGTAATGATTTAAGGCAATCAGAAGTATATTAGGTTTGATTTATAGAGACAAATCATCAAAAGCTGAAAAATGATGAAAAGAGGAATAGAATCTGTTCTATTCCCCTTTTGTCAATAAACTCTATATTGATCTGTTTTTAAAAAAAGATTGTGTGAAGATGTTTATTCTGCCTTATGCTCAACAATGTAAGTAAGCATTGTTGTAATATCTTTTCGATCATCTTCACTCATTAACTTATCTGGATAGTTCTCGATTCGATCATTTAATCGTTTTAAAGCATCATATGCTTGATAATCAAATAACCAAGACAAGAAACTAAATTTGTTTTCTCTTTTTCTTTCTAAGTTACGTTCGGCAATTTCTAGTTGTGCTAGAATTGAAACTTTAACACCTTTCTTCGCATCAGAAGCCTGAACCAGCTTTTTCGTATGATCAATTGTTGCAGCTTGAACTAGTATTTCTGTTACTTTTGTTTCTTCAACATTGTCTGCGCTGTCTATTGAACGGTATGAAAGCTTATGTTCACCAGCTTCAAGTGTAATTGCTTCAACATATGGAACCCACTCAGAATCATCAAGGTTATATTCAATCGATTTAACTTCAGATTCCGAATCAGTAGCAGATAATTCAACTGTAACCTCTTCTAAGAAAGAACCGTCTGTAAAGTTTGCTTCTGGAATTTGTATTTCTGTTACTGGAGCTGTTGTGTCAGTTGGTGCAACAACTTCAGAAATACGACCTTCTGCAGCATAGGAAATAGGCTGGCCATTAAAGCTCTTTACAAAGTCAACTGTTGCTTGTAAATCTTCTGGACCTTGTACTGGATTTTCACCTAACGCAGCTAGCAAATATTTGTCATTAGTGTGTGGGTACATATAGTTATTTACTGTTACAGTGTAAGTTTCATCAGGATTGATCCTTTCTCCATTAGGTAAAAATAAATCAACAACCTGTCCATATTTCCCTAAGGAGCTGTCCCATGTATAGCGGAATCCACTAATGCTAACATCAGGCCCGTAACTGCTAAATTGAGAATTAATAATTTGCCTTAAATCATCACCGGTTACTTCAAGTTTTACCAGTGTATTTCCGAAAGGTTGGATATTAAATAACTCATTCCATGTGATGTCACCTGAATTAA
This sequence comes from Metabacillus endolithicus, assembly GCF_023078335.1. Lineage (GTDB taxonomy): Bacteria > Bacillota > Bacilli > Bacillales > Bacillaceae > Metabacillus > Metabacillus endolithicus. The sequence goes on along the minus strand of NZ_CP095550.1, from coordinate 1,490,471 downwards.
GGTCATCACGGATTCCGCCACCGTTCATTAAAGCGAAATCACTATTCATTGAGTATGCCATACCGTCTGCAATTAAATTTCCAAGTGCATTATCACCAATTTCACCTTTAGCTGCATAGCCACCTGTTAATTCAGTTGCGGCTTGTCCAATAACTTCATTTAGCTTTGGTCCTACTTGATTCAGATATTTTTCTAAAATCGCGCTTACTTCTGCATCAGGCTCAATATTACTTTGAACAACATCAACAATTTCCGCTGATTTTTTAATAATATCTCCTGTAGTTGGGTCTATCTCTAAATCAACATCTACAAAGGCTTTCCCATATTCCCATGCTTGGACAATCAATTTGTTATCAACAACCGCATTTAGCTTTACATGGTTATGAGCTGCGAAGATAACATCGACTGCATCATTTACATTGTTTGCTATGTTTGCGATATCACCTGTTGCACGATCATCGCCAGATTGATTTCCAGGAACGTGAGAAAGGACGACAATTGCTTCAACACCTTGCTCTTGCAGTTCAGGAACATATTTATTAATGGCTTCAACTTCATCTGTAAATTCAACATTTTCGTTTCCGTTTGCAATAATCATATTTGGTGTATCCGTTGTTGCAACACCAATAAATCCAATCTTTTCTCCTTCAACTTCTTCGATTGCGTATGGAGGGAGAACTAGTTCGTGTGTATCCTTATATGATACGTTAGCAGCAATCATAGGGAAATCAATTCCATCATAGTTTGCCGTACCATTCGGATGTTCCCCACCATTAATGAGGCGAAGCATCTCACTTACACCCTCGTCAAATTCATGATTTCCAACAGTTCCAACATCAAAGCCAATCGATTCCATAATTTCAACTGTAGGCTCGTCCTGCAATAAAGCAGATACTGGAGAACTTCCTCCAACCATATCACCTGGGTGTACGATTAATGTATTAGGATTTGTTGCTTCACGCTGGCGTAAATAGGCAGCGAGGTAATCTGCTCTTCCGACATTTACTCCTTCATTAGTGCCAGTTATATCAATTTTTCCGTGTAAATCATTTACACCTAATAATTGAACTTTAACATTTTCGTTCGGTTCACTATCAGTTGCTGCTGTATAACCGTTTGCTTCGGCTTCTTCGGTGCTTGCAAAGAAAATTCTTTTTTCTACAGGTACGTCTGCCCAGTTCTCAGGAGAAACGTATTCTTTATTATCAGAATTTCCAACATAGCGCAGTAAGCCTTTTCCTTGTTCTCTTGCACGAAACTCGAATGGTAGCTCCATTAATAGATTTTCAGGGTTCCAGATTCCTAGTCCTTCATCTTTTGCTGCTTTAACAGCTGCTTGGAAAGCATTGTAATCTTCTTCAGAACCAACCGGCCAAATAAAATAGGAGGATGCATAGCCTTTACGTACCATTTCTAAGTTGGTGTTCATGTTATCACTTTTACGAATAACTTGAGCGAGAAGACGACCATATGCATCAGTTGGTTCTTCACCAATTTTTAGTATAATTTCGTCACCAGCTTTTAATAAAGTGTTCATGTATGCTTTAGCAGCATTTCCGAAGTCTAATTGATTTTGATCTGCTTCAGTTACAACTTTGTGGTAAGTTTCAGGTGTATCCATATTCACATAACGTACTTTAGTCGAACCTAGTACAGGGTTTGTAATATGAATCGTATCGCCATCCACAACACTTTCTACAACTGCTGAATATTCGCCAGCTGCTGTTGGTGGTTCTGGTTGCGTAGCTAATAATGTGAAATCTCCTTGCTTTCTTGGTATTAGCTGATAAGAATCGTACTGACTTAAAATAGCTGTGATTTCATACCATTTACCTTTTTCTATATTCTCAATTCCAACCTCTTCCATTACACGAAGAGTAGTAGAATGATAGTTTTCGTCCACTAGCGACACATTATAACCACCGCCAGCAGGGGAAGAAGGGATTGATTGAACATAACCGCTTACTTTTACTAACTTTCCTTCAAGCGGCTCTGAAATTGTTGCATCTTGTAAATCCGCTAGAGAAATAGATTGGGCTGTAGGAACTGTACTGTTTTCTTCAATTAATACAATAGAGGTTGGTACAATTTCCGCTAAGCCTCTATATTGAGTAATTGATCCTGTTACACGAACTTTTTTACCTTCTGTAAGCTCAATAAAGCTTGCTGCATTAGATGCATAGATATTAATACCTGCTGTTTCATCTTGAATAAAGGTAGATAGTTTTCCTCCACCAATAGCAGAGTTATCAGCTGTAACTATTCCTTCAATTGTTACAGTTTGGTTTGTTTTTTGCTTTGCATCAGCGATAGATAATACACCTGTTTCAGGTTGTTCTGGATCGGTAGTATCGCCATCACCTGGATCTGTAGGTGCTGTGCCGTCTATTGTGTGAGAGCCTAAGTATGTGAGTGTGTCACTATTGTATGTTGTCCATTGGTCAGGTGTGTATGTTGTTGTGCCAGAGTGGATGTTTGGGTTTCTGACAAGTGTTTTATCCGTAGCAAAATTTTCTCTAACTCCAATTGTTCCGATTACATCTATTAATTGATCATTTTTTTTCAAAGCAAAAGCATCATCGCCGTTAAAATTTATTACTGTACCATTTTTAATATCTGCTTTATTCGAAATGTCTGTACTTGTTTTATCACTATTATGGGCTAAAACATAAACTTCACCATTTTCAAGAGTTCCTGTTAATGATAGAGTTTGACTTGCAGTAGAACTACCATTCGAATAAAGCTCAACTTTATAATGAGACAAATCAACTGTCTGGCCAGTCCCATTATAAATTTCAATTGCTTTGTTGAAGGAAGTTCCTTCTATATACTCCGAAATAAATAAATCTGTTGCGAAAGCATTTTCTGCTTTAACACTTTTCGAAAACACTGGTAAAAACGTTGAAAGAATCAATGCTAAAACTAACAAACTACTAAACAACTTTTTAAACAATTGCCGCATCATACTATTCCTCCTTATTATTTGTTAACAACGCTTCTACTATAAGGAGGAAATATGAATACAGTGTTAAGTAATTGTTAAGGTATAAAAATGAGTCAAACTACCCGTTAGGATATACATGAGAGAAGCTGAATTATGTCGGAAATTTATAGGAAATATCGTATTATTGGACTATTTATTGTCGGTATAATCAATTTTATGGGTGAAAATGGTAAACGGGATTTCTAGCATATGATAGAGAGGTTTAAAGGGATTTTAAAAGTTACATATTATTATAGAGGATAAATCAAACTCCACCGTGTCATTAGAAGCAATACGAAAAAACCCTTGAATACAAGGGTTTATAAAAGATGGAGCATAGGGGGGCTGAACCCCTGACCTCTACGCTGCCAGCGTAGCGCTCTCCCAGCTGAGCTAATGCCCCGTGATTAAATGAGTTTATAGCAGTTATTTTACACGGCTTCATAAAATTTGACAAGAAAAAAATAACGGCTTTAATAAGAGGAAAGCCGTTATTAATTGTCGGGTTAACTCCCTGTATTTTTCATTTCCTCAATCGTCCCATCCTGCCTGTGAATGACCAATTGAGCGTCTTTCTTTTTCATATAATCTTGTCCTTTATCAAGTGCTTGTGCTTTTGTTTGAAACACCTTAGTCACTTTTTCGGCATTTTCTTTTTTTAGTGCCCACTCACCATTGTGTGGGACAATGTGATAAGTAACATCACTGGAATTTGAATTCATCATTTTCTCAGCCTGAGATATTCCAATAGAGATAGCTCTTCCTTCTTCGTACCCATCTTCGACTAATGCATTTGCTACTTCTATCGCTTTATTTCTAGTAGACTCATTTAAGTTTTTCATTGAATCTGGAAAATCATTTTTAGTCCAAGCCATTAAGAATGACACACCTTTCTAATAATAGTTTTGTAGGTTCTTTTACCACAGTGATTTCTACTAATTAACATGAGTCATTTTATCTTCAATTGAAATGCCATCAGGTTTATAGTGTAGCTTAACATTTGTCAGTACTTCTGTTGCGCCCATGTGAATTCCTACTTGTTGTAGCGTTTTAATTAAGAGCATAATGTTATCAAAGTTTCCTTCAACAACTGTCTCCATAGGTCCAATTTTGTACTTTAATCCTGATTCTTTCACAACTTCTACCATCTTTGGGATTACTCCGTCTGTGTTCATATCTTTACCATTAGGAAGAACTTGAAATCCTGCAGTTACTGTTGACATCATCATTCTCCTTTCTAGCTTTATTATTTCTATACCTTATTCATAGTTGATATAAACATCAGACTAGAATAAAGTGGCAAAGTTTATATCTAAACGTTTCATTAAGTTAACTATAATCGCTATAATAGTATGAAGAGTAAAATAAATTGAAATGAGGTGACGAGATGATTGAAATGCTAAAATACCTCAAACCTTATCGAGTGAAGTTGACTTTTGTTATTTTGTTTTCAATGGCTGCGATATTATTTGAGTTATATTTGCCAACCTTAATGGCTGAAATAGTGGACGTTGGGATTGTTAATCGTGATGTTCCGTTTATCCTGCAAACAGGTGCTTTGATGCTTGGATGTTCACTGATGGCTATTTTATTAATGGTTGGAGTAAGTTACTTTGCTTCTAAAGTATCGCTGGGTTTTGGAAGGGATATGCGTAGAACGATGTTTGTACATACAGAGCATTTTTCACTAGATGAATATGAAAAGTTTGGCTCAGCTTCCTTAATTACTAGAACGACAAATGATGTAAAGGTTGTCCAAGATGTTATTAATATGATGCAGAGAATGATGACCAGAGCACCGTTAATGTTGATTGGTGGAGTTATTCTTGCCGTGTCCCGGGATAAGTATTTGTCACTCGTTTTTCTAGCTGCTCTACCAGTTTTAGCTTTGATTATTTTTCTTGTGGCAAGAAAGGCAATTCCGTTGTTTTCAGCTTTACAGAATAAAACAGATCGACTAACTCTTATTTTAAGGGAGGCTTTAACAGGGGTAAGAGTTGTTAGAGCATTTAATAGAGGAGATCATGAGAGAAAACGCTTTAATGCAGCAAATGAAGATTTTCAAGATACAGGAATAAAAGTTGGCAAGTTAATGGCTTTTATGTTTCCGATCATGTTAATTATTATGAATTTTACCAATATCGCCATCGTTTGGTTTGGGGCTATTCGGATCGATAACGGAGATATGCAAGTTGGTAATCTATTAGCATTCATTCAATACGCCGCGATGATCTTAATGTCATTAATTATGCTTTCCATGGCTTTTATTATGATTCCTCGTGCTCAAGTATCAGCTAAACGTTTAACAGAGGTATTATCAACTAAACCAACAATAAAAGATCCTGAAAGAGAAGATAAAAGCTTTCCAACCAAAGGAATCATTGAATTTAAAGATGTAACATTTCGCTATGAAGGAGCGGAAAGACCAGTACTTGAAGGGATCACTTTTACAGCAAAACCTGGTGAAACAACTGCAATTATCGGAAGTACAGGTGCAGGTAAAACAACGTTGCTGCAGCTAATTCCTCGTTTTTATGATGTGGAAAGCGGAGAAATTCTCATTGATGGACAAAATATACAATCCTTCAAGCAAAGCACACTTCGCAAACAGATTGGCTATGTTCCACAAAAAGCTACGCTGTTTAGTGGGACGATTGCGGAAAACTTATCGTTTGGTAAAGAAGATGCATCAGAAGAGGAGATGTATGCTGCTTTAAGAACCGCTCAAGCAATTGATTTTGTTGAAAAAAGAGATCAAGGGATACATAGTAAGTTAGAACAAGCAGGTGTAAATCTCTCTGGAGGACAAAAACAGCGATTATCTATTGCTAGGTCACTAGTGAGAAAGCCTAAAATTTATTTATTTGATGACAGCTTTTCGGCATTGGATTATAAAACAGATCGTTTGCTTCGACATGAATTAAAGAAAGAAACAGGAGATGCAACAATGATAATTGTGGCTCAACGTGTTAACACGGTAAAAGATGCTGAAAAAATCATTGTTCTAAATGATGGGAAGATTGTCGGAGTTGGCACTCATCAAAAGTTATTACAAGAAAATAAAGTTTATCAAGAAATCGTAGCTTCTCAAGAGGATGGGGAGGTGAGTGCATGAGTGACAATAAGCGACGTGGCGGACCTCCTGTAGGTGGAGGTATGAGACACGGCCCCGGAATGGTTGTCGAAAAACCAAAGGATTTCAAAAAAACGTTTAAAAGACTCGTAGGTTATTTAAAGCCTTGGAAAAATCGAATGATTCTTGTTGCGATCGCGGCTATTTTTTCTACTTTGTTTAATGTAATTAGTCCGAAATTATTGGGAGATGCAACTTCTTCTATTTTTGATAGTTTTACTTCCGGTTCTTCTGTGGACTTTGCTTTTATTTCAAGGATTTTATTACTTTTAATTGGTTTATATCTTTTATCATCACTTTTCTCTTATGCACAACAATATATTATGGCTTCTGTTTCACAGCGAACGGTTGCTCAGCTTCGAAGGGAAGTAAATGAGAAATTATCACGGTTGCCTCTTAAGTATTTTGACAAGCACTCTCATGGTGATTTGTTAAGTAGAGCGGTAAATGATATTGATAACATTAATACATCCCTACAACAGGCACTAACACAAGTAATCAACTCTTTTATCTCCATTATTGGGATCATTATCATGATGCTTGTTATTAGTCCTCTTCTAACATTAGTTGTAGTAGTTACCATTCCACTTAGTTTAACGGTTGCGCGTTTTGTGACGAAGTTTTCACAAAAACACTTTGTTAAGCAGCAGGAAGAGCTTGGAAACATCAACGGTCATATTGAAGAAATGTTTACCGGACATCAGGTGGTAAAGGCATTTGGTCATGAAAATAAGTCAATTGCAACCTTTGATTCAATCAATGATCGGCTATATGAATCAAGCTGGAGAGCTCAGTTTATTTCTGGATTAATGATGCCGTTAATGAGTTTTGTTGGGAATATAGGATTTATAATTGTAGCCATTTCAGGTGGCTTGCTTGTTATTAATGGAAGTATTCGTGTTGGAGATGTACAAGCTTTTATTCAATATACACAGCAAATTTCTCAACCATTAGCTCAGGCTGCGGGAATTGCTAATATGATTCAAGTTGCCATAGCTTCAGCAGAACGAGTGTTTCAACTTTTGGACGAAGAAGAGGAAAAACAGGAAGAGGATGCTGCCCTTAAAGTATCCGAGCTTAAAGGACATGTTATCTTTGATGCCGTACGTTTCGGGTATGAGAAAAATCAGCCAATTATTAATGATGTAAGTCTTGAGGTACAAGAAGGTCAAACTGTTGCCATCGTAGGTCCCACTGGTGCAGGCAAAACGACAATTGTCAATCTTTTAATGAGATTTTATGAATTGGATGGAGGGTCTATTAAAATTGACGGTGTTAGTTTGACTGATATGAGTAAGGAGCAGGTTCGAAGTTTATTTGCAATGGTGCTGCAGGACACCTGGTTATTTAGTGGAACCATTCGGGAAAATATTGCTTACGGAAATGAACATGCCGCAAATGAAGAGATTGAGGAAGCTGCAAGAAATGCCTATGCTGATGATTTTATCCGAACATTACCTGACGGCTATGAAACGCTGTTAGGAGAAGACGCTACAAATTTATCACAAGGACAACGACAGCTACTCACAATAGCACGAGCCATTTTAGCAAAACCAAAGATTCTTTTACTTGATGAAGCAACGAGCAGTGTTGATACAAGGACAGAAATGAAAATTCAGCAGGCGATGACAAAACTTTTGGAAGGAAGAACAAGCTTTGTGATTGCACATCGGTTATCTACCATCCGTGATGCCGATCTTATTCTCGTCATGAATCAAGGAGATATTATAGAAAAAGGAACACATGAGGAGCTTCTTGAAAAAGGAGGTTTTTATGCTGATTTACATCAGAGTCAGTTTACTGAAAATGAATCAGCTTCATAAAAGATAGGCCATGAAATAGGTAATGGGAGAGGGAGGAAGAAAAGTGAGTTATATTGTTGATTTAGTAGTGGATCAAAAGGCTGCTCTAGGGGAAGGACCTCATTGGAATGGAGAAGAGCATGTATTATATTGGGTTGATATTATGGAGAAAAGACTTCATCGTTATGATCCTATAACGAAAGAAAATAAGACATTTACATTTCATCAGTATGTAGGAGCAGCGGTACCCGCGCAGCCAGGAAAAATACTTTTAGCCATGCATGATGGAATTTATCGTTTTGATATAAAGACTGAGGAACTACTATTAGTTGCAAACCCAGAAGAAAATCAACCTAATATACGATTTAATGATGGTAAATGTGACAGCTCCGGTCGCTTCTTCATAGGAACAATGGCTTTAAATATCGAGACAGGAAAAGGGTCATTGTATCGTTTGGATCCGTCTGGACAAATTCATAAAATTCTTTCTTCAGTAACAATATCGAATGGTTTAGCATGGAGTCCTGATGAAAAGTTTATGTATTATATTGATACTCCTACTGGGGAAGTGGCGGTTTTCTCTTATGATAAACTAACTGGGAATATTAGTAGTAAGAAGACATCTGTTGTTATTCCGAATGAAATGGGTTCACCAGATGGTATGACAATTGATTCAGACGGGATGATTTGGTTAGCACATTGGGATGGTTCTAGAGTTACACAATGGAATCCTTTTACAGGAAAACAGTTAGATGAAATTGTAGTTCCTGTTAAACATGTTACTTCGTGCACATTTGGTGGGGAACATTTAGATGAACTGTATATCACAACAGCTCGACAAGGATTAAGTGAAGAAGAGCTGGAGAAATATCCATTGTCTGGAGGCTTTTTAAAGTAAAAACAAAAGCAAAGGGCATGAAGGGATATGGCTACAAAGGATAATTCATTTTGATGTATTGGCTCATGGTGTGGACTAAGTAATTGAGGAGCTAAGAGTATAAAAACGCAAAAGCAGGGGAGTTTACCCTGCTTTTCATCGTTTATAAAATTTATAACGAGGCACTTGCGCTATTGTTCTTAAGTTGATGAACAATCTTCTCAGCGGTTTCTTTTCCATTTTTGATACAGGCACCAATACCAACTCCAAAATAAGAGGCACCAGCTATAAATACATTTGGTGTATGTTCCGCTAATTTCTCTCCAAGTGAAGTGATTGCCTGGTTATGTTCAAGGTGATAATTTGGCATAAGCTCATTCCAGTTAGTCACTTCGACAACTTCTGGTTTTGCCGTTATGTTAAGACTTTTTTGAATATCTCCCAAGGCAGTCTCAATTATTTCTTCTCTACTCAATTTTTTTATTTTTTCATAAGCAGAATTAGAGCTTTTATAGAAAAGACGAACAAGTAATCTTTGTTTTTCTGAAGTATGAGCCCATTTTCTACTCGTCCAAGTACATGCATCACAAAGTAAATCACTATTTTCTGTTACGATAAAGCCAGTACCGTTTGCGGGAAGCTGTTGATCAGGAACATCAAATCCAAGATAAACACTGATGAGTGATGAGTTTTTCAATTTAATAAATTCCTGGTCAAGCTCTTTAATCGTTAATAATTTCTGTGCTGCATCATGCGGAGTAGCTAAAACAACATAGTCAGCCTTAATTGGAGTATGCTGGTCAAAAGATATTTCATATCCATCTTGTACCTGTTTAATCGTTTCTGTTTTTATGCCTTTTAAAATGGAAGTATCTGATAACTGATCCTCAAGTTGATCAATGATTGTAGATAGTCCACCTTTAAATGATAGGAATTTTTTATTATTTGCTGAAAGGAATTTTTCTTTATTTTTGGACATTCCTCGTATAATACTGCCGTATTGATTTTTATATTCTAATAGATATGGAAGAGTTGAAGCCATTGTGAGTTCATCTAGTTTTCCGGAATAAACACCTGAAAGAACAGGGGAAATTTGATCTTCAACTAATTCTTTGCCCAAAAAAGCTTCTAAGAAAGCTCCAATAGAACTATCACTAGTAAATGTCTCGTTTTTCTTCACAAAATCTTTTAAAGCCATTATTTTACCCTTTGGTGAGATTAATGTGCTGTTAAATAATGACCCAATACTTGTTGGAATCCCGAAAACAGAGTCTGCTGGTATTGGCTTTAATGTGTTTTTAGAATAAATATACGAAATACCTGTTTCGTTATAAACTACCTTATCTTCTAGTTGTAAATCATGTATAAGAGGTATTACTCCTTCATTTCTTGCAACAATAGAGTCAGCACCTGTTTCCATAATAAAATCCTCGTTTTTAACAGATTTTATCTTTCCTCCTAAGTACTTGTTTTGTTCTACAAGGATACAATTTATATTTAAATTTTGTTCTTTCTTAAGCTTTTGTAAATAAAACATGGCGGTAAGACCTGTTATTCCACCACCTATGACAACAACTGTTTTCATCGATCATTCACTCCTGACTATATATAAGCGCAAATGTATATAAAATGTTCTAATCTTTATCATTATATATGTTATTACCTTTCGTCACATAATTCTTTCATACTCGTTCAAAAAGATGAAACATAATAGTAACAATTTATTCAAGATTTTTGGACACTCTATGAAGGAAGCGGAAAATGGTGAATACATTTTTCCAATCTATACTTAATGGAGGTAGAAAATGAAAAGAAAAATGGTTACATACGTATTAACTGGAGCACTTGCTATAGGAATAATTGGGGCAAGTCCTGCTTTAGCTGAGAAGGGACCGGGGGAAGGGCACCCTCACCACAAGATGAATCGTGATTTTTTAGAAAAAAGAGCAGAAGAATTAGGAATTGAAGCAGAAGGAAAAGAAACTGAACAATTAGCTAAAGAAGTACATGAAGCAAAAATTATCGAAAAAGCAAAAGAAATGGGAATAGAAACGGAAGGAAAAGAAGTAGAAGAAGTTGCAAAAGAATTAAGAGAAACTCACATTATGAACAAAGCAAAAGAGTTGGGAATTAAGACGGATGGAAAAGACATGGAGGATATTGCGAATGAAATTAGAGAAACGCTCATTATGAATAAAGCTAAAGAGCTGAATATTGATACAGAGGGGAAAACTTTAGATGAACTAGGCAAGGAAGTTTTTGAGGTTGGCATAAAGAATGAAGCAAAAAAATTAGGGATTGAAACAGAAGGTAAGGATATGAAGCAGCTTGCAAGAGAGGTTATTGATAAGAAAACGTTACAAACTGCGGAGAAGCTAGGAATTGATGCAAAAGATAAAACAACTCAACAACTTATGGAGGAAATCTTTACAAATTACAAAGATGAAGCGAAAAAACAAAAGCTTTTTCCTTTTGATGAAGAAAGAGATTTTCATTTTATGAGACATAAAGAGGAACACCATAAACAGAAAGGTTCAGAGTGAAAATAAGTACCCCGTTAGTGGGGTACTTATTTCATTTATTGCTTTACCCTTGATTTTCGTAGTCTTTGATTAAATAAGACTCCGCCACCTATTCCTATGAAACAAAGGCCAGTTAGTAAAATGTTGTACATAGAAGTGGCTGTATCTGGTAGAGCATGTCCACTTTTCACCATTGTTTGCTTTGGTTTCTCCACCTTTGGAGCTTCATCTTGAGTTTCTTTTTCAGGTTGCTCTGCAGGAACTTGATCTTCATCTTCATTTGTATCACTTGGAGGTTCTTCTTCCTCTGGTTGTTCAACGTCAACTGGAGGCTCCTCATCTTCTATCGGATCTTCAACTTTAGGAGTGATATTTGAGATTTCAATTCTACTAATGCTTTCTCCTAATGCAGTTTTTACATAAATGGTATAAACACCATTCTCAGTAACAGTAAAGGAGTTGTTTTCTACGAGATTTCCCTCATTTACAAAATCAGCTGCAGTTTTTTCTCCAGAAAGCCATTTGATTTCTATAGTATGTTCAATTTTTTCAAGTGTAATGGAAACAGGTTCTGCTGTTTCTTCCTCAGTAGACAAGATTGGGTTTATCATAATTGGGTTTAATTCATTAAGCCGATTTGTTGCAAGCAGAGCTAACGCTTGTTGACCGGAAATCGTTGGATGAATATCTCCTGGTATGATGTAGTCCTGTTGCTTACCATTAAAAGCAGAATAGGCATCAAGATATTGTACACCTTGTTGAAAGCTATTGTTGAATATACCTTGCTGTTTACACTGTTCGTAATCATTTCACCTAACATATGTATACTTCCGTAGATTGGATCATTCATACCGAATGGGTTATATAACGAATATAATAAAATTGGTGCATCTGTTTGTCCTTTTATAAGAGTAATGATTTCTGTTATATTGTTGTATACTTGAGCAGTCGCAGCTGCAACCTTTTGTTGAAGCGCTTCTGGATCAACGGCTTGCTGATTCTCAATCATTTTACTTAGTTCAATTGCTTGTAATAGGTCATTTGCTCCAATACTTAATGTAACAGTTTCAGCTTGTTGGAGCTTTTGTTGGGATTCTTCCGTTTTTATGGCTTCAAGGAGCTGAGTTGAAGTCCATCCAGGATAGCTGACATTTAAAACCTCTGTATTTCCGTTACCTATTAGAAAAGGGAAGGCATTTTCCGATTGAACAGGAGGAGTCTGTGGTTGTTCCAAATTCCACCCAAATGTAATGGAGTCACCAAGAGAAACAACTGTTAATGTTTCTTCCTGTTCGGCTGCAGTTGCAGTTGTCGAGAATAATAAAGTTAATGCAGTGAAAATAACAAGAATTAGTGATTGTTTTTTATATTTATTCAATTGCTGTATCCCCCTAGTCATTAAACGCTTTCATTTGTGATAAACTGTTTTATTTCGAAAATTTGTGCTAGATGTCTTTGTTCATGATAACCAACAAATTCAATCCATTGTTTAATCGATAAAATTGGGAAAACAGGGTGTTTAAATCCTCGTGTTGTAAGGTCTTGCTCTGGAGGTATAGAATCAATAAGTTGTAGGAGTTGATTTCGAGATTGAGACAGAGCTTGTAAAATGTCGTTTTTATTTACTACAATTGCTGGAGTAATTGCTGCTGGTGCCATTATTTTTGTAGAACGATTTAATGTTAGTTCAAGTGGTTGATCTGGAAGAGGTTCTTGCTCTGGTAGGGTTAACATATACTTTATAGCTTTCGTAATCTCAACTTCAGTTTTATGTAGGTGTTCAAGTACTTGCCCAACACTCCATGTTTGCTCATTTTCTCTTTCATTGAATAAATGTTCTGGAATGCCATTAACAGTATTTAGAATTTCTTGACGTGTGGTTTCAAGTTGAATGATCATTATTTTCCCCCTTGATTAGTATTTTTTCATACAATATTAGTAGATTTGAAACTAATACTATTATACTACAAAGATTTTCCAACTCTATTATGAATTCTTCTACAAATTTCGCAACTATTCTATTACGTTTCATGGTAGAATATTGTAGGTTTTTGAATGATAGGAGGAACAACTTTGAACTCTCCGCGCTTTTTTCCTTATGCAGCTCTGGTTGTTGGTGTACTTTCTGTTTCAACTTCAGCTATTTTTGTAAAGATAACATCAGCTCCTGCTCCGGTTATTGCTTTTTATCGATTGTTTTTTGCGACGATTCTTATTGCGCCAATATTTCTAATCAAACATCGTTCAGAATTGAAGGCCTTATCAAAAGTAGATTGGTTATATTCAACGATAGCCGGTGTATTTTTAGCTTTTCATTTCATTCTTTGGTTTGAATCGTTAAACTATACATCAGTCGCTAGTTCTGTAGTTTTAGTAACTCTTCAACCGTTGTTTGCGTTTGTGGGAACATATTTGTTTTTTAAAGAAAAAGTTTCAAAGATGGCTTTGTATAGTGGAATTCTCGCTATCACTGGGAGTATGATCATTAGTTGGGGCGATTTTAAAATAAGTGGTCTTGCTTTGTTTGGGGATATTCTTTCTTTAGTAGCATGTGCAATGATTACCGCATATTTGCTCTTTGGACAGGGAATTAGAAAAAGACACTCGCTTATTTTATATACATTCATTGTATATGGAATTAGCTCATTAACTCTATTACTCTATTGTTTAATCTTACAATATCCCTTAGGTCCTTATCCGACATCAGACTGGTATAATTTTATTCTATTAGCCATTATTCCAACATTGCTCGGACACTCATTATTTAATTGGTCTTTAAAATGGGTTAGCACAAATACAATATCTGTGATGATTTTGTTCGAGCCAGTTGGTTCAATAATCCTTGCATATTTCTTTTTAGGAGAAAAAATGATTCCCTCCCAAGTAGCGGGAGGAAGTATTATTATGGTTGGGATTATGCTTTTTGTATTAGAAAAACAAATAAAAAAATACATGCGCAAAGAACTAAAGCCTGCCAGCTAATGCTGGAGGCTTTCATTTTTTGTTTGGAAGTATTGATTTTCTTCTTTAATATACTGTGATTGTAAATCTTCTATTGTAATACCAGTTGCTTTAGTAAATCCCTCATTAAAATCATTAGTTTTTGCTGTTTCTATAATGATTGATTTAAGAATTGGTTCTCCGAATTGATCAACGAGATACTTAATTGCATAATAACTTTGCAAATAAACATCATAATCTTCTAGACGATATTTTTCCCAGTCTTTATGTGTCACAAGATGGGAAAATGAGGTTTCTTGAAAAGGATAATATCGATGTGCAACGTTATACATACCAACATACTCTGCAACTCCCTCATGAAACCATAGAGGAATTCTATAGACGTAAAGTTCTTGCTCTTTAATAAAAGCTTGCAATCGATAGTGAGTATATTCGTGTAAAATGGTGCTTTGGAAATAAAATGATTGTGGCATTTGATTTGAGACGATATCTGATAAGTCCGTTATGGCAATCCCGACAATATCATTCGGATCGTCAAAGTAGCATAGTCTGAACTAAGGAGGTTTTTTCATAAAGATCTTCTATAGAAGAATGAAGAATAAGATCAATCTCGTTATCGTGGACATCACCCAAAAGATTTGTTGTAAGTTCATCAGCACGATTTAGAACATCCTCTATAATTGGGACCAGCTCTTTCTCATGTGTTTCATAATAGATCATTACATTTTTGTATGAGCTCACCATTTTATCCTTCTTCATCGCTTGATAATCTGCAATGGTTACCTTATTTGATTGAAAAGGTATTAAATAAAGCTGGTACTTCTCCTCAAGTGTTAAATTTCCTCCCAACTCACTAGATATCATGAGATTGATGGAAAAAAAGTAGATGGATAAAAAGAAAGTGCATGTTGTGATCATTATAAAAGAAACAATTCCACTCCGACCTTTTAAAAAATAAAATGAAAAAGTCCTTTTCAAAGTGATCAAACTATATACAAAGAAACAGAATAGAGTAAAAGAAGTTAGTGTCATAACTATGCTAAAAACAAGACTGACTTTTATGTGAGAAAATAAATGGAAACAAACAAAACATACAAATAGTATAATGAGAGTAAAACTGGAGTATATAAAGTTTTTACATACCAATTTAAATGTCTCCAAAGCAACCTCCTGCAAAGGTGAATTCTTATTGATATTTATGAAGCAGGATTGGTAAAAATGACGTTTGAAGGTAAGGACGTGCTTAAGAAATTTCAAAAAAACTCGCCGATTGGCGAGTTTGTAAAATTAAGATGAAATGTAGAAAATCGAACATAAGTAAGCAAAGGTAAAACCTAGAGGAATGCTAAATATTAAAGACAAGCCTTGAACAGGACCCTCTTCGTTACTAATTCGAATTGCCTCCTTATAGCCATAAGAGAAATGAAATAGTGATAGAAATAATGTTAATAATATAATTCCATAAGATACAGTCATCTCTTTGTCCTCCGATTATAAATCTATTATTTCTATTAATACATGCTGAAAGAATTGAAAATATGAATGTTTTTTCTACAAAGTAGAATTTATTCGTGCAGAGTGATAGTGTAATAAGGGGTTTCATAGAGATAATAGTATCTACTATGATGATTACTTATTATTTATGAAAAATAGAAAAACCTTGGCGAGGGGCCAAGGTTTTGTTAGAGTTATTTTCTTATTATTAATCTAGGAGAAGTTACTAATAGTAAACTAACAACAATTGCAGAAACGATCATTGTTGGAATCATATAAGAAGCATTATAAACAATAGAGTATGTTAGTACAGGAGTACCTTCAGGTGCGAACGATGCAAAAAATGCAACACCCGCAACAACATGTGCGACCATTCTTAGTAAACTTCCAAGTAGTGCCCCTAGTGTTATATAAAAAATCGCTAACTTTTTACTATTATTTTGAAAAGCGTTTTGAATCTGCTTGAAGAAGACTCCACTAAACCCAACAACAGTAAATGCTAGGTAGTAATCAAGAAACCCTTGAACAGGATGGACAATATAAGGGTTGCCAAGAACAGCTTGTAAAAGGCCTAGTAACAAACCAGTTAGAAGTCCTCCTTTTATTCCCCAACGATAAGCAATGATGAAAATTGGGATCATGCCCAGTGAAATGGAACCGCCCTGTGGTAACTTACCAATAACACTTGATAATAAATCAAGTAAAAATGCCAGTGAAGCTAACATAGCAACTTCGATTAAAAATAATAAACGTTGATTTCCTCGCAAACTAATTACCTCTCTTTTACATCAAACCAAAAGGCAACCTTATTTTAGCCTCAAAATAAAAAAGCAATGATTGGAATGATCATATAATCCAAGCATTACTTTAAACATGATCTTCCACATCCCTACACTAGTATTAACTAACAGGTTCAAAGGGTTAGAATGGTAAACATTCAATCTCAGCTTAAAGGCTCCCCTTGTGGTTTAAGTATTTATTTTAGTCATTACTATACATGATCTCTGTGCTTACTACAACTATAAATATAGAATAAATAAGAGTTTAGTCTACAGAGTAATGAAAGGTGAGAATAAAACATATAATTCATCAGAATTGTCCAAGAGGTGAATGTATGGGTATAAAAAAACTATTCAACTTTAAAAATCCAGCACTAATAAAACAAATGAAAGTAGCAAAAATAGAAAGACAATACGGTGGCATTATTCATCAATTAGAACTTGATGATTTTTGGGATAGTCTTCAAAGTTATGAAAGAGCATTTATTAGAAATTGTATAAAGTGGTCCTTTGGAGGAAGGATTCAGCCTAAGGATTTAGATCACCCTGACAGTCATGCCAAAACAAAAAGAAGTGATTGTGGTTTTTTATTAGGAAATGTTTCTTGGGCTTTTGAATCAAAGGAATATCTTCTTGCTGAAAAATTATTAATTGAAATCATTAACCGTACGAAGCGTCCTTTTATTTTGCACCGTGCCCACCAGGAATTAGTTAAAATGTATTATGCTCAAAGTGAGGAAGATGATAAAATACTATATAAATGTAAAGAACTCTGTGAATATCATATTGAGTTAGCACCTTTAATACTCACAGAAGCATTAAAGAAAGATATTACCCCCCCTGAAATTTTAGCATTTAAATTATTAAAGGATATTTTAGATAAAGAAGGTAAATTAAAAGAGCGCGAGAATATATCTTTGCTTGAAGAACAATATTATAGAGGGGCAATGAATGAAGGTGGCTGATTGTCATCTTTTTATTTTTTTAAAAGTGCTTGTGTTTATAAAATAAACGTGATATATTATTAAACGTCGCTTCTGAAGCAGACAAAAAAACAACACGAAAAAATAGGTGTTGACGAGAAGATTACTAAATGTTATATTGGTTAAGTCGCTTCTGAAACGGAGCTTGAAATGATCTTTGAAAACTAAACAAAACCAAGCGTGCTAAAGTTAATCTTACTGAGATTAACAAAAGTAAGTAATGTACTTTTATAGTACAAGTTATTATGAGCTATATCAACTCTTTATTGGAGAGTTTGATCCTGGCTCAGGACGAACGCTGGCGGCGTGCCTAATACATGCAAGTTGAGCGAACCAATGGGAGCTTGCTCCCTGAGGTTAGCGGCGGACGGGTGAGTAACACGTGGGTAACCTGCCTGTAAGATTGGGATAACTCCGGGAAACCGGAGCTAATACCGGATAACATTTTGAACCGCATGGTTCGAAATTGAAAGGCGGCTTTTAGCTGTCACTTACAGATGGACCCGCGGCGCATTAGCTAGTTGGTGAGGTAACGGCTCACCAAGGCGACGATGCGTAGCCGACCTGAGAGGGTGATCGGCCACACTGGGACTGAGACACGGCCCAGACTCCTACGGGAGGCAGCAGTAGGGAATCTTCCGCAATGGACGAAAGTCTGACGGAGCAACGCCGCGTGAACGATGAAGGCCTTCGGGTCGTAAAGTTCTGTTGTTAGGGAAGAACAAGTACCAGAGTAACTGCTGGTACCTTGACGGTACCTAACCAGAAAGCCACGGCTAACTACGTGCCAGCAGCCGCGGTAATACGTAGGTGGCAAGCGTTGTCCGGAATTATTGGGCGTAAAGCGCGCGCAGGCGGTTTCTTAAGTCTGATGTGAAAGCCCACGGCTCAACCGTGGAGGGTCATTGGAAACTGGGGAACTTGAGTGCAGAAGAGGAGAGTGGAATTCCACGTGTAGCGGTGAAATGCGTAGAGATGTGGAGGAACACCAGTGGCGAAGGCGACTCTCTGGTCTGTAACTGACGCTGAGGCGCGAAAGCGTGGGGAGCGAACAGGATTAGATACCCTGGTAGTCCACGCCGTAAACGATGAGTGCTAAGTGTTAGAGGGTTTCCGCCCTTTAGTGCTGCAGCAAACGCATTAAGCACTCCGCCTGGGGAGTACGGTCGCAAGACTGAAACTCAAAGGAATTGACGGGGGCCCGCACAAGCGGTGGAGCATGTGGTTTAATTCGAAGCAACGCGAAGAACCTTACCAGGTCTTGACATCCTTCGCTACTTCTAGAGATAGAAGGTTCCCCTTCGGGGGACGAAGTGACAGGTGGTGCATGGTTGTCGTCAGCTCGTGTCGTGAGATGTTGGGTTAAGTCCCGCAACGAGCGCAACCCTTGATCTTAGTTGCCAGCATTAAGTTGGGCACTCTAAGGTGACTGCCGGTGACAAACCGGAGGAAGGTGGGGATGACGTCAAATCATCATGCCCCTTATGACCTGGGCTACACACGTGCTACAATGGATGGTACAAAGGGGCTGCAAGACCGCGAGGTCAAGCCAATCCCATAAAACCATTCTCAGTTCGGATTGCAGGCTGCAACTCGCCTGCATGAAGCCGGAATCGCTAGTAATCGCGGATCAGCATGCCGCGGTGAATACGTTCCCGGGCCTTGTACACACCGCCCGTCACACCACGAGAGTTTGTAACACCCGAAGTCGGTGGGGTAACCGTAAGGAGCCAGCCGCCTAAGGTGGGACAGATGATTGGGGTGAAGTCGTAACAAGGTAGCCGTATCGGAAGGTGCGGCTGGATCACCTCCTTTCTAAGGAAAATGGAGCACGCTTGGTATTTTGTTTAGTTTTGAGAGATCATACTGATCTTTCTATATAAGTAAGACTCAACACATAGGAGTCTAAATGCATCATGCATTTAAATGTCCTGTGTTTTATGTTCCTTGAAAACTAGATAACGAAAACAATTCAAGTAATTCACTGAGTTTAAACGCTTAGTTTAGTGATTCTCTTAATAAATGTTAATCAAGATATTAAGTTTGATCTTATGTCTTGAGACAAAGGAGAAGCGAGAAGTTCGAGGCGACGACCTGATGAGGAGCGGAGTGTACGAGAGTACATGAGCACCGGAAGATGGGAAGTCAACGAAGAAATTCGACGCTTATCGTTTGTCGAAGAGGTTAAGTTGTTAAGGGCGCACGGTGGATGCCTTGGCACTAGGAGCCGATGAAGGACGGTACTAACACCGATATGCTTCGGGGAGCTGTAAGTAAGCTTTGATCCGGAGATTTCCGAATGGGGAAACCCACTGCTCGTAATGGAGTAGTATTTTTACCTGAATACATAGGGTATTAAAGGCAGACCCGGGGAACTGAAACATCTAAGTACCCGGAGGAAGAGAAAGCAAACGCGATTTCCTGAGTAGCGGCGAGCGAAACGGAAGAAGCCCAAACCAAGAGGCTTGCCTCTTGGGGTTGTAGGACACTCATGTACGGAGTTACAAAGGAACGGAGTAAATGAAGAGGTCTGGAAAGGCCCGTCAAAGAAGGTAACAACCCTGTAGTTGAAACTTCGTTCCCTCCAGAGTGGATCCTGAGTACGGCGGGACACGTGAAATCCCGTCGGAAGCAGGGAGGACCATCTCCCAAGGCTAAATACTCCCTAGTGACCGATAGTGAACCAGTACCGTGAGGGAAAGGTGAAAAGCACCCCGGAAGGGGAGTGAAAGAGATCCTGAAACCGTGTGCCTACAAGTAGTCAAAGCCCGTTAATGGGTAATGGCGTGCCTTTTGTAGAATGAACCGGCGAGTTACGATCCCGTGCAAGGTTAAGTTGATAAGACGGAGCCGCAGCGAAAGCGAGTCTGAATAGGGCGTGCATAGTACGTGGTCGTAGACCCGAAACCAGGTGATCTACCCATGTCCAGGGTGAAG